>CAVRKA010000001.1:0-326019 GCA_963722175.1 uncultured Solirubrobacterales bacterium
TCGGACGAAAAGCGCTTGTCTATCGTCTCCCGGATGGCGGGGAGAGTGCTCGTGATCTGCGCCGCCGCGATTCTCATCGCTGGAGCCTCAGGCTGCGGCGCTGCGGATCGCACTGACGATGAGTCAGACCGCGCATACGCCCAGCGTCTACTCGACAATTGCATCGACGAGCACTCCGGCGACGTGAGCAGCGACGAGACGATCAACTCCTGTTGGTCGAAAGCCGTAGAGGCGGCGGTTGACAACGGTGATCTTCCGCCGCAAGCCACGAACGCCGTCAACCGCGGCGATATCAGGGACCTCGCGAACTGAACATCCACTTCGGACAAGAGGCGCTACGTCGTAGCGGTGGCCGTCTCCCGCTCGGGCAGCCATCAGAAGCGCCCCACCTGCCAGCACCAAGATGCCCGATCCGATCCCAGCCGCCCGCGGCCAGCCGCGCGTAAGTTCCCGAACGTTCCCATTGGGACCCATGAAGCTGCACTCCAGCGTGGGCGGAAACAGGCTTCGGTCCATCTCGGCCGAGCTGCCTTCACGACCTCCCCCGTAGTCCGAGCACCCCTCGGCGGTACCCGCGGCGAAGGCCGTACCCAGGTAGACCCCAATCGCGGTGAGCGCCGACCGCCGCAGAAGCAGCCAGAACGTCCGAGGGCTCACGCTGGCAGTCTGTCGAAGTTCGCCTCGCGCAAAAGTGCTGCTTCAGCGATGGCGGACTCAAACCACCGCCGCACCACCGAAGAGAGTCAGCGACGAGCTGACGAACGAAGGAGGTGCGGCGATGCCAAAGGGCCATCCGCTGAGCGAGACCGTGAAGGATCGGATCTGGGAGCTGCGAGCCGAAGGACTGAGCGAGCGCGAGATCGGCCGTCGACTCGGCTCGGCCGGGTGACGATAAGCCGCCAGGTGCGAGCTTCGGCGGCATCCGGCCACGGCGACGCCGGCGGTCGAGAGGTGCCTGAGCTTCGAAGAGCGCGAGGAGGTCTCGCGCGGGATCGCCCGCGGCCACTCGGCGCGCCAGATCGCCCGGACGCTGGGGCGCTCCCACACGACGATCGCCCGTGAGATCGATCGCTGCGGCGGACGGCGGCGCTACCGCGCCCACGCCGCAGAGCGCGAGGCCTGGCAACGGGCCCGCCGGCCGCGGCCGACCAAGCTCGAGCTCTGCCCCGAGCTTCGCCGACGTCGTCGTCGAGCGCCTCAAAGAGGACCACTCGCCCCAGCAGATCGCGGGCTGGCTTCGGTTCGCCTACCCCGACAATGAGCGCGATGCAGGTCTCCCACGAGACGATCTACCGCGCCCTCTACGTCCAGGCCCGGGGGACGCTCAAGCGCGAGCTCACCCAGCACCTCAGGGCCCGCCGCCAACGGCGCTTTGCCCGCTCACAGTCGTCAAAGCGCCAGGGCCAGGGCAAGATCGCCGAGATGGTGATGATCTCCGAGCGCCCGCCCGAGGTCGAAGACCGAGCGGTCCCCGGCCACTGGGAGGGCGACCTTCTGGTCGGGACCAAGAACAACGCGATCGCGACCCTGGTCGAGCGCTCGACCCGCTACTGCCAGCTCGTCGCCCTGCCCGAGGGAGCCACCGCCGGGGCGGTCGCGAGACGCGCTCAAGCAGAGCATCACGACGCTGCCGGCTCAGCTTCGCCGCTCGCTGACCTGGGATCAGGGATCGGAGATGTCTGAGCACCGGCGCTTCAGCGTCGAGACCGGGGTCGACGTCTACTTCTGCGATCCCCAGAAGCCCCTGGCAGCGGGGTTCCAACGAGAACACCAACGGCCTCCTTCGCCAGTACTTCCCGAAGGGCAAGAGCCTCGAGGGAGTGAGCCAGGAGCGCCTCGACGAGGTCGCCGCGCAAGCTCAACACCCGCCCGCGCAAGACGCTCGGGTTCCGGACCCCGGCCGAGAAGCTCACCGAGCTGATCGACGGGCCGGCCGAGCGCTGACATCGCTTCGGCCTACGGCCTCAGCTCGACAGCGCTCGGACTAGATGAGACGATGCGAAACGTCAGGGGTGGTGCATTGACCGGTTGAGGTCAAGACGAAAAGCGCAACTATCGCTGTGCATGGAGAGCGTCTACTTTCGGCGACGCCCGCTGCAGCCGTTACAGCCCCTGGTGATCCGTGCGATAGAGCCGATCAGGTCAACGCACAGGTCGGCCGGGCTGCCGTTGCTGTCGTAGGTGGAAATCACCGGGTGCAGGCTGCCGACATCAGCCAGCGTCCAGCGAGCGCTGATCTCGCCGGGCGGCGCCGGACCGCCTCGAGCAGGGTCGCAGAAGTGGAGAAATGGTCCGGAGCCGTCAGGCCCGCGTCCGCAATGCCTGGGATAAAGAGGCTGTACACCCAGGCTGAGGTATTCGAGGCGGCGAGCTGATTCTCGCTCAGTCTGTTGAACGATGCACGGACCTCGCCGTCGACGGCGATCACCCCGGCCACCGCCAGCGCTCGCAAGCGGCTCAGGGTGCGGGTCCGGGCCGCTTCCCGTGGCCACTTGTCGCCGGTCGCCGGCGCCGGACCGGAGCTTCGACAGCTTGGCCACATCCGGGTCGACCTCTTGCGGTAACTGCCTTGTTGGCGAGGTCGGCGTGCAACTGAGTTCTTGATGCCGCGTCGGCGCCGCCCCCCAGCGAGACGCCGGCGGGGAACATCGCCGTCGCGTTGGCATAGGTCAGGTGCTCGCGAATACGCATTGGTTCCTCCCGGTCGATAGTCGGCCCCTCGCGGACTCCAACCTAGCCAGCAGGCGATGGTTGCGTTTCGGACGAGAAGTGAAGGTTTCGGGCGACAGGTCGTGAGACCATCGCACGGTGGATCGAGCTGGCCCCATGCCCATCAAGGCTTGGATTGAGGTCCGCGACCTAGCCGGCAACCTGCTCGAGACTGTCGAATCGCGCATCGACGGAGGCACGGTCCTGACCGACTATCCCGTATTCCCGACCGGCACTAGAGGCCGCGTTACACACCGTCGACAGTATGCGGACGGTCGCACCGAGTCTTGGCAGGACGACCCGGAGCTCCTACCGTCTAGCCCGATTACGCAGGTCTCCGAAGAGGGTTAGCTGGGCTGCCGTTGGTCTGGCGCGAGGGGGAAGGTCGCGCCATTCGTCCTGGGCGGCATCCAGGCCTCAGTCGTAGTTGGATCGACAGGTGTAGATCGGATAGCCGCCCATCGAGCCACGCCCCCCGACGTTGAGGCGGTACCGAAGACGCGAGAACACCGATCCCCTGCAGGAGTCGACTGGGCGGACCAATTTCACGCGGCCATGCACGTACTCGCCGCCCGTTCCGGGCACCTTCAGCATCCCGCGGCCGGTCGCGCGACCTGAGCCCCAGTTCCATTTGAGGGACTTTCCGAGTAGCGCGCCCTCCGCGTAGGTCTCGGCGTTGCGCCGGTACCAACGACACCTGTGGGGCGCCGTCACGAACAACGGCCCGCCAGGCTCGAATGGGAAGTACCGGTTCCAGCAGGCGACCCGCGCCGGGACAGGTCGCTGGTCGACTGCAAGCGCGCCGGCGACATAGGTGTCGATGAACTTCTGCTCGACCGCGGATCCGTCAATGAGAGCGGCGCCGATTGAGCCCTCGTCGTCGGCACTCAGAAACAGGTTTGACCAGTAGATGCGCGCCTCGTCGACGGCGACGTCCGTGGCCGAGCTCGCACCCGTAATGAAGTTCTGTGCGACGTCGCTGCCGTCGAGGCCAGCGCGACCGATGGACGACTGGCCCGCCAGGGAGGGTGAGAAGTTGCCCATCGCGTCGACGACGCGGTTGGCCCAGTAGATGTGTCCGGCGTCGACGGCCAGGCCCGCCGGGTAGTCGGCCGTCACGATGAAGTTCGGCTCGACGTTCGAGCCATCGACGTTCGCGCGACCGACCGCGCCGCCGCATTCGCCGCGCGGACAGTCGGTCCACGTCCAATAGACGTGCGCCGCATCGACGGCCACATCGGTGACCCGGGTCGTGCCGAGGTCGATGAAGTTCTGATCCAGTTGCGAGCCGTCGAGCGCCGCCCGTCCGATCGCCGACGGGTAAGTCGGCAGCGGGTTGAAGGTCGGGAACTCCTGGGTCCAGTAGACGCGCGATCCATCGACCGCGACCCCCCGCGGATCGCCAGCGGTCAGGATGAAATGGTCGTTGGCCCGACCGGATCCATCAACGCGCGCCCGATCGATCGAGGCATGGCGGGGGCTCCCGCCCGGCGACGGCGAGTACAGGTAGGACCCGTCGACCGCCAAGCCGCTGCCTCCGATCGCCCGGATGAATGGATCCTCGACGTTGGTGCCGTCGTGCGCGGCTCGGCTGATCCCAGACCCGGTCCAGTAGATCGCTGCCGACGCCGCACCGGTCGCGCTCAGCGCGATCACGCACCCAACAAACGCTGCGAGGATCCGCGGCAACCTCATCCTCTCTCCATCACTTGGCTTAACCCCTCACGTGCGGGATTGTCGCGCCTTGGCTAGGGCCGGGCCGCTTTTCGCCCAGAGCGCAACTTTTCTGCTGACGTTGATATCGACTATCGAGATGGTCGGCACGAAGGAGAGGACATGCGCGTTCGGCAGCACCTGACCTACGCGAACGTCACGGCGACGATCGCTCTATTCGGCGTCGTGACGGGCGGCGGGGCTTATGCCGCGTCCAAGATTGGCACGCGCGACCTCGAGCACAAGGCCGTGACCGCCCCCAAGATCCGACAAGGGCGCGGTAACCGCGGGCAAGGTCCGCGACGGTGCGGTGGGAACCGACGGCATCTCCCAGGACGCACGTGGCGTGGCGCTTGTCGGTGCGACGATCGACAAGAGCGGCGCAGTGCTCGCCTACTTCAACCGGACCGGTGGTGGCGCTCCACGGGTCGAGGCGAGCTCGCCTGGCGCCCACCACCTCTACTTTCCCGGCCTTGAGAACTACAACTTCGGCCGTGCGATTCAATCCGCGACGATTCTCAAGGAGGCTCTTGGGGGCGAGATCTCGGTCCATACAACCGCCTGCAGCGGTCAGTGCGCCTCCCATCCATTCGTCGTCACCCAGGACAGTGCCGGGAACCCAGCGGACCGGGCCTTTAGCTACCTGCTCTTCGACACGGACGGACTTGAGCTGTGACCTGGACGCAGAGCGCGCTATTCGTCCGAAGCGATACTCGCGGGTAGCCTTGTTGCATGACGCGTGAGGAAGCGGAACGCGTGTGTGCTCGGCTCGCGACCGAGCATCCCGACCGGAAGATCAGTCAGTGGCGGGCCCGTGAAGAGGCGAACGGGGACTGGACAGTCGTCAAAATCGCGCTACCGCCGAACTCGCCCGGAGATCTCACTGCCGAAGTCCGGGCCGACGAGAGGCCAGCCACCGCCGATGACCCGCGTCCTGCGACGTTTCGAGACGTGCCGCCCTGGGCGGCGGGCTAGGCGCTTCTCGTCCTAACTGCTCGCTTCCAACCGCATCACCGATCCTCCGTCCGGGTTAGGACGCATGCTCGTCGACGGAGGTCCTCGCAATGCGAAAGCGTCTGTCCTACGCGAACGTGATGTCCACAGTGGCAGTCTTCGCCGCCTTGGCCGGCGGCGCGTATGCCGCGGCGAAGATCGGCACCACCGACATCCAGGCCAAGGCCGTGACGTCGAAGAAGCTCGCGCGTGCCGCGGTGACCAGGGTGAAGCTCGCAGATCGGGCAGTCACTAGCTCCAAGCTCGCAGCCCCGATCGACGGCGCGGCGCTTGGCGTCGGGATCATCAATTTCGATGGCAGTGTGCGCGGGTGGAGCGGATCGCTCGGGCAACCAGTCGTGAGTTCCCCCTTCCAAGGCGAGTACGAGCTCGCTTGGCCAGCAGGAGCCGCTCTCGATGGAGATGAGACGCAGCTGGCGACGCTGGCAAGTGAGCAGCCAGGCCAGATTGTCGCGCGTTTCGTTTCCGGCCCAGGCGGAAAGCCCGTCGCCAAGGTGTTCATCTACGACGCAGAGGACAACCCGTCCGAGAAGTCGTTCAACTACGCGATCTACGCCGGCGGCTGAACGGCGGGACCGGCGCGAGGACTGCTTTCCGTACGTAGCGGCTTTTCGTCCAAAGCGGCACAATCCCCGAATGGCGCTGAGGTGCCTATCCCTCCTGGTCGCGATGCTTGCCGCCTGCGCTGCATCGACCGCCTCCGGCGCGCCTGCAGGACACCGCTGGGACGTGAAGTGCGGAGATGACGACAAGCCCGCTGGCTATGGCTGGTTCGACTCCAAGGGGCACAACGTCAACTGCCCGACCGTCCGGTTCGTGGCCGACGTCTACACGTTCCAGTCACCGGGAGACCATCACTTCGGCGGCTGGCGTTGCGATCCGGATCCCATCGCTGAGGAGATTTCGCGCGTTGACTGCAGACCTCGACGGGGCGGCCAGCACCTCCACATCCGCTTCAAGGTCGGCGCTTAACGAGTGGCGCTTTTCGTCCAAAGCGCTACGGATTGAACGTGACCGTCTGTGCGGGCGGATGCTCGACAAGGTGGGTTTCGAGCTCCCGCTCTGAGTCGAGCTCGCGACCGCATAGCGGGCAACTCAGCGGAGTTTGCGGTCGCGCGAGGGACGGCACGACATTGGCGCGCCGGAGTGCGAACCACGACGCGATGATGAGTCCTGCGGCGAGAGCGACCCAAAGCCAGGTCGGAAGGTCCACCCTCCTAGCGTAGCCCGAATCTGACCAGGTTCGACACCAACGCTCCTCGTCCGAAGTAGGTCTCTCGTCGCGCGACTAGGCGGAGTTGATCGTGTCCGCCTCGGAGTCCACGCGATGCTCGGCGGAGACAGGAACTGCTTCAAGCGCCGCCGGCTCGAGGACCGCTTGGATGCAGTCGCGACTACCGCCGACGTAGGTCGCAAGCAGGTCGACTTCGGACGCGACGCACCAGGCCTTGTCGTCAGGCCACCACAGGTTCGGCGGATGCTCAAACGAGGTCACGTCAGCGAGCAGGCCGGACGACAGGAAGTACTCGCGCCCCGGCAGGGCCACTTCGGCTCCCCGCTCGGGCTCGGAGTGATTGACAGCATCTACCTTCTCCTCCCCGACGAGCTGCAGAGCGATCGAGACGCCGAACCCAGTCCACGAGCAAAACCAGCACGGCTCGGGGGTATCGGTGAACTTGCTGAGCACGCTTGCCAGCGCGCGCAGTTCATCGTCTGACGGCTCTCCCTCAAGCGGCTCGCCATGGGTTCGATCCCAGGCCGCGCGGCCGCTGCCTGGAGCCGGCGTTGTGATCCGATGCCACTCCATCAGGGGATGGATTGTCCGACCCGTGCTCGCGGCGACATCTGCCCACGTCAGACCGGAACCGGGATCGGGGGAATGCACGACTCGCGCGTATGCCTCAAATCCAGTTGGGACGATCGCGCCGACCGGGTTACCGCCATCCGGGGCCGACCAGGACGGCAGGAGTTGCTCCCCGAGCCAGGCCGCAGGAGAAGGGTCCTCGGCAGGGGTTCTCACGGCAAGAAGTATCGCCTTCCATGCGGAGCAGCTACAGGAGCGCGAGAACGATCAGCACGGCTCCCACCAGGCCGGTTCTCACGGCTGTCCGTTCTAGCGAGTCGCCGTAGCCCCAGCGGGACGCGACAAACACGAGCGGGACCGCAAGGACGAGTAGCCAGTCAGCGTCGACCACCGCCCCAAGAACTGCGACGCCGATGACGAGTCCGAGGCACACAAGGACCAAGCCCGGACGGTCGGCGGGACGTAGCGCGAGGCGGTCCAACACGGTCACCGCGGAAGTATCACTCCCCATGCTGAGGATGTGTCTTTCTGCGCGCGCTGGAGATCGCGTAGCTCTCTGCGGACTTCCCGTGTCTAAGCAGATGTGGGGCGACTCGCTTGCAAATCGGTTCGAAGCCCGTTCGGAAGGGCGGCGCAGCGGGCCAGCTCGCGGGCCCGAAGCGCGTCGCGGCGGTTCCTAAAGACCGCACCCAAACCCGGACGGACCTCCGGATCCGGATTCCGGGCCTCGCCCGCATGGATATCGGCCGTGGGGGGCCTCGCCGGCTCTGACCACCCGCCCCCACCATGGGGTGAGTTCGGGTGGTCAGATCCGGCGAGGAAGAAGAGCTGGTGGCAAGCGGGCGAGGGGCGAAAGCAATGCGTGGACTATCGGGGGATTGGGCTGTTAGAGGGGATGGAAATGGATGGGTTCAAGGACATGGGAGAAGGGGAGAGGTCGGCTTGAACCGCGATCGGGAGATCGTGCGGTGGGTAAGTCGGCTGGGTGCGGTGTCGGTCGAGCAGATCGGCAGGCGGTTTCATGTCGGGCGGTCGGTGGCCTATGAGCTGGTGAGGAGGCTCGTTGGTTACGGGTTGTTGGAGCGAACGCAGACGGCGATCGGCGACCCGACCCTGATTAGCCCAACCCGCGAGGGGATCACCTACGCCGGACTGGGGCTCAAACGCCCGGCGATCCGCCTCGGCGAGGTCGACCACTGGCTGACGGTCGCCGACGTCGCGATCGAGCTCGAGGACCTCCACGGAGCGCGCCAGGTGATTACCGAGCGCGAGCTGCGCTTCGAAGAGATGCTGGCCGGCAAGCCGATCGCCAGCGGGACGCTGGGGGAGACGCTCAACGGCCACCCGCGCCTTCACCGGCCCGACCTCGCCGTCTCGGTCGACGGCGGCTACGTCGTCTATGAGGTCGAGCTGACCCCGAAGTCGCGCTCGCGCCTGAAGGCGATCCTGCGGGCCTGGAGTTGGGCCGACAACGTGGTGGGGTGCTTTTACGTGGTGCCGCCGTCCACCCCTACCCAGCAGGTTGTTAATGAGGCGATCCGGCGGGTGCATGCCGAGGACGAGGTGAGGGTGCTCGAATTGGGGCGGCCGTTGAGATGACGCCAGCGCGGGCAGATGCTCGGCGCCTGGCGCAACTGACTCTGCCGGCGGCTACGAGGACGCCGTCTGGCCGCCGGCTGCACTCAGGCCAACCGACCGCCGACGTCCGAGTACTTGCCGCGATTCCCCGCCTTGCGCTCACCCCGGCGGAGGCCGCGTCCGCTCTCGGAATGGGACTCACGAGCTTCAAGAAGTACGTCCAGCCGCATGTGCGGGTCATCCGCCGCGGCAAGCTGCGGGTGATTCCGGTCGGTGAGCTCGAGCGGTGGGCGGAGGAGAACGCGGAGGATCTGTTCGACACCGGCCCTCGGGATCGTGTCTCCGACTCCGCCCGGATGTAATGTCGAGCGGGATGGCAGAGGGGATCGAGGTCCGTCACGCGAACGGCTGTCGATCGACGGCCGGCGGACGCTGCAGCTGCGAGCCGACGTATCGTGCGAGCGTCTGGTCGAACCGCGAGCGCAAGCGGATCCGCAAGGCCTTTTCTTCGGCCGCCGAGGCGAAGACGTGGAGGGCCGACGCCCTGGTCGCTCTCTCGAAGGGTGCGCTCCGAGCGCCGAAGCCGATCACCCTTCAACAGGCCTGGGACGCGTGGTATGCGGGAGCGCAAGACGGGACGATCCGGAATCGTTCGGGTGACCGATTCAAGCCGTCCGCGTTGCGGGCGTATGAGGGCGCGATGCGGCTGCGAGTCCTACCCGCGTTCGGCTCGGCGCGGCTCGCAGATCTTGGCCGGCCTGACTTGCAAGCGTTCGCCGACGGGCTGCTTGCGGAGGGATTGAGTCCGTCAGCGATTCAGGTGGCCTTGCTTCCGGTGCGCGCCATCTATCGCCGTGCGATCAGCCGCGGCGAGTTGGTCATCAACCCCTGTTCCGGTCTTCAGCTACCGGCGGTCCGCGGTCGTCGAGAGCGCTACGCATCGGCCGACGAGGCCGAAATGTTGATCGCAGCCGCGCCGGCGAGGGATCGGGAGATCTGGGCGACGGCGATGTACGCGGGCCTTCGGCTCGGTGAGCTTCGAGCGCTCCGGGTCGACGACGTTGACCTTGCCCGCGGCGTGATTCACGTTGAACGCGGTTGGGACCCGGCGCATGGCGAGATCAAGCTCAAGTCGCACGCGGGGCGGCGGAAGGTTCCGATCGCGGCCGTTCTCCGAGATCACCTGCTCGATCTACTGGCGCGAGCGGGTCGACCGGGTCCTGATCTGATCTTCGGCCGTACCGCCCACAGCCCGTTCGCGCCCAACATGCTTCAGCGGCGGGCGGATATGGCCTGGAAGGACGCGGGCCTGACGCGTCTGACTCCGCACGAGTGCCGCCACACCTTCGCATCGCTGATGATCGCGGCCGGGGTCAACGCGAAGGCTCTCTCGACGTTCATGGGCCACGCGAAGATCGGGATCACGCTCGATCGCTATGGGCACCTGATGCCCGGGTCCGAGGAGGAGGCCGCGGGTCTTCTGACTGACTATCTCGACGCTCAGCGCGGCCGCGCCGAGGAACAGGCGCGCGCCGCCGCTCCGAGCTCGGGACAACCGCGGGACAATCGTGCAGCGATTCGGCGACCCGAGGCGACCCGAGGCGACCCGAAAACGGCTTGAACAAGCGACACTTCCCTTACTGAAGCCCTGGGCGGACGATGTGGATCATCGTCTTCACGGCCGTCTACATCCTCTAGTTTCGGCTCTACCAAGCCAAGTGGTGTCGCTGCGGGACACTCGCGGGACGACGCGCGGAAATTCGTGCACGGATTCGTGTCGGTACCGGCGTCTGCAGCCGGCGCCGAGCGGTTGTCCGCGCGGCCATCAAAGCTCGGCGAAAAAAACGCGCACTCAGCATGGGATGCGTGCCTCCCGACGAGCCGTGAACGTCCCTCAACTGTGCGTGTATGCCCAGTCCAGGGACGTTCGGCGAGATGCGCGCTCACGACGAAAAAGCGCTACCTCCGGCTTGCACGCCAGTCGGCGTCTAGAACTCGCTGTGCTCGGCGCGGTAGACGAGGTAGCCCGTAGAGCAACGGGGGGCGGCCGGGCCGGCGCCCGACCGCCCCCAGCTCGCGCCGGCCCGCGCTACGCGTTACAGGCGAGCTTCCACTCGATCAGGTTGCCCGCGTGGGGCGGCACCTCGCCGATGAAACGCAGCTTCGCGCGCCGGTACAGGTCCACCGTCTGACCGCCGCACTGCTTGGTCTTGATCTTCGTCAGCTTCGCCTTCACGCCGTAGCTGATGAAGTCGCCCTCGGCGCAGTTCGGGTCGCATTCGTTGATGTAGAACCAGCCCTCGCCCTTGGCCTTCTCGCCGCCCCAGGACGACCACTTCATCTTCCGCAGCAGGGCGTTGTCGTCGGCGCAGGCCAGGGTGATCCGGTGCGGCTTCTTCTTCGGCGTCTCGCAGTCCTTCGGCGCGTAGACCTGTGGCACCGGCTCGACCAGTCCGCCGCTTGCCGGTGCGACGATCGCGGCGGTCAGGACGCCGACCGCGATCGCTCCGAGCACGATCCTCTTCATCGCTCTCCTTCAGTAGGAACGGGTCCCTGCCGGGCGGGACCCTACCGCCGCGAACGGCCGTATTGAATGTGGCTGGACCGATGGTCGATGGCGCGATACTTTGACCGGGGATCCGGCGACGCGAGGAGGTCCCGATGCACAACCCGCTCCGTTCCGAGGCCGAGATGTTCCGGCTCGTGGTGATCGTCGGGCTCGCCGCCCTGCCGGTGATCGTGCTCGGGCTCGCCGCCGGGCCGGCGTGGGGCCTGGTCGCGCTCGGGGTCGAGCTCGGGATCGGGATCGGCCTGATCTGGCGCGGCTCGCGCGGCACGCTCCCGCACGAGGCCGAGGTCGCCCACAACGACGACGGCGTCCACCGCATCCTCGTGGTCGCCAACCAGACGGTCGCCGGCCGCTCGCTGCTGAACGAGATCAATGAGCACCACACGGACCGGCCGACCGAGATCCTGGTCGTCGTCCCGGCGCTCCCGCACTCGCGTCTCGAGCACCTGGCGCACGACGTCGACGGCGCGATCGCCGAGGCGCGCGTGCGGCTCGAGGATTCGCTGGCGGCGATGAAGGAGGCCGGCCTCAACGCCCGCGGCACGGTCGGCGACCACCACGATCCGAACGCGGCGATCGAGGACGCGCTGGCGACCTTCCCCGCCGACGAGGTGATCATCTCCACCCACCCGCCGGAGCGTTCGAAGTGGCTCGAGAGCGGTGTCGTCGAGCGCGCCGAGGCCGACATCCCGCTCCCCGTCACCCACGTCGTCGTCGACCTCGAGGCCGAGCGCGCGCCGGCGGCCTGAGGCCGTAGTTTCGGGTCAGCCGCCGCTCGAGCCGCCGCCGCCGACGCTCTTCAGCAGGTAGTCGACCAGGCCCTTGAGATCGTCGGGCGTCAGGGTCGTGCCGAAGTCGCCGGGCATGATCCCGGCCGAGAAGCCCTGCGCGATCTCGTTTTCAGGGTCGACGATCGACTCCTCCACGAACGCCGCGTCCTTGCCGGCCAGTGCCTGGTCCAGGTCGGGACCGGTGGCCGAGGTCGTCCCGGCCGCCTGCAGCGCGTGACAGATGCCGCACTTCTCGGCGAACAGCTGCGGCGGCGCGAGCTGCGGCGGCTTCGCCCCCGGCACCCCGGCGACGCTGGCGACGTAGGTGGCGACGTCCTCGGCGTCCTGCCCGGTGACGAGCTCGGCCGGCATGTAGACCCTGTCGTAGTTGGCGGCGTTCGGTTCGATGTACCGCGGCGACTCGATCTGCGTCTGGACGACCCCCTCGATCGTGTCGTTGTCCATACCCGCGGCGCGAGCATCGGCGAAGGAGGCGTCGAGGTCGGGGCCGATATCGACGCTGGTCCCGGCCTCCGCGAGGGCGTGGCAGGTGCCGCACTTCTGCAGGAACAGCGCCCGCCCGCGGTCGATGTCGGCGTCCTCGGTGGCGTCGCAGCCGCCCACCGCAAGGGCCGCCACGAGCGCCGCCGCGACGACGCCAAGGCGGGCCGGGGCGATCCGCCGGCGACTACGGGAGGGGGCTGCGCGCACGGCGCGAATCCTATCCATCCGGCGCCCCAGAGCCGTGGGCAAGCGGGCGCGCATCCGTTAGGGTTCGAGCCGATCTGCACATGCGATTGGAGAAGGACGTCGGGTAGATGGAAGTCCGTCAGGGGATGTCGAGCGTGGTGCTCACCGTAGGGGCCGGCCACACGCTGCGCGAGGCCGCGCAGCGGATGACGGAGAAGGGTGTCGGCGCCGCGGTCGTCCTCGACGAGGAGCAGCCCGGTCCGGGCGTCGTCTCCGAGCGCGACATCCTCAACTCGCTCGGACGCGGCGAGGACCCCGACGTCGAGCGGGTCGGCGACCACATGACCGACACGGTGATCTCGGCCGCTCCCGACTGGAGCCTCGAGCGGGCCGCGGTCGAGATGTCGCGCCGCCACATCCGCCACCTGGTCGTCGTCGAGGCGGGCGAGCTGATCGGGGTGCTGTCGATGCGCGACATCGTCCGCGTCTGGACCTCCGACGGCGCGACGGCGAGCATGACCTCGCCGGAAGCCGAGCAGAACGCGGTCTAGGCGGGCGCCGAGCCGAGGCAGCGGTGCCGGCACGGAGCCGATCTCGCTGGGTAGGGGAGGGGGTCCTGCACGTTCGTACCGATATGAGGTGGTTTCGTGCACCACCCCCCTACAGAACGGCATCGACCCGCCGCCAGCGCCGCGGGCGGACGCCGCTACTCGCCGCGCTTCGAGCTGCGCTGCAGCGGCACGGCCGGGATCACCGCGGTCGCGATCCGCTGCTTGCGGGGCAGGCGGTTGAAGTTCTCGCGCGCATCGCGAATCCATGCCCACAGGGCGCCGAGGGCGACGACCGCGCCGATGACGCCGTAGGGCCACCAGGTGAAGATCGAGGCGAGCACCGCGGCGAGCCCGAAGGCGATCAGCGCCGGCTGCCAGGACGGCTCCGGCACGTAGACCAGCTCCAGCGGCTGTCCGTTGCGGCGGTCTTCGGGCATCCTCGTGGCTCAGCCGATGTAGATGATCGCGACCACGAAGCAGAGCGCGAAGACCGCGAGGGCGGCCGACGCTGCCAGGAGGCCGGCGGTCAGATTCGATGTAACACGGGTGCGGTCCACGGCGATCTTGTATCAGACCACCCGGTCTATGGCCATCGCGCAGAAGAGCAGCGCCAGGTAGACGAGCGACCACAGGTAAAGCCGCAGCGCTGCGGCGCGGGTGGGATTGCGCAGCAGGTGGGCCGCCAGGGTCGCGAACGCGCCGCCGAGGGCGATCGCGGCGACGCCGTAGACCCCGCCCAGGAACCCGGTTGCGACCGGCAGCAGGGTGAAGGCGACCAGGATCAGCGTGTAGACCAGGATCTGGCGCCGGGTGGCCGCCTCGCCCTTGACCACGGGCAGCATCGGAATGCCGGTGCGGGCGTAGTCGTCCTTGATCAGCAGCGACAGCGCCCAGAAATGCGGCGGGGTCCAGAGGAAGACGATTCCGAACGGGTACAGCGCCTCCGGCGCCAGGCTCCCGGTCGCGGCCGCCCAGCCGACCAGCGGCGGGATCGCGCCGGCCGCGCCGCCGATGACGATGTTCTGCGGGGTCAGCGGCTTCAACCAGACGGTGTAGACGACGACGTAACCGAGCAGCCCGGCGAGCGCCAGCTCCGCCGAGAGCGCGTTCACGGTCAGGGCGAGCTGGATCGTCGCCAGGACGCCGAGCGCGATCCCGAAGGCGAGGCCGTGCACGGGCTCGATCCGCCCGGTGACCAGCGGCCGCCCCTGGGTGCGGACCATCCGCGCGTCGCGCTCGCGGTCGAGGTAGTGGTTGATCGCCCCGGCGCCGCCTGCCGCCAGGTAGCCGCCGAGCATCGTCCAGAGCACGGTCTCGATCGGCGGGAACGAGCCCAGGGCGACGATCATCGTCGCCACGGTCGTCAACAGCAGCAGCGAGATGATCCGCGGTTTGGTCAGCGAGGCGTAGTCGCGGGCCGTCCGGGCGAGCGACCGCTGGCGGGTCAGCCCGAGGCTGGTGGTGGTCGCGCTCTCCATCAGGCCGTCACCGCCTCACCCCGGTCGGCCCGCACGACCCGCTCCCGGGCGGGGGCCGAGGCCGGCATCAGGGTCGCGGTCGCGTAGACGACCGTCACCCAAAGCGTGGTGCCGAGCGCCAGGTGGCCGACGATCAGCCCCGCGTGCTTGCCGGCCCAGACGTTGATCGCGCCAAGCGCGATCTGAGCGACGAGGACCAGCGGTGCGATCCAGAAGGCGCGGCTCGGGGCGCGGCGGCGAAGCGCCAGCGCCGCCATCGCCAGCACGGAGATCGCGGTCAGGTACATGAACACCCGGTGGACGAGCTGGATGTCGGCGAGCCGCGACTGGCCGAACGAGAGCGGGCCCTGCGCGTTGCAGCCGGGGAACTGGTCGGTGCTCCAGCCCGTCCCGCACGCGGAGTGAGCGCCGACCAGGGGCTGGTCGGTGGTCCCGTGGTACTCGGTCCCGGCGACGTAGCCGCCGGCGACGATCGTCGCCAGCACGAGCGCCGCGGTGACGATGCTCAGCGGCCGCAGGCCCCGCACCGTCTCGGCTGCGGGCGCCGAGGTTGCCTCGGCGCCGCGCCGGAGCACGAGCAGCAATCCGATCAGGAGCATCGCCAGCCCCAGGTGAGCGGCGACGAGCTCGTCCTCGAGTCCCTTCTCCACGGTCAGCCCGCCGAGCGCCGCCTGGGCGAGGACGAGGACGCCGGCGGCGACCGAGCCGCGAACCAGGAGCCGGTGGGAGCGCAGGCGGCGGAATGCCTTCAGGGCCAGGAGCGCGATCAGAACCGTGACAACGGTTGCCGCCACGCGGTGCGAGAACTCGATCACCGACTCGGCCGAGTCGGCCGGCAGGACACCGCCCTCGCACAGCGGCCAGCCGTGGGTGCCGCTGCCCTCGGCGCCGCAGCCGAGGCCGGAGTCCGAGACCCGGACGACGCCGCCGATCAGGATCAGCGCCAGCGTTGCGACGATCGTGAAGGTGACGAGGCGGCGGAAGCGGGATAACTCGTCCGCATCGCCACGAACGGCGACTGGGTCCATCTCGCTCAGGATAGAGCGGCGTTATCGCCGTCGTCGGAACCGTCCGGCCGCTCGGCGGGCTCCTCGGAATCCGCTCCCGCCGGCTCGGCGGGCTCCTCGGAATCCGCCGCCGCCGGCTCGGCGGGTTCCGCGTCCGGGGCCTCCGTCGCGACCGCCGATGCCTCCGGCTCCGGCGCCGCCTCCGGCTCCGCTCGCCTCGGGCTCCGGCGTCGCCTCGGGCTCGGGGCTCGCGACCCGCTCCGGCCCAGGCGGTGGCGTGAACGACTGCTCACGGAGCGCGATCGACCTGCGGATGTCGTGCAGCGGCTCGCCGCTGCGGACGTCCGGGACCGCGTCGAAATTGTGCGGCGGCGGGGGCGAGAGCGCGAACCACTCGAGCGTCGAGCCATCCCACGGGTCGTGACCGCGGGCGCGGAGCCCGTTGTTCCAGCTGTGGGCCGCGTTGCCGAGCTCGACCAGGATCCCGAGCACGAGGATGAAGGCGCCGATCGACGCGATCAGGTTGTAGCCATCGACCCCGGTGTCCTCGAAGAACTTGTACACGTCGACCGGCTGGCCCTCGAGCCCGGCGAGGAACATGCAGGCGACGTACAGGTTGAGCCCGACCAGCATCATCAACAGGGCGATCTTGCCGAGCCCCTCGCCAAGCAGCCGGCCGCTGAGCTTCGGGAACCAGTAGTGAAGGCCGGCGAAGCCGCCGATCACGCCGCCGCCGACCAGCACGTAGAGCGTGTCGCCCTGGCTCGCGGTCGTGTTGTCGAGCGCCCAACCGACCGGGATCACCGAGTAGGCGAGCTCACCGCACAGCCCGAACGCGATCATCGCGATCGCCGCCAGCGCGTACCACAGAGCTGCCGCGTGGACCTCCAGGACGCCGCCCCAGATGGTCGCGATCCAGGTGTAGAAGAGGACGCCGATCGGGACGATCAGGGCGAGCGCGAACGCCATCGCCATGATCGTCCAGCCCTCGTTCAGCGGCGCGATGTACATGTTCTGCATCCAGGCGAGCAGGCCGAGCGCGCCGATCGCGACGAACGAGGTGTAGACCGCGCGGCGGCTGAAGATCGGCTTGCGGGCGAAGGTCGGGAGGATCTCCGAGATCGCCCCCGCGGCGGCGAGGAGGACGATCAGGTACGTGCCGGTGAAGAAGATGTACGCCAGGTGCTCGTAGAGCAGCGGCGCCCCGCCCTCACCGGCGTCGAAGAAGACCCCGTCGAAATGACGATCGACCTCGAGCATCGTCAGCGCGGCGATCATCGCCGGCCCGATCACCAGCAGCAGGTAGCCGATCACGGTCGCCGCCCAGCTGAACAGCGGCATCCGCCGCCAGGCCAGGCCTGGGGCGCGCAGCCTGTGCAGGGTGACGAGGAGGTTGATCGCGAAGCAGACGAAGCCGAGGCTGGCGAGCGCCGTGCCCGCGATCCACGCGTCGGCGCCGTTGGATGGTGAGAAGACCAGGTCGGAGAGCGGCGGCAGCGCGGCGCTGCCGGTCTCCGGGGCGCTGTAGAGGAAGCTGCCCATGATCGTCACGCCGCCGGCCAGGTAGAGGTAGTACGAGAGCTGGTGCAGGCGCGGCAGCGCGACTCCCCGGGCGCCGATCTGGAGCGGCACGATGTAGCCGATCAGGCCGAGCGCCAGCGGCACGATCGCGAGCACGACGAAGGTGACCACCGAGCCGGTCATCAGACGATCGAAGATCTCCGGCTTCAGGAGGTCGTTCTCCGGCACGATCAGCTGCGCTCGCATGAGCGCGAACTGCGTCGCGGCGATCGCCAGGAAGGACAGCGAAGTGGCGATGTACATCAGCGCGACCGTCTTGTGGTCGGCGCTCGTCGCCCGCTCGATCCAGGCCGGGCGCGGCGCGGGCATGTGGCGGGTGACGACCTCGGGGCGCGGGGTGGTGCGCGTGGCGGGCGGCGTCATTCGGCGGCCTCCGTCCGCTGGACTTCCTGGACGATCTCCTGCGCCTCGCCCAGCTCGTCGCCGAGGCGGTCGAGGTGAGCCTGGTACTCGGGTACCGAGACCACCCGGACCCAGGCGCGCATCTGCGAGAAGGCGGTGCCCGAGAACATCGTCGAGTTGCCGTCGTAGCGCCCCTCCTCGTCGGCTTTGAACCAGGTCTGCGTGACCTCGCCGGGTGAGGCCTGGACCTGGCCGCCGAGCGCCGGGATCCACCAGGTGTGGAGGACGTCGGTCGAGGTGATGTTGAGGACGATCGGGGTGTCGACCGGAACCACCAGCTCGCCGTAGGAGAACAGCGCGTTGCTCGGAGTGTGCCCGGGGTATTCGAACCGCCACAGCCACTGCTGCGCGATCGCGTCGATCTGCACCGGGCTCGACGTGCCCGTCAGCGGCTCCTCGCCGGTCGCCGATTGCTCGCCGCTGATCGTCAGCAGCTCCGGGAGGCCCTTGACCCCGACCTGGGCCGTCTGGTCGGCTCCGAGGCCGTTGGGGCCCGCGGCCTCGATCTCGCGGGCGTCGCCGGTCTTGATCACCCCGAAGACGAAGATCGCGATCGCGAGCACCGACAACCCCGCGATCACGGGTCGCAGGGCGCCGCGGCCGGCGGTGAACCGGGTGGGCTCCGCACCCCGGCGCTCGCGGAAGCGGACGACGGCGGCGACCAGGCCGACGGCGATCGCCGCCATTAGGACGAAGTTGATCACGATCAGGACGACGTAGCTGGAGTGGATCGCCTCGGCGTTCGGCGAGTGGGGCTCCGGGGGCGCGAGGTCGAGCGCCGAGGCAGGCGCGGCCGCCCAGGCGAGGGCGAGCAGGGCGCAGAGGGCTGCGAGCGGGATCGTCCGACGGCTCAAGGCGGCGCCATTCTAATCGTCAAGCGGCGCTCAACCGCCCGCCGCCCGCCGCCCGCGACCTGGAACCTGGCTCCTATACTCGCGCGCCTTGCGCCGGCTCCGCCCGTCACCCGCGCAGCGCGCGACCGTCCGCATCGCGGCCGGGGCCGCCGTCGCCGCCTCGATCGCGGTCCCGCTGCTCCGCCGCCGCCGCCGGATCCCGGCGACGGTGACGCTCGCGGCGCTCGCCGCCGGCCCGATGGCGGTCGCCGTCCTCCGCCCCCGCACGCGCGGCCGCGACATCGCCCTGTTCACGCTCCAGATGTGGGGCTTCACGATGGCTCACGAGCTTCCCTACGACGACCCCGAGGCCCTGCGGCGCCGGTTGAAGATCCGCTATCCGATCGTGGCCGACCGGGTGATCGGGGTGGGGCGGCTTCCCACCGCTCGCCTCCAGGCGGCGCTCAGCCGCCCCGGTGAGGTGACGGCGCTCGACCGCTTCCTCTCGGTCATCCACTGGGCCTGGTTCATGGAGCCGCACGCCGCGCTGCTGTTCGTCCAGGCGCGCCACCCCCGGCGGTTCCCGCGCGCCGCCCGCCAGCTCGCCGCCACCTACGACCTCGGCTGCGCGATCTACTTCGCGGTCCCGACCGCGCCGCCGTGGTGGTCGGCGGAGCAGGGCTACATCCCGGAGCGGGTCGAGTCGCTCGCCGGCGAGGTCGTCGCCGAGGACGCGCCGCAGGTGCGCCGGATCATGGTCGACGCCGGCGAGCAGCTGTGGCGGCGCGCCTGGGCCCCGCTCTACGACGCGTTCAACAGCAACCCGTGGGCGGCGATGCCGTCGTTGCACTTCGCCACTTCGCTGATGGCCGCGATCCACCTCGCCGAGGCGGGCCGGGTGCCAGGCGCGCTCGGCTGGGGATACGCCGGCACGCTCGCCTTCGCGCTCGTCTACCTCGGCGAGCACTACGTCACCGACCTGGTTGCCGGCACCGCGCTGGTGATCGCGGTCCGCCGCGGCGAGCCGCTGGTCGAGCCGCTGGTCGAGGCGGTCAACCGCGGCCTGCGGCGCCTCGAGCGGATCGCCGCGCCTGCCTGACCCGGGTCGACCAGCGCGCCTGCGAAGATCAGCTCTCGCATGTCACGGAGCGATGCGACCGAGGGGGCTCACGGGGACGAGCTCGATCCTCCGGTGATCCCGCCCGTGGACGAACCGCGAGCCGCCGGCGAGGAGCCCGACGCGGAGGAGCCCGCGTTCTTCGAGGACCCGAAGCGGATCGCCCAGACCGCGCTCGTCGTCCTCCTGCTCGTCGTCGGCATCTACGTCCTGTTGCCGAAGGTGCTCGAGGACCAGAGCGCGAGCGCAAGGCTCGCTGACGCGAGCGTGATCTGGATCCTGGTCGCGGTCGGCTTCGCGTTCGCGATGTTCGGCGCCTACGTGGCGCTGTTCAAGGGCGTCGTCGGCGAGCGCGTCGAGCTGCGCTGGAAGGACTCCTACGACATCACCATGGCGGGGCTGGCGGCGACGCGCCTGTTCTCGGCGGGAGGCGCCGGCGGCATCGTGCTCACCTACTGGGCGCTGCGCAAGGCCGGGATGCCGCGCAAGGAGACCGCCTCGCGGATGGTCGCGTTCCTCGTCCTCCTCTATGCGGTCTACATGCTCACCCTGCTGATCGACGGCATCCTCCTGCGGACCGGTGTCTTCGACGCCCCGGCGCCGCCCGGGCTGACGATCGTCCCGGCGGCGCTCGCCGGCGGGGTGATCGTGATCTTCCTGCTGATGGCGCTCGTCCCGGGCGACCTCGAGCGGCGCTTCTCGCAGGCGAGCCAGGAGAGCGTCTGGGGCAGGACGGTGCGCCGCCTGGCGACCGTTCCCTCGACCGCGGCGGTCGGCACCCGCGAGGCGCTCGCCTTCGTCCGCGATCCGGAGCGGGGGGCGCTGGCGATCATCGGCGCGGTCGGCTTCTGGGCCGCCCAGATCGGGATCCTCTGGGCGTCGTTCAACGCCTTCGGCGTCGAGGTCCAGCTGGCCGTCGTCGTCCAGGCGTTCTTCCTCGGCATGTTCGCGAACCTGATCCCGCTGCCGGGCGGGGTCGGCGGGGTCGACGCCGGGCTGCTCGGCGCCTTCGCGCTCTTCGGCGTGCACGGGATCTTCTCGGCGATCCTGCTCTACCGGATCCTCGCCTTCTGGCTGCCGATCCCGCCCGGGATCGTCGCCTTCATCCACCTCCGAAAGACCGTCCACCGCTGGGAGGAGACTCGACCCGACCCCGAGGTGGCTACCGCGATCAGCGAGCCGCACGCCCTTACTTCATAAAATGAAGTAACACTCTAAACTCTTGATGGACGAATGGATATGACCGACGACAAGCAGCGAATCGAGAACGTGATCATCCTCGGCGGCGGCCCCGCCGGCTACACGGCGGCTCTCTACGCGGCCCGCGCCAACCTCGAGCCGCTCGTGATCGAGGGCTTCCAGTGGGGCGGCCAGCTGCAGAACACGACCGACGTCGAGAACTACCCCGGATACCCCGACGGGATCATGGGACCCGAGATGATGAACGAGTTCCGCGCTCAGGCCGAGAAGTTCGGGACCCGCTTCATCACCGACGACGCCGACCGCGTCGAGCTCTCCGACGGCGGGATCCAGCGCGTCTTCGTCGGCGACGACGAGTACGCCGCGAAGGCGATCATCCTCTCGATGGGGGCCGAGCCGCGGCGGCTCGGGATCCCGGGCGAGCTCGAGCTCGGCGGCAAGGGCGTCTCGACCTGCGGGGTCTGCGACGGCGCCTTCTTCAAGGGCGAGGACGTCGCCGTGATCGGCGGCGGCGACTCGGCGATGGAGGACTCGATCTTCATCTCGAAGTACGCCGACAAGCTCACCTCGGTCCACCGTCGCGACGATTACCGAGCCTCGAAGATCATGCACGACCGGGCCGCCGAGCAGGCGAACATCGAGTTCAAGACCCCGTTCGTGCCCGAGGAGTTCCTCGCCGGCGACGACGGCAAGCTGCGCGCCGTGCGCCTCCGCAACGCCGAGACCGGCGAGGCCGAGGACCTCGAGGTCGGCGGGGCGTTCGTCGCGATCGGCCATATCCCGCGCTCGGAGCTGGTCGAGGGCCAGGTCGACACCGACGACGAGGGCTACGTGCTCACCCAGGGCAAGTCGACCCGCACGAACCTGGCGGGCGCGTTCGCGGTCGGCGACCTCGTCGACCGCACCTACCGCCAGGCGGTCACCGCCGCCGGCACCGGCTGCATGGGCGCGCTCGACGCCGAGTGGTTCCTGCGCGACACCCCGCCCTCGCCCGAGGCGCACTGGATGCGCGGCGGCGAGCCGGTCGAGGTCGCGCCGAACCCGACGAGCTAGATCCGGCAGGGGGTGTCGAGCCTGCGGACGGCGAATTTCGCCGGGCGCAGGGCGAGGTGCGCGCGGCGGACGTTGTTGGCCTCGTCGAGCTCGTCGAGGACGTCGGTCGGATCGGCCCGGCTGATCAGGCAGTAGTGCCCGCGGGGAAGGCCGGTGATGTCGAACTCCTGGCCCGGGAGGGCGAGCAGGTAGGCGTCCGCCCAGCCGGCTGAGATCCCCTGGGTGGTCATCGACTGGCAGCCGGTCTGCTCGGGCGGGTTCATCGGGTAGGTCGAGATCTGCGGCGTGATCGCGCTCGGGAACGCCAACCGCGCATCGCCGAGGCAGAAGCCGACCTTGCGGGTGCGCCTGAACAGCTTGTCGCTGGGCTCGCGACGGAGCTCGTAGCCGGCGATGTCGAGCACGTGCCAGTGGTTGTGGGCGGCGTGGAAGCGCATGCAGCCGAACTTACGCTCGGAGGCGATCGCGTCGCCGCCGCGCTCGAAGCCGCCGCTGCCGTTCGAGTCGGCGAATACGCGCTGCGAAGCGTCCCGGTCGTTGGCAGGGTCGCCGTCGCCGTCGCAGTTCAGCGACTCGGCGCTCGGGTAGACCTCGAGCGGCCCGTTGCCGCGGTTGCCGATCTCGTTCGTGAATCGCAGCAGCGTGCGCTTGCCCTCGACCTGGATCACCAGGTCCTCCTGCTGGATCGCCAGGGTGACCAGGTCGGGCGGTAGGTCGGCGGGAACCGCCTCGACTCGTGAAACCGCGAGCAGGAGGGCGATCGTCGCCGCGGCGACGAGGCCTACTCCGGCCGCCAAGCCGACCCTGCGCGCTGCGGACGCCTCCATGGCAAGGCCGACTGTACAGTGAGCCGCGTGGCCGTCATAGAGGCACCGGAAACCAATCTCGAAGGGCTCGGGCTGCGCCCGCTCCATGAGTTCGACGCCGCCAACAAGACCTGGCCGCGCGGCGATCGGCCGGCGGCGATCCGCGGGGCGGCGGCGACCTTCCGGGAGCGGTTCGCGACCCCGGAGAACCGGGTCAGCGCCGTGCGCACCGTCGACATCGCCTCGGCGCCCTACCCGCTCAAGTTCGCCTTCGGCGGCGCCGCCAAGGGTCCCAATCCCTACATCAACATCGTCAACCGCCTCCAGGTGGTCCAGTTCGAGGGCTTCGACGGGCGGCCGCGAACGCTCGCGTACGAGCCGACCGTGACCGCCGGCCCGCAGGAGGCGCCGTTCTACGAGCAGATGATGCGGATGCCGCTTCCCGAGTCGGTTTCCGACTTCCTCGCGTACCGGTTGATCGCCAAGGTCTGGAACGAGCCCGACCAGGCGCTTGCGAAGACCGGCCTGCGTCCCGAGGACGTCGACTACATCAGCTTCGACCACCTTCACGTCCAGGACGTCCGCTTCGTGCTCGGCACGAGCGAGCCGATGGAGGGCGAGTCGGCGCCGCGCCCGCCGCTGTTCCCGAACGCGAAGCTGATCACTCAGCGGCGCGAGTGGGACACGTTCGCGTCGATCCACCCGATGCAGTGGGCGTGGTACGTCGGCGACGGGATCAAGGACGTCCCGACCGAGAACGTGGTCCTGATCGACGGTGACGTCGAGCTCGGGAGGGGATGCGCGCTGATCTCGACCCCGGGCCACACCGACGGCAACCACTCGCTCTGCATCAACACGCCCGACGGCGTCTGGGTCTCGTCGGAGAACGGCGTTGCCGCCGACTCCTGGCACCCGGAGCACTCGAAGATCCCCGGCGTGCGCCGCAACGCGGAGTACTTCGGCCGCGAGGTGATCCTGAACTCGAACACGCTCGAGGACTCGATCGACCAGTACGACTCGATGATCAAGGAGAAGGCGCTCGCCGACCCGAACCCGCGCGACCCGCGCTTCCTCAACGTCTTCCCGTCCTCGGAGATGCCGAACTGGAAGCGCCAGTGGCCGGTGCTGCCGGCGTTCTCCTACGGCGGCATCAACTACGGCGAGATCGAGCGGCCGTAGGCGGCTCGCGCCCCCGGGCCGCGGTGCGGCACGCCGCTGGGTGGGGGTGGTGTTCAGCTGCCGCTGATCGCGAATCAATCGGCCTGATGGGCGCATAGGGCCCACGAGACCGATCGGTTCGCCCGATCGAACCGATCGCATTCGCGAATTGGGCCGCGCCGCCGCGCGGCTACCCTCGGTTGGGTGAACCGCCGCGCCTGGACCCTGCTGCTGACCCTCAGCGCGATCTGGGGCGCGAGCTACATGCTGATCAAGATCGGGATCCGCGACTTCTCGCCGGGGATGGTCGCTTTCCTGCGAATCGCGATGGGGGCGGCGGTCCTGGTCGCGATCGCCGCCAGGCGCGACGCGCTGCGTGGCTTTACGGGGCTGATCGGGACGATCGCGATCCTCGGCGCGATCCAGGTCGCCGGGCCGTTCCTGCTGATCGCCGCCGGCGAGCAGGAGATCTCCTCGTCGCTCGCCGGGATCCTGGTCACCTCGACGCCCCTGTTCACGGCCCTGCTGGCGATCTGGGTCGACCACGAGGAGCGGTCGCAGGGGAGCCGCCTGGTGGGCATCGGGCTCGGGGTCGCGGGCGTCGTGGTGCTGCTCGGCGTCGATCTCGGCGGATCCGGCGACCAGCTCCTCGGTGGGCTGGCGGTGGTGCTCGCCGGGCTCGGCTACGCGATCGGGGGGTTGCTCGCAAAGCACCGGGTCGCGGTGCAGGCGCCCATCGGGGTCGCCGCCTGGGTGCTCACCGCCGCGACGGTGCTGCTCGTCCCGGTCGCGGTGATCGGCTTCCCCGAGGCGGTTCCGGGGCTCGGTCCGGTCGGCGCGGTGGCCCTGCTCGGGATCGCCGGGACCGGAATCGCCTTCGTGATCCTCTACGAGCTGTTCGCGACGATCGGCCCGTCGCGTGCCTGGACCCTCACCTACCTGGCGCCCGGGTTCGCGGTCGTCTATGGCGCGGTGTTGCTCGACGAGCAGATCACCGTCGCGACGATCGTCGGCCTCGCGCTGATCCTGCTCGGCTCCTACCTGGCCGCCGAGGGGCGCAACCCGCTGCGGTTGCTACGCGGCCGCGCCGCTCAGCCGGATCAGGCGGGCAGCGGGGCGGTACCGATCGGCGCCGAGTTCGTCCCCGAGCGCGTCGAGGGTCGCTAGCACCCGCTCCGGCCCGAGCTCGTCGAGCCACTCGAACGGCCCGCGCGGGTGGTTGAGCCCGAGCCGCATCGCCTCGTCGATGTCACCGGGCGCCGCGACGCCCTCGTCGGCGGCGAAGCACCCCTCGTTGACGAGCTGGGCGAGCAGCCGGTCGAGCACCCTGCGGCGCAGGCCGTCGTCGGCCTCGGCCTGGGACTCCTCGACCGGCTTGCCGTCCTCGTACTCGTAGAAGCCCGCGCCGGTCTTCCGGCCCAGCCGTCCCTCGGCGACCATCCGCTCCTGGATCGGGTGCGGCTCCCAGCGAGGCTCGGGCCGCTGGGCGAAGAAGGACCGGGCGACGTTGAGGTTGACGTCGATCCCGATCAGGTCCATGAGCTCGAACGGCCCCATCCGGTAGCCGCCGTCCTCGCGCACGATCAGGTCGATCTGCGCGGGCGAGGCGATCCCTTCGCCCGTCATCCGCAGGGACTCGAGCGCAAACGGGCGGTTGCAGCGGTTGACGATGAACCCGGGTGCGTCCGTGCAGCGAACCGGCGTGCGGCCCATGCGCTCGGCGACCTCGGTGGTCGCCGCCAGCGCCGGCTCGGCGGTCGACTCGCCGGCGACCACCTCGACCAGCTTCATCAGCGCCGGCGGGTTGAAGAAGTGCATCCCGCAGATCCGCTCCGGCCTTCCGGCCTCTGCGGCGATCGCGCTCACCGAGAGCGAGGACGTGTTGGTCGCCAGCACGGCGTCGTCGGCGCAGGCTTCCTCGAGCCGACCGAACAACTCGCGCTTCAGCCCGAGGTCCTCGGGCGCCGCCTCGACCACGAACCGAGCGGCGCCGAGATCGCCGAGCTCGGGGGCGCTGCGCACCCGGGCGGCCGCCGCCTCGGCGTCGGCGGCGCTCCAGCGATCGCGCACGGCGCCGCGCTCGAGGTCGGCCCGCAGCCGCGTGAGGCCGCGCTCGAGCGCCTCCGGCTGCGGGTCGTGAAGCAGCGTCTCGTAGCCGCCGAGCGCGGCGAGCTGCGCGATCCCGGCACCCATCGTCCCGGCGCCGGCGACGCCGACCGCCCCGGTCACGCGCCCGGCTTCGGCGGCGGCGGCTCGCCGTCCCATAGCTCGACCGCGTCGCGGCGGAAGTAGACATCGTGAAAGCCCTCGCCGGCGGCGCCGGGCGGGCGGCCGAAGGCGCTGATCTTGTTCGACTCGTGCCGCACGACGACGTCGGGGGCGTTCATCTCGCTGACGATCAGGATCCGCGCCGGGCCGTCGCCGCGGTTGATCACCTGGTGGGCCCCGGCCTCGCCGACCGGAAAGGCGACGACCTCGCCCTCGTCGAGGCGGCGCTCGCCGTCCGCGGTCCGCAGCGCCAACGTCCCGCCGAGCACGATCAGCATCTCCTCGTTGCCGAAGTGGTAATGGAGCGGGAAGGCGGCGTTGCCCGGCTCGAGCTCGAACATGCTCATCCCCAGGTGCTCGCAGCCGGCCTGCCGTCCGAGCCGTGCGCGCCGGCCCCGGAACCCCTCGCGCTCGACGGGCGGGTCGAACTCCGGCTCGAGGAAGCTGGTCACGAGCGCTCCTCGCCGTGCCAGTAGTCGACCGCGTCGCCGGTCAGGAAGCTGAGCCGCATCGCCTCGCCCTCACTGGCCGGATGGCGGTCGCGGATGCCGACCTTGCTCGAGTCGGGGTAGACGACGATCTCCGGATAGTTCATCTCGCTGAACACGAGGAAGCGCGCGGGCTCGTCGCCGTTGTTGATCAACTGGTGCGCGCCGCGATCCCCGCGCGGGAAGGCCACGACCTCACCGGGCCCGAGCTCTCGCGCCCCGTCCGGGCCGCGCAGCTCGATCCGGCCCGAGAGCGTCAGCAGCGCCTCCTCGTTGGCCACGTGCCAGTGGTAGGGGGCGCTCGCCTGGCCCGCCTCGACCTCGTACAGGCTGACCCCGAGGCGCTCGGAGCCCGCCTGGTCGCCCAAGGTCGCACCGCGATGGCGGAAGCCCTCGCGGTCGAGCTCGCCGTCCATCTCCGGGTCGTAGATGTTCGGCATGAACTAGCGCCCCCGGAACTCGGGCTTCCGCTTCTCCAGGAACGCGCGCGTGCCCTCGACGCGATCCTCGGTCGCCATCGACAGCTCGTACAGCCGGCGCTCCTGCTCGAGCCCGGCCGCGAGCCCGGTCTCCTCCGCGGCCAGGACGGCCTGTTTCGCGAGCCGCGCGGCCAGCGGCGGCCGCTTGGCGATGCGGTGGGCAAGCTCGAGCGCCGCCGGCATCCACTCGCGCTTGTCGGTGACCTGGTTCACGATCCCCAGCCGGTGGGCCTCCTGAGCGTCGAACCGCCGGCCGGTCAGGACCAGTTCCATCGCCCGCTGCTTGCCGATCAGGCGCGCCAGCCGCTGGGTCCCGCCGCCGCCCGGGATGATCCCGAGCGTGATCTCCGGCTGGCCGAACTCGGCCGTCTCGGAGGCGACGATCAGGTCGCAGATCAGCGCCAGCTCGCAGCCGCCACCGAGCGCGAACCCGGAGACCGCCGCGATCATTGGCGTCCGGCACTCGGCGACCCGGCGCCAGAACGCCGCCGCGGGATGGAACAGCGCCTCGTGGAACTGGCGCTCGGCGAGCGCGCCGATGTCGGCCCCGGCCGCGAACACCTCGTCGGAGCCGGCGATCACGATGCAGCGGACCTCGGCGTCGGCGTCGAACCGCTCGACCTGAGCGCTGAGGTCCTCCATCATCTCGGGCGAGAGCGCGTTGCGCGCCTCGGGGCGGTTGAGCACGCAGACGGCGACGTGGTCCTCGATCCGCGTGTCGACCAGCGGCGCCACCGGGTCGTACCTACGAGGGCGGGACCATCGCGTTGATCCCGGTCGCGTCGCGGCCGATGATCAGCTTCTGGATCTGGGAGGTGCCCTCGTACAGGGTCGTCACCCGCGCGTCTCGCAGGTAGCGCTCCACCGGGTAGTCGTCGACGTAGCCGGAGCCGCCGTGCACCTGGATCGCCAGGTTCGCGGCCTCGACCGCCGACTCGGTCGCGTACAGCTTCGCCACCGAGGTCTCGACCGTCGACGGCTTGCCGGCGTCCTTGAGCAGCCCCGCCCGGCGGACCAGCATCCGCGCCGCGTCGCGGCGGACGATCATGTCGGCGATCATCTCCTGGACGAGCTGGAAGCTGGCGATCGGGACGTCGAACTGTTTGCGCTCTTTGGCGTAGGCGACCGAGGCCTGCACGCAGCCCTCGATGATCCCGACGCAGCCCGCGGCCACCGAGTAGCGGCCCGAGTCGAGCGCCGACATCGCGACCTTGAAGCCGTCCCCGACCTCGCCCATCAGGGCGTCGTCGCCGACCTCGACCCCGTCCAGCGAGATCTCCGCGGTGTCGGAGGCGCGCAGGCCGAGCTTGCCGTGGATCTCCTGGGTCGAGAAGCCGTCGGACTCGGTGGGGACGAGAAAGCACGCAAGGCCCTTGTGCTTCTTTGACGGGTCGGTCTGCGCGAAGATCAGCGCCACCTCGGCGACGTTGCCGAGCGAGATCCACATCTTGCCCCCGGTGATGCGCCAGCCGCCGTCGATCTTCTCGGCCCGGGTGCGCAGGTTCGCGGCGTCCGATCCGGTGTCGGGCTCGGTCAGCCCGAAGCAGCCGAACGACTCGCCGGAGGTCAGCTTCGGCAGCCAGCGCTGCTTCTGCTCCTCCGATCCCCAGCGCTCGATCGAGCCGCAGACGAGCGATGTCTGGACCGAGACCACGGTCCGCATCGCCGAGTCGCCGCGCCCGACCTCCTCGACGATCAGGCCGTAGCCCATGAAGTCGAGCCCGCGGCCGCCGTACTCCTCGGAGACCGGCGCGCCCAGGTAGCCCATCTCGCCGAGCCGGCGGGCGAGGTCGATGTCGAACTTCTGCGCCCGGTCGGAGTCGCGCGCCTTCGGGATCACCTCGTTGTCGACGAAGTCGCGCGCCGTCTCCTGGATCAGCCGCTGCTCGTCGGTGACGTCGATCATGGGGTCGCGCCCATCTCGGCCGCGATCGCGGCCTCGAACGCCTCGCGGGCCAGTTCGGTGACCCGGCCGGCCTCGAAGGTGGTCTCGTCGACGGCGGTGACGGGCTGGATCTCGCGGACGGTCGAGGCGAGGAAGACCTCCTTCGCCCCGAGCAGGTCAGCCACCGCGTACTCGCCCTCGACGACCTCCATCCCGTTGACCACCGCTCGCCGGGTGATCGAGTCGAGGATCCCGGTCCCGAGCGCCGGGGTGCGCAGCTCGCCGCCGGCGACCCAGAAGATCGTCGACGTCGGCGCCTCGAGCACCGTCCCGTCGGGACGGACGAGCAGCGCCTCGTCGGCGCCCGCCGCCTTGGCGATCCGCGTTGCGTGCATGTTGGCGCCGTATGACAGCGACTTCACCCCGTTCAGGATCAGGGTCGGCGCGTAGCGGACGGTCGCCAACGTGACGCTGTCGAGGTGCTCGACCAGCGGCTCGATCAGCGCGATCCGCCGCCCGCCGCGGGTGACGAGCAGGCGAAGCTGCGCGTCGGCGTCGCCATGCGCTTCGAGCAGCGCCGCGATCTCGGACTCGAGCTCGGCGCGCTGGGCGGGCAGGTCGATCGCCGCCGCCGAGCGTTCCAGGCGGTCGAGGTGGTCGCGGAGCGCGAACGGCCGCCCGCGATAGAGGCGGATCACCTCGAAGACGCCGTCGCCGCGGTAGAGGCCGTCGTCCTTGAGCGGGATCACGGTCTCGGCGGTCGGCGCGATCGCGCCGTCGACGGATGCGAGCTCGGTCACGGTCATCGGCGCCCGAGGCTATCCAACGGCGGGGTTCTCGATCACGGTCGCCAGCCCCTGGCCGACGCCGACGCAGAGCGCCGCGACGCCGTATCGCGCGCCGCGGCGGCGCAGCTCCCAGGCGAGCGCGGTCACCAGCCGGGCGCCCGAGCAGCCGAGCGGGTGGCCGAGCGCGATCGCGCCGCCGTTGACGTTCAGGCGCTCCTCGTCGATCCCGAGCTCCCGCGCGCAGGCGAGCACCTGGGCCGCGAACGCCTCGTTGATCTCGATCAGGTCGATCTGCCCGAGCTCGAGGCCGGCGGCGTCGAGGGCGCGGCGGATCGCCGGGATCGGGCCGATCCCCATGTAGGCGGGGTCGACGCCGGCGACCCCGCTTGCGATCACCCGTGCCAGGGGCTCGGCCCCGAGCTCGGCGGCCTTCGCCTTCGAGGCGAGCACCAGGCAGGCGGCGCCGTCGTTCAGCGTCGACGCGTTGCCGGCGGTCACCGTGCCGCCCTCGCGGAAGGCGGGCTTCAGCGCCGCCAGCCGCTCCAGCGTCGTATCGGGCCGTGGTCCCTCGTCGGCCTCGACCCGCACGGTCTCGCCCCGCTTGGGGCCCGGGGCGTCGACGGCGATCAGCTGCTCGTCGAACAGGCCGTCCCGCTGGGCCGCGACGGCGCGCTCATGGCTGCGCAGCGCGAACAGGTCCTGGTCCTCGCGCGAGACGCCGTAGCGCTCGGCGACGTTCTCCGCCGTCTCGCCCATCGCCTCGGTCGAGTAGAGCTCCGCCATCCGCGGGTTGATCAGCCGCCAGCCGAGCGCGGTGTCGTGGAGCGTCTGCTCGCCGCGGGCCAGGGCGGCCTCGGGCTTCGCCATCACCCACGGCGCCCGGCTCATCGACTCCGAGCCGCCGGCCAGGTAGAGGTCGGCCTCGCCGAGCCGGAGCGCCCGCGACGCCTGGTTGACGGCCTCGAGGCCGGAGGCGCAGAGCCGGTTGACCGTCACGCCGGGGACCTCGGGCGGCAACCCGGCGAGCAGCGCCGCCATCCGCGCGACGTCGCGGTTGTCCTCGCCGGACTGGTTGGCGGCGCCCCAGAAGACGTCGGTCACCTGCGCCGCGTCGAGCCCGGTGCGCTCGACCGCGGCGGCGATCACCTCGGCGGCGAGGTCGTCCGGGCGTACGCCGGCGAGCGCGCCGCGGTAGCGGCCCATCGGGGTGCGCACTGCGTCGATGATCAGCGCCTCGGACAGGCTCGCGATCATGCCACGTCGCCTATGGTGAGTACGTGGACTTCATGTTCATCACCCTGGGGGCGATCGCGCTGATCGTCCTCTGCCTCGTCCTCATCGCCAGGGCTTACCCCGGCAGCGGGGCCGATCTGGTCGATTGGAAGCCGACCCGCTCGCACGAGGTCGAGGCACAGCTCGAGATCGACGACGTCCAGCAGATGATCGCCGCCCAGAACGAGTACCGGCGGCGCCGCGGCGTCCCCGACCTGACCGAGGACGACGCGAACCGGATGGCGCGCGAGGACGAGGCGATCCGCGAGCGCGCCCGGCGCGGTCACGACGAGCGCCTCGACGAGCTCGAGGACGAGTTCGGCGCGTAGGTCTAGATGGGTGATTCCACGCCTTCACGCACGCGGATGACCCACGGATCCCGTCGCTGGATCGCGACGCTCGGGACTCGCCCATGTCCACGGACATGCGCTTCGCCCGATCGCCACGCCCAGCTCGGTCCCGCGCGCCCCCGCGCACGCGAGGCCGTGGAATCAACCATCTAGTGGCCCGGGCGCTGATCGTCGGCTGCGGCTGTCGCGGCCGGACGCTCGGAGGCGCGCTGCACCAGGCCGGCTGGCTCGTGCGCGGCACGAGCCGGACCGAGGCGGGCGCGGCGGCGATCGAGGCGGCCGGGATCGAGGCAGCGATCGCCGACCCGGATCGGATCGCGACCGTCCTTGACGCGATCGAGGGCGTCTCGCTGATCTACTGGCTGCTGGGCACCGTCCCGACGCCCGAGCTTCACGGCCCGCGCCTCGAGCGGCTGCTGGAGGAGATCGTCGACACGCCGGTCCGCGCGCTGATCTACGAGCTCAACGCGGAGCTGGAGCCGGCGGCCGCGGCCGGGGCGTTCGAGGCGCTGCGCTCGGCCAATGAGCGCTGGCGGATCCCGTTCGAGGTCGTCGCCGCCGAGTACGGCAGCGAGGAGTGGCTCGAGGGGATGGTCGCGGCCGCGCGCGAGCTGGTCGGATAGGGCGTGGCGACGGTACCGTCTCGCGCCGTGGAGTCCGGCGGCACCCTGGCACGTGGCAGGATCGCGATCGCGGTCGTCGTTGCTGTCGCGCTGGCGGCGATCGTCGCGGTCGTCGCCGGCGGTGGCGGTGGCGAGGAGCGCAGCGCTGCTGCGTTCCCATCCGAGTGCGTCGACAAGTGGAACTCCGACCCGGCGGCGATCAGCTTCGGGCGCCACAACTTCAACGGCCACGGCTACGAGTCGGCGCTGGTGACCTACCTCACCCGGGCCGGTGACGAGCGCCCGTCGGCCGACGAGGGGTCCTGCGCGGTGATCTTCCCGTCGCGTGTCCTCGACTTGGAGCCGGTAGCCGCGGGCGAGGTCGTGCTCGCGGGAGAATGGACGCCGATCAGCGTCCTCCCGCGGATTGAGCTCAACCGCGTCGCCGAGCTGCAGGCGATCGCCGCCGAGGACCCGAACACCCGGCTCGAGAGCACCGGCGACCTCTCGGCTCTCTGAGGCGCGCCGTCCTCCTCCGAGTCGGATGGGTGGGCGGTGGGGCTACTGCAGCCCGGCGGGCTGCTCGTCGCTGCCGGTCCAGGGCGCCTGGTCCTCGACCTTGGCCGGCGGCTTGTCGAGATCGTCGGCGAGCGTCTTCAGCCCGAAGGCGCCGGCGATGACGACCACGACGACGATCACATAGGTGACGATCTGGCGGGTGAGGCTGGCGCTGTAGCGGCCGCCGATGACCTGGCGGCGCTTCTCGAGCCCCATCGCGTCGAGGTCCGACTGGTCGTGGCCGGCGAGCCGCTCCCCGGGCGGACGCTTGTCGAACGTCGTGTTCGGGCCGATCGACGGAGCCGGGGTGCCGCTGATATCAACGGTCTCCGTGCCGCCCTGGGACTTCTCGGATTCCTTGGATTCGCCCTCACCCATCCCGTCCGGGACCATAGCCAGATGAGCCTGCGCGCGCGCCGATTGGGGATCGCGGCTGTGCTGGCGTCGTTGGCCGTCGGCCAGGCGACCGCGGATGCTGCGCGGCCGCACTACCAGTGGGCGAAGCGGGTGAAGGCGGCGAAGCGGTTCGCCGACCAGCGTGCCGGCAGGATCTCGTTCGCGGTCGTCGACGAGTCGGGCGAGATGCACGCGTCCCACCCCGACCGCGTCCACAGCTCTGCCAGCGTGGTCAAGGTCCTGTTCATGGTCGCCCTCCTGCGGGAGCAGGGCGTTCGTCACGACGACCTGACCGAGTCGGAGCAGGCGCTGCTCCAACCGATGATCCAGCGCTCCGACAATCAGGCCGCGACCGCGGTCTTCAACCGCGTCGGCGAGGCGGCGTTGTACCGGCTTGCGGACGAGATCGGCCTCGACCACTTCACGACCCAGCCGACCTGGGGCGCGACGACGATCACGGCGGGCTCGCAGGCGCGCTTTTTCAGCCGCATCCAGCGCTACGTCCCGAAGCGCCACCGCGCCTACGCGATGGGACTGCTCTCCCAGATCGTGGCCTCGCAGCGGTGGGGAATCCCACCGGTCGCGCCCGAGCACTGGAAGCTCTACTTCAAGGGCGGCTGGGCGGGAGCACCGAGCTGGCACGTCAACCAGGTGATGCTGCTGCGCCGGCCGCCGCGCAGCTTCTCGGTCACGATTCTGACCCGCGAGCAGCCGTCGATGGCCTACGGGGCGCAGTCGATCGAGGGTGTGGCCGGGCGCCTGCTGAACGGCTACAACGCGGTCAGTCGCCGATCCGCTGCAGCAGCTCTCCCAAGATCCTGGCTGTAGCGCCCCAGATCAGCTGGTCGCCGACCAGGTAGGTCGGGGTGCGGATCGGCACCCCGCGGCGGACGAGGCGACGCATCGCGAAGCTCTCGCGCAGCTGGTCGACGGTGAACGCGAGCACGGTCTCGACCTCGGTCGGGTTGGGCTCGAAGCTGTCGAGCTCGTCGCCGATCAGGCCGACGAACGGATGCACCTTGTAGCTCGTGACGAAGGTGCCGATCGGCGGCAGCGCGCCGGCCACCTCGACCCGGTCGGGGGCGAGGCCGATCTCCTCCTCGGCCTCGCGCAGCGCCGTCCGGAGCAGCGATTCGTCCGGGTGGTCGCGGCGACCACCGGGAAACGAGATCTCGCCGGCGTGGCGGCGCAGATCCTGGCGGCGCTCGGTGAACACCAGGCCCGGCGCGTCCGGCCAGCCGTAGATCGGGACCAGCACCGCGGCTTCGGTGCGCCCGTGCGCGTCCATGGCCTCGGCTTCCTCGGGCCGGAGCAGCTTCGCGCGCAGGGCCTCCAGGTCGGGTGTCGTCAGATGATCACCTGCACGGTGCCGCCGTCGACCGACCAGGCGGCGCCGGCGACGTAGGACGCTCGCTCGGAGGCGAGGAAGGCGATTGCGGCCGCGATCTCGTCGCTGTCGGCGAGGCGGCCGATCGGGCGCTTGCGGCCCGCGGTCCGCAGCGCCTCCTCGCGGGTCTCGATCCCGCCGTGATCCTTCGACTGATCCAGGAGGCCGCCTTCGCTCATCCACAGCTCCGACTTCGTCGGGCCAGGGCAGATCGCGTTGACCAGCACACCCTGCGCCGCGTAGCGATCGGCGAACAGGCGCGAGAGGGAGAGCTCCGCCGCCTTCGCGACCGAGTACTCGGGCATCTGGGCCGACGGACGCTTGCCGGCGGTCGAGGAGACGTTGACGATCCGGCCCCACTCGCGCTCGGCCATCCCGGGGACCGCGGCGCGCATCGCCCGCAGCGGCGCCATCACGTTCAGCTCCCAGGCGTCGTACCAATCGGCCTCGGGGACGTCCTCGAGGTTGCGCCAGCGGGCGGTGCCGGCGTTGTTGACGAGCACGTCGAGCTTGCCGAAGCGCTCGCCGCACTCGCTCACGATCCGCTCGCCGGCGTCGGGGGCGGTGATGTCGAGGGCGAGCGCCCCGGCCTCGGCGCCTCCGATCGCGTACTCGCGGCACTCCTCTGCGGCCTCGGCGAGCCCGTCGGCGCCGCGGGCGACGAGCAGCACGGAGGCGCCCTCGGCGACCAGGTGGCGTGCGGTCGCGCGCCCGATCCCGCGGCTCGCGCCGGTGACCGCGCAGGCCCTGCCGGCGAGGCCGAGGTCCATCAGCCGATCTCGATCCGGTCGTGGATGACGACCTCGCTCTCGCCCGAGAGCGCCCGGTGCACGGGGCATTTGCCGGCGATCACCAGCAGCCGATCGCGCTGCTCGTCGTCGAGCGCCTCCGGAACCTTCAGGATGACCGTGATCTCCTCGAACGCCGAGCCCTGGCCCTGATCGATCTCGACCTCGCACTCGACCGCGCCGAGCTCCCAGCCCTTCATCGCGGCGTACATCTCGCAGGTGACGGCGGTGCAGGCCGCCAACCCGGCGGCGGCGGCGCGGGTGGGGGAGGGGCCGAGGTCGGCGCCGCCGCGATCGACCGGCTCGTCGATCACAAGCGTGTGGCCGCTGTCGATCTCGACGTCGTGGGTGAAGCCCTCGCGCCGCCGCGCGACGACGCGGATGCTCATGCCTTCGGCTGCTCGCGCTCGCGCCCGGCGAACAGCTCGGGGTCGTCGACGTCGCTCGCCCTCGCCATCGCGTAGGCGGCGTCGGAGGCCCGGTTGAGGAACCGCAGCAGATCGCTGGAGACGACGCCCTCCCCGCCGTCGAGGGCGACGGCGCGCCGCTCGGCGCGGCGCAGGATCGCGCGCGCGAGGTCGAGCGCGGCCGAGAGCCGGGAGCCGCCCGGGATCACGAACTTCGGCGGGAGCTCGACCCGCTCCATGTAGCGGTCGATCAGCCGCTCGAGCTCGGCCGTGACCTCCGGCGTCACGCGACTGACCCCGTCGACGAGGCGTTCGCCCGCCTCCGGCGCGGTCGCGAGCTCGGCGCCGGCGATGAACAGGTCGTCCTGGAGGCGGAGGATGTCGGCCGCGAGCTCGGCCTCGTCGGCGCCGCAAAGGGAGCGCGCGACGCCGAGCGCCGAGGCGGCCTCGTCGAGGGCGCCGTAGGCCTCGGTGCGGGGGTCGGACTTCTGGACCCGGCCGCCGTACCAGAGCGAGGTGCTGCCGTCGTCGCCCTTCTTCGTGTAGATGCGGGTCATGACTCGACCCTAGTACGCGTCGCGCTACGAGAGCGGGTTGAAGACGATCCCGGTCAGCAGCTTCGGGAAGAAGTAGGTGGACTTCGGGGGCATTGTCTCGCCCGCGGCGGCGACCTCGCGCACCTGGTGCACCGGGGTCGGGCGCATCAGGAAGGCGGCGTGAGTGCCCTGGTCGAGCGAGGCAATCGCCTTCTCGGCCGACGCCGTGTAGGCGATCCCGCGCTTCGCCTCGACGTCGGCCTCGCTCATCCCGAGCGCGCCGCGCAGCAGCAGGGACTCGAGGATCGCGGCGTCCAGCTCGCGGTAGGCGGATGACACACCGGGCATCGCCGCCTCCAGCACCGACGGATCCTTGAGCTTCAGGCGGTAGCCCTGGCGGTGGTGGGCGTCGATGTACCCGAAGACTCCGGTCCCCTCCTCGCCGGCCGGGTCGAGCTCGTCGAGCGGCACCTCGCCGACCTCGAAGTTGGCGCGGATCGCGTCGCGCAGAGCCTCCTGGGGCCCCGGCTCGCCGAGATTCGAGAGCAGGCGGTGGTAGCCGAACACGGTCAGGCCCGGGTCTTCGAGCGAGACCAGCGCCATCAGCGTGTACCGGTGCGGTCCGTCGTCGCCGATCTCGTCGGCGTAGGTGCGCGCGGTCTCGTAGCGGTGATGGCCGTCGGCGATCAACAGCTCGGAATCGGCGAGCTCGGCGGCGACGGCGCGGTGGACGTCGGGCTCATCGATCCGCCAGACGCGGTGCACGGTGCCCTCGTCGTCGGCGACCTCCGCCCACGGCGCGCCGCGGGTGTACCCCTCGAGGTGGCGCCAGGCGTCCCCCTCGTGTAGCGAGAAGATCGGCGAGAGGTTGTGGCGGGTCGCGCGGGTGAGCCGCAGCCGGTCCTCCTTCGGCCCCGGCTGGGTGCGCTCGTGGGGACGGATCAGGCCCGGCCCGTACGGCGTCACCCGCACCCGGCAGAGCAGGCCGCGGCGCACTCGCCGCGACCCGTCGGGCGCCGAGTACTCCTGGGTCAGGGCCCAGAGCGCGGGCTCGCGATCGGCGGTGAGGATGCCCTGCAGCGTCCACTCCTCGAGCGTCTCGTCGGCGTGCTCGTACGGGTCGCCGTCCTCCGGCACGACCGGCAGATCGACCTCGACGACGTTGAACGGCGATCGTGCGAGCAGCTCGGCGCGGCGCTCCGCGTCGATGACGTCGTACGGAGGCGCGACGACGTCGGCGAGCGACGGGATCGCGGCGAGGTTGTAGTGCAGCGCGTTGAGCGGGCGGACCTCGGCCATCGGGCGCGCAACCCTAGCGGGCCGCCTGCGCGGGTGAACGAGGCGTGCGGTTTGCCGCAATTTTGCGGGTTTCCACGGATCGGGTGTGGCAACAACTGCGGATGGCGGCGCGGCGAAGGCCGGATAGATTGGGCGCAATGGGGGAAGCCATGGAGATCGCCACCGAGCTCAGGGATGAGGTTCTGCAGACGATCCTCGCCGTTCGACTGAGCCTTGCCTACTCCGCCAGCCACGATGACTGGGCGGGAATGCAGGCGAAGTCGGCCGAGGCGCAGAAGCACCTCGCCGCCGAGGCGCGCCGGCTGCGCGAGCTGATCGACCGCCTCGGCAAGCTCGCCGAGCATCGCAAAGCCGCCGAGGACGTCGCGGCCTGACTAGATCCCGCCCTGGGCGCCGAACCAGGCGCCCAGCGCTTCGACGCCCTGACGCTGCACCTCGCCGCCGCCGGGCCCGCCGAGCGGACCGGTGCCGCGCATCATCGTCAGCTTCAGCTTCTCGCCGTCGGTCGTCTTCAGCTTCAGGGTGACCCCGGCGCGGTCCATGACCGCCGAGCCGAGGTCGGGCCAGCCGCCGCCGGCACCCTCTGCGGCGGCGGCGGCGATCCGCTCGGGCGGCAGCGACAGCGGCGCCCCGTCTCGCTCCCATTTGCGATTCACGCCCTGGATCAGGAGGCGGGATCCGGTGACGCCGATCGCGACCATCCGGCCCTTGAACATGCTGTGCTGGGTGGCGACGCAGAGGCCGCGAAGCCCCTCGTCATCCCCCAGCGCGGGCCCGATCGCCGCCCGCAGCTTGTCGGCGAGCTCGCTCGTCCCCGCCTCAGCAGTTGTCGGCGACGATCTCGGCGAGCGGCGTGTCGGGCTCGGCGCTCGCGGCGTCGATCGCGACCGAGACCTGGAAGTCGCCGCCCGGGGCGGTGTCCACGCCGTCGCAGTCGGGGTTGTCCTCGACGGCCTGCTTGACCGCCTCGATCTCATCCGGAATCGACGCCTCGATGAACTCGCTCGCGGTCATCGCCGCGGTCGACGGTCCCTGGGCTCCAGTCGCCCCCGTGGCGCCGGCGGTCGTCGTGCTCTCGTCGTCGCCGCCGCAGGCGGCGAATCCGAGCGTGAGCAGCACCGCGGCGAGCGGGATCAGGCGTCGCATGGCGCGCGAGTCTATTCGCCATCACGCCCGAGATCGGGGCGCCCGGATTTGAACCGGGGACCTCGGCCACCCAAAGGCCGCGCGCTACCAGGCTGCGCCACGCCCCGCGGCTCCCGAGTCTAGATGGCGGTTCGGGCCGCGTTCACCAGGGCACTACGGTTCAAGAGCAACGACGAAGGAGAACGAGAATGGATCTGAAGAACCTAACCGACAAGGCGAAGGAGCTGATCGACAAGCGGGGCGGGACGGACAGCCTGAAGGAGGACGCGGGGGAGCTCAAGGACATCGCCTCGAGCAAGGGGAGCTTCGTCGACAAGGCAAAGGACGCGGTCGAGGCGATCAAGGATCCAGGGGACGACTCGGTCGCGTCACCCGCACCTCCGCCCACGGACGCGCCCGCGGCCGAAGCCACGCCGGCGGAGCCCGAGCGCACCGGCAGGGTCAGGCGCGATGAGGGCTCCAAGCAGGGCCGCGGCGGACACGGGCGCGGTGGCCGGGGTAGAGGCCGGCGTGGCGGCGGCCGCGGCGGCAGGGACGGCGACCCCGCGGTCTAATCTGACCGCAGCCCCTGTAGCTCAGCCCGGATAGAGCAGCGGATTTCTACTCCGCAGGTCGCAGGTTCGAATCCTGCCGGGGGCGCTGGGCTCAGCCGTTGCCCTGGAAGGCGGTGCCGCTCACCGTGCAGCCCCCGACCGAGGTGCCGATCCCGTCGACCATGTACTGCACGGTGACGTCGGAGCCGGCGGGAGTGCGGTAGTTGATCAGGCCCGAGCCCTCGTCGGCCTCGTACAGCGTCTTCTCGTCTGCGGCCCCGGAATCGAAGTCGTTGTCGTCGTTCTCCGTCACGACCTCGTCGGTGCCGCCATCGGGCATCTCGCGGGAACGGAAGATCGCATCGTCCACGGTCGTCGCGGCCACCAGCGTCGGCTTGAAGAGGTCGGTGTTCACGCACTCGAGCCTCAGGATCAGGCCGCCCATGTTCAGGACCTCGATCGGCGCGGGGGTGGTAGCGGTCGTCTGCTCGTCGATCACGGCGGCGTTGACCCCGTCGACCTGGGCTGCGTTCACCCCGACGAGGCTCGACTCGAGGACGTCGACGCCCTCGACCTTGTTGTCGCCGATGTCCCCGCTGCGAACCTGGCCGTCGAGGATCTTGGTCGTGCCGACCGAGTCTGGACCGAGATCGGCGGTCTTGACCTCGCCGTTGATGATGTCCCCGGAGCTGATCGTGTTCGTCCCGCCCGGGTGGGTGGCGTAGGCGGTGCCGCCGATGGCGAAGAGGCCGATCGCGACGTAGCCGACGACGTTGTGACGAATATGTGTGGACAACCGGGTTGACATCCTTGGCTCCCGTCGATCGCGGCTGGCAGGGCTGTGGGGCGACCCTAACCGGTTGCCGCTGCGGTGTCCAGAGGCGCGCTCGAGGGGCATGAACGAGAAGAGCCCGGCGGGGGCCGGGCCCTTCCGAGTCACTCAGTTCGACAACCGGTGTGACTCACGTACGTTTGATTAGGAGTTAGGACGCTTAGGACGTCTTCCGCTCGAGGTTGGCGACCTCCTGTGCCTTGTCGGTCACCCGGTCCTCGGCGCGGTCGAGCTGCTCCTTCTTCTCGCCCTTCTCCTCCTCGCGGCGACCCTCGCCATGCATCGAGCGGTCATCCTTGAGGTCGCCGACGACCTGCTTGGCCTTGCCGGTGATCTTGTCGGTGATCGAGCTCACCGTGATACCTCCTAGCGTTCGTTTCGCTCGCCCTTCGCCTACCCGGCCCCCCGAGGGCCTAACGGCGAGCGGAAAGTCGTTTCGATCAGGGGTCGGGGGGTAGCGTGCCCAGCCGCTAGATTTGACCGGCCCTGGTGGACGTAGCTCAGTTGGTAGAGCTCCTGGTTGTGGTCCAGGCGGTCGGGGGTTCGAGTCCCCTCGTCCACCTCTCAAGAATCTCCTGTAAATCGGCATAAAAGCGAATCGGAGGATCCGGTGGGCCCGCCCGCCGAGGTGCCAATGAGGTGCCAAACCTGCGCGCGAGCTGCCGCGAGCCTTTGAGGCTCACGTCGGCCTCGCTGGTCGGAACGGCTTAATCCGCCGGCCGACTTTCGCCCTGTCGAGCGCCGACGCGTACCGGGGCGCCGCCGCCGACGGTCCGTCGAAAAACCCATACTCAGCATGGAATGCGAAAGCCTGGCTAGGGTCACCCTGGACGAGCCCCAGAGGAGGAACGAATGAAGTCAGTACTCGTATCGGCCGTTGTGATCGTTGTTGCCACCGTGGCGGCGGCCACAGCCGGGGCTGAGTCAAGTCGTCCAAACGTCCTCTGCGGGAACTTCGGAGGACAGACCATGGATCCGCATCTCGCTCGCAAGCCCGCCCGCTGCGATGTCACTGTCACCGGCGGCCTCCCCTCCGTGGACTACCTTCGGCACATGAAGTGGACCACCTGGAACAAGCATCCTGTGGGCCGAGGGTTGGTGAACGGCACACCGCACCGCGTCCGCCTGAAGAAGACGCGCCCATGCGGCCAAAACGGGGAGTTCAAGGTGTACTCGAAGATGTCAATCGACGGCCGCCCGTTCCGTCCGCTCCTGTACTGCGGGGACTGAAGGAGCATTGACCGGGCTCAAGGCTCTGAGGGTGTCGATGCATGTAGGCAGGGGTGTCGCCGCTGCCACCACTTTCCGCCCCTCGCCTGCGGCGCGCTCGGTGGACGACGCTCAGCAGGTGTAGATCGGGAACCCGTAGCGGATTGTCCCGACGCCCTCTGCGTCGATCCGAGCCCTGACCTTCGAGAAGACCAACCGCCCGCATGAGACGACCGGCTTAGTTAGCTTGATCCGGCCCGGGTGAAAACCCGCGCTCGATATGTAGAGCTTGCCCTTGGCTGTCGCTCGCCGGTTCCCCCACTTCCACCTGAGGCCCCGCCCAATCGCGTCGCCGCCCGCTATCGAGTCCGCTCCCCGTCGAAGAATCGCGCACTTACGGGGGGCGGTGTAGAAGTCTGGCGTCGCGCCGGGTTCGCTCGGGAAGGAGTGATTCCAGCAGCCGACCTTTGGCTTGGGCGACCCGCCGAGTCGCTCGGGAATGTTCTCCGGTGGGTAGGACGTCTTGAGCGCCTTTGGCTTGGTCCGGTGCCTACACACCCAGGCGACCCGATATGGGTAGTAGGCGTTCTGCCACTTGCAGCGGAAGCTCTTGATGAACTCGACCTCGCCACGAGCTGGCGGATAGTCGTTCTTGATCGTCTCGAAGTAACGGTGCGCGATTCTCTGTGCGTTGCCGCAAGTCATGTTCTTGACCTTCATCGGCAGCTCATACGGGCCGCTGATCGTCGTTCTCCCGCAATCGTCGTAGTCGGCACTGGCGCTAGGTGCTGCTATCACGAACACGGCGACGAGGGCCAGGCAGGCGAGAGTCAGGCGCATGGTCCCACCCTAACTCGCAATCGCTGGAGCAGGTGCGATTAGCTCTGAGAACGCGGGAGCCCGCGTGAAACCTTCTGCTTGCATGGAATGCACAACGGTGGCAAGGGGTCGGCGGGCGGGAAATGTCAAGCCCGCCGCCGAGAAGGCGGGGGCGCCCCGGGGCCGGGTTCCATGGCTGGCATACCTGCGCCTCGTTGCTATTCGAGGGTGGTCGCAACATCAGGCAGGTGCAGCAATGGTTGGGACACCACGCGCCGAGCTTCACGCTCGACACCTACATCCACCTGCTCGACGAGGGCGTTGGCGATGCGCTCGACGTTCGTGCCGAGTTGCGAGACGCCGAGCGACCCACCCGGGGGCGATCGAGGCACCTGCGACGATCGTCGTGTGACACGACTCGATGACGCACGGGCTGTTCTGTCCGAGCTTGACGACGCGCTGGCCGAGGCTTTCGGTGCCGATCACCATGGGTTCCCCTGGTATGCGTCGATACAGGACCCGAAGGTCCAGGTCGTTCGGTCGAACCAGGCAATTGCCGTCGTGGACGCCGCCCAGGCGCATCTCGATGCACTAGCGGAGGCCGCGCGCCAGCTCCGGAAGGTCGTCGGCCCGAACGGCAGAACCATGCCCACGCCCGGCGACGCCGTGGAGCTGGCTCAGCACGACCAGGTCTGGGTTGAGATCACCGACGGACTACGTGCTGCGGGTTCGCTGCTCGACGTTCTCGGCGGTCTGACCGTGCTGCAACTCGGTCTGCCGGTAAGCCCGACCTTCGCAGACAGCCGCCACTTACTGCGGTGCGAGCCCGCTCCGACCGCACCGGCGGGCGAGCAGGCTGCCGCCGTCGAACGCGCCCGTCTGGTTGTGGCCGAGGCTGCGGAATCCGGCCCGGCCGGGTGGATTGCGTGGACATTGGAGTCCCGCAACGCGATGGTCCACCGTGGCCGGAACATCGCTGCCTGGCTGCCGGTGCCGGCGCCTGGGCCTGGCCGGGCAAGGCTCGTGGTCGTCACGGAAATGCCGCCGCAGCGGGTCGTCCGCGTCTTCCCCCACGTCCGGCGGATGCCGGACCTGACCGATGCCGAGACCGTTCTGTTGGGTGCGCAATATCCCGACACCTGTCTCAACGAGCCTGCGCAGGACACTCTCGATGGCCTAGTTGAGCATTGCGCCGGGCTGACCGCAGCGGTCGTCGAGAACCTGCACGGCGGCCTCGCCGACCTCTCGGGGTTCACCTGGCCGCAGGAGTGGGCGCTTGCGGATCGACCACCTCGCGCCATTGAGGCGGATGGATTCGAGGGATTCGATCACCGGCCGGTCCCCGGCGCCGACTTCATCGCGATGAACCCCCGTACAGCCGAGCGGCTTCTCGCCGCGGAACGCATCCGCCTGGCGGAGCAGGAGGAGGGCACCGAGGCCGAGACCGAACCGGGTGCCGCCTCGGCCGAGACGCCGCCCGGTCCACGCTTAGAAGGCTAGGCAGCCCGCAGGTCCTTGATCCAGGCGGTCTTGGCGTCCTTGAAGTTCGTCGCCCAGTCGCTGTTCGTGACGTCGAAGACCGCAACGCGGTCGTTGGTGTCAACGAGTCGCATCAGGTCATCGCGAACGTCGCTTGCCGTCTTGGTCGTGCGGACGAGCCACAGCGATTCCAGCAACGGGTCGTACGCCCCAAACGACTTGATGTAGTCGTACAGCGGTTGGTAGTTCCGGCCCGGGGCTCGCAGGTCGTAGTTGATTTGAATCGTGCGTGTCATGCCAGCTCCTGACTGTTCGATTTTCTGGCGATCCTGCTCAGCTGGCTCTGTGCAGCCACCTATCCATGATCAAGGTCTCATACGGGTCGGTCGGAACCGGGCAGGTGGCAACGAAGAGGCAACGGCCCACACGGCAGCGCACCGGATCAGACCGGAGCATTCATGTCCGAATACCGCTTGAGCTAGCGAAGCCACCGACCCAGGCGGAACGGACCGGAGCGCTGCGGGCAACAAGGAGTCCTCCCCGTCACGCAAGGGAGGGCGGGAGTCACCGACGTCTGTATCGCACACCAGCTGGAAAACGCCTACTCCGCATGGAGCCTGTCGCACAAACCTCCGTCCGGGCGGGCCCCGAGCATTCCGGTCATGGCCCAGAACTTCCTCAGCTGCGACCGCGACCAACAGATGCTGCTGCCGGCCGACATGCGCGAGTGGCTGGCCGACGACCACCTCGCCTGGTTCGTTCTCGACGCCGTCTCGGAGATGAACCTGGAGCCGTTCTTCTCTGACTACCGAGACGACGGTTGGGGACGCGCCGCCCACGACCCCGAGATGATGGTCGCCCTTCTCCTCTACGCCTACTCGGTTGGCGAGCGCTCCTCGCGAAAGATCGAGCGCCACTGCGCCGAGGACATCGCCTTTCGGGTGATCGCCGCCAACCAGGCGCCCGATCACTCGACGATCGCCCGCTTTCGCTCGCGCCACGAGAACGAGCTCGCCGAGCTGTTCGGCGAGGTCCTCGTCCTCTGCGCCAAGGCCGGCCTCGTCTCGGTCGGGGCGATCGCCCTCGACGGCACCCGGATCCGCGCCAACGCCGCCGATCGACAGAACCGCACCTATGAGCAGCTGGCCCGAGAGATCCTCGAGGAGGCCGCCTCGGTCGACGCCGCCGAGGACGCCGAGTTCGGCGACAAGCGAGGCGACGAGCTGCCCGGCGATCGCAACTCACGCCGCCGAAAGCTTCGCGAGGCAAAGCGCGCGATCGACGCCGACTACGAGGCAAAGGACGCAGAGGTGGCCGCCTGGAAGGTGGCAATGGCAGAGCACACCGCCCGCACCGGCTACGTGAAGAAGGGAAACCCGAAGAAGCCGCGACCGCTGGCGCCCAGAGAGGGCCGCCGCGCCAACCTCACCGATCCCGACTCAAAGCCTGTCAAGACCGCGACCGGGTTCATCCAGGGCTACACCGCCCAGGCCGCCGCCACCGAAGACCAGGTGATCGTCGCCGCGGAGCTGATCACCGGAGCCAACGAGCGAAACAGCCTTGCGCCACTGGCCCGCGCCGCCGAGGACGAGCTCGCAAAGGCCGGCGTCGATGAAAAGCCCGAGCTCGCGCTCGCCGACGCCGGCTATTACAACGGCGCGCAGATCGAGGCGCTTGAGGCCGAGGGCAAGCAGGTCCTCTGCCCGCCCGACGCCGACCGGCGAAAGACGCCGACCAAGATGCGTTCCAAGCCGCATTTCGAGGCGATGCGAAGCCGCCTGAAAGAGCCCGACGCCGAGGCCGCCTATCGGCGAAGACAGCAGATGATCGAGCCTGTCTTCGCCCAGATGAAACTCAGACAGCGCGCCGCGAGGTTCTCGCGCCGAGGGTTATCGGCTTGCCGCGCCGAGTGGCGTCTGACGGCCGCAACCCACAACCTCCTGAAGCTCTATTCGGCCGGTTTGAGGCTCCAGGCGGCCTGATCGGGAGCGCTTCGGCCCCGATCCTCGACCACCCACCCCTTACTGCCTCGTTTGCCGCCGGCGCCGCGAGTTTTCGCGACAGGCTCCATGGAATGCGACACTTTCTCGGGACTTGACCGGGTTAGGTAGTCCGCTACGCCGAACCCGAGATGGGGTTCATACGAACATGAACCGCCGTACCGCCGGCTTCGCGATGTCCCTCGCCCTAGTCGTGGGGCCGCTGCTGATTGCCGCTTCCGCGCAGGCGTCCCCTCAGCCCACCGGCCAGGCTCTAGCCGTTGAGGTGCAAGCGGACGGGCGGATTGTCGTTGGTGGAACCGCTGAAACCTGCGATCCACGCACCGGCTCCTGCGTGGACGGCAGTCTGTTCGTGGCCCGGTATCTGCCCTCCGGGGAGCCCGACTTGAGTTTCGGCGATGGCGACGGTTCGACCGAACTCCCGATCTCCCCTGGGGGGGTCTCGTTCGCGGGCATGGCGGCGGGGCCGAGTGGCAGCATCACTGTCGCTGGCGACACGCTGGCCGGGGTCGGCTCCGATTCACTGGTCGTGGCGCGCCTCCGCCAAGCCGGTGATCTTGACCCGAGCTTTGGCTCGGGAGGCACCACCAGCCTGCCCCACAGTCAGATCCGCGGCGGCAGAGGTAACGCCCTGAGCGTCACGCAGGCGGGGAGGATCGTCGTGGCGGGCGTCGCCCCGGACCCTCCCGATACGCAATTCGCTGTTGCGCAGCTGCTCCCTAACGGCGTCCTTGATCCCGACTTCGGAAACGGGGGCGTCAGCACCCTGAGGGTCGACCCGAGCACCGACAGCGAGTCGGCGAATGCGGTAGTCGAGCTGCCCGACGGACGGATCCTCGTCGCCGGCGGCAGTCAACCCCGGGGTTCCTTTTCACTCCCGGGATCCGGTGGGTTCGCAATCGCGCAGCTGCTTGCCGACGGCGATCCCGACCCGTCGTTTGGTGGCGGCGACGGCCGCGCCGTCCTAGCCCCAGTCAACGAATTCCAGGTCCTGGTCTCGGTCAGGTCGGTGAATCTGCGGCCAGACGGCGGGGCGTACCTGACTGGCTTTCGGGCGTTCGGCCAGCGCGCTTGCGGAAACCTGGCGGTTGCGAACATGGACGCAGGAGGCTCGCTTGCGCCCGCCTACGCCGATTCTGGAGTCGCGACGCTGGACACTCCCGGATGCGAGGCTGGATCTGACGGAGTCCTGCGCGAATCCGGCGGTCTCGTCGCCACCGCCTCGCTGGCTGTCGAGGGTGCTCGGGCGTTCCTGGCAGCACTCGACGCCGGCGGTGCGCTTGAGGGTGGGTTTGGAGGGGACGGGATCGCCGAGCCCTCGACGCTCGGCCTCTCGTCAGGGATCGCTGCGCTGGCCAGCGTGTCCGACGGTTTGGTGGTCGGGGCCGGGCACGTGGATTCCGATCTCTGCCTCGGTGCGAAGCGGAGCGCACGACCGTGTCGAGCGGTTCTCCTGACGCGCATTCGCGCTGATGGCCAACTCGACCTGAGCTTCGGAACCGACGGGATCGTCACCACGCCCGCCGTCTGCGCGAATCAACATGCCGCCCCTTGTGGGCTGTCTCGCCACAGGTTTCGTGTGCTCGCCCGGCGCGGACTCCCCGAGACCGTCGAACTTGGATCCGCCGCCGCCAAACGTGCCGCTCGATCCGTTCGCGTCCGCGTGCAGTGCAAGAGGCAGATCGACGAGATCTGTCGGGTTCGGCTTCGACTCAAGGCGAGGCCGGACGGGGTTGGGCTCGGCCAGCCAACGAGGCTCAAGGTCAAGCCTGGCAAGGGGCGGTCGGTTCGGGTCGACCTCTCAAGGACCGACTCGGCCTCAGTTAGCCCCCGAGATCGCCTCCTGGTCAAGGCGAGCATCAGTACCGAGAATCAACCGCCGATCTCCGTTTCACGGCGTGCGGCAATCGGGACCCGCTAGCGGTACGCCTATCCGGGGTGATTCCGCCCGTCGAAATGTCGCGCATTGGACGAAAAGCGTCCTCAGCGACGCTTCGCGTTCCACTGCTGCGGATAGAGAGTCGTGCAGTCGGGGTTCGACTCGCTGTTGGGCGGGAATGAGTCCCCGATGAAGTACAGGTAGCCGGTCAGCCGACGACGACCGACGACCCGTCCCGAGACCTCGTAGTAGCTCTGGCCGGTGCCTTCAAAGAGCTTGTACTGCTGGAACTTGAACGCGCCATCTCGGTTCACCTTCGTTCGGTACCGCAAGAAGTCCATCCGCCGCTGCGACCCGTCCTCGCAGTCGAGCACGATCTGCGTTGCCCGGAACGCGACAGATCGAGCGCGGTCTCCTCGGACGCTGACCTTCGCGTCCATGTGGCCACCCCTCCCGACGCCCAGGAACCCGCCCTCGTAGGTGCGTAACTCAACCCCGCCGGTGGCAGTGCTTTGAACCGGGGACACGGCTAGAGCCACGAGGGCGCCCAGCGCGGCTACGGCCATGGGGATCAGAACCCGCATCGCACTCATTCAACTCGGGCGTGCGCCAGGGGTTGCGCTTTGGACGAAAAGCACTACCGGCGCGCCGACCACACGATCGGCCCATCGGACGTGCAGCTGTGCTGTGGACCCCCGAATGGGTTGACGGAGTGGCTCATCAGCAGCAGTGTGCCGCGTGCCCGGCGTTCGGAGCGCACCTCGCCGTGGAGGCTGTACAGGCCCCATCCGCCGTACTCGTTCAGGTACTCATCGACCCGACGGAATTTGCCGAACTCATTGACCTTGAGGGCGAGGCCGTTTCGGAGTTTCGGGGTCCTGCCGTTGTCGCAGCGGAGCTCGACGCCTTCGGGCTCAAAGTGGACTAGTTGGTCGCCCTGCTCGTTTGGCGTGACCGCAAATCGGATTGTCGCCTCCGGTTGGCCAGCGACGGTAGTGGCCCATTGCTCTTGCGTCGGCTTTGCCCGGCCGAACCTAGGGGCCGTCGTGCCTTGAAGCACAGCTGTCTTTGTTCCCCTCGCCGGACGTTCTGCGTGCCAGTTGGTCGGGAACGAGAAGCAAGTGCTGCCGGGAGACGACGGGCTCGCCAGCGTCAGCGTCCTGTAGGTCAGCTCCCCATGGAACCTGCCATCGGCCACCTGGTGTCCCCTGACCTGAATATAGGCCTCCGTATCCCCCTCGCTGCGGTAACGGTCGCCCTCGAACGCTCCTGCTCCGTTCATCCGAGCGGTGACCGCAGGCAAGTCGATTGAGATTTGGCGAACGGCGCCTCCCCTGGGGCTGGGCTCTGTCGGGGAGCTCAGATCGTCGTCGCAGCTGACCTCGAAATCGCTGATCGTGACCACCACCTTCGCGTCCTCAGCGGCGTTCGCCGGAAGGCGAAACTCGATTCGACCGTCAGTTGGCCCAATGACCTCCCCCTCGAAGCTGGCATGTGCGGTCGCGGCCACGGTGAAGATCGATGCGGCTATGCCGGCGAGGGCAACATGCGGTCGCATGATGTATCTGAGTACCCGCAGCTTGGAAAGTTGCGCTCCGGACGAACACTGCGCCATTACCCAGACGCCAAGTACCGTCCGCATGTGGGCGAAACGAGCGGATCAAAGCGGGGGCGAGGCGCCGACGAGACGGCGCAGCGAAAAGCCGACGTCGCGCTGATCACGCGCTACCACGAAGCGCATCTGCGGGAGCTGCTCGAGAGCGTTCGCGCCGGCTTTCGGCGGTATGAGGCAGGTGAGGTCAACGCGTTCGAGCTCGATGGCCTCATCCACCACTACAAACGGTCAGCGCGCGAGCTCTGGAAGTTCTGCGGTGACCTCAGCGGTTCAAATGCCCGATCAACGGCGCGGGCACTGCGGCGGATGTCCGAGGAGGCGGAGCGGGTTGATTGGTGGGAGCGCGGGCGGTCGCCCAGTGCGCGTTAAACGCCTCTCGTCCGAAAGGGGGAACCTTTTCGCAGCGCATGGAACGCACAACAAACCGCGAGATACTGCGCGGGCGATGGCGCAGAAGAACGTCGAGATCGTTCGAGAGGCCTTCGAAGTGATCTACGGCTCGGCGAGCCGGCCGAGAGCGCCCGGAGCGTCGACAGGACAGGATCGGGAGCGAGCCGCAGAACTGATCGATGCCAACGTGGAAATGCACGGGACGGTCGGTGGCCTTTGGGAGGGCCGTGTCGCTCGCGGGCTTCCCGAGATACTCGGCTCGTTTATGGCTGAGGACCTCGAAGCTTGGGAAGAGCGTCGGCTCGACCCACAGAGGTTCCTTCACATCAACGATCTGGTGGTCGTCCTGATGCACGAGTACCGGCGCGGCAAAGGCAGCGGCATCGAAGTGGAGACCGATACCGCGGTTGTCTTCACGGTGCGCCACGGACGGGTGATACGCGTCCAGGGGTACATGGATCAGGCCACCGCCCTGGAAGCCGCCGGGCTGTCGGGGTAGGCGATGTCTGAGGAAAACGTGGGGATCGTGCGTTGGGCCTTCGCCTATGAGATGTACGGTCGCGGGGACCGCGCTGAGGCGGCGACCTACTTTGCGCCGGACTTCGTGATGAACCCGATCGAGGAGGGCCCGTCTTACGGCCTGGATTCGATCCGAGACAACATCGAGCAGTGGGCGAGTGCCTGGGAGGACCTCGAAGTCACGGCCGAGGAGTTTCTTGACGCCGGGGACCGCGTGGTCGTGACCGCCCGCCACCGGGGGCGTGGCCGGGAAAGCGGCGTCACGGTGGATGCCCGCTTCTATGAGGTCTACACGCTGCGCGACGGCAAGGTCATCCGCGCCGACGAGTAAGCGGAGCGAGCCGAAGCCCTCAAGGCCGCAGGGCTGTCGGAGTAGCACTTGGACGAGAAGTAGCACCGGGCAGCGCCCGTTCCGGAGAGTCACGGATGGCGCGGGCTCAGGTGGCATCACGGCGGTATTGGTCCGCCGTCGGCTGGCTCCTGCGAGCGATACATCACGTAGGTGAAGCCGAGGTCCTTGCGGTTCCCATCCGGGCCGAAGGTGTTGACCAGCGGCGGGTTGTCGCACATCCCGCTACAGAACCCGGCCATCCGCGCGGTCGCATAACCGGGCTGTCCGAACACGCCGCCCGACTGGCCGGTGACGGTCGCGGTTCCAACGTAAGGAGTTGAGGGGAAGCCTCCGAGCTTGTCGAGGCCCGGGAAATCCAAGAGATAGACACCAGGGTCGTGGTGCCCGATGTCCGGGGGCCCATCCCCCAGGCGGTTGAACCAGGCATCGATCTGGCCAGATGAATCGATGGACACGCCCGCAAGCGCGACGCCCGCGGTCTCCAGGCTCACGCTCGGCGTCGAGATGGCACCGCCCGAGATCTTGCCGCCGGTCACGGCGTGGGGGCCGAGCTTCTTCGCCGTGACCGCCTTGTTGGCGATGTCGGGTGTATCGATCTTTGACGCCGCATAGGCGCCGCCCCCGGCGACCACGCCGAAGACCGCGATCGTCGCCATCACGTTCGCGTAGGTCAGGTGTTTGCGGACTCGCATTCTTCCTCCTCGGTTGCGGCCCCTCCGGAATCGCAACTACCCGACCATCAGAAAAGTTGCGCAATGGACGAGGAGCGTTGGTGTCGAACCTGGTCAGATTCGGGCTACGCTGGGAGGGTGGACATTCCGACCTGGCTTTGGGTCGCTCTCGCCGCAGGACTCATCATCGCGTCGTGGTTCGCACTCCGGCGCGCCAATGTCGTGCCGTCCCTCGCGCGACCACAAACTCCGCTGAGTTGCCCGCTATGCGGTCGCGAGCTCGACTCAGAGCGGGAGCTCGAAACCCACCTTGTCGAGCATCCGCCCGCACAGACGGTCACGTTCAATCCGTAGCGCTTTGGACGAAAATGGAGCACATGACGTTTCGCGCTGTGCATCTGCTCCTGGCATTGGCCGCGGTGGCGCTGGCCTGCATGGTCCTCTCGGCGCTGATTCGTACCAAAATCGCGTCGCTCATCCCGAAGCGTGCCCCTTGCCGATCGCGTAGCGGGTGAACTTGAACGGCTCTTTCAACGGTCGAACTTCCAGGGCGACGACGACCTCGTGTTCTGTCATCCGGCGACCGGTCGGCCGTACGACCGCTCGAAGCTCCTCAAGCGGTTCAAAGCGGCCCTACGACGGGCGGGGGTCCGAGAGGTCCGCTTCCACGACCTGCGCCACACGTTCGGAACCCGGATGGCGGCGACCGGTGTCTCGATGCGGACCCTTCAGGAGTGGATGGGGCACCGCGATTTCAAGACGACGCTGATCTACGCCGATTACATGCCGGACGCGGGGGAGAAGAATCTCGTCGAGCGGGCCTTCGCGCCGCGGGGGGAGCTGAAAGGGCTGGCCTCAACGAGCAGCTAGCGTGTCGCGGCGATGGACCCCGGTGCCCCGCTCATCGTGCTACTCGGCGCGGGCGCTTCCTTCGACTGCGCCAGTCCCGATGTTGAGCAAAGCCCGCCGCCGCCGCCACTTGCTTCGCAGCTCTTCGCGTCCGACTACAACCACGTCTTGGCCGACTACCCGGCCGCCCAAATGGTTGCAACAGATCTCCGAAAGGCGGGTCGGTTAGGAAACGCCCTCGCGATCGAGGAGTTCATCCGGACTCGGTATCGGGACTCCGACCATCCCCTCGATCGCAAGAAGTACGCCACGTTGCCGTGCTATCTCCAGGAGCTTCTCTTCACCGTCAGCAAGGCGTACCTAGAGCGCTCGCACCCAGACAACTACGACCTCCTAATCGCCGGGGTCCTCAAGTTGCCCGAGGTCATTTTCATCACCCTCAACTACGACACGTTGCTTGACGATCGCCTAGCCGTCCTCGACCCGCTTGAGGAGATCGACGATTACATCGCGCCTGATCGCCGCTGGTCGCTCGTCAAACTGCATGGCTCGGTCAATTGGGGCCGTCGTGTTGAAGACGGTGGACGACTGAACTTCCAGAATCCCGATCCTGATGTCTCCATCTCGGAGATCATCCAACTCCGGAACTTTGGTGACCTCGAATCGCACGGATACCCCATGGCCGACAGCGTGCGTAATGGAGAGACGTTCCGACCTGGCACTTTCTATCCGGCGGTCTCGGTTCCGGTTGGTGCGGAGGATGAACTCGTTTGCCCGCCGCGCCACGTCTCCTTTCTACGTGCCAAGCTCGATACGGCTGACCCGAAGCATCTTCTCGTGATCGGGTACAGCGCCAATGACCGCGAGGTCATCAAGCTGTTCCAAGAATCGAAGCCCGTTATCGAGTCGATGCTCGTCGTAAGCGACGGTGAGAAGGGGGCGCGCCAGATCGCCGAAAAGCTTCGCAAAGAGATCGGTACGCCGCACACACGGGTCGAGGTCAGCGACACGACTTTTGGAGGGTTTGTCCACCGCGAGGGTCTCGACAATTACCTCGCCTCGATCGCATGAACTCGTGGTCACAGCCCTGGTCACGAGCTGAGGAGAACTGAGCGGCACTAACCGGACGCCGCGGATACTCCGTAGCCGTCAGCCCCCCTGTTAGTTGCCCTGATGCGAGTTGTGGTCCAGGCGGTCGGGGGTTCGAGTCCCCTCGTCCACCCCTCACGGTTTCGCTTCGGGGGCTTCCTACTTCTTCGCGACGGTGAGCGCGACCTTCGCGCCGGCGGGGAGGTTCTCGCCCTCCGCAGGCGATGTGGACAGCACGGTCCCAGGCTTCTTCGACGACTTGCGCTTCTTCGTCTTACCGAGGGCGCAGTTGGCGCCCTCGAGCGCCTTGCGCGCCTTGGTGAGCTTCTTGCCGACAAGCTTCGGGACGATGCAGGCGTCGGCCACGACGCCGGGGGCGGACTCGGCGACGACCGAGCCGCCCGCGCCCGTCGCCGTCACGCTGCACTGGATCGCCTTGCCCACGTCGGCCTTCGTCAGCGCGTAGGTCGCTGCGCTGGCGCCCGCGATCGCGGTGCCGTTTCGCAGCCACGCGAACGCGAACGAGCTCGCGCCGGTGAACGTCCCCGGTGCGCAGGTGAGCTGCTGCCCGGTGCGCGAGGTGCCGGTGACGGTGGGGCGGGCGGTGTTCACGGGCGGCGCCGGCCTGGCCGGGACGACGGCGGGCGACGTCGCCACCGCCTGGGCGGCGATGTTGGTCGCCGTGACCCGGCACTGCACCGCGGTGTCGAGTTGCGCGGCGGTGAGCGTGAAGGTCGAGGCGGTCGCGCCGGCGATGGCCGCGCCGTTGCCCAGCCATTGGAACGCAAGGGTCGGGTCCTGCGTGAAGGCGCCCGGGTTGCAGGTAAGCGTCTGCCCGGAGGCCGCGGTGCCGCTGATCGACGGCAGCGTGGTGTTGACGGGCGGCGTTGCGCTCTCGACTGCGCCGCTGTCGCACGCGCCGCCCTGCGGGCGCGAGATCCCGCGCTGATCGGTGGCCGAGCAGAACGCCGGCCGCGCCAGCCCGAACGCCGGGCTCGAGAACAGCGGCACGCGGCTCAAGCCGAGCCCGCCGTTGTTTCGCAGCGCGCCGAGCTGCGGGTCGGTGTTGACCAGGTCACCCGGGCCGGTGAAGTTGCACGAGTTCCCATCCTCGAGGTTTCCGCCCCCGGACGAGAACGCACCCGACATGAAGCAGTTCGCCGGGCCGCCGCCGGCGACGATCGAGTTGCGAATCGTCTTCGACGCCCCGGCGAACATCGAGATCGCGTGGGCGGTGAAACCGCTGCCGGTCCCGGCGACGTTGTCGGTCACGGTCACGTTCGTCATGGTCACGCTCGGCACGCTGCTCGTGTCGATGCCGCCGGTGCGGAAGTCGGTCGCCCCGGAGGCGCTGACGGTGTTCTCACTCACCGTGGAGTCCGTGATCGACAGGGACGGGCCGAGGTTCACCTCCAGGCCGCCGACGGCGCTGCTGTTGGTCCCGGTCACCGGGTCGACGCGGTTGCGTGAGATCGAGCTGCGCGACACCTCCACCGCACCCGACGCGGTGGCCCACGAGACGCCGCCGGCGGCAGCGGGCGAGGCGGTGCCGGCGAACACGTTGCCCTCGACCGCGGAGTCGATGAGCCTCAGCGACGCGCCGTCGCCGGCGATCGCGCCGGCGCCCTCGCTGGTCGAGGCGGCCTCGGAGCGGTTGTCCCGGACGACGACGTCCTCGAGGACGAGCGCGGCGCCTCCGCCGGCCGCGACCGCGCCCCCTCCGACCGGGACGCTGCCGGTCAGCCGGTTGCCGCTGATCGTCACGCCGCGCAGCGTGAGCTTCGCGCTCGCCCCGCCGACGGCGAAGGCGCCGCCCTTCAGGTTCACCGCCGCGTTCGTGTCGGCGCCCGTGATTGTCGTGACGCTTGCCCCGCCGGTGCCCTCGATGGTGACGTCGCCCGGGATCTCCGGCAGCGCGTCGTTCGGCAGGGTGTAGGTGCCGGGCGGGAGCTGGATGGTGTCGGCGCCCGGGGTCTCGGTGTTGTCGTTCGCGTCGGTCACGGCCTCGCGCAGCGAGCAGTCGAGCCCCGAGAAGCACGAGCCGACGGGCGGGTTCGCCACCGGGTCGGTCGTCTTCGTGACGACGAGCGTCTCGGCCTGCGCCGTACCGGCGAACGCCAGCAGCGAGATTCCAGCCGAGCAGAGGAGAGCAATCCGTCGCATCTGCATGCCACCCTACATCCGAGGGAGAGCGGAGCCAACTCGCCCAATGCACGCGACCGCCTCGGGGTTCGAAAGCCATCCCATCAGGGACCCTCACGGTTGCTTGCTTCGGCGACTTGTTGCCGCGGCGGAACCGGCGCGAGTACGCCGGCGTTCGGGTTTAATGCGCCGGCGCTCGGGGGTTAGGGGCTCATCGGGTTCGAGACCACCCGCGTGCACGGAACATCACCCAGGGATGGACGAACACCCCAGGAGGGCGTGTCAGTGTCCAGGCTCAAAGTTTTTCTCGCGATCGCCGCTTGCCTCACGATCGTCGCTGTGGTCGGGCTGGCAGCGTGGCCGAACAACGGGTCACCGGGTGTCGCCTCGGAGGATCCTCTCGCCGTTGCAGGCGCTGAGCCGGCGGAGGGGGAGGCCGCCGTTGACGCGGAGGAATTCGAGGGGGAACCCGGCGATGAGGAGGAAGAGGAAGAGGGCAACGGGCCGGAGGACCTCTACGTGTTCCAGCGCACGATCGGCGGGACCGCGATGCCCGGCGGTCCTGTCCAGGCCAAGGCTGGTGCCAAGGCCGCTCGCATCCGTAAGCGGACGCGACGCGTGGCGCCGGCGGTTGCCCACAAGCGCTGGAGCTTCCTCGGCCCCACGAACATCGGGGCGCGGGTCACGGACCTGGTCGCCGACGCTTCCCGGGCGGACACGGTCTGGGCGGCGACAGCGACCGGCGGGGTCTGGGTCAGCAAGGACGCGGGGGACACGTTCGAGTACGCGTGGAACGACCGTTTCACGCAGTCCATAGGAGCGATCGCCCAGGCGCCCGACGGGACCCTGTACGTGGGTACCGGCGAGGCGAACCCCGGTGGCGGCAGCCTGACCTTCGGCGGCGATGGTCTGTACCGCTCCCGCGACCGCGGCAGGACCTGGGAACGGGTGGGGCTCACCGAGTCGAGCACGATCGGGCGCCTGGTGGTCGACCCGGGCGATCCCGACCACGTCGTCGCCGCAGTCTCCGGTGACGTGTTCGCAGCCGGTGGGCAGCGCGGCCTGTACGAGAGCCGGGACGGCGGGGACACCTGGGCGCGGATCCTCAAGCCGCCAAACGGGACCACCGGGGCGGTCGACGTCGCGATCGACCCGAAGGACCCGGACAACATCCTGGTGGCGATGTGGGATCACATCCGCTATCCGGACGTCCGCTACTACACCGGCAAGGGCTCGGGCATCTGGCGGTCCGCCGACGGCGGCAAGACGTTCACCCGCATGGGCCTCGCGAACGGACTCCCGCCTGCCGCCGACAGCATCGGCCGGATCGGCGTCACGTTCGACCCCCGGGATCCGAGCCGCGCATACGCGATCTACGCCAACAACGAACTCGGCGCTTTCCAGGCCTTCTTCACGTCACGCGACGGCGGGGAGCACTGGGTCGCCCCGCCCGGGGCTGCGACGCTCCCCGCGTCGCAGAGCGTCTATGGCTGGTGGTTCGCCCGCGTGTGGGTCGATCCGGCCGACTCGGACCACATCCTCCTCGCCGGCCTGAACCTCTACGAGTCCACGGACGGAGCCCTGACCTTCCTGCCCGACGGCTCCCAGCACGTGGACCAGCACGCGATCGCCTGGGATCCCCGTACGGCGGGACGCGTTTACAGCGGCAACGACGGCGGCGTCTACCGCTCCGATGAGAACGGCGCGAACGACACCTGGGAGCACGCCGACTACATGCCGTGGAATCAGTTCTTCACGATCGATGTGAGCGAGACGGACCCGAGCCGCATCAACGGCGGCCTTCAGGACAACGGCTCCGTACGGTCGTGGGGCTTTGAGTCCGCGCCCGGCCAACCGCCGCCTCCGCCCGAGGGGTCGTGGAGCGAGTACTACGGGGGCGACGGGGTGAAGAACGCGATCAACCCGGAGGACCCGGACATCGTCTTCGCCTGCTCGCAATACGGGGCCTGCGGCCGGTCCGACAACGGGGGCGACGACATGTCGGACATGACCAACTCGTCGCTTCGCTTCGGCTGGCTGAGCCCGATCGAGTTCCAGCCCGGCGACCCCGAGGTCATGTACTGGGCCGGCAGCGAGATCAACCGCTCGCAGGACGCCGGCGCGAGCTGGGCGAGCATCAGCCCGGATCTCGGCAAGGGGGACCTCGGCCGCGAGATCAACCCCCTGTACGCGGCCCACTACGGCACCGTGCAAGCGGTCGGTCTTGCGGCTTCGGACCCGGATGTGATCTACGCCGGCACCGACAACGGCTACCTGTGGAAGACGACCGACGCCGGTGCGACCTGGACCGAGCTGACACCCAGCAAGGAGTTGCCGCGCAGCTGGTTCACACATATCACCGTGGACTCGCGCGATCCCGACACCGTCTACGTGACCTTCGGTGGCTACCACGCGGGCGACAAGAACCCCTATGTGTTCCGGTCACGGGACGGCGGCGTGACGTGGGAGGACCTGAGCGCCAACCTCCCGCAGGCACCGGTGCAGGACCTGATCGTCCTCGGCCCGAACGCCTACGTCGCGACCGATGTCGGGGTGTTCAGGGCCAAGCTCTCGGGCAAGACGCACTGGCTCGCGCTCGGCCGGGGTCTCCCCAACGTCGCGGTGAACGACCTTCGGTACGTACCTCGGAACCAGGCGCTTTACGCGGGCACGTTCGGGCGCGGCATCTACCTCATCCGGACGCGATGAAACGTTTCCCTTCACCGAGCCGCATCTTGACCTCCATCTAGGCGGTCCACATGCGGTTGGCCGGGCGATCGGGTCGGGGACGCGAACGGCCGCCCCCTGGTCACGAGCCCCCAAGTCGGTTAGGGTCGGCACATGGTGTCGCGTGCGACAGGATGTCGCCGCACGGCGGTGTCCTCGTTCGTACTCGCGGTCCTAGTGGCCGCTCCCGCGGCTGCGCCCGCGAAGCCGCACGGCCTCGGGAAGCGGGTGGCCAAGGAGCTCACCGTCGTCTTTGTCGCGGGCGACGCCGAGCGCACGGCGACGCTCGACTGCCCCAAGGGGTTCTTCCTGCTGACGGCCTCCTGGGAGGACCAGACCTCGTTCTCGTCCGAGGCGATCACCGTCGTCCGCGACGCGGGGAGCAAGGGCGCGACCTTCGAGATCAACACTCGCGGCACCGCCGCGACGGTCCAGATCAGAATCATCTGCGCGAAGAAGAAGGCGAAGCGGTCGGGGCGCGACCACCACCGCCACGAGCTGAAGCAGAGGTTCGTCAGTCAGCCGGTCTCGCTGCCGGGGATGGGACAGTTCACGGGCACGGTGGTCAGTTGCCCGAACGGCTACCTGCCTCTGAGTGGCTTCTTCGACGGCGAGCAGACGTCGCGCGTGACCCAGTCGATGCCTGCCGGCGACGGGCGTAGTTGGATGTTCGGGATCGAGCAGCTCAGCGCCCAGGACACGACGGGGGCGGTTGGGACGCAATGCCTGAAGGAGAAGACGGGATCGGGCGGCGGCCACAGTCACGAGGTGAAGGTGGTTTACGTCTCCGAGCCGGTCGAGGTCCCGACCTCGTTCGTCGGCCCCCAGGAGACCAACGTTCACGTCAACGGCACCGGTGAGTGTCCGAACGGCTCCTTCCCTGTGGGCGCGGGCTGGTCGTTCCCCGGGCACCCGAACACGTTCTTGGCGGGATTCAGCCCGACGGTCACGGGCCACACGCCGAAGCGGCCGGCGACCGCGAAGCCGACCAACACCTTCGACTTCGAGATCCTCAACCAGAGCACGGAGCAGACCGCGACCGTGATCGCTGCCTGCCTCGCCAACAAGACGACGAACGGCAATTGAGCGAGGCCGGGGGCGGCCGGCGCATACCCGCCGCCCCCGGATCGGCTACCGGAGCCGAGGCTGGCGGTCGAGCTGGGCGCTCGCCAGCCGCGAGAGCGCGAGCGCGCCGAGCAGGAGGCCGAAATCGCGCATCGCGATGTCGCCGTAGCCGCCGATTAGCAGCAGGCTGACGATGATCCCGGCGAGCCAGCCGGCGACCAGCAGGCCGCCGAACCTCGGCGTCACCAGGACGACCAGCCCGGCGACGATCTCGACCACGCCGACGATGTACATGGCGTCCTGGGCGCTCCCCGGGAGGATGTCGTTGAACTCGGTCGCCAGGTAGGCGGGCCAGTGGTCGAACAGCACCTCGGCGAACTTGTCGATCCCGAAGACGATCGGAGCGACGGCGAAGGCGATCCGCAGGATCATGAACGCCTGGGTGGCGGGGTGGGTGCGAAGGCGGTCGAACGACGGGAAGGGAATCGGCCGCAGGGCGGCCGCGACGGTGCTCACTGTGAGTCTCCTTTCGAGAGGCGTTGGATTGCCGCCGTCTGGCAGCATCGTTCGCTTAGCGACCGCAGCCGGCGGGTTCTTACCGGCCTGCGCGTTCTTCGCTCCAGCCGTCGGCCGACGTTCAGCGGTCGGCGGTCGAAGGTCACGATCCGATCCGCATCCCAGATCTCGAGCGAGGCGGCCGTCGCCGCAACCCGCTCCGGATCGCCGACCGTGGCCGTCTCAACCGTCAGGCCGCGGTGGCGGGCGAGCCGCTCGAGCTCGGCCAGCTGGCGCTCGGCGCAGGGCCGGCTGGCGAACGGATCGCCGATCCAGGCGAGGCCGGGAAGCCGCGCCGGAACCAGCAACCCGAACGCGGTCGGCTCGCGCTCTCCCTCGGCCTGGAGCGTGTCGGCGACCAGGGCGGGGTCGACGCTCCAGTCGACGTAAGAAAGCGGCTCGCGCGGGCGCTAACCGGTTGATGACGAGTGCAGTCGCGATCGCACCGGCGCGCCGCCGGCAGGAGCATGGCCGGCTCCCGTCCCGGGGCTATCCTCGCCGCGTGGCGGATGCAGCGGCGACCAAGCAAGCCGGGAGTGCCGATGCCCGGCCGGACTCGGAATGGTGGCTGACCGCGCTTCGCGCCGACGGACCGGAGCGCGACTACGCGATCGAGCGCCTGCACGAGCTGATGGTCCGCGCCGCGCGCTTCGAGCTCGGCCGGCGCCGCGCCGCGCTCTCGTACGTCCGCGGCGAGCAGCTCGACGACATCGCGATGCAGGCGGCGAACGACGCCCTGGTCGCGGTCCTCGCGAAGCTCGACGACTTCCGCGGCGCGAGCCGGTTCGAGACCTGGGCGTACAAGTTCGCGCTGCTCGAGGCGGGCGTCAAGCTGCGGCGCCGTGCCTGGCAGGAGCGCGAGGTCGTGCTCGGGCCCGACGACTGGACGGCGTTCGTCGACCGTGGCAGCGATCTGCACGAGGAGCTCGAGCGCTCCGAGCTGCTCGGCGAGCTGAGGACCGCGATCGACTCCTGCCTGACCCCGCACCAGCGCACGGTGTTCGTCGCCCTGGCGCTGAACGAGGTGCCGATCGACGTCCTCGCCGAGCGGCTCGCAACGACGCGGGGCGCCCTCTACAAGACCCTCCACGATGCCCGTCGAAAGCTTCGAGCGGAGCTGGAATGAACGACTCGGATCACAACCACGACGACCCCCTCGGGCGGGTCCTCGGCCCGACCGGGTTCGAGGTCACCTGCGAGCAGTGCTTCGAGCTCCTCGACCAGTACGTCGAGCTCGAGCTGGCGGGTGCCGACGCCGATGCGCGCCTCCCCGGCCTGCGCACCCACCTCGACGGATGCCCTGCCTGCCGCGAGGACCACGAGAGCCTGCGGGCCCTGGTCGCCGGCGGGGACGCCGCCGGCTGAGCGTCCGTCAGGCCGGCGTCAGGCCGCGGATCACGTGCAGGTCGATCGACCCGGGCGCGAAGACGCCGATCGAGTACTGAACCGGCTGACCTCCGGCGAGGTGCATGAGCTCGGTGAGCTCGAGCGCCGCCGTCACCCGGGTGGCGCCCAGCGCTTCGCCCAACCGCCCGCCGGGCTCGACGAGCCGGGGTCGTACCTGCGTCCTGGCGAAGGCGATCCGGACCCCCCGGTCGAGCAGCAGGTCGAGGACCATCTTTCCGGACTCGACCGCGGCGCGAACCTCCTCCGGCGAGGACAGCTCGATCTCCGGATGGACGATGTCGCGCATGTGGGCGGCGACCGCTCCATCGGCGAGCACGGTCCGCTGGATCAGCAGCGCTCGGGTCCCGCGGCGGACCCCGAGGGCCTCGGCGACGTATCCGGGCGTTCGCGCCTGCTCGACCAGCAGGTTGCGCACGGTCAGCCGCTTGCCCTGGCGGCGCGCGAGCGACGTGTAGGACTCGAGCATCTCGAGGCCCTCGCTGAAGGCCGGGCCGAGCGCGACCCGGCCGACGAAGGTGCCGCTGCCCTGGCGGCGGACGATCTCGCCGTTGCTCTCGAGGCGCTCCAGCGCGAGCCGCAAGGTTCCCCGCGAGACGCTGAGCGCCTCGGCCAGCTCCTTCTCCGGGGGCAGCCGGTCGCCGAGGCGAGCGCGACCGGGCGCCAGCCGCTCGCGAAGCGCGGTCTCGGTTGCGTCGACCAGCGAGGGCCCAGCCACAGGCCCGAGCCTAGACGGGATCCGTGGCCAGATCCTCGATCGCGTGCCCGGGCTGATCGCCGTCGAGCAGGCCGAGCCGCCGCGCCAGCCACTCCGCCGGGAGCGCCTGCAGGACCAGGGTTGCGACGACCGCGAGCGCGACGACCGCGGCGTACTCGTCGTTGTGGGGGACGCCCAGCCCGGCGAGCACCCCGACCAGCGCCGCGGGGACGACGCCGGTCTCCCGCGTCCAGCAGAGGAAGGCGACCTCGCGCCGCGTCCAGCCCGCGCGCCGGTCGGGAAGCGTGCAGGCGAGGACGGTGAGCGGCCGCGCGACCAGCAGCAGTGTCGCGAGCACCGCGAGCGCCGGCAGGAAGTGCTCCCCGAGGGTGTCGAAGGGGATGTTCGCCCCGAGGACGACGAACACGAACAGCGTCACCAGGTCGGCGACCGAGAAGGCGAACAGCCGCAGGTCGCGTTCGTGCTGGGAGTGCATCGCCAGCCCCAGCCGCTCCATGTTGCCGACGATCAGCCCGGCCAGGAAGGCTCCCAGGTATCCGCTTCCTCCCGCGGAGTCGAGCGAGAAGTAGCCGATCGTGACCACGGCCAGGACCGCGGCGGCCGAGGACTCACGCCAGATCCCGGCCCTACGACTCGAGATCGTCGCCGCGAGCAGGATCCCGGCGACGAGACCGATCACGGTGCTGATCGCCAGGTCTCCCACGAACTCGCGGGCCGGTGTCGCCACCGACGCATCGCCGCTCAACAGCACGCCCGCGAACGCCAGGGCCAGCACGGCGCCGATGGGATCGTTGAACGCCGATTCGGCGACCACCGTCTGCGCCACCTTGGGCCGCAGGCGTGAGCGCACGAACAGCGGGATCAGGATCGCCGGATCGGTTGGGGCGAGCACCGCCCCCATCAACAGCGCCGCGGTCCAGGAGAGGTCGAAGGCGAGGTGGGCGACGACGCCGACGATCACCGCCGTCAGGACGACCCCGGGGATGACCAGCATCCCGAGCCCGATCCAGACTCGCTGTAAGACGTCCACGGAGAGGTTCAGCCCGCCGTAGAAGAGGATCATGGAGACGCCGAGCGTGAACAGCAGCTGGGCGCCGATCGAATCGAGCGGGACGTCGACGACGTCCAGGGCGGACGGGCCGAAGAGGGCGCCGGCGAGGACCAGGAGGAGGATCTCCGGGATCCGGAGGAGGCTGGCCAGGAAACGTGCCGCGAGCGCCGCGCCGAGCAGCAGGCTCAGCGTCAGGAGCACGTCCTGCGTCACGAGGGTCCGTCGTCAGCTGTATCGGGCGGCTTGCGGCCGCGAGCGGAGCGTTCTCCCTCGAGCGCCATGCGGGCGATGTCGTTGGCCGTGACCAGCAGGAGGATGATCACCACGGCGGCCCCCAGCGCGACGGCGATCAGGCGGCGACGGGCGTCGTCGCGCGCGTCGTCGAAGGCCGTTGCCGTCGCGGTCGCACGGTCCGCTTCGTAGTTCGCGAGCTCCTCGGCCGACGCCGCCATCGCCTCGAACCGACGCAGCTCGGGCCCGAGCAGGATCCGCTTCGTCGCCTCGGGACGATCCGCCTGCAGTTCGCTCCACGCCACCTCGTCGAGCTCCATGAAGCCTTCGAACTCCTCGTTCAGCCGGCTGAGCAGAGCGCCCTCGCGCTGGTCGGTGAGCTCCTCGCCGGCGATCTCGAGCTCGCGCCGCAGCTCGGCCGCCGAGGCCACGAACCGCTCCCGGAGGTCGCCACCGGCATAGCCGTAGGCCGTCTGCCAGCCGTTGGCGTCGGTGACCAGGAACTTGAGCTCGCGGGCGACCGCCTCCTGGCGGGCCCGCTCGCCGACCTCGTCGAAGCGGTCGCCCATCTGCGACATCCCGTGGAGCGCCACCGCCGTTGTCGCCACCGGCCCGAGGATCGTCAGCACGATCGCCGTGTAGAGCTTCGCCCTGATCGTCACCGGCTCGTCTCCCGGATAGCATCGCGGCGACGATGATCCTCTTCGTAGTCACCGGCCAGGCGCCGCCGATCCTCGTGCTGACGCTGCTGGCGATGTGCTACCTGACCGGGTACGAGCTCTGGAAGGAGGGCGAGGAGGTCGCCTTCCTGATCAAGGCATGGTGGGTCCTGCTGGTGTTCCTGCTGACCGTCGTCGGATTCGGGATCTTCTGGATCTGGCTGGCGCGCCGGCGACTCCGCCGCGCTGCCTAGCGTCGCCGGACGGCTCACTCGGTTTCGGCCCTGACGTCATGCAGGCGGGCGAGCTTCAGCGCCAGTTCCAGTGACAGCAGGTCCTCGTCCGGGAGCTTGAGCCCGGCGACGCGCTCGATCCGGTCGAGTCGCTGGCGGACCGTGTTCGGGTGCACGTAGAGCGCCCGCGCGCTGGCGGTGACGCTGCCGCGATCGGCCAGGTAACGCTCCAGCGTTTCGACCAGCCGGGCCCCGTGGCGGCGGTCGTACTCGGCGAGCTCCTGCACCGACTGGCGATAGCGGTCGCGAGGTGCCTCGTCGAGCTCCAGGTGGACGAGGTACCGGTAGGCCCCGAGCTGCTCGTAGGAGACCGCACCGCCGCCGGCGACCAGCGAGCGCCCGACCCGGGCCGCGTCAGCGGCCTCGCGCATCCGCCGCCGGGCGCTCGGCGCGCCCCGGTCGACGTCGCTGAGGCCGACCACGAGCCCCTCCTCGCGGCCAAGCGACTCGCACGCCCCGCGGATCTCCTCGACCGCGCCGTCGTTCGCGGTCGCAAGCGGCGCCAGCGCGCGCACCCGATCGTGGCGGGAGTCGAAGAACGCCCGCGGGTAGAGGCGCCGCAGCCGCCCCTCGAGCCTGGCCGCCAGCTCGGGCCAGGCGGCCGCCGAGTCGTCCGCCCGCGGCGCCCGCTCAACCTGGAGGAACAGATGCGGACCGGCGAGGTCGCAGCGCGCCTGACTCGCCTTGGCCTGCGCGGCTTCGATCGAGCCGGCGGCGAGCGCGTCGAACATGTCCTTGACGATGTTCTCCGCCGTCAGCCGCTCGATCAGCTCCGCCTTCTTGAGCCCGACGGCCGTCTGATCGGCGACCGCGCCGAGCAGCTCCGCGTCCTCGTCGGTGAATTGGCGATCGCGAGCGAGACAGCAGATCATCCCGAGCGTTTCGTTGCGCGCGACCAGCGGCGCCGCCAGCAGCGCCTGGTCGCCGACGTCGGGCCACGGCTCGCGATCGACCGCGCCGCCGCCGTTGAGGCCTCGCCCGCTCGCGCGTCGCATCAGGTCGAGGACCAGCCCGGTCCCACCGGGGCGCGGGCTCGGGGCCGGAGCGTCCTCGGGATCGGAGCTGACCGGCAGCAACTCGTCGGCGTCGGCGTCGAGGCGGTAGATCTGGCAGGCGTCGGCGCGCAGCAGCTGGCGCGCCCCTCGGGCGACCGCCTCGTAGAGGTCCTCGCGCAGCGTCACGGCGGCCAGCGCCTGGCTCAGCTGTGTGAGCGTGGTCAGCGCCTGAACCCGCCGCTGGGTGTCCTCGTAGAGCTGGGCGTTCTCGATCGCTCCCGCGACCAGGGATGCGGTGTGGACGAGGAAGTTGAGGACATCGTCCTCGAACTCGCGCGGCGCCTCGGTGTGCAGGACGACGACCCCGATCACGTCGCCCGCCTTGGCCAGGATGGGCACCGCGACCATCGACTGGAAGTCCTCTTCCTCGAGCTCGGGGACGAACTTCATCCGCGGGTCCGCCATCGCGTTCTCCCGGATGAACTCCGGCGTCTTGGTCCGGGCGACCCAGCCGGACAGTCCCTCGTCGACGCCGAGCTCGAGCTCGCCGACGAAGCGCGAGTAGCGCGGCGAGGCCGCCCGCAGGACCAGCCGCTCGCCATCGACGAAATAGATGAAGCAGGCGTGGCAAGCGGTCGCGTCGGTGGCGATGTCGACGATCCCGCGCAGGACCCGATCGAGGTCGAGCGACGAGGAGACCGTCTTGATCACCGCATAGAGCGTCTCGTTCTCGCGCCGTGCGCGACGAAGTGCGTCGCCCTCCTCCTCGACAAGCTGCAGACTCAAACGAGACCTCCTGGTCGCGTGACCTCCCGTGGGTGTCGCGATCCTACACTCGAACCCGCCGAAGTATGGGGCGTGTGCCTATTGCCACGATTGGGCCAGCCGGGATACGTTGCGGCCGCTAGTGGACTTCCTGTTCGCCCAGGTCAAGGACCTCGCTGACGCGGCGCCGGCCGAGAGTCTCGGGCTCGACAGCGTCATCCTCGGCGAGCAGTTCTACTTCTTCACCGTCGTGCTCATGTGGCTCATCCACGTGGGCTTCATGACGTACGAGACCGGCGTCGCGCGGCGCAAGAACGCGCTCGCGACGGCGATGAAGAACATCCTCACGATCGCCGTGGTCACGCCGAGCTTCTACTACTTCGGCTGGTGGATCTACAACTGCAACATGTCCGGCTTCCCGCCGATCGGGCCGAACAGCACGGACTTCACCGCCGCCGCGTGCCAGGGCGGGATCCCGTGGTCCGACCTCTTCGGGCCGAACCTGACCAACAACATCAACCTCGTCTTCTTCCTCGCCTTCCTGCTGTTCAGCTGGACGACGGCCTCGATCATGTCCGGCGCGCTGCTCGAGCGCGTGCGGCTCTCCGCCTACCTGCTGCTCGCCGTCCTGCTCGGCTCGGCCGTCTGGGTCCTCGACGCCGCCTGGGGCTGGAGCTTCGGCGGCTGGCTGACCCTGCGCTTCGGCTTCCACGACGCGATCGCCTCGGCGGTCGTCCACGGCGTCGCCGGCGCCTTCACGCTCGGGGTGCTCTTCAACTTAGGACCGCGAATCGGCAAGTACACGAAGGAGGGGTTAGCCCGCACCTTCAGGCCCCACAACATCCATATGACCCTGATGGGGCTGATGCTGATCTTCACCGGGTTCTATGCCTTCTACGCCGCCTGCCTGGTGATCGTCTCGACCACCTTCCCCGGCTGGGCCAACATCTACCTCAGCCCGACGACCCTCGGCTCGATCGCGATGATCATCACCTTCGGCTTCGCGGGCGGGTTCACCGGCGGCTACTTCGCCAGCCGCGGCGACCCTTTCTGGACGGTCTCTGGCGGCCTCGCCGGTGTGATCAGCGTCTCGGCGGGCGCCGACGTCTACGCGCCCACGCTCGGATATCTGATCGCAGCGGCCTCGGCGGCGCTGACTGTCTGGGTCGGAAGCTGGATCGAGACCAAGATGCGCGTCGACGACGTCGTCGGCGCCGTGTCGGTTCACGGTTTCGCGGGCTTCCTGGGAATCCTCTGGGTGGGCGTGTTCGCCGCCGGGTATCCGACCGGCGTCAACAACGTCGAGAGCTCGATCGGCGGCCAGCTGATGGGCCTCGCGACGTTCCTGCCGCTCGGCTTCCTCACCGGCTGGTTCGCGTCCTGGGTGCTCAAGAAGCTCAACCTTCTGCGCGTGCCGCCCGAGGTCGAGGTCGACGGCCTCGACCCGGCCGAGTACGAGCCGGACATCCACGCGCCCGAGTTCGCAGCGGCCCCGGACCTGGTCATCGAGCCCGACGGCACCCGGGTGTCGGCCGACGCCATGCAGCGGGCGGCCGCGGCGGAGCTGGTCACCCCGATGGCCGCAAGACCAACGCGTAGAGGAGGACCTGGCTGATGCCCGGGATCATCGACAGCGCTCCCGACTGCGTCAGCAGCGACCCCGGGACTACCGAGGCGCGGGTCGAGGACTCCGCCGATTTCGTGATGGGCGACCCCTACACGGAATGCGCCGGCTTCATGACCTTCGGCCCCGGCTCGACCTACGGAGAGGAGGGGATCGGAGCGGAGACCGGCTACATGGTCCTCACGTGGATCGGGATCGTCTTCATGGTCGCTGCCCTGCTCGCCTGGGTGGTGTACGAGAACCGTCGCTTGATCGCCTACACGCTGGGAATCGGCCGCGGATACGACGAGCCGGACGTCCCGCAGCCCGGGATCACGCCGGACCCGGAGAAGTGAGATGGCCATGAACGGAAAGCAGATCGAGTTCCCGCCCAAGCAGACGCACGTCCGCTCATTCGAGCTCGCGATGCTCGTGATCTGCCTGATTTGCGTCGCGGTCGTCCTGTTCATCGTCCTGGGCACCGACCTCGGCGACGAGTTCCGTCCGACCGTCTGATCGGCGCGGATTACACTCGCGGGGTGCCGTCCCTCGGCGACGCTGGAGTCGCTCCGCAGGCAGAGACACCGGACCGGAGGAAACCGACCTGGCCTCGGTTCGCGGTGATCGTCGGGGTGCTCGTGCTCGCGTTCGTCATCTCCCGCGCGTCAAGCTCGGAGGTGACCCAGGAGGAGGCCGTCGCGAAGGCCACGGAGCAGGTCGATTTCGTACCCGAGGACACGCAGGTCCGCTTCCTGCGACAGGGGCTCGACCGCCATCCGTTCTGGGTGATCTCGCTCTCAATCCCGGCCCAGGACCCCCAGACCTACGCCGAGCTCGCGGTCGTGCGAATCGATGCGGAGTCGGGGGAGATCGTCGAGTTCCGCGAGCAGAAGGACGCCAAGCGCGGCGCCGACGAAGCCCCGTAGCTCGTGCGCCTGCTCGTCCTTCAGCACATCGCCTGCGAGCACCCGGGCGTGTTCTCCGAGGTGATGCGCGAGCGGGGAGTGGAGGCGGTCGCGGTGGAGATCGACGAGGGCGAGCCGCTGCCGGACTGGCGCGAGTTCGACGGGATCGTGGCCATGGGCGGACCGATGGGCGCCGGCGACGAGGCGGAGCACCCGTGGCTCGGGCCCGAGAAGGTGCTGATCCGCGAGGCGGTTGAGGCGGGCCGGCCGTTTCTCGGCGTCTGCCTGGGCGTCCAGCTGCTGGCGGCGGCGCTCGGTGCTCGCGTCTACACCGCCGAGCGCGCCGAGGTCGGTCTGCTGGAGGTCGAGCTGACCGCCGCCGGTCGCGAGGACCCGCTGTTCGCGGGCGTCGCCCACCCGCTGGTCTCGCTGCAGTGGCACGGCGACACCTTCGACCTGCCAGGCGGCGCCGTGCGACTGGCGCGCTCGCCGATGGCGCGCAACCAGGCCTTTCGCGTCGGCGAGCGCGCCTACGGGATCCAGTTCCACCTGGAGGTCACCGGCGAGATGGCCCGCGAGTGGGCGACGATCCCGGCCTATCGCGCATCGCTGGAGAGCACCCTCGGCGAGCGCGAGGGCGACGAGTTCATCGCCGCCGTCGAGCGGCGGGCGGGGGAGCTCCATTCACCGGCGCGAACGCTGATCGCGAACTGGCTGGGGCTCGCCTGCGTGCCGGCATAGGGGGCGCCTAGGAGCCGTTTGTACAATTTTGTCCATAATCGAAAGGAGCCCCGATAGTGGCCGCTGAGATGCTCGGAGGGACGATCGACACCGTCCTCTCCATTCCCCGGGTGGAGATGCCCCCGGCGACCCTCGAGGAAGCACGCGCCCAGGAGGGCCGGCCGGCCCAGATCGAGGCCCTGAAGAAGCGGATCGCAGCCGAGGACATCCGCTACGTGTTCTTCCAGCAGGTGTCGGTGACGGGCCGGGTGATGGGCAAGGGGGTCGTCGCCTCGTTCTTCCCGCAGGTCGCCGAGCGCGGCTACCAATTGGTCTACGGCGCGACCGCGAACCTGTTCACCGACCGCGACGGCAACTACATCGGCTTCGGGCCCGAGGAGTCGGAGCTCGCCGCGATCGCGGACCTCGACACGTTCTCCGTCCTGCCCTGGGACGAGCGCGTCGCCAGGGTGTATTGCGACTGCTACGACACCGAGACCGGCGAGCTGCTGGACGCCGACCCGCGCCAGAACCTGAAGCGCGTCGTGAGCGAGTTCGAGGCCGAGCTCGGGCTCAATTTCGTGATCGGCATCGAGCCCGAGATGATGTGGATGCGCCGCGGCGAGGACGGCACCGCCGAGGGTGTCACCAAGCCCTACTGCTACCACATCCATCAGTTCGAGGAACTGCGTCCGGTGCTGCTCGACGTGGTCGAGTACGGGCAGCGGATGGGCCTCGACATGAGCTACGGCGACCACGAGGACGCGCCCGGCCAGCTGGAGCTCAACTTCCGCTACGACCGCCCGGTGCGAACCGCCGACAACATCACCACGTACCGCCAGATCTGCGCCGCGGTCGCCCGCAAGCACGGGCTCCTGGCGTCGTTCATGCCGAAGCCGTTCACCGGCGTCTCGGCCAACGGCCACCACCACCACTTCACCCTGGTCGACGACGACGGCAACAACGTCTTCCACGACCCCGACGGCGTCTGCCGGCTCTCCGACACCGGGCGTCACTTCCTCGGCGGCCTGCTCGACCACTTCGGGGCGCTGATGTGCGTCGGCAACCCGTCGGTGAACTCCTACTGCCGGATGTGGGACTTCGGGTTCTGGGCGCCGGTGTACAAGAACTGGGGCTGGCAGAACCGCACCTGCACGGTTCGGGTCGCCGGCGGCGGCCGGTTCGAGTATCGCGGCGTCGACTCGTCGTGCAACCCGTACCTGACGATCGCGGCGCTCCTGGAGGCCGGCCTCGACGGGATCAAGCGCAAGTCCGACCCCGGCGACCCGCAGGAGGGCAACACCTACGACCTCCTGCAGGAGGGCGTCGAGCTCGAGCGCGTGCCCGAGAGCCTCGGCGCGGCGCTCGAGGCCCTGGCGGACGACGAGGTCGTTCGCGGGGCCATGCCCGGGCGCCTGTACGACGTGTTCAAGCACTACAAGCGCGACGAGTGGGAGCGTTACCTGGCCGCGGTCACGGACTGGGAGCGCGAGGAGTACCTGGAGGTATTGCCCTAACCGTGTGCGGGATTGCCGGGATCATCTACCGCAACGGGGGGGGCGACCGCGAGGTGGGCCGCGACATGACCCGGATGCTCCAGGCGATGAAGCACCGGGGCCCGGATTCGACCGGGTTCGCGCTCTACCGCGGCGACGCCGACACCTACGTCATCCACGTCAAGTTGAGCGAGGCCGCCGACGACGGCGCCGAGCTCGCCCAGCGGGTGCAGCGCCAGCGCGACCAGATCGAGGCGCGAATGCGCGCGGCCGGCGCCGAGATCGAGTTGGTGAAGGGCACCTTCCGCACCATGACCGTGATCTTCGGGTTCGACGGTGACCTGAAGCTGCTCGCCGACGCCGTCGAAGGCGTCCGCCACACGGAGGTCCTGTCGCTGGGGCGCTCGCTGGAGATCGTCAAGGACCTCGGCGACGCGGAGACCGTCTCCGCGCAGTACGACCTGGCCGCCTACGCCGGCACCCACGCGATCGGTCACGCTCGGATGGCGACCGAGTCCGACGTCGACATCGCCAATGCCCACCCCTACTGGGCCTACCCGTTTCCGGACGTCGCCGTCGTCCACAACGGACAGCTGACCAACTTCCACGAGTGGCGGCGCCGGTTGCAGCGCTCCGGCCACCGGTTCCAGTCCGAGTGCGACTCGGAGATCATCGCCGTCTACCTCGCTGAGCGGATGAGCCAGGGGAGCTCGCTCGAGGAGGCGATGCGCCGGAGCCTCACCGACCTCGACGGCGTCTTCACCTACATCTGCGTCACCGAGGATGCTCTCGGGGTCGCCAAGGACGAGCTCGGCGCCAAGCCGCTGGTCCTCTACGAGGACGACGAGCTGGTCGCGCTCGCCTCGGAGGAGATCGCGATCCGCCAGGTGCTCGACCGCGAGATCGAGACCCGTGACCCCTACGAGGGCGAGGTGCTCGTATGGACGAGGTGAGCGTCCAGCCGCCGGCGATGGACGAGCGCGGGCTGGTCGAGCTCGACGACTCGGTCCCGAGGACGTCGAAGATCGAGGGCGAGCGCGCCGAGCTCGACGCGGGCGACCTGACCACCCGGAAGATCAACTCCGAGCTGCGCTGGCTGATCTACGAGCAGGGCGTCAGGGAGGTGACCGTGCTCAACCCGAGCGCCCGGCACTCGCTGGGGGTCGCCATCCTCGCCCGTTGCCGGATCCGCTTCGAGGGCAGCCTCGGCTACTTCGGCTGCGGGCTGATCGACGGGCCGGAGGTCGAGATCACCGGGCGCGTCGGCTGGTCGGTCGCCGAGAACATGATGTCGGGGGTGGTCGTGGTCGACCACAACGCCGGCTCGCTGGCCGGCGCCGCGCTGCGCGGCGGCGACCTCGTCGTCAAGGGGGACGTCGGCTCGCGCACCGGGATCGACCAGAAGGGAGGCACGATCCTCGTGCTCGGCAACGCCGCCTCGATGACCGGGTTCATGATGCAGCGCGGCCGCCAGATCATCTGCGGCGACGTCGGCCCCGGGCTCGGCGATTCGATGTACGACGGCACGATCTACGTCGGCGGCGAGATCGCGTCGCTCGGCGTCGACTGCGTCGAGGCCGAGTGGGACGCCGCCGACACCGAGCTGGTCGAGCGCAAGTTCTCGATCTACGGGCTCGGCAGCCCGCCGAAGCTGCGCAAGTTCGTCTGCGGGAAGAAGCTCTACAACTACGACAACCTCGAGCCCAGCGAACGCAAGCTGGTGCTCTAGAGGGGGTGAAACCGATGCCCGACGAAGCTCCCGACGCGCGCGAGGTGCTGGGCTCGAGCCCGATCTTCACCCCGCAGGTCATCAACGACATCCACATGAAGGCCGAGCTCGGCCGCTACCGGATGCGCGGCTTCTCGATGTTCAAGAAGGTCCCCCACTGGGACGAGTTGACCTTCCTGCCGGGCACGCTGACCCGGTTCGTGATCGAGGGGTACCGGGAGAAATGCGACACGAAGACGGTGCTCGGCGCCCGCTTCGCCAAGAAGCCGCTCGAGCTCGACATCCCCGTCTACATCACCGGGATGAGCTTCGGCGCCCTGTCGCTCGAGGCGAAGATGGCGCTCGCCAAGGGCGCCTCGATGGCGGGCACGGCGACCTGCTCGGGCGAGGGCGGAATGATCCCGCCCGAGCGCGACCTCTCGACCAAGTGGTACTACCAGGTGATCCAGAGCCGCTACGGCTTCAACCCGCACCACATGATGCTGGCCGACGGCGTCGAGTTCTTCATCGGGCAGGGCTGCAAGGTGGGCCTCGGGGGGCACCTGATGGGCCAGAAGGTGACCGAGCAGGTGGCCGAGATGCGCTCGCTGCCGGCCGGGATCGACCAGCGCTCCCCGGCCCGCCACCCCGATTGGCTCGGGCCCGACGACCTCTCGCTGAAGGTCCAGGAGACCCGCGAGGCGACGAACTACGAGGTCCCGATCCAGCTCAAGCTCGGCGCCGCGCGGGTCTACGACGACGTCCGCATGGCGGCCAAGTGCGGCCCCGACATCATCTATCTGGACGGGGCCGAGGGCGGCACGGGGGCCGGCCCCCATGTCGCCGCCGAGGAAACCGGGATTCCGCTGATCGCGGCGATCCCCGAGGCCCGCCGGGCGCTCGAGGACGTCGGCCTCGCGGACGAGGTCGACCTGGTCGTCGCGGGCGGGATCCGCAACGGCGGCGACATCGCCAAGTGCCTGGCGCTGGGCGCCGACGCGATCGCGATCGGCCACTCCGCGCTGATGGCGCTCAACTGCAACAAGGAGATCCCGGGGGTCACCGACTACGAGGGGACGGTCGGCGTGCCCGCGGGCCAGTGCTACCACTGCCACACCGGCCGCTGCCCGGTCGGGATCACGACCCAGGACGCCGAGCTGCGCAAGCGCCTCAACGTCGACGAGGCGGCTCAGCGGGTCTTCAACTTCCTGCACACGCTGACCCTCGAGGTCCAGATGCTCGCTCGAGCCTGCGGCAAGACCAGCGTCCACAACCTCGAGCCGGAGGATCTCGCGGCGTTCACGGTCGAGGCCTCGGCGATGGCCCGCGTGCCGCTGGCGGGCACCGACTACATCCCGGGTGCCACCGAGGAGCGCGCGCTCGGCGAGATCCGCACCCTGCTCGACCAGTACCTCGAGAACCCGGTCGACTTCCTGCCGACGCCGGCCCGGACCGTGGCGGAGGACCCGGAATGACGCCGGCAGGCGACGTCCGCGAGCCCGAGAAGGTCACCTCGATCGACGCCGAGTACCTGTCGGGAGAGCGCTTGGCCTACCAGGAGGACATCACGCTGGTCGAGGACATCGACCTCGACGCGGCGACACCGGGCAAGGACCTGAACTGGCTCGAGGACGTCGAGTTGCTCGAGGAGGAGGGGACGCCGGCGGTGTTCGACCGGTACTCGAACTCGTTCCTGCGCATCTACTTCCCGATCCCGGAGGGTCGCGAGGACGAGATCGCCCGCAAGGTCCTGATCGCGCACCTCACCTCCGGCAACTCCTACGGGATCCGGCTCAAGGAAGCCCACGCCAAGTTCGCCCAGCCCGAGCTCGGTCCCTGGGTGGAGGGCTCGCCGGTCGTCGGCGAGGACTGGAAGCCGCCCGTGCTCGAGGGCTGGGAGCCGCCGGAGCACTAGTGCCGACGCCGGCGGTTCCTGCCTCCGTTCGCCACCTGGTGATCGGCGCCGGGGTGCACGGCCTGTCGACGGCGTGGCATCTCGCCGCGGCCGGGAAGGAGGCGCTGGTGGTCGACAAGGCGGCGGTGGGCGCGGGTGCCTCGGGGATCGCGTGCGGGGTGATTCGCAACAACTACTTCCAGCCGGCGATGCAGGAGTTGATGGCCGCGTGCGTGGAGATCTGGGAGTCGGACCCGGACACGCTCGCGTACCACGGCAGCGGGTATATCGCGCTCGGGCCGTCCTCCCAGGAGCCTGACCTGACCGAGGTCTACGAGCGCCAGCGGCGGATCGGGTATCCGTCGGAGCTCTACACCGGAGAGGAAGCGGTGCGCGCGCACATGCGCGACCTCTACGGCGACTGGCGGGCCGAGGGGCTCAGCGTCTGCCTGCACGAGCGGCGCGGCGGTTTTGCGTTCAACAGGGAGTCGATGCGCGGTCTCGCCGCGAAAGCGCGGGCGGCGGGCGCGCGGATCGCCGAGGGAGTCGAGGTGACCGGGTTCGAGTACGACGGTGCCGGCGCCGTGACGCGCGTCGAGACGAGCGCCGGACCGATCGAGGTCGATCATGTCGTGGTCGCCGTCGGTCCGTGGATCCCACGGCTGTGGGGGATGCTCGGACTCGCCGATCGGATCGACGTCCGTGCCCCGGACGGCTCGGTCGAGCCCGGGCTCCCGATGTGGACCTACTGGTACCTGCAGGAGGGGGAGGTGGAGCTCGCGCCGTCGACGCTCGACACCGCGCGCGGCGACCACGGACCCGTCCTGCACGTCGATTCCGATCGCCCCCTGCACGACGGCGAGCGGCGGCCGCTCACGGACGAGCCATGGGGCATCTACGTGAAGCCGGACCGCGATTCGGTCCAGGGCGGCGCCCAGCCGCTGCCGGTGGGCGCCGACGTCAGCCTCGAGCCCTACCCGACCGGCACCGTCGAGCCCGGCTTCCCCGACCTCTGGTGCGCGGCGCTGTCGCACTGCATGGAGCGCTTCGAGGGCTGCCGCGCGGCCTATCGCCAGGTCCGCTCGGGCGGCCCCGGTGCGTTCACCGCCGACAACTTCCCCGTCTTCGACCACATGCGGCCGAACGTCTACGTGGCCGCCGACTCGAACCACGGCTACAAGATGATCGCCGTCGGACGCGAGATCGCTCGGGTGCTCGGCGGGGAGCACTCGTCGCTCCTGCACCCGTTTCGCTTCGAGCGCTTCGCCACCGGCGACCTGCACCCCGTCTCGCACAGCCCGTATCCGTGGAGCTGACCACGACCTCGGCCGGCCACGTCGTCGTCGGGGGCGGCGTCCTCGGCCTGTCGGCCGCCCGGCGCCTCGCCGAGCGCGGCGCCGACGTGCTCGTGCTCGACAAGGGCCGGATCGGCGGCGGCGCGTCGGGGGCCGCCGGCGGCATCGTGCGCAACTTCTATCGGGCGCCGGCGATCACCGACGTCGTCCGGCTCTCGGTCGAGATCTTCGAGGCCGATCCCGAGGCCTTCGGCTTCCGCCAGGTCGGCTACCTCGCGGCCGTGCCCGAGGCTCAGGTCGACGACCTGGTCGCGATTCACGGCCGCCACCGCGAGTGCGGGTACGAATCCGAGCTCGTCGTCGGCGACGAGCGCTGCCGCGAGTACCTCGCCTGGACCTGGCCCGATTGGGAGGCGCCCGTGGCCGGGCTGCTCCACGAGCGACGCGGCGGCTGGGCCGACGCGATGCGCACCGTGCGCCACCTCGCCGCGCGGGCGCGCGCCGCCGGGGCGGAGATCGCCGAGGGGGTGGAGGTGACGGGCATCGAAAGTGGTGAAAGTGGGGTGGAGGCGCTCGCGACCACGCGCGGGCGAATCCGGTGCGAGCACCTCCTGCTCGCGCCGGGCCCGTGGGCGGCGGGCGTCTTGGGGATGCTCGCCGGGACCTGGCCGCCGATCTCCTACTGGAAGGCTCAGGAGGGGGAGTTCGAGCTGCGCGCCGCCGCACCCGGCGCTCGCGCCGGCCAGGAGCCGCCGGTGGTCCACCTCGACCAGGCCGGGCCGCTGCTGTCGGACGCGGACGGCCGCGCGCTGGTGGACGGTCCGTGGGGGATCTACTTCCGCGTCGGCGCCGGCGGCGCGACGGTGACGGGCGGCGGCCTGCCGGTACCGCTGGCGGAGCCCGGCCTCGACCCGTACGGCCCCGATAACCCCGAGCACGCCGCCGAGCCGTCCTTCACCGAGTTCTTCACCTCGGGCCTCGCCACGGCGATCGGTCGCTTTCGCGGCCGCGCCGGCGACTGGCGGGCCACGCCCGCCGGCGGGATCGTCTCCCACACGCCCGACAACTACCCGATCTGCGATTGGGTGGCGCCGAACGCGTACGCGATCGTGGACTCCGGACACGGCTTCAAGCTGCTCGCGCTCGGACGCCTCGCCGCGGACGAGGTCCTCGACGGCGAGCCGCGGCTGGAGCCGTTCCGCCTCGCGCGCTTCGAGCGCGGTGAGACCCACCCTGCGTCGAAGGGGCCGTACCCCTGGACGTAGGTCAGCATCCTCACGCGCCCTCGTTCAATCGTCATTGACATCGCGGCGCTGGTGGGTAGGGTCGAGGTACAGGGGCCGTCGTTCGGAGTCAAGGAGGATCCATGAGCTCGCGCATCTATCGCCACATTCGGACCAACGTGTACGGCTTGGTGGCGATCTTCATCGCCCTGGGCGGCACCGCCTACGCGATCGACGGCCCACTCGCGGGCCAGAACACGGTCGGGGCGGCCGACATCATCAACGACGAGGTCTACTCCGGCGACGTGCGCGACGACACGCTCGACGGCGGCGGGCTCGGCGATCAGGACCTGCGCGCCGGCTCGGTCAGCACCTCCGAACTGCTGAACGGTGACATCTACTCGATCGACGTCGCCAACGACACCGTCCCCAGCGGCGGCCTCACCGCACCCGACCTGCGGGCGAATTCGGTCGGCACGTCGGAGATCGGCGACGGCAGCGTCGAGCCCTCCGATATCTCCCTGAACTACGACGAGCTCGTCGCCAACGACGCCTTCGGGCGCTATCACGACGGCGAGACGAACGTCCCGAATACGTTTTCCCCGATCCCCGCCGTGCTGACGCGCTCCCTGCCCCCGGGGGATTGGTTCATCTTCGCCAAGAGCCACATCAACTTCAACGGGCCGACGAGCCTCTCGTGCGAGCTGCGCGCAGGCGGTGATACGGACGGGATGGTCGATCGCGCGAACGCGGACGGGGCCGATGCGCTACCCGGCTACGGAGTGGTCGCGCTGACGGTCCTGCACTCGTCCGCGTCGTCGTTCAACGCCGAGCTCGGCTGCACGGACTTCGGAGCGACGAGCACCGCGGTGATGTCGGAGATGAAGATCCACGCGATCGAGGTACAGAGCATCAGCAACTCGGCAGGCTAGGCCGAGCGGGTCCATCGGCAACCTTCGCAGCCGGCCCGAGCGCGAACCGATCGGCCTGATGGGCGCATAGGGACCACGAGGCCGATCGATTCGCCGCGCGCCGAGGCTGGCGTCCTCGGCTTCGGGAGTGCTGAGCCGGCTCGTCCGGCTACCCGGCTTCGCCGAGTCTCGGCAACGGCTCGGAGCGGCGGACCACGGTGCGAAGCGCGATCCGGGTCTCGGTCTCGATCGCGCCCGCGTCGGCCTTGAGCGTCCTGATCAAGGCGTCGAGGTCCGCGGGATCCAAGCAGGCCACGCGGATCTGGTAGTCGAAGCGCCCGGTGACGTGAGCGGCGTCGGTGACCTCGTCCATCGATCCCACCACGCGCTCGAACCGAGCGGTGTCGGCGGGGCCTGCGAGGCGCACGTCGATCAGCGCGATCAGGTGGCGGCCGGCGGCGGCCGGGTCGATCACCGCCCGGAAGCCGGCGATGATCCCGCGCTCGCGCAGACGGCGGACCCGCTCTGCGGTCGCGTTGGCGCTGAGTGAGACACGCGTGCCCAGCTTGCTGTAGCTGAGGCGAAGGCGCCGCTGATCTCGAAGCTGAAGGCCAGGCGCGGATTCAGCGAGGCCGACGGCGGGATCGTGAAGCTGAGGCTCTCGGAGGCGGCGACCGTGAACCTCGTCGCCCGACGGATCCAAGGCCACGCCAACGCGAAGCGCGCGGTGAAGCTCAGCTACGCGGGCGTGTCCGGCAAGAACAAGCTCCGGATCAAGCGGGGCAAGCTCGACGCCGGCCGCTACCGGCTGAAGGCGAGGGCCACCGACGCCGCCGGCAACCGCTCGAAGCTGGCGCGGACCAGGCTGGTCGTCAAGGGCTGAGCGCGCGACCCTCACAGGTCCCGGGGGGTTGGCGTAACGGCAGCGCGATCGGCGAGACTGTGGCGCAATGGGCTTCTACGGCGATCAGGTCCTGCCTCGGATCATCAACGCCGCCTGCGGGATGAAGGCGGCCGCCCCGCTGCGAGAGCGCGTCTGCGATGGGCTCGAGGGCGAGGTCGTCGAGATCGGATTCGGCTCGGGCCTCAACGTTCCCTTCTACCCGGCCCCCGTGACGCGGGTCGCGGCGGTGGAGCCGGCCGACCTCGGCTGGAAGCTGGCCGCCAAACGCCTGCGGGCATCGAGCGTCCCGGTCGAACGGTCGGGCCTCGACGGCCAGTCGCTGCCGTTCGAGGACGACAGCTTCGACACCGCGCTCTCGACCTGGACGATGTGCACCATCCCCGATCTCGAGCAGGCGCTGGGCGAGATCCGGCGCGTACTCAAGCCCGGCGGGACGCTGCGCTTCGTCGAGCACGGCTTGGCGCCCGAAGAGGGGGTGCGCCGCTGGCAGCATCGCCTCGAGCCCGTGCAGAAGCGGGTTTTCGGAGGCTGTCACCTGACCCGCGAGATCCCTGACCGGCTGCGCGACGCCGGGTTCGAGATCACCGAGCTGGATACGTTCTACGAGGACGGCGCGCCGAAGTTCCTCGCTGCCGACTCGCTCGGCGCCGCCGTGTCGCCCTGACTCGGGGCGACGACCCAAGGAATCCATGCCGTCGTGCTTGCGCGGACGGGCGTCGCCTATCCGGGCCGGATCAGCCGACCCTCGGAGGGCTGGACCAGAACCCAACCCTGGCCCGAGAGCCCGAGCTGGAAGCTCTCGCCGGAGCCCATCCCGATCAGGCTCTTCGCTTGGACCTCGGTCTTCAGGCTCGTCGACACGCCGCCCGACCAGGCGATCGCCGCCTGCGGGTCCGCGAAGGTTGGCGCGCTGCCCACGTCCAGCTTCACCGGTTCGCCGTCCGAGACGAGCGCAACCAACCCGGTTCCGTGCAGGTGGATGTTGAAGAGGCCGCCGGCAAGCATCCCTGCCGTGCCTCCCTTCACCCGCGTCACATCCCACTCGATCTCGGTCTCGAACGCGAGGATGTTCGCGCCGTTCACCGTGATCGATTCGTTACCGAGGCGCAGCACGTGGACGAGCATCGCCTGGTTGGCGAGGAACAACTCGCCGGTGCCCTCCGCCTGCATCAGCCGCAGCGACTCGCCCGTCGCCGCCTTCTTCAGGAAGCGCCCAAGCCCGCCGCCCTTGTGCTCGAACCGGACGTCGCCCTGGTACGCGACCATCGCCCCGTTCCTCGCCATCACCGAGGCCTCGGACAACTCGACCTTCAAGAGGCGCGGACCCTGAAGCGTGAACGCCTCTCCGGTCTCGATCTCCTGGTACTTGGCGAGCGATGTGTCGATATCCGTCATCGGCGGCAGCCTATTGCTCGCTGGACGCCGGCGAACGGCGAACCGCTGTCGATCGCGTCCGGGGGCCGGTCGTCAGCGACAGCGCCTCGGCGGCGCTAGCCGCCGCCCGGCCCGACCCGATCCCGCGCGGCGGCGGCACGGCCGATGGCGTCGCGGGCGCGCTCGGCGCGAGGGTCCCGCGGGTCGGAGAGGTTGGCCGCGACGAGATTGGCTGCGCCGCGGGCGGCGGCCGCGGCGAGCTCGCACGCCGCGATCGCGTCGGGGGTGAAGGGCCAGCTCCCGGCCGCGGCGATGTGGGCCGCGGCGGTGGCCACCACCGCGGCGGTCTCCGCGATCGCGAGCGGCGGCTCACTCGCCAGCTCGAGCGCCGCCGCGCGCGCGGCGGCGTCCGGCGCCTCGACCACCGCCGCGTAGGCGCGGGCGTCATCGTCCGCCGCGTTCAACGCCGCGGCCCGCAGCTCGGCGCCGCGGGCCCCGAGCGCGCGCATGGCGACGGAGTCGGACCCTCCGCCGGTCGACTCGAGCCGGTCCGCGGCCAGCGGGGCGGTCAGCTCCACCAGCGCCGCCGCGGTCGCACACGTAAGGGCGCAGGCGACCCCGGCCGCGGCCGCCTCGTCGCGGTCGGCGATCGCGTCGAGCCATTCCATCGGCAGAACGCTAGATGGTTGATTCCATGGCAGCGTGTGCGCGGGGCCGTGGGATCACCCATCTAGGCCGCCTGGATCAGAACAGGCCGACCGTCCGGCCCTCCGCGTCGATGTCGACGTCGAAGGCGGCGGCGGTCTTGCCGAGGCCCGGCATCTGCTGGATGTCTCCGCAGAGCGGCACCAGCCACCCGGCGCCCGTGTAGGCGCGCAGGTCGCGCACCGGGAGCTGGAAGCCCGTCGGCGCGCCCAGCAGCCCCGGGTCCGCCGACAGCGACAGCGGCGTCTTCGCCATGCAGACCGGCAGCTCGGTCAGCCCCTGGGAGGCGAACTGCTCGATCTTGTGCTCGGCCTCGAGGTAGTAGAGGACGCCGTCCGCGCCGTACACGCGCTTGGCGATCGTCTCGATCTTCTCCTTGATCGTCGCCGCGTCCTCGTAGAGAAAGCGGAACTCGTTCGGCTGATCGCAGGCGGCGACCACGGACTCGGCCAGGTCCGCGACTCCTTTGCCGCCCTGTGCGAACCCGTCGCTGACGGCGGCGGCAAAGGCACCCCCTTCGGTCGCGAGCCTGGCCACGAGCTCAACCTCCTCGTCGGTGTCCTCCGGGCGCCGGTTGACCGCGACCACCGCCGGCAGGCCGAACTCGCGCACGATCCCGAGGTGGCGGACGAGGTTCTCGATTCCGGCCTCGATCGCCGCCAGGCCCGCGGCCTTGGCCGGGGCCCGCCCGTCGTCCAGCTGGCCGTGGTGCTTGAGCGCCCGCACGGTGGCGACGACGACGATCGCGTCCGGGGCGATGCCCCCGGTCCGGCAGACGATGTCGATGAACTTCTCCATCCCCATGTCGGAGCCGAAGCCCGCCTCCGTGATCACGTACTCGCCGAGCTTCAGCCCAAGCAGATCCGCGATCAGCGACGAGTTGCCGTGGGCGATGTTGGCGAACGGTCCCGCGTGCATCAGGCACGGCTGGCCCTCGAGGGTCTGGATCAGGTTCGGCTTGATCGCGTCCTTGAGCAGGACGGTCATCGCGCCGGCGGCGCCGAGGTCCTCGGCGGTGACCGGATCGCCGCCGAGGGTGTAGGCGGCGGTGATCCGCCCGATCCGCCGGCGCAGGTCCTGGAGGTCGCGGGCGACCGCCAGGATCGCCATCACCTCCGACGCCGCGGTGATGTCGAAGCCGCTCTCGCGCGGGTAGCCGTTCGCCTTGCCGCCGAGCCCGAGCGCGACCTGGCGCAGGGCGCGGTCGTTCATATCGACCGCTCGCTTCCAGGTCACCCGCAGGGCGTCGATGCGATGCGGGTTGCCGTGCAGGATCGACGCGTCGAGGATTGCGGCGAGCAGGTTGTTGGCGGCGCCGATCGCGTGGATGTCGCCGGTGAAGTGGAGGTTCAGGTCCTCCATCGGGACGACCTGCGCCAACCCGCCCCCGGCCGCTCCGCCCTTCATCCCGAACACCGGCCCGACCGACGGCTCACGCAGGCAGAGCACCGGGCTGCGGCCGATGTAGCCCATGCCCTCGGTGAGCCCGACGGAGGTCGTCGTCTTGCCCTCGCCGGCCTTGGTGGGAGTGATCCCGGTGACGCAGACGAGCTTGCCGTCCGGCCGGTCGGCGAGCCGGTCCATCGCCGCGAGCGAGATCTTGCCCTTGTAGCGGCCGTACGGCTCGATCTCGTCCGGCTCGAGGTCCAGACGGGCGCCGACCTCGTCGATCGGTATGAGCGCCGCGTCCTGGGCGATCTCGAGGCTGTTCTTCATCTGTGGACTTCCCCTCCGTGATTGGTCAATGTGAGACCGCCGCCGCCCCGAGCTCGGAGACGAGGCGATCGCGGTAGAAGCGATCGAGCGCGAACGGCTCGATCAGCCCCGGCGTCGTCCCGGTGGCGGTCAGCTCGGCGAGCGTGGTGCCGACGATCGGGGCGGCCTTGAAGCCGTAGGTGCCCCAGCCGGTGCTGAGCAGGAATCCCTCGACCTCGGTGACGCCGAGGATCGGGCTGAAGTCCGGGCTGATGTCGCACAGGCCGGCCCAGCTGCGCAGGATCCGAGCCCGTTCCAGCTGCGGGAAGAGCTCGAGCGTGTGGCGCGACGACTCCTGCAGGAAGTTGAGGGTGCCCTGCTGGCGGTACGTCGTCCACGGCTCGATCTCGGCGCCGATCAGGAACTCGCCGCGGTCGGTCTGCGAGATGTAGACGTGCATCTGCGACGAGACGATCACGACATCGAGCAGCGGCTTCAGCGGCTCGGTCACGAACGCCTGCAGGATGTGGGTGGTGATCGGCAGGTCGAAGCCCGCCATCGCGGCGATCGTCGAGCTCCAGCCCGCGGTCGCGCTGATCACGTGCCCGGCGGCGATCGTGCGGCCGTTGCGCAGCGTCACGCCGGTGGCCCTGCCGTTCGACCGCTCGATCCCGGTGACCTCGGTGTACGGGTGGATCTCGGCGCCGGCGGCGTCGGCGGCCCGGGCGAAGCCCCAGACCACGGCGTCGTGGCGGATGATCCCGCCGGGCGGGTGGTAGAGCGCCCCCATGACGGGATAGACGGCGTCGGGCTCGAGCGACATCGCCGGCGCCAGGCGCCCGACCTCCTCGGGGCCGATGACGCGCGAGTCGATACCGCAGAGCCGGTTGACCTCCGCGCGCTCGGTCATCACGAACATCGCCCGGTCGGTGTGCGCGAGCGTCAGGTGCCCCTCCTGGGAGAAGAGCAGGTTGAAGCCGAGCTCCGCCGACAGCCGCTCGTACAGCTTCACCGAAGCGTCGTAGAAGCGCGCGCCCTCCGGGGTCTTGTAGTTCGAGCGCAGGATCGTCGTGTTACGGCCCGCCGCGCCCGAGCCGATGTAGTTCTGCTCGAGCACGCAGACGTCGGTGATCCCGTGGTTGCGGGCGAGGTAGTACGCGGTCGCGAGTCCGTGGGAGCCGCCCCCGATGATCACGACGTCGTAGCGGTCCCGCAGTTCGCCGCGGGGTCGCCACATCCGCCGCTTGCGGAACAGGTCACGCACGGGCGACCGCCTCGGTCCCGACCGCGCGCCCGCCCAGCTGCCTGGTCGCGTCGGTGAACACCGTCCAGACGTAGCTCGCGTATCCCGCTCCGAACAGGTGCAGGAACCGGTCGCCGTGCTCGCGGAGGATCATCCCGGGCACCCGCGCCACCGAGACGGGCGCGAAGGCAGCCTCCGCGAAGTGCTGCGGGCGCAGGTCCAGCGCCGTCGCCCGGGCGAAGGCCTCCCGGGCCAGCGGCCCGACGACCAGGTTCGAGGCCAGGCTCGTGGTGAGCTCGAGCACGGAGACGAACCCCGGCCGGCGACCCGCCGCTGCCTGCAGGGCATCCCGGACCGAGGCCGTCGACTCGGGCAGGGTGACGGCGATGACCCGTTCGCCGCTGATCGGACACCACCAGGTTCCGTCGGCGTCGGCGGCCTGCCCGGGGGCGAGCCGGGCGCCGCCCGTGAGCTCGGCGACGATCGCCGCTACGTCCACGGGGGCTCCCTGCAGCTCGAGCTTGCCCAGGAAGGAGACGTCGGCGACGCCGACCGCGCGCCGGCAGGCCTCGACCTCGGCGTCCGGGGCGCCGAAGCCCCCCACCGTCCGCCACCCGGCCCGCGTTTCGATGCGGGCTCCGGCGGCGCGGTGCGCCCACTCGATCGGGCTCCGCGGCTCCGGCCGCTCGCCGTCGACGACGGCGGTGGCGTCCGCGGCCAGGAATTCGAAGCTCATCCGCGCAGCCGCTCCTGGTCGGGGTCGTAGAACGGTGCCGTCTGCACCGTCGCGCTCAGGCGCCGGCCGGCGTCGGCGAGCGTGATCGAGCTCCCATCCTCGGCCATGGCGGCGGGCACCCACGCCATCCCGATCGTGCGCTCGAGCAGTGGCGAGAAGCGCGACGACGTCACCCGGCCCACCGGCTTGTCGTCGTCCAGCACGGCGGCTCCCTCGGCCGGCACCGCGCCGTCTTCCATCGTGAAGCCGACGAGCATGTTCTCGTTGCCGCGCTCGCTGACCGCCTCCAGGGCCCAGCGGCCGATGAAGTCCTCCTCCTTGTCGAACTTGACGATCCAGGGCATCGCCGCCTCGAGCGGGTTCGACTCGGCGTCGGTGTCCTGGCCGACCAGGATGTGGAGCTTCTGCAGCCGCAGGACTCGCTGCGGCTCGAGGCCGAACGGCCTGATCTCGTGCGGCTCGCCCGCGGCCATCGTCGCGTCCCACAGGTGCTCGGCCAGCGCCGCCGGGCAGTGCAGCTCGTATCCGAGCTCGCCGACGAAGCCGATCCGCAACAGCAGGCAGGGGACGCCTGCGACCCGCGCCCGCTTGCCGTCCAGGTACGCGAACGACTCGTTCGAGCAGTCCAGGTCGGTGAGCCCGCTCAGGATCTCCCGTGCCCGCGGGCCGGCCAGGTTGAAGGCGGAGAGGCCCTGGCTGACGTCGGTCAGGCGGACCTCCATGTCCCACTCGGCCAGCCACCAGGCGAACCAGCTTTCGACGGCGTCCGCGCCGCTGGACGTCGTGGTCACGTAGAACGAGTCGTCGTCGAGGCGGCAGATGGTCCCGTCGTCGGTGATCCGCCCGGCGTCGTCCCCCAGCACCCCGTAGCGGATCCGGCCCGGCTTCAGGTTGTCGAAGCGGTTCGGGTAGAGGCGGTTCAGGAAGGCGCCGGCGTCGGGGCCGGCGACGATCAGCTTGCCGAGTGTCGAGACGTCGATCAGGCCGGCGCCCCGGTGGACCGCCATCGTCTCGCCCTTCGGATCGCCGTAGTCGTAGGGCCGGCGCCAGTCGCCGGCCCACATCACGTTGCCGCCGAGCTCCTGATGGCGCCCGTGGACGGCGGAGCGCTTCGCCGGCTCGAAGGGCCGACCCGCCAGCGCGCCCATCGGCACCGCCGACCACGGCGGCCGCGCGGTCGTCATCCCCACGTCGGCGACGTCCGTGCCGGTGTCGGCCGCCGTCTGCCGGATCGCGGCGAGCTGGCACATGCGGCCCTGGCACGGGCCCATGGTCACCGTCGTGTAGCGCTTCAGCAGCTCGAGCGAGTCGAACCCCTCGTCGATCGCGTAGGTGATGTCCTTGGTGGTGACGTCTTCGCACAGGCACGCGAAGCACTTCTCCTTGCGCCCCAGGTCGGTCCCGGCGGGGGCGGGAACGGCGTCGATCGCGGGCTCGGCGGCCTCGGCGAGGGCCCGGCGGTCGGATTCGAGGCGCTCGCGGTCAGCCGCCTCGCCGAGCTCGAGCGAGATCGCCGCCTCCGCGCCCGCGACCGCTCCGGAGAGCCCCGCCTGGCCGCGCGACGCGTGGCCGGCCACGGCTCCGGCCATGTGGATTCCGGCCGGCACCGCCTCGGGGACGTACGCGCCGGCGGCTGCGTCCCAGCGCGCCTTGGCGCCGGCTTGGAGCACCAGCGAGGTCGCCGGGACCGTGCCGCCGGAGACGGCGATCAGATCGCAGTTGACGGTGTGCTCGGTCCCGGCGCGGGCACCGCCGTCCGCGTCGAGCTCCGCGACGACCGCGCCGATGACGTGACGCCGCCCCCCGGCGCGCACCACCGCCCTGCCGCGCCAGAGCGGGATCCCGGCGCGCTCGATCCGTTCCGCCAGCTCCCTGCTGGCACCGCTCGCGCGCGCATCGGCGATTCCCGCGATCTCGACTCCGGCGTCGTGCAGCGCGAGGGCCGACTCCAGGCCGCGGTCGGCCGTTGTCGCGACGACCGCGGCCTTGCCCGGCCGGACGCCGTACAGCGACGCGAGCCGCTGCGCGCCGGAGCACAGCATCACCCCGGGCAGGTCGTTGCCCTCGAACATCAGCGGCTGCTCGATCGAGCCGGTGGCCGCGATGTGCCGCTCGGCCCGGACCTGGTGGAGGGTGCTCCCCTCCCAGATCGGGACGATCCCGTCGAAGTAGCCGAGCGCCGCGGCCGGAGCCAGAACCTCGACCCCGACGGCGCGCACGCGTTGGGCGAGCTCGTCGGCCGGCTCGGCGCGAGCGCCGAGCAGCGCCGTCCCGCCGAGCTCCGGGCCGTCGTCGGCGAGCACGACGTCAGCGCCGAGCTCGGCCGCTCGCAGCGCCGCGCTCATCCCCGCGACGCCGCCGCCGATCACCAGGACGTCCGCCCGGCGGCGCCGGTACTCGGTGCGCCACTCGCGCTCCTTCTGCCGGCGGGCGAGCCGGCCCAGGCCGGCGGCGTTGCGAAGCACCTTCTCGTAGAGCGGCCACAGCCGGCGCGGCCTGATGAAGGTCTTGTAGTAGAAGCCGGGCGGCGTCAGGCGGGTGCCGAGGATGTCGGTCGCTCGCATCGCGTCGAAGCGCAGCGACGGCGTCGCGTTCATGTGGACGACCTTCATCCCCTCACGGACCGGCTCGGTGCAGGCGCGGACCCCGGGCCAGCCGTCGACGTCGACGAGGCAGTTGGGGCACTGACCGGCACAGCAGAGGAGGCCACGGGGCCGGTGGTACTTGAAGCTGCGCGACAGCACGCGGTGGCCGGCGGCGTGTAGCGCGGACCCGATCGTGTCGCCCTCGAACGCCTCGATCCGCCTGCCGTCGAAGCTGAACGAGAGGCGGCGATCGCGGTCGATCCGCTCGCCGGAGCTGGGGGGGAGGCGGCTCATCGCTCCGGGAGGCCCACCCACTGCACCTCGTTGGTGGTCGTGTCGCGCTCGGCCAGGAACCAGGCCCGGCAGCCGGAGCGGTGATACCACCACTCACGCTGGACGCCCGCCACGTTGCGGCGGAAGTAGTTGTAGGCGTTGAGGTCGCGCTCGGACGGCTTTGCGGTGGGCCGCGGAACGACCTCGCCGCCGTAGGCGAAATCGGTGACCTCGCGCTCGCCGCAGTTGGGACAGGTGAGCTGGAACGACATTTGCTGAAGGCCCGCCTTGGGCCTCCGACCACACACTAGACAAATTGGTACAAAGACGCAAGACGATCGTCGTGACGGCGGTCGGAGTCGACGCAGGGCGATATGTGGGGAGAGCACATAGGACCTCGATCAATCCTGGCGCGCCCGGCCATTGTTCGCGGCGAGCATGTGTGAGATACCCCCAGGGATGAGCGCCGACCAACGCCCGACGGCCGACGACATCCGCAGGGCGGTTGCCGACGACGGGCTCGAGTTCTTCTTCGCCCAGTTCGTCGACATGCACGCGAAGCCGAGCGCCAAGCTGGTGCCGGCGCAGAAGCTCGACGGCCTGCTCACCGACGGGGCCGGGTTCGCCGGGTTCGCGGCCGGCGACATCGGTCAGACGCCCGACAACCCCGACCTGATCGCGATGCCGGACGTCGGCAGCTTCACGCGACTGCCCTGGAAGCCCGAGATCGGCTGGTTCGCCTGCGACGCCACGGTCGAGGGCGAGGCCTGGCCCTACTGCCCGCGGACGATCCTGCGGCGCCAGATCGAGCGCGCCGCCGACGCCGGCTTCGAGCTCAAGATCGGCTGCGAGCTCGAGTACTTCCTCATCCGCAAGACGGACGACGGCGGAATCGAGATCGCGGACTCGCTCGACACCCTCGAGCAGCCGTGTTACGACATCCGGGCGCTCACCCGCTCGTTCGACTTCGTCGCCGACGTCGTCCGCAACGTGAACTCGCTGGGCTGGGAGATGTACGCGACCGACCATGAGGACGCGAACGGGCAGTTCGAGCAGAACTGGGACTTCGCCGACGCGTTGACGAGCTGCGACCGCGCCGTCTTCTACCGCTACATGGTCGAGGCGATGGCGCAGGAGCGCGGGTTGATCGCGACCTTCATGCCGAAGCCCTTCGCCCACCTCACCGGCAACGGCTGTCACTTCCACATGAGCCTGTGGGACGGTGAAACGAACCTGTTCGAGCGCGATGCCGCCGACGACCCGCGGGGCCTCGGCCTGAGCGAGGTCGCCTACCAGTTCATCGCCGGGCTGAAGGCGCACGCGAAGGCCTACATCGCGCTCAGCGCCCCGACCGTTTCGTCCTACAAGCGCCTGGTCATCGGCGCCCCCACCAGCGGCGCCACCTGGGCGCCGGCGTACGTCACGTACGGCTGGAACAACCGGACGATGATGTTGCGCATCCCCGAGGCGGGCCGGATCGAGGACCGCACCGTGGACGGTTCCTGCAACCCCTACCTGGCGGCGACGGCGATCCTCGCCGCCGGCATGGACGGGATCGAGCGCGGCCTCGACCCGGGCGACCCGACGACGGCGAACATGTACGAGACGAGCGATGCGGACCGCCGCGAGATGGGGATCGAGACGCTGCCGGAGAACCTCCTCGACGCGACGCGCGAGCTGGAGCGCTGCGGCGTCCTGCGCAAGGCACTGGGCTCGGTCGGCGACGAGGACTACGTCGACTACTTCATCCGCTGCAAGCGGCGTGAGTGGCAGGCGGCGCACGAGCAGATCACCCAATGGGAGCTCGATCGCTACCTGCAGCTCTACTGAGGTGACCGCGCCGTGTGCGGGATAGCCGGGCTGTTCAGCAAGTCGAGCGGGATCGAGGACCGCCTCGGCGCTCACCTGAGCGCGATGCTCGTCCAGCTCGCGGACCGCGGCCCTGACAGCGCGGGGGTCGCCCTGTACCGCGACCCGGCGCCGCCCGGAGCCTGCAAGGTCTCGCTGTTCTCGCCCGACCCCGCCGAACCCTGGCCCGCGCTCGCCGGCGAACTCGCGGTGGAGTTCGGCGGCGAGGCGGACGCCGAGGTGCGTGGGTCGCACGCTCTGTTCGTCGTCCACGCCGGCCCCGTCGCGGTGCAGGCCTGGCTCGAGGCCGTTCATCCCGAGCTGCGGGTGATGAGCATCGGCGAGCGGATCGAGATCTACAAGGAGGCGGTCGACCCGCGCGTGTTCGTCGAGCGCTTCGATCTCGCCGAGGTCGCGGCCACCCATGCGCTTGGCCACACGAGGATGGCGACCGAGAGCCGGGTCACCACTGAGCACTCGCACCCGTTCTCGACCGGCCTCGACCTCTGCCTCGTCCACAACGGCTCGCTCTCGAACCACAACCGCCTGCGGATGAACCTCCGGCGGCGGGGGATCGAGTTCCAGACCGACAACGACACCGAGGTGGCGGCCGGGTACCTCACCTGGCGCCTCTCGGAGGGCGACGACCTCGAGCAGGCACTGCGCGGCTGCCTTGACGACCTCGACGGCTTCTACACCTTCGCCGTCGGCACGATCGACGGGTTCGCGGTCCTCCGTGACCCGATCGCCTGCAAGCCCGCCGTCCTGGCCGAGACGGACGAGTGGGTCGCGATGGCGTCGGAGTACCGCGCGATCGCCGTGCTCCCGGGGGCCGAGGATGCCGAGGTCTGGGAGCCAGAGCCCGGGCGCGTGTACTCCTGGGAGCGGGCGAGGGTGGCGTGAGCTCCGCCGCCGTCGCCGAGTCGGTCGACCTCGCGGCGACATCGGTGCGCGAGCTCAACCAGCGCCTGCACGATCTCGCTCCGGACGCCGTCTCTCGCTGGCTGGTGACGAACCCCGGCGGCGCGCACTCGATCGCCGCCGGCCTCGACACCGACGCCGAGGTCGAGATCGCCGGGCACGTCGGCTACTACTGCGCCGGGATGAACAAGCGCGCCACGGTCCTCGTCAGGGGCAACTGCGGGGTTGGCGTGGCGGAGAACATCATGTCCGGCGCCGTGTGGATCGACGGGGACGCGAGCCAGTCGGCGGGCGCCACGGGGCGCGGCGGGCTCCTGGTCGTGCGAGGCAGCGCCTCGGCGCGCTGCGGGATCTCGATGAAGGGGGTGGAGATCGTCGTCCACGGCTCCGTCGGCCATGTCTCGGGCTTCATGGCCCAGCGCGGGACGCTGGTGGTGTGCGGCGACGCGGGCGAGGATCTCGGCGACTCGATCTACGAGGCGCGGATCTACGTCCGCGGCGAGGTCGCGCGCCTCGGGGCCGATTGCGTCGAGAAGGAGATGCGCGACGAGCACCGGGAGGAGCTCGAGCGCCTGCTCGCGGCCGGCGAGGCCGACCACGATCCGGACGAGTTCCGCCGCTACGGCTCGGCGCGGCGGCTTTACAACTTCAACGTCGACCACGCCGGCGAGTACTAGTGGCCCCCGGCGCGAGCACGATCGGTTTCGGCGGCACCCGGACGCGCCTGCCCGGGCACTCGCCGAATTCCGACCGTGCCCACCCCGGGGGCCAGTGATGTCGGCGCCGCCCCGTCCCGGCCTGCGCGAGTCCGCGCTGTTCGATCGCAACACGATCCACGAGATCCAGCGAATGGCCCGCGAGGGCATCTACGACATCCGCGGGTTCGGCGCCAAGCGACGCGTGCCCCACTTCGACGACCTGCTGTTCCTGGGCGCCAGCGTCTCCCGCTACCCGCTGGAGGGCTATCGCGAGCGCTGCGCCACGGACGTCACGCTCGGGACGCGCTTCGCGAGCGAGCCGATCCACCTGGACATCCCGATCACGATCGCCGGGATGAGCTTCGGCGCGCTCTCGGCGCCCGCGAAGGAGGCGCTCGGCCGCGGGGCGAGCGCGGTCGGCACCAGCACCACGACGGGCGACGGCGGCATGCTCCCGGAGGAGCGCGAGCACTCCGACAAGCTCGTCTACCAGATCCTTCCCTCGCGCTACGGGATGAACCCCGACGACCTGCGGCGCGCCGACGCGATCGAGGTCGTGATCGGGCAGGGGGCGAAGCCCGGCGGGGGAGGGATGCTGCTCGGGCAGAAGATCTCCGACCGCGTCGCCGAGATGCGCGACCTGCCGAAGGGCATCGACCAGCGCAGCGCGTGTCGCCACCCGGACTGGACGGGGCCCGACGACCTCGAGATCAAGGTCGGCGAGCTGCGCGAGATCACCGACTGGCGCAAGCCGATCTACTTCAAGATCGGCGCCACGCGCACCTACTTCGACGTCGCCCTCGCGGTCAAGTCCGGCGCCGACGTGATCGTGCTGGACGGCATGGAGGGCGGCACGGCGGCGAGCCAGGAGGTGTTCATCGAGCACGTCGGGATCCCCATCCTCGCCGCGATCCCCGAGGCCGTCCGCTCGCTGCAAGACCTCGACATGCACCGCAAGGTCCAGCTGATCGTCTCCGGCGGGATCCGCTCGGGCGCCGACGTGGCGAAGGCGCTGGCGCTGGGCGCCGACGCCGTGTCGATCGGCGTCGCCGCGGTGATCGCGCTCGGCGACAACTCGCCGGAGCACGAGGCGGGCTACGAGGCGATCGGCAGCGCCGCGGGCTTCTACGACGACTGGCACGAGGGCCGCGACCCGGCCGGGATCTCGACCCAGGACGACGAGCTGGCGAGCCGCTTCGACCCGGAGCTCGGCGGCCGGCGGCTGGCGAACTACCTGCGGGCGATGGTGCTCGAGGCGCAGACGCTGGCGCGGGCCTGCGGGAAGTCGCACGTGCACAACCTCGAGCCCGAGGACATGGTCGCGCTCACCGTCGAGGCCTCGGCGATGTCGAAGGTGCCCCTGGCGGGGACCGGTTGGGTGCCGGGCCGGGACTAGATGGGTGATTCCACGCCTTCACGCGCGCGGACGACGCACGGATACCGTAGCTGGATCGCGCGCGCCCCCGCGCACGCGAGGCCCTGGAATCAACCATCTGGATGAGCGCCCGGATTACCACGGGACCGGCTCGCTAGCCTCAGGCCCAGAGGTCATGTCGAAGAATCTGGTCGAGCTCGTGCGCCGCCATCACGGCGAGTCAGCGCCGACCGCGCTCGAGGTGCTGAAGGACGCGCTCGAGCGCAACGGAGAGATCACCGACTCCGATCGCCGCGAGGCCGCCGAGCGCTCCGGCCTGCCGGAGAGCACCGTCTACGGCGTCTCGACCTTCTACGACGACCTGCTCCAGCCGCGCGGCGCGCGCCACGTCCGCGTGTGCACGGGGAGCGCGTGCTTCGCGGCCACCGGCGACGAGCACGTCGACCGGATCCGCCAGGGGCTCGGGCTCGAGCTCGGCGAGCGCAGCGACGACGGATCGGTGTCGCTCGCCGAGACCGTCTGCCTGGGCTTCTGCCATTCGTCTCCGGCGGTTCGCGACGGCGACGTGATCGACGCCGGCCCCGACGTCGTCGAGCGGGTCCTCGCCGGTGAGTGCACGCAGGCCGCGGAGCCCGAGTGGGAGTCGGTGCTCGACGAGCCGGTGCTGATCCAGCCCGGGGACTGGTCCGGTTTGCGGCGGGCCCTCGACGAGCTGACGCCCGAGCAGCTCCTCGAGGAGGTCAAGGAGGCCGAGGTCCGCGGGCGGGGCGGCGCGGGGTTCCCGGCCGGCCGGAAGTGGGCGTTCACGCGGGCGGCCGAGGGCGACGAGAAGTTCATCGTCGCCAACGGCGACGAGGGCGACCCGGGCTCCTACATCGACAAGTACCTGATGGAGCGCAGCCCGGCGCTCCTGCTCGAGGGGATGGCGCTCGCCGGCTATGCCGTCGGCGCCGAGCACGGGTTCGTGCTCACCCGCTCCGAGTACCCGCTGTCGAAGCCGTTGCTCGAGGAGGCGGCGCGCCGGGCTCGGGAGGATGGCTGGCTTGGGACCGGGATCGCCGGAACGGGCTTCGACTTCGATGTGACCGTGATCGAGGGGGCGGGCTCGTACGTCGTCGGCGAGGAGACGGCGCTCCTCGCCTGCCTCCAGGGCCTGCGCGGCGTGGTCTCGGCCCGCCCCCCGTTCCCGGCCCAGCGGGGCCTGCATGGCATGCCGACGGTGGTCAACAACGTCGAGACGCTCTGCAACGTCCCCTACATCGCCCGGACAGGGGCGGGCGCCTACCGCGCGCTCAGCCCCGGTGCCACCCCGGGCACGAAGCTCGTCTGCTTCAACGAGCGCTTCATCCGCCCGGGCGTCTACGAGGTGCCGTTCGGGATGCCGGTCGCCGAGCTGTGCGAGGACCTCGCCGGCGGGCTCCGGGACGGACGGACGATCAAGGCGCTGCAGATCGGCGGCCCGCTCGGGGGAATCCTGCCGGCCGCCCGGATGGAGGTGCCGTTCGACTTCGGGCCGCTCGCGGAGGAGGGCTGCATGCTCGGGCACGGGGGGATTCTGGCCTTCGACGACCGGACCGACATGCGCGACGTCGCCCGCCACCTGCTTCATTTCGGCGCCCACGAGAGCTGCGGCAAGTGCTTCCCGTGCCGGATCGGGCTCGCGCGCGCGCACGACCTGTTCGCTGCGGACGAGCCGGTCGACCGCGGCCGGCTCGAGGACCTGTTGGAGGCCCTGGAGGTCGGTAGCCTCTGTGCACACGGAGGAGGGATGCCAGCGCCCATCCGCAGTCTGCTCAAGCACTTTCCCGAGGAGCTGGGACTCGCATGAGCCCTCAGGTCAACGTCGACGGAGTGACGGTCGAGGTCCCGGCCGGCGCCACGGTGCTCGAAGCGGCGCAGGCCGCGGGCAGGTGGGTCCCGACCCTCTGCTACGACGCGCGCCAGGACCCCTTCGGCGCCTGCCGGGTCTGCCTCGTCGGATCCTCCGAAGCGGGAGCGGACGAAGACGCCCGGGCGGTGATCCCGGCCTGCACCACCCCCTGCACCGATGACATGGCGATTCACACCGAGGACCCGCGGGCCCGGCGCGTCGCGACGGCGGTCGTCGAGCTCGTCCTCTCCGAGCTTCCGGTGCCGCCGCCGGCGGAGAGCGAGCTTGCCGAGATCGCCGCGCGGCTCGAGGTCGGCGAGCCCCGGTGGCCCGGCGAGGTTCACCCGGCCCGCCCCGCGGACGATCGCCACCCGTACCTGACCTTCCGGCATGACCTGTGCATCTCCTGCGGCCGCTGCGTCCGCGCGTGCGACGAGGTCCAGGGGACCTTCGCGCTGAGCGCGACCGGCCGGGGCTTCGAGGCGAACGTCGCGGCCGGGCTCGACCAGGGGTTCCGCGACTCGGCCTGTGTTGCCTGCGGGGCCTGCGCCGACACGTGTCCAACCGAGGCGATCACCGAGCCCACGGTGATCGCGCTCGGCGATGGAGGATGAGATGACGGGGCGCTACGACTCAGAGGTAACGACGACATGCGGGTACTGCGGGGTCGGCTGCCGCCTGGAGGCGCACGTCGCCGGCGGCAAGGTCGTCTCGATCAGCCCCGCGCTCGACGGGCCCGCCAACGAGGGACACACCTGTTTGAAGGGCCGCTTCGCCCACCAGTTCTCGAAGCGGCGCGACCGGTTGAAGACGCCGCTGATCCGCGACGCCGACGGCGAACTGCAGGCGGCAAGCTGGGACGAGGCGATCGGGCGGATCGTGTCGGAGCTGGGGCGGATCAAGGCCGAGCACGGGGCGGACGCGATCGCCGGCCTCGCCTCCTCGCGGGCGACGAACGAGGACTGCTACGCGATGTCGCGCCTGATGCGCGGAGCGATCGGGACCAACAACATCGACAACTGCTCGCGCGTCTGCCACTCGCCCACGTCGTTCGCGATGCGCAAGTCGCTCGGGCTCTCCGGGGCGACAGGCTCGTTCACCGACTTCGACCACGCCGACGCCACGATCATCATCGGCGCGAACCCGACCGAGGGCCATCCGGTCGTCGGCGCGCGGATCAAGCAGGCGATCCTGCGGGGCATGCGGCTGGTGACGATCGACCCGCGGCGGATCGAGCTCGCCGAGTACGGGGAGCTGCACCTTGCGCCGCGCCCGGGGACCAACGCCGCCGTGATGCTCGGTCTCGCCCACGTGATCGAGCGCGACGGCTTCTGCGATCAGGCCTTCATCGAGGCGCGCACGGAGGGCTGGGACGAGGTCCGCGAGCTGCTCACGTCGTATCCGCCCGAGGTCGTCGAGGAGATCAGCGGGGTGCCCGCCGCGGATCTCGAGGCGGCCGCCCACATCTATGCGGAGGCCGACGACTCGTGCTTTGCCTGGGGCCTGGGCGTCACCGAGCACAAGTACGGCTCCGAGGTCGTGCGGCTGATCTGCAACGTCGCGCTGATGACCGGCAAGATCGGCCGCGTCGGCTCGGCCCTGATGCCGTTGCGGGGCCAGAACAACGTTCAGGGCTCCTCCGACATGGGCGCCCTGCCGGACACCTACACGGCCTATCGCCAGGTCGGTGACGAGGAGGTGGCGCGCAGCTTCGAGGAGGTCTACGGAGTTCCGCTCTCTCGCGAGAAGGGCTACAAGGTCCCGGAGATGTTCGACGCCGCGGTCGCGGGCGACCTGAAGGCGATGTACATCTTCGGCGAGGACGTCGCCCAGACGGACCCGGACACGGCGCACGTCGTCAGGGCGCTCGAGGCCCTCGAGTTCCTGGTCTGCCAGGACATCTTCGAGACCGAGACCACGAACTTCGCCGACGTGATCCTGCCGGCCTCGTCCTTCCTGGAGAAGCGGGGCACGTTCACCAACGCCGAGCGCCGGCTCCAGCTCGTCGAGCCGGCGATCGATCCGCCCGGCGAGGCGAAGACGGACTTCGAGATCATCGCCGAGGTCTCACGGGCGCTCGGCCACGAGACCGGCTGGAGCGACCCAGAGGACGCGATGCGCGAGATCGCCGCGCTCACGCCGCATTTCGCCGGCGTGACCTACGAGCGCCTCGGCCGCCAGGGCCTGCAATGGCCGATCGACGCGGACGGCACCGACGCGCAGACGCTCTACGAGCGGGAGTTCGACCTGCCCGGCGGCAAGGCGCAGTTCGCCGCCCTGCCGTTCCAGGTGCCGGGCGACCAGGTCGACGAGGACTTCCCGATGATGCTCGTCACGGGCCGGAGGCTCGAGCACTACAACGCCGGGACGATGACGCGGCGGACGGGCAACGTCGAGCTCGCCGATCGCGATCACCTGGAGATCCACCCCGACGACGCCAAGCGGCTGTGGATCTCCGACGGCGACCGGGTCTCGCTGCGCAGCCGGATGGGCCGGGTCGAGATCACGGCGCAGGTGACCGAGAAGATCAAACCGGGCAACGTCTTCGCGACCTTCCACTTCCCCGAGACCAAGACCAACCTGCTCGTCGGTTCGTCGAGCGACATCAACACCTCCTGCCCGGAGTACAAGGTGATTGCCGTCGACGTTCGCCCGCTCTCCGAGGAGCCGTCGATGGGTCCGGCGCTGAGCGGCGCCGGCTGAGGCCGCCCGCGTGCAGGATCCGGCGACCACGCGCATGGTCGCGAGCGTCGTCCGCGACGGCGAGCGCGACGAGCTGGCGGTCGAGGAGCCGCTCGAGATCCGCGTCGACGGGGCGGCGCTGTCGGTCACGATGCGGACGCCCGGCAACGACGAGGAGCTCGCGATCGGCTTCCTGATCGGCGAGGGGCTGATCCGGGGGCCGGCGCGGGCGGGCCTGACCGAAGACCTCGCGGCGAACGTGATCGACGTCGAGGGCCCGCTGCTGCGGGATCCCGGCGAGCGGCACTTCTACACCAGCTCTTCGTGCGGGGTCTGTGGCAAGGGGGCGCTGGAGGAGGTCGCCGTGCACGCGCCCCGCGTGGAGGGCGGTCCCACGGTTTCCCGATCGCTGCTCGCGGCCCTGCCCGACCGTCTGCGCCAGCCCACCTTCACGCGGACCGGGGGCCTGCACGCCACCGGCCTCTTCGACTCGGACGGCGAGCTCCTGATCGTGCGCGAGGACGTCGGCCGCCACAACGCCCTGGACAAGGTCGTCGGCCGCGCGGCCCTGGATGGGCGACTCCCGCTAAGCGACCACGTCCTCTGCGTCAGCGGCCGGCTGTCGTTCGAGCTCGTCCAGAAGGCGGCCGTAGCCGGCGCCCCGATCATGGTGGCCGTCGGGGCGCCGTCCTCGCTGGCGGTTGAGCTCGCGACCGACCGCAACATCACGCTCGTCGGCTTCGCCCGCGGCGGAACCGCGAACGTCTACACCGCGGAGGAGCGGGTCGCCGGGTAGATGCGGACCGGGACCTTTGGGACGAGGGACGAGGCGCCGTTCGTCGGCGAGATCGACGGTGGGCGGGTCGAGGTGCTCGCGGCCGGGGACATGCTCCGATGGCTTGCGGGGGAGGGGCGCGAGCGCACCGGCGACACCCACCAACTCGCCGAGGTGCGGACGCTGGCGCCGGTCCCCGAGCCCCCGAGCGTGCGCGACTTCTACGCGCACGAGGGTCACGTTGCTGCGGGCGCCAAGCTGAGAGGCAAGGAGATCGCGTCCCATTGGTACGAGGCGCCGGCGTTCTACTTCTCCAACCCGGCCGCGATCTTCGGTCAGGGCGACCCGGTGGCGCGCCCTGAAGCGACGCGGGCCCTGGACTTCGAGCTGGAGGTCGCTGCCGTGATCGGTGGCGATCACGAGATCGCGGGGTTCACGCTGATGAACGACTGGTCCGCGCGCGACGTCCAGGCGGGCGAGGTGACGGTCGGGCTGGGGCCCGCGAAGGCCAAGGACTTCGCCACCAGCCTCGGGCCCTGGATCGTCAGCCCGGACGAGTTGCCCTACGAGGACGGCCGGCTGCAGGTTTCGGCGCGGGTCGAGGTCAATGGCGAGATCGTCGCCGAGTGCGACGCCGGCGCCCAGCACTTCTCGTGGGACGAGATCGTCGCCCACGCCGCCCGCGACACCCGCCTGCGCCCCGGGGACGTGCTCGGCTCGGGCACCCTCACCGGCGGCTGCCTGCTCGAGCGCCTGGCCGCGGGGGCCGAGCCGCGCTGGCTCGAGCCCGGCGACGTCGTCGCGCTCGAAGCCGACGGGCTCGGCCGCCTGGAGAACCCGGTCGTCTAGAGCTAGCCCGCCCGCCCGTAGACCAGGATCGTGACGCCGTCGCCGACCACGGTCGAGTCGGTCAGCTCGAGGCTCTTCTTGTCGCTGGTCTCGCCGAAGACCCGCTTTCCCCTCCCGAGCACCACCGGAAAGACCATCAGCCGCAGCTCGTCGACCAGGTCCTGGTCGAGCAGCGCGTGCACGAGCTGCGCGCTCCCGTGGACCACGATGTCGCCGTCGTGCTCCGCCTTCAGCTTTGCGACCTCCTCCGGGAGGTCGGCGCTGATCACGGTCGAGTTGTTCCACTGCGGGTCGCTGAGCGTGGAGGAGACGACGTACTTCGGCATCGAGTTGAACTTGTCGGCGAACCCGGCCTCGTCGTCGCGATCCGGCCAGGCCTGCGCAAAGCCCTCGTACGTGCGCCGGCCGAGCAGGAGGGCGTCGGACGCCATGGTCTCGTCGAGCTTGAACTTGTTGCCCTCGTCGCCGCGGTCGATCTCGAAGCTCCAGCCGCCGTACTCGAAGTCCTCGCCGCCGCCCGGGGCCTCCATCACCCCGTCGAGCGACACGAACTCCGTGACCACAATGCGTCCCATCCCGTTTCCTTCCTGTCGTGTTGGACCGCTACTATATTCAACCTATCAGTTGAATAGCACCGACCACCTCACCGAGACCTTCGCCGCCCTCGCCGACCCCACTCGGAGGGCGATCCTCGGGCGGCTGGCGGAGGGCGACGCGACGGTTACGCAGCTCGCCGCGCCGTTTCCGATCACCGTTCAGGCGGTCTCGAAGCACCTGAAGGTCCTCGAGCGGGCCGGCCTGATCACGCGCGGGCGCACCGCCCAGCTGCGGCCGTCGCGGTTGCGGAGCGCGCCGCTGCGGGACGCCGCCGCCTGGATCGACGGATACCGTGCGTTCTGGGAGGCGGGCTTCGACCGGCTCGAGGCGCGGCTTCGCGACGATGGCTGAACCCGGACTCGAGATCACCCGCGTCTTCGACGCGCCTCGCGAGGAGCTCTGGCGCGAGTGGACCGAGCCGGAGCGCTTCGCCGACTGGTACGGCGGCCCCGAGGCGGACAACCCGCTGGCGACCGTGTCCATGGAGGTCAGGCCCGGCGGCGGCTGGCGGCTGACGATGTACTTCGGCCCGGAGCGCCGCGAGATCCGCTGGCACGGCACCTACCGCGAGGTCATGGAGCCTGAGCGCCTCGTTTTCACGATCACCGACCAACCGCACGACGACCCCGACGAGCTGGTCACGGTCGTGCTGACGGATCTCGGCGACGGGCGCACCGAGATGCTGATGACTCAGACGGGCGGCGGCCTGCCGCCGGAGGGGTACGAGCGCGCCAAGCAGGGTTGGGGCACTTTCTTCGACCGGCTGCAGCACCGCCTTGTGACCTGAGCCGGCAGCCGCGATAATCAGCTCGGGGTCAGAGGGGAATGGAGCCCAGCGGTCACATCCTGCGGTATCTGCCGCATGCCTTGCTGGCGACGGCGCTGGTCGCCGGGATCCCGGCTGCGCTGACCTGGACGCTGAGCTCGTCGGGCACGGTGACGGCGGTGCTCCCGCTGATCGTGATCGCGGTCGCCGTTTCGCTGCTCGCCTTCCGAACGGGTGCGGCGCTCTGGAAGCGTCATTCCGGGGCGGGGGACCTGCTGTTCGGCGAGCTGATGATCTGGGGCTGGGTCCGACGGCTGTGGAGCGAGTGGCGGCTCGATCGGGCTGTGAGCACGATCCTTCCCACCGTCGGTGCCGACGGAACGGGGCCCGAGGAGCGCGTCGAACGGCTGCGCGAGCTCACCTCCGCGCTCGAGGCCAGCGACCCCTACACGCATGGTCACTCGCGTCGCGTCGCGCGGTACTCCGCGACGATCGCGAGGGCCCTCCACCTCGCGCCCGAGGAGGTGGCGAGGATCCACACCGCCGCCGCCGTCCACGACGTGGGCAAGCTGAGGACCCCCGGGTCGGTGCTCCGCAAGCGGGGCAGGCTCACCGAGGAGGAGTTCGACCTGATCAAGCGCCACGCCGTCGACGGGGCCGAGTTGGTCGCGGCGCTCGAGGACCCGGAGCTGACGGGCAGCGTCCGCCACCATCACGAGCGTCTCGACGGAAGCGGCTATCCCGACGGCCTCCGGGGCGAGCGGATCCCGCTCGGCGCCCGGATCATCGCCGTCGCCGACACCTTCGACGCGATCGCCTCGACCCGCCCCTACCGGCGGGGCAGGACCCACCGCGAGGCGCTGACGGTGCTCACCGGCGAGGCCGGGGATCATCTCGACCCGAAGGCGGTGCGGGCCTTCGTCGGCCACTACTCGGATTCTCGGCCGGCCGCCCTGTGGACGGTTCTGGCGGCGGTCCCGGAACGGGCTGCGGGCGCCTTCGGCGGGGCGCTGAACGCGGGCAGCGCCGCCCTCGCGGGAGTCGCCGTGGCCGTGACGGCGGCGGCGGGCGGGGCGGCCGCCGAGCCGGCGCGTGGGGCGGACTCGATTCCCCTGGTGACGGTCACCCGAGCGATCTGCGAGCTCCCGCCGGCGAAGGCGTCGGGGCACGCGCCGGGTCCGGACGCGCGGGCGGCGGGCGACCGCGCCGCCGCCCGTCCCCGGTCGACGCCGAGGGCTCCCGCCGCGACGGAGACGGCGCCGACCCTGGCCGCCGCCGTGGGCGTCGCCCCTGATGCCCCGATGCCATCCGCTGCGCCCCCCGGCGAAGGCGAAACGGTGTCAAGCGGGCCGGCGCCAAGCCCGCCTGAGCCGGACCCGCCGCCATCCCCGCCCAGCCCGGCCGAACCCGAGCCGGACCCGCCCCCACCGAGCGAGCCGCCCGGCGGGGAGCCTGCCTGCGCCGTGCACCTGTCCGATCTGTCGCCGCCGGCTCCCGATCTCCCGGACCTGCCGGACGCCCCGCCGGTGCTCTGTAACTAGACGGCGAGCGCGCGGTCCAGGATCGGCTCGGCGTCGATCCCCGAGGGCAGCGTGCCGAAGGCGTGGCCGTGATCGCCAAGCCGCCCCGCGCAGAAGGCGTCGGCCACCGCCGGCGGCGAGTGGCGAATCAGCAGGCTCGCCTGCAGCGCGAGCGCCAGGTCCTCGACGAGCCGGCGGGCGTCCCACTGGGGATCCGCGTCCGCGATGACGGCCATCCGGCTCTCGACGCTCCGCAGGTGGGCGTCGAAGCGTCGATCCGAGCCCCGGGCGGGCTCGCACTCGGCGAGCAGCGCCGGCAGGCCGGCGGGCTCCTTGACGATCGCGCGGAGGACATCGAGCGCGGCGACGTTGCCCGCCCCCTCCCAGACCGTGTTGAGCTCGATGTCGCGGTAGATGCGAGCCATCGGCGCCTCCTCGACGTAGCCGTTGCCGCCGAAGCACTCGAGTGCCTCGGCCGCCATCGCCGCCCCGCGCTTGCAGACCCAGTACTTGCCGATCGCGGTTGCGACGCGGCGCAACGCCTTCGCCTGCTCGGAGGACGCCGGCGGCTCGGACTCGTCGAACGCGCGCGCACACCGCAGCCCCAGGGCCATCGCCGCCTCTGACTCGACCGCGAGGTCGCAGAGGACGTTGCGCATCAGCGGCTGCTCGGTCAGCAGGCGGCCGAACGCCGCGCGGTGGCGGGTGTGATGGACCGCCTCCGCCAGCGCCCGGCGCATCGTGCCGGCGGTGCCCAGCAACGCGTCGAGCCGGGTGAAGTTGACCTGGGTTGAAACGAGCGTCGGGACGCCGCGGCCCTCCTCGCCGATCAGCCGGCCGCGGACGCCGTCGAGCTCGATCTCCGAGGATGCGATCGCGCGCCCGCCGAGCTTGTCCTTCAGCCGCATGACGTGGAAGCCGGGGCCTTTCTCCATCGCAAAGCACGAGAGCCCCCCGGGCGCCTGGGCAAGGGTGAAGAAGAACTCGCAGTTGACGATCGTGCAGAACCACTTGTGACCCGTGATCGCGTAGGAGCCGTCGCCCAGCGGCTCCGCCCGCGTCGTGTTCGCGCGCAGGTCCGATCCGCCCTGTTTCTCGGTCATCGCCATGCCGGCCTGCGCGTAGCGGTCGTAGTCGGGGACGGACACGCGCTCCTCCCATTCGGCGGCCAGGGCGCGCTCCTGGCGCAATGTGGGGACGGCGGCGTAGTTGACCGAGATCGGGCAGCACGGCGAGGGATCGAGGCCGGACATCAGGTAGAACAGCGCCGCTCGAACCACGTGAGCTCCTGGTCGCGGGTCCCGCCACGGCAGGCTCGACAGCTCGCGCTCGATTCCGGCCCGCATCATCCAGTGCCACGAGGGGTCGTAGTCGACCCGGTCCGCTCGATTGCCGAACCGGTCGTGGGTGATCAACCGCGGCAGGTTCCGGGTCGCGCGCCGGGAATGCTCCTGAGCCTCGGCCGAGGCGACGAGCGTCCCCAGGTCGCGCACGCGATCGAGACCCCAGTCGCCGCCGTCACGGTGCAGCGCTTCGCCGAGGGCCGGGTCGGCGTCGAACGCGTTGTGGTCCTCGAGGGGCGGCGCCTGATTGGTCACCGCGTGGGTGGCCGGGTCGCCGAGGCGGGGGCGGTCTGCCGTGCTCGACACGACGCCCAGTCTCGCACGCCGGGATCAGCGGCGATTCGTTGCGTTGGCGCGACGGTTCGCTGCAATCGGCGCGAATCCATCACAGGGCGGTCCGGGTGCGATAGAAAGCCGGTCGAACGGCGGGTCGGGGGGCTCGCAGGGTCCCTATTGGGGAGGTTTTCACGTGAACAGAAGGCTTGCGACCGTGGCCGGCGTTGCCGCGCTGCTGGTCGCCTTACTCGCGATTGGCGCCACCGGCGTGGCGAAGAAGAAGGACACCGATCCGGCGAGCTTCGACGGGTCGGCCAAGCTCCGCAAGGCGCTGACGCTCGATGGCATCACCGATCGTCTGGACGATCTGCAGGCGATCGCCGATGCCAACGGCGGCAACCGCGCCGCCGGGTTTCCGGGGTTCGACGCCTCGGCCGACTACGTCGCCGACACGCTCGACGACGCCGGTTGGGAAGTGACCCGGCAGCCATTCGATTTCTTCGTCTTCTTCGTGGACGAGCCGTCCGAGTTCGATCAGGTCTCGCCGGATCCGACGACGTACACGGAGCCGGAGGAATTCATCACGATGGACTTCTCGGGCTCGGGCGAGACCACCGCGAACCTGGTCGCCGTCGACCTGACGATGCCGCCGACTCCGGCGCCCAGCTCAACCAGCGGCTGTGAGGACGCGGACTTCACCGGCTTCCCGGCCGGCGCGGTCGCGCTGATTCAGCGCGGGACGTGCACCTTCCGCGAGAAGGTCGACAACGCCTCGGAGCACGGGGCCACGGCCGCCGTGATCTTCAACGAGGGCCAGCCCGGGCGCCAGGAGACCCTGGCCGGCACCCTCGGCGGACCGAACGCGGACATCCCGGCGGTCGGGATCAGCTTCGCGCTCGGCGACGAGCTCGCCAACGGCACCACCAACGGTGACACCGGGCGTGTCGTCCACGTCAAGACGACGACCCACGACGAGCTCCGCACCGCGGAGAACGTGCTCGCCGAGACGCCGGGCGGCGACTCGGACAACGTCGTCATGGCCGGTGCGCATCTGGACAGCGTCCAGGACGGACCCGGGATCAACGACAACGGCTCCGGCTCGGCGACGTTGCTCGAGCTGGCGAAGCAGATCTCGAAGAAGCACGTCAACCCCACCAACAAGCTCCGGTTCGCCTGGTGGGGCGCCGAGGAGGAGGGGCTGGTCGGCTCGACCGAGTACGTCAACCAGCTCACCGAGGAGGAGGGGGCCGACATCGCCCTCTACCTCAACTTCGACATGATCGCGTCGCCGAATTTCGCCCGTTTCATCTACGACGGCAACGGGTCGGCGTTCGGCAACCCGGGTCCCGAGGGCTCGGACGCAATCGAGCGGACCTTCGAGCGCTATTTCGACGCGGCCGGGCTGGCCAGCGGCCAGACGGCCTTCGACGGGCGTTCGGACTACGGGCCGTTCATCGCGGTCGGAATTCCGGCCGGTGGCCTGTTCACCGGGGCGGAGGGGATCAAGACCGACGCCCAGCAGGCCGCCTACGGCGGCACCGCGGGCGAGGCGTTCGACCCCTGCTATCACGCCGCCTGCGATGACAACACCAACATCAGCAACCGCGGCCTCGACCAGATGTCGGACGCGGTCGCGCACACGGTGAACCACTACGCGTTCAGCCTCAGGTTCATCCCCCGCCCGGAGGCGGCGGCGAAGCTGAAGGCGAAGCGCGACAAGGTGCGCACCAAGTACCTCGGCGACCTGCTGCGCAAGTAGCGCCGGGGCGGCAGCAACGGGACGGTGAGCGCCCCGCCTCCGGGCGGGGCGCTCTTCGTTCTGCGGCCGGCTCCGGAGCTAACCCGGATCGCGGTCGAGCATCGGCCGGTCGAACAGGGTCGAGAGGACGACCTGGGTCTGGGTGCGGATCACCCCGGGGGTGTCGCGCACGCGCTCCAGCGCCCGCTCCAGGTGCTGGGTGTCGGAGGCGCGCAGGTGGAGGATCGCGCTCGGCGCCCCCGCGATCGTGTACGCGGCCTCGACCTCGGGGTACTCGCCGACCGCCTCGCGGACCTCCTCGCCCGACATCCGGCCCTCGCAGAACAGCTCCACGAACGCGTGCGTGTTCCAGCCGATCGCCGCCGGATCGACGTTGGCCGAGTAGCCGCGGATGATCCCGTCGCGCTCGAGCCGGTCGACCCGGCGCTTGACCGCTGGGGCGGAGAGCGATACGCGCCCGCCGATGTCCTGGAACGAGCGCCGCGCGTTCTCTCTCAGCAGCGTAATGATTCGGTGGTCGATTTCATCCATTCAAGCACCCGGAGCGGGGTGGACGCAACGGATAGGGCTTGAGTAGTGCCCTAATACGGTTGATCATAAAGCGCGACGCTGAATTTGGTCGACGAGAGGAGCACGATGGCGATCGAGACCGCACCGGGGCCGGCGGTCGAGGCCGCTAACGAGGGGGTCGCCGACGGCGACCAGATGCCGCTGCTGGGCATCGACCACGTCGAGCTCTACGTCGGCAACGCGACTCAGGCCACCTACTGGTTCACCCACGCGCTCGGCTTCCGCGAGACGGCGTACGCCGGGCTCGAGACCGGCGTCCGCGACCGCTCCTCGCACCTCCTCGAACAGGGACGGGTGCGCTTCCTGGTCACCGCGCCGCTGCTCGGCACCAGCGAGATCGCTCGCCACGTCGCCGACCACGGCGACGGCGTCAAGGTGATCGCGCTCTCGGTTCCCGACGCCGTGCACGCCTACCGCTACGCGGTCCAGCACGGCGCCCGCGGCGTTCGCGAGCCATGGGAGGAGTCCGACGAGCACGGGTCGGTGCGGATGGCGACGGTCGCGACCTACGGCGAGACGCTTCACACCTTCATCGAGAGGAACGGTTACGCGGGGGCGTTCCGACCTGGCTTCGCCGCCACCCAGTCCGGTGGCGGCGACGCCGGGTTGTTCGCCGGCATCGACCACGTGGTCGGCAACGTCGAGCTCGGCCGCCTCGACGAGTGGGTCAGCTACTACGAGCGCGTCTTCGGGATGACCGAGATGATCCACTTCACCGACCGCGACATCGGCACCGAGTACTCGGCGCTGATGTCGAAGGTGATGGCCGATGGCAAGGGCCGGGTCAAGTTCCCGATCAACGAGCCCGCCGAGGGCAAGCGCAAGTCGCAGATCGAGGAGTACCTCGAGTACTACGGCGGCCCGGGCGCGCAGCACATCGCTCTGGCGACGACCGACATCGTCGCCACCGTCAAGGAGCTGCGCGAGCGCGGCGTTCGCTTCCTGACCACGCCGGAGAGCTACTACCAGGAGCTGCCGGGGCGGATCGGCGAGATCGACGAGGACCTCGCCGACCTGGCCGAGCTCGGCATCCTCGCCGACCGCGACGACGAGGGCTACCTGTTGCAGATCTTCACCCAGACGATCGGCGACCGGCCGACCGTGTTCCTGGAGGTGATCGAGCGCCACGGCGCCCGCGGGTTCGGGGAGGGCAACTTCAAGGCCCTGTTCGAGGCGATCGAGCGCGAGCAGGAGAAGCGGGGCAACCTGTAGTGGTGACTCCTCCGAGCCAGCAGCCGCTTGGGCGGCCCCGGATGACCGGCATGCGTCGTCCTCGGTCGCGGCAATGGCGCTGCCATTGCTCGCTCCCTGCGTCCTCGCTTGCCGGTCCCCGGGTCACACCCAACCGACCACTGGCTCGAAGGAGGCACCACTGATGAGATACCACCGGCTCGGAGAGGTCCCGGCCAAGCGCCACACGCAGTTCCGCGACGCCAGCGGCTCGAACGGCGGCGGTCGCCTGCTGGTCGAGGAGGTGATGGGCTACGAGGGCTTCTCGGGCAACGAGTCGATCCTGTACCACGTCGAGTCGCCCTGCCGGATCGCGGAGGCTCGGGAGTTCACCCCGATCGAGCACCGCGAGTGGGTGCCGGACGCCCACGTCCACCGCCATCTCCAGACCGCCGCGGTCGAGCCCGGCGGCGACCCGATCAACGGCCGGCAGTGCCTGATGTGGAACTCGGACCTCGAGGTCTCGCTCTGCCGCCCGGCCGAGACGACCGAGGTCTTCTACCGCGACGGCGAGGGCGACGAGGTCTTCTTCGTCTGCGAGGGCTCGGGGACGCTGGAGACGGTGTTCGGATCGCTGGCGTTCCGCGAGCACGACTACGTCGTCGTCCCCCGCGGCACCACCTACCGCTTCGAGCTCGACGACGGGCCCCAGACCTGGCTCTGCCTGCAGACGCCGGGTGAGCTCGAGACCCCGAACCGCTACCGCAACCGCTACGGCCAGCTGCTCGAGTCGGCGCCGTACTCGCAGCGCGACTTCCACCCGCCGACCGAGCTCGAGACGCACCGCGAGCGCGGCGACTTCGAGGTCGTCGTCCGCGTCCGGGGCGGCCACCAGCGCTACCTGCTCGACTACCACCCGTTCGACGTCGTCGGCTGGGACGGATACGTCTATCCCTACACGTTCAACGTCCACGACTTCGAGCCGCGAACCGGGCGCCTGCACCTGCCGCCGCCGGTGCACCAGACGTTCCAGGGACCGAACTTCGTGATCTGCTCGTTCTGCCCGCGCGAGCTCGACTACGACCCGCAGGCGGTGCCGATCCCGTACCACCACTCGAACCTGCAGTCGGAGGAGGTCATCTACTACGTATCGGGCGAGTTCGGCAGCCGCAAGGGGATCGAGCAGGGCTCGATCACCGTCCATCCCTCCGGGCTCCCTCACGGTCCACAGCCAGGCCTGGTCGAGAAATCGCTCGGCATGCGCCGGACCGAGGAGCTGGCGGTGATGTGGGACACGTTCAAGCCCCTGCGGCTGGCCGCGCTCGCCGCCGACCTCGACCAGCCCGAGTACGCCTACTCGTGGCGCGACGAGGCGCCGTCGCCGGTCGCGGAATCGACGACCGGGTGACCGGGTAGGAGGAGGACGATGTTCGAGGAGGCACAGCTCTATTCCCCGGTGACCACCGCCGACGACGGCTCGGTCACCGTTCACCTCGCCGACGACCACCCCGGCAAGACCGACCCGGAGTACCAGACGCGCCGCAACCAGATCGCCGCGGCGGCACTGGAGTGGAGCCGCGGCGGGCCGATCCCGCAGATCGCCTACAACGAGGCCGAGCAGGAGGTCTGGCGCACCGTCCAGCGCGAGCTCGCCCCCAAGTACGCCCGCTACGCCTGCACCCCGTTCCTGGAGGCGAAGGCCGCCCTCGATCTGCCCACCGACCGGATCCCCCAGCTCAACGAGGTCACCGAGCGCCTCCGGCCGCTGACCGGCTACGAGTACGTCCCCGCGGCGGGGATCGTCCCGGTGAAGGAGTTCTACGGCTGCCTCGCCGACCGCGAGTTCCACTCCACCCAGTACATCCGTCATCCCTCGGCGCCGCTCTACACGCCCGAGCCCGACCTGATCCACGAGGTGATCGGCCACGGCAACCTGCTCGCCGACCCGCAGTTCGCGGAGGTCAACCGGCTCGCCGGCGAGGCGGCGCGGCGCGCGCACACCGACGAGGCGGTTCAGTACGTCGCCGACGTCTTCTGGTTCACGATCGAGTTCGGCGTCGTCTGGGAGGGCGGCGAGCTCCGCGCCTACGGCGCCGGGATCCTCTCCTCCTACGGCGAGATCGAGGAGTTCCGTGAGATGGAGATCCGTCCGATCGACTTTCACCAGATGGGGACGATCGACTACGACATCACCCACTACCAGCCGGTCCTGTTCGCGGCGGAGTCGATGGACCACCTGGTCGATTCGGTCGGCGGCTTCTTCTCTGGGTTCGACGATGACACGCCCGCCCGCCTCGCCTACGACGCGACGGCAGCGGCCTAGGGCCTAGGGCTCAGGTCAGCGGAACTCCCAGGTCCAGGTTGCCCGATCGACGTCGTCGTAGCCGCTCCCGGCGAGCACCTCGGTGCCGAACGGGAGCGGGCGCACCTGGCCGTCGAACGCCGTGTTGAGGAATATGCCGAAGAACGGTCCGAGATCGTTGGTTGTCTCCGTCGGGCACTGGATCGTGACCGGGTACGTGTCGTCGAGGTCCGAATAGAGGATGCCGGTGTACTCGTCGTCGTAGTAGTTGAGCTCGAAGACCCCGTTCCCGGGGCCTCCCTGGATCGAGTCCGATCCGCCGCCGCTATAGGAACAGCCGTGCGAGTCGGAGCCCGCCTGCATCGTCCAGCTCACCGTGCCGTTGAATCGGTAGAAGAAGACGCCGCTGCCCTCGGTGCGCTCGAACTCGAGCTCGGCGTCGCTCGAGGACCAATCCTCATGTGCGCTGGTCGGCTCCTGGCCGACGGCGCCCGTGCCGGTCACCGTGCCGGTCCAGTGGCGCTTGCCCAGGAAGAGCCGCCGGAGAGTGCCGCCGGGAGCGACGCAGTTGTTGCGCTCGTTGCTCTCCTTGACGACGTTCCCGGCGTCGGCGCAGAAGATGGCCTCGTAGGTGCCGAGGGGGTCCCGACTGAAGGTCAGCGGCCGCGACTTCGCTACGCCGAAGTCGGAGAAGTGCTCGCCGCGAAACGCGTGGTCCTCGTCGTAGGTCCCGAGCAGCGCGTCGCGCACGTACAGATCCGGCTTCGGCTTATGCCTGCCCTTGTTCTAACGCCGCCGGCGCTCGGTGAGCAGCGCGTACCGGAGCTCCGCGTCCCGGCGCAGCTGCGACAAACGCGCCCGCTCCTGCGAATCGGCGCCCGCCGCGATGAGGGCTCCGAGCCGTGCGATCTCCTTGCGGGCCTCGAGCTCGGGAGGGAGGCACCCCGCGTTGCGCAGGATCCGGTAGCCCATGCGGAGCTCGGCGGGTATCCGCGCGAGGTCGTCGCGGGCCAGCGGTCGGCCGCGACCGGGAAGCTCGTCGAACTCGCCGTTCGCGATCGCGGCCTGGATCTTCGACTGAGCGAGCGCGGCGAACGCTGACATCAGGGCCAGGCTACCGGCCCGCGCCGTATCCTCGCTGGGGTGGAGGCGCTGCGCGACGCACACGGCCGGCCGATCACCGACCTCCGGGTCTCGGTCACCGACCGCTGCAACTTCCGCTGCCGCTACTGCATGCCGGCAGAGGGGATGAAGTGGCTCGATCGCTCCGACCTGCTCAGCTTCGAGGAGATCGAGCGCCTCGTCCGCGTCCTCGCCGGACTCGGGATTACCGACGTCCGGCTGACCGGCGGCGAGCCACTCGCGCGCCGCGACTTCCCGCTCCTGGTGTCCAAGCTGCGGGCGATCGAGGGGATCCGCGACCTCTCCGTGACCACCAACGGCTACCTGCTCGAGCGCGACGCCGAAGCCCTGGTCGAGGCCGGGATCGACCGGGTCAACGTCTCGATCGACTCGCTCGCGCGCGACCGCTTCCACGAGATCACCCGCCGCGACGCGCTGCCCCAGGTGCTCCGGGGGCTGGAGACGATCGCCGCGTACGAGCGGGTGCGCCCGATCAAGGTCAACGCGGTCGCGATGCGCGACTTCACCGAGCACGAGGCGCTCGCCTTCGCGGGCCTGGCGAGGTCCACCGACTACCAGGTCCGGTTCATCGAGTTCATGCCGCTCGACGGCGACCGCGCCTGGAGCCCGGACCAGGTGTTGACCGGGGCCGAGGTCCGGGACGCGATCGACGCCGTCTACCCGCTGGAGCCCCTGCCCCGCGAGCCGCACGCGACCGCACGCGTCTACCGCTTCGCGGACGGCAAGGGCGAGATCGGGTTCATCAACCCTGTGTCCGAGCCGTTCTGCGCCGACTGCAACCGCATCCGGTTGACAGCCGAGGGCGAGCTTCGCACCTGCCTGTTCTCGATCCGCGAGACCGACCTGCGCGAGCCGCTGCGCGCCGGCGCCTCGGACGCCGAGCTCGAGCGGATCCTTCGCGACGCCGTCTGGCGCAAGGAGCTCAAGCACCACGTCAACGAGCCCGGCTTCGTGCCGCCGCCGCGGACGATGAGCGCCATCGGCGGCTGAGCGCGCACGTATTCACGGTCGCGTGCGTCAGCGCGACTCGCCGCTCAGCCCGACCGCCTCGAACGCCGCCTCGGGGCTGCCGTAGTACTCGAACCGCACCGCCTTGCCGTCGCGCAGCGTCCAGACCTGCGCGGTGCGCGACCCGATCTCGGCGCCGCTGGCAGCGCCGCGCGCGCGGTTTGCCACCACCGCGATCACCCGATCGCCGCGCGCGATCAGTTCCTCGGGTTCGACCGAGAGCTCGCCCCACGCCTCGCGAACCCGCTCCGCCGCTGCGATCGCCTGCTCGCGTCCGAGGGCGATCCCAGGCTCGATCGAGCGGCGGGAGTAATCGGCGACGAAGTCCACCGACAGGAAGGTCTCGGCCGTCTTGTGATCGCCCCGGTTGAAGGCGTCGTAGTACGCGCGCACTGCGGCGACGTTCGCTGCCGACATCGACGCGGATTATCTCGACTGTGCGTCAGCGCTCGACCAGTCGGGTCGCGGTCGCCTTCCAGGTGGCCACCACGCCGACCCCGGGCGCGAGGCCAAGGCGGGAGACCGAGTCGGAGGTCACCTCGGCGACCAGGGGCTGCGAGGCCAGCAACCCGACTCGGACCCGGTTGCCGACCTCGGTGAGCGAGACGACCTCGGCGTCGAGTCGGTTCAGCGCCGAGCCGTGGGCGACCGAGCCCGCGGGCTCGAGCGTGATCTCCCAGGGAAAGACGGCGGCGCCGACGCGTCCGTCGGCGGCGTCGGTGCTGACGACCACGCCGCCCCCGTCGAGCCGGACCCGGGTCGCCCCGGCGGAGCCGCGCCGGGCGACGCCGAAGAGGACCGCGGCGCCGGCGAAGTCGGCGACGAACGCCGACGCCGGCCGGGCGCTGAGCTCGCCCGGCGTGCCGCGCTGGACGATCCGGCCCCGGTCGACCACCGCGACCTCGTCGGCCAGCAGGGCCGCCTGGGCGAAGTCGTGGGTGACGAGCACGCTCGGGGCTTCGGACCGAGCAAGGGTCGCGGCCAGCTCGCGGGCCGCCGTGGCCGCGGTGCGTGAGTCGAGGGCGGAGAGCGGCTCGTCGAGCAGCAGCACCTTGGGATCGCGGACAAGGGCCCGGGCGAGCGCGACCCGCTGGCGCTCGCCGCCCGAGAGCTCGGCCGGCGGCGCCTCGGCGAGGCCCTCGAGCCCGAGGCCGGCGAGCGCCTCCAGCGCGCGCGTGCGCCGCTGCGGTCGAGGGAGGCCCGTGAGGCCGAAGGCGACGTTGCGCCAGGCGCTCAGATGGGGAAAGAGCGCGTAATCCTGGAACAGGAAGCCGCAGCTCCGCCGCTCGGGGGGAAGGTCGATCTCCGCGCCTGCGTCGAGCCAGACCTCGTCGCCCAGGGTCACCCTGCCGCGGTCGGGACGCCGCAGGCCCGCGATCGTCCGCAGCACGGTGCTCTTGCCGGCGCCCGACGGACCGACCAGCGCCACGCATTGCCCGGCGGGGACCTCGACCTCGACGGCGAGCTCGAACTCGCGCAGCTCCGTCTCGATCGCGGCGGAGAGCGTCATGCCTGCGGGGCGCCGAGAAACGGCGCCCGCCCGAGCAGCTTCACGCCCAGCAGGATCGCCGCGGAGAGCGCGACGAGCACTGCCGACAGGGCGAGCGCCGCCGGGAAGTCGGTCGAGAACTGGGCGAAGATCGCGAGCGGCGCGGTCTGGGTGATGCCCTGGAACGACCCGGCGAACATCAGCGTGGCTCCGAACTCGCCCAAGGCTCGGCCCCAGGCGAGGGCAAGGCCGGCGGTGATCCCCGATCCGGCGCACGGGATCGCCACCCGCCAGAAGGCCCGCGCCTCGCTCGCGCCCAGCGTCCGCGCCGCGTCCACCAGTCGCGGGTCGACGGCCGCGAACGCCTCCTGCGCCTGGCGCAGGTAGAACGGCGCGGCGACGAAGGTGAGCGCGACGATCACCCCGGCGGTCTCGAGCACGAGCCGGATTCCGGCGTCCTCGAGCGCCGAGCCGAAGATGCCCGAGGGGCCGAACGCCGCCAGCAGCCCGATCCCTGCGACCGCAGGTGGCAGGACCAGCGGCAGCTCGATCGCGGTCATCACCGCACTGCGGCCGCGAAAGCTGCGGGTGGCGAGCAGGTACGCGGCCGGGGTTCCGAAGACGACGATGATCGCCAGGGCGGCGAGCGTGGTCTTGAGGCTGAGCCAGAGCGCGTCGCGCGAGGCGTCGGACGCGAGGCTGTCGATCAGCTCGCCCGGCGGCGTGTCGGCGAAGATCGCGACCACCGGCACGACGAGGAAGAGGACGGTGATCGCGAGCGCCCCGACGAGCGCGATCGCGAACGGCCCCCGGCGCCTCATTCAGGCGGCGGCCCGAACCCGGCCTCGGCGAGCGCGTCCGCTCCGTCGCCCTCGAGCAGGCCGTCGATGAACCGCTGCGCCCCCTCCGGGTTCTCGGCCCCCTCGACCACCGCGGCGCCGTAGGCGACGTCGGGTTGGAGCTTCGGCGGCAGGTCGATCGCCGTCAGCTCGCCATCGGTGGCGACGACGTCGGTGATGTAGACGAAGCCGGCGTCGACGGCCCCCTGGGTGAGCTTGCCGACGATTCCCGCCACGTCGGGCTCCAGCGAGCCCACGTTGTCGAGGATCGCCCCCTCATCGGACGCGGATAGACCGGCGAGCACCTCGCGGGTGTAGTCGCCGACGGGCACCCCCTCGTCGCCGATCGCAAGGGCGACGCCGTCGGCCGTCAGGTCGTCGAGCGAGTCGATCTGCGAGTCGGGCGCGACCGCGAGCACCAGCTTGTTGGTGGCGAAGGCGACCGGCTGCGCGACGAGACCGTCGTCGAAGAGGTCCTCGGGAAGCGAGGTGTTCGCCGCTGCGTACACGTCCGGCTTCACCCCCTGGCGGATCTGGGCGGCGAGGTCGTCCGAGCCGGCGAACGACTGCTTCGCGTCGATCCCGGCGGCCTCGGCGTAGGCGCTGAACGCCGGCCCGAGCGAGGAAGCGGCGGACACTAGGACCTGCCCGTCCTCCGAGTCGTCGCCGCAGCCCGCCGCGAACGCGGCTCCGATCGCCAAGGCGACCATCGTCCGAAACCTCACCCTCGCTCGACCATCACGGAGGTCGCCTTCACCATCGCCGTCGCCTCGACCCCTTCCGCCAGCCCCAGCTCGTCGACCGCGTCGCGGGTGATCGCGGCCGTCACCCGGTGCGGCCCGGCCTGGATTTCGACCAGCGCCATCACGCCGTCGACCTCGACCGAGGTGATCACGCCCGGAAAGCGGTTGCGGGTCGAGAGCCGGTCGCCCGCCCGGTGTCGGTCGGGCCGCGAGCTGAGCCGCTCGATCTCGGCCGCCGGGACGCGGCGGCGGTTACGCTCGTCGCGGACGGTGCGGAGCTTGCCGGCCTTGTCCCAGCGTCGCAGGGTGTCGACGCTGACGCCCAGGGCGCGAGCCGCTTCGCCGAGGGCCAGGTCCGACATCTACCTAAGCATTACATAGGCAACTCAGGAGGAGCATTGAGCATGAACGCACGCGAGTGGATCGACGCGTTCGCCGCCGCGATCGGCGCCGACCGGCCGACCGACGAGGAGGTGAGGCAGATCCTCGACCTCGCCGCGACGGCCGCCCACGATTCCGAGCGGATCGCCGCGCCGATCGCCTGCTGGCTCGGCGGCACGGTCGGCGCCTCGCTCGAGGAGCTGCAGGCGGCTGCCGCCCGGGTCGGCGGCTCCGCCGCGGCTGACGATTCGACCTGAGACAATCGGGATCGGCGATGGCCACCGAAGAGAAGGTCACCTACTGCCGGGTCTGCGAGCCGCTCTGCGGGATGGTCGCGACGGTGACCGATGGTGAGCTGACCAAGGTCCGGCCCGACCCCGATCATCCGCTATCGGCCGGGTTCGCGTGCCCGAAGGGGATCGCGATGACCGAGGTCCAGAACGACCCCGACCGCCTCCTGCATCCGCTGCGCCGGCGTGACGACGGCTCCTTCGAACGGGTCGGTTGGCCTGAGGCCCTGGACGAGATCGGTGAGCGGCTGGGGGCGATCCGCGACCGCCACGGGGGCAGCTCGATCGGCTGGTACATGGGCAACCCGGGCGCCTTCTCCTACTCGCACCCGCTCTGGGTGAAGGGGTTCCTCGACGCGGTCGGCTCGCCGCACTCCTACACCGCATCCTCCCAGGACGTCTCCAACCGGTTCGCGGCCAGCGCCTTCCTCTACGGCTCGCCGTTCATCGTCCCGATCCCCGACCTCGCGCGCACCGAGTTCCTGCTCGTCGTCGGCGCCAACCCGCTCGTCTCGCATGGCAGCGTGCTGAGCGCCCCGCGGGTCAAGGACCAGCTGCATGCGATCACCGAACGCGGCGGGCGCGTGGTCGTCGTCGACCCGCGCCGCTCCGAGACCGCGCGCGCCTTCGAGCACGTCGCGATCGACCCCGACGGCGACGCCTGGATGCTGCTCTCGATGCTCGAGGTGATCTTCGCCGACGGGCTCGAGGACCGGGGCGCGATCGAGCGCCAGTCGACCGGGATCGAGGCGCTGCGGCGGCTGGCCGCCGATCACCCCCCGGAGGCGACCGCGGGCCGCAGCGGCGTCGACGCCCGCACGGTGCGGACGCTGGCCCGCGACCTGGCCGCGGCCGAGCGCGCGGCGGTCTACGGGCGCACCGGCTCGTGCCTCGGGCACCACGGGACTCTCGTTGCCTTCCTGCTCGACGCGCTCAACCTGGTGACGGGGAACCTCGACCGCGAGGGCGGGGCGATGTTCGGCGACCCGCCGATCGACTTCAGCCGGATCGCCGACATGACCGGCCTCGGAACGTACTCGCGGGTCCGCTCGCGGGTCGGCGACCTGCCCGAGGTGCTCGGCTCGCTGCCGGCCTCGGTGATGGCGAAGGAGATCACGACCCCGGGCGAGGGCCAGATCCGGGCGATGTTCTTCTCGGCCGGCAACCCGGTGCTCTCGGTCCCGAACGGCGATGAGCTCGAGGCCGCGATCGGCGAGCTCGAGCTCTCGGTCTCGATCGACCTCTATCTCTCCGACACCGCACGCCACTGCGACTTCGTGCTCCCCGCGACGACGATGTACGAGCGCGAGGACTTCCCGCTGCCGTTCCTGGCCCTGTTCTCGACCCCGTTCATCCAGATGACCGAGGCGGTGGTCGAGCCCCGCGGCGAGGCGCGCCAGGAGTGGGAGGTGATCGACGAGATCGCGGCGCGGATCGGCGTCGTGCCCTCGAGCGTGCTCGCCGCCCGGCTGCTGGGCAAGATCGGGATCAAGTTCTCGCCCCGGCGGCTGGTCGACCTGCTGCTGCGGATCGGCCCCAAGGGGGACCTCTTCGGCCTCCGCCGTGGCGGCCTCAACCTCGACAAGCTGGCCCGCAGTCCGCACGGAATCGTGCTCGCCGAGCACCTGGCGCCCGACATGATCGGCAAGCAGGTCCGCCATCGCTCGAAGAAGGTCCGCCTCGATCCGCCGCTGATCCTCGAGGACGCGGAGCGGCTCGCTGCCCGCAACGGACACGATCCCGAGTTCCCCCTGCGGCTGATCGGCCTCCGCGAGCTGCGCTCCCACAACTCCTGGATGCACAACGCCCCGCTGCTCATGCGCGGCGGTCGCACCCATTCGGCGCGCGTGCATCCCGACGACGCGCGGGCAGCGGGATTCGGCGACGGGGAGCGCTGCCGGATCACCTCTCCGCACGGCACGATCGAGATCACGGCGACGGTCACCGACGAGGTCAAGCGCGGCACGATCGCGGTCCCGCACGGCTGGGGCCACAGCGGCGGCTGGAAGCTGGCGACGGCCGCCGGCGGCGCCAACGTCAACCTGCTCGCCTCATCCGATCCCGACGACCTCGAGCGGCTCGCCGGGATGGCGCACCTGAACGGGATCCCGGTGCGGCTCGAGGCGGTCGGCTCGGTTCCGGTCGCGGACGCCGGGCCCGGGGTCGGTGCGGTCGCCTAGATGGAATCACCCATCTAGTCTCGCCGCCGACAACCACGAAGGAGGATCCGTTGGACTTCAAGATCGAGCTGATCGCGATTCCGGTCACCGATGTCGACCGCGCGAAGGCCTTCTACGAGGGCGCCGGCTTCAACGCCGACCACGACCACCGGGTCAGCGAGGACCTTCGCTTCGTCCAGCTCACCCCTCCGGGCTCCGCCTGCTCGATCTGCATCGGCGACGGGGTGACCGACGCCGAGCCGGGCTCGGTCAAGGGCATGCAGATGGTCGTCTCCGACATCGAGGCCGCGCGCGCCGAGCTCGCCGATGGCGGGGTCGACGTCAGCGAGGTCGAGCAGATGCCGTGGGGCGCCTTCGTCTACTTCAGCGACCCCGACGGCAACGCTTGGGCCGTGCAAGCCCTCCCGCCACGCGACTAACCGAGCACGGCGCGCAGGCGGTCGAGCACCCGCAGAGCGCCGAGGTTGCGCCGGTTGTAGCCGTAGCGCAGCCCGCGCCGGGTGAAGTCGAGCGGCCGGCAGCCGAGCGGAGGCTCGCAGCCGCCGTAGAGGTTCGGGTGCACGCCGTCGTCGCCGATCCCGTGGTTGACCGCGCGCGGATCCTGAAGCGAGCGCCAGTAGTTCCAGAGCGGGACCCGGTAGGCCGTGGCGACCGCGAGCACGCGACGGTTGAAGCGGATCACCCGCCCGTTACGGTGCTTGCCGTCGGTCCGCGGCGGAATCGTGCTCAGGACCGGGACGACGCCACCCGCGAGCGAGCGGTCGACGATCGCCGTCAGGTTGAGCTCGTAGGCGTCCGCGCTGAACGTCTCGACGTCGTTGGTGCCGTACATGACCACGGCGACGCTCGGGTGCAGGAGCCGGTACTCGCAGGCGAGCGGGCTGAGCCCGGCGCAGCCCGCGGGCGGGTCGTGCATCGGGACGGCGAGCGCGTCGGCCGCGTCCCAGCCGCTGACCGCGGTGGCGCTGGCGCGCGAGAACGAGTTCGCGCGCCCGCACCAGACCGAGGTGTAGCCGCTCGGGAAGGTGTGCGTCCCGTAGAACGCGCGGGTCTCGTCGAGCGCCGACCAGCGGCCCCACGCCGGCTGCTCGCAGGCGAGGCCCTGGAGGAACGAGGCCGACTCGCTGATGCTGTCGCCGACCTTGGCGAACACGCCGGGCTCGTTGCCGAGCGCGAGCCCGGTGGCGTAGATCGCGCGTGCGTGCTCGCCGGTGGCCCCGGCGAGCGGTGGGATCACGGGCGTCGTTCGCAGGCCGTCGGCGGCCGCCGGCGCCGCCGACGCGAGCGCGACCGCCAGCACCGCCGACCAGAGGCCGGTCGCGCGCCTGATCGCACCCGGTTGCTGTCGGAATGACAACGCCGCGGTCAGCGTGGCGCCGGTGTCGGGCCCGAACGGCGGCTGATCGAGATCGAGAAGCGGCCGGTGGTGTCGCCAAGCAATCGCTCGGCCTCGACGAGGTCGTCGGGGGTGTTGACGTTGAAGAAGATCCGCTCCGGGTCGCCGAACCGTGCGACCCGGTCCTCGGCGATCACGTAGGGGTTGAGTGCGGCGACCGCGTCGCGCATCGACGCCCCGGCGTCGAGCGACTCTTGGAGCGGTTCGGAGACCTCGGGCGAGTAGCGGCCGAGCAGTGGTTCGAGCCGGCCGCCGATCTCGCAGACCGCGACCGGCTCCTCGAGCTGCGCGAGCCAGGTGAGCAGCTTCGACGGCACCAGCGGCATGTCGCAGGCGACCGCGACCACGCCGCGGCCGGCGCTGGCGCCGAGGGCGGTGACGATCCCGGTCAGCGGATGGTGCGGCTCCGAGGGCTCGCTGAGCACGCGACAGTCGAGCTTCGGCAGCACCGAGTCGGGTTTCGCGACCACGACCGGGTCGAGGCCGGCCGAGCCCACCGTGCTGACGACACGGGAGACGAGCGGGCGGCTGGCAAGCTCGACGATCGCCTTCGGGCTGCCCATGCGGGTGCTCAGCCCTCCAGCTAATACTGCGCCGACGGTCACGGGACGTTTCACATACCCAGTCTCTCACCGGATTAGGCTCCGGCGGAGGAAATGTCGGTTGAGCCGCTGGAGATCGAGGAGGCCCGCGGGCTGGTGCTCGGCCGGACGACAGCGCTCGGCGCGGAGCGGGTCGGCGTGCGCGAGGCGTTGGGGCGGGTCCTCGCCGAGGACGTGACCAGCGCCGAGCCCGTGCCCGGTTTCGACAACTCGGCGATGGACGGCTACGCCGTCCGCGCCGGCGACACGACCGGCGCGGGCACCGGTGACCGGCCGGTCCGCCTGACCGTCGTCGACGAGTCGCGCGCCGGGCACCCGGCTGTTCGTGCGCTCGCCGGGGGTGAGGCGATCGCGATCTCGACCGGGGCGATGATGCCCGACGGCGCTGACGCCGTCGTCCGGGTCGAGGACACGGACGGTGGGGGGGCGGAGGTCGAGGTCAGGGCCGAGGTCGAACCGGGCAAGGACATCCGCCGCTCCGGCGAGGACATCGAGGCGGGGTACACGGTGCTTCGCGCCGGCGCCGAGCTCGGCCCCGCCGCGGTCGGCGTGCTTGCCTCGGTCGGCCGCTCGGAGGTGGCGTGCGCGGTGCGGCCGCGGGCGACTGTGCTGACCACCGGCGACGAGCTTCAGGAGCCGGGAGGGCCGCTGCGGCCGGGAGCGATCCGCAACTCGAATGCCCACTCGGTCGCGGCGCTGGTCGAGCGCGCCGGCGCCGAGCTGCTCGGCGCCGAGATCGTCGCCGATGATCTCGAGACCACGACGCGGGCGCTGGCGGCGGCGCTCGAGGGCGACCTGGTCGTCGTCTGCGGGGGCGTCTCCGTCGGCGAGCACGACCACGTCCGCCCGGCGGCCGCCGGGCTCGGGGTCGAGCAGGTCTTCTGGCGGGTCGCGCTGCGGCCGGGAGCACCCACTTACTTCGGCGTGGCGCCGTCCGGGGCGCTGGTGTTCGGCCTCCCGGGCAACCCGGTCTCCGCGATCGTCACCTTCCTGCTCTTCGCGCGCCCGGCGATCCGGGCGATGATGGGGGCGGCCGATGAGCGGCGGCGCGCGCAGGCCACGCTGGCCGCGGACCATCCCGCGCTTGCCAAGCGCACGCAGCTCGTGCGTTGCCGGCTGGAGCTTGGCGATGAAGGGTGGCTCGCCCACCCGACCGGCCCCCAGGGCTCGCACGTGCTCACCTCGATGCTCGACGCCGACGCGCTCGCGATCCTGCCCCCGGCCGATGCGCCATATCCGGCCGGGACTCGGGTCGAGATCGAGCTCCTCCCGTAGGGGCTCGCCGGGGGGAAACGCCCACCTCTACCCAGCCCTACGATTGCCATATGGAAGTCGAGGTTCGGTTGTTTGCGGTCTTCCGGGAGCGGGCCGGGCGCGACCGGCTGGCGCTGGAGCTCCCCGAGGGGGCGACGGTCGCCGACGCGCTCGCCGCGGCGGCGCGCGAGCCCGGGCTCGGCGAGCTGCTGCCGAGGATGCCGGCCCGGGTCGCGGTCAACCACGAGTACGCGAGCGAGGACGCGGTGATCGAGGCCGGCGACGAGCTGGCGCTGATCCCGCCGGTGAGCGGCGGCGCGACCGCGCCCGCGCCCGTGCGGGTCACCGACGAACCGCTGTCGATCATCAACCTCGCGAACTCGGTCGGCCGCCCGGGCGCCGGCGCGGTGGTCGTCTTCTGCGGCGTCACCCGCGCGGTCGAGCGGCTCGAGTACGAGGCCTACGGCGAGATGGCCGAGCAGCGGATCGCCGCGATCCTCGACGAGTGCACCGCGCGGCACGGGCTCGAGGCCGCCGCGGCCGAGCATCGGGTCGGCTCGGTGCCGCTCGGCGAGCCGAGCGTCGTCGTCGCCGTTTCGGCCGCCCACCGCGAGGAGGCGTTCGCCGGCGCCCGCGAGGCGATCGACCGGATCAAGGCCGAGGCGCCGATCTGGAAGCGCGAGGTCGACGGCGGCGAAGGCGCGTGGGTGGAGGGCACGACGCCGCCGGTGGGCGAGGAGCCCCCGAGGCTGACCCACCTCGACGACGCCGGCAGCGCCCGGATGGTCGACGTCGGCGACAAGGACGAGACGCAGCGCCGGGCCCGCGCCGAGGCGCGGTTGCGGATGTCGCCGGAGACCGCGGCGGCGCTCGCGCGCGGCGACGCGCCAAAGGGCGACGTGCTCGGCACCGCGCGGATCGCCGGGATCGGGGCGGCCAAGCGGACCGGCGAGCTGATCCCGCTCGCCCACCCGCTGGCGCTCGACTTCATCGACGTCGAGGGCGCGGTCGACGTCGAGGCGGGACTGGTGCGGCTGTCGGCCACGGCCGGGATCACGGCGCGAACCGGGGTCGAGATGGAGGCGATGACCGCCTGCGCCGTCGCGGCGCTGACGGTCTACGACATGGTCAAGGGGCTCGAGCGCGGGGTCTCGATCGAGGCGATCGAGCTGGTGGAGAAGAGCGGCGGGCGCAGCGGCGAGTGGCGGAGGGAGGAATGAGCGGGGGAGAGGACGGCTTCCGCGCCGCCGTGATCGCCGTCTCGACCTCGAAGGCGCGCGGCGACGGCGAGGACGTGAGCGGGCCGGCGCTGGCCGCGTTCGCCGAGCGGCTCGGCGTCCACGTGGTCGGGGTCGAGGTGATCCCCGACGAGCGCGAGCTGATCGCCGGCCGGCTGCGCTTCTGGTGCGACGAGGGCGGCTGCGAGCTGGTGCTGACCACCGGCGGCACCGGGTTCTCGCTCGACGACGTCACCCCCGAGGCGACCCGCGACGCGATCGACCGGGAGGCCCCGGGCTTCGCCGAGGCGATGCGAGCCGCGTCGCGAGAGCACACCGAGATGTGGATGACCTCGCGCGGGGTCGCCGGGACCCGCGGCCGCTCGCTGATCGTCAACTTCCCCGGCAACCCACCATCCATCGAGCAGGCCGGCGCCGCGCTCGAGAAGGCGATCCCGCACGCGCTCGGGCTGCTCGCCGGGAGGCGCCACCGCCACTAGGCCGCAGTGGCCTCCCAGCGCAGCGGCAGCTCGTCGAGCCCGTAGACGCCGTGCACCGAGTCGTAGGCGGGCTCGCCGTCGAGGACGAGATCCGGCATCCGCGGCGCCAGGTAGGCGAGCGCCTGCTCGAGCTCGGCACGCGCGAGGTTCGCCCCGAGGCAGTAGTGGACCCCGGCGCCGAAGGTCAGCGCCCGCTTGCCGGCGTCGGGGCGGGTGATGTCGAACCCGGCGCCGCCGCCCGCCTCGTCCCGGTTCGCCTGGTGCGCGCAGACGAGCACGATCGTCCCCTCGGGGAAGGTGACGCTGCGGTGCTCGAACTCCTCGAGGACGATCCTCGCCGTGAACGGGGTCACCGGCGCGACCCTGATCACCTCCGAGACGGCGTTGGCCGCGCGCTCGGGCTCGCGCGCGAGCAGCGCCCACTGCTCGGGGTGGGCGGCGAACAGCCGCAGCGCGTGCGCGAGCTGCGACTGGGTCGTGTCGACGCCGCCGACGAGGACGTTGAGGACGAGGTTGCGAAGCTCGGCGTCGTCGAGGCGGTCGTCGCCGTCGCGGGCCGCGGTCAGCGTCGAGAGCAGGTCCTCGCCGGGCGCCGCGCGCTTCTGGGCGATCAGGACGTCGAGATAGCCATAGAGCTCCTCGCAGGCGCGCTCGACCTCGTCCCGGTGCTGCATCAGGGTCGGGCCGTCGAACTGGAGCTGGATCCACCGTGACCACGTCGCGAGCCGGTCCGCGTCCGCGATCGGGGCGCCGACCACGGTCGCGATCGTCATCGCCGGATACGGCTTGGTCAGCGCGGCGACCGCCTCGCAGCCGGCCCCGTCGATCGCCTCGAACAGCTCGGCGATGAACCCGCTCATCACCGGTCGCCAGCGATCGGCGGCCTTCGGCGTGAACGCCGGGTTGACGAGGCCGCGCAGCCGCCGGTGGTCGTCGCCGTCGATGTGGAGGATGTTGCGGGCCACCTCCTCGCCGAGCGCGCCCGACTTCATCTCGAACATCTCGGCCAGCGCCTTGCCGGGGAAGGTCGCCTGCTTCGAGCGCAGGAAGTGCTCGCCCGACTCGCGATCGAGGACGACGTAGCCGAGCTTCCCGCGCACGATCCAGCTCTGCGCCGCCAGCTCCGCCATCCGGCGGTCGAACTCGGGCCCGCGCAGGGTCGGATCGAGCTCGTCGTACTCGGGCAGCTCCAGCTCGGCGAGGGCCGCGGCGCTCATCACCCCGTATCTTGCCGCAGCGCCGTCGCTACGCTCGACCGATGAGCGACCCCGGTGCCGATCGGACTCCGACCCTGTTCGAGTGGGCCGGCGGCGAGGAGGCGGTGCGGCGGTTGATCGATGCGTTCTACGACCGCGTCGAGCGTGACGGGCTGCTGTCGCCGTTCTTCCCGGGCGGCGTCCACGAGCAGCACCGCGACCATGTCACCGCGTGGTGGTCGGAGGTCTTCGGCGGCCCGCCCCGCTACACGGATGAGCTCGGCGGCTACGAGTCGATGCTCGCCCACCACCGCGACCTCGGGATCACCGCGGAGGCCCGGCACCGCTTCGCGTCCCTGTTCAGCCTGGCCGCCGATGACGCCGGGCTCCCCGACGACCCGGAGTTCCGCTCCGCCCTGGTCGCCTACCTCGAGTGGGGCACGCGGCTCGCGGTCCACAACTCGCAGCCGGGTGCCGAGGTCGCCCCCCAGGCCCCGGTGCCGCGCTGGGGATGGGGCGAGGCGCCTCCCTACCAGCCGTGACCGATGCGCACCGGCCGCTACACATTTCCCTACGTCACCTACGACCCGCCCAGCGACGTGCTCTACGCGCGGATCACCCAGGGCCGCGACGCGTCGCGCGAGCGCACCGAGGAGGGGGACGTGTGGACGTTCGACTCCGACGGACGGCCGACCGGGATGATCGTCGTCGAGCCGCGCCTGCGCTTCGCCCGCGACGGCGCCGTCTACGTCACCCTGCCGACCGGTGAGCGCGAGCGGCTCCAGGGGGTCGAGGCCGCGATGCGGCCCTGAGCTACTTCACGCCCTTCAGGCAGATCAGGCTGGTGTCGACCTGGAACACCGGCCGCGGCGATGACGCGGCGGCCGCGTCGTCGAGCGCGAGCAGAACGTGGAACTTCTTCGGCGACTGCACGTATGAGCCCTGGAGGTAGACGTCGGTGCTGCGCGGGAAGGCGCCGCCGTTGATCACCTTCGAGCACCCCGGTCCCTTCAGGGTCAGGTCGATGTAAGGGCCGAAGCCACCGGCGGCGATGTCCGCGGTGTTGATCGTCGTCGGCGTGCTGCTCTGGAGGTAGACGACCTCTGGCTTGCGCGTCGCGCCGCCGCCGCCGGCCTGCGCGCGTGCGGCGATCGCCCGTTCCTTGTTGAGCTCGACGGTCAGCGACGAGTACTGCGGCCGCGAGTCGGCCCCCGTGCTGAAGGCCGTGCCGGCCGCGAACGCCGTCCCTGCCACCGCGGTGAGGGCGACGAGTCCCATGATCCACTTCCTGCTCATTCGTCATTCCTCCATTCGACCTGGGCTTTCGGCTGAGTCTATGAATGCAACACAGCGGGCCGGCGATCCGCTCGCCCGGCCCGGCTGATCGAGCTGCAGTCCAGCGGCCGCGGCCTCGGCTCACGAATACGCTCGTTTCGACGTTTCAAGATCGACAGCAGTGAGCGCCACCGCGACAAGCAGAGCCGCTGTGCGGCCCCCGTTCCAGCAGTTCCTCGACGCGCACCGCCGAGCGGTGCTCGCGTTCCTGCGGGCGATGGTCGGTCACCACGACGCCGAGGACTGCTTTCAGGAGACGTTCCTGGCCGCGCTGCGCGCCTACGAGCGCATGGACGGCGCCCACCCGCGCGCCTGGGTGATGACGATCGCGCGCCGCAAGGCGATCGACCACCACCGCGCGCGGGCGCGCCGGCCGGAGCCCAGCGAACGGCTGCCCGAGGTCGCAGCGCCCGACCAGAACGGGCGCCTCGGCGACCTCGACGGCGCGGTCTGGGCCGCGGTCGCCGAGCTCGGCGAGGCCCAGCGCGCGGCGGTTGCGCTCCGCTATGCGGCCGACCTGCCCTACCGGGAGATCGGCACCGCGCTCGACTGCAGCGAGGAGGCGGCCCGCAAGCGCGTCTCCGATGGGCTGCGGGCGCTGCGAGAGACCATCGATCGAGAGGAGGCGAGGCGATGAGCCGAGTCGACACAAAGCGGATCACCGCGCTGCTCGGCGGCGGGCTCGAGGACGACGCCGCGGAAGCGGCGAAGCGACTCGTCGCCCGCGCCGACGCCGAGGGTCTGGTCGAGGTCGCCTACGGCAGCTTCGACTCGCCGCTCGGCACCGGGTACATCGCGGCGACCGAGCGCGGGATCGTCTCGATCAGCCTGCCGACCTTCGGCAGCGAGTCGTTCCTGGAGCACCTGACCGAGATCTCGCCGCGCGTGCTCGAGGTCCCGGGGCGTCTCGACCGGGCGCGGCGCGAGCTCGACCAGTACTTCGAGGGCCGCCGGCGCGAGTTCGAGCTCGAGCTCGACTGGCGGCTGGTGCGCTCGGAGTTCGCGAGCCGCGTCCTGCACGAGACGGCGAGGGTCCCCTACGGGGTGACGACCAGCTACGGCGAGGTCGCCGCTCGCGCCGGCAACCCGCGGGCGTTCCGCGCCGCCGGGACGGCGCTCGGCCACAACCCGATCCCGATCGTCGTCCCCTGCCATCGCGTCCTCCGCGCGGGGGGAGTCCTCGGCAGCTACGGCGGCGGCCCCGAGATGAAGGCGTTCCTGCTGCGGCTGGAGGGCGCGCTGGCCGAGGAACCCACGCCGCAAGCGGCCGAGTAGACACCGCGCACGCCCGGACGCGGAAGCAGAAAAAAATGTCCGCGGCGTAGCCGCGGACCATTGATTCGAGCGAGAGCGGAGGACGTGGCGCGAGTTATTCCAGACCGGCGCCGACGTCCGGGCGTGCGCGGTGTCGACTGTAATCTTGACAACGGGCCGTTGCCAACTAGGCTGCCAACTATGCATGTCGACCCGAACAGCCCGCATGCGAGGCTGACAAAACGCCAGCAGGAAGTCCTGGAGCGGCTCGAGCAGGGCATGGGGGCGAAGGAGATCGCCACCGACATCGGCATCAGCCGCAACGCGGTCTATCAGCACATCGAGCGCCTGCGGAGGCAGGGGGCGCTCGCCCCGACGTACACACCGAGCGGCCAGCCACCGCGCCGCGTCGAGCCCGGAGCCGTTGCCCTCACCCCGAGCACGCCGCCGCGGGAGAGCTCACTCGCGCGCCTGCGCGAGCTCGCTCATTCCGGGGCGGCGCCCGACGAGCCCGAGTACGCGCGCGCGATCGAGGGCGCGATCGCCTCCGGCGACGCGGTCGGACTCGCCTATGAGCTCGGCCGCCTCGACGCGCTCGGCGAGGCCGGGTTGCCCGCCGATCTGGTCGAGTCGGCCCTGCGCCGGCTCTCGGTCCTATCGGCCCTCGATGTCACCGCCGAGTAGGACATAATCGTCGCGAGTCACTTCGAAGGAGAGGTCTGGAGCTGAAATGGTCGTAGCCATCATCATCGTCGGCGTACTGCTGCTGATCGGGTTGATCTTCATCCTGATCCGCAACTCGATCATCGGGTCGCGAAACAGAGTCGACGAAGCCTGGTCCGGAATCGACGTCCAGCTGAAGCGACGGCACGATCTGATCCCGAACCTCGTCGAGGCGGTCAAGGGATACGCGACGCACGAGCGTGAGACCTTCGAGAAGGTGACCCAGGCCCGGGCCGCCGCGATGCAGGCCACAGGGCCGGCCGAGGCGAGCCAGGCGGAGGGCTTCCTGAGCCAGGCGCTCGGCGGACTGCGGGTCGTAGCCGAGCAGTACCCCGAGCTGCGCGCGACCGAGAACTTCCAGCAGCTCTCGCGCAACCTCTCCGAGCTCGAGGACGAGATCCAGGCCTCGCGCCGGATCTACAACTCCAACGTCCAGGCCTACAACACGAAGATCCAGATCTTCCCGAACTCGGTCGTCGCCAACTCCGGCGGCTTCACCGCCCGTGAGTTCTTCGAGATCGAGGATCCGGGCGACCGCGAAGTGCCGACCTTCTCGTTCTCCGACCAGGCTCCGCCGGCCGCGGCGCCGGCCGCCGCGCCGGCCGGGACCACGCCGCCGCCCGCCGACCCGGCGTCACCGGCACCTCCGCCCGCGCAGTAGTCGGCGCCTCAGGCGCTGCAGGAATAAGGCCGCCGCGCAGGAGGCGGGCGCCCGAGGCTGAAAGCCACGGCGTGATCGTCGACTGCGCCCATTACCGCGACGGCGTCCGCCAGCACGAGGGCCAGCTGCCACTCGAAGCGGCGGCGAACTGCGTCGCCGGCGACGGGGACTTCGTCTGGCTTGGCCTGTTCGAGCCCTCGGCGGAGGAGCTGCGCGAGGTCGGCGAGCTCTTCGACCTGCACGAGCTCGCGCTCGAAGACGCCTACGGCGCCCACCAGCGGCCGAAGCTCGAGGACTACGAGAACTCCTACTTCGTCGTCCTGCGCCCGGCGCGTTACGACGACCAGAAGGAGGAGGTCGAGTTCGGCGAGATCATGCTCTTCCTCTCGCGCACGTACGTGATCGCGGTCCGGCACGGCGCCGCCAGCGAGCTGACGGGCGTCCGCAAGCACCTCGAGGACCATCCGGAGCTGCTCGAGTTCGGGCCGGCGGCGGCGGTCTGGGCGATCGTCGACAAGGTCGTCGACGACTACCAGCCGGTGGTCGAGGGGATCGACAACGACATCACCGAGGTCGAGACCGAGATCTTCGGCGACGGCACCGACTCGACGGCGCGGATCTACTTCCTGAAGCGCGAGGTGATCGAGTTCCACCACGCGACCGCCCCCCTCCTGACGCCGCTCGAGGCGCTCGAGCGCGGTGCCTTCCCGAACATGGACGAGCATCTGCGCCGCTACTTCCGCGACGTCGCCGACCACGCCCGGCGCGTCGACGAGCAGGTGACCGCCCAGCGCGAGTTGCTGACCTCGATCCTGGAGGCGAACCTGGCGCTGCTCGGTGTTCGCCAGAACGAGGTCGTCCGCTCGATCTCCGCCTACGCGGCGATCATCGCCGTGCCCACCTTCCTCGCGTCGATCTGGGGGATGAACTTCACCCACATGCCGGAGCTGGACGAGCGCTGGGGCTATTGGGTCGCGCTGGCGATGATGGCGGTGGCCGTCATCGGCCTGTTCACGTTCTTCAAGCGAATTCGCTGGCTGTAGCTTTTCCGGGCGTGGATGCGCTGATCAACGCGGGCGCGCCGCTGCTCCTGATCGCGGTCGCGCTCGCCTACGCGAAGCGGGTACGGACGCTCGCGGAGCGGGGGAAGCCGGTCTGGATCTGGCGGCAGGTCTCGTTCGGCGCCGGGGTGTTCCTGCTCCTGGCGGCCGACCTGCCGCCGCTCGCCGACGTCGCGGAGGAGATCGTCGTCGCCCACATGGTCCAGCACCTGGTGATCGGCGACCTCGCCGGGCTGCTGATCGCGCTCGGGCTCACCGGGCCGATCCTGCAGCCGCTGCTCGCCAAGCGCCCGTTCTCCTACCTGCGCCTGCTGGGCAACCCGCTGATCGCGCTTCCCATCTGGGCGCTCAACCTCTACCTGTGGCACCTCTCGTTCCTCTACGAGGGGGTGCTCGACAGCGCGCTGCTGCACTTCGCCCAGCACGCTTGCTTCTTCACCTTCGGCCTCGCGATGTGGCTGCCGCTGGTCGGCCCGCTGCCGAAGCCGTCCTGGTTCGGCGACGGCGCGATGCTGATCTACGTCGTCGTCGTGCGGCTGCTCGAGGCGGTGCTCGCCAACGTCCTGATCTGGTCGGGGACGGTGTTCTACCCCGACTACGCCCCGGGCGAGGCGAAGTGGGAGATCAGCCCGCTCGCCGACCAGGGGGCGGCCGGCAACGTGATGATGATCTGGACCGGGTTCGTGACCCTGGGGCTGTTCACGTGGCTCTTCTTCCGGGCAGCCAACCGCAGCAGCGAGAAGCAGGAGCTGCTCGAGCTCGCCGATGCGCACGGGTTCGAGCTCGACCCGAGCCGCGCCGCCCGCGCCGTCGCCGCCGGCCAGGGTGAACGCCTGCGCGAGCGGATCCTGGGAAGCCGTACGTGAACAACCGTTACCTCTACGTCCTCGTCTTCGTCGTCGGAACCGCCAGCCTCGGGGCCGAGATCGCCGCCGCGCGCCTGATGGCCCCGTTCTTCGGCGCCTCGACGATCGTCTGGGCGAACACGATCGGGGTCGTCCTGGTCGCGCTCTCGATCGGCTACTGGCTCGGCGGGCGGTTCGCGGACCGCCGTCCGGAGCTGCGCAGCCTCTGCCTCGTCGTGCTCGCCGCCGGCGTGCTGCTCGCCGTCGTCCCGCTCATCGCACGTCCGTTCTTCGACCTCTCGGTCGATGCGCTCGACGAGGTCGAGGCGGGGGCGTTCGTCGGCTCGCTGGCCGCGGTCCTGTTCCTGATCGCGATCCCGGTCATCCTGCTCGGCACCTGCGCGCCGTGGGCGCTGCGGCTCGCGGTCGAAGACGTCGAACACACCGGTCGGACCTCGGGCCGCCTGTACGCGATCTCGACCGTCGGCTCGCTGACCGGGACGATGCTCGCGGCGTTGGTCCTGATTCCGTTCGCCGGCACTCAGCGGACCTTCCTCGCCTTCGCGCTCGCGCTGGCGCTCGTCGCCGTGATCGGGCTCGGCTGGCGCTACGTGGTCGTCCCGATCGCGCTCGCGGGCGCGATCGCGCTGCCGGTGGGGACGGTCAAGGCGACCGACGCGGGCCGGGTCCTCTACGAGGAGGAGTCCGAGCACCAGTACATCCGCGTGCTCGAGCGGGACGACGGCGATCGCGTGCTCGAGCTCAACGAAGGTCAGGCGGTCCACTCCATCCTTCCGGCCCGGGGGTTCCTGACCGCCGATTACTGGGACAGCTTCCTCGTCCTGCCGTTCACGACCGGCGATCGCCCCCCGCGGCGGATCGCGATCCTCGGCAACGCCGCGGGCACGGTCGCGCGCGAGTACGGCCGCTTCTGGCCGCGGACGCACGTCGACGGGGTCGAGATCGACGACGAGCTCACCGAGGTCGGCTACCGCTACTTCGACATGGGCTCGAACGCGAACCTGACCGTCTACGACGAGGACGCGCGGCCGTGGCTGCGTGACTCCGACGGCGGCTACGACCTGATCGTCGTCGACGCCTACCGCCAGCCTTACATCCCGTTCTACCTGGCGACCAAGGAGTTCTTCGAGCTCGTCCGCGACCGGCTCGCCCCGGGCGGCGTGGTGGTCGTCAACGTCGGCCACCCGGAGGGCAGCGACGAGATCGAGCGGGTGCTGGGGCGGACGATGGCCGAGGTGTTCCCGACGGTCCTGCGCGATCCCGCCGAGCAGACGAACACGCTGCTCCTCGGCAGCGAGGCGCCCGCCTCGGCGGCCCGGCTGGCGGCCGCCGCGCGCACCCGGATGCACGGCAACCTGCGCAAGCTGGCGCTGATCGACGCGGCGCGGCTCTCCTCCCGGCTGCCCGGCGGCAGCGTCTACACCGACGATCGCGCCCCGGTCGAGTGGCTGGTCGACCGCTCGATCCTCGGTTACGCCAGGGACCACTGAGGGACGCCGGGACGTCCGGAGTCAGCGCCGGCGCAGGGTGAAGGTCCGCTTGGCGACCGCTCCGGCGGCATGATCGCGGTCGCGGGTTGCGATCGTCGCCGCGAGGTGACGCTTGCGCTCGAGCTTGCGCACGAAGCTCGAGCGCAAGCTGAAGCGAAGCGTGCCGGCCTTGCCGGCCTTGATCCGGTAGGCGAGCGGCGAGGCGCCCGTCAGGCGGGCCTTGCCCGCGCATCGCGGCTTCAGGCCCGAGGGCCAGGCGGGTGGGCAGCGCAGGCGCACCTTGACGGTGTCATGCGGGCCGGGCCGGGTGGCGCGGAACTTGATCAGCGTCGCCCTGGCGCGGGCGGGCCCGGCGGGGGGGAGTGGAGGCGGGGCCGCGCCGCCGCCGAACAGGCCGGGATCCTGTGCGGCCTCGAAGAAGCCGCGGTCGACGTCCTCGCGGCTCACGTCGTCCGCGTCGGGCTTCGGCTTCGGCATGACGACCTCCTGGTCGGTGATCGAGGCCAGGACGCGGCGGTAGAACTCCTCCTCCCAGGGTTCGCCGCCGGCAAAGCTGCCGTTGTCGTTGCCGAACCTGGCCGTCATCAGGCCCTCGGCGGGAAACACGGTCACCAGCTGTCCGAAGAGGCCGGCGAACTGGTACAGGCCGGCGGGCAGGGTCGGGAACATGCGATCGTCGGAGACCGGCCGGTCGACGACCCGCGGGCTGACGCACGGCTTCGACGCGTTCACCCAGATGAGCCAGCTCGGTCCCGCGCGCCCCCGCGCACGCGAGGCCGTGGAATCAACCATCTAACGCTCGCCGGCGCCGGCCCGGCGGCCACGAAACCAGCGCCACCAGTAGACGCCGAGGTCGCCGAAGAAGGCCGCGAAGCGGCCGACCGGGCCCGTCAGCACCCAGGCGGCGAGGCGCTCGGGCGGACTCACGCCCGGGTCGGAGCGCGCTGTCCGAGGTCGCGCTCGGGGTCGATCCCCCAGCGGCGGCCGGCCGCCACGAGCTCCTCGGTCAACGCCCAGCGGTCCGGCCGCTCCTCGCCCTCGTGCTCCGGGCTGGCGCCCTTGAGCGCCATCGAGCCGGTGTTGTCGCCGATCTCGCGAACCTGCTCGACGGTGAGCGATTCGAGCTGCTGGTCCGGCAGCGCCGCGAGCTCGCGGCGCTTGTCCTCGATCGGCCGCGCCGCGGGCCCGGCCTCCTGGATCAGGGTCGGCGCGGCGCAGCCGACCGGGTCGTGGGCGAGGTTCCAGTGGCAGGCGAGCTGCATCGGCGTGAGCCCGGCGGCGGCGGCGATCGGGCGGATCAGGTCCAGCTTGATCCGTCCCGCCTCGACCCAGCCGGCCGGGCGGAAGCGCCGGTGGTCGGAGTCGGGAAAGTCGTGACCTGGGAGGACGTCGTCCCAGAACAGGCCGCCGTAGTCGACGACCCGGGTGATCACGCTGATCCCGTAGTCGGCCGCGGCGTCGAGGCAGAGCTCGCCGGGCCAGGGCTCGAGCGGGTTGAGGATCAGCATCGCCCAGTCGAGCCGGTCGCCGAAACGCTCGAAGCAGTCGAGCAGGTCGAGCGTGAACCCGTTCGCGGGACCGGGCGCGACCCCGAGCATCCGGGTCAGGCCGGCCTCGCGGAGGGCGGCCATCCCGTCCCAGACGGCCTCCGAGCCAAACCCGGTGCGGTCGGGGTTGTGGAGCAGCAGCAGGTCGAACGCGTCGACGCCGATCCGCTCGAGGCTCGCCTCGGTCGCCCGGCGCAGGTACGAGGCGTACTCGCCGGGGCCGCGCAGACGGGGGTCGGTGAACCGGGGAAATCCCCGCGGGCCGTCGCGCTCGCCCTCGACGAAGTCGTGGCCGACGGCTCCGACCAGCGAGTAGCGCTCACGCCCGACGCCCTCGAGCGCCCGGCCGAGCATCGCGTCGGCCTCGCCGGCGCCGTAGACGTCGGCGGTGATCACGGTCTCGATCCCGTCGCCGGGACGCAGCAGCGAGAGCAGCCGGTCGTCGTCGACCGGCTCGCCGAAGTGCATGAAGCGCCCGCCGCTCCACGTCCCGATCGCCGTTCTCCCGGGGTCCACGGGCTCAAGCGTAGTGGGGGCTAAGCTGCCACCCCGATGCGCACCGAGGTCACAGAGCTTCCCGACTCGCGGGTCAAGATCGACGTCGCGATCGAGCCCGAGCTGCTCGCCAAGCGGATCGACCGCGCCGCGGCGGCACTGGCCGGCGAGATGAAGCTGCCCGGGTTCCGCAAGGGCAAGGTTCCGGCCCAGCTCGTGATCCAGCGGATCGGGCGCGAGGCGGTCGTCGAGCAGGCACTTCGCGACGGCCTTCCCGAGTGGTACGAGCGGGCCCTGCTCGAGTCCGGCGTCGCCTCGGTCGGCGACCCGAAGCTCGACGTCGGCGAGATCCCCGCCGAGGGCGAGGAGCTGACGTTCACGATCGAGGTCGGCGTGCGACCGAAGGCCGAGCTCGGCGAGTGGCGGGGGCTCGAGGTCGGCAAGGCGGAGATCGAGGTCCCCGGCGAGGCGGTCGACGCCGAGCTCGACCGGTTGCGCGAGGGCTTTGCAAGCCTCGCCCCGGTAGAGCGTCCGGCGGCCGGCGGCGACGCGGTCGTGATCGACTTCTCGGGCACGATCGACGGCGAGCCGTTCGAGGGCTCGGAGGGGCGTGACTTCGTGATCGAGCTCGGCGGTGACAGCCTGCTGGTCGAGTTCGAGACCGCGCTCACGGGCGCCTCCGCCGACGACGAGCGCACGGTCGAGGTCACCTTCCCGGACGACCACCGCCCCGAGGAGCTGGCCGGCAAGACCGCGACCTTCGAGGTCAAGGTCAAGGAGGTGCGGGAGAAGAACCTGCCCGAGCTCGACGACGATTTCGCCTCCGAGGCTTCGGAGTTCGAGACCCTGGACGAGCTGCGGGAGGAGATCCGCTCGCGGATGTCGCAGGGTCTCGAGCAGCGCGCCGAGGCGGAGTTCCGCGAGGCCGCGGTCGACGCGGTCGCCGCGAACGCGAAGCTCGACGTCCCCCACGACCTCGTCCACGCTCGCGCGCACGAGATGTGGGAGCGGATCGAGCGTCAGCTGCAGTCGCAGGGGATCGACCCGCAGGCCTACGCGCAGATGCAGGGCAAGGACCGCCACGAGCTGATCGACGACGCGGAGGAGGACGCGGAGCGCGCGCTGCGCCGCGAGGCGGTGCTCGCCGCTGTTGCCGAGGCCGAGGGCATCGAGCCGACCGACGAGGACCTGATCGAGGCGATCGGGCCCGGCGAGGGCAAGAACGCCCCCGAGCAGCTGCTCGACCGACTTCGCGAGGCCGGCCGCGACGAGCTGTTGCGCGACGAGGTCCGGATGCGCAAGGCGGCCGAGGCGATCGCCGAGTCGGCGACGCCGATCCCGATGGAGCGGGCGGCGGCGCGCGAGCAGATCTGGACTCCCGATAAGGAAGCCGGGGATGCGGGCGCGCCCGAGCAGGAGTCGAAGCCGGGCAAGCTCTGGACGCCGGGCGGTTAGAGGCGATCGCCGGTCAGGAGGCGGCGGCCGGCGTGGCTGCGGTCGGACGCGACGACTCGCGGCCGCGCGGGGTCGGGCGACCGCCGCCGGCGACCCTGATGAGCGCGGCCCCGGCCGCGATGAGCAGTCCCAGCACGCACGCCGCGACCCCGAGGCCGAAGGCGATAGCGCCCCAGTCGGGGACCCCCTCCTTGCGCTCGCGCTGCAGGAGCTCGCGGTCGTCACCGAGCGCGCGCTCGAAGCTCGCCGGGGCCGGGATCTCGGCCGCCGGGATCGCAGTGTCCTCGGGGGCGAAGACGGGAACCGCGCCCATCCGATCGCCGCGCTGCAGGCGGATCGAGGACTTCCATGTCCCGGCGACCGGCAGCACGGCGCTGCGATAGACGTCGGGCGAGACCTCGCGGAGCGGCTCCGTCCGGACCGGCTCGCCGCCCTGCCAGGCGACCGTGTAGAGCCAGTCCGGGTCGCGGGCGACCTCAGGAGGATCGAAGCGCACCGTGGCCACGACCTCGCGCGGGCCGGCGCCGCCGACCTCGGCGAGCGCCACGCGCGCGGTGGCGTCCGGCGGCGCCGTGTGCCCGAGAGAGACGAAGACCGCCGCGACGACCGCCAGGGCGGCGGCGGCCGTTCCCCAGCCGCGAACCGGCGCGACCAGATCGTCGCGCCCGAGCAGCGCGGAGGCCACGAAGGCGCCCAACAGGCCGCCCGCTATGCCGACCACGATCCCCAGCGCAATCGCCTCGCCCAGCATCTGGCTCGGCCACGGCAGCGGCATCCACACCTGCGACCACCCGTACTCGGCGACGACGCCGATGCTGCCGACCGCGATCCCGGCGAGGACGCCGAAGCGGTAGGGATGGTCGCGCGGGGCGTGAACCAGGGCGAGGCCCTCGACCAGCAGGGCCTCGGCGATGTAGAGCGGGAAGTGGTCGACCGACTCTCCCAATGGCCCGGCGACCAGCGCCGTGATCGGGATCCGCAGCACGAGATAGAAGGCGACCGCGACCAGGGCGCCGCCGCGGCCGCCGAGCAGCCGCGCCATCGTCAGCGCGACGCCGGCGGCGAAAGCGATCAGGACCGGGTGGAAGAGGAGCCGGAACTGCGGCACGCCGTAGTCGAACTCGCCCTGGAAGATCGAGAGCGCTCCGAGGATGCCGCCGGCCGCGAGCATGATCCGGAACCGGTGCGCGCTCACGATCCGCAGCAGGGGCTCGACCGGGCGCAGCCAGCTCGGTACCGGGTCGGGGTCGTGGGTCTCGCCGGCGGCGCGCTCCATCCGCACCGCGGCTCGGCCCTCGGCGAGCAGGACGACGATCCCGAGGACCGCGATCGCGGCGCCCGACATCATCATCAGGTGGGTCGCGCCCCACAGGGTGACGTCCTGTCCGAAGAGCCGGTGGGAGATGTCGTCGAGCGGGAAGCCGAGCAGGGCGAAGCCGGCGGCCCCGAGGGTCAGGACCCCGCCGACCGGGGCGTACCAGGTGTCGGTGATCCGGATCGCCGACGGGCTCGGGCGCTTGCCCGGCGTGGTGGCCACGACGGCGATCCAGCCGGCGGTGAAGATCCCGAACAAACCACCGAGCAGCAGGTAGTGCGAGGGGTTGGCGAGCGGTCCGGGATCGCGGCCGTCGTCGATGTGCAGCGACTCGTCCCAGGCGAGCCCGAACAACGCCGGGACCAGGGTTACCAGCGCCAGCAGCGCCGGCGCCCCCGCCCAGCCGGGCAGGCCGCCGATCGAGCGTGAGGTCCGGTCGACCCATGCGAGCAGCCCGCCCCGGCCGCTTCGGTACGCGGTCCCGATCCAGACCAGGATCGCGGTCATCACCAAGGCCCCGCCGGTGGCGATGACCACCTGACCGAGCTCGGCCCCCGCCGCTGGCGGGTCGTTGGCGACCGCGAGCAAAGCTGCCATGACACTGCCGTCCTTTCGGCGACGGTGACGAATCGATGACTCCGGCCAATGTATCATCGTTTGATGTCGAATAGGCGCGCCCAGGGTGGCCATTTGCCAGAATTCCGGACCCCATGCGCCCGGCTCTGGCATCGCTGCTCGCGCTTCTCGCCGCGCTCGCGCTCGGGCTGCTCGCCGGCTGCGGTGACGACGACGACGAGGGCGACCCCGGCGGCACGGAGCCGGCGATCAACGCGGCGGTGCCCACGGACGTCGACGAGGGCGACCCCGACGCGACCAAGACCCCGGAGGGCGCCGAGGTCCTCGACGAGTTCGAGGAGCTGCGCACCGCCGAGGGCGCCCCGAGCGTGCCGGCGATCCGCGGCTCGGCCGGCCTTTCGACCGCCGAGTGGATCCACACGGTCAACGGCGACGTCGCCAGCTACTGGCAGAAGCAGTTCAACGGCTCGGACTACCGCTACGCGCCCGCCGACGAGCTGATCTTCGACAAGAAGCTGAAGTCGGCCTGCGGGATCAAGGCGAGCCTCCGGACCGGGCCGTTCTACTGCACCGGCGACGAGGCGATCTACTACCCGGTCGTCTTCTTCGACCGGGTGCCCCAGCAGTTCGGCGACGCGGCGACCGCGGTCGTCGTCGCGCACGAGAACGCGCACCGCATCCAGGACCTGCTCGGGCTGTTCGACGCCCCGCGGATCATCTCGGCCCAGCTCGAGCTGCAGGCGGACTGCCTCGCGGGTGTCTGGGCGAAGACGGTCTACAAGCGCGGCCTGCTCGAGGAGGGCGACATCGGCGAGATCCTCGGCCTGGTCGAGGTCGCCGGCGATCCGACCGGCACCCCGATCAATGCTCCCGGCGCGCATGGCGACTCCGCGATGCGCCAGGCCTTCTTCGACCAGGGCTACAACGGCGGCAAGCCCGGCACCTGTCCGGTGCCGCCGAAGAAGCAGCTCAACCGGGCGTAGCTAACCCTCGAGCAGGTCACGGACCTGCTTGCGGTGGCGCTCGACCGCCGGCTCGGCGTCCTCCAGCCCGGCGACGCGGCGCTTCGTGAACGCGAGCTCGGCCAGTTCGCGACACAGCGAGCTGGTCCCGTGGGCTCCCTCGAGGTCGCTCGCCCGCAGCTGGGCGAGCTCACGCCGGCAGCGGTTGGTGAAGCTGGCCGCGGTCGCCGCCTGCTCGGCGGTGATCAGGCCGCCGTCGACCTCGTCGGCGAGCTCCTCTCGGATCACCCGCCGCTGGTGGCGAAGCCAGAGTGCGATCCCGACGAAGAACAGGGCCACGTAGGCCCACGAGATCCACTTCAGCGCCTCGGCCGCGGAGTCCGCGGAGGCGTCCATGCGGTCGGCGAGGTCGACCGGGACCCCGATCACCAGGTACTCGTAGGTGGTCTCGAAGCCGTACTTGAGTGAGAGCAGGATCGGCTGGAGGCCGTTGTTGACAGCGTGCATGAGCATCGCGGCGGCGAGGCCGAGCGCCGGCCAGCCGATCCGTCCCCGCCAGGTCCGCGACGAGGTCGCGGCCCCGAGCCCGGCGCCGAAGGTGGCGGTCCAGATCGCGTGACGGAGCATCGCCGGCCCGAAGAAGTCCCGGCGGTCGACGAACACCGAGAGCGCGTCGCCGACCCCCGAAACCCGCGCCTCGCGAAAGAAGTAGTAGAGGTCCTCGGTGAACGCGAACCCGATCCCGACCGCGGCGCCGTAGACGATCCCGTCGGTGACCCCGTCGAACTCGAACAGGCCGTAGCGCCGACCGGCCCAGCGCGAGACGACGAACGCGATCACCAGGGCCAGGCCCTTGGCGAGCTCCTCGACGACCGGCGCCGAGATCGCCGGTCCGAAGACCGCGTCGACGTCGCGCGGCAGCTCGCCCTCCAGCGCCGTGTTGCCGAGCGAGGCTCCGATCGCGGCGACGATCGCCCCCCACAGGAACATCACCGCGCAGATCGCGATCGGCTCACGTTCGTAGAGGTCGAGGAAGCGGACCAGCAGGAGCGCGATCACGGCCTGCAAGAGGGCGTAGGCGAGGATCAGGTCGTCGGCGCCAAACGGATCCATCCGGGCGCCTTATACACTCACGCGCCAATGAGTCCCCTGGTCCCGATGGTGGTCGAGCAGACGTCGCGCGGCGAGCGCGCGTTCGACATCTACTCGCGGCTGCTCAACGAGCGGATCATCTTCCTCGGCACCCCGGTGACCGAGGACATCGCGAACCTGATCGTCGCCCAGCTGATCCACCTCGAGTCCGAGGACCCGGACAAGGACATCTCGATCTACGTCAACTCGCCTGGCGGATCGGTGTACGCGGGCCTCGCGATCTACGACACGATGCAGTACATCAAGCCCGACGTGCAGACGATCTGCGTCGGCGTCGCGATGAGCATGGGCGCGCTACTGCTCGCCGGCGGCAAGGAGGGCAAGCGGATGGCGACCCCGAACTCGAAGATCCTCATCCACCAGGTCTCGGCCGGCTTCCAGGGTCAGGCGACCGACATCGAGATCCACGCGAAGGAGATCATCGACGTCCGGCGCCGCCTCGACGAGATCATCGCCAAGCACACGAACCAGCCGTTCGACAAGGTCACCAAGGACACCGAGCGCGACTACTTCATGTCCGCGGAAGAGGCGATGGAGTACCACATCGTCGACCGCGTGATCGAGAACCACTAGCGCCTGGGACCGCCACGGCGGCGGGGTTCAGGGCGCGGCCCCGGGCGTCCGCGCGCGAACCCTGTAACGGATGGGAAAGCTGGCGTTCTGGCACTCATCCGGGGCCGTGGCGAGCAGCGTCACGGTGATCGGAATGCGGCGCGTGCGGCGGGGCCGAACCGACTTGCGGGCGCGCACGGGCTGCGCGTAGAGCATCGATCGCGGGCAGGCCGCGCTTGCGTCTCCGATCTTCACCTTCAACGACCGGGGCCTGACCCGCTTGGGGAGGTTGTTGCGGACCATCGCGTTGAGGACCGTCGGCACCCCGGGCTGCAGGTTCTCGACGCTCCCGGAGACGGTCAGGGCTCGGCGCTTTTTCGCTTGGTGGTGCACCGCCTCGTGACCGGTCAGGTTCGCGTACGCGAACGCCGCGGCGCTCAGCAGAAGCACCAGCGCGCACGCTGTCGCCATGGGTCGCATGCCCCTCATGCTGAAGTTATCGGCCGAAACGGGAGATTCTGCAACTACTTCGCCGCGTGCAGGGGGATCGGGCGTGGTCGCGTAACAACATCGGGTCGAGCCGAGGGCGATCGTGTCGTAACCTGACACGTGGCGCCCCGGGACGGAAACGCCGAAGGGAGAACAGCGCAGTGGCACGCCCGACCGACTCCAACGAGCAGCTTCTTTGCAGCTTCTGCGGCAAGTCCCAGCGCCAGGTCAAGAAGCTGATCGCCGGGCCCGGGGTCTACATCTGCGACGAGTGCATCGATCTCTGCAACGAGATCATCGACGAGGAGCTGACCGCTCCGCCCTCGTTCGAGCTCGAGAGCCTGCCGAAGCCGGTCGAGATCTACGACGTCCTGCAGGAGTACGTCGTCGGCCAGGAGACGGCGAAGCGGACGCTCTCGGTCGCCGTCTACAACCACTACAAGCGGGTCCAGATGATGCAGAGCGTCGCCGAGGGCGAGATCGAGCTGCAGAAGTCGAACATCATGCTGCTCGGCCCCACCGGCTGCGGGAAGACGCTGCTCGCTCAGACGCTCGCGCGGATCCTGAACGTTCCCTTCGCGATCGCCGACGCGACGGCGCTGACCGAGGCGGGGTACGTCGGCGAGGACGTCGAGAACATCCTCCTGAAGCTGATCCAGGCCGCTGACTTCGATGTCAAGAAGGCCGAGACGGGGATCATCTACATCGACGAGATCGACAAGATCGCACGCAAGGCCGACAACCCGTCGATCACCCGCGACGTCTCCGGGGAGGGGGTGCAGCAGGCGCTGCTGAAGATCCTCGAGGGGACGACCGCGTCGGTCCCTCCGCAGGGCGGGCGCAAGCATCCGCACCAGGAGTTCCTGACCATCGACACGACCAACATCCTCTTCATCTGCGGGGGCTCGTTCGCGCAGCTCGACAACGTGATCGAGCGCCGCATCGGGCGCCACGGGGTCGGTTTCGGCGCCGACCTGATCTCGAAGGCCGAGAAGGACACCGGCGAGCTGTTCGAGCAGGTGCTCCCGGAGGACCTGATCGAGTATGGGCTGATCCCCGAGTTCATCGGCCGGCTGCCGGTGGTCGCGGCGATCCACCAGCTCAGCCGCGACGACCTGATCACGATCCTGACCGAGCCGCGAAACGCGCTCACGAAGCAGTTCCAGCGCTTCTTCGAGTTCGACGACATCGAGCTCAGCTTTCAGGAGGACTCGCTGGGCGCGATCGCCGACAAGGCGCTCGAGCGCGAGACCGGGGCCCGCGGGCTGCGCTCGATCCTCGAGGAGACGCTGATGGACGTCCAGTTCGAGCTCCCCTCGCGCCGCGACGTCTCCAAGTGCGTCGTCACCAGGGACACCATCGAGCAGGGCCTGCGCCCGACCCTGGTCACCCAGACGCCGCCGGCCGAGCCGGCCGAGGAGCTCGGCGGCCTGCAGGAGGAATCGGCGTAACTAGACTCGCCGCCTCTATGGACGAGGAGCGGCGCGCAAAGCTGGAGGCCACCACCCGCTGGGAGCCGGCGGAGGCCGAGGCGCGGATTTTCGCCGCCTGGGAGGCGAGCGGCGCCTTCGACCCGCCGGCGGAGGGCACCCCGGCGGAGAACTTCTCGATCGCGATCCCGCCCCCGAACGTGACCGGGGCGCTGCACATGGGCCACGCGCTCAACGGCACCGTCCAGGACGTGCTGATCCGGCTGCGGCGGATGGAGGGCCGGAACTCGCTCTGGATCCTCGGCACCGACCACGCCGGGATCGGGACCCAGATGGTGGTGGAGAAGGAACTGCGCGCCGCCCAGGGGACCACCCGTCGCGAGCTCGGCCGCGAGGCGTTCGTGGATCGGGTCTGGGAGTGGCGACGCGAGTACGGCTCGCAGATCATCGAGCAGTACAAGCGGCTTGGCGCCTCCTGCGACTACGAGCGCGAGCGATTCACGCTCGACGAGGGCTACGTGCGGGCGGTCTACCGGGTCTTCGTCGAGCTGTACCGCAAGGGTCTGATCTACCGCGACGACTACATGGTCAATTGGGACCCGGGCACCCACTCGGCGATCTCAGAGCTCGAGGTCGTCAACCGCGACGTCGAGGACGTCCTGTACGAGATCGACTATCCGGTCGAGGGCTCCGGCGAGGTGCTGACGATCGCCACCGTGCGCCCCGAGACCATGCTCGCCGACACCGGTATCGCGGTCCACCCCGACGACGAGCGCTACCGGCGGCTCGTCGGGGGCCATGCGATCCTCCCCCTGGTCGGCCGGCGGCTGCCGATCATCGCCGACGAGCATGTCGACCCCGAGTTCGGGACCGGGGCGCTGAAGATCACGCCGGGGCACGATCCGGCGGACTTCGAGATCGGCCGCCGCCACGGGCTCGAGGAGATCTCGGCGATCGGCGAGGACGGGCGGATGACGGCCGCGGCGGGGGAGGCCTATGAGGGGATGACGGTCGCCGAGGCGAACGAGGCGGTGGTCGCGGCGCTGCGCGCCGACGGCAGCGTGCGCGGCGAGCAGCCGTACGCGCATTCGGTCCCGTTCTCGGAACGCTCCGGGGAGCGGATCGAGCCGCTGATCTCGCTGCAGTGGTTCTGTCGCATGGACGAGCTCGCGTCCCCGGCGATCGAGGTCGTCGAGCGCGACGAGGTCCGGATCATCCCCGACAACTACAAGCGGGTCTATCTCAACTGGATGCGCGAGATCCGCCCCTGGTGCATCTCGCGCCAGCTCTGGTGGGGCCATCAGATCCCGGTCTGGTACGGGCCTGACGGCGAGGAGATCGTCGCCGAGTCGGAGGAGCTGGCCCGCGAGGCGGCCGCCGAGCGCGGCCTCGCTCCCGACTCGCTGACCCGCGAGACCGACGTCCTGGACACCTGGTTCTCCTCCGCGCTGTGGCCGTTCGCGACCCTGGGCTGGCCCGACGATACGGCTCATTTGCGGGCTTTTTACCCGACCAGCTTCCTGACCACGGCGCGCGAGATCATCTTCCTCTGGGTCGCGCGGATGGTGATGATGGGGCTCGAGTTCGCCGGCGACGTCCCGTTTCGCGACGTCTACGTGCACCCCGTCGTCCAGGCGCCCGATGGGCGGCGGATGTCGAAGTCGCTGGGGACCGGGATCGACCCGCTCGACGAGATCGAGGTCCACGGCGCCGACGCGCTGCGGTTCGGGATGCTCGCGATCTCCTCGACCCAGGACGTCCGCTACTCGCCCGACCGCGTCCGGCAGGGCCGTGACCTCGCCAACAAGCTCTGGAACGCGTCCCGGCTGGTGCTGCTGAACGCCGGCGACGCCGAGCCGGCGCCACGAACAGAGCGGATCGAGGATCGCTGGATCCTGTTCCAGCTGGACTCCACGATCCGTGACGTGACCCGGCAGATCGAGGAGTACGACTTCTCGCACGCGGCGCTCGGCTTCTACTCGTTCTTCTGGTCGGAGTTGTGCGACTGGTATCTGGAGATCGTCAAGCCGCGCCTCTACGACGGGGACGAGGACGCGGCCGCGAACCTGCTCTACGTGCTCGAGCAGGTGTTGCGCCTCGCGCACCCGCTGATTCCGTTCGTGACCGAGGAGGTATGGGGATACCTGCCGGACCGCGGGGAGATGCTGCTCGTGTCCGAGCCGGCGCGGCGCGACGAGTCGCTGGTCGATTCGGCTGCGGCGCTCGCGGTTCAGAGCGAGATCGAGCTCGTCCGCCAGGTGCGTCGCTGGCGCGACCTGGTCGGCGTGCCGGCGGCGGCGGTCCTGGACGCGCGGATCGAGGGCGAGGTCAGCGAGTTCGTGCCGCGACTGGCGCGGCTCCGCCCGACCGACGGCGACGCCGAGCCGATCGCCGCGATCGGCGCGGTTCAGGTCCTCGCCTCCGACGAGATCGACGCCAAGCAGGTGGCGCAGCGGATCGGGGCCGAGCGCGAGCGGCTGCAAGGCGAGATCGAGCGCCTCGAGCGCAAGCTCGGCAACGACGGGTTCGTCGCCAAGGCCCCGCCCGAGGTGGTCGAGGCTGAGCGCGAGAAGCTCGGCGCCTACGAGGCCGAGCTCGCCGAGCTGGGATAGCGCCCTGGTCTGGAGCGCCGAACAGGGGGAGGCCTGGCTCGGCTCGCTGACGCCGCTCGGGATGCGCTTCGGGCTCGAGCGAATCCGGCGGGTGGTCTCGGTCCTCGGGATGCCGCAGCACCGGTTCGCCTCGATCCACGTCGTCGGCACGAACGGGAAGTCCTCGGTCACCGAGATCACCGCGGCGCTGCTCGAAGCGCACGGGAGGAGCGCCGGCGCCTACCTCTCGCCGCACGACGAGCGCTGGCGGGAGCGGATCCGGGTCGGGGGCGCCGAGATCGACGACGCCGCGTTCGGGGCCGCTGCCGAGCGGGTCGCGCAGGCGGTCGAGGTCGTCGACCGCGCCCTCGACGAGGGCGAGTCGGTGACCCAGTTCGAGGCCGACACGGCGACCGCCTTCGTCGCCCTCGCCGCCGCCGGGGTCGAGGTCGGCGTGATCGAGGCGGGGCTCGGCGGCCGCCTCGACGCCACCAACGTGCTTCCCTCGCGGGTCACGGTGCTGACCTCGGTCGGGCTCGAGCACACCGAGTACCTGGGCGAGACCGAGCTCGAGATCGCGGCCGAGAAGCTCGCCGTGCTCCGCGACCACTCGAGCCTGGTGATCGGCCCGCTCGCCCCCGAGGTCGAGCAGCTGGCGCGGCGGACGGCGGTGGAGCGGAGCGCCCGGGTCGTTTCCGTGCGCGACCTGGCGCCGGCGGTCGAGCTGCCCGTCGACGCCCCGTACCTGCGCCGCAACTTCGCGGTCGCGCTCGCGGCGGCGGAGGCGGTGCTCGGGTCGCTCGACGCCGAGCGGGTGCTGGCGGTCGCCGCCGGGCTCGAGCTGCACGGCCGGATGGAGGTGATCGAGGGCGATCCGGCGGTGGTGCTCGACGCTGCGCACAACCCGGCCGGGGCGGGGGCGCTGGCGGAGGCGTTGCCGACGGTTGCCGGCGGACGGCCGGTGATCGCCGCGCTCGCGCTGCTGGCGGACAAGGATGCGGCGGGGTTCCTCGGAGCGTTGGGGCCGTCGCTCGCCGGCGTCGTGGCTGCCGAGATTCCGGCCGAGCGGTTGGCCCAGGCCGGGAGGCCGGGGGCGCGGGCGCTTCCGGCGGGCGCGCTGGCGTCAGTGGCGCGCGAAGCGGGGATTGGCTGGGTGGAGGAGGTGGTGGACCCGGCCGCTGCCGTCGAGCGCGCGCGCTCAGTCGCGCATGCCCAGGGCGGCGTGGCGCTCGTCACCGGCTCCCACTACCTGCTCCATTACGCCTGACCGACGTCGAGACACGAGTTTGTCGCGGGGGTCGCGACAAACTCGTGGTTCACCGGCGGAGGCGGTGGCGGAACTCCTTGACGTCGCGCTTCAGCCAGTCGGTGTGGTCGTTGGTCCAGCCCTTGAGGTCCTTGAAGTAGGGGTCGTCGTTGGCCATCGAGTGGCCGATCACCTCGCCGGTGGAGACCTCGTAGCGGGCCTGGAGCCAGCGGACCAGGCGCAGCGCCGCGCCGACCTGCTTGCGGCGGTCGAGGATCTGCTGGTCGGCCCAGTGAGAGCCGCGGCCGGTCGCCTGGACCATCTCGATCCCGATCGCGACGTGATTGAGGCCGATCGTGTGGCGGCAACGGATTCGTGGCCGGACGAGCTCGTCGATGGTCCCGTCCTGCTCGATGACGTAGTGCGAGCAGACGCCGGGTCGTTCGCCCAGGTTGGGGGCGTTGGAGTCGAAGGTGCTCCAGACCGAGGTGTAGCTGTCGGTTGCGGTGAAGTGGAGCACGATCACCTTCGGGTCGCGCAGCCGCCACTGCTTGTCGCCGTAGTGGCGGCGCGAGTAGCCGGCCATCTCCGCCTTGCGGCCGTCGCCGTAGGAGATCGGGTCGTCGGTGATCGGCGGCTTCGGGGCGGCCGCCTTCCGGTCGGGTCCCGGACCTGCGAGGGCGCCCGCAGCGTAGATAGTGGCAATGGTCGCGACCGCCCAGATCAGCGCTCCCATTCGCAGCCGGACCGGTTTCCGATTACCTTCTGTCTGGATTGGATCGAGGCGCACGTTCAGAGCTTCTCCACATGATGGGGCTGGTCGCGGCAGTTGTCGCGATCGTGATCCTGGTCTTCTTCGGCCTGGGTTACCTGTTCGGCAGGCTCTTCCTCTAAGCCCGGCGCCAACTACACTGCCCAACCCTCAATGACCGTAGCGCTATTCGGCATCACCAACGACGGGCTCAACCTGGCCGTCAACCTGCTGATCCTCTTTCTGGTCGTCCTCTGGCTGGCGCTGGTCGCCTGGACGTACTTCGACGCCCGGCGGCGGATCAAGGACCCGGTGCTGATCGCGTGCGCCACCGCGGCTTCGCTCTTCCCGTTCGTGGGCACGATCGTGTACTCGATCCTGCGACCGCCGGAGTTCCTGGTCGACAAGCGCGAGCGCGAGCTCGAGGTCCGCGCCTCGGAGCTGCGCGTGCGCCAGCTCGAGGAGGCCTCGTGCCCGAACTGCGAGCACCCGGTCGAGCGGACGTTCCTGCGCTGCCCGAGCTGCCGGGCGCGGATCAAGGACCCGTGTGAGTCGTGCGGAAAGCCGATCGACCCGCGCTGGTCGATCTGCCCGTACTGCGAGACGCCGCAGCGCCGCGCCGCCGTGCCGGAACGGCGCCCGCCGTCGACGCGGCGCGGGAAGACGGCCGACGTCGCCTCCCAGCCGCCGCCGACCTCGCGCCGGACGAGCTCGCGAACCACCTCGACGAGCCGGTCGAGCTCCGGCTCGCGCTCGAGCTCGAGCTCTTCGAAGGCGAGCGCGGACGGCGAGACGCAGCGCACCCCCTCCAGCAGCCGTTCGACGCGCTCCTCCCGCAGCAGCGAGGGCCGCTCCTCGCGTTCCTCCGAGAAGACCGGTGAGTAGCACGCTGATCCTGATCAAGCCCGACGCCTTCGAGCGCGGGCTGACCGGGGAGATCCTCGCCCGCTTCGAGCGCAAGGGCCTGAGGATCACGCGGATGCGGCTGCTGACCGCGGACGAGGAGACCGCCAACGCCCACTACGCCGAGCACGTCGAGAAGCCGTTCTTCGGCGAGCTGGTCTCGTTCATCACCGGCGGACCGCTCGTCGCCCTCGTGCTCGAGGGTCACGAGGCGGTCACCGCCGCCCGCCAGCTGATCGGTTCCACCAACCCGCTCGAGGCCGAGACCGGCTCGATGCGCGGCGACTACGGACTCGAGGTCACCTTCAACCTCGTCCACGGCTCCGACTCCGATGAGTCCGCCGAGCGCGAAATCGCGATCTGGTTCCCCTGAGAAACCGCCGCGGCTGATCCTCGCCTCGGCCTCGCCGCGCCGGCGCGAGATCCTCGAGCGGCTCGGCGTCGCCTTCGAGGCTGTCGTGCCCGACGTCGAGGAGCTCACCGAGGGCGATCCGGGGACGGTCGTGCTCGAAAACGCGCGTCGCAAGGCGCGGGCAGGTCTCGTTCTCGCACGCTCCCCGGAAATTCGAACTTCCGGGGAGGGCCTCTGGGACCGTCTGCCTGTCCTGGGGGTCGACACCGACGTCGCCCTCGACGGCCGCCTGCTGGGCAAAGCCGGTGACGAGGCCGGCGCCGGCGAGCGGCTGAAGGCGCTGTCCGGGCGCAGCCACGAGGTGCTCAGCGGCGTGGTCGTCCTCGACGGCTCGGACGAGCTGTTCGCCGTCGCCCGCACCGAGGTCACCTTCAACGAGCTCGACCCGCAAACGATCGACCTCTATCTCGCCTCCGGCGAGTGGCGCGACCGCGCCGGCGCCTACGCGATCCAGGGCCTCGGCGCGATCCTGATCGACTCGATTCGCGGCGACTTCTCGAACGTCGTCGGTCTCCCGGTGCCGACCCTGTTCGAGCTGATCCCGGCGCTGCGCTGAGCGCAGGGGCGAGCCGCGCGGCGACGAATACGGTCGCACAACGACGACAGGAGGACAGAATGCGTAAGCGATTGGCGATCACGGTCGCCGCGACGACGCTGGCCGCCGCGATCGCGATCCCGGCGGTCGCCGGCGGCGCGACCCGGATCACCACGAAGATGACCGGCGCTCAGATCGTGAACCCGAACGGCGGGGATCCCAACGGAACCGCGAAGCTCGTGCTGCGGGTCAACCGGGTCAAGGCGCGGATCTGCTTCCGGCTTCAGAGCGACGGCCTGAGCACGGTCACCGGCGCCTTCCTCCACAAGGGAGACGCGGGCCAGATCGCCCGGCCGATCATCACCCTGTTCAACACCTCCGAGCCGGGCACCGGCACGGTCAAGGGCTGCGAGCACAACATCCGCAGCCGCCTGATCAAGCGCCTGAAGCGCAAGCCGACCGACCACTACGCGGACGTCACCACGAGGAGCTACCCCGACGGAGCGGTTCGCGGTCAGCTGCGCTGATCGCCGGCCCGCGCGGCGCCGCCGGGTCGGCGCCGCGCGGCTCCGTTGTTCGCGCCGGCCTTGCCCTTCTTGCTCACCTTGCTGCAGCGGAAGCTCCTGCTCATCCCGCGAAACCTCCGAAAACCCTAAGGCGAACATTTAGCCTTAGAGTTTTTCAGAGGGCTCGATTCCGGCTTGAGGGATCGAAACCATCGTCTACACTCGGGCTCGGGTCGCACCTCGCGGCCGACCTTGTTATGGGCTTCTTTCGGAACCTCACCGGCTTCGGCGGCCGCGACATGGCGGTCGACCTCGGGACCGCGAACACGCTCGTCTACGTGCGTGGGCGCGGGATCGTGCTGTCCGAGCCCTCGGTGGTCGCCGTCGACTCGGTGACCGGCGAGGTGCAGGCGGTCGGTGTCGACGCGAAGCGGATGCTCGGGCGCACGCCCGGCAACATCACCGCGATCCGTCCGCTCAAGGACGGGGTGATCGCCGACTTCGACGTCACCGAGGAGATGCTGCGCCACTTCATCCAGCGCGTGCATCAGAACCGCTTCGCCCACCCGCGGGTCGTCGTGTGCGTCCCCTCGGGGGTGACCGGGGTCGAGAAGCGCGCGGTCGAGGAGGCCTGCCTGTCGGCCGGGGCCCGTCAGGCGTATCTGATCGAGGAGCCGATGGCGGCGGCGATCGGCGCCGGGCTCCCGGTCGCCGACCCGACCGGTTCGATGATCCTCGACATCGGCGGCGGCACCAGCGAGGTCGCGGTGATCTCCCTCGGCGGGATCGTCGTCTCCGAGTCGATCCGCGTCGGCGGCGACGAGATGGACGACGCCATCGTCGCCCACTGCAAGCAGCACCACAAGCTGCTGATCGGCCAGCAGACGGCCGAGGAGGTGAAGCTCGAGATCGGCTCGGCGGCTCCGCTGTCGAGCGAGGCGACCACCGAGATCCGCGGCCGCGACCTGGTCACCGGCCTGCCGAACACGGTCGAGCTGACCTCGACCGAGATCCGCACCGCGCTCGAGGAGCCGGTCAGCCAGATCGTCGCGGCGGTCCGGGAGACGCTCGACCGCACCCCGCCCGAGCTCGCCGGCGACATCATGGACCGCGGGATCACCCTCGCCGGCGGCGGCGCGCTGCTCCAGGGGATCGACGCGCGAATGCGCGCGGAGTGCCAGATGCCCTGCCAGGTGACCGAGTCGCCCCTGACCTGCGTGGCGGTGGGCTCCGGGCGCTCGCTCGAGGAGTTCGAGGTCATCCACCGGATGCAGCGCACGTCCGGCCGACGGCGGGTCGGGGCGGTTGCGTAGCGATGTACCGCAAGCAGGTCCGCAGGCGCAGGGCGGTGCTCGTCGCCCTGATCGTGCTCTCGCTGGTGTTGCTCTCATCGCACTTCTCGGAGGCCGAGAGCGGCCCGCTGCACGCGATCCAGCGTGGCGTGGCGACGATCTTCGCCCCGGTCGGCGAGGTCGCCGAGCGGGCGCTGAAGCCGGTCCGCGACCTGGTCAACTGGTTCGACGAGACCTTCGATGCGCGAGGCGAGAACGAGGACCTGCGCGCGGAGGTCGCGAAGCTGCGAGCCCAGCTGGTCGCGGCCGAGGATGCCGAGGGCGACAACGAGCAATTCCGCAAGCTGCTCGGGCTCGCTGACAAGGACCCCGGCCTGGCCGAGTACGACCTCGTCACCGGGCGCGTGATCGGACGCTCGCCGACGGTCTGGTTCGCCGACGTGACGATCGACAAGGGATCGAGCTCGCAGATCGAGCGCAACGACGCGGTGATCAACGGCGACGGCCTGGTCGGCAGGGTCAGCGACGTCACCTCGGGCACCGCGCAGGTGCAGCTGATCACCGATCACGACAACGCGGTCTCGGCGCAGGTATTGCCGTCCGGGCCGACCGGGATCGTCGAGCCGGAGGTCGGCGACCCCGAGGACCTGCTGCTCGACTTCATCGACAACGACGAGACGATCCAGGAGAACCAGACGCTGGCGACCGCGGGCTGGTCGAACGGCTTGATCTCCTCGGCCTACCCGCCGGGGATCCCGATCGGCCGCGTGAGCGAGGCCGAGGAGGCCTCCCAGCAGCGCTTCCAGCGGGTCCACGTGACCCCGTTCGCCGATCTCCGCCAGCTCGAGTGGGTCCAGGTGCTAACCGGCGGCCCGGAGCGCCCGGGGGTGCCCGGATGATCGTCACCCCGCGAATCGCCGTGCGGCTGGCGCTGATCGTGATCGCCGCGGTGATCATTCAGGTCTCCTTCTTCTCCTTCCTCTCGATCCTCGGCGCGACGCCCTACGTCGTCCCGGTCGTGATCGTCTCCCTCGGGCTGCTCGGCGGCGGCGTCGTCGGCGCCGTCTGCGGGTTCTTCGCGGGTCTGCTGATCGATTCGCTGCTCCTCCACACGCTGGGCGTCTCGTCGCTGGTGCTGCTGTCGATCGGCTACCTCGCCGGGCGCTATCGCGAGGGCTTCGAGATCCGCGGCGCGGTCGTCCCCGCGTTGCTCACCGGCGGCTTCACCCTGGTCGCCGCCGCCGGCTTCGCCGCGATCGAGCTGATGCTCGGCGTCGATGCCGCGGTCAGCCTGCTCGTCGTTCGCGAGATCCTGATCCAGGCGCTGCTCGCGGTCCTGCTGGCCTTCGCCGTCTACCCGCTCGTCCGCCGCGCCCTCGGCGCGGCGCTGGTCGACTATCAGCCGTCGAGCCGGCTGCTCGTTCCCGGACGGGCGCGCCGCCGCCGCAGTCCACGCCGCGGTCGCGGCCTCGAACATGCCGCGCCCCGCCGCCGCGGCCGCCGTGCCCCGATCCACGGGGGGGTCTGATGGGACCGTCGCTGGGCTCTGACTGGCGCGGCTCGCCGCCGCCCGCGCAGCTCGCGCTCCGCGTGGCGATCCTCGGCGGGATCGGGCTGATCGCCTTCGCGATCGTCTTCCTGCGCCTCTGGTACCTCGAGGTCCTCTCCGGCGAGAAGTACCTGGCCGAGGCCCAGAACAACCAGGTGCGCGAGTTCACGGTCCAGGCGCCGCGCGGCCGGGTCGTCGACCGCCATGGCGAGGTCCTGGTCGACAACCGGACGGCACTCGAGCTGCAGGTCAAGGAAACGGAGCTGCCGCGGAGCAGCGAACGCCGGGCGCGGCTGTTCCGCCGCGTCGGCGAGATCGCCGACCTTCGCCCGGAGCAGATCCGCAACAAGATCCGCGCCGAGGCGAAGGCGTGCCCCGCCTGCCCGGCCACCCTGCGCCGCGACGTCCCCTACGACACCGTCTATTACGTCCGCGAGAACCAGCGTCACTTCCCGGGCGTCTCGGTTGAGCGCGTCTACGTTCGCCACTATCCGCAGGGGACGCTGGCCGCGCATCTGCTCGGCTACGCCGGCGAGGTCGACTCGACCCAGCTCGATGATCCGCGCTACGAGGCGTTGCAGCCCGGCGACCAGGTCGGCAAGGAGGGGATCGAGTACGCCTACGACAGCCTCCTGCGGGGCAGCAACGGGACCAGCCGCGTCCAGGTGGACGCCGCGGGCCAGCCGACCGGCGGGCGCCTGTCCGAGCGCGAGCCGGTGCCCGGCAACAACCTCGTGCTCTCGATCGACGACGCGATCCAGGGCGCCGGCGAGACCGCGGTCGCGGGGACCGGGCTGCCGGGCGGGTTCGTGGCGATGAACATCAACAGCGGCCAGCTCTACGGGATCGGCTCCAGCCCCAGCTACGACCCGTCGATCTTCGCCAAGCCGCGGGTGCCGCAGTCGACCTACAACTCGCTGATCTCGGTCGCCAACGGCGCCCCGCTGGTCAACCGGGCGACCAACGGCCTCTATCCGACCGGCTCGACCTTCAAGCCGATCACCGCCCTGGCAGCGCTCGACTCCGGGAACCTCGGCCTCAGCGAGATCATCAACGACCCGGGCGAGATCCGGTTCGGCGACCAGGTGTTCCAGAACGCCGGGCACGCCATCAACGGCGCGATCAGCCTGCGCGACGCGCTCAAGGTGAGCTCCGACGTCTTCTTCTACACGCTCGGTGGCCGCATGAACGTCGACAGTGGCGAAGGCGGCGCGCTGCAGCAATGGGCTCGCGCGCTCGGGCTCGGGGAGCCCACCGGCCTCGACGTCGGCGGCGAGGGCTCGGGGAAGGTGCCGACGCCGCAGGAGCGGAACCGCAACTACGAGCGCAACACCGACCCCGAGTCGGGCTGCGGCGAGGAGGTGTGCCTCGAGAAGGGCGAGGTCACCGACCGGCCCTGGTCGATCGGCGACAACGTCAACCTCTCGGTCGGCCAGGGCGACCTGCAGGCCGATCCGCTGCAGATGGCGGTCGCCTACGCGGCGATCGCCAACGGCGGCGACATCGTGCGGCCCCACGTCGGACTCCGGGTCGAGGACCCGCACGGCCGCACGATCCAGGAGATCGACCCGGCGGTCCGCGACCACGTGGAGATCGATCCCGCCGCGCAGCGGACGATCCTGGACGGTCTGCGCGGCGCGGCGATGGAGCCCGGCGGCACCTCCTACAGCGTCTTCGGCGGCTATCCGGTCGAGATCGCCGGGAAGACCGGTACGGCCGAGACCGGGATCGGGATCGACCAGTCCTGGTACATGGCCCTGGCGCCGTACGACGACCCGAAGTACGTGGTCGCGGTGACGATCGAGCGCGGCGGTTTCGGCGTCGACACGGCGGCCCCGGTGGCTCGCCAGATCCTGGACGAGTTGCTCGGCGTCAAGGAGTCGAAGATCGAGGACGTCAGCGCGGCGGGAGCGACGCTCGAGTGATGGAGGCCTACCGCCGACCCCATCCCGCCCCGTTCGAGCGCTCGCGCGAGACGCTGATCGAGCGCAGCGGTTTCGGGCGGCTCGATCCGATCCTGCTGTTCGCCGGGGTCGCGCTGATCGCGTTCAGCATCTACACGCTCGGCGTCGCGACCACAGAGGATGTTCCCGGCAACCCCTACTACTACGTCGTCCGCCAATCGATCTACGCGGTCGTCGGGATCGCGCTGATGCTCGCGGTGGCGCGGGTCGACTACTCGCGCTTCCGCGAGCTCCGGGTCGGGATCTATACGGCAATGATCGGGATGATCGTGCTCGTCCTGCTGCTCGGCGAGGCGACCCGCGGCTCGCGCCGCTGGATCGAGCTGCCGTTCTTCACCTTCCAGCCTTCCGAGCTCGGCAAGGTGCTGCTCATCGTCACCCTCGCCGCCTTCGTGATCGACCGCTCGCGGCGGCGCTCCGACGCCCAGCGGACAGTGCGGATCCTGGCCCTCGGCCTGTTTCCGGCGGCGCTCGTCTTCCTCCAGCCGGACCTGGGCACGGCGCTCGTCTACGCGGTGATCACGCTCGCCGTCCTGTTCGTCGCCGGGGTCCGCTGGACCCACTTCGCCGCGATGCTCGGCGGGGCGGCGGCGATGGTCGCAATCGTGCTCGTGATCGCTCCCGCCCTCGGTACCCCTATCCTGGCTGACTACCAGCAGGACCGCCTGACCGCGTTCCTGCACCCCAGCGACGACCCCAGGGACTCCAGCTATCAGATCAATCAAGCTCTGATCGCCGTAGGCTCGGGGGGCAAGACAGGACGCGGCGATGACGCAACCCAGACACAAAACGGCTTCCTTCCGGAGCGCCACACAGACTTCATCTTCGCCGTCGTCGGCGAACGCTTCGGCTTCGTCGGAGCCGCGTTCCTACTTTCTCTATACGCCCTGCTGATATGGCGGGCGCTGCGCGTAATGACTGTCTCGAAGAACCTCTACGGCAGCATGATCGCCGGCGGAATCGCCGCGATGCTGATGTTCCAGGTCTTCGTCAACGTCGGCATGAATCTGGGAATCATGCCGATCACCGGCATCCCCTTGCCGCTGATGAGCTCAGGCGGCTCGTCCGTGATCGTCACCTTCTTGGCGCTCGGACTGCTGCAGAGCATCTACGTCCAGGCGCAGCTCACCACCTCGAAGCGGGGCTCAACTCCGTTTTGAGGTGATTTGAACTGAAGAAGCGAATTCTCGTTTCCGTGGACGCGGGTGAAACCCGCGTTGCGGTACTCGAAGGCAAGGGGTCGGCGCGCCAGCAAGGGCGCGACGGCTCGAAGAACAAGAACGCCGGCATGAAAGTGGGCGAGCTGTACGTCGAGCGACGCAGCTCGCGCTCGATCGTCGGCAACATCTACAAGGGGGTGGTCGACAACGTCCTCCCGGGGATGGAGGCCGCCTTCGTCGATATCGGCCTGGAGCGAAACGGCTTCCTGCACGTCGACGAGATCGTCACCGCCGACGGGAAGAAGGCGCCTCGGCGCGGCCACGGCCACGGGCGGCGGATCGACGAGCTCATCAAGCCCAAGCAGGAGGTCCTCGTGCAGGTGGTCAAGGATCCGCTGAAGTCGAAGGGCGCCCGCCTTTCGATGCAGATCTCGATCGCCGGGCGCTACCTCGTCTTCATGCCGAACGGCGCCGGGGTCGGCGCCTCGCGGCGGATGCCCGACGCCGAGCGCGACCGACAGCGCAAGCTGTTGCAGAAGCTCCACGATGGGAACGGCGGCGTGATCGTGCGCACCGCGGCGCAGGGCGCCCGCAAGGGCGACTTCGAGCGCGACCTCGACTATCTGAAGAAGCTGCACGAGGTGATGGTGCGGAGGGCCGAGGAGGTCAAGGCGCCGAACCTCGTCTTCCAGGAGGCCGACCTCTCGATCCGGGTGCTGCGCGACGTGCTGACGAAGGAGTTCGACGGCGCCGTGATCGACGACCCGAAGCAGCACCACCGCGTGACCAGCTTCTTCCAGCGCACCGCGCCGGAGCTCGTCGAGTTCGTCGAGCTCTACGAGGGCGCCGAGCCGCTGCTCGAGCGCGAGGGCGCGGCCGAGGCGTTCGACCAGGTCCTGACCCGGCGGGCAGACCTGCCCTCCGGCGGCTACCTGATGATCGACTACGCGGAGGCGCTGACCGTGATCGACGTCAACACCGGCAGCTTCACCGGGCGCGGCAAGGGCCGGCTCGAGGACACGATCACCAAGGTCAATGTCGAGGCGGCGGAGGAGGTCGTGCGCCAGATGCGGCTGCGGGACATCGGCGGGATCATCGTCATCGACTTCATCGACATGGCGAAGGCGAAGAACCGCGACCAGGTCCTGAAGACGCTGAAGAAGGCGCTCGACGCCGACAAGACGAAGTCGTACGTGATGGAGGTCTCGCCGCTGGGACTGGTCGAGATGACACGCCAGAACGTCACCGACGGGGTCCGCGAGATCCTCACCCATCGCTGCCCGACCTGCGACGGCGAGGGCGTCGTGCGCTCCGCGGAGACGATGGCGATCGAGGTGATCCGCAAGCTCCGCCTGCTCGCCGCCGACGAGCCGGCGCCCGAGGCGTTCCTGATCCGGGTCAACCCGAACGTCGCCGCCGAGCTGGTCACCGAGGGCAGCGGCCTGGTCGAGCTCGAGGAGGAAACCGGCAAGCACTTCCACTTCGAGGGAGGCGAGGCGCTTGCGATCGACACCTATGAGGTCGTCGACCGCGGCAGCCGGGGCGAGATCGAGGAGCGGGCGCTTCCCTTCCGGGTCGGCGAGGAGGTCCTGGTGACGATCGAGGAGCCGCACATGTACAACGCCGACGACGCGATCGCCCGGGTCGACTCCTACATCGTCAGCGTCGCCGGGGGCGGCGGCCACGTCGGCGAGCGGCGGATGGTGGCGATCGAGAGCGTCGCCCGGTCGGCTGCGACCGCGTCGCTGCTGGACGAGAACGGGCAGAAAATCGAGAAGCTAGAATCGCCCGCTCCCTCTTCGAGACGCCGCGGCCGTCGCGGCGGCCGGCGCCGCAGCCGGGCGGGCAGCGAGAGCGGCTCGGGCGACGAGGGCTGAGACGAACGACCATGGCAGAGACCTACGCGATCATCGAGAGCGGCGGTAAGCAGTACCGCGCCGAGAAGGGGACGACCCTGGTCGTCGACCGCCTGCGTGCCGACGAGGGCGCGAAGGTGAACCTGCGCGCGGTGATGTTCCGCGGCGACGACGTAGTCCTGGAGCCCGACAAGCTGGAAAAGGTCAAGGTCGAGGCGACGGTGACCGGGCACGAGCGCGGCGAGAAGATCCGGGTCTTCAAGTACCGGGCCAAGAAGGGCTATCGCAAGCGCCAGGGCCACCGGTCGGAGCTGACGAGGCTCGAGGTGACCGAGGTCAAGATGCTGACCCGGAAGCCGGCGGCCAAGCCCGCCACCGAGGCCAAGGACGAGGCAGGTACGGGTGAGGAGGCGGAGAAGCCGGCGCCGAAGAAGCCCGCGGCGCCCAAGAAGGCTCCGGCGAAGAAGCCGGCTGCGGCGAAGAAGCCCGCCGCCGCCAAGAAGCCCGCTGCGAAGAAGCCCGCTGCGAAGAAGCCGCCCGCCAAGAAGCCGGTCGAGAAGGAGGACAGCTAGAGATGGCGCACAAGAAGGGGCTCGGCTCGAGCCGCAACGGCCGCGACTCGAACCCGAAGATGCTCGGGGTGAAGATCTTCGCCGGCCAGACGGTGAACGGCGGCGAGATCCTCGTCCGCCAGCGCGGCACCCGGTTCCGTCCCGGCGACGGCGCCGGCCTCGGCCGCGACCACACGATCTTCGCCACCCGCGCCGGCGTGGTCGAGTTCTCGCCCGCCCGCAAGGGCCGGGTCGTCTCGGTCAACCCGGCCGACTAGCGCCGAATGGCGAGTTGAGCACCGTATCGGTGCTCAAGGCGACAGTCGCGGTTAGGGTTGGTGCATGTCAGGGGCGCGGGCAGAGGACGCGGGGCTCGTTCGGGCGCTGCGCGACGGTGACGAGGCCGCCTTCGCCGCCCTCGTCGATGAGCTCAGCCCGGCCCTGCTGCGGCTGGCGCTGATGCACGTCCCCAGCCGGGCAGTCGCCGAGGACGTCGTCCAGGACACCTGGATCGGCGTGATCAAGGGGATCGACCGGTTCGAGGGGCGCTCCTCGCTGCGCACCTGGATCTTCCAGATCCTGCTCAACACGGCGCGCACGCGGGGCGTGCGCGAGAAGCGGACCTTGCCGTTCTCGTACTTCAAGCGCCGGGCGGAGGAGGGCCGCGACGAACCGGCGGTCGACGCGGACCGCTTCCAGGGCCGCGACGGTGTCCGCCCCGGCTGGTGGGCGCGGCCGCCCGCCGAGTGGGAGGGCGCCGACGCTCGCCTGGAGGCCGACGAGGCCCGGGACCTGCTGCTCCAGGCGATCACCGAGCTGCCGCCGCGCCAGCGCGACGTGATCGTGCTCCGCGACCTCCAGGGCTACTCCTCCGAGGAGGCGCGCAACGTTCTCGGCCTCACCGAGACCAACCAGCGAGTGCTCCTGCACCGGGCGCGATCCAAGGTCCGCGCCGCACTCGAGTCGTACTTCGACGCCGAGCAGGCCACGGAGGTGTCGGCATGAGCGCGGGAGCGCCACTTGGCGAGACGATGAGCTGTTCAGAATTCGTAGAGCTGGTCACCGACTACCTCGAGGGGCGGCTCGAGCCCGCCGAGGCGGAGCGCTTCGAGGTCCATCTCGACCTCTGCGACGGCTGCCAGGCCTACGTCGACCAGATGCGCAAGACGCTGCAGGCGCTCGGACGGATCCCCGAGGAGACGATCTCCACCGAGGCCCGCGCCGAGCTCCTCCACGTGTTCGCGGAGTTCCGCTCGGGCGCGAGCCCCGGCTGAGAGCTACTTCACCTTCAGCGTGCTGACGATCCCGGCGTGGTCGGAGTCGTAGAGCCCGTTGACCTGCGCGAGGCCGGTGACCGACGAGTTGACCAGCTTCACCTTCTTGCCCATGTTGGTCATCACGTGATCGACCTGATGGTCGAACTCGGTCGCCGGGGCCGTGAACAGGCTCGAGACGCAGCAGCTCAGCGGGTTCGCCGTGCTCCGCTCGCTGAACCCGCCCGCGACCAGCGCCTCGTACGCCTGCCGGTCGTTGGGCTGAACGGTGTCGTCGTCGGAGTTGAAGTCGCCGAGGATGATCGACTTCGCCTTCGAGCCCGGTCCGGCGACCAGCTCCCCCGCCTGCTTGGCGCGGATGCTCGGGTGCTCGGTCTCGTCGTCGAAGGCCTCGAAGTGCGAATTCACGAAGCGGAACTTCTTCTTGACCTTCTCCTTGCCCTTGCCCTTCTGGACGGTGACGTCACCGGCCGTCCACCCGCGGAGGACCGGCACCTGGATCCCCGCGATCGTTGGCGTGAACAGGGCGGAGTACGTCCCGCTCTGCGGGTTCTTGAGCTTCGCCTTCACCTTCGAGTCCCCGTTGACGAGGATTACGTCGCGCATGGTCAGGCGACCCTGAATCTCCCCGCCGAGGATCCCGGTGTTGGGGTCGTTGTCGTAGTCGGTCGGCGCCTCGAAGTCGAACTCCTCCTTGACGACCGCCACCTCGTAGTCGAGGCCGAGGGCTTGGAGCTCCGTCTGGAGCATCGCGAGGAAGTCGTACTTGGTCGTCGTCGCGGTGAACGCCGACTGCGGGTCGACTGAGCTCTGGTGCTGCGCGCCGGGCGTGTTGCCGGTCCGCCAGTGCGCGACCTCCTGGAGGCCGATCAGGTCGGGCTTCTTCGAGGCGATCTCCGCCGCCAGGCCCTTGGCGCGAACGCCGAACTGGGTCTGGTCGACCTCGCGCAGGATGGCGCCGTTGGCGGCGATGAACTCCTGCGCGCTCTGCGCGTTGAGCCCGGGGCTCAGGTCCGCGCCGAGGAAGACGTTGCGGGTCATCACCTTGACCTTGACGCCCTTCTGCTTCTTGGCAGCGTCGGCGCCGGCGGCGAACAGCGCCGTGGCCATCAGTGCGGTGAGCGCCAGCACGGTGAAGCGCCCGATCCTGTGTCTCAAGATTGATCCCTCCTTGGGGGTCGTCGTTGTAGGACCACCTAACACGTCTACCGTTCATTCGATGCTCCACGACCGGGCGAAGATCCACGTCGAGGGCGGCGCCGGGGGCAACGGGGTGATCTCGTTCAGGCGCGAGGCCCACGTGCCGCGCGGCGGGCCGGACGGCGGCGACGGCGGGCGCGGCGGCGACGTCGTGCTCGCCTGCGACCCCTCGCGCCGCGACCTCTCCGCGCTGCGGTTCTCGCCGCACCAGCGCGGCGGACGCGGTGGCCACGGCGAGGGCAACCAGCGCCACGGCGCTCGCGGCGAGGACGTGGTGGTCCCGGTGCCCCCCGGCACGCAGGTCGACGGCCTCGACGGGCGCCACTACGACCTCGTCGAGCCGGGGCAGCGCGCGATCGTCGCCGCCGGCGGCGCCGGCGGGCACGGCAACAAGCGGTTTGCGACCTCGACCCGTCAGGCGCCGCGCTTCGCCGAGCGCGGGCTCGACGGCGAGTCGGGGTGGATCGAGCTGCGGCTGAAGCTGCTCGCCGACGCCGGGCTGGTCGGGCTGCCGAACGCGGGCAAGTCGTCGCTGCTCGCGCGGCTCACCCGGGCGGCGCCGAAGATCGCCGACTATCCGTTCACGACCCTGGAGCCGGTCCTCGGGACGATCGACGACGGCGAGCGCCAGCTGGTGCTCGCCGACATCCCGGGATTGATCGAGGGCGCCGCCGAGGGCGTCGGGCTCGGGCACGAGTTCCTCGCCCACGTCGAGCGTTGCCGGCTGCTCGTCCATCTGGTCGCGCTCGGCGGCGACGCCGGGACGGGGGAGGCCGACCCGGTCGCCGCCTACGAGACGGTGCGCAACGAGCTCGCCGCGCACGGCGCCGGGCTCGAGCGCCTCAGGGAGCTCGTCGTGCTCTCGAAGCGCGACCTGGTTCCCGACGAGGTCGCCGAGCGGGAGGTCGCAGCCTGGCGCGAGCGGCTCGGCGATCGGGTGACCGGCGTGCTCGCGCTCTCGTCGGCGACCGGCGCCGGCCTCGACGAGCTGAGGCGGGCGCTGTTCGAGGCGATCCCGCCTGAGGCGCAGGCCGTGCCGCGGGCCGGCAGCGAGCCCGAGTTCGAGGTCGAGCACATGGTCTACGCGCCGGCCGGCGACGGCGGCTTCGAGGTCGTGCGCGAGGACGAGGCCTTCCGCGTCCTCGGCCGCGGGGTCGAGATGCTGGTCGGCCGCCACGACCTCTCCAACCTCGAGGCGCTCGCCTACCTCGAGCAGCGGCTGCGCGAGATCGGTGTGATCGCGGCGCTCGAACGAGCGGGCTTCGAGCCCGGCGACGAGGTCAGGATCGGCGAGGAGGAGTTCGAGCTGGATCCGGGCTAACGCGCCCGGCGCCAGTCCGACTCGTTGCCGGCGCGGTCGCGAACGCGGACGAAGACCTTGTGGCCGTTGCTCCGGAACTTCGGCGTCGAGTCGAAGCTGCGCCAATCCCCGGGGTGGCGCTTGAAGCTCGTGACCTGGATCTCGCTCACGCCCGAGACGTCGTCGTCGGCCCGGACCCGCAGCCGGTATGTCCGCTTGCCGCGATGAGTCGAACGGCGGTTCGCACTGGCTTCCTTGCCGCCCTCGACGATTCGGGCTCGCTCGACGGTGGGTGCCTTCTGGTCGAGGACGATGTCATCGGTGTAGTTCGGGGCATTGCCGTCGAACCGGACATAGACCGTCTGGTCAGGGCTCGATGACGGAAGGGTCCATGGGATCTCCTCGCCGACTTCGAAGCCCGCCGAGTCCTGGAACCCACCGTCACCGGCGACCCGCAACGTCGTCGTGTACGCCGGCCAGACCGGCGACAGGGTCACGTTCGGATCGTTCGTGAACTCGGCCCCGTGATTGATCGTCACGCCGACCCCCCCGGGCGGCGGGCGCAGCTTTGCGACCACGGGCACGGTGGTGATGTCGCTCAACCCGATCGCGTTCGTGACCCGAACGCCGGCCTCGACCTGGCCCGGCTCGAGGTACATGCGGGAGGTCCTCGGGGTTGAACCCGTGTCGACCTCGAACGTGCCGTCCCCATCGAGGTCCCACTCGTACCGCGTCTTCGCCAGGCCTCCGGTTCCCGAGGCGTCGAAGTTCACCGTGTCGCCGGTCAGGGCGAGGTTCGGTGCGGCGCTCAAGGAGGCGGAGGGCGGGCTCGAGACCTCGGTGTAGGTGATCGAGTCCGTCGAGCATCCGGAGATCACGCCGCGGTCGTCGGTTGTTGCTCTCAACGTCGTCGTCGAGTCGTCCGGGACCGAGACGGTGAGGCCCGGCGATGCGAAGGCGGCCGCGGAGCCGGTCGCGGCGGGGGTGCCGGAGCAGTCGGGGGTCGTGTAGAGCCGCACGGTCGTGTTCGCCGCGGCTGTCCCCTTGACCTCGGGGGCGTTGTCGCTGGCGGCGGAGTCGGGATCCGTGTCGGTGATCGTTGGCGCCTCGGGGCCAAACGTGGAGTTGAGCAGGATCGATCCGCCCTGGCGGCGAGCGACCGCTAGGTCGGGATCCGAATCGGCGTTGAAGTCGCCGACCGCGACCGCGAGAGTCGACCTCGGGCTGGCCGCAAATTCGGTTGCCGGACCGAAGCTCCCGCCCGCACCACCCGGCAGCACCGAGACGCTGCTGGTGCCGGCCGCGAGGTCGGGATCCGAATCGGCGTTGAAGTCGCCGACCGCGACCTCCCCGCCACCGATGTCGGCCGCCGGGAAGTCGGTCGCCGGACCGAAGCTCCCGCCGGCGCCTCCCAGCAGCACAGAAACGTCGCCGGCGGCGCCTTTCCCGACCGCCAGGTCCGGGTCCGAGTCGGCGTTGAAGTCACCGACGGCTACCTCGTCCGGAACATCGCCGACGGCGAAGTCGGTGGGTGCGCCGAAGCTCCCGGCCGCGCCCCCCAGTAGCACCGAAACGGTGGCCGAGCCGCGGTTGACGACGGCGAGGTCGGGGTCCGAATCCGCATTGAAGTCGCCGACGCCGACCGAGGACGGGCGCAGACCGACGGTGAAGTCGCTGGGCGGACCGAAGCTCCCGCCTGCGCCCCCGAGCAGTACGGAGACCGCGCCGAGGTTCGCGGGATTCTCGGCATCCCATTTGACTACGGCGAGGTCGGGGTCCGAATCCGCATTGAAGTCGCCGACGCCGACCGAGGACGGACGCAGACCGACGGTGAAGTCGGTGGGCGGACCGAAGCTCCCGCCTGCGCCCCCGAGCAGTACCGCGACCGTCCCAGGATCGTCGGGTTCCGTCTGAGCGACCGCGAGATCGGGGTCGGAGTCGCCGTTGAAGTCGCCGACCGCGACCGATTCGGGAAGGCCACTCACGGCGTGTGAGGCCGGGGCGCCGAAGCCCCCGTCGATGCCCCCGAGGATCACCGATACCGAGCCGGTCTCGGCTTCGAGGTCTACGGTTGCGACCGCGAGATCGGGGTCGGAGTCGGCGTTGAAGTCGTCGACCGCGATCGACCCGCCGGTGACGCCTTGCACGCCCGTCTCCTGAAAGCCGACCTGCGCGTGCGCCGCCGCCGGCACGACGAGCAGCGCCATGCCCCCGATGAGCAGTGTTCTCCTCAGCCTCCTGGCCGGCGGTTCTGTTCGCATCTCATCCGTCGCCCGCCCCCTTGCCGTGTCTCCGACCGTACCCCCCGGGGGGGGCAGAGTCAAAGTCGCGCCTGGGCCGAACCGGCGCAGGCTCGCGGAGCGCCGGTTACGCTGAGCAGCCAAGTGAGGGGTTTCTGGGGAGTGCTGGGGTTGGTGTGCGTCTGCACGGTCGCGGCCGCGCCGGCGAGCGCCGAGGTCAAGGCCGGCGCCGCGGTCGCCGACGCGAGCTGGCACGTCGGCGCGTCGGCCGGGCAGTACGCGTCCGACGGGACCTTCGGGGTCGATCCCGCCGACGGGACCTACGACCCGACCACCCATGCGACCCGGCGGGCGACCTCGTACGGGATCCAGTCGCGGCTCGAGGTCCGGGCGCTGGTCATCGAGGGGCCGGGCGGCAACCGGATCGCGATCGCGAAGACCGACCAGTACGTCCCCCAGGACCTCCTCTACCGCCGCGCCGCGCAGCTGCTCGAGACCGAGGGGGATTGCGGGATCACGCGGAGCACGCTGACGATGACCGCCACCCACAACCACTCCTCGCCGATGTACTCGTCCACGTCGTGGGGGGTGTGGGCGTTCCAGGACGTCTTCGACGTTCGCTTCTACAACTACCTCTCGCGCCAGATCTTCGAGGCCGTCGAGGCCGCCTGCGACGAGCTCGTCCCGGTCCGGGTCGGCGCCGCGGTCGGGCAGTTCGACAAGACCCACCGCCACTCCTACGGCCCGGCGGTCGGCGACGACGGCACCCCGGCCGGCTATCCGTTCTCCGACACCGACCACGATCTCAGCATCGTCCGCTTCGATGACGTCTCCGACCCGGATCACCCGAAGCCGGTGGCCAACCTCGTCAACTGGAGCGGCCATCCGGAGTTCCTGGAGGGCAACGACCTGATCGCCGCCGACTACATCGGCCCGGCGGAGCGGATGCTCGACCGCGAGACCGGCGCGGTGACCGTCTGGACCCAGGGGGCGGTGGGCACCGCCGAGCCGGAGCGCTCGACCTACCACTCGATCCACGAGCGGCTCGAGTTCCCGCACAAGGACTACGCCCAGGCCGAGTACGGGGCCCACCTGCTGGCCGACTCGCTGCTCGGCGTCTGGCAGGGGATCGGCACCGACGCCCCGCCCGACCGCGACCGCTATGTCCCCTTCTCCACCGACTTCCCGGTGCAGATGACCGACCGCTGGTACCCGGGCCCGCTCTCCCATCCCTACCCGGGTGTCTCCAACTGCCGCGCCGACAGCGGGCTCGCCGGCGACCCGCTGATCCCGATCGTCGGCCTGCCCGACTGCCAGGGGGTGCTCCAGGGCCTGGGCTCACTCTCCGACCTGCTCGGGTTGCCGGAGCCGCCCGTCCCCGAGCTGCCGGCGATCGACCCCGGGCTCAGCACGGACGACTTCCAGGCGCTCGGGATCCCGGTGCCCGAGAACTACGGGGCCCCGGCCTACACCGGCCTCGAGGAGGACATCGACGTCCACCTCCAGGGGATCCGCCTCGGCGACCTCTACCTGCCGATCTGCTCCTGCGAGCAGTGGTACGACCAGAGCACGAACATCAAGACCCGTACCGACAGGATCCTCGACAACGAGCACCTCGGCTACGATTGGGGAGACCAGTGCACCGCCAACGGCGACGGGACCTACGCCGCCGACGGCAGCGGCACGGGGACCTGGTCGTGCCCGAACCCCCAGGACGGCTCGCAGACGCTGACGATCAGCGACCTGCACTACCAGCGGATGCGGGCGCAGGTCAACAACCCCGCCAACGGCTGGAACAACATCGAGAACGTGCTCACGGCGGAGTCCGAGCCGGTCGACCCACGTCAGATCAAGGGCAACTACACCCACGACGACGACGCGACCTCGGCGGCGCTCGGCTACGGCCTGACGATCCCGATCTCCATGGCCAACGACTACAACGGCTACATCGCCACCTACCGCGAGTACCAGCGCGGCGACCACTACCGCAAGGCGCTCACCGGCTGGGGGCCGCACTCGAGCGACTACATGGCGACGCGGCTCGTCTACATCGGCCGCCAGCTGCGCAACCCGGGGGTGGCCCTGCCGCCCGACATGGCGACGGAGGCGCTGCTGGCACCCAAGACCGCCGCCGACCTCGCCGTCAACGACGCCCGCGCCGAGGCGCTGGGGACCGCCGGCCAGGCGGCGATCGACGCCTACGAGGCGGCGCTGCCCGACGAGGCGCCGGTCGCGCCGGTGAGCCAGCCGGCGGACGTCGAGCGCTTCGGCGCCGCCCTCTTCACCTGGAACGGGGGCTCGAACTTCACCGACAACCCGGTGGTCACGGTCGAGCGCGAGATCGAGCCGGGCGCTGGGGGACCTACGCCGATCAGTCGGGCGAGATCCCGGTGACGCTCGAGTTCCCGCGGGGGGAGGAGGTCGCGAGCTACCTGACCGGCGGCCAGGCCTGGCCGTGGACGGCGCACTTCGAGGCCTTCGTCGCGCCCTTCGACACCGGCTCCGGGTCGCGCGCGACGCCGGCCGGGACCTACCGCTTCGTCGTCCACGGGATGCACCGCTCCGGCGGCGCGGCGGCTGCCTATGACCTGGTCTCGGACGAGTTCGAGGTCCGGCCGTGGAGCGGGATCACGGTCGAGGACGTCCGGCTGGAGCCGGACCGGACGGTGAGCTTCAGGGTCGGGCCGCGCTCGACTCACTCGGTCAGCGGCGGCGGCCCGCCGCTCGAGGCCGAGATCGGGCCGATCGACTACCCGGACTCCTACGACTCGCCGGCCCGGTTCATCGAGGATCGCCGCACCGCCTATCGCGACCCCGCCGCCCCCGGCGACGCGCGCCGGCTCGAGTGGTTCTGCTTCACCTGCAGCTTCCGGCCTTGGCTCGATGCCGGCAACGCGACCAGGGCCGTCGTCACGATCCGCGACGCCGCCTCCGGGCAGGTGATCGCCCGCGCCGGCGCCCACCGGGCCGGGGATCGCTGGGTGACCTCGCGTCACCTGGCTCGCGGACAGGCGGCGAGGGTCGCCGTCGGCGGCGTCACCGACGCCTACGGCGACTACAACGGCGCGCCCTCGGCTCGGGTTCGACGCTAGCGCCGCCTCGTGGGGACCGTCGGGGTCCCGCCTACCATTGCGCCATGACCGTGGTCGTGAAGCTCGGGTCCTCGATCGTCGCCGACGAGCGCGGCGAGGTGCGCGCCGGCGTGCTCGACAGCGTTTGTGGGCAGGTCGCCGACCTCCATCACGCGGGCGAGGACGTGGCGATGGTGACCTCGGGGGCGATCGCGCTCGGCTGGCGGCTGATGGAGCTCGAGCAGCGCCCCCGTACGGTCGACGAGCTGCAGGCGGCCTCGGCGGTCGGCCAGGGGACGCTGTTTCGCGCCTACGAGTCGCGGCTCGCGGAGCGGGGCGTGCACGCGGCGCAGGTGCTGCTGACCTCTCACGACCTGTCGGTGCGGATGCACTACCTCAACGCCCGCCAGTCGTTGCGGAAGCTGCTGGAGTGGCGCGCCGTCCCGGTCGTCAACGAGAACGACACCACGGCCACCGACGAGATCACCTTCGGCGACAACGACTTCCTCTCCGCCCAGCTCGCGCTTCTGCTCGGCGCCCGCCTGCTCGTCCTGCTCACCGACACCGACGGCCTGCATACCGCCGACCCGAGCCACGATCCCGAGGCGCGCCGGGTGCCGGTCGTCGACGACTTCGCCGAGCTCGGCCGCTACGAGATCGGCGATCGCGCCACGCTCTACGGATCCGGCGGCATGCGGAGCAAGGTCTCGGCCGCGGGGATGGCGAGCGCGGCCGGGATCGCGGCGGCGATCTGCGACGGGACGGCGCCGCGGTCCCTGCTCGCGGCGGCCCGGGGCGACGACGTCGGCACGCGGTTCGTCGCCCACCCGGAGCGCACCCCGTCGTTCAAGCTCTGGCTCCGCCACGCGAAGCCCGCCCGCGGCCGGGTCGTCGTCGACGAGGGAGCGGCGCGGGTCCTGCGCGAGAGCGGCTCGAGCCTGCTGCCGGTCGGGATCGTCGGGATCGAGGGCGAGTTCGCCGCCGGCGACGCGGTCGACGTCGTCTGCGGCGGGACTCCGGTCGGCAAGGGGATCGTCAACTACTCTTCCGCCGAGCTGGTCAGGATCAAGGGATTGAAGTCGGCCCAGGTGCTCGAGCTGCTGCCGAACGCCTCCGAGGAGGCCGTTCACCGGGATCGGTTCGTACTCGCGTGAGGCCGCGCCGCACGCGCGCGGTCAGCCTCGCCCTCGGCGCTCTGATCGTCAGCTCCGCGGCCGCGGCTCCGGGCGCGAGCGCCAGGGTGGTCGCGAGGTCGGCCGGCTCCGGAGCCGCGACCGCTCGCTACTGGACCGCCGAGCGGATCGCGCGGGCGCGGCCGCTCGCCGTCGTTCGCGCGGGCTCCGGGGCGAGCCTGAAACGGGCCCCGCAGCCGCCGGCCTTCGAGAGCTTCGCGGTTCCGGATCCGACCGTGCCCCCGTTGCCGACGAACGGGAAGGTGTTCGGCCTCCTGCCCGGGTTCGGCCTCTACGAGTGCTCGGCGACGGTGGTCGACAGCCCCGCGCGAACGGTGTTGATGACCGCCGGCCACTGCGTCTACGACCCGCCGACGCGGACCGCGGGGCGGCGGCTGGTCTTCATCCCCTCCTACGAGGACGGCGCGCGGCCGTTCGGGCGCTGGACGGTGAGCGTTGCACGCACGACCAGGGACTGGATCAAGAAGGAGAACTACGACTTCGACTACGCGACGCTGACCACGCGACCGCACAAGGGGGCGCTGATCGAGGACGTCGTCGGCGGCCGGCCGCTGGCGACCGATACGCCGCGCGCGCAGACCTACAACGCCTACGGCTATCCGGCGAACCTCGCCCGCGCGCAGCGGATGTGGACCTGTCGCGGGCCGTACGCGGGCGACGATCCGCGGCCGATCCCCGGCGGGCCGCCGCCGATCGGGATGGGCTGCGACATGAAGGCGGGCGCGAGCGGCGGCGGCTGGGTCGACGACCTCGGCCGGCTCGTCTCGGTGACCAGCTTCGGCTACGGGGCGCGCAGGGGTTTCCTCTACGGGCCGTACCTGACCGCGAAGGCGGCCCGGCTGGTCGCGCGCTCGGGGTAGCCGCGCGGCGTCGCAGAGACTGGGCACTGAGGAAGTCGGGGCTGAATCAATCGGTCTGACATCCAGCAGTTGGTCGCGAAACCGATCGATTCGCCAACGCGCTGTGCCCGACCAACGCCGAGATACCCGCCGGTACCCTTTGCGCATGGCAATCGCGACCCTCAGCGTCACCGAGGCCTGCGAAGGGGCGCGGAGGGCCGCGCAGGTCCTGGCGAGCGCCGACACGGCGACCAAGGACCGCGCGCTCGAGCGGGTCGCGGAGCTGCTCTCCGAGCGCGCCGCCGAGGTGCTGGAGGCCAACGCCGCCGACCTCGCCGACGAGCGCGCCGCCGCGCTGACGCCGGCGCTGCGCGACCGGCTGACGCTGACGGACGAGCGGATTGCCGCGATGGCCGAGGGCGTGCGCGCGATTGTCGCGCTTGCCGACCCGGTCGGCGAGGAGCTGGACCGGCAGACTCTGGCCAGTGGCTTGGACCTGCGGAAGGTGCGGGTCCCGCTGGGCGTCGTCGCCGTGATCTACGAGGCGCGGCCCAACGTCACCGTCGACTGCGCCGCGCTGTGCCTGAAGAGCGGTAACGCGATTTTGCTGCGGGGCTCGAGCTACGCGCAGCGCTCGAACGCCGCGCTGGCCGCGCTGGTCCGCGAGGCCGTGGTCGACGCTGGGTTGCCCGAGGCCGCGGTCGAGCTGCTCGGTAGCGACCGTGACGAGCTTCAGGAGCTCGCGACGGCGGAGGGGCTCGTCGATCTGGTGATCCCGCGCGGGGGCGGCGGGCTCAAGGATGCGCTGAAGGCGGTCGCGACGATCCCGGTCATGTACGCGGCGGCCGGCAACTGCCACGTGTACGTGAACGCCGATGCTGACCTGGAGATGGCGCGGCGGATCGCGTTCAACGCCAAGGTCGACCGGCCCGGCGTCTGCAACGCGGCGGAGACCCTGCTGGTGCACGCGGACGTCGTGGGTGAGTTCCTGCCCGGTGTGCTCGCGGACCTGACCGCGGCGGGAGTCGAGCTCGTCGGCGACGAGCGCGTCCGGGCGGCGGCCGGCGGCACGACGGTGGGCGACGCGACCGACGCCGACTGGGACACCGAGTACCTCGGGATGAAGATGACCGTCGGGGTCGTGGATTCGCTCGAGGGGGCGATTGACCACATCAACCGGCACGGCACCGGTCACTCGGAGGCGATCGTGACGGAGTCCGACGAGGCGGCGGGCCGGTTCACCGCCGACGTCGACGCCGCCGTGGTCTACGTCAACGCGTCGACCCGCTTCACCGACGGGTACGTGTTCGGGATGGGAGCCGAGATCGGCAATTCGACCCAGAAGCTGCACGCCCGCGGACCGATCGGGCTCCGCGAGCTGACGACGACCAAGTACATCGTCCACGGCGACGGCCAGGTCCGGGGGTAGACGTCGCGGGTCGGTCCTATGCGGTGCTCGGCGGGGCCTTCAACCCTCCGCACATCGGGCACCTGGTGCTGGCCCACGAGGCGGGCTTCCAGCTCGACCTCGACCGGGTCGTGCTGATGCCGACCGGCAGGGCGCCGCACAAGGCGATCGACCCGGAGCCGGGCGCGGGCCTGCGCCTGGAGCTGACGACCCTGGCGGCCGCCGGCGACCGGCTGCTCGACGTCTCCGAGCTCGAGGTTCGCGACCCAGGCCTGTCCTACACCTACCGTACGCTGGAGCAGTTGAGCGAGCAGCGGCCCGGCAGGCAGATCCACCTCTTGATGGGAGCCGACGTCGCCGCGAACCTGGAGTCGTGGAAGCACCCGGAGCGGGTGCTGGAGCTGGCGCGGCTGGGGATTGCGGCGCGTCCGGGGACGGCGACGGACGAGGCCGAGGCCGCACTCCAGCGGCTCGGCGCGGAGGATCGGGCGGAATGGATCCGGATGCCGGAGATCGACGTGTCGTCGACCGAGATCAGGCGCCGGGTCGCGCAGGGTCGGCCGGTGCGGTATCTGGTCCCGGATCCGGTGCTCGAGCTGATCGAGGCGATGGACCTCTATCGGGAGGCGGTGCGGGCGTGATGCGGCGGCTGTTGAGGTGCCTGAGATGACCGCGGCGGCCGAGAACGCGGGCCGCGAGGCGGCGGTCGCCGAGCGCCGGGCCGAGACGCCGGGCGCGTCGGCGGAGCTGACGCGGCGGATCGCGACGATCGTCGACGCGAAGCAGGGCGAGCAGATCGTCGCGATCGACGTGCGCGAGCTGGTGTCCTACACCGACTACCTGGTGATCGCGACGGCGCGCAACGAGCGCCAGGCGAAGGCGATCGTCGACGAGGTCCGGCTGATGCTGAAGCGTGACGACGACCTGCTGCCGGCCCGGGCCGAGGGCGAGGCCGAGGCGCGCTGGGTGCTGCTCGACTACCTCGACTGCGTGCTCCACGTGCAGGTGCCCGAGATGCGCGATCGCTACCGGCTCGAGCGCCTCTGGGGCGAGGGCGACCGGCTCGAGCTCGAGCTCGAGGCCGCCGCCGACTGACGGTCCGCCGGTCCGTCCGACGCCGCGCCTAGCTTCCCGAGCGGTGAAGGCGTTCAAGAGGTCGCTGTTCGGCTACCGCAAGAAGGATGTGGAGACGGCGCTCGCGGCGCGTGACGCGGCGGTCGCCGAGGGGGCGAAGTCGCTCGCCTGGCACGCCGGCGAGCTGGAGCGGCGCCGGGAACGGATCGCCGAGCTGGAGCTCGTCTGCGATCTGCTCAGCGACCGGGTGGTGCGGCGCGACCGCGAGCTGGAGTCGATGCGAGCGGAGCTGACCTGGGCGAAGCGCGAGGTCGACCGGATCGAGGCGATGGGCGCTCAGGCGCGCGGCCAGGCCACACGGATCAGATTGCAGGCGCTGCGCGAGGCCTCGGAGCTGTCGGCGCGGCTGTCGGCGGTGTCGCAGTCGCCGGCCGTCGACCGCGGCCGGTTGCTGGATGCGATCCGGGCCGCGATCGACCGCATGGGGCTGAAGGAGACCGCGACGGTGGCCGAGGCGAGGTCGAACGGGCGGGTGCGCGATGCGGCCGATGAGATCTTCGAGGGGCTGGTCGAGGTCGAGGTCGGGCCGCTGGAGGATTTCTCGCAGCTGGTCGGGTTCGAGGACGCCGCCGGGGCGATCGACGCGACTTCGGAGATCTCGGTGCGGCGGTTCAAGAGCGGCAGGGCGACGCTGGAGATGCGGCTCGCCGAGCCGGTCGAGCTGCTGCGCGAGCTCGAGGAGCGCGCGCCGTTCGAGTTCCAGGTGCGCGATCGGCGGTTCGACCGCCTCGTCCTCGACGTGGACCCCGCGACCGACTCCGACGCCCCATAGGCGGCGCCGGGCGGCGTCATCGGTCGCTCGTGTGCGGAGCACACGTCGCTCGCTGCTTCCTTGCCCGGCTTGCCTCTGAGGCGTCGGGTGAGTAACCGGCGCTCGGCCGGGCGCGGCGGGCTACGATCGCCGCATGGGCCGGGGACGCTGCTTTTGGGTGCTCGTGGTCACGGCGGCGCTCGCCGCCGGCGTCGTCGCGTGGGCTTCCGCGGCGGCTCCGGGGGTGCCGTGGACGCAGTATCTGCCGGCGCTGCCGAGCCCGTCGCAGACGCATCCGAACCGGGTCGCGCATTGCCCGCGGGCGAAGCTGAAGTGCGTCCGGGTCCAGATCGGGCGGATGCGGGCGTTGCAGGAGCGCCTGGGCTGCGACCACAAGGCGGTGTTCGCCACGACGTATCTGGTGCTGACCGAGGCGCTGCGCGACGGGCTGCTCGCCGATCCGCACATGCTGCGCTGGCCGAGGTGGTTCTTCCGCGAGGACGCGCTGTTCGCCAACACCTACTTCCGGACCGTGAAGCGGTGGGAGCGGGGGGCGGAGGTGCCGCCGGCGTGGCGGATCGCGTTCGAGACCGCCGCCGACGGCGAGGTGCTCGGCTCGCAGGACATGCTGCTGGGGATCAACGCGCACGTCCAGAACGACATGCCGTTCGTGATCGCCCAGCTCGGGCTGCGTGACCGGAGGGGCGAGGCGCGCAAGCCCGACCACGACCTGACCAACGACGTGCTCGCGGCGGCGTACGAGGACGTGGTCGCCGCGGTCCGCGACCGCTACGACTCGAGCCTCGGGGTGACCAACCCGCCCGGTGTCCCGGTCGACGACGTCGCCGGGCTGGAGATGGTGCGCGAGTGGCGCGAGCGGGTCTGGCGCAACGCCGAGCGCCTCGTCAACGCGAAGGACGACGCCGAGCGGGCCGAGGTCGCCGCTGACATCAAGTCCTACGCGGCGGAGTGGGCGCGAGGGATCGCCGCGGCGCCAAGCCCGGGCTACCGCGCCCAGCGAGACGCCTACTGCGAGCAGCAGCTCGGCGGCTGACCAGCCTTTCCGTCCGCGCCGGGTGCGAACATACGTTCGTGTCCGATCACGACCCGAACCTGAAGGGCAACGTCGCCGAGCTGAAGATCGCCGCGGAGTTCGTGGGTGCCGGGGTCGACGTACTGCAGCCTGTCGGGGAACATGCCCGATATGACCTTGTGCTCGAGATCGGAGGTCGGTTCCTTCGTATCCAGTGCAAATCCGCTTCGCTGTATCGCGACGTCATCTGTGTCCGAAACCAATCAACACGGCGCGGTCGAGATGGATTCATCCGAAAGCCCTACACCGCCGACGAGATTGACGCGATTGCCGCCTACTGCCCCGAGGTCGACCGGTGCTACCTGGTCCCGATGGATGTAATCGGGACCTCTCGACAGATCACGCTCCGGATAAATCCAACGAAGAACGGGCAGCGCGCTTGTCTAAACTGGGCGGCCGATTACGAGCTCCCTGGGGCTATAGCTCAGCTGGGAGAGCGCTTGCATGGCATGCAAGAGGTCGTCGGTTCGAGCCCGACTAGCTCCACTTCGCAAACGACGCTCGGCGCCTATGAGTACCGCCAGAAGTTCGGCTGGTACATGGAACGCGCCGCCGCCGGCGAGAGCTTCCTGATCACCAGGCGCGGCAAGCCGTACGCTCGGCTCTCGCCGCCGCACGACCAGCTCGACCTCCCGACCCCCGAGCCGGCCGAGGTCGTCCCGATCACCGAAGCCAAGGAGCGCCGCGCATGACCGTCCCGCCCCGCCTCTCCGTCGCCACTCTCGGCGCCCGCGACATCCCCACCCTCCGCGCCTTCTACGAGGGCCTCGGCTGGACCACCACGACGAAGTCCGACGACTTCGCCGCCTTCCCGCTCGGCGGCGCCGTCTTCTGCATCTTCGACGTCGACCACCTGGCCGCCGAGGCCGGCGGCCTCCCGGTCCCTGACCCGGTGCCGTTCAAGGGCTTCTCACTCTCCATCAACGTCGACGAGCGCGACCAGGTCGACACCGCCCTCGCCGCCGCACGCGATGCCGGCGCCACCGTGCTCGCTGAGCCCGTCGACCGCGACTGGGGCGGCTGCTCCGCCTACTTCGCCGACCCCGAGGGCAACGCCTGGGAGATCGCGTGGCTCCCGGGCGCCACGTTCGATGACCGCGGCGCTTTGATCTGGCCCTTCTGAGCGCGGCGATCGCCGGCGCCTTGACGCTCGCCGCGCTTCGATACGGTCGCGAGATGTCCGACATGCCACACGTCGACGGCGTCCGTCACCGCTTCATCGGCGCCAACGGGATCGTCCATCACGTCGCCGAGGCCGGCGCCGACGACGGCGACCCGGTCCTGCTCCTCCACGGCTGGCCGCAGCACTGGTACGAGTGGCGCCACCTGATCCCGGCGCTCGCCGACCGCCACCGCGTCCTGGCGCTCGACCTGCGCGGGTTCGGGTGGTCGGATGCCCCGCCCTGGGGCTATGAGAAGGAGCAGCTCGCGACCGACGTCCTCGCCGTCCTCGACGCGCTCGGCATCGACCGCGTCAAGCTGGTCGGCCACGACTGGGGCGGCTGGATCGGCTTCCTGCTCTGCCTGCGCGCGCCGGAGCGCTTCGACCGCTTCCTCGCCCTCGGCATCCCTCACCCCTGGCAGACGGTCGGCAGCGGCTGGCGCGACCTGCCGCGCTTCTGGTACCAGGTGCCGATCATCACCCCGGGACTCGGCTACGCGCTCCACCGCAGCGGCCTCTTCGTCCGCGCCGCGCTGCGCAGCGGCGTCACCGACGGCAACGCCTTCGACCGGACGACGATCGCGTCGTTCGCCGACAACCTCGCCGAGCCGGCGCGTGCCCGCGCGTGCGTGCAGGTCTATCGCGTCTTCGTCCTGCACGAGTCGCTGCCGGTGGCCCGCGGCCGCTACATGTCGTCGCGGCTGACCGTCCCCACCCGCCTGGTGGCCGGCGCGGACGATCCCGTGGTCAGCCCGGCGATGATCGCCGGCTGGGAGGCGCACGCCGACGAGATGTCCGTGGAGCTGGTCGCGGACTGCGGCCACTTCATCGCCGACGAGCGACCGCAGCTGGTCGCCGACGAGGCGCGCGCTCTGTTCGCCTGACGGTCCCGGGAATCGGCGCATCGCGACACCACCGCGTCTACCCTGCGAGCTCGGACCTGGGAGAGGACGGGGGAGACGTGAGGGCAAGCCAACCAACGCGCGCGCTCGTGGCCGTGGCCGCGATCCTCGGCGCGCTCGCGCTGGTCCCGTCCGCGCAGGCCGCGATCCCGAGCATCCCCGACGGTGCCGGCGCCCAGATCGCCTGCGCCGAGCAGACCGGCCCGGACGCCGGCGAGCGCCACTGCTCCGGGATCTTCACCACCTTCGACGGCGCCCCGATCGACATCAACGTCGGCTTCCCGCCCGCCCCCGCGTCGGGCCCCGACGCCAACTTCCCGATCGTCGGCGTCTTCCACGGCTGGGGCGGGTCGAAGATCTCGCTGACCGGCGACGGGATGCAGGAGTGGCTCGACGACGGCTACGCCGTCTTCAGCATGAGCGACCGCGGTTGGGGCAACTCGTGCGGCGGCACGGACCCGAAGCGCCTGCAGCCGGTGTGCGCCGATGGCTACAACCACCTGATGGACACGCGGTACGAGGTCCGCGACGCCCAGGAGGTCTTCGAGGCCCTCGCCGACGCCGGATCAGGCCTGATCGACCCGCGGGCGATCGCCTCCACCGGCGGCTCATACGGCGGCGGGACCTCGATGGCGCTCGGCGCACTCAAGAATCGCCAGATGCTGCCCGACGGGACCCTCGTCCCGTGGACGAGCGCCGGCGGCAAGGCCATGCAGATCGCCGCCGTCCAGCCCAACATCCCGTGGACCGACCTCCCCGCCTCGCTGCAGCCCAACGGCTCGACGCTCGACTACGTCGCCGACGCGCCCTACCTCGGGCCCAACGGCGACCGCCGCATCGGCGTCCTCAAGCGGTCGTTCGTCGCGGGCCTCTTCGGCCTCGGGCTCGCGAGCAGCAACTACGCGCCGGCCGGCAGCGATCCGGACGCCGACCTGATCCAGTGGTACGCGGCGATCAACGCCGGCGAGCCCTACGACGAGAACCCGCTCTCACAGGACATCGTCGCCGAGCTGACCGCCCATCATTCCTCGTACTACATCGACGACTCGGTCGCGCCCGCGCCGATGTTGATCACCAACGGCTGGACCGACGACCTGTTCCCGCCCGACGAGGCGATCCGCTTCTACAACCGCACCCGCACCCACCACCCGGGGACGGCGATCGCGCTGATCTTCAGCGACCACGGCCACCAGCGTGGCCAGAACAAGGACGTCGACACCGATTTCCGCAGCTCGCAGACCCATGCCTGGTTCGACCACTACGTCAAGCACAGGGGCTCCCAGCCGTTCCAGGGCGTCCAGACCCTGACCACGACCTGTCCCGATGCCGCGCCCTCCGGCGGAGCGACCGGCGACTTCGACGCTCTGGCCACCGATACGCCGTTCCGGGCGCCGACCTGGGCCGCCCTGGCGCCCGGCGAAGTCCGCCTGTCCTCGGCCCCCGCCCAGACGATCCAGCCTGGGCCCGGCGACGGCGCCGGCCAGGCCTACGACCCGATCGCCGGCGGCGGCGCCTGCGCCACGGTGGCCGAGGCGACCTCCGATTCGCCCGGCGCGGCCACCTACCGGCTCGACCCCGCTCCGGCGGGCGGATACACCCTGATGGGGTCGCCGACGGTGATCGCCGAGATCGTCGCCGCCTCGCCGACCTCACAGGTGGCGGCGCGGCTGGTCGACGTGGCGCCCGACGGCGAGCAGACCCTCGTCGCACGTGGGCTCTACCGGCCGACGACCGAGACCCGGCAGGTGTTCCAGCTGCACGCCAACGGCTGGCGCTTCGCCAAGGGACACGCGCCAAAGCTGCAGCTGCTGCCCTCCGACGAGCCCTACAGCCGCGAGTCCAACGGCCAGGCGCCCGTAACCGTCTCCGACCTCGAGCTGCGCCTGCCGGTGCTCGAGCAGCCGGGAACCGGGCCCGTCCAGTCCCCGGCGCCCAAGGTCCTGCCGCCCGGCTATCAACTCGCGATCGATTACCGGCCCGGCGGCGCCTGCGCGGCTTCGCCGAAGACCGGGAGCCGCAAGAACGACAAGCTGCGCGGCACCGCCGGCGACGACGTGATCCGCGGCCGGCGCGGGGCCGACAAGCTCAAGGGCCGCGCCGGCGACGACTGCCTGTTCGGAAACCAGGGCCGCGACCGCGCCTCGGGCGGGGGCGGCGACGACCTGATCCGCGGCGGCGCGGGCAACGACAAGCTCAAGGGCGGGCCGGGCGCCGACACGCTCGCCTGCGGCCAGGGCCGCCACGACAAGGCGGTCCCGGACAAGGCAGACAAGGTTCGCGGCTGCGAGCGCGTCCGCCGCGCCTGAACGCGCCGCCGGTCAAATAGGCTGGCCTCGATGAAGCAGCTCGCCGACGGCGTCTGGCAACTCTCCGGTTTCCCCCCGAACTCGATCAACGTCTTCGTGCTCGAGGACGTCCTGATCGACGCCTCCACCCGCTACGCGACCCGGCGCATCCTGCGCCAGGTCCCCGACCGGAACCTGTCCGCGCACGCGCTCACCCACGCCCACCCCGACCACCAGGGCGCCAGCCACAACGTCTGCGAGCGGCTCGGGATCCCCTTCTGGGTCGGCGACGGCGACGCCGACGCCGCCGAGAACCCGGACCTGATCGGCGAGCGCCAGCCCGACCACTTCATGGCCCAGCTGTTCTTCAAGACCTGCACGGGCCCCGGCCACCCGGTCGACCGCAAGCTCGTCGAGGGCGACGAGGTCGCCGGCTTCCAGGTCCTCCACGTCCCCGGCCACTCGGCCGGCCACCTCGCGTTCTGGCGCGAATCCGACCGCGTCCTGATCGCCGGCGACGTCTTCAACAGCGCCAACCCGTTCACCGGCATCCCCGGCCTGCGGCTGCCCTACGACTTCTTCACGCCCGACCCGGCTCAGAACCGGCGCTCCGCCAAACGCCTCGGCGACCTCGAGCCGAAGCTCGTCCTGCTCGGCCACGGCCCGCCGTACCGCGACACGAAGAAGTTCGTCGACTTCTGCGCAGCGCTACCCGGCTAAGCGCCCTCGGCAGCCTTCGCAGCGTCGCACTGCGCACCGATCGACTCGAGCGTTTCGCGGACCTCGGAGGTGCTGGAGCCGAGCGCGGGCAGGAAGTCCTCCGCGATCCCCCGCGCATAGACCGGCCACATCAGCTCGAGCATCTCGCGACCGTCGTCCGTGAGTTCGATGTAGAAGCTGCGCCGGTCCGTGTCGCAGGACGTGCGGCGGACCAGGTCGCGGTCAGCGATCCGGTCGATCAGCCGGCTGAGGCCGCTGTTCGAGAGCAGCACCCGCTCCGCCAGCTCGACCTGGCGCAGTCTCCCGTCGGCGTCCTGTAGCGCGGCGAGCACGTCGTACCAGCTCAGCGGGGGGAGGTCCGCCTCGTCGAGGTCGGCGGCGATCCGCCGCAGCATCGTCGAGTGGGCGCGCAAAAAGGCCCGCCATGCAGCGAGTTCGTCGGCCGAGAGCATGTCCGTTGCCGCGCTCATGGGGCAGATTGTACCGAAGATAGTTGACAATGCAACGGTTTCCTGTATGATTGTTGCACTAACAACAGTTGCATCGTCATCCAATAGGAGGCTTTCAGATGACCACAGCGACGCAAACCACGCGCCTGGTGCCGACCGGCACCTGGCAGATCGACAACACGCACTCGAGCGCCAACTACGAGGTCGAGCACGGGGGGCTGTCCGTGTTCCGCGGCGGCTTCGAGCCGATCGACGCGACCCTCGTCGCCGACGGCGACGGCGCCGTCCTGACGGGCCGGGTCGCGGTCGAGAGCATCAAGATCGATGACGAGAACCTGCGGCCGCACCTGCTGTCGCCGGACTTCTTCGACGTCGAGCGCAATCCGGAGATCACCTTCCGGTCGACCGAGATCGGCGGGTCCGCCGACGACCTCACCGTCACCGGTGAGCTCGCGATGGCCGGCGTCTCGCTCCCGGTCCATGCCAAGGGCAAGATCCGCGGACCGGTCTCCTTCGGCGAGGGCATCGACAAGCTCTCGCTCTCGCTCGAGGCGACCGTCGACCGCACCCTGTTCGGGATGGTCTGGCAGATGGAGCTGCCGGGCGGCGGCCAGGCGCTCGCCAACGATGTCCGTCTGACCGTCGAGCTCGAGCTCAACAGGAGCTGATCTCGATGCGGATCCTCGCCATCTCGGGCAGCGTCCGGCGCGACTCCCATAACACGCGCCTGCTCCGCCACGCGGCGGAGCGGGCGCCGGCGGGGATCGAGATCGAGGTCTGGGACGGGCTGAAGTCGATTCCTCCCTACGACGAGGACGACGACGGCCCGATCCCGCCGCACGCGGTCGCCGAGCTGCGGGAGGCGATCGCCGAGGCCGACGGCCTGCTGATCGCGACCCCCGAGTACAACTCGTCGATCCCGGGCGTGCTCAAGAACGCGATCGACTGGGCGTCCCGGCCGCGCGCGACGACGCCCCTGCAGGGCAAGCCGGCGGCAGTGATCGGCGCCACCACCGGCAGCTTCGGCGCCGTCTGGGCGCAGGCCGAGCTGCGCAAGGTGCTCGCCTCGACCGGTGCCCGGGTCGTCGACCTCGAGCTGCCGCTCAGCAAAGCCGACGAGGCCTTCGACGACGACGGCGCCCTGATCTCGACCGACCACGACGACCGGATGCTCGAGGTGCTCGGCGCCCTCGCCACCGAGATCACCACCGGCCGCGAGCTCGCGGTCGCCGCCTGACCTGGGCGCTCGCGAGCCAGGTGCGGCCGGGACTCCGGACCTAGATGGTTGATTCCGCTGCCCCGCGTGCGCGGGGGCGCGCGGGACCGAGCTGGGCGTGGCGATCGGGCGAAGCCCATGCCGGTGGGCATGGGCGAGTCCCGAGCGTCGCGATCCAGCGACGGTATCCGTGCGTCATCCGCGTGCGTGAAGGCGTGGAATCACCCATCTAAGTGCTTCGAAGGACCCGGCGCGCCTCGTCCAGCGCCGCGCGCGCCGTCTCCGGGAGCTGGCGGCGCACCCGCCATCGCGCTCCTGAGAACCCGAGGTTCGCGACCTTGGCGAAGCCGAGCTCGTCCTCGCGCAGCGCCAGCAGCAGGTGGGCGACGCGGTCACCGGCCGGAAGTTCGGCCGTCTCGGCCACCCGCACGCACCAGCAGTCGACCCGCCGCCCGTGCGAGCGGACCAGGAACGCTCCCTGCTCGCCGACCAGCCACGCGCCGAGCGTGCCGCGCTGCAGCGCCAGCCCTGTGTCCCGAAGCAGGTCGCGCTCCGCGTGGCCGACGAGGTCGCCGAGCAGGCCGAGCGCGACGCCCTCGGCACCGGGGTCGGCTTCGCCTCGGTGCGCGGCGCTTCGCTCGCTGCCGATCGGGACCACCTGGCGGGCGCCGCGGCGCGCCTGGATCCACGGCACGAACCAGGCGTGGGCGAAGCAGATCGCCGCGACCGGGAAGGTCAACGGCTCGATCGCCAGCAGCAGCGCCCCCGGGGCGACGAACACGAACACGATCCAGCTCGTCCACACGGTCCACCGCCGCCCGTCGCGGCGCAGGGTCCGCTCGCTGGCCTCCTCGCGCCAGGGGAGGCGCGCGGCCTCGCTGAGCCCGCCGGCCGTGGGCGCCCGAGCCGGCTCCAGCACGCGGTCCACGCTGGACGGTCTAGCCGCCGGCGATCGGCCGCCGCAGGACGACCAGATCGGCGTCGAGCGGCAGCTCGCGCACGACCTCCGCGGTCCCGTCGGCGCGGCTGACCGACGCCAACATCCCGGTGTCGAGCTGCTCGCGCAGGGCCGTGGCCGCGGCGTCGAATGCCTCCGGGTCCGCCGGCGACCACTCGGCCACCGTCGTGTGGCCAGTGCGATCGAGCTTGATCAGTCGTCCCACCTTCAACCTCCTCCTCGGGAAGAACAGAGAGTTCAAGGCAGCCTACGCCGATCGTCTCTGCGGCCATTAGCCTGCCGCCCGTGCCGCGGGTCCCGCCGCCGCTCCCACGCGCCTCGGTCGCCGCCTTCGCCGCCGGCTCCGCGGCCGTGCTCGCCGCTTGCCTGATCGTCGCTCCGCGGATCATGCTCAGCCTCTTCGCCACCTACGACGACGAGGGCTACTTCCTGATCTCGATCCGCGAGTGGCTGGACCGCGGCGATCTCTACGGCGACGTCTACAGCGAGTACGGGCCCGGGTACTTCGCGCTCGTCGGCGGGGTCTTCCGGCTCTTCGGCCTCGAGGTCGACAACGACACCGGGCGCGCGGTCACGCTCGTGCTCTGGCTCGCGATCAGCGTGCTCGCGGGGGCGACGCTGTTTCGCCTGACCGGAAGCCCGGTGATCGGGGTCTGTGGCCAGATCCTCGCTTTCGTGGTCGTCTTCATCGTCCGCCAGGACTCGCTGTACCCGGGCGGGTGGCTCGCCCTGCTGCTCGTCTCGATCGTCGCGGCGATCGCCTTCGGACTGCCGCGCCGTCCCGGGGCCGCCCTGTTCGCAGCTGCCGCTCTGGCGACCACGGCGGCGCTGGTCAAGATCAACGTCGGGGGGCTCGCGATCGCCGCGATCGCGGTCGCCTGCGTGATCGGGATCCCCTCCCTGCGCAGCCGCCGATGGCTCAAGGTCGGGGTCGCCTCGCTCTGCGTTGCGCTCCCGTTGATCCTCACCGCCGCCGAGCTCGACCGCGGGCAGGTGCTCGAGTACGCGGTCACCGTCACGCTGGCGCTGATCGCCGTGATGGTCAGCCTCCCGCGCCTGACGGGCGGGCCCGGGCTTGGCTTGCGCGAGGTGCGGCTCGCGCTGCTCGGCGCGGCCCTGGCCGCGTTCCTGATCCTCGGGCTGGTGATCATCCGTGGCAGCTCGCCGGGTGACCTGATCGAGGGCATGATCGTGCAGCCGCTCGGCCATCACGACGTGATCGACGTGCGCCTGGACCCCTCGACGACCGGCATCTGGATCACCGTCGCCGGTCTCGGCGCGGCGGTGCTCGCGCGGCGCGGGATTCGCCGGATGGCCCCGGTTGCCACCGGGAGCCTCAGGATCGCGGCCGGGCTCTGGGCCTGGACCGCGGCGGCCCTGATTGCGAGCACGCATCCAACGGTTTTCGCCGCTGCCGGCGCGTTTGCGTGGGTTGCCGTGATCCCGCCCGGCGGCGAGCCCACGGACCCCCGGACCGCGTTCGCCCGGACCGCGATCGTCCTCCTCGCGGTCCTCAACCTGATGCAGGCCTATCCGGTCGCCTCCAACCAGCTCGTGCTCTCGATGCTGCCGCTGGTGTTCGTCGGCGGGATCTGCGTCGCCGATGGACTCGGCGAGCTCGGCGCCGCGTTCGCGGCCCGCGCACGGGCGGTGGCCGTCGCCGGCGTGCTCGTCGTCGCGGCATTCGCCGCCTGGGTGGCTCTCGTGCCCGCTCGCGATCTCGTCGAGCCGGCGCTCGACCGATATGACGCGAACGTCCCGCTGGGGCTCCCAGGCGCCGAGGACCTCCGGGTAACGACCCACGAGCACGATGTGTTCACCGAAACCGTCGACCGCCTGCGGCACCGTTGCGAGACGTTCTTCGCCGAGCCCGGGATGAACAGCTTCTACATCTGGAGCGGGCTCGAGCCGCCGACCGGGATGAACACCGGCAACTGGATGTATCAGTTTCAGGATGCCGAGCAGCGGCGCGCGCTCGCGGACCTCGAACGCGCCGAGGGTCTCTGCATCCTGCGCAACCGGTTCGTCGTCGCTTTCTGGCAGGGCTACCGCGAGCTTCCCGGCGGGCCGCTGGCTGAGTGGATCGACGCCAACTTCGTCCCCGTCGAGGACATCCTCGGGTATGAGATCCTGCTGCCGGCCGGCGAGGTGGACGGCTGAGCGCGCCCGCGACGCGCCCGGGCACGCTCGTAGACTGGGCGCGTGCCCACCGAAGAGCGAAACGACCGCTACGAACCGCACGCGATCGAGCGTCGCTGGCAGGAGATCTGGGCCGATGAGCGCACCTGGGAGGTGCCGAACCCGGGCGAGCCCGGGTTCGACGACGCGAAGCCGAAGTTCTACGTCCTCGAGATGCTGCCCTACCCCTCGGGCGAGCCCCACGTCGGCCATCTGAAGAACTACTCGCTCGGCGACGCGATCGCCCACTTCCGGCGCCGCAACGGCTTCCAGGTCATCCACCCGATGGGCTACGACGCCTTCGGCCTGCCGGCGGAGAACAACGCGATCAAGACCGGTCAGGCCCCGCGCGAGGCGGTGGAGGCGTCGATCGCCGCCTACAGCGAGCAGTTCCGCGCCTGGGGCGTCTCGATCGACTGGTCGCGCGAGATCTCCAGCCATCACCCGGACTACTACCGCTGGACGCAGTGGATCTTCCTGCGGCTGTTCGAGCGCGGGCTCGCATACCGGGCCGAGGCCCCGGTCCAGTGGTGCCCGGTCGACCAGACGGTGCTCGCCAACGAGCAGGTGATCGACGGCCATTGCGAGCGCTGCGGCTCGCTGGTCGAGTCGCGCCAGCTCGAGCAGTGGTTCTTCAAGATCACCGACTACGCCGACCGGCTGCTGGCCGACTTCAACGTCCTCGAGTCATGGCCCGACAACGTGGTCACGATGCAGCGCAACTGGATCGGCCGCTCCGAGGGGGCCGAGGTGATCTTCCGTTGCGAGGCGCTCGGGATCGACTTCCCGGTGTTCACGACGCGTCCGGACACGCTCTTCGGCGCCACCTTCTTCGTCCTAGCTCCCGAGCACCCGGATGTCGAACGGCTCGCCGCGGGGACCGGCCACGAGGAGGAGGTCCGCGCGTACGTCGACGCGGCGATCCGGGAATCGGTCGAGGAGCGCGGCGACGAGGCCCGGGCGAAGACCGGCGTCCCGCTCGGTCGCACGGTCACCAACCCGGTCAGCGGCGAGCAGATCCCTGTGTTCGTCGCCGACTACGTGCTGATGGAGTACGGCACCGGCGCCCTGATGGCGGTGCCCGCGCACGACGATCGCGACCACGCCTTCGCGCAGGCCTTCGGGCTCGAGATCCGCGAGGTGGTCGCCGGGGGCGAGGATGTGCAGGCGGAGCCGTATATGGGCGACGGAAAGCTCGTCAACAGCGATCGCTTCGATGGCGAGGGCAATCGGGAGGCGTACGGGCGAATCGTCGAATGGCTGAGCGCCGAGGGGAAGGGCGAGCCGGCGGTCAACTATCGCCTCCGCGATTGGCTGCTCTCCCGCCAGCGCTACTGGGGCTGCCCGATTCCGATCGTCTACTGCGAGAAGGACGGGATGGTCCCGGTCCCAGACGATCAGCTCCCGGTCGAGCTGCCAGAGGTCGAGAACTACGCGCCGAAGGGTAAGAGCCCGCTCGCAGCCGCCGAGGATTGGGTGAACACGACCTGCCCCGCTTGCGGAGGGCCGGCGCGGCGCGAGACCGACACGATGGACACCTTCGTCGACTCGTCCTGGTACTTCCTCCGCTACCTGGACCCGCACAACGACGGGCTGCCTTTCGATCGCGACGTCGCGGACTTCTGGATGCCGGTCGACCAGTACATCGGAGGGATCGAGCACGCGATCCTGCACCTGATGTACGCGCGCTTCTTCACCAAGGCGCTCGCCGACATGGGCTATCTGGGCGTCCAGGAGCCGTTCGCTCGCCTGTTCACTCAGGGGATGATCACCCGCGACGGCGCGAAGATGTCCTCGTCGAAGGGCAACACGGTGAGCGCAGTGGAGACGGTCGAGCGCTACGGGGCGGATACCGCTCGCACCTACGTCTGCTTCCTCGGGCCGCCGGAGCGCGGCGGCGACTGGGTGCCGGCCGGGGTCGAGGGCGTGCACCGCTTCCTCGTTCGCCTGTGGCGTTTGAGCATGGAACAAACGCCCGCCACCTCCTCGGCTTCGCCTCCGGGGGTGTCGGGGTCTGAGGCAGGACCGGCTTTGGACTTGACGCGGAAGGCCAATTGGGCGATCGACAAGGTCACCCGCGACATCGAGCACGGCTTCCAGTTCCACACGGCGATCTCCGCCGTGATGGAGTTGGTCAACGACGCGTACCGGCTCAAGGACGACCTCTACGGCGACCCCGCCGGCGAGGCCGCGCTTCGGTTCGCGACCGCCACCGCGGCGTCCCTGATCTTCCCGTTCGCGCCGCACCTCGGCAGCGAGGTGTACGACCAGCTGATGGGCGAGCGGGTCTGGGAGCAGCCGTGGCCGCGCGCCGACGAAACGCTCCTCGTCCGGGACGAGGTGACGGTGGTCGTCCAGGTGAACGGCAAGCGCCGCGATCAGATCGTCGCCGCCGCCGACGTGCCGGAGGAGGAGCTGCTCGCGCTGGCTCGGACCAGCGAGAACGTCGCGCGGCACCTCGACGGCAAGGAGGTCGTCAAGGAGATCGTCGTGCCCGGCAAGCTCGTCAATCTGGTCGTGAAAGGCTGATTCGCAACCCGGGCGCGGCGTACGTCTGGTAGAAAGCTCGCGTGCTGGTCAGGCGCCTCTCCGACGCACCGGTCACCGAGGTCCACGGTCTGCGGCCGCACATCCTCATGGACGCCGGCGAGCTCGGCTCCCGCCACGTCTCCGTCAACTGGCTCGAGGTGCCGCCCGGCGTCTCCGAGGAGCTGCGTTCTCACGAGGAGGCGGAGCAGGTCTACGTCGTCGTCAGCGGCACCGGGACGATGTCGGCGACCGGGGACACCCAGCGCCTCGGCGCCGGCGACCTGGTCCTGATCCCGCCGGCCACCGGCCACAGCGTTGCCAACGACGGCGACGAGCCCCTGGCGCTGGTCTCGGTGCAGTCGCCCGCGGTCTCGGCGGATGAGCTCTACAGCCGCCGGCTGGCCACCCAGGCGACCGGCTACGACGACGACGATTACGAGCAGTAGCGGCGGCGCGTCCGTTGGTCCGCCGCCGGGTGATCGTCCACGGCCGCGTCCAGGGCGTCTTCTTCCGTGACACGGTCCGCCGCCGCGCCCAGCAGCTCGGCGTGGCCGGATCGGTGACCAACCGGCGCGACGGGACGGTGGAGGCGGTCTTCGAGGGCGGGGAGGAGGACGTCGCGGTGCTGGTCGACTTCTGCAGGCGTGGTCCGGACCGGGCCGACGTCGAACGGATCGAGGTCCTCGAAGCGGAGCCCGAGGGCGACGAGGGCTTTCGCGTTCGGTAACGGTTCCGCGACTGTCTGCGTCCCATCCGTGAGCCGCGTTCGCCGACGATCGGCGCGTGCCCGAGCTCAGCCGTTCACAGCTGGTCGTCTACGGAGCGATCGCGGTCGCGCTGCTGCTACTCGGCGCGCGCTGGCTGCGCTCCGCGGACGACGCCGAGGCCGGGTTCGGGGGCGTCGAGGCCGCCGCTGACGAGGCGCCGGTCGAGCTCGAGCGAGGCGGGGGCGCGATCGTCGTCCACGTCGCCGGCGAGGTGAGCGACCCGGGCGTCTACCAGCTGCCCGCCGGCTCGCGGGTCACCGACGCGATCGAACGGGCCGGCGGCGTTTCGGCGGCCGGCGCTCCCGACGCGATCAACCTGGCCGCGACGGTCGCGGACGGCCAGCAAATAGTCGTACCCGCCAGGGCCAAGGGCCCTGTCGGGGCCGGCGGGACCACGGCGTTGGGGGCGGCCGGAGTGGAGGATGGGCCGATCAGCCTCGGCACCGCGACGGTCGAGCAGCTCGACACGATCGAGGGCATCGGCCCGGTGACCGCGGCCGACATCATCGGCTTCCGCGACGAGCACGGCGGCCTCTCGTCGATCGACGAGCTCGACCAGATCAGCGGGATCGGCCCGGCGACGATGGAGGCGCTGCGCGATCGCCTGCAGCCGTAGCACGGTCGCCCATCCCCCCGCCGCTCGCCGTCGCCGGCCGCTTCGCGGCCCTCGGCGGCCTCGGAGCCGGCCTCTGCGGCTCCGCGACGGTGCCCGTTGCGCCCGGGGCACTTCCCGCCGCCGCAATTGCCGTCATCGCACTGTTCTCGGTCCCCCCGCGCTCGGCGCGCCTCGGACCGACTGCCTGTGCCTGGCTCGTCCTGATCGCCGCGACCGCGGCCGCGGCCGGGCTCGGGCTCGGCTCGCTGCGCCTGCGGGCGATCGACGCCGGCGCCCTCGATCTCGCGCCCGGCAGCCGGGTCGCCGTCGAGGGCTTCGCCACCGCGGTCCCGCGTCGCGCCGACGGCCGGGTCCAGCTTCGCGTCGACACTCCGGAGGGGCGCTTGCTGGTCGTTGCGCCCGAGCCGGTCCCCGACCTCGAGATCGGATCGGCGATCACGGCGTCCGGAACGATCCGCGAGCCCTCGCCGTTCGAGCGCGCCTACCTCGCCCGGTCCGGGATCCGGCGGATCCTCCAGACCCGCGAGATCGAGCCCCGTCCGGACCGGCGCGGCGGCCTGACCGGCCTCCTCGACCGGGTTCGCTCGCGGGCTCAGGAGGCACTCTCGACCGGCACCCCGCCGGCCTCCGCGGCGCTGCTGCGCGGCTTCATCCTCGGGCAGGACGACCGCATCGACGCCGCCACCATCGACGAGTTCAAGCGCTCGGGCCTTGCGCACCTGCTCGCGGTCAGCGGCCAGAACGTCGTCCTGCTGGCGATCCTCGCGGCCGCGCTCCTCTCGCTCGCCGGGGTCTCGATCCGCGCCAGGCTGGTCGCGATCGTCGCCCTGATCGGCGTCTACGTGTTCGTGACCGGCGCCGGCCCGTCGATCCAGCGCGCCGGGGTGATGGGCGCCGCCGGGGTTGCGGCGGCGCTCGCGGGGCGGCCGCGGTCGCGCTGGTACGTGCTCATGGTCGCCGCCGCGGTCACGCTCGGCCTCAACCCCCGCGCGGCGGGCGACGTCGGCTGGCAGCTCAGCTTCGCCGCCGTCGTCGGGATCCTGCTCTTCTGCGCCCCGCTCGCGAGGCTGTTCGCGGGCGCGCGACCGACGGATGGGCGGCGAGCGCTCGCCGAGGCCGCGGCGCTGACGCTCTCCGCCACGATTGCGACCGCGCCGTTGATTTCGCTGCATTTCGGCGTGCTCTCGGTTGTCTCGCTACCCGCCAACCTCGTCGCCGTAGTCGCCGAGGCGCCGCTGATGTGGCTGGGGATGCTCGCCGCGGCGGCTGGTCAGGTGCCCTGGCTCCCGGTCGAGCCGATCACCTGGCTCGCCGGTCTCCTCGCTGCCTACATCGCCCAGGTCGCGGCCTGGTTCGCGGCGCCCGACTGGGCGCAGGTGGAGACCGCCGAGATCGGCGACGCAGGCGCGCTCGTCGCGAGCTACGCATTGCTCGGCGCCTGCCTGAGCCTGGGCCTGCGGTGGTCGACTCGTCGCCGCGGCCTCGTCGCCCGGTCGCGCCGCCGCATCGCGCCCGTCGGAGTGGTGGCCGCGGGCGCGGTCGCGATCGCGATCAGCCCGTCGGCTCCTCCGGCAGCAGGCGGCCATGACGCCGGTCTGCGCGTCAGTGTCCTCGACGCTGGACAGGGCGACGCGATCCTGCTCGAGCCGGGGAACGGCGATCCGGTGCTCGTCGACGCCGGTCCCGTCGACGCCGGCGTCGCGGAGCAGCTGGCGGAGCGCGGGATCGATCGGCTCGCCGTGTTGGTCGTCACGCATGCGGACGCCGACCACGACGGCGGTGCGGCCGACGTGCTGGGGGCCTTGGCCGTCGGGCACCTGGTGTACGGCCGGGCGAGCGCCGCGACGATCGGCGCGGCGCGCGCGGCCGGGGTCGAGGCGGAACGGGTCGCCGCGGGGTTCACACTGCGATCCGGCGACCTCAGCGTCCGCGTCCTCTGGCCGCCGCGCGAGGTGCCGCTCGGCCGCTCAGCGGCGGCGGAGTCGAACGCGCTGGCGCTCGTCGCGCTCGGGCGCTGGCACCGGTTCCGGATTCTGCTCACCGGCGACGCGGAGGCGGAGCTCGCGCCCGTCTACCCGGGCGATGTCGACGTCCTCAAGGTCGCCCACCACGGCAGCGCGGACGCCGGGCTGCCCGCGCTGCTCGCCGAGACGACGCCCGAGCTGGCGGTGATCTCGGTCGGGGCGGACAATCCGTACGGTCATCCGGCACCGGTCACCCTCGATGCGCTGCGGAGCGCGGACGTGCCGGTCGCGCGCACCGACCTCGCCGGCGAGGTCACGATCTCGGTCGGTCGCGGCGAGTGGCGCCTCAGCAGCCGGTAGGGTGCCGCTCCCGTAGGACGCGCCCTGACTATTTCTGTCTCGCCAGGAGGACGACGAACACATGGAAGCAAGCGGCAACCCACCACCCCCGGAGGAGCCGGCGGCGCAGCCCGCCACGCCTCCACCGCCTCCGCCTCCGCCCCCGGCTCCCGCGACCGCGGCCGTGGCCGATGAGGACAAGGCGGGTGGCGGCTGGCGGGCGCTCGCGGTGGTCCTCGCGATCGCGCTCCTGTTCGCAGGTGCCGTCATGGTCGCCGTCGGGATCGACATCGCCGGCACCCCGATTGGTCTGGCCGCCTGCCAGGCGGACCCGACGTGCGACGAGTACTTCGATGGATCCTCCGCGGAGCGAGGGATTCAGGTCGTGCTCCTGTGCCTCAGCGGAGCGCTCGCCGGGATCGCGGCGATCGTCGCCTTCATGTTCGCGGTCACCGGACGCCGGGGAGCGCTGTTGCTGCGCCTCACGGGAGCCGCAATCGCGGTGGGCGTGATCGCGATCCTCTTCGGCAGCATCACGTAGTCACGCTCCGGCTGCGGCCGGGGCGGCGAATACACTCGGCCGCCTTGGCCGCGTCGCGCGAGAAGACCGAGATCGCGCCCGCGTACCTGATCGCGGGCACCGACGTCGCGAAGCTCGACGCGGCGCTCGCGCGCCTGCGCGCGCGCGCCGAGGCCGAGGGCGGGCCGGGGGCGCTGGAGTCGTTCGCTCCCCGGCCGGATCGAGCTCCGGCCCCGACGCCGACGCCCTGATCGCCGCGATCCCCGCCCTCTCGCTGACCGCCTCGCGCCGCTACCTGCTCGCCGACGGGATCGAGCGCTGGTCGGCGAAGCAGGCCGGCGCCGTCGCCGACGCCCTCGCGGCCCTGCCTCCCGACCTGACCGTTGTCCTCGTCGCCCGCGAGCAGCCCCCGAAGCTGAAGGCGCCGAAGAAGCTCGTCGCCGCGGTTGAGGCGGCCGGCGGCAAGGTGCACGCCTACGCGTCACCGAATGCGCGCGAGCTGCCGCGATGGCTGGTCGCCGAGGCCCGGAAGCGCGAGTTCGAGCTCGATCGCGACGCCGCCGAGCTGCTGGCGCAGCGGCTGGGGGAGGGGACCGCGCGGCTGGCGACCGAGCTCGACCGGCTGGCGCTCTGGGCCGGTCCCGGGGGCGCGGTGAGCCGCGCCGACCTCGAGGCGATGGTCGCCGACACCTCGGAGGAGGTCGTGTGGGCGCTCTCGGACGCGATCGTCGACCGCGACCCGGCGAAGGCGCTGGCCGCCGCCGAGCGGCTCGCCGACCAGGGCGAGGCGGTCACTCCGCTGATCTATCAGGCGGCCAAGCGGCTGCGGGAGGCGAATCTCGCCCTGGAGCTGCTCGCGCGGGGGATGGGGCAGAAGGAGGTCGAGGCGGCGCTCCCGATGCATCCCTACGCGGCGAAGATGCTGCTGCGGCGGCTCGGCGGCCGCTCCCCGGAGCAGATCCGCGCCTCGGCTTGCGCGATCGCCGACCTCGAGTGGTGGACGCGTGGTGGTGCCGACTATCCCGAGCGCGTGGCGCTGACCCTGGCGGTTCGTCGCGCGGCAGGGCAGTGACCGGACCCGGCGGGACCGGACGCGAAGCGGAGGACCCGCCGGAGTCGTTCAGGAGGAGGCGCCGGCGAGGATCCGCGCCGCACGGGCCTTCTTGCGGGCGCCGGTGTTGCGGTGCAGGGCGCCCTTGCCGACCGCGGTGTCGATCCGTGAGCAGAGCGTCCGGTGCTCCGCGTCCGCAGCTGCCGCATCGCCCGAGGCGACCGCGGCTTCGAGCGTCTTGAACTGGGTCTTCACCGCGCTGGTGAGCCGCCGGTTCTCGTCGTGCTCACGCAGGGTGCGAGCGTTGCGCTTCTTCTGTGAGGCGATGTTGGCCATCGGGCGACGGCGGATGATAGCGGTGGGCCCGTGAGCGACACCGAGGACGCCGACTCCCGGCTGGGCGACCTCGCCGACCTCGCCGAGGCCGAGGTCGTTCCCCAGGAGGAGGTCAGCGCCCCGCGGCCGCGCGCCGGCCGGCTCGCGCGCTCGACCGCCTTCTTCTCCTTCGCCACCGGACTCTCGCGGATCGCCGGGTTGGTGCGCGAGATCGTCGCCGCGTCCTATTTCGGCGTCAGCGGCGCGATGTCGGCGTTCACGATCGCCTTCCAGGTCCCCAACCTGGTGCGCAGCCTGTTCGCGGACGCGGCGATCCAGGCGGCGTTCGTGCCGGTGTTCACGGAGAAGCTCGAGCGCGGCGACCGGCGCGAGGCGTTCACGCTCGCGACCAACCTGATCTTCGTCGTCACCCTCGTCCTCGGCGCGCTGACCGCGCTCTTCATCCTGATCGCGCCGGTCCTGATGCCGTTGTTCGTGCCGGCCTCGGACGAGACCGTCACCGACCTCACCGTCACCCTCTCCCGCATCCTCTTCCCGATCCTGGTCCTGCTCGGGGTGAGCGGGATGGTGGTCGGCATCCTCAACAGCTACGACCGCTTCGGCGCCTTCGCGGTCGCGCCCTTCTTCTGGAACGTGGCGATCATCGTCGTGCTGATCGGGCTCGCACCGGCCTTCCCCGAGGGCGACGAGATCTACGCGTACGCGGTCGGGGTCCTCGCCGGCACAGTGGTCCAGCTGGCGATCGTGCTCTTCGACCTCCGCCACACGCCCTACGGGCTGCGACGGGCGCTGACGGCGCCGTTCGCGGGCCGGCTGCGCGGGGCGTTCCGCGACCTCGACGTGCGGCGGGTGCTGGTGCTGATGCTGCCGGTGACACTCAGCCTCGGGTTGATCAACTTCAACCTGCTGATCAACTCGACCGCGGGCTTTCTGGTCTCCGAGCAGGCCCCGGCGGCGATCGACAAGGCGTTCCGGATCTACATGCTCCCCCAGGGCGTGTTCTCGGTCGCGGTCGCGACCGTCCTCTTCCCGACCCTGGCGCGGTTTGCGGCGCGCGGCGATCTCGACCGCCTTCGGACGACGCTGGCGAGTGGGATGCGGCTGATCGTGCTCTTGCTGATCCCGGCGATGGCGGCGATGCTGGTCCTCTCCGAGCCGATGATCCGGGTCGTGTACGAGCGCGGCGACTTCGGTCCCGGGGCCACCGAGCAGGTCTCCGAGGCGCTGTTCTGGTTCGCCTTCTCGCTGCCGTTCAACGGCCTCTTCCTCCTGCTCACGCGGACCTTCTTCAGCCTCCAGCGCCCCTGGGTTCCGACCGCGATCGCGGCCGGGAACCTGGCGATCACGGCCGCGGCGGCGTTCGCCCTCTACGGCCCATTCGGGATCGGCGGGATCGTCGCCGGGACGGCAATCGCGACCGCGGCGAGCGTCTTCGCACAGGCCGTGATCCTGCGCCGAGCGCTCGGTCGGCTCGAGCTCGGCCGCCTTGTCTGGACGACGACCCGGGTCCTGCTCGCCTCGGCGGCGCTCGCGGCGGTCAGCTACGAGGTCTGGAACCTGCTCGACGAGGAGCTCGGACGCGGGCTGGGTGGGCAGATCGCGTCGCTCGGCATCGGCCTCGCCGTCGGCGGAGCCGTCTACGCGATCGCGATCACCGTTCTGCGGATCCCCGAGGCCGCCAGGATCTGGTCGCTGCTCCGCCGGGATCGCGTCTCCGGGGACGTCGTTGGCGAGGCGGAGCCCGAGGCGCCGCCCGAGGGCGACGCGCCGGCCGAGCGCGGCGCCGTGCTCGAGATCCGCTCGGGCGACCGGGCCGGCGAGCGGTTCCCGATCGAGTACGAGCGGACGACGATCGGGCGCACCCCGGAGGCCGAGGTCTTCCTCGATGACCTGAGCGTTTCCCGCTACCACGCTGCGATCGTCGACACCCGCGACGGCTTCTACATCGACGACCTCGACTCCCGCAACGGGACGTTCGTCAACCGCCGCCGAATCACCGCTCACCTGCTCGAGCACGGCGACGAGATCCAGATCGGCGTCTACGCGCTGGTCTTCCTCGAGGAATAACGCAAGCTCGATTGCAAGCAAACGATGTGTGACGCCGCGCACACATCAGGTAACAACGCACCTCCACGGTGTTGGATCGGACAGCACGCGCCCGCTGACGCCCGGCTTCGCCGGCGCGGGCGCCTCCCCGTAACCCCCGCGCGGCCGATCGCCGCGCCGACACCGAAAGAGGGTGATGCGCATGCGTCGCATGCGATCGCACAACGGAATCTTCACGACAACCCGCCTCAACAACGGCGCTCGGCTGCGCCCCAACAACGGCGCTCGGCTGCGCCTCAACAACGGCGCTCGGCTGCGCCTCACTGCACTCGCGCTCTGCGCGGCGGCCGCAGCCTGCGCGGCGCCGGCGCTCGCCGCCGAAGGCGCCGCCGGTGACTCGCCGCTCGAATTGCGCCTCGGCGGCGCCAAGATCGGCGACTGGGCGCAACGGACCGCCCGCGAGGCGCGCCGCCGGGAGCGGGCGGAGGGTCCGTTCGTCCCGATCGTCGGCGAGGTCGACTACGGCAGCGCCGAGGCGGCGTTCGGAGCCGCGCGCTCGGGCCATGTCCACGCGGGCCAGGACATGTTCGCGGAGCCGGGCACGCCGGAGATCGCGGTCACCGACGGGATCGTGATCGAGACCGGGAGCGACGGTGGGCAGGGCAACTACGTCCACCTCTTCGACCCGAAGCGCGACCGCACCTACGTCTACATGCACATGATCGAGCCGGCGAAGGTGCGAACCGGCGAGCGCGTCCATGCCGGACAGCTGCTCGGCGGGGTCGGCTGCACCGGCTCGTGCTGGGGCGACCACCTGCACTTCGAGGTCCGCGACGGCCGCAGCTACGCGGGCGAGCCGCGCGACCCGATGCCGCTGCTCGAGGACTGGCGCTCGCTCGACGAGCCGCGCTAGCCCGCCGCCGGCGGCGAGTCGGCGGATGGCGCCCCGCCATACTGAGCGCCCCCATGGACCGGATCCGGAACTTCTCGATCATCGCCCACATCGACCACGGCAAGTCGACCCTTGCCGATCGGATCCTCGAGCTCACCGGTACGGTCGCGTCGCGCGACCACGTGCCTCAACTGCTCGACTCGATGGACCTCGAGCGCGAGCGCGGGATCACGATCAAGGCGCAGGCCGTGCGGGTCGACTACGCCGCCGACGACGGCGAGACCTATCACCTGCACCTGATCGACACGCCCGGCCACGTGGACTTCTCCTACGAGGTCTCGCGCAGCCTCGCCGCCTGCGAGGGCGCCGTGCTGATCGTCGATGCCGCGCAGGGGGTCGAGGCGCAGACGGTCGCCAACACCTACGCCGCGGTCGAGGCCGGGCTCGAGATCGTTCCGGTGCTGAACAAGGTCGATCTTCCCGGCGCCGAGCCCGAGCGCGTGATCGGCGAGATCGTCGACCTGATCGGGTGCGATCCCGACGACGTGCTGAGGATCTCGGCGAAGACCGGCGAGGGCGTCCGCGACGTCCTGGAGGCCGTCGTCGCCCGCGTCCCTGCTCCGGAGGGCGACCCGGCCGCTCCGCCCCGGGCGCTCATCTTCGACTCCGAGTTCGACCAGTACCGCGGCGTCGTTGCCTACCTGCGGATGTTCGACGGCGAGTTCCGCAAGGGCGAGGCGATCGTCGCCATGCAGACCGGTACCGAGGCCGAGATCGACGAGATCGGCTTCTTCAACCCGCAGATGCGCCCCGTTGGCGGGATCGGGACCGGCGACGTCGGCTACGTCATCTCCGGGCTGAAGGATGTCTCGAAGTTGCGCGTCGGCGACACGCTGACCGCCAAGAGGAATCCGGCCGCCGAGGCGCTCCCCGGTTACCGGGAGGTCCAGCCGATGGTCTTCTCGGGCCTCTATCCGATCGAGACCGACCGCTACGAGGACCTGCGCGACGCGCTCGAGCGCCTGGCGCTCAACGACGCAGCGCTGTCTTACGAGCCGGAGACCTCGCAGGCCCTCGGCTTTGGCTTTCGCTGCGGCTTCCTCGGCCTGCTGCACATGGACATCGTGCGCGAGCGCCTCGAGCGCGAGTACGACCTCGAGTTGATCTCGACCACGCCGAACGTGAGCTACGAAGTCACGCTCACCAATCGCGAGGCGATCGAGGTTCACTCCCCGGCCGAGATGCCGGATCCCGGCGTGATCGAGTCGATCTCCGAGCCCTACATCCGCGCCTCGGTGATCACCCGCTCGAGCGACGTGGGTGCGGTCATGGAGCTTTGCCAGCGGAAGCGGGGCACCCATGTCGACATGCACTACCTCTCTCCCGAGCGGGTGCAGCTTCATTACGACCTGCCGCTGGCCGAGATCGTCCTGGATTTCTTCGACCAGCTGAAGTCGCGCACGGCCGGCTACGCGTCACTCGACTACGAACAGATCGGCAATCGCGAAGGTGACCTGGTCCGCGTCGACGTCCTGCTCGCGGGCGACCGCGTCGATGCGCTCTCCCAGATCGTCCACAGCGACGCGGCCTACGACGCGGGCAAGCACCTCGTTTCGCAGCTGCGCAAGACGATCCCCCGCCAGCAGTTCGACGTCCCGGTGCAGGCCGCTGTCGGCGCGCGGGTGCTCGCGCGCGAGACCGTCAAGGCGCTGCGCAAGGATGTGACCGCGAAGCTCTACGGCGGCGACGTGACCCGCAAGCGCAAGCTGCTCGAGAAGCAGAAGAAGGGCAAGAAGCGGATGAAGCAGGTCGGCTCGGTCGAGGTCCCGCAGGAAGCCTTCCTGGCGGTGCTGCAGGTCGATGAGTGAGCGCGAGGAAAACGAACGCATCCTCCGGGAGGGCATCGAGGCGTACAACCGCGGGGACGTCGCCGCGATGGTCGCCCTGTTCGACCCTCAGATCGAGCTGCACGTCGATTCGGCCCAGGGCAATCCCGGAACCTGGATCGGCCTCGACGGCTTCCAGCAGATGATGTCCGGCTGGCGGGAGGCGTTTGCGGAGGACCGCAGCGAGCTCCGAGACGTCGAGATCGTGGGGGGCAGCCACCTGATCGCCGAGGTGCACCAGATCGCGGTCGGGGCGGCCAGCGGCATCGAGGTGGAGATGACCAACTACTACCTGCTGGAGCTGCGCGACGGGCGGGCCGTCCGCTTCCACATCTACGGCGATCGCGACACGGCGATGGCCGCGGTCCGCCACTAGGATCCCGGGCCGATGCCAGTCAAGACGGACGCGGTCGGCAAGGAGTATCCGCCTGCGACCTACGAGGTCGGGCGCGAGAAGATCCGCGAGTACGCGAACGCGATCGGGGCCACCAACCCGGTACACCATGACCGCGAGGCAGCCCTGGCGGCGGGGTTTCGCAACGTGGTCGCGCCGCCGATGTTCTGCGTCGTCTACTCGGCACCGGCGCTGGGACCGGCGATCCTCGACCCCGACGTCGGCATCAACCTCGCGGCGATGGTCCACGGCGGCCAGGAGTTCGTCTGGGGCGAGCCGGTCTGCTCGGGTGACGAGATCACCACGACCGCCAGGGTGAGCGAGATCTACGAGCAGGACGGCAAGGGCTTCTACGTGTTCGAGTCCGTGTCCACCAACCAGGACGGCGCCGAGGTCGTGCGCGGCACGTGGACGGACATCGTCAGGGGGGTGTGAGGATGACCGAGCCGAATCTCGAGGTCGGAGCCGCGATCCCCGAGCTCAAGGTGACCCCCGACAAGTACCTGCCCCACCGCTACGCCGGCGCCTCGGGGGACTTCAACCCGATCCACATCGACCCGGAGTTCGCGAAGGCGGTCGGCTTGCCGCAGAACATCCTCCACGGCCTCTACTCGATGGCGATCACCGCGCGCGGCGTCAACGGGCTCGCCGAGGGAGATCCGCGCGCGCTGAAGCGACTGCGGGTCCAGTTCCGCGGCATGGGGATCCCCGAGCAGGAGGTCACGGTCAGCGGCACGGTGACCGCGGTCGAGAACGACACGGCGACGGTCGAGGTGGTCGCCGAGCAGAACGGCAACCAGATCATCCGCAACGCCGAGGCCGAGATCCGGCTACAGCCCTGACCGCAGTGCCGCCACCACTTCAGCGGCGTGCGCGTCGGGCGGGAACACCGGGTACCAGACGCGGACGACGCGCCCGTCGCGGACCGCCAGCGTCAGCCGCTTGAGCAGCGTCTGCCCGGCGACCTCGAACGTCGGCAGGGCGAGCGCATCGGTCAGCTCGAGCGCGACGTCCGAGAGGATCGGGAACGGCAGGTGCAGCCGCTCGACGAGCTCGCGTTGATAGCCGGAGTCCTGGGTGGAGAGGCCGTAGACGGCGCACGCGCCAGCGGTGACCAGGTCGGCGTGATGGTCGCGAAAGCCGCACGTCTCCGGCGTGCAGCCGCGGGCGCCCGGGATCTGGTCCCAGTCCTGGCTCAGCGACGGCTCGCCCGGGCGGCCGGTGCGGGGGTAGGCGTAGACGATCGTCAGGCCCGCGCAGCCCGCGAAGGCTCGACATTCGAGCCGTCGGTGGCGGCGAGTGCGACCGGCGGCACGCTTTCGCCCAGCAAGTGATCGGCGGCGCCGTCGTCGACCGGGCGCGGCAGGTCGTCGGGCAGCGTGTACGGATCGATCATCGATGGCGATCCTAGAATCAGCAGCATGTTGAGCCGAACGCCAGCAGCGGATCCTGAACCTGGTGGTCAGCGCCTACCTCGAGTCCGGGAAGCCGATCGGGTCGGCGGCGATCGCCGAGGATCCGGTGATCGAGTGGGGCCCCTCGACCGTGCGCGCCGAGCTCGCGGCGCTCGAGCGCCAGGGCTACCTCACCCACCCGCACACCTCGGCCGGGCGCGTACCGACCGACGCCGGCTACCGCTTCTACGCCGACGCGCTGGTCTCCGCCGAGGCGAAGCCGGGGCCGTCGAGCGGGACGATCGACCTCTCGCGAATGCGGCGTGAGGTCGAGGAGGCGCTGCGGCAGACCGCCTCGACGCTGTCGCGGATGACCGACCTGCTGGCGGTGGCGACGGCGCCGCCGCCCTCGGCGGCACGGATCCACCGCGTCGAGGCTCTGCAGCTGCAGCCCGGCACGGTGATGGTGGTCGTGATCGCCTCGAACGGGGCGGTGACGAAGCGGATGTTCAACTTCTCGCGCCCGGTCGACCCCGGCCTCGTCGAGTGGGCGTCGAGCTTCCTGAACGAGCGTCTCTCGGGGCTCGCGCTCGGCGCGCGGATGACCGGTGACCGGCTCGACGATCCCGAGCTCGGCCCCGCGGAGCGCGGCTTCCTGGCGGAGGTCGGCGACGCGTTCACCGGGCTCGAGCGCGAGGCCGAGAGCGACCTCTACGTCGAGGGCGCGGCTCGCTTGCTGTCCGCCGAGCACGCCACCGACCTCCCGCGGGCCGACTCGCTGATGCGTGCGCTGGAGCGACGCGCCGGCCTGCTCGAGATGCTGCGCTCGACGATCGACGAGCGCTCCGTGTTCATGTGGATCGGGGACGAGAACCCCGCTCCGGACCTGCGCTCGGTGAGCGTCGTCGGCGCCAACTACGGCCTCGGCTACCGCAACCTCGGCACGGTCGGCGTCGTCGGACCGCTGCGGATGGACTACGCGACGGCGATCGCCTCCGTCCGTGAGGCCGCCGGCGAGCTCTCCCGCTTCTTCGAGTCCGTATACGAGTAGATGCCGCGCGACTACTACGAGGTTCTGGGCGTCGAACGCGACGCGGGCGAGACGGAGATCAAGAAGGCGTTTCGCACCCTCGCCCGTGAGCTTCACCCCGACGTCAATCGCCACGACCCCGAGGCGGAGGGGAAGTTCAAGGAGGCCGCCGAGGCCTATGAGGTGCTCGGCGACCCCGAGCGGCGGCGGACCTATGACAGGTTCGGCCACGAGGGGCTGCGCAGCGGCGGCTGGGCGCCGCATGCGACCGGGGGGATCGAGGACATCCTCTCGGCGCTGTTCGGCGCCGGCGAGTCGCCGTTCGCGGACATCTTCGGCGGCGGTCGCCGAGCGGGCCCGGCATCGGGCGCCGACATCGCCGTCGCGGTGGAGATCACGTTCGCCGAGGTCGTCACCGGCGCCCAAAGGGAGGTCGCGTTCGAGTCCGTCTCGGCCTGCGAGCGCTGCCACGGCAACGGCGCCGAGCCCGGAACGCCCATCAACACCTGCGAGACCTGCGGCGGTGCCGGCCAGGTCCGGCAGGTCCGCCGGACGGCGTTCGGCCAGCTCGTGCAGACCGGCATCTGCCCGACCTGCCGGGGTGAGGGCAAGGTCCCCGAGCAGCCCTGCTCGCGATGCGACGGGGCCGGGCGCGAGGCCCGCGAGCGCACCTGGGATGTCGAGATCCCGGCCGGGATCGACTCGGGGCAGCGGATCAGGATCGCCGGGGCGGGTCACGCGGGCGAGCCCGGCGGCCGGCCCGGCGACCTCTACGTCACGGTCCAGGTCGCCGAGGACGAGCGCTTCGAGCGCCGCGGCGAGGACCTGATCTCGGTCATCAAGGTGCCCGCGACGCTGGCGATGGTCGGCGGCAAGCTCACGGTGCCGACGCTCGAGGGGGAGCGCGAGGTGAAGATCCCCGCCGGAGCCCAGCCCGGGCACTCCGAGCGACTCAAGGGGCTCGGGTTCCCGTCGCTTCGCAACGGCAGGCGCGGCTCCCAGTACGTGCTGGTCGACGTCGTGATCCCGCAGCAAGCTGTCCCGGCGCAGCGCGACCTCGCCAACCAGCTCCACCAGTCGCTGAACGAGTGATCCGGCTGGCGGTCCGCTGCCGGCCGGAGCTCGCCGAGCGGGTGCTCGCCGATCTCCTGGAGCTGGCGCCGGGCGGCGTGGAGGAGGAACGCGGCGCCGAGTGGGTGGAGTACGCGATCTACGGGCCTTCCGGCGAGATTCCCGCGCTCCCCGACCTCGAAGCCGCCGCAGGCGACGGGCTGGTCGAGATCACGTCCACCGAGATCCCCGACGACTGGGCCGACCGCTGGCGGGACTTCCACGAACCGGTCGTGGTCGGCGCCGGGCGGATCGTCGTGCGTCCGTCGTGGGAGGAAGCCGCCGGGAGCGGGGCGGAGGTCGATCTGATGATCGACCCTGGCCAGGCGTTCGGGACTGGCGCCCACGCGACGACGAAGCTCTGTCTCGAATTCCTGCTGGAGCTGGCTGACGCGGGCGAGGCCACGGGTCGCCTCGTTGACCTCGGAACCGGGTCCGGCGTGCTGGCGATCGCGGCCGCAAAGCTCGGCTGGGACCCCGTGATCGGCGTCGACAGCGAGGTGGCCGCGATCGAGGCGGCGGCCGAGAACGCCGCCTCGAACGGCGTCGAGCTCGCGGTCGAGCGAGTCAACCTGCGCGAGACGCCGCCGCCGGCCGCGCCGACGCTGGTCGCCAACCTGACCGCGCCCCTGCTCGAGGCCGTCGCGTCGCGGCTCGGTACGCCGCCGTGCGTCCTCGTCTGCTCCGGGCTGCTCGTGAGCGAGGTCGAGCGTGTGCGCGCGGCACTCGCGGCCGCTGGGCTCCATGCGGTGTCGGAGCGTTCCGACGGCGACTGGGCGGCGTTGCTCTGCCGTAGCTCGGAATCCGACCCCGGGGCGGTCTAGGCTCCGCCTATGAACACGATCGCCGTGACCTTCACCGATGTTGTTGTGTGGCTCCACATCAGCGCGGTGGTGCTCGCCTTCGGACCCACGTTCGCGTTCGGGATCTACATCGCGCTCGCGCAGCGGAAGTACCCGCGCGCGATCCCCGCGGTGGTCGAGTCCCAGATCATGATCTCGCGCTCGTTCGTCACGATCGGCGGCATCCTGATCTTCATCACCGGCATGTACCTCGCGGCGAAGGATCCCTGGGAGTTCAGCGACTTCTTCGTGATCTGGGGCCTGCTCGCGATCATCGTCCTGCTCGGGCTCGCGCACGGCTTCTTCATCCCCAACGACACCCGCGCGCTGCGCGCCGCGAAGCGAGACATCGACGCCGCCGGGCCGACCGGCGACGTCGAGCTCGGCCGCGAGTTCAACGAGTTCTCCGGCCGCAGCGCCCGGATGGGCCCGATCGCCGGCCTGCTCGTGATCCTGACGATCTACGTGATGGCCGCGAAGCCGTTCCTCTAGGGGGTTCGGCCCCGCGTCAGACGCGCCGCGCGATCGCGATCGCGGCGATGACCAGAGTGGCGGCGGCGAGCAGGCCGGCGACCGGGCGCTGCTCACCCATCACCGCGCCCCTGCCCCCGTCCGACATCACCGATGAGCGCGATCGGAACGAGAACGCCGAGCCGATCGACGCCGCCGAGGCGACGGAGAACGCCGAGGCGACGGAGCCGAGCGAGCCGATCGACAGCGCCGAGCCGACCGAGGCGATCGAGAGCACCGAGTCCTTCGAGCCGATCGAGAGCAGCGAGCCCTCCGACCAGAGGGAGAGCGTGGAACCGTCGTCCTGGGCGCGATCGCTCACCGGCTCAGTCTCTCAGCCGGAACAATCATGCGCATGAGCACCGACGGCCCCGACCCCTCGCTGCCGATCGCCTTCTTCGACTCCGGCGTCGGCGGGCTCACCGTGCTGCACGAATGCCTGGTCTCGCTGCCTGAGGAGGACTACGTCTACCTGGGCGACGACGCGCGGTTTCCCTACGGAGCGAAGACCGACGCGGAGTTGCGCGAGTGCGCCGAGCGCAACACGACCTACCTGCTCGACCGCGGCGCGAAGCTGGTCGTGATCGCCTGCAACTCGGCCGCCTCGGCGGGGCTCGAGGCGGCGCGAGCGATCGCCGCCGAGCGCGGGGTGGACGTGGTCGCCGTGATCGAGCCGGAGGCCGAGATCGCCGCCGCGATCACCGAGTCCGGGCGGGTCGGCGTCCTGGCGACGCCGGCGACGGTCGCCGGCGGCGCCTACCTGCGGGCGCTCGGCACTCAGCACCGCGAGCTCACGGTCACCCAGGTGGCGGCGCCCGACCTCGCGGCGATCATCCAGCGCGGCTTCCCGTTCTCCGAGGATGTGGTCGAGACCGTCCGCTCGTACTGCGCGCCGCTGAAGCGCGCCGAGGTCGACACCGTGGTCCTCGGCTGCACCCACTATCCGCTCGTCCGCCCGATGCTGCAGCGCTTCCTCGGTCGCGAGGTGCGGCTGGTGACCGCCGGCCATGCGCTCGCCGCGACGGCGCAGCGGATCCTCGAGTCGCGCCGGCTGGAGGCCGCGGGCGACGGCGAGGGCACCTACCGGTTCGTCTGCACCGGGGACCCGGACTCGTTCCGCGAGCTCGGCACCCGCTTCCTGCAGCTGCCTCTGGGCGCGGTCGAGCGCGTCGATCTCTGAGCCCGCAAGTACCCTTTGGGCGATGGCCGAGACGATTCTCGAACGTGTCCAGAGTGACACCCGCGAGGCGATGAAGGCCGGCGAGCGCGAGCGCGTCGGCGCCCTTCGCCTGGTCACGGACGCCCTGCAGAAGGACGCCAAGGAGGGCGGCGACGACGAGGTCGCGGTCCTGCGGCGCGAGCGCAAGCGGCGGCTCGAGGCGGCCGAGGCCTACCGCGAGGGCGGCAGCGGCGACCGCGCCGAGGCCGAGGAGGCCGAGGCGCGCGAGATCGAGCGCTACCTGCCGGCCGAGATGGCCGACGACGACCTCGCGACCCTCGTCGACGAGGCGATCTCCGAGTCGGGCGCCGAGTCGCCCGCCGACATGGGAAAGGTCATGGGTTCGCTGATGCCGAAGGTCGGCGGCCGCGCTGACGGCAAGCGGGTCAGCGCGATGGTCAAAGACAGGCTGGCCGCCTAGCCTTGGCCCGCCGGCAGCTCACCCTCGACAACACGATCGCGGCCGAGCTCGCGGGCTCCGAGGACACCGTCCTGCGCGAGCTCGAGGAGCGGCTCGGCTGCGATGTCTATCTGCGCGGCAACGTGCTCACCCTCGACGGCGACGACGCCGACGTCCACAAGGCGGCGACGATGGTCGACGAGCTCGTCGGCCTGGTCGAGCGCGGCCACGACCTCGCCCCGGCGACGATCGAGACGGTGACCGGGGCGATCGCGGCGGCCGAGAAGCCGGCCGAGATCCTCGAGGACGTGATCTGGCGTCACCGGGCGACCAAGGTCGCTCCGCAGACCGTGAACCAGAAGCGCTACACGGACTCGATCCGCCGCCACACGGTCACCTTCGGAATCGGACCGGCGGGGACCGGCAAGACCTTCCTCGCGGTCGCCAGCGCCGTCGCCGCGCTCGAGGCGCGCAAGGTCAGCCGGATCATCCTCACCAGGCCCGCGGTCGAGGCCGGCGAGCGGCTCGGCTTCCTGCCCGGCGACATCCAGGCCAAGGTCGACCCCTATCTGCGCCCTCTCTTCGACGCCCTCTACGACATGCTCGACCCGGAGAAGGTGATGACCTACCTGGAGCGGGACGTGATCGAGGTCGCACCGCTGGCTTTTATGCGTGGTCGCTCGCTCAACGACTCGTTCATCATCCTCGATGAGGCCCAGAACACGAGCCCGGAGCAGATGAAGATGTTCCTGACCCGGCTCGGGTTCGGCTCGAAGATGGTCGTCACCGGCGACATCACGCAGATCGACCTGCCGCGCGACCAGCGCTCCGGGCTGGTCGTCGTCAGCGAGATCCTCGCCGCGGTCGACGACATCGCCTTCATCCGCTTCGGCGGCGAGGACGTGGTCCGCCACCAGCTCGTGCAGCGGATCGTCGCCGCGTACGACGAGTACTCGGAACGCGGCGAGGATTGACGCTCGACCTCGACGTTCCCGCTGAGCTTCGTCCCGCGGTGGAGGCGGCGCTGAGCGCGGTCGGGGTGCTGGACGGTCACCTCTCGATCGAGCTCGTCGGCGAGGAGCGGATCCGTGAGCTCAACCGTGATCACCGCGGCAACGACGAACCCACGGACGTGCTCTCGTTTCCGATCGACGGCGCCGGCCCCGCCGCCGGGCCGCGCGAGCTCGGGGACGTCGTCATCTGTCCCGGCCACACGACCGATCTGACCGATGCGGCCGTTCACGGCGTCCTCCATCTCTGCGGGCACGACCACGAGACCGACGACGGTGAGATGCGGGCGCTGCAGTCGCGGATAATGTCGTCCCTTGGCTGACCGCGACATCCCCGGACGCGAAGCGGAGGAGATGTCGCGCACTCGTTCTGGATTCGTCGGCCTCGCGGGCCGCCCGAACGTCGGCAAGTCGACGCTGGTCAACGCGATCGTCGGCGCCAAGGTGGCGATCATCTCCGACCGTCCGCAGACCACCCGCCGCGCCCTTCGGGGGGTCGCCACCGACGTCGCCGGCGGCTCCCAGCTCGTCCTGGTCGACCTCCCCGGCGTCCAGCGCCCGCGCGACGTGCTCACCGAGCGGATGCAGCACCGGGTCGAACACGAGCTCGAGGGCGCCGACGCGGTTCTCCTCGTGGTCAACGGCGAGCAGGGGATCGGCCCGGGCGACCGCTTCATCGCCTCGCATCTGCTGAAGGCGAACCCGGACGTGCCGGTGATCTGCGCCGTCAACAAGGTCGATCGGCTGAACAACGCGGAGACCGCCGCCGTGTTGGCGGCCGCCGCCGAGCTCGACGTCGTCGACGAGGTCTTCCCGATCTCGGCAAAGCGCGGTACGGGGATCTCGCCGCTCGCCGCTCGTCTCGCGGAGCTGCTTCCCGAGGGCCCGTTCATGTACCCGCCCGAGGACCGCACCGACCAGCCGAGCGATGTCCACCTCGCCGAGCTGATCCGCGAGCAGGTCCTGCGCCGCACCCGCGAGGAGCTCCCGCACGCGGTCGAGGTCGCGGTCGTGGACGTGGAGGAGCGCGAGGACGGCCTGATCGACGTCCGTGCCCAGGTCTGGGCGGAGACCGAGTCGCAGAAGGCGATCCTGATCGGCAAGGGCGGCCGGATGATCCGCGACATCGGCACCGCCGCTCGCAAGGAGCTGGAGCGCGAGCTCGGCGCCAAGGTCTTCCTCGACCTCAACGTCCGGGTCCGCGAGCAATGGCGCCGCGACGAGGGACTGTTGGACCGGCTCGGCATCGACTGACCGGCCTGGCCCTACGATTGCGCGCATGAGCGACGCGGTCCGCTTCGACGACAACGGCCTGGTCCCGTGCGTGACCCAGGATTGGACTACGGGTGAGGTCCTCACCCTCGCCTACATGAACGCGGAGGCCCTGCGGCTGACGCTCGAGAGCCGCGAGGTCCATTTCTTCAGCCGCTCGCGCCAGGAGCTGTGGCGAAAGGGCGAGACCTCGGGCAACGTCCTGCGGCTGCGGCAGCTGCGTTACGACTGCGACGGCGACGCGCTCGTCGCCCTTGTCGACCCGGCGGGCCCCGCGTGCCACACGGGCGAGCGCTCCTGCTTCTATCGTGACCTCGAGGGCTCGGCCGATTCCGCGGCGGACGCTGCCGCGGTCGACGGCGAGCCCGAGCCGGCCGCCTACGAGGCCTTGCCCGCGCTCGAGCGCACGCTCGCCGAGCGCGCACTGGAGCGACCCGAGGGCTCCTACACCGCCGAGTTGCTGACCGACCCGGAGCGGATCGGGAGCAAGGTCCGCGAGGAGGCCGACGAGGTCGTCCGGGCGGCCGCCGGCGAGTCGGACGAGCGGCTCGCCGAGGAGGCCGCCGACGTCCTCTACCACCTCGAGGTCCTGATGCTCTCGCGCGGCCGGTCGCTGGCCGACGCTCTGGAGGTCCTCAATGGCCGTCGCCGCTGACCCGGAGGCTTCGATCGAGCCGGATCTCGGCCGCGCTCGCGAGCTGGCCCGCGACGCGAACGTCGTCCCGGTCAGGTTCAGCTTCGTCGACGATTGCGAGACTCCGGTCTCGGCCTTCCTGAAGCTGCGCGACGCCTTCCCCGGGCCGTCGTTCCTGTTGGAGTCGGCCGAGCAGGGCCGGCTCGGGCGCTACTCGTTCCTGGGCTTTCGGCCTCGGCTCGAGCTCCGCTGGGCCGACGGGGAGCTGACCGAGACGCGCGACGGCGAGGTCGTCAAGAGCCCGGTCGCCGATCCCTACGGCGCGGTCGCGGAGATCCTCGGCCGCTTCCGGATCGCCGAGCCCGAGCGGCTGCCACCGTTCGCCGGCGGCGCGGTCGGCTTCTTCGGCTACGACCTGGTGCGCACCGTCGAGCCGCTGGGCGAGCCCAATCCCGACCCGCTCGGGCTGCCGGACATGGCGCTGATGTTCTGCGAGCTGATGCTCGCCTTCGACCACCTGAGGCACGAGGTGACGGTGCTCGCGTACGCGGCCGCCGAGGGCGACGCGATCGACACCGCCTATGACCACGCGCTGCGGGTGATCGAAGAGGCGCGGGCCGCGCTGCGCGGCCCCGTCCCGCCGCCGCGCCCGCGTCCGCAGCCCGAGTCCGGCGAGTGGACGTCGAATCTGACCCGCGAGCAGTTCGAGGCCAACGTCGCCCGGATCGTCGAGTACACGCACGCCGGCGACGCCTTCCAGGTGGTTCCCTCGCAGCGCTTCTCGGCGCCGGCGCGGACCGAGGCCTTCTCGATCTATCGCGGCCTGCGCACCGTCAACCCGTCTCCGTACATGTACTTCCTCGAGTTCGGGGACTTCCAGATCGCCGGCGCCTCGCCCGAGCCGCTGGTCAAGGTGATCGGCGACCGTGCCGAGACGCGGCCGATCGCCGGGACCTACCCGCGCGGGACCGACGAGGAAGAGGACCGCGCGCAGGCGAAGGCGCTGCTCGACGACCCGAAGGAGCGCGCCGAGCACGTGATGCTGGTCGACCTCGGCCGCAACGACCTCGGCCGCGTCTGCGAGTACGGAACCGTGACCGTCGACGAGTACATGGTCGTCGAGACCTACTCGCACGTCTTCCACATCGTCAGCCAGGTATCCGGGACGCTGCGCGACGGGATCGGAGCGATGGACGTGCTGCGTGCGACGCTGCCGGCGGGGACGCTGTCGGGGGCGCCGAAGGTGCGGGCGATGCAGATCATCGACGAGCTCGAGCCGCACAAGCGCTGCTCCTACGGCGGCGCGATCGGCTACCTGAGCTTCACCGGCGACCTCGACACCGCGATCCACATCCGCACCGCCGTGGTCAAGGACGGGCTCGTCCACGTCCAGGCCGGGGGCGGGACCGTCGCCGACGCGAAGCCTGACTACGAGTACCGCGAGAGCGTCAGCAAGGCGCAGGCGATGTTCGCCGCGGTCGAGCTGGCCGAGGGTCAGGCGGAGTGGGGCTGATGCGCGTGCTCGTGATCGACAACTACGACTCGTTCACGTACAACCTCGTCCAGTACCTGGGCGAGCTCGGCGCCGAGGTCGAGGTGGTCCGCAACGACAAGGCGACGGTCTCCGAGCTCCTCGAGCGCGGTCACGAACGACTGGTGATCTCGCCCGGCCCCTGCACGCCCGCCGACGCCGGGATCTCGATCGAGGCGGCACGCGCCTTCCCGGAGGCCGGGATCCCCACGCTCGGCGTCTGCCTCGGCCACCAGTCGATGGTCGAGGCTTTCGGCGGCCGCACGATCCGCGGTGAGCCGATCCACGGGAAGGACGCGGAGATCGACCACGACGGCGCCGGGATCTTTGCCGGCCTCCCGAACCCACTGCGCGGCGGGCGCTATCACTCGCTGATCGCCGACCCCGAGCTGCCGGCCGAGCTCGAGCGGGCGGCGACCGGCGCCAACGTCGTGATGGCCGTGCGCCACCGCGAGCTGCCCGCGGTCGGGGTCCAGTTCCATCCCGAGTCCGTGCTCACCCCGGACGGCAAGCAGCTGCTCGCGAACTTCCTCGGGCAGGATTGAGTGATGCCCAACGACATCCTCACCCGCGCGATCGACGAGGTGGCCGCCGGCAGCCACCTGACCGCCGACCATGCCTCGGCCGTCCTCGACGAGGTGATGGAGGGCCGCGCCAGCGAGGTGCAGACCGCCGCCTTTCTGATCGCGCTGCGCGCCAAGGGCGAGACGGTCGCGGAGCTCGTCGGCCTGGCCCGCACGATGCGCCGGCTGTCGGCCGAGGTCGCGGCCGGCCGCGGCGACCTGGTCGACACCGCCGGCACCGGCGGAGGTCCCTCGACCTTCAACATCTCGACCGCGGCGGCACTGGTCGCCGCGGGCGCGGGCTGCGCCGTGGCCAAGCACGGCAACCGCTCGAACACCAGCCGCTCCGGATCCGCCGACCTGCTCGAGGCGCTCGGGGTCAACATCGAGCTCGATCCGGAGGGCGTCGCCCGCTGCATCGACGAGGTCGGCTTCGGGTTCATGTTCGCGCCCCGCCACCACGCGGCGATGAAGTACGTCGTGCCCGTGCGCAAGGAGCTCGCGGTGCGGACGATCTTCAACTTCCTCGGCCCGCTGACCAACCCGGCCGGGGCGGAGCGCCAGCTGCTCGGGGTCTCGGACCGTCGCTACCAGGAGACGATCGCCGAGGCGCTTCTCGGACTCGGCTGCGAGCGGGCGCTCGTCGTCTGCTCCGACGACGGCGTCGACGAGCTCACCGTCACGGGGCGCACCCGGGTGGTCGAGGTCGCCGGCGGTCGCACCGAGGAGTGGTTCGTCACGCCGGAGGACCTCGGGATGGAGCGGGCCGAGCTCGGGTCGATCGGCGGCGCCGGCCCGGAGGAGAACGCCGCCGTAGTCCGCGCCGTGCTCGCCGGCGACGCGGGCCCCGCGCGCGACGTCGTCGTCCTGAACGCCGGCGCGGCGATCCTCGCCGGTGGGGCCGCCCACGACCTCGCCTCCGGCGCCGCGCGCGCGGCCGAGGCGATCGACTCGGGCGCGGCCGAGGGCGTGCTCGAACGGCTGACGCGGCTGACCCGGGAACTGGCCGCTTGACCCGGGCGGCGGGCGGCTCGACTACCCTGGTCTGCTCATGAGCAAGCTGGATGAGCTCGTGGGGGCAGCGCGGGAGGACGTCGAGCGGCGAAAGCGCCAGGTTCCTGCCGCCGAGCTGCGCGAGGCCGTCGGGACGCTGAGCGGATTGCGCCCGTTCAGCGAGGCGCTCGTCAGGCCAGGGTTGTCGCTGGTCGCCGAGTTCAAGCGCCACTCGCCGAGCGGCGGCGAGATCGCCCCCGGCGCGACGGTCGCCGATGTCGTCTCCGCCTACGAGCGCGGCGGCGCGGCGGCGCTCTCCGTGCTCACCGACGAGCGCAACTTCGGCGGCTCGCTCGACGACCTGCGAGCCGCCCGGGCCGCCTGCGGCCTGCCGATCCTGCGCAAGGACTTCATCGTCGACCCGTACCAGCTCTACGAGGCGGTCGTCAATGGCGCCGACGCCGTCCTGCTGATCGTCGCGGCGCTCGAGAACCGGACGCTGGGCGAGCTCTACCAGGAGGCCACCCGGCTCGACCTCGACTGCCTGGTCGAGGTCCACGACGAGGACGAGCTCGAGCGCGCGCTCGAGCTCGACGCCGACGTGATCGGGATCAACAACCGCAACCTCGACGATCTGACCGTGAACCTGGAGACGACCGCCGAGCTGATGACCGACGTGCCGGCGGGCAAGACGGTGGTCGCCGAGTCCGGCTATGACCGCTGGGACCAGCTCCTGGAGCTCGAACGGATCGGCTGCGACGCGGTCCTGATCGGCGAAGCGCTGATGCGATCCGGCGATCCGGAGACCGCCGTCCGCGAGCTGACCATGGACGAGGAGCGCACCCGCGAGCATTACCTGGACCGCGCCTCCGAGGGCTGACCGCCCGGCGGCGGATTCTTAGAAGGTCTTACGGTTCGCGTTAGTCCGCTTTAGGGACGCCGGGGCAAGCTCCCGGCCATGAAGAACCTGATCAAGACCCCGTTCGCGTCCGCGCTCGCCGGGGGGCTCGTAGTCGCGATCGCCGGGCTGATCGCGATCGGCACCGGCGTCGTGGACAGCGGCGACACGACCACGACCACGACCACCGTTCCGGCCGGCGCGCCCCAGACGGCGCTCGCGACCGACGCCGACGGCAGGGGCCTGACCGTGAACGAGATCTACACGCAGGACTCGCCCGGCGTCGTCTACATCGAGGCCCAGCAGCAGGCCGAGCCGTCGCCGTTCAGCCCCTTCGGCCCCTCCCAGGGCGGCACCGCCACCGGCTCCGGGTTCGTCTTCGACTCCGACGGCCACATCCTCACCAACGCCCACGTCGTCGAGGGCTCCGACGAGGTCACCGTGCGGGTCGGCGGCGAGGACGGCCAGACGTTCGACGCCAAGGTCCTCGGCACGGACCCGTCGACCGACGTCGCCGTGCTCGAGGTCGCCGACGGCCCCGACCAGCTGGAGCCGCTCGAGCTCGGCTCCTCGGCGGACGTCAAGGTCGGCGACCCCGTGGTCGCGATCGGCAACCCGTTCGGGCTCGACCGCTCGGCGACCGCCGGGATCGTGTCCGCCGTCCACCGCCAGATCAACGCTCCGAACGGGTTCACGATCTCGAACGCGATCCAGACCGACGCGCCGATCAACCCGGGCAACTCGGGCGGCCCGCTGATCGACTCCGAGGGCCAGGTGATCGGGATCAACTCCCAGATCGAGTCCGGCGGCCAGTCGAACGGCAACGTCGGGATCGGCTTCGCGGTCCCGATCGACACCGCCCAGGAGATCGCCCAGCAGCTGATCGACCACGGCGAGGTCCAGCATGCCTTCGTCGGGATCAGCGGCGCCGACCTGACCCCCGCGATCGCCGACGTCCTCAACCTCGACGCCAACAGCGGTGCCCTGGTCCAGTCCGTCGTCCCCGACAGCCCCGCCGACGAGGCCGGGATCGAGGCCGGCGACGCGACGGTCAGCGTCGACGGCCAGGAGATCCGCGCCGGCGGCGACCTGATCACCGCGGTCGACGGCGACCAGATCTCCGGCATGGACGACGTGATCGCCGCGGTCGACGCGAAGCAGCCGGGCGACTCGATCGAGCTCACCCTCTTGCGCGACGGGGACGAGCGCACCGTCACCGTCGAGCTGACCGAGCGGCCGGATCGAGCAAGCGGATAAGTCCCACTCCTCTCCGGGGACCTCCGAGCAGGCGACGGGCCGGGTTCTCTCCCCGGCCCGTCGCCGTTGAGGCGCCCGATTCAGGACCCGTCGTCGGCGGGCATCGTCTCGAGCCCGTGCCGCATCGTGTTCTCGCTCACCACCCGCGAGCGCGTGAACTGGCGCAGGTAGTCCGGCCCGCCCGCCTGCGATCCGATCCCCGAGAGCCGATTGCCGCCGAACGGCTGGCGGGCGACCATCGCCCCGGTGGTCGAGCGGTTGACGTAGAGGTTGCCGGCCGGGACCGCGTCGGCGACCGCCGCGATCGTCTTCGGATCGCGGGAGAAGAGGCCCGCGGTGAGCGCGAACGGGAGCGAGTCGACGATCGCCAGGGCCTCCGCGGTGCCGGCGACCGCCTCGACGCAGAGCAGCGGACCGAAGATCTCCTCGCGCAGCGCGGCCGAATCGGCCGGCAGACCAGTCGCCACGGCCGGGGCGCTGAACCAGCCCTCGCCGACGGGCGCTCGCGTGGCGGTGACGACCCGGCCTGCAGCCGCCGCCTGCTCGCGGTAGCGGTCGACGCGGTCGCGGGCGCCGGCCTCGATCAGCGGCGGCACGTCGGTGGCGAAGCTCTCGGCCTGGCCGACGATGAGGGCGTCGGTGGCTCCGGCCAGCCGCTCGAGCAGGGTCTCGGCGATCGCCTCGTGAACGAGCACCCGCGCGGCCGCCGAGCACTTCTGGCCCGCGTAGCCGAAGGCCGAGTCGACGATCGCCGGGACCGCGTCGTCGAGGTCGGCGTCGGCGTCGACGATCACGCAGTTCTTGCCGCCCATCTCGGCGAGCACCCGCTTCACGTGGCCCTGGCCGGTCGGGGTCTCGGCCGCGGCGCGGACGATGTCGAGCCCGACCGCGCCCGAGCCGGTGAACGCGATCAGGTTCACCCGCGGGTCGCGGACCAGCGCCGCGCCCACGTCGCCCTCGCCGGGGAGCAGCGCGAGCGCGCCGGGCGGGACCCCGGCGCCGTGCAGGGCCTCGACCAGCGCCAGGGCGCAGCCCGGCGACTGCTCGGCCGGTTTCAGGACGACCGCGTTACCCGCCGCCAGGGCCGCGGCGGTCATCCCGGTGGGGATCGCCAGCGGGAAGTTCCAGGGCGCGATCACCGCGGCCACGCCGAGCGGCTCGTAGCGCATCGCGTTGCGCTCCCCGGGTGCCTGGGCGAGCTCCGGCGCCCGGTCGAGCTCGGCCGCGCCGCGCGCGTAGTAGGCGAGGAAGTCGATCGCCTCGCAGACGTCGGCGTCCGCCTCCGGCCACGGCTTCGCGCACTCGCGCACCTGCAGCGCGGCGAGCTCCGGACGCCGCTCGCGCAGCGCTGCGGCGGCGGCGCTGAGCACCGCACCGCGCTCGGCGCCGGTTCGGCGACGCCACTCGGCGAGGCCGGCGGCCGCCGCGGCGATCGCCTCGGCCGCGGTGGCGGCGTCGGCCTTTCCGGCGACGGCGACGACCCGGCTCGGAGTCCCCGGGTCGGTCGACTCGAGCCCGGCGTCCGCCCTCGCCTCGCCGGCGATCAGCACCGGGACGGTGAGCGGCAGGCGCCGGTCGAGCTCGGCGAGCGCGGCCTCGAGGAGATCGCGGTCGGCCGCACGACGCAGCTCCATCGTCGGCTCGTTCCGGAAGCTCATGGTGCGGTGAGCAGCTCCGCGACCGGGGCGCCGCGGTGGTGGGCGCGCAGGAAGGAGTCGTTGGAGGTGTTCTCGAGCAAACGGCGGACCAGGTACGCCATGCCCGCGACCAGGTCGCCGACCGGGCAGTAGGAGCGAACCCGCAGGTGGTCGGCGCGCAGCGCCTCGGCGAGCTCGTCTCCCAGCCCGCGCAGCACCTGGAGCTCGAGGTCGGAGTCGTCGCCGCCGCACAGCCGGTTGTAGGCGATCGCGTGGGCCACCGAGCGCAGGTTGTGGGATCCGACCTTGACGCGGACCAGCGGGCGGGCATCCAGCAGCCGCCGGGTCAGGGCCTCGAAGTTGCGGTCGCAGTCGGACTTGTCCTCGAACACCGGTGGGCTCCAGCCGTGCTGGCGAGCTTCGACGACCTCGTGATCCCAGTACGCGCCCTTGACCAGCCGCACGACCAGCGGCGCGCCGCGCGGGGTCGCCCGCGCCCATTCGAGCAGGCGGTCGAGCTGGGACGGCGACTCGCGCAGGTAGGCCTGCAGGACGACGCCGGCGGACGGGCCCTCCCTGAACTCGGGCTCGGCGAGCAGCCCGAGGACGAGCTCGGCGGTCGTCTCGAGCGAATCGACCGACTCCATGTCGACGTGCAGGTGGGCGCCGAGGTCGCGCGCGGTGCGGAGCAGCGGTCGCATCCTGCCCGCTGCGTCCTCGCGCCCGACGGCGGGCGCGCGCGGGCGCATCAGCGGGGTCAGCGCGGTCACCTTGACCGAGAGGTTGACCCGCGGCACGAGGCCGGCGGAGTCGCGCTCCAGCCACTCGCGCTTCGGCCATTTCGCCGCCGCGGCGGCGAGCGTCCGCAGCGCCTCATCGCAGCGAGCCGCGTAGCGGTCAGCCTCGGCGGTCGTCACCGTCGCTTCGCCGAGCAGGTCGACCGAGCTCGCGATTCCCTCGCGCCAGAGTCCGGCGAGCGTGTGGAGCGCGTCGGCGGGTGTCTCGCCGACGATGAAGCGGTGCGCCATGTGACGAACGCCGGCCGCGGTCGCCGCGCCCAGGGCCTTGCGACCGGCGGCGGTCCCGGCGAGCTTGATCGCGGCGTCGAGCGAAGCGGGGCGCTCGGGGACCTCGTCGAGGTAGGACAGCAGGTGCGAGCTGAGGTCGTCGACCGAACGCGTCGCGGGGGTCACGTCGACGAGCCGGAACAGCGCCGCCGCCAGCTGCGAATCCTGCGCGGTGAGCTGCATCGCCTTCTGGTCGAGCGAGCGCCATGGATGGCGGGCGGGGGAGGGGAAGCGGTCGGCGAGCTCGCGGCCGATCCGCTGCACCTCCGCCTCGAGCTCTGAGGGCGGCGCCTCGAATCCCCCTGATCCGGACCCAGCCATTGACCCCCTACGCTACTCGCGATGCGCGTCAAGTTCTGCGGCATAACCAGGATCGAGGACGCCCGCGAGGCGGTCCGCCTCGGCGCCTGGGCGGTCGGGCTCAACCACTGGGCCGAGAGCCCGCGCCGCTGCGACCCGGGCACGGCGCTTGCGATCAGCGCGGAGCTGCGCCGCAAGATCGAGATCTGCGGCGTGTTCGTGAACGCGACGCTCGAGGAGATCGCGACCGCGGTCGAGGACGAGCAGCTCTCGATCGTCCAGCTGCACGGTGACGAGGGCCCTGCTTTCTGCCAGGAGGTCGCGCGCCGCACCGGCGCCAAGGTGATCAAGGCGATTCGCGTTCGCAGCCCCGCCGACCTACAGGCGGCCGAGGCCTTCCGCACCGACTATCACCTGCTCGACGCCCACCGACCCGGAACGCCGGGCGGGACCGGGGCGAGCTTCGACTGGGAGTTGCTGCGGGGCCACCGATCGGAGGTGCCGACGATCCTCGCCGGCGGGCTCGACCCCGAGAACGTCGCCGGTGCGATCGAGGTCGCCCACCCCGCCGTCGTCGACGTCGCCAGCGGGATCGAGGCCGCTCCCGGCGTCAAGGACCACGGCCTGATGGCCGACTTCGCGGCCGCCGCGGGACTACAGGTGCCGGTGGCCCGCCGATGAGCGCCACCGCCGGAGTCGAGGAGCGCTTCGGCCCGTACGGCGGCCGGTTCGTTCCCGAGGTCCTGATCGCCGCCCTCGACGAGCTCACCCTGGCCTGGGGCGAGGCCCGCGCGGACGACGGCTTCAACGCCGAGCTCGACCACCTGCTGCGCGATTTCGTCGGCCGGCCGACGCCGCTGTACCTCGCCGAGCGTCTCTCCGAGCGCCTCGGCCGGCGCATCTACCTGAAGCGCGAGGACCTCGCCCACACCGGCGCTCACAAGATCAACAACGCGGTCGGCCAGGCGCTGCTCGCGAAGCGGATGGGCAAGTCGCGGGTGATCGCCGAGACCGGCGCCGGCCAGCACGGCGTCGCGACGGCGACCGCCTGCGCGCTGCTCGGGCTCGAGTGCGTGGTCTACATGGGGACCGAGGACATGCGCCGACAGGCGCCGAACGTCGAGCGGATGCGACTCCTCGGCGGCGCCGTGGCGCCGGTCGAGGCCGGCGCGAGGACGCTGAAGGAGGCGGTCAGCGCGGCGATCCGCGACTGGGTCACGAACGTCGGCGACACCCACTACATCATCGGCTCGGCGGTCGGGCCGGCGCCCTACCCGGCGCTCGTCCGCGACCTGCAGCTGGTGATCGGCACCGAGGCGCGCGAGCAGGCGCTGGCCGCCGAGGGCGGCCTGCCGGCACGGGTGATCGCCTGCGTGGGCGGCGGCTCGAACTCGATCGGCACCTTCGTCCCGTTCCTCGACGACGCCGACGTCGAGCTGATCGGCGTCGAGGCGGCGGGGGAGGGGCTCGACAGCGGCCGCACCGGCGCCTCCCTGAGCGCCGGGCGAACCGGGGTGCTGCACGGGGCGCTCTCGTCGGTGCTCGCCGACGACGACGGCCAGATCCTCGAGGCGCACTCGGTCTCGGCCGGCCTCGACTATCCCGGCGTCGGCCCCCAGCACGCTCACCTCCGCGACACCGGACGGGTCCGTTACGAGGCGGTCACCGACGAGGATGCCCTGAGCGCCTTCAGCGAGCTTGCGCGGCTGGAAGGGATCATCCCCGCTCTGGAGCCAAGCCACGCAGTGGCTTGGCTCCTCGCGAACACAAACCCCGCCACGTCCTCGGCTTCGCCTGCGGGCGTGCGGGGGGGAGGCGAGGGGACCGAGTTTGATGTCCTCACGCTCTCCGGCCGCGGCGACAAGGACCTGGCCGAAGTCGTCGAGCGGCTCGGCGATGGCTGATATCGGGGCTGGCTTCGCGGCGGCCCGCGAGCAGGGCCGGGCGGCGCTGATGCCGTACATGATGGGCGGCTTCCCCGACGCGGCCACCTCGACCGCGGTGGCCGAGGCCTACGCGGAGGCGGGCGCCGACCTCGTCGAGCTCGGCGTCCCGTACTCGGATCCGCTCGCCGACGGGCCGGTGATCCACGCCGCCGGGACCCGGGCGCTCGATGCCGGCGCGACGCTCGAGTCGGTGCTCGCCGACTGCGAGCGGATCGCGTCGCGGGTGCCGGTGGTGCCGATGGCCTACGCGAACATGATCCTCGCCCGCGGTCCCGAGCGCTTCGCGCGCGCGCTCGCCGACGCTGGCGCCGCCGGGGCGATCGTCCCCGACCTGCCGCTCGAGGAGGGCGGTGAGGTCGCCGCCGGGCTGCGAGCCGCGGGCCTGGCGCTGATCCCGCTGGTCGCGCCGACGACGCCGCCGGAGCGCCGGGCCCGGATCTGCGCCGAGGCCGAGGGCTTCGTCTACCTCGTCTCCGACACCCGCACGACCGGCGAGCGCGACCGGCTGCCGGAGGCGCTCGGCGACCTGATCGCCGCCACCAAGGCCGACTCGCCCGTTCCCGTCGCTGTCGGCTTCGGGATCGCCACCCCAGATCAGGCCGCGCAGGTCGGCTCGGCCGCCGACGGCGTGATCATCGGCACTCGCCTGGTCCGCGCCGTCGACGAGGCGGGGGCTCCCGAGCTCGCGGCCGCTGCCGTGCGCGAGTTCATCGAAGCGGCGCGAGCCGCGATGTCGAGCTGAACGGTTAGATTTCCCCCGTGCGTCTGCTCGTTTTCACCGTCGTCGGCTTGGTCCTGATGATGATCGCCTACGCGTTCTCGCTGGGCGGCACGGTCGCCGCTTTGATCTTCCTCTTCATCATCTTCAACGCGATCCTCGATCGCTGGGCGAAGCCACTGCTCGACTGGATCCGCGCCTGACGGGCGTCGATGGGTCCCGAGCCGCTTCCTGATTCGTTCTCCAGCACCCGCCAGGCCCTGCACCGGATCGCCGAGCAGGTCGTCGCCCCGGCGCGCAAGCCGCACAACGAGATCGCGCTGACCCAGACCCCCGGCGGCTTCGGCACGCCGCCGTTCGAGTACGAGGGGCGCTCGCTCCAGGTCCGCGTCGAGGGCGCCGAGCTGGTCGTCTCCGAGGACGGTGCGGAACGCCGCGCGGCGATCGAGTCGGTCGCCCAGGCGGCGGAGCTCGTTGGCGCCGATCTGTTCCCGGATGGCCCGCCGACCGACTCGAGCCCGCTCGAGATCGACCCGATCGCGGCTTTGCGGTTGAGTGAGTTCTACGCCTTTGGGGCGCGTGTGCTCGAGGCGCTGCTGGCGACGGTGTCGCCGGCCGACGAGCCCACGGCGATCAACCTCTGGCCGGAGCACTTCGACATCGCCTGTGAGGCCGGGCCCGAGAGCCTCGGGCGCCGCGCCAACTACGGCGCCTCGCCGGGCGACGACGACCATCCGGAGCCGTACATCTATGTCGGCCCCTGGCAGCCGCAGACCTCGGGCGGGATCTGGAACGCGACCGGCTTCGCGGGCGCGGAGGTCAACTACGCCGAGCTCGTCGCTGCCGACGATCCCGAGGCGCTGGTCGGGGACTTCTTCGACGTCCGCCGGGAGGCGCTCGCGGACTGATCGAGGAGTCGCGTACGGCGCGGCGGGTATGTTGGCCGCGTGCGATTCGGCGTGCTCACCGGGGGCGGCGACTGCCCGGGCCTGAACGCGGTCATCCGCGCGATCGTCCGCAAGGGGATCGACATCCACGGGCACGAGATCGTCGGTTTTCGCGACGGCTGGCGGGGCCCGCTCGAGAGCGAGTACGAGGAGCTGACCATCGAGTCGACGCGCGGGATCCTGCCCCGGGGCGGCACGATCCTCGGCACCTCACGCACGAACCCGTTCAAGCGCGACGATGGGCCGGAGATGATCCGCGAGACGATGTCCGAGCTCGGGCTCGACGGGCTGATCGCGATCGGCGGCGAGGACACGCTCGGCGCCGGGAACCGCCTCCACGCGGAACTCGGCCTCAACTTGATCGGAGTGCCGAAGACGATCGACAACGACATCGGGGCGACCGACGTCACCTTCGGGTTCGACACCGCCCTCCAGGTGGCGACCGAAGCGATCGACCGGCTGCACACGACGGCGGAGTCGCACCATCGGGTGATGGTGGTCGAGGTGATGGGGCGCCACGCGGGCTGGATCGCGCTCTACTCCGGGATCGCCGGCGGCGGCGATGTGATCCTGATCCCCGAGCAGCCGTTCGATGTCGAGCAGGTCTGCAACCTGATCCGCCGCCGCCACGCTCGCGGCCGCTTCTTCTCGATCGTTGTCGCCGCCGAGGGCGCGATGCCGAAGGAGGGGACGATGGAGCTCGCCGCGGGGGAGACGGACGAGTTCGGCCACGTGCGGCTCGGTGGCATCGGCCACCGGCTCGAACAGGAGATCGAGGGGCGGACGGGGTTCGAGACCCGCGCTGTCGTCCTCGGCCACATCCAGCGCGGCGGGACGCCGACCGCCTACGACCGGGTGCTCGCGACCCGGTTCGGGGTGGCCGCGGTCGACGCCGCCGACGCCGGCCGCTGGGGGATGATGCCGGCGCTGCGAGGCGCCAAGATCGAGCTGGTGGCGCTCGCCGAGGCCGTCGCCGAGCTCCGCACCGTGACCCCGGAGGAGTTCGCGTTTGCCGAAGCATTCCTCGGCTAGCCGGCGCAGCGCCGCCGCCGCTGTCGCGGTCGTGCTCGCGGTCCTTGGCGGCGGCTGTGCCGACGGGGCCGAGGAGAGCGGCGAGGCGACGCTGACCGTCTACGGCAGCCTCCCGCTCCGCGGACCGAGCGGCGCCGATGGGCGGGACGCCGCCGACGGGGCGCGCCTGGCGCTCGCCGACGCGGGCGGGCTGGCCGGCGGGATCGCGGTCGAGTCCAGATTCCTCGACGACACCGACGGAGCCGCCGCCGACGCGCACTGGACTCCGGCCACGGCGGCCGCCAACGCCCGCACCGCGACCCGGGACTCGACCGCGATTGCCTACCTGGGCGAGTTCGAATCCGGCGCCACCCGCGCCTCGCTGCCGGTGACCAACGCTGCCCGCATGCTCCAGGTCTCGCCGGCGAGTGCGGCGGGTGACCTCGTCGCCCCGTTGCCCGGCTCCGAGGAGCTCCCCGACGCGCAGCCCGGCGGGACGCGGACGTTCGGTCGCGTGATCCCGAGCGATCGCGCCCAGGCGCTCGCGGGAGCCGGTTGGGTCGATCGCAAGGGCGTCGACCGGGTTGCGACCGAGTCCGACGGAACGCCGTTCGGCGACGCGATGGTCAGCGGCTTCGAGGATGGCCTCCGACGAGCGACGGTCGTCCCGGGGGCCGATTTCGTCTACTACGGCGGCCTGCCGGAGAACCAGCCGCTCTCCGGCGCCCGCGGGCTCGAGGGCCTGATGGTGACCGACGCCGCGCTCGAGCCCGGCGTCTCCGAGCCCGACGGGACGCTCGCCACCTCGGCCGCGCTCGACCCGACCCAGCTACCGCCCTCCGGCAAGGAGTTCGCTGACGCCTTCCGCGCGGAGTACGGCCGCGTGCCCGGACGTTATGCGGCGTACGGCTACGAGGCCATGGCGGTCATCCTCGACTCGATCGAGCGAGCCTCGGACCCCGCCGACCGCAGTGCCGTGATCGACGCGTTCTTCGCGACCAAGGACCGCGACTCGGTCCTCGGGACCTACTCGATCGACGAGGTCGGGGATACGACGCTGGACCGGATGAGCGGCTACGAGCTGGGCCGGGGCGAGCCGCGGCCGGTCGCGCGGATCGGCGCCGGCGACTAGACCAGGTCGCGCAGCGCCGGCTCGATCTCGCGAAACCGGAACGGGTACCCGAGGTCCTGGGCACGGCGCGGGACGACGCGGATGCTGCCGAGGATCTGATCGGTGAGCTCCTCGCCGCGCATCGCGGTGAGCGCAAACCTGGGAACGGGAACCACCGCGGGCCGGCGCAGGGCGGCGCCGAGCGCCTTCGAGAACTCCCGGTTGGTCGCCGGGGTCGGAGCGACCGCGTTCATCGGCCCGCTCGCCTCGTCCTCGGCCAGCGCCCAGAGGATCAACCCGATCTCGTCATCGCGATGGATCCAGGGCATGTACTGGCGTCCGCCCGCCAGTGCGCCTCCGAAACCGAGCTTGAACACCGGCAGCAGCTGCTTGAGCAGGCCGCCGTCGGGGTCCAGGACCGGGGCCGAGCGCAGGACCGTCGTCCGGACGTCGCCGCGTTGTGCGGCCAGGCCCTCGGCCTCCCATTCGGCGCACATCCGGCCGACCCAGTCGGTCGCCGGCGGGGTCGACTCGTCGACGATCGCCTCCCCGTGGTCGCCGTAGTAGCCGACCGCGGATTGGCTGACCAGCGTCGGCGGTGTGCGCGCGGCCCCGAGCATTCCGTCGACCAGGTTCTTGGTCGCACGCACCCGGCTGTCGCGGATCCGCTCCTTGGCGGCCGGCGTCAGTCGCTGGTTGATGTTCTCGCCGATCAGGTTGACGACCGCGTCGACGCCCTCGAACGCCGCCTCGGGGGGACGCTCGTGGATTGGATCCCACGGGTGCCAGGAAACGGTCGGGTTGGTGCGGCGCGCTCGCGCCGGATCGCGGCTCAGAGCCGCGACCTCGTCGCCGCGCGCGAGCAGCGCGTCGCAGACGGCCGAGCCGATCAATCCGCTTGCACCGGTGACGAGCGCTCGCATCGGACCCCCTCTCTACCCGCGTTCCCGTCCGCTACTCGATCGTCGAGAACGTCCCGGTCTCCTCCGAGACGCGGGCGATGCCGTCCCGACGGGCCTCCTCCACGACCGCCTTGGCGACCGCCGGGGCGACGTCGCGATCGAACACCGAGGGGATGATGTAGTCCTCGGACAGGTCCTCCTCGGCGACCACGTCCGCGATGCCCTGCGCGGCGGCGAGCTTCATCTCCTCGGTGATCCGTGGCGCGCCGGCGTCGAGCGCGCCGCGGAAGATCCCGGGGAAGGCGAGCACGTTGTTGATCTGGTTCGGATAGTCCGAGCGGCCGGTGGCCATGATCCGTACGTACGGCGCGGCGTCCTCGGGCATCACCTCGGGGGTCGGGTTGGCCATCGCGAAGACGATCGCGTCGTCGTTCATCCGCTCGAGCTCCTTCGCCTCGATCACGCCCGGGCCCGAGAGACCGATGAACAGGTCGACTCCGTCGATCACCTCCGAGGGGGTGCCGAGCCGGTGCTCGGGGTTCGAGTTCTCGGCGTACCAGCGCTTGATCTCGGTCATCTGCCCGAAGTCGTCGCGGGTGGTGGAGAGGGCGCCCTTGCGGTCGCAGCCGATGATCTTCGTCACCCCAGAGGCGAGCATCATCTTCGTCACCGCGACGCCGGCGGCCCCGAGCCCGGTCATCAAGACGTTCAGGTCCTCGATCGGCTTGCCGACGATCTTCAGCGCGTTGAACAGCGCGGCCATCGTCACCACCGCCGTCCCGTGCTGGTCGTCGTGGAAGACGGGGATGTCGAGCTCGTCCTTGAGCGCGTCCTCGATCTCGAAGCAGCGCGGCGCCGAGATGTCCTCGAGGTTGATCCCGCCGAAGGTCGGGGCCATCAGCCGGACCGCCTCGATGATCTTCTCCGGGTCGTGGGTGTCGAGGCAGATCGGGAAGGCGTCGATGTCGGCGAACTCCTTGAACAGCATCGCCTTGCCCTCCATCACCGGCATCGCCGCCTCGGGGCCGATGTCGCCGAGCCCGAGCACCGCCGAGCCGTCGGAGACGACGGCGACCGTGTTCTTCTTGATCGTGAACTCGAACGCCTTCTTGCGGTCGTGGTGGATCTCCATGCAGACGCGGGCGACGCCGGGCGTGTAGGCCATCGAGAGGTCGTCGCGCGTCTTCAACGGGTACTTGTTGTGCTGCTCGATCTTGCCGCCGCGATGCATCGCGAGGGTGCGGTCGACGTAATCGATCACCCGGGCGCCGCGGGTGGAGCCGATCCCGCGCAGGATCTCCTCCCAGTGCGCCTGGTCGGTGGCATCGATCGTGAACTCCCGCACCCGCTTGCCCTCGGCGCCGGCTCCAGGGACCAGGTCGACGCCCTGCAGCGCCCCGCCGGCCTCGGCGATCGCCGCGGTCAGCTTGCCCAGCGGCTCGGCTCGCGCGTCGAGCTCGACGCGCACGATCACCGAGAACTGGGCGGAGACGGAAGGCACGGGCGGGGAAGTCTAAGGGGGCGGGTTCGGCTCGTCCCGACGTGGGCTGCAGGGCATCCGCGGTCCGGACCGGGTGCGGGTGGTGGAGACGATCACTCCACCAAGTAGGGCTCAGTCGTGCTTGCCCTTCTTCTTCACCACCTTGAACTCCCGCCGCGCCGGGGTTGTGTCGACGTTGTTGGCGGCGTCGGTCGCCCGCACGCGGAACGTGTGCTTGCCGCGGGCGAGCCGCTTGTACTTCTTCGGGCTTTCGCACGGCGCGTACTCATCGCCGTCGAGGCGGCACTCGAACCGCGCTCCGGACTCGTTGGAGCTGAACTTGAAGGTCGCGTGGCGCGACGTGACCTTGCGCTTCGGCGACTTGTCGATGGTCGTCTCCGGCGCGGTCGTGTCGGGACCCGGTCCGGGGCCGGGGCCCGGCTCCGGCGTGGCATCGGTCTTGACGATCGTCGGCTCGGCCGAGGGGCCGTTGTTCGGGAACAGCGCCAGGATGCTCGGGTCGACTCCCTGCGGAGCGGATCCGCGCACGACGCCGATCGCGTCCTCGCCGGTGCATGACGGCCCGTCCCAGAACCCGCGGCAGACGAGCGGATCGATCAGCAGCGACGGGTCGATCGCGTTCAGCTGCGGCTCATAGACGCCGCCGCTCTCCGCCCCGGCCGTGTCGCAGATCTGATTGGGGACGTCGCCCGCGAACACGCCGGTGCACGCCTCGACCTGGTACGCGAAGGTCGGCTGCGCGTTGGTAACCCCGATGTCGGCGGCACCGACGACGAGGCCGACGAGGTTCGAGTTGTAGTTCGAGTAGTCGGCGAAGTAGGTCGCCGCGCAGGCGTCGAACGGATCCGTTGCCGCGAGGTCGAAGACGCAGACCTCACCGCCCGGAGCCGCCTGCTTGACCACCAGGTAGTCGGCGGGCACGCCGTCGTCGTCACCGGTGTAGACGCCGTCCGCCCCGGCGTCGACGAGGACGTCGACCTCGAGCGTCTCGGTGGTGTTGTGCACGGCCGCCGTGTGGACCCCGAACTCGATCGGCTCCGACGGAGGATCGGGATCGGCGAGGAAGTCGGTCCACGAGATGCCCGCCAGCTCGTCGGCGCCCTCGGGCAGGCCGACGGCATCGCCGTCTTCGGCGTCGTCGCCGGTGAACGAGCGGGCGCCGATTGCGCGGACGTCCTCCTCGTTGCCCGTCTCGGCGGGATCCTCGGCTCCGAGCAGGTACAGATCCGCCGCGGGCGTTCCCGCAGCCGATCCGCCCGTGAGCTCCACCTGGGCCTCGCCGCTGCTCGTGTCGAGCACCGACTTGGAGAGGCCGCTGTCGGCCGCCGCCAGCGGAGCGACGTGCCACGGTACGTGCAGGCTGTCGGAGCCGCCGCCACCGCTCTGCTCGATGGTGACGTTGCCGTCGACGTTCGGGTGGAAGTAGTACCAGCCGAACTCCTGCTCGACCTCGCTGATCGCGCTCGGATCGAGCTGGAGCCGGACGTGGACGGTCCGCGAGTCGCCCGCGGCGAGATCGAAGCTGCGCTGCGGCCCGAAGCTCGAGCCGTCGAGTGACACCCGCGTGTTCGCCGGGCTGAGCTCGAAGTCGGAGTACCGCGACTCTCCGCCGCCGACCACGTAGTGATGAGCGGCCGAGTCGGTGTTGGACACCGTCAGGGTCTTCACCTCGTTGATCGAGCCCGACGCGAACTCGAGCCCGTAGGAGAGGCTCGCCGGATCGGTGAGTGTCGTGGCCTCCGCCGAGTCGAGCGCCTGCACGCGGCCCGAGCCCATGACGGTCGCCGATACCGGCTCGCCGAGCAGGTTGTCCTTGAGGGCCTGGGTCGCCTGGCTCATCAGCGCCGACTTGATCATCTGCGGCGTCCAGTCCGGGTGCAGCTGGGTGAGCAGCGCCGCGACGCCCGAGACGTGCGGCGCCGCCATCGACGTGCCGGAGAACTTCTGGCCCTGGTCACCGGTGCCCGCGTCGGTCGACTGGATGTCGAACCCCGGGGCGCTGATGTCCGGCTTCAGGGCGTTGCTGACCCGGGCCGGCCCCTCGGAGGTGAAGTCCGTCATCGCATCGACGTACGCCGGGATGGCGGTCGTGTCGTCGTGCAGCGTGGCCGTCACCGGGGCGCCGGCGTTGAAGTCGTTGCCGGGGCTGAGCACGTCGAGGATCGCGTACCCGTCGTTGCCGGTGATCATCACCGCGGGGATCGTGATCGCCTCGCCGTTGGTCGCCAGCGCGCTCGGCGCGCCGCCGAACAGCGAGATCATCACGACCGCGGTCGCACCGGCGTTCTGGGCGTTGAAGACCTTGGTCGATCCCGAGCAGTCGCCCTCACCCGTGGCGCCCTTGAACACGAGGACGGTCTGGCCGGCCAGCGAGGCGGCTGGAAGCGGGCTGCAGAACTGCCCGTCGGCGGGGGTCTCTCCGCCCGGGTCCGCGGGCGGATCGAGCTCGCGGCCATCGAACAGATCGTTGGTGAGTCCGCCGCTGGGAAGGCTGGCTCCCCAGTCCTGCTGGACCATGATCCCGTCGTCGGGAAGGTCGGTCGGCGGGCTGTCCACGCTGATCGTCTGCGCGTTGAACTCGTCGATCGAGGCCGCAACGGAAACCACGCCCGGAGCGTTCGCCGGGGTGCCACCGATGTACGCGGATCCGCCCACCGGCTGGTTCCCCGAGTTCCCCGCCGAGGCGACGAACGTCGTTCCCATGTCGACGACCGCCTGGGCGGCCACCGCCTCGGTCGAATGCTCGGTGCCGTAGTCGACCCCGCCGGAGAACGAGATCACGTCGGCCCCGTCGGCCGTGTTGCCGTCGTCGTTCGGGTCAACCGCCCGCTCGTAGCCGGCGACCAGGACGTCGTCGGTGGAGTTGCCCTCGTGCCAGACCTTGATCGCGAGCAGCTTCGACGCCGGCGCGACCCCCGGCCCGATCTCGCCCGGGACGCCGATGCCGCAGCACGTCCCGGCGGTGTGCGAGCCGTGATCACCGATGGTGCCGTCGTCGAGTGGGTCAGGGTCGGGCTGCGGAGTGTCGTTCGCCGGGTCCTCGTCGACGACGTCGTACTCGCCGCCGACGAGGTCGTAGCCGCCGATGACCTTGTTGGTCGGGAACCGTTCGTCACCGGCCGGCGCGATCACGGTCGGGTCGTTGTCCTCGTAGGCCTGGACGGTCCCGGGCCCGCCGAAGTTCGCATGGGTGTAGTCGATGCCGGTGTCGACCACGGCTACCTTGATCCCCTGGCCTCGGGTGTGGTTCACGCCGCCGATGTCCCAGACGTCCGTGGCGCCGATGAACGGGACGCTGGTCTCGTTCTCCCGCGTCAGGATCGAGACCGGCTCGACCGAGCGCACGTCGTCGCGCGCGGCGAGGCCGGCGGCGCCGTCGGCGTCGATCGCGACCGAGAAGCCGTTGACGAGCGTGTCGTAGCGATAGACGACGTCCCCGCCGAGCGCCTTGGCATCGGCGATCGCGCCGGCCTGGCTGCGTCGCGCGGCGGCGGCCGCCCGGCGCTCCCCGCCCGCGGACAGCTGCCCTCCGGCGGCGCGCTCGCGCTCCGCGACGGCGGGCGAGTCCATGCGCACGATGTAGCGGTCCAGTGAATCCTGCGCCCGCAGGACCGCGGGCTTGAAGCCGTCAGGGAGCGCGGAGTGGGCTCGCGCGCCCTGCCCGAGCTTCTCCGGTGCGACGGTCGCGGTCGCAACTCCGGCAACCACGAGCACGACGGTGAAGATCACGAATGCGAGCAACGGACGAATGCGGCTCATCAGACTCCCTGCGGTCGGCGCGCAGCCCCTGGCCGGCGCGCAAAGTTCGAAGCTGGCGTCCGTGCGCAGCGAGCTCCTGCCGCTCCCCACGTCCCCCCGGTACCTCGGACGCGCCCATCAACTCGCGGTATAGCACTTTGCGGCTGCATAAGATCGATGGATGGCGAAGAAGGACCAGGACGGCAAGGGCGAGGAGGTGTTCCTGATCGACGGGAACTCGCTCGCCTACCGGGCGTTCTTCGCCTTGCCGGAATCCATCGCCACCGCCGATGGGCGGCCGACCAACGCGATCTACGGCTTCGCGTCGATGATGGCCAAGATTCTCATCGATCACTCCCCGAAGGCCGTGATCGTCGCCTGGGACCGGGGGTGGTCGGGCCGCGAGAACGTCTACGCGGAGTACAAGTCGCAGCGCAAGTCGCGCCCGGACCTGCTCAAGGAGCAGTGGTCCCATCTGGCGCCGCTGGCCGAGGCGTTCGGGTTCAAGAACGTCGACGTCGAGGGCTACGAGGCCGACGACGTGATCGCCACCCTCGCTCGCAAGGCCTCCGACGCGGGGGTGCCGGTGATGATCGTCTCCGGCGACCGCGACGTCTACCAGCTGGTCCGCGACGGGGTCCGGGTGATGACCACCTCGCGTGGGGTCACCGACACCAAGATCTACGACCGCGATGGCGTGGTCGAGCGCTACGGCGTCCCGCCGGAGCTGGTCACCGACTTCATCGGGCTCAAGGGCGACACCTCCGACAACATCCCCGGGGTCCCGGGCATCGGCGACAAGACCGCCGCCCAGCTGCTGCAGCAGTTCGGCGACCTCGAGACCGTGCTCGCCTCGGTCGACGAGATCTCCGGCGCGAAGCGCAAGCAGAACCTGACCGAGCACGCCGACGACGCCCGCGTGTCGAAGCAGCTGGCGACGATGGTCGAGGACGTCGCCGTTCCGCTCGAGATCACCCGGGAGCTGCGCTCGTCGCCCGACCGCTCGATGCTGCGCGACGCCGCCAACCAGTTCGAGCTGCGCGCTGTGATCCAGCGCCTCGACGACGAGTGGGACGAGGTCGTCCCCGGGCGCATGGTCGAGGAGACGATCGAGGTCGAAGCGCAGGAGGGGACCCCCGCGGATCTCGCCGGCGGACCGGTGGCGCTCGCGATCGGCGGCGGCCGCTGGGCCGCGGGTGACGGGACGAGGACGGTCACCGGCGACGCTTCCGACCTCGCCGCGCTGGCGGACGGCCTGCGCGACCACCCGCTGATCGGCCACGACATCAAGGGCCTCGGCGGTCACGGGCCGGAGAGCCTGCTCGCCGCGGCTCGCCCCCAGGGCCTCGATCTCAAGCACGACACGATGGTCGCCGCGTACCTGATCGACCCCGCCCGTCGCACCTACGAGCTGCACGAGCTGGCCGCCGACGCGGGCCTCGCGGCGGCGCCGGCCGGGGCGGAGGACGGCCAGCTCAGCCTGGCCGCCGAGGAGGGTGAGGCCGCGGGCGATCCGGCCGTCGACGCGCGCCTCGCGGGTGAGCTCGCCGAGCGCCAGCGCGCGCGGCTGCAGGAGTTCGGCGTCGAGCGCCTGCTGAACGAGGTCGAGATGCCGCTGATCGAAGTGCTCGCCGAGATGGAGCGGATCGGCCTCAAGCTCGACACCGACAAGCTCGCCGAGATCGGCGCCGGGATGGAGGAGCAGATCGCCGAGCTCGAGGCGGAGATCTACGCCGACGCCGGGCGCGAGTTCACGATCGGCTCCCCGCAGCAGCTCGCGTCCGTGTTCTTCGACGAGCTCGGCCTGACCAAGAAGCGCCGCGGCAAGACCGGGTTCTCGACCGACGCCCGGGTGCTCGGCCAGCTCCGCGACGAGCATCCGATCGTCGCCAGGGTCGAGCGCTGGCGCGAGTTGACCAAGCTCAAGAACACGTACCTCGACTCGCTGCCGACCCTGGTCGACTCCGGCTCGCGGATCCACACGACCTTCAACCAGGTGACCGCCGCCACCGGGCGCCTGTCGAGCACCAACCCGAACCTGCAGAACATCCCGATCCGTTCCGAGATCGGGCGCCCGGTCCGGGCATGCTTCGTGGCCGACGAGGGCAAGCTGCTGCTCTCCTGCGATTACAACCAGGTCGAGCTGCGGGTGCTCGCCCACGTCGCCGGCGAGGACGTGCTGCGGGAGATCTTCGCCTCGGGCGAGGATGTGCACGCCGCCACCGCCGCCGGGATCATCGGCGCGGACCCCGACGCGATCACGCCATCGGAGCGCTCGAAGGCGAAGATGGTCAACTACGGGATCGCCTACGGGCTCTCTGCCTTCGGCCTCGCCGACCGGCTCAACATCGAGCGCGACGAGGCGGCGACCTACATCGAGCGCTACTTCGAGCGCTTCCCGGCGGTCAAGGCGTTCATCGAGCGGACGATCGCCGAGGCCGAGGAGCGCGGCTCGGTCACCACGCTGATGGGCCGGCGCCGCAACATCCCCGAGCTGCGCTCCGGCAACCCGCAGCGGCGCGGGCTGGGTGAGCGACTCGCCGTCAACACCGTGATCCAGGGAACCGCCGCGGACATCATCAAGGTGGCGATGGTCAACTGCCACCGCGCGACGGCCGACGCAGGGCTCGAGACCGAGCTCGTGCTCCAGATCCACGACGAGCTCCTGTTCGAGGGGCCCGAGCGGGAGATGGAGCAGGCGGCCGAGATCGCCCGCACCGAGATGGTCGGGGCGTTCGACCTCGACCCGCCGCTGGCGGTCGACGTCGGCATCGGACCCGACTGGCTCGCCGCCAAGTAAGCGCTCGCGCCCGAAATCGCTCGTGATGGTCGTGCGGCCCGCGTGTTTCAGGGAAGAGTGGGCCGGCATGCGGCCCGACCAACGCGAATGCGAAAGGGAGGATCGAACATGGACGGGACTCAGACCACGCTCGTCAACCGGATCAGCTTCGCGATCATGGTGCTGCTGATCGCGGCGTTCTGCTTCAGCGCGGTGAGCGTTGTCGCCGCGAGCGCCGACGACGGCGGCAAGCTGGCCGCCAAGCGCGACTCCGGCCCGGGCCACGACGGCGACGACGATCACGGTGACGACGACGACGGCGACGACGGCGACACGGGCACCAACGGCACGGCGACCGATACCGCGACCGCCACGGCGACGGCGACCGGAACCACGCAGGGGACCGGCGCGAGCAACACCGCCACCAACGACACCGCCACCGGCACCCGGACCGGCAACTCCGGTCCCGGAAACGCCGATGACACGTCGACGGGCACCAACGGCGGCACCGCGACCGGGACGACCCAGGGCACCGGCGCCAGCAACACCGCCACCAATGACACCGCCACCGGTACTCGAACCGGCCACCGTTAGCCCTTCGAGGAGCTGGGACCTGGCCGAGGGCGACGAGATCGCCCTCGGCCGGTCCGCGCTCGCGAAGCTCGGCGGCGGCCACCACTACCAGGCGTACCTGGCCTTCGACGAACGCCTGCATACGATCGTGGTCGCAAAGCTCGTCCGCCCCCACCTCGTCGACGACGCCCACACGCTCGCCGGGCTCGAGGCGGAGGCGGCGATGCTCGATCGCCTCGGCCACCCGGTGCTCCTGCGCGCCTTCGACGCGGTCCTCGACGGTCCGCGGCCCCACCTCGTGCTCGAGCATCTCGAGGGCCCGCGGCTCTCGACCCTGATCCGCCGCTATGGCCCGCTGCCGCCCGAGCAGCTGGTCCCGCTCGCGCTGCAGCTCTGCTCGGCGCTCCACTATCTCGGCGCCGAGGGCGTCGTTCATCTCGACCTGAAGCCGGCGAACACGATCATGACCGGACCCCCGCGGCTGATCGACCTCAGCGTCGCGCTCGGTCTCGACGCGGCGGCGCGCCTCACCCGCCCGATCGGCACCGACTCCTACATGGCACCCGAGCAGTGCGACCCGGCCGGCCGCGGGCCAGTCGGGACGCCCGCCGACGTCTGGGGCCTGGGGGCGACGCTCTATCGCGCCGCCACCGGCGAGCGGCCGTTCCCCGGCGCGATCAAGGGTTCGTCCGAGCCGTCCGAGCGCTGGCCCCAGCTCACCGAGGCGCCCGACCCCGATCCGTTGCCCGCGGCGGTCGCGGAACCGATCCTCGCCTGCCTGCGCGCGGATCCCGCAGAGCGGCCGTTGCCGGCCGAGGTCGCGGAGTCGCTCGCGCCGGTTCTGCGAGCGCAGAGCAAGCCGCGGCTCTCCGGGCTCAAGCCACGCTGGCGCTGAGCCTGCTCAGCCGACGTTCCAGCAGCTCGACCTAGCCGCCGCCCGAGCCGCTGCCGCCGCTGCCGCTCGAGCCGCTGCCGCCGCCCCCGCCCGGGCCGCTGTGGTCGTCGTCGGGGACCGTCGTCGTGGTCGTCGTCGTCGTCGTGGTGGTCGTCGTTTCGCCGCCGTCACCGGGGCCGCTGCTGTCGCCGTCGGGCACCGTTGTCCCGTCGCCGCCCCCGGGGCCGCTGTTGTCGGTCCCGCCTGCGTCGTCACCGCCTCCGGGCCCGGACGACCCACCCGGCCCCGAGCCCGACGAGCTGGAGCCCGACGAGCCGGAGCCTGACGAGTCCGAGCCGGACGAGCCCGAGCCCGACGAGCCCGAGCCGGAGCCTGACGAGTCCGAGCCGGACGAGCGGACGAGCCCGAGCCGGAGTTGGATGAGTCGTCCACTGCCGGTCCCGGCCCCGGGCCGCTCGACTGTGACGGCCCGCTGTCGTCGCCGGAGCCGGAGCGGTCGTCACCCGACTCGGAGCCGCCGCCGTCATCGCCCGAGCGCTCGCCGCTCGAGTCGCGGCTGTCCTCGCCGGAGCGGTCGTCGGTGCCGGCGACCGGGGTCGGAGGAGTGCCGCGCGACTCACCGCCGCCGTCCCGGCCCGCCGCCTGCGGCTCGGTGCTCTGCGTCGCCCGCGCGTCCTTTCGGTCCGGGCCGCTCGCCCGCTCGATCGCGACGCCGGATCCGATCGCGACCGCGCCGATCGCGGCCACGACCGCCGTCTTCATCGCGAGCGAGGCCCCGCCGGCAGCGCCCGCGACCGCGGTGCCGCCGGCCACCGCACCGGCGCCCCCGGCTCCGAGCTCAGCGAACGCCGCGACGAGCGGCAGCGGGATCAGCGCCCCGACTCCGTTCCTGACGGACATCCGCGCGCGGTAGATCAGCTGCCGCGCCGCGCCCGGCGACGAGCCGATCGCGGCCGCGATCTGCTCGTGCGTGTGACCCTCGATCGCGCTGCGCACGAGCGCCTCGCGCTGGGGCTCGGGCAGGGCGCCGATCGCGGCGACCGCGCGTCGCAGTTCGTCGTTGGTGAGCGCGATCTCGGGCGGCTGCAGGACGCCGTCCATCTGCTCGGTCAGCTGCTCGTGCGCGCGGCTGTCGCGGCGCGCGTTCAGCGCCCGGTTGCGGACGATCGTGTAGAGCCAGGCCTTCAAGTGCATCTCCCGGGTCGTTTCACGCAGCGCGTCCCAGGCGCGAACGAAGCTCTCCTGGACGACGTCCTCGGCATCGGGCGGACCGTAGGCGGCGGCGAACGCCACCAGGGCCGGCCGGTAACGGCGGACGATCTCCTCGAACGCGGCGTCCTTGCCTTCTCGCGCCAAGGCGACGAGCCGGTGATCGCTCTGCGTGCGCAGGACCGCTCTCGCGAGCGGCTGCAGTCTCGACCTCTTCTCCATTCGCTCCTTCTGGTCTACAGGTAGTACGGGCGACGGCGTCCCGTGGCTCGGCCCCGTCCCAGCCACGAGACACCGTCACCGGTTCGCCTCGCCTACAGCTCGATCTCCTCGAAGACCAGGCCCGAGGCGGTGAGCTGGAGCTCGGCCTCGTGGACGACCGTACCGGCGGTCAGGTCCGCAACCGAGCAGTCCTCGTCGTCCTCGTCGTCGTCGTGGGGCAGACGCTGATGGCCGGGCCCGCCGTGGTCGTCGTCACCATCGTGGACGGGGCCGCTGTTGTCGCCGTCGTCCTCGCACTCGATCTCGGTGTCGTCGGTGACCGTCCCGGTGATCCTGTCGCCGTTGAGCGCGTCGATCACCAGCACGCCGGTGGTCGCGTCGAAGGAGACGATCGCGCCGGCGCCCTCGTCGCCGTCATCGGTCCCGTCGTCGTCGGAATCCGAGTCGCGGGGATCGGACTTGGCGCGGAACTCGCCCATGTTCCTGAGCCCGTCGCGGTCCTGATCGCGCTTCGCCTGGTCGCGCTTCAGCGACAGGTCGTAGCGCTGCTCCCAGCGGTCCGGGATGCTGTCGTGGTTGCGGTCCTTCGCCGCCGCGATCGCGGGCAGCGCGAACAGCGCCACCGCCGCGAGGGCGGCGATCAGGCCGGCGACCCGGCGGGTGCAATAAGTCTCGTTCACGTCGTCTCCTCTACGGGATTCGGGGCTACCGGCTCTGAAACACGTCGGGGCGACGACCATCACGGTGACTAGAGTGCGGCCGCAATGGACCGGAGCGTCGCGGTGATCCTGATGGCGGCGGTCGGCGGCCTGATCGCCCTCCAGCCGGCGATCAACGCCGGCCTCGGCCGGGCGACCGGCAACATCGCCGCGGCCCTGGTCTCGTTCGGGATCGGCACCCTGGTCCTGGCGGCGATCGTCGTGATCGCGGGTCAGGCGGGCGGTGTGAGCTCGGCCCTGGACGTGCGCTGGTACTACCTGCTCGGCGGCGTGCTCGGGGCCGCCTACGTGTTCACCGCCCTGGTCACGGTGAGCACGATCGGCGCCGGCGGGGTCGCGGCGGCGACGATCACCGGCCAGCTCACGCTCTCGGTGGTGATCGACCGGCTCGGCATCCTCGGCCTCGAGGAGCAGCCGATCACGCTCGAGCGGGTCGCCGGGGTCGCCCTCCTGCTCGCCGGCACCTTCCTGATCGTCCGCTGATCGGCCCGGACACCGGCGCTCGGATCCTCCATCGCTTGATGTGACACGGGTCCATGTTGCATTCGGCCGACCGGCCAACTACGATCCCGCGCGGGGTTTGTACGGCTGAGGGAAAGGGAGTGTCATGGGCGTTTCGGGGAGCCGTAGCCGCGTTGCGGCGTTGCTCTGGTTGGCTTTGCTTCTTGTCGTTCCGGCGAGCGCCTCGGCGTCCCCGCCGCACGAGCCGTTCCCGCCCGAGGTCGGCGCCGCGGTCGACCTGCTTCCGCGCCCCTGCGCGCTCGAGGGCAACGATCGCTACGAGGCGCGCACCTACCGGATGGCCGGCTGGGAGGGACCCGACTACGAGCGCTATCCGGGAGCCTGCGAGCGGCTGCGGTTCTCCTTCGGGCCGATCGCCGTCAAGCCGGGCCAGAACGACGTCCTCGTCGAGCCGGTGAAGATCGAGAAGCCGATGCGCGACGGGTACATCACCCGCTTCGAGCCCAACCTCGTGTTCCCCGACGGCACCGTGCCGCCGATCGAGCAGGTCCACCTGCATCACGGGACCTGGCTCTCGCTCGCCGACTACGGCCGCGGGCCGTTCTTCGCGGCCGGCGAGGAGAAGACCGTGGCTCCGTTCCCGACCGGTTACGGGATGCCGGTCAAGGCGACCGACACCTGGCTGCTGCTCTACATGGTCCACTCGGCGATCCAGAAGCCGATGACCGTCTACATCACCTACGACGTCGACTTCATCCCGGAGGCGAAGGCGGAGGACCTCGGGATCAAGCCCGCGTATCCGCTCTGGCTCGACGTTCGCCCCTCTGGCTACCCGGTCTTCAACACCCAGCGCGACTTCGGCAAGCGCGGCGAGTGCACCTGGCCGAAGGAGAAGTGCGCGTCGTTCAACCCGTGGGGCGACACGGAGGTCGGCCAGGGGGCGCCGGGCAACGGGCTCGGCGAGGACCTCGAGCTCCCCGAGCTCGGCGAGCCGTTCGGGGCGGTCGAGAACTTCACCGGCGGGACGCTGATCGGGATCGGCGGCCACCTGCATCCGGGAGGGCTGCAGAACGAGATCAACCTGGTCCGCAACGGCAAGGAGAAACGGATCTACACCGGGCGCGCCGCCTACTGGAAGCGGCGGCCCGGGAAGCCGAAGCCGGGAGGTCCGCCGACCTCCTGGGACTTCTCGATGCGCGTGATCGGCAACCCGTTCTGGGGAGTGCGCGTCAAGCCTGGTGATGCGCTGCGCAGCAACGTCACCTACGACACGGAGATCCAGTCGACCTACGAGAACATGGGGATCGCCGTATCGCTGCTGGCGCCGGACACGCCCGACGGCAAGCCGACGGCCCCCGGGGTCAACCCGTTCAAGGCGCCGGTCGATCCCTCCAAGGCCTGCAAGTCCCGTGGGCTCGAGGCGAAGCGGCCGACGCTCTGCAACCGGTCCGGGGTGGTCACGCATGGGCCGCTGGCCGAGAACGACAACTACGGGGGCGCGCAGGGCGAGTGGACCGCGGCCGCGGGCGCGCCGACCGACAACGTCTCGATCGCCAACTTCCTCTATGCGCCCGGTGACCTGAGCACGATCGAGATGAGCGGCGTACCGACCGTGAAGCTCGGGCAGACGCTCGACTTCACCAACCTGGACGGGGCGGCGATCTACCACACCGCCACCTCCTGCGCGTTCCCCTGCCTGGGGCCGACCGGGACCTCGTTCCCGATCGCCGACGGGACGACGAGCAGCGGGACGTCGGTCGACTTCGACTCCGGCGAGCTCGGGTTCGGCCCGCCGGAGATCGGGCCGGCGAAGCAGACCCTGCAGTGGGGCCTGCCGGTCACCGCCGAGAGCGGATATAAGCCGGGTGACGTGGTCACCTACTACTGCCGCATCCACCCGGGGATGCGGGGAGCGTTCGAGGTCACCGAATGATCAACTGGCGGCGCAACGGGTCCTCGCCGAGCTCGAGCCCGGCGCGGTTCGGCTGGCAGGAGCTCTCCGAGGACCTCCCGGTCGACGTGATGCCGTGCTCGAACGACGAGTACTTCCCGCCGCCGCCGAGCGTCGCCCAGCGGGCGATCATGGATCTCGCCAGCCGCGAAACGGAGCGCCTGCGGACCAAGTTCGGGATGACCCGGGCGCAGTTCGTCCGCACCGCGGCGGCGACGGCAATCGGCTTCTGGGCGGTCGACCTCGTGCGCATGGGCCGCTTCGGCACCTACGGCTACGCGCAGGCCGGGACGAAGCGGCCGGACGCCTGCGACCTCGAGTGGGCCGGGCGCAAGGGACTGGAGACGCTGCGCAACCTCCCGGGGGAGTTCATCTTCGACGTGCAGTCGCACCACGTCGATCCGGACGGGATGTGGCGTGTCTCGAACCCGGCCTTCGAGGCCTTCTTCAGCGCCGTCTGGCCGCAGGCTCGCGAGGGTGGCGAGATCGACCCGATCCAGAACCTGTCGCGCTTCCATTACCTGAAGGAGGTCTTCCTCGACTCGGCGACGACATGCTCCGTCCTGTCGGTGGTCCCGACCTCGCCCGACACCAGCAACCCGCTGCCGCTCGCCGAGGCCGCCGAGACCGTCCACACCATCAACGACCTCGGGCGTTCGCGGCGCTGCGTGATGCACGCGTTCGTGATGCCGAACCGCGGCTCCGCCGGCAACTCGAGCCCCGGCGTCAAGCCCCTTTATCTCGACGACGAGCTGCAGCAGATGATGGACCGCGCCGACCAGTACTCGAACATCCTGCGCGGCTGGAAGACGTACTGCGCCTGGGGAGACGTGCCGAACGCGAGCGGCTGGTTCCTCGACACCGACACGGGCATGGCGTTCTTGGAGCAGGTCGTCAACGTCAGCAACAAGCACAAGAAGATCCCGCCGGTCGTCGCCACCCACAAGGGCTTCGCGCTGCCCGGCTTCGACCAGCGTGCCGCCGCCCCCCGCGACGTCGGCCCGGCGGCGAAGGCGAACCGCGGGGTCCGCTTCCTCGTCTACCACTCGGGCTACGACATCGGCGACGACCAGAAGCCCTATCGGGGCGACGAGGCCGCCGACTCGAACACGAACACGGTCGACGCGCTGATCAAGAGCCTGCGCGAGAACGATTACGACGCGACCAAGTTCCGCAAGAAGGGCAAGCGGTTCGGGAACGTTCCCAACGTGTACGCGGAGCTCGGCTCCGTGTGGCGCAACACGATGAACGACCCCGACCAGTCCGCACACCTGCTCGGCAAGCTGATCACCTACGTCGGCCCGAAGCGGATCGCCTGGGGGACCGACAGCCTCTGGTACGGCTCGCCGCAGCCGGAGATCGTCGGGATGCGCAAGTTCGAGTTCACCGAGGAGGGCAAGGAGCTCTACGGGCTGCCGTACGGGCTCGAGGGCGACGTCGAGGATCCGACCCGCAAGGCGCCGCGGCCGGAGCGCACGATTCGCAACGGGATCCTCGGCCGCAACGCCGCCCGCGCGTACGAGATCGATCCCGACGCCCGCCGCCACCAGATCCACTGCGACGACGTCAACCAGGTCCGCGAGGACGGCTACCTGCACGGCCGCCCCGGCGATCCGACCGAGTCGGCCCCGCTCTCCTCGCACCTGTCGCCCGGGGCGCGGACCCGGCGCGAGGTGATGAAGAACCTGCTCGAATCGGAGTGGTCCCCCTGAGATTTCGCTCGGGGGTGATCGCGGGGGTCCTGACGCTGCTCGCAGTGGCCCTGCCGGCGGGCGCCGCCGCCAAGCCACAGGGGCCCAAGGCGGCGACCTGCGCCACCGCCGACGTCGGCGGCGGCAGCTGGCCGAGCTACGGCCACGACCTGCGCCAGAGCCGCTTCCAGAACCACGAGAAGGTGATCTCGCCGGGCGACGCGCCGCTGCTGACCCCGGCCTGGAGCTTCTCGACCACGGACGCCGGCGGCGAGGGGGACATCACAGCCACGCCGGTCGTCTCGCGCGGCTGCGTCTACGTCCCGACCACCGAGGGCTGGGTCTTCGCCCTCAACGCGGACAGCGGCGAGGTGGTCTGGAAGCGACAGCTTCCGTACGGCGGCAGCGTGACCGGATCGGTCACCGCCCAGGGCTCGCGGATCTATGTCGGCGCGTCCAGGCTCGCCGTCGCCGAGGGGTGCCGCAAGGGCGATCCGTGCATCGGGCCCTACGCAGCCGCCCTCGACCGGCGCACCGGCAGGGTGCTCTGGGCGACGCGCCCGCTCGACGACCAGCCCGGGAGCGACCTCTACGGCAGCCCGATGATCTTCAAGCACACGCTGATGGTGGGGATCTCCGGCGGTTCGGCGGAGCTCGGTGACGAGGCGGATCGCTACGCATTCCAGGGGTCGATGGTGTTCCTCGACACCCGCAAGGGCAAGCTGCTGCGCAAGAACTGGACGATCCACCCGCCGCTGCAGCCCGACGACGATTTCGCCGGCGCCGGGATCTGGTCGACCCCGGCGATCGATCGCAAGGCCAAGGTCGCCTACGTCGGGACCGCGAACCCGTTCAAGCCGCAGGCCGAGCACGAGTACGCGAACGCGGTCGTCAAGTTCGACCTCAACCGCAAGCACAAGCGGTTCGGCCAGATCATCGGCGCCTACAAGGGGCTCGTCGACGAGTACATCCCCGGGCTCTCGGAGCTGCCCTGCTACGACGTCCCGGGCAACGCGCCGCCGTATTACCCGCAGGGGATCGGCGCCTGCGGCGACATCGACCTCGACTTCGGCGCCGCCCCCAACCTGTTCACCGGCCCCGACGGCCGCAAGCTGGTCGGCGCGGGCCAGAAGTCCGGCGTCTACCACGTCTTCGACGCGAAGACGATGGAGCCGGTCTGGACCCAGATCGTGGGTCCCCCGACCTCCGTCGGCGGGATCGTCGGCTCGACCGCCTACGACGGCAGGTCGGTGTACGGGCCGATCACCGTCCCCGGATACGTCTGGTCGCTCGACGCCGCGCAGGGCTCCTACCGCTGGGCGGCGCCGGTGGGAGACGGCGCGCACTGGGGCGAGGCGGTCGCGGTCGCCAACGGGGTGGTCTACACGACCGACCTGACCGGTTTCCTGGACGCCTACGACGCGCGCACCGGTGCGCTGCTCGCGAAGCGCCCGCTGCTGCTCGGCGGCAGCAACAACCCGGCGTCGCTCTCCTGGGGCGGGGTCAGCGTCGCCCGCCATACGGTCTACGCCGCGGTCGGGATCCGGGGCCTTTCGGAGGGCCACGTGGTCGCCTTCATGCGCGGCGGCGTCAACGACATCGGCGAGGACGTCGGCGAGTCGATCGGCGGGATCGGCGGCGGTGGCGGCGGCGGCGGTGGAGGCGGCGGCGGCGGCGGTACCGACCCGCCGATCATCGCCGGCCCGGGCGGCGCCTCGACCAGCTACGCGACCCCGGTCGCGACCAGCAGCGTCGGCGGCTCGATCGACTTCGTCAACCTCGACGTCGCCAAGCACGACGTGACCGCGGTCGAGAAGGGGTCCGACGGCAGGCCGCTCTTCTTCACGCCGCTGATCGACCTCGGCGAGACCGCCGCGGTCGAGGGCCTCGACCGGGTGACCTCAGGCCGGGCCTACGAGTTCTTCTGCTCGATCCACCCCGGGATGCGCGGCACGCTGTCGGTCCGGTAGCGCGCGCCCGTCGCAGCGAGTGGTGGCGTATGCACCGCAGAGGTGCTCAGGTCGACACTCGGCGAGATTTCGGAGCGGCGACCACGTCGGCCGTTCCCTACCCAGCCAGGTCAGGCGGCGGCGCTGAGGGTGGTGTGCTCGGTGGCCGACGACCGCGGCTCGCCCGCGAACTCGGGCGGCGCGATGTTCAGGTAGTGCCCGAAGGACCAGTCGACGAACGACTTGCGCTCCATCCGCCGCAGCGCGAAGCCGAGCAGCCGCGGCGGCACCCGGGGCACGGCTCGCTGGGTGCGCAGCATCCATTTGAACTTCCACTCGTGCTCGGCGGAGAACGCGGCATAGCGCTCGAGTGCCGCGTCACGGGTCGAGCGAGCTTCGATCACGGCGCGCAGCTCACGCCCGCAGGCGATCCCGAAGTAGAACGCGGTCCGGATCCCCTCCGCGGTCAGCGGCAGGCAGTGGCCGGCCGAGTCGCCGACGAAGAAGATCCCGTCGCCGGTCGCGTCACGGAGCTTGTGCGGGATCCAGTTGCCCTGATAGCGGACCGCGTCCGAGTCGAGATCGTCGGCGAGGCGCACCGTCGGCTCCTTGACGTGGAACCGCGGGTCGAACGAGCCGACCCCGATCCGGACCTCGTCGCGGGCTGGAAAGCTCCATCCGTATCCCGCCGGGACGTAGCCGCGGTCGATCCAGATCTCGAGCCGCTCGCTGGCGCCATGCGGATGCACCTCGAGGCCGCGCGAGAGCGGCGCATCGGGCGGCTGGTACTCGTTGCCGGCCAGCACCCGCTTCCAGCCGAGCGCGTCGACGACCAGTGGAGCGCTGACATCGCCTCGGTCGGTTTGCACGGTGATCGTGCCCTCGGCTGACCCGCGCACGCCCGCAGGCGAAGCCGAGGACGTGGCGCGGCTTGTTATTGCGTTTTCGACTTTTGCGGTTTCGAACTCGGCCTCGCACTGCTGCCAGAGCAGGTTGCACAGCTCGCCATAGTCAAAAGTCGAAAACGTCCACGGCAAGACGAAATCGACGTCGGCGTGGGGGGTGTGGATGACCAGCGTGTCGAAGGTCTGCCGGATCGAATCGGCGACGCCGATCGCCTCCAGCCACTCGGTCGGGGCCGCGCAGGCCGAGGTCTGGCGCTCGCCGATCTCGTAGCGGTCGACGATCAGCACCCGGGCGCCGGTGCCGGCGAGCTCGCGGGCCACCGCAAGCCCGGCGAAGCTGGCGCCGCAGATCAGAGTGTCGTAGTCGCCGCCGAGCGGCGTGCGCTCATCCCCCCGCTTGGTCGCCCGCGTTGGCATCGCCCGGTGAAGTTACCGTTCGGCCCGATGGACTACGCGGCATCGCCCCCGGCGGTCGTGTCGACCGACGTCCAGGGCTTCCTGGCCAAGGTCTTCGGCTGGATGTTCATCGGCCTCCTGATCACCGGCCTGGTGGCGGCGGCGATCGGCTCGAGCGAGACGCTGCTCACCGACATCACCGAGAGCCCGTGGATCATGATCGGCATATTCGTCGTCCAGATCGGGCTCGTGATCACGATCTCGGCGGCCATCAACCGCCTCTCCCCGGCGCTCGCGCTCGCGCTGTTCTTCCTCTACGCGGCGAGCGTGGGCGTCCTCTTTGCGCTCGTCTTCGAGCTGTACACGACGCAGTCGATCTTCACCACGTTCCTGATCACCGCGGCGATGTTCGGCGCCGTCGGGCTGTGGGGGTACGTGACCAAGCGCGACCTCTCGACGATGGGCACGGTGCTGCTGATGGCCCTGGTCGGCCTGATCCTGGCGACGATCGTGAACATCTTCGTCGCCAACGAGGCGCTCTACTGGATCACCACCTACGCGGGCGTTGCGATCTTCGCCGGGCTCACCGCCTACGACATGCAGAAGATCAAGGGCTACGCGCACGCCGGGTTGGATGACGACGCCGAGCAGCGCGCCTCGATCCTCGGCGCGCTCGCCCTCTACCTGGACTTCATCAACCTCTTCCTCTTCCTCCTGCGGATCTTCGGCCGGAGTCGGTAGCCAGCGCGGGCGCTGCAAGAAACCTCACCACGCACGGGTACGGAGCGCTTTTCCCTATCATCAGCCGCCGTGTCCGCGACCGACACAACGACCGACGCTGCCACCGAAGCACCCGCGAGCCCGCCCCCGGCGGCCGCCAACGGCGGCTCGACCGATCTGCTGATCGAGGTCGACGGCAAGCTCGTCCCCAACTACGACGCGACGATCAAGCCCTTCGAGGAGGGCGACGTAGTCGCCGGCGAGGTCGTCCGGATCGACAAGGACGAGGTCCTGGTCGACATCGGCTACAAGTCCGAGGGCGTCATTCCCGCGAACGAGCTCTCGATCCGCCGCTCGGTCGACCCCGCGGAGGAGGTCTCGCTCGGCGAGCAGGTCGACGCGCTCGTCCTCACCAAGGAGGACCAGGAGGGCCGCCTCGTCCTCTCCAAGAAGCGTGCTCGCTTCGAGAAGGCGTGGCGCAAGATCGAGCTCGCGGCCGAGACCGGCGAGCCGGTCGAGGGCAGCGTGATCGAGGTCGTCAAGGGCGGCCTGATCCTCGATCTCGGAGTGCGCGGCTTCCTGCCCGCGTCGCTGGTCGACATCCGCCGCGTCCACAACCTCGACGAGTTCAAGGGCCAGACGCTCGAGTGCAAGGTGATCGAGCTCAATCGCAGCCGCAACAACGTCGTCCTCTCGCGCCGCGCGGTGCTCGAGGAAGAGCGCAAGGAGGTGCGCGAGCAGATCCTCGGGCGTCTCGCGCCCGGCCAGGTCGTCGAGGGCAAGATCTCGAACATCGTCGACTTCGGCGCCTTCGTCGACCTCGAGGGCATCGACGGCCTGATCCACATCTCCGAGCTCTCCTGGAGCCACGTCAACCATCCTTCGGAGGTGCTGTCGATCGGCGAGACGGTGCGGGTCAAGGTGCTCGACATCGACCGCGACCGCCAGCGGATCTCGCTCGGGCTCAAGCAGACCCAGGAGGACCCGTGGCAGACGGTCCTCAACGAGTACAAGCCGAACGACATCCTCGAGGGCAAGGTGACCAAGGTCGTCGCCTTCGGCGCCTTCGTCGAGATCGTCCCCGGGGTCGAGGGGCTCGTCCACATCTCCGAGCTCGCCGAGCATCACGTCGAGACCCCCGGCGAGGTCGTCCAGCCCGGGCAGGAGACCTGGGTGCGGATCCTCGAGATCGACGAGGAGCGCCGGCGGATCTCACTCAGCGTCAAGCGCGCGCAGGCGAACGACAACCTTCCGCTCCGCGACCTGATCCCGCCGGAGCTGCAGCCCGGCAACCAGCCGCCGCCCGCGCCCGAGCCTGAGCCCGAGCCCGCGGCTGAGGCGGCCGCTCCCGACCTCGGCCTCTCCGAGGAGGTCTTCTCCGAGCCGGCGCCCGAGGAAGCCCCCGCGGACCCCGCGCCGGAGTCAGCCGCCGAGCCTCCCGCCGCGGTCGAGGCCGCCGATCCCCAGCCGCCCGCGGAGCAGGTCGTCGAGGAGACGGCCGACGAGTCCGCCGCGGACGAGGCGCCGGCCGAGCCCGACCAAGCTTCTTGAGGCGAGCGCGGTGGCTGCCGCGCCCGCACCCGATCGCACCACCGTCCTCGGGCTGACCGGCGCGATCGCCGCCGGCAAGAGCGAGGCGCTGGCGGCGTTCGAGCGTCACGGCGCCGCGACCCTCTCCTCCGACGCCGTCGTCCACGAGCTGCTCGGGACCGAGCGCGTCCGCGAGTTGCTCGCCGGCCGCTGGGGTCCCGAGGTGGCGCCGGGCGGCGAGATCGACCGTGGCCGGGTCGGAGCCATCGTCTTCGAGCAACCGGAGGAGCTCGCCTGGCTCGAGGCCAGCCTGCATCCGCTGGTCGGCGAGCAGATCGTCGCCTGGCGGCAGGCCCTCGACCCGGACGTCCGGGTGGCGGTGATCGAGGTACCGCTGCTGTTCGAGACCGACCTCGACTCGGCCTTCGACGCCACCGTCGCGATCGTCGCTCCGGACCGGCTGCGGGCAGAGCGTGCCGGCGCCCGGGGGACGCTCGATCTGGAGCGCCGCGAACGGCGACAGCTCTCGCAGGACGAGAAGACGCGGCGGGCGACCTATGTAGTCGAGAACGACGCCGGGCTCGAGCAGCTCGACGAGCGGATCGGCGTCCTCGTCGGGGAGCTCACCGCGGCGGAGGGCGACGTCGGTTGAGCCGGGGGCGCTGGCTCGTGATCGGGGCGGTCCTGGTGACCGCCACCGTGTTGGTGGTGATCGAGCTGAACCTCGACGAGGCGATCCGCGAGGTGACGCTGCCGTTGCGGCACGACGACATCATCCGGCAGCAGTCGGAGCGCTTCGACCTCGATCCGGCCCTGATCGCGGCGATCATCAACCAGGAGTCCGGGTTCCAGGATCAGACCTCGCACGCAGGTGCCCGCGGGCTGATGCAGATCACGCCTGACACGGCGGACACGATCGAGCGGCTGAGCGGGGGCGAGACGTTCGTCTACGACGATCTCGCCAACCCCGACCTCAACATCCGCTACGGGACCTTCTACTTCCGTCATCTGCTCGACCGCTTCGGCGGCAACGAGGTCGCCGCGCTCGCCGCCTACAACGGCGGTCCTGAGAACGTCGAGATCTGGGGCGGCTCGGAGCTCGAGGTCGACGACATCGAGTTCTCCGAGACCCGCGCCTACGTCGAGGACGTGCTCGAGGACCGCGATGCGTACCGCGACAACTACGCCGACGATCTCGGGATCTGACGGCGGTGGGCGGTCACCTGCGGATCGCGCTCGCGATCGGCGTCGGCCTCGTGCTCGCCGACTCCTCGGTGGTGGTCCTCGCCCTGCCGGAGATCTACCGCGAGCTCGACGTCTCGGTGACGGCGGTCACCTGGGTCCTGGTCGCCTTCAATCTGGTGCTCGCGCTCGCAGCGGTGCCGGCAGCCTCCCTCGCCCGCCGCCATGGGCCGGCCCGCGTGGCGCTCGCCGGGATGGTCCTGTTCGGCGCCTCGAGTCTCGCCTGCGGGCTCGCCGACGCGATCGAGCCGCTGCTGCTGGCCCGCTGCGCGCAGGCGGTCGGCGGCGCCGCGGCGGTCTGCGCCTCGCTCGAGCTGCTGCCGGCGGTGGTCGGGTCGGAGCGCCGCGCGGCGACGGTGTGGGCGGCATCGGGGGCGCTCGGCGCCGCGCTCGGGCCCGGGATCGGCGGTCTGCTCACCGAGCTGATCTCATGGCAATCGATCTTCCTGGTCCAGGTTCCCGTCGCCGCCGGCTGTGCCCTGTCGCTCGCGGGCCCTGCCCGGGCGGAGCGCTCGCGTGAGCGGATCGCGACCGAGGTCGGTCCGGCCGGCCGTCCACACCTCGCCGCGAATCTCGCCCTCGCCCTGGTCTCGGCCGCGCTCGCGGCCGCGCTCTTCCTGGTCGTCCTGCTGCTGATCGAGGGGTGGCTGTTGAGTCCGATCGCCGCTGCCGCCGCGGTCAGCGTGACGCCGATCTGCGCGCTGGCGGCCGCGCCGCTGGCGTCGCGGGTCGAGTCGGCGACCGCGCGGGCGGCGGCGGGAGCGATCCTGATCGCGGGCGGCCTCGCCGGCCTCGCGCTGCTCCCTGACGCCTCGGTCGCACTGACGCTCCCGCCGCAGGCGCTGACCGGCGCCGGGCTCGCGCTGACGCTCTCGGCGCTCACCGAGGCGGCGCTCGCCGGCCGGTCGCCGCAGGCGATCCACGGCGGCTGGACGATCGCCGCCCGCCATGCCGGCGTCGTCGCCGGCCTGCTGGTGCTGACGCCGGTGTTCACCGCGGACCTCGACACCGAGCGCGCCAACGCCGAACAGGCCGGGATCGCCGCGCTGCTGGACGCCGACACCGACCCGAGCTCGAAGCTGACCCTCGCCAACCGGATCGCCGACGAGATCGCCGCCCAGGGCGACAAGGTCCCGAACGTCGCCCCGGCGTTCGAGCCGCTGCCCACCGACCCCGCGGACCGCGCCGCGACCGTCTCGCTGCGAGCGGCGATCGAGGACGAGATCGAGAGCGCCGCCACGCACGCGTTCACGGCCTCGTTCCTGATCGCCGTCGCGTTCGCGCTCGCGGCCCTGATCCCGATCGCGCTCGGCCGGAGGAGGGTGGAGCTGTGAGCCCGCGACTCCTGGTCGGCGGATCGGGTGCGCTTTCGCTCCTGCTCGTCGCCGTCTACCTCGCGGCCGGCGGTGGCAGCTACGAGCCGACCCCGGTCGCCGACCCGTGCGAGCCGCGCGTCTGGACCGACCCGGACGACCTCGAGGAATCGGCGCAGCAGTTCTTCCTGTCGGCGCTCGACGGCGCCGCCTGCGAGCTCGGCGTCAGCCGCGAGGAGCTCGCCGCGGCGCTGGCGACCGAGGAGTCGCGTCAGGAGTTCGCCGCGGAACAGGGGATCGACGACGCCCAGCTCGAGACGGCCGTCCGCGCCGGTGCGCTGCGGGCGATCGACGATGCCGAGGACGCCGGCGCGATCTCCGCCGTGGTCGCCGACGGCCTGCGCGCGGTGGCCACGCGGCTTCCCGTGGACGAGGCGATCGCGCTGATCGGCGGCGCCCAGGGCGTCCTGGGCGATGCCGGCGGCATCCTCGGCGACCTCCTGGACCAGGCCGGCGGGGTCCTGCCCTAGATCTACCGCAGTCTCGGTAGTCGAAATGGGTTAGTGGAACCGGCGCACCCCGTCTCGTTCTCGCCTACCGTAGGAAGCGACGGTGCGAAATCGGGGAGCTGAGGAGGGAGTCTCGTGAAGGTCGGAGGACGACGGTTGATGGTGGCGGCGGCATCGATCTCGCCGCTGCTGGTTGCGGGCCTGGCGCCCGCCTCGGCAGCGGCCGACGGCGCGACGATCTACCCGCCCGACCTGAACGCGCGCAGCTTCGTCACCAGCGACGGTGGGTGGGAGAAGGCGAGCGAATCCTCCGGCCTCTGCCTGGAGGGGCTCACCTGCCCTGCGGTCAGCAGCGGATTCGTCGCCACCGGCGGAACGCTCGGTGCCTCGGACGGGTACATCGCGACCGGGATCACCGGCCTTGCCGGGATCGGCTCCGAGGTGCGCGGCGTCCTGCGCAGCCCGGCGTTCACCTACGAGGGCGTCGAGGGTCGCAAGCCGACCGGCCTGGCGCTTTCGGTCAACCATCTCGCGCGGATCGAGTCCGGCCTCTCCGTGGTCGGGAACAGCGCCGGGTACGTGGTCGAGCTGGTCGACGTGAGCGCCGGGGGCAAGGGGACCCGGGTGATCGACGCGCCGTTGATGAAGGCCGATCAGTCATGGACCGCCGGCGCTCCCGCGTCGATCCCTCCGCGGGCGTTGACGCTCGGCCACCGATACTTCGTTCGCATCGTCATCCGGTTCACCTCGGGCGCAGAGGCCTTCGAGAGCGGTCAGGTCGGCTACGACGACGTCGAGCTGGTGGCGAGCGACGAGAGCGGCTCGGGCGGTGACGACGGCGACGGGAAGCCCGGCGGCGGGAGCGCCGTGTTCGACGGGCGCAACCTGTTCCTGAAGCTCAAGTGCCTGGGAGTGCAGGCGAACGGCCGGTGCCATGTCCGCGCGACGGCGCTGGCCGCCAAGAAGGGTCGGCGCTACACCTTCCCGATTCAGCGCAGGGTGAAGGCGAAGAAGGGCAAGGTGGTGCGCGCCCGGGTCCGCTTCCGCTTCCGCAAGACGCTGGAGACGAAGCGCACCGTGACCTTGAAGTCGGTGATCCGGGCCAGGGGCGAGCAGCGGATCCGCTACCGCAAGCTGAAGCTGCTCAAGCGCGGATCCTGATCCCTACTCGGTCGCCCGCCACGCCCAGAGGACGAACAGGGGCTGGATGGGCAGGCGGGCCCAGAGCAGCCACCGCGGCACGCCCTTGATCGGCGCGCCGCGCGCCTCGACCTCGTCGGGCTCGAGGGCCATGTGGATGTTGGCCGGGTAGACGGCGACCAGGACGCCGAGCAGCCACCACCGGGCGAGCCGGCGCGTCGAGGCGGGCGCCGCCATCACGCCGCCCGCGATCTCCGCGACCCCGCTCCAGCGGACCGCGTCACGGGCGGAGATCGGGATGTAGTCGGGGACGGTCGCCTCGTACTCGCGGGCGCGGACGAAGTGCATCGAGCCGGCGAAGAGCCAGAAGAGGGCCAGGCGAAGACGCGATCCGCTCATCGCCCGGGATCGTTTCAGGTCCGCGGGCGACCTGTGCTGCGGCGGTCACCCGGGCGAGCTCCGGATCCGGCGCGAAAGCCATGGCGACAACCGGGCCGGCGCGGGCGAGGGAGAGCGCTCCGTCAGGGATCGTCCAGGTCGGGCCCGCGTCGCGGTCACCTCCAAGGGCGCCGACATAGGCCAGTAGGGCGTCGATGAACTCGGCCGCGTCGTGCGGACGGTCGAAGCGCCACTTGGCGACGAGCACCAGGTCCGCCCGGCACGGGGACTCGCACTCACCGGGCGCGACGTCCTGGCGCCAGAGCTCGTAGCGATCGCCGTCCCAACCCGCCGCCGCGCCCTTCGCATCCTCGGGCTCGGCGCCGACCCGCAGCAGGTAGTCGGTCGCCAGCTCGCCGAACAGATTGCGTTCGGCGAGCCGCCAGCCGCGCCGGCGCAACACGGTGCCGTCGATCCGGACCGCCTCAGGCCGCTCGTCGCGGACGTACTTGAGCGGGTGCAGGACCTGCTCGGTGGTCGCCGGGGGACGCGATTCGAGCGCGTAATCCACGAGCTTCCAGCCCCCGGCGTAGTCGCGCAGCGCCGCGACGAACCTCCGGCCGCCGAGGTAAGTCCAGGTGAGCTGGTCGACGAACGCCTTCGGGACGTCGCCGGTCCCCTCGTCGATCGTCTCGACCGCCGCCAACAGCTCGAACGGGTTCAGGTACCGGGCCGCGAACTCGATCATCACGTCCGTCGCGGAGCCCTCCGTCAGCGCCTGCTCGGCGAGTGCCGCGTCGTCGTTCAGCCTCCCACCGCCGCCGATCCCGAAGCGCTGGTCCTCGAGCGCGTGGTCGAGCTCGTGAGCCAGCACGAACTCGACCAGGGCCTTGTTCGCGGCGACCGCGTCGGAGACGACGTAGAGGCGCTTGGTCTGAGGGTCGTAGGCCGCGGCGGCGAGGTCGCCGGTCGAGGTGTAGGCGGCCCCGATGTCCTCGTCGGACTCGATCAGACCGGTGATCTCGCCGACGGCCTGGTCGGCTCCGATGCCGAGGTCGCCGTGCCGGCGCTCGAGCTCGCGGGCGCCGAGGCGGTTCAGGAACGCGCTGCTCACGACCTCCGGCTTCGGGAGGCTCTCGAAGCGCAGGTCGCGGACGGTCTCGACCTGGCGGGCGACCTTCGGCAGGGAGTCGACGCTGATCCGGGCCAGCTGGTCGGGGTCGAGCGACTCGTCATCCGTCTCGGCCGCGGCACGGGGCTCCGGCGAGCCCTCCGGGCCGGCCAGCGCCAGCGCCCCGCCGACGGCCAACAGGATCAGCATCGATGAGAGGAGCGCCCTGCCGCCGGTCACTGGTGCCGAGTATGACGGGCGCTATGTTCACTCAACCGTGCCCGAGTTCAAGCTGAACAGCGCCTATACGGCGACGGCCGACCAGCCGAAGGCGATCGAAGGGATCGCCGAGGGGCTCGGCAAAGGCGAGGAGTTCGTCACGCTGCTCGGCGGGACCGGCACGGGGAAGACGTTCACGATGGCCGGGGTGATCGAGCGGGTCCAGCGGCCGGCGCTGGTGATCGCCCACAACAAGACCCTCGCGGCGCAGCTCTGCAACGAGTTCCGCGAGTTCTTCCCCGACAACGTGGTCGAGTACTTCGTCAGCTACTACGACTACTACCAGCCCGAGGCCTACGTCCCGCAGCAGGACCTCTACATCGAGAAGGACTCGTCGATCAACGACGAGATCGACCGCCTCCGCCATGCTGCGACCGCCTCGCTGCTGGCGCGGCGCGACGTCGTCATCGTCGCCTCGGTCTCGTGCATCTTCGGGATCGGCTCGCCGGAGCTCTACCGCCGCCAGATGCAGCTGTTCAAGGTCGGCGAGTGGATCGACCGCCACGAGCTGTTCCGCAAGCTCGTCGGGATGCAGTACACGCGCAACGAGACCGCGCTGACCCGCGGCACGTTCCGCGGCGTGGGGGAGATGCTCGAGATCTACCCCGCCTACGCCGAGTCGGCCTACCGGATCAACCTGTTCGGCGACGAGGTCGAGTCGATCCACCACTTCGACCCCCTCACCGGCGAGGTGTACGACGAGATCGACCACGTCGCGGTCTGGCCGGCCTCGCACTACGCGACCGAGGAGGAGACCCTCGAGCGCGCCGTGGTCGAGATCAAGGACGAGTTGGACGAGCGCCTCGCCTGGTTTCGCGAGCGTGGCAAGGAGCTCGAGGCCCACCGGCTCGAGCAGCGCACGCGCTACGACCTCGAGATGCTGAAGGAGCTCGGCTTCACCTCGGGGATCGAGAACTACTCGCGGATCTTCGACGGCCGCCCGCCGGGCTCGCCGCCGCACACGCTGATCGACTACTTCCCCGACGACTTCGTCGTCTTCGTGGACGAGTCCCACCAGACGATCCCCCAGATCGGCGGCATGTACGAGGGCGACCGCTCGCGCAAGCAGACCCTGGTCGACTTCGGCTTCCGCCTGCCCTCGGCACTCGACAACCGGCCGCTGAAGTTCGACGAGTTCCTGCCCCGGGTCGGCCAGCTGGTGATGATGTCGGCGACCCCCGGCGAGTTCGAGCGCGGGATGTCGAAGCGGATCGTCGAGCAGATCGTCCGCCCGACCGGGATCGTCGACCCGGAGATCGAGGTCCGGGAGACGAAGAACCAGATCGACGACCTGATGAACGAGGTTCGCCGCCGGGTCGAGCGCAAGGAGCGCACGTTGGTCACGACTCTGACCAAGAAGATGTCGGAGGACCTGACCGGCTACCTGCTCGAGCACGGCTTCAAGGTCCGCTACCTCCACTCCGAGGTCGACACCCTGGAGCGGATCCAGATCATCCGCGACCTGCGCCTTGGCGAGTACGACGTCCTGGTCGGAGTCAACCTGCTCCGCGAGGGGCTCGATCTGCCCGAGGTCACCCTGGTCGCGATCCTCGACGCCGACAAGGAGGGCTTCCTGCGCGGCGAGACCTCGCTGATCCAGACGATCGGCCGCGCGGCGCGCAACATCAACGGCCGGGTGCTGATGTACGCGGACAAGGAGACCGACGCGATGCGCAAGGCGATCGCCGAGACCGACCGCAGGCGCGCGATCCAGGTCGCCTACAACCGCGAGCACGGGATCACCCCGGAGACCGTGCAGAAGGGGATCTCGGACATCGCCGAGTTCCTGTCGATGGAGTCGCGGGCGACGCCCGACCGCCGCCGCCGGGTGCGATCGGGCGACGGCGAGGTGCTCAGCGAGGCCGAGCTCGAGCGCGTGATCGTCGACCTCGAGGAGGAGATGCAGTTGGCCTCCGAGGAGCTGCGCTTCGAGGAGGCGGCCCGGATCCGCGACGAGCTCAAGGAGCTGCGGCGCGACCTGGAGGGTCTGCGCACGTAGCTGCGGGCCCCGACCGGTTGCGGCGGGGCGATCGCGCGGCATCGGATCGGCGCATGCGCCGGGCATGGTTCATTGGCGTCGCCGCAGCGGCCTTGTCAGCCGTCCCTGGCGCAGCCGCCGGCGAAAACCTGCCACGGCGAGAAGGTGACGCTGTCGTTCCGTGATCGAGGGGTCGGCGATCGGATCGTCGGCACGTCGGAAAGAGACGTGATCCAGGGTGGTCCCGACAGGGAAAAGATTGTCGGGCGCGGTGGCGAGGACGTGATCTGCGCCGGCCGCGGCGAGGATGTGATCGATGGCGGGATGGACCGCGACGTGCTCGCGGGCGAGGGAGCCAACGACCTCTTCTATGCGCAGCCTCCGGGGCTGCTGGCGGAGGACATCGTGGACGGTGGCCCCAGCCATGGCAGCGGGGACAGGGCGGATTACAGCGAATCGCCCCTCGGAATCCACCTGAACCTCAGCAACCGGACCGTTCAGCTCGACCCCGTCGGCGCCGCGACCCCGGGCCGGATCGTCCGGACCGAGGACGTCGCCGGCACGGACCTGGACGATGAGCTGATCGGCGACGAGAAGGACACCAAGATCCGCGGTTTAGAGGGCGACGACTTCATCGACGGCCGGGGAGGCGGCGGCAACCTGCTGGGCGACGGCGGCACGGACACGTTGAGCTTCGTGCGGGCCGATGCCAAAGTCGCGCTCAACGCTAACCACGAGAGGGCCTTCATTGGGGATGACCCCGCTGCGGAGATAAGCGAATTCGAGATCTACCTCGGGTCGCGGTTCAACGACCGGATCATCGGCAGCAAACTGAGCGAGGACCTGGTCGGCGGTCGCGGCGAGGACAGGCTCAGGGGCCTCGGCGAAGGCGACACACTCGAGGGCGGGGAGGACGACGACACGATCTTCCCCGGCGAGGGCGACGATCTCGTCGACGGCGGTCCCAACGACCCCGTGCGGTCCACCGGCGCCCACGGCGACCTCGTCTCATACGAGCCCGACACGGCCGCCCGGGCGCCCGGGAGCGCGAGCTCCTTCGACTTCGAGGCATACCTCACGACGCAGCCGGTCACCGGGCCGCCGGCCGCGTTCGGCGTGGGCGAAGACCCCCTGGTCGGCATCGAGAGCATCCGGGCGCCGAAGACGGGCATGAGCTACCTCGAGGGCGACGACGGGCCGAACGTGCTGATCGGCGGCTCGAAGATCGACCTCATCGATGGCCTCGGCGGCAACGACCTGCTGTTCGGTCTCGCCGCCAACGACTCGCTCGAAGGGGGCGACGGTGACGACTACCTGGACGGGGGGAAGCCGAGCGGCGAAACCGAGACCGACTCGCTCGACGGCGGCGAGGGCGACGACACCTGTCTCGACGCCCGTGAGGACTACTTCGACAACTGCGAGACCATCGGCTGAGACGCAGGGACCTGGAGGGCCTCCGAACCTGGACAGGTACTCTTTCGTCCATGGACGGAGAGCAGATCGTTCACGACGTTGCCGAGAAGGTTCGCGCCCTGATCACGGACGCCGAGACGATGGCGGCGAAGATCGTCAGCGACGCCGAGGCGGACGCGAAGCGGATCCGCGCCGAGGCCGAGACCGAATCCCAGAAGCGGCTCGGCGAGGCGCGCACCGCCTTCGAGGAGCTGCAGAAGAAGCTCGGTCTGGGCGCCGAGGTCGAGCCCGGGCCGGTCGTGGTCCCGGAGCCGGCGCCGCCCGAGACACCCGAGCCAGGACCGGTGCCCGTGCCCGAGCCCTCCCCGGAGCCGACTCCCGAGCCCGAGCCGCCGCTGATCCCGGAGCCGACCCCGCCGCCCGACGAGGCGACACCGCCGGCGGCGTCAGCGAACGGCGCCGTCGCCGCAGCGAAGTCGGACGACTCCGCCCGGCTGGTGGCGATGAACATGGCGCTCGACGGTGCATCGCGGGAGCAGATCGAGGCCCATCTGGCCGAGAACTACGCGCTCGCCGACGCCGGCTCGATCGCCGACGACGTCCTCGCGCTGACCTCGAAGTAGCAGCCCCAACAAGCGTGTCTGCCCTCTCGGATCTGGCGGCGGCGCTGGTGCCCCCGGAGCACGGCGGCCCCGATCCCGGACGCGTCGCGGCGACCGCGCGGCGGCTGCTCGCGGCGATGCCGAACTCGCAGCGTTACGCGATCGGCGCCGGACTGGCGAGCCTCGAGGTGCTGTCGCTTGCCCGCCACCGGCGCACCCTCGGGCGGCTCGATCCGGCGCGGCGCGCCGACCTGCTCGGTGACCTGGCCCGCAGCGGGGCGCTGGGGGCGGCCTCGGTGGAGGGGCTGAAGGCGCTGGTCCTCCTGGCCGCTGGAGCCGACGAGTTCGCGGCCGAGATCGCGGCCACCGCCTCGCGCCACCCGCCCTCCCGCCCCGATCCCGAGCTCGCGCTGACGCCCGGCGCCGAGCTCCCCGAGCTCGTCAGCTGCGACGCGATCGTGATCGGCTCGGGCGCGGGAGGCGCGTTCGCGGCCCGGGAGCTCGCGCGGGCCGGGCTCGAGGTGGTGATCGTCGAGGAGGGCGAGCGCTGGGACTCGCGGCGGATTCGCGAGTCGCACCCCGCCGACCGCTTCGCGGGCATGTACCGCGACGCCGGCGCGACTGTCGCGCTCGGCGTCCCCGCGATCGCGCTGCCGCTCGGGCGAGCGGTCGGCGGCACGACGGTGATCAACTCGGGCACCTGCTACCGGCCGCCGGAGCCGGTCGTCAAGGCTTGGAGCGAGGGTCACGGGCTGGCGCTCGCCGCCCCCGACCGGCTCGCGGAGCGGCTCGACGATGCCGAGCGGACGGTCTCGGTGGCGCCGGCGCCGCTCGACGTGCTGGGCCGAAACGGCGAGCTCGCCCTCGCCGGCGCGGCCGAGCTCGGCTGGCTCGCGGCGCCGCTGCGCCGCAACGCGCCGGGCTGCCGCGGCGCCTGCCAGTGCGCGATCGGGTGTCCCAACAACGCCAAGGGCGGCGTGCACCTGAACGCCTTGCCGCAGGCGTGCGAGGCCGGCGCCCGGATCGTCACCGGACTGCGCGCCACCCGGGTCGCGGTCGAGGCCGGCCGGGCGACCGGCGTGGACGCGATCGCGACCGGCGGCCGCCGGGTCCGGCTGCGGGCGCCGGCGGCGGTCGTCGCCGGCGGCGCGATCGAGACCCCGCCGCTGCTGCGCCGCAGCGGCCTCGGCCGCCACCCGCGGCTCGGGCGCGGGCTCTCGATCCACCCGGCGCTCGGTGTGATCGGCTCGTTCGCCGAGCCGGTCTTCGCGTGGCGCGGGGTGATGCAGAGCGTCGGGATCGAGGAGCTTCACGAGCGCGAGGGCGTCCTGCTCGAGGCGACGTCGAGCCCGCCGGGGATGGGCGCGATGTCGATCCCCGGTTTCGGCGCCGAGCTGCTCGACCGGCTGGGGCGCGCCGAGCACTCGGCCAGCCTCGGGGCGATGATCGCCGACGCGCCATCGGGCCGTGTGCTCGGCTCCCGGCGTCCGACCGTCGTCTACCGGCTCGATCGCGCCGATCGCCGGCGGCTGCGAATCGCGCTCGAGGCGTGCGGCCGCGTCCTGCTCGCCGCCGGGGCCGAGGCGGTCGAGCTGGGCGCCGGATCGGCGCCGGTGCGCGATCCCGCCGCGCTGCCCGGCACCGTCGCCGCGATCGACCTGCGGCGGCTGCGGATGGCGGGCTTCCACCCGACCGGGACGGCCGCCGCGGGGTCCGACCCGAGCCGCCATCCGGTCGATCCCCAGGGCCGGCTGCGGGGGGCTGACGGGGTCTGGATCGCGGACGCGTCGATCCTGCCGAGCTGCCCCGGCGTCAACCCGCAGATCTCGATCATGGCGCTCGCGGCGGGGGTCGGGGAGGCCCTCGCAGCCGCCTGAGGACGCGATCCGGGCCATTTTTCGGACGGGAACATCCGTTCGCCCTCGTACAATCGACAGCTCGTGGCCGCCTCGAACCAGATCGTGATCTCCGGCGCCCGTGCCCACAACCTGAAGGGCATCGACGTCGCCCTGCCGCGTGACGCGCTCGTGGTCGTCACCGGGCTTTCCGGCTCCGGCAAGTCGAGCCTCGCCTTCGACACGATCTACGCGGAGGGACAGCGCCGCTACGTCGAGTCGCTCTCGGCCTACGCGCGGCAGTTCCTCGGCCAGATGGAGAAGCCCGACGTCGACTCGATCGAAGGGCTCTCGCCGGCGATCTCGATCGACCAGAAGACGACCTCGCGCAACCCGCGCTCGACGGTCGGCACGGTCACCGAGATCTACGACTACCTGCGCCTGCTCTGGGCGCGGATCGGCAAGCCCCACTGCCACAACTGCGGCGAGCCGATCGCGGGGCAGTCGATCGAGCAGATCACCGATCACGTGATGACGCTCGACCCCGACGTCCGGTTCATGGTCCTGGCGCCGGTGGTCCGCGAGCGCAAGGGCGAGTACGGGAAGCTGCTCGAGGAGATGCGCGCCCAGGGCTACGCGCGCGCCGTCGTCGACGGCGAGCTGCGCCGCCTCGACGAGGAGATCGTGCTCGACAAGAAGTACAAGCACGACATCTCGATCGTCGTCGACCGGTTGGTGATGAAGGAGGGGCTGCGCAAGCGACTCGCCGAGTCGATCGAGGCGGCCTCGCAGCTCGCCGAGGGCCTGGTCGAGGTGGAGATCCTCGACCGCAAGAGCGGCGACGAGGGCGCCGCAGAGGGGCCGGGCGCAAAGGTGCTGAGCGGGCCGTCGGCGGGCAAGCGCGGCGAGGTGCTGCTGTTCAGCGAGAAGTTCGCCTGCCTCAACTGCGGCACCTCGATGCCGGAGCTCGAGCCGCGGATCTTCTCGTTCAACTCGCCGCACGGCTGCTGCCAGCGCTGCCACGGGCTCGGCTTCCAGCGGGTGATCGATCCGGAGCTGATCGTCCCCGACCCGACTCTCTCGATCTCCGAGGGCGCGCTCGAGCCGTGGACGAAGGCGGCCTCGATCTACCACCGCCGCCTGCTCGAGGCGGTCGCGGAGGCGAACGGGATCGACACCGGCGTGCCCTGGCGCGACCTCCCGGACTCCGCGCGCGAGCTGCTGCTCGAGGGCACCGGCGACGACCGCCACACGATCTCCTACCGCAACCGCTTCGGCCGCCTGCGCAAGTACACGGTCCGGTTCGACGGCATGCTGCACAGCCTCCAGCGGCGCTACGAGAACACCGACTCGGAAAACACCCGCGAGCGGGTCGAGGCGCTGATGGCGCTGCAGGCGTGCCCGGCCTGCGATGGCGCCCGGCTACGGCCCGAGAGCCTCGCGGTCACGGTGGGCGGCCTCAACATCTACGAGTACACGCAGTTCTCGGCCCGCCGCGCGCTCGAGTGGATCGAGGCGCTCGAGCTGACCGAGACCGAGCGTGCGATCGCTCGCCTGGTCGTGCGCGAGATCGCCGAGCGGCTTCGGTTCCTGGATTCGGTCGGGATCGGGTACCTGTCGCTGGAGCGCGCCGCGACGACGCTGTCGGGCGGCGAGGCGCAGCGAATCCGTCTCGCGACCCAGATCGGCTCCAGCCTGGTCGGCGTCCTCTACATCCTCGACGAGCCCTCGATCGGCCTTCACCAGCGCGACAACGCAAAGCTGATCGGGACGCTCGAGCGGTTGCGCGAGCTCGGCAACACGGTGATCGTCGTCGAGCACGACGAGGGCACGATCCGCGCCGCCGACCACGTCGTCGACCTCGGACCCGGCGCCGGCGAGCACGGGGGAGAGGTGGTCGCCGAGGGGACCCCGGCCGAGATCGAGCGCCAGCCGGGGTCGCTGACCGGCCAGTACCTCTCCGGCGAGCGCCAGATCCCGGTCCCGGACGAGCGCCGCGAGCCGCGTGGCGAGATCGTCGTTCGCGGCGCGCGCCAGCACAACCTCAAGGACCTCGACGCCGGCTTCCAGGTCGGCACCTTCACCGCGGTCACCGGGGTCTCCGGCTCGGGCAAGTCGACCCTGGTCAACGAGATCCTCTACCGCGCGGTCGCCAATCGCCTGCACCGGGCGCGGATGCGCCCCGGCGCCCACGATCGGATCGACGGGATCGAGCAGGTCGACAAGATCATCAACATCGACCAGTCGCCGATCGGGCGCACGCCGCGGTCCAACCCGGCGACCTACACCGGCCTGTTCGACCACATCCGCCAGCTGTTCGCCGGCACGCGCGAGTCGCGGGCGCGCGGCTACAAGCCCGGGCGCTTTTCCTTCAACGTCAAGGGCGGGCGCTGCGAGGTCTGCCGCGGGGACGGCCAGATCAAGATCGAGATGCACTTCCTGCCCGACGTCTACGTGCCCTGCGAGCAGTGCCACGGGCGCCGCTACAACCGCGAGACGCTCGAGATCCGCTACAAGGGCAAGTCGATCGCCGACGTGCTCGAGATGTCGGTCGGCGAAGCGGTCGAGTTCTTCGAGCCGGTGCCGAAGATCGCTCGCCGGCTGCGCACCCTGCATGACGTCGGGCTGGACTACATCCGCCTCGGCCAGCCCGCGACCCAGCTGTCCGGCGGCGAGGCGCAGCGCGTGAAGCTCGCCACCGAGCTCTCCAAGGTCGCCACCGGCGCCACCCTCTACATCCTCGACGAGCCGACCACCGGCCTCCACTTCGCCGACGTCGAGCGCCTGCTCGAGGTCCTTGGCCGCCTCGTCGACCAGGGCAACAGCGTGGTCGTGATCGAGCACAACCTCGACGTGATCAAGTCCGCCGACTGGATCATCGACCTCGGCCCCGAGGGCGGCGAGGCCGGCGGCGAGATCCTTGCGACCGGGACCCCCGAGCAGATCGCCGGCTCGCCGACCTCGTACACCGGCCGCTTCCTGCGCGAGCTGGTCGAGCCCGAGGAACCGGCGCCGAAGCCGCGCCGCGCGAAGCGCAAGCGCGAGCCGGTCGCGGCCTAGCGACGCCCCCCGAAGTCTGCGTTTAACCGGGATCACGCGTCGGCCTGCCGGTGGTAGCGTTGCCGCGGATCGTTCAACGCCCAGTCGAGGAGGGTCGTGATGAGTGAAACGCTCAACGGAACGTGCCTGTGCAACGGCGTGGAGTACGAGGTTCAGGATCCCCAGGCACTCGGTTACTGCCACTGCAGTCGCTGCCAGCGGTGGACGGGGTCGAGCCTTGCCGGGGTGGTCGTCGCCAAGGAGAACTTCAGGGTCACCAAGGGTGAGGACCTGGTCAAGACCTACGAGAGCGAGCTTGCGCCCCGCAACTTCTGCAGCAACTGCGGATCCAGCATCTTCGACGACCTCGGCGAGATCTACTTCGTGGCCGCAGGGCTGATGTCCGACCTCGACATGGAGCCGAGCTTTCACCAGCAGGTCGCGTACAAGGCCAGCTGGCACCAGATCGGCGACAACGCCCCGCAGTTCGACGAGATGCCGCCGGGCTGACGCCCGGCGCGCGTTTCGACGGCCGGCAGCGGCCGGGTGTCAGTCGCGCGAGGTCGGCTCGCGGCCCCGCATGTCGACCACCGAGGGATCGAACCGGGACCGGCCCGGAATGTCCAGCGGGCGCGGCCTCATCGCCCGCGCGCGCTCGGCGGCCATCGCCTCGACCGTGTCCTCGAGCGCCCGCAGGCGTGCCTCCCGCCGGGCGGCGCCGCCGGTGATCAGCTTCTGTACCCGCTCCGCCTCCCTCATCTGCGCGTCGAGCTGGGCCAGCTTCGCCTCCAGCCGGGCGGTTCGCTCACGCTCGGCCGCTGCGACGGCCTTGATCAGCGCGATCAGCTCGCGACTCAGCGCCGGCGGCCGGTCCGAGGACTCCGAGGCCATGTGGTGCGTGTTCGACCCGCGCCGGTCGCGTCCTGCCGGCGACCTCGCTCAAAACACGACCGTGCGGGCTCCGTCGAGCAGGACCCGGTCCTCGAGGTGGGCCTTGACCGCGCGCGCCAGGACCAGGCGCTCGATGTCGCGACCGATCCGGACCAGGTCGGCGGTCTCGTCGCGATGGCTGACCCGGGTGACGTCCTGATCGATGATCGGGCCGGCGTCGAGCTCAGGGGTGACGTAGTGCGCGGTCGCCCCGACCAGCTTGACGCCACGCTCGTGCGCTCGCTGGTAGGGGTCGGCGCCGACGAACGCGGGGAGGAAGCTGTGGTGGATGTTGATCGCCGGGGCCTCGAGTCCCGCGAGGAACTCGGCCGACAGCACCTGCATGTAGCGCGCCAGGACGAGCAGGTCGATGCGGCCGGTGAGCAGCTCCAGCGCCTCGCGCTCGGCCTCCAGCTTGCGCTCCCCGGTGACCGGGATGTGGTGGCAGGCGACGCCGAGCATCCCGACCGTCTCGGCGTGGTGGGGATGGTTGGAGATCACGGCCGTGACCTCCGCCTCGAGTTCGCCGTTGCGCCACCGCCACAGTAGGTCGGCAAGGCAGTGGTCCTCGCGCGAGACCATGATCGCGACGCGCTTGCGCGCGCCCGCCTCGGCGAACCGGTGCTCCATCTCGAACGGCTGCGCGAGCTCTGCGGCGAAACGGCTCTGAAGCGCGTCGCGGTCTTCGGGCGGCGGCGCGTCGAAGACGAGGCGCATGAAGAACCGTCCCTCGGCGCTCGAGTGCTGGTCGGCGTCGGTGATGTTGAGCCCGGCCTCGGCGAGGAAGCCGCTGACCGCGGCGATCAACCCCGGGCGGTCGGGGCAGGCGATCAGCAGGCGGGTTGACGGGTGATCGCTCGTCACCCGTGAATGCTTATCAGTAGCCGCTGCCGAGACCGAACATGTCGGTCGCCAGCGCGGCGACCACGAAGATCGTCCCGCCGATGATCAGCACCCAGTAGTACCAGTAGCGGCCGCCACGCTGCCTGTGAATCGTCACGGCGCTTCGGTGACGTCGTTCTGGAGCACCCGGATCACCTCCTGGGTCCAGGGATCGTCCTTGATCCCACCCGGTGCCAGGGTCACCTTCTCGCTTTCGGCCGGCGACTCGATCGTCAGCATCGTCAGGCCCATCTTCTGCTCCGTGCTGTACCGCAACCCGGGGCGATCCCAGACGGCGACCTCCTCCTTGAGCGAGTAGCCGCGCCCGCGCATCTTGTACTTGAAGGCGTGGAGCTTGGTCCGCGTGACGACCAGGAATGCCTGTTGCGGCAGCCCGCCCGCCTTCTTCTTGTTGCGCAGCGAGTTCGCGGCGTACACGAGGCCCCCGAGCTGGCCCTTGGAGATCGCGAAGCTCGACGCGGCGCCGCCGCGGCGGAACGGCCCGACCGCGATCACCGGCTCATCGACCTTCTCCTGCGCCATCGAGCGGAACTTCTCCGTGTACTCGCGCTCGGTCTCTTCGCTGATGTCGAACAGTCCCATCCGTGGCGTCCTTTCCGTCGTGTGGGGCGACGATATTCCTCGCCGCCGAGTCTGACAAGGTGGGCGCCGTGGACGACACCGAGGCCTGGCACGTCTGGCGCCAGAAGCACGATTGGTACGAGCGCAACAGCCAGCCCGACCGGCGGCAGCGAATCGACGAGCACGCGGCGCGAGCGGGTTTCTACATCCGCTATCCGGTCGAGGGCGAGGTGCTCGAGGCGCTCGACTCGAGCCGGCTGACGATCGGTGAGTCGACCCTGCTCGAGCCCGGTTGCTGGCTCACCCTCGGTCCCGAGGCCGAGATCCGGATCGGCAGCGGCTGCTTTCTCAACAAGAACACGATGCTGGCAGCGGTCGAGCGGATCGAGATCGGGGACCACGTGATGTTCGCCAACGGCTGCTTCGTCGGCGACGGCGAGCATCGCTACGACGACCCCGACAAGCCGATCACCTGGCAGGGGTTCAAGCCGCGCGGCCCCGTGCGGATCGGGGACAACGTCTGGTTCGGGGTCAACTGCGTGGTCACCGGCGGGGTCGAGATCGGCGATCGCGCCGTGATCGGGGCGAACTCGGTCGTCACCCACGATGTCCCCGCCGGGCACATCGCCGCCGGCGTGCCCGCGAAGGTGATCCGCGCGATCGAGTTCAAGCCGCGGGCCGATGGGTAGCCTCGCCCACATGTGCCGCCGCCCGACCGCCGTCGCGTTCGCGATCGTCGCCACGGCGCTGCTCGCCGGCTGCGGCGACGACGACTCGACGGTCCCGACGACGACGGTCGCGGTGGCGACCGCGCCCGAGACGACGACGCTCGACGAGTCGACCGCGCCGGTGCCGCCTGATGACAGCGCCGGGACACCGAGCGAGGCGGACGACCCGGGCGCGGACCGCCCGCGCGCGGTCGAGGACGTCGTCGCGGCGGTGCTGACCGGCTCCGAGTTGCCGGTGACGATCTGCGACCAGCTCGTCACCCCCGAGTACGTGAAGACCGCGTACGGCGACCGCGAGGGGTGCATCGCCGCGCAGGATCCCGGCTCGCTCGCCGAGTCGGTGCAGGTCAGCGAGGTGCAGGAGTCGGGCGACGCCGCGACCGCGGTCGCAAGACCGCTCGGCGGCCCCTACGACGGGGTCGACGTCGAGGTCTCGATGGTTGCCGCGACCGACCTCGAGGACGCCTGGGTGGTCGATTCGCTGTTCGCCGACGTCCCCGCAGGTCCGTGAGGCGGACGCGCGCGGGCACCTACTCGATCGTCGCCCGCGACCCGTCGACCGGGGAGCTCGGGGTCGCGGTCCAGACCCACTGGTTCTCGGTCGGCTCGATCGTCACCTGGGCGCGCGCCGGGGTCGGGGCGGTGGCGACCCAGTCGATCGCCGAGCCCGCGTACGGTCCGCGGCTGCTCGACCGGCTCGACGCCGGTGAGGCGCCGGCCGAGGCGCTGGCCGCTGAGCTGGCCGCGGACGCCTCCGCGAGCTACCGGCAGGTGGCCGTCGTCGACGCCGCCGGCCGCGTCGCGGCGCACACCGGTGCGGGCTGCATCGCCCACGCCGGGGACGCCGCGGGGGAGGGGTTCAGCGCCCAGGCCAACATGATGGCCTCGGCCGACGTCTGGCCGGCGATGGCGGCGGCGTTCGCGGCGGCCCAGGGGCCGCTGGCCCGCCGCCTGTTCGCTGCCCTCGGGGCCGCCGAGGCGGCGGGCGGCGACGTCCGCGGCCGTCAGTCGGCGGCGCTGCTGGTCGTCCCAGGCGAGGGCGAGGGGTGGGAACGGAACGTCGAGCTGCGCGTCGAGGACTCGCCCGACCCGCTCGGCGAGCTTGGCCGCCTGCTCGACCTCCGCGATGCCTACGAGCTCGCCGACCGAGCCGATGGGCTTGCCGGCGACGGCAACCACGCCGAGGCGGCGGAGCTCTACGAGCGCGCCGCCGCGGCAGCGCCCGACAACCTCGAGCTCGGCTTCTGGGCCGGGCTCGGGATCGCCGCTTCGGGCGACCTCGACGCCGGCGCTGAGCGCGTCCGCGCCGTGATCTCGGCCGACGGCCGATGGGGCGAGCTGCTCGCCCGCCTGGCGCCCGAGCTCGCTCCCGGCGCTCCTGCGGTACGAGAGCGGCTCGGATCCGGTGCGCCTCGCGGCGAAGCGTGAACGTCCCTCAAACTGGGCGTGGATGCACAGTCCACGGACGTTCGGCGAGATGCGCGCAACGGATGAGGGGCGACGGTTTTCCTCGTTCGGAATCGACTGAGGGATTGAGCTGGAAATAACGGCTCAATCCTCCACTCGATGCGACTAGCGAGCGTCGGCGCCGGCATACAGGTCCGATCGAGTCGACCGCCCGGTCAGCCGATCACCTGGAGGATGACCGTGCGCTCGCGCGGGCGGTCGTCGAAGTCGATCAGGACGAGCTGCTGCCAGGTCCCGAGCGCGGGCCGGCCGTCGACGACGGGGACGACCTCTGAGGACCCGATGATCGACGCCCGCTGATGGGCGTGCGAGTTGGAGTCGTGGTTGAGGCGGTTGTGCTCGTAGTCGCCGCGGGTCGGGAGCAGGCGCTCGAGCGCTGAGCGCAGGTCGTGGACGCCGCCGGGCTCGAACTCCATCGTCGTGATCGCGGCGGTCGAACCGCGGACGAAGGCGCTCGCCTGACCCTCGGCGACGCCGCTCGCGGCGATCGCGGCGGCCAGCTCGCGGGTGATGTCGACGACGTCCGAGTCGCCTCCGGTCGAGAGGCGAATCTCACTCGTGTGCACGCTCATCACCGCCACCGTAATGAAACGGACCGGGCCCGAAGGCCCGGTCCGTTGTTCCTGCCACTTGCGTTTCGGTGGTCAGACGCCGCGGGGGTGGGCGCCGTGGCCGAGATGGAGCTCGTCCATCAGCCGCGGTACCCAGACCAGGGCGGAGACCCCGAAGAGCACGTAGATGACGTCCGTAACGGTCCCGCTGCCGAACACCTCGGTGATCACGTTGGTGTCGAACAGAGAGATGATCGCCCAGTTGAGGGCGCCGATGATCATCAGAAACAGAGCCACCGGCTCGAACCTCTTGACCATTTCCATTACCGCCACCTCGCTTTCTTGCGAAGCTCATCCCGCACTCCCATAAGTGCGGATAGTCACGAGCATTTACACCGCTGGATTCGCCTCGTTACGCGCGTCGTCCTGCCGATGCAAGCGCACGCCCGGAGGCGAAGCCGAGGACGTGGCGCTTGGTTGTTCTCCTAGATTTCCGTCGCCGACCAGTCGCCCCCGAACGGCTGGCCGCTCGCCAGGGTCTCGCGATCGAAGTAGCGGCGGAACGCCTCGAGCTCCTCGGGCTCAATCGAGTACGTGTGCTCGGCCCGGGGAAATTCCCGCTCGCGGACCTCGCTCGCGTACTCGCCGACCGCGCGCAGCATCTCGGCTCGCAGCTCCGCGTACGGCTTCACGAACTTCGGCGTATGACCGCCGTAGATCCCGAGCAGGTCATGCCAGACGAGCACCTGCCCATCGGTCGCCGGCCCCGCGCCGATCCCGATCACCGGCACGCTGAGCTGCGGGACGAGGATCTCGCTGAGCTCGGCCGGGACGGCTTCGAAGACGATCGCGAAGCAGCCGGCCGCCTGCAGGGCGAACGCCTCCTCGGCGATCTTCACCGCCTGGTCCGCAGTCTTGCCCTGCGCCTTGAACCCACCGAGCGCGGTCGCCGTCTGCGGGGTGAGGCCGACGTGGCCCATCACCGGGATCCCGGCGCGGACGATCGCCCGTGCGCGCTCGACCGAGGCGCCGCCGCGTTCGAGCTTGACGACGTCGCAGCCGGCCTCCTTGACGTAGCGCAGCGCCGTCCCGACCGCCTGCTCGTTGGAGAGCTCGTAGGACCCGAACGGCAGGTCGCCGATCAGCAGCGGGGTCTTCAGACCGCGGCGCACGGCCTTCGCCAGGACCAGCATCTCGTCCATGCTCACCGGGGTGGTCGAGGAGTGGCCGAGCACGGTCATCGCCGCCGTGTCGCCGACCAGGACGAGATCGACGCCGGAGGCTTCGGCGATCTCCGCCGAGGGGAAGTCATAGGCCGTGACCATCACGATCGGCTCGGCGTTCAGCTTCATCTCCGCCAGCCGCGGGAGGGTCATCGGGGTGCCGTCGGCGGGGCTCATCGGGAGACCTCCGAGGCGAGCTCGGAGCCGAGCAGGACCTCGGGGTGCGAGTCGACCCTGGCGATCCCGTTGTCGTCGTCGACGTGGACGACGACCGGCGCGTACGTCTCGAGGTCGCGCTCGTCGTAGGCGCCGAACGAGGCGACGATCACCTTGTCGCCCTCGTTGACGAGCAGGGCCGCGGCGCCGTTCACCCGCACCGTGCCGGAGCCGGGCTCGCCCTCGATCGCGTAGGTGACGAAGCGCGCCCCGTTGTCGACGTCCCAGACGTGCACCTGCTCGTTGACGAGCAGGTCGGCCTGTGCCATCAGCTCGGGGTCGAGCGTGATCGAGCCGACGTAGTCGGGGTCGCACCCCGTCACCGTCGCCCGGTGGATCTTCGATTTCAGCATCTGCCTCTGCATTGGTTCCTCCCTCGGTTCAGTCCTCGATCACCACGTTGTCGATCAGCCGGGCGGGGCCTACCCGCGCGGCCAGGGCGATAACTGTCGCCCGTCCGTTGAAGCTCTCAACGGGAGCCAGCGTCTCGGCGTCGCGCGCCTCGACGTACTCCGGCTCGATCCCGGCCTCGTCGAGCTCGGCCCGGGCCGCCTCGAGCACCGCGTCCACCGACCGCTCACCGGCGGCGACCGCGGACTCGGCGGCCCGCAGCGCGCGGTTGAGCGCGGCCGCGCGGCGGCGGTCGTCCTCGCCGAGGTAGACGTTGCGCGAGCTCATTGCGAGTCCGTCGGCCTCGCGTACCGTCGGGACGACGACGATCTCGACCGCGAAGTCGAGGTCGCGGGCCATCCTCGTCACGACCACGGCCTGCTGGACGTCCTTCTGGCCGAAGAACGCGAGGTCCGGGCCAACGGCGTTGAACAGCTTCGCGACCACGGTGGTCACGCCGTCGAAGTGCTCGGGGCCGCGGCGGGAGGGGTCGCCGTCGAGTACGTCGGTGAGGCCGCCGCCCACGGCGACCGTGGTCGCGAACCCCTCGGGGTAGACCTCCTCGAGCGCCGGCGCGTAGACGAGGTCGACGCCCGCGCCTTTGGCGAGCGCGGCGTCGCGGTCCTCGTCGCGCGGGTACGAGGCGAGGTCCTCGCCGGGCCGAAACTGGGCCGGGTTGACGAACAGGCTCATGACCACGTAGCCGCAGCGCTCGCGGGCGGCGGCGAGCAGCGCCAGGTGCCCGTCGTGCAGCGCGCCCATCGTCGGCACGAGGCCGACCGACAACCCCGCCTCGCGGGCGGCGGCGACCGTGGCGCGCAGCTCGGCCTTCGTCCGCGCGACCTTCATCGAGGGCTCTCCTCGGCCAGCGCGCGGGTGCGCTCGGCGAGCGCCTCGTAGAGCGGGACCAGCTCCGGCGCGGTCTCGCGCAGGGCCTCGAGGTGACGGGCGACGGTGGCCTCGTCGCCGCGCGCGATCGGTCCGGTGAGCGCCGCCGCGCCGCGCTCCGACCAGTTGGCCGCCGTCCGCAGGACGAGCGGGGCGAGCAGGTCGCGCGCGTCGGGCGCGCCGGCGTCGGCGAGCAGCGAGGCGGCCGATTCCTCAAGCGCGACGAGGAAGTTCGAGGCGATGCTGGCGGCGGCGTGGTAGGCGGCCCGGCGCTCCTCGGGGATCTCGAACGGGCGCATCCCGAGGCGTTCGGCGAGCGCCCAGGCAAGTCCGAGCGCCTCCGGCGTCGCGCCGGAGATCGCGGCCGGGCAGCCGGTGAAGTCCGTGTTGCCGTCGGGAACCGTCTGCAGCGGATGGAGCGAGAAGGTCACCGCGCCCTCGCCGGCGAGCGGGTCGAGGGCGTCGAGCCCCGAGGCGCCGCTCGTGTGGCCGGCGAAGCGCAGCCGCGGCGCCGCGGCGGCGACCACCTCGGCCACCTCGGCGATCGCTCCGTCCGGGACGCAGAACAGCGCCGCTTCGGCCTCGCGGCAGGCGTCGATCGCCTCGTCTCGCCCGGCGAGGCGAACCTCGATCCCGGCACGTTCTGCGGCCGCCGCGACGGAGGAGCCCACGCGGCCCTCGCCCACCACTGCGAGCGCCGGAATGACGGCTTGCTGCGCGATCGCGCTCGGAGACGGGAAATCCCGTTCCAGTTCTCGCATTGGAGATACCAGACGGCGGTGAGTCGTTTTCGGTGGGGGTGTGCCGGCTTTCGCCGGCGTCTCGTCCACGCCCTCGCGGGTCGCGGCGTGCGGAAAATATTAGCGACGGCGCGGATACGATCCGCTGGTGCCGATCTACGAGTTTCGGTGCGGAACCTGCGATCAGCGCTTCGAGGCGCTGGTCGACGTCGGCACGGAGTCCGCGGTTTGCAGGGAGTGTGGGGCGGAGGGGGCCGTCAGGGTCCTGTCAGCTCAAGCGGCCCCGTTCGGACTCGTGAAGACGCCCGGTTCGGCGCGGCAGCAGGAACAGCGCAACGAGCAGCTCCGCAACCGCACGAAGGCCGACTTCAAGGCGCGCCGCAAGCGGGCGCGAGACGGAGGGCAGGGATGAGCACCGCCGAACAGCGTCGCGAGCAGCTGATCGAGCTCTATCGCGAGGTCTCCGAATGCACCCGCTGCCCCCTGCACGCGGACCGGACCCGGGCCGTGTTCGGAAACGGCAACGCCGACGCCGAGCTGATGTTCATCGGCGAGGCGCCCGGTGCGGAGGAGGATCGCCAGGGCCTGCCGTTCGTCGGGCGGGCGGGGCAGCTGCTCGACCAGCTGCTCGGGGGTATCGGAATGACCCGCGAGGACGTGTTCGTCGCCAACATCCTGAAGAGCAGGCCGCCCGGAAACCGCGACCCGCAGCCCGAGGAGATCGAGGCCTGCTGGCCGTACCTCGAGCGCCAGATCCAGCTCCTCGAGCCACGGGTGATCGCGACGCTGGGCAACTTCGCGACGAAGAAGATCACCGGCAGCCAGACCGGGATCACCCGCGTGCGAGGTACGCCGCAGGTCCACGCGATCGCGGGGCGGACGGTGTTCGTCTTCCCGCTCCTCCATCCGGCGGCGGCGCTTCGCACCCCGTCCCTGGTCGAGACGCTGCGCGAGGACTTCGCGAAGATCCGCGGCCTGCTCGCCGAGCCGCTGCCCGAGCTCGAGCAGGCCGACGCCCCCGAGGACGGGCCCGCCCAGCCGGAGCGCGCGGCGCGGGACAGCCAGCTCGACCTCTTCGCTTGACCGTCGAGACCTCGGACGGGCCGGAGGCGACGGAGGCGCTCGGGGCGGAGATCGCCGCCGTGCTCGCGCCCGGGGACGTGGTCCTGGTCAGCGGCGAGCTCGGCGCCGGCAAGACGACGCTGGTCCGGGGAGCCTGCCGGGCGCTCGGCGTCGAGGGCCCGGTCGTCTCGCCGACGTTCACGATCGGGCGCCGCTACTCCGCAACCCGGGGTCCGGTCTCGCACCTCGACCTCTACCGGCTCGACGGTCTCGGCGGGGAGGAGCCGGGCCTGCTCGACGACTACCTGGACCCCGGCTCGATCGCCTTCGTCGAGTGGCCTGAGCTGGCGCCGGAGCTGGAGCTACCCGATGGCGTCCAGATCGCCCGCCGGGTCGTCCTCCGTCACGCCGGCGCGAACCGGCGCGAGGTCGAGCTCGGCGATCCCGAGCCGGGTCAGGGGGCGTAGACGCCGCCGCTGTCGTTGGTGGTCGAGCTCTCGTCCTCGGTCGTCGACGTCTCGTCCTCGGTCGCCTCGTCCTCGGTCGCGTCGTCGACCTGGTCCTCGATCTCGCTCTGGACCTCGTCGGCCTGCTCCTCGATGTCCTGCTGTAGCTCCTCGGCTTGCTCCTGAGCGTCCTCGGCTGCCTGGTCGATCTCCTCCTGGGCTTGGTCGAACGCTTCCTCGGCGCTGTCGGACGTGTCGTCCCCACAGCCGGCGAGTCCCGCGGCGGGAACGGCGATCGCGAGCACCGCGAGGGCCGCGAGCAGCCGCCTGGGCTTCGAAGCTGACATCGCTCTACCTCCTGGTCGCCGGCGGGTCGATCCCTAGTCTGACGCCGATGCACCTACCCCGGATTCTCGGCCTCGACACAGCGACCGCCGATACCGCGGTCGCGGTCACGATCGGAGACGAGCCGGTCGGCGAACGCCGCCAGGGCCGCGGACCGGACGGGCGGCCGCGCCACGCCGTCGTGCTCATGAACGAGATCGAGGCCTGCGTCGCCGCGGCCGGTGGCTGGGAGCGGATCGAGCGGATCGCGGTCGGGATCGGGCCGGGCACGTTCACCGGCTTGCGGATCGGGATCGCGACGGCGCGCGCGCTCGCCCAGGCCCGTGGGCTCCCGGTCGCCGCGGTCGGGTCGCTGGCGGCGCTGGCTCGCGGGCTCGCCGAGCGGGCCCCCGGCCGCCCTCGGCTGGCGCTGATCGACGCCCGCCGGGGCGAGGTCTTCGCGGCGCTCTACGACGCGGCCGGCGAGCAGCTCTGGGAGCCGGCGACGGCCGATCCCGAGGCGCTTGCCGAACGGCTTGCCGGCCTCGATCGGGCCCCGGTGGCGGCGGGAGACGGGTCGCTACGATTTCGCCATCAGCTCGAGTCCGCGGGTGTGGAGGTTCCTCCCGATGCGGACCCGGCGCACCGGCTGGCGGCTCGCCACATCTGCGCGCTCGCCGTCACGATCGAGCCAGGGCCTCCGACCGATGTCAAACCGGCCTATTTGAGAAGACCAGACGCAGAGGTATGGCGTGAGCAACGAGACCGCGACCCCAGGAATGGCTGAGCCGGCCGAAGCCGCGGCCCCGCTTCGCCGGCTCGTCTATGGCGACCTGCCCGCGGTGCTCGCGATCGAGCGGCGTTCGTTCCAGACCCCGTGGTCGCTGGCGATGTTCGTGCTCGAGCTCTCGAAGCCGTCGGGCATCTGCCTGGCGTTCCCGGACCGGGACGGGCAGGGCCTTGCGGGCTACCTCGTCTGCTCGCGCTACGCCGACGTGTGGCACCTGATGAACATCGCCGTCGCTCCCGAGCGACGCCGCGAGCGGATCGCGACCGAGCTGATCAAGGGGCTGTTCGACCGTGCCGGCGAGGGCGCCCGCTACACCCTGGAGGTGCGGACGTCGAACCGGGCCGCGATCGAGATGTACCAGCGCTTCGGCTTCCGGCCGGCAGGGCACCGCCGCCGTTACTACCACGACAACGGCGAGGACGCCTTGATCATGTGGTTGGAATGAGGAGCCACCGCGCACGCCCGGACGCGGGAGCAGAAACAAATGTCCGCGGCGTAGCCGCGGGCCATAGATTCGAGCGGGAGCGGAGGACGTGGCGCGAGTTATTCCCGTGCCCCACCCGGTCCGGGCGTGCGCGGTGAGGGACGATCTGGTTCTGGCCATCGAGACCTCGTGCGATGACACGTGTGCGGCTGTGGTCGACGGAGCGGCGATTCGCTCGAACGTGATCTCGTCGCAGGCGGCGGCCCACGAGCGCTTCGGCGGCATCGTCCCCGAGGTCGCGGCGCGCCACCACCTGGAGCTGATCAACCCGGTGGTCGGGGCGGCGCTCGACGACGCGGGGATCGAGCTCCGCGACGTCGACGCGGTCGCGGTCACCCGCGGGCCCGGGCTGATCGGCGCCCTCCTGATCGGCGTCAGCACGGCGAAGGCGCTCGCGGCGGCGGCCGGCAAGCCGCTCAGCGGCGTCGACCACCTCCACGGTCACGTCGCCGCGAACTTCCTCGAGCCCGACCCGATCGAGCCGCCGTTCCTGTGCCTGATCGCAAGCGGTGGCCACACCCTGCTCGCCGGGGTCGGCGCCCATGACTCCTACGAGGTCCTCGGCCAGACGCTCGACGACGCCGCCGGCGAGGCGCTCGACAAGGCGGCGCGGCTGCTCGAGCTCGGCTATCCCGGCGGCCCGGCGATCGAGCGCGAGGCGGCCGGGGGCGATCCGCGGGCGTTCGAGTTCCCGGTTGCGATGACCAACGACCCGCGGCTCGACTTCAGCTTCAGCGGGCTGAAGACCGCGCTCCTGTACGCGGTCCGCGAGCTCGGGCCCGAGCGGATGCGCGAGCGCCGCGCCGACCTCGCGGCGAGCTTCCAGGCCGCCGTCGTCGATCAGCTGGTGGCCAAGCTGCGCCGCGCCGCCCGCGGCGGCAGTCGCCGGCATCGCGATCCCACCGCGGCTTGGAACGCGGTGGCGCTGGGCGGTGGAGTGGCCGCGAACTCCATGTTGCGCGAGCGGGTCGGCGAGCTGTGCGAGGCCGAGGGGCTGGAGCTGAAGCTCGTCCCGCCGCAGCTCTGCACCGACAACGCCGCGATGATCGCCGCGGCGGCGCGCTACCTCGAGCCGACCCCTTATCCGGACTACCTGAGCTGGGACGCCGACGTCGGTGGCTGAGGTGGTGCTCTACGGCCGGCCGGACTGCCACCTCTGCGACGAGGCGCGGGCGGCGATCCTTGGCTTCGAGGCGGTCGAGCTGCGCGAGGTCGACATCGAGTCGGACGAGCGGCTGCTCGCCGAGATGCTCGAGCGGATCCCGGTGGTCGAGGTACGCGGGCGGATCGTCAGCGAGCTCGAGTTCGACCGCGACGCATTTTCTGACGCGCTTCATACTGTCTCGCCGTGAACGAACCGGAAGTCAGTCCGAGCGGCACGGCCGCAGGCGCGGGAAATGGTTCTGCCTCGGGCTCGGGCGACCCGATCGGCGACGGTGAGCGGCTCTCGCTCGGGGTCGCGGCGCGGCTCTCTCGCTACCTCCAGGTGCTGATCCAGGCGCGGAAGATGGGGCGCGAGACGATCTCCTCGCAGGAGCTTGCCGAGTACACCCACATCAACTCGACCCAGATCCGCCGCGACCTTTCGGGCTTCGGCAAGTTCGGCAAGCGCGGGGTCGGCTACCGGGTCGAGTCGCTGGTCGGCGAGATCCGCAAGATCCTCCACACCTCGGGCCAGCACAACATCGCCCTGTTCGGCGCCGGCAACCTGGGCCAGGCGATCGCCAGCTCCGACATCTTCGCCGACCATGGCTTCCGGATCGTGGCGATCTTCGATGCCGACCCGAAGGTCGTCGGCGCCGAATACGGCGGCGTGCCGGTGCGGGCGCTCGCCGACCTGCAGCAGGTCGTCAGCGAAGAGGAGGTGGTCGTCGGCGTGCTCGCGGTGCCCGCCGGGGCCGCCCAGGATGTCGCCGACCAGCTCGTCGAAGCCGGCGTCAAGATCATCTTCAACTACTCCGAGCAGCTGCTCCAGGTGCCGCCCGAGGTCACCGTGCACACGTCCAGCCCTGCAGTCGACCTGCTCTACGCGCTCTACTTCTACCTGGCCTGACTCCGGTGGCCGCGCGCGCGACCGACCCATCGCCGAGCCTCGACCTCTCCCGCACCCGCGAGGTGTTCGAGAGCTCGACCGACTTCACGGTCGGGCTCGAGGAGGAGTTCGCGCTGGTCGACCCAGACAGCCTCGAGCTCGTCCACCGGTTCGAGGAGCTGCGCGACCTCTGCATGCAGGACGAGCTGCTCGCCGAGTCGGTCGCAGGGGAGCTGATCGACACCGAGATCGAGATCCGCTCGGGGCGCGCGGAGAGCTTCGCCGAGGCGGCCCACCTTCAGCGCGAGCATCGGCGCCGGCTCTTCGACCGCGCCGAGCGGCTGGGGATCGGGCTCGCATCGATGGGGACCCACCCGTGGGCGAACTACCTCGACCAGCGGATCATCGACACGGAGCACTACAACCGCCTGCGCGACGAGCTGCGCTGGGTCGCGCAGCGCAACAACACCTGGAGCCTCCACACCCATGTCGGGGTCCGCGGCGCCGATCGGGCGATCGCCGTCTGCGACCACCTGCGCGAGCTGCTGCCCCCGCTGCTGGCGCTGTCGGCGAACTCGCCGTTTCTCGACGGCCATGACACCGGCCTGCACTCGGTGCGCACCGAGATCTTCACGCGGACGTTCCCCCGCTGCGGCGTCCACGAGCCGTTCGGCGATTGGGCCACCTACGCCGACTTCATCGAGCTGCTCACCGCCACCGGCCGCGTCGTCGAGTCGACCCAGCTGTGGTGGAGCGTGCGTCCGCACCACCACTTCGGCACCGTCGAGGTGCGGATCTGCGACGCCCAGACGCGCGGCGACGAGGCCTTCAACCTCGCCGGGCTGATCGTCGCCTGCGTCGCCCAGTCGGCGCTCGACTACGACGACGGGCGCCTTGGCGAGCCAATGCGCCAGCGCGAGATCGAGGAGAACCTCTGGCAGGCGATCCGCCACGGGCTCGACGGCACCCAGCTCGACTTCGCCGCGCGCCGGCTGATCGAGACCAGGGCGGCGCTCGAGCGGATCGTCGACTGGACCGCTCCGGCGCGCGAGGCGTTCGGGCTCGAGGTCACCCTGCCGGCCGAGAACGGCGCCCAGCGTGCCCGCCGGGCGTTCGACGGCCGGGCCTCGCTCCCCGACGTCTACCGCGAGGCGCTCGCCGAGACCCGTCGTACCTACGTCCCCGAGCCCGCGGTCGGCTAGATTCGGCCGCGATGGACGCCCAGGAGCACGACCAGCCAGCCGGCGAGAGCGGCGCAGAACCCGCCGGTGAGCCGCGTGCCGGCGAGCCGACGACCCCCGACCAGGAGGAGCTGCAGCGCCGGCTCGAGGAGCAGCTGCGCCAGATCCGGGTCCAGGACCTGTTGCTGGAGAGCGTCGCGAGCATCCTCAACCTTGCCGCGCGACGGATCTCGAAGGCCGACGAGCGGGACCTCGAGCAGGGCCGGGTCGGGATCGAGGCGGTGCGCGCGGTCGTCGACCTGCTCGACGAGGGGCCGCGCGAGCAGGTCCGTGAGGCGCTCTCGCAGGTGCAGATGCTCTACGCGCGGGAGGCGCGCGGAGGGGATGAGCCACCGCCGGAGGGCGGGGAGCCGCCGCCGGCGACGGGCCCGAGCTCGGGGCCGAGGCCGGGGGAGCCCCCGCCGCGCCTGTGGACGCCGCCGGGATCGACCTAGAACCGGCGTCCCGGCGCCTAACCGGGCGCAGCCTCGCTACAGTACGCGCGCCTCGCGGCCGGAAGCCTCCGGCCGCTTCTGACTGAAAAGACCCTTACGGAGGACCCCAGTGACCGATTTCCTGACCGACTACGGCGTCTTGATCGCGCTCGTCTGCGCCGGCGCCGCGGTGCTCTACGGAGCGCTCGTGACCCAGCGGCTGCTCAACCGCTCCGCCGGGAACGAGCGGATGCAGGAGATCTCCGGCGCCGTCCAGGAGGGCGCCAAGGCCTACCTCAACCGCCAGTACACGATCATCGCCATGGTCGCCGTCCCGCTCGCGGTCCTCATCGCGATTCTCCAGGACGTGCCGACCGGGATCGGGTTCGTGATCGGCGGCGTGCTGTCCGGCGCGGCGGGCTTCATCGGCATGAACGTCTCGGTACGCGCCAACGCCCGGGTCGCCGAGGCGGCCCGCGGCGGGGTGCCGCCGGCGCTCGACGTCGCCTTCAAGGGCGGCTCGGTCACCGGCCTGCTGGTCGTCGGCCTCGCCCTGCTCGGCGTCGCGGGCTACTTCGGGATCCTGGTCCTCACCGACCACACCGACAAGGAAGCGATCGACGCGCTGATCGGGCTCGGCTTCGGCGGCTCGCTGATCTCCGTCTTCGCCCGTCTCGGCGGCGGCATCTTCACCAAGGCCGCCGACGTCGGCGCCGACCTGGTCGGCAAGGTCGAGGCCGGGATCCCCGAGGACGACCCGCGCAACCCCGCGGTGATCGCCGACAACGTCGGCGACAACGTCGGCGACTGCGCCGGGATGGCGGCCGACCTGTTCGAGACCTACGCCGTGACCACGGTCGCGGTGATGCTGCTCGGCGTGCTCACCTTCTCCGCCGACTTCGCCCGCGAGGTGGCGCTCTACCCGCTGGTTCTGGGCGCGGTCGCGATCCTCGCCTCGATCGTCGGCGCCCTGGCGGTGCGGACGACGACCGACCGGGTCGAGGGCGCGCTCTATCGCGGCCTGATCATCTCGGCGGTTATCTGCGCGGCGCTCTTCTATCCGATCACCGACTGGCTGATGAGCGATCCGCTCTCGCTCGGGATCGAGGATCCGGGCAGCGCCCTGTTCGGCGCCTCGGTCACCGACCTCTGGTTCTGCGCCCTGATCGGGCTCGTCGTCACCGGTGGCCTGTTCGTGATCACCGACTACTACACCTCGACCCGCTTCCGCCCGGTGAAGACGATCAGCCAGGCGTCGATCACCGGCCACGCGACCAACATCATCCAGGGCCTCGCCCAGGGCTTCCAGTCGGCGGTCGCCCCGGCGCTCCTGATCGCGCTCGCGATCTTCGGCGCCAACGAGCTCGCCGGCATCTACGGGATCGCGGTCGCGGTCACCGCGCAGCTCTCGCTCTGCGGCCTGATCGTCGCGCTCGACGCCTTCGGGCCGATCACCGACAACGCGGGCGGGATCGCCGAGATGGCCGATCTGCCCGAGGACGTTCGCAACGTCACCGACCCGCTCGATGCGGTCGGCAACACGACCAAGGCCGTCACCAAGGGCTACGCGATCGGCTCGGCCGCGCTCGCCGCTCTGGTCCTGTTCGCCGCCTTCCAGATCGAGCTTGGAGAAGAGGAGGGCGGCGTCGGCCTCCAGTTCCTGATCTCCGACCCGGCGGTGCTGATCGGCCTGCTGATCGGCGGGATGATGGTCTATCTGTTCGTGGCCTTCGCGATCGAGGCCGTCGGGCGTGCCGGCGGCGAGGTCGTCGAGCAGGTCCGGACCCAGTTCCGCGAGCACCCGGGGATCATGGAGGGGACCGAGAAGCCCGACTACGGCAAGACGGTCGGGATCGTCACCGCCGCGGCCCAGCGGGAGATGATCCTGCCCTCGCTGATCCCGATCATCATTCCGGTGCTCGTCGGGATCATCAGCGTCAAGGCGCTCGGCGGCCTGCTGATCGGGGTGATCGTCGTCGGGCTGTTCGTCGCCCTCTCGATGACCGCGGGCGGCGGCGCCTGGGACAACGCGAAGAAGCTGATCGAGGACGGCGCCTTCGGCGGCAAGGGCTCAGAGGCCCACGCCGCTTCGGTGACCGGCGACACGGTCGGCGATCCCTACAAGGACACCGCCGGCCCGGCGATCAACCCGATGATCAAGGTCGCGAACATCGTCGCGATCCTGATCATCCCGATCGTCCACTTCTAAGCCTGAATTCACGCTGATCCGCGGGAAAGCCGCAGACGAACTGCGCGTTTTTGCGTATTGACGGGAACCCGCGAGCATGCGAGGGTTGGCTGGTCCGTCCATTGAGGGTTGTTGGTCCTGCTGCGGAGGTGGGCTTCAACGTGGTCGAAAGGCAGGGACGCTCCATGCATCGCGTAGCTCTGGTGGTGATCGCGGCCGGTCTCACGTTGGCCGGCTCGTCGTCGGTTGCCGCCGCGGCGCCGCTGTCGTGGTCTGACGGCGTTCCGCTGGCCGCCCTCAATGGTGGGGTCGAGCGCTTGAACGCGGTCGCGTGCCCGGCGGTGGACCAGTGCACCGCGGTCGACCAGGTCGGCCAGCAGGTGACCTTCGACCCGACCGCGCCGGGCAGCCCGGTCCCCACGACGGTCAGCCCCGGCGGCTTCCTCAACGGGATCGCGTGCCCATCGGCGAGCCAGTGCACGGCCGTCGGCGGCGGCGGTGTCCAAGTCACCTTCAATCCGACCGCGCCCGGCAATCCGACGCCCGTCCAGATCGACACGGCCTTCAACCACGTCCTCAACGCGGTGGCGTGTCCGTCGACAACCCAATGCACGGCCGTCGACAACTTCGGCTTTCAGCTCACCTTCAACCCGTCCGCGCCGGCGACGCCGGCGACGCACACGACGCTCGCGTTCGCCGAATCCTTCAGCGCGATCGCCTGCCCGGCGGCCGGCCAATGCACCGCGGTCAGCGACAGCGGCAATGAGGTGACCTTCAACCCGACGTCGCCGGGCACCCCGACGCCGGTCGAGGTCAGCCCCAACGACCTCTTGGGGATCGCGTGTCCATCGGCGACGCAGTGCACAGGCGTCGACGACGGCGGCGGAGCGGTGACCTTCAACCCGAATGCCCCGGGTACCCCAGCCGTGGCACCCGTCGATACCAATGCGCTCCACGCCGTGGCCTGCCCGTCGACAGGCCAGTGCACCGCGGTCAACGGACGAGACCAGCAGGTGACGTTCAACCCGACAGCGCCCGGAACGCCGACACCCACCTCGATCATGGTCGGCACCGAGCCGGTGTACGGGGTCGCGTGCCCGTCGACCAGCCAATGCACGGCCGTCGAGTCGAGCGGCGAGCAGGCGACCTTCGATCCGACCGCCCCCCCAGGCACGCCGGCCGCTACCCAGGTCGGCCGCGGCATGATCCTCTACGGCGTCGCGTGCCCCTCGCCGAGCCAGTGCACGGCGGTCGACGCTGCCGCGCGTCAGGTGACGTTCGACCCGGCGGCGCCAGGCATCCCGACGCCAACCCTTGTCGGGGACGACGAGCAGGAACTGCGCGCGATTGCCTGTCCGGCAACCACTCAATGCACAGCGGTCGATCGCGCCGGCAAGCAGGTGACGTTCAACCCGACGTCGCCAGGTACCCCGATGCCGACGACGATCGACGGCACCAGCACTCTGCGCGCGGTCGCCTGCCCCTCGGTCAATCAGTGCACCGCCGTCGACCACGTCGGCAAGCAGGTGACGTTCAATCCGACGTCGCCAGGTAGCCCGACGCCGACCACGATCGACGCCGGTCACATGTTGAACGCGGTGGCCTGCCCGGCGACCAATCAATGCACGGCCGTCGATGACGCCGGCCGGCAGGTGACCTTCAACCCGGCCGGCCCGGGCAGCCCGACCCCGACCACGGTCGACGGCACCCGCGCCATGAACGGGGTCGCATGCCCGTCGACGACTCAGTGCACGGCGGTTGATGGCACCGGCCGCCGGGTGACCTTCAACCCGACGACGCCCGGCAGCCCGACGCCGGTGTTCACGCCCGGCACCGGCGGCATGCTGGCCGTTGCCTGCCCGTCGACCAGCCACTGCGTCGCCGTCACCAGTGGCGGGCGTGTGATCGAGGGAGACCCGGCGGCAACCGGTGCTTGGACGACGATCGTGCCGGTTGCCGGGGCCAACTCGCTCTTTGGCATCGCCTGCACCTCGAGTTCGCAGTGCGTGACCGTGGACCGGGTCGGCTACGGGTTCGTGGGCAGCGGTGGTGGTGGCGGCCCGGTCCCGGTGAACAGCTCGCCGCCGTCGATCTCCGGTTCGGCGAGCGAAGGCGCGACCTTGACCGAAACGCACGGTTCGTGGTCGAACAGCCCCACCAGCCACGCGCATCAGTGGCAGCGCTGCGACGGTTCGGGCGCCTCCTGTGTTGCTATCGCAGGTGCGACCGCACAAACGTACGTGCCCACCGCGGCCGACGTCGGTTCGACGATTCGGGTGCAGGAGACGGCCAGCAACGCATCTGGCGCGGGCGCCCCCGCGACCTCGACGGCGACCGCCGCGGTGGTGGCGTCGGCTACGCCCCCACCGGCCGAACCACCCCCGCCCGGCGACGGCGCCGAGAACGCCGCCTGCAAGAAGGCCGAGGACAAGCTTGCCAAGGTGAAGAAGAAGCTGAAACGGCTGAAGCGAGAGGATGCCCCGAGGGCCGCGATCAAGAAGGCCAAGAAGAAGCTGAAGAAGGCGAAGAAAGGCGTGGAGGCAGCATGCGAGTAGCGACGTTTTCTCGGGACCTTGATCGTGATCGCGGTGCTGCCGCTAGCCGCGCAGGCCTGCACGATCACCCGGGATGGGCAGCTCAGCGATCGCTGGTTCGAACTGCAGCCGAACGGACCCGGCACGGGTGACGACGGCTACAACTGGAGCCCGGAGCGCTACCCCGACGTCAACGACGACGTCTGCATCCCCGCCGGGCCCGCGATCCAGCCCACGACGCGGCAGGTGACCACGAACACCCCCGACATGCGCAGCTTGACGATCGCGCAGGGGCCAGCCTGACCGTGTCGGACGTCCAGGTGATCGTCCGCCAGGACTCCACCAACGCCGGCACCCTCAACATGGCGCCGCTCGCGGGAAACCAGCTCAACTGTGCCGAGAGGGAGTCCCGGTCAACGTCCGGTACGCCCACGGCGCCGACTCGTCGCCGCCCGGGAGTGCCGCCACCGTTATGACCTCGCCGCCGGCGCCGCGGACGGCGTCACACGTCTCGCGCACGGACTCGCCCGTGTTCACGGCGTCGTCGACGACCAGGATCCGCTTGCCGCGCACCGCGGCGTCGTAGCCGCGCTCAGCACGAAGGGCGGCCGCAGCGGACCACCGCCGGCGACGGCAGCGCCTGGGGTCGTAGCCGTGCTCCTTGCCGTGACGAAGTGGGTCGTCCTCCAGCAGCGCGCCCGCCTCGCGCAGGATGGCCTGCGTGCGTGCGGCGCTGTCGGCGGCGGCGCTCAGAATCGCTTAGGACGGATCGCTCTCGATCAGCTCGATCCGGTAGCCGTCGGGATCGCGGACGAAGCAGAGCCGTGAGCCGCCCTCGCGAACCGTATAGGGCGGCTTCTCGGGCTCGATCCCGAGCTCGGCGAGGCGCTCGAGCGTGGCGTCGAGGTCGTCGGCGGTGATCGCGATGTGGCCGTAGCCAGTGCCGATCTCGTAGGCCTCCGTGCGGTCGTGGTTGTGGGTGAGCTCGAGCCGCGCGCCGTCGCCGGGTAGGCCCATGAACAGGTTGGTGGCCTCGTCGCGGATCGGCACCCGCCGGAGCTCCTCGAAGCCGAGCTTCTCGTAGAACTCCGCCGAGCGGTCGAGGTCGAGGACGCGGTAGCAGGTGTGGATGAGCTCGCTCATGGCCTCAGGCTATCGACGCATACGCTTATAGTCGCCGCCCGATGCCGGACCCGCAGCCGATCAACGTCGCCGACTACGAGCGGCTAGCGGCCGAGCGGCTGGAGCCCGGCGTGCACGGCTACTTCGCCGGCGGCGCGGGCGACGAGCGCACCCTGCGCGAGAACGTCGCCGCCTACGGGTGCCGCACCCTGCACCCGCGGGTCCTGGTCGACGTCGGCGAGGTGAGCACGCGGACGACCGTGCTCGGGACCGAGGTCTCGATGCCGCTGCTGGTCGCCCCGGTTGCCTTCCAGCGGCTGGTCCATCCCGAGGGCGAGGTGGCGATGGCGCGGGCCGCGGCCGCGGCCGGGACGGTCATGTGCCTGTCGACGATCGCGACCTCACATCCGGCCGAGATCGCCGCCGAGGCGCCGCCGGCGCCGCGCTGGTTCCAGCTCTATTGCTTCCGCGACCGCGGCGTGACCAGGGCGCTCATCGACGAGGCGGTCGACTCCGGCTTCGAGGCGATTGCGCTGACCGTCGACGCGCCCCGCGCCGGGCGGCGCGAGCGCGACTTCCGCACCGGCTTCGTGGTCCCGCCCGGCGTCACCGCACCGGCGGTCGCCGCGGCGGTTGGCTCCGACCGGCCGATCACCGTCCAGGAGGTGTTCGACCTCGTCGACCCGACCCTGACCTGGGAGGACCTCGAGGCGTTGGCGTCGGACTGCTCGCTGCCGATCGTGCTCAAGGGGATCCAGACCGGGGCGGACGCGGCGCTTGCGGTCGAGCACGGTGCCGCCGGGGTGATCGTCTCCAACCACGGCGGGCGACAGCTCGACTGCGTCCCGGCGACGATCGACATCCTGCCCGAGGTCGTCGACGCGGTCGGCGACGGCTGCGAGGTCCTGATCGACGGCGGCGTCCGCCGCGGCACCGACGTGCTGATCGCGCTTGCGCTCGGGGCACGGGCGGTGCTCGTCGGCCGCCCGGCGCTCTGGGGGCTGGCCGTCGGCGGCGAGGAGGGGGCGCGCGACGTGCTCGAGTTGCTGCGCTCGGAGATCGAGCTGGGGATGGTTCTGCTCGGCTGCCCGTCGCCGGATCGGATCGGCTCTGAGCACGTCCGCAGCGGGCCTAGACTCGCCTGAGCACCAATGGCTGAGAGGCATCCACGCGAAGCTGCGCTGAGACGCGTCCACGGGTCGAGCGCGTTGTTCGCAGCCGCGTACGGCAACGTCGGCTCGTCGATCTACTACGCGCTCGGGTTGGTCGCGTTCTACGCGCTCGGCCTCACCCCGGTCACGTTCGTGATCGCCGGTGTGATCTTCGCCTTCACCGCCGCGACCTACGTCGAGGCGACGGTCCTCTATCCCGAGGCCGGCGGCTCGTCGAGCTTCGCCCGCCGCGCGTTCAACGAGTTCGCGTCGTTCCTCGCCGGGTGGGCCCAGATGCTCACCTACATCGTCACGATCGCGATCTCGGCCTTCTTCGTTCCCCACTACCTGGCGGTATTCTGGGAACCGCTCGGTCACGGCCCCGGCGACGTCATCTTCGGGATCGGCCTCGTTGCCCTGCTCGCGCTGCTCAACATCAAGGGGACCGAGGAGTCGGCGCGGCTCAACCTGGTGCTCGCGGTCGCCGACCTTGCGACGCAGATCGTCCTGGTCGCCATTGGCCTCTTCCTGGTCTTCAACCCGGACCTGCTCGTCAACCAGGTCGAGCTCGGCAGCGCGCCCACCTGGGGGGACTTCGCGCTCGGGATCGCGGTGGGGATGGTCGCGTACACCGGGATCGAGACGATCTCGAACATGTCCGAGGAGGCGCGCGAGTCGTGGCGCACCGTTCCGCGAGGCACGGGGCTGGTGGTGGTCGCCGTGGTCGGGCTCTACGCGCTGCTGCCGATGATCGCGCTCTCGGCGATGCCGGTGACGCAGGGCGCGGACGGCGGCTTCACGACCGAGCTGGCGACGACCTTCAAGGACGACCCGGTGCTCGGGATCGTCGAGAACATCGGCCTCAGCGCCGGGCTCACCGATGTCCTGCGGGTCTATGTCGGCGTGCTTGCGGCGGTGATCCTGCTGATCGCCACCAACGCCGCCCTGATCGGGCTCTCGCGACTCACCTTCTCGATGGGCCAGCATCGCCAGCTCCCGGAGATGTTGCGCGCGATCCACCCGCGCTTCAAGACGCCCTACATCGCGATCATCGTCTTCTCGATCGTTGCCGCGATCGTGATGGCGCCGGGGGAGACGAACTTCCTGGGCGCGATCTACGCCTTCGGGGCGACGCTCTCGTTCACCGTCGCCCACGTCTCCCTGATCTGGCTGCGCAAGCTCAGACCGCTGGCCGAGCGCCCGAAGGCGCCCGACGGTACGCCGCTGTGGCACTCGCCCGGCACGTTGCGCGTGTTCGGGTTCGACCTCCCGGTGCTCGCCGTGCTTGGCGGCCTCGGCACCTTCGGCGCCTTCGTCGTCGCGATGGTGCTCGACCCCGTGGTGCTCGCGACCGGCGGCGGGTGGATGATCGCCGGGACGCTGCTCTACATCGGCTACCGGCGCTTCAAGGGCCTGCCGCTGACCGAGACGATCAAGGTCGAGACGCTGACCCCGCTCGGCGTCGAGGAGGTCGAGTATCAGTCCATCCTGGTCGCGTTCAGCGACGAGGACCCGTTCTCGGAGGAGACCGTCGCGACCGCGAAGGCGCTGGCGGCCCGACGCCGTCGCGCGATCCACGTCCTCTCGCTTGTCACCGTCCCGGCCAACCTGCCGCTTGATGCCCAGCTCGACGGACGCGAGCTCGGCGCGAAGACGAAGCTCGAGCAGGCGAAGCTGATCGGTGGCCAGCGGGTCAGCGGGCACCTCGAGCACGTCCGTCTCGGCCAGGCGGGCAAGGCGATCGTCGAGGAAGCGAAGGCGATCAACGCGGCCGCGATCGTGATGCCGCTGCGCTATCGCGGCGGTGAGCCGCTGTACGGGAAGACGCTGCAGACCGTGCTCGCGAAGCGGCCCTGCCGGGTGATCATCGCCGCCAATCCGGCCGAGGCGGCGGCGTGAGCCCGGCGCCGCCGCCCGACGAGGTCTATCGCGGGGTCACGCGGGCGTTCGCCGTCGTGATCACCGGCTTCGGGATCGCGATCATCGTCGTCACGCTCGCCAACGGCGGCACCGCGGGTTCGGGCGGGATCTGGCTCGGGCTCGTGTTCACGGGCCTCGGCCTCGGTCGCCTCTACCTCGCGCTGCGGAGGGAGAAGGAGGAATGATCGACCCGTTCGAGCGCGGCGAGCGCTCGCCCCTGACCAGCCGCTGGCTCGGCGTGCCGTTGCTGTTCGCGGTCGCTTACTCCGCGGTCGGTTTCTCGCTCTACTTCGCCCTCGGCCTGGTCGCCGAGCGCGGACTCGGGCTGACCCCGCTGATCTTCCTCGGCGTCGGCGTCGTGTTCATCCTCAACACGCTCACCTACGTCGAGGGCGAGGCGATGGTCCCCGAGCGGGGCGGCTCGGCGACGTTCGCCCGCCACGCCTTCAACAACGAGCTGATCAGCTTCATCGCCGGCTGGGCGATCCTGATCGATTACGTGATCGTGATCGCGCTTGCGGCCCTTTCGGTGCCGCACTACCTGACCCCGATCTGGTCCGGATTCAGCGACACGGCGCCGGAGATCATTACCGGGACGCTGGTCGTCGCGCTGACCGCGTTCCTGACCATCACCGGCGTCACCGGCGCGGGCCGGGCGCGGCTGCTGGGCACGATCGCGATCGCCGGCGTCGGCCTGCTGCTCGCGGTGATCGCGGTCGGCCTGGTCACCTCGTTCGACCTCGACGTCCTGACCACGGAGCTCAACCCGTTCGACTCGACCGGCAATCCGAGCGGCGCCGATCTCATCTACGCGGGCGTGATCGCGACCGTCGCCTTCGCCGGGATCGAGGCGGCCGCCACCCTCGCTCCCGACATCCGGACCGCTCCCGTCGACCTGCGCAAGCTGGTGGTCGCCGCGGCGACTCTGGTGCCGCTGGTCTACGTCGGGGTCTCGGTCGTCGCGTTGATGGCGGTCCCGGTCGTGCCGACCGCCGACGGCGCGGAGACTGCGCTCGGGACCACCTACCTGGAGAACCCGGTGCTCGGGGTCGTCGAGGCGTTCGAGCCCACCTGGCTTTCGGAGCTGATGCAGGTGGCCGTGGTGCTGGTCGTCCCGGCGGCGCTGATCTGGGCGGCGAACACGGCGATGCTCGGCCTCTCGCGGCATGTCTACACACTGGCCACCAACCGCCAGATCCCGAGCTGGCTCGGCAAGCTCAACCGGCGCTGGCAGACGCCACACGTGGCGATCCTCGCCGCGGCGGTGTTTGCCGTCGGGCTGGTCGCCTCGGCGGACGTGGCGCTGCTCGGAGGCCTGTTCGCGTTCGGGGCGACGATCGCGTTCACGATCGCCCATCTCTCGATCATCCGCCTGCGGATCACCGAGCCGGACCGGCCGCGGCCGTTCCGGATCCCGTTCGACATCACCTTCATGGGCGCGCGGGTACCGCTGCCGACGCTGGTCGCGGCCGTGCTCACCGCGCTCGCCTGGGTCAGCGTGATCGTCTACCACGACAGCGCGCGCTGGGTCGGCACCGCTTGGATGGCGTTCGGGCTCGTCGCCTACGTGATCTATCGCAAGGGCGTCGAGGGGATGACGCTCTCGGAGCGGGTCGAGGTCCCGGCCGCGGCGCTGGTCAAGGACGTCGCGAGCGCCGAGTACGGCGACATCCTGGTCCCCGTTTTCGGGACCAAGCTGGACGACGACATCGTCGGCACCGCCGGACGGCTCGCCCTCGCCGCCGATCGGTCCGGCGGCATGGCCCCGCGACTCGAGGTGGTCTACGTGATCGATCTGCCGCTGACGGTGCCGCTGGACTCCCCGCCGCCGCGCGAGCGGGCCGAGGTGGCGAACGGGGCGCTCGAGCGCGCCAAGGAGGTCGGGGAGGAATATGAGACCGTCGAGGTCCACCCGTCGGTCGTCCGCGCCCGTTCGGTCGGAGCCGGGATCGTGGAGGCCGCGCGCGCCCGCGACGTCGAGATGATCGTCATGGGCGCCGAGCCGCCGACCCGGATCCGCGGCGGGGCGATCCTCGGCGGTGTGGGCGGCTCGCGGCCGGCGGAGATCGGGCCGGTGACCGAGTACGTGTTGCGCCGCGCCCCGTGCCGGGTATTGATCACCGCGCCGGCCACCGACGGCGCGCGGCGGGTGACGGCCGGCTCGGCCGAGACCGCCCCAGAGGAGGCGATCGGCCGCGAGGGCGCGTTGCCGGTGGCTGAATAGGGACTCCGAGCCCGTCTAAGATCCGCCCCATGTTCGTCGTCATCGTTGGTTGCGGCCGGGTCGGATCATCGGTCGCCCGCAGCATGCTCTCGGAGGGCCACGAGGTCTCCTGCCTCGACGAGGACCCCGAGTCGCATGCCCGGCTGGAGATCGGCCTCGATAAGCCCTGGGAGGACATGGGCGGGCACTTCACGGTCGGGACGGCGCTCGAGATCGAGGCGCTGGCCGCCGCCGGGATCGAGCGCGCCGACGTCTTCCTCGCTGCGACCAACGGCGACAACACGAACATCGTCATCGCCCAGATCGCCAAGCGGCGCTTCAGCGTCCCCAAGGTGATCGCCCGCATCCTCGACCCCTACCGGGCGAAGTGGTACGCGGACCAGGGCCTGGACACGATCTGCCCGACCCGGGTGGCGATCGAGATGCTCGAGGAGGAGATCCGCCAGGCCGCCGAGCGGACCGCCGCGCCGGCCGGGGCGGTCGATCACGAGGACGCCGACATCTAGGCGATGCCCCACCGCAAGTACATCATCATCGTCGGGGCCGGCAAGGTCGGCTGGAACCTGGCCCGCGAGCTGATCGAGAAGGGCAGCGAGGTGACCCTGATCGAGGCCAACCGCGACCGCTACCTGACGGTCGAGCAGGAGCTCGAGCACAACGTCCAGTACGGCGATGCGTCGGAGCTCTGGGTACTGGAGCGGGCCGGGATCTCGCGTGCCGACATGGTCATCGCGGTCACCGGCGACGACGAGGACAACATCCTGATCTGCCAGGTGGCGAAGGAGAAGTACCTGGTCGACCGGATCATCGCCCGGGTCAACAACCCGCGCAACCGCGAGCACTTCGAGCTGCTCGGGATCAAGCCGCTGGTCTCGGCGACCGACCTGATCCTGCGCCTGATCGAGCACGAGGTCCCCGAGTACGGGCTCGTCCACCTGCTCGACCTGCCCGAGCAGCGGCTCGAGATCATCGAGATGGAGCTGCCGGCGGACTCGCGCGCCGCCGGGGTCCGGGTCGGTGACCTGGCGATGCCGGAGGGCAGCCTGCTGATCTCGGTCCTTCGCGACGACAGCGGCTTCGTGCCGAACTCCGAGACCGTGCTGCAGGCGGGCGACGAGATCCTCGCGGTGCTCGACCCGCGGATGGAGGAGGACCTGACCGCGTACTTCGGGCCGGACGGGGGTTCCGGAGACCGGCCGAGCGCATGAGCGCTCGGGCGATTGATTTTCTGATCGTCGGCGGCGGGCTGGCGGGCGCCTACTGCGCCTCGGAGCTCCGCAAGCAGGGGGCGGACGGTTCGATCCTGCTCGCCGCGCGCGAGCCCGAGCCGCCGTACGAGCGCCCGCCGCTCTCGAAGGAGTACCTGCGCGGCGAGGCGTCGCGCGCGGACGCCTACGTGAACCCGGTCGAGTGGTATGGGGAGAACGGGGTCGAGCTGGCGACGCGGACGAACGTGATGTCGCTCGACCCCGAGGCGCGGACGGCGAAGCTCCAGGGTGGGGAGGAGGTCGAGTTCGGCAAGGCGCTGCTGGCGACGGGGGCGAACGTCAACATCCTGCGGGTCGAGGGGGCGGAGCTGGAGGGAATCCACTACCTGCGGGCGTTCGGGAACTCCGACGCGATCCGCGAGGAGGCCAAGGAGGCGGGCCGGGTGGTGATGATCGGCGGCAGCTACATCGGCTGCGAGGTGGCGGCGTCGCTGCGGGCGCTCGGCGTCGAGGTCAGCATCGTGATGCTGGAGGACGTCGCGCTGTCACGAACCTTCGGCGAGGAGGCGGGGCGCTACTTCCACGACAAGCTCGTCGAGCACGGCATCGAGATCTTCGGCGGCGAGTCGCTCGAGGCGTTCGAGGGCGACGGGCGCGTCAGCGCGATCGTGACGGCCAGCGGCCGGACCGTCGAGGGCGGGATGGCCGTCGTCGGTGCGGGGGTGAAGCCCGACACGATGCTGGCCGAGAGGGCGGGGCTCGAGGTCCACGACGGGATCGTCTGCGACGCGAAGCTGGAGAGCTCGGCGCCGGGGATCTTCGCGGCCGGCGACGTCTGCTCCTACGACAGCGTCGTCCACGGCCGGCGGCTGCGGGTCGAGCACTGGGACGTCGCGTTGCAGCAGGGCCGCCACGCCGCGAAGGCGATGCTCGGCTCCGAGGAGCCCTACCGGGAGATCCCTTACTTCTTCAGCGACCTCGCCGACTGGGCCTCGCTCGAGTACGTCGGGCCGGCGTACGAGTGGGACGAGGTGGTCTGGCGCGGCGATCGGGGCAGCGACGAGTTCAGCGTCTGGTACCTCGACGGCGGCGTCGTCAAGGGCGCCCTCGCGGTCGGACGCTCCGAGGACCTGGTCCACGCGCGGACACTGATCGAGACCGGGGCGGACGTCTCGGGCTCCAAGGACGCGCTCGCCGACCCGGATTCAGAGCTCGAATCCATCGGGCAGTAGCGCTGGGCAGAGGCCGCTCGCTACGCTGCGCGAGCGTTCCGTTGGGGATTGGTGTAATCGGCAGCACGCTGGTTTCTGGTACCAGTAGTCGAGGTTCGAGTCCTCGATCCCCAGTGTCTTGGGTTCGAGAAATCGAGCCGATTCTGTCCACGTCGCCCGGCCGCAGGCCGCCGAACCGATGCGGTTTCCGTTCAGGCGCCGGGCGTAGGTCGCAGCGGTTCGCGCTCCGAGGTTCGGCCGCCGCGTGATGAAAACCCCTGCCCAGGGGTACTAAGCCTGCAGGTGCCGACCAACCCCTTTGTTACTTTGAGCACGCTATGGACGTTTACCAGCGCAGGCGCCTGGTCGCGCTGAGCGTCATCGCGGGGATCTTCATCCTCTTCGTGCTCTTGATCCGGAGCTGCGGGGGAGATGACGAGGAGCCGGCGCCGCTTGCCGCTGGGGCGAGCGGTGCCAGCGGCGTCGCCGGTGTCGCCTCGCTCCCGCAGCCCGACTACATCGCCCAGGCCGACCCGATCTGCCTCGAGGCGAACACCTCGGTCGCGAACGTCGACGAGAGCGATGCCGTGCAGGCCGACAACGACAAGGCGCAGATCGTCGGCAGTGAGCTGCAGCAGCTGCAGACGCTCCCGCCGCCCGAGGACGGAACCGATGACCTCGACAAGTTCTTCTCGGCGCTCGAGAAGCAGTCGCTCGCCTACCAGGACCGCGCGACGGCCGCCGAGCGCGGCGACGACGCCTCGGTCGCGGAGCTGAACGAGACGATCGACAAGACGACCACCGATGCCGCCGACGCGGCCGACGCGTTCGGGTTCAAGGTCTGCGGCGACCTCTCGAAGGTCGGCGAGGCCGATACCGGCGGCGGTGGAGGCGGCGGCGACAGCACCGACACCGCGCCCACCGACACCGGCGGCACCGAGACCCCGGTGACGCCGGTCACCCCGACCACGACGACCCCGGTGCCGGTCGCGCCGCCGACCGACGAGGGCGGGACCCCCACCCCGACTCCGACGCCCACGCCGACCCCGGCGCCGACCGACGGCGGCGACGACTCCTCCGGCGGCGTCAGCCCGTAGCCCGAGCGGCGAGAGCCGTCGCCAGGCGGCGTCATCGGTCGCTCGCGTGCGAAGCACGCGTCGCTCCCTGCTTCCTGGCCTGACTCGGCTCTCGCCGCTCGACTACGCCGCCGCGGCCGACTCCGCCCAGCTTCCGTAGAGCTCCGCGTAGCGCCCGCCGGCCTCGATCAGCTCCTCGTGGGTGCCGGACTCGGCGATCCGGCCGCGCTCGAGGACGACGATCCGGCCGGCCCGCCTGATCGTCGACAGCCGGTGGGCGATCACGATCGCCGTCCGCCCGGCGAGCAGGCGCTCGAGGCCGTGCTCGATCACCCGCTCGGTCCGCACGTCGACGTTCGAGGTCGCCTCGTCGAGGATCAGGATCCGCGGCTCGGCGAGCAGCGCCCGCGCGAAGGCGACCAGCTGGCGCTGCCCGGCCGACAGGTGCGCGCCGCGCTCCCCGACCTCGGTGTCGAACCCCTCCCGGAGCCGCTCGATGAACTCGACCGCGCCGACCGCGCGCGCGGCCGCGACGATCTCGTCGTCGTCCGCGTCGGGGCGGCCGAAGGCGATGTTCTCGCGCACCGTGCCCGAGAAGAGGAAGCCCTCCTGCGGCACGATCCCCAGCTGGCGACGGACGCTCGAGGCGCGCAGCTCGCGCAGGTCGTGGCCGTCGACCAGCACCCGGCCGCGCTGCGGGTCGTAGAAGCGCGCGACGAGCTTCGCCAGGGTCGACTTCCCGGCGCCGGTCTCGCCGACCAGGGCAACCGTCTGGCCGGCCGGCACGTGCAGGCCGATCCCCTCCAACGCCCACCCGGGCTCCTCGTCGAGCTCGCTCGCCACGGCATCGCCCCCGCGTGCGTAGGAGAACCAGACGTCGTCGAGCTCGACCTCGCCTCGCAGCTGACCCGCCTCGATCGCATCGGGGGCGTCGACCATGTCCGGCTCGGTGTCGAGCAGGTCGAAGATCTTGTCGAGCGCCGCCATTCCCTGCTGGTAGGTCGTGTAGAGCTGCGAGATCTGCTGGATCGGGTCGAAGAACTGCGCCAGGTAGCCGATGAACGCGACCACGACCCCGATCTCGATCGCCCCGTCGATCGCCTGGCTGCCGCCGTAGAGGATGATCGCCGCCGTCCCGATCGCCGAGAGCAGCTCGACCGCCGGGAAATAGGCCGCGTTGAGTTGCACCGTCCGCAGGTTGACTTCGCGGTTGGCCTCGTTGAGCTCCGTCATCCGGGCGACGTGGCGGTCCTCGCGCCCGAACGTCCGCACGACCCGGATCCCCGACAGCGTCTCCTGCAGGTACGCGGTGATGTCGGCGATCTTCTCCCGCGTCATCCGGTACGCCCCGGCCGAGGCGATCCGGAAGACGAGGCTGGCGACGAGCAGGATCGGGAAGGTCAGAAAGGTGACCAGGGCCAGCTGCACGTCGAGCGCCAGCAGGATCCCGACCACCCCGATCAGGGTCAGGGTGCTCGAGAACAACGTCACCACCCCGTCGGTGACCAGCGAGTCGAGCGCCTGGACGTCATTCGTCATCCGCGAGATCAGCACCCCCGGCTTGCGCCGGGTGAAGAAGCCGATCGACATCTTCTGGATGTGGACGTAGATGCGCTCGCGCAGGTCCTGAAGCGCGCGCTGGCCCACCCAGCCGACCAGATAGGTCTGGGCGTAGCTGGCGGCCCAGTAGATCGCCACCGAGGCGATGAAGACCAGGACGATCACGGTCAGCGCCGACTCGTCGCCCGCCCTGATTCCGCTGTCGATCGCCCTCCCGGCCAGATACGGAGGCGCCAGCGCCGCCGCGGTCGCGATCAACAGGGCGACGCCCATCAGCAGCACCTGCACCCGGTACGGCCGCAGCAGCCCGAGCAGCCAGCGCACCTTGCGCGCCCGCTCGTCCTCGCCGCGCACCAGCCGCCAGATGTCGCGCAGCATCAGGACCGTGCCGGCGAGCCGACCGGGCTGGTTGGCCTGGTCCTCGGTCTCCTCGGCGACGTCGGAGCCCTGGGTCTCGGGATCTCGCTTCGCCTCGCTCACAGTCTCACCAGCTCCTCGCGCTCCTCGAGGTCGCGCTGCAGGAAGACCACGTCCTCGCAGCCGAACTCGGCGATCTCCGCGTACAACGGGCAGCGCTCGAGGAGCTCCTCGTGGGTGCCGCGGTCCACGATCCGACCCGCGTCCATGACCACGATCTCGTCGGCGAGCGAGATCGTCGACAGCCGATGAGCGACGACGAACGTCGTCCGTCCCGCCATCGCCTCGCGCAGGCCCCGCTTGATCTCCTCCTCGGTCGTCGCGTCCACCGAGGAGGTCGCGTCGTCGAGGATCAGGATCCGCGGCTCGGCGATCAGCGCCCGGGCGATCGCGATCCGCTGCCGCTGGCCGCCGGAGAGGGTGAGGCCGCGTTCGCCGACCATCGTCTCGTAGCCGTCGGGCAGGCGGGTGACGAAATCGTGGGCCTGCGCGCGACGGGCCGCGAGCTCGATCTGCTCGCGGCTCGCATCGGGCCGCCCGTAGGAGATGTTGTCGGCGACCGTGGCCGAGAACAGGAACGGGTCATCGGCGACGAACGCGATCTGCCGCCGCAGCGACCCGACCTCGACCGAGCGCAGGTCGGCGCCGTCGACCAGCACCTCGCCGTCGGTGGGGTCGTAGAGGCGAGCGATCAGCGCCACCAGGCTCGTCTTCCCCGACCCGGTCGGACCGACGAGGGCGATCGTGCTGCCGGCCGCGACCGCGAGGTCGATCTCCGAAAGCGAGGCGCGGGCGCCGTCATAGCGCAGGCCGACGTTGCGGAACTCGACCGCGCCCGGGCCCGGTGGCAGCCCTGGCGCCTCCGGGGGGCTGGTGATCCGCGGCTCGCGGTCGATGATCTCGAACAGCCGGTTGCCGGAGGCGACCGCCCGCTGGGCCATCCCGAGCGACATCCCGAGCATCCGCATCGGCCCCATCAGCAGGGTCAGATACGTGAAGAAGGCGGTGAACTCGCCCAGGGTCATGTCGCCCTCGATCACCTCGCGGCCGCCGACCCAGAGCACGACGGCGAGGCCCAGGCTGGGGATGAACCCGAGCATCGGCGAGTAGAAGGCGCGCAGGCGGGTCGAGTAGACGTTCTGGTCGAAGACGCGGGTGACCGAGCGCTGGAAGCGGCGCAGCATGTGCTCCTCGCGCGCGAACGCCTTTACGACTCGGATCCCCGAGACGCTCTCCTCCGCCTCCGCGGTCAGCTCGGCGATCCGCTGCTGGACCTCCTGGACCGCCGGCCGCGAGAGCAGGCTGAAGCGCGCCGCCGCGAGGATCACGAACGGCACCGGGATCAGCGCCAGCGCCGCCAGGGCCGGGTTGAGCACGAACATGACGATGCTGGCGAGCGTGATCGTGAGCGCGTTCTGAGTCAGGAAGATCAGCCCGTAGCCGAGGAAGAAGCGGATCGCCTGCAGGTCGACCGTCGCCCGCGACATCAGCTGGCCGGTCTGCTGGCCGTCGAAGAACCCGAGCTCGAGGGCCTGGAGGTGCTGGTACACGCGCTCGCGCAGGTCGAATTCGACCGCCAGCGAGACGTTGCCGGCGATCAGGCGCCGCACGACGGTCAGCCCGAGCCGCAGGAGCCCGGCGCCGACGAGGGCCGCCGCCAGCGGCAGCAGCACGTCCCGGTCGCCCTCGTCGATCGCGTCGACGGCGCCCCCGATCAGCAGCGGGATGACGACCGTCATCACCATCGCCGCCCAGGCGAAGACCAGCGACCAGATCACCGTCCGCCGGTATGGGCGCAGAAACCCGAGCAAACGACGGAAAGTGGCCATCGACCTGACTATACAAAGTGAAGTAACGGGCGGCGCAATACTTGTCGTGTGGCGCGACCGCCGGCAGGACTGTGCGATTCGTGCGCGCACCAGCGCGTCGTCCGCAACACGCGCGGCTCGAGCTTCTCGCTCTGCGAGCGCTCGCGCGCCGACCCCGCCTATCCCCGGTACCCGCGCCTGCCGGTCACCGAGTGCCGCGGCTGGGAGCGGCGTTCCGCGGAGGAGGTCGGATGACCGCCCTCGGAATCCGCGCCATGCTTGCCGCGGCGGTTGGCCTTGTCGCCGCGACCGCGGTCGTCTATGCGGCGACCCGTGACGGCGACCGGGCGCCGGCTCGCCAGGCCGAGGACTCGTGGGCGGCACTGGCGCCGAGCCCCCTCGAGCGCACCGAGGTCGGCGCGGCCCGGGTCGGCGACCGGATCTACGTCGTCGGCGGGTTCATCTCGACCGGCGGGACGACCGGGCAGATGGTCCGCTACGACATCTCGGCCGACCGCTGGACGGAGGTCGCCCCGCTGCCGATCGAGGTCAACCACCCCGGGATGACTGCGCTGGACGGCCATATCTATTTGCTCGGCGGCTTCCTCGGCGGCGGCGAGCAATCCCGGCGCCTCTACCGCTACGACCCTGGGCGCGACCGCTGGAAGCGTCTGATCGACGCGCCGACGGCCCGCGGCGCGCTTGCGCTGGCCGGGATCGGGCATCGGCTGTACGCGGCGGGCGGCGCGTCGGCGACCGACGACACGCTGCAGCGGCTCGAGATCTACAACCTGCGGCGCGACCGCTGGACGGTCGGCGCGAAGATGCCGACCGGGCGCAACCATGTCGGCGCCGCGATCTTCAAGGGCGGTCTGGTTGTCACGGGTGGCCGGCCCGGCCCCGTGAACGGCGGGATGACGACGGTCGAGCGCTACGACCCCGTCCGCGATCGCTGGAGCGCGCTTCCCGACCTGTCCACGGCCCGCAGTGGACATGCGACCGTGACGGTTGGCGGCCGTCTGGGGGGCCGGATCGTGGTCTTTGGCGGCGAGGAGCTTGGCGGCGGGACGACGATCGAACAGGTCGAGCTTTTCGATCCGCGCAACGGCGGTTGGACGGCGCTGCCCGACATGGTCACGCCCCGCCACGGGGTCGGTGGCGCGGCGAAGGGGGACCGGATCTTCGCGCTCGAGGGCGGTCCGCAGCCCGGGCTCGCCTACTCGCCGGCGCTCGAGTACCTCGACCTGCCGTAGAGGGCGCCGTCAGCAGTTCGGCAGGGTGCGCGCGTCGCCCTGACAGGCGAGCCCGCCCTCGGGCGTCTTCGGCGACGCGTACCACTCCTCGGCGAACGACCGGATCGCGGCCGCGTCGACCGCCGCGCACTTCTGCAGCGCGCCCCAGGCGCTGAGCGCGAATGGCACGTCCATGTCGGGGTTCTCGACCACCGCGACCTGGTAGTAGCCGTCCTGGATCAACGCGTTGAACTCCTCCTCGACCGCCGCCTGGTCGGCCTCCGAGAGGCCGTTGGTCCACCCGATCACCGCGCCGTGCTCGAGGAAGTGGACCGTCTCGCCGTAGGGCTGAGGATCGGTATAGACCCTGCTCCCCGCGGTGGCCGGGTCGTTGTGGTCGCCGCCGGCCGGCGGGATGGTCGCGTAGTCAGTGGCGGTGAACTCGCGGTCGAGGTGCGTCACGGGCCCGACGTCGACCTCCTCGATCGCGTCGCAGTCGCCGGTGGCGACGTCGGTCTCGGTCGAGGTCGTCTCGTCCCCGCCACCACAGGCGCCCGCGGCGAGCGCCGCGCCGGCGAGCACAAAGAGCAAGAGGACTCTGATTCCCCGCATCGAGGGCGGCACGCTAGCGGGCGCCGCAGCGGGGCGCCCGCACGGTCTGGGTCAGCCCTCGGCCGGGGGCGGAGCGGCGCGCAGGGCGCCGGCGCTGGCGGCGACGACGAGCACGATCGCGATCACCTCGCGCGTCGCCAGGTCCTGGCCTAGGGCGATGAAGCCGATCGTCGCCGCGATCGCGGGCTCGAGGCTCATCAGCACCCCGAAGGTGCTGCGCGGCAGCCGCCGTAGCGCCTCGAGCTCGAGCGAGTAGGGGATCGCCGAGCTCAGCATCGCGACCGCGAGCCCGATCGCCAGCACCTCCGCGGAGAGCAGGTCCGCGCCGCCCGCCACGATCCCGGCGGGCAGGATCAGCACCGCCGAGACGAGCATCGCGAGCGCGAGGCCGTCGCCGCCGGCAAACGCGCGGCCGACCCGGGCCGAGAGCAGGATGTAGGCGGCCCAGAACACCCCGGCGAGCAGCGCCAGCGCCACGCCGAGCGCATCGAGCCCGGCGCCGAGGTCGGGCGCGAGCAGCAGGATCCCGGCGGCGGCGAGCGCCGCCCAGACCAGGTCACCGCGGCTGCGGGTGAGCGCGAACGCGACCCCGAGGGGTCCGACGAACTCGAGCGTCACGGCGATCCCGAGCGGGATCCGGTCGAGCGACAGGTAGAAGCTGGTGTTCATCGCGGCGAGCGCGACACCGAAAAGGATCACGTCGCGCGCATGGGCGCCGCGCAGCCCGGCGAGCGCCGGGCGCCAGATCGCCGCCAGCACGACCGCCGCGAAGACGAGTCGCAGCATCACCGTGCCGACCGGCCCGAGCTCGTCGAACAGCTCGGTCGCGACCGCGGCGCCGCTCTGCACCGAGATCGCGCCGCCGAGCACCAGCGCCACCGCGGTCACGCGTCCGTCGGCGCGGTTCACTCGGATGGCTGCTCGGGAACGCGCGGCAGGGCCGCGAGCCGGGCGTCGCCGCTGACCGCGGCGATCTCACCCTCGAGCTCGCCCAGCTTCGCCCCGGCGATCAACGAGAGGTCGTCGTCGAGCGGGCGGAAGAAGTCGTCGTAGTGGGTCGGGACGACGACCGCCGGGTCGAGGCGGGGCAGGATCCGCTCCCAGTAGCGGCGGCTGAAGTTGCGACCCGCGATCCCCGCCAGGAAGACGTCGACGCCCGTGTTGTCGAGCTCGTCGTCGAGCAGCTCGGCGCTCCCCTGGTGATAGAGGCTGATCCCGGCGACCTCGATCCGGATGCCCCAGACCTGACCGCACTTGTAGGCGCTCGGGCAGAGACCGTCCAGGTGGTCGCAGGTCAGCTCGCCCGCGTAGGGCACCTTCAGCCCGAGGATCAGCTTCGAGTGGGCGCTGCGGATGAAGGTGACGACGAACGGACCGAGCTCGAAGGGGCGGTTGGGCTCGACCTCGACGGTGAGCTCGGCGAGGCCGTGCAGGTCCATCAACCGCGTCAGTGAGCTCGAGCCGTACGCTCGGCATCCGAACCGCCGGGCGATCGCCGGCGCGTCGACCGCGTGGTCGAAGTGCGTGTGGCCGACGAGCACCCCGACGGCGTCGTCGGTCGCGGGCAGGTAGCGATCGAGCGCAACGGGGTCGGGCAGCGCGGTCCGGCGCAGGAGCAGGCTGCGCAGCGGCACCCGCGAGAAGTAGGGGTCGACGTAGAGGCTGCGGCCCTCGTAGGCGATCCGGTAGCCCGAAACGCCGAGCCACTCGATCTCGAGCCCGGCCGGCAGGACGAACGGCCGGGACTCGAGCTCGGCGAGGACGGCGAGGTCTTCGGCGCTGCCCATCGCCGCCAGCTTATGGCGTGCAAGCAGGGATTCCTTGGTGGGTGGATCTTTCGACGGCGCCGATGTGTATCGTGCCCCGCGTTCTTGGACCCGTGCCGAATCTCCGTCCGTACGCGGACGGGGAGCGGGGGAACCAAGTGTTGGGGCTAACCCACCTCGCACAGGTGGGGGCGCTGCTTCTTTAGCGCTCGCCCGTCAGCTAACCCCGCAGGCAGAAAAAGGAGACGGATTCAGTGCGTAAGTCAGTACGCGTTTTCAAGCCCGCCACGGCCATCGTTGCCTGCGCCGCGGTCGCCGCGCTCTCGATCCCGGCCTCGGCGGTCGCCGGCTCCGGCGGCGTCGGCCCCGGATCGGCCCCGCCGCCCCCGACCCCCGGCAGCGAGGCGAAGCTGATGCCCAGCGGGCAGGCTCGCCCGCCGGCCGACGCGCCGAAGCAGGTGCTGGCGGCGATCGAAGCCGCCAACAGCATCGACGACGCCGGCTACTGCATGGGCGGCGGCCACAAGGGCAACTGCTTCGACTGCTCGGGCGCCGTCAGCTACGTCCTTGGCCCGGAGGGTGCGGGGATCCTCGACGAACCGCTCGACTCGAGTGGCTTCAAGCGGTGGGGCGAGCGCGGTCGCGGCAGCTGGATCACCGTCTACACGAACCCGGGCCACGCCTACGTCGTGATCGCCGGCCTGCGCTTCGACACCTCTCAGCCGGACGACGGCGAGGAGGGCCCCGGCTGGTCGAAGGACGTCAAGGCCGGGCTCGTCAACGGCCCGTTCAAGAAGCGGCACTTCCTCGGGCTGTAGGCCCGGAAGCTACGCCGTCTCGGGCGTGAACCGGACCGGCAGCGTCTTGAGCTGATTGAGGAACAGCGAGCGGGCCTTGGTCGGCGCGCCGGCGAGCTCGATGTCGGGGAAGCGCCGCAGGGTCTCCTGCAGCAGGACCTTGATCTCGAGCCGCGCCAGCGCCGCGCCGAGGCAGAAGTGCCGGCCGCCGGCGCCGAACGCCTGGTGGTCGGGCTTGCGGGTGACGTCGAGGTGCTGCGGATCGTCGTAGACGCGCTCGTCGCGGTTCGACGACACGTACCAGAGCAGCACCTTGTCGCCCTCGCCGATCGTCTTGCCGTGCATCTCGACCTCGCGGGTGGCGGTGCGGCGGAAGTGGGCGAAGGCCGGATAGCAGCGCAGGAGCTCCTCGACCGCGCCGGGAATCAGCCCCGGGTCCTCGAGCAGCAGCCGCCGCTGGTCGGGGTTCTCGAACAGCCCGAGCATGCCGCTGGTGAAGACCGAGCGGGTGCTGTCGTTGCCGGCCGCGCCGAGTAGGCCGAGACCCATGAAGATCTCGCTGTCGGTGAGTCGCTCGCCGTCGACCTCGGAGTGCACCAGGACGTCGGTGAGGTCGTTCATGCCCGGGTTCTCGCGCCGCTCGGCGATCCGCTCCATCGTCTCGTCCCAGGCGGCGGTCAGCATCTCGACCACCGCCTCCTCGGTCGGGCGCAGGTCCTCGTCGCCGAACCCGAGCACCATGTTGGTCTCCTCGATGTGGCGCTCGTCGTCCTCCTCGGGCGAGCCGATGAACGAGCCGATCACGCGGGAGACAACGGGGCCGGCCACGTCGTTGACGAGGTCGCATTCGCCCCGTGCGGCGACCCGGTCGAGGACCCGGTTGACGATCTCGCGGATCCGCTCCTCGTGCTCGGCGATCCGCTTCGGCGTGAAGCCGCGCTGGAACAGCGCCTTGATCCGGTCGTGCCGCGGCGGGTCCATCGAGATCATCTGCTGCTGCTGGCCCTCGAGCGGGATCCCGAAGTCGTCGAGGACCATGATCCCGCCGACGTAGGAGGAGAAGGTCTCCCAGTCGAGGCTGACCGCGCGCAGGTCCTCAGCCCGGGTCAGCGACCAGAAGCCGCCCTCGTCGGGGTATTGGTCGAGGGGGCTCCAGTGCAGCGGCGCCTCGTTGCGGAGGCGGGTGAAGAGGTCGTGGGGCGGGCCGTCGTCCCAGAGGTCGAGGTCGCCGAGGTCGATCCGGTCGAGATCCAGCTGTGCGGTGACCACGGCTGCCATACTACAGATGTAGTGGCGACCTCGGAAGTGACACCGCTCACGGATCGCCGCGCCGCGATCGCCGGCGCGGCGCTCGACGTGCTCGAGGCCGAGGGCGGCCGCGGGCTGACCCACCGCGCGGTCGATCGCCGCGCCGCCCTACCGCAGGGGTCGACCAGCAACTACTTCCAGACCCGCGAGGCGCTGCTGACGGCAGCGCTCCATCGTCTGGTCGAGCTCGAGCAGCCATCGGTGCGTGCGATGGAGGCGCTCGTTCCCCATGGTCCCTACGACCCGCGCCGCGCCGCCGAGCTGGTCGCCGACCTGGTTCGCAGCTGGCTGACCCCCGAGCGCGCGGGGCTCGCGCTGGCGCGCTACGAGCTCTTCCTCGAGGCCCGTCGCCGGCCGCAGTTCCAGCTCGCGCTGGACGAGGTTCGCCGCTCGTACCTGCTGCTGGTCGAGCAGCTGCTGCCGACGGCGGGCTGTCGCGATCCGCATCGCCACGCGCCGCAGTTGTTGGCTCTGCTCGATGGCCTCGTCCTCAACCAGCTGCTGCAGCCGGCGACTGAGCTCGACGACGACGGTCTCGTCGACCAACTCGAGCGATTCTTCGCGACCTGCTGAGGGCGCCGCCGCGTCCGGTCCGGAGCTCGCGCCGCGCGGCTCGCAGGATGCGCGCCGCTCGCTCCCGGTCGTCGTCGTGGCCGAGGACGGACTGCATGAGGGTCGGGTTGAAGGTCTGCATCGGGGGGCTCCTCTCGTCAGTGGTCGGTTGATGTGACGAGGTTCTCGCGGTCATCCCCTTTCTGTCGATAGATTTAGTGGTGACTAAATGCTCACCTACGTTTTCACCGTCGACGACCTCGCCCGGACCCGGTTCGCGATCTCTCCGATGTTCGAGCTGGTCGGTGGTCTGCGGAACCTGCGCGCCCCCGGCCGCGCCCCGATCCACGTGCCGTGGATCCGGACGGCGCTGCCCATCGCCTACGAGCTCGGGCTCGAGCCGTGGCTGCCCCTGATGCCGCCGTACGGCTACGTCCCCGACTTCATCTCGCCGCCACCGACCACGCCGCTGGCAACCTTCGAGGAGGAGATCGCGCTCGTCCGCTCGACCCCGGTCAAGCAGATCCGGCTCGAGCTGGAGATCGTCGCCAGGCGCTCCGGCACGTCGCCGGCGATCGAGCGGATGCGCGAGCACCCCCGCCGCGAGGTACGGCGACTCTGCGAGCTGTTCGAGGCGTTCTGGCAGCAGGCGATCGAGCCGCACTGGCCCCGGATCCATTCGCTCTTGGAGGCGGACCTGCGCCACCGCTCGCGCCGCCTCACCGAGGGCGGGCCCGTCCGGCTGTTCGACGACCTGCATCCGAACGTCGAGTGGCACGGCGACCGGCTGGAGGTCGAGATGGCGTGGACGGACATCGTCGGGCTCGGCGGCCAGGGCCTCCTGATGCTGCCGTCGGCGCTGGAGGCAACGCGCCCGGTCGCGGTCGCCGACCCGCCCTGGCAGCCGACCCTGATCTATCCGTCACGGGGCCTCGCCCTGCTCTGGGAGCCCGGCACCAGCGCCGGGCCCGAGGCCCTCGCCGGGCTGGTCGGGGGCACCCGCGCCGACCTGCTCGCGGCGCTCTCGGCGCCCCGCTCGACTACAGAGCTGGCGCGCTCGCTCGGGCTCACCCCGGGCGGCGTCTCCCAGCATCTCGGCGTCCTGCGCCGCAACGGCCTGGTCGAGGGCGAGCGTCACGGGCGCTCGGTGCTGTACCTGCGCACCCCGGCCGCCGACCGGCTGGTCGAAGCGGCAGACTGAAGGCCGGTTGAGCGAGGCCGACCAGATCCTCCGCCGCGCTCGGGCCGTGCCCGAGGGCTTCGTCAGCGCCTACGGCGATCTGTGGCCGCCCGCGCCGCGGCTTGCCGGCCACGTGCTCGCCGCATGCGACGATCCGTCGGTGCCCTGGCAGCGGATCGTCCACGCCGACGGCTCGCTGGCGGTCGGCGAGCGCCAGCGGCGGCTGCTGGAGGCCGAGCAGGTCCCGTTCCGCGGCCGGAGGGTGCGCATGGACATCGCCCGGGTGCCGGCCGAGGCGCTCGATGAGCTGACGAGAGGAGACACATGAGGCGCATCAACATCGCGGACCCGGAGTTCGAGTACGACGACTCCGATCCCGAGGGCTTCCGCTCGGGGATGCTCAGGCCGGGCCCGGGCTGGGGCGCGAAGCAGCTGGGGACCAGCATCTACGAGATCCCGCCGGGCCAGGCGCTGTGCCCCTACCACTACGAATACGCGGAGGAGGAGTGGCTGCTCGTGCTGGACGGGCGCCCGACGCTGCGCGATCCGGACGGCGAGACGCAGCTCGAGCCCTGGGACATGCTGATGTTCGAGACCGGCCCGGCCGGCGCGCACGGCATCTACAACCGCACCGACCAGCAGGTCCGGGTGATGATGTGGTCGACCGTGATCACGCCGGCGATCACCGTGTACCCCGACAGCGACAAGCTCGGGGTCTGGACCGGCAACAAGGAGGACGACATGCTGGCCCCGCGCTCGGCCGCGGTCGAGTACTTCGACGGCGAGGGCTAAGCTGTCCGCGATGCGCCGCAGGGCAGGGATAGTCATCGCGCTCGTGGGTGCGCTCGGCTGCCTCCTCGCGCCGTCCGCGTCCGCGGCGAAGGACAACACGGTCTGGCTCTGCAAGCCCGGCCTTGCCGACAACCCGTGCAAGCCCGGGTTCGGCACGACGACAATCTCGCCGACGGGCGAGGTCGGGGCCGCCGAGTCGGTGAAGCCGGATCGCAAGCCGAAGGCGGACTGCTTCTACGTCTACCCGACCGTCAGCGACGACGACGGCCGCAACTCCGACCTCTCGATCGATCCCGAGGAGCGCTCGATCGCCCTCTACCAGGCGGCGCGCTACGGCCTCCACTGCAGGATCTTCGCCCCGATGTACCGCCAGATCACGCTCGAGGCGCTGTTCAGCGGCCAGCCGCCGACGCCCGAAGAGCGGCAGCTCGCCTACGGCGACGTCGCCGCCGCCTGGAAGACCTACCTGAAGAAGTACAACGACGGCCGCGGTGTGATCCTGATCGGCCACTCGCAGGGCACGTTCATGCTCCGTCAGCTGATCCACGATTACGTCGACCCGAAGAAGGGCGTTCGCAAGCGGCTCGTCTCGGCGATCCTGCTCGGCGGCAACGTCCTGGTCGGGGAGGGCTCGACCGTCGGCGGCGACTTCCGGCGCGTCCCGGCCTGCGAGGCGCCGAAGCAGACCGGATGCGCGGTCGCGTTCTCGACCTTCAACGCACCGGTGCCGGCGGACGCCCGCTTCGGACACGCGACCACGACCCTCGACGGCAGCCCGGCGACCGGGGATGAGGTGCTGTGCAGCAACCCGGCGGCGCTGGGCGGTGGTTCGGCGCAGCTGCGCACCGTCTTCCCGAGCGAGCCGTTCGCGCCGGGGACGACGATCGGAGCGGCGACCAACGCCGTCGGCATCCCGCGACCCGCGGTCTCGACCCCGTGGACGCAGGCCGACGCCTACACCGGAGCGTGCTCGTCGGCCGACAACGCCAACGTCCTGCAGATCGCTCCGGTCGGCGGCGCCCCGACGCTGAACGCGGTCCCCGACGCGACCTGGGGCCTGCACCTGACCGACGCCAACATCGCGCTCGGCAACCTGACGAACCTGGTCAAGCGCCAGATCAAGGCCTACGAGAAGGCCAGCGCCGGTTAGCGGTCGGCGCTCGCCGCGGCGGCCGCGGCGCTGAGGCCCGCAAGCCCGCGCTCGAGCTCGTCGGTCTGCGGCCAGGCGAACCCGAGCCGAAACGCGCGCCGGCCCTGCCCGAACCAGTGTCCCGGGCCGACGTAGGTGCCGTGCTCGCTGAGCAGCGAGTCGTAGAAGCGGTCGGGATCGAGCGGGACGCCGTCGCGGACGCGCGGGAAGCAGACCACACCCGCCCGCGGTTCCACCCACTCGAACACGTCCTGGGCCGCGATCCACGCGCGAACGACCTCGAGGTGGCGCTCGATCTTCGCGCGGATCGGCGGCAGGATCCGCTCGCGCGCGCCGAGCACCCGGGCGGCCAGCTCCTCGTCGAGGGTGGCGCCGCAGATCAGGATCTGCTCCTTGGCCGCCAGCAGGGTCTCGGAGAGCTTGGCGTCGCGACAGGCGAGCCAGCCGATCCGCAGGCCGGGAAGGCCGTAGGTCTTCGACATCGAGGAGACGCTGATCGCTCGCTCGGACAGCGACGCGGCCACCGGCAGCGGCTCACCGTAGGCGAGCTCGCGGTAGGTCTCGTCGACCAGCAGCCGGGCTCCACCGTGCCGCTCGACGATCTCGACCAGGTTGTCGAGCTCGCCGGGCTCGATCATCGCTCCGGTCGGGTTGTGGGGGTAGGTGAGGCTGACGAGGCGCGTCTCGGGCCGGAGCGCCCCGGCGATCCGCTCCGGGTCGAGCCGCCAGGAGTCCTCGAACCGCAGCTCGACGGGCTCGAGGTCCGCGGCGAGCGCGAACGGCGTCTCGAGGTTGGTCGCGTAATTGGGGCTGAGGATGAGCGCGTGCTCGCCGGCGCCGAGGACGGTGGTCGCGACGACGAACAGCGCCGCGGCCGCGCCGGCGGTGACGATCACCTGGTCGGCGGTCACCGGCGGGCCGTCGGCGGCGATCAGCTCGCGGAGCCTCGGCAGCCCGCGGTGGTCGCCGTACTGGAGCAGCAGCTCCTCGAGGTCGGCGTCGATCCCGTAGTCGCGCAGGCGCATGTCGGAGAACGAGCTCTCCGAGAGGTTGTAGGCGATCGCGTCGTAGCCGAGCTCCTCGGGCGACTCGATCTCGATCGGCATCCGGCGGTAGCGCACCGCCCGACTCTAATCGCGCGCATCGCGACTCGGCGGGCAGTGCGCGACAATCGGGCGGTGCCCGCCGTGGTCAAGCCGAAGCCCGAGTGCCGTCACTGCGGCGCCGTGCTCGAGCACACGCTCAGCCGCTGCCCGCGGTGCGGCAAGCGATCGTGGCTGAGCCTGTTCCTGCGCGGCTGGGGGCAGCGGTACTGAGGTGCGTTACGTGGTCGACGGCATGAACGTGATCGGGACCCGGCCGGACGGCTGGTGGAAGGACCGCGACGCGGCGATGGCCCGCCTCGTCGACCGGCTCGAGCGCTGGTCGGCCGAGACCGGCGACGACGTCACCGTGGTCTTCGAGCGCAAGCCGAACCCGCCGTTGAGCTCGCCGGTGATCGAGGTCGCCCACGCGCCGAAGCCGCGGCCGAACTCGGCCGACGACGAGATCGTCCGCCGCGTCCGGGCCGACCCCAACCCGGCGTCGATCCGTGTCGTCACCTCCGACAACGTGCTCACCGACCTCGTCCACGGACTCGGGGCGACCGTCGAGCCCTCGTCCTCGTTCCGTGACAGGATCGACTGAGCGATGGAGGGGAAGAAGACGACGTCGAACTGGACCGGCGGCCGGATCGTGGCGATGATCTTCGCGAGCCTCGGCGCCCTGATCGGGGTCACCCTGCTGCTCTGCGGCCTCGGCCTGATCGCCATCCACGGCTTGGCCCGCGACGACGACGGCTTCTACACGACCGACCGGGAGCAGCTGCGGTCGGACGGCTATGCGATCAGCACCGACGAGCTCAACCTCGACTTCGTCGACGATCTCCCGGACGACCTGCTCGGGACCCTGAGGGTGAACGCGGAAGGGATCGGCGGCAGGCCGCTGTTCGTCGGAATCGGACGGTCGGCCGACGTCGAGCGTTACCTCGCCCGCGTCGCCCACTCCGAGCTCACCGACTTCGACCGGGGACGCCCCGAGTACGTCGAGGTCAGCGGAGGAGCCCCGAGCTCGCCCCCGATCGCGCAGCATTTCTGGGTCGCGCAGAGCCAGGGCTTCGGCGACCAGCGGATCGACTGGGACCCGGAGAATGGGGTCTGGACGGTGGTGGCGATGAACGCCGGCGGCTCCCGGCCGGTTGCGGTCGACGCGGAGATCGGCGCGAAGCTCGACTGGCTGATCTGGCTCGGGGTCGGCTTCACCATCGCCGGGCTCGTGTTCAGCATCGGCGGCGTGATCCTGATCCTGGTCGTCGGCCGTCGGGCGTCGCGCGACCGGATCGCCGTGCCCGGGGCCGCCGATCGGCCGGATGCGTGATCGACTGGACTAGGCCCTTACTTCGGCGCGCCGTGGCCGTTCTTGGTTCGTGCCCCGAAACACCGCTCCGCGGCTGACGGCGATCGTCCCTGCCTATAACGAGGCGACCTCGGTCGCCGAGACCGTCGCATCGCTCCTCGACCAGACGCGGCCTCCCGACGAGGTCCTCGTCGTCGACGACTGCTCCACCGATGACACGGCCGCGGTCGCCGCGGCGGCCGGGGCGACCGTGATCCGGCCGCCCGAGAACACGGGCTCGAAGGCCGGTGCCCAGTCGTTCGCGCTCGAGCGGGTGACGACCGAGCTCGTGATGGCCGTCGACGCCGACACGACGCTCGAGCGCGACGCGGTCGAGAAGCTGCTCGAGGCGCTCGACGACGAGCGGGTCGCAGCGGCCTGCGGGTTCGTGCTCCCGCGCCACGTTCGCACCATCTGGGAGCGCGGCCGCTACGTCGAGTACCTGCTCGCGTTCAGCTTCTTCAAGCGGGTCCAGGACCAGTTCGGCAAGCCGCTGATCTCGTCGGGTTGCTTCTCGGTCTACCGGACCGCGGAGCTGCGCGCGGCCGGCGGCTGGTCGGACCGGACGATGGCCGAGGACATGGACCTCACCTGGACCCTCTACCGCGCCGACCACCGGGTCCGCTTCGTCCCCGAGGCGGTCTCGTATCCGATCGAGCCCCACAACTTCGAGTTCCTCGGCAAGCAGCTGCGCCGCTGGTCGCACGGCTTCGTCCAGAACGTCCGCCTGCACTGGCGCTCGCTGCTCGAGCTCGGCTACCTGCGCTCGACCGTCGCGGTCGGCTTCTGGGACGCGATCATGGCCTCGTTCGCCTACCTGCTGCTGCTGCCGCTCTTGGCGATCCTGATCAGCCCGTGGGTGCTCGGTGCGTACCTGGTCGATGCGCCCGTCGTTCTCGTCCCGGTCCTCTGGCAGGCGATCGGGCGGGGCGAGACGCGCCGCGCGCTGGCGAGCCTCCCGAGCTTCTTCGTGCTGCGGATCGTCAACGGCGTCTTCATCCTCAGCGCCGTCTGGCGGGAGTTGGTGATCGGGCGGCCACTACTCGTCTACGAAAAGGGGCACTGATGTCTGCTGGGCTTCCCGGACTTGGTCTCGGCGGGTTGTTCTTCGTGATCTCGGCGCTGCTCGGGCCCGCCTTCGAGCTCGGCCGCGCGGCGCGCGGGCGCAGCAGCGTGCGGGCGTGGCGGCAGGTCGGGCGCCAGTTCGCGCTCGCGCTCGCGATGATCGTCGCGGTCGAGCTCGCGCTCCGTGGCCTGTTGCTCGCCGGCGCCGTGCTCGGCGCCGGCACCGATCCGGGCGGCCAGGGTCTGACCGCCCTGCCGCTGACCCCGATCGGGATCACCACGGCAGTGTTGTTCGCGGTCCTGCTCGCCGCCAAGTGCGCCCAGCTCGGGCTCCGGGCCGCTGTGCGGATGCGGGCGTGGCGGTCGCGGACCCGCGGGCTCTGCCCGCAGCCGTGCGATTGCTGCAGTCAGGCCAGCCAGGCTCGGACCTAGGCGGACTTGAACCGATGCTCCACAATCTCCCAGATGAGCGAGAGCGCGGGACGCCTGTCGCCGCACCTCCCCAGGTCGCCGGGGGCGCGCCTGTCGAACGACACCAGCCTCGCCCGCCGGGCGGCGGACGGGGACGAACGCGCCTTCGCGGCGATCTACGAGCGACACCACCAGGAGCTCTATCGCTACTGCCGGGCGATCCTCCGCGATCCGGACGACGCCCAGGACGCCCTGCAGGCGACGATGGTCAAGGCTCTTCGCGCGCTGCCGGGCGAGGAGCGCGAGATCGCGCTGAAGCCGTGGCTGTTCCGGATCGCGCACAACGAGGCGATCTCGATCGTCAGGGCTCGGCAGAGCTCGGCGACGCTCGACCCGGAGGTCGCCGACCCGCAGGCGGCGCCGGACGACGAGGCGGAGACGCGCGAGCGTCTGCGCGAGTTGGTCGGCGACCTGGAACAGTTGCCCGAGCGGCAGCGCGGCGCGCTCGTGATGCGCGAGCTGAGCGGACTGAGCTTCGCGGAGATCGGTCGCGTGTTCGACGTCAACCCGTCGGCCGCGAAGCAGGCGGTCTACGAGGCGCGCGTCGCGCTGCTGGAGATCGCTGAGGGTCGCGAGATGGAGTGCGATCTGGTCAGAGAGGCGATCTCCGCCCACGACCGGCGCGTCCTGCGCGGCCGGCGGATCCGCGCCCACCTGCGCGGCTGCGAGCGCTGCAGCGACTTCGAGGCCGGGATCGGGCGGCGGCGCTCCGACCTTGCCGCGCTGGCGCCGCCGATGGCGGTTCCCGCGGCGCTTGCGACTCTGCAAGCGGTGCTCGGCGGCGGATCGGCCGCGGGAGGCGCCGCGGCCGTCGGCGCCGGGGCCGGGGCGGGCGCGCTCGGCGGCGGGGTCGGAGCCGGCCTCGGCGGCGCCGCCCTGAAGGCGACGGTCGCCGTCCTCGCCACGGCGACGGTCGCCGGCGGCGCGGCCCAGCTCACCGGGGTGATCGACGTCGGCGGGTCGTCGAAGCCGAAGCAGGAGAGCGCCCCAGCGACGGCGCCCGCGCAGCCGGCCGAGACCTCGGGCGGCGGTGGCGAGGCCGCCGGCGGCTCGACCCGCTTCGGGTCGAGCCAGGCCGGCTCGCAGGGCCAGGGACAACGCGGCAACGGCGATCGACAGGGGCGCGGAAACGCCGACCATCGCCAGGGCGGCGGCAACGGCGCTCCGGGCAACCGCAGCCACGCTCAGGCGACGGCGCCAGGGCAGGCGACGGCGCCAGGGCAGGCGACGGCACCTGGTCAGACCACGTCGCCCGGAAACTCTGGATCGGCGCCGGGCCAGGCGGGCTCGGCGGGCGGCTCCGCCGGCGCCCCTGGTCAGACGGGAAGCACCCCGGGCCAGTCGGGTTCGGCCGGCAACTCCGCCGGCGCTCCGGGCCAGACCGGAACCGCTCCGGGCCAGTCGGGCGCCCAGGGCGGGGGCACGGACGCAAGCGCGAGCGGCCAGGCGCACGGAGGCGGTACCGGCACCGCTCCCGGTCAGACAGGCGCCTCGCCGGGCCAGAGCGGCACGGCCGGAAGCTCGGCGAACGCGCCCGGGGACCTCGAGTAGTCCCGCCGGGGGTAGGCCCTTACTTTCGTTTCGTTTCCGCGTTGTTTGGGTAGATGACCGGATCACGCAGGAACGCGACGATCGGCAGGAGGGACCAGAGATGACGCCGTTGCGCAGGCATGGAATCCGACTAGGGGCTGCGGCGTTCGCCGCGATGGGGCTGATCGCCCTGCTCCCCGCGAGCGCGCTCGCGGCTACGGCCGACCTCGCGGTCGACAAGAGCGACGGGCTCGACGACTCCGCGACCGTGACGGTGGGCGGCGAGATCACCTACACGATCACGGTCACCAACAACGGCCCGGATGCGGCAACCGGGGTCGAGCTCGTCGACAACCTCTCGAACCGGCTCGATTTCGTCTCCGCGGATCCGAGTCAGGGGTCCTGCAAGGGGTCGAAGAAGCTCACCTGCACACTGGAAACGATCGCGAACGGAGCGTCGGCGACCGTGACGATCAGGGTGACGGCGAAGAAGGACGGGGAGGTCGTCAACGCGGCGAGCGTGACGACCACGGACACCGACCCGGTGAGCCCCAACGACACCGACAAGGAGACCACGAACATCGTCGAGCCGGTAGCGGTCACCTGCAACGGCCAGGACGCGGACTTCGTCGGAACCGAGGGCAATGACACGCTCACGGGGACGAAGAAGCGGGATGTGTTCGTCACCCTGGGCGGCAACGACACGGTCGTCGGGGGCGCCGGCGGTGACCTCATCTGTACGGGGGGCGGCGACGACACGATCAGGGGAGAGGACGGCAACGACGCGATCAAGAGCGGCGGCGGCAACGACCTGGTCAAGAGCGGCGTCGACAACGACTTCATCAAGAGCGGCGGCGGCAACGACCTCGCCAAGGGCGGCGCGGGCGCCGACCAGATCCGCGGGAAGGCCGGCGACGACAGCCTCGGCGGGGGCAGCGGCGACGATATTTTGCGTGGGGGAGGTGGGTCAGACAGCTGCAAGGGTGGTCCCGGTACGGACACCAAGTTCGGCTGCTGACAACACGTCACGGCCGGCCCGTGCTGCCGGCTGTGACCTCCGACGGGTGACGGGCGCCTCAATCGGCGCCCGTCGCCTTTCCCGAGCCGAGCGCGGGCTCGGTGAACGCGCTCATGCTTCGACGGGGATCCCGTGGCGGGCGACCGCGCGGTCGTAGTTGAGGCGCAGCATCGCCACCACGTCGTCGACGTCCGCTTCACTTTCGATCAGGCGGGCGCCGTAGCCCGGCTTGCCCGGAAACACGGGGTGGTAGTCAATCCGGCCGGCCTCGTGAAGCTGATGCCAGACCGCCTTTGGAAAGCCGCTGTGAAATGTGCGATCGCCGTGCAGGTGCCCGATCTCGCGGCGCCCGACCCGCAGCGACAGCTCGCCGCGGTTGCCGTTCACCGCCTCGACTCCGGGCCACGAGGTCGCCTCCGCGACGATCCGTTCGCTGAAGCTGGCTTGCTGGGTCATGGCTGACTCCTTGATTCGGATTCAACCGCGAGCCTACAAGTTCAAGTGAACTTGAAGTCAAGGGCGGAGTCTGGTTTCCTTGCTCGCGTGAAGGATCTGCTCACGATCGGCGAGGTCTCGCGCCGCAGCGGCGTCGCCGCCTCGGCGTTGCGGTTCTACGAGGAGCGTGGGCTGATCACCTCCGAGCGCGCCGGCTCGGGCCACCGGCGCTTCCCGCGGCCGGTCCTGCGGCGGATCGCGTTCATCGTCTTCGCGCAGCGGATCGGATTGACGCTCGACGAGATCGGCGCCGAGCTCGCGAAGCTGCCCCCGGACCGCGCCCCGAGCCGCCGCGACTGGTCGCGCCTCTCGTCGAAGTGGACGGATCGGATCGACGAGCGGATTGCCGAGCTCGAGCGCCTGCGGCGGGGCCTGACCGAGTGCATCGGCTGCGGTTGCCTGTCGCTCGAACGCTGTCGGCTCGCGAACCCCGGCGACCGAGCCGCGAGGCTCGGACCGGGACCGCGCTACTGGGTCGGCGACCGCCCGCTCGATTAGCTTGTCCCCGGTGAGCGGGCAGAGGACCGCAGCGGTGGTGGGCGCCGGGATCGGCGGGCTCGCGGCTGCGACCGCGCTCGGCCGCGCCGGCTGGGAGGTGACGGTGTACGAGGACGCCGAGGAGCTGCGCCCGCTCGGCGCGGGGCTCTCGATCTGGCCGAACGGCGTCCGCGCCCTGCGGGAGCTGGGCCTCGCCGAGCTGGCCGAGAACGGCCCGCGCGGCGGTGGCGCCCTGCGCCGGGCCGACGGCGCCGTGCTCGCCGAGTTCGCGCCCGAGACGATCGCCGAGCGCTACGGCGCCCCGCTGGTCGGGCTCCATCGCGCCGACCTGCACCAGGCGCTGTTCGACGCGGCCGGTCCCGAGCGGGTGCGTCTGGGGACTCGGGCGGTCGGGGTCGCCGCGAACGAGCTGCGCTTCGGCGACGGCTCGAGCGCGAGCGCCGATCTGATCGTCGGCGCCGACGGGATCGACTCGACGATCCGCGCCGCGGTGATCGCCGACGGCCCGGCGCGGGACTCCGGAATCGTCGCCTTCCGCGGGATCGCCGCTTCCGGTCGCGAGGTTCCGGCCGGGGAGTGGTGGGGGGAGAGCAGCGTCGCGGGGCTGCTGCCGTTGCGCGGCGGGCAGGTGTACTGGTACGTCGCCTTCAGCGGCGAGCCGGACCAGGCCGAGCTCGAGCGCCACGTCGCGGAGTACGGGGCGACGGTCGGCGAGGTCGTCGCCGCGACCCCGGCCGGCGCGGTGCTCGCCCACCGACTTCACGACCGCAAGCCGGTGAGCGGCTGGAGCAAGGGCGCGACGACGTTGCTCGGCGACGCGGCCCACCCGATGCTCCCCTTCCTCGGGCAGGGCGCCTGCGCGGCGCTCGAGGACGCGGTCGCGCTCGCCGGCGCCTTCGAACGAAATCCTGAGGTCGAGGACGCGTTGCCGGCCTACGAGTTGGCTCGCTACGCGCGCACCAAGGCGCTGATCGAGGGCTCCGCCCGCGCCGCGCGGATCGCGCTGGCCGGCTCCGGCATCGGCCGGCGCCTGCGAAACGCACTCGTCGCCGCAGCGCCGGCGTCGCTGCGCCTTCGCCAGCTCGACCGCGTGATCGGGCGCGCCTGAACCCTCCCGGCTACGTGGAATCACCCATCTGGGGCTTCGCCTGCCAGAAGGCGAGCTCTCCGCCGGCCGGCCCGCCAACGACGCTGCGCCAGCCCGCCGGTCCCTCGCGCGGCTCGAGCAGGACCGCGGCACCGAGCCGCCGCGCGGTTTCCGTGGCCGCAGCCACGTCGGCGACGGCGACGTAGGGGAGCCAGAGCGGTCGGGTCGTCCCGCACTCGACCACCCCGCCGCTGAGCCCGTCCCCGGGGTCGAGCGAGCGGTAGCTCCCCGCCTCCGTCTCGATTCGGTCCGTGCTCCAGCCGCACAGGCGGGTGTAGAAATCGCACGCTCCGCCCAGGTCAGGGGTGTGCAGTTCGAGGTGCACGACGGGGTGTGGTTTGTTGGCCATCGACCTTGAGACCGAGGTAAGAGCGAAAACTCATCGCTGTGTCCTACCCTGGGGATCATGGCTTCGACCGTCCCGGCCGCACAGGAACACGACCTGCTCGAGCGCGCCCAGGCGGGCAGCGAGGACGCTTTCGCGCGGCTCGTCGAGCCCTACCGCGGCCAGCTTCACGCTCACTGCTACCGGATGCTGGGCTCGGTTCACGACGCCGAGGACGCGCTCCAGGAGACCCTGCTCCGCGCCTGGCGGGCGCTCGATCGCTTCGAGGGCCGCAGCTCGCTGCGCTCGTGGCTGTACACGATCGCCACCAATACGTCGCTGAACGCGATTGCCAAACGCCCGAAGCGGGTGCTCCCGATCGACTACGGGCCGGCCGCCGACCCGCACGTCGGCCCGGGCGAGCCGCTGGTCGAGTCCGTCTGGGTGGAGCCCTACGCGGACGAGCGGCTTGGGCTCGAGGACGGATACGCGGCTCCCGAGGCGCGCTACGAGCAGCGCGAGGGCGTCGAGCTGGCGTTCGTCGCCGCGCTTCAGTTCCTACCGGCAAACCAGCGCGCCGCGCTGATCCTGCGCGAGGTGCTCGGCTTCTCCGCCAAGGAGTGCGCCGCGACGCTCGAGACCAGCGTCGCCTCCGTGAACAGCGCCCTGCAGCGGGCCCGTAAGACCGTCGAGGAGCGCCTCCCCGAGCGGAGCCAGCAGGAAACGATCCGGACCGTCGGCGACGAGCGGATCCGCGAGCTGGTTGAGGAGTATGTCGACGCCTGGGTCCGCGGCGACGTCGACGAGGTGGTCTCGCGGCTCACCGAGGACGCTTGCTTCTCGATGCCGCCGATGAGCACGTGGTACGGCGGGCCGGGCAACCGCGAGGAGATCCGCACCTTCATCGGGGGCTTCGCGATGGTCCCGGACTGGGTCTGGAAGGCCGTGCTCGTCCGGGCCAACGGGCAGCCGGCGGCCGCGTTCTATACGTGGGACGAGGCCGCCGGCGCGTTCCTGCCGTTCGCGCTCAACGTCTTCACCTTCGACGGCGAGCAGATGAGCGACGTGACCGCGTTCATCGTCCGCTCGATCGATGACCCATCGCGCGAGCGGATGATCCGGATGCCGGAGAACGCGATGGACGCCTCTCGCCTGGCGGCGGCGTTCGAGAACTTCAACCTCCCGGAGCGGCTCGACTGAGGCCGGTCCGGGTCGGCTGCTCGGGGTGGGTCTACCGCGACTGGCGCGGCCACTTCTATCCCGAGAAGCTGCCGCAGCGCGAGTGGCTTTCCTACTACGCGCGGCAGTTCGACACGGTCGAGATCAACAACACCTTCTACCGGCTGCCCTCCGAGGGCGCGGTCGCCGGCTGGGTCGAGCAGACCCCGGCCGACTTCTGCTTCGCGGTCAAGGCGAGCCGCTACATCACCCACGTCAAGCGCCTGAAGGACCCCGAGAAGTACGTCGAGCGGTTCTGCGACGCGATTCGGCCGCTGACCGAGGCGCGGCAGCTGTCGGTGATCCTCTGGCAGCTGCCGCCGACGTTCAAGCGCGACGACGAGCGGCTCGCGGCGGCGCTGAAGGCGATCGGTGAGCGGGCGCCCGGGCGCCACGCGGTCGAGTTTCGGCACGAGAGCTGGTTCGTCCCCGACGTCTACGCGCTGCTGCGCGAGCGGAACGCCGCGCTCGTCATTGTCGACTCGCCCGAGTACCCGTTCGCGAAGCGCGAGCTGACCGCCGACTGGACCTACGTCCGCCTCCACCGCGGCGGCCGCAAGACCAGCGGCCGCTACACACAGGCCGAGCTCGCGACCTGGAAGCGCCGGATCGCGGCCTGGCGGGCGAGGGTCGAGGTTCTCGCGTACTTCAACAACGACTGGGAGGCGTTCGCCGTCGACAACGCGCGGGCGCTGCGCGAGGGCTTCAGCTAGTCGGTCCTCCTTCCTTGTATGGACGTGTGATTCAAAGGCGTCCGCGAACCGATCGGTCTGAATCCCGCATACATCGGTGAGCGTCCCTGAGTAGCCGCTCCAGGGCACATTCCGGGACGTTCGCCGCGTTGGTAAGCGAGGAAACCGGCTGTCCCGACCCGGCCTTGCATCGCAACACCGGCGCGGGTACGCTGGCATCAGTCCCGAGGGAAAGGGCTCGATGTCGCGGAGATTTCGCTTTCGCCACACCGTCGGCGCTGCGCTTGCGCTCGTCCTCGCGTCGTTCACCGGAACCGCCTCCGGAGCGGTGACCGGGCTTGAGCGTGTCCATGCCGACAGCGCCTCCAGCTCGGCGGCGGGCCGGTCGGTGACCGTCACCTGCCCGGCCGGCAAGCAGGTGCTCGGGGCCGGCGCGGAGCTGCTCGGCGGCGAGGCCCAGGTGACGCTCAACGACGTGATCCCGGACGCCACCCTGACCTCCGTCACCGCGAAGGCGTTTGAGGATCAGACCGGCTTCGGCGGCGTCTGGGGCCTCAGGGCCCGGGCGATCTGCGCGACGCCGCCCCCGGGGCTCGAGCGCGTCGTCCGGGCCAGCCCGAGCAACTCGCTCGACAAGACGGTCAGCGCGACCTGCCCGGGAGAGAAGCGCCTGCTCGGCGCCGGCGGGTCGGTCGAGGGTGCCACGAGTGAGGTGATGGTGCAGGACATCCGGCTCGACAGCCTGACTCGCGTCACGTCCGAGGGCGTGGAGGACGACGACGGGACGGCGGTCGCTTGGCAGCTGCGCGCCTATGCGATCTGCTCCGACCGGGTGCACTTGCTGCAGCGGGTGGAGGCCGCGAGCCCGAGCGATTCGCTGAAGGCGAAGACGGCCGCGGTCGATTGCACCGGCGGCAGGCGCGTGGTCGGCGTCGGCGGCGCGGTCGAGGGGATCGGGGGGGACGTGGCGCTCAACGATCTCGCCCCGACCGATCCGATGACCGGCGCAACCGCTCACGCCGCCGAGGACGAGGACGGGACGGTGAGCAGCTGGGTGGTGCGGTCGTTCGCGATCTGCGCCGCCGCGTCGGAGCGGATCGTCGAGACGAGTACCACCGAACCGTCCTACTTCCACGCGGCGACCGCCCTGTGCCCGGGCGACTGGAAGGCCACCGGCGGCGGTGCCTCGGTGACGGGCGGCGCCGGTCAGGTGCGGTTCGACGGCGGCTTCCCCGTGGACGACGTGGCCCCCGGCACGGGCGAGAGCACCGGCTTCTTCGCCGACGCGTTCGCGGACAGGAACGGCTACACCGGGGACTGGTTCCTGCGCTCGTTCGGGATCTGCGCGACCCCCCTGCCGGGCCTCGTGACCCCCGACCCGGTCTACAGCTCCGCCGGCTCACCCGCCAACGCGGCCGTCACGGCGACCTGTCCGGCCGGGACCCGGGTGGTGGGCGCGGGCGGCGGCATCCCGAGTGACGGGTCGCCCCCGTTACAGGTGGTGATGTACCGGTTGACTCCCGACGCGGGCCTGACCAGCGTCACGGTGGCCGGCCACGAGGACGAGGTCGGCGACGACGTCGCCTGGGTCGTGTTCGCGAGCCCCATCTGCGCGGTGGCCCCGCCTGGACTCGAGTTGGTCGTCGCAAACAGCCCGTCGGACTCGTCGAACAAGAGCGTCACGGCCACCTGCCCGGCGGGCAAGAACCTGCTCGGCGCCGGCGCGAGGATCTCCGGAGGCGTCGGCGAGGTGGTGATCGACGACGTGGCCCCCAACCAGGCGCTGACCGGCGTCCTCGTCACCGGCATGGAGGACGAGACCGGTTACTCGGGCACCTGGGCCGCGCACGCGTACGCGATCTGCGCCAGCCCCTGAGCCGATAGCGGGTCCCAACGCGAAGCGACCCCGCCCGGAGTCTCAGGCGGGGTCGCTCTCAGATCGCACCTGGCAGGGAACGGCGCGATCTCAGCCGGGCATGTCCATTGCCCGTCTGCGTTCCTCCGCGGTCGCTGCGGAGCCTCGTGCTCCGAGCCGCAGAGAGGCGGCTTGCGCAACCGTGGAGGAAGTGCCCAGATTCATCGTCTGCGTCCTTGGAGTCGACTACCCGGGTCGACGTCCGAGACCGAGCCCTGCTGACTCGTCGCGTGCGCAGACTTTTCTTTTGGGGAGGACGCCCCCTAGCGCCTTGCGCGCTCTCCTCCGGAGTCCAACGTTACTCGCCCGCTCCCGGTTGCGCAAGGCCGGGACGAGTCGACCGGGGTCGGGGGCTAGACGTCGACCCTCGCGTCTCGCTTCGCGCTGGTCGCCGCGGCGTTGACGTCGGTCGCGGTCGCCTTCGTCTTCACCCTGACGTGCTCGCGCTCGGCCTCCCGCGCGCGCTTGATCACGCGCCGCGGCACGTCGACGGCGATCGCCGTCGATTCGATCGTCCCGACCTGTGAGTCGAACTCGGCGATCGTGCTCTTGTCGAGATCGAGCTTCCTGGCGAGCCGGTCCGAGACCTTGAGCTTGCCGGTCACCTGGCACGGCGGCTCCGAGCAGCTGACCTCGATCACAACCCTGTGCCCGGTACCGCGATCCGGCAGCGTCAGGACCGGCGCGCGCGGGGCGCGGACCTCGATCGCCTGGGTCGCGGTTGCGGCGCCGCCCCGGAAATCGTTGACCGAGACCTTGGCGGTGAAATTGCCCTCGCCGGGGTACGCGTAATCGGTCGTCGGGGCCTCCGTGCTGCGGTCGGTCGTCCCGTCACCGTCGAAGTCCCAGTCGTAGCCGGCGATCTTCGAGTCGGGGTCGGTGAACGACGAGGCGTCGAACTGCACCGTCTCGCCGGGCAGGGCCCGTGCCTTGTCGATCGCCAGGCTGCCGGACGGGAGCGTGTTCGGCGGCCCGCCCAGCACCTCGAACTCCGAGAGGTCGATGAAGTCGGTGCCGGAGCAGGAGGAAGGAGCGCACTCGGGATCGACGCGCAGCGGGCTCAGCAGCGTGACGCGGACGAACCGGACGCCGGCGCCCGTTGCGCCGGTCGGCTGCAGATCCGCCAGCTGCCCGATGTCGTCGTCGGTGAACTCGTTCGCCCCGGTGCCGTCGAAGGCGAGCTGGAAGCTCGTCCCGTCGCCGGAGGTCTCGATCGTGAACTCGCGGGTGGTCGCCCTGCTCGGCGGGACCTCCTCGGCCAGGTCGGCGACGTTGTCGTCGTCGAGGTCCGACCAGGCGTGCGCCCAGGTGCCGTCGAGCGTGGTGGCGCCCGGGTTGAGGCCGAAGTCCTCGAGATCGACGGTCACCGCCGGCGCGGCGCCGGGATGGTTCTCGTACACGTCCGCGTTGGCGACGTCCTTGGCCAGGTTCGCGCGGTAGAGGATCGCGCCGCTGGCCGCGTCGACGACCGCGTCGTAGACGGCGCTCGAGGACGCGCGCAGGGTGACGTGCCAGCCCAGCCGCGTCTGCTTGCCGGCGCCGAAGAGGACGAGGCGGGCGAAGTCACCGCCGGCGAAGGTCGTCGTCTGCCGCGTGCCCGTCGGGCCCGAGCGGACCTCGGGCGAGCGCTGCGAGCCGACGCTGCGCGCCAGCGCGGCGAGCGCGTCGGCGCCCGAGAGCTGCGGCTCGGTGGACGCGACCGCGGGGTCGTGAACGGGGGAGCCGGCGACCGAGTAGACGCGGCCGGTGGCGTCGAGGGCGACGCGGACGTCGTTGTCGAACGCCGGGATCCCGTCGATCAGCTGGCGGAAGCGGACCACGGTCAGGCCGCGGGGGGTGCCCGCGCGCTGGTAGACGTCCAGGCCCGCCAAGTCGGCCGGCGAGAGGCCGAGCATCACGCGCTTGTCCCGCAGGTAGCCCATCGCCACCGCGATGGCGCCGCCGTCGCTCGGGCCGGACAGCGCTCCGTCGGTGCGCACGAGCTGGCGCGGGGTGCCGGTCAGCGGATCGACCGTCAGCGACCCCTCGGGCCCGAGCGCTCGGAGCGTCGCTGCGCGGGCATCCCTGGTCCGCTCGCTGACACGCACTCCGCGCGCGAGACCGGTCGAGGGCCGGACCTGCTCGCGCAGCTGCGTCCGCGAGTCGTAGAAGCGGAGCGCAGGGCTCGAGCCCTCGCCGCCGCTTCCGACCGCGGCCGCCGTTGCCGGCAACGCGAGTGCGGCCAGCAGGCCGATGATGGTTGCCAGTCCCAGTGGGTGCCTCATCCCAGACCCTCCTGCTCTAACCCGCTGACGCTCGACAGCATTTCACTATCCCGGGGGCGTGCGACCCGAGAGCCGCTAATGGCAGCCGGCGCTGCCGGAATCGGTGAAACGGCCCCCCGCCTCGGGAACGAACTCCCAGTCGTAGGCGCCTTGGTGGAGAGCCAGCTTCAGGACCCCGAAGGTGTTCCTGTTCACCGAGACGCTGTTGCGCTGGATCATCCGAAGGGTGTGGTGCGCCTGTCCTCCTGTGCCGACGATGAACTGGCGGATCCCGCTGGAGGCATCGACCTCGCCGGTGGGCGTCTGGGGGGCGAATCGCTCGTAATTGTGCGAGTGGGCGTTGAGCACGATCTCCACATCCGCGTCGTATAGGTCCTGCCAGACCTGCTGCATCTCGGACGCGGCGCCGGTCCAGCCGGAGCTGAAAAGCGGCCGGTGCCAGTAGGCCAACGTGCAGGGGGTCTGGTGGGCGGCCAGATCCGCCCTCAGCCACTCCTCCTGGGGAGAGCCGGATCCGCAGCCGCCGACGAAGGCGCACTCCGAGTTCAGGGCGATCATGTGCCAGCCCCCCACGTCATAGCTGTAGTAGCCCTTGTCACGGTCGCCCGCTGGGCCGGCGAAGGCGCCGCTGCCGTTGAAGTAGTCGAAGTAACCCGCAGCGCCCGGCGACTCGTACTCGTGATTGCCGGCGACCGGATGGGTGATCGCCTTCAAGCGACCCCAGCTCGCGTCGTAGGAGTCCGAGAACTCCGTAAGCGTGCCTGTCCAATGCTGGGCATCGCCCAGGGGAAGCACAGCCGAGAGGTTCGCGTTGGAGAGCAGGTCGGAGGTGTACCGCTGGCGACAGGCGGTGGCGGTGCCGAGGCCGTCGTTGAACGCCGCCTCCGCGGGAGAGCATGCGATGTCTCCCGCGGCGGCGATCACGGGGTCGGAGCCCGCGCCGTAGTGGTCCGTCACCTGGGACGGCGTCAGAGCGCCCGCGTACACAGCGACTTCGTCGATGGCTCCGCGGAAGAAGGCGGTCCCGGAGCTCTGGCCGATGAGGAGCGATCTCGTGTTGTCGACCATCGTCTCGTCGCTCACCGGCCCAGTCACATCCGCCCCGTCGATGTAGAGGTGGACGCTTCCAGCGGCCTTCGTTGCGACCACGTGGTGCCAGCTGGTTGTGTCCGCGACGGCGGCGCTGGAAGTCGCCACATCGGCGACGTTGGATCGGCGCAGCACGAGTCGATCCTTCGGATCGAACATGAGGACCCACGAGCCGGTCTGCTTGGAGGCGACCACCTGGTTGGCGCCGCCGCCGAGCGACGCTCGCCTGACCCAGGCCTCGACGCTGAAGGAGTCTCCCAGCGCCAGCGAAGCGCTGTCCGGGACGCTGACGTAGCCGGTGGAGCCGTCGAAGTCGGCGGCGGCGTCCGCGTCGCCCGCCAAGCCGGCGGTCGATCCGAGCGCGAACCCGCCCATGTAGGAGCCGTCGTTACGGCCCGTCACGTCGCAGGCGGAGGTGCCGGCGAGGTCGCCCAGGCGCCAGTAGGCCGCGAGGCCGGGCGTGCTCGAGATCAGGCGCTGATACGCGGAGCTGCTCGCCCCGCAGCGGGGTGGGGGCGCGGGGGGCGCAAGGGGAACGACCGACACGAGCCTCGAGGACGCGCTTACGCCCTGGTCGTTGAACGCCCTGATCCCGTAGGTGTACCCGACCCCGTTCGTCACCCCTCGGTCGCGGTAGGTCCGCGTGGACAACGAGGTGGCGATCCTGGCCCACGTCCCCTCGCCGCTGAGCCGCCAGACGTCGTAGCCCGCGGGCTCGCGCCTGCTTGCTGCCCAGGTGAGCTTGACGACGCCGTTGCCCGGCGCCGCGACCAGGCTCCTTGGCGTCCCGGGCACCGCGAGGGCAGCCGACGCCGGGCCGGATGCGGTGAGCGCCGCGACCACCGCGGCGGTGAGCGCCGCGCCGAATCCGGCCCGTCGGCCGGGCCACGGCCTCCGCCTATGCCCGTCGCCCCTGACCAGCCCGTCGCTTCGTGCGCGCACCCCGCCTCACTTCCTTGTCACTCGGCACGACCGCGGTCCGGACGCGATCCCTACGTCCGCGATGCCCCCCAGTCGCGTGCCCGGAGGATTATGGGCTCAGGCGCGAGCAAAGGCAATCGGACACCCGTCTACGACGCAGGCGTGAGCTCGCCTACCGTCCGCCGGCGCGAACGCTGAACTCGGCGCTGCCGGCGGACTCGTACTGGTCGGCGAGCAGGTAGTGGACGACGTAGTCGCCCTCTGGCAGCGGCCACGACGCGCCCTGGCTGTCCGGGCCGAGCTCGGCCGCGCCATCTGTGGTCGGCGGGACGGTGCCCGCCGCATGTCCTCCGGTGTATGCCCAGATCAGGTAGTCGTCGTCGGCGGGATCCGACGCGGAGGCCTTGTAGACCCCCAGCCAGTCCCAGCGGTTGGCGGGCGCCTGGGCCCAGGCGACCTCAACCGGCTCGCCGGCCTCGTAGCTTCGCCGGTCGGCAGACAGCTCGAGCCCGGCCTGTGGGTCGCGCAGGTAGAACGAGACGCGGGCAAGCTCGGCGTCGTCTGCGGTCAAGACCGCGTCGTAGGCACCGGGGTCCCAGCCGGACGTGTCGAGCGGCGCCGTTCCGCGTTCGCCCGTGGCTGCCAGGGTGTCGACGGCCTCGGCGGGATCGCCGCCCTCCGGCACGATCACGATCTCGCCGGGCTCCGGCGCGTTGTGCGTGATCGCGATCTCGTCGCCGACGTCCCGAAGCGCGGCATCGACGGCAATCAGCGTCGGCATCGCGACGGGCGTCACCTCGAAGCTCGACAGCACCGCGAAATGGTCGGACGTCCACGGCGCCGCCTCGATCTCCACGTCCTCGGCGCCGGGCTCGCCGACGAGCTTGCTGTCGAGGGTGGTCGACGGGCCCGCCGCGTAGACGAGGTCGATCCGCTCGCCCGACCGGTGGGTGACGCCAGGATCCTCGACCGGGTCGGGATGGACCTCCCTGTAGCTGTCGCGGAACCCGAGATCGAGCAGCTCCTCACTCACCGGCCATGGCACCGCCTCGGTGATCCCGTCGCGCGTGCCGACGGTCTCCTGGGTGTAGTCGAGGCTCGACGGCTCGTTGAAGTCGCCGGTGAGGAAGAGCGGGTAGCCGTCATCGAGCAGCTGGGTCATCGCCTCGATCGGCCGCTCCATGGCCGATGTGCGGACCCGGTCCTCGCTCTTGATCACCGACGCGACCGTGGCGCCGTTGCGCAGGGAGCGCGGACCCCACCGGACATAGTCGAGGTGCACGTTGAAGAACGGGATCACGAAGCCGGGCTCGACCTCGAGCATCGCGTACAGGCCGTCGCCGTCCGACGGCTCGAGGATCGGGTACTTCGAGAGCAGCTGCAGCGAGGTGTTGTAGTAGGGGTACCCGGTCCGCCGGGCGATCTCGGGAAGGCGCTCGTATGACTCGAGCACTCCGACCACGTCGGCGTCGAGGCGGCGGATCACCCTGTCGGTCTCCGGCCCGCCGCCGTACTCGACGTTGTAGACGAGCACGTCGAGGTCCATCGGCTCGCCCTTCGCGGGCGCGGATGCGGCGTCGGTCTCGTCGTCGCCGCCGAAGCCGCAGCCGGCCGGCAAGAGCGCCAGGAGGACCAGGGCCGAGGCCACCGCCAGCACGCCGGCGCGGCGCGTCGTGCAGCTTTGCTCGCCCCCGTCGTCTGACACCTGACCTTGTAGTCAATCATGCGAGCGCCGTAACCAATTCGCGAAGGTGCCCGCAGCGCTTCGGTGCTATATCGCTGTCTGAGATGACAGACGCCGGCGCTCAGGAGGCGCTCGACAACATCCTCAGGTCCGCCGCCGAGCTCGGGGTCGAGATGGACGAGGCGGAGGCGCTCCAGTGGCTGACCACGATGGCCGCGCAGCAGGGGGAGGCCGACGACGTCGAGGTTCAGGTCTCCACCGGGGTGTACGGACATCGCGTGGCGATGATGGATTTCAGCCCCACGGAGCTCGATCGGTTCCGGGCTATCGGTGAGATCGTCGGGCTCGAGGATCGGGAGGGGCAGGTCGAGACGGCGCTGGCCCTGTCGGGCTCGGCGGCGCAGTCGAAGATCCAGACGTACCCGGGTGACTGCGACTACTTCGAGCGCGTCCACATCCACGCCCCGACCCGCGAAGACGCGTGCCGGATCCTGGCTGACGTGATGCGGGAGAAGGTGCTCGCCACCGCCACCGGCCCCACCCAGCGCTTCATGCAGGCGAGGCTCGGCAGCTACCCGGCGGACGTGGTGCGCGGCGACGAGACGATCAGCGCCGGCTCCTCGATCACCTGGACGCTGGACGAGGTGCGCGACGCCAGGATCACGGGCACGCTGCCCGGCGGCGCACCCTGGGAGCTCTCCTGGAACGAGGCCGCCGCGGAGCCCGGCTGGTGCAAGCTCGACTGGGTCGTGGCCGATCCGATCCGCGGCACCCTGGCGAACGCGAGCAACATGCTGGACGCGACCTGGGAGGCGCCGGACGGGACGATCACCCCGCTCGACGAGTACCTGGACACCTACTTCCAGGAGGTCTACCTCGACGCCGACTCGTTGCCGCTGTTCGCCAAGCTGGCCCGGCAGGTGCTGCCTGATGCCGTCGACGACTACGCGGAGCAGCTCGAGCGCCAGATCTACGAGTACACCGTCGAGAAGCCGAACTACGGCAAGGCGGCCAAGCGCATGTACAACCTCTTTCGCCTCACCGGCCGTTACGAGGAGGCCGCCTACCTGCGGGAGCTCTTCGACGAGAAGGCGACGGCGCTGTACCAGGTCGCGGCGCTGATCCGCAGCGTCGACGAGGCCGGAGGCGCCGGTTCGGAGATCTCGCCCGAGACGTTGCGCAGCCAAACCGACGCGCTGATCGCCGGTGCCTCCGCTGCACTCGAGGGCGACGAGCGGGGGTCGACGATCCTTCAGCACCTGCAGGAGGTCAAGGAGGTCCTCGACGGCGGCGGGGACCCGGCGAGCCGCGCCGAAGTGGTCGACAACGCCATCCACGCGGTCAGCGACGAGGTCAACGAGTACTTCAAGGCGCGGATGGTGGGGATGCCGGAGATCCGCGCCTATCTCGAGTCCCTCGAACCCTGAGCGCCGTGTCCGAGGCGCTTCCAGATCTCTACGTCTCCGCCGACATCGAAACCGACGGGCCGATCCCCGGCGAGTACTCGATGCTCTCGTTCGCGTTCAGCCTCGCGAGCCGTTTCGACGGCACGACGCTCGAGGCGTACGAGCCGGGCTGGGAGACGACGTTCTACGTCGAGCTGAAGCCGATCTCGGAGAACTTCAAACAGGAAGCGCTCGACGTCAACGGCCTCGATCGCGAAGCCCTATCGGTCAGCGGGCGGGAGCCGGAAGAAGCGATGCGCGAGGCCGCCGACTGGATCGCCTCGCACGCGGACGGGGGACGGCCGGTCCTGGTCCTGTACCCGCTCTCGTTCGACTGGTCGTTTCTCAACTGGTACTTCATCCGCTTCACCGGCGAATCGCCTTTCGGCCACTCGTCCTGCCTGGACATCCGGACCCTCTACCTGGCGCGGGCCCTGACGACGTTCGACCGAGCGTCTCAGCAATCGATGCCGCCAGACCTCCTACCGACGAGACCGCACACGCACCACGCGGCGGACGACGCACAGGAGCAGGCGGAGCTGTTCAACCGTGTCTTCGCCTGGGCGCTTCGCGGCGGCGAGTGAGGTTATGGTCCCGCGATCGTGTTCAAGCCCATCACAACGGCCGAACGTTCACGAACCGCCGAGCTCTCGCGGTTGCGCTTCTGGTAGGCGTCTCGGTGTTGATGGCCGCGTCCGCGCCAAGCGCCTTGCGAAGGGGTCGACGATCTTCTTCAACGGGGGCTCGTACGACCCCTTGGAGGGAGACGGGAGCATGTTCAGCCCGTTCTCGGTCAAGCCGAGCGGCAAGGGAGAGCACGAGATCAAGGGCGACGCCGAGGAGCTCACCGCCTGCACCAACGGCGGCAGGACGCGACTCGCCTACGTCAACTTCTCCACCAAGAAGCCCCGCAAGTACAACGTCTTCGTGATGGATGCGGACGGCAAGAACAAGGAGCGGCTGACCTTGGGCACGGATGACGCCGACGAGCCCGCCTTCAGCCCCTCCTGCAAGCGAATCGTCTTCGGCCGCGACGGCGATATCTGGGCCGTCGGCGTGCGCGGGGGGAAGGAGAAGCGACTTCTCGCTCGCGAGGACGTCCACCTTGGCGGCAAGAAGGCCAACTTCGAGCAGCCGAGCTACTCGCCCAACGGCAAGCGGCTGATCATCAGCGCCACCTGCAACGGATCCGAGTTCTGTCGTAACGACAAATATCTGACCGGCCTCTACACGGCGCCCGCGAACGGCGGCGATCCCAAGGAGATCACCGCGGAGCTCAGCTTCGACGCGAAGTACTCACCCGACGGGAAGCAGATCGTGTTCGAGCGCGACGCCGAGATCTTCCTGGCTGACGCCGACGGCTCCGCCGCGCAGCAGATCACGGATGACGACCTTCCGGAGCGCGACCCCACGTTCTCGCCGGACGGGAGCAAGATCGCCTACGTCCACTTCACGCGGTTTGACAACTTCGGCGAGGACGGCTCGTCGCGGGAGCCGAACGGGCCCGCGATCGTGATCAGTGAGCTCACCGGCCAGACAAGCCGACAGATTGCCAAGCCCGGGATACACCCGAGCTGGGTCGCGGACTGACGGGGGTGATCCGCCGACAACAAGACCCCGCCTGAGCGGGGTCAATGAGCCGCGATTAGTTTCCCGGCGCCGACCGGTCATGAAGGCATTGCGAACCGACGGCGAAGCGGCCGCCTACGAGGAGGAACGATGAGCAAGCTCAGGTGTCATATCTCGATCTCCCTGGACGGTTTCGTCGCCGGCCCGAACCAGAGCGAGGAGAACCCGCTCGGCGAGGGCGGCGAGCGGCTTCACGACTGGGTGGTTGCGCTGGCCGCCTGGCGCGAAGCCCACGACAGGCAGGACGGCGAGGTGAACGAGAGCACCCGGATCGTCGAGGAATCGCGCGAGAACGTCGGGGCCGGCGTGATGGGCCGAAACATGTTCGGGCCGATCGGCGGTGGTCCCTGGGGCGACGAGCAGTGGATGGGCTGGTGGGGCGACGACCCTCCGTATCACTACCCCGTGTTCATCCTCACCCATTACGCGCGTGATCCGGTCGAGATGGAGGGAGGGACCACGTTCCACTTCGTCACCGACGGAATCGAGTCCGCGCTCGAACAGGCCAAGGAGGCCGCCGGCGGCAAGGACGTGATGCTCTGGGGCGGCGCCGACGTCGGTCGGCAGTACCTGGCAGCGGGTCTGCTCGACGAGCTCGAGCTCCACGTCGTCCCGGTGCTGCTCGGCGACGGTGCTCGCCTCCTCGACAACCTCGGGACCGCGGACGTACAGCTCGAGCAGGTCCGGGCCGTCGAGGCACCCGGCGTCACCCACCTCAAGTACAGGGTCGTGACGTAGGACGGGTCGCCGAGCGGCCGCTGCTTTGCAGGGCTTTCCTAGATTCCGGAGGAGGGACTCGAACCCCCGACACGCGGATCATGATTGTGCGCCGCGGGCTTCGGCCCTCTGCGGCTGATCGACGAAATCCCTGCTAATCGCCGGTTTTCGTGTATCCGACGAGAAATCCGATTTGCGGTTATTTCCTGACCTTGTGTTGACCCGGTGTTGACCGGCGCCCGATGTGACTGGGGCGTTACCAAATCGGCCGAGGCGGTCCGCCCCACGACGAGGGCGGATCGCTGGCGGGAAACGAGTCGAGCCCATGGCGATGGATCGCGTCAGTGGGCTCGGCTTCGCTCCTCCCGACCAGCGCAACCACCGGCACCGGTCCGACTTCAAGTTCGGAGCGAACGGTCCGCTGGCCGAACCGTGATGGCGGTCGACCGGTGCCGATGATGATCGCCACCGCTCCGCACCGATTGGCGAGGTTGATCAGCGTCTGAGCTGGCGGTCCCTCCACCACGCGCAGCTCGTAGTCCGTTCCGCCCAGGACTTCAGGACCGAGGGCGGCGAGCATCGCTTCCCATGTCTGCCGATAGCGCGAGGCCAAAGGAACAGTCGAGTCGCTTCGGGCCTCGAGCGCGTGCACGATGATGAGCCGATCATTGGGACCGGCCCGTCTGACTGCCGCCTCAACGACATCGCGGCCGCTAACAGAGCCGTCGTAGCCGACGACCTTGACCCGTCGCCGTCGAGACGATTCGGACGCCCGCGCTGAGCCCGCGTCGGGCTTTGTTGCTGCTGTGCTCATGTTTCGAGGATGACTCCAGCGACGGCTCCGGGCAATGGGGCTTGACAACCATCTCCCGGGCGTCGGGCTGATGCCCCGCCCCCCGCGATCCTCGGCAGAGATGGGCACCAGCACCCATCGACGGCCCGGTCTTTTGCGCGGACACTGGTTGACATGCCAATCCAAGCCGCTACCGATACAGTCACTGCCCCTCCCGCTGCTGACCGCGCCCTGGCCACAGCCGCCGCGGCTGGCCGCCCGATCATCACCGCCGGTCATGAGCGGGCCCTCAGGGCCGAGCTCGATCGCCTGCGGCACCGACTTGAGGCTGAGTTCACCGAGCGCCTCCGCGATGCCCGCAGCTTCGGGCCACCAGACGCCAACGACGACTACCTGCAGATCAAGGAAGAGGAGGCGGTGTTGGCGGCCGGCATCGCCCATATCGCAATGCTGCTCGAGACGGCACTCGTCGTCGACGAGGCTGCGCTCGAGAGTGGTATCGCCGCGCTTGGCAGCACCGTTCACGTCATCGACCGCGATTCACGGCGACGCCATCGCTACCGCCTGACTGGCGGACACGAGCCCTTGACGCTCGGCGTCGCCTCGGCCGGCTCACCGATGGGAAGGGCACTGATGGGAAGGCGTCCAGGTGACGTGGTCGAAGTCGTCCTGCCGCGCGGCCGACGCCGCAGGCTCGCGATCAAGGCAGTGGAAGCGAGCGAGGCGTGGTCGAAGCCAGCGTCCTGATCGTCTGTGCCAGTCCGGCCGCTCGGGTCGATGAGCTCGACGACTGGCTCGAGAAGATGGCGACTGAGCTCGATTCCAATCAGGCGACCCTGTACCGCATCGGTGGATGCGACGGGCACGACCGGGACGCCGGCTATGTCGACTGCGTCTGGTTTCTGGCCCTGTCAGACGCAGTAGCCACGGCCCCGCGTATCCGCGGGCTGGTGGCCGAAATGCGGTTGCTCGGTATGAAGTCCAGTCGTCTATCGCCCGGGGTCGCTGCCACGTGCCAACGAGGGCTTGGCCCGGGTCTTCTAGGGCTCGACCAGCCCGCGCTTGATTGCGTAGCGGGTCAGCTCGACCCGGTTTCGCATTCCGAGCTTCTCCAGAATGTTGGCTCGGTGGCGATCGACGGTCTTCTTGGAGATGACCAGCGTGGCGGCGATCTCCTCGGCGGTCAGGCCCTCGGAGATCAGCTTCGTCACCTCGAGCTCGCGCGGGGTGAGCGGATCGGCCGGGATCTCCTCGCCGCGGCTGGCCCGCTCGAGGAAGTCCTTGATCAGGGCCGAGGCCGCGGGTGGGTAGATGGACGGCTCCCCCGCGCATCGTGGCTCGACACGCCTCGATCAGATCGCGGTTGGCCGCCGACTTGAGCACGTAGCCGGAGGCCCCGGCTTTCAAGGCCTCGAAGAAGTACTGCTCGTTGTCGTGGACCGAGAGCATCAGGGTGCGGATCTCGGGCTTGCGGCGGTGAAATTCACGCGCCACCTGCAGGCCGGTCAACAGCGGCATCGAGACATCGAGGACGGCAAGATCGATCTCAGTCCGCAGGCCGACCTCCAGCGCCTCGGCGCCGTCGCCGGCCTCGGCGACGACGGTGAGGTCGGGTTGGGACTCAAGGACCATCTTCAGACCGCTACGAACCAGCTGATGGTCGTCGGCCAGCAGGATGCGGGTGCGAAGGGGAACCGGCATCAGCGTTCTTCGACCGGCACTCGCAAGGTGACCGTGGTCCCGAGCTCCGGGGTTCGAGGTCAGTTTTAGAGTTCCACGGGCAAGCAACGCCCGCTCGCGCATCCCCTCGATGCCTACTGTCTGGCCCGTCAGGTCCTGCGGTAGCCCTCGTCCGTCGTCTTGGACTGCCAGCTCGACCATCGGGCCGGAGCGCGCAGCGAGACCAGGCCGTGAGAAGCCTCCGCGTGTCGCAGAACGTTGGTCAGCGCTTCCTGAGCGACGCGATAGATAACCAACTCGAGCTCCGGGGACAGCGGTGGCAGCTCGATGGTCAAGTCGCGCTCGATCTCAAGCCCGCCTTGACGCGAGCTACGAGTGCAGAGCGCGATCAGGGCGTTGATCAGGCCCAGATCGTCGAGCGCCTCCGGGCGAAGTTCGCGGCTGATGCGACGGATCTCGTCGAGGGTTGAATGGAGCTCGGCCGCCAACGCCACGAGGCGGGGCTGGTCCTTCGGCTGGGCTTCGCTCGCAGCTCTTTCGATTTCCAGCGCCACAGCGGTCAGGGTCTGGCCGGCCTCGTCGTGCAGTGCGCGGGCGATTCGCAGGCGTTCGCCCTCCTGGGCGCTCAAGGCAGCGCGGGCGCCGATGCGTCGTTCGTCGGCAAGTGGGTCGACCATGGCGTTGAGGGCGCCGGTGAAGGCGACGAGCTCGGCGCTTTCGGCCGTCGGGGTTCGAACTGAGGCTCAGGATCGCGAAGGTCGACTGCCTTCGTCTCCTCGGCCAAGTCCTCAAGCGGGGCCAGAGCCCGGCGGACCAGGATCAGATTGATGACCAACATCGCCCCCAGTCCGGCGCCGAGAATGGCCAATTCGCCAAGGCGGATCGGGGCGCTGATGGTCACCGGGCTCAGCGCGAGCAGCCCGAAGGCCAGGACGAGCACGGCAGCGTTGGCCAACGCGGCGCGTTGAAGCAGCGAGAGCTGGGCCAGATTTTGGGGACGGTGCGCGGACACTCCCACTACCAAACCAGCTTTCACTCGGTAGCGGGCACCGTCGGCGGCAACGGGACCTCGGTGACAGCGGGAGACCGGACCTCGGCCGTGTGACTCCGTCTGCGCCGGCAAGAACCTTTCGTCCGAGTTCGGCAGCATCAGCGGCAAAGCGCAGGTTCTGGTTGATGGCAAACAGAAGACGGGCCGGGTCGGGCTGGCCGTCTTCGCTGTCGCTGCCCCGTGCATACGACCGCGGGCGCGGTCGAGCAGCAGGCAGACTGTCCCGAGCGAATCGAGAGCGGCGCCGAAGCAGCCAAGGACGGCTGGATTGAGCCCGTCCGCGCCCGCGGCCGAGGCGGCCGCCTCAAGGCCGCGGGCGGCCAACAGCAGGTCGCTGCAGTGGCGAAACAGCGGGTCGTCGCCGGCGCTTGAGTCCCACCGTTCGGCGTGCTCAAGGTGGCGGCGCAGTTCATCTCGTGTAGCCGTTGCGTTCATCTCGGTGCCGATGATCGCTGGCACCGGCGTGCGAAGCCATGGGTTCGGCTATGTAGGTCGCGATCTGCGCTTCTGCGGAGATGGGTGTCTAGCCCCATAGAACGGCGAGCGGTCACGGCGGATCATTGAGGCATGGATGAACACGACACAACCGACCCTGACAGGCGGCCGCGGGCCAGCCGTCGGCGGCGGTCGCGAGGCGGGCGCCGGCGTGGCCAGTGCCGCGGCCAGTCAAGTCAAATCCTGACCGGACACGGCAGACTGTCCTCAGCCAGCGGCTGCTGGCCCTGCACCGTGAGCTCGCTGACAGCGCCTGGCGCTGCCGTGAGATCGAAACAGATCAGCGCCTGGCCTCGGACGAGGAGCTGGCAGCGCTTCAGCGACGCGTCCTGCAACTTGGGGTCGAGATCAACCAGCTCGAGGCTTTGCTCGAGCGGGCGGAAGATTCTGCGCTTGCAGCGGCGACTCGATCGGGCCGGGGACCGTGATCGGCGTCGTCGACGCGGTCAGCGGCGAACCGTCTGAGTATCGGTTGGTGGACTCCGAGCACGAAACCGATTCCAGCGTGGTCACCGTCGGCTCGGCCGTCGGCCAGGCCTTGCTGGGGCGGCGGATCGGATCGCTGGTGACGCTCAACTCTCCACCGGGCCCGCGGCGCGTCCAAGTCGTTTCTGCTCGCCCGATCGCTGATCGCATTTCCGATCAGCGGGGAGCCTGATGGCCGAGCAGCAGACCGAGACTGGCGGTAAGCGGGAACGGCTGATCGCGCTCAGAAGCTTCGCTTGCCGACACCAGCGCTGAGATTGATGCCTTGACCGCCGCGGTCGCACCGCGTTGTGTTTGAGCCGACCATGGGGGCCAGGGCCGAAGCGCCGGCCGACGCTCGGGCAGCGCAATTAGCTACGAACAGGAGGAATGCGAATCGCAGCCGGCCTGCATGACCTTTCGGCCGCGCTCACCGCTTCTGCCCCCAGCGGGCCGCGCTTGCCGCAGGACTTCTCCGGAACCGCGATCGGCGGGAGCGACACCACGATGATCGTTGACGTCGAACACAACCCAACAGAGCACCGCTACGAGGTCTTCGCCGACGGACAGCTGGCCGGCATTGTCACCTATCGCGACGGGACAACGAATGCTCTTCGTCCACACCGCCGTTGATCCGGCCTATCGAGGCCAGGGATTGGCTCATCAACTGGTCAGGCACGCGCTGGCTGAGTCCGGGGGCAAGGCAAGACACCCGTCGGCGTCTGTCCGTTCGTCGCCGGCGTGATGGCGCGCCGCCCAGCCTGGTAGCTAAGCCGAAATACACCAAGGCAAAGAAAGGAGGACGGCGATGACCGACCAACGACAGCCCAACGATGAAACGGGACAAGAAGGTCGATCCCCCGATTGGGGGAGAGACATCGAAGACCGAACGACCGGAGAGGCCGAGAAGGCGGGTAGCCCAGCCAGGAATCACGAGTTGGCCCGCGCGTTAATGCTGAGCTGACCGCCTCGCGGCGAAGGGCGGGGCGGTCAGCGAACGGCTGGCACCAAGCGCGTCCCGAGGCTGCCCGGCGACATCGCCCCTGGTCCGGCGGTAGCGGCGCCGACGGGCGGGACCGACCCGAGGCGCAGTACACGACGGCCGGCCCGGCCCGGCAGCCTCGGCCCGGCCGCCTAGGTTGCGCTAAGACCCGTCGCGTAATAGTCGGCGTTGACCTTGGCGTAACCGGCCCACTCAGCTGGGAGCTCATCCCCGGCAAAGATGGCGTCGACCGGACAGGCCTCGACACAGGCGTCGCAGTCGATGCACTCATCGGGATCGATGAGCAGCGTCTCGACGGCGTCGTAGCCGGCTTCGTCTGGGGTGGGGTGGATGCAGTCGACCGGGCAGACCTCGACACAGGAGTTGTCCTTGGTTCCGATGCACGGTTCGGCAATCACGTAGGTCATCGACGCCTCCTGCGGTTTCGGGGATTTACACAGCTGGAGTGGTCAAACTAGCAGGCAACCTTGCTTTACACAGAGAGCCTGTGTAAAACTCCGCGGCATGGAGATCCCGACCTCGTCGGCCGGAGACGTGCTCGGCCAGCCGACCCGGGCCAGGTTGTTCGAGTTACTGGGCGAGCTCAAGCGCGAGACCAGCACCGAGGAGTTGGCCGAGCGCCTCGACCTCCACGTTAACGGGGTCCGGCGCCAG
>CAVRKA010000002.1:0-251750 GCA_963722175.1 uncultured Solirubrobacterales bacterium
TGCGCTGCCAGATCATCTCGCCGGGGCCCGGCGGGAGCTTCTTCGGTGGCGTGTAGAAGGCATCGCCCTTCGGGCCCTTGACGGGCTGGTCGGTCGCGGCGCCGGCGGGGGCGGCAAAGGCCGCCGTGGCGCAGCGCGGTGGCGATCGCGATCCGCACGCGCGGGCGTGCCGAAGTGAGCGTGTCCTGATGCAAGGGGTCCCTCCCTAAGTCGATTCCTGCCGCGCGAGAGGGTAGTCATAGCCCTCTCCGGTCTACGGACGGATGCTCTGGGCGTTGTGGAAGAGGTCGTCGGGGTCGTAGCGGCGCTTGACCGCCGCCAGGCGCCGGTAGTTCTCCCCGTAGTACTGGCGCTTCCAGTCGCGGATCTCGTGGCTGGGGAAGTTCTGGTAGCTCTCGGGCGGGGTGTGCGGGGCGACGATCTCGATCATCTGCTTGGTCCAGGCGAGCAGGTCCCGTCCGACCGAGGCGGGTGCGTCGGCGGCCCAGGTCGAGGTGGCCCGCAGCAGCGTCATCACGTCTCGGTGCACGTAGGCGGTCTCGCGCCGGCCGATCCGGTCGACGACGTCGCCGCCGACCCAGCCGAGCGACCACATCGATCCGGTCGAAGCCTTGGTGCGACTCGGGCAGTCGGCCAGCAGATCGACCAGCTTTGCGTAGACCGCGTCGGGGAGCGGCGCCTTGGAGTAGCGCGAGATGTCGCCCCACGAATGCCGCACCTCCTCCTCCGAGGAGAAGATGCGCTGCATGTCCCAGTAGGGCATCGTCGTGAGCTTGGTCGCGGTCGGCGTCGCCGCCGCCAGCAGCGGAGCGACCAGCTCGCGCAGCTCGTGCAGCGGTCCGAGGTACTGCCCGCGCGAGTAGACGCTGATCGCCTTGCGCGGTCCCCCCGCGCCGATCGGCTCGGCCTGGGCGAAGGCGATCGCGTTGAGCTCGCTCGGCGCCCGCTCGAGCATCCGGTCGAAGGCCGCGAGGACGGCGGAGGCGGCGTCGGCTCCGCGCCAGTTGAAGCGGTAGAACGCGACCTTCTTGCGCGGGATCTTCGCGAGCCGGAAGGAGAACGACGAGTTGATCCCGAAGCTGCCGCCGGCGCCACCGCGACAGGCCCAGAACAGGTCGCGATGGCCGGAGCGGCTGAGCTCGAGCCGCTTCGCGTCGGCCGTGATCAGCGTCGATCCGATCAGGTGATCGCTCGTCAGCCCCGCCCAGCGGGTGTTGTAGCCGATCCCCCCACCGAGCACCAGGCCGCCGACGCACACCGACGGGCAGGTTCCGGCCGGGAGCACGAACTCACCGCCGTGCGTTGCCTTGAACACGTCCCGGTTGCTGGCGGCGCCGCCGACGATCGCCGTGCCGTCGCGAGGGTCGACGACGACCCGGTTGAGCCGGCTGAGGTCGACCACCAGGCCGCTGGTCGTCGAAAACCCGCCGTAGCTGTGCCCGCTTCCTCGGGCGACGGGCTGGACGTCGTGTTCGCGAGCCCAGTCGATGCAGGTGGCGATGTCGCGCTCGTTCGCACAGCGCGCCACCGCCAGCGGCTTGACGCGATCAAACTGCGCGTTCGCGGGCTCGCTCGCCGCGGCGTAGGCGTGATCGCCGGGCAGCAGCAGCGGGCCGCGCAGGCGGCGCCGCAGCTCGCGCAGCGCCCGGGTTCGAACCCTCGCGTGCGGGGCGCGCTCGTGCAACAGCGCGGCGCGGGCCCTTGGCGTGAACGGCAGCCACAGGGCGCCGGAGGCGAGCAGCCCGGTTTGGATCAACTCCCGCCGGGAGAGGTCGGTCAACTGACGCGGCTGGCGGTCGGGCCCGACGATCGGCCGATCGTATCCGGGAAACGCGCCCGGCCCGGGATCCGGGGCCGCGTCCGCCAACCGCTCGATAATGCGCCGATGACGGACCTCTCCCGCCGCCAGTTCCTGCATCGCGCGGGCGGCGGCGTGCTGTCGGTCGGCCTCGCGTCGCAGCTCGGCTGGCTGGCCGGGTGTGGCGGCGGGTCGGGCGACCCCGACTGGGACGGCCTGGCCTCGCAGCTGAGGGGATCGGTCGTGCGTCCGGGCCAGCGCGCCTATGCCGGGACGGCGCTGCCGCTGAACCGCCGCTACGAGGACATCCGCGCCGCCGGGGTCGCGGTGTGCGCGGATGCCGACGACGTCGCGGCGTCGGTTCGCTGGGCGCGCGACGGCGAGCTGCCGATCGCGGTGCGCTCGGGCGGCCACAACTACGCCGGCTACTGCGCCGGCGAGGGATTGGTGATCGACCTGGGGCGGATGCGGAAGATCAGCTTCGACGACGCCGAGGGGACGATGACGGTCGAGCCGGGGGCGCGCAACACCGACGTCTACAGCGCCATGCAGCCGCACGGGGTGGCGATCTCGGCCGGGCGCTGTCCGACCGTGGCGATCGGCGGCCTCGTGCTCGGGGGCGGGATCGGCTTCAGCTCGCGAAAGCTCGGGCTGACCTGCGACTCGCTGCTGGGCGCCGAGCTGATCGACGCCGACGGCGAGTCGCTGAGCACGAGCGACGATCAGAACCCCGACCTGTTCTGGGGCCTGCGCGGCGCCGGCGGCGGCAACTTCGCGATCAGCACTCGCTTTCGCTTTCGAACCCACCCGATCAGCGACGTGACCCTGTACGAGATCTCGTGGCCGTGGAAGGACGCCGAGGCCGTGATCGCCGACCTGCTGGAGCTGTTCGCCGACGCCCCCGACGAGCTCTCGGCCCGCCTCGGCGCCGGCCGCGCCGGCGACCCGGCCACCGGTGGCAGCGGCCCGCCCGCCTTCAGCGTCCTGGGCCAGTACTTCGGGGCGAAGGCCGAGCTGCTCGAGCTGCTCGACCCCGCGCTGAGCGCCGCCAAGCCGGACAAGAGCACGATCGAGGAGCTCACCTTCTGGCAGGCGAAGAGCTACCTGTACCACACGGTCCCGCGCGAGTTCTGGGGCACGAAGTCGAGCTACCTCGACCGCCCGCTGACCGGCGACGGGATCGCGACGATGCTCGAGCAGATCGAGCGCCTGCCCGGCAGCCGCAACTCCGACGGCGGCGGGATCGCGATCTTCGCCTCGGGCGGGGCGATCAACCGCGTCGCGGCCGATGCCACCGCCTTCGTTCACCGCGACGACTTCGCGCTGCTGGTCAGCGAGGTGACCTGGAGCGCCGACGACGACGAGCCCACGGTGCGCGACAACCTCGACTGGCTCGACTCCTTCGCCGAGGCGATGGGCCCCCACGTCTCGCCGTTCGCCTACCAGAACTTCATCGACCGCACCCAGGCCGACTGGGAGCACGCCTACTACGGCGCCAACCTCGAGCGCCTGAGGCAGGTCAAGAGCGCCTACGACCCCGACGACGCGTTCAGCTTCGAGCAGAGCGTCCCGCTCGCCTGACGGCTGACGGCGCCGCGCTGCGCCGTGTCAGGTTCGTGTCTCGCTGTCCGACTCTCCAGCGAACCGAAGGGAGACGCATGGCAAAGACCAAGACCAAGGACACCCTCCACGTCGGCCTGCTGGTCGACGAGAGCGGGTCGATGTCCGGCAACGAGCCGGCGGTCGTCGGCGGGATCAACGAGTTCGTCGCCAAGCTGGCCGCGGACGCGAACGGGACGAAGGTCCTGGCGACGCTGGGGATGTTCGACCTGAACGGCAACGACCCGGTCGTCCGCCAGAAGTTCGAGGACATCCCGGTCGCCGAGGTCGCCACGCTCGGCCCGGGCGACTACGCGCCGCGCGGCGCGACGCCGCTCAACGACGCCGTGATCAAGACGATCAAGGCGATGGACGAGCGGGTCAAGGAGGGCCACCGGGCGATGCTGGTGATCCTCACCGACGGGCTCGAGAACTCGAGCCGGGCGTCGAGCCGCAAGGTCCGCAAGCTGATCCACGAGCGCGAGAAGCTCGGCTGGGAGTTCATCTACCTCGGCGCGAACCAGGACTCGTGGGCCGAGTCGCAGCGGATCGGGATCGCCGACCGCGGCAAGCAGTTCGACTTCGAGGCCTCGCCGGCGGGGACGCGGGCGGCGCTGCGGGCGTCGGGCGAGCGGGCGAAGAAGTTCCGCGACGCGCCGGCCGAGTACCGGGTCGAGCTCGAGCAGCTCGACTCGCGGATCGACCCGGGCGACGAGGACGTCAAGCGCAAGCGGCGATGACCTCCGCGGAGACGCACGGAGACGGCGGCGACCCGGGGCCCAGCCCGCGGGTCGCCGCCGCTGCGATCCGCGACGCGATCGAGGTGCTGGAGGCCGAGCGCCCGGACTTGGCCCAACGGTTGCGGCAGCTGCTCATCCGGTTGGAGGATCCGGCTGATGAGTGACAGGTGGCGATGGGTGGTCTGTTGGCCCCTAATCGCCGGCCCGCTGACGGCGTCGTACTCGTGCACGTGGAACGTCGAGCTGGGGACAACCTTGGCGACTGTCCTGCTCCTGGCGTGGCTCTGGTTCATGGCGTACACGAGCGAGCACACCGCTGCGGGCGGGTCCCAGCCGGCCGTCGCCATACTGGCGGCGTGAAGCCGGCCCCTCGTCAGAACCGGGTCGACCCAATGGGAAATTTGATCGCCGACCCGGCGCGCGGCGCTTGGATGGGCAACCGTGGGTGCCTGCACGACGACGCGGGGCGGATCCTCCGGACACATGCCCTCCCGCGTTGGATCTACTGCCTGCTGGAGTTCAAGGGGCGTCGGCGCGCGCTCATGCAACCCGGCCAATACACGGAGCTGTTCTTTCTCGACGAGGCCACGGCGCTCGCGGCCGGGCACCGTCCGTGCGCCGAGTGCCAGCGGCCACGATTCGAGGAGCTGAAATCGCTGTGGGCGGGAGCGGCCGACGGACACGGCGCGCTCCGAGCCCCGGCAATCGATCGCCGCCTCCACCTGGAGCGGCTCGATCGCGGAGGGACGAAGATCACGTTCGAGGCGGCCCTCGGTGATCTCCCGGATGGCGCGATGGTGCTCGCCGATGGGGGGCGGGCGGGCGGCGTGTTCCGTTTCTCCTCTCCCGTGGACGAGTGCATCGCTGGACTCCGGCCGGCTACTACGAGGCTCGCCAAGCGAGGTCGGGAGAGCGCCTCGCCGTGCTCACGCCCCCTTCCCTGGTCGCGGTCGTGGCGGACGGTTTCCGGGTGCAGACCGCGCTCGGGAGCTGAGGTGGGTCAGACCGTAAACGGTCTGCCGAGAGCCTCGATCCCGCCCGACGTCAGCTGTCACCTCGGCCCAGCGGACTAGGATCCCCGGGGTGACCGACAGGGACGGTGACGGTCGTGGGCGGATCGGCAGGCGCCGTTTTCTCGGCAGCGGTCTGGCCGCCGGGGCGGCGCTGTTTCCTTGGCCGGCCCCCGCCGCTGCCAAGTCACGCCCGGCCGCGGCCGCCGGCCGCGCCGGTCGGCTGAGGGCCGCGCGCAGCGCCTCCAGCCCGCTCCCGCAGCTGCCGTTGCGATCGATCTTTCCGAACCTGCCGGCGGTCCCGTTCGACGAACCCGGGGTCCTCGACACGCTCGAGCGGCTGGACATCCGCAGCAGGCAGGTGACGCAGGCCAAGCAGGGCCTCAGCCACCTCTACACGCTCAACGGCGTCACGCGCCGCGCCTACACGTTCCTGTTCGGAGGCGGGAGCGCGGCGGCGAGCCGCGACGCCAGGCGCGCGCTTGAGAGGTCGCTGCGTGAGGACCCCGAACGCGCCCGGATGGAGTTCGTCCAGCGCCTCGGCCAACCGGGCGACGACGCCGCTTCGCGCCGCGGGGCGCCGGGACCGTTCTCGCTCGACGCCCGGAGCAGTTTTCGATCTCCTGGACGACGTTCACCGACGTCTATGAGACCGGGCGGGAGAACCTGTCCCGCTGGGCGGCGTCGCTGACCGACCCGACGCCGCGACCCGGCAGTTCTGGCCGATGATCGCCTCGCACGGATACGGCTACAACCTGATCGTCCCGGAGCTGGTCACGCAGGAGATCGCCCGGCCCCTCAAGATCGAGTTCGGCGACGCCTGGACGCCAGAGGTCCTTGCCGCGCGCAAGGCCGGCGACCTCTACATGATCGACATGCGCCGATTCGAGGGGCTGCAGCCGAGCGAGTTCAACGGCGTCGCCCGCTTCACCCCCGCAACGGTGACGCTGCTGACCCGAAACCCGCGCACGAAGCGGCTGGTCCCGGTGGCGATCGCCGTCTCCGGCTACCAGGGATCGGTCCGGGAGGTGTATTCGCCGCGTAACGCGACGAACGGCGCCTGGCTCTACGCCCTGCAGGCGGCCAAGACCTCGATCACGGTCTTCGGCGTCTGGCTCGGCCACGTCTATCACTGGCACATCGTCACCGCCGCGATGCAGATGACGATGCTCAACACCCTGCCGGCGACTCATCCGGTCTACCGGCTGCTCGCGCCGCAGTCGAGGTTTGCGATCCCGTTCGACGATGTGCTGCTCGGCGCGTGGACGCAGATCGCGCCCCCGACCTCGCTCGCCGCTCCGGAGGAGTTCCTGGGGCTCTGCGACGACTACGCCGCGGGTCGCTCCTACTTCGACGACGATCCGAAGACCACGCTCGAGCAGCTCGGGCTCCGCCAGGGGCAGTTCAGCGTCAACGAGCCCTGGGACCGCTATCCCGTCGTGCAGCGTCTGCTGGCGGCCTGGGACTGGTCGAGTCGTACGTCCAGACCTTCGTCCGCACGAGCTACGGCTCCGACGCCGCGGTCGCTACCGACGCCGACCTGCAGACGTGGATCGCGACCGCCGGCTCCGCCGATCCGAGCAGCGGCGGGAACATCCGGGGCCTGCCGCAGGTCAACAGCAGGGCGGCGCTCGAGAAGGTGCTGACGAGCCTGCTCTACCGGCATCACGATCCACGGGGTCTCGCGGCTCAACTCCACCTCGAACCCGGCGCTGACGTTCGCCTCGAACTTCCCGCACTGCCTTCAGCGCACGGACATCCCGAGCCCGCGCGCTCGAATCACCACCGGCAGCTGCTTCGCTACCTGCCGAACACCGACGCGATCGCCCAGGCGGTCAACTTCTACTTCACATTCGCGTTCTCGACGCCGTATCAGCCGTTCATCCCGTTCGGCGGCGTCGGCGAGCAGCTCTTCTTCCCGGGCGGCCGCTCGGACCAGCGCAACCGGGCGCTGGTCGACCTGCGCCGGGGCCTCGCGGGCTTCATCCGCGACTACCAGCCCGAGATGCCGCAGCGGTTCCAGTGGCCGCTCAACATCGAGACGTAGACGAGCGCCGGTCGGTCTCGGGCCTTATCGCGGCGGCAGCCGTTTATCCATGATCGACCGGCCCGCAGGGCTACGGCGTCAGCACCACGCGGCCGAACGCCTGGCGGCTCTCGATGTAGGCGTGTGCAGCCGCCGCCTGGAGAGGGGGAACGTCCGGTCGATAACGACGCGCACTCTCCACTCGCGACCCGGTTGAGTAGCTCGGCGATCATCGCGTGGACGCGCGGAAACTCGGTCATCAGCGCGCCGCCGAGGAAGACGCCGCGCAGCGTGTTGTTCTGCGCCCACAGGTCCCTCGCCTCGACGCCGGAGCCGGCGCGGCCCGCCACGCCGACGCTGACCAGCGTGCCGCGGTAGGCGAGCGCGCCGATGCTGTCGACCAGGTTCTGGCCGCCGACCGAGTCGAGGATCAGGTCGGCGCCGCGCCCGTCGGTCAGCTCACGGGTCCGCTCGGAGAAGTTCTCGGTCGCGTAGTTGATCCCGTGGTCGAGCCCGAACTCCTTAAGGCGTTCGAGCTTCTCGTCGCTGGACGCGGTCGAGATCACGGTCGCGCCGGCCTGCTTGGCGAGCTGGATCGCGGCCATCCCGACGCCTCCGGCTCCGGCGTGGATCAGTGCCGTCTGCCCGGCCTCGAGGTTGCCGGCGGTAAACAGGCACTCCTGCGCGGTTCCGACCGCGACCGGGACGGACGCCGCCGCGGCCGCGTCGAGGCCGTCGGGGATCGGCCACGTGGACATCGCGGGGACCGCCCGTTTCGACGCGTGCGAGCCCGCCATGTTCAGGGTCACGACCCGGTCGCCGACCGCGCGGTCCTCGACTCCGGCGCCGACCTCGGCGACGGTGCCCGCCGCGAGGTAGCCGACCACGTGTGGGACGGCTGGCGGCGGCGAGCCGGCCCGGGCGAGCAGGTCCCCGCCCTCGATGCTGATCGCCTCGACGTCGATCACCACGCAGCCGTCGGGACACTCGGGATCCGGCAGATCCTCGTAGCGCAGCACGTCCGGGCCGCCGTTCTCGTAGATCACCGCCGCCTTCATTGGCGGGGCCGACTCTATTCCAGGCCGGCGTCGTCGGCCACCCCTGCTGCTCGCGCGCCATGCAGTAGCGGGCCGGTCGACAACCTCAGACGCCCGAAAGGCGTCCAACGCGAGCGCTGTCGGGGGCGGTTGATCGGCTAGCAGGCGCGGCACGAACATCAATCTAGTCGTGCAGGGGCCATGGCCGAATGATGTAACCTCCGACTTCAGGATTACAGTAGCTACCGACGCCGAGAGTGCGAGGTGATTTGTGGAGCAAAGCAAGCAGCGAACGATCAGCGTCCGCCTGACTGATGACGTCGTCGTCCAGCTCGAGACCCTGGCGAGGTTTGATGGCGTTGCTCTTGCTGAGGAGATCCGTGAGGGGATTGGCCTGCTTCTCGCCGCGAGGAAGGCGGACCCCGAGTTCCATGATCGCGTTCGGACGGTGCTCGAGGACGCGAAGACCCTTCTCAACGAAATCGGGGAAGAGGACGTCGCTGAGGCGCTCGGCGAACCCACACAGGCCCCCGTGGCGGTGGAAGGACTGCGGCAGCAGGACTTGGTGCGCTCCAACCAGGGCATGGCTGTGAGCGACGGCGGCTGAAGGTCCTAGCTGCTGCGTGGCGGGTCTTCACCGGTGATGCTCGCAACGGCATCAGCGGCCGACCGTAGTGCGCCTTCGATAAAGCCCTGGTAGTCCGAGTAGGCCTCTCCACAGATGTGGAGGCATGGGGCGGACGAGCCAGCGGACTCGATCGGGAACCCCCGCAGACGAGACCGAACCTCCCACGACCGGATACGGGGCTGCCAGGCATGGCAGCCAGCTCCGTCGGGAGGCTGCAGCCAGTCGCGGATCGCGTAATCGCTGACAGAAGCCCAGAGGTCGGCGCCGAAGGCATTGGTGTTCGTGAGGAAGTTGAGTGCAACCTGCGGAAGATCGTCGAAGGCCTCAAGGACCTCCTCCTCTTTCAACTCCGGGATCGCCCGTACGACCTCTATTAGGATCCCTAGGGCCTCGTCAGTGTTATCGCCGGCTGCCAGGCCAGATTCGAGTTGCTTGTTCGCCGCCGCTTCACGCTGGCGGCGCAGCAGCAGTCTCACGAGCTCCCGCTTGAGTTCCAAGGACCCCCCGATCTGTGCCCGGTCATGTGCGGATGGTTCCTCGATATACGGCGCCCAGTAGCTGGCCGCGGGCTCGTCTGTGTAGAGCAGCATCATCGCGTTGTGCTGGCTGGGGTCCTCGAAATAGTGCAGCTCGCGGGTGGGAACGGTCCAAGCCGCCGTTTGAGGAGCGGGAAGCTTCTCCCACCAGCTGGGCCGTCGCATGCAGAGAAAAGCCTTCAGGAGCCTGAATCCAACAACCGCGTCCAAGTCGGCCTGAATCTCGGCCGGAAACGCCTCGGCGAGCGGCTTGAGCGCGGCCTTCGGGGCAGCGAGCAGAACGTGCGGTGCGTTTTCCGTGAACTCTCATCCGCGCCCGTCCGGCGCTTGATCCCGTGGACTTCGACTCCGCCGCTCGCGCCGGGCGTCAGCCGGACCACCTCATGCTGAAGATAGATCTTGACCCGGTCCCGATAGCGAGTGCGAAACTCCCCTTCGAGGCGCTCGGTCAGCAGCCGCACGCCCTCGGGAATCCCATGGAGCTTCCCCCCCGGTGGGAGCTTGAACAGGCGCAGCCAGAAAATCCCCCACTCGACAGCGTTCGGATTCTCTGGCAGGAGGTGGTAGAAGGTGCCCAAGTCTTTGATCTTCTCCACAGCTTCTCCGGACAGAACCTGGCTGAGGGCATTCCAAAAACCGGTGTCGTGGAGCTTCGTCCCCGTCGCGGGAAGGGCTGCCGTCCTGCGCAGATGATCAAAACCATCCTCAATGTCGTCGTCGAGCTGGTCTAGCCAGGACGGATCGTCGAGGACGACGCGCTGTTCGCCGTCGAAGGTGGTTTTCTGGCCGAACATCCGGAAGACGCCAAGCTTGAGGAGCTGGAGCGCGCCGAGCGGTTGCCCCCCGTCGTCGTGCTCGTCCTCCGCGAGGCGATGCCGGGACGGTGAAGGCGCATCCAGGGGTGGCGGAAACGCGGTGAATTCGATCCCGAGCTCAGTGCACAAGCCCTCTATGCGAGGTTGGATACTAGGCTCGAATCGCATCGGGCCGAACTCGGCCTTGAACGACGACCGCCTGGTCTGCGACTCCGGGCTGGAAAAGCCACGCATGTCCACCGTTTCGATACGGCCACCAAGCCGGTCACGGCGCTCAAGGAGAGTCACCTCGTACCCCTTCCCAGCCAGCAGCCGGGCACCGTATAAGCCGCCGATTCCGCCACCAACGACGATGACTTTGCGCCCGATCTCTGGGCGAACCTCCTCCGCATTGCTGGGGTCCACGTGCACTCGGTTCTGCCTCACAGATGGCTAGTTCACCCATGAGTAGCAGACACAGTCGCTGTCCGTCTCGTGCTTGGTTGTGAGCGCGCCAACTCCTGGCGGCGGCCTACCCCAAACGGACCAGGGAGGCGGTAGGCAGGACCCGCGCCTCTCTTTCGCCCTCGCGTAAAACCAGGAGTCAGCCCGGCGGCAGCCGCTTCTCCATGAACGCCAGCGCCTCAGTCTCCGCCGCCGAGGTGATGCCGACGTGGTCGATGCCCTCGTACTTGGAGTAGGTGACCTGGTCGCCCAGGTCGACGAGCTCCTTGTTCAGCATGTCGGTGGTGAACGGGAAGACCGTCCCGTCGGCGGTGCCCTGGAGGATCAGGATCGGGGGCTTCGTGGTGACGGCCGGGTTGTTCTCCCGCAGGACGTCGAGCAGCGGGGTCAGGTCGGAGCCGTTGCGCTGCATCTCCGAGGGTGGGATGCCGCCGTATGAGTCCGGCTGGCCGAGCTGGTCGAGGCAGGTCTGGTCGATCGTCGGGTAGGGCGCAAGGGCCTGGTCCGAGAGGAACGCGGGGACGTTGAGCTGCGGTGACTCGACCTCGGCGCCGCGGATGATCATCGCGACGAGCGCGCTCAGCGTGCTCGGCGAGGTCAGCGCCGGGAGCAGGTCGGCCTGCTCGGCGATGTGCGAGGCCGGCGCGTAGGCGATCGTTCCGCGGAGCTTCAGGTCCGGTCCGAACCGTTGCGCGTCGGGGCCGGCGGCCCAGAGCGCGGCGTGGCCGCCCTGCGAGTGGCCGGCGATCAGGTACTTCCTGCCGATCTCCAGGCCGAGATCGCGGGCCGCGTTGACGATGTCGACGACGCTGCGCCCGGCGGGCTTGCCGATCAGGTAGGGGTGGACCTCATTGGGTGTACCGAGGCCCATGTAGTCGGTGCGCGCGACCGCGTAGCCGGCGTCGATCCACTCCTCGACCTGCGGGTCGATGTAGGTGACGCCGCCCTCCATGAGGCTGCCGGCGGTGATCCGGCTGGGGGCGCAGATGTCGGCGATCCCCGTCGTCCCGTGCGCGAAGGAGATCACCGGCCAGCCCTTCTTCGGCGGCTTGCCCTCCGGGACGCTGACCACGCCCGAGACCGCGGTCGTCTTGCCCTGCGGCGTCTTCGAGGTGTAGAGGACGAGCGTGTTCGACTCCGCGCCCTCGGTCGCCATCAGGCCCTTCGCCTTGCGCTCCCAGATCAGGTCACCGTGGCCCTTCGGCAGATCCTTGGGCGCGTCGTAGAACTTGGCGCCCTTCGGGCCCTTGACCGGGTCGGTGGCGGCGCTCGCCGGTGCCGCAGAGGGCGAGCGCGGCGCAGAGCGCGAGCGAGATCGCGACCGCGAGGCCGGTCCGCATCCATGCGAAGCTGGTGGTGATCTGGTGCAAGGGTCTCCCTTGTCGTTGTCTCCTGCCGGAGGAGAGGGTACCCGGCTACGGCTGGTAGACGGTGTGGAGGCCGGTCACCTCGGGCTCGGCGGGCGGGGGCATCCGCCGCCGCCGGCGGCGGCGGCGAAGCGCCTCCTGCGGGTCCAGCTCGCCGGTCGGCCCTGGGATCCAGCGCGTCTTGCTTGGCGGGGGCCGGCGCGTATCGGGCCTGCGCCGCTCGGTGGACCGCGAGATTGCTGCAGCGCCGCGCGGGCCCCAGAGCGCGAAGTAGCACGGCCCGCAGAGCGTCTCGACGTTCGATGTCGCATATCCGAGGCCGTCCTCGACCTTCTGCAGACATTGCGCGCAGTGCTCGATCACACCACTGATATCGGCGTCGTAACCGTGGGCCTGATCGCGCTGGCCGGATGTCGGGTACCTGGTCACAGTACGCGTTTCGTTCATACGTAGCTTGACTTTGCTACCGACTTGAACCGTGAGGATCGGAATATGTCGGGTCCCTCCAAGCTTGGTACGTCTCGCAAGCGAAGAGTTGTGTGTGCTGGAGAGGGGAGCCTATATCGATCCCGACGAGGTGGAAACGATCGACGGCGTTCTTCTCCACAACGTCGGAGGTGAGTACCACCGTGTCGCCAACGGTATCCCGGTCGCGATCGTGAAGGGCAAGGTCGTCGATCTGATTACGAAGCCGATCAACCCGGCCGACGCCATCCGCTATTGAACGCGGCCACTTCCAGCCCGCCCTGCGACGACTGCGAGGCCAAGCGGATCGAGACCGAAGCCGCCGCTGCGGAGAGCAAGAAGGTGTGGAACCGCAAACGCAAGGAACTCGCGATCCAGCAGGCGAACGAGATCGCCAAGCTCGAGCGGCAACACGAGATCACGCTCGAGGAAGCCGACGACACGCTCGATGCAGAGCTCCTCGAAGTCGCACTGGCAGGCCGAACGCGACCTGAACAAGCTCTTTCACGAGACGGTCGCGGAGGTCACCAAGGGAGCGATCGAGCGCTCGCGCGACAGCGCGAAGTACGTTCAGACCGGTGCGACCGCGATCATGGCGCTCTACACCGGCGTCCTCGCTCTCGTCTTCTCGGTCACGGACAACCCGTTGCCGTCGCGTGGGATCTGGCCTGCGGTCTTCTTGGGTCTTGCGATTGCACTGGCGACGGCGTATCTGGCGTTCGTGAGCAAGCCAGCCACGCCGAGCTTGTTCCAGCCCACCGGGCAGCTTCCCGAGCTCCAGCTCCTGCGCACCGGATATCTCACCAAGCTGATCAATGCGACGGTCTACAACCGCCGGTGGGCCATTCGAGCGAGTGTCATCAGCCTTGCCGTCGGCGTGGCCTTCCTACCCGCTGCGTTCCTGACCACGGCACGGCACGTCGACATTCCGGAGGCGCCGGCCGCCCCGGTGATCCCCGGTGAGATCGCCAAGAAAATCGCCCCCCGAGCTACCACCTTGTTTGACGCCCTGGCCGAGGGTTACGAGGATGCGGTCAGGGAGCGAAACGAGGCGATTGAAACGGCGGCGATCCAGGCTACGGAGGCGGGAGACAAGGATTCGGACCTGAACGACACCTTCGCAATCTTGGCCGGGGTGGGCGCCTTCCTGGTAATCGCGATCCCGACCCTTCTCGCAGTCTTCACGTGGGCATCCTCGCGAGGTGAGCAGACGGCCTAGCCGTCGGGACGGCGGCGGCTCGGCCCAGGTGTCCGCAAACGGCAGCTCGGTCAGCCGCGAGTACGAAGCCTCGATCAGGTAGACGGTGCCCGAGCGCATCGGGAAGTCGGCGCCGGTGTACTTGCGCGATATCCGGTCGGTGATCTCGAGCGGCGTCGCCCTCGACCACCTCGGTGACCGCGCCGCGCAGCTGGCCGGACCGATACGGGTTCTCGCGGTCGACGACGGTGATCGCGACGCGCGGGTCGCGGGCGACGTTGCGCGCCTTCACCAACGCGGGCTGGGTGAAGAAGCACGGCCGTCCGTCCTCGACCGTCGCCCAGACGGTGGTCGCGTGCGGGGCACCGTCGCCCATCAGGGTCGCGAGGCTGACGAAGTTCGCGCCCTCGAGCAACTCGCGGACCGCAGGATCGAGCCGGCCATCGGCCGAGTGTTTCAGACCGGCACGCCGAGGCCGGCCAAGCGCAATGATTCGAACATCGACCTCTGGCTTCACTCCTTCGCCTTCCCGCACCGCGTCGTCGAGACGGCGCGAAAGGCGGAGGCGTGGGGGTTCGACGGGATGCTGCTCGCCGACAGCCAGACCCTGAACACCGAGATCTGGGTCGAGCTCGGGCTCGCCGCGGCCGCGACCGAGACGCTGAAGCTGGGGCCGGGGGTGACCAACCCGGCGACCCGTCATCCCTCGGTGACCGCCTCGGCGGCGGCGACGCTTCAGGTCGAGAGCGGGGGCCGGGCCGTGCTCGTGCTCGGCCGCGGCGACTCGGCGCTGCGCCAGATCGGCCGCGAGCCGGTCCACCCGCGGCGAGCTCGAGACCGCGCTGATCGCGATCCAGGCCTACCTGCGCGGCCACCCCGCGACCCTGAACGGGTTCGAGAGCCGGCTCGCCTGGCTCGACTCGGTCCCGGACACACCCAAGGTCCCGGTGAACGTGGCCGCCTCCGGCCCGCACGTGATCGAGGCCGGCGCCCGCCACGCCGACGGCGTCGACTTCACGGTCGGCGCCGAGCCCGACCGCCTGCGCTGGGCCGCCGACACCGCCCGCGCCGCCGGCAGCGCCTCGCCGGGCGCGTTCATCAACGTCGCCGTCGACCCCGACCCCGCCGTCGCCCGCGACCTGGTCCGCGGCAGCGCCGCGATCTTCGCCCGCTTCAGCGCCGAGGGCTCGCCGAGCGACGGGCTCTCCGAGGTCACCAAGAAAGGGATCGAGGCGATCGCGGCGACCTACGACGAGTCGAAGCACGGCCAGGCCTCGGCCGTCCACGCGCAGGAGCTCGACGACGAGTTCATCGACCGCTTCGCGGTCGCCGGGACCGCGAATCAGGTCGCCCACCGCCTCGCGGCGATCGGCAAGCTCGGGATCGACCGCCTGGTGATCGTCCCCTGCTCGCTCGACACGCCCGCCGACGCGCTCGAGCGCTCGAACGAGCTCTTCGCCGCCGAAGTCCTGCCCGAGTTGAGTTAGGCACCGGCCCCCAACCGGTGTCACAAACACCTCCCGTGCGGCAACTCCCCCAGCATGAGCGAGGAAAATCGGGGCCACGCTCTCGCCGATGACCGCGACGGGCCGAGCCCGCGGGTGGCCGCAGCAGCCATGCGCGACGCGATCGAGGCGCTCGAGAACGAGCGGCCGGACCTCGCCGCGCAGCTGCGGACGTTGCTCGCCAGGATCGAGGGCGTCGACGCCGTGAGCGAGCCGGGCTGAGCCCTAACGCCGCTTCAGCTTGATCTTGCGCTTCGCGCGGCCCTCGCCGGCCTCGTTGGTCGCGGTCCCCCGCACCTTCAGCTTCGCGCGGCCGCCGTCGGCGAGCAGCGCCTTCAGGATCCGCTTCGAGCGCTTCGCCTTGCGCAGCTTCAGCTTCACGTGCCGCTCGCCGCCGCTCGGCACCGACAGTCGCACGCCCTTCATCTTGATCTTCGGCTGGCGCGGCTTGGCGAGCCGCCGGTCTCCACGTGGGGCCGTGGTCTTCACCTTGCCCGAGAGCCGGACCTGGCACGGGCCGGTGACGCACTCCACGGTGGCCTTCAGCCGCCCGTAGGCCTCGCGGCGCTTGGTGCGCAGCTTCAGCTCCGGCTCGCCGGCGAGCCGCTGGACCCGGTTGTTGAACGAGTCGGCGACGTAGACGTAGCCGAGCGCGTCGACGGTGATCGAGAACGGCATCCGGAACTCGCCCGGGCCGTCGCCGTAGGTGCCGTCGCCGCCGTTCGCGCCCAGGCGCTCGATGAAGGCGCCGCTCGAGTCGAAGCGCTGGATCCGGTTGTTCGCGCCGTCGGCGACGAACACGTTCCCGGCGCCGTCGGCGGCGACGTCCTGCGGGTCGTCGAACTGGCCGTCGCCGGTCCCGGCGCCGCCCCAGGCGCTCACGAACGTCCCGCCGGCGTCGAACTTCTGCACCCGGTCGTTGAGCGTGTCGGCGACGTAGACGTTGCCCTGCGGGTCGACGGCGACGCCGCGCGGGTTCTGGAACTGCCCCGGCCCGGCGCCCGCCGAGCCGAACTGCGCGATGAAGGCGCCGCCGGCGTCGAAGCGCTGGATCCGGTTGTTGCCGGAATCGGCGACGTAGACGCTCGCGTCCGGGGCGACGGCGACGTCGGACGGGGAGTTGAACTGCCCGCCGCCGCCGCCGAAGGTTCCCCACTCGGCCAAAGAAGTCCCCGGCGGAGCTGAAGCGCTGGACGCGGTCGTTGGCGAGGTCGGCGATGTAGACGGTCCCGTCGTCGGCGACGCCGACGCCCGCGGCGTTGTCGAACTGACCGGGGGCGGCACCGGGACCGCCGAACCGCGAGATCAGCGTCCCGGCCGGGTCGAAGCGCAGCCCGCGGTCGAGGTTGTCGGTGACGTAGAGGCCGTCGGGCCCGGCCCCGATCCCGCGCGGGACGACGACCGTCCCCGGGCCCGGGGTGCCGAAGCTCGCCTGAAAGGCCCCGGTCCCCCCGTCGAAGGTCTGCACCCGGTTGAGGGTGACGTCGGTGACGATCACGCTGCCGCCGCGCTCGGTCAGGCCGCGCGGCTGGAGGAACTGCCCGTTGCCGGCGCCCGCGGTGCCGAACTCGGCCTGGTAGGTCATCGCGCCGGTGCTCCAGCGCTGCACGCGCTCGTTGTTGTCGTCGGCGATGTAGAGCCGCCCGGTGGCCGTGTTCGCGTCGAGCCCGGCGGGGCTGCTGAGCTCGCCCGGGCCGGCGCCGGATTGCCCGCGCTGGCAGCCGGCCGCGCAGGTCTCGGCGCCCATCCCGCCGCCCGGGTCGACGTCGCGGCCCGCCATCAGCTGGAAGCCGCCGGTGGTCGCGTTGAAGCGCTGGATCCGCTGGTTGTCGCTTTCGCTGACGAAGACGAGGTTGGCGGCCGTGGCGATCCCGTTGACTCCGTCCAGCTCCCCCTCGGCGGTCCCCTCCTCGCCCTCCTTGCAGCCGGCGGCGCAGGTCTCGAAGCCGGTCCCACCGCCGGGGACGACGTCCTTGCCCCACATCAGCTCGAACTGCCCGTCGGCGGAAAACCGCTGGATCCGCGAGCGCTCGGCCGTATAGACGTCGCCGGTCGCCGGATTGACCGCGATCCCGAGGACGAACGGCGTGAACTGGCCCTCGGCGTTGCCGGCGCTCCCCCACTGGCCGAGGAAGGTGCCGTCCGAGTCGAAGCGCTGGATCCTGATCTGCTGGGCGGTCTCGCTGAACTCGGCCACGTAGAGGTCGCCGGTCGACTCGTTGAGGCCGAGCGCGGTCGGGTTCTCGAACTCGCCCGGCCCGGTGCCGAGCAGGCCGAAGCGCAGCACCGGCGCGTTGGCGGCGTCGAACTTGGTCACCGCCGGGACGATCACGTCGAGAACGTAGGTGTTGCCGTCGCCGTCGCGCTCGACGTCGAGCGGGCCGATCAGCTCGCCGGTCTGCGGGGCGCCGAACTCGGCGACTGGCTCGAAGGCGGCGGGGGCGGGGGCGGGGAGGACGAGCACGACGGCGAGGCCGATCGTGGTGCTGACGAGACGCGCTTTGAGGCCCATGGACCCCCAAGCCTCCATCGGACGATCCTACTGCGGGCGCGGACGCCCTTTCACTGAGCGCTAGTGGGCCCAGCGGCGCGGGCGCGCCGGCTCGGGATCGCTCGGCTGCAGAAGCTCGAGCGAGCGCGAGATCTCAGCCGCCCCGTCGACCCCCCAGATCGCGAAGTAGCAGCCGCCGCACAGCGTCTCGCCGAGCGGCGACTCAAAGCCCAGCCGCTCCTCGATCGCGTGGAGGCATTGGGCGCAATTTCCTGCCATCTCCCCCCTGAGATCGGCCGGCGGCGCCAGGCCTTTACCGAACCCTTACGGAATCAGTTGGGCGTCCACCGTGCGGCGAGGCGATTCGCACCGCCCCACTACATTCATTCGGCGTGATCACCGACCCGACCCAGCCGAAGGCCCTCGACATCAACGGCCTCGAGAAGACCTATCCGACCGGGGTCCAGGCGCTGAAGGGCGTCGACCTCGAGATCGAGGACGGCGAGTGCTTCGGCCTGCTCGGCCCGAACGGCGCCGGCAAGTCCACCCTGATCCATTGCACGACCGGGCTCGCGCAGCCGACCGCCGGCGAGATCAAGGTCTTCGGCCACGACGCGGTCACCGACTACGGCCCGGCGCGCCAGGCGGTCGGCCTGGCGCCGCAGGAGCTCAACCTCGACTGGTTCCTGACCCTCGAGGAGACGCTCGACTACCACGCCGGCTACTTCGGGATGCCGAAGAAGGAGCGCCGCGAGCGCGCCGCCGAGCTGCTCGAGACCTTCTCGCTCTACGGCAAGCGCGAGGAACGCACCCGCACCCTCTCGGGCGGGATGAAACGGCGGCTGATCCTGGCCCGGGCGCTGATGCACCGCCCGCGCCTGCTGATCCTCGACGAGCCGACCGCCGGGGTCGACATCGAGCTGCGCCTGGAGCTCTGGCACTACGTGCGCCAGATCAACGAGGAGGGGACGACGATCCTGCTCACCACCCACTACCTCGAGGAGGCCGAGCAGCTCTGCGACCGGATCGCGTTCATCAACGAGGGCGAGATCGCCGCCTGCGGCTCGGTCGGCGAGCTCTCGGCCCGCTACGGGGTCTCCAGCCTGGAGGACGCCTACCTGGAGCTGGTCGGGCGCAAGGAGCTGTCGCGCTCCCACCTGGCGGCGGCCGCGCTCGCCGAGGAGCTCGCATGAGCACCACCCAGATCCGCTTCTTCACGCTCTGGCGGCGCGAGCTCAACCGGTTCATGAAGATCAAGAAGCAGACGATCGGCGCGCCGCTGCTCGAGACCTTCCTCTACATCTCGGTCTTCGGCGCCGCGCTCGGGACCCGGATCGACACCCTGCACGGCTTCAAGTACGTCGTCTTCGTGATCCCCGGCCTGATCATGATGGCCTGGGCGATGAACTCGTTCTCCAACAACGCGTCGTCGATCCTCCAGCAGAAGTTCCAGGGGGCGATCCAGGACCAGCTCTCCTCGCCGGCCTCGCCGCTCGAGCTGCTGACCGCGTTCAGCCTCGGCGGCTTCACCCGCGGGGCGACGGTCTCGGGGATCGCGTTCATCGTCGCCTCGCTGCTCGTGGACCTGCCGGTCGAGCACATCCTCATCCTGCTGCCGGCCCTGTTCCTGGTCGGCTTCTTCTTCGCCCAGCTCGGGGTGCTGATCGGCGTCAACGCGGAGCAGTTCGACGACGTCGCGATCGCGCAGACGTTCGTGCTCACGCCGCTGATCTTCCTGGGCGGGGTCTTCTACTCGGCGTCGCTGCTGCCCGAGCCGTGGCAGACGCTGACCCACTTCAACCCCGTCTACTACATGATCAACCTGGTCCGCTACGGCTTCCTCGGCTACAGCGAGGCGTCGATCGCGCTCTCGATGCTGGCGCTCGCCGGCGCCACCGCGGCGCTGTTCGCTTCAACCTGCGGCTGTTCACTCGCGGCTACAAGCTGCGCGCGTAGTAGTCGCCATCGGCCAGGTTCAGGGTGAAGCGCCGCCGCTACCCGACTCGTCGTTCACGCTGACGCCATCCCAGCCGAAGCGAAGCCAGTCGAGGTCGACGTTGCCGTTGATGCCGTCGACCGAGCCTGTGCTCGAGTGCTGCCAGATCCGCCAGCCGCGGCCGGCCCAGTTGGCGGCCGGGACCTGCGGGGTCGGGACGTCCCAGTTCGCGACCCAGAGCGCGTAGCCGTGGCGGGCGAACCAGGTGGGGTGGCCCAGCCCGTTCCAGCTGGTGACGTTGGTGTAGATGATCGGCTTGACGTCCAGGCGGCGTCTGACCGAGCGCAGCCAGGTGCGGGTCCACAGGCGCAGCTCGAATGGGCTGAGGTCCGCGAACGGCGTCTCCATGTCGAGCGCGGGGCGCAGGTCGGTGCCGCCGAGGTCGCCGACGCTGCGCGCGAACAGCCGCGCCTCGGCGCGCGCGTCGGCCTTGACCGGGGTCGGGCCGTTGCCGCCGACGAAGGCGCGGTGGTACGGGCCGACGCGGATGCCGACGTCCTTCGCCTCCGCGTAGTTCGAGTCGTAATAACGGTCGGCGCCGCACTCGCTCGGCTTCACCGTGCAGTCCGAGCCCGAGCCGCGGCTCGCCTGCACGAACGCGAACTGGATGCCGTCGAGCGCGACCGCGCCCCAGTCGATCCCGCGCTGAAAGCGCGAGACGTCGATGCCGGGGACACGGGGGGTTTGTCCAGGCGCCGAGGAGGACGCGGCCGCGGGCGCCGCCGCGAGCAGCGCGGCGACGATGACAGCCAGGCAGGCGAATCGTCTCATCGAGGGTCTCAACACCGTTCCGGCGCGACGGCTGCGGCGACCCGCGCCTCGAGCGCGTCGACGCCGGCGTGCGAGAAGCAGCCGTAGGCGGGGGGCGGGTCGACGGGATCGAGGTGGTCCGAGACCCAGAAGCCGCGCTCGCCGTGCAGGAGCCGGGCGCACAGCGCGGCGTCGAGCGGCTTGAACGCCGACTCGAACAGCTCGCGCGCCGCGGCGTCGACGTGCTCGCCGACGCGCTCCAGCCGCCGACCGTCCCACTCCTCCCAGAAGCCGCCCTCGCGCCCGTAGGAGGTGCCGTCGCAGTGCGCGACGAACCCGCAGCCCGCCAGCTCCTTGGCTCGGGCCAGCTCGGCGCGCCGGGCGAGACCCGAGCCCCGGAACGGCCTGAGGTCGTCGTAGAGGTCGGGGCGCAGCCGCAACGCGAACCGCTTGACCAGGCCCGACGACTTGTAGCCGCGGCGATGCTGGTCGAAGCGGATCTCGGGGTCGCGGGCGCTCGAGCCGACGTAGACCCACGGGATCCGCGGATCGCGCCGGCGACCCGCGTTCGGCGTCAGCTCGATCACGTAGACGCGGGAGCTCACCTCGACGACTTCGACGGCCGCGCCTTCAGGCCTACCACGCACGACGGCACCCGCCGTCCTGGCCGCGCCGTGTAGCTTGGCGCGCCCATCGCCCCGCGAGGAAAGGATCCGCCATCCACGTCGCCGAGTTCACCCTCCACGCCAAGCCCGGCCACTTCGACCAGGTGGCCGAGATCTACTCGAGGTTCGCACGGGATTTCCTCTCCAGCCAGGACGCGCTGGAGAACGTGCTGATCCTCGGCGACGAGGCCGCCGGCACGGTGCGCGGGATCGGCGTCTTCGCCGACGAGGCCGCTGCCGACGCCGTCAACTCGAACCCCGAGTTCGCCGCCTTCAACGACGAGATCGGCCCGCTGCTGGCGGCCCCGTCCGAGCGGGTCGAGCTGCAGCTGCTGCACCGCTACGTGAAGTAGCGGCCCGCCAACACCGGGGCCGCCAGGAAGTCCCGGAGCAGCGGGGCGACGGCGGCGGGCGCCAGGTCGTGGGTCTGGCCCTCGAGGACGCGGTGCTGGACGTCGGGAAGGACCTCCCACAGGGCCCGCGCGGCCCGGCGCAGCCGCGGATCCGAGCGCTCGCCGTTGATCACCAGGGTCGGGATCCCGATCGCGGCCAGGCGCTCGGCCGGCAGCGAGTAGTCGCCCATGATCGCGGCGTCGTAGGCGAGCGTCGGCGCAACCCGCACCAGCGCCGGCCAGATCGGGGATTGCCGCATCGGTGCGACCACCTCCGCCGGCATCCCGACGACCTCGGTGATGAAGCACTCGACCGCGTCACCGGGCCGCTCCGACACCGCCAGCGCGGCAAGCCGGCGCCGATGGTCGGCCGGCGGGCGCGGGCCGGCCCGATCGACCATGTACGGCGGCTCGTAGACGGCGAGCCGCTCGATCGCGAGCCCGGCGGCGGTCCCCTCCAGCGCCAGCGCCCCGCCGGAGGACATCCCGAACACAGACGCCGAGCCGCCGAGCTCGGCGATCAGCGCGGCCAGGTCCTCGAGCTCGCGCTCGACCGTGTAGGGAGGCGTGTCGCCGCTGTCGCCCCGCCCGCGGCGGTCGTAGCTGCAGACGGTGAAGCCCGGCGCGAGCAGCGCCGCGAGCTCCGGCGTGCTCCGGTCGATCGCCCGGTGCTGGGTGGCGCCGCCGATGAGGATCAGCGGCGGTCCGGCGCCGATCAGGTCGAAGGCGATCGTCGTGCCGTCCTGGGAATGAGTCGTGTGCATCGGGGTCCTCGGGTTCGGTTGCCGGTCACCGAGTAAGACCGGTGCGAGCGCCGCGACTCATCGCCGGATTCAGCTAGACCAGGGGGCGGACCACCTGACCCTGGTTGAACCCGAACGCATCGTCCTCGGGCAGGCCCTCCGGCGAGAACCATTCGAACCCGGTCGCCTCGCCCTGCGCGACGGGATCGCCGCGCAGGTCGACCACGTAGGTCAGCGATACGGCTCGCTGGGCGGGGTCGTACGGACCGTCGCCGGTCTCGGCGTGCTCGAAGAACGCGACCCGGTGGGGCCGCTCCCACACGGGTTCATCCCAGTCCACCGCGTCGCCCAGCGTCTCGGCGATGTGACGGCCCACCGCCTCGGCGGGCGACTCGTCCTTGCGCATTCGGCCGCCGACGAGGTTCCATCCCTCGCGTCCGCCGCGGTCGAGGCGGCGGATCAGCAGGTAGCGGCCATCGCTTCCGCGTCCAAGCACGTCGACGCAGAGAATCGGGACCTTGCTCTGGGCGAACCGGAGATCTTCCTCGCTGAGCTCGCCGGGATCTCGTTCGGCGTTCATCGCGGCGATCGTAACCGCGAGCCGGAGGTGCGCCCCCCGCCTCGACGTTCCGCCGGCAGGCTTGACTTGCCGGCACGGACTTGAGAGGGTCGCCTGGCTTCGCCGGGACGGCACTCGGAAGGGCGGTACGAGGCAAGGAGGCACGGAGATGAGCCCCACACGGAAGATCATCGGAACCGTCGCCCTCGCGCTCGCGATGCTCTGCGCCGGGTTGGCGGGGAGCGCCTCGGCGGCGCTGGTCGGCCTCGAGCGGCTCGGGCCCGCGACCGCCTCCACCTCGTCCGACAAGAGCATCACCGCGACCTGCCCCGCCGGCAAGCAGCTGGTGGGCGCCGGCGCCGACGTGACGCCCGGCGACGGGCACGTGCTGATCGAGGACATCCGGCCCAGCCCCGATCTGACCAAGCTCACGGTGAAGGCGGTCGAGGATCAGACCGGGACCACCGCGAACTGGTTCGTGCAGGCGTTCGCGATCTGCGCCCAGGCGCCCCCGGGACTGCAACGTGTCTCGGCGACGAGCGCCACCAACTCGTCCACCAAGGGGGTCGCCGTGAGCTGCCCGGCCGGCAAGCGCGTGCTCGGCGTCGGCGGCGACATCAACACCTCCAACGGTCAGATCCTGCTCGACGACCTGCGCCCCAACGCCACCCTGGCGAACGCGAGCATGAACGCGCGTCGAGGACGAAACCGGTAACTCGGCAAACTGGAGCCTGACCGCCTACGCGATCTGCGCGAATCCCGTCGCCGGACTCGAGCGCGTCTCGGACTCACGAGCTGCCGAGCTCGAGCGGGTCCCGGGTGATCCAGGTGAGCTGCCCCGCCGGCAAGCGGGTCGTCGGCGGTGGCGGCGACATCAACAGCTCTAACGGACAGGTGGTGCTCGACGCGTTCTTCCCGGACGCCGCCCTGACCACGTATGGCGCCGCCGCGTTCGAGGACGACACCGGCAACGCGGCCGACTGGAGCCTGACCACCTATGCGATCTGTGCCAACAGCGCGCTGCGGAGCGTCGACCCGAGCGGCGCCGACTCCGAGACCAAGCTCATGAACGCCCCCTGCCCGGCCGACATGCAGCCGACGGGCGCCGGGGGCGACATCACCGGCGGCCTCGGCCAGGTGGAGCTGAAATGGATCTCGCCGTTCACGAACGTTGGCGGCGGGCGGGGCGTCCAGGCGCTCGGGGTGGAGGACGTTGACGGCACGACCATCAACTGGTCCATGCGCGCCTACGCGATCTGCGCCACGCCGCTTCCCGGGTACCAGCTGGTCGAGGCCGTCAGCCCGAACGACAACTCCAGCCCGAAATCCGTTACCGCGACCTGCCCCGCCGGCAAGCGCCTGATCGGAGCCGGCGGACGCGTCGACGCCCCGGGTTCCCACGTGCCGATGCAGCAGTTCACTCCCAACCCGGCCTTGACGAGCGTCACCGCGACGGGAGTAGAGGACGAGGCCGGGACAAACGCCAACTGGTCGGTGACCGCTCAGGCGCTCTGCGCCACCGCGCCCCCCGGCCTGCAGCTCGTCTCCGCCACGAGCGAATTCCACTCGGAGGGGGAGGTCAAGGCCGTCAGCGCCAGCTGTCCGGCCGGCAAGAACCTGCTCGGCACCGGGGCCGGGATACTCGGAGGCGCAGGACAGGTGGCGTTCGACGACGTCCTCCCCAACGCCACCCTGACGCGCGTCCTCGTGACCGGGGTCGAGGACCAGAACGGCTTCGCCGGCGACTGGGGCGTGACCGCCTACGCGATCTGCGCCAACCCCTGAGCGGCGGCCGGGCGCGGGCCGGCGTCCAGGTCGCCGCGTGGTAGCTCGGCGCCCACGTTTTCAGGAACTCGAAAAAGCTTGTCTTCGCGTCCCACGATCGCCAGTTTGCGGGTGGACCGGTTCGATCGAAAGGACATCCTGTGCGCTCGCTGACGCGTCTTCCGCTTGCCCTCGGCCTGACTGTGATCGCCGTTGCGGCGGCGTCATGCGGCGGCGACAACTCGAGCACGACGAGCGACGGTGGTGAGTTCGAGCCCCTGACCGATGCGCCGGCCGACGCCAAGCAGGGCGGCAGCCTGACGGTGATCGCTGCCTCGGATGTCGACTACATCGACCCGGGTGCCACGTACTACCAGTTCGGCTACATGGTCACCACAGCCACCCAGTCGCCGCTCGTCGGCTACGCGCCCGCCGATATCGACGCGCAGCCGCTGCTCGCGGCCTCCGAGCCCGAGGTCTCCGACGACGGCAAGACGATCACCTACACGATCCGCGACGACGTCAAGTTCGGACCGCCGGTCAACCGCACGGTGACCGCCGCCGACGTCAAGTACGGGATCGAGCGCGCACTCCTGCCCGGCGTGGCCAACGGCTACGCCCAGGCGTACCTGAAGGGGGTGGCCGGCTTCGGCGATGCGCTCGAGCAGGCCCAGGCCGAACCGACCGCCGGCGCTCCCGACATCAGCGGGATCACCACCCCGGACGACACGACGCTCGAGATCAAGCTCAGCGATACGACGTCGATCGGAGTGATGGGTGCGCTGTCGCTGCCGGTCTCGGCTCCGGTCCCGGAGGAGTACGCGGCCAAGTACGACGCCGAGAACCCGTCGACCTACGGCGTGCACCAGGTCTCCAGCGGCCCGTACATGATCGACAACAACGCCGAGGGGGAGCTCACCGGCTACACCCCGAACAAGGAGATCCATCTGGTCCGTAATCCGAACTGGAAGGCCTCGGACGGGGACTTCCGGCCGGCATACCTCGACGAGATCACCTTCCAGGAGGGCTTCGCCGACACCGTGTCGGCCGGCCAGAAGATCCTGGCCGGCAGCGCGATGGTCAACGGCGACTTCTCGGCCCCGCCCGGCGTCATCAAGCAGGCGGCCACCTCCGGCGAGCCCGGCCAGCTGACGCTGACGCCGAGCGGCGGCAATCGCTACATCGTCCTCAACACCCAGGAGCCCCCGTTCGACGACATCAACGTCCGCAAGGCGGTGGTCGCGAACGCCAACCGCACGGACCTGCGCAACACCCGCGGCGGCGAGCTGACCGGCCCGGTCGCGACTCACTACATCCCCCCGGAGTTCCCGGGCTTCGAAGCGGCCGGCGGCCTCGAGGGGCCGGACCTCGACTACCTGGCAAATCCCGACGGGGACCCCGATCTCGCGGCCGAATACATGCGCAAGGCCGGGTACGAGAGCGGCGCGTGCGAGGGCGCGGACTGTCAGATCACCTTGATCGGCGACGACTCGCCGCCCGGGTCGGACACGGCCGAGGTCGTCAAGGGCCAGCTGGAGGAGCTCGGGTTCGACGTCAACCTGCAAAAGGCGACCCACGACGTCATGTACACCAAGTTCTGCTGGGTGCCCGAGAACACACCGGACGCCTGCCCGAACTTCGGCTGGCTCAAGGACTTCAACGACGGCCAGTCGATGTTCGATGCCACCTTCAACGGCGAGAACATCCTGCCGGAGAACAACTCGAACGCGTCGTTGCTCGACGACCCCGACCTCAATCGCGCCATCGACCAGGCGAAGCTGATCGACGATCCGGCCGAACGCGAGCAGGCGTGGGGCGAGGTCGATCGCCAGGTCATGGCCCTGGCACCGGTGATCCCCTACATCTGGGACAACCAGGCGAACATCGCCTCGGCCGACGTCGCCGGCGTCGTCAACAAGTTCAACGCCAACTGGGACGTCACCTTCACCTCGCTGAAGTAGCGATCGCCAGCGTCCCCTCGTCGTAGAGGCCGACGAGTTGCGTGCCGCGGGGTGTGCGGTAGACGAGCACACAGCGACCGCATCGCTGGCGTCGCACCATCCCGGCCGCCTGCAGGGCGTCGACGTGGTGGGTCGCTGCGCTCGGGACGGCGATCAGCGTCTCCGCCAGCTCACCGATCGTGCGCGGCTTGTCGAGTGCCAGCAACAGTCGCGCCCGCTGCCGGCCGACCAGCGCCTCGAGGTGCCTTGCCTCCCCAACCATCGTTCCTGAGGAATTGACGCACGCTCGCGTTAGAGCAGGCACAGAACGCAGTACGAGTCCGGTAAGAGGGCGTTGCGCCGGACCCGGCTACGCGTGACGCAGGATGTAGCCGACCCCGCGCACGGTGTGGATCAGCCGCGGCTCTCCGCCGGCCTCGGTCTTTCGCCGCAGGTAGCCGACGTAGACATCGAGCGCCTTCGACCGGGGGCCGAAGTCGTAGTGCCAGACGCGATCGAAGATCAGCTTCCGCGACAGCACGCGCTCCGGGTTCTCGAGAAAGAACTGCAGCAGCCGATGCTCGGTGCGCGTCAGCTCGAGCCGGCGCTGACCGCGGGTCACCTGAAAGCTGGCGGGGTCGAGGGTCAGATCGGCGAAGGTGAGCGGCTCGGCCGACACCGCCCCGGCGGCCCGCCGCAGCAGAGCGCGAACCCGCGCCAGCAACTCCTCGAGCGCGAACGGCTTGGCCAGGTAGTCATCAGCCCCGGCTTCGAGGCCCTCGACCCGGTCGGCGACGCCGTCGCGCGCGGTGAGGACGAGGACGGGGGTCCGATCGCCCCGGGCGCGCAACCTCCGGCAGACCTCGATCCCATCGACGCCCGGCATCAGCAGGTCGAGCACGATCAGGTCGGGGCTGAGCGTGTCAGCGCGATACAGCCCCTCGCACCCGTCGGAGGCGAGCGCGACCTCGAACCCGCCGAATTCGAGCGCGCGCTTCAGAGCGATCCGCATCGGTGGCTCGTCGTCGACCACCAGCAGCTGCCGGCCCTCGAGCGGTGTCGAATTTGAAGCCACCGGTCCGCCATTGTGCACTGGCGCGGTAAGACCGAAGTGAGGGCCGGGATCTTGCGCCGCGCCAGGTGGGCGTGGATCGTCTGCCTCGCAGGCGGTAATCGATCTGTCCTCGGTCGCCCGGACCGCGAGCCGGCCCGTGATCAGCTTCGCCTGCGGTTCCTGGTGGGGCCTTTCGATGAGACTCTGAGCAGCGCGGCGGCGACGGCTGGCAGCCGAGCGCGCGGGCGAGTCAAAGCGATTAGTTTCCGTCGCGGCGGCGGTCTTACTCACCGAAAGCGATGTCCTTCGCAAGAACAGCCGGCGTTCCGGCCGCAGGCGAGGCGCCCGCGGCCGTCGTCGACGAGGCGGCGTTCCGCGCGCTCGTCGAGCCCCAGCGTCGGGAGCTCCAGGCCCACTGCTACCGGATGCTCGGCTCGATCCAGGACGCCGAGGACGCGATGCAGGAGGCGCTGCTGCGAGCCTGGCGCGGGCTCCCGGGACTGCGGGATCGCGGCGCCCTGCGGCCGTGGCTGTACCGGATCGCGACCACCGTCTGCCTGAACGAGATCGAGCGCCGTCCGAAGCGGGTCCTGCCGGCCGACCTCGGCCCGCCCGCGGGGGCCGAGGACGGTCCTGGAGAGCCGCTGGTCGAGTCGGTCTGGATCGAGCCGTACCCGGACGAGCGCCTCGGGTTCGCCGACGGCGAGACCGCCCCAGAGGCGCGCTACGAGCAGCGCGAGGCGGTCGAGCTCGCCTTCGCGGCCGCGCTCCAGCACCTGCCGGCCAACCAGCGCGCGGTCCTGATCCTGCGGGAGGTGCTCGGGTTCTCGGCGAGCGAGGCCTCCGAGACGCTCGAGACCAGCGTCGCCTCGGTCAACAGCGCCCTGCAACGGGCCCGCAAGACCGTCGACGAGCGGCTCCCGGCGCAGAGCCAGCAGCGGACCCTGCGCCTGCTCGGCGACGACGGCGTCCGGCAGGTCGTCGACCGCTACCTGGAGGCGATGGAGCGCGACGACGCGGAGGCGCTCGCGGCGCTGCTGGCCGAGGACGCCACCTTCGCGATGCCGCCGCAGTCCAACTGGTGGCTGGGCCGCGACTCGATCATCGCGTTCCGGGAGCTCGCCTCGCCCAACTGCCCGGAGTCGCGCCCGCTCCCGACCCGCGCCAACGCCCAGCCGGCGATCGGCTGGTACTCGTGGGATCCGGACCTCGGGGCGTTTGCGTTCGGGGCCCTCGAGGTGCTCGACCTCGAGGGCCCGCAGATCAAGCAGATCACCGCCTTCGTCAACCCGCAGCTCTACCGCTCCTTCGGGCTGCCGGCGACCCTGTCGCGGTAGGCGCACTCGGCCGGCTCGGCGACCGGCGAGGCATGGTCTTTCGGGGAAAACCGAGAACGCGGTGCGTACTTTTCCGCAACCGATCGACGGGTTTGGGCTGTAGATCCGCCGCCCGATCGGAGCTACGTTGTAGATCGCACAGGGACGTGCGGCACACGGCTCACGGACGGGCCCTCGGCTTCCACGTGCCGCCTGGTCCTAATGGGCGGAGTCGGAACGTCGGCGGGACTGAGCGACCGGCTTCACGCCGGTCGCTTAGGCGTTTTTGCAGGCATTCCGGATCGCCGGGGCCGACGGCCACCGCGCTCAACCCATTCCGGGTAGCTGCCGATACCAAACCCGAGGCCAAGAGGGGGTTCGGCGGAGGTCATCGGTTTGGGATACACGGCAAAGCTCATCGGCAGTAGTACGCACTCGTCGGCCCTCGAAGGGATCGTGGGATCGCCCCCGCTTGCCGGCGGCAACGGCCATCGCGCCACCGCCTCGCTGTCCACCGCGCTGCTCGACTCCTCGACCGACTCCGTGGTCGCGATCGACGGGTCCGGCCGGATCGTCGAGTGGAACCCGGCCGCCGAGCGCACCTTCGGCTACTCGCGCTCGCAGGCGATGGGCGCCGACTGCGCCGACCTGATCATCCCCGCCGAGGACCGCGAGCGGCACCGCCGGAACATGATCGAGATCGCGGTCAACCCCGAGGCGCCGGGCATCGGTAGTCGGGTCGAGGGGGTCGGCGTCCGCGCCGATGGCGAGCACTTCCCGATCGAGGTCACGGTCGCCCGCGTCGACGGCCCCGACCCGGTCGCGGTCGGCTTCATCCGTGACGTCTCGGAGCGAAAGCGCGAGCTCGAGATCGCGAAGACCAACCTTCGCCGCCGCGAGGCGATGACCGCGCTCGGCCACCAGGTGCTGCGACACGCGCCGACCGATGAGATCGGGATCGCGATCGCCGTCCTCGCCCGCGAGGAGCTCGGCGTCGATGTCGTGCGACTCTGGCAGTCGCACGAGGAAGAGGCGGCGCTCGATCTGGTCGCGTCGGCTGGCCCCGCCGACGAGGAGCGCCACGGGGCACCGCCGCTGCCCGCGAGCGAGGTCGGCTCGCTCGAGCTGCCCGACGGGCTCGTCTTCCGGGTGATCACTCCCGACGTCCCGGCATCCGCGATCGCCCTGCACTCCGAGGAGCCGCTCGAGCCCTCGCCGGAGGACCTCTACTTCCTCGAGTCGCTGTGCCAGATCCTCATCGCCTCGATCGTGAATCACGCGACCGCCGGGCGGCTCGAGCACGCCGAGCGCCGCTACCGCGGGCTGATCGAGCGGTTGCCGATGGTCTCCTACGTGGCCGAGTACGGGGCCGACGGGACCTGGCTCTACGTCTCGCCGCAGATCGAGCAGCTGCTCGGCTACTCGGTCGAGGAGTGGCTGGCCGACGATGACCTGTGGTGCACCCGCGTCCATCCGCAGGACCGCGCGAGGGTGATCGCCGACGAGGAACGCTCCGCCCAGAACCTCGAACCGTCGGCGATCGAGTACCGGATGATCGCCCGCGACGGGCGGACGGTCTGGGTCCGCGACGAGAGCGCCTTCGCCCGTCCGGGCGAGAACGGCCGCGTTCTGGTCGAGGGCGTCCTGGTCGACATCACCGAACGGCGCCAGGCGGAGGAGGGGCTTCGCTACGCGGTCGACCACGACGAGCTCACGGGGCTCGCCAACCGGCGGCGGTTCGCCGACGAGCTGCGCCGCCGCCGCACCGATGGCGCTCGCGGTGCGCTCGGGATCCTCGACCTCGACGACCTCAAGTACGTGAACGACTCGCTCGGCCACGCGGCGGGCGACACCCTGCTGCGCTCGGTCTCGCACGCGCTGACCGACATCCTGCGACCCGGCGAGTTCGTGGCCCGCTTCGGCGGCGACGAGTTCACCATCCTGCTCGACGGGGCGACCGAGAAGGCGGTCCGCCGCCGGCTCTCCGCGATCCTTCGCGCCGTCCGCGGCCGCGACGCGCGCGCGAGCTGCGGCGCGGTTCTCTTCGACCGCCACGCCACCGCGACCGACGAGGATCTGCTGATCGCCGCCGACATCGCGATGCGAGCGGCGAAGGGGCGCGGCGGCGACCGCTCCGAGATCTTCACCGGCGAGGGCTCCGAGCGGCTCGCCTGGGTCGATCACCTGCGCGAAGCGATCGACGCCGACCGGCTCATCCTGCACCACCAGCCGATCTTCGATCTCGCCGACGGCCTGCCCGCGGCCGACGAGATCCTCGTGCGGATGCTCGGGCCCGACGGCTCGCTGCTCTCCCCGGCGGCGTTTCTGCCGACCGCCGAGCGCTTCGGGCTGATCCGCCAGGTTGATCGCTGGGTGATCTCGCACGCGATCGAGGCCGCCGCTTGCCAGGGGCGGATCACGATCAACGTCTCGGCCCGCTCGATCTCGGATCCGGCGCTCCACCACCACATCGCTGCGGCGCTGGAGCGAAGCGGCGCCGACCCGGCGAACGTCGCCTTCGAGATCACCGAGACCGCGGCGGCGACGGCGAGCGAGGAGCTGCGCGCCTTCGGCGCCCGGATCGAGCGGCTCGGCTGCGCGCTGGCAATCGACGACTTCGGCACCGGCTTCGGCTCGCTGACCTACCTGAAGCACCTGCCCGTCCGCTATCTGAAGATCGACATGGAGTTCGTCCGCGGGATCGCCGACTCGGCGGCCGACCGCGCGATCGTCCAGTCGATCGTCACGATCGCCAAGAGCCTCAACATGCAGACGATCGGCGAGGGCGTCGAGGACGAGCAGACGCTCGACTGCCTGATCGAGCTCGGCGTCGACTACGCCCAGGGCTACCACCTGGGCCGCCCGGTCGCGCTCAGCGCCTGACGGTGGCGCAGGTCCTCGTCAGTTCGGTACTCGACGCTCCGATCGCTGAGGTCTGGGAGGCGCCGGATCACGGACGGGGAGCGCACGCTTGGTGAGTGGTCGTCCCGGTTCGAGATCGCACCGGAGAGCGAAGCCGAGCTCGTCGGGCTGATGGAGGAGAACTTCCTCGCCGGCCTACGGGCGATCGATTCGCGCTTGGGGCGCGGCTCGGCGTAGCGGGCTGATCGCGCCCACGCGATGGGGGCCGCCGCCCGCGACGAAGGACGAACGCGGGTTCACGCACCTCCTGTGTGGTCTAAGCCGCGTTCGTGCCCGGAACCCAGTCCCGGTTCGCCTCCCGCACGCCTAAGCCGGAGAGCGCGAGAGCTCGCCCCGGTCGGCGACCTGTGACCGCTCGAACTCGGCGTCGTCGCAAGCGGTCGTCTGGCCGACGCGGAGCACGAGGCCGAACCTGGCGATCTCCGAGCACCGATTGGAGAGGGCCCGGCGCCGGAACAGCCCGGGCCGCAGGCCGAGCCGGGCGACCTCCGCCTCCAGGTGGCCGCCGCCGTCTCGCCCGACGGAATCCGCGAGCTCGGCCGGGATGCCGAGCGCCAGGGTCGCGGTGGGGCGGAGATGGCCGGCCCAGAACCTCCACAGGGACTCGGCATCGCGGTTGGGGACCCAATCGGATCCCGGCGGGTCCTCGGTCGACAGCATCGTCAGGTAGCCCGCGGCGATCACGCTGGCGACCGCTCGGCGCAGCGGGAGGGCGAACTCGTCCTGCGGTCCGACGATCGCCCCGAGCGACGGGTCACCGCCACCGCCGACCGGACGGGCCGCGGACGGATCGAGCTCGTAGGTCAGCAAGGAATCCAGACAGGCGTCGGCCGGCGCCAGCTGGTTGAAGAACGCGTGGCTGCGCAGATAGGCGAGGCCGTCCGGTCCGGGGCCGTTCCGGAAGCGGTGCTCGATCAGCTCGATCGCCGGGTCCACGTGCGCGGTGAGTGACATCGCTCACCCCTTATTACGCAGGCGAGGGCCAATCTCCTCGCTGAACGTCGTTCAGACGGCCGGAGCTTCGACCCGGTCGAGCGGGTGCAGCTCGGCGCGCTCGAGCGCCTCGGTGCGCAGGTGCGCGATCTCCAGATACTCCGGCGAGCTGGTCATCTCGATGAACGCCCGACGGGTCGGGTACTCGACCACCGCGACCAGGTCCCACTCGCTCGGCCCGATCAACGCCAGGCCGCCGGCGCCGGCGTAGAGCACGCGGGCGCCGATCCTCTCGAGCAGCGGAGCGACCGCGGCCGAGTACTCGGCGTAGCGCTCGGCGCCGCCGTCGGGCTTGAAGTCGAGCAGGTTGAGCATCTGCACCGGCCCCGCGTCGGCGCGCTTGCGCAGCTCGTCGAAGGCGGGCGGGTTGACGACGTCGACCTCGGTGTTCGGCATCTTCCGATCCTATGTGCTCTATGTCGAGGCGGCGGGCGCCGGGTTTGCGACCGGGGCCGGGAGGGCGACGGCGGGGGCCGGCCGGCGTGCCTGACTGAGGCGGTCGACGAGCGCCCAGCAGGCGAAGGCGAGGGCTCCGACGGCGCCGGTCGCGGTCAGCAGGGCGCCGGCGGCGGCGGCCACCGCGACGCCGTTGGCGCCGAGGATGACGACCGAGGTCGCGACGCCGAGCGTCGGGCCGACCGGGAGCAGTCCGAAGATCGCCGCCGCGATCAGCAGCGCGGTCGCGTCGAAGACGGAGACGTCGACGCCGAGCCCATGGAGGAGCAGCCAGTTGCGGGCCACCTGGGCGCCGGTCGCGAAGCACACCAGGGCGATGATCCGGTTGCGGCTGCCGAGCCCGCGCATCACCGCGATCCCCTCCCAGAAGCCGTCGTGACGATCCCGGGCGAGCCGGGTGACGGCGACGATCCCGACCAGGGCGACGGAAAGGAAGATCAGCGGCGCCCACCAGGCCATCCCGAGCGGGCCGACGAGCGTGAACGAGCAGATCGCGGCAAGCGCGATCTCGACCACGATGATCGGCATCTCGGCGGCGATCAGGACCGAGACCTTCGGGCTCTCGGCGGGCGCCGAGCGGCGCAGCGCCGCGATCCGCACGCCCAGGCCGAAGCTGGAGTTGAACAGGTTGCCGAGGTAGCCGACCGCGGCGGCGCGGTAGAGGCGCCGGCGGTTGACCTCGCCGCCCGCGGCGTCGACGCAGACGTGCCAGGCCTCGCTGCGGGCGATCAACCAGATCACCTGCAGCAACGCGGCCGCCGCCAGCGCCCAGGCGGGGGCGTCATCGAGCGCGGCGACGAAATCGTCGCGCTTGCTCCACAGCCCGACCACGAGCGCGAGGGCGACGACCAGGGTGCAGGCGACGGTGACCGTTCCGGGATGGGCCCGAACCCAGCTGCGAACCACCGTGAGTCGGTTGGTTCGAGGATCGGCGAGCGCTTGCGCGGACAGGTCAGGCTTCCATCGGCCAACGGGGCCGACTCACTGAGCATACGCTTCCGGGCGATGGCCGACCCCGGATCGCAGCTCTCGCTGGTCGAGTTCCCCGCCGACGAGCCCGAGCGCGCGCTGCGCTTCTGGGGCGGCCTGCTTGGGGTCGAGCTCGAGCCGCGCGGTCCCGACGAGGGCGCCGGCTGGCAGACCCACGGCGACTCGGTCGCGGTCGGCGTTCACGAGCGCGGCCGCGGCCCGGGCGACTCCTTCTCGCTGCCTTACTTCGAGGTTGGCGACATGGACGCGGCCCTCGAGCGAGTGGCCGAGCTCGGCGGCAGCGTCGTCCACCCGGGCGAGCGCTGGGCGATCTGCCGCGATTCCGAGGGCAGCCCGTTCGCGCTCAGCGCGCGTCGGGATCGGGGTGGCGGTAGAGCCTGAACTCGACCGCGTTGCCGTCGATCTCGACGTCGAGCACCTTGTCGTCGAGGAACTCGACCGAGCGCGGCTCGACCGAGATCGGCACGTCCTCGACGACCACGTCGAGCGGCTCGGGCGCGGCGACCAGCTCGACGTGGAGCTCGCGGGACGGCCCGGAGCCGTTGCCGCGCCCCTCCTCGGCGGCGAACCGCAGCACCGCGCCGTCGGGGACCTCGGGCTGGGACAGGATGCGCTCGACCGCCTCGGCGGCCTCGTGGGTCATCGTCAGCACGCCCTTCGTATTCCCGATCGCCGCGGTTCTAACCGGCGAGCCGCAACTGCTCGGGATGGCGCCGCGCCTCGATCGCCTCGGCGTAGGCGCCGTGCAGGGCGCCCCGGGTGCGGATCCCGCGGATCCCGTAGGCGTGGGTCATCGCCCGCGCCAGGGTGCGCTTGAAGGTGCGTCCGTGCCAGGCGTGGGCGCCCGGCCGGCGGCCGACGTGCAGGTGGACGAGCTCGTGGAGCAGCGTCTCCAGGGCATCGCCGGCGCGGATCCCCGGGTAGGCGGTCACCGAAAGTCGCCACTCGCCCGGGACCGCGAACCCGAGCCGGTTCGGCTTCGTGCTCGCGCGGCGCACCTTCAGCCGCGGCTCGGCGGTCGCCAGCGGGCCGTCGGCGAACACGGGCAGGGTGCGCAGACGGGTCATCTCGCGCCGCAGGTCGACGCCCGCGACCAGGTAATAGGAGGGATGGCGCCGCGGCTCGCGCATGCGCTCCACGATAGGAACGCGATCGGCGGAGCCGGGCGGGTTACGGTTGGACGGCATGGACGCAGACGCAGCGATCGCCGGCTTCGCGGCCGCGCACGGGCTCGCGGTCGAGCCGCAGGCCGAGCTGCGGGCGCTGACCCCGGCGCTGCTGACCGGCAGCGGCGGCTCGGTCGGGCCGGTGGCAACCGGCGAGCTGGCGCCCGGGCTCGAGGGGAAGCTGCTCGAGCACGTCTTCGCCGACGGTGGCACGCGGCGCGAGTCCGCGATCGTGCTCACCGAGGTTCCGGAGAGCGTCGCGTTCGTCCCGGCGCTCGTCTGCCGCGACCGCGCCGCGATGGGCGACGACGATCCCGCCCAGCTGCCGGCCGAGAGCTGGACCGCGACGACGCTGGAGAGCGCGGAGTTCAACCGCCGCTACCACCTGCTGACGCTTGCCGGGCAGGAAGCGGGCTGGGTGCGGGAGCTGTTCAGTCCGCAGCTGATCGCCTGGCTCGCCGACGAGGCCCCGGCCGGGCTCTCGTTCGAGGTCAACGAGGGTCACCTGACGATCGCGATGCCGGGACCGCTCGCCGGCGCCGAGCAGGTCGAGGGCCTGTGCGCGGCCGCCGCCGAGCTGACCGCGCGGATCCGCAAGGAGGCCGCGGAGGAGGACCTGAACCCCGACCTGTTCGACGAGTCGGCCGAGATCGCGGCGATCGAGAAGGCGATGGCGGAGGTGACCTTCTCGAAGCCGCCGGGAAGCGTGCAGGAGGCGATCGGCGCTTACCGCAACGTCGCTTCCAACCGGCCGTACGTGCTGGTGAGCTCGCTCTTCTGGACCGTGCTGATCGCAGCGATCGTCGGCGGCATGATCGCGCTCCTGGAGCCGCTGGTGGGGATCGTCGCCGGGTTCATCGTCGCCGTCGCGGTGTTCCCGATCGCCCGCCTCGTCTACTCGGCGCGCTACCGCTGGGGGACGGCGTCGGTGAGCCGGGTCGGGCTCGAGGCCTGGGTGCGCGAGTACGCGCGCAAGCACGAACTCGAGCTCCGCGACCGGTGGCGCTTTCACGCCGACCACCGTCACCTGCCGATGCCCGGGTTCGCCGACCACGTGCTCGCCGGACCGCTGCCGGACACGCAGACCGAGGCCCTGCTGGTCTTCTTCGGCGACGCGGCCGAGCTGCGCTCGGAGGGCGAGGAGATCATGTACATCGCCGACCGGCCGCTCGCCTCGAGCTCGCTGATCGTCCGCGTCCACGACCCGCCGTCGGCCCAGGAGCTGGCGAAGGTGAAGCTGCCCGAGGAGTACCTGGCCAAGGTCGCCGGCGAGGACCTGCTCGTCTACCGGCCGATCCCCGGCAACCTGATCCGCACCTCCGAGGGCACCGATCGCTTCCGCAAGCACGCGGGCGAGGTGATCAGGGGGATAATCGGCTCATGACCGGCGACCATCCCGAGGCGACGCTGTACGCGATTCCCGGCTCGCACGCCTGCGAGGCCGGGGCACTGATGCTCGAGCACAAGGGGATCGACTACCGGCGCAAGGACTTCTGGCCCGGGATGCACTCGATGAGCGTTCGCATGCGGGGCTTTCCCGGCAAGGGCAAGACGCGGATGCTGGGCGATCAGAAGCCGACCTTCAGCGTCGCGATGGGCGACCGCCTGGGCACCGTGCCGGCCCTGAAGATCGGCGACGAGCACCTGCAGCCAAACGCGGTGATCGCCCGGCGCCTCGACGAGCTGGTCCCCGAGCCGCCGCTGTTCCCGGCCGACCCCGAGGAGCGCGCGAAGGTCGAGGAGGCCGAGGCGTGGGCCGACGACCCGTTTCAGATGCTCGCCCGGCGCCTGACGCTGGCCGCGGTCATCCACGGACCCGACGCGCTGTACGACCGCGGCGGCAAGGGCCGCCTCGGGGCGCTGTTGTGGCACAGCGACCTGGTCCGCCTGCGGGGGACCAAGTTCCTCGCCAAGCGCGTGTTCACCGCCAACGCCGCCACCGAGCGGGAGATGCTCGATCAGCTGCCCGGAATGCTCGACACGATCGACGGATACATCGCCGACGGCGTGCTCAACGGCGAGCGGCTGAACACCGCCGACTTCATGATCGCCCCGAGCCTCGCGATCCTCAGCTATCGCAAGGACCTGCGGCCGATGATCGAGTCGCGTCCGGCCGGGAAGCTGGTCGACCGGGTCTGGGCCGAGCGCGCCGCGCCGGTGCCAACGTAGGGCGTTTCCTATCCTCGTCGGATGAGCGACACCGCGACCGCCACCCAGACCGACGACGCGCTCGCCGATGCGCGCTGGAACCTCGAGCCGCTGGTGGACGACGGCGGCCCCGAGCGGGCGCTCGCGATGCTCGACGAGGCGCAGGAGCGCTCCGAGGCGTTCGCCGAGCGCTACCGCGGCGCGTTCGCCGAGATCGACGCGGCCGGGCTCGCCGAGGCGATGCGCGAGCTGGAGGGGATATCCGACCTCGCCGGGCGCGCCGGCACCTACGCCTCGCTGAAGTTCTCGGTCGACACCGCCTCGCCCGAGGTCGGCGCGCTGATGCAGGACATGCACGAGCGCTCCGCGAAGCTGTCGACGACGCTGCTGTTCTTCGAGCTCGAGTGGAACGAGCTCGACGACGCGCGCGCGGAGGAGCTGCTCGCCTCGGACGAGCTCGCCTTCTGCGAGCACTACCTGCGGATGGAGCGCCGCTACCGCCCGCACCAGCTCTCCGAGCCGGAGGAGCGGATCCTCACCGAGACCTCGGTCACCGGACCGGGAGCCTTCTCGCGCCTGTTCACCGAGCAGACCTCGGCGATCACGGTCGAGCTCGCCGACGCCGAGGAGCCGCTGCAGCTGATGGAGGCGCTCAGCCGGCTGCTCGACCCCAACCGCGACGTGCGGGCCGAGGCGGCGGGCGCGGTCAGCGCGGCGCTCGAGCCGGGCCTGCGCACCCGCGCCTTCATCTACAACACGCTGATCGCCGACAAGGCGACCAAGGACCGCCTGCGCTCCTTCGACCACTGGCTGCAGGCCCGCAACCTCGACAACGAGGCAGCCGACGAGTCGGTCGAGGCGCTGATCGAGGCGGTGACCTCGCGCTATGAGCTGGCGCGCCGGTGGTACCGGCTGAAGGCGAAGCTGCTCGGGCTCGAGCGGCTGGCCGACTACGACCGCAACGCGCCGCTGCGCGCGGCCGAGCGCCACGTCCCCTACGACGACGCGCGCGAGCTGGTCCTCGACTGCTACCGGAGCTTCTCGAGCGAGCTCGGCGACGTCGCCGCCGAGTTCTTCACCGGCGACTACATCGACGCGCCGCCGGCGCCCGGCAAGCGGGGCGGGGCGTTCTGCTCGTACGCGGTGCCCTCGGCGCACCCCTACGTGATGCTCAACTACACCTCACGCCCGGGCGACGTGCTGACGATGGCCCACGAGCTCGGCCACGGCGTCCACGCGACGCTCGCGGGACCGCGGGGGATCTTCGAGTTCGGGACCCCGCTGACGGTCGCCGAGACCGCGTCGATCTTCGGCGAGACGATCGTCCTCGGGCGCCTGCTCGAGCAGGCCGCCGACGACCCGGCCGAGCGGCTGTCCCTGCTCGGCTCGTCACTCGACGGCGCGGTCGGGGCCGTCTTCCGCCAGGTTGCGATGAACCGGTTCGAGGACCGCGTCCACCGCCGCCGGCGCGAAACGGGCGAGCTCTCGGTCGACGACTTCGGCGAGACGTGGATCGAGAGCCAGGTGGAGATGCTCGGCGACACGGTCGAGCTCAGCGAGGGGTACAGCGGCTGGTGGTCGTACGTGCCCCACTTCATCGCCACCCCCGGCTACGTCTACGCCTACTCGTTCGGCCACCTGCTGGCGCTTTCGGTCTACAGCCGCTACGAGCAGGAGGGCGAGAGCTTCACGGACTCGTATCTCGAGCTGCTGAAGGCCGGCGGCTCGCGCTCGCCGGAGGGGCTGGGTGAGATCGTCGGCGTCGACCTCGCCGACCCCGGCTTCTGGAACGCCGGCCTCGACCTGATCGAGCGCGAGCTCGAGGCCGCCGAGCGGACCGCGGAGGAAGTCTCGGCGTGATCCTCGCCGCGCTTGCCGCGGCGGCGGTGGTGTTCGGCCACTCGGTGCAGGAGCGCGATCTCGTGGCCCGGGTGCAGGGGGACCCGGGGGCGCGGCGGACAGTCCTGGTCGTGGGTTCGATCCATGGCGATGAAGGGGAGGGGCATCGGGTGGTGCGCCGGCTGCGACGGCACTACGGGGACCGGCTTCGTGGCGTCGAGCTGTGGACCGTGATGACGGTGAACCCCGACGGCGCCGCCGCGGGCACGCGCGGCAACGCCCACTCCGTCGACCTGAATCGCAACTTCGCCACCCGCTGGAAGCCGATCCCGCCGTCGAGCGGGTACTACTCGGGGCCGAAGCCGTTCTCGGAGCCGGAGACGAAGGCGGTGCGGCGGTTGCTGCGGGGGATCCGCCCCGACGTGACGATCTGGTACCACCAGCCGTTCGGCCGCACGCTGATCCCGTGCGCGCGCCGCGGGCGCCGGGTGGCGCTGCGCTACGCGCGCCTCTCCGGACTGCCGGCCGACGACTGCTTCCCGACCCCTCCCGGCGCGGCGACCGGGTGGCAGGACGCGAAGCTGCACGAGAAGGCGTTCGTGGTGGAGTTCGGGGCGGGGCGGCTCGAGCGCAGCGAGGTTCGCCGCCATGCCGCAGCCGTCGCCCAGATTGCGGAGCCGGGGTGAGCGGGCAGGTAGGGGAGGCGGGTTCCCGGGACGAACGTGGGTTAACCCGGACGGGAGGCGGGTCTACCCATCGTTCGTCCGCTCTGCGCCACCCCTACCCAGCCCCGTCAACCGGCGCTCGCCGCGAGCGCCGTCCCTAGGCTGCGGCCATGCGGTTTCGGGGGATGGTCGGGCTCGCGCTGGCGCTGGCGGCGCTCGCCGCGCCGGCGCACGCCGACCCGGTCGACGACTCGCTGGTCGAGCAGAGCTGTCGCTCGCTGTACGCCGGGACGATGGGCGTGCCCGACGACTACGCGTCCGCATCGCCCGGCGCGTTCCCGGCCGGCTGGCCCGAGGCGCCGGCGGGGCTGCTGCCCGAGACGGTGCCGATGCGCACCGAGACGACGACCTTCAACCGCCTCTACGAGTTCGTCACCGCCGGCGGGACGATCTACGGCCGCGTCCGCGACAGCGGCGACCCGTGGCGCGAGGTGCCGATCCCGCTCTGCTTCGCCGGCCGGGTCGCGTCGATCTCGCTCGACGACGACGAGCTGATCGCGCTCGACACAGCGGGGCGGATCTTCGGGATGGACAACGTGCTCAAGGACCCGGCGTCGTTCAACTGGACGTCGCGCTGGGGGCCGCCGTTCTGGACCGGGCCCGGGTACTCGCTGCCGCTCGACCTGCGCGCCTGGTCGTGGTCGGTGCTCTCGAAGGTCGAGGACCACAACTGGACCGATCCGGCCGGCAACCGCACCGCGGTCGGCGACGGCAAGGTCTCGCACATCTGGGGGCTGCGCCGGCGCGGGCGGCGGCTCACCTTCTGGGACCCGTGGCTGCCGCTCGACGAGAGCTATGAGATGTGCGGCCCGCACCGGGGCCGCTTCAGGGCGGTCAACCTCTCGGCCAGCGGCTCGTGGGTGTTCGTGATCGGCCGCCGCGGCGACCTGTTCACGCGCCCCTACGACTTCGACCTCTCCGGCCACGACGAGTTCTTCATCAACTACTCCTACGAGGACCAGCGCGGCGCCGGCCCCGGGGCGCCGATCCAGCTCCCGGCGGCGCCGTGGACCGAGCAGCCGAAGATCGACGGCCGGATCACCGACGAGATCTCGATCCACAAGGTCGGCTTCGACATGGCCCACCGGATCCTCCGCGTCGAGGGCCGCCGCGACGGCGAGACCGGCTACTGGGAGCGCGACGTCGCCGACCCGCCCTCAGCCGGCTGGAGCTTCCACGCCACCGGCCTGCCGCTCGCCGGCCGGCCGCTTCGCAACCCGCAGCGCGACACCTCCGCCCGCGGGCTCGGGCGGGGCGAGGACCGCCGCTACGTGATGCACGGCGACGGCGTCAGGGGAGTGCTGCGCAACTTCAACGTCTACTGCTCACCCGCTCGACTGGTCCTCCGCGACCACGGCGAGCGCCGGCGCATGGTGCTCCATCACGCCGACGCCCTGCGCCAAGCGGCCCGGGGCCGCGGCCTCGACGACGACCCGCGCGAGCAGTACGCCGCGCTCGAGGGTCCGAAGGGCAAGTTCCAGACCGTCACGGTCCACGCGACCAGCTCGCAGGTCGTGATCGACGAGCTCGGCTGGACCTTCGAGTACCGCGGCCCCGCGCGGGGCCGCTAGTCCCGCGTACCCGTCGCCTCAGGGCACCTCGACCAGCGTCTCGCAGGTGGACGCGGTGTCGATCCCCGAGCCGCCGTTGCAGAGGTCGAGGTTGCTGGCGTCGCCGAAGAGCGCGTCGTCGCCGTCGTCGCCGAACAGCTTGTCCGCGCCGCCGCCGCCGTGCAGCTCCTCGCTGCCGCTGTTACCGCGCCCCGGCGACGCTGGTGGCGGAGAGGTCGTTCGGGTTCTGCCCGGTGAAGCTTGCGTCCGCGGCGCCGAGGGATCCGCCGGTGAGCGCCTGGGCTCCACCCGGGAGCAGCAGTGCGCCGGTTACGAGCGCGATCGCGATGCGAGCGCCTTGGTGCATGTCCCGAGGCTCGCATTCGGGCTGCGGAGGCGGTATAGGTGAAACCACCTGATTTTCAGGTGACGGAACGCAGGCGCGCCCGCCGCCCGGGTCAACCGGGCCGCGGAGGCGCGATGAACGTCTCGTCGGTCGGCAGCTTCGCCGCCGCCTCGTCGCTCAGGCCGAGGTTCGTCGCGACGACCTGGCGTGGGTTGGCGGCGAGCCAGGTGCTGAGGCCGATGTCCTCGTAGGTGCCGCTGTTGAAGGCGAGCAGTATGCGGCAGGGCTCCTCGCCCGTGCTCTCGATGTAGTGGCCGTAGCCCATCGGGGCGTAGCCGACGTCGCCGGGGCCGAGCTCCACCGTCGCGGCCTTGCCGAGCGAGGCGAACACCGTCATCCGCGCGGAGCCGGCCATCACGTACTGCCACTCGTCGGCGTTCGGATGCCAGTGCATCTCGCGGACGGCCCCCGGCTCCAGCTCGAGCATGGCGCCCGTCATCGTGCGCGAGATCGGGAACTCGTGGCTCGAGGCGACCCGCATCGTGCCGCCGGCGAAGCGCCGCGGCTCGGCCGCCAGCAGGGGGTAGCGGTGGCCCTCGGCGACCGGGCGCTCCGAGGCGGGCGGGGCATCCGGCGGCACGGGCCCGACCGCCATGTAGACCTCGTGGTCGGGCAGGTCGCCCAGGTCCGCGGGATCCTCGCCGATGCTTGCGGCGACGATCTCGCGCGGCGTCTGCGCGATCCAGTCGCTGACCGAGAAGGTCGCGTTCTCGGAGAAGTAGCCGTTGTCGAACGCGAGGATGAAGTGGCACTCCTCGTCGCCGAGCGTCTGGATCATGTGCCCGTAGCCGCGCGGGAAGTACCAGGTGTCGCCGGTGTTGTGGTCCTCGGCCGCCCAGGTCGCGTCGGGGTGCACGAGCGTGGTGCGCACGCGCCCGCGAACGACGTAGCCCCACTCGGCCGCGTTCGCGTGCCAGTGCAGCTCGCGCATGGCACCGGGCTTCAACCGCATCGAGACCCCGGCGACGCCCAGCGACGCCGGGAACTCGACCGCCGACGCCTCGCGCGCCGTGCCGCCCGCCTCCTCACGCGGCTGCTGCTGCTCGAGCGGGAACCGATAGTCGGGCAGCGGACCGTCGGGCGGCGGCGCGAACTGCGGCATCCGCTAGCTCGCCCTTGCGATCGCCGCGTCCATCGCAGCGCCCGGGTCCTCGACCACCTTGCCGTGGCCCGGAGCGAGCCGCTTCGGGTCCATCGCGCGCAGCGCCTTCGCGGTCTCGAGCGCGGTCGGCTTGTGCCAGGTCGCCATCGCCGGCAGCGGGAAGCGCCAGTTCGCCTTCGCGCAGGTCGCGACCCCGCCCAGGCTCGAGTAGCTGTCGGCGCAGAACAGGGTGCCGTCGCGATGGTCGAGGAAGGCGAGCTGGCCCGGGGTGTGGCCGGGCGCCGCGATCGCCTCCAGGGAGCCGATCCGGTCGCCGGCGGCGAGCTTGCGGGTCGGCTTCGTCTCCGTCCCGGGGTAGCCGCCGCGGAGCTTGTCCTGCGGCTCGTCGGGCTCGAGGCTCATGTCCTTGTCCAGCAGGCGCGCCTCGCGGGCGCCGATGATCACCTCGGCGCGCGGGACCGCCTCGTGCAGCTTGTCGAGCGAGCCGACGTGGTCCTGGTGGGCGTGGGTGAGGAGGATGCGGGTGATCGACAGCCCGTGTTCCTCCGCGCCGGCCAGGATTGCCGGCGCCGAGCCGGGGATCATCGTGTCGATGACCGTCAGGCCGCCTTCATCTTCGACCAGGTAGCTGTTGAAGAAGCCGAACCGGCTTACCCGTGAGAACGGCACCGCCCGATCTTAGACCGCAAACCGTTTTCGGCCCCGGAGGCGGGGTAGCCCCCGATCAGCTTGGAAGCGGGCGCGACAACGGGCGAAGGCGGCGGCTTCAGGACGATCGAAACGGACGTCCCGGCCCGCCTCGACCGGCTGCCGTGGTCCAAGTTCCACTGGCGGGTCGTGATCGGCCTGGGCATCGTCTGGATCCTCGACGGGCTCGAGGTGACGATCATCGGCTTCCTCGCTCCCACGCTCACCGAGCCCGGAAGCGGACTGGGGCTCACGGAGGGACAGATCGCCCTCGCCCAGTCCATCTACGTGGCCGGCGCCTGCCTGGGAGCGCTCCTCTTCGGCCAGCTCACCGACCGCTTCGGGCGCAAGAAGCTCTTCCTGATCACGCTCAGCGTCTATCTGCTCGCGACGATCGCGGCGGCCTTCTCGCAGAGCCCGGCGTGGTTCCTCGCCGCCCGTTTCTTCACCGGCGCCGGGATCGGCGGCGAGTACTCCGCGATCAACTCGGCGATCGACGAGCTGATCCCCGCGCGCGCCCGCGGCCGGGTCGACCTGATCATCAACGGCTCGTTCTGGCTCGGGGCCGTGATCGGCGGGCTGCTGTCGCTGATCTTCCTGAAGGAATCCATCTTTGCGCTCGACGTCGGCTGGCGCGTCGCGTTCGCCATGGGCGCCACCCTCGCCCTCGGGATCCTGTTTCTGCGGCGCAATCTGCCCGAGAGCCCCCGCTGGCTGTTCATCCACGGGCGCGAGCAGGAGGCCGAGCGGCTGGTCGACGAGATCGAGGCCGAGGTGCGCGAGGACACCGGCCAGGAGCTCGAGGAGCCCGGCGACAGGATCAAGGTTCGCCAGCGCAGGTCGATCCCGTTCCGCGAGATCGCCCGGACGGTCTTCAAGGTCTATCCGAAGCGCACTGTGCTCGGGTTCTCCCTGTTCATCGGCCAGGCCTTCCTCTACAACGCGGTCACCGTCACCCTCGGCCTGACGCTGACCACCTACCTCGGGGTGGGTGCGAACAAGGTCGGGCTCTTCTACGCCGTCTTCGCCGCCGGCAACTTCCTCGGTCCGCTGCTGCTCGGGCGGCTGTTCGACACCGTCGGGCGGCGCCCGATGATCGCGGGCACCTACCTGGTCTCGGCGGCGATGCTGGTCGTGGTCGGACTGCTGTTCAACGGCGAGCAGTTCAGCGACTGGGGCCTGACCCTGGCGCTCGCTGCGACCTTCTTCTTCGCCTCCGCCGGCGCCAGCGCCGCGTACCTGACCGTGAGCGAGGTCTTCCCGATGGAGATCCGGGCGCTCGCGATCGCCTTCTTCTACGCGATTGGGACCGCGATCGGGGGGATCACCGGGCCGCTCGTGTTCCAGAAGCTGGGCGAGTCGGGCGATGTCGGCCAGGTGATGATCGCCTACTTCATCGGCGCCGCGGTGATGGCGGTCGGCGGGATCGTCGAGCTCTTCCTCGGCGTCCGCGCCGAGCAGAAGCCGCTCGAGGACATCGCCAAGCCGATCACCGCCCAGGAGGCCGAGGAGGGCGCCGAAGAGAGGCGCGAGCCGGCACGACGGCGATTCCGGCTCGGCCCCGGCAGCAGCTCGTACTCGCCGTTTCCGATGCCTCAGTCGCCAACCGATCCCGCCTGGCTCGCGCGTGAGATCGGGGTCATCGATCGCGCCCTGCAGGAGCAGGGCGAGCTCGACGGCTACGAGCTCGCCGAGCGCGTCGGCGCCCGCTACTGGGGTCCCGGCCGCTTCCGCGCGGCCCTGCGCGGCGCCGTCGCGGACGGCGTCGCCCGCCGGACCGGCCGCAACCGCTACGCGTCCGCTCGCGAGACCGCGGCGCGAGGCTAGGCCGATGCCGCTCGCCTGCACGCTGCTCGGCCACCGGCTCCGCTTCCATGCGGAGGGCGAGACGATGAGGTGGAGCTGCGACCGGGACTGCGGCGCGGAGGGCTCGAAGCGCTATCCGAGCGCCGCCGATGCCCGCCGCTACGCGGCCGCGTTCGATCGCGAGGACGCCGACGACCTGGGCCGCCGCGCGCCCCTCTCGCTGCTGCCGTTGCGGCTCGTTCGCCGCGGCCGCTAGGGCGACGCCGGTGCGTCGTCGGCCGGCGCGTCGCCGAGCGCCGCCGTGATGTCGCTGATCGCCGCCTCCTCGTGGCCGGTGACCCGGTCGCCACCGATCCCCAGGAAGCCGCCCGACTTGTCGGCCTCGGCAGCGTGCTGGGCGACGTTGAGCACGAACTCGCGGTAGTCGACGAGCTCGTCCACGGTGGCCCTGTCGCGAACCAGGGCGACCGCCTCGGTGATCTTGCCGAGGCCGCGGGTGCGCAGGTCCTCCTTGCTGGAGAACTCCTTCGTGTCCACGTGCGGCTTGGCCGCGACGATCTCGCCGACCAGATCCCCGGTGGTGTGCTCCTGCTTGGCCTCCACGTACGTCTTCGCCATCGCGAAGCTCTCGCGGATCGTCCCGCCGCGCTGGGCGGAGGCGACGATCAGTCCGGCGATCGCGGGCGCCGCGGCGATCGTCTCCCACTCCTCGGCGTTGAACTCGGCCTTCGTCGTCATCGTTCCTCCATCGCCGCGGCGCCGACGGCGTCGGCTCCCGGCAGGTCGTAGGTCTCGGCGATCAGCTCGTAGGAGCGGATCCGGTCGGCATGGTCGTGGACCATGGTCGTGATCATCAGCTCGTCGGCCGCCGTGCGTTCGCGCAGCGCATCGAGCTTCGCCCGCACCGTATCGGGGCCGCCGATCGCGGCCGAGCCCGAGAGCGGCTTGATGCTCTCCTGCTCGGTCGCGCTGAACTCGTGCTCGGCTGCCTCCTCGGGGGTCGGAAAGCGGGTCGGGCGCCCGGCACGCAGCCGGGCCATCGACAGCCGCGCGGGGCCGGACAGCCAGCGCGCGCGCTCGTCGTCGTCGGCGGCGAGCGCCGCGCAGGCGACCATCACGTACGGCTGGTCCAGGTACTCCGAGGGCTGGAACCGCGACCGGTAGAGCTCGACCGCGGCGTCGGTGTTCTGGGGCATGAAGTGGTGGGCGAACGAGAACGGCAGGCCGAGCAGGCCGGCGAGCTGCGCCGAGTAGCCCGACGAGCCGAGCAGCCAGATCTGCGGCATGTCGCCGTTGCCGGGCACGGCCTTGACGTGGCGGTAGGGATCCCGGGGCGAGAACTCGCCCTTGAAGAACCCGATCAGCTCCAACAGCTGCGGCGGGAAGTCGTCGTCGGAGAGCGGCTCGGCCGAACGCCGCAGCGCTGAGGCGGTGATCTGGTCGGTGCCCGGGGCGCGGCCGATCCCGAGGTCGATCCGGCCCGGGTAGAGCGCCTCCAGCATCCCGAACTGCTCGGCGACGACCAGCGGCGGGTGGTTGGGAAGCATCACCCCGCCGGCCCCGATCCGCATCCGCTCGGTCTTCGCCGCCAGCGCCGCGGCCAGCACCGGTGGCGAGGAGCTCGCGATCCCGGGGATGTTGTGGTGCTCGGCGACCCAGTGGCGGTGATAGCCGAGCCGCTCGACAGCCTGCGCGAGGGCAACGGAGTTCGAGAGCGCCTCGGTGTGGCTCGAGCCCTCGCCGACGATCGCGAGGTCGAGGACCGATAGCGTCGGGGCGGGTTCGCTCACTTGCCCTGGACGACGTCGGCGGGGACGTACCAGGTCTCGATCACGCTTGGCCGCGAGCCGCCGCTCCGCTGGTTTGCCTCGACCCGGGTCTCGACGCCGCCGCCGAGCTCACCGATCGCCTGAACCGCCAGGTTCCGCGCCTCGGCCTTGCCGTCGGCGCCCAGCTCCCGGAGCGCGGCGACGGCCTTCTGCTCGTTCACGTGACGAACGCCCCGGCGGCTGTCTCCGAAGCTCGACAGGTTGGCGGGGTCGGTGACGACCTTCTTTGCATCCTCGACGTCGGGCACGCGTCCGAGGGTATTCGGTCAGGCCTCCGCCTTGGCGCCACGGAGCTCGACCACCCGGTCGCCCTCGCGCAGGCTGCGGGCCCGCGGGTCGTCGAAGCGGATCAGCTCGCCCTCGCGGACGACGGCGAGCATCATTCCGTGATCGGGCAGCGCCGGGACGACGCCCGCCTCCCCGGCGCCGACCTCGTGCTCGACGATGTCGAGCCCCGCGCCGACGGTGAGCAGGTCCTCGAGCAGCTCGGTGACCTGCGGGGTCTCGCTCGAGAGCCCGAGCAAGCGGCCCGCCGCCGCCGAGGAGGTGATCACGCCGTCGGCCCCGCCCTGATGCAGCAGGTGCACGTTCTCCTCCTCGCGGACCGCGGCGACGATCGTCGCCTTCGAGTTGAGCTCGCGCGCGGTCAGCGTGGTCAGGATCGCGGTGTCATCGCGATCGACGGCCACCACGACCGAGACCGCATCGGCGATCCCGGCCTCCTCCAGGGACTCGGCGCTGGAGGCGTCGCCGGCGACCGCCGCGAAGCCGTCGTCGTCGGCGCGGACCCGGGCGCCGGGGCTGGAGTCGATGACGACGATCCGCTTCGGGTCGATCCCGCGTCCGAGCAGCGTCCGCGCCGCGCTTCGGCCCTTGGTCCCGTAGCCGCAGATGATCGTGTGGTCTCGCAACTGCTTTCTCCATCGCCGCACGCGGTATGCGTGACGGCTGCGCTCGGCCAGTATCTCCAACGTCGTCCCGACGAGCAGGATCAGGAACAGGATCCGCGCCGGTGTGACCACGATCGTCGTCAGCAGCCGGGCCTCGTCGGAGACCGGGCGGACGTCGCCGTAGCCGGTGGTGGTGATCGTGACGGTCGAGTAGTAGAAGGCGTCCAGCAGGCTGACGCTGTCGTCCTCCGGGTCGAAATAGCCGTCGCGCCCGATCCAGGTGACCATCGCGACCAGCACGATCAGCCCGAGCGCGACCAGCATCCGGTTGACGATCTTGCGCGTCGGGCTCGCGTCCTCGCCCGGGAGCGAGATGTGAAGCGGTGACTGTCGGGCGTCGACCGGCACCCGCGAAGGCTACGCGCTGGCGCGGCCCCTGCGGGCCTGCTTCATCCGCTCGGTCTTCGAGAGCTCGACCTTGCGCAGGCGCAGGCTCTCGGGCGTGATCTCGACGCACTCGTCGTCGCGCAGGAACTCGAGCGCGTTCTCGAGCGAGAGGCCCGGGGCGGGATCAGGCGGACGAGGATGTCGGCGCTGGCGGCGCGGACGTTGGTCTGGTGCTTCTGCTTCGTCGCGTTGACGTCGAGGTCGTCGGAGCGCGAGTTCTCGCCGACGATCATGCCCTCGTAGACGGCATCGCCCGGGCCGACGAAGAGCGAGCCGCGGTCCTGGAGCGAGTGCAGGGCGAAGCTCGCCGTCTGGCCCTGGCGGTCGGAGACGAGGGCGCCGGTCGGCCGCGTCCGCAGCTCGCCCGCCCACGGCTCCCAGCCCTCGAAGACGTGGTGGAGGATCCCGGTGCCGCGGGTCTCGGTCAGGAACTCGGTCCGGAAGCCGATCAGCCCGCGCGCCGGAGCCAGGTAGTCGAGCCGGACCCAGCCGGTCGAGTGGTTGATCATCTGCTCCATCCGGCCCTTGCGCAGCGCGAGCATCTGGGTGACGACGCCGACGTAGTCCTCGGGGACGTCGATCGCCAGCCGCTCGACCGGCTCGCAGAGCTTGCCGTCGACCTCCCGGGTCAGCACCCGCGGCTGCGCCGCGACGATCTCGAACCCCTCGCGGCGCATCAGCTCGAGCAGGACGACGAGCTGCAGCTCGCCGCGCCCGTGCACCTCCCACGCGTCGGGGCGCTCGGTGTCCTCGACCCGGATCGAGACGTTGCCGACCAGCTCGCGGTCGAGGCGGTCCTTGATCTGGCGCGCGGTCAGCTTCGAGCCGTCGCGGCCGGCGAGCGGCCCGTCGTTGATCCCGATCACGATCGAGAGCGACGGCTCGTCGACGGTGATCACCGGCAGCGGGCGCGGGTCGTCGGGGTCGGCGAGCGTCTCGCCGATCGTCACCTCGTCGATCCCGCCGACGGCGATGATCTCGCCCGGGCCGGCCTCGTCGGTCTCGACGCGGTCGAGCGCGTCGGTGACGTAGAGGTGGGCGACGGTCGCGTTGACGATCGTGCCGTCGGCGCGGCACCAGGCGATCGGCTTGCCCTGGCGGATCGTCCCGTTGCGGACCCGGCAGAGGGCGAGGCGGCCGACGTAGGGCGAGGCGTCGAGGTTGGTGACGTGAGCCTGAAGCGGCGCCCTCCTCGTACTCGGGCGCCGGGATCCGCTCACGATCAGGTCCATCAGCGGCTTCAGGTCGGTGCCCTCGTCGCCCTGTTCGAGCGACGCCCAGCCGGCCTTCGCGTTCGCGTAGACGATCGGGAACTCGACCTGGTCGTCGGCGGCGTCGAGGTCGAGGAAGAGCTCGTAGACCTCGTCGACGACGGCGTCGATGCGGGCGTCGGGGCGGTCGACCTTGTTGACGACGAGGATCACCGGCAGCCGCGCCTCGAGCGCCTTGCGGAGCACGAACCGCGTCTGCGGCATCGGGCCCTCGGAGGCGTCGACGAGCAGCAGGATGCCGTCGACCATCGTCAGCGCCCGCTCGACCTCGCCGCCGAAGTCGGCGTGGCCGGGGGTGTCGACGATGTTGAGCTTCACGTCGCCGTAGCGGACCGCCGTGTTCTTGGCGAGGATCGTGATCCCCTTCTCGCGCTCGAGGTCCATCGAGTCCATGACCCGCTCGGCGACGTCGGCGCCCTCGCGGAAGGCGCCCGACTGCCACAGCATCGCGTCGACCAGCGTCGTCTTGCCGTGATCGACGTGGGCGACGATCGCGACATTGCGGAGGTCGTCTCTGAGCGCGGTTTCGGCCATGGGCGGCCGATCAGTGTGACAGCGCTCGCCCTTCGCTCAGAACTTGGTCCGGACCCGCTCGAGGATGAACGTCTGGGTCGCGACGCCGGTCTTCTTGTCGCGCCGGTCCATGTAGGCGGAGACCGTTCGCTTGGTGATTCGGGCGACGGCGGCGCTCGCCTCGTGCCGGTACGCGTTCGAGTCGGTTCCCGCGATCGGGCTGGATGGGCCGCTGCCGGTGTCCCCGCCGTCGATCACGCAGCGAATCGCGTTCCCGTCGATCTCGGTGCTGACGCTGGCCGCGCGGCTGCCGCCGCGACGTTCCCAGATCGAGCCGACGCTGCGGGCGATCTCGTTCGAGATCGACGCCTCCGCCGATCCCTCCCCAGCCTCCGCGGCCTTCGTCTCCGTCATCGCATGCCCCAATCCCTTCTCCTCGCGTTGAACCGGGTTCTGTAAGGGCGGAGGAGAAAGGTCAAGGCCCGACCGGCGGTGGACCAAGTTTAGATGACGCCTCGAGGACGCGGTCGCGGCCGGCGCGCTTCGCCTCGTAGAGCGCGGCGTCGGCGCGCTCGAAGTGCGACTCGTAGTCGAACGGCTCGTCGTCCGCGGTGGCGCTGACGCCGAAGGTCATCGTCACCTCGCGGCCGGCATAGCGCTCGGCGGCGATCGCGCGTCGCAGCCGCTCGGCGAGCGCTGCGGCTCGCTCGCTGTCGGCGCCCGGGAGCAGGATCAGGAACTCCTCGCCGCCGAGCCGGTAGGCGAGGTCGAAGGCGCGCAGCTGCTTGCGGATCGTGTAGGCGACGTCGGCGAGCACCGCGTCGCCGACCGCGTGGCCGAGGGCGTCGTTGACGCCCTTGAAGTGATCGAGGTCGCCGAGCACGATCCCGACCGGCTCGCCGGTCAGCTGCGACTGCTGCTCGAGCTCGAACGCGCGGCGGGTCAGCGCGTGGCGGTTGAGCATCCCGGTCAGCTGGTCGATCACGGCCTCGTCGCGGTGCTCGAAGTCGGAGCGCATCAGCGCGGTCGAGAGGATTCCGACCGCGACGATGACCGCGACCGAGCCGATCACGATCGGCGGAAAGTCGGTCACCTGGCCGGCGTCGGACAGCAGCGCCACCCCGGCGCAGAGGGCGACCGCGACGACGACGCCGGCGATCACGCCGCGGATCGAGAAGCGGGCGCTGAGCGTGATCACCGGGATCGCGAGCCACGGAAGCAGCGTCGAGTCGAGGCCGGCGATGAGGATCGTCGCCGCGATCACCACCTCGGAGAAGACCCAGGACCCGAAGAGGGCGTACTCGGGGCGCTCGGTGCGGGCGCTCAACCGCGAGGCGGCGGCGAACCCGAGCGCCGCGACGCCCAGCGGGACCAGGGTCCAGAGGCCGAGCCAGGGCGACATCGCGAGCGCCGCGACGCCGAGCATCGCCAGGGTGAGGATCCGCACCGGGGCGATCCGGCGATCCATGTCAAGCATCCGCTCGCGATCGGCGGCGCCGGCGCAGAGCCACGATCCCTCCGAGCGGGCGTCCCGGCGACCGGGCCGTACGGCGGGCGCGGCGCGATCGGCACGGGCAAGTCGCCCGCCAAGGGGAACCCGTTGAGCAGCGCTGTGATCGGACATCGGGGTGTCAGCCTCTTCGGCCCCCCTGCAGGCAATCGATCGGCTCTGCGGAGCCCGATCGTTAGAAACCGGTAAGGGGATGGCCGGATGCCCGAGGCGCCTCGACCGCATCCCGTGTTCGATGTGTCAACCTCTGGGTGGGTATATGGGGATGTCAGATTTCAAGCAGAGTTCAACCGAAGCGCGGGATCGACTGGTCGCCGAGCTTCACGAGACCGTGGCCACCTTCGGGGCCGCGGTCGACGAGGCCGTGGGCGCGATGCTCGAGGCCACCGAGGCCGAGGCGAGGCGCGCCGAACAGCTCGCCGGCCCGGGTCTCGAGCCGCTGCGCAAGCTGAGCGCCGAGCTGCTCGAGCAGGCGACCCAGCTCGACCGCAACGTGAACCGCCTCTCCGAGCTCGCCACCAAGGCCGCCTCGGAGCTGTGGCGGAGCCTGGTCGCCGAGACGCCGGCTTCCTCGCAGTTCACACGAGCCGGATCGGCGCCGCCGGCTTCCGGCCCGGCGCCCGAGGTTTCGAAGCCGCCCGCGTTCGAGCGCCGGACGCCACTCGACGTGATCGAGGACGTCCGCAACTCGATCGCCGAGTCGCCGATCGATCTCGCACCCAGGCCTCGTCGTTTCGGCCCCGCCGAGCAGGAGTCGAAGGCCAAGTCCCCGCCGGTCCCCGCGGGCGTTCGTCTGGTGATCGAGCAGATGCGGCTCGCAGGCGAGCCCGACTCGGCGATCGTCGAGCACCTCGAGGGCGCCGGGATCGAGGACCCGGCCAGGGTCCTCGACGAGCTGAATCCGACCCCCTGAGTACCGGCGCGCGGCGCGCGGCGAGCGCTCAGAATGTTCGGCCGTGAGGGGTTCATGGGTTGCGGTCGCCGTCGTCGCCTCGCTGGTCGCGGTGCCGGCCGGCGCGAGCGCGGCGCCGAAGCCGGAGACGGTGGTCGAGAAGCGGGTGAAGTCGGCGGCGCCGCACCATCGCCAGGTCCGCGAGTCGCTCGTTCGCGTCTACGACCCGCTCCCGCCCGACGCCGGCGAGCACCCGCCGGCCTGCGACTGGATCGAGTACCTGCGATTCCGCAGCGCCGACGGACCGAAGAAGGCGCGCGAAGCCGACGCCGTCCTGGTGATCATCCCGGGCTTCCTGGGTGGGGCGAGCTCCTTCGACCAGGTCGCCCGTAACACCGTCCGCCGGGCGGCCGAGCAGGGCAGCGCGATCGAGTACTGGTCGCTGGACCGGCGCGCCAACTGCCTCGAGGACGATCGCGGCGTCAAGGCTGCGGCACGGGCCGGGGACGCCTCGATCGCGTTCGACTACTACTGGGGCGGCAAGCCGGTCAACGGCAAGACGTTCGGCGGGTTCGTACCGCCCGAGGAGGCGCAGTTCCTGAACGAGTTCGGGCTCGAACGGACGATGGAGGACTGGTACACGGTCCTGCGCACCGGGATCAAAGGCCAGCGGCGGCGCGCCCAGCGAGTGATCTGCGGCGGGCACTCGCTCGGCGGCCCGCTGACCGCGGCGTTCTCCAGCTGGGACTTCGACGGCGACCCGGAGACGACGAGGGACGCGGGCTACGCGCAGTGCGCCGGCCTGGTCGGCCTCGACACGACGATCTCCCTCGCCGGCTCCGGCGGCGACGGCTCGGAGATGCCCGGGCTCGGCGACGTGGTGGCGGGCAGCGGCGCCGCGCCCTACGTCAACGTTCCGCCGCTGACCCCGGAGACGATCCAGGTGCCGACCGTGTTCGGCGTCGACGCCTACTTCGACCCGCAGGGCACCGACCTGCTCCAGGAGCTGCCGCACACGACCAACATCGACTTCTCCCAGCGGGCGCTGTTCTCCCGCGACGCCGCGCACTTCGCCTCCAACGACCCCGACATCCGCGAGTTCACGATCACGAACGAAGTGGCGTTGGGCGGGATCCTCGACGACAACTCGGCGCCGCTCTCCTTCCTGCGGGCGAGCGTCGGCCAGTCGGTGGGCGGGCCGCTCGTGGACAAGAACTTCCCGGCCCCGAGCGGCGGCTTCCTGGCCCTGCCCGAGGACCCCGACAACCCGCTCTACTCGTGGGAGCGCTACCGCGCGGTCGGCGCTCCCGGCCACGACCTGGTCCTCAACGACGAGGGCGAGCCGTACACGTCACGCGAGGGCGAGGTGTCCGACATGCGCCAGTTCGCCCGCACCTTCTTCGAGGCGCGTGCGAACTTCACCGAGCAGTACTTCCCGACCCGGATCCTCGTCGACGTCGAGGGCGCGGCGACCGGCGGCTTCCCGCAGATCCAGCACGACGGCCCGGCGCTGCGCCCGGCGCTGCTCGTCCAGGCGGGCGACTCGGGCGACAACTCGGCACCCGACGAGGGCCCGCCGACGGACGGCACGCCTCCCAACGACCTCGAGCTGAGCCGCGAGATCATCATCCCCGGCTACAACCACCTCGACGTCGCCACCGCCGCCTGGCGCCAGAACGACGGCCGCCCGGAGCCGTCGAGCGAGGCGCTCGCCGAGTTCGCGCTCGCGGTCGTCAACCACCACTGAACGTCCAGGTGCAGCGGTTTTCCCGAGCGCCTGCTACCTTCGTCTGCGTCGAGTGCCAACCGGGCGCTCGAGGAGTTCCGTTTCTTCCGTGCACTTAGTGAGTGCGTCCGGGTCTCAGGATTCCCACCGCACAACACAAGGAGTGCACCCAATATGTCTTTCGCCGACCTCGGCGTAACGCGTCCTGTTACGGACGTGCTCGCAAAGCGCGGGATCACCGCGCCGTTCGCAGTTCAAAAGCTCGTCATCGAGGACGTCCTCGATGGCCACGACGTACTCGTCCAGTCGCCGACCGGCTCGGGCAAGACGCTTGCCTTCGCCATCCCGCTGGTCGAGTGCGTCGTACCCGATGACCACCTTCCCGCCGCCCTCGTGCTGGCGCCGACGCGCGAGCTCGCCCTCCAGATCGAGGACGAGCTGCGCGACATCGCCGCCGTCCGCGGCCTCCGCGTCGCCGCGGTATTCGGCGGCGTCGGGCTCGAGAAGCAGGCGAAGAAGGCCGCCAAGGCTCACATCCTCGTCGCCACCCCGGGCCGGCTCGAGGACCTGCTCGACCGCCGCACCTTCAGCCTCGACGAGCTCCGCATCCTCGTCATCGACGAGGCCGACCGGATGCTCGACATGGGCTTCAAGCCGGCCGTCGACCGGATCGTCCGCCAGACGCCCGACGACCGCCAGACCCTGTTCTTCTCGGCGACGCTCGAGGCCGCGGCCGGCGAGGTCGCCAACGCCTACACCTACGAGGCACGGCGCCACGTGCACGAGCCGATCGAGGAGGAGAACCAGGGCGAGACCTCGCACCGCTTCGTCCATCTCTCCCCGGACGCCAAGATGGACGCGCTGGTCTCCGAGCTGCGCGACTCGGATCGCGGGCGGACGCTGGTCTTCGTGCGCACCAAGCACGGCGCCGACCGGCTGGTCAAGCGGCTCGGCAAGCAGCGCCTGCAGGCCGTCGCCATGCACGGCAACAAGAATCAGAACCAGCGCAACCGGGCGCTCGCCCAGTTCGCGTCCGGAAACGTCGACACGCTGGTCGCCACCGACGTCGCCGCACGCGGCATCGACGTCGACGACATCACCCACGTGATCAACTTCGACGCCCCCGGCGACCGCGACGCCTACGTGCACCGGGTCGGGCGCACCGCCCGCGCCGGCCGCGACGGGACCGGCGTCACCTTCGTGCTCGCCGAGCAGGACTCCGAGATGCGCAAGGTCGCCCGCGACCTCGGGCTCACCGAGGAGTACGGCCACGGCCGCCCGGAGCGTCCGCAGGCGGCAGGATCGCAGCGGTCGCGGAACGGTCACTCGGGCCGACGTCACACCAACCGCGGTCGCAATCGCAGCAAGCGGTAACCGCGCGCCGATCGTCCGGCGTGCGTGTTGATGCAGGCGTGAAGACGATTCGCGCCTGCTTCGCCGCTGTGCTCGCCGCCTGCCTGCTGCCGGCCACGGCGAGCGCGGCGACGGTGAGCGTGGTCGAGGAGACGCTTGCGCCCGTCCCGCCGCGGGAGCGGGCGACCCTCCTCTATGAGGGGACCTCGGGCGAGGACAACATCGCCTCGATCGTTCCGGCGGGCGAGGAGGGCGACTCGCTGCGCTACGAGGTGACCGACCTGCATGCCCCGCTCACCGCTGGCCCCGGCTGCTCGGGCGGTGGCGCGCCGGGCGTCGCGGCGACCTGCCTGCTGCCCCGCTCTCGGCCGCCTACTTGCTACGGCTCCGCATGCACCGACGGGGGCAGACAGATCGTCTTCCGGTTCGCCCTCGGTGACGGTGACGACGAGTTGCGCGGGGCGCGGATCCCGCCCGACGATGGGGGCGGCGGCAATATCGCCGTGCAGGCCGAGGGCGGGGTGGGCGACGATCAGCTCTATACCGGCCAGACCTCGGACACCCTCGACCCGGGCCCGGGCAGCGACACGGTCCGGTCCAATCAAGGAGACGACGTCGTCGACGCGGGCGACTCGCCCGACGGAGCGGACCACTACGACCTGCGGGACGGCCTGGACCAGATCACCTACTTCAACGCCGGACGGGCGGTCAGCGTCACGCTCGACTCCAAGGCGAATGACGGTGCCGCCGGCGAGAAAGACCGGGTGGTCGACGCCGAGTGGGTGTTCGGCACGCCCCGATCGGACACGCTCGTCGGTAGCGCCGGCGCAGACGCGCTGAGGGGTGAAGGTGGCGCCGACCTGCTGATCGGGAAGGCGGGGTCGGACTACCTTTCGGCGTCGCCGCGGGGATCTGGCGACTCACGGACGACTCCCGGCGACAGCGTCCTGCACGGCGGCCCGGGCCGCGACACGATCTTCGGGGCCGGCGCTAACGACCGCGCGACCGGGAACGGGGGCCGCGACGCGCTCTATCTCGAAAACGGCGCGGACCGCGCCGGGGGTGGCGCGGGCACGGATTACGTCGACGGCGGGCAGGGTGAAGACCGCCTGACCGGTGGCGCTGGGAGCGATCGCCTGAACGCGGGATACCGTCCGTCGGTACCTATCCGTGACGACAACGCCCTCGATCATCTCGACTGCGGAAGCGCACGCCGCGATCGTGCGATCTACGTCGGGGGCCACGATCACGTCGAGCGCTGCGAACGCGTAAGCGCAGGGGAATAGCCCGGCTCGAACACGGCCTCCATCCCGGAGTGGTCGGACAGCCCGAGCTCGCGCCAGCCGTGCTGGTAGTCGCAGAAGGTCGTGTTGAGGCTCGCCGAGGCGAGCACGTGGTCGAGGCGGTGGCCGGACTTGCGGTACGAGCGCGTGTGGAAGACCCAGCTGACGTCCCGGCGGTCCCAGCCGTTCAGCGCGCGGAACTGATCGGCGAGGTCCCACTCGGCGAGCCCAGGTAGCAGCGAGCGCTCGGCGGCGTCCCAGCGCTCCAGGAAGTCGGGATGGTTCTCGGCGAAGGTGATCACCTCGCCGTGGACGGTCTCCTCGCGCGGCAGGTTGAGGTCACCGCAGAGCACGCGGTGCCGGTCGCTGGGCCGGGCGAGGCGCTCATGGATCGCCTCGCAGGTCTCGACCTTCGTGAAGCCGCGGCTCTGGGCCGGTGGCACGTGGGCGTTGTGGAGGTCGAGCAGGCCGTGCGGCGGCTCGACCACGGTCGAGAGCACCCGTTCCGGGTGCGGCGCCGCGATCGCCGGCAACTCGGTCAGCGGCCAGCGCGAGACGGTCAGGTTGAACAGGCGCCGCTCGTTACGGAACTCGCCCGAGTCGAGCGCGTGGGGGAGCCCCTCGTCGGCGAGCGCGCCCGCCCAGGCGTCGCGGGTGCTCGGGCGGATCTCCTGCAGGCAGACGAGGTCGGGATCCTGGCGGACGACCGCCGCGACCTGGTCGCCGAGCAGCTTCGTGCGCCCGGCGACGTTCCAGGAGATCAGCTTCAAACCTAAAGGGGGTCAGACCCCATTTAGGTTTGCCGCCACTCCGCGTGCTCGCGCCCGAGCTCGGTCGCCGGCTCGCCACCCTCGACCAGCTCGCTGATCAGCGCGCTCCAGTCGGCCTCGGCGCGCACGGTCGAGGCGATCTGGAACAGCAGGCCCTCCATCCGGCGCAGCAGCAGCGCCTCGACCGGCAGCGTCATCCGGCGCATCTGCTCGTACGCCTGCCGGCTGCCGTCTTCGCGCAGCGCCTCGCCGCCCCGCCACAGGTCCTCGGGGGTGAGGCGGCGCGGCCCGGGTTCGAGGAACCACCAGCCCGCCTGGCGCATGCTGTCGAGGATCACCTCGGCGTCCCACTCGGCCGAGAGCCCGGGCAGGTAGCCGAGCTCGCGCATCGCGTGGACGAGCCCGTCGGCGTCGGAGTCGCGGATCGCCGCCAGCACCTCGCCCTCGCGGCGCAGGTAGCCGGCTGGCAGCTCGCGGATCATCCCGAAGTCGAAGAACGCGACCCGGCCGTCGTCGCAGAGCAGGTAGTTGCCGGGGTGCGGGTCGCCGAGCGCGATGTCGAGCTCGCCGGCGTTCGCGTAATAGAAGCGATAGAGGGTCTCGGCGTAGCGGTCGCGGACCGCGTCGGGCTGTTCCATGACCTCGCGGAAGCCGATTCCGTCGACCCACTCCGTGACCAGGACCCGGCGCCGGCTCAGCTGCGTGTCGACCGCCGGCACGCGGACGAACGGGTGGCGGCGCCAACGGCGGGCGATCCGCCGGTGGCTGGAGGCCTCGAGCTCGTAGTCGCACTCCTCGGTCACCCGCTCGGCGAGCTCGGCGAGGATGTCCTTGACCTCGAGTCCGGGCATCAGCCGGCGCAGGATGGGGGAGAGCATCCGCAGGTTGCGCATGTCGGAGACGACCGCCTCCGCGATCCCCGGGTACTGGACCTTGACCGCGACCTCCTCGCCGTCGTGGGTGCGCCCGCGGTGGACCTGCCCGATGCTCGCCGCGGCCGCCGGCTCGGGGTCGAGCTCGGCGAGCACCGCTTCCGGCGGGCGGCCCCACTCGCCCTCGAGCACCTCGCGGATCTGCTTCCACTCGACCGCGGGGATGTCGTCGCGCAGCGAGGCGAGCCGCTGCTGCAGGTACTCGGACTGGTCGGGGTCGAGGCCCGGGAACTCGATCGTCGACAGCACCTGGCCCGCCTTCATCGCCGCGCCGCGCATCACCGCGAGCTGGTCGACGAGCGAGTCGATCGTCGCCACCACCCGGTCGCCGCGGCGGCGCTGGCGCTGCTCGGCGGTGCCGCGGGCGTCGAGGCGGTCGCCGGCCCAGCGGGCGGCGCCGCCGGCGGCGACCCGGCCGAGCAGCGCGGTCCTCGCCACCCGTCCGCGGGTCGGGCCCTTGCCCTTCGGCTCGTCGGTCTTCGCCATCCGGCCCATGACGGTAGCGGCGCCACGCCTGGACGTTTCGTCCAGGACGCCTAACGATTTCGCCCGCACTGCCGATGAAAAGAGGGACGTGGAGAGCGAATCGCTAACCGGCCTTCCCGCGACTCGTGCGTACGAGCTGCATCCGCGCGCGGCCGAACACGATCTGCCCCACGCCGTCCTCGACGAGAGCGCGCTCGAACGGATCAAGGGCCGGATCGCAAAGCACCTGCAGGGCTCCGGCGTTCTGATGCTGCACGACCTCGCGGTGCCGGCGACCTCGACGATGATCGACCACCTGTGCATCGGCCCGCATGGGGTGACCGCGATCGACGTCGCGCGGGCTCGCGAGGGTGACCACCGCGAGGCACTGATCCGCCGCGTCACCCGCGAGACCGAGATTCTCGGCGCGCTGCTGACGGAGGCCGGAATCCGGTCCGAGCAGATCGCCGGCGCCGTCTGCCATTCCGGGCGCTGGTCCGGGCCGCGCTCCACGGCCTCGAACGGGATCGCCTTCGGCCATCCGCGGCGGGTGGCGAAGATCGCCCGCTCGAGCCGGGGCGGCCGGAGGATCGACGTCCAGCTGACGCTCGCCGTGGTCCGCAACCGGCTCGGCTTCGCCGGTCAGCGCTCCTACGCGATCACCCGCCCGTACGAGATCTGAGCGTCGCCCGCGCTGGGGCCACGCCCACAACTCCGTAACAACCGTTACGAAGTGTGGTTTTTGCTATTCTGGTGTGTCCCGGGTCGTGCAGCGGCGACCCCCGAGTTTCCGTCGTGCGCCAGTGAGTGCTGTCGGGGTCCTCGGATCTTCTCAACGCTCACAAGGAGTACTCCATGTCTTCTGCCGCCGATACAGGCACGCATCGCGTCGTCAAGCCCGCCCGCCGTCGTGGGACCACCACGAGCGAGTTCCACTGCGGCCGCTGTGGGGTGATCAGCCGCTGGATGCCGGGTCATGAGCGTCGCGGCGTCCCCGCCGGCTGGGAGAAGACGGGCGGTGCCTGCTACTGCCTCTCGTGCCGCCGCGCTCGCGCGACCGAGAAGGCCGACGCCGCCGCCCCGGATACCGCGACGCTCGAGGAGCGGGCCAAGATCCGGACCGCGGCGCTGATCGAGTTCGAGATCGACCGCGATCCCGACCGCCCGAACGGCGAGATCGCCAAGGTCGTGCGTTGCTCCGTCCCGGCCGTCCTCAAGGCGCGCAAGCGTATGGAGGCCGAGGCCAAGAAGGCCGCCTAGGGGGTCGCTCGATGGGGGGCGTCGTCGCGCAGATCGCGATCACCCCGATCGAGTCCGCGCTGCCGGAGCGGGTCGAGTCGGTCGAGGTGCTGCCCGACCAGGGGCCCCGCGGCGACCGCTACTTCGTCGAGGCGCCGGACCCCGAGCGCCGCGGCGAGGGCAGGGACCTGACCCTGATCGAGGCCGAGGCGCTGGAGGCGTTCACGGCCGAGACCGGGCTCCCGCTCACGCACGAGGAGTCGCGCCGCAATGTCCTCACTCGCGACGTCCGTCTCAACGACCTGATCGGCAAGCGCTTTCGGGTCGGGGCGGTGGAGTGCGTCGGCGTGCAGCTCTGCGAGCCCTGCTCCCACCTGCAGGGGCTGACCCGCGAGGGCGTGCTCCGGGGGATGGTTCACCGCGCGGGCATCAATGCCAACGTCGTCACCGCCGGCACGATCGCGACCGGCGACGAGGTGGTCGAGCTGACGCCGAAGGCGTGACCGGCTCGCATCCAGTGACTATCCGGGTCCCCGGATATCACTAGGGTGGGCGCGGAGGTCCGCCCCGTGTCTTCGCCCGCGCTACCGCAGCAGCACGTCCCGCGTCCGCGGCTGGTCCGGGCGCTGCTCGACGCGCCGGTCGGCCTGATCGAGGCCGGCGGCGGCTACGGCAAGAGCGTGCTGGCCGCCGAGCTTCGCCGCGAGCTCGGGACCGCGTCGGCAGAGGCCGTCCTCGAACGTGACACCGACACGGCCGAGCAGCTGCTCGGAGCACTGCGCCGCGGCCTGCGCCGGGCCGGGCTCTCCGACAGCGCCGCGGCCCTGACCGGCACCGGCGCGGCCGATGTCGCGGCAGCGCTCGAGCTCGCCCCCGAGCCACCGCTGCTGGTGATCGAGGATGCCCAGCACGCCACCGGCGAGGCGGCGTCGCTGCTCGCCGGCCTCGCCCGCGAGCTGCCGGCGGGCGCACGGCTGCTGATCGTCGGCCGGCGGCTGGACCGCGGGCTGACCGGCCTCCGCGACTCGCTCGGCGCGGTGCACCTCGACGCGGAGGTGCTCGCCTTCGACGACGAGGAGCTGCGCACGCTGCTGACCGCGACGCTCGGCGGTCCGCCCGCCGACTCGCAGCTCGCCGGGGTCCGCCGGGTCGCGTTCGGCTGGCCGGCGGCGTCGGCGCTGGCCGCGGCGTCGATCGCCCGTGATCCGGAGGCCGCGCTGCAGGTCCCCGGCGCGGGCGGGGTCTCGCTCGGGGCGCTCCTGGACGAGCTGCTCGGCGGCCTGGGCGAGGAGGACCGGCGCCGCCTGTCGCTGATCGCCCACCTGCCGCTGCTCTCCGAGCCGGTCGCCGAGGCGACGGCGGGGCCCGGGGCGCTCGAGCTGGTCGCCGACGCGGGACTGCCGCTGCGCAGCGGCCGCCCGGGGTGGCTGGAGCTCGCCGACCCGGTGCGCGAGGAGCTGCTCGAGCGCCAGGAGCTGCCGTCGGATGCGGCGCGCGGCGCCGCTGCCGCCTACGCCGACGCCGGCGAGCTGGCGACCGCGTTTGCGCTGCTGCTGCGCAACGATCACGACGGGGTCGCCGAGCTGCTCGCCGGCCGCCGCTGGCAGGAGCTGCAACCGCTGGCCCTCGCCGAGCTGCGGGCGATCGTCAGCACGCTGGCGCCGGAGGCGATCGCGAGCCACCCGTTCGCGCTCGTGCAGATCGCCCGGCTCGCCGAGCAGGACGTCGACCTCGAGCTGCGCACCGAGCTGCTCGAGCGCGCCTTCGGGCTGGTCGACGATCAGGCCGCGAGACGCGAGATCGAGGCCGAGATCGTCGCGACCAGGGCGATCGTCGATCCAAACGAGGAGGTCGAGCGACGCTCGCTGGCGATCGTCGAGTCGGCCTCGGGGGCCGAGACCACGGCGAGGATCCGGGCGCTGACCGCGCTCGCGAGGGTCGAGGCTTGGCGCGGCGACGCGGCCTCGATGCTGCGCGCCGAGGGGCGGCTGGCCGAGACCGCGGCGCTCTGCCGGATCGCGGGCGAGGTCGAGTGGGAGGCGCGGACGCTCACCGGGCTCGGCTACCGGGTCGCCTTCGCCCGCGGCGACCTCGAGCAGGCGGTGACGCAGATGACCGCGGCGCTGGCGCTGCTGCCGGAATCGGGGAGCGAGCGCGCCGCGGCAGCCACCTTCCTCGCCGAAGCGCTCGCCTACGTCGGGCGCTTCGACGAGGCCGAGGCGGCGATCGGCGAGGCGGCGGCGATCGCCCGCCAGCTCGGCGACCATCGCCTCCAGGCCTACGCCGGCTGGACCGGCTGCACGCTCTCGTCGCTGGAGGGGGACGCGGCGGCGACGGTCCAGCGGGCGCGGACGGTCGAGCTGCACCCCGGGGACTGGTTCGAGCATCCGACCGGGATCGAGTTCCTCGCCGACGCGGCACTGGCGCTCGCCCGCACCGGGGCCTCGAAGCAGGCGGCCACATACGCCGACCGCGCCCGCGAGCGCGCCGAGGCCGACGGCTATCCCGAAATCGCCTGGATCGCGACCGGAGCGGTCGCGGCGCGCTGGGGCGATGCCGAGCAGGCCGAGCGGGATCTGGTCGCCTACGCCGACTCCCCGCAGATGGCGCCTCGCGATGCCTGGAGGACGCTGCTGCTGCGGGCGTTGGCGGCCTCGCGGGCAGGCGACTCCGCCGCGGGCGAGCTCGCGGCGGAGGCCTACGAGGCGGCCGCCGAGCTCGGCCGCGTCGACCTCCCGGCGCTGCACGAGCCCGACGCGGCGGCGGCGGTCGCTCCGCTGGCGGTCGCCGCGGGATCGCGGGCGGCGGCGGCGGCCAGCGAGGAGGCCGAGTCGTTCGTGATCGCGCTGCTCGGCGGCTTCGCGGTCAGCTCCGGGGGACGGGTGCTCGAGCCGCCGGCGGGGCGCCCGTCGACCCTGGTCAAGCTGCTCGCGCTGACCGAGCAGCCGCTGGCCGCCGGCGAGGCGATCGAGGTCCTGTGGGCGGATGTCGACGAGTCGACCGGGCGCCGGCGTCTGCGCAACCTGCTCAACCGGCTGCGAACGAGCTGCGGCGACCTCGTTCAGCGAGAGGGGGAGACGCTGATCCTCGGCCCGGCCGAGGTCGACGCGCGGGGCTTCGAACGCGGCGCCGAGGCGGCGCTCGCGGCGCCGGAGCAGGAGCGGCCCGGGCTGGCGCGGACGGCGCTCGCCCGCTACAAGGGCGAGCTGCTTCCCGGCGACCGCTACGAGCCCTGGGCGACGGCGCCGCGCGAGCGGCTGCAGCGCCGCTACCTGGAGCTGCTCGACCTGCTCGCCGACGACGCGGTCGAGCGCGGCGACGTCGACGAGGCCATCCGCCTTCTCGACCAGGCCCAGGTCGCCGAGCCGCTCGACGAGGAGCGCTACCTGCGCGCCGCCGAGCTGCTGCTCTTCCAGGGCCGGCGCGGCAGCGCCCAGACGCTCGTCGACCGCGCCACCGCGGTCCGCGAGCAGCTCGGCCTCGGTGAGTCCGAGCGGCTGACGCGCCTGCGGGCGGCGACGGGGGGCGGCTGACCGGCGCCGAGCGCCGGCTGACCGCCGGCCGCTGCGCGGGCGCGGGGGGGGGGGTTTCCGGGCAGGTAGGGGTGGTGGGTTCCGTGACCGTCGCGTGACAGTCCCGGCTCATGTGGTGCGCCACCCGCGCGCTCCCTGCCGCCAGCGTCCCCGCCATGCCGGACCCACGCGGCTTTACGCACCTCCTGTGTGGCCTAACCCACGTTCGTGATCCGGGGGTGTCCGATGACGAGGCGATCGGGGCGCTCGCCGCGCGCCAGCATGGGGTTGTGGGTCGGCCGCAGCTCTTGGAGCTCGGCATCGGGCGCCGGTCGATCGAGTACCGGCTTCGTGTCGGGCGGCTCCGCCGGCTTTACCGCGGCGCCCGCGCGGCCTATGCGGTCGGCCACGAAGCCCTTCCCCTTATTGCCCGGGCAGCGGCCGCGATCATCGCCACGGGCACGGGGAGCGCCGCAAGCCATTGGACCGCGCTTGCCCTTTACGAGCTCATCGAGCGCGCACGACCGCTCATCCACGTCACCAGCGCGCACGAGCGACGAACACGACGCGGCCTGTTCATCCACCGCGCGACCCTGCCCGGCGAGGACCTCGACCTCGTCGATGGCGTCCCCGTCACCACCGTTGCCCGGACCTGCCTCGACATTTCGGCCGAGGGCAACGACCGCGCGCTCCGCACCCTCATCAAGCGCGCCGAGTTCAGGAACCTGCTCGATCCGAGCGAGATCGTCGACATGCTCGCGCGTTACCCGCGCCGCCGCGGCCGGCGCACGCTGGCTCGGATCGCCGCCGGCTACGCGCTCACCGCGGGCCCGACGATGAGCCCGATCGAGGACGACATGATCGAGTTCTGCGGGGCGCGCGGGATCCCGCTGCCGGAGACGAACGCTCCGATCCGGGCCGGTGGGCGGGTGCGCAGGGTCGACTGTGTGTGGCGGGAGGCGCGCCTGGCGGTCGAGCTCGACGGCCGCGACGCCCACCAGCGCGCGCTCGCCTTCGAGGACGACCGCGAGCGGGATCGGGCGCTCACCGCTGCCGGCTGGCGCCCGATTCGGGTCACCTCCGCCCAGCTGCGCCACGGCGCCGACGCCCTTGAAGCCGACCTTCGTCGCCTGCTCGGGCTTGGAGGTGCCGTCAGGCGTCGATCGGCTGGACCTGCTCGCAGTTCCGCACCTGGTCCTGAGGCTCGACGCTGACAGCGCTGTCGCGCCGCGACCGGCCACAGTTGAGCCGGTCCACGGCGCCGTCGTCGTCGGCGATCATGAACAGCGCCGCGTCGAGCCGGTCGCGGCCGCGGCCGCCCCTCAGCAGGTCGGCACCTTCCTCACCCAGCAGCGTGTCCCTGCCCCGGCCGCCCCCGGCGCGGTCGTCCCCGGCGCCGAGGAGGATCCCGTCGCCTCCCCGCCCTCCGCGGGCGATGTCCGCACCGCCGGATGCGCTCAGGAAGTCGGCGCCGGCACCGCCCCGAAGGGTCACCGGGTCGTCGCTCGGGCCGAAGGTCGGGATGTCGGGGTCGGTCAGCGGCGCCGCGCCGAGAAAGTCCCGGCCTCCCCTGCCGATCAGCACGTCTGCGCCCCCGCCGCCGTAAAACGCCTCCAGGCCACCGTGCGGATTCTCCGCGTCGGTCCCGGCAAGCCGGTCGGCCGCCCGGCCGCCGGCGACCCGCTCGGCGCTGAGGACGTTGTCCTTTTCGCCCGCCGCGCCGCTGTTGCCCGGATCCTTCAGATCGACCGTGACGGGCTCGGTCCGGAGCGCGTAGCTGAGCGTGTCGTTCCCGGGCCCGAGGTCATAGCGATCCGGACCGTCGGACGACGCACCGGCGTCGACGAAATCACTGCCCGCGCCCGAGCTCACGTCATCGCCTTCGCCGCCCGGGTCGATGCGGTCGACCTCCGGTCCGGTGAGGAATGCGTCGACGCCGTCGCCGCCGGTCGCCTCGACCCCGAAGGTGCCTCCTCCTCCGTCGTCGGCCGGCAGGGCCGTCGCCTCGAGGCGATCGGCTCCGTCGGCGAGCGCGAACGAGAGGCTGACCTGGAGGCCGATGACCGCGGGGGCCACCGGTACGCGGGAGCGGGGAACGAGACAGGTCACCGGAGTCCCCGCTGCGCCGCCGCCGCTGCAGCCGTTGCCCGGCGTGACGTTCGCTCCCGTGTCGGTCACCGAGTACCGGTTGCCGTCCGGGTCCTGGGAGGCGAGCGTCACCGTGACCGAGTTCCGCTCGCCCGCCGCGGCCTCGAAGGTCAAGGTCGCCCGCCCCAACGTCGGGTCTTCGACGACCTGAACGGTCGCGGCACCGGCGACGCCCGGGACGAGCGCCGTCAACACCAGCGCCGTAAGCCACACCACACCTGACAGCTTCGCGATCATGTTCTGCCTCCCATCGGCACTAAACCCGGGAGCGGCCGGTTCGTCGCGGAACCCGCCGTTGGACGCCGGTTGGACGCCTGACGTCGAGGATTCGCGCATGCTCGTCACCCTGGTGATTCGGCTCGTACCCGAGGGACTTGCCGCGGGCAGGTTCGTGGGCCAGGTCGAGCACGTCGCCGACGGCGAGCGTGAGCTCGTCAACGGCGTCGCGGACCTGGTTGGTTTCGCTCAGCGGGTCGGGCTCGGCGACGCCGAGCGCGAGCCGGCGGCAGAGGACGACCGGAGGCGCTGAGCGGGCCCCGCGGGAGCGCGCCCCAGGCGCGTGCCGCCCGCTCAGCTCCAGCTCAGCGGACGAAGAGGATCTCCGAGTACTTCGGCAGCGGCCAGAGGTCGTCCGCGACGACACCCTCGAGCTTGTCGGCGACCTCGCGGACGCCGGCCATCGCCGCGATCTGGTTGTCGCGCGCGTACTCGGCCAGCTCCAGGCCCTCGACCCCGTCCGGATATGCGTTCGCCTGCTCGAGCTTGTCGATCGCCGCGATCAGGTCGGTCGCCAGCGACCGGACGCCCGCGTTGAGGCCGTCGATGTTGATCCCGTCGCCGAGCTGGAGGTGCCGGAGCGCCGCCGGCAGGATCATCGTCTTCGCGATCGCCGCCGCGGTTTCGGCCTCGATGTTGGCGTTGGTGATGTACTGCTCGAGCCAGACCTCGTAGCGCGACTCGAGCTCGCGCTCGGAGAGCACCTCGTACTTGCCGAACGCCTCGACGGTGGCGTCGGCGAGGATCTCGGGTAGCGCCTCCGGCGTCGTCTTCAGGTTCTTCAACCGGCGCTTCTCCGCCTCGGCGTGCCATGCCTCGTCGTAGTTGTCGCCGCCGAAGATGATCTGCTTGTTGGCGGAGTACGCGTCGCTGACCACCGCCGTGATCGCCTCGTTGAGGTCCGTCCCTGCCTTGACCTTCGCCTCGACCTGGTCGGCGAGCTCGTCGATCGCCTCGGCGACGATCGTGTTCAGGACCGTGTTCGGGAACGCCAGCGAGGCGCTCGAGCCAACCGCGCGGAACTCGAACTTGTTGCCGGTGAAGGCGAACGGCGAGGTCCGGTTGCGGTCGCCGCCGTGCATCGGCAACGGCGGCAGCACCGGGGTCCCGAGGCCGAGGATCTCGGACGGCGTGGCGCCGTCGCCGGCACCCGAGGCGATCGCCTCGAAGATCTTGTCGAGCTCGGCGCCGAGGAAGATCGACATGATCGCCGGCGGCGCCTCGTTGGCCCCGAGACGATGGTCCTGGCCGATGCTGGCGACCGAGGCGCGCAGCAGGCCCTGATGCTTGTTGACCGCCTGGATCACCGCCGCGCAGAAGAACAGGAAGTTGAGGTTCTCCGACGGGGTGTCCCCGGGCTCCATCAGGTTGTGGCCGGTGTCGGTGCCCATCGACCAGTTGTTGTGCTTGCCGGAGCCGTTGACGCCGGCGAACGGCTTCTCGTGCAGCAGGCAGACCAGCCCGTACTTGCGGGCCGTGCTCTGCATCATCTGCATCGTCAGCTGCTGGTGATCGGAGCCGACGTTCGAGTTCTCGAAGATCGGCGCGATCTCGTACTGGCCCGGCGCGACCTCGTTGTGGCGGGTCTTGACCGGAACGCCGAGCTTGCGCAGCTCGGTCTCCGTCTCCATCATGCAGGCGAGGATCCGCTCCGGGATCGAGCCGAAGTAGTGATCGTCGAGCTCGTGGCCCTTGGGCGGCTTGGCGCCGAACAGGGTCCGCCCGGTGGTCACCAGGTCGGGCCGCTCGAAGAAGTACTGCTCGTCGATCAGGAAGTACTCCTGCTCGGGGCCGACGGTCGTGAAGACCCGCTTCGCCTCCTCGTCGCCGAGGATCCGCAGGGCGCGGATCGCCGATTTCGAGAGCGCGTCCATCGAGCGCAGCAGCGGGATCTTCGCGTCGAGCGCCTCGCCGGTCCAGGAGGCGAACGCGGTCGGGATGCAGAACAGGGCGCCGTTCGGATTCTCGAGGATGAAGGCGGGGCTGGTCGGATCCCAGGCGGTGTAGCCGCGCGCCTCGAAGGTCGCGCGGACGCCGCCGGTCGGGAACGACGAGGCGTCGGGCTCGCCCTGGATCAGCTCCGTGCCGGAGAAGTCGGCGACCGCGCCGCCCTGGCCGTCGGGCTCGAAGAAGGAATCATGCTTTTCCGCGGTCAGGCCCGTGAGCGGCTGGAAGACGTGCGTGTAGTGGGTCGCGCCGCGCTCCAGGGCCCACTCCTTCATCGCCTCGGCGACCTCGTCGGCGAGGTCCGGATCGAGCGCCTCGCCGTGGGCGAGCACTGACTGCAGCTTCTCGTAGGTGTCCTTGGAGAGCCGCTCCTTCTGCACTGCCGGCGAGAACACGTTGACGCCGAACGGGTCGTTCTTCTCCTTGGTCAGGTCGAGCGTCCCCAGCGCTTCGCCGTTGGAGCTCCAAGTCGCCGCGTGGACGTTCTTCTGCCGGATCCTGGTCACCTTGCTCTTCGCCTCCTACGCGCAGACGGGCCCGCGCGATGGCGGGTCCCATGCTTGATCGGGGTCTCTCTGAGTTCGAGGGCGGAAGCCTAGGGATCGGCTTGCCGGGGCCCCCTGTCCGAACGTCCAAATCTAGCCGTGATCGGTTCGCCGTGTTGTCAGGTGTTATGAATGAATGCGCTCGGAGCGGGGAAAGGGAAGGCGGGGAACCTGTGCGATGGCAGAAAGAGGAGCGAAGCCGAACGTCCACCCGTTGAGGGCCCGGGCGCTGCGCGCGATCAGCGCGTTCACCTCGCCCCTGCTGCCCGACGACTACCTCGAGATGATCAACCCGCTGTGGTCGACCCGTGAGGTCCGCGGGCGGGTCGAGGAGCTCAATCGCGAGGCCGGCGACGCGACCACGGTGCTGATCCGCCCCGGGCACACCTGGCCCGGCCACGAACCGGGGCAATACCTGCGGATCGGCTTCGACGTCGACGGGATCCGCCACTGGCGCGCCTACTCGATCACCTCCGATCCCGGCCGCCCCGACGGCTTCATCTCGATCACCCCGAAGCTGGTCGAGGAGGGGAAGGTCTCGCCCTACGTCAACCGCGAGCTGAAGCCGGGAACGATCGTCGTACTGTCGGACGTCGAGGGCCAGTTCGTCCTCCCCGATCCACCCCCCGAGAGGCTGCTGTTCATCTCGGCCGGAAGCGGGATCACGCCGATCATGGCGATGCTGCGCAAGCTCGATCGCGAGGGCGAGCTCAAGGACGCGGTGCATCTGCACTCGGCGCCGACGGCCGGCGACGTGATCTTCGGGCACCGGATGCGAGAGCTCGATGCGAACAACGACGGGCTCAAGCTCCACATCCAGCACACCCGCGAGGACGACAGCGGCCGGATCACGCCCGACCGCCTCGACGAGCTCTGCCCTGACTGGCGCGAGCGCGACACGTTCCTCTGCGGGCCCGCCGGGATGCTCGACGACTACGAGCCGCGGTGGAAGGAGGAGGGCCTCGAGAAGAAGCTCCACATGGAGCGCTTTCAGCCGGTCATCGGCGGCGACGGCTCCGGCGAAGGCGACGGCGGCACGATCAAGTTCCTGAAGAGCGACACCGAGGCGGAGTCGGACGGGTCCAAGTCGGTCCTCGTCGCCGGCGAGGAGGCGGGGCTGGAGCTCGAGCACGGCTGTCGCATGGGCATCTGCCATACCTGTGTAGGAAGGCTCCGCTCCGGGCAACTACGTGATATGCGCAGTGGCGAGGTCCATGGAGAGGAGGGCCAGACGGTGCGGATCTGCATCAACGCACCCGAGGGCCCGGTGGAGATCGATCTTTGAATGCAACCCAAGAGGAGAACATGAGCAACGAGACCATCGAGAGCCCGCTGGCTCATCTGTCGGAGGACCAGATCGAGGAGCTCGGGCGCGAGTTCGACGCGATCCACGACGAAGTCTTCAACGACCTCGGCGCGCGCGACGCCAAGTACATCCACTCGATGATCGAGATGCACCGGCGCCTCGCCCTGATGGGGCGCGCAGCGCTGGTCCCGTCCCGCTTCAAGGCAGCCTGGATCTTCGGCACCGCCAGCCTCTCGGCGGCCAAGATCCTGGAGAACATGGAGATCGGCCACAACGTCATGCACGGCCAGTGGGATTGGATGAACAACCCCGAGATCCACTCCTCGACCTGGGACTGGGACACGGCCTCGACCAAGGAGGCGTGGAAGCACTCCCACAACTACGTCCACCACACCTACACCAACATCCGCGGCAAGGACAAGGACCTGGGCTACGAGATCATGCGGATCGATCCGCACCAGAAGTGGCACCCGGTCTACCTCCTGCAGCCCTTTTACAACGTGCTGCTGATGGCGCTGTTCGAGTGGGGGGTCGCCGTCCACGACCTCGACATCGAGGCGATCCGCGCGGGCGAGAAGCCGATGTCGGAGGTGCGAGAGGACCTGAAGGGGATCGCAGGCAAGGCGCGGGCGCAGATCGTCAAGGACTACATCGCCTTCCCGGCGCTCTCGGGCCTGATCATGGGCGGGATCGCCGCGGTCACGGAGGCCGTGCAGCAGGGCCGGACACCGAAGCGCCGGCACCTCTCGTCCGCGCTTCGCAGGCGGGTGCCGTCGCGGCTGCGCCGCAGGCCGGCCCCGAGCGCGCCGGGGCGCGCCGTCGCCGAGGCGTTCACGGACGAGTTCAGGCGCTCGTTCCGCTCGACCTTGTGGGCGGACGTGACCGCCAACATCGTCCGGAACTTCTGGTCGAACGCGATCATCTTCTGCGGTCATTTCCCCGACCAGACCTACACCTTCAGCCAGGAGGAGGTCGAGGACGAGACCAAGGGCGCCTGGTACGTGCGCCAGCTCGTCGGCGCCGCCAACATCGACGGCGGCCCGATGTTCCACGTCGCGGCGGGCAACCTGTCGTTCCAGGTCGAGCATCACCTCTACCCGGACATGCCCTCGACCCGATACGCCGAGATCGCGCCGAAGGTCCGCGACGTCTGCAGGCGCTACGAGCTGCCCTATAACACCGGCCCGTTCCGAAAGCAGTGGGGCTCGGTCCAGCGGACGATCCTGCGGCTCGCCTTCCCGGGGGGCAAGCCGAGGCCGAAGCCCGGCCCCTACCGGGGTACGGATACCGAGGCGGCGCCGGCGGCGGGCTCGAACGGCGCCTCGCACAACGGTGACCAGCCGGCTGCGAGCGACAACGTGGCGGCCGAGAACCCCGGCGACTAGGAACTACTAGGTCGCGGCGGGGACGGCCTCGCGCAGGCGCCGGTCGACCAAGCGCGCGCAACGCCGCCCGTCGGCGATCGCGGTGACGATCAGCGACTGGCCGACGCGCGCGTCGCCGGCGGCGTAGACGTTCGGGCGCGAGGTCTCGAAGGTCTTCGCGCCCAGGTTGCCGCGCTTGTCGAGCCCGAGCCCGAGCGCGGCGACGACGTCGTCGTGGGCGGGGTGGACGAAGCCGATCGCGATCAGGACGAGGTCGGCGGGCATCTCGAACTCGCTCTCGGGCACCGGCTCGAGCGTCCGCGACGAGCTTCCGGTGACGCGGCGGCCGACGAGCGAGGTCACCCGGCCGTCCTCGCCCTCGAGCCCGATCACCTGGTGGCCGAAGCGGCGCTCGCCGCCCTCGTCGAGCGCGTAGGTGGTGAACGAGCGCTTCTGCGCCAGCGGCCACGGGGTGTCGGGGTAGCGCCCGTCCGAGGGGACCTCCGGGTAGACGTCGAGCAGCGTGGCCGAGGCGGCGCCCTCGCGGTTGGCGTTCGAGATGCAGTCCATCCCGGTGTCGCCGCCGCCGATCACGACGACGTGTTTGCCGGCCGCCGCGATCTCCTCTCCGGGCGCCGGCTCAGGGGCCTCGTGGCCCTGCGAGCGGGCGACCCAGCGGTTTCGCTGGTAGAGGTAGTCCATCGCGAAGTGGACCCCGTCGAGCTCGCGCCCGGGAGCCTCGAAGTCGCGCTCGACGCGCGAGCCGATCGCGACCACGACGGCGTCGTGGTTCGCCGCCAGCTCGGCCGCGTCGACGTTGCCGCCGACCTCGGCCCCATAGACGAACTCGATCCCCTCGGCCGCGAGCAGCTCGACCCGGCGGTCGATCATCCATTTCTCGAGCTTCGCGTCGGGGACGCCGAAGCGGATCAGGCCGCCGGGGGCCTCGTCGCGCTCGTAGACGGTGACCCGGTGGCCGACCTGGTTGAGCTCGGCCGCGGCGGCGAGCCCGGCCGGGCCGGAGCCGATCACCGCGACCGTGCGGCCGGTCCGCCGCGCCGGCGGGCGGGGGACGATCCAGCCCTCCTCGAAGCCGCGGTGGACGATGGCGTACTCGATCTGCTTGATCATCACCGGGTCGTCGTCGATCGCCAGCACGCACGCGGACTCGCACGGGGCGGGGCAGATCAGGCCGGTGAACTCGGGGAAGTTGTTGGTCGCATGTAGCTGCTCGCAGGCGGTCTTCCAGTCGTCGCGGCGGACGAGATCGTTCCAGTCGGGGATCAGGTTGCCCAGCGGGCAGGCCGAGTTGCAGAACGGCACCCCGCAATCCATGCAGCGGGCACCCTGGCGGCGGAGCTCGTCGTTGGGCAGGACGCCGAAGATCTCGTCGTAGTCGCCGACCCGCTCAGCCGGGTCACGCTCGGGATCGGCGACCCGGCGGATCTCCATGAACGCTCTGGGATCCCTGGTCATGCCGCAAGAGTCCGGAATTCAGCCGTCTTCGGCCCGCCGACCTCGTCGCGGCGCTCGAGCGCGGCCGCGTACTCGCGGGGGATCACCCGCACGAACTGGGCCAGCGAGACCTCCCAGTCGGCGAGCAGGTGCGCGGCGACCTCGGATCCGGTCCGCGCCAGATGCTCGGTGACCAGCGCCCGTAGCTCCTCCTGTTCCTCGACCCCGACCCGGCTCATCGGCTCGAGGTCGACGAGCTCGGTGTTGGCGCGCACGGGCAGGTGGTCGTCCGGGTCGTGGACCCAGGCAATGCCGCCGCTCATCCCGGCGGCGAAGTTGTGCCCGGTGGGGCCGAGGATCGCGGCGCGCCCGCCGGTCATGTACTCGCACCCGTGGTCGCCGACGCCCTCGACCACGGTCATGGCGCCGGAGTTGCGGACGGCGAAGCGCTCGCCGGCGAGCCCGCGGAAGAAGGCGCGGCCGCTGGAGGCCCCGTAGAGAGCGACGTTGCCGATGATCACGTTCTCCGACGCGACGAACGGGGAGTCCGGCGCCGGATGGATGGCAAGCACGCCACCGGACAGGCTCTTGCCGACGTAGTCGTTGGCCTCCCCCTCGAGCTCGAGCGTCACCCCGGGGGCGAGGAAGGCGCCGAAGCTCTGGCCCGCCGATCCGAAGAGCTCCGCCGTGATCGTGTCGTCGCGCATTCCGCCCGGGCCATGTTTGGCGACAACCTCGTGCGAGACGCGTGCGCCCGCGGTCCGGTCGACGTTGGTGATCAAGGTCTCGACCGTCACCGGGTCGCCGGTCTCGATCGAGGGGCGGGCCGCGTCGAGGAGCTCGCGCTCGTCGAAGTGCGGGCCGTCGGGCTCGGGCCCGCGGGTGCGGTGGCGGACCGCCCGCGGGTCGACGGTCTCGGGGACGACGAGCAGGTCGGAGAGGTCGAGCAGGCGGCGCTTGGCGCTGCCGGCGTTGGTCGGGTGCTCCTGGCCGAGGAGCTCGACCCGCCCGATCGCATCCTCGAGCCGGGCGATCCCGAGCTCGGCCATCTGGTGCCTGACGTCGTCGGCGACCAGGTAGAGGTAATTCACGACGTGCTCGGGGCGGCCCGCGAACCGGGCGCGCAGCTCCGGGTCCTGGGTCGCGACCCCGACCGGGCACGTGTTGAGGTGGCAGACGCGCATCATGATGCAGCCGGTCGCGATCAACGGGGCCGTCGAGAAGCCGAACTCGTCGGCGCCCAGCATCGCCCCGACCAGCACGTCGCGGCCGGTCCGCATCCCGCCGTCGACCTGGACGACGATCCGCGAGCGCAGGTCGTTGCGCAGCAGCGTCTGCTGGGTCTCGGCGAGGCCGATCTCCCACGGCACGCCGGCGTGCTGAATGGACGACTGCGGCGAGGCTCCGGTGCCGCCGTCATGGCCGGCGATCACCACGTGGTCGGCGCCCGCCTTGGCGACGCCTGCCGCGACGGTTCCGACGCCCGCCTCCGCGGCGAGCTTGACCGACACGGTCGCCTTCGGATTCGCCGAGCGCAGGTCGTAGATCAGCTGCTTGAGGTCCTCGATCGAGTAGATGTCGTGATGGGGCGGGGGTGAGATCAGGCCGACGCCCGGGGTCGCGAAGCGCAGCTGGGCGATGTAGGGGTCGACCTTGTGGCCCGGCAGCTGGCCGCCCTCACCGGGCTTCGCGCCCTGCGAGATCTTGATCTGGATCTGGTCGGCCGAGGAGAGGTAGTGGACGGTCACCCCGAAGCGGCCCGACGCGACCTGCTTGATCCGCGAGCGGCGCTCGTCACCGTTGGGGTCGGGGGTGTAGCGGCGGATGTCCTCGCCGCCCTCGCCCGAGTTGGACATCCCGCCGATCCGGTTCATCGCCACGGCCAGCGTCTCGTGCGCCTCGGGGCCGAGCGCCCCCAGGCTCATCCCGCCGGTGGTGAACCGCTTGAGGATCTCGATCACCGACTCGACCTCGTCGATCGGGATCGGATCGCCGGCCGGGCGCAGCTCGAGCAACCCGCGCAGGTAGCCGAGCGCGCCGTTCTCGACGTCGACCAGCTCGCGGAACTCCTCGTAGCGCTCCTGATCGGAGGTCGGAGCGGTGCCGTTTCCGTTCCCGTTCTTGCCCACCGCCAGCTGCAGGGCGGAGATCGTCCGCGGGTCCCAGGCGTGGCGCTCGCCGTCGCGCCGCCAGGCGTAGACGCCGCCCTGGGGCAGCAGATCCGCGTGGGCCGCGGGCAGCGCCGAGTCCTCGACGTGCTCGGGCAGGCTCCGCCGGTGCGCGTGCGGGTAGGCGCGCGCGTGGCGCTCCAGCGCCTCGATCGCGAGCTCGTGGAGGCCCACGCCGCCGACCGCGGACGGGGTGCCGCCGAAGTAGCTGTCGACCAGGTCGCGGTCGAGCCCGACGGCCTCGAACTGCTGGGCGCCGCAGTAGGAGGAGATCGTCGCGATTCCCATCTTCGACATCACCTTCAGCAGGCCCTTGCGGATCGCCTTCATCAGGCCGTCGTGGGCGGTGTCGAGGGTGACGCCGGGCGGCAGCTCGGCGCGGCCGTGCAGGTCGGAGAGCGAGTCGAGCATCAGATAGGGGTTGACGGCGGCGGCGCCGTAGCCGATGAGCGCCGCGAGGTGGTGGATCTCGCGCGCCTCACCGGTCTCGACCACGAGGCTGGTCTGGAGGCGGGTGCCCTCCTTGACCAGGTGCTGATGGACGGCGCCGAGCGCCAGCATCGCGGGGATCGGCACCCGGTCGGCGGACAGGGCGCGGTCCGAGATGACCAGCACCCTCGCCTCCCCGGTGATCGCGGCCGAGGCCTCGCGGGCAATCCGGGCGAGCGCCTTCTCCAGTCCGTCCTCGCCGTCGGCGAGCGGCCAGGTCGCGTCGAGGGTCGTCCCCCGCAGCGCCGGGTGCGAGGCGCGGGCGACGCGCTCGAGCTCGTCGTTGGTCAGCACCGGGTGGTCGAGGACGAGCTGAACCGCGTGCTCGGGGCCCTCGGAGAGCATGTTGCCCTCCGACCCGATCCGCGACTCGAGGCTCATCACGATCGACTCGCGAACCGAGTCGATCGGCGGGTTCGTGACCTGGGCGAAGCGCTGCTTGAAGTACGAGAAGAGCGACGGCTCCTGCTCGGAGAGCGCCGCGAGCGCGAGGTCGTTGCCCATCGAGCCGGTGGGCTCGATCCCGGCCTCAGCGGCGGGGGAGAGGATCACCCGCAGGTCCTCCTGCGAGTAGCCGAAGGCGAGCTGGCGGGTCCGCAACGGCTCGTGAGTGCGGGGAGCGACGCGTTCGGCGAGGTCGTCCAGGCGGATCTCACCCTGCTCGCACCAGCGCCCGTAGGGCTTGCGCCGGGCGACCTCGAGCTCGGCCTCGCCATCGGCCTGCAGCAGGTTGCGCTCCAGGTCGACGATGAACAGCCGTCCCGGATGGAGGCGCCCGCGCCGGACCACCTTTGCCGGGTCGACCGGCAGCACCCCGGCCTCCGAGCCGAGCACGACGAGGCCCTCATCCGTCACCAGCCAGCGGCCGGGGCGCAAACCGTTGCGGTCGAGGCAGGCGCCGAGCACGCGCCCGTCGGAGAAGACCATCGCCGCGGGGCCGTCCCACGGCTCGATCACCGAGGAGCTGTAGCGGTAGAAGGCGTCGAGCTCGGGCGGCATGTCGTCGCGGTGCTCGTGGGCGGCCGGGATCATCATCATCATCGCCTGGGCGAGCGGGCGGCCGGCGAGCATCAGCAGCTCGAGGACGCGGTCGAAGGCGGCCGAGTCGGAGCTGCCGTCGGGGATCAGCGGCAGACAGCGCTCGAGGTCGGGGAAGAGGTTCGAGTGCAGGGCGGCCTCGCGGGCCCGCATCCAGTTGAAGTTGCCGGCCAGGGTGTTGATCTCGCCGTTGTGTGCGAGCAGGCGCAGCGGCTGGGCGAGGTCCCAGCTCGGGAAGGTGTTGGTCGAGAAGCGCGAGTGGACGACCGCGAGCGCGGACTGCAGCTCGGGGTCGCGGAGGTCGGCGTAGAAGCGCTGCAGCTGGGGAGCGCTCAGCATCCCCTTGTAGACGAGCGTCCGTGAGCTGAAGCTCGGGATCGAGAAGTCAGGCCCGGTCTCGAGCTCGGCGACCCGGCGGGCGACGAACAGCCGGCGCTCGAACTCGTCCTGGTTGACGATCTCCGGCCCGGCGCCGACCAGCAGCTGGCGGAACTCCGGCGCGACGTCGCGGGCGGTCTCGCCGCAGGCGGCGAGGTCGATCGGCACCTGGCGCCAGCCGAGCGGCAGCTGGCCGGCCGCGACCACGGCTTGCTCGAGGGTCCGCTGCTGTGACTCCCACCGGGTGGGGTCGCCGGAGAGGAAGACGCTGGCGACCGCGACGCTGCCGGCATCCGGGAGCTGGGCGCGGGTGATCCCGAACTCGCCCACGCGGCTGCGCAGGAAGCCGTGGGGGAGCTGGATCAGGACGCCGGCGCCATCGCCGGTGGTCGGGTCGGCGCCCGCAGCGCCCCGGTGCTCGAGGTCGTCGAGCGCATCGAGCGCCAGGTCGATGACGTCGTGGCGCGGCTGGCCGTCCAGGCGCGCGACGCAGGCGACGCCACAGGCGTCGTGCTCGTACGAGGGGTCGTAAAGACCTGCCGCGCGCGAAGGCAGCGGCTGCGGGCGGGGGCGCGGCTCGCTCACCATCCCCAATTTAGGGCAGTGGCGGCCGAGGCCGCGCCGCAGTCAGGCCCCGGAGCTCGCGCTTTCCGCGATCAGGGACCCGATCGCGTCGGCGATCGGGAGCTCGCCGTTGAGCAGATCGAAGCTGAGCCCGATCGTGCCCGGCTCGTCGAGCACCGCGACCAGGGTGGCGGCGACGTCGTCGCGGGTCACCTCGCCGGCATCGTCGAGCGGCGTCCCGACCTCGATCTTGCCCGTGCCGGGGTCGTCGGTCAGCCGCCCGGGGCGGACGACGGTGTGGTCCAGCCCGGAGTCGCGCAGCGCCTCGTCGGCCGCGCGCTTCGCCTCGTAGTAGGGCCCCATCTCGGGCGGGTACGAGCCGGGCCGCTCGACGCCCATCGCGCTGACCATCAGATACCGGCTGACCCCAGACCGCTTGCAGGCCTCGATCAGCTTGACGGCGCCGCCGAGGTCGACGGTGCGCTTGCGCTCGGGGCCGCTCCCGGGCCCGGCGCCGGCGGCGAAGACGACCGCGTCCGAGCCGTCGACCACCCGCGCCAGCTCGTCCTCCGTCTGCGCCTCGAGGTCGAAGATCACCGGCTCGGCGCCGGCCTGCTCGAGGTCACTCGCCTGCTCGGGCTTGCGGATGAGGCCGCGGGCGGTGTCGCCGCGCTCGGCGAGCAGCAGCAGCAGCCGCAGCGCGATCTTCCCGTGGCCGCCGGCGACGAGGACGTTCATCGGCGGGTGACCGGCGCGAACATCGCCGCCGGGTGCGTCGGGTCGGTGTCGGTCGCCGGCGCGGCGGGATCGACGCGGAAGGACGCCGAACGAAGCCGGTAGAGGTTCGCGTACACCGCGACACGGTAGCGCCCCGGCTTGGCATCCCGCGGGACCTGCCAGTGAACGTCGTAGGCGCCGTCGGCGTCGGCGGTCCAGACGATCGACAGGCCGAGGTCGTCGGCGACCCGCCACCAGCCCTTGCGGGTGTGGCGCTCGATCGCGATGAAGCGCTTGTCGAGGCGCTTGTCGAGCCCCGAAGCCCCGCCCTGCCACATGAACACCGCCTGGGCGCCGGGCGGAACGTCGACCGGCTGCCTGGTGACGGAGGCAACCGAGGAGCCGTCGCCGAACGGGCGGCCGTCGGCGACGATCCCGTTGCGGGGATCGAACGGGTGCGGCTTCGGGGCGCGCCTGCCGTCGCGCATCCGCTCGGTGAGCTCGACGAGCGAGTCGGAGACCGCCGCGCTTTCCGCCGGCCCGTAGATCGTCGAGCCGCCCTCGTAGTGCTGGCGGTCGTACTCCTCCGGCGTGGTCAGGTACTGGACGAACTCGTTGGTCAGTCCCATGAGCGTCACGCCCTCGATGCCCATGCCCTTGGCGGCGGCCTGTACCGCGGCCCGGGTTCGGCGCCCGACCTCGACCGAGGCCTCGCCGGGCTCGGTGATCACCAGCCGGTCGCCGATCCGCACGACGAACAGCGGCACCGCGGAGGGGTAGGAGTCCGTACTGAGCACGATCCCCTCCTTGTGGCCCTGCGCCTCGCCGTAGGCGGTGGTCGGCGAGCGCATGCCCTCGAAGGAGACCTGGGTGATGTCGAACAACGGCCCCCGGTTCTCCTCCGATCCGGTCAGGAACGGGATCCCGGCCACCGGGGAGTCGGCGACCCGGCCGTCGGAGGTCTGCTGGCCGCAGAAGCAGGTTCGCGTCCAGCGCAGGTCGAATTTCGGATCGGAGTCGAGCCGCCGTTCGGCCCGCAGCCAGGCGCTGAACATCGCCTTGCCCTCGGCGCGGCCGACCCGCTCGGCGGCGATCGGCCCGCGGCCGTCGAAGCCGGCGGTCTGGTCGCCCTCGTCGGCGTTGGCGAACACGTTGATCACCGGCTCGCTCTTGGGCACACGCCCGGCGCGGCGCATGCGCGCCTCGAAGAACCGGATCGCGGGCCCGAAGTGGTCCTGCGTGTAGACCTGGTACTCGGCGGCATTGACCGTGCCGTGGTCGGCGAAGGTGGAGAAGGCGCCGAGCGGGGTGCGCTTCCCGTTCGGCGCGACGCGGTCGACGCGCAGCACGCTGACCTCCGGGTCGATCGTGTGCCGGTAGCCGTCGGGGTCCTGCGCGACGCTGCCCTCGCCGGGCTCCTCGATGATCCCGTGGTCGGCGAGGTGCGCCTCGAGGCTGCGGTTGTCGGTCACACCCAGCAGCTTCTTCGTGCCCCAGCCGACCGCGGCCGGCCCGACGTTGCGGTTGGCGCGCCGCAGCGCGGTCGCGATCCGCTTGATGAGGAAGGCGTAGAGCTGCGGCTCGGGCGGCCCGGGGTCAAAGAAGGAGTAGTAGGTCAACGGGTCGGTGACCGTCTCGATGCTCGGCGCGAGCGTGTTGAGGGTCGAGAAGTTCGCGAACCGAGAGGGTCCGCTGTGGGTGTGAGTGGCGCCGACCAGGACGTTCTTCTGGCTGAAGCCGTGGCCGGCGCGCTTTGCGGCCTCGGCGATCAGCCCGCCCGGCGACATGAACAGGTCGACCGAGACGAGCGCGAGCTTGCGCTGGCCGCTCTTCAGCACCAGCACCGAAGCGCCGAGCCGGGACTGGACGCCGGTGCCGATCCGGTCGGCGCGCGTCCAGCCGCCGAGCGCGTACCCGGTCGGCGGCGTGATGTCGGCGCGCCCGACGCCGGCGCTGATGGGTGGGGACGCGTGGGCGAGCGCCGGGAAGACCAACAGGGCAATAAGGGGGAGGAGTGCGAGGCGCGTGCGCGTCACGGGCGGGAGGCTAGACCCGGCGGGGCTCCTCCGCGCCATTCGCTGAGCGTCCCGGAATGTGCCCTGGACGGGACACTCCGGGACGTTCGCCCAGTTACGGGCGCTCGAGCTGCGCCTCGCGCTCGGCCGCCTCGGAGTCGTGGCGGGCGGCGGCCGCGCCGGCGGTGCGGACCTGGGACTCGAGCGTGGCCGCCTGCTCGGCGTGCTCGCTCGCGGCGGCCGCGTGCTCCTCGGCGCGGATCGCGTGCTCCTCGGCCTGCTGGCGGTGCCCCTCGGCCGCGCGGCCGCGCTCGCGCGCCCTGGCGACGTTCGAGTCCGCCTGGTCGCGGTGGGCGCGAGCCTCGCCCGAGAGGCGTTCGGCCTCGATCTCGCGCTCGGCGGCGCGACGGCGGAGCATGGCGGCGATCAGCGCGATCACGATGACCGCGGCGACGGCGATGACGATGATCAGTGCAGTTGACATGCCCCTGGCCTACCCGACTCGCCGCCCCCTCAACCGCCGAACGTCCCGGAGAGCCCCGTATAGGGACAGGTCCGGGACGTTCGCGCTACTCGTGGAGCTCGGCGTCCGCGAGCTCGCGGCCGGCCCGGTCGAGCAGGCGGAGCTCGCTGAGGTCGTCGTAGTCGGCCTCGGTCGCGCCGCCGGCGCTGCCGTGGCCGTCGCCGATCGCGAGCGCCCGGACCGGGAGCCGGCGGCCGTCGTCCGTGACCGCTTCGAGCTCGTAGCGGCCGTCGGGGATGCCGTCGTAGATGACCGCCAGCACCCACGAGGTGCGGCCTTGGTAGCCGTAGACGTAGCCGATGTGCTCTCCGCCCGGGAGGTCGACCGGGGCCGCCTCGAAGTACTCGCCGTTGGCCACCGCGAGCGTGTCGCGATACGACTCCGCGAGCTTGCGATCGTCGCGGACCGCGAACCAGACGGCCGCCGCGGCGCAGGCTGCCGCGGCGAGCGCGGCGGCGAGCGGCACGGCCAGGCGACGCGCCCGGGACCGGGTTGGCGCCGGGCGGACCGAGCCGACAACCCGGGCCTCGAAGCCGGCCGGCGGCTCGACCCCGGGGGCGATCAGCAGCAGCTCGTCGGCGACCGCCGCTAGCCGCTCGATCCGCGCCCGGCACCCTGGGCAGTCGGCGAGGTGGTCGAGCGCCCAGGCGCGGTCGGCGCCGTCGGCGATCCCGAGCGCGAGCTCCGCCGCGAGCTCGCGCAGCCGCTCGCAGTCGCCCGGGCTCATAGTCGTTCCTCCTCCTCGGCCGCGGCCAGCTTCTGGGTCGCGGTCCGGATCCGGGTCTTCGCCGTGCCGAGCGGGATGTGCTCGATCTGACCGATCTCGCGGGCCGTGAATCCGAACAGGGCCGCGAGCAGCAGCGCCCGCCGCTGATCCTCCGGGAGCGCGGCGAGCGATTCGCGCAACTCAGCGGTCTCGCGCTGGTCCGTGTCGGGCGGATGGGAGACGGCCCACACAGCACGTTCGGCGTCGTTGATCGCCTCCGGGTCGAGCGGCTCGGCCCGCTTCGCGCGCAGGTGGTCGATCGCCAGGTTGCGGGTGATCGAGAGCAGCCAGGTCGCGACCCGGCCGCGGCGGGCGTCGTAGGCCCCCGCATGGCGCCAGGCGCGGGTGAACGCCTCCTGGGCGATCTCCTCGGCGACCGCCGGGTCGCCGACCATCGTCAGCGCGAGCCCGAAGACCCGGGCCTGGAACCGGCGCACGAACGCGGTCGCCGCGTCCGCGTCGCCGGCGGCGAGGCCGGCGACCAGGGCTTCATCGGAGAGCGACCACATCTCGACGTCCGGTTGTACGAGTCCCGCGGCGCCGCGGATTGAATCCGGTCAATCCACCGGGCCTCCTCGCCCGTAACCAAGGGTGACGGACGAACCAAAGACCAAGCCCGCAGACACGAGGAGGTTACCCGTGCATCGCAAGCTCCTGGTCGCGCTTGTCGTGATCGCGATCCCATTCGCCCTCGCCGCCTGCGGCGACGACGACGAGACCACCGCGGCTCCCGCCTCGGGCGACACCGCGGCGACCGAGGCCGAGTCGACGACCGCGGCCGAGTCGACGACCGACTCCGGAGGGGGCGGCGAGACCGTCGCGATCTCCGAGACCGAGTACAAGATCGACCCCGCCGACCCGACCGTGAAGGCGGGCTCGGTCACCTTCGACGTCAGCAACGACGGCGCGACCGCCCACGACCTCGAAATCGAGGGCGACGGAGTCGAGGAGGTCACGGACACGATCGAGCCCGGCGCCAGCGACCAGCTGACCGTCGATCTTCAGCCGGGGACGTACGAGATGTACTGCACGATCGACGGGCACCAGGGTCTCGGGATGGAGGGAGAGGTCACCGTCCAGTAGCGCGGTAGCCAGGGGGCTGGGTGCCCTACGCGCCGGGGGGCACCCAGCCGCCGAAGCGCCGTTCGAGCTCCGCCGCGACGGCGATCGCGACGTGGTCGCGGTCCCGCCCGGCGGCGACCTGGACACCGAGCGGCAGGCCCTGGTCGTTGAGGCCGAGCGGCGCCTCGGTCACCGGAAGGCCGAGCAGGTTGAAGAGCGCGGTGGGAGCGATCATCCAAGGGCGCCCAACGGTGCGGCGGTGGCGTGGGGCGACGCGCGAGAACGGCGGGTGGAGCAGGACGCCGTCGCCGATCGCCTCTCCGACCTGCTCGGCAAGGTCTCGCTCGGCGGCGAGCGCCCGGCGCTCGAGCCCTTCCGGCAGGTAGGCCGAGAGGTTCTCCGAGGCGAGCGTCATCAGCAGCGGGGTCGTGTAGGGGCTGCGGCCGCGGACGGCGTCGGCGACCAGTCGCCCGAAGCCCGGCAGCCGGGCCCCGCCTTCGGTCAGGAGCTCTCGCACCCCGCCCGACTCCCGGGCTGCGTTCAGGAACGGCTGGACGACGGTCTTGACGGCCGGCAGCGAGACCTTGACCACCTCGGCGCCGGCCTCGGCGAGGGCCCGGGCCGCGTGCACCCGGGCGTTGCGGAGCTCGAGCGAGACGGGCAGCAGGCTCGCGTCCTCGGAGATCGCCACCCGGAGGCCCTCGATCGAGACCGCCTCTGGATCGCCGAGCTCGACGTCGCGCACGGTCCCGTCGACTCCGTCGGGTCCCGCGATGATCCGCAGGACCGGCATCAGGTCGGCGGCCCGCCGCGCCAGCGGGCCGCAGCCGAGGAGCTGCGATCCGCGGTCGTTCGGAGCCGGGTAGTGGCCGGTGTGCGGGACCAGGCAGCCGGTCGGCTTGTGCCCGAAGACGCCGTTGAAGAAGGCCGGCAGCCGCACCGAGCCGCCGAAGTCGGTGCCGAGCCCGAACGGCACGAAGCCGGAGCCGACGGCCGCGCCCTCGCCTCCCGACGACCCGCCGGCGGTGCGGGTCGGATCGTAGGCGCTGTTCGTGCGACCCCAGACGCGGTTCTCGGACTCGATCCAGAGCGTCAGCTCCGACGTGTTCGTGACGCCGAGCGGGATCGCGCCCGCGTCGACGAGGCGCTGGACGGCGGTCGCGGAGCGCTCGGCGACCACGTCCTTGCGTGCCACGGACCCCGCGGTCTGGGGCATGCCGGCGAGCCCGAAGGACTCCTTGATCGTGCAGGGCACGCCGAGGAGCGGTGGCGGGTCCTTGCGCCCGCGCCGCGAGTCGAGCAGCTCGTCCGCGGCGTCGGCCTCCGCGCGGGCCTCGTCGAACCGGGTCGCGATCACCGCGTTGACCCCGGGGTCGCGCGCCTCGATCAGGGCGATGTGCTCGTCGACGACCTCGCGCGCCGTGAGCTCCCGAGCGCGGATCGCCGCGGCGAGCTCGACCGCGGAGCGTTCGGTGACCCGCCTCGTGGGCGCTTCGACCACTGACATGGCCGCGAAATCTAAACCGGGGCATAGACTCGTGGCGCAGGTACGAGAGAGGAGCACGGATGAACTTGGCTGAGAATCTCGTCCGGTCGGCGCAAGAGCACGGCGACCGGGTCGCGATCAAGCTCGACGACGTCGAGCTCACCTACGCGCAGCTCGACGCGGCCGCGAGCGGGGTCGCCAACCTCCTGCGCGAGAAGGGGGTCGAGGCCGGCGACCGGGTCGGGGTCATGCTCCCCAACGTCCCGTACTTCCCGGTCGTCTACTACGGGGTGCTGAAGCTCGGCGGCGTCGTCGTGCCGATGAACGTGCTGCTCAAGAAGCGCGAAGTCGGCTTCTACCTCTCCGATCCGGGGGCGAAGGCCGTGTTCGCTTGGCACGACTTCGCCGAGGCGGCCGAGGCCGGCGCCGAGGAGGCCGGTACCGAGCTGATCCTGGTCAAGCCGGGGGAGTTCGAGGACCTGATCGGCGGCCAGGAGCACACCTTCGAGACCGTCGATCGCGAGGACGACGACACCGCGGTGATCCTCTACACCTCGGGCACCACCGGGACGCCCAAGGGCGCCGAGCTCACCCACTCGAACCTGGCCCGCAACGTCGACGGGTTTGCGGGCTTCACCGGCATCGACGAGAACGGCGTCGTGCTCGGGGCGCTGCCCCTGTTTCACTCCTTCGGTCAGACCTGCGGGCTCAACGCCGCGGTCCGCACCGGTGCCTGCCTGACGCTGATCCCGCGCTTCGACCCCGGCAAGGCGCTCGAGATCATCCAGCGCGACAGCGTCACCGTGTTCGAGGGGGTCCCGACGATGTACGCGGCGATGCTCAACCACCCGGACCGTGATTCGTTCGACGTCTCCTGCCTCGAGCTGTGCGCCTCGGGCGGCTCGGCGATGCCCGTGGAGGTGATGAAGGCGTTCGAGGACGCCTTCGGTTGCAAGGTGCTGGAGGGCTACGGCCTCTCCGAGACCTCGCCAGTGGCTTCGTTCAACCACCCGGACCGCGAGCGCAAGCCGGGATCGATCGGGACCCCGATCGAGGGGGTCGAGATGAAGGTCGTCGACGACGACGGCGGCGAGGTCGCTCAAGGTGAGCCGGGCGAGATCTTGATCCGCGGCCACAACGTGATGAAGGGCTACTGGAACCGGGCCGAGGCAACCGAGGAGGCGATCGACGACGAGGGCTGGTTCAAGACCGGCGACATGGCGACCGTCGACGAGGACGGCTACTTCTTCATCGTCGACCGCAAGAAGGACCTGATCATCCGCGGCGGCTACAACGTCTACCCGCGCGAGATCGAGGAGGTCATCTACGAGCATTCGGCGGTGCGCGAGGCGGCCGTCGTCGGCGTCCCCCACGACGACCTCGGCGAGGAGGTCGGCGCCGCGATCGCGCTCAAGGAGGGTGAGCAGGCGACCGAGGACGAGATCCGCGAGCACTGCAAGGAGCAGGTCGCCGCCTACAAGTACCCGCGCGTGGTCTGGTTCGTCGACGAGCTCCCGAAGGGCCCGACGGGGAAGATCCTGAAGCGCGAGATCGAGGTTCCCGCGGAGGTCGCGGAGTAGGCGGGGGTTAGTTCGGGCCCCGATCGGGAAGTGTTTAGGGGTCGTGACGGATGACGACCAACCCACAGACGAGCTGCAAGGGGAAGGCGGGGGCCGGGCCCGGACCGGGCTCGCCGAACCGCCCCTGATCGCGTCGGGTCGCCGGCTCGGCGGACGTTACGTGCTCGATCGCGTGCTCGGCCGCGGCGGGATGGCGGTCGTCTGGCTGGCGACCGACGAGCGGCTCGGCCGCGAGGTCGCGGTCAAGGTGCTCTCCGACACGCTCACCGCGGAGCACGACTACCGGGGCCGCTTTCGCCGCGAGGCCCACGTCGCGGCCGGCCTCCAGCACCCGAATCTGGTCTCGGTGTACGACTACGACGCCGGCGAGCGGCCCTACCTGGTGATGGAGTACATCGAGGGCGGCGACCTCGCCGCGGCGCGCGAGGCGGGAACGGCCCCGCCCGCGGATCAGATCGGCCGCGAGCTGCTCTCGGCCCTCCAGCACATCCACGGGGCCGGGATCCTGCATCGCGACATCAAGCCCCACAACGTGCTGATCGACGGCTTCGGGCACGCCCGCCTGACCGACTTCGGGATCGCCCGGCCGAGCAACGCGACCTCGCTCACCCTGACCGGCCAGGTGATCGGCACCGAGAGCTACCTCGCCCCCGAGGTGATGAAGGGCGAGCCGGCGAGCGAGCGCTCCGACCTCTACGCGCTCGGCGTTCTGCTCGCTGACCTCGGCGGCGAGGGACCGGCGCTGCTGCTTGCCGAGCGGCTGCGCGACCCCGACCCGGCGCGGCGCCCCGCCTCGGCCTCGGCGGCGCTCGCGGAGCTCGGGCGCACGACCGCCGTCGCGCCGACCGGCGCGGCGACGCAGCCGTACACGATCGAGCCCGAGCCGCGCGGTCCGCGACCGTTCGAGCCCACGGTGACCCGCCCGCGGTCCCCGCAGCGCCGCAACCGGTACGTCGCCCTGGCGGCGGTCGGGCTCGCGATCCTGGCGCTCGCGATCGCGCTGCTCGCCGGCGGCGGGGACGGCGACGGCGTCAGGTCCGCCGCCGACCGCGGCAAGGACGAGCAAGGGTCGGGCGGCAACGGGCCCGAGCGCTCGCAAGGCGCCGACGCATCGACGACCGAGCAGAGCACGACGTCCGGCCCGGAGACCACCGCCGAGCAGCCCGAGGACACGGCCGGCGCGGCGCCGGTGAGCGACGACGGGTTCGCCCTCAACGACCAGGGCTTCGCGCTGATCGGCGAGGGCGACTACGCCGGCGCCGTGCCGGTGCTCGAGAAGGCGGTCGGCCTGCTGGGCGATTCGGGCGATGAGCAGACCTACAACTACGCGCTCTACAACCTCGCGACCGCATACCTCGGCGTCGGCCGGGCGGAGGACGCGATCCCGCTGCTCGAGGAGCGCATGCAGTACGACGACCAGCTCTCCACGGTGCAGCAGACGCTCGACGAGGCCTACGCGGCGGCCGGGCAGGAGCCGCCCGCCGCCGAAGCGCCGAAACCGGAGAAGCCGGAGAAGCCCGAGAAGCCGGGCAAGGGCCCGAAGGGCGACGTACCGCCGGGTCACGCCGACGACTGACGCTCGAGTGCGAGCCGCGGCACGCGCGCCCTAAACTGCGCTCGCTGAATGAGCAGTGCACCCGTCGACAGGGACGTTGAAGGGGGAGAGCGAACGGCCGATGGGGGCCGCCTCCTCGAGCGCGACCATGAGCTCGCGGCGATCGACGAGTTCGTCTCCGGGATCGAGGGGCCAGGTCCGCGGCTGCTGCTGATCGACGGCCCGGCCGGGATCGGGAAGAGCGCCCTCTTGGAGGCGGCGCGGGGCGCCGCGCGAGCCGAGGGGATCAGGACGCTGAGCGCCCGCGGCTCGATGCTCGAGCGCGAGTTCCCGTTCGGGGTCGTGCGCCAGCTGTTCGAGCCGGCGCTGGCCTCCAAGCAGGAGCGGGCGGAGTTGCTCTCCGGCGCCGCCGAGTCCGCCGAGACCGTCTTCGGGTCGCTGAACGGCGACGGGTCGACGGGCGGCGACGCCTCGTTCGCGGCCCTGCACGGGCTCTACTGGCTGACCGTCAACGTGGGTGGCGAGCGGCCGCTGCTGGTCGTGATCGACGACCTGCACTGGGTCGACCATCCTTCGCTGCGCTTCATCGCCTACGTCGCCAGCCGGCTCGAGGGCGTCCCGATCGGGGTGATCGCGGCGACGCGGCCGAACGAGCCCGGCGCCGACGCGGCGCTGCTCGCCGAGATCGCCCGCGACCCGCTCGCGACCTCGATCCGGCCGGGTGGGCTGAGCGCCGACGGCGTCCGCGGGGTGATCGAGGAGCGTCTCGGCCAGGCGCCCGACGCCGCCTTCGCCGACGCCTGTCACGCTGCCACCGGCGGCAACCCGCTGCTCCTGCACGAGCTGATGAAGGCGATCCGCGACGAGGGCACGGCGCCGACCCTCGCCAACACCGGCGTCGTCAACGAGCTCGGTCCACGGGCGGCGTCCCGGGCCGTCCTGCTGCGCGTCTCGCGCCTCTCGGCGGAGGCGGGCGCGGTCGCGCGCGCGGCGGCGATCCTCGACGAGGGCTTCGACGTCCCGACCCTCGCGGCGCTCGCCGACGTCGACGCCGCGGTCGCGGCGCGCGCGACCGGCGAGCTCAGCCAGGCCGAGGTCCTGCGCCCGACCCAGCCGCTGGGCTTCGTCCACCCGCTGATCCGGGCGGCGGTCTATCAGGAGGTGCCGCCGGGCGAGCGCGAGCTCGCCCACGCCCGCGCGGCGCGCCTGCTCGCCGACGCCGGAGCGCCTGACGAGCGCGTCGCGTCCCATCTGCTCGCCGTGCCGCCGCGCGGCGACGAATGGACCTTCCGCACCCTGCGCGACGCGGCGCGCTCGGCGATGCAGAAGGGCGCCGCGGACAGCGCCGTCTCCTACCTCCGCCGCGCGCTCGAGGAGCCGCCGCCGGATGGCGAGCGCACCCAGACGACGCTCGAGCTCGGGTTGGTCGAGTCGCTCACCTACGCGCCGGCCGCGGTCGAGCATCTGCGCGAGGCGTACGACGGGCTCACCGACCCGATGGCGGTCGCCCTCGTCGCCAACGTGCTCGGCCGGGCGCTGCTCTGGCAGTCGCCGGCCGAGGCGGCCGAGCTCGCCCGCACGGCTGCCGCGAAGATGCCGCCCGAGCTCGAGAACGAGCGCATCACCCTGGAGGCGTTCGAGGGCGCCACGGTCGCCTTCGGCGCCGACTCCCCGCACGCGATCGAGCGGCTCGCGCAGTATCGCGACCGCCGCCCGCCGCAGGGGCTGGGCGAGAAGACCGCCGCGGCGGTGATCGGTTGGTACTGGGCGCACAGCAACGGGCCGCTCGACGACTGCGTCGAGCTGGCGCTGGGGGCGCTGGACGGCGGCGACCTGATCGCCGCCGACAACGGCCTGCTGCCGATGTACGCGATCGCCGTCCTGATGCTCGCCGACCGCGAGGAGATCATGGACGCCTGGGAGCAGATGCTCTCGACGGCCCATCGCAGCGGGTCGATGTTCGGGATCACGACGATCCACCTCTGGCTCGGCTACTCGCTGTACCGCCGCGGCGACCTGCCGGAGGCCGAGAAGTCGCTGCGTGACGCGGTCGCCAGCTTCCCGAGCTACGGCTACGGCCAGAGCGGCATGACCTACACCGGCTCGCACCTGGGCGCGATCCTGGTCGAGCGCGGCGACCTGGCGGGCGCGCGCCAGGCTCTCGACTCGAATCCGGACCCGGGCCGGATGGACGGTTCGCGCTACTGGCTGCAGACGCAGATGGCCGTGCTGCTCGCCGAGGGCAAGCCCGAGCAGGTTGTCGACCTCGCCGACGAGATGCCGCGCCGGATCCCGTGGCTGGTCAACCCGACGGACGCTTACTGGCGCTCCTACAAGGCGCAGGCGCTCGACCGCCTGGACCGCACCGACGAGGCGATCCGGGTGGCGCGGGAAGAGCTCGAGCTGGCGCGCGAGTGGGGCGCTCCGGCGACGGTCGGGCGCGTCCTCCGGGTGCTGGGGACGATCGACCGCGAGAACGCGGTCGAGCACCTGACTCGGTCGGTCGAGCAGCTCGAGCGGTCGACGACGCGGCTCGAGCACGCGAAGGCGCTCTGCGAGCTCGGCACCGCGATCCGGTTGCAGCGCAAGCCGAGCGACGCCCGCGATCCGCTGTACAAGGCGCTCGAGCTGGCCAGCGTCTGCGGCGCCGGGGCGCTCGAGGAGCGGGTTCGCGCCGAGCTCGGCGCCACCGGCGCCCGCCCACGCCGCGAGGCGCTCGGCGGGGTCGCCTCGCTGACCCCGTCCGAGCGGCGGGTCGCCGACCTGGCTGCGGACGGGCTCTCCAACCGCGAGATCGCCCAGGAGCTGTACGTGACCCCGAAGACGGTCGAGGTGCACCTCTCGAACACGTACCGCAAGCTCGAGATCCGCTCGCGCCGGCAGCTCTCGGGCGCACTCGCCGCCTAGAGAACAAAGATTGGGGGAGGGGTTAGGGGTTCACCCCGATGTGCCTGGCCCGTGCCTGCCCGATGCTGGCGGCCATGACCACCCGGATCACTCTCGAGCTCGACCTCGACGACGACACCGTCCGCGGCCACGCGATCGACTCGGACGGCGCGCAGCGCGGGTTCTGCGGCTGGATCGGGCTGATGGGCGTCCTCGACGCCCTCCTGGACGAGGCCCGAACGGCCTCCGCGACGACACCACAAGGAGAAAACCATGCTCATCGATGACCCGACGATCTCGACCGTCGAGAAGCTGCGCGACCGCTTCGCCGACAGCGTCGTCACCCCCGCCGACGACGGCTACGACGGCGCCCGGGCCTCGTTCAACCTGCTTCACGACCAGCGCCCGGCAGCGGTAGCGACCCCGACTTCGGCCGCCGAGACCGCGGCGATCGTCAGCGCCGCCCGCGACGCGGGCCTGCGGATCGCGCCCCGGGGCTCGAGCCACAACATCGCGCCGCTCGGCGCGGTCGACGACACCCTCGTGGTCAAGCTCGAGCGGATGACCGGCGTCGAGCTCGACACGGCCCGCGGCACCGCTCGGGTCGAGGCCGGCGCGCGCTGGTGGGACCTGCTCGACCGCGCCTCGGACGCCGGACTCGCCGCCCGCCACGGCTCCTCGCCGGAGATCAACATCGTCGGCTACTCGCTCGGCGGCGGCGTCGGCTGGATGGCGCGCAAGCACGGGCTGCAGGCGAACGCGGTCACCGCGGTCGAGCTGATCACCGCCGACGGCGCGGTGCGGGTCGTCGACGCGGACAACGAGCCGGAGCTGTTCTGGGCGCTGCGCGGCGGCGGCGGCAACTTCGGCGTCGTCACCGCGATCGAGTTCGAGCTCGTGCGCCAGCCCGAGTTCCACGCCGGGGCGCTGTTCTTCGAGTTCGAGCGCGCCGCCGAGATCCTGAACGCCTACCGCGAGTGGACCGTCGACCTGCCGGACGAGATCACATCGGTCGGCCGCACGCTCCAGCTGCCCGACCTGGAGGTCGTCCCCGAGATCGTGCGCGGCAAGTCGTTCACGATCATCGAGGCGGTCTCGGTCGGCGGCCGCGACGAGATGCGCGAGCTGCTCGCCCCGCTACGCGAGCTGACCCCGATCATGGACACGTTCGCGAACGTGCCGCCCTCGGCGCTGCAGCACCTGCACATGGACCCGGTCGACCCGGTCCCCTACGAGGCCACGCACGCGATGCTCGGCGAGCTCACCGAGCGGGCGATCGACGAGGCGCTTGCCGCCGTCGGCCCGGGCGCCGGCTCGCCGGTCTCGTTCGAGGTCCGCCACCTTGGCGGCGCGCTGTCGCGCGGCGACGCGAGCCACGGCGCAATCGACACCATGCGCGGCGAGTACATGATGTTCGGCCTCGCGCCGATCATCGATCCGGCGATGGTCGCGCCGATGGCGGCCGACCTCGCTCGCCTGCAGGACGCATTCGCTGCGGATGATTCAGGGCGCTACCTCAGCTTCACCGAGGTCGAGCACGCGGTCGAGGACATGTTCCCGGTGGGAACGGTCCCGAGGCTGCGGGCCGTCAAGGCCGACTACGACCCGGAGGGCTTGTTCAGGGCCAATCACGCGGTCTAGCACCAGTAGCGCCGGGGAGCCTCCCCCCGGCGCGCGACCGCGTCTCGTCAGAACGAAAAATCGCGCGCTACGCGCGCTGCGGCCGCTCAGGTTCCGGTGAACCTGGGCGGCCGTTTCTCTGCGAAGGCGAGCACGCCCTCGATGAAGTCCGCGGTCTGGCCCTGTTCCTTCTGCGCCATCGCCTCGGCGTCGAGCTGGCCGGCGAGGTCGGGGTAGAGGGTGCGGTTGAGCAGCCGCTTGATGTTCGCGTACGCCTTCGTCGGCCCGTGAGCGAGGTGCGTGCTCAGGAGCGTCGTCGCCTGGTCGAGGTCGTCGTCGGGGACGACGCGGTTGATCAGCCCCCACTCGAGCGCCTTCGCCGCGCCGACCCGCTCGCCGAGCATCGCCATCTCGGCGGCGCGGGCGGCCCCGACCCGGGCGGGGACCGTCGCCGTGCTGCCGCCGTCGGGTACGAGGCCGATGTTGACGAAGGCGAGCAGGAAGAACGCCGACTCGCCCGCGACGATCAGATCGCAGGCGAGCGCCAGCGCGCATCCGATCCCCGCCGCCGGCCCGTTGACGGCCGCGACCACCGGTTTCGGCAGCTCCCGGACCGCGCGGATGATCGGGTTGTAGAGCTCGAGCAGCCGCTGGCCGAGGTCGGGCACCTCACCCTCGGCGCCGGAGCGCTGCTCGCCGAGGTCGGCGCCCGAGGAGAATCCCCGCCCGGCGCCGGTGATCAGGACCGCGCGAACGGCGTCGTCCTGCTCGGCGCGATCGAGCGCCGCGGACAGGTCCTGCCCGAGCTGCTCGTTCCACGAGTTCAGGGTCTCGGGACGGTTGAGGGTGATCCGGGCGACGCCGTCGCCGATCGAGAGCGTGACGATCTCTTCGGCCATGGGGGGAGCCTATGTGAGGGACGAACAACAACGGGCAGGTAGGGGGAGGGGCTGGCGGCTTCGGCCGTCCCGCGGCGCCGGTTTCGCATCGGTTGGTGGGTTTGGTGCTCCATGGGGTACCCAACCCACCAACCGCACTCCGAAGCGCCGACGCCACCCCTACCCAGCCCGTTGTTGTTCGGCCCTACCCCGCGGCTTCGGCTCTTCGCAGGCCCGTGCGAGCCCAGTTGAGCATCACCGCGATCAGGCCCGCGGCGATCGCGACCGCGAGCAGCGTCTCGGCCGGGGCGCCGATGATCAGGTTGCGGCCGGCTTCGAGCATCGCGGTCATCGGGTTGTAGTCGGCGGCTGTCGCGACCCAGCCCTCGATCAGGTCGCGGGGGACGTACACCGGCGCGGTCATGATGATCAGGAAGGCCGGAAGCTGGATCAGCGGCGCGGCCTGCAGGGTGCGGAAGCGCATCGCCAGGCCGGAGGCGAACAGGGTCGCGGCGAAGTTGAGCATCACCGCGATCAGCAGGATCCCGACCAGGTCGCCGCCGCCGCCGGTGATCTCGGCGCCGCTGAGCACCGCGACGACGGTCACCACCACCCAGACGAGCAGGGCGCGGATCAGCGCGGTGAGCACGTAGCCGGCGACCAGCGCCGAGCGGTTGCGGGTCGCGAGCAGCATCCGCCTCGCGAAGCCGAACTCGAAGTCCGCGGCGATCGAGAAGCCGGTGAACACGCCGCCGAAGACCGCCGACTGCATGAGCACGAAGATGTACTGGAAGGTCGTGTAGTTCGGATAGCCGAAGTCCGGCGCCTCCGCGACCGCCGAGAGCCCGCCGGCGAAGGCGGCGAAGAAGAACAGCGGGAAGATCAGCGACGGCAGGATCAGCGACGGCTTGCTGAACATCACGTGGATCGAGCGCCAGGCGATCGCGCCGGCGGCGCGGGCCCAGCGGGTCGCGAACGGGTTCATGTGCGCTCCATCCTTCCCTTCAATGCCGCCGTGGCGGCCCACATCCCGACCGCGAGGACGCCGAGCGAGACCCCGAACGCGAGCGCCAGCGCCTCGCCGTCCCAGCCGGTGATGAAGAGGCTGCGGAAGCCCTCGATCAGGTAGCTGACGGGGTTGATCGTCGCCACGGTCTGGAACCAGTCGTTGGCGATCAGGTCGCGGGGAAGCGCGCCGGAGCTGAGGAAGAGGAGGACGAAGAGCAGCGGGAAGACACCCTGGACCGCCTCGCCGTTGCCCGTCTTCAGCCCGATCGCGAGCCCGATCGAGCCGAACGCGACCCCGACCATCGCCGAGAGCGCGAACAGGACCGGGATCCCGGCGATCCCCGCCTCCAGGTGCGCCCCGAAGGCGAGCGCGACGATCAGATAGGTGGCCGCCTGGAAGAGTCCCTGCAGCGTCGCCCCGGCGAGCTGACCCGCGATCAGCGCGCTGCTGCGCAGCGGGGTCAGCTGGAGGCGGTTGAAGAAGCCGTGCTGGATGTCGCCGGCGATCGACTGGCCGGCCCCCATGGTTGCGAACAGCGCTCCCTGCATAAAGGTCAGGCCGAGCGCGAATGACAGGTAGGTGTCGGTCGGGAAGCCGGGCAGGGAGGTCGCCGCCTCCAGCCCGCTCGAGTTGACGGCGAGCAGGAAGAGCGGGAAGACGAGGCTGGGCACGAACATCATCGGCTGGCGAACGGTGCGCGTCATCGACCGCCTGGCGAGGTACCCGACCTGGGTCAGGGTCCCGCCGTGGCGCTCCACCAGCCTCCCGGGCAGGGGAAGCGCGACTGCGTCGCCGTTGCTCATGCCGGCACCGCGTCCTGCTCGCCGGTCACCTGCGCCTCGTCGTCGCCGGCGCCCTCGAGCCGGCGGCCGGTCTTGACGAGGAAGACGTCGTCGAGCGTCGGGGCGTGGATCTCCAGGTTGGCGACCTCGATGTTCTCGGCGTCGAGCGCTCTAACGACCTCCGCGAGCTCGCCGGTGCCCTCGTCGAGCCGCACGGCGACGCCGCCGGGACCGGCCGGGGCCTCGGGTCCGAAGCGCGCGAGCACCGCCCGCATCCGCTCGCGGTCGCCCTCGTCGGCGGGGCTGGCCTCGACGGTCGGGCGCCCGATTTCCGCCTTCAGCTCGTCGGGCGTGCCCTCGGCGACCAGCTTGCCGGTGTCGATGATCCCGACCCGGTCGGCGAGCGCGTCGGCCTCCTCCAGGTACTGGGTGGTGAGGAAGACGGTGACCCCGTGCGAGTTGGCGAGCCGCTGGACCTCGTCCCAGAGCGCCGTTCGGCTCTGGACGTCGAGGCCGGTCGTCGGCTCGTCGAGGAAGAGGATCCGCGGCTGGTGGACCAGCGCCAGTGCCAGGTCGAGGCGCCGTCGCATCCCGCCCGAGTAGCCCCCGACCTTGCGGTCCGCGGCCTCGGACAGCCCGACCCGGGCGATCAGCTCGTCGCCGCGGCGGATCGCCTCGGCCTTCGGCAGCCCGTGCATTCCGGCCTGCAGGCGCATGTGCTCGCGGGCGGTCAGGAACTGGTCGAGCGCGGCCTCCTGGAGGGCGACGCCGATCGCGTCGCGGACCGAGGGGCCGTCCTTGACGATGTCGTGGCCGGCGACCCGTGCGCTGCCCGCCGTGGGGGGCAGGAGGGTGGTGAGCATGTGAACGGTGGTCGACTTGCCGGCGCCGTTCGGGCCGAGGAAGCCGTAGATCTCGCCCGGCGCGACCGTGAGGTCGATCCCGTCGACCGCCCGCGGTCCCTTCTTGAACTCCTTGACGAGGCCCTCGACCTCGATCCCGTTGGTGTCTGTCATTCCCCGATCCCGCTCCTTACGTCGCTATTACTTACTTGACTACCTCAACTATCAATGGAGTAGAGTATCATCGTCATCAAATGAGTGTCGCCTCGTCCGAAAAGAGCGCGCTTGCCTCGGAGGCCTGGATGGCGATGCTCGAGTTCTTCTTCGCCAAGGCGCGTCCGCGGATGCTCGAGCTGTGGCGCGAGTTCGACCTGATGCCGCCCCAGCAGATGACCCTGGGGCTGCTGCTCGACGCGCCGCGGCCGATGGGCGAGCTGGCGCAGCAGATGCACTGCGACAACTCGAACATCACCGGGATCGTCGACCGGCTCACCGAGCGCGGGCTGGTCGAGCGCTTGGCCGCGGAGGGCGACCGGCGGGTGAAGCTGGTCGCGCTCACCGCAGCCGGGCGCGAGCTCGCCGAGGAGCTGGCGCGCCGGCGGGCCCTGCCGCCGGACGAGATCGCCGCCCTGCCGGAGGCCGACCTCCGTCGGCTGCATCGGATCTTCGCTGCGATCTAGCGGTCTGGATGACTAGTCTGCGGTCGATGGACGACCTGGGCAACCCGAGCTCCTACCGCGTGCTCGCCGAGGGCGTGGCGGTCTACTCGAGCGACGGCGAGAAGCTCGGCGAGGTCGAGCACGTGCTCTGCGACCAGGAGATCGACATCTTCGACGGCCTGGTCATCGACCGCAGCGTGCTCCCGGGCGGCCACCGGTTCGCGGACGCGACCCAGGTCGAGGAGATCTATGAGCGCGGGGTCGTGCTCACGGTCGACGCGGCCGGCGCCGAGGAACTGCCGGAGCCGGGCAAGAGCGCGGGGGCGCTCGAGGTCACCGGCGAGGATTTCGTCGAGCGCGAGTGGGACGACGAGCTCGAGGGAAAGCTGAAGCGGGCCTGGGACTTCCTCTCCGGCAAGCGCACCGAGGATCACCGCGGCTGAGGCCGGGATGGCCATCCGGGCGGCGACCACCGACGACCTCGAGGCGCTGGCGCCGCTGATCCGCGCCTACACCGACTTCTACGAGTCCGACCCGGCCGACGCCGGGCTCGAGGCGATGGCGCGCGACGTGATCGGGGCGCCCGAGGAGACGGCGTTCTTGCTGGTCGCGACCGACGACGCCGGCGAGGTGGTGGGCTTCGCGCTCAACCAGTGGAAGTGGTCGAGCCTCAGCGGCGCGCGCGTCGTCGTCCTCGACGACCTCTTCGTCGCCGACCACGCCCGCGGCCAGGGCCACGCCGACGCGCTGATCGAGGCGACGGCGGAGGTCGCCCGCCGCCACGGCGCGCCGAGCATCAGCTGGTTCACGATGCCCGACAACAAGCGGGCGCACACGGTCTATGACCGCGTGGGGGGCGTGGCGGAGACGCTCCTGGAGTACGAGCTGGAGCTCTAGCGCGCTCCGGCGGGACGGGGCTGGGTAGGGGTGGCCCGGGCGTCGCCGGGGCGGTTCCGCGGAACCGCCACCCCCTACCTGCCCGTTGTTGTTCTCAGGCCGGGACGGCTTCGCGGTCGGCGGCGACCACCTCGACCGGGATCCCGTTGAGGACCGCGTTGCCCGACGGCACGTCGACGTCGATCGGAGCGAGCAGGTTCGAGTTCACCCCGGCGTGCTCGGCGGCGACCCCGAGCCGGACGCCGGGAGCGTCGTGGCCCCAGCCGTGGGGGATCGAGATGACGCCGGGCATGATCTCGTCGGTCACCTCGACCGGGACGACGAGCTCGCCGGAGGCGGAGCTGACCCGGGCGCTGCCGCCGTCGGCGAGCCCGAGACGCTCGGCGTCGTCGGGGTTGACCCAGACGGTGCAGCGGTCCTTGCCCTTGACCAGGGCCGGCAGGTTGTGCATCCAGGAGTTGTTGGAGCGCAGCTGGCGGCGGCCGATCAGTACCAGCTGGCCGTTCACGTGCCCACCCAACTCCCCCTGCAGGCGAGGGATGTCGGCGAGCAGCTCCTCCGGCGCGAGCTCGATCTTCCCCGACGGGGTGCGGAGGACGTCGGGCAGCCGGGGGCGCATCGGGCCGAGGTCGATCCCGTGCGGATTGGCCTCGAGCTTCGAGAGCGTCAGGCCGTCGGGGTCGGCGCCGAACCCCTCGCCGAACGGGCCTACCCGGAGCAGGAAGTCGAGCACCCGCGCGGGGCCGCGCAGCTCGCCCAGTGCTTCCACGATCTCGGCCGCCGGACGGCCCTCGATCGCCGAGCCGGGCAGTGCCACCTCGCGCGCGATCAGCGTCTGGATCACGAGCTCGTCCCAGGCTTCGATATCCGCGTCGGGTCCCTGGCCCGAGACGATCGCCGCCAGCCGCAGCAGGACCTCCCATTCCTGGGGAGCGCCGTCGGGAGCGTCGATCACCGGCGGCGAGTAGTTGGCGACGCTGCGGACGGCGAGCTGGTAGAGGGCGAAGTCGTAGTGCGGCTTCGCCAGCGGCTCGGGGGCGGGGAGGATGACGTCGGCGTGGCGGGTGGTCTCGTTGACGTAGATGTCGACCGAGACCATGAAGTCGAGCGACTCGACCGCGGCCTCGAGCGCCGCCGCGTCCGGGGTCGAGACGAGCGGGTTGCCGGCGATCGTGACCAGGGCCCGCACCTGGCCCTCACCCGGGGTTGTGATCTCCTCGGCGAGGGCGACGACCGGGAGCTCGCCGATCACCTCGGGCCTGCCGCTGACCCGGCTCGCCCAGCGGTGGACACGCATCCCCTTGCCGGTCGGGCCCGAGCCCGCCGAGTTGCGCTGCCCGACGGCGGCGAGCGGGAACATCGCCCCGCCCTCGCGGTCGAGGTTTCCGGTCAGGTAGTTGACCACGTCGACGAGCCAGCTCGCCAGCGAGCCGAAGCGCTGCGTCGTCGTCCCGATCCGCGCGTAGACGACCGCCCGCTCGGCGGCGGCGAGGTCGCGCGCCATCCGGCGGACCTCGTCGGCGTCGATCCCGCAGACCGGGGCGACGGCCTCGGGGGTGAACGGGTCGGCCAGCCCCTCGAGCAGCTCGGCGCCGTTGGCTTGTTCGGCGAGCGACCCGGGATCGGCGAGGCCCTCGGAGATCAGCACGTTCGCGATCGCGAACAGCAGGTGAGCGTCCGTGCCGGGGCGGATGAAGTGGTGCTCGGAGGCCTCGCGGGCGGTGCGGCTGCGGCGCGGGTCGACGACCACGACCTTGCCGCCACGGTCATGGATCGCCCGGATCCGGCCGCGCATGTCGGGCGCCGTCAGCAGCGAGCCGTTCGAGACCAGCGGGTTGGCGCCCAGGATCAGCAGGTGGTCCGTGCGGTCGACGTCGGGGACCGGGATCGTCAGCGCGCCGCCGAACATCAGCCCCGCGGACAGGTGCTTCGGCAGCTGGTCGACCGAGCTCGCCGAGTGGATGTTCTTGGAGCCGAGCGCCTTCAGGAACGCGGGCCCGTAGAGCGCCGCGATGTTGTGGGCGCTCGGGTTTCCCAGGTAGACCGCGACCGCGTCGCGCCCGCCCTCGTCGAGGACGCGGGAAAGGCCCTCGGCCACGGCATCGAAGGCCTCCTCCCAGGTCGCCTCGACGAGCTCGCCGTCGCGCCGCACGAGCGGGGCCGTGAGCCGGTCCGGGTCCTCGTGGAGCTGCTTGAGGCCCTGGGACTTCGGACACAGGAATCCGTGGCTGAAGACGTCGTCGGCGTCGCCGCGGACCGAGGCCACCTGGTCGCCGCGCATCGTCACCTCGAGGCCGCAGGTCGCCTCGCAGAAGGGACAGGTGCGGTAGTGGACGGTCTCCGTGGCCACCGGCGACCAGACTAGCGTGATCGCTGCGGTCCGGCCGGGTTCAAGAATCGATGCCGGGAGCCGATATGAAAGCCGTGAGCAGGATTCGCTGCGCTGCGCTCGTCGTCGCCGTCTTCGGCGCGATCCTCGTCGGTGCGCCGGCCGCCTCGGCGAGCCAGCCGGGCGACACCGAGCACGGCGTCAACCGCGCCAAGTTGATGGCGAAGGCGGAGCGGATCGTCGAGGCGCGCAACGGGATCGACGTGCTCAAGATCAGCAAGTGCGGGCCGCAGAAGAAGCGCAAGGGCAAGCTCAACTACTCGAAGTGGATCTGCCTGTGGCGCGCCGAGGGTTTCTACTCCGGCGACATCCACTACGCCTGCGCCGGCAGGGCGGTCTACAAGCGCAAGAAGAAGACCTGGCTCGTCGACCCCTGCGAGAACAGCCGCCAGCCGATGGCGCCGTTGCTCGATACGCCCAACCCGCCGCCGACCTTCGGCTTCAACGACAACTGGATCTTCAACCCGGTCGCGGCGTTCGACCTGCTGGAGCAGTCCGAGTCGCAGGTCGCCCGCCTGAGCCTTCCGTGGAGCGGCGTCGAGCCGACCAGGGGCACCTTCAACTGGCACGGCTCCGACGTCGTCTACGAGCGCCTGCTCGACCGCGGCATCCGCCCGCTCTGGGTGATCATGGACGCGCCGTGCTTCGCCCAGCGCGCCGCCCCCTCGAGCTGCGGCTACTCACATCCGGCGCCGTCCTACTACGACGAGTTCGCTCAGTTCGCGGTCTCGGTCGCGAAGCGCTACCCGGAGTCGATGGGGATCGAGGTCTGGAACGAGCCCAACTACCTGAGGTTCTGGGGCGGCCCGCCCGAGCCCGCCGAGTACGCGCAGATGCTGAAGACCGTCGCCGACGCCCTCCACCAGCGCGCGCCCGGGATGACCGTGGTCAGCGCCGGGCTCTCGCCGCACGCCGACACCGACACCAGCGGCTCGATGGGCTTCCGCGACTTCCTGATCGAGATGTATGAGCGCGGCGCCGCCCAGAAGGCCGACGCGATCGGCATCCACCCCTACCCGGGCGTCGGGCCGGGCGAGGACTACCAGACCGATGTCCGCGTCTATCTCGGCAAGGTCCAGAACGTGATGGATCGCTACGGCGACGGCGCGCGACCGCTGTGGGCGACCGAGTTCGGCGTCTCGACCGGCGGCGACCAAGCCTTCAGCCCCGAGGGCGCCGGCGAGGCGGTCAGCAACCTGCTGACGATGTTCCAGCGGATCCGCGGGATCGAGCTTGCGATCGTCCACCGGCTGATCGAGGACCCGTCGCTGGCCGGCCGCGAGGGCGGGTTCGGGGTCCTCAACAAGGACCTGACCCCGAAGCCCGCGTTCTGCGACCTGCTCACGGTGCGCGGGGTCACCGGCCTCGATATCTGCGGATCAGCCTGACGCTGCCTCGAGCGCGGCACCCCAGAGGATGTCGTGCTCGGACGCCTCGATCTCGGTGAGGCCGAAGGCGCGCATCACCTGGATCAGGATGATCACCCCGGCAACGATCGTCGGCGCCCGGCCCTCGTGCAGCCCTGGGACCGCGACCCGCTCGGCGAGCGGCTTCGCGGCGAGCTGGGAGAGCATCCGCTGGATCGCCTCCAGCGACAGCCGATAGCCGTGGACGAGGTCGGGGTCGTAGGGCTCGAGCGCCTGGTCGATCGCCGCCAGCGAGGTCGGGGTGCCGGCGACCCCGATCCCGAAGCTCGCCTGCGCCAGCGCCTCGCCCTCGAGCGCCCCGTCGATCAGGCCCTGGACGTCGCGGGCGAGCTCCTCGAGCTCGGCGGCGAGCGGCGGGTCGTGGGTGATGTGGCGCTCCGTGTGGCGCACGGTCCCGGCCTGCAGCGAGGCGTAGAAGCCGACCTCGGGGCCGTCGCCGATCACGAGCTCGGTCGAGCCGCCGCCGATGTCGACGACCATCGTCTTCTCCGCCGGCGGGCGCTCGGCGTAGGCGCCGATGTAGGTGAGCCGCGCCTCCTCGGCGCCGTCGAGGATCTCGGTGTCGAGGGCGAAGCGCTCGCGCAGCTCGGCCTGGAACATCGCACCGTTGCTGGCGTCGCGGACGGCGCTGGTGGCGATCGCCCGCACCCGCTCGACACCGAGCCGCTCGTAGGCCTCGATGTAGGAATCGACCACGGCGCAGACGTCCTCGATCGCCTCGGCCGAGAGCTGACCCGAGGTGTCGACCCCGCGCCCGAGCCGGGTCACGGTCGAGCGCCGCTCGAGCTCGCGCACGCGGCCGTCGTCGACGTCCGCGACCAGCAGCCGCGTCGAGTTCGTACCCATGTCGACGACGGCGATTCTCAACGCGCCCGCATCCTAGATGGGTGATTCCACGCCTTCACGCGCGCGGATGACGCACGGATACCGTCGGTGGACCGCGCCGCTCGGGACTCACCCATGCCCAACGGCATGGGCTTCGCCCGATCGCCACGTCCACCTCGGTCCCGCGCGCCCCCGCGCACGCGAGGCCGTGGAATCAACCATCTCGGGCGGCGGGCTGATCAGGCGCCCTCGATCCGGCGCTCGACGAGCCGGTCGAAGAGCCGCTTCGGCAGGTAGGTGCGGATCGCCGCCGTCACCTTCGCCTCGCCCCCGACGACGTAGCGAGCCTTGGGCCTCGACGCGGTCAGGGCGTGCAGGATCACCTTGGCGACCGCGTCCGCGGGCAGGCCGGAGGCGCCGGTCTTCGCGGCAAGCGCCGCCAAGCGGTCGAGCTTCGGGCCGTAGAGCTCGTTCATCTCCGGCCCGATCGCCTCGCGCAGCGCGGGGGCGCCCTCGATCCCCTTGTCCCAGATCTCCGTCGCGATCGCCCCGGGCTCGACGTAGGAGACCTCGACCCCGAACTGCTTCATCTCCTGGCGCAGCGAGTCGGCGACCGCCCCGATCGCTGCCTTCGAGGCGTTGTACGGCGACAGGTACGGGAGGCCGCCGCGACCGCCGATCGAGGAGATGAACACGACCCGGCCGCGGGCGGCGCGGATCATCGCAAGCACGGCCTGGGTGACGGCGATCTGGCCGATCACGTTGACGTCGAGCTGACGCCGGTAATCGTCGAGCGGCAGCGCCTCGACCGGCCCCTGGACGGTGATCCCGGCGTTGTTGACGAGGCCCGCGAGCGCGCCGCCGGTCGCCTCGCGGACCCGGTCGGATGCGCTCGCGATCGTCGCCGGATCGGTGACATCGAGGGTCACGGGCTCGAGGCGCTCGGAGCCCTCGGCGCGCAGCGATTCGCCGTCCTCCGGCTTGCGCACCCCGGCGAACACCCCAAAGCCCTCGCGGTCGAGCATCAGCGCGGCGGCGCGCCCGATCCCGGTCGAGGCGCCGGTGATGACAACCGCGCCGCGGTCGCTCATGCCACGGCCCGCTCGAGCTCGACCGGGTCGTGCGCGCAGAAGATCCGCACCTCGTCGCCATGCTCGCGGGCGAGTTGGTTGAGGCGCTGCTCGTTGTTCAGCCGCGCCGACCGGTCCGCCGCCATCATGCTCTGGAAGGCGCGCAGGGCCGGCGGGCAGTCCGGGGGATCCTCCATCTGCGCGCGATGGAAGTAGGCGTCGCCGCAGTGCAGGAGCCAGGCGTCGCCGTCGCGGACCGCGATCCCGGTGTGACCGCGCGAGTGGCCGACGAGCGGGATCAGCAGGATCTCCGGATCGACGCCGGGGAGGATGCGGATGCTCTCGAACCCCATCCAGGTGTCGCCGCCCGACCCGTGGCTGACCCACTTCGGTCCATGTTCGAAATGGCACTGCGGATAGCGGGCGCGTTCGCGCAGCGATGGCTTCAGCGCCGCCTCCTGCTCCGGAGCGAAGACGTGGACCGCCGCGTCCGGAAAGTCCGGCAGCCCGCCGGCGTGGTCGAGGTCGAGGTGGGTGCAGGCGATCTGGCGGACGTCGGCGGGGTCGAGGCCGAGCACGCGAATCCGCTCGATTGCCGTCTCGCCGACGTCGGCCTGGGGACGGAACGCCCCCGTGAACGGAACCCCGAGGCGCCGGTAGGGGTGCGCGGCGTCGTCGGCGCCGAAGCCGGTGTCGATCAGGACAAGCTGGTCGCCGGCCTCGATCAGCAGGCAGTGGCAGACCATGTGGGCGCCGCCGAACCCGCCTTCGCCGGAGACCAGCTTGCCGCCGTAGGGACAGAGCGTGCCGCAGTTGAGATGGTGGATCTTCACCGGGCCCACCCTCTCACAACGCGCTCAGCCGTCGTCCTGTCGGAACGCCCAGCGGATCTCGTCGATCGAGAGGCCGGAGGCGAGGCACGCGAGCAGCTTCATCCGCGCCGCCTGCGGCGAGAGGAAGCCCGCCGGGAAGATCCCTGTGGCGCGCAGGTCCTGCTCGGAGCCGCGGTAGCCGTAGGTGGCGTTGAGGATCACGCCGCGCTCCGGGCGGCAGTACGCGACCACCGGGATCCTGTCGGCGGCGTGCCTCCAGAGGTCGAGCAGGTCGGGGTTCAGGTGCCCCGCGCCGAGCGTGCCGATGATCGCCCCGTCCGGCTCGGTGGCGAGCGCCGCGCGGGCGAGCGCTCCGTCGTCGCCGGCCGCGGTGGGCACGATCACCACCCGCCGGTCGAGGTCGGGCGGGTCGAGCGGCGGGTTGCGCGGGATCCGCGACCAGATCGTCGGATGGCCCTCGCTGACCCGCCCGAGCGGCCCGGTCTGCGGCGACGAGAAGGCGACCAGCGATGTGGTGTCGGTCTTGCGGACGCCGCGGGCGTGATGGATCTCGCCGCCGAAGCAGACGAGGACGCCCATCCCCGCGGCCGCCTCGCTGGCGGCGACGCTGATCGCGTCCACCGTGTTCGCCGGCCCGTCGGCCCCCGGCGCCGACGCCGGCCGGATCGCGCCGGTGAAGACGATCGGTGCCTCGGCGTCGTGGAGGACGTCGCAGAGCATCGCCGTCTCTTCCATCGTGTCGGTGCCGTGGGTGACGACGACGCCGATCCCGCGGCGGGCGACGTCGCGGGCCTCGCGGCAGATCCGCAGCTGGTCGTCGAGGCTCAGGTGCGCGCTGGGCAGGTTGCTGATCGTCGCCGCCTCGATCCCGTTGCCGTCGAGGCTCGGGATGCTGGCGAGCAGCGCGGCCGCGTCGAGGTCGGGCGTGCTGCCGCCGCCCTCGGGCGCTTCCGTCATCGAGATCGTCCCGCCCGCCGCCAGGATGCGGACGTTGCGGGCGCGTTTCGGGGTGCCCTCGTAGACCGCCACGGCGGCGACGATACGCCGTTCAGATGGTTTGGTTCGTGAGGCGGATCGCGAACGCGCCCACAACCGCGGCGGGGATCCAGCCGAGCGCGAGCCCGAGGCCGCCGCCAAGCGCCCACAGCGCGGTCCAGACGATCATGAACACGACCAGGAAGATCCCGAGCGCGATCAGCACGCGCACCGGGACTGGGTTGCCGAGCAGGGAAACCGCACGACCCTCCTGGAGCCGCTCGGTCTCGGCCTTCGCCGCCGCCTGCAGGTGGTCGAGCCGGCCGGGCTGGTCGTCGACTCCCATCACCGCGCACCTACCCGCGCCTCGTTTCTACCGGCGCACGCCGGGTAGAGACCCGGCAACCTGTCAGGCACGGACGGCGAGCCGAAGGTGGTGGCGAAAAGGGGATGGCCAGGAAGGCAATGGCCAGGAAGGCAACTCTCATAGTGGGGATCGCGGTGCTGGTGGCCGGCCTCGCGACCGGAACACCGAGCGCGCAGCTGCTGCCGGGAGGAAGCCCGGACGGAAATGACGTCAACCTTCCGGGCGGCGGCGGTATCGACCTGCCCGACCAGAACGGCGGCGGGGGAGCGACCCTGCCGGGCGGCGGTGGGGTCCAGCTGCCGGGAGGCGGCGGGAGCGGGGGGGACTCCGACATCAACCTCCCCGGCGGGGCCGGCGTCGACCTGCCGGGAGGCGATGACCCCGCGCCAGAACCGGCGCCGCCGAGCGAGACACCCACCTCGCCGCCCCCGGACGACGGTACGGAGGACGACACCCCCGTCGCGCCCACCGAAGGGACCGTCGGGCCGGGAGGCGGCCGCGACGGCGGCACCGGGCGCGACGGCGGCCGGGACCGCGGGGACGACCGCGACGGCCGACCCCGGGACCACGAGGGGGAGGCGGCCTCCGACGCCGTCCCGCAGCCCGCGCCGCTGCGCCGCCCTGACGGCGCCCCGACCGCGGCGAACCCCTCCGTCTCGGTCGCCGACTTCGGTCCGGCGCCGCTTGGGGTTCCGAACTTCGTCATCGACCAGTTCACGATCCCGCCGTTCCTGCTGCCGATCTACCAGGCCTGCGGGACCCAGTACGGGATCCCGTGGCAGGTGCTCGCCTCGATCAACCGGATCGAGACCGCCTTCGGGACGAACCTGAACGTCTCCACCGCCGGCGCCCTCGGTTGGATGCAGTTCATCCCCTCGACGTGGGACATGTACGGCGTCGACGCCAACGAGGACGGGCGCAAGGACCCCTACAACCCGGTCGATGCGATCTGCGCCGCCGCGCGATACCTGAAGGCGGCCGGCGGGCAGCAGGATCTGCGCACCGCGATCTTCGCCTACAACCACGCCGACTGGTACGTCGACGAGGTCCTGCTCTACGCGAACCAGTACGGCAAGCTGCCGGAGGCGCTGGTCAGCTCGCTGACGGGGCTGACCGAAGGAGCCCGCTTCCCGGTGGCCGCCGACGCGCGGTACGCCGACGACATCTCCGAGCGCCGGGCACTCGAGCGCTCCAAGCCTGCCAAGCGGCCCGCGGCCGGCAACGCGGCGGAGGTGATCGCGAGCTCCCCCGACCCGCCGCGGGATCGACATCTACTCGAAGGATGGCGCTCCGGTCGTCGCGGTCAACGACGGCGTGATCGCCGACGTCGGCAGGTCCAAGCGCCTCGGCCGCTTCGTCGTCCTGCGCGACGACTACGGCAACCGCTTCACATACGCGGAGCTCGGCGACATCGCGAGGGCCTACCCGGTGCCGAAGGAGGGGGGCTCGCCGGCGGTCGCGCCGGAACCGGAGGAGCGCCGGAAGCGGGCCGAGGCAAGCGGCCCGGTCAACACCGAAGACTCCCGCGAGCGGCTCTTTGCCTTCCCCGAGCGCGCGGCACGCGCACCCGGGGCGCCGCTGACGGTCTCGATCGATCCGATCGAGCGCTACCTGGAGCGCGCGGGCTACGAGAGCTTCGACAAGTACTTCGGCGTTGCCAGGTTCGACCCCGACAAGAGCGAGCTGCGGCCGCTGCGCGAGGGCTCGGAGGTGATCGCGGGGACGATGCTCGGCCACGTCGGGAAGACGGACGAGTACGCGCCGCACGTGAACTTCTCGATCCGCCCCGCCGGCCGCGGCGCGCCCACGGTCGACCCGAAGCCGATCCTCGACGGCTGGAAGCTGCTCGAGGCGACGCACATCTACCGCGCGGTGGGCAAGAACCCGTTCGAGGACAGCGCCGCCAGCTCAGGTCAGGTCCTGCTGCTCTCCAAGGAGCAGGCGATCCGCGCGCTGCTCTCCGAGCCCAGGGTCGAGATGTACGAATGCGGTCGGGCCGACGTGCAGACCGGCCAGATCGACGTCCGGGTGATGAGACTGCTCCTCTACCTGGCCCGCAGCGGCTTCCGGACGACGGTGACGTCGCTCAAGTGCGGCCACAGCGTCTACACGTCGTCCGGCAACGTCAGCCAGCACTCGACCGGCGGCGCGGTCGACATCGCGCAGATCAACGGCCTTCCGGTGCTCGGCCACCAGGGCCCCGGCACGATCACCGAGGCGCTCATCAACCAGGTCCTCGAGCTCCAGGGGACGATGGTCCCCGATCAGGTGATCTCGCTCATGGCCATGGGCGGGCCAACCTTCGTCATGGCCGACCACGCCGATCACGTCCACGTCGGCTACGCGCCCGGCCCCGGTACCACGACCGGATCCGAGCCTCAGCTCACCCAGGTGCTGAAGCCGGAGCAGTGGCGCCGGCTGATCGCGCGGCTCGCGGAGATCGACAACCCCGAGGTCGCCACGACCCCGTCGCGGTTCGCCGAGCGCACCAAGCGCGAAGATCGCGCCTCCGTGGCCCACCGCGGGGAGTAGCTGCCCGTAACCTGCGGCCCGTGAGCGAAACGCGCGACGCCGGATTCGAGGAGTGGCAGGCCGACCTGCACGGCCATCAGGTGATCTACCGGATGGCGGGCGCGGGGGCCGGCAAGCCCGTCGTCGTGCTGATCCACGGGATGGTCAACTCGTCGCGCCACTGGCGCGAGGTGGCGCAGCAGCTCGCCGGCGACTACACGGTGATCGCCCCCGACCTGATCGGCCACGGCGACTCGGCGACCCCGCGCGGTGACTACTCGATCGGCGCCCACGCGGCGGCGATCCGCGACCTGCTCGCGGCGCTCGGCATCCGCCGGGCGACGGTGGTCGGCCACTCGCTCGGCGGCGGGGTGGCGATGCAGTTCTTCTGGCAGTTCCCGGAGCGGGTCGAGCGGCTGGTGCTGGTCTCCAGTGGCGGCCTCGGGCCGCGGGTGAGCCCGCTGCTGCGGCTCGCGGCGCTCCCCGGCGCCTCGCCGCTGCTCGCGATCGCCGCCCGCCCGCGCGTCGTCGATGCGATCGCCGGGCTCGCCGATCAGCTCGAGCGGCGTGGGTCGGGCAAGGCCGTCTACGCCGATGCGATCGCCCGCGCGCTGCGGCCGCTGCAGAGCGAGGGCTCGCGGCGGGCCTTCATCCAGACGCTGCGCGGGGTGATCGACGCGCGCGGCCAGCGGGTGAGCGCGGTCGACCGCCTCTACCTGCTCGGTCCGGTACCGACCCTGATCGTCTGGGGCGAGCGCGACCGCACGATCCCGCTCGCGCACGGCCGCGCCGCCCACGAGGCGATCCCGGGCAGCCGGTTCGAGACCCTGCCGAGGGCCGCCCACTTCCCGCACCTCGAGGACCCGGAGGGGCTTGCGGCGAGCATGCGCGACTTCCTCGCCACGACCGAGCCCTACGCGCTCGACGCCGACGATTGGGAGGAGCTGCTCGCCTCGCGGACGGTCCGGCGCAGGAGGCTGCGGGCGGCGTGAGCGCGGGGATCCCGGCGGGCGACCAAGCCGACTTCGAGGACGCGCGGCGCGGCTTCCTCGGCACCGACGAACCGCTGCGGATCACCGACGAGTCCGAGAGCGTGGTGTGGGAGCTGGAGTCCCTCGCCGCCGCGGTCGCCGGCGAGCGGCCCGAGACGGTGCATCCGGGCCTCTGGCGCCATGCGGAGCTGCTCGCGATCCATGGGCTGTTCGAGGTCGTCCCGGGCGTCTATCAGGTGCGCGGTTACGACATCTCCAACATCGCCTTCATCGAGGGCGACGAGGGAGTGATCGTCGTCGACCCGCTGATCTCCTGCGAGACCGCGGCGGCGGCGCTCGCGCTCTACCGCCGCCACCGCGGCGACCGCCCGGTCACCGGGCTGATCTACAGCCATACCCACATCGATCACTTCGGCGGCGCGCGCGGGGTGGTCAGCGACGAGGACGTCGAGTCGGGGCGGGTACCGGTGCTGGCGCCCGAGGGATTTCTCGAGCACGCGGTGAGCGAGAACGTCTACGCGGGGATCGCGATGGGGCGGCGGGCCGGCTACATGTTCGGCGCCCTGCTCGAGCCCGGCCAGGAGGGGCAGATGACCGCCGGCATCGGGGTGACGACGTCCATCGGGCGCGTCAGCCTGATCGACCCGACGCTCGCCATCTCACGGACCGGCCAGGAGGAGACGATCGACGGCGTCCGGTTCAGCTTCCAGCTGACCCCGGGCACCGAGGCGCCCGCGGAGATGAACTTCTTCCTCCCGGATCTCGGGACGCTGTTCATCGCCGAGAACGCGAGCCACACGATGCACAACCTCTACACGCTGCGCGGGGCGCTGGTCCGCGACCCGCGGATCTGGGCCCGCTACCTCGACGATGCGATCGACCTGTTCGGCGAGCGCGCCGAGGCGATGTTCGCGTGCCACCACTGGCCGTGCTGGGGCAGCGAGCGGATCGTCGACTTCCTCGCCAAGCAGCGCGACATGTACGCGTATCTCCACGACCAGACGCTGCGGCTGATCAACCTCGGATACACCGGCCCGGAGATCGCCGAGCGGGTCGAGCTGCCGCCGAGCCTGGCGTCCGAATGGCACTGCCGCGACTTCTACGGCTCGGTCTCGCACAACGTCAAGGCGGTCTACCAGCGCTACATGGGCTGGTTCGACGGCAACCCGGCGCATCTGTGGCAGCACCCCCCGGAGGAGGCGGCCCGGCGCTACGTCGAGTACATGGGCGGCGCCGACGCGGTCCTCGAGCGCGCCGGCGAGGCGTTCGAGCGGGGCGACCTGCGCTGGGTCGCGGAGGTCGTCAACCACGTCGTCTTCGCCGATCCCGGCAACGAGGCGGCCCGCGAGCTGCAGGCGCAGGCGCTCGAGCGGCTCGGCCACGGCGCCGAGAACGCGATCTGGCGGAACTTCTTCCTCACCGGGGCGCGCGAGCTGCGCGAGGGCGCCCTCGGCACCCCGACCACTGCCGGGGCCGCCGACATCATCAGCCGGCTGTCGCTCGACGAGCTCTTCGACGCGATGGCGATCCGCCTCGACGGCCCGCGCGCCTGGGGCACCCGGATCGTCGTCGCCTGGGTGATCGGCTCCGAGCCCTGGCTGATGACGCTGGAGAACGGTGTCCTTCACCACCGCCCGAGCGACTCCACCGATGGCGCCGAGGTCACCGTCCGGCTCGAGCGGGGGACGTTCGACGCGATCCTGCTCGAGACCACGAACCCGGTCGAGGAGCTGGCGGCCGGCAGGATCGAGATCGAGGGCGACGGCGCCAAGCTCGGCGAGCTGCTCGGCCTGCTCGGCCAGCCCGACCGGGACTTCGCGATCGTCACCCCCTAGGCGAGCGGCGGGGCCGGCTAGGATCGCCCGCATGAAGTTGAAGCTCGCCATCTGCGCCCTCGCCGTGCTCCTGATTCCGGCGGCCGTCGCCTACGCCGCCACGCGCGTCGACTCGAAGACGTCGTTCGGCCTCGGCCCGAGCGCCGGCGAGTTCCACGGCGTCGTCACCGCCGAGGACCCCGGGTGCGTCTCCGGCCGGAGGGTCGTCGTCAAGCGCGTCGAGGGGGACGACAAGATCAAGGTGATGAGGGACTTCAGCGACATCAACGGGATCTGGGGCAAGGTCACCGACGAGCGCAGCGGGACCTGGTTCGCGAAGCTGAAGCCGGAGCGACGGGGCGGCCTGTACTGCAAGGGCGACAAGTCCCGGCAGCGCTCCGCGGGCTGACTGCCTGCGCGGTGCCGGCTGCTCCGAGCGTCCGTTGGGCCACCGTCGGCGACGCACGCTCCGTCGCCGCTGTCCACATCGCCTCCTGGCGGGCGGCGTACCGCGGGCTGATGCCGGACGCCATCCTGGACGGGCTCACCCTCGACGGTCGCGAGCGCGACTGGCGGGGCTGGCTCGCGGAGGGAGGCGAGCGCGAGTTCACGCTCGTGGCCGAGCGCGACGGGACGATCGAGGCCTTCTGCACGCTGGAGCTGCCGTCGAGCGAGACCGACGAGCCCGACGATGTCGCCGGGATCCCGGCCCTCTACGCGCACCCGGACGCGTTCGGCCGCGGAGCTGGGCCGGCCCTGATGCAGGCCGCGCTCGAGGCGGCCCAGGAACGTGGGTTCCGCGAGGCGATTCTCTGGATGCTCGAGGAAAATCGCCGTGCGGCCGCCTTCTACGAGCGCCGTGGCTGGACCCGAGACGGAGGCCGGCGGCTGGCCGACTACCCGGGCATGGGCTCCGCCGCCGACGAGGAGCGCCCTCCCGAGATCAGGTTCCGGCTCACGCTCTGATCGAATCGGGCGCACCGAGCCGCCCAAGGGGCTGATTTGTCGCCGCCCTGGTGCTAACTTGACCGTTCAACGCCGCGGGGTGGAGCAGTCAGGTAGCTCGCCGGGCTCATAACCCGGAGGTCGTGGGTTCAAATCCCACCCCCGCTATTCAACGAAAGGCCCGCTAAAGCGGGCCTTTCGCGTTCTGGGGGGTCTCGGCTCGTGGTGCGGGTTGCTACCAATTTGCTACCAATTTCGTTCGGGACGCGAGGGCATCAACCGAGCGCTCTTCGCGATGCGCGGCGATGCCCGATCCGTAGTAATTGCGTGGACAGCGGCGAGCCGACCTGCAATAGTCGTTGCAGCCGGAGCCAGCAGGGGCTCCCCTTTTGAACCACGGACGGGTTCGTTATCAAGCACCACTCAATTCTTCGTCGTGGCCGCCGAGCGGTCACAACCAAAGCCGCGGTCTTCGCGCTTGCCGCGCTGGGCCTCGCCTCGACCGGGCTGGCGATCGCCGCGCCCCGCGGCAGCGACGAGGGGGCGCCGGGTCCGGTGCTGCTCGTCGACACACCGCCCACCGCCGTCGACGACACCCGGACGCTCAAGGAGGACCGCCCGGCGACCGGCCTGGGGGTCCGGGTCAACGACCTCAACGCCGACGGCGGTCCGTTTGAGGTGATTTCGGTCACCGACCCCGACCACGGCACCGTGACCCAGGACGCGCGCACCCGGGTCTTCTACGAGCCCGACCCCGACTACTGCAACCAGCCGCCGGGCACGACGCCCGACACCTTTACCTACACCCTGGTCGGCGGCTCGACCGCCACCGTCACCGTCAACGTCCAGTGCGTCGACGACCCGCCGACCGCCGTCGACGACACCCGCACCCTCGACGAGGACTCCCCGCCGCGGGCGCTCGGCGTCAGGGGCAACGACCTAAACGCCGACGGCGGCCCGTTTCGGATCGTCTCGGCCACCGACCCCGCCCACGGCACCGTGACGAGGGCCGGCCCAGGCGGGCGGATCAGCTACGAGCCCGACCCCGACTACTGCAACAAGCCGCCGGGCACTACGCCCGACACCTTTACCTACACCCTCTCGCGCGGCTCGACGGCCACGGTGACGGTCCATGTCAACTGCGTCGACGACGGCGCGGTCGCGGGCGACGACACCAAGACCGTGACCGAGGACGACCCGGCGACGACGATCGACGTGCTCGCCAACGACAACGACGCCGACGGCGGCCCGGGCCCCTCGATCACCGGCACCACCGATCCCACAAACGGCACGGTCGTGATCACCAACGGCGGCGCCGATCTGACCTATGAGCCCGACGGCGACTACTGCAACGGCGGCTCGCCGACCGACGACTTCGACTACACGCTGACGCCCGGCGGCGACACCGGAACGGTCGCTGTCACGGTGACCTGCGTCAACGACGCGCCGGCGCTGACCCAGCCCGACGGCGCCCTCACCTACACCGAGGACACCCCGACCGAAAACCACGCCGACGCGATCGCGCCGAACCTGACCGCGCAGGATCCCGACACGAACATCAGCTCGGCGACCGTCGAGATCTCCGGCAACTACCAGAACGGCCAGGACGTGCTGTCGTTCACCGACACGGCCCAGATCACGGGCAACTTCTCGGCGGCCAGCGGCGAGCTGACGCTGACCGGCAGCACAACGCCGGCCAACTACCAGGCCGCCCTGCGCGACGTCAAGTACTCAAACACGAGCGACACGCCGAACACCTCGACCCGGACGGTCAGCTTCCAGGCCGACGACGGCCAGCCGCTCAACCACGCCTCGAACACGGTCACCCGCGACATCTCGGTCGTCGCGACCAACGACAACCCCGTCGCCGACGACGAGGCCTTCAACGGGGCCAACTCGGCGGTAGGTAACACGCCGCTCGCGGTCGGCACGACCCAGGCGCAGCCCACCAAGACGATCACCGGGGACGTGCTCACCGGCGACACCGACGTCGACGGCCCCGGAGGCCTTACCGCGGGCCCGACGGGCGTGAAGGCGATCACAACGCAGGACGGCGGCAAGGTGACGATGGAGTCCGACGGCAACTTCACCTTCTTCCCGGCCACGAGCACGAGCTGCGGTGACGCGAACGACCAGTTCAACTACACGGTCTCCGACCAGAACCCCGGTACGCCGGGCACCGACACCGGCACGGTCTCGATTGCGATCACCGATTGCGTCTGGTACGTCGACAACTCGCTGGGCTCGAACGGCGACGGCTCGGGCGACTCGCCCTTCAACTCGCTCCTCGGGGTCAACGGCGCCGCCGGTCTGGGCGACTCCGACGGCCCCGGCCACCGGATCTTCATCCTCAACGCCGGCTCCTACACCGGCGGCATGCCGATGGAGGCCAACCAGTCGCTGTCGTCGAGGCGCCACGGGCTAACGATCGGCGCCGACACGATCGTCACCGCCTCGGGCGCCTCGAACCCGACGATCACCAGCAGCTCCGGCAACGCGCTGACCCTGGCCAACTCGAACACGATCCAGGGCATCGACCTCGGCAACGGCGCAAACACTTCGCTGGGAGGCAGCTTCTTCAGCGGGACCGCGACCATGAACACGGTCACCAGCGGCGCCATCAGCAACACCGTGAGCAAGGCGGTCGACATCTCGAACGGCACCGTCGACATGGCATTCACCAGCGTCTCGTCGACGAACAGCGGCACCGACGGGATCAGGCTCGACAACGTCGCCGGAACTTTCAACGCGTCGAGTGGCTCGATCCAGAATGCCGCAGACCAGGACGTCGATATCTCCGGCAACAACTCGGGCGACAGCGTCGACTTCACCTACGGCGGAACGATCGCCGACAGCACCGGAACCGCCGTCAACGTGTCGAACCAGAGCGGGGGTACCAAGGACTTCAACGGGACAATCGGGACCAGCGGCTCACCGGCGGGCGCGATCTCACTCGCCAGCAACACCGGCACGACGATCCGGTTTGATGGCGGCACGATCCTCTCGACAGGCGGCATAAATGCCTTCTCGGCGACCGGTGGCGGCACGGTCGTGGTGACCGACCCGAACGCTGTCGGCACGGCTCCCGACAACACACTCGCCACCACCACCGGAACGGCACTCAACGTCGCCGGCACGACGATCGGCGCGGCTGACCTCAACTTCAAGTCGATCTCGGCGAACGACGCCGTCAACGGGATCGTCCTGAACGCGACCGGTTCGAGCGGTGGCCTTACGGTGACGGGTGACTCGAGCGGCCTCTGCGGCGGTCAGGTGACGAACAACCCCGTCGGTACACCAGCGACGGTCACCGCTCCAAACCCAGCCGACTGCACGGGCGGAACGATTCAGGCTACGACGGGCACGGCCGTGTCGCTGACCAACACCGATCAAGTCTCGCTGACGCGGATGCGGATCCTCAACAGCGCCGCCGACGGTGTGACGGTCAACGACATCAACGGGTTCGCGCTCAACAACTCACTGATCACCGACTCGAGCGGGGTGGCCCAGGACCGTGGAATCGAGATGGGCGATTTCTCGACGGGCACGCCGGTCAACGGCGCAATCACTATCAGCGACTCAACCATCGGACCGACGCCGCACGACAACTTCGGTGTCGGGATCGGAAGCGGCACGTCGACTTGGGACATCAGCGACACCGTGTTCACGGACTCGCAGCTCAACAGCGGATTCAACTTCGAGATCCGTAACGCCACCGTCTCGAACTTCCTGATGAACAACGTCGTCGCGTCGAGCCAGTTCGCCGACGGAATGCAGATGCAGCCTGCGAGCGGGGTCGCCGCGACGATGCCGTCGGCGACGATTCAGAACAGCACGTTCTCGGGCAACAACATCGGCATGGATCTGAACCACGACGGGACGGGTAGCGTCAACTACAAGGTGCTCAGCAACACCTTCCTGAACCAGGTCGCAAACTCCATCAACTTCTTCAGCTCGGCAGTGCAGGCGCCTGCGACCGGCGGGACGCTCAACGGCACCTTCACCGGGAACCGCATCGGCGATGCGTCGATCTTCAACTCGGGCGGGGGCATCGGGATTCGGATCAACATCAACGGTGGCGTCGATGCCAACGTGCTCGTCAACAGCAACACCATCCGGCAGATCCCCAACGGCCGCGGAATCGAGATCGTCTCTCGCAACGGCACCGGCGGGCTCGATGCGACCGTGACCAACAACTTCGTCAACACGGACTTCGTCCCCACCGTGGCGAACGGCGGTTTCTCCCTGGCGAACATCTTCCTGCAGGCGAACGCGGTGACCGTACCCAACACGCTCCGTGCCGACATCCGCGGCAACACGGTGCCGGCTACGCCGCCGACCGGCGAACTGATCGGCTTCCAGCTCGCGTACCTCGAATCCAACGGAGCGACGGGCCAGCTCGTCGATAATGCCCCGGCATCGGCAGATGCGAGCGCAGAGCTGACGAGCCAGAACACCGGCAGCGCCGGCGCCAACGCGGGGGTCTCGCTGATCGCCGGCCCGATCAACACTCCTCCGCCCTGAGCAGCCACCCGACCCCGCCCGCTCTTCGACGGAGGTGACGGGTCGGCTGCAGCTCCGCTGAGCGGGAACACAGGCGGCGGTCCGTTGGACTTTCCGAGGCCTCGAGGGACCAGGTGGTGGAGGTTCAAGAGCGATGGCAGCGACCAGCGGCAGATGCCCGAGGTCTGAATGGGTGCGATTGGGGGACCGATTGGGGGACCTCCGAGGGGCGAAGCAAAAGGCCGGAGGGTCGGACCAAGCCACGGACTCAACCCCGGATCTCGAATCCACCCCCCGCCCGCATCAGGATCGGCCGCACGGGGCCTCGCCGGGCCTGACCACCCGCCCCCACGATGAACGTGAGTTCGGGTGGTCAGACCCGGCGAGGAAGAAGAGCTTGTGGCGAGCGGGCGAGGGGCAGTTAGGGAGGCATCCATTCCGGACTAGAGGCCTGTTTCTGGCACTAGGAAGTGATGGGTCAAGCTCGGACAAGAAAAGAAGGGGACGAGGCTTGAGCCGCGAGCGGGAGATCGTGAGCTGGGTGGCGCGGCTGGGAGCGGTATCGGTCGAGCAGATCGGTGAGCGATTTCGAGTCGGCAGGTCGGTCGCCTATGAGCAGGCGAGGAGACTGATCGAGTTCGGGTTGCTGAAAAGGACACGGACGGCGATCGGCGATCCGACCCTGATCAGCGCGACGAGGGACGGGATCACCTACGCCGGCCTCGGCCTCAGGCGGCCGGCGATTCGCATCGGGGAGGTCGACCACTGGCTCACCACGGCCGATGTCGCGATCGAGCTCGAGCGTCGCTACGGACCCGAGCGCCTTCTGACCGAGCGTGAGCTCCGCTTCGAAGCGAAGCTCACCGGCAGGCCGACCGGCGCCGGCAAGCTGGGGGAGACGCTGAATGGCCATCCACGGCTTCACTGGCCGGACCTCGCCGTTCGCAGCGACGAGGGACTGGTCGTCTACGAGGTCGAGCTGACGCCGAAGTCCCAGAAGCGTCTCGAGGCGATCATCAGGGCCTGGAGGCGCTGCCGGGAGATAGAGCGGTGCGTCTACCTCTGTCCTCCCTCCAGCCCCACCCAGCAGGTCGTCCATCGAGCGGTCCGGGAGACTTGTTCAGAGGAGCGGGTGCGCGTGGCCGAGTTGCGGCGGGAGGACTTGTGAGCACCACAGCGCCTAAGCGCGGCTCGGCGGCCCGTCTGCTCACCGCCGAGGAGGTGGCGGAGATCATCGGGATGCGGGTGGACTATGTCTACGCGCTCACTCGGCGCGGTCAGATTCCGCACCTTCGCTTCGGCCGCACTCTGCGGTTCCGCGCGGAGGCAATCGAGGCGTGGCTTGGCGCCGAGGAGCGGGGTAGCCTCGGCCGACCGATGTAGATGGCGCGGACTGCCAGGGACGAGCCCGGGGCCGCCATCCAGAAGCGAGGTTCTGATGCCCTTTCAACTAAGCAAGCGCCGCTCCTATGGGACCGGATCGATCGTCCTCCGTGCCGGCGTCTACTACGGCAAGTGGAGGGTCGGGGAGCGGCAGGTGATGCGGCGGCTGGGGCCAACCCGCCAGCCCGGTTCGCGCGATGGCCTGACGCGAAAGCAGGCAGAAGGCGTGATGCGGCAACTGATCCAAGAGACTCGGGTGGCGCCAGCCGCGTACGAGCGGCTGACCGTCGACGAGGTCGGGAAGCGCTATCTGAGGCACGTTGAACACGTCCTCGAGCGCAAGCCGACAACGGTCGCGGACTATCGGTCGATCCTCCGCCGCCACCTCGTCCCGTACTTCGGTGCGCAGACGATCGAGAGGATCACAGCCGATCACCTGGCGGCCTACATGGCCGCGAAGGCTTCAGAGGGGCTGCAGACGAAGACCGTCAGCAACCACCTGAACTTCGCCCACGGGCTGTTCTCGTTCGCTCTCAAGCGCGGCTGGGTCGCGGCGAACCCGGTCGCCGCGGTAGATCGCCCGCGAGCTGCGGGCACCAACCCCGATATCCGCTATCTCGACCGAGGCGAAGTCGAGGCCCTGCTGCGAGCCGTCCCAGACGACCAACTCGGCCCGACCGATCGGGCGCTCTACCTGACGGCGACAATGACCGGCCTGCGCCAGGGCGAGCTGGCGGCGCTTCGCTGGCAGGACGTCGACTGGGTCGCCGGCGTCGTGCGAGTGCGGCGCAACTACACGCGCGGGCGCTTCGGGACGCCGAAGACGCGGCGTTCCTCTCGCGCGGTGCCGATGGCCGATCGCGTCGCGGCCGAGCTCGAGCGCCATTTTCAGCGCTCGCGCTACCAGGCGGATGACGACCTGGTCTTCTGCCACCCGGAGACCGGGCATCCTTACGACGCGTCGAAGGCGCGCAAGCGCTTCAAGGACGCGCTCGCTGCCGCCGGGGTGCGCCCGATCCGCTTCCACGATCTGCGCCACACATTCGGGACCGGAATGGCAGCTGCCGGCGCGCCACTCCGAGCCATCCAGGAGTGGATGGGCCACCGCGACCACCAGACGACCCAGGTCTACGCCGACTACTCGCCGGATCCGTCCCAGGGCGGCGCGTGGGCTCAGGCCGCGTTCGGGCTTGCTACCAATTTTGCTACCAATCTGAGCGAAACTGGGGACAACTCAGAGCAAGAGAAACCGCATGGGAATGCGGGTTCGCAGGTGGACGCAACCCCCTGAGTCGATCTCATAACCCGGAGGTCGTGGGTTCAAATCCCACCCCCGCTATGTACGAAAGGCCCGCTATGGCGGGCCTTTCGCGTTGGTAGGGATGTAAGCCTCCGATCAGCTGGCGACCAATTGGCTACCGAGTTTGTTCCGGCTGCGTGGATCAGGCTCGCAGCGCCGCGCACCTGGAGCGTCCTGCGGCGCTGAAAACCAGCTACTCAGCATGGGATGCGTGCCTCCCGACGAGCCGTGAACGTCCCTCAACTGTGCGTGTATGCCCAGTCCAGGGACGTTCGGCGAGATGCGCGCTCCGGACGACGAGCGATACCTTCGCCGCGTTCGGAATCGAGTGCGGGATTGACCTGGATATAGCGGCCCAATCCTCCACTCGATGCGACTAAGCGCGGTCCGTCGCGCGCCATCGCTTCAGACGAGGCGGGTCTTTGCGGTTTTCGGCGCATCTGCGCTCGGGAACGAAAGCTACTCGTCGTCCAAGAACTCTGCGGGTTTCTACGGATGCGACGCCCCTGACCGCTGGGGGAGGATCGGGTGCGGAAGCGGGGTACGACATGGAGGTTTACCCATGCGGCGGTGCGGTCGTGTTCTGATAGCTGCGGCCGCGAGCCTCTGGCTTGCAGTGGGGTTTGCCCTTCCACCCTCGGCCGGCGCCGTCGCCCGGCCGAAGATCTTCGCGCCGCCCGACCAGATCGTCGGCGAGGCCGACGGCCACATCGACTTGACGGTGCGGCTCTCGGCTCCGGGCGACAGCACGGTCACGGTCCATTACGCGACCGCCGAGCTAAGCGCCGACGACAACTCCTCTTGTTCCGAGGACTACATCGGCGCCGACGGCACCCTGACCTTCGCCCCGGGGGAGACGACCAAGGTGGTGCCGGTCGACGTCTGCGACGACTCCTCAGATGAGGCCCTGGAGTCGTTCACCTTCGACCTCGACACGCCCACCAACGCGACGATCGCGCGGGCCGGCAGCGAGGTCGGGATCGCCGACAACGACCCCGTCGTCACCACCCCGAGGCTCTTCATCCGCGACGCCACCGTCGACGAGAAGGACGGCACGGCGCTGGTCCCGGTGTTGCTTGGGGGCCCGGGGGGCCAGCGCTCGAACAGCACCGTCACGGTTCACTACGCGAGCGCCGACGACTCCGCCACGGCCGGCTCCGACTACACCGCCACCGGCGACGGCATCCTGACCTTCCTCCCAGGCGAGAGCGCCAAGACGATCGCCGTCCCGATCGCCGACGACGCTCGCAAGGAGCCGGCGGAGCGCTTCTCCCTGGCACTAAGCGGCGCCACCAACGCGGGCCTCGGCGACGCGACCGGGGTGGTCACGATCGGCGCCAGCGACGGGACCCCCGTTGACCGACCGGCGATCTCCGCGCCGACCGACCAGATCGTCGGCGAGGCTGACGGCTACGTCGACCTGGCGGTGCGGCTCTCGGCCCCCGGCACCAACACGGTCAGGGTTCGATACGCGACCCACGAGCTAAGCGCCGACGACAACTCCACTTGTTCCGAGGACTACATCGGCGCCGGCGGCAGCCTGACCTTCGCTCCCGGCGAGACGACCAAGGTGGTGCGGATCGACATCTGCGACGACTCCTCAGATGAGGACCTGGAGTCGTTCACCTTCAATATCAGAGAGCCCATCAACTCAACGATCGCCCGGACCGGCGGCGAGGTCGCGATCGCCGACAACGACCCCGTCGTCACCACCCCGAAGCTCTTCATCCGCGACGCCACGATCGACGAGAAGGACGGCACGGCGCTGGTCCCGGTGCTGCTCGGGGGCCCGGGGGGCCAGCGCTCGAACAGCAATGTCACCGTTCACTACGCGAACGTCGACGACACCGCCACCGCCGGCTCCGACTACCGCGCCACCGCCGGCACCCTCACCTTCGCCCCCGGCGAGAGCGCCAAGACGATCGCCGTTCCGATCGTCAACGACGCTCTCCACGAGCCGGCCGAGCGCTTCTCCCTGAGGCTCACCAGCCCCACTAACGCGAGCTTCGGCGACGCCAACGGGGTGGTCACGATCGGCGCCAGCGACGCGACCGCCGTCGCCCAGCCGAAGATCGCCACTCCGCTCGACCTGACCGTCGGGGAGAGCAGCGGCTACATCGACGTGGCGGTGCGGCTCTCGGCCCCCGGCACCAACACGGTCAGGGTTCGATACGCGACCGCCGAGCTAAGCGCCGACGACAACTCCACTTGTTCCGAGGACTACATCGGAGCCGACGGAACCCTGACCTTCGCCCCCGGCGAGACGACCAAGGTGGTGCGGATCGACATCTGCGACGACTCCTCAGATGAGGCCCTGGAGTCGTTCACCTTCGACCTCGACACGCCCACGAACGCGACGATCGGCCGGCCCAGCACCGAGGTCTCGATCACCGACAACGACCCCTGAAAGAAGAAGCGCCCCACGGTCTGCGGGCGCCCTGCTCACCGGTTTCAGCCCGGTTGATGCGCGTGAGCCGTGCTCTGTCGAGAAGCCGTCCGCTCCATCCACGGCCTTGCTTCCAGGCGTTCGAACAGCTGCCGCGCCTCCTCGCGGCGTTTGCCGCTTTCTCCCTCCTTTGACAGATCCTCTGCGCGCCAGAGAAGGGCGATCGCCAACGGAAACGGGTATGCGAGCTCGCGGAAGACCGATGCCGCACGCCCGTAACGACGTTCTGCCTGATCCAGGTCACCCCGGCGAACGCACAGTCGCGCCGTCAAGCGGTCGGCCTCCGCGGCCAGGTATCGCATGTCCGCGCGCTCCAGGTAGCTCTCCAGGTGATCCAGGAGCGTCCCGGCCGTTCGAAGGTCGTCCACGGCGATCGCGGTCTCGATCGACTCGATCAGCAGCAGCTGGCCCCCGGAATCAACCACCGCGCTGCCAAGCGCGGCGAGAGCCAGGTCGGTCAGGTCGGCCACCTCGGAAGCGGAAGCGCTCTGGCCTCGGGTGCGGTCGAAGGTCGCCCTCGCCGCCGCCGCGGCGGCGTCACAGGCTGCGTACCCTTGACCCTCCATCGTGGCGACATGCGCCAGGTCACGCTCGGCCTCGGCGAGGTTCCCGCGGGCCAGATGAATCAGGAGCGTGAACTGAGCCGCATCGGCCACTGAAATGACCGCGTCGGGTCGGTCGTTCGGTAGCCGCGCCAAAACGTCGAGGGCCTCATTCCAGCGGCCGAGGTAGTACAGGTCGGCCACAGACCCCGCAAGCAGCTTCCACTCGTAATAGCGATCCCCCCTTCGTCGCGCGAGCCCGATCGCACGGTTGCAGAGCTCGAGCGCTTCCTCATTCCGGCCCATGGTCCAGAGGAGGATCGAAACCAAATTGCAGGCTCGGAGCTCGGCGCTGGTGAGGTCGTGTTCGAGCGAGACCTCGAGCGCCTGTTCGCCGAGGCCGAGAGCCTCCTGGATTCGGCCCTGCTCCGACAACACCCCACTCCTGTTGATCAGCGTCTCCGCGACCATCGTCGGGTCGCCGACGCTCTGGGCGATTCTCGACGCGACCTCGGCGTGATCTGCTGCCTCATCGATGCGACCGAGCATCATCTTCACCCGTGCGAGCCCCAGCTCGGCGCCGCCGAGCGCCGCGTCCGGCTCGCCGCCGGCGAGGACCGCATAGGCGGACTCGAGGCGCTCGAGCGCGTCGTTTGTTCGGCCCTGGTCATAGAGGGTTTCGGCAACTCGGACGCCCACCCGCGCGGCTCGCCGATGCTCGCCCCTGGCTTCAAAGAGCGCCGCCGCCTGCTCGAATCGCTGCCGCGCCTGGTCGCGGTCGCCGGCAAGTGCCGCCGCCGACGCGGCGCGCTCGAGCAGGTCGCCGCGCTCGAGATCGGCGGAGGCGAACTCGGCCGCACGCAGAAAGTGAGTCGCCGCGTGATCGCCCGCCCCCAGGTCGAGCGCTCGATCGCCCGCCGCCGCCATCGCCTTCAGCGCCCTTGCCTTGATCTCACTGGCATCGGCGGCTTCCGGCTCGGCTTCGACCGCGTCGATGTAATGGGCCGCGAGCACGTCGGCGATCTCGTCCGATCCCTCACCCCACTGTCGCTCCAGGTACTCGGCGGCAAACAAATGGCGCTGCTTTCGATCGCGTCGCGAGAGCATTCCGTAAGCGATCCGCTGCACCAGGGGCTGAATGAACTTGTACTGGCCGCGCTCGGCCGAATAGGGATCCTCGTCCACAGTGAGCGTCTGCCTTGCGACCAAGCCCTCGACCAAGCGCCGTAGGTCCCGCTGACCCAGCCCGCTGACGGCCAGCAGGCCCTCGAGACTGAACGACTGGCCCAGCACCGCCGCGTCTCCGAGGAGCGTGCGCTCCTTGGCAGGCAGTACGTCGAGACGAGCCGCGATCAGGGCGTGGAGCGTCTCTGGAACCTTCACCTCGTCGATCGCGCCGACGAGCTCGTAGTGCTCGCCACGCCGCTCCAAAGCACCCCGGTCCACGAGCATTCGCACCATCTCGACGGCGTAGAGCGGCAGGCCTCCGGCTCCCTCTCGGATCCGCGCCCGGACCGACTCCAGCGGACCGGGTAGGAGGGTCTCGAGGAGTTCGTCGATGGTGCTGTCCTCAAGCGGCCCGAGCTCCAGCCAGGCAACGCCCGGCTGATCGTCTACCCACAGCGGACGTCTTTGCCCGAGTTCGGGGCGGCCGATTCCAAGGATGAAGATCGGATGAGCGGCGGACCACTCGAGGAGATAGTCGATGAACTCGAGCAGGGTGGGGTCGGCCAGGTGCAGGTCCTCGAACACGAGCGCCACGGGGGCCTCGTCGCTGAGCCGCTCGAAGAAGAGCCGCCAACCCGAGAACAGGTCCGCCTGCTCGCGAATCCGACCACGCTCGATGCCGATCAAGGCCGCCAGGCGAGGGCCCACCATTCGCCGCTCACCCTCATCGAGCACGTAGCGGCTGAGGGCGGCCTCGAGCTTCGGACGCGCGCTCTCGGAATTCTCCTCCTCGGCGATGCCACACCGCGTCTTGACCATCTCCGCCAAGGCCCAGAAGGCCACCCCCTCGCCGTATGCAAGCGAGCGGCCGCGATGCCAGAAGACCTCCTGCGTCAATCCGTCGAGGTAATGCTCAAACTCGCGTCCCAGGCGGCTCTTGCCGATGCCGGCTTCTCCGACCATCGCCAGCATTCGCGCTCGGCCGTCAACCAGGGTGGCATCGAGTTCGTCGACGAGCGCTTGGCGCTCGGTCTGCCGACCCACGAGCGCTGTCTCCAGGGCCTCTCCACCGGCATCCGCCACCCTCGTTGCCCGCCAGGCCCTGAGCGGCTCCGCCTTGCCCTTCAGCTCGTGCTCGCCCGCGTCCTCGAAGATGATTGTCCCGCCGACGGCCCGTGCGGTTGCCTCGTCCACCAACACGGCGCCCGGCGGCGCCACCGATTGCACGCGCGACGCGGTGTTGACGGTGTCACCGATCACCATGGCCTCCGCGTCTGCGCCATGTCTGACCGCCGCCTCGCCGGTGACGATCCCCGCGCGAGCGCGAAGGTCGGGAACACGGTTCTGTGCGCCGAGCGCCGCAACCATCGCCGTTAGCTCGAGGCCGGCGCATACGGCCCGTTCGGCGTCGTCCTCCCGCGCCACTGGCGCTCCCCAGAAGGCCACGACCGCATCGCCGATGAACTTCTCGATCGTCCCGCCGTAGCGGCTGATCACCGATCTGGCGCGCTCGAAGTAGCCCGAGAGGAGTTCGCGGACCGCCTCCGGGTCGCGGTTCTCGGAGAGAGGCGTGAAGCCGACGAGGTCGACGAACAGCACCGAGACCAGGCGGCGCTCGTCGCCCTCCCGCCGCTGAACGGCGCCATGCAGTCCTGGGTCGGGACCCGAGAGGGAGGCACCGCATTGACCGCAGAACCGGTCGCCGGGCTCATTCTCAGCACCACAGTCGGGACAGGAGCGCGAAAGCGGAGCGCCGCAGGCGCCGCAGAACCGCCGCCCGGGACGGTTCGCGGCCCCGCATGAGACGCATAGGAGGCTCGGATCCGTGGGCACGGTTCCTAATCTCTCACTTCAGCCTGATCTCGCGCGCTGAGGCTTGCGCGCCGGGCTCCGGCCCGGCGCGCCTCGCGCAAGTGATGCCCCGCCGCGAGGCCCCTGACACACTCCAGCCATGACGCAGGCCGCGGCCGCATCGACCATCCCCGACGACCTCTCGCAGCTCGAGGCGCAGGCCGCCAAAGTCCTGAACCCCGAGGCCCTCGCCTACATCCTCGCCGGTGCGGGGGACGCGGACACCACGCGCGCCAACGCCGCGGCGTTCCGGCGCTGGAAGATCAAGTGGCGCAAGGGCCGCAAGGCGGCGAAGGTCGATCTCTCCACCACCATCCTGGGGACGCGCATGCCCGCGCCGGTCCTGTTCGCGCCGGTCGGGGTGCAGACGCTCGCGCATCCGGAAGGCGAGCTCGCCACCGCCCCCGCGGCGGCCGAGCTCGGCCTGACGTACGTTCACTCGACGCAGGCTGCCTACAAGATGGAGGACGTGGCGGCGGCCAACGGCGACGGCTCGCGCTGGTACCAGCTCTACTGGGCCACGGACGACGAGCTGGTCGTGTCCTTCCTGCGCCGTGCCAAGGCGGCCGGCTACACCCACCTGGTCATCACGCTCGACACGACGCTGCTCGGCTGGCGGCCGCTCGATCTCGACCGCGGGTACTCGCCCTTCCTCGAGAACAAGGGCATCGCGAACTACACGAGCGACCCGGTCTTCCAACGCCAAATGCCCGTTCCGGCAGAGGTCGCCCCGATCCCCGCCGGCGTCGCGTTCGCGGGCGTCTTCCAGAACCCCGGCCTGAGCTGGAAGCAGCTGCCGCTCATCCGCGCGAACTGGGACGGCCCGATCCTGCTCAAGGGGATCCAGAGCCCGCGCGACGCCAGGCTTGCCGCCAAGCACAAGATCGACGGCATCGTCGTCTCGAACCACGGCGGCCGTCAGGTCGACGGGGCGATCGCGTCGCTCGACGCGCTCGGCCCGATCGTCGAGGCGGTCGGCGACAAGATGCCCGTGCTCTTCGACTCCGGGATCCGCACGGGCGTCGATGCCTTCAAGGCGCTGGCGCTCGGCGCCGACGCGGTGCTCATCGGCCGGCCGTACCTGTACGGCCTCGCGCTGGACGGGCAGAGGGGTACCCGGATCGTCATGCGGAGCCTCGTCGACGAGCTCGAGAAGGAGGTCCGGAAGGCCGGCCACCGCACCCACCGCACCCTTTCCCCTTCCTCCCTGGCCCGCGCGCGGTGAAGCGGAGCCCAGACATGTCCGAGAGCACTCGTCGCCAGTTCCTCCAGGTGGCCGGCACGGCCGCAGCCGCGACCGTCCTCGCGCCGACCGCGCTCGCCGCGGGCCGTTCGGCGCCCGTCCCCGCGCGGTCCGAGCTCCCCAAGGGGTCGCCGCTCCCGGTTGGCCCGGGCGCCCCGTACGGCGGCTACCAGTCCGAGATCTACCTCAGCGGGATGACTGCGGGCGTCAAGCCGATCTTCACCACGAACCTGTCCGACCTCGAGGCCGCGGCGGCGACGGTGCTGCCCGAGGCCGCGCGCCGGCATCTGCTCGCCTGGGCCGGCGGTGCCGGCGCCGTGCGCGCGAACGAGCGGGCGCTGGGAGCGTGGCGGATCGTCCCGCGGATGTTCATCGACCGCGACGAGCGCGACCTCAGCGCGACTGTGCTCGGCGTCTCGATGCCGGCCCCGGTCATCCTCGGCCCGGTCGGGGGCCAGGCCCTGGCGCACCCCGACGGCGAGGCCGCGACCGCCCGGGCGGCCGCGGCTCTGGAGCTCACATACGTCCACTCGTCCCTTTCGAGCACGTCGGTCGAGGGCGTCGCCGCGGCCGCGCCCGCCGGCTCGCGGTGGTTCGCCCTGGACTGGCCGGGCGGGGACGGCCCCGACCTCGCGCTGCTCGGGCGCGCGCGGCTCACCGGGTGCACCCACCTCGTGCTCTCGCCGCCGCAACCCGGGAAGGGCTGGGCGGCGCTCGCGGCGATCCGCAAGGCCTGGGATGGGCCGATCGTCCTCGGCGGCATCCAGACCGTGCCGGACGCGCGGATGGCGGTCCGCCGTGGCTTCGAGGGCATCGTCGTGTCGAACGAGCGCGGACGCCGCCGTCCCCGCCCGGTCGGGACGATCCACGTCCTGCCGCGAATCGCGGACGCGGTCGGCGGCAAGGTCGCCGTCCTGTTCGGCTCGGGCGTCCGCACGGGGACCGACGTCTACCGGGCGCTGGCGCTGGGGGCCGAGGCCATCCTCGTCGGGCGCCCGTACGTGCACGGCCTGGCGCTCGGAGGGGAGGCGGGGGTCCGGCACATGCTCCGCACGCTCCTCGCCGAGCTCGAGATCACCCGCGCCATCGCCGGGGTCGCGAACCACCGCGAGCTCGGCCCGAGCGCACTCGTCCGTGACCTGGCCTCAGGACGCTGAGACTGGTCCGAGCGCGTAGCGGAGCACGGTTGTGCCGCCCTCGTCAACCGATGAGATGGGCCGGAGCTCGACCGGCTCGCCGCCGACGCGTTCGAACAGCCGGACGCCATCGCCGAGCAGGATTGGGGCCACGTGGACGATGATCTCGTCGAGTAGTCCCGCCTCGAGGCATTGGCGTGCGACGTTCGCGCCGAGGACAACGATGTCGCGGTCGCCGGCCGCCTCCCTGGCGATGGCCACCGCCTCGTCTGTGTCGACGTCCAGAAACCGCCCGGTGACACCCTTGACGACGGGCGGGTCGGGCGGCGGGTCGTGTCGCAACACGAAAAACGGTCCTCGGAAGGCGCCGCCGTAGAAGCCTGGTTGGAGGCGGTCCTCCACGTCCTGCGTTCGGCGGCCGACCAGCAGCGCGCCGGTCGAGGCGACAACCTCGTCGGCGGTCTCGCCCGAGCCCGCGTCCAACCCGAACACCCAGCTCATGTCGTCGTTCGGGCCGGCGACGAACCCGTCGAGGCTCATCATCGTGTGCCAGAGCAGCTTGCCCATTCGTGCGCTCCCGTCGTCGCTCGTCTCGTTCGCCCTAATAGACCAACCGCGGGCGTCCAACTCATCGGTTGTCGCCTTCGCGTCTTACCCTGCGAGCAGCTACCGAGTACGTTGCCCGTGATGGTGTCGTGGCGGGCAGCGTTGCTGGCGGGCCTATTGATCGCGCTTTGTCCAGCGACTGCGCGGGGAACCTACCCTGGAGTCAATGGGCCCTTGATCGTCGGCAACGGGGTCCAGGCCTCCACGCTCTCGCCCGACGGCTCGCTCCTGAAGCCACTTGTGCGCGCCGACGAAGCTGTTCTGTCACCGGACGGCAAGCGGATCGCGTACGTCACCTCGCACGAAGGGCCGCCCTGCGGACGTTTTTGCACCTACTACACGCGGGTGTGGGTGGCGCGCCGGGATGGTGACCATCCGCGGCCGGTGACCGGCCCCAGGGGGCATGCCGAGAGTCCGAAGTTCTCGAGAAACGGCCGGAACATCCTCTGGAGGGACGAACACGAGTTCTGGGCGGCGCGCTCGAGCGGGAAACACAAGCATGTTCTGTTTTCAGCAGACGACCTCGGACTGACAGACGTCCGCGGGGGGTTCGATCTCTCTCCGGATGGCCGGAAGATCGCGTTCGCCGGGGCCGTCGATTCCGGCTTCAGAATCTTCGTGGCGCGGGCCGATGGCGAAGGCGAAGCCATGGCCGTGAGTTCACACGATTCGCGCGCAGAGGACTATGACCCTTCCTGGAGCCCTGACGGTAAGCGCATCGCGTTCACGCGTCTTTGCGACGACGCGCAATGTTCGCAAAGCGTTTTCGTCGTCCGAGCGGATGGGTCTCAAGCCTTCGAGTTCGAGAACGATCCAAATCTTCTGGATGAGTCTTCCGCCGCCTGGTCTCCCAGCGGCCGACGGATCGCCTTTGGGTTCATCAACGCCGCGTACAGCCGCGGCATCGCCGTGCGTCGCGCAGTCCCGAATTCGCCGGTCAAGGTGCTCACTCGAAAAGACCTCGACTTGTTCGATTGGGCTCCGCTCCCGTTTCCGGACGCGGATCATCACTAGGCCCGACCGCACCTACCGCCCTCGGGCCTGCTCCAGGTTCGACTCGTGGAGGCCGAACACCCAGTCCGCATCCAGACGCGCGTCGACCGGTTCCTCTCCTCGCCGCAGCGCGTCGATGTAGGCATGATCGGCGGCCAGCCGGGCCGCCACCTCGGGACCTTCGGCAACGGCGCCGTGGCCGGGAACCACGACATCGACGTGCCCGGCGGCCTCACTCAGCCGATCGAGCGCCGCCTCGTAGGCACCGAGCTGATCGTCTTGGCGAGCGTCGAACATCGGGATCAGGATGTCGGAGAGCATGTCGCCGGCGAGCAGGACGCCACGGTCAGCGAGGAGGACCGCGGCGTGGCCGACAGCGTGCGCCTGATGCTCGATGATCTCGCCCGGCACCGGCCCGCCGTCCGCGGGCAGCGGGGTGACCAGCGCGACCAGGTCGAGAGGGATGCCGGACGCGTTCTCCGCCGCCGCGGCCCGCTGCTGCTCTCGGGTTTGACCGGCAAAGTGGACGGCGGCGGGGGTGGCGTAGCGCGGGACGTCGCCGAACCGGGGATGCCAGAGCAGGTGGTCGAAGTGGGGATGGGTGGAGAACCCGGCGACCACGGGTAGGTCGAGTCGTTCCACGTCATCGGCGAGTTGGTTCAACTCGTCGCCATCGATGCCGGGATCGACCAGGATCAACCCATCCTCCCCGCGCACCGCGATGGAATTGGTCCAGACCCACTCGCTCTGCCGGACCCAGACGCCGTCGGCCACCTGATTCAGCTCGCCCATCTCCACTCCAATCGGTTGGTTACGGTGCTGAGACCGCGATCCACAGCCGAATTCATCGCCAGTATCGTCCGTCGCCGCCGGTGCGACGAGCTCGAGCCATGCTGATCTACTCGATGAGCGTTTCGGTTGACGGCTTCATCACCGACCGCGAGGGCGGGTTCGGGTGGACGGTCCCCAGCGATGAGCTGTTTGCTTTCCACCTCGCGCGGACAAGCGAGCTCGGCGGCTTTCTGTTGGGCCGCAGGCTCTACGAGGCGATGCTGGTGTGGGAGACGGATCCGTCGCTGCGCGTCGACGAGCTCCGGGCCGAGTTCGCCGACGTGTGGTGCGCGATCCCGAAGGTCGTGTTCAGCCGCACGCTCGACGGCGTCCAGGGCAACGCCCGGCTCGCCGAGGCCTCGGTGGCCGAGGAGGCCGCTGCGGCGCTCGACGCGACTGACAAGGACGTCGGGATCGGCGGCGCCGGCCTGGCCGCTGCGGCGATCGAGCTCGGCCTCGTCGACGAGCTGCGCATGTTCCGCTATCCCGTCGTCGTCGGTGGCGGCACGCCGTTTCTGCCGCCGGTCACCGGAGACGTCCCGCTGGACATGATCGAGACCGGGACGTTCGGCTCGCGCGTGATCTACGAGCGCTACGGGCGCGCTCGCGATGAGTCGGACTGACTAACCGCGGACGAACTCCTTGGCGAGCAGGTCAAGCAGGAGGCCGTCCTTCCAGACGCCGAAGCGGTCGCGCATGTATTCCCGCAGGACACCGACGGGCCGAAATCCAGCCTTGCGGAAGCACGCGACTGCGATCTCGTTCTCAACCTCCGGGTCGACCACGATGCGATGAAAGCCGTGATCGTCGATGAGGTGCGCGCACAGAACGCGCACGGTGTCGAGGCCCAGCCCGCGTCCGTGCACCGCCGGATCGAGGAAGAGGTCGAGGCCGGCAAAACGGATAATCGTCTCGTCCTCCGAGTACCACTGGGCGAAGCCGATGACACGCTTGTCGAGCATCACGGTGTAGTTGATGCTGCGGTTCATGCCGGCGGGGAAGTCATCCGCCGGGTCCTGCCACCAGCGCCGAACCTCGGGCTCGAGATGAATCTCTCGGAGGCGGGCGTGGTGCTCCGGAGCGCACGGCACCAGCCGCACGCGAGCTCCGGTGAGTTCGGGCGGCGCCGTCACCCGCTGATCGTGACAAACAGTGGCCGGCCGACGGAGACATCTGCATCTGAGCGGTCGGCAGGCCGCCGGCCGACGACCGTCCGGGGTCTACCGCCTGATCGGCAGCAACACGTTCGACGCGTAAGGGCCGCCGTGCAGGACGCGGATCTCACCGCCGGCCTGGGCGACCACGCTCGGCAGCGGCGGCGAGGTCGCGGGCGTGTCGGCCGAGCCGATCGTGAGGCGGAGGCTGTGCCCCTCCTCGACGATCGCGTCGGTCGGATAGATCTCGATCCGGTAGAGCGCCGGGTCGTTCGGGGTCACGGGCTTCTGGCTCGACCGCGTGAACGGATGGAACGGCCGGATCATCACGCGATGCGGACCGCGGGTCGAGCGGCGGGGGTCGATCGCCCGCTGGCTCGCCAGCAGGAATCCGGCGGTGAGCTGGTTCGACTCACCTGACGGAGCGACGTCGCTGAGCACGCCGACGAGCGTCGCGTCCGCCGACGTCAGCTCCGCCCAGACGTTGGCCACGATCGGGCCGGTCAGCTGGGTGTCCCCGTCGAGCGGTGCGGTCGTGTAGGTGAGCGACGACGCCTCGAACGTGCGGTTGTCCGTCTCGCACGGCCCGGCCGCCGCGCCGGCGGTCCACTGCGTCGTCATCCGCGAGCACGGGCTCGAAACCGGCAGCAGCGGGGCGGTGTCGCCGCCGCCCTTGGCCGGCCGGGCGGACCCCAGCGAGCCCGCTTCGCCGAGGAACCTCTTCGTGTAGGAGACGCTCGGCGCCGGCCAGGTCGCGTGGTGCTCCCAGCGATCCCCGCCCACGGGGTAGAGGTTCACGGATGGCGTGTCCTCGACGCCGTTGCGGATCCCCTTGAGCCAGCGGTCGAACCACTTGAGCTTCAGGTCGGGGTCCTCCATCGCCGGGCCCGATCCCGTGTGGTAGTGCGGCGACATGAAGAGCTTCTTTCGCCGCTCGCCGAGCCGGGTCAGCTGCTCGTAGAGGAGCGGCTCGCCGCGCTGGAAGATGTCCCACCAGCCGCCGGTGATGACCACCGGCACCCGGATCTGACTCGCGCGGTCGCCAGGGGAGCGCAGTCGGTAGAACGGACCGTCGTACGCGGCATCCCGGCCGAGCGTGGTGTCCACGAGCTTCTGTCCCGCGAAGTCCCAGGCGTTGCGCAGGTGGTCGAGCCACGTCAGCGCCGAGCCGGCTGGGTCCGCGGTCGCGGTCGAGGGGGGCAGGCTGGAAAGCCCGGTCGTCAGCCCGAGCCATAGCGGCATGAACCCGGCGTCGACCGCGCCGCCGTGGAAGGTCACGTCCCGATACGCGTCCGACATCGGAACGTCGGCCCATACCGCCTTCACGGCCCTGGGGCTGCCGGCCTTGACGCGCGCGGCGTCGGCCTCCGCGAGGAGGAGGGAGGTGATCCCCATGTACGAGCCGCCGGTCGTCGCGACCGAGCCGTTCGACCACGGCTGCGCCTGGATCCAGTCGAGCACCTCGCGGTAATCGAGCTGCGTGCGCTCGCCCCACGAGTCCCACTTGCCCTGGCTGGCGCCGGTGCCGCGGTCGTCCAGCAGCATGACGGCGTAGCCCTCATCGGCGAGTGACGTGTCGGCGGTCGCGATCCCACCGGCGCCGGTGCAGGCCTGTCCGGTCGGATCGGTGGTGTCCTTGTTGTAGCCCGTGGCCGTGAGCACGGTCGGGTAGCCGGCCGTCGCCGGCGACGGAAGCCACAGATTCGCGCGCAGGACGGCGCCGTCGCTCATTGGGATCGGGACGTTGCACATCGCGGTGCTCGCCTGCGAGGCCGCGGGCGCCGCGAGCGTCACGAACGCGCAGAGCAGCGCGGCACGCACCAAGCCGTGCGCGATCCGACCACCCCTGATCGTCGTCCTCATCCCCAGAACCCCTTTCGTCCAGTCGCTATCCCAACGCAGCAACCCGTCTAGCCAAGCATCTCGTCTCCCCTCGCGTCGCAGTCGACCGGGATCAGGGCGAGTGGTCCTTGACAGACGCGGTGGCGGTGATTGAGTAGCCACACGGGGCCCCCCAACCGGCTCCGAACGAACACTCCGGGAGGCACAGATGCCCACACCCACCCGACGCGAGCGCCCGTCGGCGCCGCTCGTCCTCTCCACGATCGCGCTGGATGTAATCCGGGTTCGCACCCCCGCTGTCGATGAAGAAGTTCGCGACGGAGGCCGAGCTGTTGCCACGCACAGGCGCTGGGGTTGATCGCCGGCTAGCCCGAACCGACACCGGGCCGGCTCTGCCGGCGACAATCCGGTCGCGGCCGTCCTGTCGATCTCAACCGGGCCCGTTCGTCGTAAGGGTGAAACGGCGAAAGCGCAGTCGGCGCTGGTAAGGAAGAACGATGCAGACCGAAAACAGGAGCCAGAGGATTGCCGTCACGGGAGCCACCGGCCGGGTCGGATCGCCCCTCGTCGAGATCCTCGGACAGCGCGGACACGATGTGGTCCCGATTGCGCGCTCGAAGGGTGTCGACGTGGTCAGCGGCGAGGGCCTCGACGAGGCGCTCGCCGGGGTCGAGATGATCATCGACACGGCCACGGGGCCCTCGCCCGACCAGGCGGAGGCGATCGCGTTCTTCACCGCCTCGGCGCGCAACCTCCAGCGAGCCGGCGCCGCAGCCGGAGCGAAGCGGATCGTCGTCGTGTCGATCATCGGCATCGACAAGTTCGTGGGTGGCTACAACGCGGCGAAGGTGGCGCAGGAGCGGACGCTGCTCGAGGGCCCGCTCCCGGTCCGGATCGTCCGCGCGGCCCAGTTCCACGAGTTCGTCGAGCCGCTGGTCGGGTGGACGATCGCCGATGGCGTCGCCCACGTGCCCGAGATGCGAACGCAGCTCGTGGCCGCGCGCGTCGTCGCCGAGACTCTCGCCGACGCGGCCGAGGAGCCCGAGATCCAGAACGGCAGGATCACCGAGGTCGCCGGCCCGCGGGAGGAGCGTCTCGCCGACGCGGCCGCCGCGCTGTTCGCCAGCCGAGGCGACTCGATCGAGATCCGCGAGGGCCGTGGCGGGCCGCTGGCTGAGCCCGGCGACCCGGACGCCGCGGCGTATGCGGAGGGCGCCGCGCTGCCCAACCCGGGCGCGAAGCTCGCCGGCCCAACCTTCGAAGACTGGCTTGCGGCCGCCTAGGCGGAGAGGACCTGTTCGGCCGCGCGCTGCCCGCTCCGAAGCGCCCCCTCCATCAGCCCATGCCACTCGCCGGCCGTGTGCTCGCCTGCGAAGAACAGGGGGCCGATCGGCTTCACCAGGTCGTCGTCGCGAAGTGGCGATGAGAGGGAGCGAGCCGAATAGGAGCCGCGCACCCATGGGTCGTCGTCCCAGCTCGAAAGCATCGCGCTTTCGGGCTCCAGATCGAGGTCGTCGCGAAGCGCCACGAGCGCGGCGACCCAGCGCTCGAACCCGTCCGAGCCACCGAGGTCATCGATCGCGGACATCGTGCCCGTGTAGCCCGTCACGAACGGAGCCGGCCGACCGTCCGGGCTCAGCTGCGTATACGTCCAGAAGTGGCCGGCCACGGACATGATCGCGCTCGGCGGCGCAGGCGAGCGCAGGCGCAGGAAGAGCTTCGAGTTCTGACCGTAGGTGACCGCGCGCAGTGCCTCCGCGGTCGCGCCCTCGAGCGGCGGATCGAACTCGATCTCGGCCAGCGGCGGGGTGGGGATCGCGACCACCACCGCGTCCGCCTCGATCTCGGCGTGATCGGTGGCGATGCTCACCGCGTCCTGCGACCAGCGCACCCTCCGCACGGGGGATGAGAGGCGCACGGCTGCACCGAGCTCGGCCGCGAGCGCGTCGGCGAGCCGCATGTTGCCGCCCTCCAGCGTGTGGTTGTCGAAATCGCCAAAGGTCGAGGCTCCCTCGTCGAGCACCGAGGCCGCAAGGTCGTCGGCGGGATGTCCATTCGAGATCGCGACGCGCGTCTGGATCACCTTTGACAGGGGTGGGTCCAAGCCCAGGGTGGCGATCGCCCCCGCAGCGCTTGCGGCGTCCGCGGCCCCGCCCGCGGCAAGCCGGTCGAACGCGCCCTCGAGGTCAGCCTGGGACACAGCCTCCTCGCCGATCGGCACGCGCCGCCCGTAGGGCGTCCCCTTGAGCACGAGCGGGATCCCGAAGCGCGCGGCGAGGGCGTTCATCGACTCGTAACCGGGCAGGATGAACTCGGCGCCCCCCTCGATCACCACGCCCTCCCCGAACGGCACCGACCACACGCGTCCCCCCACCCGGTCGCGCGCCTCGAGCACCGTCACTTCCGCCCCGTCGGCGCGCAGCGCGTCGGCCGCGGCGAGGCCGGCAAAGCCGGCGCCGATGACGACGACCCGCTTCATTCGTCTCCCCGCTCACGGTTCACGACCGGGATCCTCCCAGCCCCAGGGCTCCGGGGTGGTTGCGGGATCTCATGACCCCGGGGGTCGTGGGGTCCGCGAGCTTCAGGTCACGGCGTAGGCAGCAGCCGTTCGCCTAGGGAACGTCGAAGACGGTGTCACCAGGATCCAGCGTGGCGCTGTCGGTGCCGGAGCCGCCGTATCCCTCATCGCCGCCGGCGCCGTCGACGAGGTTGAGGGTGTCACCGCCGCTCTTACCGTAGAGCTGGTCCAGTCCCGAGTTTCCGATCAGCGTGTCGCCGCCACCACCGCCGAGCAGGTCGTCGTCGCCACCGCCGCCTCGCAGGAGGTTGACGACGGTACTGGAGTCGAGCGCCACGATTCGATCGGCGCCCGAACCGCCATTTACGTTCTCGACCGTTGGCGCGACGTTGTCGCCCTCGCTCGCCTGCCCGTCGTCCGCCGCCCCGTTCAATGTCACCGTAACCGCGATCGTGCGCGAGGCGTACTGGGCGGTGTCCCGGCCGCTGTCCCCGCGGATGCGATCCGGCCCGTCGGCCGCCGCGCCCTGACGGAAGGTGTCGTGGCCGTCGCCGCCGCGCTCGAGGTCCTCGTGCGGCCCGCCGGAGATCGAGTCGTCTTCGCCCCTTGCGCAGATGGTGTCGCGCCCGGCGCCGGCGTTGATCGTGTCGACCTGTGCCGAGCCGACGATCACGTCATCGCCCGGCGTGCCCGTGGTCACGCCGTTGCCGATGATCGTGGCGTTGAGCCCGTCGCACACGGCGAGCAGCCACTCCAGCTTGAACGTACCCGTGGAGCCACCGTTGCCGTCGACCGCGATCCTGTACGTCGTGCCCGCGACTACGTTCAGCGAGACCGACGTTGCTCCACTGCCGACCGACGTCAGCGCGCCCAGGCTGGTGCCGGTATAGACACCGATTCCCGGTGCGAGCCCGCCCGCGACGTCATTGAGCCGCACGACCGCCGGACCGCCGGCGGTGGGCGTCCAGCTGAACCACGCCGAGTTGTCGGCGATCGCGCCACCGTGGAAGTCGAGCTCACCGGGCTCGCCGGTCGCGCGCACCGTGGTCGCCGATGTGATCCCCGCGTTCTCGTTCAAGACGCGGGGGGCGGCGAAGTTGTCGTTTGCCGGCGGGTCGATCGACCACTGCAGGCCGACGTTGCCGGTCGTACCACCGAAGCCGTCGAGGGCGATCCGATACGTCGTCCCGGCGGTCACGGGAAAGGTGATCTTCGACTGATTCGTGCCGTTGAACTGATCGTTCGACGCGAGCTGCGTCAGCCCGGTGATGGTCGTGCCGGTATAGGCCGCAAGGACGGTGTCGAAGTTCGACTCGCGGGTGTTGAAGACCGCCGAGCCCGTTTCCGGCGCCGTCCACGAGTACCAGACTGACCTGTCCGGAATCGACCCATGGTTGGGCTCGCCGGGCTCACCGGTCGAGCGCGCGCTGGTGCCGGACTGCTTACCGGTCGCCCCGGTGATGGCGGTGGGAGTCGCGAAGTTGTCGTTGGCCGGCGAGTTCTGCGCGTACTGGAGCGAGAACGGGCCGTGCGCGGCACTGAAGCCATCCACCGCGATCCGGTACGTGGTTCCCGCCGTCGCGTTGAACGTCACCTTCGACTGGAGCGTGCCGTTGGTGTCGTCGTTGGACGCGACCGTGGCCAGCGTGCCGAAGGTGCTCCCCGTGAACACGTGGAGCGTGGTATCGAACGCCGCATCGCGCAGGTTGAACGAGGTCGGGCCGTTCTCCGGCGCCGTCCACGTGTACCAGACGCTGGTGTCGGCCGGGCTGCCCGCAATGTTGGGTTCGCCCGTCTGCCCGGTCGCATCCGTGTTGCTGCCGAACACCGTTCCATCGGCACCGGAGATCCCCGAGCCGGCGAAGTTGTCGTTTGCAGGACGCCCGACGAGGCCGTTGACGAAGGTTCGCAGCGCGCCCTGGTAGACCTCGCCGTAGATGCCGGGCTTGTTCGGCTGAGCGCAGCCGCTGCCCCAGCTCGTGTCGCCGACGAGCCGGACCTGCCCACCGGAGATGAAGAGCGGTCCCCCGCTGTCGCCCTGACAGGTGTCCATGCCACCCGCCAGCGGCCCGGCGCCGATCATGACGGCGCCGTGGAAGCTGCCGCCGTACTGGGCCGGGTCCGACATCGTGGCGTCGGACTGGATCGGCAGGTCGACCTGCCTCAGGTCGTTGGAGGCGACCCCGCCCTGGGTGGTGTGACCATGGCCGATCGCCCTCACCGTGTTGCCCGGGTTGACGGGATCGATCGGTTCCGCGAGTCGTGCCCAGGCCTTGGTCGAGGCGGTGTTGAGACGCAGCAGCGCGACGTCATTGTCGAAGGTCGACGGATTCCAACTCGGGTGGAGGTGGATCTGGGTTACCGACCGGACGTCGCCCGGCGCCTCGTTGTTGAGCTGCCAGGCACCGATTACGAGCTTCAGGCTCGCCGCCGTCACGCCGCCGTCGACGCAGTGCGCCGCGGTGAGCACCCAGACGGAGGAGACGAGCGTTCCGCCACAGAACGCAAAGTTGTCGCTGGCGCGCTTTACCGAGACGAAGAAGGGATAGGCGCCGGCCGGAGCTACCGTGCCGCCGACGATGTTCGGGCTCGGGCCCTCGGCCGGGTCGATCTCTTCGCCCTTCACGGCCGTGGATCGCGACGGGCGCGCCGCCTGGTCAACCTCGTCGCCCCGCTTCTGGGTGTCGGCGGTCGTACGAACAGCGCCCGAAGCGAAATCTTGCTGCGTTGCGCGGCTCTCGTCCGTGCCGCGCTCGCCGCCGGCGGCCAGGCTGCTCGCGCCCGCGCCGATCAGGAACAGGCTCGCCAACGAGACGGCCGCTACGCGGCGCTGGCGTGCGTTTGCTCCGGACGATCCAACAACCTCGGTCGCGGCACGGTCGAACACGTCGCCCCCACTTCTTTGGATGGATATGACACGCCCACAAACCCCGTGAGCGCATCCCCTGCCGAACGTACACCCGGCCGCGGGGCGTGTCAACCACGCGGGACGAAGCAGCCAGACGGGTCCGGGCGTCCTGGTGCCGCACAAACGCGACACGGACTGAGATGATGCGCCGCGGGCGGCGCGGGCTTCCATCCGTTGGGGGGCGCCCGGTCGAGCCCCAGCCGGGATGGAGCGCCACAAGAACAGCTGCGCGCTGAGCCTCGCGATCGTCCTGCTGGCGATCGTCGTGGCCCCCGCGAGCGCCGCCGGCCCGACGGTCACGGTCCACAGCTCGCTCGAGACATTGCGCCCGGCCGGCCCGCTCAGCGGACCGGCCTCCGCGACGCTGAGGGCGGCTCGAAACGAGTTCGAGTCGTTTCAGGTCGCCGTTTCGGCCGGCGAGCTCCCGGTCGGCGATCTGCGGATCGAGCTGATCACCCCGCTGGCGGGGCCCGGCGGGACGATCCCGGCCGCCAACGTGACCATCTACCGGGAGCAGTACCTCGGCCTCGGCCAGCCCTCTGACCTGGAGGGCGCAACCGGGCCGTGGCCGGACGCGCTGATTCCGGCCGTTGATCCGTACTACGGGGAGCGGCGCGATGCCTTCCCGGTCGACGTGCCGGCGGGTGAGAGCCGTGTCGCCTGGGTCGACGTCCTCGTGCCGCCCAAGCAGCCCGCCGGCGTCTACCGCGGGTCGCTGCTGGTCCGCGCCTCGGGCATGCTGCCGGCGCTGGTGCCCGTCGAGCTCACGGTCCACGACTTCACGCTGCCCTCGACGTCGACGCTGAAAAGCTCGTTCGGCTCGTTCGACAACCTCTGCAAGGCCCACTACGGCGACGGCTGCGACGAGCTGCGGGGCTGGGAGATCAACTCGCTCTACGCGCGCGCCGGGCTCGAGAACCGCATCTCCCTCTCGGACCCCGCCTACCGAGCGCCGGTCGGTGGCGCGGTCGAGGCGTTTCGGCGCTACGTCCAGCCGCTGCTCGACGGCCGGTCGCCTCACGATGAGGCGGGCCTATGGTCGCCCGTCCGTCTCGACGGCGCCGCGCTGACCTCGATCGAGGTCGCCAACCGGATCCGCGCCTGGAAGCGCGAGGCCAGGGAGGGAAAGTTCGCCGATCGGGCATTCCTTTACGCCTGCGACGAGCCCGGACGCGAGCGAGCAGTCTGGCGCCGTTGCAAGCAGCGCGCCGGGCTCGCCGGCCGGAGCTGGCGCACGCTCGACGTGCTCGTCACCGCGTCGCTGGCCAGCGTCCGGCAATTTCGTGGCCGGCGCCTGATCGACATCCTCGTGCCGCTGGTCAACCAGATGGACGACAAACCGGGGTCGAGCGCCTACTCGGGCAACCAGCGACCCGGCTACGAACCGTTCCTCGCAAGGCGGGGCAGGCGGCTCTGGCTCTACACGTCGTGCACGAGCCACGGCTGTGCGGGCGGCAATGCTGATCCCTACTGGGCGGGATGGCCGTCGTACGTGATCGATCAGCCGGCCTCTGAGCATCGGGCGATGGGCTTGCTGGCCTACGAGTACGGCGCCGGCGGAGAGCTCTACTACGCGGTCGACTGGGACCTGACCAGCGCCTGGCAGAGCCAGCCGGCGTTCGGCGGCAATGGCGACGGGACGCTGTTCTATCCGGGCACCCCCGCCATCATCGGCGGCACCCACCACATCCCGATCGAGTCGATCCGGCTGAAGCGGATCCGTGACGGTCGCGAGGACTTCGAGTACGCGGCGCTCGCCGCGCGCAGTGGACGCCAGGCGGAGGCGGTCGGGGTCGCGCGCTCGTTGTTTCCCTCCATGTACTCGACCGACGTGACCCCGGCCGCCTTCGAACAAGCGCGCCTGGCGCTCGCCGGCCTCGTGGCGGGCGGCCTCGGGCCGTGATCCCCGGCCCGCCCGCTTTCTGAGCTGAGCCGGCTCAGGCGGCGACCGGTTCGCGCTCCCGGCTGAGCGACCCGTAGCGATAGTCGTCGAGCGGGAAGGTGCGGCTGGCGCGGTCGGCGGCCCGGGCGGAGGTTGGGCGCAGGTACGGGACGTCGCCGTGGTGGTCGAAGTAGTAGCTGTTGGCCGTCGCGCAGTTGGAGGTCAGCCACACCGAGCCGGCCATCCGCCGCTCGACCATCGCGTGATAGCGGTCGGTGGCCCCGGCGCTGATCTCCACCTCGGTGGCGCGGCGCCGGCGGCATTCGATCAGCACGCGGACGATGTGGCGCGACGCGGTCTGCACGAGGACGTGCCAGGAGGCGCCGGTCCAACCGTAGGGACCGAAGATCATGAAGTGGTTGGGCAGCCCGGGCATGCTCACCGACTCGTACGCCTTGAGCCGGTTGCGCGCGTAGTGATCGGCGAGGTCGAAGCCGTCGCGTCCGCGCACCGGGGTGCGGCGGAAGTTCTCCGGGTCCGAGGCCATGCGAAAGCCGGTCGCGAGAATGAGTGCGTCGACCGGCCGCTCGCGGCCGTCGGCGGTGCGGACCGCGGCGGCCGTGACGCGCTCGATCGGCTCGGTGACGAGCTCGACGTTGTCGCGGTTGAAGGTCCGCAGGTAGTCGTTGCTGACGCTCGGGCGCTTGCAGCCGAAGCCGTAGTCGGGTGTCAACTTGCGGCGCACCTCGGGGTTGCGGACCTCGTGCGCGAGCCAGCGCCGGTTGTTCCGCTCGACCGCGCGGCCGAGCCACGGGAGCCGCTTGTAGTTGACCGCCAGGAAGATCAACACCAGCTCGGTGATCGCGCTGGCGACCCGGTAGACGAGCCGCTGGACCGCGGGGACCCGCGCAAACAGCTGCTTGGCCCGCTCCGGGATCGGCGGGTCGAACTTGGGCGAGACCCAGATCGGCGTCCGCTGATAGACGTCCAGGCCGGCGACCTCGGCGGCGATCGAGGGGATGATCTGGACCGCGCTGGCGCCGGTGCCGACGATCGCCACCCGCTTGCCGGTGAGCTCGTAGTCGTGATCCCAGCGGGCCGAGTGGATCAGCTTGCCCTCGAAGTCGTCGAGGCCCGCGACGCCGGCCGGCTTCGGGTCGACGAACGCACCGATCGCGCTGACGACGAAGCGGGCCGTCACCTCCTTGCCGCCACCGTTGATCGCCAGCCGCCAGAGGTGGTTCTCCGCGTCCCAGGTGCGTGCGGTCACCTCGCTTCGGAAGCGGATCTTGGCGCCCAGCCGGTGCTTGGCGGTGTACTCGTCGATGTAGCCCTTGACCTCGGCGCCGTCCGCGAACACCCGCGACCAGTCGGGCTTCAGGTCATAGGAGAACTGGTAGGCGAAGGTCGGGATGTCGACCCCGACCCCGGGATAGGTGTTGTCGCGCCAGGTGCCGCCGACGTCCCCGGCGCGCTCGTAGATCACGTAGTCGCCGATTCCGGCGCGGTCGAGCGCGGCGCCCATCCCCAGGCCGCTGAGGCCGGCGCCGATGATCGCCACCTCGTGATCCGGTGTCTCGGGCACCGCGCGGGAACATAGCCGGTCGCCGCTAGCCTCGAGCCGCCGCTCTCGCGGTCACCGCGCGGTGGCGATGCCGTCCTCCAGCCCCTCCAACGCGGCCGCGACGAGTCCCCCGATCGTCGCCAGGTCGTACCCACCCTCCTGGACGACCACGGTCGGGAGCCCGGTGGCACCGAGCGCGCGGCCGGCGGCGCGATAGCCCTCGGTGCTGACCGCGAGCGGGCTCTCGGGATCCGCGGCGGCGGCGTCGACGCCGAGTGCGACCACGAGCCCGCGCGCCCCGCCGTCGCGGGCGAAGGCGGTGAGCTCGACGACCGCCTCGAGCCACGCCGCGTCGCCGGCGCGCGGGGCCAGCGGCAGGTTGCGGTTCGCGCCGGCTCCGGGACCGCGTCCCGCCTCCGAGCCGAAGCCGAGGAAGTGCGGAAACCAGCCGGCGCCCGGATCCACGTGGACCGAGCCGACGAGGACCTCGGGGTCGTCGTAGAAGATCGCCTGGGTGCCGTTGCCGTGGTGAGCGTCGACGTCGACCACCGCCACCGGCGCTCCGAGGCGCTCGCGGAGCCGCGCCGCCGCGGCGGCAGCGCTGTTGAGGTAGCACGAGCCGCCGAAGCAGCTCCGGGTCGCGTGATGGCCAGGCGGCCGGCACAGCGCGTACGCGGCGGGCTCCCCGCCGGCCACCAGGTCGGCCGCGGTCAGCGCCGCGTCGACCGCGGCCCGGGCGGCCTCCCAGGTCCCCGGCCCGACGAGGGTCATCGTGTCGTAGGCGAACTGGCCCGCCCTGGCGGCGATCGAGGTCGCGGTCGCCGGCTCGAACCCGGAGAACAACCGCGGATCCGGGAACAGGTAGGGGACGACCCGGTCCTGACCCGGATCGGCGTCGAGCCCCGCCCGCTCCCATTCGGCCCAGGCGCCCTCCAGGTATTCGAGCAACTCCGGATCGTGGACGGCGAGCACCGCGGCGTCGTCATGGGGTTCGGCCTCGACCACGCGCGCGCCTTCGGCGACGAGCGCCTCCAGGATCCGCTCGGCGCGCTCCGGGAGCTCGGTTCCGGGCGTTCGCACCCCGACCCAGATCTCGCCCCCCGGCTCGTGCAGCCGGTGACGGTCGGTCCAGACGACGGGCGTCGCGAGGCTCACCGCCGGCGACCCTACCCGCGATCAGGCCGCTCGGCCCGGCGGAAGCTCGCTTTCATACGAAGTGGCGCATCGGGTGGGGCGGTTTTGCTCTTTCTCGACCCTTGACGCGGGACCCGTGACCGGCATACGTTCCCTAACGGCCGTTCATGAAGATGCGGTGGGAGGAGATCCGGCAGCAGCTGGGCGCGGACAGGGTCATCGACCCGCCGGGGTCCCTGCCGCAGCGCGCCGAGCGCCTCGACCCGGGCGGGCCGGTGCGGCCGTTCGAATCCGAGGTCGCGGTCGAACGCCTCTGCCTCGACTCGACCTCGCATCGTGAGCTGCACGGCCGATGCGGCGGCGACGCCGACCGGATGGGGGCGAGGATCCTCGAGATCGTCGAGGCACGGGGGAAGATGCACAACCCCGAGACCGACTCCGGCGGGATCCTGATGGGGACCGTGACCGCGGTAGGCGAGCGGCTGACCTCGCCGCCGCCCGTCGGGGCCCCGATCGCGACCCTGGGCTCCCTGACGGTGACTCCGCTGCGGCTCGAGCAGGTCACCGCGCTCGATCCCGGCTCGCCCCAGGTCGAGGTCAGGGGCACGGCCTACGTCTTCGAGCGGGCGCTATGGGCCGAGGTTCCCGAGTACCTCCCCGACGCGACCGCGCTCGAGCTCTTCGACGTCTGCGCTGCGGCGTCGCAGGCGCGCGACCTGATCCCGGTTGACGGCGGGACGGTGTGCGTGCTCGGCGCCGGTCATGCGGGGAAGGTGGTCCTCGCGGCGGCCCGGGCGGAGATGGAGGGCGGGACGCTGGTCGCGGTCGACGTCGACGCGGCGGCGGTCGAGCGGGTCGCCGAAGCGGGCCTCTGCGACGTCGCGGTCGCCGCGGACCTGCGCGACCCGCTGGCCGCGCTCGAGGCGCTGAGCGCCGCCGGCGTCGGCCCGGCGGACCTGACGGTGGTCGTCGTCAACGCGACCGAGTGCGAGCCGGCGGCGATCCTGCTGACCGCCGACGGCGGGTCGGTGCTCTTCTTCTCGATGGCGACCGGCTTCGGCGCCGCGGCGCTGGCGGCGGACGGGATCGGCTCCAGCGTGAGGATGCTGATCGGCAGCGGCTATGCGCCGGACAGGGGCGCCTATGCGCTCGAACTCCTACGGACCTCGGAGGCCCTGCAGCGCTCGCTGGGCCTCGCGGTGGAAGGGCGGATGAGATGAAGGCCTGGAACAGCGACCCGGTGGTCCTCACGTGCGCGGTCACCGGCGCCGACGTCTTCCGCGACAACAACCCGAACATCCCGTACACGACCGAGGAGATCGCCGAGTCGACGATCGAGGCGGCGGCGGCGGGCGCGACGGTCGCGCACCTGCACGTGCGCGAGGACGACGGCACGCCCAGCGGCCGCCCGGAGCTGTTCGTCGACGCGATCGACCGCATCCGGGCCGGGTGCGACGTGCTGACGATGGTCTCGACCGGCGGCGCCAACGACATGACGATCGAGGAGCGGACGACCGGCCTGGAGGCCAACCCGGACATCTCCGGGGTCGAGTCGGGGTCGATGAACTTCGGCGACGAGACCTTCATCACCCCGCCGCCGGCGGGACGCGGGATCATCGAGCGGGCGACCGGCGCCGGGATCGCGCTCGAGGTCGAGGCGTTCGACGTCGGGCACGTCGTCAGCGCGGTCCGGTGGCTCGACGAGGGCGTGCTGCCGCCGCCGCTGCGGATCAACCTCGTGTTCGGCGTCCCGGGCGGGATCGACGCGACGCCGGAGGCGCTGGCGGCGATGGTCCGCCCGTTGCCGGCCGACACTTTCTGGACCGTGACCTGCATCGGCCGCCACCACCAGCGCCTGCTGGCGCTCGGGCTGCTGATGGGCGCTCCCGGGATCCGCACCGGGCTTGAGGACGTCGCCTACATCGCCAGGGGCGAGCTGGCGCCCTCGAACGCGGCGCTGGTCGAGATGGCGGCCGGGCTCGCCGGCGCCCTCGGGCGCGAGGTCGCGACCCAGGACCAGAGCCGGGAGCTGTTGCGGCTTGGCTGACGCCGTCGCAACGCGGAAGCCAGCCGGCACGCCCGCTCGCCGCCGTTCCGGCCGGCGCGGACCCGAGACGCGGGAGGCGATCAACGCGGCCGCGGTCGAGCTGTTCGCGGCGCGCGGATATCACGCGACCTCGATGCGCGCGATCGCCGCGGCGGCCCGGGTGCAGCCGGCGGCGATCTATCACTGGTACCCGAGCAAGGAGGCGATCCTCGTCGCGCTCCAGGACGACTTCATGGATCAGCTGACCGAGAAGGTGGTGGCGGCGATGGAGCTTCACGATCGCCCGGCGCTGCGGCTGGGCGCGGCGGTCCGGGAGCACGTCGTCTTCCACGGCCGGCATCGGCTGGCCGCCTTCGTCACCGACAGCGAGATCAGGGCGCTGGCGAGACGGCGCCGAGAGGCGTTGATCGCCAGGCGCGACGATTACCAGGGGATGTTCATCGAGACGATCCGCGCCGGGCTCGACGACGGATCCCTGCGGGCGTCGGACGCCGCGATCGCCGCCTACGCGATCCTCCTGCAGTGCACCGGGGTCGCGGTGTGGTTCGACCCGCGCGGGCCGTTGGCCCTCGATCGGGTCGCCGCGCTGCACGTGGAGCTCGTCCTTCGGTCCCTGGGAGCATCGCCCACCGTGATCGCGGAGGCGCTCGGCGGATGAGCGCTCCGGGGACGCGGATCAAGCCGCCGGCGCTGCCGGAGCAGGCGACGATCGCGGTCGTCGCACCCGCGAGCCCGCCCCAGACGCGCTCGGAGATCGAGCAGGCGACCGAGTTCTTCGAGGCTCGCGGCCACCGGGTCGTCCTCGGGCCCAACCACCGCAAGGTCCACGGCTATCTGGCGGGCACCGACGAGGAGCGGGCCGCCGACCTGCAGTGGGCGCTCTCGGACCCCGGGATCGACATGGTCCACACGCTTTGCGGGGGCTATGGCACCGCCCGCCTGCACGACCTGATCGACTGGGGCGCGGTCGGCGAGCCGCGGATCGTCTGCGGGTTCAGCGACATCACCGCGCTTCACCTGGCGCTCGCCGCCCACGCCGGCTGGGTGACCTTCTACGGCCCGAACTTCCTGCGCTTCACCCGCCGGCGCAAGGAGCTCACGAGCGAGACCCAGGAGTGGTTCCATCGCGCCTTCACGGCCGAGCCCCTCGGCCGCGTGTTCGAGGACCCCGAGGACCCGTACGTGCTCACCGTCGGCGGCGGGTCCGCGGAGGCACCGCTCGTCGGCGGTTGCCTGACCCTGCTCTGCTCGAGCATCGGCACCCCGTTCGAGGTCGAGACCGCGGGCTGCATCCTGATGGTCGAGGACCTGAACACGGAGCCGTACCTGGTCGACACGGCGCTGAACCACCTGGTCCGCGCGGGCAAGCTCGACAACGTGGCCGGCTTCGTCTTCGGCACCGCCGTCAACCTCAACTACCAGACGGTCCCCGAGGGCGCGGAGTCGACGCTGTCGGTGGAGGAGATGCTCGACGAGCTGATCGCCCCGCTCGGAATCCCGGCGATCGCCAACGTGCCGGTCGGCCACGGCAAGCACATGGCGACGATGCCGCTCGGCGTGCGGGCCCGGATCGACGGCGACGCGAAGACGCTCGAGGTGCTCGAGGCGGCGGTCGAGCCGAGGACGGACAAATCGCGAAACGGAGGCGTGTGATGAAGCTGCGACGGATCTCGATCGGGCTCAGCCTGCTGTCGGCGACGATCGCGCTGGCGCTCGCCGCCTCCGGGCCGGCGACGGCCCAGGACCCGGGCAACGAGGTGCTGCGGATCGGCTGGTCGGAGGACGCGAAGACCCTGAACCCGTTCACCGGCGTGAACGAGGAGGAGTACACGATCTGGGCGCTCAACTGGGAGCTGCTGCTCAACTTCGATCCCGTGACCCTGGGCCCGAGCCCCGGCATCGCTGAGAGCTGGAAGGTCTCCGACGACCGCCAGACGATCACCTTCGACCTGATCAGGGGCGCGAAGTGGTCGGACGGCAAGCCGATCACCTCCGCCGACGTCAAGTGGTCGCTCGACGTGCTGGGCTCGAACGGCCTGCTGTTCAGCTCCTACACGGGCAACGTCACGTCGATCAAGACGCCGGATGACCACACCGTGATCATCCATACGAGCAAGCCCGACGCGCGGATCGTCGGCGGCCTGTGGATCTACATCCTCCCGAAGCACATCTGGAGCAAGGTGCCGCTGAAGGAGCTCACGAGCACCTACCAGCCCGACATCCCGCTGGTCGGCAGCGGCCCCTACATGGTCACGGAGTTCGAGCGCAGCAGGATCACCAGGATGGAGCGCAACCCGGAGTGGCGCGGCGAGGCGCCGGCGTTCGACGAGATCCAGTTCATCACGTACGGCTCCAGCGACGCCGTGGAACGGGCGCTGAAGCTCGGCGAGATCGACTTCATCCCGGAGGTCCAGGCCGCCACCTTCGATCGCCTCGGCGAGCAGGAGGGCATCGAGACGGTGAAGGCCCCCACGTACTCGTTCACGGAGCTCGCCTTCAACCTCTGCTCCGAGGAGAACTGCCCCGACGCCGTCTTCAACCCCGCGATCCAGGACAAGACCGTTCGCCAGGCGATCGCCTATTCGATCGACCGCGAGCGCAACAACGACATCGCCAACCAGGGGACCGCCTTCGCCGCCCATGGGCTGCTGCCGTCGTTCTACAAGGCGTTCTACGAGGTTCCCGAGCAGGACTACCCCTACGACCCCGAGCTGGCCAACCAGCTCCTCGACGAAGCGGGCTGGGAGCTCAACGACGACGGGATCCGCGAGAAGGACGGGGAGGTGACCTCGTTCGACCTCTACGTGCGCTCCGAGGCGCCGGCCGACATCCAGCAGGCGAAGCTGATCGCCGAGCAGACGCAGGAGATCGGGGTCGAGTTCAACGTCCAGATCGTGAGCACCGACAAGCTCACCGAGCTGACGATCCGCAAGGTCGACGGCGAGCCGGCGCCGGAGTTCGACAGCTTCATCTGGGGCTGGGGCGGCGACCCCTACGACCCGAGCTTCCTGCTCAGCCTGATGACCACTGACGAGATCGGCGCGTCCTCTGACGCCTTCTACTCGAACCCCGAGTACGACCGGCTGTTCACGGAGCAGACGACGCTCTTCGACCCCGAGGAGCGCAAGGCCGTGATCCAGGAGATGATCGCGATGCTCCAGGAGGACGTCCCGTACGTCGTGCTCACCGAGGATCCCTACCTGGAGGCCTACAACTCCGACTCCCTCGGCGAGATCACGCGGGCCTGCCCCGCGGAGACCGGGACCGCCTTCTGCCAGCAGGTCTCCTACGAGCCGCTGCTGAGCCTGCAGCCCGGCACCGCCGGCGGGGGCGACGACACGGTCAGCGGCGTCCCGGGCGGGGTGGCCGCGATCGGCGCCGCGATCGTGGCCGTCGGCGCGTTCCTGTTCGGGCGGGCTCGCGGGCGTCGGGAGACCGAGCCGCTGGAGCTCGAAGCGTGAGGTCTGGCACGTGAACGCGCGTTGGCTCGCCGGCAAGATCGGCGCGGCGCTGCTGACGCTGGTGTTCGTGCTCATCTTCAACTTCTTCCTCTTCCGCGGGCTCGGCGACCCGACGACCCAGCTCGCGCGCCTGCCCCAGTCGAACCCGGAAGAGATCGAGCAGCTGAAGCGCAACTACGGCCTCGACAAGCCCCTGTTGGGCCAGTTCGCCGACTACGTCGGTGACACCCTGACGCTCGACCTCGGCATCAGCCAGCGGACTCGCGAGCCGGTGTGGGACGAGATCAAGGCGGCGATCCCGTGGACGCTGCTGCTCGTCGGCACCGGGACCCTGTTCGCAACCGTGCTCGGAGCCTGGATGGGGGTGGTGGCCGCGACCAGGCGCGGCAAGAAGACCGACAGCGGCTTCCTCGGCTTCAGCCTGTTCACGTATGCGGCGCCCGAGTACTGGGTCGGGATCATCCTGATCCTCGTCTTCGCGGTGGCGATCCCGATATTCCCCGCGGGACAGCAGGTGACGCCGGGGGTGGAGTTCTCGAGCTGGTTCGCGGAGGCGCTCGACGTCGCCGATCACCTCGTGTTGCCGGCGACCGCGATGACCCTGCTGATCCTGGGCCAGTACTTCCTGATCATGCGCTCGTCGATGGTCGACGTGCTGACCGAGGACTTCATCACCGTGAAGCGCGCGACCGGCCTGCCGTGGAACCGGGTGGTGAGCAAGCACGCGGTCCCGAACGCGCTGCTGCCGCTGGTGACGATCGCGGCGATCCAGTTCGGCGCCGTGGCCGGGGGCGCGATCACCATCGAGGCCCTGTTCTCGTGGCCCGGCCTCGGCGAGCTCTCCTTCGATGCGATCAACGACAAGGACTTCCCGGTGCTGCAGGGGACCTTCCTCGTCTTCTCGATCGGCGTGATCTTCGCCAACCTGGTCGCCGACTGCCTGTACTTCGTCCTCGATCCCCGGGTGCAGACGCGATGAGGGGCCCGCGCTCATGACCGGCGCGCGCGCACGAGAGCTGCTGTTCGGCACCTGGCGGGGACGAATCTCGCTCGGGACCCTCGGGCTGTTCATCTTCATGGCGATCTTCGGCAGCGCGATCGCCCCGTACAACCCAGAGGCATCGAGCCTCGAGGTGCTCGAGCCGCCGAGCAGCTCGCATCTGCTGGGGACGACGGAGAGCGGCGCCGACGTGCTCTCCCAGCTGCTCGCCGGGGCGCGCGTCTCGATCGTCGTCGGGTTCGCCGCCGCGATCATCTCGGCCGTCATCGGCGCGGCGGTCGGCCTGTTGAGCGGCTACTTCGGCGGCTGGACCGACCGCATCCTCGACGCGGTCGACAACTGGTTCCTGGTCATCCCGACGCTGCCGCTGATGGTCGTGCTCTCCCGGATCCTCAACCCCTCGCTCGGCGTGCTGATCCTGGTGATCGGGATCACCTCCTGGGCGGGGACGGGGCGGATCGTGCGCTCGCAGGTGCTGACGCTGCGCGAGCGGGCGTTCGTCGAACGCGCCCGGGCCCTCGGCGCGAGCCACTGGTACATCCTCCGCACCCACATCTTCCCCAACGCGCTGCCGCTGATCTTCGCCAACACGGTGCTGATCGTCGCCGTCGCGATCCTGTCGGAGGCGGCGCTGTCCTTCCTCGGCCTCGGCGATCCGACCCAGATCTCGTGGGGGACGATGCTCGAGAACGCGTTCTCGTCCGGCGCGCCGAGCGCCGAGGCCTGGTGGTACGTGATCCCGCCCGGCCTCTGCATCACGCTGGTGGTGCTCTCGATCGCCGTGCTCGGCTACCTCTTCGAGGAGTACGTCAACCCGCGGCTGCTGGACGAGGAGCAGGTGCCCGCGTGAGCGCGCTGCTCGAGGTCAAGGACCTGCACGTGCACGCCGGCGGCAAGCCGATCGTCGACGGCGTCGACCTGGCGATCGAGCCCGGGGAGGCGCTCGGGCTCGCGGGCGAGTCCGGGTGCGGCAAGACCACCACGGCGCTCGCGCTGATGAAGCTGCTGCCCGGCGGGCTGGAGCAGTCGGGGGAGATGACCCTGCACGTCGAGGCCGAGCCGGAGCCGATTCGCCTCGACCGGCGGACCGAGACCGGGATGCGCTACGTCCGCTGGCGTCACATCTCGCTCGTCTTCCAGGGCGCGATGAACTCCCTCGACCCCGTGCAGCGGGTCGAGGACCAGTTCGCGGAGGCGATCAGCCTCCACGCGCCGCATGCGAGCTCGGACGAGGTGCGCGGCCGCATCGACGAGCTGCTCGAGACCGTCGGCCTCACGCCCGCGCTCGGCCACCGCTACGCCCACCAGCTCTCCGGCGGTCAGCGCCAGCGGATGATGATCGCCCTCGCCCTTGCCTGCCGTCCCTCGTTGGTGATCGCCGACGAGCCGACGACGGCGCTCGACGTGGTCATGCAGGCCCAGGTGCTGCAGCTGCTCGAGCGCCTGCGCGAACAGCTCGGGCTGGCGCTGATCCTGATCTCGCACGACCTCGGCGTGCTCGCCGAGACCTGCGACCGCATCGCGGTCATGTACGCGGGGCGGATCGTCGAGCTCGGGCCGGTGAGCGCCGTCTTCTCCAACCCCCAGCATCCGTACACCAAGCGCCTGCTGGACACGCTGCCGGCGATCGGCGGCAAGCGCGGGCTCGCGGCCCCGATCCCCGGTGGCCCTCCCGACCCGGGCGAGCCGCCCGAGGGCTGTCGCTTCCGCCCCCGCTGCCCGTACGCGGCTGAGCGCTGCTTCGACGATCCGGCCCTGCTCGAGGTCGGCCCGGGACACGCGGCCGCCTGCCATTACGCCCCCTGGAGCGAGTGGCCCGCGATCACCGCGCCCGCCGTGACCGCTTCCGAGGTCGCCGAGTGAACGCTGAGACCCTGATGGAGGTCCGCGACCTGGCCGTGGAGTTCCGGGTGCAGCGCGCCGTCACCCGGGCGGTGGACGGGGTCTCGTTCGAGTGGCGGAAGGGCGAGATCCTCGGCGTCGTCGGCGAATCCGGCTGCGGCAAGTCGACCCTGGCACGGGCGATGCTGAGCCTGGTCGAGCCCGCGTCCGGCGAGCTGGCCCTCGACGGCGAGGGCGCGAACGGCAAGCGGAACATGGACGAGCTCCGCAGGCGCCTGCAGATGATCTTCCAGGACCCCTACCAGACGCTCAACCCGCGTCAGCGGGTCCGGACGATCGTCGCCGAGCCGCTGCGGGTGCAGCGCGTCGCCAAGGGCGAGCACGACGAGCGCGTGCGGCGCGCGCTCGAGGACGTCGGGATGGATCCGGAGCGCTTCTCCGAGCGCTACCCGCACCAGCTCTCGGGTGGCCAGCGCCAGCGCGTGGCGATCGCCGCGGCGCTGGTGCTCGAGCCCGACGGCCTGATCTGCGACGAGCCGGTCTCGATGCTCGACGTCTCGGTGCAGGCACAGATCCTGGCCGTGTTGCTCGAGCTCCAACGGCAACGCGAGCTGGCGCTCCTCTTCATCACGCATGACCTCAGCCTCGCCTGGACCCTCTGCGACCGGATCGTGGTCATGTACCTCGGCCGCGTGGTCGAGCAGGGCACGGCGGTGGACGTGATCGAGCGCCCCCAGCATCCCTACACGCAGGCGCTCGTGAGCGCGATCCCGGTGCCGACGCCCGGCGGTGGCGGCCGGCGCGAGCTCCTCACCGGAGAGCTGCCGGACGCCACCGCGGTCCCGACCGGATGTCGCTTCCACCCGCGGTGCCCGAAGCGGTTCGAGCCGTGCGACCGGATCGACCCGCCGCTGCTCGATGCGGGCGCGGCCGGGCAGCAGGCGGCCTGCCTGCTTCACGACCCGAAGCTGGGCGCCGGCGATGGGTGAGCGCTGGCGCGAGGTCGGCGGGCCGGTCGGCCGGATTCCCCGGGGCCTCGTAACTCGATCACCGACGTGCCCGGAGTGCGGGTTGGGCACGCGCAGGCGGAGAGCGGCGAGCGCACCGGGGTGACGGTGATCTCCCCGCCGCTGCTGCCGGCCCCGGCGGGCGTCGCGACGATCAACGGCTTCGGCGAGCTGACCGGCAAGTTCGAGATCGACGAGTGGGGGATCATCGACACTCCCGTCCACCTCTGCGGGACGCACGCCGTCGGCACCGTCTACCAGGCCGCCGTGCTCGCCTCGGGCCGCGGGCCTGAGAACGTCGTGATCCCGATCGTCGGCGAGTGCGACGACGGTGAGATGGCCGACTCGCGCACGCTGTCGGGCGCCGACGTCGAGCGGGCGGCCACCGCGCTCGGCGAGCACGTGGCGGAAGGCAGCGTCGGTGCCGGCACCGGGATGAGCTGCTACGGCTTTCCCGGCGGCATCGGGACCGCCTCGCGGTCGGTCGGCGAGGATCGGGTCGGGGTGCTTCTGCTGTGCAACTTCGGCGACCGCGACTACCTCGACCTGCTCGAGCCGGCCGCCGCCGGGACCTCGGCGAGGGCGACCCCGCACGGCTCCTGCATCGCCGTCTGCGCCACCGACGCGCCACTCTCCTCGCTCCAGCTGCGCCGCCTGGCGCTGCGGCCGCTGTTGGGGCTCGCGCGCACCGGCTCCTACGCCCAGAACGGCTCCGGCGAGATCGGGCTCGCCTTCGCGACCTCGTCGGAGCAGAGCCTGCCGACCGACGAGATCGACCCCTACTTCGCCGCCGCCTACGAGGCCGCCCGCGAGGCGGTCTACAACTGCCTCGTCGCCGCGCGGCCGGCGGAGCGCCTCGACGGGAGCATGCAGGAGGCGTTCCCGGTCCAGGAAGTACGCCGCCTCGCCGCCGCTCGCCTCTAGCCGGTGACGCCCCGACCTGGTCTCGCCCTGGTCGCGGCCTCGATGGCCCTCTTCCTGGTCGACCTCGACTTCTTCGCGCTCAACCTGGCGCTGCCCGGGATGGCGGACGAGCTCGGGGTCTCGACCACCGACCTGCAGTGGGTGATCTCGGGCTACATGCTCGCGCTCGGCGCGTTCCTGATCCCGGGCGGGCGGCTCGGCGACATCCTCGGCCGTCGCCGGACGCTGGTCTTCGGCCTTGTCGTCTTCGCCGGCGCGTCGACGATCTGCGGCCTGGTCGACTCGGCGGAGCTCGTGATCGCGTTCCGGGTCGTCCAGGGGCTCGGCGCCGCGATCATCTTCCCGCTCTGCGTCGCCGTGGTCACCAACGCCTATCCGGCGGACCGGCGCAAGCGCGCGATCGGGAACCTCTACGGGCTCGCGGCGGTCGCGGTCGCGGTCGGGCCGTTCTTCGGCGGCTTTTTCACCGAGGTGATCAGCTGGCGGGCCGTCTTCCTCGTCAACGTGCCGCTGGGGATCGCGGCGATCGCGGTCGCGCTCCGGGGGATCCGGGAATCACGCGACGAAACGGTGCCGCCGCGAATCGACTTCGCCGGCCTCGCGGCGGTGGCGATCGGGATCGGGGCGATCACCTACGGGGTGGACGCGGGCGGGGACGAGGGCTGGGGCGCGCCGGGGGTGCTCGGCCCGATTCTCGGCGGGCTGGGGTTGCTGGCCGCGTTCGTCGCGATCGAGGGCCGAGTGCGCTTTCCGCTCGTCGACCTGTCCCTGTTTCGCAATCTTCCCTACGTCGTCGTCACCCTGCTCGGGATGGTCGGCAACACGGCGTTCGTGATCACCACGTTCACCTCGGCGATCTACCTGCAGCAGGTGCGCGACCTGAGTCCGATCGAGGCTGGTGCCGTGTACCTGGCGGCGTCGGTGACCACGGCGATCGCCGGCCCGCTCTCGGGTCGGCTCGGCGAACGCTTCCAGATCCCGCGGCTGATGGCCACCTCGATGCTGATCGGCGCGGCCGCCCTGCTGGCGATCTCGTTCGACACCGCCTACGCGGTCTACGTGCCCCTCCTGCTGGTCTTCGGGCTCGGCTACGGCCTGTGCTGGTCGCTGGCCTCGGTCGGGACCCAGACCGTCGTGCCCACCGAGCAGGCCGGCGCCGCCTCGGGGGTGACGCTGGCGATCGTGATCGGGGTCGCCGGGCTCTCGGTGGCGATCGTGACCGCGATCATCGAGGGCCTCGTCGCCTCCGGAACGGACCAGGCCGCGGCGATCGAGGGCATCTGGCGCGTGGCGGCGATCGGGTCCGCGGTGCTCGGGATCGCGCTCGGGGCGCTCGGCAGCGTCGCCCGCCCGCCTGCGCGATGATCGGGCGGCGATGATCGATTCCGAGCTGCGCGACGAGGTGGTCGAGCTCGCCCGCGAGTTGATCCGCGTCGACACCTCCAACCCGCCCGGTAACGAGACCCCTGCCGCGGAGCTCGTCGCCGGCCATCTCCGGGCCGCGGGCGTCGACTGCGAGCTCGTCGGCCCGGATCCCGAGCGCCTCAACGTGGTCGCGCGGATCCCGGGCAGCGGTCGCGGCCCGTCGCTGATGCTGCTCGCCCACACCGACGTCGTTCCCGCCTCGGGCGACGGCTGGAGCGTGCCGCCGTTCGCGGGCACGCTGGCCGACGGGCGGCTGATCGGGCGCGGGGCCGTCGACATGAAGAACGAGCTCGCCGCGCGCGTGGTCGCCGTGGCGGCGCTCGCCCGCAGCGGCGTGCGTCCGGACGGCGACGTGGTCCTGATCGCCGAGGCCGACGAGGAGCGCAACACCGCCGGCGTCGGGCTCGAGTGGCTGGCTCGCGAGCGCCCCGACCTGCGTTGCGACTTCGCGATCAACGAGGGCGGGGGAGTGCTGCTCGAGCTCGCCGGCGGGCGCCGCGTGGTCACCGTCTCGGTCGGCGAGAAGCAGGTCACGGCGCTGCGGGTACGCGTCCGGGGCGTCGCCGGCCACGCGTCGGTCTCCGACCGCGCCGACAACGCGGTCGGCCACGCGGCCACCGCGGTCGAGCGGCTGCTCGCCTACGAGGCGCCGCCGCAGCTGGTGCCCGCCGTCGCCGCCACGCTGCGGGCGATCGGGGCGCCGGAGGCGAGCCCGGAGGAGGCGGTCGCCTGGGCGGCGACCCAGCACCCGGCGCTGGCGCTCGAGATCCCGGCCGTGACCAGGATGACCGTGACCCCGACCGGCCTGCGCGCCGACGAGCCTCCGAACGTGGTGCCCCCGTTCGCCGACGTGATCTGCGACTGCCGCACGCTCCCCGGCCAGACGTTCGACGACATCGCCGACCACATCGCTCGCGCCCTCGGCGACGACCTCGATTACGACCTCGAGCTGCTCGAGCCGCTCGAAGGCGGCACCGAGTCGCCGATCGACACGCCGCTCTACGCCGCGCTCGCCGACTACGTGGCCGAGCGCGTGCCCGGGGCCGAGCTGCTGCCCCTGCTCTCGGCCGGGTTCACCGACTCGCACTGGGTCCGCCAGGCATGGGGGACGGTGGCCTACGGCTTCGCCCCGGTCCTGTTCGGCGACGTCGGCGCCTACCTGAGCGCCGCGCACGCCGTCGACGAGGCGCTCGAGGTCGACGATCTGGTCGAGATGGCCGACTTCCACCTCCGCCTGCTGATGCCGGATTCGAGCTAGTTCTGGTAGGTGAGTCCCGCGTAGGCCCAGGTCAGGCACTCGCTGCCGGCCGCCTGGCTGTTGGTGCGCGTGGTGGCCCCGGCCGGCAGCGCCCCGACGGGAAGCGCGATCGGGGCGTCGTCCCAGTAGTTGCCCTCCGAGCCGGACCAGAAGTTGGCGGGCGTGATCGCGCTGCCCTGGAACAGCATCGCGGGATCGTTGAACGTCTCGCCGTCGCCGATCCCGACGTGGAGGCGGCGATTGACCGTCCCGCTCGGGATCGTGAGGCCGGTGAAGGTGTGGCTCATCGCCGCGCCTCCAGGGCGCGCGGTCATGCCGCCGAAGCGAAGGTAGGCGCGCCCGCTCCGGTCGCTGCCCGGGAAGTCCCAGACGACCACCAGCGACGCCCCCTGGCCGTCGCTGCGGCCGTTGATCGTGTTCGTGCCCCCGATGCGGCCGATCGTGTAGGCGCCGTTGCCGGTGACCACTCCCGACGGGACCACGTACCGGTAGGTGCGGTAGGCGCCGCCGTCGTTCGTGGCCCAGCAGGTGTGTTGGCCCGAGCCGCCGACCAGGGTCGCGGTCCGATCGACGCCCTCGAAGCGGAAGCTGGGATCGGCGGCGCCGATCGTCTGGTAGACGACGTACGCGCGCCGGATCCGCGCCCCGACGGGGATCCCCGTGAGGGTGAAGGAGGCGTTGATCGGCGGGGTCGTCGGGTTCGGGGTGCCGCTGGTTCGCCGCGCGAGGCCGACGCCGTCGGAGGCGATGCTGAGGCCCGGCGACGGTCCCCAGGTCTCGCTGACCCGGAACCCGGTGTGGCGGAGGTTCGCGGCGGCCGAGAAGACGCGGATCCGATCGCGGGTGATCTGCGGGTTGGCGAGCGCGTCCGTGACCGGCTTACCGGTCGCGTCGAGCGCATCCTCGACCTGGGTCACGGTCGACGTCGGACTCACCTGGCGCGCGATCGCCCAGGCCCCGGCCACGTGCGGGGCGGCCATCGAGGTGCCGTCGAAATTGTCGAAGTCGGTGCCGCCGGGCCCGGTGCCCGTGGGAACCGAGGAGTCGATCGACACGCCAGGCGCAAACAGGTCGACGACGGTGCTCGAGTTCGAGAACGTCGCGACCGTGTCGTTGTCGTCCGTTGCCCCCACCGTGATCGCGGTCGAGATGCACCCGGGGGCGTTGACCGCGTTGCCGAAGCCGTCGTTGCCGGACGAGATCACGGTCGCGATCTTGGCCGACCTCAGGTTGTCGATCGCCGGCTTCAGCGGGTTGCTGTCGCAGGTTGAAGTGAACGAGCCGCCGCCCAGGCTCAGGTTGGCGGCCGCGATGTCGAAGGTGTTGCGGAGGGCGAAGACCCGCTGCAGTCCCGCGAGCTGGTCGGAGTCGAACGACAGCGCGCATGGGTCCTCGCCCGGGCCGCAGTCCGTCGGACCGTCGAAGCGCGAGAAGACCTTGATCGAGATCAGGCGTCCGCCGCGGGCGACCCCCGAGAACGTGCTCCCCTTGCCGGCGGCGATCCCGGCGACATGGGTCCCGTGCCGGCAGGCGTCGGGCGCGTAGGTGCAGGGCGCGCCCGAGCCGGCGGCGGTGCTCGAGGTCGTGCCGCCGGGACAGTCGCCCCCGCCGGAGTAGCAGGCCTCCGAGAGCACCTTGGACGTGGTCGCGCTCTGCTGGAGGAAGGGGTGGGTCTTCTGCACGCCGGTGTCGAGGACCGCGACCGCCCAGTCGGTGCCGGCGCGGCCGACGCTCCAGGATTCCTTGGCCTCGACGATGCCGGTGCTCGAGGCAAGCGTCGGCGCGCGGGCGACGTCCTCGGAGATGGTGGCGGCGACCCCCGCCGCCTCGAGCTTGTCGAGCGCCGCCGGCGAGAGCTCGACGGCGATGAAGGGGAGGATGCGGTAGGTGTGGATCACCTGATGCGGCGTCCCGTGCAGCGTGTCGCGAACGGTCTCGGTGGCGTCGGCGATCGCGCCGTGCTGGGCGTCGCGGCGCGTCTCGGACAGCGCCCCCTCGGGCGTGAACGCGACCCGGAGCCCGACGATCGCCCGGACGCGGCCCTCGTCCTCCGCAACCTCCCGGAGGCCGGCGAAGTCGGCTGCGGGCGCCCTCGTGGTCGTCCGGTCGAGGGTCGGGTACGTCTCCTCGGGCGCCGCCGATGCGGCGCCCTGGATTGTCTGCGCGAACGCGGGTGCAGCCGCAAGGCAGAGCCCCACCACGACACACCACCCAGCTGTCAGCAATCGCATGCGCATTCCATCCCCCCGGTCAGAGCTCGACGCGCCCCGCAACCGTCCCACGCCGGCCGGGAGAAGTCAACCCCGGCCGAGCGGGATGCTCTGCTCGAAGCTGAACACGTCGTCGGGGTCGTAGGCGCGTTTGAGCTTGGTGAGCCGCTCGAGGTTGGCGCCGTAGTAGGCGTGCTCCCAGTCCGGCTGGGTGCGGTCGATGAAGTTCTGGTAGGCGAACGAGGAGACGTGGGGGCGCATCGCCGTGGCGAGTTCGTCGAGCCAGTCGAGGTTGGCGCGCACGGTCGGCTCGTCGTCTCCTGCGGTCCAGGTGACCTCGCTCGCCATCAGGGCGAGGGCGTTGCGATGGACGAACGCGGTCGCCTCGGCCGGGACGCGGTTGATCGCCCCGCCCGAGGCGAAGATCGCGAACCCGCCACCCTCGGGGTTGCTGCTCCCCGGCAGGTGCTCGACCTGCCGCAGCAGGGTGTCGATCCCGGCGTCCGACAGCGGGCGGTCGAGGTAGCTCGATTTCGTCCCCCAGAACTCCCGGGGCGTGGTCTGGTACAGGTAGCTCTTCGCCTGCCAGAAGGTCTGCTCTTCGATCAGGCTCTTGGTCGGCTTCGCCGCGGTCAGCGCCGGGTCGAGCAGCGCGATCAACTCGTCCTTGGGGCCGAAGTACTGACCGAGGGCGCTGAACGCCGGCGGTCCGCCACGGCCGGTGGCCGGTGTGCCGGCCCTGCCCGCGCCGAGCCGCACCGATAGCTCGTCCGGTGCGCCGGCGATCAGGTCGAGCAACGCCGCGGTCACGGGAGCAGCGTCCTTCCACTCCCAGGCGATGTCGTAAAGGGTCACGTCGCCGATCGGATGGGTGCGGAAGCGAAAGCCGGTGCTGATTGCGAAGTTGCCGCCGCCGGCGCCGCGCAGGCCCCAGAACAAATCGGCGTTGTCGTCCTCGTTGGCGTCGATCAGCCTGCCCTCCGCGTCGACGACCTCGGCGCCCAGCAACGAGTCGCAGGTGAGGCCGAGCTTGCGGGAGCTGAACCCGATCCCGCCGCCGAGGGTGAGGCCGCCGACCGCAACCGTCGGGCACCGTCCGGCCGAGATCGCGACGCCGTGCGGGTGCATGGCGCGGTAGACGTCGGTGTTGCGCGCTCCGGGCTCGACGGTCATCGTGCCCTCGACGTCATCGAAGCCGATTCGCCGCATCCGCCCGAGGTTGATCACCAGTCCCCGCCCGGCGCAGTAGCCGGCGTAGTTGTGGCCGCCGGAGCGGACCGCGATCGGCAGCTCGCTCTCACGCGCCCAGCGGACCGACTCGGCGACATCACCGGCATCCGCGCAGACCGCGACCCCGGCGGCGCGGATCTCCTCGTAGCGGCGGTTCAACGGGCGCGCCACCGCGGGGAACGACCGCTGATCGGGGAGCACGACCGATCCCTTCAGCCGCGACGCGAGCCGATCCCAGTCGGGAGCGACCGGCGGCGGCTCATCGCTCCCGCCGCAACCCGCCAGCCAGCCGAGCGGCGACGCGAGCCCCACCGAAACCGCACCGCCGCCCGCCCGGCGCAGGAACTCGCGGCGGGACAGGCGGCTCATGGCCGCAGTGTTCCATCGATGAGTTTCGCCTTGGGCCCCGGTCAAAGGACCGAAAGCTCACCACCAGGAGGAGACCATGACCACCACCACCACAACGACGATCAGCCGGCTGGCGAACGTGATCATCCCGGTCGCCGATCAGGACCGGATGCTCGCGTTCTATACCGAGACCCTCGGGCTCGAGAAGCGGGCGGACGTCCCGTTCGGCAACGGCGACCGCTGGATCGAGGTCGCCCCGGCGGAGGTCGAGACGCCGATCGCGCTCTGCCCGCCCGGCCCCGGCGGCGACGCGGGCGGCAAGGAGACCGGGATCACCCTGCAGACCGACGACATCGAGGCCTACCGCGCGCAGCTTGCAGCGCGCGAGGTCGAGGTCGACGCCGAGGTCAGTCGGATGGGCGATCCGGTGCCGCCGCTGTTCTGGTTCAGCGACCCGGAGGGCAACCGGCTGATGGTCGTCGAGCTCAGCTGATCGCGGTCAGGCGACCCGCACCGGGACCTCCTGCGAGGCAGGGGGTCCTCGTGCGTGGTCACCTCACAGCTGTTATTCGTACGTCTGGCAATGACCGCGAAGACCCAGATCTCGCTGGTCACCAGCTCGGGCGGGCCGCCGGAGCTCGCGGCGGCGGCGAGGCTCGCCGAGGCGGCGGGCTTCGCTTCGGTCTGGGCGACCGAGTTCTACGACCGCTCGGCGACGGTCGGCCTCGCGGCGATGGCGCAGGCGACGAGCACGATCGAGCTCGGCAGCGCGATCGCCTACGCGTTCGGCCGCACGCCGCTCGTCCTCGCCGCCGAGGCCCGCGACCTCGACGAGCTCTCGGGCGGGCGCCTGACGCTCGGGCTCGGCACCGGGACCCGGAGGATGCAGCAGGACTGGCACGGCCTCGACGGCGAGCACCCGGCGAGCCGGATGGAGGAGCTCGTGCCGCTCCTGCGACGGCTGTGGCGGCTGCACGAGGGGCCGATCGAGCATGACGGGCGCTTCTACCGTCTCCGCGTCCAGCCGACCGCCCCGCCGCGCGAACCGTTTCGGGTCGACACCCCGATCTACATGGCGGGCGTCAACGCGCGCATGGTCGAGGCGGCGGGCGCCGTCGCCGACGGCCTGATCGGCCATCCACTGTTCACGCCGGAGTACGTGCGCGACGTCGTCCGCCCGGCGCTCGCCAGGGGTGCGGCGCGCGCCGGCCGCGAGACGCCGCCGCCGATCGCCGGCTACATCACCTGCTCCGTCGGAGCGGACCGCGACGCCGCCCGCGGCGACGCCGCCGCGATCATCGCCTTCAACTCGACCGTCAAGACCTACCGCGCCACCCACGAGTCGAGTGGCTTCGAGGACGAGGCCGACGCGATCCGGGCTGCCTGGGCCGCCGGCGACTTCGAGGGCATGGCCGCCGCCGTCACCGACGAGATGATCGACACGATCGTCCTCGCCGGCACCCCCGACGAGGTCCGCGAGCGCTTCGCCGAGCGGTGGGACGGCGTCTACGAGCGCGCCCTGCTCTGGCCGCCGGCCTTCCGGGGCGAGGATGCCGTGCGCGCGGTCGTCGAAACGTTCTCGACTGCCTGAAACGCTGCCGCTGTGAGCACGATCGATCCGCGGACGCCGGTGATCGTCGGCGCCGGCCAGGTGAGTCGCCATCGCGAGGCCGGGGCCGAGTACCGGCACCCCGCCTCGCTCGCGGCGGAGGCGCTCCGTCTCGCGGGCGAGGACACGGGCACCGGCGACCGGCTGCTGCGCCGGGCGGACTCGATTCGCGCCCTCGCCAGCACCTGTCACAGCTTCCGCGACCTCGCGGCGCTGCTGGCCGCCGAGGTCGGAGCGGAGCCGCGCGAGACCGTGCAGACCGTCCCCTTCGGCGGCAACGGCCCGCAGCTGCTCGTCAACGACACGGCGGAGGCGATCGCCGCCGGCGAGCTCGAGGTCGCGCTGATCGCAGGCGCCGAGGCGTTCGCGAGCCTCCGCGCGGCCCATGACGCGAACGAGGACCCGGGCTGGCCGGCCGAGCCCGACGGCCCGCCGCCGACGCGGATCATCGGCACCGACCGGGTCCCGGTCTCCGATCGCGAGGCGGCGGCCGGACTCGCGGCCCCGGTCCACGTCTACGCGCTGCTCGAGACCGCGCTGCGCGCCGCCGCCGGCCGGGACGCGCCGTCCCACCTCGAGCGGATCGCGGCGCTCTGGTCGCGGTTCTCCGAGGTCGCCGCCGCGAACCCCCACGCCTGGCTGCCGCGCCTCCACTCGGCCGAGGAGATCGCCACTCCCACGCCCGTGAACCGGATCGTCTCCACCCCCTACACGAAGCTGCTCACGGCCAACATCTACGTCGACCAAGCGGCGGCGCTGGTTCTCTGCAGCGCCGCGGCGGCGCGCGGGTCGGGCGTGCCGGAGGAGCGCTGGGTCTTCCCCTGGGCCGGCGCCGAGGCGCACGAGCAATGGCTGGTCTCCGAGCGCCCCGAGCTCGGCGCATCGCCGGCACTCGGCGCGGCCGGCCGCGCCGCGCTCGAGCATGCCCGCGTCGCGATCGACGACCTCGCCCACGTGGACGTCTACTCCTGCTTCCCCGTCGCGGTCGAGATCGCGGCGGCCGAGCTCGGCCTGCCGCTCGACGACCCGTCCCGCCCCCTGACCGTGACCGGCGGGCTGACGTTCGCGGGCGGCCCCGGCAACGGCTACTCGACGCACGCGATCGCCACGCTCACACGCCGCCTCCGCGACGAGCCCGAGGCGCTGGGCCTGGCAAGCGCGGTCGGCTGGTACATGACCAAGCACGCGGTCGGCGTCTACTCGGGCGAGCCGCCGCCGCGGCCCTTCCGCCGGATTGCCGCCGGCCCGGAGGACGGTGCGCGCGCGGCGAACGCCGACTACACGGGCCCGGCGACGCTCGAGGCGTACACCGTCGCCCACAACCGCGATCGGTCGCCGGAGGCGGCGATCGTCAGCGCCCTGGCTCCGGACGGCGTTCGCGCCATCGTCCGCAGCACCGACGAAGACGTCAGGGCCGCCCTGCTCGAGTCCGACCCGCTCGGCGCCGAGCTCGAGATCACCGGTCCGGGCGCGCTCACGATCGGCGGCGGTTGAGCAGGCGCGCCCGCGGGCGGCCCTTGTTAGCCTCGCTCGCCGATGGTCGGAGGGGGGCGATAGTGACGCCGCAGGGTGGTCTGAGCCGTCGCCAGCTCCTCGCGGCCGGGGCCGCGGCGGGGGCGGCGCTCGCGGCCGACCGGGGGGCCGCGCGTGCGCTGGGAGGGGGAGCGCCGGGCCCCGTGCGCGAGCTCGACTTCGCCCGTCGCGCCGACGGGCCGGGATGGGGAGGGGGCTGGCGCACGGTGGGCGTCGCGAACCTGCGGACCGAGGCGGGCGAGGGGGTGCTGGAGGCGGGGTCCGACGTGTTCCCCAACGACCCGAGGCCCGTGGCGTTCGCGGTCGACTGCCGCCTGCGCGACGCCGAGATCACCGCGGCGATCACCCGCGTCGGTGCCGCGCCGGGCGTCGTGCTCCGTCGCAACGGGCCGCGCTCGTACTACGCCGCGGTCTACGACAGCGAGCGTCGAGCATTGCTCGTGCTGGTCCGCGAGGGGGCGGAGCTGCGCGAGCTCGCGTCGGTGCCCGTCCCCGTGGCCGTGGCGCCGATCGCCCTGACGCTCGAGGCCCTCGGCGGCGCTCCGACCGCGCTTCGAGCCGAGCTTCGCGACGCCGCCGGAGCGTCGTTCACGGCGCGCGCGACCGATGCCACGCCGGCGGTCCAGCGCGCGGGCGACCCCGGCGTCCTCGCCACCTCGCAGACCCTGTTTCCGAGCGACCCCAACCCGGTCCTGCCGGCGCTCGGCAACGTGCACCTGCTGCCGTGGGCCGTCCAGGAGGGCCAGGCGTTCATGGCGACCGAGGTCGGCGAGGCCGTGGTCGCGGAGATCAGGAGGCGGTCGACGGCAGGGTTCGCGACGATCGCGGTCAGCTCGCGCGAGCGCCCCCGGCGAACCCGGCCCGCGGTCGTCGCCGCGACCACCGGAGCGCCGATCGCCGGCGGGGCCCGCCTCCACGTCGCCGCCGATGTCGCCGCGCGGGTCGCGATCGAGCTCTCCCACACGCCCGGCTTCGAGCGCTCGTGGACCGTGCCGCTCGGTCGCACGGGCCCGTTTCACGCCGCGACTCGAGCCGTCCGCGGCCTCGAGCCGGGGCGCCGGGTCCACTGGCGTGCCCACGTGACCCGCGGCGGGCGCAGCGCGACCGGGCCGGTGCGCAGCTTCCGCGTCCCGCCGCGGCCGGGAGAGGGGCGGCCGCTCCGGATTGCGGTGGCGGCCTGCGGCGCCCAGTTCGGGCCGATCTTCGGCCACCTCGCCCGGTCTCGTCCCGACGTCCTCGTCTGGCAGGGCGATCTCAACTATCCGGACACCCACGGCCCGCTCGCCCAGACGATCAGCGGGTACGCGGGGATCTGGCGCGACTTCCTTGCCAACCCTCTGCTCGCGGACGTCCTCGGCCGGGCCGCGTTCGCGCCCCAGCGCGACGACCACGACTACGGCTTCCAGGACGCCAACTCGACCAGCATCCCGCGCTTTCCCTGGGCGCTCGGTCCCTGGCGGGCGCTGATGAACAGGCGCGCGTTCTACCGCTTCCCCGCGGGGGCCGCGGAGGTCTGGGTGCTGGACCAGCGCCTCTTCAAGAGCGACCCGGCCCTTCCCGACTCGGGGGCAAAGACGCTGCTGGGCGCCCGCCAGCGCAGCTGGCTGCTGCGGACGCTCGCCGCCTCGACGGCGCGGTTCAAGATCGTCTGCTCCCCGTGCACCGTGTTCATGCCCGCCAACGCCCGCGACGGGAACTGGGCGACGGGGTTCGCGGCCGAGCGCGAGCTGATCTGTGACCACGTCCGGCGCCGGGTCGGCGGGACGACGCTGTTCCTGACCGGCGACACGCACCTGACCGGCATCTACGAGGCCGACGACGGCTTCGAGGCGCGCGCGGCGCCGATCGGGATCCCGAAGCCGAACGACATCACCCTCGTCGACCCGCTCGCGGCCGACGAGCTCCGCGGCCGACCCGGCGTCAGGTACGCCGGTGACGAATGCCACTTCACCCTGCTCGAGGTCCGGGGCGCCGGACGCCGGGCGACGCTCGAGCTGAGCCTCGTCCGCGAGGACGGAGCGGTGCCCTACTCGCGCAAGTTCGGCACCGGCGACTAGGCCCGGACGCCGAGCCCGGTTAGATTTGGCGGACCCGGCCGGAGCGTGGAGTCCGACCTCGACGTGAAGGAGTGCGAATGAGCCAGGTGGCAGTCGATGACGGGACGATCGAGCGACTTCGCTCGACCGTGGACGGTGAGGTGATCGGTCCGGACGACCAGTCCTACGAGCAGGCTCGGAAGGTCTGGAACGGCAGGATCGACCGCCGTCCGGCGCTGATCGTCTCCTGCAAGTCGACCGCGGACGTGGTCACGGCGGTGAACTTCGCCCGCGAGAGCGGGCTGCTGATCGCGGTCCGCGGCGGAGCCCACTCGACCCCCGGTTACAGCAGCTGCGACGGGGGCATCGTCATCGACCTCCAGCCGATGAAGCGGGTCGTGGTCGATCCGGAAGCGCGCACCGCGCGCGTTCAGGGGGGCGCCAAGTGGGTGGACCTCGACGCCGCGACGCAGGAGCACGGACTCGCGGTCACCGGGGGCCGCGTCTCCGACACCGGTGTCGCCGGCCTCGCGCTCGGCAGCGGCAGCGGGTGGCTCGAGCGCGTCTACGGGGTGACCTGCGCGAGCCTGCTCTCGGCCGAGGTCGTGACCGCCGACGGCAGCGTCGTCACCGCGAGCGCGGAGGAGAACGCGGACCTGCTCTGGGGGCTGCGCGGCGGGGGTGGCAACTTCGGCGTCGTCACCGAGTTCGAGTTCGGCCTCCATCCGGTCGGGCCGATCCTGACCGCGGGCATGATGCTCTACCCGCGCGCCCAGGCGCGCGACCTCATCCCCCTGTACCGCGACTTCATCGCCCAGGCGCCGGATCAGGTGTGCGGAGGCCTGGCGCTGATCACCGCGCCGCCCGAGGAGTTCGTTCCCGAGGACCTGCGAGGCCTGCCGGCGGTGGGGATCGTCTACTGCTACGTCGGCCCGCAGGAGGACGGGGTCGAGGCGCTGCGGCCGCTGCGCGAGGCGATCACGCCGGCCGCCGACCTGGTGGGGCCGATGCCCTACGCCGCGCTGCAGCAGATGCTGGACGCCGGGAACCCGACGGGGATTCGCGAGTACTTCAAGATCGACTGGCTGCGGGAGCTGCCCGACGATGCGATCGAGACGGTGCTCGAACACGCGGAGACGCTGCCCGCCCCGTTCGGCCAGGTGATCCTCGCGCCGATGGGCGGCGCGGTGAGCCGGATGGACGGCGACGCGCTCGCGCTCACCGTCCCCGACGTGCCCTGGGCCTACTTCTGCCTGACGATGTGGATGGACCCGGCCGAGGACGACGACAACGTCGCATGGACGCGGGGGCTCGCCGAAGCGATGCGCCCGTTCGGGCTCGGCACGGCGGCGTTTCCGAACTTCATCGCCGCCGACGAGAGCGCCGCTCGCCTGCGCGAGGGCTACGGCGAGGAGAAATACGCGCGGCTCGTCGAGCTGAAGCGCTCGTGGGACCCCGACAACCTGTTCCGGCTGAACCAGAACATCGCTCCCGATTAGCCTGGCCGAATCGGTTCACGAAGCCCGCCGCCTTGGCGGGCTTCCGCTTTGCGCATAGATTTAGCGGCGGTGACCGCGACGGAGTACGGACACCTCGGGGCAGAACAGGTAGCCGCCTTTCGCTTCCCGCACTGGGTGGCGGTGCGGCGATGCGCGCTCGGCGTCTACTTCGTCGCGCTGGGTGCGTGGAGTGCCCACTACGGGATCCCCACCCAGCGCGAGCTGGTGATCATCTGGACCTGCGGTGCGCTGGCCTGCGCCTCGCTCGGCCGGCCCCCGCGCCAGATCCTGCAGCTGTTCGTCGACTGGCTGCCGATCGTCGTCGTGCTCGCCGCCTACGACTTCACCCGCGGCGCGGCCGACTCGCTCGGCATCGAGGTCCACGCGCAGACGATGATCGACTTCGACCGGTTCCTGTTCGTCGGCGAGACGCCGACCGAATGGCTGCAGGCGAACCTCAACGCGCCCGAGGTCGTCAACGGCTGGGACGTCGCCTTCACGCTCGTCTACACCTCCTACTTCATCGCCCCGTTCGCGCTTGCCGGCGCGCTGTGGATTCGCGACCGGCTTGCCTTCCTGCGCTTCACGAGGCGCCTGGTGACCCTCGTCCTCGCCGGGCTCGCTACCTACATCCTGTTCCCGGCGGCGCCGCCGTGGCTGGCCGCAGAGACCGGTTTGCTCGACGAGGTCCATCGCACGACCACGGAGGGCTGGCAGGTGATCGGGGGCGGAACCGCGGGGCTGTTCTCGAAGGGGCAGGCGAGCGTCAACCTGGTCGCCGCCGTCCCCTCGCTGCACGCCGCGATCACCGCGCTGGTGGTCATGTTCCTGTGGGGCCGCGTGCGCCCGTGGCTGCGGCCGCTGCTGGTGCTCTATCCGCTGGCGATGGGGCTGACCCTGATCGCGACCGGTGAGCACTACTTCTTCGACGTGCTGCTCGGCTGGCTCTACGCGGGCGCCGTGATGGCGGCCTGGGCCTGGTGGGAGCGCCGCCGCGCCCTGACCCGTGCGGCTGCGGATCCGGCCCCGGCCGGCTGACGACCGGGCCGCGACGCTGATCTCGGCTGCCGGGCCGTCGCGTGCGGATGATGCTACTGTTAACTTAATGGTTAACGATCCGTTCAAGGCACTCTCGCACCCGATCCGTCGCGGGATCGTCGAGCGGCTCGCCGCCGGCCCGGCGACGGTCGGCGAGGCGACGAGCGGCTTCGGCGTCTCGAAGCCGGCGATCTCCAAGCACCTGAAGGTGCTGGAGGAGACCGGCGTCGTGAACCGGGTGGTCGATGGCCGGACGCACCGGCTCTCGCTCGAGCCGGACACGCTTGGCGAAGCGGTCGCCTGGATGGAGCGCCAGCGCGCGATGTGGGCGCGCATGTTCGACGTCGTCGACGACTACCTGAAGGAGGAATCGCGGAAATGAAGACCCCCCCGATCGTCTCGCCGCAGGAGTGGCAGGCCGCGCGTGACGAGATGCTGGTGAAGGAGAAGGAGCTGACCCGGGCCCGCGACGCGCTCGCCGCCGAGCGGCGCCGGATGCCGTGGACGGAGGTGGAGAAGGAGTACGCGTTCGAGGGCCCCAACGGACCGGCGAGGCTGGTCGACCTGTTCGACGACCGCCGCCAGCTGGTCGTCTATCGCTTCTTCTTCGATCCCGACGTCGACGGCTGGCCGGAGAAGGGCTGTCCCGGGTGCTCGATGGTCGCCGACCAGGTCGCCCATCCCGCCCATCTGAACGCCCGCGAGACCACGCTCGCGTTCGTCTCCCGCGCGCCGCAGCCCGAGATCGAGCGGCTGAAGGCGCGCATGGGATGGGAGCTGCCCTGGTACACGATCACCGACGACTTCGACACCGACTTCGGGGTCCGCGAGTGGCACGGAACCAACGCCTTCTTCCGCGACGGCGATCGGGTCTTCCGCACCTACTTCATCGACAGCCGTGGCGACGAGGCGATGGGGAGCACGTGGAGCTACCTGGACATCACCGCCCTCGGCCGCCAGGAGGAGTGGGAGGACTCGCCGGACGGTTATCCGCAGACCCCGCCGTACGGGTGGTGGCGGCGCCATGACGAGTACGAAGGGGCCGCGTGATCGCTCACATCGGGGGCGTCCCGCTGGAGGAGCTGCTCCCGTCGGCCGCGGGCGCCGGCACCGGCCTGCTCGTCGCTCGCGCCTGGATAATGGTGCGCGTGCGACGCCGACGGGAGCACGGGGGATGACCGACAAGCTCACCCTGCGGATGCGGCGCACCTTCCGGGCGCCCGCGCAGGCGGTCTTCGACGCCTGGACCAGCGAGGACGTGATCCGCCGCTGGTGGCATGCCGAGCACGATTGGGAGACGAGCGACGCCCAGGTGGACCTTCGTGTCGGCGGCGAGGTGCGAGTGGTGATGCGGAACCCTCATGAGGACGTCGAGTACGGCGGCGGCGGCGAGTACACGGAGATCGACCCGCCGCGGCGCCTCGCCTTCACCTGGATCTGGGACCGCGACCCCTCGCGGGAGCAGCTGATCGAGCTCGACTTCGAGGAGGACGACGGTTCGACCACCGTCCACTTCACCCACAGCAATCTTTGGGACGCGGAGTCGGTGCGCTCGCACGAGGACGGTTGGGGCAGGGCCTTCGACAACCTCGAGCGCGCGCTCGCCTAGCGCGAGCGTCCGTCGTCTCGGCGAACGCCCTGCTCGAGCAGCCGCCGCACGACCTGCCGATGCCCGGGTGCGACCCCGGCCCAAACGCCGCGCGCAGCCGGGTTGTTCAGCTGCAGGAAGGTCGCCACGAGCACGGAGTCCGGTTCGCGCATCACGAGCACTTCGCCGAGCAGTCCCAGGCGTGCGCCGGCGGGCACGAGCAGCGCGAAGTCCGGATCGCTGCGCCGCACATCCCAGCCGAGCACCAGGTCGGGGTCCGCGCTCGAGCCGAGTTGCAGGCCGAGCGAAGCCCACCCCGACCGCAGCGCGGCCCGCGTGCTCGCCGACGCCCCCTCGAGGACCGATCGCGCCCATTCCTCGGCGGTCCGGTCCCGAGCGGTGGGCGTTTCGGCGCGGTGCGCGTCCTCGTAGTCGATCCGGGAGAGCGTGCTGAGCTCGCGCGCCGCCGCCGGCACCTCCACCTGGCGCACGTCGCCCGCGGTCTCGGCCGGCGTGCTCATGCCGACAACCAGGCTTGGGCGGCGTCCGCGTTCATCCGATGCCCACAGTATCATACGTACATGTATGTATATTGGGACAGCGTGGACCGATGAGCGGCTCGCCTGCGACAGCGCGGGCATCTCGCGCGCGACCCACGCAGGCTGAGCGGCGCGCCCGCTCGCGTAGCGCGTTACTGGAGTCGGCCGCCCGGGGGCTGTCGCGCTACGGCTACGGGAACCTCCGGCTGGAGGGTGTCGCCCGCGAGGCGGGCTACACCCGCGGCGCGCTCTATCACCAGTTCAAGGACAAGGAGGACCTGGCGCTGGCGGTGATCGACTGGGTCTACGACTCGTGGATACGCGAGGTCGGCGACCCCGCTCGGCAAGCGCCCGATCCGGTCGGCGAGCTGATCGCGATCGCGCGCGGTCACGCGGTCTTCTGCCGGCGAGACATCGCCCGCGTCGTGATCGCGCTGCGGCTCGAGTTCAGCGGCCAGGACCATCCGGTCGGGGAACGCCTCGAGCGGATATCCGAGGGGGGCGTCAAGCGCATTGCCCGCCTGGTCAACGCCGGGCGCAGGGCCGGATCGATTCCGCCCGGCCCGCCCGCCAGGGCGGTCGCGCTGGCGTTCCTGGGAGCGCTCGAGGGAGCGGTGATCGATCTCGCCGGGCAGGCACCCCACGACGAGCTGCTCGCCGCCCGCGCGACCGCGGGGGTGCTCGGCCTCGACGCCGCTGATCCGAGGGTCAGCCGTCGGACGCCGCAGCCGGGTGTTCCTGGGTGATCCCCGGGTGCACGCCGCGCTTCGGTACCCGCTCGGCCTGCAGCTTCTGCAGCAGGTCGATCAGCTGCTCGCGCTCGGCCGCCTCCAGGCCCGAGCAGAGCTCAGCCTCGTAGGCGATCGCCACCTCGACAGCCCGCTGCAGCGTCTGACTGCCCTTCGGCGTCAGGTAGAGGGCGCGGACGCGGCGGTCGGTGGGCGCCGGTCGGCGCTCCAGCAGGCCGGCGTCCTCGAGCCCGTCGACCAGGGCGACCATCCCGCTCGCCGGCAGCCCGAGGCGCTCGGCGAGCGCCTGCTGTGACCGGCCCTCCGACTGGGCGACGTAGCGCAGCAGCGCCCACTGCCTGGGGTCGATGCCGAGCGGCCGCAGGGCCTCGTGAAAGCCGCGCGAGGAGACGAATCCGAGCTGCGAGATCAGGAAGCCGACGCTGCGCGGGGGGCGGTCCGGGTCGACCGACATGTCGGGCTCGTCTGGCATCTCTGGGTGAACTTACAACCGAAAACGATTTTTGCTAAGAATGATTTAGCAATCGAATGATTCTAACCAAACATTAACTTTTCCGCCGCAATCAGATCACGCGCCCAGGACGCCAGAAAGGAACCTGTATGACCCGCCGCCTCGCCCGCCTCGCCGACATCACCTATCGCCATCGCGGCAAGGTCGTGCTTGCGTGGATCGCGGCGATGGTCGTCACGATCGGGCTCGGCAGCTCGCTGGCCGGGGAGTTCAACGCCGACTACGACACCCCGGGTTCGGAGTCGAAGGCGGCCGCCGACCTGACCGAGCGCGAGTTCGACGGTTACTCGGGCCAGGAGGTCTACGTCGTCTGGAAGGACGAGGCCGGCGCCACCAGCCCCGCGGCCGAGGAGCGCGTCGACGCCTTCCTCGCCGAGGCCGCACAGGTCGAGAACGTCGCCCAGGCGACCCCGACCCGGGTCTCCGAGGACGGCACGATCGCGACCACGACCCTGCCGCTGACCGTCCCCGGCTGGGAGATGGAGAAGGAGCAGGGCGAGCAGCTGATCGCCGCGGCCGAGGAGCACAGCGGCGACGGGCTCGAGATCAAGCTCGGAGGGGACCCGATCTACCAGGCCCAGGAGGCGACGAGCCCCGAGGGGATCGGCTTCCTCGGCGCCGCGATCGTCCTCCTGATCGCCTTCGGCTCCGTCGTCGCCGCCGGCCTGCCGCTCGCGATCGCGCTCGTCGGGCTCGGGATCTCCTCCGGCGGGCTGATCGCCCTGCTCGCCAACATCGTCGACGTCCCCGACTGGACGACGGCGGTCTCCGGGTTGATCGGGATCGGGGTGGGGATCGACTACGCGCTGCTCGTCCTCACCCGCTTCCGGTCGGCGATGAACGAGGGCAAGGACCGTCACGACGCGGTCGTCGAGGCGATCACGACCGCCGGGCGCAGCGTGATCATCGCCGGCGCCACGGTGGTGATCGCGGTGCTCGGGCTCTGCCTGACCGGCCTCCCCTACATGTACGGGGTCGCGATCTCGGCCTCGATCGCGGTGCTCGTGATGATGGTCGCCGCGATCACGCTGCTGCCGGCCCTGCTCTCCTACCTCGGACCCCGGGTCGACCGGCTGCGGATCCCGTTCCTCGGCCGCACCCTGAGGGAGGAGGGCAACGGCGAGTCGCCGGCGGCGCGCTGGAGCCACGTCGTCCAGCGACGGCCGTGGCCGTTCGCGATCGCCGCCACCCTGCTGCTGCTGGCGCTCGCCGCGCCGGCCCTCGGCATGCGCCTCGGCTTCCCCGACGCCGGCAACGACCCGCCGGAGACGATGACCCGCCAGGCCTACGACCTGATCAGCGAGGGCTTTGGCCCCGGCACGAACGGACCGCTGGTGATCGCGGCCGAGCTGACCGATCAGGGCGGCGAGGCCGAGATCGAGGCGCTCGCGGCACGGGCGCGCCAGGACGAGGGCGTCGCCTTCGTCCCCGACCCGTTCGTCAACGACGAGGGGACGGCGGCGATCGTCAACGTGATCCCGACCACGTCTCCGCAGGACGCGGAGACCGAGGAACTGGTCAAGCGGCTACGTGACGACGTCGTGCCCGACGTGCTCGGTGGCACCGGGGCGACCGCGTACGTCGGCGGGGTCACCGCCGCGCTCGACGACCAGAGCGAATACATCACGGGCCGGATGCCGGTGTTCATCGTCGGCGTCGTCGGGCTCTCGTTCGTGCTCCTGCTCGTCGCCTTCCACTCGCCGCTGATCTCGCTCAAGGCCGGGATCATGAACCTGCTCTCGGTCAGCGCCGCCTACGGGGTGATGACCCTGGTCGCTCAGGGCGGATGGTTGGGCGGGCTGATCGGCATCGATCACGAAGTGCCGGTGGCGCCGTTCATGCCGGTGATGATGTTCGCGATCCTCTTCGGGCTGTCGATGGACTACGAGGTGTTCCTGATCTCGCGGATCCGCGAGGAGTACCTCAAGGACGGCAACACCAGCCGGGCGGTCGCCGACGGACTCGCGAAGACCGCTCGGGTGATCACCGCGGCGGCGGCGATCATGGTGGTCGTCTTCCTCGCGTTCACCGTCGCGCCCGACGTCTTCCTGAAGCTGTTCGGGATCGGGCTCGCCTCGGCGATCTTCCTCGACGCCACGGTCGTCCGGATGGTGCTCGTGCCCGCCGTGATGCAGCTGCTCGGCAGTCGCAACTGGTGGATCCCGAACTGGCTCGAGCGGATCCTGCCGCGGCTCGACGTCGAGCCGGCCGCGGTCGGGTCGGCCGAGGGCCGCGCCTAGTTTCCGACCCGGGCGGGGAGCGATAGCTCCTCGCCCGGGGCCGGCGCCGCCGCGCTGTAGGGGCGCCCGCGCGCTGCGCGCTCGAACCGCTCGCGTGCGTTGGCGATCGGCCGGTAGTGCGGTTCGAACGCGAAGCCGCCGTAGTGCATCGGCACGACGGCGCCGGCGCCGAGCAGCTCGCCGGCCAGCGCCGCCTGCTCGGGTTCCATCGCCGCGGGCAGCGGGCTCGGTGGCTGCTGGTGGGGAAAGTCGACGACGGCGCCGTTGATCGGGGCGAACACGACGTCGAAGCGGCCCGCCCGGCGGGCCATCTGCCACCAGGCGCCGTGGAAGACGGTGTCGCCGAGGTGGAGGACGCGCGTACCGTCGGCCTCGATCAGCCAGGAGACCTGCGGGTCGCCGAGCCCGTCGACGGCGGGCAGCGCCGTGCAGGTGAACGGCCCGACCGTGTCCGACTCCCAGGCGGCGACGGCACGCCGCCGGAGCCCGGTGGCGCCGAGCTCGTGCTCGGCCTGGGCGAGGGCGAGGTTTCCGTCCTCGGCCGCGACCGGATGGTGGACGGCGGCGCCGGGCGCCAGCGCGGCGGCGAGCGCCCCGGCGTCGGTGTGGTCGCGGTGCAGATGGGTGACGAGGCCGGCGACCGCGTTCCCGGTGGCGGCGGCGACGGGGAGCTCGACCTCGCCGGCCGCGCCGCCGAGGGCGGCGAACACTCCAGCGGGATCGGCGAGCGGGTCGATCACCATCGTCTCCCCGTCCTGCTCGAGCTCGACTCCCGCCCAGCCCAGCCAGCGCACCTTCATGGGTTCCTCCTTGTATTTACCGGACGATCGTTCGTACGGTATCATGCCGCCCGCAATGCCCCGCCGCTCCGCCGCCGCCGTCGCCGACACCCGCGCCGAGGTCCTCGAGGTCGCGATGCGTCGCGCGTCGATCGATGGCCTCGACGGGCTGACGATCGGGCGGCTCGCGGACGAGCTCTCGATGAGCAAGAGCGGCCTCCATGGCCTGTTCGGAAGCAAGCAGGAGCTCCAGGTGGCGACCTTCGAGCAGGCGGTCGAGGACTTCACCGACCAGGTCTGGCTTCCGGTCGCCGGCCGCGAGCCCGGGCTCCCGCGACTGACCGCGCTGATCGACCGCTGGCTCGCCTATCACCGCCGCCGTGCGCTGCCCGGGGGCTGCTTCGTGACTACGGCGACGATCGAGTTCGACGCCCGCCCGGGTCCCCTGCGCGACGCGGTCGCCGGCGCGCGGCGGCGGATGCACGCGCAGCTGGCGGCCGACGTCCGCGCCGCGATCGACGCCGGCGACCTCCCCGCGGGCACCGAGCCGGCGGATACGGCCTTCGCGCTCTACGCGCTCGCCTCGGCGGCCAGCCAGGCGATCCAGCTCGAGGAGCCCGGCGCGAGCGCCCGCGCCCGGCGCTGCATGCGGGCGCTCTTGGCCGGCGCGACGTGATCTGCGTCATCTCACTCGGCTGACGATTCGGGCCGTCAGCCGCGAACCGGCTGGCCGATCCCGAGCATGTTGCCCTCGCTGTCGCGAAACCAGGCGCCGCGCTCGCCGGTACCCTTGCTCGGGTAGTTGCCCTCGATCTCGGCGATCCCCCCGACCGTCCTCAGCCCGGGGAGGTCGTACTCCTCGAACACCACACCGCGCGCCCGCAGCTCGGCCACCGTCGCCTCGACGTCCTCGACCTCCCAGCCCATCTGGGTGTGGTCGCCGCTCGCCGAGCCGGCCGACTCGAAGAGGGCGAACTCGCCGCCGGCGCAGACGTAGCGCAGGCCGCCCGGCCGCTCCTCGGCCGGCTCCAGGCCCAGCTTCTCCGCATAGAACGCCCGCGCCCGCCCGAGGTCCTGGGCGGGGAGGCGGCTCGCGACCCGTGCCTCGCTCAACATCGCAGCTCCTTTCGGTCGTGCAGATCCTCGGACAACGTAGCCGCGCGTTGACCCCCTGTGCGGGGGGTTCGATGCGGCTCGAGAAGCTGCCGTCGCCGGGCGAGGCGATCGATAAGGATGGGGACGTGGTGCAGGACACGGAAGACCCGGCCGGCGTGCTCGTCGGCCGCGCCAATGGCGAGACGGTCACCGCCCGCGAGGACCGCGAGGCGGTGATGCTCACCGCGCAGGACGAGCTCACCGTGACCTACTACCGCCTCGGGCCCGGCCAGCGCGGGCCCGACCCGCACGTCCACCACGAGCACACCGATGCCTTCTACGTGCTCGATGGCGAGCTCGGCTTCATCCTCGGCCCCGATCGCGAGCGGATCGCGGTTGGGGCGGGCGGCCTGGTCGCCGCGCCGCCGAGCGTGATCCACACGTTCCTCAACGAGAGCGGGGCCGAGGTGCGCTTCCTCAACCTCCACACCCCCGATGGCGGCTTCGCCGCCTTCATGCGCGCCGCTCGCGACGGCGTCGAGGGCGTCAGCTTCGACACCTCCGACCCGCCCGACGATGGCGGGCTGCCGCTGAGCGAGGCGATCGTCTCCGCGCCGGGCGAGGGGGAGCGCCTCGTCTCCGGCAAGCGGGTCGCCCTGCTGAAGGCTGTCCTGCCGCAGATCTGCTTCGCCGAGTTCGAGCTCGACGGGCCCTACGAGGGGCCCGGCGTCCACCATCACGACGCCGAGGTCGACGCGTTCTACGTGCTCGAGGGAGAGCTCGAGATGACCGTCGAGGATTCCCGGCCGCTCGCCGGACCGGGGACGCTGGCAGCCGTCCCCCGCGGCGTCCGCCACACCTTCGACCATCCCGGCGAGGGGACCGCCCGCTTCCTCAACATCCACGCCCCGGACGGCGGCTTCGGCGCCTTCCTGCGCCGGGTCTCGGACTAGGAACCTGGCTCAAAACCCCCCACGCACGTCTGGCGGCGTCGGGTCCGTGTCTGGCGGCGTCCTCGCCGCCTCGCGTGGCGCTGCCACGCGTCGCCGACTGCGTTCTTGCCAGCCACGCCCCGACGCCCGCCAGGACGCACGCGCGGAGTTTCGAGACAGGTTCAGGGGCTCTGAGCCGCGAGCGCCCGCTCGAGGTCGGCCCAGAGGTCGTCCACGTGCTCGCAGCCGACCGAGAGGCGCAGCAGGTTCGCGGGCACGTGGCGCTGCTCGTCGGGGTAGCGGGCGCGACGCTCGATCAGGCTCTCGACCCCGCCGAGGCTGGTCGCGTTGGCGATCAGCCGGACCGCCGAGCAGACCGCGTCGGCGGCCTCGGCGCCGGCCTCGAGCTCGAACGCGACCATCGACCCGAAGCCGCTCATCTGGCGCACGGCGAGCTCGTGGCCGGGGTCGTCGGCGAGGCCGGGGTAGCGCACCCGCGAGACCGCCGGGTGGTTCCGCAGCCGGCGCGCGAGCTCGCCGGCATTGGCCTGACCGCGCTCGAGCCGCAGCGCCAGCGTCCGCACGCCGCGCAGGCCGAGGAAGACCTCGAACGGGCCGGGGACCGCTCCGGTCAGCGCGCGGCGCTCGATCAGCCCCCGGCGGCCGCTCTCGTCGCCGGTGACGACGACGCCGAGCAGCGAGTCGGAGTGACCGGCGATGTACTTGGTCGCCGAGTGGACGACGAAGTCGGCGCCGAGCTCGAGCGAGCGCTGCAGCAGCGGCGTCGCCAGGGTCGCGTCGACGGCGACGGCCGCGCCGCGCTCGTGCGCCGCGGCGGCGAGCGCCGCGAGGTCGGTGATCCCGAGCAGCGGGTTGCTCGGGGTCTCGGCCCAGACCAGCCGCGCCCCGTCGAGCGCCGCGAGCGCGGCCTCGGTGTCGGTCTGGTCGACGAGGGCGACCTCGAGCGCGCCGGTCGCAGCGCGCTCGGCGAGCAGGCCGCGGACGCCCGGATAGCTGACCACCGGCGCGACGACCCGGGCGCCCGGCTCGAGCCCGTCGAGCACGGCGGCGCTCGCCGCCATCCCGGACGCGAACGCGGCCGCGTAGCCGCCCTCGAGCGCGCCGACCACGGCTTCGAACGCCTCGATCGTCGGCGACGCGTCGCGGATGTACTCGTACTCGCCGCCCTGGTGAAAGGTGGTCGAGAGGTGGACGGCCGGGCTCACCGGCTCGCCGGCCGCGCCGCGGTGGCCGGCGGCAACGCAGATCGTCTCGGGGTGGGGTGGGCTCACGGGACCTCCTCGTCTCGGGCTCGTTAACGGGAAGCTTGCCCGGGTAGCGGCAGTGGTGCCGGCCCGAGGAGACGCCGGCACCAGGACAGGGAAGCCCGAACGCGGGGGTCCGTCTCGCCTTCCTCATCAACTCGAAGGGGGAGAGAGGACAGGTGCCGATGCAGCTCAGCTGCCCGGTTTGCGACTTCGTCGAGTCACGCGCCCATCGGGCCTGGCGGCTCGAGCTCTGTCCCCGCTGCCGGCGGCAGGGGCGACAGGTCTACCTGGCCGAGGCTCCGCGTCACGACCCGCGGTTGTCGCTTGACAGCGCCGCGCGCGCGTCCGTAGGCTCGAAATCCGAGCCGTAGTCGAGGCTCGGGGGGTTCGGATGAGCGACGGAGGGTTGACAAGGCGAAGCCTGCTCGAGCGCGCGGCGCTGGGCGCGTCGTCGCTGGCGCTCGGGTCGCAGTTCCTGCCGACGCTGGCGACGGCCGGCCGCGGGCACCGCAACGCGATCCCGCTGCCGAGCCCGGCGCAGGTCCGCACCGACTTCCAGAAGATGGTCGACTTCGGCCCGCGGTTGACCGGCTCGGACGCCCACAACCGCTTCATCGCCTGGCTCGAGCGCGAGTTCGTCGCCGCCGGCTGTGAGCTGCTGCCCTGCGACGTCTACGAGACCAACCGCTGGCTCGCCGGCGACTACGGGCTCGAGCTGCTCGAGGGGCCGGAGGCCGGGCCGGCGAGGATCGCGACCTACTTCCCGCGCTCGCAGGAGACGCCGGCCGAAGGCGTCACCGGGCCGCTCGTCTACGCCGGCTCGCCGCCGCCGCCGAGCCTCAACGGCGCCGACCTCGGGGCGCTGCAGGCGGGGTTGGCCCGCTACCCGGACGACCTCGCCGGCTGGGCCAGCGCGTTGCCGAGCACGCTCTCGGGCAGTACGGAGGGCAGCATCCTGCTCGTCGACCTGCCGCTCCCGGTGCCGCTGCACGCCGGCGTCTTCGCGCCCCTGATCACCCACTACTCAGACGACGAGTCGCTCGCCGAGCTGGCGCTGATCGACTACAAGCGGACCTGGCTCGTCCCCGGCCTGCAGATGCCGCTCGCCCCGTTCGCCGGCCTCGGCGCTGCCGGCGTCGTCCTCATCCTCGACGCCTCCTACGAGGCCCTCCTCGGCTCCTACCTCCCGTTCGAGGCGGGCTACGAGGACGTGCCCGCGCTTTACGTCGATCGCGACACCGGGGCGCAGCTCCGCGCCCAGTCGGTCGCGCGCCCACGGACCCGGCTGACCCTGACTGCGACCCGCGAGCAGGTGCCGACGCCGAGCGTCACGGCGGTGCTCCCGGGCCGCAGCGAGGAGACGATCATCTTCAACACCCACACCGACGGCCAGGGGTTCGTCGAGGAGAACGGTGGCGTCGCCTTCGTCCAGCTCGCCCGCCACTTCGGCTCGCTGCCGCCGGCCGAGCGGCTCGAGCGCACGCTCGTCTTCGCCGCCTGGCCCGGGCACATGACCAACGACCTCCCCCAGGCGACGGGCTGGATCGAGGCCCACGAGGAGATCGTCGAGCGGGCCGCCGCCGCGCTCACCGTCGAGCACCTCGGCTGCAGCGAGTGGGTCGACTCGATCGACAAGGGCTACCACGCGACCGGGCAGGCGGAGCTGTTCGCGGTCTGGACCAACCAGGGGCCGATCTTCGAGCAGACGAAGGCCGCGATCGCCGCCCACGACCTGCCGCGGACGCCGATGTTGCGGGCCCCGGCGCAGTTCGGGGTCGGCGGCCCGTTCCACTCGGCCGGCATCCCCCAGATCGGCGCGATCGCCGGGCCCGAGTACCTGCTCAACATCGTCGACGACGGCGACATGGACAAGCTCGACGCCGAGCTCGCCTCGCGTCAGATCGCCTTCGTCGCCGATCTGACCAGGCGGCTCGACGTGATCGACGCCGCGGAGCTCGCGGACGGCGATCCCACGCTCGGCAGCCCGGCGCCCGGCGGTGGCTTCGAGTCCTCCGACGCGCAGCCGGTGGCCGAGGAATGCGGTCCCGCTCGCAAGCTTGTCGTCGACGCCGGTCGCCGCCGGCGCCTGATCATCCTCTGGCACGGGCGCGGCCCGGAGGGAACGGCGCAGCTCAGCGTTTGGGCGCGCGGCGGCCCGTTGAAGGGCATTTCGGTCGAGCTGCGCCAGGGCGGCCGGACCCTGGCCCGCAGCGGTCGGCTCACGGTCCGGGCGAGGGAGCTCGGGGTCGTTCTCTCCCGGCCCGGCGGCAAGGCGTTCGCCGACGGGCGCTACACGCTCGCGGTCCGGCTCGCCGGCAAGCCGATCGGTCGCCGGGTGGTCGGCGTCGCCTGACGCGACACGACCCGGGTCCAATCGCCTCAGCGGACCCGGGTCGCATCCCGCACCTCTCGTTGCCTGTCCCAGCTCTCCAGCTGCTCCCGATGGTAAGGGCGAAAGCCGATTCGGCAAACGGATATTCGTCCAACCTTGCCTACAGGGCTAAAGATTCGCGGCCGGCGGGGCGCTGAAAACGGGTTGACGATCAACGAGCGCCGCTAAGATCGTCCGGTGAGTCCAGTCGGCTGGCGAGGTGCATGGATGCAGGGCCTGGTCGCCCTCGTGCTCCTGCTCGGCTTCGCCGCGAGCGCCCACGCAGCCGCTCCCAACTACGGCGTCGTCCCCCAGAACGGGGCCGTGCCCTCGAAGGCCGAAGTCGAGGAGATGGCGGCCGGCGGGGTCACCGGCATCCGTCTGATCCTGCACTGGCCCTCGGTCGAGAGCGTGCCCGGCCAGTACAACTGGAGCAGCGTCGACGCGATGGTCCGGGAGACGACCAACTACGGGGTGAAGCCGTTCTTCTTCCTCTACGGCACCCCCAACTGGGCGGCGAAGATCGACGGGCACGGCAAGTGCGACACGCGCGACTGCTCGACGTACGCGCCGACCTCGGGCAAGACGCGGCGGGCGTTCGCGGACTTCGCGGCCGCTGCCGTGAAGCGGTACGGGCCCGGCGGAGACTTCTTCAAGGACCCGGACGGCAACGGCGGTGCGCGGCCGATGGCGACGACGACCGATTTCGCCCTCGACCTCGGGTTGATCCCCTGCGAGCCGGTCCCGCTCCCCGGCTGCGACGACGATGAGCCGCCCGTCGACCCGCCGGGCCCCCCGCCGCCGCCCGACCCGCCGCCGGAGCCGCCGCCTCCGCCGCCAAGCCCGCCGCCGCCACCCGACCAGCCGCCCTGCGGCTGCACGGAGGAGCACCCGCTGCGCGCCTGGCAGCTCTGGAACGAGCAGAACTCGCCCAAGTACTTCTCGCCGAAGCGGGACACGGAGGCGTACGCGAAGCTGGTCAAGAAGGCCGGCGCGGCGATCCACAAGGTCGACCCCGGCGCCGACGTCGTCCTCGGCGGCACCTGGGGCCCGGCGAACGCCGAGAAGGTCGTGCTCCCGAACAAGCCGTATCTGCAAGAGCTCTACGCGGTCAAGGGAATCAAGAAGGCCTTCGACTCGATTGCGCTGCATCCGTACGCCGCCAACACCGCTGCGTCGGTCCAGCAGCTGAAGGAGGCGCGCAAGGTCGTCAAGAAGGAGGGCGATCGGAAGGTCGGCGTCTGGGTGACCGAGATCGGCTGGGCCGCCGACGGGCCGACGACGAACCCCTACGTGAAGGGGACGGACGGCCAGGCGAAGCTGCTGCGCAAGACGCTGTCGAAGTTCGAGCACGGGTACAACCTCAGGGGCGTGTTCTGGTACTCGTGGCGCGACCTGCCCGGCGGGGACACGATCTGCGAGTGGTGCGGGTACGCCGGGCTGCGCAACGTCGACGGGTCACCGAAGCCGGCCTGGCAGGAGTTCTCGACCCTGGCGAAGGGCTGAGCCGGCGCCGCCGCGGCGGCGCTCCCCCCTTGACGACCGCGTCGGACCGTGGTCGCAGGCGCGTGAACTCATCGCCGGGCGGTACTGCTAACCGTTCCCTAACGGTTTGCTAATATGCCGCCTCCTGCTGAACCCCCGCCAACAGAGGCGGGGGACGGGGGACCCACTAGTTGGGGCGAATCGCGGCCAGCGCGGCCGTGTAGCGCAAGCTCTAAGCGCGAGCCCGTCAGCTAACCCCGTAAGCAACAGAGCGGAACGTAAACCGAATCATGGCTTTGCTGACGAACGTCAAACCTCGCCTGTACGCGCTCGCGATTGCCGCGCTGGCCGCGCTCGCGATCGGCGCGATCTCGGTTACCGCGGCCGGCGCTTCGAGCTCGGGCGGCGTCGGGACCCTGTCGAGCGGCGGCACCGATCGCCCTTCGCACGGCGGCACCAACTCCCGTGTCAACGACCGCTACGCGAAGATCTGGACCTCCGAGATCTCCGGCGCCGAGAAGCGCTGGGCGCACCGCACCGCGGAGTGCGAGTCCGGCGGCGATCCGAACGCGATCGGCGGCGGCGGTTCCTACCGTGGCGCCTTTCAGTTCATGAGGTCGACCTGGAAGGCGGCGCCGAAGAGCCCGGGCGGCGATCCGATCGCCTATCCCTTCCGCACCCAGGCCGTCGTAGCGGTGATGCTGAAGCGGGCCGACGGCGCCGGCCACTGGCCGGTCTGCGGCCGCTGAGCGGGCACCGTACCTGATACCCCTCCGGGGTATCGATACAATCAGCCTTCCGAAGCGCGCGAAAGGAAGGCGATGACCGAGCCGGCGCCCATTCCCGGGTACCTCGACGACAAGGACGACCTGCTGAAGCGATTGCGCCGGATCTCCGGCCAGGTCGGCGGGCTCGAGCGGATGATCGCCGAGGAGCGGTACTGCATCGACATCCTCACCCAGGTCTCCGCCGTCCAGGCGGCGCTCGACAAGGTGGCCCTGGGCGTGCTCGATGACCACGCCCGCCACTGCGTCGTCGACGCCGGCGTGGGCGATCGCGAGGAGCGCACGGAGGAGATGATGGGCGCGATCGCGCGCCTGCTCCGAAGCCGCTGAGGCGCAGACCGGTGATTAGCCGCTTCCGCGACGGCTAGCCTAGGCGGCCGCATGGGGAGGATGTCGCCGACGCTGCCGACGATCGCGTTCGCCGTGGCGGCGGTCCTCGCCGGCAGCGGGTCGGCAGCGGCCGCGCCGCCGGCGCCGACCGAGATCCGCGACGGACCGGCGCGCTTCCAGGTCCTCTCGCCAACCCTGATCCGGCTCGAGTACGCCGACGACCGCAGCTTCGAGGACCGGCCGACCCTGACCGTGCCGATCCGCGGCGCCGAGCCGGTCGAGGTCCGGACCCGGGTCCGCGAGGGCGTCCGCGAGATCCGCACCACGAGCCTCGTGCTCCGTTACCGAATCGGATCCGGCCCGTTCACGTCCAGGAACCTTCGGCTGAAGGTCGAGACGCCGACCACGACTCGCCGCGTGCGACCAGGGTTTCCCGGCACCTCGCCGGTTCCCTCGAGCTCGTCCGCGCCGCTGTTCCCGCCGCCGAACCCGGACCCCGACCCGGCGCCGGTGACCGCCGGCAACCTCGGCGGCTGGCACCGCGGCCTCGACAGCCAGAGCGGGCCGGTGTCGCTGCACGACGGCCTCCTTTCCACCGAGGGCTGGTACCTGCTCGACGACACGAGCTCCCCGCTGCTGATCGACCAGGGGCGCTGGTACGCCGAGCGCCCGGACCACCGGGGTGCGTACCAGGACGGCTACCTGTTCGCCTACGGCGACGACTACGCCGTAGCGCTCGCCGACCTCCGCAACCTGACCGGGCCGGCGCCACTGCTGCCGCGCAACGCGTTCGGAAACTGGTTCTCGCGTTACCAGGGATACAGCGACGTCGACTACCACGCGCTGCTCGCCCGCTTCCGCGCCGCGCGCGTGCCGATCGACGTCCTCGTCATCGATACCGACTACAAGTGGCCGCGCAACTGGAACGGCTGGCAGTGGACGCCCAACTACTTCCAGGACCCGAGCCGCTTCCTCGACTGGACCGCCCGGCAGGGGGTCGACGTGACCCTGAACGTGCACCCGTCGATCAGCACCGACGACCCGAGCTTCGCGGCCGCCAGCGCGACGGCGGGCGGGCTGATCGACGGCGGCGATCGCTGCCGCGTGTTCATGCACGACCCGGAGGCGAGCTGCGCCGTCTGGGACTGGGCGCAGCGCGACGACGTCAGCTCCTACTTCTCCCTCCACGAGCCGTTCGAGCTCGGCGGGGTCGACAACTGGTGGCTCGACTACTGCTGCGACGAGAGCCGGGCGAGCGCCGCCGGGCTGCCCGCCGATACCTGGATCAACTACCTCTACGCCCAGCGCCAGCGCGAGCGCGGCCTGCGCTGGCTGCCGCTGTCGCGGATCGGCTCGTCGCTGTTCGACTACGGCGCCGCGACGGCCGGTATCTGGGCCGAGCATCGCAGCGCGATCCATTTCACCGGCGACACGACCAGCACCTGGGAGATGCTCGACTTCCAGACCCGGTTCACGGCGGCCGAGGGCGCCGGGATCGGCCTTCCCTACGTCTCCCACGACATCGGCGGCTTCCACGGCGACCTGCTCCCGGACGAGATGTACGTGCGCTGGATCCAGTCCGGCCTCGTGCAGCCGATCCTGCGCCTGCACTCCGATCACGCCCCGCGGCTCCCCTGGGAGTACGACGGCAGGGCGAAGGAGATCGCGGCGCTGTTCCTGCGGCTGCGCGAGTCGTACGTGCCCTATCTCTACACGCTCGCCCGCGAGGCATACGACACCGGGCTGCCGCTGGCCCGGCCGATGTACCTGTCCTGGCCGCGCAGCGGCGACGCCTACCGCTTCGACCGCCAGTACATGCTCGGCGACCAGCTGCTGGTCGCGCCGGTCGCCGCGCCCGGCGACCCGGCCCGCAAGCGGGTCTGGTTCCCGCCCGGCGATTGGGTCGACCTGTTCACCGGGGAGGTGCACTCCGGCCCGCGCGCCGAGACGCTCCTGGTGCCCCTGGAGCGGATGCCGCTCTTCGCCCGCGCGGGATCGATCGTCCCCCGCCAGGACTACGCCGACCGGGCCGGCGAGCGGGCACCCGACCCGCTGATCCTCAACGTCTACGCCGGCGCCGACGGAGAATTCGAGCTCTACGAGGACGAGGGGGTCGGTTTCGGTTACCGGCAGGGCAGGTTCACGCGGACCCCGCTGAGCTGGAGCGAGGACGGGGAATCGGCGACGCTGACGATCGGGCCCGCCGACGGCGCGTACCCCGGCGATCGGGCGGGGCGCAGATACAGCGTCAGGGTGCTCGGGGTCGAGGAGCCGAGCGAGGTCACGGTCGAGGCCAGATCCGGCGCTCGGAAGGTCACCGATGTCAGCTACGACGACGGGGCGCGGCTGCTGACGATCGAGACCCCGCGGTTGAGCACTCGGCGAGGCGGCGGCCTGGCGATCGCGTTCGCTGAGGCTGGCCGCGGGCGTCCCTAGGCTCTCACGGGTGCGCCGCTCGTGGCCCGCCCTCCTCCTGCTCGTCGCCGGCGCCGCGGCGCCCCCCGCCGTCCGGGCCGGCAACTGCGCCAGCGCGCCGGGTCGCGGGCTGACGCTCGCCAACGTCGCAACCGACGGGCCCCGGGTCGGCGCGGTCGGCTCGAACGGGCTGATGGCGCGGGCACGCCGGCTCGACCGCTGGCGGGTCGTGCCGACCCCGGTCGAACACGACCTCCGCGGGATCGTCTGGACCGGGGAGCGGTGGGTGCTCGCCGGCGACCTCGGCACGATCCTCTCCGGGACCGGCGGACAGTGGGTTGCGGCCGCGGGCGTCCCGAGCTCCGGCCTGCGCGCAATCGCCGGCCGCCCCGGGCTGGTCGCTGCCGCGGGCACGAACGGCGTCGTCGTCACCTCGCCGGACGGGGTCTCATGGCAGCAGGGAGACAGCGGCACGAGCGAGATCCTCTGGGGCGGGACCGCCGCGGTCGCCTCGGAGCTCTGGCTGAGCGGCCGCGATTCGTCCGTGATCCGGAGCGCGGACGGAGTCTCATGGACGCCGGTGCCGACGTTCCCCGCGCCGACCGACTCGACCGTCGCCCCGCGACCGCTGCTCTGGCAGCTCGCCGCGGACGGCGCGACGGTCGTCGCGGTCGGGGACTTCGGCGCCATCCTCGCGGGGACCGCCGCGGGCCTGACCGCCGTCGCCAGCCCCACCGATGAGATCCTCCGCGGTGTGGCGACCGGGAACGGGCGCTGGGTCGCGGTCGGGTCGGGGGGCAAGGTCCTGTTCTCCGACGACGGCAGTGACTGGCGCCTCGGCACCGCGCCGACGACGGTCGACCTGCGCGGCGTCGCCTGGACGGGCTCGCGCTTCGTCGCGGTCGGCGACCAGAGCACGGTGATCTCGTCCGCCGACGGGCGCCGGTGGCGGGCCGAGGTGACCGCGATGCCGTGCGCACTGCTCGGGGTGGCCCACGGTGAGGGCCGGTACGTCGCCGTGGGAGGGGCGGGTAAGGAGATCGTGTCGGCGGATGGCCGGCGGTGGAAGAACCTCGGCCGGCGCGTGGACGCCGACCTGTACGGCGTCGATCACGGGCCGAGCGGGTTCGTCGCGGTCGGATCCGGCGGCAAGATCCTGACCTCGGCGGACGGGAGCGGCTGGACCCGGGCCCGCTCGCACACCCAGCTCAACCTGCACACGGTCTTCTGGACCGGCGACGAGTACCTGGCGGGCGGCGACATCGGCCGGATCTACTCGTCGCCCGACGGACGTCGGTGGGAGCGGGTCGCCTCGCCCGCTTTCCACTCGATCCGCGACTTCGCCACCGACGGCGGCACGGTGATCGCGGCGGGCGCGGGAACGATCGCCGTGCGGGAGACCGGGTCGGAGGAGTGGGAGCTCGAGCAGGCGGGCTTCGCCCGCTTCCAGACCGGCATCGCCTACGGCGCCGGCGCGTGGGTGGTCGTCGGCCACAACGGCGAGGCCCTGGTCTCCACCGACGCCGGTCAGACCTGGACCCAGGTCGCGACCGGGGTCGAGTTCAACTTCGACGCGGTCGTCTGGACCGGCTCGAGGTTCCTGGCCACCGGCGAGGGCGTCGCGGTCGCCTCGGCGGACGGCGTGAGCTGGGCCCCGGTCGAGCTGCCGACGCGGCGCAGTGTGAGGGCGCTGGCGGCTCACGACTCCGTGGTGGTTGGGGTGGGGGATGGCGGGACGCGGGTGCGGCTGCCGGCGGGGTAGGGCTGGGTAGGGTCAGGTTCGGCGTCCAGCGGCGCGCGCAAGGCGCTTTCTGCCGGCGAGCCGCACGTTCACCCCGTAGATGACGGTCTCGATGCGGCTCGCCGGAATTTCGCCGCCGCGGCCCCGACCCACGCCACCCCCACCCAGCAAAGCAGCGGCTGAGCTCGGCGCCTACGCCGAGGGCACCCAACCCGCCGGGTACGCGCCCGCCGGGATGTTGCCCGGGTACTCGGGAAACCAGCGGCGCGCGACCCGCGCGCCCGCGCGGTCCTCGATCAGCGGCCGCAGGTCGCCGAGCGTGAGCAGGACGCGCAGGGTGGCGCCGATCTGCAGATCGGCCGCGGTCGGCTGGTCGCCGTCGACGATCCCGTCCGCCGCGAGCTCGTCGACGTGGTCGAGCTTCGCCGGCAGGCCGGCGAGGTCCTCGGCCAGCCGCTCGGCGGTGATCCGGTGGTACTCCCACCAGGTCGGGAGGGTCCGGATCACGTAGTCGGTGCCGGCGGGGTCGAGCGGCTCGCCGCTGACGTAGGTCCCCATCGCCTCGGGGCGGAAGTAGAGCGCGCCCCATGGCAACCGGCGGCCGAGGTCCTGGAGCTCGTCGTCGCCCCAGCGCTCGGCCTCGCGGACGCGGTCGGCGATCGGCTCGGGGAACAGCGCCGGCCGGGGCTCGAGCTCCTCGAGCCTGGCGAGGATCGGTCGCGAGCCGTGGACCCGCTCCTCGCCGATCGACAGCCCGGGGACCGTCGTGTTGCCCTCGCCGTAGAGCTTCGCCATCTCCTCCTTGTGGGTCGGCCCGGGCGTCAGGTCGACGCGCTCGTAGTCCAGTCCCTTGAGCTCGAGCGCCCGCGCGGCCGTCATGCAGGGATGGGAGGGCGCGAGCGCGTGGAGGGTGATCGTCGGCGTCGCCACCCGCCCACCCTATTTAGGATCAGCGGCGATGACCGATCAGATCACGATCGAGAACGACGGCGAGGTCGCGCTGGTGCGGATCCGGCGGCCGCCGGCGAACGCGCTCTCGCCGGAGCTGCTCGCCGCGGGCGCCGACGTCGTCGAGCGGCTGCGCGCCGAGCGCCCCGCCGCGGTCGTGATCACCGGCCAGGGGGATTTCTTCTCCGGCGGGGTGGACCTGAAGCTCGCCCCGACGCTGTCGGCCGAGCAGCAGCGGGGCATGGTCGCCGGGATCAACCGCCTGTTCTTCGACTGGTACGGGCTCCCGTTTCCGGTGGTCGCGGCCGTCAACGGGCACGCGGTCGCCGGCGGGCTGATCCTCGCCCTCTGTGCCGACCACCGGGTCGGATCGGCGCGGGCGAGCTACGGGCTGACCGAGCTTCGCGTCGGCGCTCCCTATCCCGGCGCGGCGCTGGCGGTGATCCGCGCCGAGCTCGATCGGGGCCCGCTGCGGAGGCTGGTCCTGGGCGCCGACCTCGTCGACGGCGAAGCGGCCCTGGAGCTCGGGCTCGTCGACGAGCTTGCCGAGGACACCCTCGAGCGCGCGCTGGCGGTCGCCCGCGAGCTCGCGAGCCTGCCCGCCGAGACCTACGAGACCGTGAAGCTGCAGCTGCGCGAGCCGGCACTGGTGCTGATGCGTCAGGCGCTGGAGCGCGATCCGCTCGCCGATGGCTGGCTGACCGACGAGGCGACCGACGCCGCAGCCGCCGTGCTCGACCGCTGACCGGTCAGCAGGTGTTCGGCGCCGGCTCGCCGGCGAAGCGGGCGCTGAGGTAGTCCATCGCGCCCGGGGCCCCGGAGGCCACGAGGCTGACGTGCTCGCTGGTGTAGTCCTCGACGTGCTGGACCGTCACCCCGGCGTCGCAGAAGCGCTCGACGAGCAGCCGGGCCGGGCCGATCGGCGCCAGCTCGTCGGCGACCGCGTGGTACTCGTAGACGGGCGCCGACGGCTCGCCGCGGAACCACAGCGGGCTCATCTTGCGAAACAGGCGCTTCACGGCCGGGAGCTCGATCACGCCGGGGTCGGCCGCGAAGTCCTCGAAGCGCGCCGCGGGGTATCTGGCGACAGCATCGCCGATGCAGTCGCTCTGGCTCTCGGCCAGCGCTCGGCGGCCGAAGTCATTCATGTACCGGGGAACGTCGAAGGCCGGGTAGGAGCGGTCGGCCCCCACCAGGCCGACCGCGATCGCGCCGCCGGCCGGGCCGCCGCTGAAGGCCTGCATCGTCGCCTCGATGTCGGCGGGGGTGCCGCCGAGCGCAATGCCGGCGAACCGGAGTCCCGGCGCGTAGCGCGGCTGCAGCTGCGCGGCCAGCGTCGACGCGAGCGCCCCGCCCGAGTAGCCCCACAGGCCGACCGGAGTCCGCTTGCTGTCAAACCCCGCCGGGCGGAAGCGCAGCGCTGCGCGGACGCCGTCGATCACGCCCCGCGCCTCGCCCTTGGCGCCGAGGAACTCCGACCGCGGTCCCTCGTAGTCCGGGGCCACGACCGCCCAGCCGCGCTCCATGGCCATCCGCATCAGGTTGGTCTCGTTGGCGGAGTTCGTGCCCCCGGCCTCCAGCCCGGCGCGCAGCCCGTAGGAGGGCGAGCACTTCGATCCCACCCCGTCCTCGGCGGTCTGGTAGGAGACCAGCGGCCGCGGCCCGCCGCCGGTCCACGGCTCGTCGGGGATCATGACGGTCGCGACGTAGGCGGAGGGCCGGCCGTGGACGTCGATCGTCCGGTACTTCACCTGCCACGCGGTCGCCGGGATCGGGACGTCGTTGGAGTTGACCTCGACCGGCCGCGAGGCGAGCACCTTCCCGCTCGGTTTGCCGGCGAGCTTGCGCTGCTTCGGCACCGCGTAGAAGGGGTCGTCCTCGGGCAGCGGGACGTGGTCGGCGAGCGCGGGCGCCGCGCCGAAGACCGCGATCGCGGCGACCGCGAGCGCGGCTGTGAGAACCATCGGCACCTCTGGAACGGTGCCCGATCGCGACCGGGCGTGCGCCGGTTGGATCAGACCGCGACCCGGTAGTCGCCCGGGTTGATCTTCCGCGTCCGGCGGCGATACTCGAGCCACGGGCCCGGCCAGTTGTTCGTGTTCTCGCCCTTCGAGTTCAGGTACCAGTTGGCGCAGCCGCCGCTGGTCCAGACCGTCCGCTCGCTGCGGTCGGCGATCTCGGCCCGCCAGCGCTCCTGGGTCTCCGGCCGCAGGTCGATCCACTTGAAGCCGCCCTCGCGGAGGCGGCGGATCGCGTCGAGCACGTAGTTGAACTGGGACTCGAGCGTGTAGGGGACCGACCCGGAGCCGTGGTTGGTGTTCGGCCCGTAGAGCACGAACATGTTCGGGAAGCCCGACACCGTCGTCCCGAGGAAGGCCTCCGCGCGCTCGCCCCAGACCGCGTTCAGGACCCGTCCGTCGAGGCCGTGGACGTCCATCGGGGCGACGAAGTTGTGGCTCTGAAAGCCGGTGCCCCAGATGACCACGTCCGTCTCACGCTCGACCCCGTCGGCGTCGACGATCGCGTTCGCGGTCACGCGCTCGACCGCGGTGGTGATCAGCTCGACGTCGTCGCGCAGCAGGGTGGGGTACCAATCGCTGGTGAACAGGACGCGCTTGCAGCCGATCGTGTAGTCCGGGGTGGCTTTGGCGAGCAGCTCGGGGTCGTGGCCGAGCTGCCGGTTGCGCTCCCAGTCGGCCACCTTTTGAAACGGCTTCAGCACCGCGTTGTGGCCGGTGAAGCCGTAGGTGCCCATCTCGAAGAAGGCGAACATCCCGAGCCGAGCCGCGGCGACGCGCAGCGGGAACCGCTTGAACACGCGGCGCTCCCACTCGGGATAGAGGCGGTCCGACTTCGGCATGATCCACGGCGCGGAGCGCTGGTAGATCGTCGTCGAGCCGGCGACCTCGGCGACCTCGGGGACGAACTGGATCGCGCTCGCCCCGGTGCCGATCACGGCGACCCGCTTGCCCTCGAGGTCGACGTCGTGGTCCCATTCGGCGGAGTGGAAGACCGGGCCGTCGAACCCTTCGATCCCCTCGAGCTTCGGGACCGCGGGCCGGGTGAGCTGGCCGCAGGCGGTGACCAGGAGGTCGAACCCGTGACGCTCGCCGTCGTCGGTGCGCACCGTCCAGCGGCCGGTCTCGGGATCGAACCTGGCCTCGGTCACCTCGGTGCCGAAGCGGATGTGGGGGGTGATCCCGAAGTCGTGCGCCGTCTCGCCGAGGTAGCGGAGGATCTCCGGCTGTGGCGCGTAGCGGCGCGACCAGTGGTGGCCGGGCGCGAACGAGAACGAGTACAGGTGCGAGGGCACGTCGCAGGCGGCCCCCGGATACGTGTTCGCCCGCCAGACGCCGCCGACGGTCTCGCCGCGCTCGAAGATCGTGAAGTTCTCGACCCCGGCCTCGCGCAGCTTGATTCCGATTCCGACGCCGCCGAAGCCCGCGCCGACGACCCCGACAGACAGTTCGCGCCGGGCTCCGTTGTTGCTCGCCATGACCGCTTCAGAGCCTATTCGGTGCGGCGCTGCGTGCCAGCCGTTCGGGTACGCTCGCAGCGATCATGGTCGGGGGCAGGACGGCATTCGCGGGGTCGGCGCTTGCGGGCGTTTGCGCTCTGATCGCGCTCGCTGCGATGCCGAGCGCGGCGAGCGCCGGCGAACAGCCGCCGACCCGGTACTCGATCGTCCACGGCTGCTACTCGCTCGAGGCGCCGGGCGGGACGGTCGCGAAGCAGGGCGGCGCCTACGCGATCGGCTCCGGCGGCGCCGAGGTCTTCCGGATGCAGGCCACCGACCTCGGCCGCTACCTGCTCTACGGCCACGACGAGGACTTCCTGGCGCTCGACGGCGACGGCGTCGCGCCCGCCACCGAGCCCAGCGACGACGCCGACTGGACGGTGAGCGAGCGCGACGGCGGCTTCACGATCCTCAACGAGCACGCCGGCAAGGCGCTCGGGGTCGCGGGGGGCGCGCTCGCCGCGGTCGCGCCGGAGGCTGCCCAGACCTTTGCGCTCACCGCGGCGTCGGGGTGTCCCAAGTACCCCGAGGTCGAGGTGAACGCCAGCGGCCGCCCGGTGACCGGATCGCCGCGCTACGGGGAGGTCACCGGTCTGGTCGAGGGCCACATGCACGGGATGGCCTACGAGTTCCTCGGTGGCCGGGCCCACTGCGGCGAGCCGTTCCACCGCTTCGGCGCCCCGTACGCGCTTCGCGACTGCCTCGACCACGAGGTCGGCGGCGGCTGCGCCGCGGTGCTGGAGAACGTCCTCTACGGCAACCCGGCGCGCTGCCACGACCCGGTCGGCTGGCCGACATTCAAGGACTGGCCGGCCTACAACTCGCTCACCCACGAGCAGTCCTACTGGCGCTGGATCGAGCGGGCCTGGCGCGGCGGCCTGCGCGTCTACGTGAACCTGTTCGTCGAGAACCGCGGTCTGTGCGAGGCCTACCCGCTGAAGCAGAACAGCTGCAACGAGATGGACAGCGTGCTGCTGCAGGCGCAGCGGATCCGCCAGATGGAGCGCTACATCGATGCCCAGGCGGGCGGGCCCGGCGAGGGCTTCTTCCGGCTCGTCCACAGCCCCCGCCAGGCGCGCAAGGTGATCAACCAGGGCAAGCTCGCCGTCGTCCAGGGCATGGAGGTCTCCGAGCCGTTCGGGTGCAAGCTCGTCAACAAGGTCCCGGCCTGCGACAACGCCGACATCGACGGCTGGCTGAACAAGCTCGACGAGCTCGGCGTAACCCAGCTCGAGATCACCAACAAGTTCGACAACGCGCTCACCGGGGTCGCCGGCGACGGCGGGACCACCGGGACGATCACCGACTCCGGCAACTTCCTGACCACCGGCAGCTTCTTCGACATGAAGAGCTGCGCCGACCCCGCCTACCACGACCACTCGCCGACCGCGATCAACTATCCCCACAACGAGGACCTGATCATCGCCAACGGCTTCCAGGCGCTCGTCCCGGGGGGAGCGGCGCCGATCTATCCGGACGGCCCGGTCTGCAACACCCGCGGACTGAGCCCGCTCGGCGAGCACGCGATCCGCGGAATCATCAAGCGGGGGATGGTCTTCGATCCCGATCACATGAGCGTCATCGGGCGTAACCAGGCGCTCAACCTGGTCGAGTCGCGCGACTACTCGGGGATCGTCTCCTCGCACAGCTGGAGCACCGACGACGCGCTGCCGCGGATCTATGCCCTCGGCGGGATGGTGATGCCCTACGCCGGGGGCTCGGAGGGCTTCGTCGACCAGTGGCAGCACCTGCGCAGCTACTACGGCGCCGACGGCACCCAGTACTTCGGGGTCGGCTACGGCGCCGATGCGAACGGCTTCGGGTCCCAGGGACCGCCGCGCGATCCCGCAATCGCCGATCCGGTCAGCTACCCGTTCCGCTCCTGGGACGGCAAGGTCAAGCTCGGCCAGCAACGCTCCGGCGAGCGCGTCTACGACATCAACGTCGACGGCGTGGCCCACTACGGCCTCTATCCGGACTGGATCGAGGACCTGCGGATGCAGGCCGGCGGCCAGATCATCCGCGACATGGGCCGCGGCGCCGAGGCGTACCTGCAGATGTGGGAGCGCGCCGAGGGGATCACCGAGGTGCGGTGCGACCGCTGGCGCCAGCGGTTCCTGACCTCGGCCGGGATCGCCCGGCGACTCGAGCTCGGCGACGGGCCGACGCGGGTCCTCGAGCGCGCCGGTCAGCCGGTCAGCCGCACCCGCACCTGGCGCTGGTGCGCGAACGGCCGCCGCCACGCGAAGGCGAGTCAGATGGCGGGCCAGACGAAGTCAGGCCGCAAGCGGGTCGTCGCGGTCTTCGACGGCGACGCGAAGGTGGCGCTGATCGCGAGCACGCTGCGCAAGCACCGCGCCGACGGAATTCGCCCGGGGATGCCGGTCTCCGACCTGCGCGACCGCGCCAAGCGCTTCGGTGGCCTCTGGGCCCGCGACGCCGGCAACGGCCGCCGGTTCTTCTACGGCGTCCGCAAGGGCCGGGTTGCCTATGTCGGGCTCGCCTCAGCCGGCGCGGCCGCGACCCCGGCGACGCTGCGGCGCTACATCAAGCGCTCTCACGTCTCGTCCTGAACCAGGTACTCGCTGATCCCGAGGCCCTCGTGGCCGTCCCAGCGCAGCCGGGTCCGACCCTCGTTGACCAGCGTCAGGCGGCCGTCGCGGCGCTGTCGTAGCGGGGCGACGCTGACCGCCTCGCCCTCGAGCACGGCCTCGCGGCCGAGGGCGTCCGTTGCCCGGGTGACGAAGCGCCGCTGGCAGCCGAGCTCGGGGTCGAGCTCGGACTCGGTCTCGCAGCTGGCGACCTCCGAGGCGACACCGTCGCGCATCACCAGCCCGCCGGCGGTCTCGCCGCCGTCGGCGGTGCCGACGTTGTTGAGCATCAGGAAGTTGTCCGGGTCGACGACGATCCCGAACCAGCGCCAGTACGGGACCGCCTGCCAGTCGCGCACGCCCCAGGAGTGGTCGCGCACCCCGCGCCCGGCGATCGGGACCCGCTCGCCGCCGACCTCGAGCACCCCGGCAAGCGACCCGGGCTGCTCGTAGTGGCGGGTGGCGACCGCGCTCGTCAGCCCGGAGCCGAACGTCACCGGGTCGGTCCACGCGGCGAACCGGAGCTCGCCGCCGAGCTCGACGTCCTCGTAATCGTCCGGAGCGACGGCGAGGTCCTCGGCCCGGGCGTAGGCCCGGCCGCGACCCTCGACCCGGATCCGCCAGAGCTCGAACGGCAGCGCGCACTCGTAGGCGACCGGCCCGGCGGCGATCACGTCGGGGTCGGCGGCGCGGCCGAAGCCGAGCACGAAGCGCCCGTCGGGCAGCCAGATTCCCAGCGCGCCCTCCATCCGACCCTCATTCGGACGCCACCCGATGCGGGTGTAGAGCGTCGTCCGCCCGTCGCCGCCGCCGAAGTAGAGCGAGTCCGACCATTGCTCCTCGGGTCCGGGAGCATGAAAGCGCTCGTCGGCGGCGGTGAAGCTCAATCCACGCGGATCAAATCATCTACGGGCGGCGATCGCGGGACGCTACGCTTCAGACACCACGCTTCGAGGCGGGACGAAGACAAGGAGGCTCATGCGTTCGCGAGGTGCAGGGTTGGTGCGGATCGTCGTGATCGCTGCGGCCGCGGCCGCTCTCTTGGTGCTGCCCGCGCCGGCTGCCGCCCAGGAGGCTCCGATCTGCCTCAAGGGCGGCGAGAAGCTCACCGACCACCGCGACAACTTTGTCGGCACCGACGGGCGCGACAGCGTCACCGGCCTGCGCGGCAAGGACGTGCTCCGCGGGCAGGGCGGTGACGATCTGCTCAACGGCGGTCGTGACAACGACAAGGTGTACGGCGACGACGGCAACGACACCATCTGCGGCGGGCGCAGCTCGGACAAGCTGTACGGGGGCGACGGCAACGACGTGATCTACGGGGAAGAGGAGAACGACACGATCTTCCCCGGCCCCGGCGACGACAAGGTCCTCGGCTCCGCCGGCGACGACAAGATCTACGGCTACGGCGAGCAGGGCGGCGAGATCATCGACGACGGGATCGACCTGCTCGACGGCGGCTTCAACGACGATGTGATCATCGCCGGTGGGGCCGACCTGCTCTACGGCTTCACCCACAACGACAAGCTGATGACGAAGACGCCGCAGGTCGCGCCTCAGCTGATGGACGGCGGCGGCAGCAACGACCGGATCTACGGGTCGGAGGCCGACGACAACATCAACGGCGGCGGTCCGAACCGGGGCAAGGACGGCGGCGACAAGCTCTACGGCAAGGGCGGCAACGACAAGATTTCCGGCGGGCTGCGAGGGAACGACAGCCTCTATGGCGGCGTCGGCGACGACGATCTCTCGGGCGGGAGCGAGCTCGACCTCCTCGACGGCGGTCCCGGGAAGGATGCCTGCAACGGCGGGGGCTCGAGCGACCGGGCTCGCAACTGCGAACGCGAAACGTCGATCGAGCAGCGCCCGTTCGCGCCCCTGTTCCGCGGGCTCTAGACCCGGGCCTCAGTCCCGCCTGACCACCTGCACCCGCCGGTAGACCCCCTCTTCGTCCGGCCGTGGGCCGGCGGTCACCCGGCTGGCGCGCGGGCGATGCTCGATCACGGCCACCAGACGAGGGTTGAAGCGCCCGATCGGGGGCTCGCCGCCGTCGCTGGCGACGAGGCGGTGGGTGGAGGTGTCCACCGATCCATTCCCGTTGAGCATCTCCGCCTCCTTTGTCTAGTAATTCGGTAGGGAAAGAGGGAGACGATAGCACGCCGGTTGACAGCGGCGTCGGCGAGCGGGTACGGTCGAACGCGATGTGCCGGAGGGTGTTCACCAGCGCCGCCGTCGTCGCTGCGTTGCTGGTCGTCGCGCAGGGGTCAGCGCTGGCGGCGCCCAACGACCTCACCCTCTCGAGCCGCGCGACGGGGGGCGCGAAGGCGAACGGCGTCGCGTCGACGTCCGCGACACGCCAGTTCTCGGCCAACGGGCGCCTGGTCGTCTTCATGTCGCGAGCGACCAACCTGTCGCCGGATGACACCGACATCAACAACGACGTCTATGTCCGCGACCTGGTTACCGGCACGACGACGCTGCTCAGCCGCGCCACGGGTGCCACCGGCGTGAAGGGAAACCTCGACTCCGTCGCTCCGACCATCTCCGCGGATGGCGCGAGGGTGGCGTTCTTCTCCAAGGCCAGCAATCTCGATCCGACCGATACCGACCAGGACGACGACGTCTACGTCCGCGACCTGCAGGCGAACACGACGACGCTCGTGAGCCGCGCCACGGGGGTCGCGGGCCCGAAGGGAGACGATCAGTCGCTCAGCCCGTCGATCAGCGCCGACGGCACGAAGGTCTCGTTCTCGAGCTTCGCGGGGCTCGACCCGGCCGATGACGAGAGCATTCGCCGGCTGGACGTCTACCTGCGCAACCTGAGCTCGGCGACCACGACGCTCGTCAGTCGCGCCACCGGGGCCTCGGGCGCGAAGGGCAACGGCGCCAGCTTCCTGTCGTCGATCTCCTCCGACGGCACCAAGATCGCCTTTACGTCGGTTGCGACCAACCTCAACGCGGCCGACTCGGATAGCAGCAACGACGTCTATCTGCGCGATCTGAGCGCCAATACCACCACCCTCCTCAGCCGCGCCAACGGCGCCTCGGGCGCGAAGGGCAACGGCGCGTCGGGGTTCCCGACCATCTCCGCGGACGGACAGGAGGTCGCGTTCGAGTCAAGCTCGACCAATCTCGCCGCTGCGGACACGGACTTCTTCAACGACATCTACGTCCGCGACATCGGCGCGAACACCACGACCCTGGCGAGCCGCGCCTCCGGCGCGGCGGGGCCGAGCGGGAACGGGTCCCACCTGCTGGCGTCGATCTCCGCCGACGGCACCCGCGTCGCCTTTCAGACGAGCTCGACCAACCTCGCGCCCGCCGATACGGACGCCACCTCCGACATCTACGTCCGCGACCTCGCGAGCCAGACGACAACGCTCGAAAGCTGTTCGTCGGGGACCTATGGCGCGAAGGGCAACGCCGACTCCGCCGGGGCCGTGATGGCACCGGACGGCAGCAAGGTCGGCTTCGTGTCGAGCGCGTCGAACCTGGATCCCGCCGATCCCGACGGCAACAGCGACGTGTTCCAGCGCGAGCTCGGAAGCGGATGCCAGCTCGCGACGCTGACGGTGACCAAGTCGGGGTCCGGCTCGGGAACCGTGACCAGCACGCCGGCCGGGATCAACTGCGGCTCGGTGTGCTCGGCGCCCTTCGGCGGCGGCACCGTCGTGACCCTGACCGCCACTCCTGACGGCGGCTCCGAGCTGGGCGGCTTCTCGGGCGCAGGGTGCACGGGGACGACCTGTCAGGTGACCATGTCGGACAACAGGTCCGTCGACGCGCGGTTCGATCCCGAAGGTTCGAATCCGCCGGACGGCCCGGGCCCGGGCCCAGGCCCACCTGCCCAGGACGTCACTGCTCCGGAGGTCGAGCTGCAGGCGAAGAAGAAGCAAGCGGCCGGCAAGACGCTGAAGGTGACCGCCGCGAGCGACGAGGCGTGCGAGCTGGAGCTCACGGGCAAGGTCAAGCCGAAGGGGGAGAAGAAGGGCAAGCTGAAGCCGAGGACGGCTGACCTTGCGCCGGGCGTCGCACAGACGCTGAAGCTGAAGCTCTCCCGGCCGCTGAAGCAGGCGTTCAAGGAGGCCGAGACCGGCAAGGCCAAGGTGACCGGCACCTGCACCGACGCGGCCGGCAACGCGGGCACGGACAAGGGCAGCGTCAAGCTCCGGTAGAGGTGACCTGGTGGATCCGCATCTGGAGCCCGCCGTCGGGCGACAGGGTCGGCATCTGGCGGATCGTCATCGTGCGGCCGGGGAGCCGCTCGAAGCGCAGCCGCTGCAGGGCCATCGCAGCGACGAGCTTGACCTCCGTCTGGCCGAAGCGCTTGCCGATGCAGATCCTCGAGCCGCCTCCGAACGGGACGTAGGCGCCGCGCGGCAGCGCGGTCTTGCGGTCGCGCTCGAAGCGCTCGGGGATGAACGCCTCTGGATCTGGGAAGACGTCGGGCAGGCGATGGCTCGCCCACGAGCAGTAGTTGACGTGGGCTCCGGCCGGCACCGTGCGGCCGGCGAACTCGAAGTCGCGAACGGCGCGCCGGGGGCCGATCCAGGCCGGCGGGTACAGCCGCAGGACCTCGTCGACGACCATCTCGAGGTACGGAAGCTCGCCGGCGAGCTGCGCCGGGGTCGGCGGGGCGCCGCCGAGGACTTCGTCGAGCTCGGCGCGTAGGCTCGCGCGCGCCTCCGGGTGCCGCGCGAGCTCGTAGAAGAGGAACGACACCGTCGAGGTCGAGGTGTCGTGGCCGGCGAACATCAGCGTCATCAGCTGATCGCGGATCTCCTCGTCGGACAGGCCGCTGCCGTCCTCGTCGCGAGCCTCGATCAGCAGGCTCAGGACGTCGCGGCGCTCGGGGTCGGGGACGGCGCGCCGGCGGGTGATCTCCTCGGCGACGATCCGGTCGAGCACCCGGCGCGAGGTGATCAGCTTCCGCCAGGGGGATCCCGGCCCGCGAAGCAGCCGCAGGTGGTACTCGATCCCGTAGAAGCTCAGCGCCCGCTCGAAGTGCTCGGCGGCCGCCTTGCCGTGGCCCGCGCCGTCCGGATCGAGGCCGAGCAGCGCCCGCATCGCGATCCGCATCGCCAGGTTCCGCATCCAGGCGTAGACGTCGACGACGTCGCCCGGCCGCATCGCCGCCAGCGCCCGGCCGGTCTCCGCGGTCATCGTCTCGACCGCCGCCTCGATCTGCTCGCGGTGGAAGGCGGGCATCATGATCCGGCGGGCGCGATCGTGGTACCCGCCGTCGATCGTCAGCAGGCCGTCGCCGAGCAGCGGGATCAGGTCTCCGAAGCTCCCCTCGCGCCAGTGGAAGTTGTGTGGGTGCGTGACCGTGACGTAGGAGTTCGCCTCCGGCCCGAGCATGAAGATGACCTTCGCGTAGAAGAGCCGGAGGGTGAAGATCGGCCCGTGGCGCTCGTAGGCGTCCAGCAGGATCGGCAGCGGGTCGTGGGCCATCTGCCGCGTCCGGGCCCAGTCGAATCCCGTGTCCCCGGGCGGATAGGGGACCCGCGCCCGGCGCTCGCTCCGGATGTCCTCCAGCACCCGCACCCACGGGTTCCACGACGCGGGCTCCGGGCGGGCGTCGGTCTCCGGCAGCCCGTAGGCCGGGGCGTCCGGGGGGCTCTGCTCGGTGACGTTCACTGCCCAAAACCTACGTGTAGTCTGCGATTACCGCCGACCGGCGGCGACCCGACGAGGAGGAACTTGTACATGGCACGCGAACCGCGTTCGCTCAGGGGCAAGGTCGTTGCGATCACGGGCGGTGCCCGCGGAATCGGCAAGGCGACCGCGAGGGCGCTGATCCTGAAGGGCGCCAAGGTCGCGATCGGCGACCTCGACCGCGAGCTCGCCGAGCGGACCGCGGCCGAGCTCGGTGGCGAGACGCTTGCGCTCGAGCTCGACGTCACCCGGCGCGACTCGTTCGAGGGCTTCCTCGACCAGGTCGAGGAGCGCCTCGGCTCGCTCGACGTGCTGGTCAACAACGCCGGGATCATGCCGCTCGGCAAGTTCGCCGAGGAGGACGACGCGACCGCGCACCGGATGGTCGACATCAACGTGCACGGGGTCATGTACGGGATGAAGCTGGCCCTGCCGCGGATGGAGCGGCGCAACTCCGGGCACATCGTCAACATCGCCTCGCAGGCGGGCAAGGCCGGCTTCCCGGGTGGCGCGACCTACTGCGGCACCAAGCACTTCGTGGTCGGCGTCTCGGAGGCCGTTCGCGCCGAAACCCGCGACACGAACATCGAGATCTCCTGCGTGATGCCGGCCGTCGTCAACACCGAGCTCGGCTCGGGGCTCACCGAGACGCGCGCGATCAAGGTGCTCGAGCCCGAGGACGTCGCCGACGCGATCGTCGCGGCGCTCGAGCGGCCGAAGTTCGACGTCTGGGTGCCGCGGGAGTCGGTCGGCATCTACAAGGTGATGCAGATGCTGCCGCGCGGCGGCCGCGAGGCGATCGGCAGGGCGCTGAAGGCCGACAAGGTGCTCGCCGAGACCGACTCGCAGGTCCGCGCCGCGTACGAGGACCGCGCCGCGCACTCAGAGCCCGCGCTCGACCCGGACCGGGTCGACGACACCGGGGCGAAGACCGAGGTAGCGGAGGCCGCGGAGGAGCCGGCCGCGAGCTAGCTACAGCTAGCTCACGCGGCCGCGAGCAGGGCCGCGAGCGCAAAACCGAGCACCGTCACGAGGCCGACCTTGTCGCCTCCCTCCCGGAACGCCTTCGGGATGAAGTTGTCCGCGAGCATGCAGAGAATCGCGCCCCCGGCGAACGCGTTGACGAACGCGAGCGTGTTCCCGGTGGCGTCGCCGAGCACCTCGTAGCCGAGGCCGGCTGCGATCGCGGACGCGCCTGCGATCGCGACCCAGAGGCCGTAGATCCAGCTCTTGCGGTGCCCGGCCTTCTCGAGGCCGCTCGAGGCGGAGATCGACTCCGGCAGATTCGACAGGAAGACGGCGACCACGAACGAGGCGCTGACCCCGCCGCCGGTGACCAGCGTCAGCCCGATCGCGGCCGACTCGGGGATCCCGTCGAGCAGCGCCCCGAGCACGATGCCCTGGGGGTCGTCGGCGTCGTCGCCGCCCTTGCGCACGAGCAGTCGATCGCCGCCGAAGTACACCAACGCGCCGACGACCAGCCCGAGCGCCGTCGCGTCACCGCCGCCGAGCTGTAGCGCCTCCTCCGTGAGATCGAAGGACACCGCGCTGACCAGGACCCCGGCGCCGAACGCCATCACGAAGGCGATCTTGCGCTCGGAGATCGGGCGCTCGGGGAGGAGGGCGATCGCAGCACCCAGCACGAGCGCGAGTCCGCCGACCAGGCCCCAGAAACCGGCTTCGAGCACGTCCGCAGTCTGCCGCAGCGCTCGATTGGAGCGGGCCTGCCCGGGTAGAGGCGGAACGAACCAATGAGAAGGAGAAAGTGATGACCGACACGATCAGGGAAGGGAAGCTCGTTCAGTACCTGAGCGAGGCCTACGGCAAGGAGAAGGAGCTCGAGACAGCGCTCGAGGCCCACATCGCGATGACCACGCGCAAGCCGTACAAGAAGCGTCTTCAGGAACACCTCAAGGAGACGAAGTCACATTCGCGTCAGCTCGAGCGCCGGATCAAGCAGATCGGTGGGGGCGGTCCGCAGCTGCTCGACAAGATCGCCGGCCAGGCGACCGCGAAGGCCGTTTCGCTCGCCAAGGGGCCGCTGCACATGGTCCGCGGCACCGGCGAGGCCGAGAAGATGCTCAAGAACGCGAAGACCGAGTACTTCAACGAGCACGAGGAGATTGCCACCTACACCGCGATCGAGACGCTCGCCGAGTCGGTCAACGACAAGGAGACGGCGAAGCTCGCGCGCGCGATCCGTCGCGACGAGGAGCGGATGGCTTCGTTCCTCGAGAAGCAGATCCCGGTGCTGACCAAGGCGGTCGTCACCGAGGAGATCCCCGCCGCCGAGCGGCGCACCAACGGCGCGCGGGCGAGCAGCCGCCGGCGCTCGCGGTCCTCGAACAACGGGTCGCGCAGCGGCCGCTCGCGCGGCGGCAACAAGTCCCGCGGCTCCGGCCGCAGCAAATCGCGCGCGAAGGCGGGCTCGCGCAGCTCGTAGCTAGCCGGTGACCGCGGAGCGCCCGTGCGAAGCGCGCTCCGCGGCCTCGCGCAGCTCGTCGCGGAAGTCCGGATGGGCGACCTCCGCCAGCGCCTCGCCGCGCTGGTGGACGGTCAGCCCCTGGAGCTCGGCGGCGCCGTGCTCGGTGACGATCACGTCGACCTGGTGGCGCGGAGTGGTGATCACCGCCCCGGCATCGAACCAGGGGACGATGCGGGAGCGCAGTTCCCCGCCGAGGGTCACGGTGGAAGGCAGGCAGAGCAGCGAGCGATCCTCGAGCGAGAGCGCCGGGCCCGCGATGAAGTCCTCGTGGCCGCCGATCCCCGAGTACTGGGTGCCGTTGATCGTGTCGGCGACCACCTGACCTTGGATATCCACCGCCATCGCGCCGTTGATCGTCACCATCATCCGGTTGCGCCCGATCAGGTCGGGCGAGTTGACGACCTCGACCGGCAGAAAGGCGACCTGGTCGTTGCCGTCCAGCCAGTCGTACAGCTCCGGTGACCCCCCCGCGAACGTCGCGACCGAGACGCCGTCGAACTGCCCCTTGCGGTTGGTCACCTTGCCCGCCTGGTGAAGCCGCATCAGGCCATCGGTGAACATCTCGGAGTGGATGCCGTAGTCGCCGCCGTCGCCCTCGGCCAGGCGAGAGACGATTGCCGACGGGATGCCGCCGATTCCCGTCTGCAGGGTCGAGCCGTCGGCAACGAAGCGGCGGGCGTGGCGGGCGATCGCCTCGTCGATCTCGCCGGGTTCGGGTTGGGGCAGCGCGAACGGCTCGGCCTCCGACGCGACCAGGACATCGATCTGATCGACGTGCAGCGCGTGGCGATGCTCGGGTGGCAGGCCGACGGTGCGCGGGAAGTTCGGGGACACCTCGACGACCAGGCGGCGGTCGGGTGCCGCGCCGGCGCGCTCGAGCTCCTTCACGGTCCCGCCGGCGTGCAACGAGAGGCTGCACCAACCGGCGTCGTCGGGCGGCGCGGCGACGGTCGCCATCACCCGCGGGGCCTGCTGTTCGAGCAGCGGCTCGAAGCGGCGGAAGTCGGCGGGCGCGAAGCTGATGTTCGCCCCCTGGTCGCGCAGCGCCCGCTCGACCGGCCCGAAGAAGCCGGACAGGTAGTGGACGTTGGGGTGCTTGAAGGCCTCGGACCAGGCGAGCAGCAGCGCGCCGTAGATCCGCAGGTCGGTCCAGTCGTCGCGCTCGCCGAGCGCCGCCATGAGCGCCGGCGGCTGGCCGGTCCCGAGCGGGATCCCGAGCGTGTCGGCCGGCTCGAAGCGGGCGGCGGCCTCGCTGGGTGTGAGTGCGTCCACCAGCGCACCCTATCCCTAGCTGCGACCCCGCACGCCCGGACGCGGGAGCAGATCAAGAGGTCCGCGGCGTAGCCGCGGACAATTGATTTATGCGGGAGCGGAGGACGTGGCGGGAGTTGTTCTTAGGCCGGCGAGGATGATGCTCAGGTGTTTGTCCCAGGGCATGCTGGGGCGGTCGTCGTTCGCCCGCGCCGAGCGACCGAGGCCCATGATCAGGCTCGGGACGTCCTCCGGGACGATGTCGGCGCGCAGCTGGCCGCTGGCCTGGGCGCGCTCGACCACGGCGCTCGTGACCGCGAGCATGTCGACCTTGTCGGCGGCCGAGCCGCAGAGCTCAGGGCGCTGGTCCATCGCCTCGGACAGCGCCCGGTCCTCGACCATCACGCGCGCGCCGTAGGTCATGAACTGGACGAATCCCTCCCACGGGTCCTCGACCTCGAGCGCCTCCCGGCCCGCCTGCGCCAGTCCCTCGAAGCGGGCATCGGCCAGGGCCTGGAGGAGATCCTCCTTGGTCGGGAAGTGGCGGTAGACGGTCCCGACGCCGACGCCGGCTTCGCGGGCGATCTCGTCGATCTGCGCGTCCAGTCCGCAACGTTCGAACTGCCGCCGCGAGGCGGTGAGGACCTTCTCGCGATTGCGGCGCGCGTCGGCCCGCTGGGGGCGGGGCTGTCTTATTTCGGCGGGCTTGTTCGTCATATCTGTGACCGACGACACGCAAACGGAACCTGAGTTCCGTATAGTGAAGCGAAACCGGAACTCCAGTTCCGAATATTACCGGCACAGAGCACGTTAGGAGGGCAATCGGATGATGACCACGGCACAGGAATTCGAACGCAGAAGGTGGATCGCGCTGGCGCTGCTTGCCGTGGCGCAGTTCGTGGTCGTCCTCGACGCCTCGATCGTCAACGTCGCGCTGCCGACGATCGGCGATTCGCTGTCGATCTCCCAGGACAACCTCTCCTGGGTCGTCAACGCCTACGTGCTCACCTTCGGCGGCTTCCTGCTGCTCGGCGGGCGGCTCGCCGACCTGCTCGGGCGGCGCCGCGTGTTCATGTCCGGCCTGATCCTGTTCGCGCTCGCCTCGCTCGTCGGCGGTTTCGCGCAGAGCGACGCCGCGCTGATCGCGGCGCGCGCCGTCCAGGGCCTGGGTGCCGCGATCCTCTCGCCGGCCGCGCTCTCGATCGTGACCACCACATTCCGCGACGGCGCGGAGCGCAACAAGGCGCTCGGCGTCTGGGGCGCGGTCGCCGGCGCCGGTGGCGCCGCGGGCGTCCTGCTCGGCGGCGTGCTGACCGAGTACCTCGGCTGGGAGTGGGTCCTGTGGGTCAACGTGCCGATCGGGATCGCCGCCGCCGCGCTGGCGCCGTCGCTGATCGCCGAGAGCCGCTCGAAGTCCGAGACGCGCGCGTTCGACTTCGCCGGCGCGGTCGCGGTCACCACCGGCCTCGCGCTGCTCGTCTACGGCCTCGTCGAGGCACCGGACGCGGGCTGGGGCTCGACCCAGACGGTCGGCCTGCTGGCCGGCGCGGTCGCCCTGCTGGTCGGCTTCTACGCGATCGAGCGCCGCTCGAACGCCCCGCTGGTGCCGTTCTCGATCTTCCGCCAGCGGACGCTGACCGGCGCCAACGTGGTCGGGGTCCTGACCGGCGCCTCGCTGTTCTCGATGTTCTTCTTCATCTCCCTGTACATGCAGAACGTGCTCGGCTACAGCGCGATCAAGGCCGGGATCTCGTACCTGCCGCTGGCGGTCTCGATCATCATCGCCGCCGGGGTCGCGTCGCAGCTGGTCACCCGGGTCGGCTTCAAGCCGGTGCTCGCGACCGGGATGCTGCTGATCGCGAGCGGGCTGCTGTGGTTCGGCCAGATCTCGCCGACGGGCAGCTACGTCGGCGACCTGATCGGGCCGATGCTGCTGGCCGCGATCGGACTCGGCTTCGCGTTCGTCCCGCAGACGATCGCGGCCGTATCCGGGGTCGCCGAGCGCGAGGCCGGCCTGGCGAGCGGGTTGATCAACACCTCGCAGCAGATCGGCGGCGCGCTCGGGCTCGCCGTGCTCTCGACGGTCGCCTTCCCGCAGATCGAGGATGCGGCGGCGGCCGCGGGCGGCGCTCCGAGCCTGGCGGCGCTGACGGACGGGTACAGCGACGCGTTCATGGCCGGCTCGGTGCTGGCGCTGCTCGGCTTCGTCGCGACGCTGGTGCTGATCCGGGGCTCCGACAGCAAGGCCCACGTCGAGCTCGGAGCCGAAGCCCCTGCAAGCGCGTAAAGCGGCTAGGCTTTCGCCCGTTCAAACGTGCGTAGCAGTTCGAGGCGTCCTTTCCGGGGTTCCTTCGTACCGCGAGCACCCGAGTTCCCTGGAGGGACAATGGCAGTAGGCACAGTCAAGTGGTTCAACCACGAGAAGGGTTTCGGTTTCATCACTCCAGATGACGCCGGCCGCGACCTGTTCGTTCATCAGAGCCAGGTCGAGGGCGGCGGCGCCCTCGCTGACGGAGCCAAGGTCGAGTTCGAGTCGGAGGAGAGCGACAAGGGCCCGCGCGCGGTCAGCGTGCGCACGATCTAGGCCAGAGCGACTTCGAAGCTCAAGGGGCGGTGCCAAGCGGCGCCGCCCTTTTGTTTGCGTCCTCGCTCCAGCCCGAGCGCCGCACGCACTCCTCCCACAGCAGCCGGCGCTCCGCCGGGGTCTCCCTCGTCCACGGCACCCGGTGGACGCGCCGCGGCTCACGGTCGTGCCAGAAGAGCCCCGACCGCGCGGCGGGCTCCTCGGCGCCGGCAAGCCATGCGACCGTGTCCGCACCCTGGTCGGCGTCGCGGAGCAACGGTCGCATCACCTTGCGAAACCGGGGCATCCAGCTCTGCACGCCGGGCGTGTCGGCCCATCCCGGGTGCATCGAGTGGACGCTGACACCGCTGCCTCGCAGGTGCTCGGCCCAGAGCTCGGTGAGGATCACCTCGCACCGTTTCGTGTGCGCGTAGAAGGCGGCCGGGCCGTAGTCGCGCTGATCGAGCTCGAGGTCATCGGCGCGCAGGCGCTCGCTGTACATGCCGCCCGACGAGACGTTGACGATTCGCGCCGGAGCGCCGCGGCGCAGGGCCGGGAGGAGCAGGCCGGTGAGCAGGAACGGGCCGAGGACGTTGGTCGCGAAGGTGAGCTCGAAACCCTCGGCGGTGCGGGTGCGCTCGGGCGCCATCACCGCCGGCGTTGTTGACGAGCGCGTGCAGCTCGGGATGCTCGGCGATGAACCGGTCGGCGAACTCACGCACCGAGGCGAGGCTGGACACGTCGCAGAGCTCGAGCACCAGCTCGCCGCCGCTACGCGCGGCGATCGCCTCCCGCGCTCGCTCGCCGCGCTCGCGGTCGCGGACCAGCATGTGGACGGTGGCGCCACCGCGAGCGAGGCGCTCGCAGGTCGCGGCGCCGATCCCCGAGTTCGCCCCCGTGACCAGCACGGACCACCCCTGGAGGCCGCCCGCCGGGCGGTCATCTGCCCAGGAGCGGCTGCGGACCGCGTATCCGAGCCGGCTGTAGCCGGGCAGCACGGTCCAGTCGAACGCGCGGTCGAGCAGCGAGGGGAGCATTCCGGACGCTGAAGCTAGTGGTCCACGGCCATCACTGCCTGACGCACGGATCGTGGCGGCGCGAGGAACCCCGTCAGGCCCGCCGAATAGCCGCTAGATGATGGCGGTGATGACACCGCGCGACCCGATCGGTCGCGTCGTGCTGCGCGGGGTGCTGGTCGTCGTCGCGGTGGCGCTGGTCCTGTATCTGATCGTCCTCCTGCAGCGACCGCTTACCTGGCTGGTGATCGCGGCCTTCATCGCGGTCGCGATGTCGGGACCCGTGAACCTGCTCGCTCGCCGCATGAAGCGCGGCCTGGCGATCGCGCTCGCCTATCTGGCGTTGCTGATGATCCCGATCGGCCTCGGGGCGCTGATCATCCCGTCGCTCGTCGGCCAGATCGAGGAGTTCGCCGACAACGTCCCCGAGTACGCGCAGGACGTCACCGACTTCGTCAACGAGAACCAGACCCTCCAGGACCTCAACGACAAGTACGACTTCACCAGCGAGCTACAGAGCGTCGCCGACGACCTGCCGAGCCGGATCGGCGACGCCGCCGGGGTGCTGCAGGACATCGGCGTCGGCGTCATCAACTCGATCTTCGCCACGGTGACGATCCTGATCCTCAGCATCTTCATGGTCGCCGGAGGGCCCCGCTGGGCGCAGGGGTTCGTGAATGCGCAGCCGCCCGATCGCCGGGAACGGATCGAACGGGCGCTTCGCGACGTCGCCAACGCGATCGGCAACTACGTCGGCGGCGCCCTGATCCAGGCGACGCTGGCCGGCGTCAGCGCCTTCATCGTGCTGAAGATCCTCGGGGCGCCGTTCGCCGCGCCTCTGGCGCTGATCGTCGCCTTCTTCGACCTGATCCCGGTGGTCGGAGCGACGATCGCGGCGGTCTTCATCGCGGTCGTGATGCTGTTCGTCAACTTCCCGGTCTCGCTGATCGTCTGGGTGATCTGGGCGATCGCCTACCAGCAGATCGAGAACTACCTGATCCAACCGCAGATCCAGCGCCGCGCCGTCCAGGTCGAGGCCTTCACCGTCCTCGTCGCCGTCCTCTTCGGCTCGACCCTGTTCGGGGTCCTGGGGGCGGTGATCGCGATCCCGGTCGCCGCGACCCTGCAGATCTGCTGGCGCGAGTACCGCGACTTCCGCCGCGAGTCGCTGACTCAGCCGATCGACCGGCCACCACCGCCGGGAAGCCTCGACGCGCCGGGCCTGACGCCATAGCGGGCTCGCTCCAGCGTCGAGTAGCCTGAGCGGGTGGCCACCGAGGCGACCTCGAACGCGGTCGGCGCCGCCGAGATCGAGCGGGCGGCGAAGACGATCGCGGATCACGTCCGGGACACCCCGCTGCTGCCGGCGCGCGAGCTTTCGAGACGGGTCGGCGCACCCGTCTGGCTGAAGGCCGAGAACCTGCAGCGCACCGGCTCGTTCAAGGTCCGCGGGGCGATCAACAAGGTCGCCAGCCTCGAGCCGGAGGAGCTCGCCTGCGGGTTGGTCGCGGCCAGCGCCGGCAACCACGCGCAGGCGGTCGCGGTCGCGGCGCGCAGCCGCGATGCGGACGCCGAGGTCGTGATGCCGTCGACCGCGCCGCTGGCGAAGCTCGAGGCGGTCCGCGGTTACGGGGCGACGGTCCGCTTCGTCGATGGTGGCTACGACCGCGCCGCGGCGGTCGCCCATGAGGTCGCCGAGCGCGAGGGCAGAACGCTGATCGAGCCCTTCGACGACCCGGTCGTGATCGCCGGTCAGGGCACGGTCGGGTTCGAGATCGCCGAGCAGGCGCCGGAGGCGATGACCGTCGTCGTCCCGATCGGCGGCGGCGGACTGGCGGCCGGGGTGGCGATCGGTTTCAAGGCGAGGCGCCCGCAGGGGCGCGTGGTCGGGGTCGTCGCCGAGCGCCGGGCCCGGGGGACGATCTGCGACGGGATCGCGGTCAAGCGACCCGGCGTCGTCACCGGGCCGCTGCTCGACGCCCATCTCGACGAGGTCGTGTCGGTCTCCGACGACGAGGTCGCGGAGGCGATGGTTCTGCTGCTCGAGCGGTCGAAGCTCGTCGTCGAGGGAGCCGGTGCGGCCTCGGTGGCGGCGCTGCTCGCCGGGGCGGCGGCCGGGAGCGAGGGTGAGGTCTGCGCGGTGCTCTCCGGCGGCAACGTCGACGCGACGCGGCTGACCGAGTGCATCCGCCTCGGCGAGACGGTCGCCGGACGGCGGCTGGTGTTCTCGACCGTGGTCTCCGACGAGCCCGGGGCGCTGGCGCTGCTGCTCGACGAGGTCGCCGCCACCGGCGCCAACGTGCTCGACGTCGTCCACATCCGCGAGGGGGTCGATCTGCACGTGCGCGAGACCGGGATCCGGCTCGTCCTGCAGACCGACGGCCGTGAGCACGGCGAGCGGATCCTGGCCGCGGTCCGCGCGCAGGGCTTCGCCGCGGTCCCCGAGGAACGGCCTTAGGCGATGAGCGAGCCCGAGGTCGCCGCGGCCGGCGGCGTCGTGCTCCGGGACGGGGCCGCCGGCAAGCAGGTCGCGGTCGTCCACCGCCCTCGCTACGACGACTGGTCGCTGCCGAAGGGCAAGCTCGAGCCGGGCGAGGGTTGGTCGGACGCGGCGCTGCGCGAGGTGGAGGAGGAGACCGGGCTGCGCTGCGAGCTCGGTCCCGAGCTCGCGTCCGGCGCGCTACCGCGACCGCAAGGGGCGCGACAAGCTCGTCCGCTGGTGGCTGATGCGGCCGCTCGCGGGCGGGTTCACCGCCACCGACGAGGTCGACGAGTTGCGCTGGCTCGACCCCGACGCGGCGCTCGCGCTGCTCGATTACGACCACGATCGCGAGCTTGTGCGGGCCCTGCCGGACGGGATCTGAGCCGCTTGTTCATGGGGTTTTCCGGGCGGGGGGTCGAACAAACGTCCAGGCCGATGGACCCCGGGTGGCGGAGCTGCGATCGTGTGCCGATGGTGGGGCTGGAGAGTTACGCCCCCGACGCGATTCTCCATCTGCACCCATAACCCCATATGACCCCATCGGCGGCCGTGAGGCTTCCGCGGGGGCACCTCCGATGCCAGAGCCGGAGCGCCATGAAAGGTGCTCCGGCTCTTTTTTGCCCGGTGCTCAAGTCATGGGCGGATCGGGCCGATTTAGGGGGTGTAACGCATCCCTGCCTCCTCCGGGCGGCGGTAAAAGCACAACTCCCATGTAAACGAGACGGGGCGCCGGGCGGGCGCCCCGTTTCATTGCCCGGACCGCTCGGATCGCATCCGCAGGCCGCCGACGACGATCGCGAGGCTGCCGCCGATCGCGACGTAGAGCCCGTAGCGGACCTGCACCTCGCTGCGGCCGCCGAGCTGCTCGGGGCGATCGGCGATCAGGAAGAAGCAGAGCAGCGTCGCCCAGGTGCCCGCGACGGCGACCAGCTCCGCCGTTCGCAGCGGGCGCGGCAGCGCCCGCCCGGCCGCCCCCCGAGCGACGAGGAAAACGGCGGCGCCGACCGTGATCAGCAGGGCCGCGTGGGCGAAGCCGAAGCTGTCGAGCCCGGTGACCGAGAGCCCGTTGCTGAAGGCGATCCCGTACCAGGGCAGCAGCATGCTGGCCGCGACCGCGATCGATCCGGCGCCGACGATCCGCTCCGCGGGCGAGAGCGGGCGGCGCTGCTCAGTCGAGGGGCCGCCGGCCACCGTAGCCCGACTCGAGGTCGTGCCAGAACCCGATCTCCGGCTCGTCGAGCTCCCAGCAGAGGTAGACCTCGCTGCCGCCGATGATCGCCGGGAAGTCGATCAGGCCGCGGTCGATGTCCCGGACCACGATGCCCAGCCCCTGAAGCTCCCCGAGCAGGCCACGGACCTCGAGGAAGGCGTCGCCCACCGTACGCCCGGGCGCGCCGCCGCCGTTCGTCGGGGCGGCGGTCGCGAGCAGCTCGTGGGCCTCGGAGTCGGTCAGCCGGTCGCGGGCCCCGCGGAGGCTGCGCAGCAGCGGCTCGACCCGCGGCAGGAGCGCGTTCGCCTGCTCGCGGCTGAAGTGCCGATCGTGGATCACCCCGGGATCGCCGGGGCGCGCGCCGCGGCCTCGATCCGCTCGCGAAGCAGCTTCGCATCGGCCTCGGAGACGGTGCGCAGCTGGCCCTGGAAGCCGAGGTGCCAGTGCTCGGCCGGCCACTTGCGCAGATGCTCGAGCTCGCCGAGCAGCGATTCCGCGGGCACGAAGGAGCCCTCGTCGAGCACCGTGACCGGCTCGGCCTCGACCCGCCACGGGTAGTCCTCGGGGTGCTTCTTCTTGCCCTGCGGCCAGATCGGCGTCCGGTCCTCGAACATCTCCGAGCGCACCCGGGCGCTCCCGCCGAACGCCTGCACGCCGGTGACGTAGAAGACGATCTCGTCACCGGGCTCGAACTCGGCCGCCTGGTTTCGGCGCCGCTCCTTGAACCCGATCACGTCGAAGCCGCGCTCGACGTTGATCCGGAAGTTGGTCAGGTCGCCGGTGAGGATCCAGGTGGCCACGCGGGGATCTTATGCGGCCCGGGATCAGGCGTTGCGCCGAGCTGGGGCCGCCTTTGCTGGGTAGGGGTGGCGCCAACTGGGACGAACGTGGGTTAGCCCGGACAGGAGGCGGGTCAACCCACGTTCGTGCCGAGCGCACCCTTACCCAGCCCTGGAACGGCCGGCGTTGGGCGACGGCCTAGGCGCTCGCCGCCAACCGCTCGCGCTGGCGCTCCGGCGTGATCCGCACGACGTTCCAGGCCAGGCCGAGCTTCTGCATCAGCCCGATCAACCACGCCGCTCGGGTCGAGCTCCCAGCGGCGCAGGCCTTGGACGGCCGAGCGCGGGAAGGCGTGGTGGTTGTGGTGCCAGGACTCGCCCAGCGAGGCGAGCGAGAGCCACCAGACGTTGGTCGATCGGTCGTCGGTGGCGAACCGCCGACGGCCGTGGAAGTGGCAGATCGAGTTGATCGACCAGGTGATGTGGTGGACGAAGAAGATCCGCACCAGGCCACCCCAGAGCAGGCCGGTGAGGCCGCCGACGAGGGTGCCGGTGAGCAGGAGGCCGAGCGCAAAGGGGATTCCCAGGGACAGGGCGACCAGGGAGACGAAGCGGCGGTTGAGGAGCCGCATCCCCGGGTCGTCCATCAGGTCCGGGGCGTACTTGCGCCGGTCCGCCTGCCCGTTCGAGTCGAACAGCCAGCCGACGTGGGCGTGCCAGAGGCCCGCGAGGCCGCTGCCGTGGCCGACGTGCGGGGAGTGCGGGTCGCCCTCCTCATCGGTGTGGGCGTGGTGCTTGCGGTGGTCGGCGACCCAGTCGATCACGGGCCCCTGGACCGCCATCGAGCCCGCCGCCGCGAACGCGTACTCGACCGGCTTGTGGGTCTGAAAGGCGCGGTGGGTGAGCATGCGGTGGTAGCCGATCGTGATCCCGAGCGCGGTAACCAGATACATCGTGGCGGCGATCGCGACGTCGGTCCAGCCGACCGCCTGGTTCCAGAGCAGGATGATCGCCGCCAGGGTCGCGAGGAACGGAAGGACGACGGCGGTCATGTTCGAGTAGCGCTGGAGTCGGCTCATGCGAGGAAACCTACGGCGCGGGAACAACAGTTTCTTGACTCAGATCCACGTTTGTGACCTAGGATCTTGTTATCAGCGCACAAGAAACACCGATCGACGAGCCGTGGAGGGCGATTCCACCGCGGATCGGGGAGCTGATTCGCCCCCAGGTCCCGGCGCTCAGCGACGAGATCATCGAGGCGATACGCGAGCGCGTCCCCGCGTACCGGCGCCCGTTGCGGGGCCGGTTCGGAACCGGGATCCGCAGCGGCGTCGAGGAGGCGCTGGCGCAGTTCGTCGACCTGGTCGCCGACCCGGAGCTCGACCGCAGCGGGGGCGACGCCGTCTACCGGGGGCTCGGGCGCGGCGAGTACCGCGAGCGCCGCTCGCTCGACGCGCTGCTCGCGGCCTACCGGCTCGGAGCTCGGGTCGCCTGGCGCCGGGTGTCGGCGGTCGCGATCGAGGCCCGCGTCGACCGGCGCACGCTGGCGCTGCTCGCCGAGGCCGTGTTCGCCTACATCGACGAGCTCTCGGCGCTCTCGGCGGACGGCTACGCCGAGGCCCAGTCGGCCGCCGCCGGGGAGAGCGAGCGGCGCCGCTGGCGGCTCGCCGCGCTGCTGCTCGACCCGGACGCCGACGAGGCCGCCGTCGCCGTCGCCGCCGACGAGGCCGGCTGGGATCCGCCGGATCGGGTCGCGGTGCTCGTCTGGGGCGCGGGCGGCCGGCGTCTGCCCGCGCGCCTGCCGGCGGGCTCGTTGGTCGCCGAGCCCACCGATGGCGACGGCGGCGGGGTCGCCCTGCTCGTTGACCCCGACGCCCCCGGGCTCGGGACGCGACTCGGGCGCGCCGGCGGGCAAACCCAGATCGTGCTCGGGCCGACCGTGAGCCCGGGTGCGGTGCCGGCGAGCGCCGAGCGCGCCCGGGCGGTGCTGCACCTGATCGAGGCGCGCGTGATCGAGGCGAGCCGGTTCACGCTCGCAGACGACCACCTGGGCGCGCTGGTCGCCCACGGCGACGAGCGCATTCTCGCCGAGCTTGCGGGGCGGCGGCTGGCGGCGCTCGACGACGAGACGCCCGCCTCGAGAGCCCGGCTGACCGAGACGCTGCGCTCCTGGCTCGACCACCAGGGCGAGGTGGCGCAGGTGGCGGCGGAGCTGCACGTGCACCCGCAGACCGTCCGCTACCGCCTCGCCCGCTTGCGGGAGCGGTTCGGCGACCTGCTCGAGGATCCGGAGGTTAGATTCGAGCTGGCGCTCGCCCTGCGCAGCCCTGTTTCGGCCGCGCCGCGACGGGAATCCTGAGACCACACGAGCTGAAGGAGCGAAACGAATGAGCGAAACCGCCTCCACGAGCGGCGACATCATGGCCGCGGATCACGCCGACCAGCGCAAGCGGGTCATCGAACTGCTGACGAAGGCCTATTGGATGGAGATCGAGACGGTGATGAGCTACATCGCGAACTCGGTCAACCCCGACGGCGTCCGCGCGCAGGAGATCAAGGAGTCGCTGGAGACCGACATCCAGGAGGAGCTCGGGCACGCGCAGCAGTTCGCGGCCCGGATCAAGGAGCTCTACGGCGTCGTTCCCGGCTCACTCGACTTCGAGGCCGAGCAGACCTATCTGCAGCCGGCCGACGACCAGGTCGACATCGTCCACGTGATCAAGGGCGTGATCGAGGCGGAGTCGGGCGCGATCGAGCACTACAGCCGGATCATCGAGGAGACCGACGGGATCGACCCGGTGACCCAGGACATGGTGATCGCGATCCTCCACGACGAGCAGGGCCACAAGCGCCTGTTCGAAGGATTCCTCCGCGAGTACGAAGCGGAGGGCTTGGCCTGAGGGCGATAGCCGCTCAGTGAACTAGGAGCGCGTCGCGAGCGCCGCACAGCGCTCGGCGTCGACCGGGCGACCGAGCGCCTCCCAGGCCGTCCGCGCCTCGGCGAGCAGCGCCGTGTCGTCCTCGGCGGCGCCGCGCGCCTCGAGGCTCGCGGCCGTGCCGACCGGGTAGCGCAGGCGCTCGGCGAGGCCCGCCGCCTCCTCGGCGACCTCGCGTGCGGTCTCGGACTTGCCCCAGACGGCGAGGTTGACGGCCCGGGCCGCGGTCGCTTCGACGGACTGCGCGATCAGCCCGGCGCGCTCGCAGAGGTCGAGCGCACGGGCGAGCGCCTGATCGGCGTCGGCGTAGTCGCCGCGGTCGTGCAGCGCGGTGGCGAGCGCGTGTAGCGACTGGAACGCGACCTCCGAGCGGCCGACCTGCTCCGCGGTCTCGACCGCGCGGTGGAGGAGCTCGACCGCGTCGTCGAGTTCCTCCTCGTGCCAGAGGATCACGCCGCGCATCGAATCGGGGAAGCAGAGCTTGCCGGTCAGGCCCTCGCGCTCGGCGAGCGTCTGCGAGGCGTCGGTCGCCTGCGCGGCGGCCTCCCAGTCGCCGCGGTAGACGGCGAGCTGGGCGAGGGCGGCGTGCAGTTCGACCTGCGAGGGCAGGTCGCCGGTCCGCAGCGCGATCGCCAGGGCCTCGCCGTAGGCCCCCGAGGCGGCCTCATAGTCGGCCTCGGAGATCTCGAGGTGGTAGCCGAGCGCGAGCAGCGCGCGCACCGCCTCGGCCGGATCGCTCTCGCGCGCGAGCTCGACCGAGCGCTCGAGGTTCTCGCGCGCCCGCTCGGAGTCTCCGATCCGGCCGAAGACGCGGCCGAAGATCCCGTGCGCGCGGCTCGCCGCGGCCGCCTCGCCGAGACGCTCAGCCAGGCGCAGCGCCTTCTCGGAGGCGTAGATCGCCAGCATGTTGTCGCCGGTGTGCATGTAGAGCGACGCCGCCTCCTCGTAGAGGCGGACGAGCTCGAGGCACGGCGGGCCGTCCTTGAGCAGATCGATGCCGCGCTGGTAGTGCTCGATCGATCCCTCCCGATCCCCCTTCTGCCAGAGCGCCGCGCCGATCTTGCGGTGCAGGTCGCCGACCCGGGTCAGGTCCTCCTCGCCGCGGTGGTACTCCATGCATTGCTCCCACGCGCGGACGGCGCGGTCGACCCGGCCGAGCCGCAGGGCGACGTCGCCGAGCTTCTCGCCGATCCGCGCGGTCGTCGGCGGGTCGATGCGCCGCTTGAGCGTCAGCGCGGTTTCGTAGTGGCCCTGGGCCTCGCTGTTCGAGTACAGGCCCGCAGAGGCGTCGCCGGCGGCCTCGAGCTCCGCCAGCGCCCGGGTATCGATCGCTTCGAGCTCGTGCGGCTCGAGGTCGGCCTCGTCGCCCAGCGCCGCGGCGCGCGCGTAGTGGTCGGCGACCATCGCGACCACGCCTTCCGTGCGGTCGCCCGCGCGCGCGGAGATGAACTCGCCGACCTCCGCATGCCTGCGGGCCCGGACCACCTTCGGCAGCGTCGAGTAGGCGACGTCGCGGATCAGCACGTGCTTGAAGGCGTACTCGCGCTCGCCCGCCAGCCGGCTGCCCGCCGTCGGCACGACGAGGTCCTTGCCGCGCAGCGACTCGAGCGTCGCCCGCAGGTCGGCGCCGTCCCCCTCGTCGACCGAGCCCTCCCAGAAGGTCTGGCCGACGACCGAGGCCGCCTGCAGGACGCGCCGTTCGGCCCGCGAGAGCGAGTCGAGACGGGCGGCGAGCACCGAGTGCACCGTCTCCGGCAGCGCCTCGGTGTCGGCGGCGCCCTCCTCGACGATCCGGTTGACCATCTCCTCGGCGAACAGGGGGTTGCCGCCGGATCGCGCCGCGACCTGGTCGGCGAGTCCCTCGCTGGCACCGGCGGTGTCCCCGAGCAGCGCGGCGACCAGCGCCTGCGACTGCTCGCGGGCAAGGGGCTCGAGCGTCACCGTGGTCGCGTTCAGTCGTCCGCCACCCCAGCCCGGACGGCGGTCGAGGAGCTCGTCACGGGCCATGCAGACGAGCAGGATCGGGCCCCGCGACCACCGCGCCAGGTACTCGATCAGGTCGAGCATGCCCTCGTCGGCCCAGTGGATGTCCTCGACCGCGAAGACCACGGGCTGGCGCCCACTGAAGGCCTCGATCAGCTGCCGGACGGCCGAGAACAGGCGCTCCCGCATCTGCTGCGGGTCGTCGTGCTCGCCGCTGTCCGCCGATGAATCCGCCGGCGGGTCGATTCCGAGCGGGCGACCGAGCGCCGCCGCGAGCCGCTCCGCCGGCTCCTCGACCTCGGTCCCGGAGACCAGCTCTCCGATCCCGCCGTGGAGCTTGCGCCAGGCCGTGTCGGTGTCGTCGGTGTCGGCGATGTCGAAGCTGCCGCGGACGATCTCGGCCAGGGCCCAGTAGGCGAGGCCGGCGCCGTACGCGGGACAGCCGCCGAGGCGCACGGCCGGCAGCGGGCGGCGTTCGCCGAGGATGTGGGTGAGCTCGCGCAGCAGGCGGCTCTTGCCGACGCCGGCCTGGCCGATCACCGTGACCAGGTGCGGGCGTCCCTCGCTCGTCACCCGCTCGAACAGCGACAACAGCAGCTCGGTCTCGTCGGCGCGGCCCACCAACGGGGTCGAGGCGCTGGCGGCGCGGGCGGCGCGGCCGCGGACCACCGCGCGGACCGCCTCCCAGGCGGGCACCGGTTCGGCCTTGCCCTTGAGCACGAGTGGCTCGAGCTCGACGTACTCGATCGTCGGGCGGGTCAGCCGGTGGGTGACCTCGCCGACGATCACGGTCCCCGGCTCGGCCGCCCCCTGCAGGCGGGCGGCGACGTTGACCGGGTCGCCGATCACGGTGTAGCCGTCGCCGACCCGGCCGGCGAGCACCTCGCCGGAGTTGATCCCGACCCGGAGCTTGAACTCGGCGTTGACATCGGCGCCGATCCGTGCGTTGATCTCCTCCATCGCCGCCTGCATCGCGAGGCCGGCGCGCACGGCGCGCTCCGGGTCGTCCTCGTGCGCGGTCGGAGCGCCGAAGACGCCCATCACGTTGTCGCCGATGTACTTGTCGATCGTCCCGCCGTGACGCTCGATCTCGTCGCCGAGCCGGCGCAGCGCCCGGTCGACCATCGACTTGATCCGCTCTGGGTCGAGCCGCTCCGAGACCGCCGTGTAGCCCGAGAGGTCGGCGAACAGGATCGTGGCGTTGCGGCGCTCCTCGGGGAGCTGGGTGTCGCTGGGAACCGTCGCCGACGCGGGTGCCGGCGCGGCGGCACCGGCGGTGAGCGAGCTTCCGCACTCGATGCAGAACTTCGCCCCGGGCGGGTTGTCGGCGCCGCAGCTCGGGCACTTGGCCGCCAGCGTCGACCCGCAGGACATGCAGAACTTCGCGCCCTCCGGGTTCGCCGTGCCGCAGCTGGGGCAGTTCATGATGGGAGTGAGGATAAGAGGCGCCCGCGCGATGCGAAAGCGGATTTGGGCAGGTGGGGGAGGGGGTCCTGCACGTTAGGCACCGATATGAGTGGTTTCGTGCGGGACCCCGTTACGAGAGTGCAACGGCGCCCTTGAGCCACCCCTACCCAGCCCAGACCACGTCCCGCGTCGCTACGCGGCCGGACCCTGCCAATCGATCGGGATGTCCTCGACCCGCGGGCGGCCGGCGGCCTCGTACTCGTCGAGGCGCTCGAGGTAGTGGTCGATCATCGCCCGCATGGTCACCAGCGCCTCGCGCTGGACCGACTGCCATTGCCCGCGTAGCTCCGGCGTCGAGGTCGCCCGCAGGATCTCGGCGCCGCGGCAGATCGGGCACAGCTCGACGCATTGGTGGGGATGTTCAGGCGTGGCCATCTGAGTTCGCGGTCTCGAAGGTCACCTCGAGCGCACCCTCGGCGAGCTTCGCGCCGGTCGGGCTGCGGCGGGCGAGCGCGGCCGGGAGGATGATAGTTCGCTTCCGCGGGCCGACCGAGACGATCAGCTCGGCACCGACCTTCTTCAGGCCGACGTCGCCCTTGGCGCCGAACGGGACCCGGATCCGCACGGTCGCGGTTCCGTTATGCGACTCGATCTCGTGGGCGAGCTCCGTGTGCATCACCGCCGCCGGATCGAGCTCGTCGCCGAACAGCTCGTCGCCGAGCCGGTCGAGCATCCGGGCGCCGAGCACCTCCTCGTCGAAGTAGCGCGCCGTCAACACGGGTAGGGGAGCGAAGCCGCTGCGCACCTCCTCGAGGCGCTCGCGCTGGCGCTCGTGCCAGTCGCCGAAGTAGCCGCCCGCGAGCTCGCTCGGGAACACCCGGTTGACCACCACGGCGTCGGTCAGGTACCCGTACAGGTTCAGGTAGGTGAAGGTGCGCTGCGCCTCCTTGATCACCATCCGATCCGGGTTCATCACCAGCCGGATCGAGGCCCGCTCGCGGTCGCGGAGGATCTCGTTCATCGCGATCATCTGCCGCACGAGCCCCTGGACCTCGGCGAGCACATCCTCGCCGGGGATCTCGATGTCGATCATCCGCGCGATCGGCTTCGCCGCGCTGATCAGCCGGCGCTCCCACGGGAACACCTTCTCCAGCCACCAGTGGGCGATATCGGGAAAGCCCAGCAGCCGCAGCGTCTCGCCCGTCGGAGCGCAGTCGACGATCACGACGTCGAACTCGCCCGACCCGTGATGGCGCTTGATCTGCAGGAGGCTGAACAACTCGTCCATCCCCGGTGGCACGCTGAGCTCCTCGGCGGCGATGTCCATCACGCCGCGGTCGCTGAGCATCGCGCCGAGCCAGCGTTGAACCGCGCCCCAGTTGGCCTCCATCTCCCGCTCCGCCTGGACCTCCTGGCCCCACAGACACCCGCCAACCGGGGTGGGGTCGGGGCCGAGCTCGGTCTCGAGCGAGTCGGCGAGGCTGTGGGCGGGGTCGGTCGAGAGCACGACCGTGCGCAGGCCGGCGGCCGCGCAGCGGCGCGCGGTGGCGGCGGCGACGCTGGTCTTGCCGACGCCGCCCTTGCCGGTGTAGAGGATCGTGCGCGGAGCGCTGGCAGGCAGCACGAGGGCCGTTCAGGGTACTTCGCTACGCTCACGCGCGCCTTTCAATCGATATCTAGGAGAACACCAGCCTTGACCCGCATCCGAACCCTCATCCTCCTCAGTCTCCTCGCGCTCGCGATTCCGATCGTGATCGCCGGCTGCGGGAGCGACGACGACTCCTCCGAGGATCCGCAGACGGTTCTCGACGAGACCTTCAACAACGACACCGCGGTGACCAGCGGAGATCTCTCCCTGAGCGCCTCGGTGGACGCCGAGGGTGAGCAGGGCGGCAGCTTCGAGGCCAGCCTCAGCGGCCCCTTCCAGGGCGACCCGGACAACGAGAACGCGATTCCGCAGCTCGACTGGACGGTCTCCGCGTCGGGCTCCGGCGCCGGCCAGAGCCTCGACTTCTCCGGTGGTCTCGTGGTCACCTCCGACAACGCCTACGTCGAGTACAACGACCAGGCCTACGAGGTTGGCACCGACGCGTTCGCGCAGGTCAAGCAGGCGTTCGAGGCCCAGGCGCAGGCGGCGGGCGGCGACAGCACCGACCAGGGAACGTTCCAGGAGCAGTGTGCGACGGCGATCGAGCAGGCCGGCGGCGATGCGTCCGCCTGTGACATCGATCTCGGGAGCTGGCTGACCAACCTCACCAACGAGGGCACCGAGGACGTCGGCGGCACCGAGACGATCCACATCTCGGGCGACGCCAACATCGACCAGATCCTCACCGACATCGGCGAGCTCGCCTCGTCGATCCCCTCGGCGGCGTCGAGCGGCTTCGATCCGTCGCAGCTGAGCGCTTTTTCGGACGCGGTCACCGATGCCTCGATCAACGTCTACTCGGGCGAGTCGGACCACGTCCTGCGCAAGTTCGAGGTCAGCCTCGGGATCGACCCGTCGGCGGTCGTGCCCGGGGGCACGGTTCCGATCGGCGAGATCACGGTCGACTTCGCGGTCGAGATCGGCGGCCTCAACGAGGAGCAGACGATCGACGCCCCGTCGGGCGCGAAGCCGATCAGCGAGCTGCTCAGCGACCTCGGCGTCGACCCGAGCGCCCTCGGCGGGATCCCCGGGATCTCCGGCGGCGCGAGCGGCGGCGCCGGCGGCGACTACCTGGAGTGCGTCCAGCAGGCGACCACTCCGGCCGAGATCAACGACTGCGCGAGCCAGCTGTAGGTTCGCGCCGAGATCGAGCGCACGGGCCCCGGCGGGACCGCCGGGGGCCCGTCGCGTTTCATAGGCTCTGAGCAATGACGGCGGAGGCCAAGCGGGGCGGGGTTCGGGGCTTCCTGCTCGGCCCGCAGGGCTGGCCGTACCTGCTGGTCCCGTTCATCCCCGCGGCCGTCGCGCTCGAGATCGCCCACGCCTCGGCCGGGCTGATCTTCGCCGTCGCCGCGCTCGGGATCGTCCCGACGGCCGCGCTGATGGGCCTCGCGACCGAGGAGCTCGCGGCCCGCTCGGGGCCGGGGATCGGCGGCCTGCTCAACGTCACCTTCGGCAACGCGCCGGAGCTGATCATCGCGCTGTTCGCGCTCGCCGAGGGCCTGCAGGAGGTGGTCAAGGCTTCAATCGTCGGCTCGATCATCGGCAACGTCCTGCTCGTCCTCGGCGCCTCGATGCTGGTCGGGGGCCTTCGCAGGCCGAAGCAGACCTTCAGCGCCACCGCGGCGAGCATCCAGGCGACGATGCTGTTCCTGGCCGCCGCGGCGCTGGTGATGCCCGCGATCTTCGAGCTGGTGGAGGGCCAGGGCCTCCCGTCACCGGACGCCGAGATCGTCGACTACGGCTCCAAGGTCGAAGACCTGTCGGTGGCGGTGGCGGTCGTCCTGATCGGTACCTACATCGCCGGGCTCGTGTTCTCGCTGCGCACCCACAAGGACATCTTCAACCCCCCCTACGTGGAGGAGGAAGAGGAGGGCTTCGGCTGGAGCGTGCGCCGCTCGGTGACCATGTTGTTCATCGCCGGGCTCGCGGTCGGGCTGATGTCGGAGATCCTCGTCGGGTCGATCTCCGAGGCTTCCGAAGCTGTCGGGCTCTCGGAGTTCTTCATCGGCGTGATCGTGGTCGCGATCGTCGGCAACGCGGCCGAGCACTGGGTCGCGGTGCTCGTCGCCTGGAAGAACAAGATGGACCTGGCGGTCAATATCGCGATCGGCTCGGCCGCCCAGATTGCGCTCTTCGTCGCTCCGGTGCTGGTGATCGCCTCGTACTTCATCGGGCCGGGGCCGATGCCGCTGGTCTTCAACGGATTCGAGCTCGGCGGGGTCCTGATCGCGATCCTGATCGCCCAGGTCGTCACCCATGACGGCGAGTCGAACTGGTTCGAGGGCGTCCAGCTCCTCGCCCTCTACGCGATCCTCGGGATCGCCTTCTTCTTCGCCTAGGCGCGGGCTCCGCGGGGTAAGGCAAGCCTGTGGACGTTGTACTCCTGATCACCAGCTTCGCGGTCATTCTCGCCGGGGCGCTGGTGTTCACGAACGCGATCGAGTGGGCCGGACGGCGGCTCGGAATCGGCGAGGGGGCGACCGGGAGCGTGCTCGCCGCGGTGGGCACGGCGATGCCGGAGACTCTGATCCCGATCGTCGCCGTGGTCGAGGGGGCCGAGGGCTCCGAGGACGTCGCCGTGGGCGCGATCATCGGCGCGCCCTTCCTGCTCGCCACGATCGCGATGGCGCTGGTCGGGATCTCGGCCCTGATCTTCCGCGGGCGTCGGGAGCAGGGCACGCGGCTGGCCGCCGACATCGAGACGCTCGACCGCGACCTCGTGTTCTTCCTGATCTTCTTCGCGGTCGGGATCCTCGCCGGGGTCGTGGCTCCGGAGGCCATGCACGTCCCGCTGGCGATCGTCTTCGCGCTCGCCTATCTGGTGTACGCCCGCCAGACGCTGCGGGGCGGTGGTGAGGTCGAGGAGGCGGAGGCGATCGGTCCGCTGTACTTCGATCGCACCCCGGGCGACGAGCCGCCGGGCGTCGCCGTCGTCCTGCAGCTGATCGTCGGGCTGGCGGCGATCGTCGGCGGCGCTCACCTCTTCGTCGAGGAGCTGATCACGGTGGCCGCGGACGCCGGGATCGAGCCGCTGGTGCTGTCGCTGGTGCTCGCCCCGCTGGCGACCGAGCTGCCGGAGAAGGCCAACAGCTTCTTCTGGACCAAGGACGGCAAGGACAGCCTCGCGCTCGGCAACATCACCGGGGCGATGGTCTTCCAGTCGACGATCCCGATCGCATTCGGCCTCGCGTTCACCGATTGGGACCTGGACCGGTTCGCAGTCCTCTCCGGCGCGCTCGGGTTCATCGGCGGCGTGGTCGCCTACTGGGCCCTCCGCCTGCGGCGCCGCTTCGAGCCGCTGCCGATTGCGATCTGGATCGGGCTGTTCGTGACCTTCCTCGTCTACGTCGCGCTGGGCTGAGCTACGAGAGCAGCGCCAGCACCTTGTCGTCGTGCGTCTTCGGCGACGCCTTTGGGATCACGTGCGCGACCTCGCCCTCGCCGTCGATGATGAACGTCGCGCGCTGGACGCCCCAGTAGGTCTTGCCGTAGTTCTTCTTCTCGACCCACGTCCCGTAGGCGTCGGCGACCTCGTGCTCGGCGTCGGCGAGCAGCGTGAAGTCGAGGTCGAACTTGCCTGCGAACTTCGCCTGCGCGTCCACCGTGTCGGGCGAGATCCCGATCACCCGCACCCCGGCGGCGGCGTAGTCGGCGCGGCGGTCCCGGATCCCGCACGCCTGGGTCGTGCAGCCGGGCGTGTCGGCACGCGGATAGAAATAGAGGACGACGGTCTGGCCGCGGAGGTCCGAGAGCGTCACGTCGTCCCCGTTCTGGTCGGGGAGGGTGAAGTCGGGGGCGCGGTCGCCGGGCTCGATCACGGCCGGGAATCTAATCCGATCTCGTAGAGGGCGTGGGGGAGGCCGGCGCGCTCGAAGTCGCGGACGTAGGCCATCCCGAGCTTCTGCATCACGCGGCGTGAGCGCACGTTGTCGAGCAGGGCGAAGGACACGATCCGGTCGAGCCCGGCGCGCTCGAAGCCCCAGGCGATCGCCGCCCGCGCGGCCTCGGTTGCAAAGCCCTCGCCCTGGCGCGCCGGCGTGATCGACCAGCCGACCTCGACGATCGGCTCGGCCTCGACCTCGTCGCGGTTGAGGCCGGTGTAGCCGATCAGCTCGCCGCTCGTGCGCTCGCGCCACCACCACAGGCAGTAGCCGGTCTCGGCGGCCTGCTCGGCCTGAGCGCGCAGCATCCGTTCCGGGTTGCGCGGCCCGCCGCCGTGCCAGGGCGCGATCCGCGGGTCGGCGAAGTGGGCGACGACGAACTCGAGGTGGGTGGCCGGATCCGGCGGCTCGGCGTCGAGACGCTCGGTGCTTGGAGTGTCCGTCAGGCGTCCTCGCTGGGCCAGAAGTCCTGTTCCTGCTCCAGCGGCGGCTCGTCGAGCCTGGTCGAGAAGATCAGGAGCTCGGCGTCGGAGCCGGTGTCGTTGTGGACCGAGTAGCAGTCATCCCCGCTCATCCGCACCGCCGTCTGCGGCCCGGCCTCGAAGACGTCGCCGCCCACCTTGAACGTGACCGTCCCGGAGATCACGAAGTAGACCTCCTCCTGGCCGGGGTGACGATGGCCGTAGCTGCCGCGCCCGCCGGTGTCGGGGGGCATCTGCCGCCAGCTGAACGAGACCTGCTCGGTGCCCAGCGCCGCCGCGTAGTGGCGCATCTCGCCGAATCCCGGGTAGTCCGCCATGAAGTCGACCGCGTCCTCGCGCTGCGCTACGGAGTAGCTCATACTTCCTCTCCCTCCTCGACCGGATCGATGTCCGGGTCGGGCTCGAGCTCCTCCTCTTCCTCGACGACGTCGTCCTCGCCGGGCTCGAGCTCGGTCGCCTCGACGGACACCCCGACCGGTGCGTGACGAATGGTCTGAAACCGCTCCATCGCGGTATCGAGGGCGTCGGAGTCGACCGGGACCTCGTCCGAGACGCGGACCCAGTCCGCGCCCTCGAAGACCTCCATGTTGAAGACCTCCTGATCGATCGAGATCGAGTCGTCGACGACCACGACGACCTCGGTCTGCGGGTTGAAATACGTACCCGGCCGGACGAGCAGATCGTCCAGATCGACCACCGGATCGTCGTCGGGGCTCACGCCCGGAACACTACTGCCCGAGGTTCTCGAGTTCCTGCAATTGACGCTCGACCTCGGCGTCGACGTCGAGCGGCTCCTTGCCCTGGCGGGCGCGGCGCTGGTTGCGGGCGACGACGAGCTGGCGCACCTCCTCCCGCAGCTGGGGGTCGCCGCTGCTCGGCGCCGCCGGGGACCGCTGCTCGGTGAGTGCCTTCGCGAGCTCCTCGTCGACGTCGAGCGGGGTCTCCCCGCGCGCCTGCTGGCGGTAGGCCTTCGCCTCGAGCATCTGGCGGAGCTCCGCCTCGTTGACGGCCGCCTCGTTCTCGCCGGCGCCCGAGTCGATCAGCCCGTGCGGGTTGTCGGACTCGAACTCGACCGAGAGACCGCCCTTGCCGATCGACTTGAACGCGTTGCCGGCGTTGGCGATGAACGCGATCGCCGCGATCGGGATCGCAGCGAAGACGATGATCAGGATCACGTCGCCGTTCGAGACCGCGAGTGTGAGCGAGGCGGCTTCAGGCACGAGCAGAGGGTATCCGGGAACCGTCGCGCCGAGCCAGGCGATCGGCTACTAGCGTCGCTCCCTGCGTCCTTGAGCTGCTCGGCCAGGCACGCTCCGAACCGCCGCGTGGCCGGCCCCGATCAGCTAACCTCCCGGGTGATTGACTGGTCAGTCAATCGAGATTTTCGCGACACAAGGAGCGCCTGAAACCGTGGATTTCACACTCACCGACGAGCAGAAGGACCTGCGCGAGCTGGCCCACAACTTCGCCGAGAAGGAGATCCGGCCGGTCGCCTGGGACTACGACCGCGACGGCACGTGGCCGCAGGAGATCATCGACAAGGCCTGGGAAGTCGGCCTGATGAACACCCACGTCCCCGAGGAGTACGGGGGGCCGGGACTCGACTTCCTCTCCGGCTGTCTGATCGAGGAGGAGTTCGGCTGGGGTTGCTCGGGAATCGGCACCTCGCTCGCCGCCAACGGCCTGGCGATGACGCCGGTGGCGATCGGCGGCTCCGAGGAGGTCAAGGCCAAGTTCCTCGGCATGCTGACCGAGGAGCCGAAGCTGGCATCGTTCTGCCTCACCGAGCCCGACGCCGGCTCCGACGTCTCCGGTATGAAGACGACGGCCGTCAAGCAGGGCGACAAGTACGTCCTCAACGGCTCGAAGTGCTTCATCACCAACGGCCAGTACGCCGACTGGTACACGGTCTACGCGAAGACCGACAAGGACGCCGGCCATCGCGGGATCTCCTCCTTCGTCGTCCCCCGCGACGACACCGTCGTGATCGACAAGAAGGAAGACAAGATGGGCCAGCGGGCCTCCAATACCGCCACGGTCACCTTCAACGAGACCGAGATCCCGGCCGACTACCTGCTCGGCGAGGAGAACCACGGCTTCAAGCTCGCGATGATGACCCTCGACCGCACCCGTCCCGGGGTCGCCGCGATGGCGGTCGGGATCGGGCGCGCGGCGTTCGAGTTCGCCTGCGAGTACTCCAAGGAGCGGGTCCAGTTCGGCGTCCCGATCGCGATGCACCAGGCCGTCTCGTTCATGATCGCCGACATGGCGACCAAGGTCGAGGCCGGCCGGCTCCTGACCTGGCAGTCCGCGGCGCTGCTCGACCAGGGGATCCGCAACACGCTCGCCTGTTCGCACGCGAAGCGCTTCGCCGCCGACTCGGCGATGGAGATCACCACTGACGCCGTCCAGGTCTACGGCGGCTACGGGTTCATCAAGGAGTACCCGGTCGAGAAGCTCATGCGCGACGCGAAGATCATGCAGCTCTACGAGGGCACCTCGCAGATCCAGCGCCTCGTGATCGCGAAGGAGGTCCTGATGGGCCGCAACGTCAACGAGCCGATCCCCGAAGCGATCAGCCAGGCACAGGCCGAGGCCGCGGCGAAGGAGTCCGAGACCGCAGCCGCAGCCGTCTAGGCGTCAGCTCGTAACTCCAAGCATCAGAAGGGCCCCGCATTGCGGGGCCCTTCGTCGTTCCGTCCGTCTTATGCCCTGCGGTTGGGGCTGAGGGCGATCATCGCGCCGATTGTCGTCACCACGATCATCGCGAGGACGACCGCCTGGGCCCACCCGTCGATGGTGACGATGGTGCCGACGACGAGCGCGGCCGCGATCAGAACGAGGACGACGTTCAAGATGATCAAGCGGCGCGGGTTGCTGACCCCGACCCCGGTGGGGGCGCTGAGGGTGGCGCGCTCGTACTGATTGCGCTGGTTGACGGTCATGTTGGACATCGTGTCTCTCTCCTCGTGGCAGACGGAACTATCTGACCGTACTCCGATGACCCGGACGCCGTCAGTGAGCCTGGTCACTGAACGGGCGCCTCAACGGTAGGCTCGCCACGTGCCGGAGCGCTCGCGGAAGCCGGTTGCGGACGCGGTCGCGGAAGCGGCGAAGTCGGCGCGCGAGCGCGGCACTCGACCGCGCGAGCGCCGCGCCGGGCGCTCGATGGACGTTTTCGGGGGCGAGATCCGCCGCCGCGACGTCTACCCGTTGCTCGTCCTGCATCTGATCGCGCGCGAGCCGCAGTACGGCAACCGGCTGATCGAGGAGATCGAGCGGATCACCGAGGGGGTGATCTCGGTCAACCCGAACACGATCTACCCGCTGCTGCGCCAGCTCGAGGCCGAGCGGATGATCAAGGGCAGCTGGGAGCACCCCGACCGGCGGACGCGGCGCTATTACTCGATCACCGCGGCCGGGCGCCGCGAGCTCGAGCGCCTGCGCGGCGAGCTCGAGCCCTTCCTCGACTCGGTGATCCGCTCCGTGAGCCTGATCAAGCGCGAGCTCTACGGCAGCTGAGCTTCCTCGCGTACGCTCCCGGCGTGGCCGAGCTGAGCGAGTCGGTGCTGGTCGGGGCCTCGCTGGCCGACGTCTGGCGCTACTACTTCGAGCCCGGCGGCTGGCCCGCGTGGGTCGACGGCTTCCACGCGGTCGAGTCGGCGGAGGGTTATCCGGAGACCGGGGGGACGCTGGTCTGGCGCTCGACCCCGGCCGGCCGCGGAACCGTCCGCGAGCGAGTGCTCGCCCACGAGCCGCGCACGCTGCACCGGATCGCGTTCGCCGATCCCGAGTCGAGCGGCGAGCTGACGACCCGCTTCTCGGTCGAGGGCGAGGCGACCAGGGTGACGCTCGAGCTCAGCTACCGGCTCGGGAGTAGCGGGGTGTTCGCGTGGCTGACCGAGCGGATCTTCGTCCGCGGCCAGGTCCGCCAGTCGCTGCAGCGGACCCTGGCCCGGTTGCGGCTTGAGGCCGAGGAGCTTTCGGACCGCTAGCCTCCCGCGCGCTCTTACCTTCCCTACTCCCAACAGCTCGGAGGATCCCGACCCAATGTTCGTCTTCAAGGCCGCCGTCGTCGGCGCCGGCACGATGGGCGGCGAGATCGCGCAGGCGATCGCCTCGTCCGACATCCCCGTCGTCCTCAAGGACATCGACCAGAAGTTCGTCGACCACGGCCTCGAGAAGGCGCGCGAGGTGACCAAGGGTCAGCTCGACCGGCTGGTCTCGAAGGAGAAGCTGACCTCCGAGCAGGCGGACGCCAGGCTCGAGGAGGTCATGGGCCTGATCGAGGGGACCACCTCCTACGAGGGCTTCGGCGACGTCGACTTCGTGATCGAGGCGGCGCCGGAGAAGATGGGGATCAAGGAGAAGGTCTACGCAGAGCTCGACGAGGTCACGCCCGGCCACGCGATCCTCGCCTCCAACACCTCGTCGCTGTCGATCACCGAGATGGGCGATGCGACCCTGCGGCCCGACAAGGTGGTCGGCTTCCACTTCTTCTATCCCGCGTCGGTGATGCCGCTGGTCGAGATCATCGAGGGCGCCGAGACCGACCCCGAGGTCGTCCAGGCGGCCTACAACTTCGCGCAGGCAATCAAGAAGCAGCCGATCACGTGCGGCGAGGTCCCCGGGTTCGTCGTCAACCGGATCCTCAACTCGGCCGTCGGCGAGATCTGGCGCGCCCAGGAGGAGCAGGGCCTGTCGATCAAGAAGATCGACGAGGCGATCACCTCGGCGAACGTCGCCCCGATGGGGCCCTTCTTCCTCGGCGACCTGCTCGGGCTCGACACGATCTTCCACGTCGCCGAGCACCTGCGCGAGGCCTACGGAGACTCCTTCTACGTGCACGAGGGGATGCGCAAGCTGGTCGAGGACGGGAAGCTCGGCGCGAAGAGCGGCGGCGAGGGCTTCTACAAGGACGGCGAGCCTCAGATCGAGGGCGACGCCGAGCCCGACGGCGAGGCGCTCGCCGAGCTGCTGAAGCTGAAGGCGGTCGTCGAGTCGTGTCTGGTCCTCCAGGAGGGCGTCTGCACGGTTCGCGACATCGACCTCGGGATGATGGCCGGCGCCGGGATGGACCCGCGCCGGGGGATCTTCCCGCCGTTCATGGGCGCCGACATGGTGGGGCTCGACGTGGTGCTCGAGAAGCTCGAGCAGGCCGCCGACGAGCACGGCGAGCGCTTCGCGCCGCCGACGGTGCTCAAGCGCTTCGTCGCCCAGGGCCGCCTGGGGATGAAGAGCGGCCAGGGCTTCTACGCCTACCCGCAGGCCGACGAGGGCGAGCAGACGGAGACGGTGAAGCTGGAGACGCGCGGCGATGTCGCGATCGCCTGGCTCGCCAATCCGCCGATGAACGCCATCTCGCCCCAGGTGATCAAGGACATGGGGACCGTGTGGGAGAAGGTCACCGCGTCGGGCGAGATCGGGGCGCTGGTGATCGCCTCCTCGATCCCGGTCGTGTTCTCGGCGGGCGCCGACATCAAGGCGTTCACGCAGATGGACGAGGCGGGCGGCGAGGAGCTGATCAACTCGGGCCACGCGCTGCTGCGCGAGATGGGGCTGAGCAGGGTCTCGACGATCGCGGCCGTCAACTCGCTCGCCTTCGGCGGTGGCTGCGAGCTGGCGATGGCGTGCAACTTCCGGATTGCGGCGGAGTCGGCCGTCTTCGGTCAGCCGGAGATCAAGCTCGGGATCATCCCGGGATTCGGAGGCACCCAGCGGTTGCCGCGCCTGGTCGGCGACGAGAAGGCGCTGGAGATGAACCTGATCGGCGACGCGATCTCCGCCGGCGAGGCCGAGGCCTACGGGCTCGCCAACCGGGTCGTCCCTGACCACGAGCTGTTCGACACCGCGCTCTCGTGGGCGAGGAAGCTCGCGGGCCAGGCGCCGATCGCGGTCGAGCGGGTCAAGCTCGCCTCCGACGATCCCGACCTCGACGAGGGGATCGAGCAGGAGAAGGAGGGGTTCCGGACCGCGTTCCTCAGCGAGGACGCGAAGGAGGGCATCAGCGCCTTCCTCGGCAAGCGCGCGCCCAAGTGGCGGGGCGAGTGACGGGCGCGGGGGGCGTGGGGGGCGTGGCGCCGCGATCGGCCCCCGGCGGCGGCTCGGCCTCCGGCCTCGGACAGCGTTCGGCATCCATGCCTGCCGATGCCGCCGTGGGCCGATCGCGGCGCCACGCTGAGCTCGCCGAGATGATTCGGGATGCCGGGTCTGTGGTTGCGCTGACCGGCGCCGGGATAAGCGTGCCGTCCGGGATTCCGGATTTTCGGACGCCCGGCAAGGGGCTGTGGGAGAAGGTCGACCCGATGGAGGTCGCGCATATCGATGCGTTCCATCGCGACACGAGGCGGTTCTGGAGCTTCTACCGCCCCCGGTTCGCCGACCTCGACGACAAGCTCCCCAACCCGGCGCACCTGGCCCTCGCCGAGCTCGAGCATCGCGGGCTGCTGGAGGCGGTGGTGACCCAGAACGTCGACCGTCTGCACTCGAAGGCCGGCTCCGAGCGGGTGATCGAGGTGCACGGATCGATCGCGAGCTCGAGCTGCACGACGTGCGGGTCGAAGTACGCGCTCGAGAACGTCGGCGAGTTGTTCGACGAGGACGGGATCGCGACCTGCGCCTGCTGCTTCGGGAAGGTGAAGCCCGACGTCGTCCTGTTCGGCGAGCTGCTTCCGGAGGCGGCGATGGCCGAGGCACAGGCGCTGTGCGCGGCCGCGGACCTGCTGATCTGCGTCGGCTCGTCGCTCGAGGTCTACCCGGTGGCGGCCCTGCCGGAGCTGACGTTCGGCTCCGGCGGGCGGCTGGCGATCGTTACCCAGGGCCCGACGCCCTACGACGGCGAGGCGCAGATCAAGCTCGACGGCGACGTTGCGGAGGAGCTCGAGGCGGTGCTGGCGGCGCTCTAAATCAGGTGGTCCGCTCGACGACCTCAACCAGCGCGGCGGCGACCTCGGGGTCGAACTGGGTCCCCGAGCACAGTCGCACCTCCGCCAGCGCCTCGTCTCTGCTCATCGCCGCCCGGTAGGCCCGCGTCGTGGTCATCGCGCTGTAGGCATCACAACAGGAGACGATCCGCGCCTCGATCGGGATCGTGTTGCCCGCGAGCCCGTCCGGGTAGCCGGCTCCGTCGTAGTGCTCGTGCGAGCTGCGGACGATCCGGCCGACCTCGTCGAGGACGCCGCCCACCCGGTTCAGCATCCGCTCGCCCTCGATCGTGTGCCGGCGGATGATCTCCCACTCGGCGTCGTCCAAGGGCCCGGGCTTGTTGATGATCTCCTTCGGCACCGAGATCTTGCCGACGTCGTGGAGCAGGGCGCCGAACTCGACGTTGCGGCGCTGGCTGGGGTCGAGGTCGAGGCGGTCGGCGACGGAGAGCGCGAGCTCGACCACACCGCGGCTGTGGCTGCCCGTGTAGGCGTCGTCGGCCTCGACGACGTCGCCGAGCAGCAGGGCCGTGCCGCGGTAGGCGCTGCTGAGCTCGAGCGCGTTGTCGATCCGCGCTCGGCGCTCGCCGGCCAGCTTCGCGAGCACCGCGCAGAGGGGCAGGCCGAGCAGGCACAGCGCCGGGCTCACGGTGACCGCCGCGTATGCGCCGAGCAGCCCGATCGGCGCGAGTCCGCCGTCGAGCGCATAGACGAATCCCATGCTCGGCAGGAGCTTTGCCGGCGGCGTGCCGTCGATCAGCCACGCGCGACTCGCCGCGGCGACGTAGTCAAAGCCGAACTGGGCGAGCAGCGCGACCAGGTAGATCGGCCAGTCGCCCCAGCCGAAGGTCTGAGCGCCGGCCACGCAGAGCACGAGCGCCGGCCCGACGGCGTGCCACGAGTCGCCGAACTGATGGAAAAGCCGGTGGGCGCTCGCCGCGCCGGTCGCGTAGTCGGCGACCCGACCGAGAATCCAGCTGAGGGCGACGATCAGCGGCACGGCGGGGGTCGGCAGCACGAACAGCATCGGGACCAGGACGATCTCGGTGGGGACCGTGTAGCCGCCGTCCGGCGTCTCGAACTGGATCCGGCAGGCAACGACGTAGGCCCCGATCAAGATGGCGGCGGAGGAGAGGTCAAGGGTGCGATCGGACGGCACGAAGGCAGCCATCGCCACGGCGGCGACCAGGAAGGTGACCGCGGCCCAGGCCTCGACCAGCCGTTCGCGCCCCAATGCTCGCTCCCGAGCCCGGCTGCGCCCCATGGCGATCTGCTCGATCTCCGCTGCTCGCGTGCTCATGCGCAAGCTATTCATCGGCAGATCGACGCATGTTCGATAGTCCAGGCGTGCGGAGACCCGCGCGGACATATATACGATCGACTTCTCCCGCCGGAGCGCCGATGGTCTCAACACGGAGCTGAACAACGGCAAACCCGTCGTGAGGCGGGGGCGCAAAGCAAGAGGTCTCGCGTATCCCTGCGAGATGGCTCGGCCGCCAGCTTGTCAACAGAGGCCCCGTCGGGCCGCGACATGGAGGTCGATGTCAATGAAGCGCTTGCTCAGGTTCCCTCTCGGTACGCGCGCCAAGGCCTCGGTCACCCTCGCGGCTTCCGCGGTCGTCGCCCTCGCCGTCGCTCCGTCCGCCTCCGCGCTCGGCAACAACTGCGGGTACACCGGAGGTACCCAGGTGTTCAAGCCCTGGGGCGACTCGCGCCACTACGTACTTGCCCCGGAAGGCGGGTTCGAGGCCGGCGGAAGCGGATGGTCGCTCGCCGGGGAGGCCGACGTCGTTGCGGGCAACGAGTCTCACTATCTGAACGCGGCCACCGACGCCAGCTCGCTCGCGCTGCCGGCCGGGAGCGCCGCGACGAGCCCGCCGATCTGTGTCTCGCTCGACACCCCGGTTATGCGTGCGATGGTCCGCAACACCGGTAACCCGAGCTCTCGCCTGCAGGCGGAGGTGACCTACAAGCTCCTGGGCCTCGTCCACACGAAGGTCGTGACCACCATGAAGTCGGGCTCGGCCTGGGAGCCCTCCACTTTCATCTCCCCGACGCTGGGGCTGTCGACGATCGTCGGGACGGTCATCCCGGCGTCCGTCAAGGTCACCTTCCGCCCGCTGGATTCGCGCGGCGCCTGGCGAATCGACGACTTCTACGTCGACCCGTACTCGCGCCGCTAGCCCGGCAGGTCGAGCGACTCGCCCGGCTGAAGGACGGCGAGCTCCGCCTCGGGGGCGAGCTCGCGCAGCGCCTCGGCGAACTCGCGCGGCGGGCCACCGAGGAACTCGGTTGCCTCCGGCTGGAGGTCGAAGCGGATCAGCGTCCCCCAGTGGATCGGAATGACCACCCGGGGACGGATCAGCGCCGTCGCCTCGGCGGCGCTGCGGGGGTTGAGGTGGCCCTTGCCGAGCCGCGGGCCCCAGCCGGCGATCGGCAGCAGGGCGACGTCGATCCGCCCGGCGAGCTCGGCCATCTCGTCGAACAGGTCGGTGTCGCCGGCGAAGTAGATCCCGCGCCCGCCGGATCTGATCTCGTAGCCCGCCGCCCTGACCATCGGCCCGATCTTGAACCGGCGGCCCTCGTGGAGAGCCGGGGTGGCGACGACCTCGAGGCCGCCGAGCTCCGCCCGCTCGCCGGCGCGCAGCTCGACCACGTCGCTGAAGCCCCGACGCCGCACGGTTCGCGCGCCGCCGGCCGGGACGACGATCCGAGTCGCGCGGTCGAGCCGCTTGAGCGACGGGAAGTCGAGGTGGTCGTGGTGCAGGTGCGAGATCAGGACCGCGTCGACCGCCTCGGTGATGTGGGCCGGCGGTTCGTCTGCATGGCGGTGGATGACCCGCAGCATCCGCGGGCGCAGGACCGGGTCGGTGAGCACCCGTCGGCCGCCGACCTCGATCAGGACGGTCGCGTGTCCGACGAAGGTGATCCGGTCCGCGGTCACGTCACCTGAGGGGCCGACCGCCGCGCGTAGCGGCGTTTGTGGATGGCGAAGCCGACGACTCCGGCCGGCAGCTGTAGCCAGTAGGCGAACAGGCGGTAGGCGAGCGTGGCAAGCACGGCACGGCCGGCGCCGACTCCGGCGAGCGCGAGCATCGCCGTCAGACCGGCCTCGACGAACCCGAGTCCGCCGGGCGTGACCGGAATCTGGGTGAGGACCTGGGCGGCGCAGAAGGCGAGCAGAACCAGCGACGGCCGCGGGTGGGCGCCGACCGCCGCCAGCGCCGCGAGCAGGGTCGCGTAGTCGAACGCCCACCGCCCGACCGTCGCGACCACCGCCTGTTTCCACTGCGGCCCGAGGGTGGCGAGCAGCCGGTCGCGCTCCCCGCGCAGGCGCTCGGGCAGCCGGCGGAGCGGCGCCGATCCGCGGCGGATCCGGTTGCGGGCCGACTGGAGCGTCCTCGCGACCAGCTCCAGCGGCCGGTCGAACGCGAGCAGCGCGACGGCGGCCCCGCTGAGCAGCGCGAACACCGCTACCCCGATCAGCGTCGCCTCGACCAGGTTGCGATCGACGGAGCCGCGCAGGAAGGTCGGCAGGGCGAGCACGGGAAGCGCGAGCACGACCGCGAACGTGAGCAGGTTGACCGCGGTGATCCCGGCGACCGCGCGACCCCGCTCGAGGCCCGCCTCGACCAGCATCCGGTACTGGAGCGCCGCGCCGATCGCTCCACCGGCCGGGGCCACCTTGCCGAGCGCGTTGCCGGCGAGCTGCGACTCGATCACGTCGTGCCAGCGCGCCCGGTGCAGCGCCATCCTCTGCAGCGCCCAGAGGCAGGCGAGTCCGCCGACCTGGAGGGCGAGCATCGCCGGAAACCAGACCCAGTCGATCCGCTCCAGGTCACGCCACGAGCCGAGCGTGTCGAGCAGGCTCGGGGCGACCAGGTAGAGCGAGACTCCGGTGATCGCGAGCCAGATCGCGGTCCGCCGCAGGGCGGGGCCGCGGCCCTCGGCCTCCTGTTCACCTCGCTCGATCTCGAGCTCGGCGTCCGCGTGCTCCTCGATCGCGTGCTCGACTCGGTCGCCGAACGAGCCGCGGGCAACCGAGCTCATCCGAGCAGGATCAGCAGGCTGGTGGCGACACCGAGGACGATCCCGCCCGCCGCCAGCGCGAGGTTCGCCTGGCGCCCGAGCTGCGCGTAGCCGCCGTGGGCGACCGCGTCGTCAAGCGCCCGGCCGCGCAGGTTGCCGTAAACGAAGAGCAGCACCCCGTAGAGCCCGAAGCCGACCCCGAGGGCGACGTACGGCGTCGGGTCGATCGCGCCGTTGAGCTCCGGCACGACCCGCCCGATCCCGATCCCGACCGCCAGCGAGGCCAGCCCGGTCCGCCACCAGGCGAGCTGGGTGCGCTCGCCGGCCAGCCGCGTGCGTCGGGTCGCGTCGCCGCTCTCCACCGGGCAAGGATAAGCGCGCCGGATCGCGTAGAAGACGCCGTGGCGGATCTACTTGAGAAGATCCTGCCGCTGATGCTGGCGGCCGCGTCGAACCCGGCCGTGATCGGGATCGTCGTCCTCACCCTGACCTCGGCCGACCGGCCGCTCGCCCGTGCCGGCTCGTTCGTCGCCGGCTTCGGGGTCGTCCTGATCGCCGTCGGGATCGCGGGCTATGCATTCTTCGAGGCGTCGCACGAGACCTTCGGCCCGCGCGGCTCACTGTTCGGCTGGCTCGACATCGTGCTCGGCGCCGGGATGCTGGTCTTCGCCGGGATCACCTGGGCGCGGCGCGACTCGGGCTCCGACCCCAGTCGACTGCTGGGGCGAGTCAGTCCGGCCGCGTTCTTCGGCGTCGGCGCCGTCTTCATGATCAGCGACGCCTCGGCGCTGGTCGCGCTGATGCCGTTGCTGCGCGAGGTCGCCGTCGCCGACGTGACCTCGCTCGAACGGGCGGTGGCGCTCACGATCACCTGGATCGTGGTCGTCCTGCCGATCGCCGCCCCGGTACTGATCTGCGTTCTCGCCCCGCGGACGTCGGACCGGGCGCTGGCCGCGATCCGCCGCTGGCTGGACCGATACGGCTACCTGGTCGCGATGGCCGTCTTCGGCGCGATCGGGATCTACCTCCTCGCTCGCGGGATTCACCGGCTGTGAATAAGATCGCCCGCCGATGGGCGATCTGAAGCTCGGCTACAACACCGGCTACTGGTCCGCCGGGCCGCCGGAGGGCGTGCTCGAGGTGGTCAGGGACGCCGACAGCCTCGGGCTCGACTCGATCTGGGCGGCGGAGGCGTACGGCTCGGACGTCCTCACCCCGCTCGCCTGGTGGGGCTCGCAGACCGAGAAGGTGAAGCTCGCCACCGGGATCATGCAGATGTCGGCGCGCCAGCCGACCGCGGCGGCGATGGCGGCGATGACGCTCGACCATCTCAGCGGCGGCCGCGTGATCCTCGGGATCGGCGTCTCCGGCCCGCAGGTGGTCGAGGGCTGGTACGGGATGCCGTTCTCCAAGCCGCTGGCGCGGACCCGCGAGTACGTGTCGATCATGCGCGACGTCTGGGCGCGCGAGGGCCCGGTGACGGCGGACGGGCCGTTCTACCCGCTGCCGCTGCCCGGGGGCACCGGGCTCGGCAAGCCGCTGAAGTCGTCGATCCACCCGCTGCGCGCCGACATCCCGGTCTATCTGGCGGCCGAGGGCCCGAAGAACATCGCCCTCGGCGCCGAGATCTGCGACGGCTGGGTGGCGATGCTGCTCTCGCCCCAGCACCTCGAGCCCTATGAGGAGGCGCTCGCCGAGGGCTTCGCCCGCGACGGCGCCCGCCGCAGCGCCGACGACTTCGAGATCGCGGCGACGGTGCCGATGATCGTCTCCGACGACGTCGACGCCGCGGCCGACATGCTGCGCCACTACTACGCGCTGTACTTCGGCGGGATGGGCGCCAAGGGCAAGAACTTCCACGCCAACGTGCCGATCCGGATGGGCTACGGCGAGATGGTCGAGACCGTCCAGGACCTCTATCTCGCCGGCAAGAAGCAGGAGGCCGCCGAGGCGATCCCGTTCGAGCTCATCGACCAGATGTCGCTGATCGGCCCGCCCGACAAGATCCGCCACGACCTGGATGCCTGGCGCGATTCGTTCGTGACCACGCTGCTGATCGGCGGCGACGCGGGGACCGTGCGCACCGCCGCCGAGCTGGTGCTCGGGTAGCCGATCGATTCGCGATCGGCGCTCGCTACTTCGGCTGCGGGACGATCCGGATGTAGGGCTTCGGCGACTCCCAGCCGTCCGGGTACTTCTCCTTGGCCTCGTCGTTGGAGACCGAGCCGGCGATGATCACGTCGTCGCCGTGCTGCCAGTTGACCGGGGTCGCGACCTTGTGCTTGGCGGTCAGCTGCAGCGAGTCGATCACCCGCAGGACCTCGTCGAAGTTGCGGCCGGTCGTCATCGGGTAGACGAGGATCAGCTTGATCTTCTTGTCGGGGCCGATCACGAAGACGTTGCGCACCGTCTGGTTGTCGGCCGGGGTGCGGTCCTTCGGATCCCCCTCGACCTCGGCGGGCAGCATCCCGTACAGCTTCGAGACCTCGAAGTCGGCGTCGCCGATGATCGGGTAGTTCGGCGCCGTGCCCTGGGTCTCCTCGATGTCCTTGGCCCAGCCCTCGTGATCGCCGGTCGAGTCGACCGAGAGCCCGATGATCTTCACGTCGCGCCGGTCGAACTCCGGCTTCGCCGAGGCCATGTACCCCAGCTCGGTCGTGCAGACCGGCGTGAAGTCCTTGGGGTGAGAGAAGAGCACCGCCCACGAATCGCCGATCCAGTCGTGAAAGCTGATCGGGCCTTCGGTGGTCTCGGCCTCGAAGTCAGGTGCGGTGTCGCCGAGTTTCAGAGCCATCGTGGATTCCTCCGTTCAGATTTGATCCAAGTAGAAGTTAGCGGCGGTCGAGCTTGCCGCTCTGCGACCAGGAGCTGACGTCGAGGATGAAGGCGAGCCCGACGATGAACCATTCGAACCCGGTCACCTCGTTCGTTCCAGCCGACCACATCACGGCGTAGGCGAGGGTCGTCCACGGCAGCACGAAGAAGCCGAGCAGCGGCAGCCACCACTCGTCGTAGGCGCGATCGAGCAGGTTGCTGAACAGCCAGACGAAGAACAGCGCCAGGCGCGGCGAGATCAGCGCGAAGAGGACGACCAGACAGCCCATGTGCGGCAGCCTATGGCAGCGGCTAGCCGAGCGCGCGCTTGCGGCGCAGGACCCGCTCGCAGACTCGCAGCGTCTCGGCGACCTCGGCGGCGCGTTCGTCGCCGAGCTCGCCCGAGAGCGCCTCGTTCGCCGCTTCGCCGGTGATCGAGCGGCGCTCGCCGAGGGCGGCGAAGTCGGCGTCCTGGTCAGGCGCGGCGAGCGCCTCGCGCTCGGCGAGCAGCGCCTCGAGCCCGACCCGCATCTGCAGCGCCGCCTCGCGCACGCGGCCGGCATCGAGGTCGGCGCGGGCGCGGATCAGCAGCAGCTCGCAAGCCGCGACCGCGGTCCGGCCGCCGAGCACCTCCGCGACGCGCTCCTGCGGGCGCAGAACCTCGGCGCGCCTCCGGCGCTCGCCGGGAGGGATCTCGATCGCCTCGCTGTAACGGCCCTCCGCGAGCTCCTCGCCGGTCCCGAAGCCGATCCGGGCGGCGAGCGCCGCACCGGCGCCGACGTCGGCGATCTGGGGGTCGAGTGCGGCCGCGCGGTGCGCGTGCACCGCGCGGTTCATCAGGACCAGGGCCTCGAAGATCTCGGTCGCGACCGCCTCCGGGTCACCGCGCACCGCCGCGAGCCAGTCCCGCGCCGCGGATTCGTCGCCGAGCTCCGCGTCGGCGCGGATCGCGGTCAGCGTCGTCACGGGCACGCGTGGCGCGCCGGCCTCGGGATCAGCGTCCTTCGGCTTCGCCCGGCCGATTCGGCGCCGCGGCTGCGGCGGGGCGTCGGCGATCCCGACCACCAGCACCCGCTCCGGGTCGCGTGAGAGGTAGCGCCCGGCCTCGAGGCCCACCGTGCCGGCGAGCTCGAGCTGGACGAAGGGGAAGCGCAGCGTCGCGACCGGCCGCTACTCGGACAGGTGGGCGGCCGAGGCCCGCTTGTCGCCCTTGTTCTTCTCGGCAGGCAGGGCGGCGTCAGAGGGCTTCGTCGGCACGGCCGGGTTGTCGATCTCGCCGAGTCGGTCGATCAGGCGCTCCCACTGGTCGGGCTTCAGCAGCGCCGAGAACTGCTTCGAGATGCTGCCCGAGCCGGGGCCGACGACCGGCGTGTAGCCGACGTGGACGTGATCGGCGTGGTCGCCCATCGCGAACGTGTTGTCGACTCCGAAGTAGTCCATCAGGCTGATGATCTGGGACGGCTTCATCGTCCCCTGGAGCTGGATCAGGTCCTTGACCAGGGCCTCGGTGATCGAGCCCGGCCCCTGGTGGCCGATCACCGGGATGCCGTTGATCTGGGCGATGTCGACCGCGTTGCCGCTCGAGTGGTGGGAGACGTTGCCCGACGAGGTGTAGATCGAGTGGCCGCACTTCAGCGAGGTGATCGTGAGGTCGAAGCCGCGCGCGACCAGGTACTCGAGCATCGCCAGCACGCGGCGGTCGACCTGGCCGGTGCGGATGTCTGAGCGACCGCAGGCGTAGGTCTCGATGCTCGGGTCGTCGAGCACGCGCTCGATCAGCTGCGTCTTCGACATCAGCAGCACCTGGCTCGCCGTCGCCGTGCCGTTGAACGGGTCCTGGCCGGCGGCGCGGTAGATCGCCGTCGCCTCGAGCAGCTTCCAGCCGTCGAGGATCGGCTTCGGGTCGATCTTCGGGGCGCCGCGGCCCGCGGGGCGGATCGCGAAGTGGACGTGCGGCGCGAGCTCGGTCGTCTTGCCGATCCGCCCGAGCACGGTGCCCGCGGTCACCTGCGCGCCCTTCTCGAGCGTGCGCAGCTCCATCGTCTTCGGGTCGAAGCGCATCACGTGGGAGAGGTAGCCCTTGAACGACTCGTAGCCGGGCATCTTCGAGGCCAGCAGCGAGTCGAGCTGACCGGTCAGTCCGGCGCGCTCCTGATTGGCGTTGCGCTCCGGGAAGGCGTAGAGGCGATCGCGCGTGTCCTCGGTGTTGACCGGGCCGGAATCCGCCTCGGCCTGATCCGCCTTCGCGGCCTTCTTCGCGGTCGCGTCGTCGTCGACCTGGGTCCCGGCGCTCGCCGGCTGGTCGGGCGCCTCGTCGTCGGTCGGGGTGACGAGCTTGAAGTCCTTGGCGGAGAGCTTGTCGCGCTTCGGCACCGGATAGGCGTCGGCGACCGAGCCGAGGTTGGCGTAGGTGAAGCGGTTCCCATACGCGTCCTGGAGGACGATGTAGCGGCCGAGCTTCTTCGACGTGCCGGTGTCGAGGATGACGCCGTCGTTGACGGCGACGACCGGAGCGCCTTCCTTGGAATAGATGTTGATCCCTCGACGTGTGGTCGAGCCCGAGATCACCTCGGCGGCGTTGCCGGCGGCGCGCTTGCCCGGCTTCGAGCGCTCCAGCGCCCGGCGCTCGGAGATGTCGTCGGCGTAGCGGGCGTCGGCGGCGACCGGGAAGTGCGCGCCCTCGGTGAGCCCGGTGAGCGAGCTGACCAGGGTCTCCGGCAGCTTGCCGTACTGGTTGGCGTAGAGCAGGACCTCGTCGACGTACCAGTCGGCGTGGTTGTAGGCGAAGATCGCGGTGCGCAGATCGCTGACGCCGCCGGCGGCCTTCAGGTAGCGCGCCGCGGCGCAGATCGCGTCGACCGGGTTGTAGGGGTCCTTGCGCCCGTCCTCGTTGGCGTCGACCCCGTACATCTCCCAGGTCGCGGGCATGAACTGCATCCAGCCCAGAGCGCCGGCGGTGGAGACGTTGAGGTTGGTGCCGAAGGCGGTCTCGATCCGGTTGATCGAGGCGAGCACCTGCCACGGGATCCCGTACTGGGTCCCGCAGGCCTGGTAGATCGGCAGCAGGAACGGCGGGATCGTGAACTGGTCGATGACGAAGTTCGGGACGCCGATCGGCGCCGGCCCGAAGTCGGCGATCGTCAGACCCGGGTTGGTGTCGGTCGGGGTGCCGTCGGGATTGCGGTCCGGGGTGGGATCCTCAGGAGCGCGGGTGCCGCCGGTACGCGGCCCGTCATCGCCCTCCTCGCGGCCGGGCTTGTCGAGCCCCGTGTCCTGGAGGGTGCCGGTGCCGCGCCCCTCGTCGCCGGTCGGGCCGACCGTTCCGCCATCGGGCTTGACGACATCGCCGTCGGTGCCGTTGTCGCCGCCGCCGGACCCGTCGCCGCCGTCGGACGGCGGCTCGGTCGGAGTCGGCTCGGGCGGCTCGGGGACGCCGCTGGTGCCGGACTCGGTCGCGTCGAGCGGGCCGGTGCAGTCGGGGTCGGAGAGGTCGGTGAGCCCGTCGCCGTCGTCGTCGGTCTGGTTCGAGCACTGGGGAAGAACCTGGACCTCGTCGAGGTTGCCGCCGTCGGGAATATCGATCTGGACGCCGCCCTCGCCGACGCCGACGACGCTGCCGCCGCCGCTCTGCCCGCCGGCGCTCCCGGCAGCCATGCAGGCACCGAGAACGGCGAGTCCGATTACGAGTAGCAGCTTCCTGGTCATTCCCTATACCTTCGGAACGCTTCGTCGGCAGGCGCGCGCCCTGCCTGGACCGCGACGAAGCTCCTCCTCCTGAGCGTGGCGAAAACTATCTGTTGGCGTCGGCTTTTGCAAAGTACAACCGGCGGGGCAACCGTACCCCAATCATGCGGATCGATGCGCAAGTTCACGAGCGACGTTCGCTCGAGACCCCATCGGCATCTCGCAGGCGTCGCTTGAAGGCTGTCCAGTCACTAGCGCTCACCGCCGCAGGTACCGCCGCATCTGGGCGGCTGCGGATCTGCGCCTGGCGTCGTCCTCAGTCGCCCACATGGCGCTGCCATGCGGGCTCCCTGCGTCCTAGCCACGCTTGATCCTCGCTCGCCCAACCGCGACGCTACTTGCGGCGGGGAGCACTAGCCTTACGCACCCGATGGAGTCAGGCGACGACCGCAGCGGAATCCGGGCTCGAGGCGAGGAAGCGGTGGGCGAGTTGGCCCAGGCTCTGGTCGAGAATCCGCTCTTCAACTCGGCCCTTTCGCGCGCCCTCGGGGCGGGCGAGCGGGCGGCGTCGGCGCAGCGCTCGGCGATCGGAGCTCTCAACCTCGCTTCCGCCTCGGACGTCGAGCGGCTCGAACAACGGCTGCGCTCGCTCTCCGGGCGGCTGGAGTCGCTCGAGGACCGGATCGATGATCTCGCCGACCAGTTGCGGGAGATCGCGCGGACTTCCGACGCATCCGCATAGCCCGGCCGGGATTGGCTGGTAGGGGAGCGCGTATACGTTCAGGCGGTTTCCGGCGAACGGATCGGTCTCGCATCCGACAGTTGGTCGCCAAGCCGATCGGTTCGTCCCCGCAGTGCCGCCTCCGCCAGATCGCCGAGCTCGAACAACGCCGCCGTAACAGCGTCCTCATCGCCCCCGGCCACCACCAGCGCGGCGCCGGCCGACAAGCCCAGCCTCGCCGCCATCGCAAACACGGCCGCGGTCTCGAGGTCAACCGCGCCGATCCCCGCGGCGGCCCACTCCTCCCTCATTGCCCGCTCCGCCGCTGCGCCGAGGTCATAACTCACGATGTCGACCCGCCGCATCGCTCCGGCGAGCCCGTCGATCATCGCGGGATCCGGCCTCGTCAGCCCGGCCCCGAGCGCGGTGCTGGTTCCGTCGGCCCCGAGCGCGCTGGTCACCACGATCCGGTCGCCCTCCGCCAGCGACGGGTCGAGCGCGGCGCAGGTCCCGATCCGGACGCAGCGGCGGACCCCGTGCGCGGCCAGCTCGGCGACGACCGCCGCCGTGCTCGGGCCACCGATCCCGGTCGCCTGCACGGTGAGCTCGCGGCCGGCCTCGGTCCGACCCGAGTAGCCCCAGAGACCGTGGTGGTGGTTCGCCATCAGCGGCTTCGACATCAGCCGCTGAGCGAGTTCCATCGCCATGCCGGGGTCCGCGATCAGCAGGACGTCGGTGGCGATCGGGGCGGTTGGGCGCAGGTAGCGGTTCAAGGCTGCGGATTATGCTGAGGAGCCGATGAGCGAGCCGAGCTCGACCGATCCGCCCGATCAGGGGCCGACGCCGGATGGCGGCGTCGCGGAGGCCGTCCGCGCCGCCGTCGAGCGCACGATGCGGGCGACCGCGGGCTCGGCGGCGAGCACGCGCGGGCGCGCCGGCGAGCTCGTCGACGATGTCGTTCGCCGCGGGCGCGAGGCCCGCGACGAGCTGGCCCGCCGCGGGCAGGAGGCGGGGGCGGAGCTCGCCCGGCGCGGCCAGGAGGCGACCGGCGAGATGGGCCGCCGGCTGGCCGAGCTCGAGCGACGGCTGGCCGAGCTCGAGGGCCGGCTCGGGACCGAGGATGGAGCCGAGGTCGAAGGTGAGCGTAGGACGGGGGCAGACACTAACCCTGAAGCAGAGAGTTAGATGAGCGGTCGCCGGGTGGCGATCACAGGGATCTCCAGTCACTGGGGGGTCGAGCTCGCGCGGCGGCTCGAACGGGATCCCGCGATCGAGTACATCGCGGGGATCGACGACCGTCCGCCGCCGGTCGACCTCGCCCGGACCGACTTCATCGAGGCCGAGATCCGGAGCGCGGTGCTCTCACGACTGCTGCCCGCGACCGAGGTCGACACCGTCGTCCACTGCGGCATCCTCTGGTACCCGGAGCCCGGCCGCCCGTCGCGCGTGCTGCACGAGATCAACGTGATCGGGACGCTGCAGCTGCTCGCCGCCTGCGAGCGGACCGAGTCGTTGCGGACGGTGATCGTCCGCGGCTCGGCGGCGATCTACGGCTGCGAGGGCGCGGTGCCGTCCTTCTTCACCGAGGACCTCGCCCGGGCGACGCCGATGCGTACCCGCTTTCAGCGCGACATCTCCGAGCTCGAGGAGTACTTCGAGAACTTCGCCCGTCGCCACCCGGAGCTGACCTGCTGCATGCTGCGCTACCAGCCCGAGGTCGGCCCCGGGCTGGACAGCCCGCTGGTTCGCTACCTGACCCTGCCCGTGGTCCCGGTACAGCTCGGCTTCGACCCCCGGCTGCAGCTCCTGCACGCCGCCGACGCGACCGGGGCGATCGAGGCCGCCGTCGCCAACCCGGTCCGCGGCGCGGTCAACGTCGCGCCCGACGGTGCGATCTCGCTGAGCCGGGCGCTGCGCCTGCTCGGCCGACCGGCCGTGCCGCTGCCGGACCCGGCGTACTCGGCGGTGCTCGGCCGCGTCAACTCGCAGCTCGGCGCCGGCGGCCTGCTCGGCGACGGGATCCGGCTACTGCGATTCGGGCGCGGCGTCGACAACCGCCGCCTGGTCGAGGAGATCGGCTACCAGCCCAACTACGACGCCGCTTGGGCGATCCAGGACCTCGCCGAGAAGGCGGGGGGAGGCGCGTCGGCCCCAGTCTCCATCCGGGCGCGCTGGCCGAGCGGGTGGCGCGCCTCGCCGGGGTCAGAACGTGACGGAGGGGCGGACCCAGACGATCGCGCCCGAGGCGATCGCCGAGTTCCTGCGCAACGTCCGCGGTGGCGTCGAGGCGGGCCTCGACCCCCTCGCGGCCGCCCAGGAGGCGGCGGGATCGCTGCCGGCCCGGCTGCGCTCCGCGATCGACGCCGTCGTCCGCAGGCTGCAGGGCGACTATCACGAGGACGAGTGGGGATTCGACGAGAGCTTCGCCGAGGCCGTCTTCCCCCTGTTCGAGTTCCTGTACCGCTCGTGGTGGCGAGTCGAGACCGAGGGGGTCAAGAACGTGCCGGCGCACGGCCGCGCCCTGATCGTCGCGAACCACGCCGGGTCGCTGTTGCCGTTCGACGCGACGATGCTGACGATGGCGATCATGAAGGAGCACCCGCTGCCGCGCTGGCCGCGGTTCATGGTCCTCGACTGGGCGTTCGTGCTCCCCTTCCTGTCCGCGTTCATGCGCCGGGTCGGCGGCGTTCCGGCGAGTCCCCACAACGCCACCCGCCTGCTCGGCCAGAACGAGCTCGTGATGGCGTTTCCCGAGGGGGTGAAGGGAACCGGCAAGCCGTTCTCCGAGCGGTACCGGCTGCAGCGCTTCGGCCGCGGCGGGTTCATCGAGATCGCGCTCCGCACCGGCGCGCCGATCGTGCCCGCCGCGGTGGTCGGCTCGGAGGAGATCTACCCGAAGATCGCCGACAGCCCGACCCTGGCGCGGGCGACCGGCGCGCCCTTCGTCCCGATCACCCCGACCTTCCCCTGGCTCGGGCCGCTCGGCCTGATCCCGCTGCCGTCGCGGTGGCGGATCGAGTTCTGCGATCCGATCGAGGTCTCCGGGTACGGGCCGGACGCGGCCGGCGACCGCCGCGTCGTCTTCGACCTCACCGAGCAGGTCCGCGAGACGATCCAGGAGAAGGTCTACGAGAGCCTGATCAAGCGCGGTTCCGCCTTTCTCTGATCAGTTGACCAAATAGGGTGAGCACCGATGGCGACCGCAATCGACGCCGGCGGTGAGGTGGCGGCACTGGACCTGCGCCGGGAGCAGATTCAGGCCGCGCTCGAGCGCGCGCTAGGCGAGCTCGACGCCGACGAGCGCCTCGGGCCGTTGATCGGGGCGACGCGGCTGCGGATGAGACTCGAGTTCACCGACCTCGGGATGGTGCTCAACGTCGCCGCGGCCGACGGCGATCGCAACCTCACTTGGTCGTTCGACGACGATCCCGGCTGGCCGCCGAAGCTGACCCTCCTGATGGGCTCCGAGGTCGCCAACCGCTATCTGCAGGGGCGCGAGAGCCTCGCGATCGGGATCGCGCGCGGGCAGGTCCGCTGCCGCGGGGACTCGCGGACGGCGCTCCTCTACCTGCCGGCCGCGCGGCTGATCGCCGAGCCCTACCGGCGCGCGGTCGAGGCCGAGTATCCGGCGCTGGCCGCTTAGAACCACTTTCGGTTGACGCCGCGAACGGGGCGGCGTAGTGTCCAACAGACCAATACGGCAACAGGCCAGCAGTGGGCCGCGCTGCCCGAGTCCCTCGGCGACTGGGACGCGAGCAAGCGGTCCGCAAGGCGCCCCCGGCGCCGACGGCCGGCGAAGCGGGCCGTCAAGCCCGCAAGGCGACGGGGCCTGGCCCCGTCGCCGTCTTCTTGGGAGCCGGCTACGTAGGATCGTCGGCCGTGCCCGAGGAAACGATCTCGCTCAACGAGGCCGCCCGGATCTCTGGGGTCTCGACGTCGACGCTGAAGCGTTGGGCGCAGGCGAAGGTGATCCCGGTCAGGGGCGGCAACTGGACGACGACGGCCGCCGCCCAGGCCCGGGTCGTCGCCCGGATGCGGGACCGCGGTCACTCGCTCGAGGAGCTGCGCCGGGCGGTCCGCGACGGGCGGCTCGCGTTCGGCTACGTCGAGGACCTGCTTCCCGGGAGCCGCGAGATGGCGATCGACCGGACCGACGCCGCCGCCCGGACCGGGCTCGAGGAGGATCTGATCGAGCGGGTGATGACCCTGCTCGGAACGCCGACCGCGCTCGAGGGCACGCTCTCGGAGGAGGACGGCGAGGCGATGCAGCACATCGCCGCGGTGCTCGGAGCCGGGTTCCCGCTCGTCGCCCTCCTGCAGCTCGTCCGCGTGTACGCACAGTCGATCCGCAAGATCGCCGAGGCCGAGGTCCGCCTCTTCCACCTCTACGTCCACGAGCCGCTGATCCGCCAAGGCGTCGACGCGCTCGAGATGGCCGAGGAGATGGAGGGCCTCGCGCGCGAGCTTCTGCCGCTGACCTCGCCGCTGATGGAGTACATCCACCAGCGCTACCTGCGCTTCTACATCGAGCAGGACGTGGTCGGCCACATGGAGACCGACTTCGGCCCGATCCGCCAGATGGGCCGCGTGCAGATGGCGTTCTGCTTCGTCGACCTGACCGGGTTCACCCGCTACACCGAGGAGGAGGGCGACGAGGAGGCGCTCGATCTGGTCGAGCGGTTCGTCGAGACGGTCGAGGCGACCCTGCCCGCCGAGGCGCTCATCGTGAAGACGATCGGCGACGAGGTGATGATCGTCTCGCCCGAGCCGGTGACGCTGACCGAGTGGGCCGTGGGCTTCCTGACCCTGTTCGGCGAGCGCCCGCAGCCGCGGGTCGGGATCCACTTCGGGCGCGCGGTCTACCGCGACGGCGACTACTTCGGCACCGAGGTCAACCTCACCCACCGCGTCGTCGCCAGAGCGCTCGGAGGCGAGGTGCTGGTGACGACCCCGGTCGTCGACGCGATCGGCGACTCGGCCTACCTGGTGTTCGAGCCGATCGGCCGGGTCGAGCTGAAGGGCTTTCCGGAGCCGGTCGAGTTGTTCGTCGTGCGGGCCAAAGAGCCGGATGAGACGTAGGAGACGACGAACAAAACACATGTGATCCCGCTACGCGGGATCCGCCGTGAGGGTTCGGCTTATCGGCCCTAGCAGGAATCCGCTCACGCCCGGCGTAGTCTCAGTCTGTGATCAAGGAGGAGGCTCTCGGCGAGCTCGCCGAGGCCGTCAACGCGAGCGGTCTGATCGAACTCGGCACCGAGGCCGTGGTGATGGTCTCCGGTGGCGCCGACTCGGCCTGCGTCGCAGCCGGCGTGGCGCGGGTGCTCGGGGCGGAATCAGTGCACGCGTCGCACGTCAACTACGGCCTCCGCGCCGGTGCCGACGAGGGCGAGGCCGCTGCCCGCCGGCTGTGCGCGGCGCTTCGCATCGACCTTCACGTTGACCGACCGCGGCGGCTTCCGGACGGCAATCTGCAGGCGGCCGCGCGCACCGTCCGCTACGACGCCGCGCGCCGGCTTCGCGACCGCACCGGGGCGTCGGTGATCGTCACCGGCCACACCCGCACCGACGTCGCCGAGACGACGCTCTACCGACTCGCCGCCTCGCCCGGCTCGCGGGCGCTTACCGGGCTCGCTCCGCGCGCCGGGCTGGTCGTTCGGCCGCTCCTCGGGCTCGGGCGCGAGCGCGTGCGCGAGCTCGCGATCGCCGCCGGGCTTCCGTTCGCCGACGACGAGACCAACGCCGACCCGACCTTCGCCCGCAACCGGATCCGCGCCGAGGTGCTGCCGGTGCTGCGCGACGTCAACCCGGGCGCCGAGCCGAACATCGCCGAGACCCGGGCCGAGCTCGCCGAGGAGGCGGCGCTCCTGGAGCGGGTGGTGCTCGAGGCGCTCTCTGAGGCCGGCGCCGGCGCCGGCGACGTCGAGATCCCGGCCGCCGCGCTCGCCGGCTGGGAACCGGGCCTGCGCCGGCTCGCTTTGCGCGCGCTCGCCGAGCGCGCCGCCGGGCGCCACGTCCCCCTTGGCCGCGGGCGGGCGCTGGAGATCGAGCGGCTCGCCGCGAAGCCCGAGGGCGGAACGGTCGAGCTCGGGTCCGGCCTGGTCTGCGCCTGCGAGTCGGGGTCGATCCGCTTCCGCGCCGCCACCCTCGACGCGGCTCCGGCCCCGGCGCCGGTCGCGCTCGCCCTCCCGGGCCTGGTCCGCCTGGGCGAGTGGGAGGTTCGCGCCGAGCTTCATCCGGGTCCGGTTGAGCCCGCCGGCCCGGACCTCGCGACCCTCGACGCCGAGGCGCTCGCCGGGGCGATCGAGGTCCGGACCTGGCGTCACGGCGACCGCATCCGGCCGCTGGGGATGACCGGCACGAAGACCCTTCAGGACCTGTTCACCGACCGCGGCGTGCCGCGGTCGCAGCGGGCGACGCGTCCGGTCGTCACCGTCGACGGCGAGGTCGCCTGGGTGGCCGGGGTCGCGGTCTCCGAGCGCTTCAAGCTGCATCCACGGGCGGAAAGAGTTGCGGTACTCACCGCCCGAGCCCTCCAGGAATAACTCGCGCCACGTCCTCCGCTCCCGCTCGAATCAATTGTCCGCGGCTACGCCGCGGACTTTTCGGTCTGCTCCCGCGTCCGGGCGTGCGCGGTGATGTCTTGGCCGTCTACGCTCCGGCCCGTGAGCGACCCGAACATCGGCGAGATCCTGGTCGAGGCAGACGAACTGCAGCGGCGGGTAGCCGAGCTCGGCGCCGAGATCAACCGCGACTACGCCGATCGCGACCTCGTGATGATCGGCGTCCTCAAGGGCGCCGTGCTCTTCCTCGCCGACCTGATGCGCGAGCTCGAGGTGCCCTGCGAGGTCGATTTCATGGCCGTCTCGAGCTATGGCTCGGCGACCGACTCCTCCGGGGTGGTCAGGATCCTCAAGGACCTCGACGCCTCGATCGCCGGCCGCGACGTGCTCCTGGTCGAGGACATCGTCGATTCCGGCCTCACCCTCCATTACCTGCTGAAGAACCTGCGGGCGCGGGATCCGCGCACGCTCGAGGTCTGCGCGCTGCTCACGAAGCCCGAGCGCCGCCGCGTCGACCTGCCGATCAAATACGTAGGTTTCGAGATCCCGAACCGGTTCGCGATCGGTTACGGGCTCGACCACGGCCAGCGATACCGCAACCTGCGCTATGTCGCCGCGTTGCAGGCATAGAAATGTCGAAAACCCGCCTAATTACCCCTGGTACGCTGATCTGAGCCGAACCCGGGGACGAATCCCCAACTAGACCCATGAGACGGTTCTTCAGAAGCGCTGCGTTCCCGATCCTGATCGTGATCGTGCTCGCCTTCTTCGCGCAGCGGCTGATCAGCCCGCCGAGCACGGAGAAGACGCCGACCTTCAACGAGCTTCGCCAGCAGATCGAGACCCGCCCGACCTCGATCGAGTCGGTCACCTTCGAGCAGAAGACCGAGTCCGTGAAGGTCGTCGAGGCTGACGGTGACGAGTACTCGACCGGCTACCCGCCCGACCTGCAGGCGCAGGTGGTCAACCAGCTCGCCCGCCATCCCGAGATCACGACCACGGTCGAGGGCATCGGCGGCTCGGGCATCCTCTCGGTCCTCACCTACATCCTCCCGTTCGTCCTCTTCCTTGGATTCTGGCTCTTCCTGATGAACCAGATGCAGGGCGGCGGCTCGCGGGTGATGAGCTTCGGCAAGTCGCGGGCGAAGCGGATGTCCGTCGACGCGCCGAAGATCACGTTCCGCGACGTCGCCGGGGCCGACGAGGCGGTCCAGGAGCTGCACGAGATCAAGGAGTTCCTCGAGAACCCGAAGAAGTTCCAGGCCCTGGGCGCCCGGATCCCCAAGGGCGTGCTCCTCTACGGGCCGCCCGGCACCGGCAAGACGCTGCTTGCGCGCGCCGTCGCCGGCGAGGCCGGGGTGCCGTTCTTCTCGATCTCCGGCTCGGACTTCGTCGAGATGTTCGTCGGCGTCGGCGCCAGCCGCGTCCGCGACCTGTTCGAGCAGGCGAAGCAGAACTCGCCCTGCATCATCTTCATGGACGAGATCGACGCCGTCGGTCGCCATCGCGGCGCCGGCATGGGTGGCGGGCACGACGAGCGCGAGCAGACCCTGAACCAGCTCCTGGTCGAGATGGACGGGTTCGAGATGAAGGACAACATCATCCTGATCGCGGCCACCAACCGGCCCGACATCCTCGACCCGGCGCTCCTGCGTCCGGGCCGCTTCGACCGCCAGATCGTCGTCGACCGCCCCGACCGCCGCGGGCGCAAGAAGATCCTCGAGGTCCACACGCGCGGCAAGCCGCTCGCCAAGGAGATCGACCTCGACGCGCTCGCCGGCCAGACCCCCGGCTTCACCGGCGCCGACCTCGCCAACCTGATCAACGAGTCGGCGCTGCTGACCGCCCGCTCGGGCAAGCGCGAGATCAGCCAGGACGAGCTCGAGGAGGGGATCATGCGGGTGATCGCCGGCCCCGAGAAGAAGACCCGGGTGATGTCGGAGAAGGAGCGCCTGGTGACGGCGTTCCACGAGATGGGCCACGCGATCGTCGGCCACGTGCTGCCGAACTGCGACCCGGTGCACAAGGTCTCGATCATCGGCCGTGGCCAGGCCCTCGGCTACACGATCTCGCTCCCCGGCGAGGACAGGTTCCTGACCACCCGCGCCGAGCTCACCGACACGATGGCGATGACGCTGGGCGGGCGCGCCGCCGAGGAGATCGTCTTCGGCGAGATCACCACCGGCGCCTCCAACGACCTCGAGAAGGTGACCGAGACGGCGAAGCAGATGGTCATGCGATACGGGATGTCCGAGCGCCTCGGCCCGCGCGTCTTCGGCCACGACCGCTCGATGCCGTTCCTGGGCCGCGAGTTCTCCTCCGAGCCCGACTACTCCGATGAGATCGCCCGCGAGATCGACGACGAGATCCGCCGGATCGTGGAGGAGGCGCACCAGACCGCCAAGGACATCCTGGCCGAGCGCCGCGAGGATCTCGACCGGGTCTCCAACCTGCTGCTCGAGCGCGAGACGATCGACGCCGAGCAGTTCGTGAAGCTGCTCGACGGCGCGCCGGCCGAGGAGGTCTTCGGCGCCGAGGACTCGGAGCCGGAGCCGCCCGCCGAGCCCGAGCCCGAGGGCGAGAAGTCGTCCGGTCGCGAGGGCCCCCGTCCGATGCCCTCGCCGCGCCCCGGCTTCGCCGGCGGCTCGGCCGAGATGCGGGCCGACGAGCCAGGTTGAGCCGGCTTCGTCGCCGGAGGCTGGCCGTTGCGGTTATCGCCGCGGTCCTCTGCCTCGGCGTGGCCGCAACTGCGATCGCCAACAACCTCGACCGCAACACGGCCACCAGGGCGGCGAAGCAGATCGCCAAGCAGGAGTGCCGGGACACGCGAGGCTGCCGGGACTACTTCGTCCGCCGCATGCACCGGGTCAGCCGCCACAAGGCGATCGGCAAGATCTACGCCGTCGGCGCTCGCCAGGGCGTCCGGTTCGAGTGCGCGCGCCAGATCGTGATCAAGCTCGATCACGAGACCGGCGACATCCTGTACGGGACCTCGCGGCGGCGCTGCGAGACGGGCTAGGGGGAATGACCGACGGAGCCGTCGCCCGGCCACGGGTGATGGGGGTCGTCAACGTGACCCCCGACTCCTTCTCCGACGGCGGGTTGTTCCTCGATCCCCGGCGGGCGATCGCGCACGGGGCCGAGCTGGTCGCCGAGGGGGCCGACCTGCTCGACGTCGGCGGCGAGTCGACGCGGCCGGGCGCCGAAGCGGTGAGCGCCGAGGTCGAGCTCGAGCGGATCGGACCCGTGGTCGAAGCCCTCGCCGCGGCCGGCGGGACAGCGATCCCGGTATCGATCGACACCGCGAAGGCACCGGTCGCGCGGGCGGCCCTCGACCGCGGCGCGGCGATCGTCAACGACGTCACCGCGTTGCGCGGTGATCCGGAGCTCGCCGGGCTCTGTGCCGACCGCGGCTGCGAGGTCGTGCTCATGCACATGCAGGGAAGCCCGAGGACGATGCAGGCCGACCCGCGCTACGACGACGTCGTCGACGACGTTCGCGCCTTCCTCGCCGACCGCATCGAGGCAGCGATCGCCGCCGGAATCGGCGAGGACCGGATCTGGGTCGATCCCGGGATCGGGTTCGGGAAGACGGTCGAGCACAACCTCGAGCTGCTGCGGCGCCTTGGCGAGCTCGCTGAGCTCGGGCGTCCGATCGTGATCGGCACCTCCCGCAAGCGCTTCCTAGGGGCGATCACGGGCCGTGACGTCGGCGATCGGCTCGGCGCCACGATCGCCTCGAACGCGCTCGCGCTCGCGGCCGGCGCCGACGTCTTTCGCGTCCACGACGTCGCCGCCGCCCGCCAGGCGCTCGACGCGGCGGCGGTGATCCTCGGACGCACCGACTGGCGCCGACGCCGGGGCGCGGCCGCGCGTTGAGTGCACGCGTCCGCAACTACGGCCGCACTCAGGTGGCTGCAAGCCTTCGCCTGGCATCGTCCTCGGTCGCCCCACATGGCGCTGCCATGCGGGCTCCCTGCGTCCTTGCCATGCTCGGCTTTCGCTCGCCTGGGCACGGCCGTACTTACGGTCGCGTGCACTAGCGTTAGCGCAGCATGGAGGCCCACAGCGAAGGATCCGAGTCGTCGGTCCAGGTCGAGCTCCGCGGCCTGTCGATCTACACCCACCACGGGGTCAGCGACGCCGAGCAGGAGGTCGGCCAGCGCCTGGTGATCGACGTCTCCTTCGACGTGCCCGACTGCGACGCGGTGCTCACCGACCGGCTCGAGGACACGATCGACTACTCCGAGGTCGCCGACATCGTCGCCCTCGCGGCGACGGAGCGCAGCTACCGGACGCTCGAGCGCCTGGCGAGCGTGATCGGCGAGCGGTTGATGGACCGGTTCGGCTCCGACCTGGTGCGCGTGCGCACGGCGAAGCCCGAGCCCCCGATCCCGCTCGCGATCGAGGAGGTCGCGGTCGAGGTCGCGCGCGAGCGGGCGAGCGCGGGGCTCGACGAAGTGGAGGAAGAGCCCGGGGATTCCCCGTGACGGCGGCGTACCTGGGTCTCGGCTC
>CAVRKA010000003.1:5000-600028 GCA_963722175.1 uncultured Solirubrobacterales bacterium
GCGCGAGCAGGCCGACGAGGCGCTCGACGAGCGCGAGCGAGCGCTGGGCGGCAAGAAGAAACCCCGCCGTCGACGGCTCCTCCCCTCCCCTCCCGGCCCGCCGGGCTCCGAGAAGCGCACCAGGCCGAGGCTGCGCAAGCTGCGCTTCGCGCTCGTCGTCCTCGGCATCACGCTGCTCGCCTTCGTCTCCTGGATCTTCGGGATCATGATGGCGGTCGCCCAGGACCTGCCGTCGCTGGAGAGCCGCGAGCAGTACAAGCGCTCCGAGAACTCGGTCGTCTACGACGCCTACGGCAACAAGCTCACGACGCTGACCAACAACGTCGGGCGGGTGCTCGTCGCCAGCGAGGACATCGCCCCGGTGATGAAGGAGGCCGTGGTCGCGATCGAGGACCAGCGCTTCTACGAGCATGAGGGGGTCGACTTCCAGGGCATCGCCCGCGCCGTCTGGCAGGACGTCAGCTCGGCGTCGGCGAAGCAGGGCGCCTCCACGATCACCCAGCAGTTCGTCAAGAACGCGCTCGCGGCGCAGGACAGCAGAACCGTGTTCCAGAAGCTGCGCGAGGCGGCGCTCGCCTACCACCTCGAGCGCGAGTGGTCGAAGGACAAGATCCTCACCGAGTACCTGAACGAGATCTACTTCGGGGAGGGCGCGACCGGGATCGAGGCCGCCGCGAAGACCTACTTCGAATGGAACCATCCCGGTTGCGGCCAGGGCGAAGAGGCGCCCACCTGCGCCTCGGAGCTCCTCCCCTGGGAGGCGGCCCTGCTCGCCGGGGTGATCTCCTCGCCGAGCGCCTACGCGCCTCGCAACTTCCCCGAGAGCGCGACCGCGCGCCGCAACCAGGTGCTGCTCAACATGCAGGAGCTGGGGGCGATTACGCCGGAGGAGTACGCGCAGTACAGCGCCCAGCCGATCCCGTCCGCGAAGCAGATCCAGCCGCCGGCCGAGAACTCCGCCGCCCCCTACTTCACCTCCTGGCTGCGCCAGCAGCTCGTCGACCGATACGGGGCCGGTGAGGCGTTCGGCGGCGGTCTGCAGATCAAGTCGACGCTCGACCTGGAGTTCCAGAACGCCGTCCAGGGGATCACCGAGTCCACGCTCGCCGGGATCCCTCCGACCTCGTCCGCGGTCGTCCTCGACAACGAGAGCGGCGGCGTGCTGGCGATGGTCGGCGGCTCGAACTATCAGGAGTTCCCGTTCAACCTGGCGACCAACGGCCACCGCCAGCCGGGCTCGTCGTTCAAGCCGTTCACGCTGATCACCGCGCTCGAGCAGGGCCGCTCGACCGCCGAGGTCTTCACCTCGGGCCCGCAGCAGATCCCGTTCCGGATCAAGGCGCCGAAGAACAACGGCAAGGGGACGAGGATCGTCAACGAGCTCTTCGACGTCCACAACTACGAGGACAGCTACCTCGGCTCAGCGTCGATCGCGAGCGCGACCACCTACTCCGACAACTCCGTGTACTCCCAGCTCGGCACCCAGGTCGGAGTGGAGAACGTCGCCGCGACGGCGCAGAAAATGGGGGTCGACACCGACCTCGGCTCGACCAAGGGCTACGAGTACTCGATCAACGACGGCCCCTGGCAGCCGTACAACCCGGCGCTGATCCTCGGCGGGCTCGAGACCGGAGTCACCCCGCTCGAGATGACCCACGCCTTCAACACGCTTGCCGCCGACGGCAGGCGGCTCTCGGGGACGATGGCCTCGAACTCCGGCGGCCCGGTCGGGATCCTCGACGTCATGGACGGCGGTGACTGCGTCGAGGACGACCTGGCGCCGCTCTGCTACCAGCAGGGCGATCCGGTCCCGGACCAGACCGGGGCCAGCGGGGTCAACGAACTGGTCGCCAAGCAGGTCGTCGACCCGACGGTCGCCGCGACCGCCAAGGACGTGCTCTCGACCGTGGTCACGTCCGGAACCGGCGAGCGGGCGCAGAACAGCGAGCCGACCTGGGGCAAGACCGGAACGACCGACGACAACGGCGACGCCTGGTTCTGCGGCGCGACCCCCGACATCACCGCCTGCATCTGGGTCGGCTACCGCGACACCGTGACGCCGATGGAGACCGAGTACGCCGGCGGCCCGGTCGACGGCGGCACGTTCCCGGCGCTGATCTTCTCGCAGATCGCGAGCGCATACGAGGACGTCCAGGCTGAGCACAAGGCCACCTCGGGCGCGAGCACCGACACCGACGCGGAGGAGACCACGCCCGAGGCCGCGGCGGCAGAGACCACCGAGACCACCGCGACCCCTCCGGCGACCACCGAGGAGGCCGTGCCGGAGGCGACCGAGGAGGCCGCGCCCACCGACGCGGGCGCCGCCGGCGGCGCCGCGGCGCCAACCTCGGGCGGCGGCGTCTCCCCCTCCGGCTAGGCCCGCGCCACGCCGTCCTGAGTTCCCGTTCCCGGCACGAAGTCCGCGGCCCAGTCGATGCCGGTGGCCCGGCAGTTCGTTCCGAACGCCGAGCCCTTGCTGCGCGATAGGCGCCCGGAGGCCTGCGCCCCGTCGAACTTCCCGTCGACGTGTGCGAGCCCGCCCGTCTCGAGCCGGCCACCCGACGAGAACACCCGGTAGTGAATCCCGCCGCCCGGGAGGGCGATCGTGTTCGCATGTACCTGGCCGTCCTCGCACCTCGCCCGCCAGCCGAAGCTGAGCTCGCGAACCGTCGTTCCGGTCACGGTGAAGCTGATCGGCAGGCCCTGACTGGTCTCGCCGACATAGCGGCCCTCGGGAGGCGTGGCGACGGAGCGGCTCGTGTCGTTCGCGCCCTCGCAGCCGGCCAGGCCGCAACCCATCAGGAGAAGCGCGAGGAGAGTGAGTGTTTTCGGCATCTACCGAGATATCGGTCCCGGATACGCCTCCTTGAGCGCGCCGAGCCGCGGTAGCCCTTTGGACGAAGGTCAGGCGGCGCGCGCCGCGGCCGGCAGGGGTCGCGAGAGGAACGGGCTGTCGGCGGCGCAGAACCGCCACGGCAGCTCGGTCGCCTTCGTGATCCCGATGCGGGGGCCGATGGCGACCTCCACCCCACCCCACTCCCCGCTCGCCGGGTGGAGCTCGAACGGCGGCTCGCCGAGCGAGCCGCCGTTGATGCCAAGCGGAATTGCGAGCGCCTCGGTGAGCTTCCCGGGGCCCGAACAGAGCTCGCGCAGCTCGGTGCGGCCCCTTCGCCTGCGCATCTCGTCGATGCCGCGCGTCGGCTGCAGCGCCCGGATCAGGACCGCGGCCGCGGTGCCGTCAGGCTCGCACACGAAGTTGAGCATGCTGTGGATGCCGTAGGAGAGATAGACGTAGGCGTGCCCGGGCGGGCCGAAGATCGTCTCCGTGCGCGGGGTGAGGCCAACGTAGGCGTGACATGCCGGGTCGTCGCGCTCGTAGCTCTCGACCTCGACGATCACGCCACCCACCCCGTCGACGAACAGCTCGCAGCCGATCAGCTCGCGCGCGACGACGTGGACCGAGCGGTCGAAGAAGTCGGCGCCCAACCCCAAGCCGGAGTCGCTCACCAGCGCGTCGTCCCGTCGGGTCCCGTCACCCCGAGCGCCTCGAGCGCGAACCCGATCTGATCGTCGAGGGTTCCGGTACCGCCGAGCGACCGCTTCGAGTCGAGCACGTTCGCCGCCTCGAACAGGCCGTAATAGTCCTCGTCGAAGAGCTCGGAGTGCCGCCGCAGCTCGTCGATCGTGAGCGCCGAGAGAGTCGAATCCCGTTCGATGACGTCGCGAACCATGCCCCCGACGACTCCATGGGCTTCCCGGAAGGGCATTCCCTTGCCGACCAGGTAGTCGGCCACGTCGGTCGCCGCGAGCATCTCGTCGGCCGCGGCAACGGCGAGCGCCTCGCGATCGAAGATCAACCCGCCGAGCAGCTTCTCGGCCACCGTCAGGGCGAGCTCGAGCGTGTCGACGGCGCCGAACAGCGCCTCCTTGTCCTCTTGAAGGTCCTTGCTGTAGGCGAGGGGGAGCGCGTGAAGCACACCGACCAGGGTCGAAAGCGACGCGTACACCCGTGGAGCCTTGGCCCGCAGCAGCTCGGCCGCGTCGGGGTTCTTCTTCTGGGGCATGATGCTCGACCCGGACGCGAACGACTCGGCCGGCTCACAGAAGCCGAACTCCTGGCTCGACCAGATCACGATCTCGCTTCCCAGGCGCGAGAGGTGGGTGGCGCAGACGGACGCCGCGAACAGGTAGTCGAGCGCGAAGTCCCGGTTGGAGACGGCGTCGATCGAGTTGAGCATCGGCATGCTGAACTCGAGGTCGGCCGCCGTCTGGACCCGACCGAGATTCCAGTTGAGGCCGGCGACCGCCCCGGAGCCGAGCGGCATCTCTCGCGTTGCGCGCTGGGCCGCTGCGAAGCGGTAGACGTCGCGCTGGAACATCCAGAAATACGCCAGCAGATGGTGTCCCAGGTAGACCGGCTGGGCCCGCTGCAGATGCGTGTATCCGGGCATCGGCCAGTCGGCGTGAGCGACCGCGACACCGAGAACGCGCACCTGGAGGCTGCGGAGCAACCGCGCGGCCTCCACGGACCGCTCGCGCACGTACAGGGCCAGGTCGGTCGCCACCTGGTCGTTGCGCGAGCGCCCGGTGTGCAGCTTGCCACCGAGCGGGCCGATCAACTCGGTCAGGCGGCGCTCGATCGCCATGTGGATGTCCTCGTCGTCGGCGGCGAACGGAAACTCGCCGCGCTCGAGCTCGCCGGCGACCCGATCGAGGCCGGCGTCGAGCTCTCCGAGCTCCTCGGCGCTGATCACGCCGGCGCGCTCGAGCGCGCGCGTGTGCGCCTTCGAGCCGCGGATGTCCTGCGGCCAGAGGCGCCGGTCGAAGTCGATCGAGGCGTTGATCCGCGCGAACAGCGGGTCCTGCGGTTGCTCGAAACGGGCCATGGCCGGATGACTATAGGGTCAGCCTCGAGGACTGATGCGGTTCCTGGTCACGGGTGCAACGGGGAAGGTCGGCAACGCGGTCACCGGGATGCTGACCGAGCGCGGCGACGAGGTCGTGGCGCTGGTCCGCGACCCCGAACGGGCCCGCGAATCGCTCGGCGACGAGGTCACGCTCGCCCGCGGCGACGTCACCGACCCGGCCTCGATCCGGGCCGCGGCGACCGGCATCGACGGTGCCTTCAACTGCATGGGGATCTTCGAGCAGTGGCTCCCGGACCCGGGTCGCTTCGACCATGTCAACGCCGAGGGGGCTCGTAACGTCGTCGCCGCAGCCCGCGACGCCGGCGCCCGCCGCGTCGTCCACACCTCGACCTTCGACGTCTTCGAGGCCCCGCGCGGCGGCACGGTCAGCGAGGCCGTGGTCGCGACCGAGCCCAAGGGCACGTACTACGAGCGCTCGAAGCAGCTCGCCGAGCGCCTCGTGCTCACCGAGGCCGCGGCCAGCGAGATCGAGGTCGTGATCTGCAACCCGGCCGGGGTGATCGGGCCGGGGCCGTGGGCGAAGGAGGGCCTCGACTCCGCGCTCCGTGACGCGCTGCGCAAGCGGCTGCCCGCGGTCCCGCCGGGCGGGATGACGCTCGCCTACGTCGAGGACGTGGCCGCCGGCCACCTCGCCGCCTTCGACCGCGGCCGGCCGGGCGAGCGCTACATCCTCGCGGACGGGTTCGCGTCGATGCGAGAGATCGTGATCGTCGCTGTTGACGCCGCGGGGCGCGGGCGTGTCCCGCCGCGGATGCCCGAGTGGCTCGCGAAGGGGGCCGCGAGCGCGGGCGAGGGGATCTCGCGGCTGACGCGCCGCCCGCCGCTGATCGGCAAGGGGGCGCTCACCTTCCTGCTCTGGGAGGCGCGCGCCGACAACACGAAGGCCCGTGAGGAGCTCGGGATCGAGTTCACGCCGTGGCGTGAGGCGGTCGCGCGAACGGTTCGGTGGATGATCGGCAGCGGCCGGGTCTGACATGGAGATCCCCTCGCTGGCGTTCGGCACCTGGCAGATCCCCGACGGCGGGCCAACCGCGAAGTGCGTCGGCTGGGCGCTCGAGGCGGGGTACCGCCACATCGACACCGCGCAGCGATACGCGAACGAGGACGGCGTCGGCGCCGCGCTGCCGAAGAGCGGCATCCCCCGTGACGAGGTCTTCATCACCACCAAGTTCGACCCCGCCTTCGCGGACCCGGTCGAGGAGGCCGAACGCAGTCTCGAGCAACTCGGAACCGGCTACATCGACCTGTACCTGGTCCACTGGCCGCTCGGCGAGCCGCTTCGCCACTGGCCCGGGATGGTGCGCGCGAAGGAACGCGGCCTCGCCCGCGCGATCGGAGTCAGCAATTACGGCGCCCGCGAGCTCGAGGCGGTCTGCGCGTCCACCGACGACCCGCCGGTCGTCAACCAGGTCCAGCTGAGCCCGTTCCAATATCGCCGCGCGCTGCTCGACACGGCGCAGCGCCTGGGTGTCGCCGTCGCTGCGTACAGCCCGCTCACCCACGGACGGCGGCTCGATCACCAGGTCGTCGGCGAGATCGCCCGCCGGCACGACCGCAGCGCCGCCCAGGTGCTCCTGCGCTGGGGAGTCCAGCACGGGTGGATCGTCATCCCGAAGTCCACCCACCGCGAGCGGATCCGCGAAAACGCCGAGATCTTCGACTTCTCGCTCTCGGACGCGGAGATGAAGGCGCTGGACGCGCTCGACCGCACCGGTGGGACCGACCGGGCGGTCGACAGGCAATCGCCGCTGCGGCGCCTCGTCAGCCGCCTGAGGCCTTGAAGATCCGCGGCAGGGTCAGCGGCCGCTCGCGCAGCGCGTGGCCGAGCAGCCCGGCGACCCCGGTGTAGAAGCCCTTGCGGGAGACCTGGTCGAAGACGATTCGCACCTCGCCGCGCGCGAGGCCGGCCCGCAGCAGGCCGCCGCTGACCTCGATCCGGTCGGCGAGCCGCAGCAGCTCGACCTCGATCCCGCGCCCCGACTGATCGCGAACGGCGTGGTGGTAGGTGCAGGCGTCGTTGACCAACCGGGCGCGCGCCGCCGGCTCGCCGGCCTCGGTGAACAGCCGCTCGGCGAACGCCCCGCCGTCGTCGGTGTAGACGCCGCCGCGCGAGATCCCGTCGTAGAGGCCGGCGTCGTGGATCAGCGCCGCGCAGAGCGCGACCTCGCGGTCGATCTCCATCCCGCGCCGCTCGGCGAGCAACTCGACGAACATGAAGCAGCGCACGCAGTGACGCTCCATCGGGCCGTCGATCTCGCCGCTCGCCGCGCGCAGCTCGCCCAGGCAGCGCCGCTCGAGCGGCGTCTCGACCAGCTCGTCGGCCCGGGCGCTCACGTCCAGGACCCCCGCAGCGCCTCGGCGAGCGCCTCGCAGACCCGGTCGATGTGTCCCTCGGCCAGGTCCGGGAAGAACGGCAGCGCCAGCAGTCGAGCCGAGGCGTCCTCGGCGACCGGGAAGCGGCCGTCCCGGAACCCGAACCGGTTTCGGATGTGTTCGAGGAGGTGGATGCTCGGCATATACGCCTTCGCCTCGACCTCGCGCTGGTCGAGGTCGGCGACCACGGCATCGCGGTCGGCGCCGGCCGGCAGCCGGATCGCGTAGACGAACCAGCTGCGCCGCGCCTCGCCGTCGTCGGCGCAGGGGAGCACCAGGCCGGCCGGATCTCCCTCCCCCGCAGGCGCGCCGTAGTCGAGCGCCGCCAGCCGCTCCGTGTACAGCGCCGCGACCCGGGCGCGGCCGGCGAGCAGCTCGTCGAGCCGCTCGAGCTGGGCGACCCCGAGCGCGGCCTGCACCTCGGTCAGCCGGTAGTTGAAGCCGAGCCGATCGTGGTCGACCCAGCTCATGTCCGGCGCCCGGCCCTGGTTGCGCTCGCTGCGCAGGCGGGCGGCGACCTCCGGATCGGAGACCGCCAGCATCCCGCCCTCGCCGGTCGTCATCTGCTTGTTGGCGTAGAACGCGAAGGTCGCGAGGTTTCCGCGTGAGCCGACGAGGCGGCCCTCGGAGTCGCGGGCTCCGAGCGCCTCGCAGGCGTCCTCGAGCAGCGCGAGGCCGCCCTCGGCGGCGACCTGCTCGAGCTCGGGCACCGCGGCGGGGTAGCCGAGGATGTCGACCGGCAGCAGGCCCCTGGTCCGCTCGCCGATCGCCTCCCACGCCTTCGCCGGGTCGAGGTTGAGGGTGATCGGATCGACGTCGCAGAAGACCGGCGTCGCGTCCTCGTAGAGCAGGCAGTTGGCCGAGGCGACGAAGCTGAACGGCGAGGTGACGACCTCGTCGCCCTCGCCCCAGCCGAGCGCCCGAACCCCGAGGTGCAGCGCGGCGGTGCCCGAGGAGACCGCGACCGCGTCGGGCACGCCGAGGTAGTCGGCGAAGGCACGCTCGAAGCGGTCCTGCATCGGTCCCAGCGACAGCCGGCCCGACCGCAGCACCTCGAGCACCAGCTCCTCCTCCCGCTCCCCGAGCACGGGCTTCGCAAGCGGGATCCTCTCCAAGCTCATCCTTCGCGTTTCCCCCGCACCCCCGCAGGCGAAGCCGAGGAGGTGACGGGGTCTTGTTCCTGGGACGTGGCGGGAGTTGTTCTCGGCTGGAATGCATATTCCAGGCTGTCCACCAGCGCTTCCCAGGACGCCTCGATGATGTTCTCCGAGACGCCGATCGAGCCCCACTCGCGCTCGTGATCGGTCGAGTCGAGCAGGACCCGGGTGATCGCGCCCGTCCCGTGAGCACCCTCGATCAGCCGGACCTTGAAGTTGGTCAGCTCGATATGGGGGAGCTGCGGATGGTGCTCCTGAAGCGCATCGCGCAGGGCTCGGTCGAGGGCGTTGACCGGGCCGTCTCCCTCGGCCGTGTGGAGATACCGGGTCCCGTCGACCCAGAGCTTGATCGTCGCCTGGGTGTCGACGTAGCCCTGCTCGTTCTTCTCGACGATCACCCGGTAGCCCTCGAGGCGGAACAGGGGCTGGTAGGACCCTGCCTCACGCCGCAGCAGGAGCTCGAACGAGGCGTCGGCGGCCTCGTAGTGATAACCCCGATGCTCGCGCTCCTTGACCCGCTCCAGCACCCGCTTGGCGGCGTCGGCGTCGAGGTCGATCCCGGCACTCTCCGCGCGCGAGACGACGGAGCCGCGCCCGCTGAGCTCGGAGATCAGCACGTCGCGGCTGTTGCCGACCTGAGCCGGGTCCATGTGCTCGAAGGTGCGGGCGTCGGCCTGAACCCCCGCCACGTGCATGCCGCCCTTGTGGGCGAAGGCGTTGCGCCCGACATACGGCTGGTCGGGGTTCGGGGTCGTGTTCGTGAGCTCGTCGACGAAATGCGCGGTCTCGGTGAGCAGCTTCAGCCGATCGGGCGGCACGCACTCGTAGCCGAGCTTCAGCTGCAGAGCCGGCAAGATCGAGACCAGGTTCGCGTTGCCGCAGCGCTCGCCGTACCCGTTGATCGTCCCCTGCACCATCCGCGCTCCGGCGACCACCGCGGCGACTGAGCTCGCGACCCCGCACTCGAGGTCGTTGTGCGCGTGGATTCCGACCTCGACCTTGTCCCCGAGCTCGGCGACGACCGCCGCCGTCGCCTCGGCCACCTGCGCGGGCAGGCTGGAGCCGTTCGTGTCGCAGATGGTGACGTTCTCGGCCCCGGCCACGACCGCGGCGCGCAGGCACTCGAGCGCGTACCCGGGGTCGTCACGCCAGGCGTCGAAGAAGTGCTCGGCGTCGTAGACGACCCGCTTTCCCTCTGAGCGCGCGTAGTTCACCGAGTCGACGATCATCGACAGGTTCTCGTCGCGCGAGACCTTGGTCACCTTCTCCAGGTGCAACCCCCAGGTCTTGCCGACGAAGGTGATCACCGGCGCCGCGGCGCCGACCAGGTCACGCAGCGCGGCGTCCTCGTCCGCGGGGACGTCGCGCCGGCGCGTCATCCCGAACGCGCAGACCTGCGCCTGCTCGAGCTCGACCTCGGCCAGCAGCCGGAAGAGCTCCGCCTCCTTCGGGTTCGAGCTCGGGAAGCCGGCCTCGACGAAGCCGACGCCGAGCCGGTCCAGCGCTTTCACGACGCGCACCTTCTCGGCCGCCGACAGCGACATGCCATGGCCCTGCATGCCGTCGCGGAGGGTCGTGTCGTAGAGCTTTACCTGGGTCATTGATGCCTTTCCGGTCCGAGGTGACGAGCGAGTCGGGGCGCGGGTGAAGCCGCGCGGCCGCGTGCCGCTAAGCGGTCGCGGCGGTGCTAATTCGCTCGATGGCCTCGAGATACGGCATCGTCAGCCGCTTACCTTACTCGGCTCTTCGACCGGGTCCAGCCATTCCGCGTACTCGGGGGCGCGGCCGTGCAGGGCGTCCTCGAACTTCGCCTGAATCACCTTGGTCAGCTCCCCCGGGTCGCCCAGCACGTGCCCGTCGACCTCGCGCACCGGGACCAGCTCCGCGGCGGTGCCGCAGAGGAAGATCTCCTCGGCGAGGTAGAGCTCGGCGCGGGCGACGTCGCGCTCGACCACCTTGTAGCCGAGGTCCTCGGCGATCTGGACGATCGACTTGCGGCTGATCCCGTCGAGAATCGAGTTCGTGTGACCCGGGGTCACCAGCTCGCCCTCGCGGAGCAGGAAGATGTTCTCTCCCGAGCCCTCGCAGACGAGGCCGGCCTCGTCGAGCAGGATCGCCTCGTCGTACCCGGACTGGGCCGCCTCGGTCTTCGCGAGGATCGAGTTCAGGTACTGGCCCGACGCCTTCGCGTGCGGGATCAGGCCGGCGGGTGAGATCCGGCGCCAGGAGGCGACCTTGGCGCGGACGCCGTTGCGCTTCCCCTCCTCGCCCAGATAGGCGCCCCACGGCCAGACGGCGACCATCACGTCCACCGGCCCGGTCGGCGCATACAGCCCCATCTCGCCGTAGCCGCGCCAGGCGAGCGGGCGGATGTAGCAGCTCGAGAGCCCGTTGCGGCGGATCAGCTCGTTGGTCGCCTCGCGGATCTGGTCGGGCGTGTAGGGCAGCGTCAGGTAGTAGAGCTCGGCGGAGTTGGCGAGCCGCTCGAGGTGCTCGCGGTGGCGAAAGACAGCCGGGCCGCGCTCGGTCTCGTAGCAGCGAATCCCCTCGAAGACGCCGGTCCCGTAGTGGAGCCCGTGGCTGAGAACGTGGACCCGGGCGTCGTCCCAGGGCACGAACTCGCCGTTGATCCAGATCCACTCGGACTTCTCCACGTCTTCCTCCAGTCGACTCTGAATGACTGCGACAAGTATGCCCGAGGATCCGCCGGCCGTCGAACCGGCGCACGGCGGATTTCGGGCCGCTAGCGTGGCCCGGGAGGTGAACGGGGGGATGAAGCTCGGGGTGATCACGGCGCTGCTCGCCGCGGCGGTCTTTGCCGCGCCGGCGGCCGCGCAGTCGCCGTACGCCGGGCGCTTCGAGACCACGGTCAACGACTACACGTTCGAGCAGGCACCGGACTGGATGCCGGGCGGCAGGCGGGTGGTGGCGCACGCTCCCCCCGCCGAGCGCGAGGCCAACCAGATCTTCACCTCACGCCTCGACGGCACCGACCGCGTCTGCCTGACGTGCGAAACCGTCGGCCCGAACATGGTCCCGGTCGCCCAGCCGCACGGCGACTGGGTCCTCTACCACGGCTGGAGCGGACACCGGCTCACCGTCGGCGCGCCCGGGTTCGGCGGCATGGGCTCCGACCTCTGGGCGGTGCGCGCCGATGGCAGCGGCGACCCGGTCCGGTTGACCACCTCGGAGGAGGGCCACGACAACTTCCACGCCTACTGGTCGCCCGACGGCAACTGGATCGCCTGGACGTCGCTGAACTGGAACCTGGTCACCGAGGACGGAAACGGCAAGTCCGAGGTCCGGGTCGCGCGATTCCGCACCGGCGGCGCACAGGGCGCGCGGCTGACCGACATCCACACCGTCCGCCCACCGAACGGCCACTGGTACGAGACCCAGTGGTGGGCTCCCGACGGCTCCGGCTTCCTCTACACCGAGTCGGTCGGCGAGTCGATCAACAACGAGCTCTTCTTCTGCCGGCTGCCGAATCGGACCCGGGGGCGCTGCGACCCGGTACGGCTGACCCGGGATCCCGCTTGGGACGAGCAGGCGATCTTCACCCCGGACATGACGCGGATCATCTTCATGTCGACCCGCGACAACCCGGGCGCCTTCAATGACTACGCGATGGTCGCGCAGCTGCTCGGGCTGCCGGCCGACTACGACTACCTCCTGATCCTGCCCGTGTTCGAGCTCGCCTTCCTGCAGCCGGTGTTCGAGCAGGCCACCGACCTCTACGACTTCCCCGTCCGTTACACGGACGGCGAGGTCTCGGGCGCCGGGCCGGTGCGCCGCCTGACCAGGAGCGGCGAGCGGGGCTGGGTGAAGCCGGAGTTCGCCTTCGACGACTCAGGCGAGCGACTGCTGTGGACGCAGGTGCGGATCCACGAGGGGGTGCGGGTCGACCAGCGGCTCGACGCGATCGCCGAGCTCCAGCAGCTGGTCGCCTTCCTCCAGGACCCGAGCGCCGCCACCCAGAGCCAGCTCGGGATCGGCGTCCCGACCGAGAAGGTGACCGTCATCGGGCGCTTCCGCCCCCGCTGACCCGCGTTCAGCGGGATCCGAGGCTCGTGAGCACAGCCGAGGTCATCTCCTCGGTGCCCGCCTCGCCGCCCAGGTCCGGCGTGCGCAGCCCGCGCGCCAGCACCGCGTCGACCGCGGCCTCGATCGCCGCCGCCTCGTCGTTCATCCCGAGCCCGTCGCGAAGCAGCATCGCCCCCGACAGCACCGTCGCCAGCGGGTTCGCGGCCCCGCTGCCGGCGATGTCGGGGGCGGAGCCGTGGACCGGCTCGAACACCCCGGGACCGCCGTCGCCGAGGCTCGCGGAGGGCAGCATCCCGAGCGAGCCGGTGAGCATCGCCGATTCGTCGGAGAGGATGTCGCCGAACATGTTCTCGGTCAGGATGACGTCGAACCGCGCCGGGTCCGACACCAGCTGCATCGCCGCGTTGTCGACCAGCATGTGGTCGAGCTCGACGTCCGCGTACTCGCCGGCCAGAGCGCTGACGGTCTGGCGCCACAGCCGCGAGGTCTCGATCACGTTCGCCTTGTCGACGGAGGTCACGCGGCCGCGACGGCGCTGTGCCGCCTCGAACCCGACCCGCGCGATCCGCTCGACCTCGGCGACCGTGTAGACGCAGGTGTCGAAGGCGCGGTCGCCCTCGCGTCCGCGGTCGCCGAAGTAGATCCCGCCGGTCAGCTCGCGGACGACCAGGAGGTCGGTGCCGGCGATCACCTCCGGGCGCAGCGGGCTCGCATCGACCAGCGCCGGGATCGGTTTCACCGGGCGCAGGTTGGCGAACAGGCCGAGCCCCTTCCGGAGGCCGAGCAGCCCCTGCTCGGGCCGCGGCGCGTCGGGGTCGGTCGTGTCCCACTTCGGCCCGCCGACCGCACCGAGCAGGACGGCGTCGGCCGCGCGGCAGGCGTCGAGCACCGCGTCGGTGAGCGCGGTCCCGTCGGCGTCGATCGAGGCGCCGCCGACCAGGTGCTGCTCGTATTCGAACGAGCCGACCGCGTCGAGGACGCGCCGCGCCGACTCGACGATCTCCGGGCCGATCCCGTCCCCGGGCAACAGGACGATCTTCGGCGCCATCTACGCGGGCCTGTGCGCCGAGATGTTGAGGCGGACGTACTCGAGGATCAGGGGCCGCGACATCGATCCGAGCACGGCGTCGATGAACTCATCGTGGAGGCTCTCGGGCAAGCGCGCGAGGTGCTTCGCCAGCACCACCGTCCGCGCGAACGCCCGCGGGTCCGGGGGTTCGACGGTGCGCGGCTCGAGCCAGACGCCGGCCGGCTCGACCGCGAGCCCGGCGCGCTCGAGCCGGTCCCGGGTATCGCCCACGGAGGCGAAGTTGGTCGCCGCCACCATCCCGCTCAGGTAGTCGGCGAAGCGCTCGTCGCCCTGCAGCGACTCGAGCGCCCGCTCCCACTCGGCGATGTTGCCCTTGCCGCCGCACTGGGCCTCGAGGCTGCCGCCCGGACGTAGCACCTCATGCAGGCGCTCGAACAGGCGCTCGTGATCGAGGATCCAGTGGAAGGTCGCGTTCGAGAAGACGGCGTCGACCGGCTCGGTGAGCTCCAACGCCAGCAGGTCGGAGACGATCAGCTCGACCCGGTCGCCGAACTGGGACAGGTTCTCCGTCGCGTGCTCGATCATCTGGCTCGAGGCGTCGACGCCGATCACCTTGCCGTCGGGGAGCCGCTCCAGCAGCAGCGCCGTCACCCGCCCGCTGCCGCACCCGGCGTCGAGGACCGTCTCGTCACCGCGCAGCTCGAGTCGGGCCAGGACCTCGCGACCCCACTCCTCCTGCGGCGCAGCGACCTCGTGATACGTCTTCGCGTCCCACTCCACCGGTCCACTTTCGCTCATTTGAGGCACCTCGACAGCGACGCGGCTCCGCGCCGGCCTCCGGCCGCCGGGATCACGGGTACACCGCCCGCATCTCCGACGCCTGAGCGACCGGCTCGATTCCAACCCCCTGGGCGGCGGTTCGCCAGTCGACGCCCCACCGCTCGGCGGCGGCGAGCACGCGCGCCACGGCGTCGTTCATCTGCCGGCGGAGCCGCTCGAGGACATGCTCGGCGGTCCACGCCTCGCGCTGAATGTCCTGCGCCCACTCGTAGTAGCTGACCGCGACCCCGCCGCCGTTTGCGAGCAGGTCCGGCACGACCGGGATCTGCCGGTCGGCGAGGATCCGATCCGCCTCCGGGGTCGTCGGCCCGTTGGCCGCCTCGACGACCAGCCTGCAGTCGACGTCGTTCGCGTTCTCCGCGGTGATCTGGTGCTCGAGCGCCGCCGGGATCAGCACGTCGCACGGCAGCGTCAGGACCTGCCGGCGGTCGATCTCCTCACCCTCGGGAAAGCCGCGGATGAAGCGGCTGCCGCCGACCCAGCGGTCGAGCGCGTCGAGGTCGAGTCCTCCTTCGTTGGCGACTCCTCCGGCCACGTCGGTGACCGCGACGATGCGTGCACCCCGGCGGGCGAGCTCGCGAGCCGCGACCGCGCCGACCTTGCCGTAGCCCTGGATCGCGACCCGGCTCCCGGCCAGCTCCCAGCCGAGGTGGTCGAGAATCGCCTCGAGGCAGATGACAACTCCGAGCCCGGTCGCGTCGCGGCGCAGCGCCGTGCCGCCGAGCACCTCCGGCTTGCCGGTGACGATCGCCGGCACCGGCTGGCCGTGCCCCTGGGAGTACGTGTCCATCATCCAGGCCATCTCGCGCTCCGAGGTCGCCATGTCGGGGGCCCCGATGTCGCGGTCCGGACCGATGATCGGCTCGAGCTCGGCGGTGTAGCGCCGGATCACCCGCTCGACCTCGGCGTCGGAGAGCCGGTTCGGATCGCAGCGTACGCCCCCCTTGGCGCCGCCGAACGGGAGCCCGAGCAGCGCGCACTTGTAGGTCATCCACATCGCCAACGCGGCGCACTCGCCCAGCGACACGCCGGGGGCGAAGCGGATTCCGCCCTTGGTCGGGCCCATGACCAGCGTGTGCTGGACCCGGTAGCCGGTCAGCTCCTGGATCTCGCCGGAGTCGCGGCGGAGGGGGAAGTTGACGATCAGACCCCGACGGGGCTCCAGCAAGCGCTGGCGGATGTCAGGCGAGAGCCCGAGCACCTCGGCGGCGCGCTCGAACTGCTCGACCGCGACCCGGTACAGCTCCGAGCGCCACTCCGAGCCGGGCGAAACCAGGTGCTGCTCGGTCGCGAGGACGCTGTTCCAGCCACCGGTCCCGCGGCGCTCGTCTTGCGTCATAGCGCAGTGGTCACCGGTCCGCGGTCGGCCCCGCCGCCCTTCTCGAAGGCGTCGATCGCGGCGACGTCCCGGAGGGTGACCGCGATGTCGTCGAGGCCGTGGAAGAGCCGGTGCTTGACCTCCTCGTCGATCTCGAAGCGGACCACGCCGGCGGCCGAGTCAACCGTCTGGTCGTCGAGGTCGACTCGCGCCGCCCCGGCCTCGGCCACGGCGCGGCATTCGTCGTCGCTCAGGATCACAGGCAGCAGCCCGATCTTGGTGCAGTTGGCGTAGAAGATGTCGCCGAACGAGGGGGCGATGATCGCCTTGAATCCATAGTCCTCGAGCGCCCAGGGCGCGTGCTCGCGCGAGGAGCCGCAACCGAAGTTGGCGCCGGCGACCAGGATCGGGTTCGACTCCAACTCGATCTCGCCGTCGCGGATCCAGTCGTAGAACAGGAACTCCCCGAAGCCGGTGCGCTCGACCCGCTTCAGGAACTGCTTCGGGATGATCTGGTCGGTGTCGACGTCGGCACGGTCCAATACCGACACATTGCCCTCGATGATCTCCACGGGTTCCATGGCTAGCTCCAGTTCCTGATGTCGACGAACCTGCCCTCGATCGCGGCGGCCGCGGCCATCTTCGGCGAAACGAGGTGCGTGCGCCCGCCCTTGCCCTGGCGGCCCTCGAAGTTGCGGTTGGACGTCGACGCGCAACGCTCGCCCGGGCTGAGGATGTCGGGGTTCATCCCCAGGCACATCGAACAGCCGGCGGAGCGCCAGTCGAAGCCGGCGGCGCGAAACACCTCGTCGAGCCCCTCGGCCTCCGCCTGCGCCTTCACCTGCGCGGAGCCAGGGACCACCATCGCGCTCAGCGTGCTCGCCACCTTGCGCCCGGCAACCACCTCCGCCGCCTCCCGCAGGTCGCCGATCCGCGAGTTGGTGCATGAGCCGATGAACACCCGGTCGAGCGGGATCTCCTGGATCTCCTGCCCGGGCTTCAGGTCCATGTAGCGCAGCGCGCGCTCCTCCGGTTCGGAACCAGGCTCGGGAATCGCGCCGGTGACCTCGACCACCTGGCCGGGATTCGTGCCCCAGGTGACCATCGGGGAGAGCGAGGCGGCATCGACATCGACCTCGGTGTCGAAGCCGGCACCCTCGTCGGTGGGCAGCTCGCGCCACCGCCCGACCGCAGCCTCGAAATCGTCCGGGGCGCCGGGACGACCGTCGATCCACTCGTAGGTGGTCTCGTCGGGCGCGATCATCCCCGCGCGGCCGCCCCCCTCGATCGTCATGTTGCAGATCGTCATCCGGTTCTCCATCGTCAGGCCGGCGATCGTCTCGCCTGCGTACTCGACCGCGTGGCCGACCATGCCGCCGGTGCCCAGCCGCCCGATGGTCGCGAGGATCATGTCCTTGGCGGTGACCCCGCCACCGAGCTCGCCCGAGTAGGTGATCCGCATCGTCTTCGGCCGCTTCTGCAGCAGGCACTGGGTGGCGAGCACGTGCTCGACCTCGGAGGTCCCGATCCCGAAGGCGAGCGCGCCGAACGCCCCATGGGTCGAGGTGTGGCTGTCGCCGCACACGATCGTCATCCCCGGCTGGGTGACCCCGAGCTCCGGGCCGATGACGTGGACGATCCCCTGGCGGTCAGAGCCGATCGAGTAGATCGGGACCCCGAATTCGGCGCAGTTGCGCTCCAGGGTTTCGACCTGGACGCGCGAGAGCTCGTCGGCGATCAGCTGCGCGGTCGCGGTGCCGTCGGTCGGAACGTTGTGATCGGCGGTCGCGATCGTCTTGTCCGGCCGGCGGACCTGGCGGCCGGCCAGTCGCAGGCCGTCGAAGGCCTGGGCGAGGTGACCTCGTGAACGAGGTGCAGGTCGATGTAGATCAGCCCGTCGCCGAGCTCGTGGGCGTCCCAGATCTTGTCGAACATCGTCTTTGCCATCGCTTCAGCTCCTCCTCAGCCCCGCGGCCACGACCGCGAGGAACTCGGCCGGCTCGTCGCGCTCGTTCGAGAAGTGGTGCGGCAGGTCGGCGTCGAAGGTGACGCTATCCCCTGCCGCGAGGTCGTGGCGTTCGTCGTCGATCATCAAGGCCACCGAGCCTGAGGTCACGACTGCGGTTTCGCGGGCGCCGGGCTCGTGCAGCGGCGGGTCGCCCGCGCGCCCGGTGGCGGCCCCGGGCTCGAGCGTGTGCACGGAGACGTCGGCGCGCTGGCCGGGCAGCGGCGGCGTCAGCTCCTGGGTCCGGTGCCCGCGGCGGCTGCGGGTGCGCCGCTCGCCGCGGCGGATCACGACCACGTGCTCACCCTCGTCGAGCCGCAGCAACTGGGAGAGCGTGAGGTCGAGGCCGGAAGCGATCTTCTCGGCGATGACCAGCGTCGGACTGGTTTCGCCGCGCTCGACCTGAGAGAGCATCGGCGCCGAGACACCGCTCCGCTCGGCGAGGTCGCGCAGCGACAGGTCCATCGCCTCGCGCAGGGCCTTGACCCTCGCGCCGACGGCCGCCCCGTCACGTGTCGCCACCGCGCTCATTCGGAGCGTACGCTATCACATACGTTTGTTACGCCCGCGTTCCGCGGAGCCGTGGCTCAGCCGGGGGCCGGCCCGAAACGGTCGAGCGCCGCCAACACCGCCGCGGTGTTCGCCCGGATCGACTCGCGCATGTCGCGAAGCGCGTCCTGGCTCTCGCGGAACCTGGCGTCCGCGCGCTCCTCGCTTCGTTCGAACCGCTCATGCAGGTCATCGAACGCAGCGAGGAACACCCGCTCGCCGGCCCGGCCGCGCGCGATCAGCTCGCGGTGGCGCTCCTCAGCACGTCGGTTCGCCTCCTCGAAGCGCTCGCGCTCCAAGCGATTGAGCTCCGCCAGCTCCGCCGCGATCGGATTGAGCTCCTCGCCGGCCACGCTTGGATTCTCGCAGGCTGACCCGGTCGAATCACAGGCGAAACGTGCCGTATCGCTAACGAGCTTGGCCCGAGGGCCGCACGAGGATCTCGTTGACCGAGACGTGCTTGGGCTGCGAGGCGGCGTAGACGATCGCGTTGGCGATGTCCTTCGCCTCGAGCACCTTGTCCAGCTGGGCCGTCAACTTCTCGATCTGCTCGACCACGTAGGGGTTCTTGTTGTGACCCTGGAGCTCGGTGTCGACGAAGCCCGGCTCGACGCAGGTGACCCGGACCCCGATCAGCGCCCCCTCCTGGCGCAGGGACTCCGAGTAGCCGACCACGCCCCATTTCGTGAGGTTGTACACGCCCGACCCGAGGGCCGCGATCCGCCCGGCGACTGACGAGACGTTGACCACGTCTCCTCCCCCTCCGTCGCGGATCAACGGCAACGAGTAGTGCGTGCAGTAAAGGAGGCCAAGGCAATTGACCTCGATCATCGTCCGCCACTCGCTCGGATCGGCGCCCTGTAGCGGGCCGAGCAGCATTACGCCGGCGTTGTTGACCAGCGTGTCGAGACCGCCGAGCTCCGAATGCGCGGTCTCGACCAGGTTCTTGGCCTGCTCCTCGTCGGCGATGTCGGCCTCGATCGCGACCGCGGTGCCGCCGCCGTCGTTGATCTCGGCGGCGAGCTCGTCGAGGCGGTCCTTGCGCCGCGCGCCGAGCGCCACCGCGGCTCCCTCGGCGACCATCGCCTTCGCCGTCGCCTCGCCGATCCCCGACGAGGCGCCGGTGATCAGGACCTTGCGGCCTTCGAGCGAGCCGGCCATCACGGCCACTCTACCCCGGCGTCAGGGACCCGGAGTCGCGGGCGCGCTCGCCGCCTCGGCCGTGAGGCCCTCCGCCTCGCGCACCGCGGCGCCCTCGAGCGCGTTCGACATCGCCCGGATGTAGGCGCGTGCCGAGGCCTCGAGGATGTCGGTCGCGACGCCCTGGCCGCTGGCGAGACGCCCGTGGGCGCGGACGGTCGCGGTCACCTCACCGAGCGCGTCCTCGCCCTCCGTGACGGCGGAGACCGTGTAGGAGCGCAGCTCCGACTCGACGCCCGTCGCGGCGCGGACGGCGCCGAAGATCGCGTCGACCGGACCGTCGCCGCCGGACTCGCCGACCGACTCGGAGCCGTCCGGCATCCGCACCGCGACCTTCGCGGTCGGCTCGCGCCGGCTCGACGCCTCCACGTCGAACCAGGCCAGCTCGTAGCCCGCCGTGCCCTCGCGGACCTGGTCGGAGACGATCGCCTCCAGATCGAGCGCGGTCACCTGCTTCTTCTTGTCCGCGATCTCCTTGAACCGCTTGAACGCCTGGTTCAGCGCGTTGCCGTCGATCCGGAAGCCGAGCTGCTCGAGCGCGTCGCGCAGCGCGTGGCGGCCGGAGTGCTTGCCGAGGACGATCGAGTTCGACTCCAGCCCGACCTCGGTCGCATCCATGATCTCGTAGGTAGTCCGCTCCTTCAGCACGCCGTCCTGGTGGATCCCGGACTCGTGCGCGAACGCGTTGCGGCCGACGATCGCCTTGTTCGGCTGTACGGCGTAGCCGGTGAACCGCGTGACCATCCGCGAGGTGCGGGCGATCTCGCGGGTGTTGCAGCCGGTGTCGAGGCCGTGCTCGTCCTTGCGGGTCCGCAGCAGCATCACGATCTCCTCCAGCGAGCAGTTGCCGGCCCGCTCGCCGATCCCGTTGATCGCACACTCGACCTGGCGGGCGCCGGCCAGGAGCCCGGCGTAGGAGTTGGCGACGGCCAGCCCCAGGTCGTCGTGGCAGTGCACGGAGAGCTCGACTCCGCGCAGCTCCGGCGCCAGCTCGTAGAGGCGGGCGAAGTAGCGGCCGTACTCCTCCGGGGTCGTGTAGCCGACCGTGTCGGGGATGTTGACCACCGTGGCGCCCTCGGCGATGGCGATCGCGCAGACCTCGGCGGTGAACTCGACGTCGGCGCGGGTCGCGTCCATGGGCGAGAACTCGATGTCCTCGCAGTAGGACTTCGCGAGCGCCACCGCGGCCCTCGCCTCCCCCTTGACGTCCTCACGCGTCGACTGCAGCTGGTGCTCGATGTGGATGTCCGAGGTCGAGATGAAGGTGTGGATCCTCGGTCGCTCGGAGTCGCGGATCGCATTCCACGCGGCGTCGATGTCGGCCTTGTGGGTGCGGGCCAGGCCGCAGATCACCGGTCCCTCGACGGTGCGGGCGATCGCCTCGACCGCCTCGAAGTCGCCCGGCGAGGTGATCGGGAACCCCGCCTCGATCACGTCGACGCCCAGCCGCGCGAGCTGTTGCGCGATCTCGACCTTCTCCTGGGTGTTGAGCGAGATCCCGGGCGACTGCTCGCCGTCTCGCAGAGTGGTGTCGAAGATGTGGACCTGATCGGCCATTGAAGCCTTCTCCTTCTACGTAAACCGGATGAACCTTGCTATCTCGCGGCTATCGCGCCGCCCAGCGCTATTCCCCCCGAAGGGGGAGGAGAAGGGTGAGGGCGAGGCTGTGAAGCCGCTGGGTCATCCGGAAAACGCAGGGTAGCGCACAGATGCGGCGAATCCGTCCCGGATGGTCGCGTCGCGAATCGAGGCCCGTGCCGTTTTCAAGGTGATGGCGATCGTCGTTGTCGCCGTCGGTGTCGCCGTGCTCCTCAACCACGTGATCGTCGAGGTGAAGACGACGATCCGCTGGACCTGCGCGGCGATCTTCCTCGCCCTGGCCCTGAGCCCGCTGGTCGACCTGATCGGGCGGGCGCGGATCGGCGGCCGTGGCCTCCCACGCTGGCTCGCGATCCTGGTCGCCTACGTGCTCTTCCTCGTCACCTTCATCTTCCTCGTCCTCGCGGTGATCCCGCCGATCGTGCGCGAGGTCGAGGGCCTCGCCTCGCAGCTGCCCACCTACGTCAAGGACTTCGAGAGCTGGGCGAACAACAACGATCAGTTCCGCGAGCTCAACGACAAGTACGACATCACCACGCTGCTCTCCCACGAGGCTGCCCAGCTGCCGTCGAAGCTCGGCGACGCGGCCGGAGCGGCCAAGGAGATCACGGTCGGGATCCTCAACAACATCGTCGAGGCGGTGATCGTGCTCACCCTCGCCTTCTTCCTCCTCCTCGACGGCGCCCGGCAGTTCCACCGGATCACTGCGCGCCTCCGCAAGCCCGAGCGCGAGCGCGTCCGCCGGGTCGGCACCAGGATCGCGAAGATCGTGCGCTCGTACGTCTCGGTCAACCTGCTGCTCGCGGCGCTCGCGGGCGTGTTCACCTGGCTCTCGCTGGAGCTGCTCGGGGTCGACCTCGCCGTCCCGCTCGCGGTGCTGGTCGCCATGCTCGACCTGGTCCCGCTGATCGGGTTCACCGTCGGCGGCCTCCTGGTGGCGATCGTCGCCGCCCTGCACGACTTCCCGACCGCGCTGCTGATCTGGCTCGCGCTCTTCCTCGTCTACCAGCAGCTTCAGGACCGCGTAATCCAGCCAATCTTCTACAAGAACGCGGTCCGCATCCACCCCGCGCTCGCGGTGATCGTCGTGCTGGCCGGCGCCCAGCTCGCCGGCATCCTCGGCGCGCTGCTGGCAATCCCGACCGCGGCCGCGCTGGGCGTGATCTTCGACGAGATCTGGCCGCCGCCCGCCGACGATCAGGAACCGGAGGACTCCGCCGCCGGCTCGGCCGGGGTGGAATCGGCCCCCGCGCCCGGGTAGCGCTCGCGCGAGAGCTTCAGGCGCCGTTCGCGATAGAAGCGGTGCGCCCAGAACGAGTGCGGCTTTGCCAGTCGCAGCGCCCCGACGAGGCCGATCGGCCACAGCAACAGGCTGCCGACGGCCGTCCAGAACTTCTCCTTCGCCGCGCAGACGAGCGCCAAAGCGATTCCGACCAGGCCCCAGAAGCCGACCGCGCCGAGGACCGTGTCGCCGACGGAGTCGGCGAGCGTGGCCCAGGAGCTGAAGCCGACGAGCAGGACCCCGGCCAGGCAGCCGGCGATGATCATCGCGTCGATCGACTTGCGCCCCTCCTTCTCCCAGTAGACGTCCTTGAGCTCGACCCAGAGCGCGAACTCGTCGAGGGCGAGGCCCATGCCGATCGCGAAGAAGACGGTGACGATCTGCCACCAGGGCGAGTCCGGTTGGTGCACGACGCCGACGTAGCCGAAGATCATCATCGCGCAGATCCCCCAGACGAGGTGGTGGACGTGGGTGCCGCCGACCGAGACGTTCCCCGGCCACCAGCTGACCTGCTTGCGGATCATCCAGGTACTCATGCGGATGAACCCGAAGGTCCCGAGCAGGGCGATGAAGAACAGGAAGCCGGCGAGCCGTCCGCTGTCGACGATCTCGCGCTGGAACTCGCTGTGGACGGTGGCGATGGTGCTGAGCACGCCGCGGACGCTACTGACGCCTACGGCGTCAAGACCACCTTGCCGACGTTGCGCCGCTCGGCGATGAAGCGGTGCGCGTCGGCGGCGCGCTCGAACGGGAACGCCTCGGCGACCACCGGCACGTACTCGCCCCCCTCGAGCCCCTCGCCGAGCGGCTCCAGCACCCGGTCGAGCCCCTCGTCATCCCACCAGGTGAGCATGTTGAGCCCGAAGACGCCCCGGTTCTCATTCATGATCCCGAGGCTCTTCCACCACGGCATCGTCGCCAGCGGCATCCGCACCAGGCCGCGCAGGACCGCGGGGATGTCGCGCTTCTCGCCGGTCTGCACCTCGGAGAGCCCGTACATCACCAGCCGCCCGCCGGAGCGAAGGATCCCGTAGTCCTTGCGGAAGCTCGAGGGCCCGATCGCGTCGATGATCAGGTCGAGCCCCTCGCCGCCGGTGATCCGCATCGCCTCGGCGGCGAAGTCCTGGTTTCGGTAGTCGATCGGATGCTCGACCCCCTGCTCGCGGATCGCGTCGTGCTTGGCGGCCGAAGCGGTGCCGAAGATCTCGGCGCCGATCCCCTTCGCCACCTGGGTGGCGGCGATCCCGACCCCGCCGGCGGCGGCATGGACCAGCAGCCGTTCGCCCGGTTTCAGCCCTCCCATGACCACCAGCGCCGCGTAGGCGGTGGTGTAGTTGACGACGAAGGCGGCGCCCTGCTCGAAGCTGAGCTGCTTCGGCAACGCGACCACCTGATCGACCGGAACGCTGACCAGCTCGGCGTAGCCGCCGAACCGGGTCCCGGCGATCACCCGGTCGCCGACCTTGAACTCCTCGACGCCGTCCCCCACGCCCTCGACCTCGCCCGCAACCTCATAGCCGATCACGCACGGCGGCGGCGGCGCGTCGGGGTAGACGCCCGACCGCGCCATCAGGTCGGCGAAGTTGATCCCCGCGGCACGGACGGCGACCCGCACCTGTCCGGGCCCGACCGGGGGATCCGGCCGCTCCTCGACCCGCAGCACCTCGGGCGGCCCGTGGCGTGTGATCACGACGGCCTTCACGGCGGCAACACTACCCAGCCTCGAACCGCAGCCTCCGGCGAGACGACCAGATCGATGTCCCCTAGCTAGAGATCGACGCCGCGCCCGACGAAGAACCCCTGGCCCGAGGCGATCTCGTCGATCACGGCATCGGGCACGGGCCCGTCGGTGGTCAGCGCCATCACTGCCTCCTCGCCGCTCGCCTCGGCGCCGACCGCGGCCGAGACGATGTTCACGCCGTGCTCGCCGAAGGCGTTGCCGACCCGGCCGATCATCCCCGGCTGGTCGGCGTAGCGGAAGATCGCCAGATGGTCGGCGAACGGCATGTAGAAGCTCTGGCCCCAGACCCCGGCCAGGTACGGGATGTTGCGCGGGCCGACGCCGGTGCCGGCGACCTCGACCTCGCCAAGGCGGACTCGGATCAGCTCGGTGAAGTCCTCGGACGCCGGCTCCTTGAGCTCGATCAGCTCGATCCCGCGGTCCTCGGCCATCGCCGGAGCGTTGACGAGGTTGACCGGCTCCTCGGTGTGCCCGGAGAGGATCCCGACCAGGACGGCGATCCCGAGTAGCCGCGTGTCGTGCTCGGCGATCCGGCCGTAGAACGAGACCTCGACCCGGTCGCTCGCGCCGTTGCCGAGGCCCTGGGCGAGCCGCCCGAGCTTCTCGCAGAGCGGCACGAACGGCGCCAGGGCCTCCATCTCCTCCGGCCGAACGGCGGCGATGTTGACGGCGTTCGTGACCACGCCGCCGCTGAGCGCCGCGCGGACCTGCTCGGCGGTGACGATCCCGGCCCGGTCCTGCGCCTCGGCGGTAGAGGCGCCCAGGTGTGGCGTGACGACGACGTCGTCCCGTTCGAACAGCGCGTGCTCGGTGAACGGCTCCTCGGGAAAGACGTCGAGCGCCGTACCGGCGACCTTGCCGGACTCGAGGCCGGCGAGCAGCGCGTCGAGGTCGATCAGCTCGCCGCGCGCGCAGTTGACGATCCGCACCCCGTCGCGCATCCGGGCGATCGCCTCGGCGTCGATCCAACCCACCGTTTCCGGCGTCTTCGGCAGGTGGATCGTGATCACGTCGGCGCGCCGGTAGAGCTCATCGCTGGTCTCGACGCCCTCCACGCCGAGCTCGCGGAAGCGCTCCGGGGCGACGAACTTGTCGAACCCCACCACGTCCATGTCGAACGCCTGAGCGCGCTTGGCGACCAGCTGGCCGATCCGGCCGAAGCCGATCACCCCCAGCGTCTTGCCGTAGAGCTCGTTGCCGCCGTAGCGCGAGCGGGCCCACTCCCCGGCGACCAGCGATCCGTGCGCCTGGGGCACGTTGCGGCATAGGGCCAGCGCGAGCGCGAGCGTGTGCTCGGCGGCGGCGATCGAGTTCGACTCGGGCGCATTGGCGACGATGATCCCGCGCTTGGTGGCGGCATCCATGTCGACGTTGTCGACCCCCGTCCCGGCGCGACCGATCACCTTCAGGCGCCCGGCGCGGTCGATCAGGTCCGGGGTCATCTTGGTCGCCGAGCGGATCAGGATGGCGTCGAACTCGCCGATCCGCCGCTCGAGCTCGTCCTGGCCCCAGTCGAGGCCGAGCTCGACGTCGAAATCGGCGCGCAGCAGATCGACCCCGGCCTCGGCGATCTTCTCCTTCACCAGGACGCGGGGGATCACGTCGGTGAGCGTCCGCGCGCCGGAGGTCATCGATCCACCTCGGGCGCGTTGTCGACGATCCAGTCGATGCAGGCGGTGAGCGCCTCGACGTCCGCGGGGTCGATCGCCGGGAACATCCCGATTCGCAGCTGGTTGCGGCCGAGCTTGCGATACGGCTCGGTGTCGACGATCCCGTTCTCGCGCAGGGTCGCGGCGAGCGCCGCCGCGTCGACCTGATCGTCGAAGTCGATCGTCCCGACGACCGCCGAGCGCTTCGCCGGGTCGGCGACGAACGGGGTCGCGTAGTCGCTCGCCTCGGCCCAGCCGTAGAGGTGGTCCGACGATGCCGCCGAGCGCGCCACGCACCAGTCGAGGCCACCGGAGTCGATCATCCAGTCGAGCTGGTGCGCGAGCAGCAGCAGGGTCGCGACCGCCGGGGTGTTGTAGGTCTGGTCCTTCCGCGAGTTCTCGAGCGCCGTCGCCAGCGACAGGAACGCGGGCTGCCAGCGATCGGCGGCGCCGTCGAGCTCGCCGATCCGGGCGATCGCGGCCGGGCTGAGGACCGCGAGCCAGAGTCCGCCGTCGGCGGCGAACCCCTTCTGGGGGGCGAAGTAGTAGGCGTCCGCGTCGGCGATCTCGACGGGCAGGCCGCCGGCGGCCGAGGTGGCGTCGACCAGGACGAGCGCGTCATCCGAGCCCGCCGGGCGCCCGACCGGGACCATCACGCCGGTCGAGGTCTCGTTGTGCGCCCAGGCGATCGCGTCGGCGGCCGGGTCGGCGGCCGGCGTCGGGGCGTCGCCGGGCTCGGCCTCGATCACGATCGGCTCGGCCAGGAACGGCGCCGCCGCGGTCGCCTTCGCGAACTTGCTGGAGAACTCGCCGTAGGTCAGGTGCAGGGTGCGCTCGCGGACCAGGCATGCCGCGGCGGCGTCCCAGAAGGCCGTCGTGCCGCCGTTTCCGAGCGCGACCTCGTAGCCATCGGGGGCCGAGAAGAGCTCGGCGAGACCGCCGCGAATCCGAGCGACGAGGTCCTTGACCGGCCGCTGGCGGTGCGACGTCCCGATCACGTCCGCGGCATCGGTCAGCGCCGCCAGCGCCGCGGGACGGACCTTCGACGGGCCGCAGCCGAAGCGGCCGTCAGCCGGCCTCAGCTCGGCGGGAATCTGCACTGTGGATGCATTGGTCATCGAAGGTCGGAGCAGGATAGGGTGCCCAGCGGTGGACGTGGAAGAGGTGAACGAGCCGATCGAGGGCGACGGGTACGCGGTCGCCAACCTCGACGGTCTGGGCGAAGGTTACGGATTCCGCAAGATTCGCTCCGGCGTCGGATTGACCGAGTTCGGAGCCAACGCGATCGTCCTCCCGGCCGGGATCGACAGCGGCCCGCACATGCACGAGCGCCAGCAGGAGCTCTACTTCGTCCACTCCGGCGAGATCGAGATCGTCTTCAACGACGGCGACTCGCATCGTCTCGGACCTGGCGGGCTGGCCCGGGTGGACGCCCCCACCGTGCGCTCGATCCGAAACCACGGCCCCGACGACGCGGTCTACGTGGTCATCGGCGCCGAGGGCGGCTACGTCGGGCGCGACGGCCGACTTCCCGAGGGCGACGACGGCAGCCCACGGCCGATCTCGTCGTAGTGGCGGCGCACACCGAGTACCTGACCTTCGAGACGGCCGAGCGACGAGAGTTCGTCCGGATCACCGACGAGGTGCAGGCGGCCGTCGATGCGTCCGGGATCGCCGAGGGGATGGCGCTCGTCTCGGCGATGCACATCACCGCGGGCGTCTGGATCAACGACGACGAGCCGGGGATCCAGGCCGACGCGCTCGAGTGGCTCGACAAGCTTGCCCCGCCGTCGTGGGAGCAGTCCGCGAACGCGGTTGCCCGCGAGCTCCTACCCGACCCCGGCGACTATCGCCACCATCACGGCGGCGAGGACAACGGCGACGCTCACCTGAAGAACCTGCTCGTCCACCACCAGGTGATCGTGCCGGTGACCGAGGGCAGGCTCGACCTCGGCCCCTGGCAGGCGATCTTCTACGTCGAGTTCGACGGCCGCCGCCCCAAGCGGCTCGTGATCAAGGTCCTGGGCGAGTGACGCTCAGTCGTCCTCCCAGCTGAACGGCGGATACCTCGTGACCAACCAGCCGGCGTAGGCGTTGCCGCGCAGCTGCCAGCGCATCGGGTTGACGATCAGGTTGAACATTCCCTGCGGCAGCTTCGCCGTGAACAGGATCACGAAGATTCCGATGAAGGCGACGATCTCGGCGACGTAGAAGAGGATCCCCGCGACGATCAGGTACGGGATCGCCAGCAGCCAGGCCACCAGGGGTCGCCAGCGGTCGACGCGCTCCGGGTACTCGTACTCGACCCGGACCGGATAGCCGGGGTCGTCCTCGAGCGAGAACGGCGGGTACTGGTCGGTCAGCAGCAGAACGTACGCGAACACCCGCGTCGCCCAGCGGTGCACGCCGGTGATGTAGTCCCAGAGGCCCCGCGGCCACCTGGCGGTGAACAGGACCGCGAAGAAGCCGATCAGGATCGCGAAGAACGCCCCGATCCCGAGGAAGATCAGGACGATGTAGTGCGGGAACGCCAGCAGCCACTTGATCAGCGGCAGGAAGCGGTTGTACTCGCCCTGGTTCGAGGCCTCGAGTCGTACGGGGTACGGGCCTTCCGGGCCGGCGGCGGGGTCCGGGGGCGGCGGGGGCGGCGGGGGCGGCGGAGGTGCGGGCGTGGCAGCTTCCATGGGTCCCTTCTGAGAGGTGTTGCGGTCAGCGGGCGCGATCTTCGCAGGCCCGCCGGACTGATGGCGGAGCGGACGCCTCAGGCCCCAAGCCGGAACGGCGGATAGCGATCGGTAACCAGTGCCAAGGCGTAGCCGACGACGCGGTTGTGCCAGCGCAGGACGCCCTCGACGAACTCGAACAGCCCGCGCGGGTAACGCCCCGTGAACAGGATCGCGAACCAAGCGATGACGACGGCGACGAAGGCGCCGATCCAGAGGAAGAACAGAACGACGTAGTGGGGGATCGCGAGGAACCACTTGACCAGCGGCATGCCGCGTCCGAGATCCGCCTCAACGTTCGGATACGCATACTCGAGGCTCACGCCCTGCTCCTCGTCGGTTGAGGGGTAGCGGTCGTCCATGAGCGCGAGGTAGACCCCGATCCGGTTCGAGAACCGCTGCAGGTTGAGGTTCCAATCGAACCACCAGCGCGGGTACTTCTCCCGGAACAGGATCATCAGCAGCGTCGGCAGGAACAGCAGGCCGATCCCGCTGACGACGACCGTGACGGAGGTATCCCCGACGCCTCCGTACTGAGTCGAGAAACCCGTGATCGTCGCCATCACGATCGCGATCGGGATCACAGTGAAGATCCGAAAGAACGAAGTCAGGCGATTGAGCTCACGCTCCGGGTATTCGACGGAGAACGTGACCGGATACTCATCGGGAGCGGCCGGAGGTGGCGGAGGTGCTGGGGTGGCTGCTTCCATTGGAGCCTCTCTCCCCCTCGGATCTGGTGGCGCGATCTTCTCACGCCGGCCGAACTGAGGGAACCCGCCTAGAACTCCTGGTCGATCCAGGGCATCATCGAGCGCAGGTCCTTGCCCACGCTCTCGATCTGATGCCCGGCGGCCTCGGCGCGCAGGCGGTTGAAGTTCTCGGCCCCGGCGCGGTTCTCGGCGATCCACTCGTTCGCGAACTCGCCCGACTGGATGTCGGCCAGGACCTGCTTCATCGCCTCGCGGACCTCGGGCCCGATCACCCTCGGCCCGCGGGTCATGTCGCCGTACTCGGCGGTGTTCGAGATCGAGTAGCGCATCCCCTGGACGCCCTTCTCGTACATCAGGTCGACGATCAGCTTCAGCTCGTGCAGCGTTTCGAAGTAGGCGAGCCGCGGGTCGTAGCCGGCCTCGACGAGGGTCTCGAAGCCGGCCCGAACGAGCTCGGTGGCGCCGCCGCAAAGCACCGTCTGCTCGCCGAACAGGTCGGTCTCGCACTCGTCCTTGAAGGTCGTCTCGATCACCCCGGCGCGCCCGCCGCCGATCCCGCTCGCGTAGGCGAGCACCAGCTCGGCGGCGTTACCGGTCTCGTCCCGGTGGACCGCCATCAGGCAGGGCACGCCCTTGCCCTCCTCGTACTGGCGGCGGACGAGGTGGCCCGGCCCCTTCGGCGCCACCATGCCGACGTCGACGCCGGCGGGGGCCTCGATCTGGCCGAAGTGGATCGAGAACCCGTGCGCGAACATCAGCAGGTCGCCGGGGGCGATCCCGTCGAAGATCTCGGTCTCCCAGACCTCGGCCTGCTTCTCGTCCGGGAGCAGGATCATGACCACGTCGCCACGGCTCGCGGCGTCGGGGATGTCGAGCACTTCGAGCCCCGCAGCCTCGGCCTTCGCACGGCTCGACGAGTCGGCGCGCAACCCGACCACGACGTCGTGGCCCGACTCCTTCAGGTTGAGAGCGTGCGCGTGGCCCTGCGAGCCGTAGCCGAGGATCGCGATCGTCTTCCCCTGCAGGACTCCGGGATCGGCGTCCGCGTCGTAGAGAACCTCGTCGGCCATCGAGCCGGGAACTGTAGCCTGTGGGCGACACGACACGGGGTGGACTTGCGGTTATGGGAGGAGGCCCGCCGGGCACGGAGAGCGGTGGTCGCCGCTTAAAGCCGCCGTTTGACGGCGCCGATAGCCGAACCGTGGGACGCGCGCGATCCACGAGCCAGCCTGCACGGGTCGACCTCCCCGTGCCCGGCGACGTGGGCGCCCCCGTGGACGACCGGATCCCGCTGCGCGCTCGATTCGCTGGACTCGTCGCCGACTTCACGGCGGCCCCGAAGCTGTGGCGGCAGGCCGCCGTCGCAACGACCGCCGCCCTCGCCGTCGTCTTGGGGCTCGGCGCCCTCTACGACTTCACCGGCGAGCCCGCTCACTTCGAGGTCCGCGGTGAGATCCAGGACGGCTTCTTCATCCCGGTGCTCTTCTCGTGGGCGATCCTGCTGACCGCGGGCCTCGCCTCGGCCCTGCGATCGCGCTGGGGGATCACGCGGGCCGAGCAGGTGGCATGGCTCGGGGTGGGTTGCCTGTTCACCGTGATGGCCTTCGACGAGTTACTGATGCTCCACGAGCGGTTCGAAAACCGCCTCGGCGTCGACTGGCAACTGCTCTACCTGCCCGTGTTCGCCGCCGGCGGGATCGCTTGGCTGGCGCTGCTGCTCCCGATGCGGAGGTGGTCGCTCGAGCAGGTGATGTGGATCGGCGGTGCGTCGATGTGGTTCGTCTCCCAGATCCTCGAGAAATTCGAGTACACCGCCGACGACGTGGCGGTCGACGGGTACAAGGCGCTCGACGGAATCGAGAAGCTGCTCCAGTTCACCGGCTCCGCGCTGTTCATGCTCGTCGCGCTGCTCGCGGTCGCGAGGATCTATTTCTCCGGCACGCGCGCCGGACAGCCGCAGAGCTAGGCTCGCGCGGCCCGCGGCCGCTCCATGAACCACTCGGTGAACTCGGCACAGCGACCGTCGCCGTCGAAGCGGATCACGAAGCAGTTGTCGAACACCCGCTCGACCGGCCCGCCCGGCTCGGTCAGGTAGGTGCTGGTGCCGGTGGCGACGGCGACCTCCCCGTCGACGGCAACCACGCCGTACTCGGCGTCGTACGTCCCGGGCTCGTCACGGGCGGAGGAGTCCTCGGAGTCGTCCTCGCCGAGCCAGGACGCGATCACGGCATCGCGGCCGCGGATCGGCGCGTCGTGGGGGTGGTAGCGATACTCGACGTCCTCGCTGAACAGCGCGTCGATCGCGTCCCGGTCGTAGCTCTTCCAGGCCTCGACGTAGGCGGCGAGCCAGCGGTCCACCGTCGCGTGATCGATCACCGGGCCCATCGCCCGCCATCGTAGTCGCGGGCGGCGCAACTCCGGGCGCCGGGATCGGTTCTACCGACGTGAGCCCGCCCCTCGTGCTCCAGGTCGCGATCGTCTCGTCCCTGCTTGCGGTCGGTGCCGCGGCGCCGGCTCTCGCAACGCAGGTCAGCGTCCAGGACCCGGTCACCGAGGGCCGCGGCTCGGCCGGCTCGATCACCGTCACCGGCGATCCTGGCGACAACCACATCGTCGTCCACTGGAGCCGGGAACGGCGAGCGCTGATCGTGGAGGACAGCCGGCGCGTCCGGAGCGAGCGCTGTGATCGCCTCGGCGCGAAGCAGGTCAGTTGCCCGTTTGCCTACGAGGACGTCTGGATCTACGGGGACAAGGGCCGCGACACGATCGTGATCCGCAAGCGCACGACCCGGTTCGAGACCATCTTCGCCTACGGCGGCCGCGGGAGGGACGGCCTGCTCGGCGGTGACGGCGACGACTACCTCTCCGGCGACCTTGGCGACGATCGACTTGATGGTCGCGGGGGGCTCGACTCCCTCGACGGCGACCCGTTGGTCCTCGGCGGCGGGCTTCCCGCCGGCGACGACGTCCTCCGCGGCGGCTCAGGCACCGACTTCCTCACCGAGTACAGAGACCGCGGCGCCGACGCCATGTTCGGGGAGGGAGGCAACGACTACCTCAACGCCTCCGACGGATCTCGTGATCGGGTGCTCGACGGCGGCCCCGGCGGCTCGGACTATTGCGAGGCGGATCGCATCGATCCAGCGCCGGTCCACTGCGAGCGGCGCTGAGCGGTCAGCGCAACGCCCTGCGCATGAGCTTTCCCGAACCGGTCCGCGGGAGCTCATCGACGAACTCGTAACGCTTCGGGACCTTGTAGCCGGCCAGCTCGGAGGCGCAATGCGACCGCAGGTCCTCGGCGCCGACCCGGGCGTCGCCGCGGAGGACGACGACCGCGGTGACCGCCTCCTGCCACTCCGGATCGGCGCGCCCGACGACGGCCGCCTCGGCGACGTCGGGGTGGCGCATCAGGACGTCCTCGACCTCGCTCGGGAGCACGTTCTCGCCGCCGGTGACGATCATCTCGCCGATCCGGCCGCGGACGTAGAGGAAGCCGTCCTCGTCGATCCGGCCCAGGTCGCCGGTGTGCAGCCAGCCGTCCTCGTCGGCGACCCCCGGGGCGACGGTCGGACCCTGGACGAGGATCTCGCCGTCCTGAATCCGCAGGTGGGTGGTGAGCAGCGGCCGGCCGGAGGAGCCGACCTTGCGCTCCGCGTCGGGCGGCGAGAGCGTGGTCACCTGCGAGGCCGTCTCGGTCAGCCCGTAGGTCTGGACCACGGTCGCCCCCCGGCCGATCGCCTCCTCGAGCACCTCGGCCGGGACCGGCCCGCCGCCGACGAGCACCGCCCGCAGCGGCAGCAGGTCGACGTCCGCCTCGAGCAGGCGCGCGAGCTGGGTCGCGACCAATGAGATCACGGTCACCCCGTCCCCCTCCAGCGACGACGCGATCCGGTCGACGTCGAAGCCGTCGTGGACGACCGCGGCGGTGCCGTAGATCACGCTGCGCATCACGATCGAGAGCCCGCCGACGTGGAACAGCGGCAGGCAACAGAGCCAGCGATCGGTGGGCTCGACGCCGAGGTTGAACGCCGAGCCGACCGCGCTCCACAGGTGGTTCCCGTAGGTGAGCCCGACGGCGCGCGGCCCGCCGGAGCTGCCGCTGGTGAGGATGCGGCAGTGCAGCGCGTCGAGGTCGTGCTCGCCGAGCAGCGGCAGGTCCGCCTCTGTCATCCCGAGGTCGGGGGTCCCGTTGACGGTCAGCAACGGCTCGGCGCGGGCGAGCTCGGCGTCCAGCTCGGCCTCCGTGAGCCGGGTGTTGACCGGGTAGAGGACGGCTCCGAGCTTCATCAGCGCGTGGACGAGGACCACGTACTGGAGCCCCGCCGGGAGCATCACCGCCACAGTGGCCCGGCGGCGGGCGCCGCGGGCGGCGAGCCGGCGGGCCGTGGCGGTGGCCTCGCGCTCGAGCTCGGCGTAGGTGATCGAGATCCCGTCGGCGATCAGCGCGCAGCGGTCGGGACAAGTCTGCGCTCGCTGTGAGAGCCAGTTGTCGAGCAGCATCTTTAGCGGTGCCTCACGCAACGTGTCGCCGACACTGACGGGATCAGATCGCCGTCATGCGTCGTCCTCGGTCGCCCGAATAGCGCTGCTATCCGGGCTTCCTGCGTCCTCGCCTGGCGACGCCTGCTCCGCGTCATTGCCTGGCGAACGTTACGAGAGTCACCGCTGTGGCATTGTTGCGGCCCGTGCCGACCCCGCACAAGGACGCCCCGCCGCAGGCAGAGTTGTACGCGCCGATCGAGTGGCGCGAGGCCGCCGAGTACGGCGACATCCTCTACGAGCGCGCCGAGGCGATCGCCCGGATCACGATCAACCGGCCCGAGGTCCGGAACGCGTTCCGGCCTCAGACGCTGGCCGAGCTGCGTGACGCGTTCACCCGAGCCCGCGACGACACCGAGGTCGGGGCGATCATCTTCACGGGCGCCGGCGGCGAGGCGTTCTGCGCCGGCGGCGACCAGAGGATCCGCGGCGACGACGGCTACATCGGCGACGACGAGGTCGCCGAGCAGGGCGTCGGCCGCCTCGACGTCGGCGATCTGCACGTCCAGATCCGGCGCCTGCCCAAACCCGTGCTCGCTGCCGTGGCCGGCTACGCCGTCGGCGGCGGCCAGATCCTGCACCTCGTCTGCGACCTCTCGATCGCCGCCGACAACGCGGTCTTCGGCCAAACCGGCCCGCGGGTCGGGAGCTTCGACGGCGGCTTCGGCGCCGGCCTGCTGGCGCGCGCGGTCGGGGTGCGCAAGGCAAAGGAGATCTGGTTCCTGTGCCGGCTCTACGGCGCCGACGAGGCGCTCGAGATGGGGCTGGTCAACGCGGTCGTCCCGCTCGACGACCTCGAGCGCGAGTCGGTGGCCTGGTGCCGCGAGATGACCAGCCTCTCCCCCCTCTCGCTGCGCCTCCTGAAGGCGAGCTTCAACGCCGCCGAGGACGGGCTCACCGGCCTCCAGCAGCTGTCCCACGACGCCACCCTCCTCTTCTACATGACCGAGGAGGGACAGGAGGGCCGCGACTCATGGAAGCGCGGCGAGCGCCCCGACTTCTCGAAGTTCCCGAAGCGACCTTGAACGCCCGCGGGCGGCGCCGGCTGCGCACTTTGGGTCCCGATGGGATTACCAACCATGCGCTCCGATCAAGCGAGCCGCACCTTGACCCCCCTATATGGGGGTTTTCGTGCGGCTCGATCGTCGTATGGCCCTGTGCGATCCCCCAAGTGGCGGGCCGCTAGTGGGTGGCCTGCGCATCTGGCTGATGGCCGCGAGACCGCGGACGCTGCCCGCGGCGATCGCGCCGGTGCTGGTGGGCAGCGCCGCCGCCTGGTGGATGTCGAACGACGTCTGCAACACGCTCCAGGACCGGGGCGCCGCGGCGGCCGACGGCGGCTACGTCCTTGTCTTCTGCGACCCCACCTTCCGTTGGGGCGCGTTCGCCGCCGCGCTGGTCGGCTCGATCTTCATCCAGATCGGGACAAACCTCGCCAACGACTACTCCGACGCGAAGCGCGGGGCCGATACCGCCGACCGCCTCGGGCCGGTCCGGGTCACATCGGCCGGGCTGGTCGCGCCGCGGCGGGTCCTGTACGCGACCTGGCTCGCGTTCGCGGTCGCCGTCGCGGCGGGGATCTACCTGGCGACCGTGGCCGGTCCGATCATCATCGCCGTCGGCGCCGCGTCGATCGCCGCCGGCGTGCTCTACACCGGTGGCCCGCGCCCGTACGGCTACGCCGGCATGGGCGAGCTGTTCGTCTTCCTCTTCTTCGGACTCGTCGCCGTCAACGGCTCCTACTACGTCCAGCTCGAGGAGCTCGACTGGCTGCCGTTCTGGCTCTCGCTCTGTGTCGGGCTGCTGTCGACAGCGATCCTCGTGGTCAACAACATCCGCGATCTGGAGACCGATCGCCGCGCCGGCAAGCGCACCCTCGCGGTGCGCCTCGGCCGCGAGCGCACCCGGGTCCTCTACCAGGCGTGCGTGGGCGGAGCCTTCGTCATCCTCGCCGTCGGCCTCGCGGCTTCGGACGGGCCGTGGGCCGCCTTCCTCGGCGTGCTCGCGGCGCCCCTCGCGTGGCGCCCGCTGCAGGCTGTGCTGACCCGCACCGACGGACCGGCCTTGAACGCCGCGCTCGGCCAGACCGGCGCCGTGCTCGGAGTCTTCAGCCTCCTCGTCAGTGCCGGGCTGCTGATCGCGGCCTAGAGATGAAGCTCGTCGAGGTCGAGGTGATCCCGTACGCGCTCCCGTTCGAGCGCCCCTACGTGACCGCGCGCGGGACGCTCGAGCGCCGCGAGATCGTGCTCGCGAGGCTGATCACGGACGAGGGGATCGTCGGGCTCGGCGAGGCGGTGCCGCTGGCGCTGCGCGGCGGGGCCGATCTGGCCGCGGTGGGGCGCGGGATCCGCAAGGGCACCCGCCGGCTGCGGCGCGGCGACCTCTCCGACTTCTCCGGCGACGAGCCGACCCTGGCGGCCGTCGACGCCTTCGTCCACAGCGTCGCCGGGAGGCGGATCCCGGCCCCGGCGAAGGCGGCGATCGAGATGGCGGTCTTCGACCTGGCCGGCAAGGCCTCTGGCCGGCCGCTGTGGTCGCTGCTCGGCGCGACCGAGGCCCGCCCGGTCGCCTGCAACGCGACCCTGGTGGCCGGCTCGCCGGCGGCGGTCGCCGACGACGCCGCGCGCTGGGCGGCGCGGGGCTTCACCACGTTCAAGCTGAAGCTCGGGGTCGGCGACGACGTCGCCCAGGTGCGGGCGGTGCGCGAGCGCGTCGGGCCGGACGCCAAGCTGCGCGTCGACGTCAACGGGGCGTGGAGCGTCGACGAGGCGCTCGGGGCGCTGCGGATGCTCGAGCCGCTCGGGATCGAGCTCGCCGAGCAGCCGGTCGCGTCGGTCGCCGAGATGGCCGAGATCACCGCGGCGCTTCCGATCCCGATCGCCGCCGACGAGATCGTCGCCTCGGTCAAGGAGGCCGAGCGGGCGAAGCGCGCCGGCGCCTGCGACCTGGCGACCGTGAAGCTGGCCAAGGTGGGCGGGATCGGCGAGGCGAACGGAATCGCGAAGGCGCTGCCGATCTACCTCTCGAGCGCCCTCGACGGGCCGCTCGGGATCGCCGCCGCAGCCCACGCCGCGCAGGTGCTGCCGGAGCATGGGCCGGCCGTGGGGATCGCGCACGGGCTCGCAACGCAGCTGCTGTTCTCGTCCACGGTGGCGACGCGTGAGTGTGCGCTCGCGGACGGGCTGCTGAGCGTTCCGGACGGCCCCGGGCTCGGGGTCGAGCTCGACGACGAGGCGCTGGCGAAGCACCGGATCGACGGGCCGCAATAGCGTTTCCGCAGATGGACCGCACCAATCGCAACACGGCGCTCGCCTCGGCCCTGGTCGAGGAGCTCGGGCGCTGCGGCGTGCGGACCGCGGTGATCTGCCCGGGCTCGCGCTCGACCCCGCTGGCGCTCGCCCTCTGGCGCGAGCCCGCGATCGACGCCCGGGTGATTCTCGACGAGCGCTCGGCTGCGTTCTTCGCGCTCGGCGGTGCGCAGGCGACGAGGACGCCGGTGGCGGTGCTCAGCACCTCGGGGACCGCGGCGGCGAACTTCCATCCTGCCGTCTGCGAGGCCGACGAATCCGGCGTTCCGCTGATCGTGCTGACCGCCGACCGGCCGCCCGAGCTGCGCGAGATCGGCGCCGGCCAGACGATCGACCAGCTGAAGCTCTACGGCGACGCGGTGCGCTGGTTCTGCGAGGTCGGGACCCACGACGCCGACGACGCCGGGCTGCTCCACTATCGCTCGATCGCCTGCCGGGCCTTCTGGACGGCGGCCGGCGATCCGCGCCCGGGCCCGGTCCACCTGAACGTCGCCTGGCGCGACCCGCTCGGCCCCGAACCGCGACCGGACGACGTGACCGCCACCCTGCCGCTGGCGCTCGAGGGCCGTGACGGCGGCCGCCCCCTGACCACCGTGCCACCCGCCCCGGTCCCGGTCGCGCCGGAGCTCGCCGAGGCGCTGGCCCAGCGGATCCGCTCGGCCGGGCGCGGCCTGATCGTCGCCGGCCGGATGCCCGCCGGGGCCGCGGCGCAGATCGCCGCGCTCGCCGCGCGGACCGGCTATCCGATCCTCGCCGAGCCGACCTCGCAGCTGCGGCTCGGGCGGCACGACCGGTCGCTCGTCGTCTCGGCCTACGAGCCGATCGCCCGCCTCCGGCCGCCGTCGCTGGCCCCCGAGCTGGTGCTGCGGTTCGGGGAGATGCCGACCTGCAAGCCGCTGCGGCAGTGGCTCGCCGAGCTGCCCGAGGCCGCGCAGCTGGTGGTCGACGCCGGCCGCGCCTGGAACGATCCGACCCGGATCGCCGGCGCGATCGTCCGCGCCGAGCCGGCGGCGCTCTGCGAGGCGCTCGTCGAGACGCTGGGCGACGGCGCCGCCGACGATGCCTGGAGCCGGGCCTGGCTCGGCGCCGCGGCGGCCGCCACGGAGGCGAGCGAGGCGCAGCTCGATCGCGAGCCGGGCCCGACCGAGCCGGGACTCCAGGCGGCGCTCGGGCGCGCCTACGCCGACGGCGACCTCGTCTACACCGCCTCGAGCATGCCGATCCGCGACCAGGAGGCGTTCCTGCCCACCTCGGACGCCGCGGTGCTCTTCCTCGCCAACCGCGGCGCGAACGGGATCGACGGGCTGATCTCCTCGGGGATCGGCGCCGCGGTCGCGACCGGGCGCCCGGCCTGGATCGTGACCGGCGACCTCGGCCTCGTCCACGACGTCAACGGGCTCGCGGCCCTCCGCGACGCGGACGTCCCGATCCGGATCGTCTGCGCGAACAACCAAGGCGGCGGGATCTTCGAGTTCCTCCCTCAGGCCGGCCAGATCGAGCGCGACGAGTTCGAGGCGCTGCTCGGGACGCCGTCAGGGATCGACCCCGGACGGATCGCCGCGCTCCACGACATCCCGCACACGCGACTCGCCGACCTCGGCGGGCTGGCGGCCGCGGGCGCGGCCACCGGGCTGATCGAGGTCCCGGTCGACCGCGCTGAGAACGTCGCCGTTCACGAGCGCCTCACCGCCGCCGCAACCGAGGCTGTTGCGGCGGCGGTCGGCGACTGAGCGCGCCGTCTACTCGCTGGTCTCGAGCTGACCGCGGATCGCGCCGGCGGAGAACTCCCCGGTGTGAACGTTGCAGTAGAACTCGGCCGGGTTGTCCCGGATGTCGGCCACGAGGGCCGGGTCCACCATGGTCACACAGCGCGGACCGCCGTTGAGCGCCGTGCTCAGGTCGACGACGATCGGTCCCGCGACTCCGAGCGGACCGTCGTGGATGTGCATCGCGGTCGCCGGCGCGAGGTTGCGGTAGCGAACGTCGATGCAGACCTTGCCGGTGGTGGCGTTCAGGTCGATGAAGGAGACGCCGGAGCCGTCCGGATCGCCCCCCGGGCTCGTCTCCTGGGCGCCGGTCATGCGGGCGAACTTGAACAGCGGCCCGCGCACGACCCCGAACGAGCTCGCGACCTGGCTGCGCTTGAGCTGCCCGCGCGTCGCACCGTTCGGGAACGGGTCGTTGTGGATGTTGAGGTAGAAGGACGAGGGAGTGGCGGCGATGGCGTCGGCGTCCGCGTCCGTGACGCAGCGCGGGCTGCCATCGAGCGCCGGGGTCAGGTTGACCACGATCGGACCCCCGACGCCGGTCGCGCCGGCGTGGATGTGCATCAGGTTCGGCGGGTCCATGTTGCGGAAGCGGACCCCGATGCAGACCTCGTCGGTCGCCGGACGGATGTCGATCAGTGCCCCGCCGAAGGCGTTCGGGTCGCCCGGCCCGGGGACCTCCTGGTTGCCGCCGGTCTGCGCGAAGAACCTGGCGGCCGACGCGCTCGCCGTCCCGAACAGAAGCATGCAGATACAGACCGCGCCAACCAGCTTGCCAACTCGCCTCGGTGTCATCCCGACTTCCTCCTCTTTGGCCCTTGTAAAGGTGTACACCCGACTCTCTTACATACGGGCGACGAACGCAAATGGATCGCGGGCGTCACCGAGCCCGTGTCAGCCGGCCAGCAGCGGCAGCAGCGCTTCGAGCTTGAGCTCGGTCTCGGCGAGCTCGGCGGCGGGCTCCGAATCGGCGACGATCCCGGCGCCGGCGATCAGGTGCGCGGTGCGGTCGCGCAGCAGCGCCGAGCGCAGGGCGACGCAGAACTCACCGTCCTCGGCGCAATCCATCCAGCCGACCGGCCCCGCGTACCAGCCGCGGTCGAAGTCCTCGAGCTCGTCGATCGCCGCCTTCGCGAGGTCGTCCGGCTCGCCCCCGACCGCCGGCGTCGGGTGGAGCAGCGCCGCCAGTTCGACCGCCGACAGCGGCTCGGCGAGCTGGGCGTGCACGGGAGTCGCGAGGTGCTGGATGTTGGCGACCTTGATCACCCCCGGCTCGGGCTCCGCCTCGACCCAGACCGAGCGCGGCGCCAGCTTGCGCTCGATCCGCCGGGCGACGATGGCCTGCTCGTGGCGGTCCTTGTCGCTGCGCAGCAGCTGCTCGCCGAGGTGGTCGTCGACCGCCGGGTCGGCGCTGCGCCGGGTCGAGCCGGCGAGCGCGACGGTCGCCACCCCCGCGCCGCGGCGGCGGACCAGCAGCTCCGGGCTGGCGCCGAGGAAGGCGCCCTCCGGAGAGCCGGCGCAGAAGCAGAAGCAGGACGGGAACAGCTCGCGCAGGGCGCCGAAGGTGGCGGCCGGATCGTGGGCGGCCGGAGCCTCGACCGCGACCTCCCGTGCGAGCACGACCTTGTCGAGCTCGCCGGCGCGGATCCGCCCGGTCGCGGCGGCGACCGCGCGCTCGTAGTCCCCGGGCGGCGTCACGCTGACGATCCTCGTCTCGCCGCGCGGGCTCGGGTCGAGGATCGGCAGCGGGCGCTCGGTCAGCGAGGCCAGGCGGCGCTCGGCCCGGGCGACGATTCGCTCGGGCCCACCGTCCGAGAGCGCCGTCAGGGTGAGCCAGGTCCGCCCGCCGGCTCGCAGCAGCGCGAGCTCCGGGAGGACGAGCAGCGCGGGGGGAAACGACGACCAGTGCGGGGCCGCGGCGCCACGGTCGGCGAAGGCGAAGCCGCCCACCCAGACCGGGCCCGCGCCGGGCGGCAGCTCGTCGGGCTCGTCGGCGATCCGCCCCCTGGTGACCCGCGCCGTCTCGGTGACCAGGTCGGCGAAGCGCCCCGGCCCGCGCGACACCGCCTCGTGGGTCGAACCGAGCGCCGCCAGCGCGAAGCAGTCGCGGTCGGGCTGTTCCCAGCAGAACCAGCGGTCGCTCGCCATCCGCGAGCCGAAGACGATCGCGCATGGGTCGGCCGCCTCGACCTCGACCGTGACGCTGAGCAGGCTGCGCCGCGCGGGCGCGCGGGCGATCAGCGCCTCCAGCGACCCGAGCGCGGTCGCCGTCTCGATCATCGTCGCCCGGCTAGTGCTCGGGCCGCGACTTGGTGATCGCGACCTCGCCGGTACGGGCCATCTCGATCAGACCGTGCGGCCGGATCATCGCCTCGAACGAGTCGATCTTGTCCTGGGCGCCGGTCACCTCGATCGTGAGGGAGCGACGCGAGACGTCGACGATCTTCGCGTTGTAGATCTCGGCGAACTGCATGATCTCCGCTCGGCTCTCGACCGACGAGCTGACCCGGAACAGGGCCATCTCGCGGGTGGTGGTCGAGTCCGGCTCCATGTCGCGGATCTTGATCACGTTGACCAGCTTGTGCAGCTGCTTGGTCACCTGATCGATCGGGTGGACCGCGCCGTCCAATGTGAGCGTGATCCGCGAGGTGTCGGGGTCCTCGGTCGGGCCGACCGCGAGCGTGTCGATGTTGAAGCCGCGACGGCTGAAGAGGCCCGCGATCCGCGCCAGGACGCCGGGCTTGTTCTCGACGATCAGCGACAGGATGTGCTTGCGGCCGGTGAGCTGCCGGCTCGCCTCGAGATCCTCGAGCTTGATCAGGTCTGGAGTGCCGGCTTCCATCAGATGATCTACCTAGCCCACCATGTCCCTGGCGGCGGCACCGGCCGGGATCATCGGGTAGCAGTTCTCGTCCTTGGTCACGTGGACGTCCAGCAGCACCGGGCCCTCGGTCTCGAGCGCCGTCCGCATCTGGTCGCGCAGCTCGCCCTTGTCGGTGCACTGCATTCCGGTCCAGCCGAACGCCTCGGCGAGCTTCGGCCAGTCCGGGCTGGGGCCCATCTCGACCGACTGGTAGCGCTCGGACCAGAACAGCTCCTGCCACTGCCGGACCATCCCGAAGTGGCCGTTGTTCATCAGGAAGACCTTGACCGGGATCTCGTGGTGCGAGGCGGTCGCGAACTCCTGCACGTTCATGATCAGGCTGCCGTCGCCGGCGAGGCAGACGACGGCGTCATCCGGGCGGGCGACCTTGGCGCCGATCGCTGCCGGAAGTCCGAAGCCCATCGTCCCGAGGCCGCCCGAGTTCAGCCACCGGCGCGGCTCGGAGAAGTGGTAGTACTGCGCGGCCCACATCTGATGCTGGCCGACGTCCGAGGTGATGATCGCGTCGCCCTCGGTCGCCTCGTACATCGCCTCGATCATGAACTGGGGCTTGATCTCCGCGTCACGCGAGTCCTCGTAGCGGAGCGGGTAGGTCGTCTGCCACTCGCGAATCTGCTTCCACCACTCGTCGAGCCGCGAGTTGTCGGGCTTCAGCGCCCGGTACTCGCGGTTCAGCTTCGCGAGCACGTCCTTGGCGTCGCCGACGATCGGGATGTGCGCGGGCACGTTCTTCGAGATCTCCGCCGGGTCGACGTCGATGTGGACGAACTTGGCCCGGGGCGCGAACTCGGAGAGCTTGCCGGTGATCCGGTCGTCGAAGCGAGCGCCGACGCAGACGATCAGGTCAGCCTGGTCCATCGCGTAGTTGGCGGTTCGGGTGCCGTGCATGCCGAGCATCCCCAGCCACTGGTCGTGCGGGGCGGGGAACGCGCCGAGTCCCATCACGGTCAAGGTCACGGGCAGCTTGTCGGATGTCACGAACTCGCGGAACTCGTCCGAGGCGTTCGCGTTGACGATCCCGCCGCCGCCGTAGATCACCGGGCGACGCGCATTGGCGAGCGCCTTGGCGGCGATCCGGATCTGCTTGATGTTGCCCTCGGTCGGCGGCTTGTAGCCGGGCAGGTTCGGGAGCCCTTCCGGCGGCTCGTAGTCGATGTCGACCCGCGAGAGGTCCTGCGGGATGTCGACCAGCACCGGCCCGGGGCGGCCCGTCGAGGCGATGTGGAAGGCGGCGTGGATGTACTCGGGGATGTGACGCGGGTCGGTGACCAGCATCGAGTGCTTGACCACCGGCAGCGTGATCCCGGTGACGTCGGCCTCCTGGAAGCCGTCGGTGCCGATCAGGTCGGTTCGCACCTGGCCGGTCACGAACACGGTCGGCACCGAGTCCATCATCGCGTCGGTGATCGCCGTCACCAGGTTGGTGGCGCCGGGGCCCGAGGTGGCGAGCGCTACCCCGACCCGCCCCGAGGCCTTGGCGTAACCCTCGGCCGCGTGACCGGCTCCCTGCTCGTGGCGAGCCTGGATGTGGGTGATGCCCGAGTCGTAGAGCGCGTCGTAGGTCGGCAGGTTGGCGCCGCCCGGGATTCCGAAGACGTGCTCGACGCCCTCGGCTTCCAGTGCCTTCCAGAGTGCATCGGCCGCGCGCATGGGCGACGGATCGTAGCAGCGGGATTTCGGCCGTCCGGGGTCTTTTTCCCGCTCGCAAGCGGGGTTCCGCTCAGGTGGTGGAACGAACCTCGCCGACCAATTCCCCGGGCTTCCAGCGGGTTCGCGGCATGATCGCGCGCTCGATCACCCGGTCGCGGTAGCGGTCGATGCTCCCGAGCATCGAGGTGACCAGCTCCTCGCCGAGGTGGTGGGGCTCGAGGCCGAGCTCGTGGAGCTTCGTGTTGGTCGCGTTGTAGTAGTGCTGCTCGGCCTCGATCCGCGGGTTCGGATACTTGCGGACCTCGACCTCGCGTCCCGTCTCCGCCGCGGCGCGCCGGACCAGCTCGGCGAGCTCGGCGACCGAGAACTGCTCGGTGAACTGGTTGAAGACCCGGTACTCCCCGAGCGCCGCCGGGTTGGCCACCGCGAGCTCGACGCACTGCAGCGTGTCGCGGATGTTGAGGAAGCCGCGGGTCTGGCCGCCCTCGCCGTAGACCGTCAGCGGGTGGCCGATCACCGCCTGGACGCAGAACCGGTTGAGCACGGTGCCGAAGTACTCGTCGTAGTCGAACCTGGTGATCAGCCGTTCGTCCTGTGAGGATTCCGCGGTCTCGATCCCGTAGACGACGCCCTGGTTGAGGTCGGTCGAGCGCAGGCCCCAGATCCGGCAGGCGAAGTGGATGTTGTGGGAGTCGTGGACCTTCGAGAGGTGGTAGAGCGAGCCAGGGAGCTTCGGGAAGGGCAGCGAGTCCGTGCGCCCGTTGTGGGTGATCTCTATGAACCCCTCCTCGATGTCGATGTTCGGGGTCCCGTACTCGCCCATCGTCCCGAGCTTGACCAGGTGGCAGTCGGGCACCCGGTCCCGGATCGCGAACAGCAGGTTGAGGGTGCCGATCACGTTCGTGTACTGGGTCTCGACCGCCGCCTCGCGCGACTTCATCGAATACGGCGCCGACGCCTGCTCGCCGTAGTGGACGATCGCCTCCGGCAGCGTCTCGGCGATCACCGCGTCGAGGAAGCTGAAGTCCTCGATCGCGCCCACGAACGGCTTGATCTCGTTGCCCGAGACCTCGCGCCACGCCTCGAGCCGGTCGGCGAGCGAGCCGATCGGGGTCAGCGAGCCGGTCGACAGCTGCGTGTGCCAGCGCCGCCGCGAGAAGTTGTCGACGATCGACACCTCGTGCCCGGCCTGCGAGAAGCGCATCGCCGTCGGCCAGCCCAGGTATCCATCACCGCCAAGGATCAGGATCCGCATAAGTCGGCGAGGGTAGCGCGCTTGACGTAGGATCGGCCCATGGAGGCGGTCGCTGAGCGGCCGGTTTCACCGGCCAAGCTCATCGTCCCGGCCCTGGTCGGGGCCGCGGTCGCGGTCGCGCTCGGGGTCTACGGCAACGTCCACGACCCGACCGGGAAGTCGGTCCTCGGCGACGGGCTGTTCTTCAGCGCAACGCTGAACATGAAGGCGTGGCTGGCGACCGCCGTCGTCCTGCTCGCCTGCCTGCAGGTGTTCACCGCGACCTGGATGTTCGACCGGCTGCCGTTCGCCTCCACCCCGGCCTGGGTCCCCGCCGTTCACAAGGTCTCCGGGACGCTCGCCTTCCTGGTCTCGCTGCCGGTGGTCTACCACTGCCTTTGGGCCCTCGGCTTCCAGGACACCACCACCCGCGTGCTGGTCCACTCGCTCGCCGGCTGCTTCTTCTACGGCGCCTTCACCGCGAAGATGCTCTGGCTGCGGGTCGACGGCCTGCCGGGCCTCGTGCTGCCCATCGTGGGCGGCTCGGTGTTCACGGCGCTGGTCGTGATCTGGCTCACCAGCTCGCTCTGGTTCTTCGACAACATCGGTTTCCCGAGCTTCTAGCGGCGACTGCCCTCGGGCGGGCTGGCCTATCCTCAACCGCCGCGATGATCGGGCTCGCCGACATCCTGCCGCCCGAGCTGACGTCGATCCGCGCCGTCGGCCTGGTGGTCGCGGCGCTCATCGGCGGGTACGCGATCTGGCGCCGGCGCGAGCTTCGCAACGCCGACGTCCTGATCCTGCTGGTGGTCGCGCTCGGGCTCGCGATCGTGGCCGGGACCGAGATCCCGGACGCGCTGCTGTCGGCGTTCTCGTTCGAGCGCGAGAACGGGACCCGGATCGTCGGGGTGGCGATCTTCGCGATCGTGATCCTGTTCCTGCTCGTCCTGCGCGCGCTCAGCCAGGGCTCGCGGATCACCTCGGAGCTCTCGGCGGTGCTCGAGGGGCTCGCCTGGGAGCAGTTCCGGACCGCCGGCCATCCGGAGCGCTTCCGCGACCGGATCGGCATCCTCGTCCCCGCCTACAACGAGGCCGACAACATCGGCCGGGTGCTGGACCGGATCCCGGCCGCGGTCTGCGGGGTCGAGACCGCGGTACTGGTCGTCGACGACGGCTCGCGCGACCGCACCGAGGACGTCGCGCTGGCCCACGGTGCGGTCGTCGCCCGCCACGTGATCAACCGCGGCGGCGGGGCGGCGCTGCGCACCGGCTACCGGCTGCTCGCCGATTCCGGAGCCAAGATCGTCGTCACCCTCGACGCCGACGGCCAGCACCTGCCGGAGGAGATGGAGCGCCTCGTCAAGCCCGTCATCGACGGCGAGGTCGCTGTCGCCCACGGTTCGCGCGTGCTCGGCGAGGCGGAGGCCAACCACCCCGCCCGCGAGGCCGGAATCGTCTTCTTCAACAAGGTCGTCTCGTTCATCACCCGCACCCACGTCACCGACTGCTCGAACGGCTACCGGGCCGTCCGCGCCGACGTCCTCCCGCAGCTCGTCCTCCGCCAGGAGCAGTTCCACACCTCCGAGTTCATGATCGAGGCGATCAAGCGCGGGATTCCGGCGAAGGAGGTCCCGGTGACCGTGGTGAGCCGGCTGTCGGGCCATTCGAAGAAGCCGGCGGTGGTGCGTTACGGGATGGGATTCGCAAACGCGATCGTCCGGACCTGGCTGCGCTGACGTAATACTGTCCCCCCGATGCAGCCGCGCGCGCTGACCGCCGGCCTCGTGATCCTCGCCCTGGCCGCGGGTGCAGCGGGCTGTGGCGACGACGACGAGACGGCGTCGACGGGCGCGAGCTCCGGCGGCGACGATGCGCTGAACGCGAAGGCGCAGGCGACGGCGCGTACGGCCCAGGCGGCGATCGAGAAGTACGCCGCCGACAACAACGGCTCGTACGCCGGCGCCAGCGAGCAGGAGCTGGCGAAGATCGAGCCCAGTCTCTCCGAAGGCGACCTCGAGGTGGTCTCGACCGACAGCTCGTACACGGTCTCGGTCCTCTCCGCATCCGCGACCACGTTCTCGATCGACGGCGAGCAGGGCGGCGCGACCGAGCGCACCTGCGATCCGCCGGGCGGGTCGGGTTGCAGCGAGAGCGGCGCCTGGGGCTGAGCGCCTACGACCTGTCGCCTCAGTCGAGCGGGCGGTGGGTGCCGCCGCGGGCGTAGACCTCGGCCCGCAGCGGTCGCGGGTGGCCGATCGAGCCGACCTCGGCGGTGTCGCGGCGGAACGGCAGGCCGACGGTCCAGTCGACGATCGCGCGGATCTTCCGCACCAGGCCCGGGATCTGGCTCATGTGGTACGTGCGGGCCATCCACCAGGCGAGGAAGCCGCGGACCTTCAGGCTGCCGATCTTGCCGACCGCCTTGTAGCGGCCGAGGTTGACGAACGCCTCGCGGCCGCGATAGTCGAACCGGCCCGGCTTCGTCGCGACCCCCAGCTCGGCGGCGATGTTGTGGGCGACCGCCGGGCCCTGGCGGACCGCCATCGCGGCGGTCGGCGGGCAGGCGCGCCCGCCGCCGGCCGGGTGCGGGACGGCGGCGCAGTCGCCGATCGCCCAGACGCCCCGCAGTCCCTCGACCCGCATCCGCTCGTCGACTCGGACCCGGCCGCCGTCGTCGAGCGGCAGGGCAAGCGAGGCGAGGCTCGGGTGCGGCTTCACGCCCGCGGTCCAGACCAGGGTCCGCGTCGGGACCCGCTCGCCGGTCGAGAGCAGGGTCGAGTCGGCGGTCGCCTCCTCGATCCGTGTCCCGAGCCGGACGTCGATCCCGCGCCCGCGCAACTCGCGCACCGCGTATGCGGCGAGGTCGGCCGGGACCTCGGGCAGGACGTGATCGGCGGCCTCGACCAGGATCCAGCGCATCCCGTGCAGCCGGGCGCGCGGGTAGCTATCCATCGCGTCGGCGGCGAAGTCCTGCAGCTCCGCCAGCGCCTCGAGCCCCGAATAGCCGCCGCCGACGAAGACGTAGGTGAGCAGCTCCTCGCGCCGCTCGGGGTCCTCGGTCGCGTTCGCGTCCTCGAGCGTCTCGATCACGTGGTTTCGCAGCCAGATCGCGTCCGCAAGGCTCTTGAAGCCGATCGCGTGCTCCTCGAGGCCCGGGACGGGCAACGAGCGCGACACGGACCCGACCGCGACGAGGAACTGGTCGTAGCGGATCGTCTCCGCCTCGCCGGCGTGGGTGCGGAGCTCGACCGTGCGCGCCTCGGGGTCGTGGGCGCAGATCGCGCCGAGCTTCAGGTTGGTGCGCTTGAGGATGTCCCGCAGCGGCGTGACCACGTGGCGCGGCTCCAGCGTCCCCGCCGCCGCCTCGGGCAGAAACGGCGTGTAGAGCAGGAAGTTGACGTCGTTGACGAGGATCAGTCGCGCCGATTGCTTCGGCATGATCCGCTCCAGCTCGCGGGCGGCCGACGAGCCTCCGAATCCCCCGCCTGCGATCACCACGTTCCAAGCCATGCTCGTATTGTGACAGGGCTTGTAACAATTTGTTACAAAGTGAGGACTGTCACGATCCCTCGAAGGCGGCGCGACCGCCGCGCGCCTGATATCGGCCGAGCTGGACGGGTAACCGGATAACAGGATGCGCGGCGAGCCGGAGAACGTAAGCAGGCTCCCCTGTCGAGGGGAGACAGGTGCTTGGTAGTATTTTTTTGCGTCACCAGAGGCTGCGATGTGCGGTTTCAAATGTGTTTGCAAGCCCTGTCTTTCCGGGGCGGCCGAAGGTCATTCATGGCTGGAGGCTCTCGACCCGGGAAGCGTCGAAGCACTACGGAAAGGCACGGCTTGATGGTTACTGAACTGCAGGGTGAGGCCCGGTCGACGGCGCACGGTGAACTCTCGAAACGGCCCTTCGACGTGCTGTTGCGCTGCTTTGCGATCTCCATCGGGGCGGACACCGCAACCCTTTTCGCTCGCGACGAGCCGGGTGGCACTCACATCGCGGCCACCTGGAGACGCGATGGGCGGCCAATCTCGGCCGCGCCGGCGGCGCCGGATGCCCTGGTCGAGCGCGCGCTCGCCGGCAACGGCAACGGTGCGCTGGTCGAATCAGCACCCGACGCCGAGGGTCACCGGCATCCCGCGGTCGCTGCGGCATTCGGCTCCAACGAGCGGGTCCTGGGAGCGATCCACGCCGGCTTCGAATCTCCATCGCCCAAGTCCGACAGCCAACTACTGTGGGCCGCGGACTCGTATGCGAGGCTGGCGGCGTTCTGCGTGTCGCGTGAGACCCCGCGCGGTTCGGCCGGGTACGACGCGCTCACCGGCTGCCTCGACCCGGCGCGAGTCGCCGAGGTGCTCCGCGCAGAGATCGAGCGCTCGCGACGGCGAGGCCACCGCCTGTCGTGCTGCATGATCGACCTCGACGGGTTCGAGGAGATCAACGACAAGCTGGGGCCCGTCGAGGGCGACTACGTGCTCGCCGCGGTCGGGGCGGCGCTACGAGGCGGCACCCGTCCCTATGACGCCGTCGGCCGCCACGGCGGAGACGAGTTCATGATCGTCCTTCCAGAGACGGGCGGCGACGAGCGCAGGAGGCTTGGCGAACGGTTCCGCACGGCGATTCGATCGGGGGTCGCCGAGGCAACCGGGATCCAGATCGATGCTTCGGTCGGGGTCGTCGAGTGGGATGGCGAGGAATCGCCCGACGACCTCGTCCGGGCGGCCGATCGATCGATGCGCATGGCCAGGGCTCACGGAGGCGGGCGGGTGGAGGCTGACGAGATGCGGGAGGCCGGCGAAGGCGACAGCCTGGCCGAGATCACGCGTCACCTCGTCCGCCCCTTCAGCTGACCCCGCTGCCCGCCGGTTCTAGCCGATCCCGAGCTTGGCGTGGATCAGTCGCGTCACCTCTCCCCCGTCGGCGCGGCCCTGGGTCTCGCGCATCACGAAACCGACCAGGGGCCCGATCGCCTTCGCGTTGCCGCCGCGGACTCGCTCGGCCGCGTCGGGGTCGGCCTCGATCGCACGCTCGACGATCGCCTCGAGCTCGCCGGTGTCGGCGATCGCCCCGAGCCCCTCGCGCTCGGCGATCTCGGCGGGGTCGCCGCCGTCGGCCACCATCGCCGCCAGCACCTGGCGCCCGGCGCCGGTCGAGAGCTGCTTCGCCTCGACCATTCCGGCGAGCTTTGCGAGCGCCTCGGGGCTGACCTTCGAGCCGGCGAGGTTGGAGTCGTCGCCGCCCGCCTCACGGATCCGCGCGACCAGCTCGCCCGTGACCCAGTTGGCGACCGTCGCCGCATCGACACCGTCGGCGGCGGCGAGCGCCCGCTCGAAGTAGGCGGCGAGCTCGGCGTCGAAGGCGAGCTGGGTCGCCGGCTTCTCGCCCAGTCCGAGCTCGGACTCGTAACGCTCCCGGCGCTCGGCTGGGAGCTCGGGCAGCGCCTCACGGGCGGCGTCGATCATCGCGGCGGTCGGCGCCAGCGGGACCAGGTCGGGCTCGGGGAAGTAGCGGTAGTCGTGCGAGTACTCCTTCGAGCGCAGCGGGGTGAGGCTGCCGGTTCGCGGGTCGAAGTGCAGCGTCTCCTGCTCGAGCTTCCCGCCGCCGTCGAGGATCTCGGCCTGGCGGGCGATCTCGGCCTCCACCCCGCGCTCGAGGAAGCGGAAGCTGTTCATGTTCTTGAGCTCGGTCTTGGTCCCGAGCCGGTCGCTCCCGGCCGGGCGCAGCGAGACGTTGGCGTCCGCGCGCAGGCTGCCCTCCTCCATGTTCACGTCCGAGACGCCGAGCTGGCGGATCGTCGTGCGCAGCAGCTGCAACCACTCGCGCGCGGTGGCCGCGTCATGGAGGTCGGGCTCGGTGACGATCTCGACCAGCGGGGTGCCGCCGCGGTTGAAGTCGACCAGCGAGACGCCCGAATCGTGGATCCGGCCCGTCGCGGACTCGTGGACGAGCTTGGCCGCGTCCTCCTCGAGGTGGACGCGATGGATGCGGACGTCACCGAGGCGGCCGCCCGTGCAGAGCGGATAGTCGAACTGGCTGATCTGGTACGCCTTCGGGTTGTCGGGATAGAAGTAGTTCTTGCGGTGGAAGATCGACCGCGGCGCGATCTCGCAGCCGAGCGCGAGGCCGATCTGGATCGCATAGCTGATCGCCGTCTCGTTCGGGACCGGCAGCGACCCGGGATGAGCGAGGCAGATCGGGCAGGTGTGCACGTTCGGGTCGTCGCCGAACGACAGCTCGCAGCCGCAGAACATCTTCGTCCGCGTGCTCAGCTGGACGTGGATCTCGAGGCCGATGACCGGCTCCCAGCGATCAGGCATAGCCGGCCTCGTCGAGCTGATCCTCGTCCATGCCGAAGTGGTGGCCGATCTCGTGCCAGACCGTGCGCTTGACCTCTTCGGCGTTCGGGTTCGCGGAGCGGAAGACGACGATCCGCGGGAGACCGCCGACCGGGTCGTAGATCCCCATCAGATCGTCGGGATGCGACTCCTCGACGATCACCGCGACCTCGCCGAGCTCCTCGCGCACCCACTCCGGCAGCCCATCGAGCGCCTCGATCGCCGCGTCACGGACCTCCGCCTCGGTCATCGCGGCCTCCCGTCGAACGCAACCTCGCGCTCGAGCGCATGGGCGGCGTCCAAGAGCAGCGACTCGCTGAACGCCGGCGCCGCGATCTGCAGGCCGACCGGGAGCTCCTTGCCGCCGCCGGGCGGCGGCGCCAGCCCGGCCGGGATCGAGATCGCCGGTATCCCGGCGAGCGACATCGGCACCGTGAAGTAGTCGGACAGGTACATCGCCAGCGGGTCGGCGGTCCGGGCGCCGAGCTCGAAGGCGACCGAGGGCGAGGTCGGGGTGACGACCAGGTCGACCGACCCGAACGCGGTCGCGAAGTCCTGCGCGATCCGGGTCCGGACCTTCTGCGCGCGGCCGTAGTAGGCGTCGTAGTAGCCGGAGGAGAGCGCGTAGGTGCCGAGCATGATCCGCCGCTTGACCTCGGCCCCGAAGCCGCGGGCGCGGGTGCGCTCGTACATCCCGTCGAGGCCGCCGTCGGTCTCCCGGATCCCGTAGCGGACCCCGTCGTAGCGCTGCAGGTTCGAGGAAGCCTCGGCCGGCGCGATCACGTAGTAGGCGGAGATCCCGTGCTCGGCGTTCGGGAGCGTGATCTCCTCGAGCTCGCCGCCGAGGGCCTCGATCAGCGCCAGCGAGCGCTCGAAGACCTCGGCGACGCCGGGCTCGACGCCCTCGGCGTGATGCGAGAAGTCGCGGGCGACGCCGAACCGCAGACCGTCGAGGTCGGTGCGCGAGGGCAGCTCCACTCCGCCGTCGATCCCGACCGAGGTCGAGTCGTGGGGGTCGCGCCCCTCCATCGCGCGCAGCAGCACTGCCGCGTCGGTGACCGTTCGGGTGAGCGGGCCGCACTGGTCGAGCGAGGAGGCGAAGGCAATCATCCCGTAGCGCGAGATCGCTCCGTAGGTGGGCTTCAGCCCGACGATCCCGCAGAGCGCCGCCGGCTGGCGGATCGAGCCGCCGGTGTCGGTGCCGATCGCCCACGGCGCCAGGCGCCCCGCGACTGCGGCCGCCGAGCCACCGGACGAGCCGCCGGGGACGCGGCCCGGGTCCCACGGGTTGCGCACCGGCCCGTAGCCCGAGTTCTCGTTCGACGAGCCCATCGCGAACTCGTCCATGTTCGTCTTCCCGAGCAGCCGCGCCCCGGCCTCACCGAGCTTCCGCACCGCCGTCGCCGTGTACGGGGGGCGATAGCCCTCGAGGATTCGGGAGCCGGCCGTGGTCTCGATCCCCTCGGTGCAGAAGAGGTCCTTGACGGCAACCGGAGCCCCGCGCAACGTCTCGCCGCCGGCCCCGCCGGCTCCCGGCCCGGCCCGCCACAGATAGGCGTTGAGCGGGTCGCCGGCGGCCGCCTCGGCGTAGGCGTCGAAGTACTCGTCGGAGGCGAGGTCCCCCGCCTCGATCCGGCCGATCGCCTCGGCCGCGCTCAGCTCGAGCAGCTCGTACGTCACTGAGCCTGGCGGCGAGGGGACGCGGAAGGCGCCGTCGGCCGGATCGGGAGCGTTCTCGAGCGCGCGCTCGCGCGGCAGGCTCGGCTCGGGCTCGTCGGCGCGGAGCACGTTCTCGAGCGCGACCACGTGGGTCGTCGGCTCGACCTCGTCGAGGTCGAGCGCGGCGATCCGGTCGACGTGCTCGAGGATGCCCGACAGCTCGCCCGCCATCCGATCGACCTCCTCGTCGGACAGCTCCAGCCTCGCCAGGCGGGCGACGTGAAGCACCTGCTCGCGATCGATCACGAGCCCATCTTAGGTCTCGCCGACGTCAGTAGACGGTCGCCGGCATCGGCACCGCGAAGAGCGGCGCGAACCCGCTCCGCCACAGCGCCCTCGCGCTGAACTTAGCGCCGTTGGACAGCGCGACGTACGCGGCGTAGGACGACAAGCCGGGTTGGAACATCACGATGTCGTCCCGGGGCCCACCGTTGAAGTTGCCGACCCCGGGGATGTCTCGGTTGTACGCAAAATCGCCGTGCCACGCATTCCCCGTATCGGTAAAGGCCGAGCCCGTGGACGTGGCGACGAAGACGTCTCCGTAGGCGCCGCGCTTGAAAGCAACGATGTCATCCCGGCCGTCGGCGTTGAAGTCGCCCTTCGAGAGCAGCTCGAAGTTGATCCCGAAGCGGTCGTGCCACCTCGTCATCGTCCCGAACGCGGAGCTGCCGTTCGACCGCGCGACGTAGACGTCTCCGCGGTGTGGCGTCCCCCGAGAGCCACGCCGGAACACCGCGATGTCGTCACAGGCGGGCCCCCCGCTGAAGTTGCCGACCAGCGGGATGTCGTTCCCGTAGGCGAACGCACCGTGCCACAGATCGCCGGTCCCCGTGAACGCGGAGCCCGTGGACGTCGCCACGTACACATCGCCGTAGCCACCGCGATTGAACGCGATGATGTCGTCCTTGCCGTCACAGGTCACGTCTCCGACGGCCGGGATCTCGTCGTTGTGGGCGAAGCTGTCGTGCCAGAGCACGCCGGACCCGACGAACGACGATCCGTTCGAGAGCGCGACGAAGACGTCACCGGCATCGCCGCGCGTGAACGAGGCGATGTCGTCCATTCCGTCGCCGTTGAAATCGCCGACGAGCGGGAACTCGTCGTTGAAGGCGAAGCTGTCGTGCCACTGCGTCTTGTCGTCGAACACGGTGCCGTTCGAAAGCGAGACCCACACCTCGCCCTCCGGCCCTCGGCCGAAGAACGCGATGTCGTCCTTGCCGTCGCCGTTGAAGTCCCCGTTCGAGGCGGAGAACCCGTTGTTGTGCAGGAACCTGCTGTTGACGGTGTTCCAATGGTTCGACAGATACCCGGTCGGCACGCCGGTCGAGTAGTAGTCGTCGTCGTTGCAGTCGAACCGGCCCTCGAGCGCGGCGACGCTGCAGGGGAACTCCAGCGTCCCACCGTTGTCGAAGTAGGGCCCCCCGTCGTCTTGACACATGCGGTCGTACTCGTCCCAGCAGTGGTATCCGTTGGTTCCGTCGAAGCCGGTGCTGTGCGGAGCATCGAGTTGGACGGCGCCGAGGTTGTGCATCAACTCATGCGCCGGCACCGAGCCGCCCCAGCAGTTCAGGTCGGTCCGTCCGTATCGAGGGCCGCTGTTGCCCGTGTTGCCCGGGCCGGGCTGGCTGTCATCGAAGATGTTTCCAATGCCGCAGCCGGGGACGTCCTTGTCGAGGAAGACCATGTAGAGCCGGCTGGGGCTCGTGAACCCCTGACGCTGGAGCTCCTGGATCTCCGAGCTGAAGCTGTCGTCGTCGTCCGACGAGTTGAACGAGACGTTGGCCACGCTGATGTTGCACGATGAGTTGGTGACGAACCTGATTCGCCTCGCCTCACCGGTCTCGCGGGCGCTCTCGTAAAAAATGGAGTCCGCCACCCTCGCGAAGGAGCGAATGTCCGACAGCACCGAGGCGTGGCGGTTCGTCACGCCGGCAGGAGCCGCGTAGATCACCTGCACGCGCGGACCCTCGGTGCCGTCGGTGGTGCAGCTCGCGGCCGCTCTGGCGACCGGGCTCCCCACCGAGTCGGGCGTCGTCGCCAAGTGGTTCGGCCTTGGATCGGGGCCGTGCGTACACAGCTTCGTCCCTGCGACCCGGAACGAGTTGGGGCAGGCGTCGGTATCGGACGTGAGTCCGTCGTACGCGGGCCCGCGTCCCGCGTCCGAGGCACCGTGGGCGAAGGCCGCGGGCGCAGACAAGGGCAACGCTCCTACCGTGAGCACCGCACTGGCCAAGACGATCGCGCGAGCCCGCTTTCCCTCAACGATGCCCATTGGTCCTCCCTGGTGAGTACTGGATGCGCGACCCTATCCCGGCGCCGCCGCGCGTGTCAACCGTTTCGTTTCTCAAGAGCGGCGGCCGCCCGGAGGCGGCCGCCGTGTTCACCTCTCCTCCCGAGCCCGAGCCCGGGGTACGTCTTACTGCGCCGGCGGGGGCGCCTCGGGCGGCGGGGGCGGAGGCGGAGGCGGCGCTGCCCCTCCCCCGCCCGCGCGATCGACCTGATCGCCGAAGGTGGTCCCCTCCTCCTGCATCGACATCCAGCCGCCGTACGCGATCCCCGCCGTCAGCAGGAGGCCGACGAACACGCCCCAGCTCCGATCGAGGTCGACGGGCCCCGAGGACGGCGTGTTGAGGATGCTGAAGGCGACGAAGACGAAGCTGAGAATGCCGAGCCCCGCCGTGATCGCGCTCGCTGCCACGGGAAGGGCGACGTCTCTGGCCATCACCGTGGCGAGCGCGCCGCCGGCGGCGACCACGATCGTCACCAGCAGGATCAGATCGGTGAAGTCGTACGCCTGCCAGGCGTTGATCGACGTGTCGATCCCGGCCGCCTCGGCCAGATCCACCCCGGTCGCGACGCCGTTGACCTCGTCCGGCAACGAGAACCAGTTGAAGAACATGAAGATGAACAGGATCACGGCGCAAATACCGGCGATCTGCTCACCCCTTCCAAGCCTGTCAGCGTCCATAGCGCTCCTCGCGGGAAATGGGGAGTGGTTGTCGGGCGGCAGCCTACAGCGCCGGCCCGGACGATTTGCGTGGGGCGCCGCTGTCGGCGAGAATCATGCGGTCCACGGAAGGAGAAGCATGCGGGTAATCGGTCGTCTGCGGGAATGGTCCGGAGTCGTCGCCTTGCTCCTGGTCGTTGCGGGTGGCACCGCCTACGCCGCCAACGAGTGGACCGGCGCGAACATCGTCGACGAGTCGCTGACGGGGGCCGACGTGCGCGGCTCCAGTGCCGTCGACGGTTCGCTCACCGGGCTCGATGTGAAGGCGAACACCCTGCGGGGCTCGGACGTGGACGAGTCGAGCCTCGAGCAGGTACCGGACGCCGCCGAGCTGGGTGGCATGGGCCCGTCCCGCTTCGTCCGCGGTGCCGCGGCGGTTCCGGGCGCCTTCGGGGTCTCGAACGCGAAGGCCTACTTCAACCGCGTGCAGAACATCGCCGGCTCAACGTCGACCTTCATGGAGATCCCCGGGTTGCTCGATCTGGAGCTCGAGTGCACGGCGGGCGATGCCGTGCTCTACCTGGCCGCGACCCGCGACGACCTCGAGATCTTCACGCACTGGTCGAGGAGCGGAATCGTCGACCGCAACGTCCTGGACAATGCGGACCGGATCGGATTCTCGGCCAATTCGTCCGCGCAAACCCAGCACCTCGAGGTGCAGGCCGGAATCGGCGAGAACACCTTCGGGCTGCAGAAGCAGGTCGACGTGACCGCCTTCATGCAGTACACGCCGGGGGGCTGCCTCGCCCGGGCCTCCGCGCTCGCCCAGCAGACCTAGCGACCGCGACCGACAGCCGCTTGGAGGGTGTTCGCGAGCAGCATCGCGATCGTCATCGGCCCGACCCCACCCGGCACCGGTGTGATCGCGCCCGCGACCTCGCTCACCGGCTCGAAGTCGACGTCGCCGACGAGGCCGTCGTCGGTGCGGTTGGTGCCGACGTCGATCACCGTCGCCCCGGGCTTCACCATCTCGGCGCCGACCAGGCGCGGCGAGCCCACCGCGGCAACGAGGATGTCCGCGCGCGAGCAGACGGCGGGCAGGTCGCGAGTGCGGGAATGACAGACGGTGACGGTCGCGTTCTCCCCCAGCAGCAGGGCGGCGAGCGGGCGGCCGACCAGGATCGAGCGGCCGAGGATGACCGCTTCGGCCCCCTCGATCGCGGTCCCTGACGCGCGCAGTAGCTCGACCACCCCCTGCGGAGTGCAGGGAACGAGCCCGGGGCGCCCCTGGGCCAGCAGCCCGGCGTTGGTCGCCGAGAGCCCGTCGACGTCCTTGGCCGGGTCGATCGCCGTGATCACCGCGTCCTGGTCGATCTGCTCGGGGAGCGGCAGCTGGACGAGGATCCCGTCGACGGTCTCGTCGGCGTTCAGCGCCGCGATCAACTCGAGCAGCTCGTCCTCCGGAGTCTCGGCGCCGAGCTGCTCGTGGATCGAGCGCATCCCGACCTCCTCGGTCTGCTTGCGCTTGCTGGACACGTAGATCTGCGAGGCGGGGTCGTCGCCGACGAGCACAGTCGCCAGGCCCGGGATGTCGCCGTCGTGCTCGGCGACGAACCCCTTGACGCCCGCGGCGACGCGCTCCTTGACGCCTGCGGCGACGGCCTTGCCGTCGATCACCCGAGCGCTCATGCGACCTTCTTCAGCGGCGCGTAGTCGGCCATCAGCTTGCGCTCCGTGCCGTCGCTGGCAAAGCGGATGACGACCACCGACCCCGGTTCGACGGCGGTCACGACCCCCTCGCCGAAGCTGGCGTGCAGGACGTCGTCGCCCACCGAGTACGGCTGCGGCGGCGGGGCCGGCTGCTTGCGCTCGGGGGCGGAGAAGCCGTCGCCGGACGGGCGGCGCCCGAACCCGGTCGCGCGGCCGCGCGCGTCGCCGCCGAGCGCCCATCCGGTCTGGGTCGTGGCGACGTGCGATTCGATCAGCTGCTCGGGAAGCTCCTTCAGAAAGCGCGACGGAATGTTCCAGCTGGCCCCGCCGTGCAGGGAGCGCCGCCGGGCGTATGTGAGCCAGAGCCGCTGCCGGGCGCGGGTGACGCCGACGTAGGCGAGCCGGCGCTCCTCCTCCACGTTCCCCTCCTCGAGCGAGCGCGAGTGCGGGAAGACGCCCTCCTCACAGCCGATCACGAAGACCGCGTCGTACTCGAGCCCCTTGGCGTTGTGCAACGACATCAGGGTCGCGAGGCTCTCCTCGTCGCGGATGTCGTCCTGGACGGTGACGAGCGAGATCTGGGCGAGGAACTCCTCCAGCGGGCTGACGTCCGATTCGCCCTCCAGCTCGCGGTTGGCGTCGAACTCTCCGGCCACGCCCACCAGCTCCTCGAGGTTCTCGATCCGGCCCTCGGCCTCGACCGTGCGCTCGGCCTCGAGCGCCTCGATGTAGCCGGTCTCGTGGAGCGTCGCGTCGAGCAGCTCCGCGACCGGGCCACGGCGCTCGGCACGTTGCCGCAGATGGGCCATCGTCTCGGAGAACCGGCCGACCGCCTTGTACGCGGCGGTGCCGAGGCCCGGGATCCCGCTCGGATTTGCGAGGACGTCCCAGATGTCGGCCCCGATCGTGTTCGCGTGCGAGAGCATCCGCGCCTCGGTCTGCTGACCGATTCCGCGGCGCGGCGAGTTGACGACCCGGGCGAAGGAGATCGCGTCGGCGGGGTTCGCGAGCAGCTGCAGGTAGGCGATCGCGTCCTTGATCTCGGCACGCTCGTAGAACTTCGTTCCCCCGATCACCTGGTAGGGGATCTCGAACCGCACCAGGGTGTCCTCGAGCACCCGACTCTGGGCGTTGACGCGGTAGAAGACCGCGATCTGGTCGCGCGACATCCCCTCCTCGACCAGCCGGTTGACCTCCGAGGCGACGTAGCGCGCCTCGGCGTGCTCGTCGTCGAACTCGCCGACGACGATCTGCTCGCCGCGCGAGCCGTCGGTCCAGAGATGCTTGGGCTTCTGGTCGACGTTGTGGGCGATCAGGCCGTTGGCGGCGTCGAGGATCGTCTGGGTCGAGCGGTAGTTCTGCTCGAGCAGCACGACCTCGGCGTCGGGGAAGTCTTCCTCGAACCCGAGGATGTTGCGGATGTCGGCGCCACGAAATCCATAGACCGCCTGAAAGTCGTCACCAACGCAGGTCAGGTTGCGGTGCTCCTCGGCGAGCAGCTGGAGCATCCGGTACTGGGCGCGGTTGGTGTCCTGGTACTCGTCGACGAGCACCCAGCGGAAGATCCGGCGGTACTTCTCGCGCATGTCCTCGAACAGCTCGAGCAGGTTGACGGTGCGGACCAGCAGGTCGTCGAAGTCCATCGCCGAGGCCTCGACCATGCGGCGCTCGTAGAGGTTGTAGGTGTCGGCGATCGCCTGCTCGCGCTCGGTCGTCGCCGCCGACGCGTAGTCGGACGGGTCGGTGAGCTGGTTCTTGGCGGCGGAGATCGCCGCCTTGATCGAGCGCGGCGGGTAGCGCTTGGTGTCGAGCTCGAGCTCCTCCATGCAGCGCTTGATCATCCGCACCGAGTCGGGCTCGTCGTAGATCGTGAACGCCCGCTTGTAGCCGAGCCGCTCGGCCTCGGCGCGCAGGATCCGCGCGCAGGCGGAGTGGAAGGTCATCACCCACATCGCCCGCGAGATCCCGCCGAGCAGGCTCGAAACCCGCTCGCGCATCTCGTTCGCGGCCTTGTTGGTGAACGTGATCGCGAGGATCTCGAGCGGCCGGGCGCGACCGGTGGCGATCAGCCAGGCGATCCGGTGGGTGAGCACCCGGGTCTTGCCCGAGCCGGCCCCGGCCAGCACCAGTAGCGGTCCCTCGCCGTGGGCGACCGCCTCTCGCTGAGCCGGGTTGAGGTCGGCGAGCAGGCGCTCGACCTGGTCGGCGCCGGGCTCGATCGGCGCGCCGTATTCCGTCTCCATGCTCACTGGCCCGAGGATAGTCGCGCTCGCGGCGCCCCTCGGCCGTTTCGGCGGGGCGAACCGGCGCGCGCGAGCGAGAGCCTCGCTAGCGTGCCGAGCGTCCTGGGGAACGTCGAGAGGTTTGGGGTGAGCATGGGAACACGAGTGCTGTCAGTGGCAATCCTGGGGGTCGTCACGTGGGGTCTTGCGGCCCCGGCCAGCGCAACGACGACGGCGCCGGCGCGCGAGCCGGTCGTTCACGACCTGGTGACGAAGCGCGATCGCGCCGTCACCTACAGGGCGCCGATCGCGGGCTTCCTCACCGTGCGCTCCGCCGCCTCCGACCGCAGCGACTGGGACCTCGACCTGATCGACAGGGCCAGCGGCAGCCGGCTGGCGAGCTCGCACGGCTTCGGGTCGCACGAGGTCGCTCAGACCTACGTCACCGCCGGCCAGCAGATCGTCGCCCGGGGCAAGCGCCTCAGCGGCCGAGCGCCCCGCCTTCGTCTCAGCTTCGAGCTCTTCGACGTCGCCCTGCCGACGAGCGACGGCAACCCCCAGCTCGTCGAGGTCAAGTTCGGCGACGACGAGGACCTGCGGCGGATCGAGGCAGCGGGCCTCGACCTGACCCACGACATCCACGGCGGGCGGGCCGCGGTGATCGTCACCGGCAGCGAGCAGCTGGCCGCTCTGCGCGGCCTCGATCTCCCGTACGAGGTCGAGGTGGCCGACCTCAACGCGCAGGCCGCGGACGCGCGCGCCGCGGACGCTCGAGCCGCCGCGGCGCCCGGAGTCTCGGCGCTGCCCTCCGGCCGCGAGGAGTACCGCGTCCTGCAGGACTATCAGGACGAGCTCAAGGCGCTGGCGAACGAGAACCCGGGCTTGGTGAAACCGGTCGTGCTCCCGGAGCGGACCTTCCAGGGCCGCGAGATCATGGGGGTCGAGATCGCGAAGGACGTCAACCGGACCGACGACGGGCGCCCGACCTACTTCGTGATGGGGATGCACCACGCGCGCGAATGGCCGTCGGCCGAGATCGCGATGGAGTTCGCGCACATGCTCGTCAAGGGCGCCGACTCGAACCGGCGGATCTCGAGCCTGCTCACGCGCGAGCGGGTGGTCGTCGTGCCGATGATCAACGTCGACGGCTTCGTCGAGTCGCGTGAGGGCGGCGCGCTTGGGATCCCGGACCCGGCCGACACGACGGGCGCGACCCCGCTGCAGACGGTCGAGGGCGTCGCGCTGCTTGGCGGCTCGTTCGCCTACCGGCGCAAGAACTGCGACGGGGCGATCCCCAGCGGCAGCGTGCCGTGCACCCTGCAGTGGGGCGTCGACCCGAACCGCAACTACGGCAACGGCTGGGGCGGCCCGGGCGCCGGCACGGACCCGATCACGCAGAGCTACCGCGGCACCGGCCCGTTCTCCGAGCCCGAGACGCAGGCCGTGTGGGAGTTCACACGCGAGCGACAGGTGACGACCCTGATCACCCTGCACAACGTCGCGGCGCTCGTCCTCCGCCCGCCCGGGCTCCACGATGCCGGGAAGGCGCCCGACGAGCAGGCGATGAAGGTGCTCGGGGACGCGATGGCCGACGCCACCGGCTACACATCGCAGTACGGGTGGGAGCTCTACGACACGTCGGGGACCACCGACGACTACACATACGCGGCGCAGGGCGGCTACGCGTACACGATCGAGATCGGCCCACAGGGCGGCGAGTTCCACATGCCGTACCAGACCGGAGTCGTCGACGAGTGGACGGGCAAGCCCGGGACCCCGAGCGAGGGCAAGGGCATGCGTGAGGCGCTGCTGCTGGCAGCGAGGAACGCTGCCAACCCCGCGCACCACGGCGTGCTGACCGGGAACGCGCAGCCCGGGCGGATCCTTCGCATCCGCAAGGAGTTCCAGACCGAGACCAGCGAGCAGTGCGCCTACGCGCAGGGCTACCTGAACTCGTCCGGCGGCGGGACGCCGCTCGATTGCGTCGGCAGCCTCGGCAAGGCGGCGTTCGACGACAAGCTCGAGAGCACGATGAGGACCCCCGCGAGCGGCAGGTTCCGCTGGGACGTGCTGCCCTCGACGCGCCCGTTCGTCGGTGCGCGGGTGGAGGGCGGCGGCCTCCAGCCAACCGGCGCACCGCAGGCGTTCGAGGCGAAGCCCGAGGAGAACAAGCCGGTTCCCTACGACGTCGACGACACGTCATTCGTCGAGCGCCAGTTCACGCTCACCGGCAACGAGGACGCGGTTCAGGTCGACATGACCTGGGACCTCGCGCCCCAGGACTACGACCTCGAGCTCTACCGGGTGCTGGCCGACGGAACGCGCGTTGCAGCCGGCAGCTCCGGAAACGCGCCGGGCTCGTTCGAGCAGGTGACGATGCACGAGCCCGAGGGGGGCACCTATGTCCTCAAGGTCATCTACTACGCGACGGTCGCCAACGACTGGCAGGCGACGATTCAGCCGATGACCGCCCTCCCCGAGCAGGTCGTGCCGACGGGCAAGACGGAGTCGTTCACGTTTACCTGCGAGACAAAGAGCGGAAGGGTGCTCGCCCGCAAGAAGATCACGATCGATCGCGGCGAGAGGCTCGAGGTCAACGCGAAGGGCTGCTAGACGCTCAGCCGCCGGCCGAGCTCGGCCCCCGCTTCGAGCGCAGGTGCTTGACCTCGCCCTCGGCCGCCTTGCCGTCCAGCTCGGCGAGCCGCTGCTCGAGGGCCGCAAGACGGTCCGAGAGCGCCTTCAGCGCCTCGGCTACCGGGTCGGGCAGGTGGATCCAGTCGGCGTCGGGGCCCTCGGGCCGCCGGCCCTCGACCCGGACCGGGTGACCGGGGTTCCCGACCACGGTCGAGTTCGCCGGCACGTCCTCGATCACGACCGTGTTCGCCCCGACCTTGGCGCCGTGCCCGACGCTCACCGGCCCGAGCAGCTTTGCCCCTGAGCCGATCGTGACGTCGTTCTCGACCGTCGGGTGGCGCTTGCCACGCGCGAAGCCCGTTCCGCCCAGGGTCACGCCCTGATAGAGCGTCACGCGGTCGCCGATCTCGGCGGTCTCGCCGACCACCACGCCCGAACCGTGGTCGATGAAGAAGTCCTCGCCGATCTTCGCCGCCGGGTGGATCTCGATCCCGGTGATCGCCCGGCTCGTGAAGGCGATCGTCCGCGGCGCCAGCGGCACGCCGGCCTCGTAGAGCGCATGCGAGACGCGATGGGCGAGCAGCGCCTGCACCCCGGCCCAGCTGGTCAGGATCTCGATCGTGCCGACGCCACGCGCGGCCGGGTCGCGGTCGCGCGCCGCGGCGACGTCGGAGCCGATCTCCCGCACGACGCGGCGCAGGGTTCCAAGCCCGAGCATCAGCGTGCCCTCAGCTGACCCGCGCAGAGCGGAGGCGAAGCCGAGCATTTGAGCGGAACGTTCATTGATTGAAGAAGGGCAGCGACATGTAGCGCTCGCCGCCGTCGGGGACGATGACGACGATCCGCTTGCCGGACAGCTCTCGCCGGGCGCCGAGCTCGAGCGCCGCGTGCAGGGCGGCCCCCGCCGAGATCCCGACCAGGAGGCCCTCGCGCTCGGCGGCGGCCCGCGCCACCTCCAGCGCGGTCTCGTCGTCGACCGCGATCACCTCGTCGATCACGTCGCGGTCGAGAACCTCGGGCACGAAGCCGGCGCCGATCCCCTGGATCTTGTGCGGCCCCGGCAGCCCGCCCGAGAGCACCGCCGAGGTCGCCGGCTCGACCGCGACGATGTGGACGCCCGGGCGCCGTTGCTTCAGGACCTGGCCGACGCCGGTGATCGTGCCGCCGGTGCCCACTCCGCTGACCAGCGCGTCGACCTCGCCGTCGAGGTCGGTCCAGATCTCCTCGGCCGTGGTCCGGCGATGGATCTCGGGGTTGGCGGGATTGGAGAACTGCTGCGGCATGAACGCGTCGCGCTCGGAGACGATCTGCTCGGCGAGGCGGATCGCCTCGCTCATCCCGCCGAGCGAGGCCGTCTCGTGGACCTCTGCCCCGTAGGCACGCAGCAGCTTGGTCCGCTCGCGGCTCATCCCCTCGGGCATCGTCAGGACGAGCTCGTAACCGCGCGCGGCGCAGACCAGCGCCAGGGCGATCCCGGTGTTGCCACTGGTCGGCTCGACGATCGTCCCCCCCGGAGCGAGCGATCCCTCGCGCTCTGCGGCGTCGATCATCGCCACCCCGATCCGGTCCTTGACCGAGCCGCCCGGGCTCAGGTACTCGAGTTTCGCCACCACCTCGGCGCCGAGCCCCTCGCCGAGGCGCCGCAGGGCGACGAGCGGGGTACCGCCGACGACGGCCGACGCCTCGGCGGCGATCGCCGGCGGGGCCGTTGTGCCGGTCTGCGGCTGAGTCATCGCGACCAAGGTACTGCGCGGCGGCGAGCGCGGCGGGCCTGGACGTTTGTCCGGGTCCCATATGGGGTCTGGCCCCTAGTGCCGATTGGGGGTTTCACAATGAGAAAGCCTCGCTCACTCCTGCTCGTCCTGGCGTCGTTCGCGGCGCTGTGTGCCCTTCCCGCGCCCGGCGCTGTCGCGAGCGGGCCGACCCTGATCGGGTTTACCGATGACCTGGGCCGTGTAACGAACGCCGCTCCCGGCGTCGGCGGCGTCTCGCAGGTCGCGCGCATCCCGATCTACTGGCACGGGGTCAGGGCAAGCGGCTGGGGCGAGGTCGACGCGGCGGTCCAGGCCGCTCGCGCAAGCGGCCAGCGCCTGCTGCTGACGGTCACCGGCTTCCAGGCGCCGGACCTCGGTGAGTGGGCGGCGTTCCTGACCGAGCTGCGGACGCGCTACCCCGACGTCTGGGGCGTTCAGGCGTGGAACGAGCCGAACCTCGCGGACATCGGCGGCAACCTGTCGATCGAGCAGGTCGCCGGGGTCGTCGACGTGGCGCGTCAGGTCCTCCCGGGCGTCCGGATCGTCGGGCCCTCCATATCGCCGACGGTCCCTGGCGCGGCGGAGTACCAGACCGCGCTCTACGCGGCGCTCCCCGACGACGTCGGAGTCGGCGTCAACCTGTTCACGTACCGCAACAACACCGCGGTCGAGGACGTCGTCGCCGACTACCGCAAGGCGAAGGCCGACGGCGGCAGCGCGCCCGTCTACGTGACCGAGGTGGGCTTCCACGGCGCCTACTTCGACGACCAGGCGGCCAACTCGGCGCGGGCGTTCGGAGCCCTGAAGCGCGAGGGGGCGGAGACGGTGGTCTTCTACCGCCTGCTGGCCAACCGCTTCGCGACGGCCAACTGGGAGCTGACCGGCAACTTCAACGTCCTCAACGACGATCTCTCGCCGACCCCGATCCTCACTGCCCTGAAGGGCGCGCTCACCGACGCCACCCCACCGAAGGTCGCGTTCAAGAAGCCGAAGGTGAACGCCAAGAAGCGCAAGGTGAAGATCTCGTTCTCGTTCAACGACTTCGGCCTCGACGCGGTCGGCTTCACGTGCAAGCTCGACAAGAACCCGCCGGAGCCGTGCACGCCACCGGTGACCTTCAAGAAGCTGAAGTACGGCAAGCACAAGCTCGTGGTCACGGCGATGGACGGCGGCGGCAACGAGGCGACCTTCGTCAAGAAGTTCAAGGTCAAGCGCCCCTAGGCGCGCGGGCCGAAGGGGAAGCGCCGTGCGAGGGAAGCGCTCACTCCTCCTCGTCCTCGCCTCGCTCGCGGCGCTGGCCGTCCTCCCCGCGCGCGGCCTGGCGGCCACGAACGGCGAGCCGACCCTGCTGGGGTTCACCGATGACCTGGGCCGCGTCGCGCGAGCTGCGCCGGCGGTGCAGGGCGTCTCGCAGGTCGCGCGGATCCCGATCTACTGGACCGGGGTCGAGGCAAGCGGCTGGGGCGAGGTCGACGCGGCGGTCGACGCGGCCCGGGCGAGCGGTCAGCGCCTGCTGCTGACGGTCACCGGCTTCCAGGCTCCGGACCTCGGCGAGTGGGCGGCGTTCCTGACCGAGCTGCGGATCCGCTATCCCGACGTCTGGGGAGTGCAGGCGTGGAACGAGCCGAATCTGGCGAGCATCGGCGGCAACCTGTCGATCGAACAGGTCGCCGGGGTCGTCGACGTGGCGCGTCAGGTCCTCCCGGGCGTCCACATCGTCGGGCCGTCAGTCTCGCCGACGGTCCCTGGCGCGGCGGCGTACCAGACCGCGCTCTACGCGGCGCTCCCCGACGACGTCGGGGTCGGTGTCAACCTGTTCACCTACCGGGGCAACACGGGGGTCGCGGACGTGGTCGCGGACTACCGCAAGGCCGAGGCCGACGGCGGCAACGCGCGGGTCTACGTGACCGAGGTCGGCTTCCACGGCGCCTACTTCGACGACCAGGCGCTGAACTCGGGCCGGACGTTCGGGGTGCTGCGGCGCGAGGGAGCGGCGACCGTGATCTTCTACCGCCTGCTCGCCAACCGCTTCGCGACCGCCAACTGGGAGCTGAGCGGCAACTTCAACGTCCTCAACGACGACCTCTCGGAGACCCCGATCCTGACCGCGCTGCGGAACGCGGTGGTCGACACGGCCGCGCCGAAGGTCAAGCTGAAGCGAGCGGCGGTCGATCGCCGCAAGCGCACCGCGAAGATCAAGTTCTCGGCCAAGGACAACGTCGCGCGCGGCAAGCAGGTCGGTTTCGCCTGCGCGCTCGACAAGCAGGAGCCGGAGGATTGCTCCTCGCCCGCGAAGTTCAAGCGGCTGCGGGCCGGCAAGCACGCCCTCAAGGTGACGGCGATCGACGCGGCCGGCAACCAGGCGACCGCCGTCGAGCGGTTCAGGCTGAAGCCGCGCTAGCGAACGCGCGGACCGGGGCGACCGGGCCCGCCGCCGCGGGCGGGCTAGGCCTTGTTGACGACCTCGCAGTTGGTCGCGCTCGCGGTGATCGGGTCGTTCGGCGTCGAGTCGGCGGTCACCGTATCGGTGTCGCCGCCGTTCTCACCGCAGAGGAACAAGCTGTCCGCATCGTTGTTGCGAGCGCTGATCGAGTCGTTGCCGGCGCCGCTGGTGAAGCGGTCGACGCCGGTCGAACCGATCAGCGAGTCGCCGGCGGTTCCGCCGGTCAGCGTGTCCGCCCCGCTGCCGCCGTTGAGCGTCACCGGGATCGCGATCGTGCTCGCGTTCAGGGTGTCGTTCTGGTCGCCGCCCAGCACCGAGATTCGCGTGATGCCGGCGATCGGGCACTTGACCGTGACGTCGTTGACCCGCTGGCATCCCGTTCCGGGCGTAATCCGCGACCCGCTCTGCTGCGCGGTCGTGCTGGTCGAGTACGGATCGGTGATCCTGTACTTGTTGACCCCGGCGTCGTTGAACCGCGTCACGGTGACGGTGTTGCGCTGACCGATGCCGGGCGTGAACGTCAGCACGCCGCCGGTGACGCGCGCGGACGATTCCGCCGCCGCCTTGTACATGTTGAGGCGGTCTCCGGTCGCAACCTTGCCCGCGAGCGACGCCTTCGCGTCGCCGCTGCGCAGGATCTTGTCCTTGATCTGCGCCACGGTGGCGGTCGGGAACTTCGTGAACAGGAACGCGGCCACCCCGGCGACGTGCGGCGTCGCCATCGAGGTGCCGTTGAAGAACGAGTACGCGGTCGAGTTGGGCGTGGTCGCGAAGCACTTGACCGCGACGTCGTCGATGTAGACGCCGTCGTCGGTGACCGAGCCGTCGGAATCGAGCAGGAAGCGCACGAAGACGCCGCTCTGCCCGTTGAGCGCCGCCGGGAAGGGCGCGGTGACGCTGCCCTGACCGGCGCCGCTGAAGCTGAACATCGTCGTCCAGCTGTTCGCATTCGCCGGCGTCTGGGTCGCCTGGACCCTGAAGATGTCGAACCCGGACTCGGTGTCGACCTTGGCCTGGGCCTTGACGCTGCAGTTGCTGCCGCCGGTGAGGTTGAAGGCGGTGGCGTTGCGGATCCAGTTGAACTGGTTGTTCTGGTACTGGGCCGGAGCCCCGGCTGTCCCGCCGGGCGAGTCGGTGACGCTGTTGTTGGGGCTGGTCGAGAACAGGGTCGTCCGGTTCCAGCGCGGGGTCCCGGCCTGCCCGGCGTCGTTGTTGATCCAGCGCCCGGTGATCGGGACCTCGAAGTTCTCGGTGAAGATCGTGTTCTGAGGCACGGTGCTCAGGATCGTCACGCCGGGGGCCGCGATGTCGACGTTGGTCACGCCGAAGTTCGAGAAGCCGGCGAGCTGGTCGCTGGAGTCGGTGGCCGCAATGCAGATCTTGTTCGCCGCGTCGGGGGTCGACGCGGGGTTGCACGGCGTGTGCGGGGACGTGTCGTTGTTGACCCCGTCGTTGCCCGCCGCGACCGCGTAGAGCGTGTTCGGCCTGCTCTTGATCGCGTTGTCGAGCGTCGCCGACGTCCCGGCGCCGCCGAGGCTGACGTTGGCCACCTTCGCGTTCATCGTCCCGGCGTAGACGAGCCCGTCGGCGATGTTGGCGAACGAGCCGGAGCCGGCGGCATTGAGCACCTTGACCGGAAGGATCTTCGGACCCAGCCAGTTGCCGCTCGTGGTCGGGAAGCTCGCGGCGCCCGTGACGCCGAGGCTGTTGTTCGCCCGCGCCGCGATCGTGCCGGCGACGTGGGTGCCGTGCTCGTTGTCGTCGACGGGGTTGTTGTCGTTGTTGACGAAGTCCCAACCGCGGAAGTCGTCGACCTTGCCGTTACCGTCATCGTCGATCCCGTTGGTCTCCTTGCCGCCGCCGCTCTCACCCGGGTTGAGGAACCGGTTCTGGGTCAGATCGGGGTGAGCGACCTGCACGCCGCTGTCGACAACCGCGACGCGCACCGATGCGCCGAGGCCGGAGCCCATGTTCCACGCCTCGGGCGCGTCGATGTCGGCATCGGCGACGCCCGTGACCCCGTTCACCGCCTGGGCGGTGTTGTTGAGGCCCCAGAGGTCACCGAACCTGGTGTCGTTCGGCGTGATCGCCGCGTGCAGGACGCCGTTCGGCTCCGCATAGGCGACGTCGGGGTCGCGCTCGAGCTTCGCGGCGGCCTCGGCCTCCTGGCCCGGCTCCACCTTCACGAGCTCGGTCCGCGACAGCAGCAGATCGCGCACGTGGCTGGCGTCCGCCGCGTCCATCGCGCCGGCGCGGTCGGAGCTCGATGCGCCGGGCTCGTAGCGAACGATGACCTCGCCCGGGACCACATCCTGCCCGAACAGCCCTGCATTCTGGGAGGCCGGGCGCGCGCCGTCCTTCGCCAACGCCGATCCGCCGGCGCACAGCAACCCGAGAAGCACGATCGAGGCCCCGACGGCTCGCCGTCGGGCCTTCGTCGCCAGTCCGCGCGAATGCTGATTACCGGGCTGGCGCTTCGACAGCATGCTGCCTCTCCTCGTGGTCGTCCTTGACGGGCCCTGATGACGTGGGGCCTCCGTTCTGCCTCGGGGGGTGACGCTAGCAGGGCCGCCTCACCGCTCGCATCCGGTGAAAGTACGGATCGTCAGTCTCGGCGCGCACAGCGCGTCGGCGTGGGCAGCTACGCTGCGCGCCCCACCGACCACGACCGACCGCGGACGGTGATCCGCCGGGGTCAAGGAGATCATCTGTGTCCGATTCACGAACCGTCAGCCTGCGGATCCTCGTCCCGATCGCCGCCTGCGTCGCCGTCCTCGGGCTTGCCGCCTGCGGCGACGACGACGAGACCACCAGCAGTCCGGCGACCGTCCCCGCCGAGACGACCGGCGCCGAGACGACCGACACCGGCGACCTGCCCGACGCGTCGGCGCTGCGCGAGCAGTTCAACCAGCAGCTGCTTCAGGTGCTGACCACGACCCAGAACTTGACCCAGGCGCAGGCCCAGTGTGCGATCGAGGAGCTCGAGAGCACGGTCTCCGACGACGAGCTCCAGGGGGCGATCGAGGAGGCCGCCGAGACCGGCCAGCCACCCCAGGACCTGATCGATTCGGCGTTCGACGCCGGCGCCAGTTGCGCGGGCAAGTAGCCCGCCGCCGGCACCGCCTTCTTAGGAGCCCATGAACGCCGTGAGCCCGGCCGATCGGCCGGGCTCGCGGTTTCTCAGCGGTATTGGAGCGGGCTACGGAATCGCCGCCCAGTTCCAGGTCCTCCAGTTCGCCACCGAGGTCGATGTGCCTCCCGAGGCGTACATGTTGGTCATCCAGACCTTGCCCGCGGCCGTGCCCGGGATCGGATCCGGCGTTGCAGCCGAGTAGTCGCCCCAGCGACAATCGTTGTCCGCCCCGGCGCAGTCGAACCCGACGTAGTTGCCAGTCGAGCTCCTGACCACCACCGGCGCCGACTGTGCGGCGGTGCCGATCTTGGAGACCATCCGCAACTGCGGGAACAGGCTGGTGCCCGAGGCCGTGTACCCCATCACCATCGAGTTACCGCCGACTACGGTGGAGCCATTGCGTCCACGGTTCGGCGAGATCGCGGCGTTGTAGTTGAACAACGTGCTGCTCGTCACCTTGCCGCTCTGCACCAGGGACAGCGGCGACGGATCGATCTCGTACCACCGCACCTCGGCGCCGACGCCGGCACTCGTCGTGCGCGACGTCGTGTGCTGGGTCCAGATCGCCCCCGGCGCGTTGTTGACGCCGGAGGGGCTCGGATCGGTTCCGCTGACCGCCTGCGTCGGACGCGCATCCAGTGTGTCGAGGTTCTTCGTCGAGTTGGCGAACCCGCTTCGCTGCGACGCGTTCGCCGGCACCGTGTAGTTCGGCACCGTCAGGTTCGTCGAAGCCGCCGGGAACACCGGGGCCCCGGTGGTCGCGTTCCGGGTCACCCTCCAGACCCGCAACAACGTGCTCGGCAGCCCGAGGTTCCGACCGATGAAGTACCCGGTCCCCGACGGATCGGTCTGGTTGACCGCCACCGGCGTGAACGTGTTCGCGAGGTTCTGCTTGACCCCGAACGCGAACGTGCTCGCGGCCGGGCAGGTCGTCCCGGCCGGCGGCTTGCCGACCGCCAGGATGTCCGAGCCGACGAACGATCCCGCGGTGTTGAACACGTTGACCCCAAACGTCACGAAGAACGAGCTGTCGCCCAGCTTCGGGTAGTCCGGGAACCCGCTCCCGTAGTTGATCTGGTAGTGACACCAGTCGGTCGTCGCGTTGTTCGGCGACGAGTTCTTGCTGAACCCGAACGAAAGCCGGTTGTCAGACGAGCTGACCACTGTGTCGCCGGCGTAGTAGAACCGGTTCGTCGAGGGATCCCAGATCACCTGCGGGTCGAAGCTGTTCGACGACGACGCCTGGCCCCACCATGCGTTCAGCGTGTTGGTGTGGATCGGGGTGTTGCTGGTCTTGCTGTAGATCGCGACATTGCGGTTGATCGTCTCGACGTACCGCGTCCTCCCAACCGCACCGGTCGAGTCCGACGGCGCGCTGCCCGTGTTGAAGATGCCCGCCCAGCTCCTGCCACCGGCAATCGTCGGTGCCAGCGCATCGAACCCGCCGGCCGAGTCTGATGCCGCCGCAACCGGGGCGGCAGTCGCGCGCGCCTTCGCGCGGTCGTCGGCCGCCAGGGTCAGCGCACCGTCGTTCATCGCCTGCCGCGCCGTGACGCTCATCGTCCCGTCGCCGGCGTCGCCGGTTGCCTCCGTGACCGTCATCTGGGCCCCGGCTGCCGTCGGCAGCGCCAAGGCGCCGAACGCAAGCATGAAGACGATCGCCTCACGCATCCGGAAGCGACGAATCGACTCAGTCATTGGATTCCTCCGTTCGTGGTGCCCCCACTTCCAGGTGAACCTACCCGCGGCGGGACCACCCCGTCAAGCGTTTCTCATACTTCACCGACCGGGCGGTGCGTCAGCGCAAGCCGCTGTCGACGGCGACGTCGATCTGCGTCACGGCGTCTGCCGAGACCTCGACGCTGACCGGGGCGAGGCTCGGCAGGCCCGGACTCGGCGTCTGGATCAGGTAGTCGCCGGGGGGCAAGGCGACCTCGGCGTGCCCGGCGCTGTCGGTGGTCACGATCGTCACCGCGTCGCCGGTCGCCTCGTCGGCGACCTCGAGCTCGCCGCTATACGGCTCCGGCGCGCATTCGGGCGGCGTCGTCGCCGGGCCGGGGCAGGCGGGCTCGAGCGTTGCCTCGATCGCGATCCCCGACCCCGCAGGGGCCGCCCCGCCCGAATCCCCGTCACCGCAACCTGCGACGGCGAGCAGCGCCGGCAGCGCGACGACGAATGCCGCGCTCCGGCTCCTACGGGCCGACCACCGCATTCAGCTGATTGTCGGGCGGGAATGGACCGGGAAGGGTGAAGGCAGCGGTGGCGCCGCCGGTCGGATTGACGTCGAGCCGCGTCACCCCGGGCGCCTCGCCCACCGGGGACAGCGCCTTGCGGGTGCCGAGCACCTCGGTTTCGACCGAGAGCACCCGGGCGTATGCCCTGTCCCGGCTCCAGGAGAAGGTCACGTTGCCCGCCGCATCGGTCGCCAGCTCGTGGGACGTGGCCCCCGCGGCCGCGATCGTCTCGACCGGTCTGAGCGTCGCGAGCCGGGTGCGGATCCGGCCCCGCAGCACGTAGTCGCTGCCGTTGTCATACGACCAGCCGATCACCGAGTCGCCATCCGCGTCGACGGCGACCTGGGGGGCGAATGAGCCGGGCGTGGAGATCGCCTGTGTACCGGTCAAGGCGCCGCCGGCCACCCGATGGCGCGCATAGATGCGCGCGGTGTCGACGCGTTGCCAGACGAAGATCGCGTCGCCGTCATCGTCGAGACCGACGCGCGGCGAATCGATGTCCGCCATGCCGATCAGCGGCGAGACCGCCTCGATCGGCCCGAGCAGGTCCCCGGCCGGCATGTCTCGCGCCCGGACCCTGGTCCCCTCGCCCGAGACCTCCGACTTCCAGGCGAAGATCACGTCGCCCTGGGCGTTGGTGGCGACGATCGGAGTGCGCGCGTCCTCGCCGGCCGCCGAAAGTCGCTGGAGGTTCGTCAAGGTCCCCGAGACCGACCTGGTTCGCGTGTAGATGCCATCGGAGAAAAGGTTCTTCTGCCAGACGAAGGTCGCGCGGCCGCTCGGCGTGATCGCCAGGTTCGGGTGGAGGGCGTCTGAGCCGGGGGGCGAGATGACCTGCGGCCCGCCGAGCGTCCCGGTCTTCGAGAGCGGCCGGGCCCGAAGGCGGGTGTCCCCCTCGTCGTCGAGGTTCTGCAGCCACATCAGGACCGCGTCGCCGTCGGCATCGACGGCCACCTGGATCGACCCCGCGTCCGAGACCAGGCTTCCGCCGTACCCGGTGGCGAGGATCCGCACCGGACCGAGGACGCCGGCGGCGGAGCGGGTGCGCGCCCTGAGCGCGCCCACGCCTCCCAGATAACCGGTGTCGAGCCACACGAACACGGCGTCGCCCTGGTCGTCGATCGCGGCGTCGTAGTCGGGCGAGCTGACGATCTCCGTGTCCCCCGAGACCGGCGTCGGCGCCGACCACGTCGCCCCGGCGCTGCCGGGAAAGGAGGCGGCGAGGACAGCGAGGGCGCCAAGCCCCGCGAGTGCCAGCACCGGAAACCGCGTCCTCCGCCCTGCGTCTGCGTTCACTGCGAGCTCCTTCTCACAGAAATCGGTCTGTGAAAAGTAGCGGGTGCCACAAGCGCGTGCATCCGTAGTTACCCGCGGCGGTGGAGGCGCCGCCGACACCTCAGGCTTCGACGCGATCCTCGATCAGATCGCTATGGACAGCCGTTTACGCCGGCTGGCGCGCAGCGGAAGCTGATCCCGTCGATCGACACGTAGTCGAGGACGCCGATCGGTCCATCGATCGAGACCGAGCCGGCGGGGGGCTGCGTGAGCTGCGGGCCATCGATGTAGACGGAGAGGCCGGGTCTGCCGCCCACCACCGGCATCGACTCGCGCCTCTGGGGGCGGTAGCCGGGCGGAAGCACGAAGACGCTGCGGTTGAGCTCGGGCCCGGACTCGCAGGCGCCGCTGGAACCAACGTCGATCGGGTTCAGAGTGCCCTTGAGGTGGACGAACCCGGCGGCGTCGCGGGTGAACGCTGCCGAGCTGTGGACCCCGTCGTAGTTCGCCCACCTGCAGTCGGGGTGAACGCCGAACGCCGGCTGGCCCGCGGCACCGACGAGGCGCCAGGTCGTGCCCTGCCTGAGGCTCGATTCGAGCACGTCGTCGCCCGTGACGTTGTCGTTTCTGAGGTCCTGGGAGCGCAGCGACTCGTTGATCACGTCCGCGCTTCCGATCGTGTTGGCGGCGTAGGCGGTGCCGCCGGCGATCACGAGGAACAGAGCGAGCGCGCCCGTCCACGGGCCTCGTAGGTGGGCGACGGCTTTGGCGAGCATGAGCAGAGCATCTCCGGGCCTCGGCGCCCTGTCGATCCCCCAAGCGGGTGGACGGACCACCCCCAGTCCGTTTTGAACGGGGGCCTCTAGATGTAGTACATGTCGGCACCGGTCTCGGTCGCCTCGCGGCGGGCGATGTCGGCGATCGTGGTCGAGCCGAAGACGTCGCGAAGCGCCTGGACACCCTCGCGCCAGATCCCGCCGGCCTCGTCGGCTTCCTGGCCGACCTTGCCGTCGAGCGCCTGGACGACCTCGAGCACGTTGATCTGCTCCGGCGGGCGGGCGAGCATGTAGCCGCCCTTCACCCCGCGCTGGCTGACCAGGAGGCCGTCGCGGCGGAGGGTCGAGAACAGCTGCTCGAGGAACTGGACCGGCATCCCGCGGCGCTCGGCGATCTGGGCGATCGGCACCGGCCCCTCGCCCGAGCGCGCGAGCTCGGCCATCGCGACGACGGCGTAGCGCGACTTCGAGGTCACCGAGATCATCGCCGGCGCTTCGCCATGTTCGCCATCGCCCCAGGTTCTAACGGATGTCGGCGGAAAAACCTCGCTCGTACCGAGGACGCGCAAAGCCGTCGCCGCGCACCCGAGCTAGGATGGGCGCGCGGTAAGAGAGGAGCCGCGGGCCGATCGTTCGTCTCGGATCGGGCGGCGGATACGGGCATCTACGGGGCTCCCGTCCGGTTGAACGGTCATGCAAACGAACGACGAACGACGCTGCCTGGTGATCGACGCCCAGCCGGCCATCCGGCTCGGGGTCCGGGGCCTGCTCGGCGACCGGTACGAGGTCGAGGAGGCCGAGAATGGACGCGAGGCGCTGGAGCTGATCAGCTTCAACGACTTCGATGTCGCGATCGTCGAGCTCGCGTCCGCCAACGGGCACGACGCGCTCACCGGGCTGCCCGCGATCCGCGAACTGCGCAAGGCGAGCCCGCGGCTCGGGATCGTCGCCTACGGCACCCGGCCCCAGCGCCACACGGCCAGCGAGGCGATCGAGGCGGGGGCGACCGCCTACGTCGCCAAGTGCTCGGCGGCCAGCGAGCTGACGCGGGCGGTCGACTCGGCCGCCGAGTCCGAGACCTTCGTCGACCCGGCGGCCCGCGAGAAGGAGAACGGCGGCCTCCGCCTGACCCGCCGCCAGCGCCAGATCCTGCAGCTCTACGCCAACGGCCTCTCGACCCAGACGGCCGCCAAGCGCCTCGGCCTCAGCACCGAGACCGTCCGCACCCACACCAAGGCCGTGCTCTCGCGGCTCGAGGCACGCGACCGCACGCACGCCGTCGCGATCGGCCTGCGTAGCTCACTCATCGAGTAACGCAGCGCCGGCCGAGGGTCCGCCGCGCACGCCCGGACGCGGAAGCCCAACAAGAAGTCCGCGGCGTAGCCGCGGACCATTTATTCGAGCGGGAGCGGAGGACGTGGCGCGAGTTGTTCCCGTCCCTCTCAAGAGCGGGAGCGGAGGACGTGGCGCGAGTGAGTTGCTACAGCCAGCCGCGCTCGCGCGCGATCAGTACGGCCTGCGCCCGGTCGACCGCGCCGATCTTGCGGTAGACGTTGTGCAGGTGGGTGCGGACGGTGCTCACGGAGAGGGTCAGCTCCTGCGCGATCTGCTTGTAGACGAGACCATCGCCGAGGCCGCGGAGGGCGTCGAGCTCGCGGGTCGAGAGCGGGCACGGCTCGCTCGAACGGCGACGCGGCTCGCCGAGGTGCGGGAACTCGAACAGCAGCCCGTTGAGCCCGTTCTCGTCGATATCGAGGCTCGCGGCGACCTCGCGCATCGACTCGCTCGAGACCGGATCGCCGGCGGCGTGATGGACGACGAGGTCGGCAAGCCGGATCGCCGCCGCGTGACCCGACGCGTCGGTGGAGTGGTGACGCTCGACCGCCGAGGCGACTACCGAGGGCAGGCCCCAGCGACGGACCAGGACGGCGCCGACCAGGGCGTGGTCGATGCCGAGCTCGCGGCGCTCGCGCCGCGCGTGTTCGTCGGGGGACTCCCCCGGTCCCTGGAACGCGTGCTCGTAACCGTAGAGCTCGGCGAGCACCAGCTTGCCGACGTCGTGAAGGAGGGCGGCGACCGCGAGCTCGTCGCGCTGCGGGAGCCGGGCGAGCTCGCCGATCCGCTCGGCCCCGATCCGTACCGCGACGCCGTGGCGACGGAAGCGCTCGTGGCGACTCGAGCTACCGGGCTGGTCGAGGACGTCGTAGGTCTCGAGCCCGGTCGCCAGGGTGGAGACGCCATCCGCCTGCAGGTACTCGACCGCCTCGCGGACCCCGCCCGTGCGGCCGGAGGGGCCTTCGCCGTTGTTGGCGGCGCGCATGATCGCGATCGCAAGCGCGGTGTCGGCCTCGATCGCCTCGGAGACGTCGACGGGCGACGGCGCCTGCTGATCGCAGAGGCCGACCAGCCGGCGGCGGGCCTCGGCCAGCGCCGGCAACGCGGTCACGGTGTCGAACGCCTCGGCGAGCCGGCGACCGCCGACCCCGCCGCGACGCTCGCCGCTGTTCGACGAGCGGGCGGTGCGCTTGGTCTTCTTGCCGCTTGGAGCTTGGCTCATGCTGAAGTTCTCAGGTCGCCGCCCGCGTCACGCACGCGGTGTCAGCCTTTTCATCGGCATCTCGGCGGGTTTTGTTAGCTGTTGATAGGCGTCAGGCACGCCGTCAGCCACGCGACAGCCGTTCGCGCGCCCTGCTGACGCGTGAAACGGTCTCTTCCCTGCCCAATGTAGCAATTGACTCAAAGATCCCGGGCGAGACCGTCGTCCCCGTAATCGCCACCCTCAACGGCTGGTAGAGGTCGCGCGGCTTCAGCTCGAGCCGCTCCGCCAGGGCGCCGAGCTCCGCCTCGAGCGTGGGCGGATCGAACGGCTCGGCGGCCGCGAGGACCTCGAGCGCGGCGTCGAGCGCCTCGGGCACGCGATCGCGCTCCATCACCTTCGACCACGCCTTCGGGTCGTCGACCGGGAGCTCGAACAGAAACGCGATCAGCGGCCAGAGCTCGTCGAGCGTCTGCGCCTTCTCCTGGGCGATCGAGCAGGCGGCGGCGAGCCGCTCGCGATCGGCCGCCGCCTCGGCGTGCCCGGCACGTTCGAGGTGCGCGGCGGCCGCCTCGACGTATGAGTCGGGCGGCAGCTCGCGCATGTAGCGGCCGTTGAGCCAGCGCAACTTGCGCTCGTCGAAGATCGCCGAGGAGCGCCCGACCCGTTCGATCGAGAACTGCTCGACGAGCTCGGCGGTCGAGAGGATCGTCTGGTCGTCGTCGGCTCCCCAGCCGAGCAGGGCGAGGTAGTTGCGGACCGCCGCCGGCAGGTAGCCGGCGTCGCGCAGCTCCTGGACCGAGGCGGCGCCGTGTCGCTTCGAGAGCTTCTTGCCGTCCGGCCCGTGCAGGAGCGGCAGGTGCGCGTAGCGCGGAGGATCGGCGCCGAGCGCCGCGAGCACGAGCAGCTGCTTCGGGGTGTTGGAGAGGTGGTCGTCGCCGCGGATCACGTCGGTGATCCCCATCTCGGCGTCGTCGGCGGCGACCGCGAAGTTGTAGAGCGGGGTCCCGTCGCCGCGGGCGATCACGAGGTCGTCCTGAAGCCGGTTCTCGAACCTCACCGGTCCGCGGACCAGGTCCTCGACCACCGTCTCGCCGTCGTCGGGGACCCGCAGCCGGATCGCCGCCCCCTCCCCCTCCCGCGGCTCGCCGCGGTAACCCACGTTGCCGTGCTCGGCCTTCCAGGCCTTCACGTCGTCGGAGGTCGCGGTGTCGGGATACGCCTCGCCGGCTTCGACCAGCTCGGCGATGCGGGCCCGGTGCAGCTCGGCGAGCGCGGCCTGGCTCAGCGGTCCCTCGTCCCAGTCGAGCTCGAGCCAGCGCAACGCGTCGAGGATCTGCTCGACGTTCTCCGGGGTCGATCGCTCGCGATCGGTGTCCTCGATCCGCAGCACCAGCGCGCCGCCCGCGCCGCGGGCGTAGAGCCAGTTGTAGAGCGCCGTCCGCGCCCCGCCGATGTGCAGGGCCCCGGTCGGCGAGGGCGCGAAGCGGACTCTCGGGGGTTCGGCCATCGGCGCCGGATGTTTCCACAGCGGCGCCCGGGTACCGGGTGTTGCCGCCTCGGACGAGGCGGCTATGGTGGGCTCATGCCGGCGGCAGGGTGCAGGCAGGTGCTCGGAGGTCTGCTCGCGCTTGCACTGCTCGCGGTCGCTCCCGCCACCGCCTCGGCCAACCTTCCCGGCGCGAATGGGCAGCACGGCCGAGCGAAGCCCCCCGTCCTCGGCGTCGTCTCCCAGGACTCGCTCGGCGAGCGCGACTTCGAGCGCATGGAGCGCGGCGGGGTGAGGACGCTGCGCTTCCTCCTCTTTTGGAGCGCGGCCGAGCCGGAGCCCGGCCGCTACGAGTGGCGGGAGATCGACCGGCTGGCCGAGCTCGCCGCGAGCCACGGGGTCGAGCTGCTGCCGTTCATCTGGGGCTCGCCCGCGTGGATGTACGGGAACGGGAGCCGGCCGCCGCTCGCCGCGCCCGCGGATCGGGAGGCGTGGCAGCGGTTCCTGACCGCGCTCGTCGCCCGGTACGGGCGGGGCGGCGAGTTCTGGCGCTCCGCGGCCGTGCGGGCCCCGATCAAGCGCTGGCAGATCTGGAACGAGCCCAACTTCGACTTCTACTGGGCCCCTCGGATCGACCCGGCCGGCTACGCGGAGCTGCTGCGGCTCGCGGCGGCGCCGATCCGCGCCGCGGACCCGCGCGCCGAGATCGTCGCCGGCGGGATCGCCCCGGTCGCTGCGGGGATGCCATGGAAGACCTTCCTGACCCGCTTCTATGCGGTGGCGGGCGTCCGCGAGCAATTCGATTACCTCGCCCTGCACCCCTACGCCGCCCGGGTCGAGGCGCTGCTCGGCGTGGTCGAGGGGGCCCGCGGGATCATGGCGGCGGCCGGCGACGCGCGGACCCCGCTCGCGATCACCGAGATCGGCTGGGCTTCCGGCGGCCCGTCCTCCGCGCCGATGGTGCTCAGCCGCAAGGGGCAGGCCCGCCGCCTGCGGCGGGCCCTGACCGAGCTCAGGGGCTATCCACGAAGGCAGATCTCCGACGTGCAGTGGTACGCGTGGCAGGATTCCCAAACCGGCGAGTACCTGTGCACCTTCTGCCGCCAGGCGGGCCTGTTCGGGCTCGACCGCCGCCCGAAGCCGGCCTGGGACGCCTACCGGCGGCTCGCCACCGCCCCGCGCCGCGGAGGCCGGTCCTAACCCGACGAACTCAGCGGTCCGGGCGCCGGGCGTCGGAGCCCGGCGGCCCTCCGCATCAGCCGCCTGAACGCCGCGCTCTGCGGATCGGCGGCGAGGGTCCGGCCCCTAGAGGCGTGAGCCGGTGTGACGGTCTCACACTGACCGTCGGTCGTGTCGGTGGCGTCCTGGGTCACGGTGTCGGAGTCCGCGCCGCAGTTGTCGACGTCGCCCGCGGCGCCGTCGCGGCTGTTGATCCGGTCGGCGCCGGTGCTGCCGTTCGCGGTGTCGGTACCGGGGCCGCCCACCAGGTTGTCGCCCAGCGCGAGCCCGTTGAGCGTGTCGTTTCCGGCCAGGCCGATCAGCGAGTTCGCGAGGGCGTTGCCGGTCAGCGTGTCGTTGCCCGAATCGCCGATCACGCCCTCGACGGTGCCCTTGACGTTGTCGCCCTCGGTCGCGTGGCCGTCGTCGGCGACGCCGTTGATCGTCACGGTGACGTTGGTGCCGCCCGGGCACTGGAACTGGATCCGGCAGTCGCCCTGGTACGTCGCGAAGTCGAAGTTGTTGCCACCGTTGATGACGTCGGCGCCCTTGCCCCCGGCGAGCACGTCGTTGCCGTCCGCGCCGTTGAGGGTGTCGAGCGTGCCGTCCCCTCCCATCAGCACGTTCGGCAGGGCGCTGCCGGTGAGCGTGTCGCTGCCCGAGCCGCCGATCACGTTCTCGACGTCCGCCTTGACGTTATCGCCCTCGGCGCCGGAGCCGTCGTCGGCCGTGCCGTCGAGGGTGACGGTGAGATCGGTGTCGTGGTCGCTGAGGTCGGCGGTGTCGTTCCCGGTCCCCCCGTTGAAGACGTCGGCCTCCAGACCCCCGCCCATCTCGTCGTCGCCGGTTCCGCCGTTGAGCGTGTTCGTCCCCCCGCCGGGGAAGCTGGAGCAGAACCCGGGGGCGCTCGGGAAGAACGCGAGGAACCCGAATTCGCCGCACAGGCGGTCGGATCCGTCGCCGCCGTTCAGGGTGTCGACGCCGCCGCCCCCGACCACGTAGTTGTCCGCTGCGCTGGCGGTGACCGTGTCGGTTCCCGCCCCCATGAGCACGTTCTCGACCGTGGTCTTGACGTTGTCGCCCTCGCCGGCGTCGCCGTCGTCGGCAACGTTGTCGAGGGTCACGGTCATGTCCGTGAACCGCGAGCTGAAGTCGGCGGTGTCGACGCCGCCGAGGGCGCCTGCCCCGCCGTCGAGCACGTCGGCCGCGCCGCCGCCGCTCAGCACGTCGTCGCCATTGCCTCCGTTGAGGCTGTCGACGCCGCCGCCTGTGTACAGCTCGCAGTAGACGAAGTAGTAGGAGTCCGACGAGGCCTGTCCGTCGCCGCAGAGCGAGTCCTCGCCGTTGCCGCCCGTGATCGTGTCGCCGCCGTCGAGGCCCTGGAGGAAGTTGTCCCCGGCGTTGCCGATCAGGGTGTCGCCGGCCGTCCCGCCGACCGCCCCCTCGACATCCGCCTTGACGAACTCGTTCTCCCCCGCCGACCCGTCGTTGGCGACGCCGTCGAGCTTCACCGTCACGGCGGTGCCGTGGTCCGAGAAGTCCGCGACATCGGGGCCATCGCCGCCGTTGAGGACGTCGGTACCGGGTCCGCCGCGAAGCGAGTCGTCGGCCGGGCCGCCGCTGAGATTGTCGACGCCGATTCCACCGTCGAGGTTGTCGCTGCCGGGCCCGCCGACGAGCGCGTCGTTCCCATCGCCCCCGAGCAGGTCGCTGTTCGGAGACCCGGCCCGCACCTGATCCTTGCCGAGGCCGCCGTCGAGGACGGCGGTGAAGAGCGAGGAGCCGGAGGCGCGGGTCGAGTTCAGGACGTCGTTCCCGCCGCGCCCGCTCATGTTGTCCGTCTGAGCCCCGGCGGCGCTGACGAGCGTGTCGTTTCCGGACCCGCCGACGAGCGTGTTGAACCCGGTGCCGCCGTTCGCCGAGAGCCGCGTCGACCCGTTGAACGTGAGCTCGTCGTCGCGGTTCGCCGTACTGACGTCCAGCAGCGTGATCCCCGCGCTCGGACAGGTCGCGACATGGCCCTGCGAGCCGGCCGTCACCGCGCACGGTGCGCTGGCCCCGATCACCGCACCGTCATCGGTGACGCGAAAGGTCGCGGCGACCGGGTCGATCACGACCTGGTTCGCCTCGCCGTTGCTGGCGCGATACACGACCTGGGCTCCGCTCACGCTGAGCGTCGATGCCGAGCCGACGGCTGGCGCCGCGAGGGAGAGCCCAGCACACGCCAGCAAGGTGAGCCGCCTGATGGCCATGCGCCCATCGACTCCAGGCGCAGCCGTGCCGGGAGTCATCGGTACTTTGCCGCACACCATGGACAGATGGTCGCCCTCGGGCGTCCAACCGGCGTCCAATCCCGCCTGCGGAAGGCTCTTTTCGGCCCGTGGGCACGGGGTAACCTGCCGCGCTGATGCTGCTCGGGGCACACGTCTCCACCGCCGGTGGGCTGACCAACGCGGTCGAACGCGGGGTCGAGAGCCGCTCGGACGCGATCCAGATCTTCAACCAAAGCCCGCGGATGTGGCGGCCGACGCGCTACTCGGACGAGGACATGGCCGGGTTCCGGTCCGCGATCGACGCGACGCGGATCGAGCTCGTCGTGATCCACGCCGTCTACCTGATCAACTGCGCGAGCAAGGAGCGTGAGGTGCGTGCGAAGTCGATCGCATCGCTGACCCACGCGCTGCGGGTCGGGGACGGGATCGGCGCCGCGGGCGTCGTCCTGCACGCCGGGGCGCGCAAGGGCGAGCCGCAGGGGCCCTCGATCAAGCGCGCGGCGAAGGCGATCGCCGCGGCGCTCTCCGACTCGGAGAGCTGCCCGGTCCTGCTCGAGAACACGGCCGGGACACAGGGCCCGCTCGGCCGTGACTTCGACGAGCTCGCCGCGCTGATCGACCAGCTCGGAGGGGATGAGCGGGCAGGCATCTGCCTCGACTCCTGCCATTTGCTCGCCTCCGGGTTCGAGATCCGCACGGTCGAGGGGCTCGACGGGGTGATCGCCGAGTTCGACGCCAAGGTCGGGCTCGCGCGGCTGCGCTGCCTGCACCTCAACGACTCGAAGATCCCGCTGGGCGGCAATCGCGATCGCCACGCCAACCTCGGGACCGGCGAGATCGGCGAACGGGGTCTCGCCGTCTTCCTCTCCGAACCGCGGTTCGAGCGGCTGCCGACCCTGATCGAGACCGGCGGCACCGACGGCGCCCCCGGCCGCGCGGACGTCGAGCTTGCCCGGAAGCTGCGCAGGCGCGGAACCGCCGCCCGCAAACGGCGGGCGGCGTAACGCTCCTAGCAAGCCCCCTTAGGAGATCTCTTCGCCCGTGTCCCGTGAAACCGCGCGCTGCAGGGCGAGCCCGAGCCCGGTGACCGCGAGTGCGACCGCGGCCATCGCGATCACGTCGAAGCCCGTGAACGGAAGCGGGCCGACGTTGCCGCCGAGGCCGCCGCTGCCGCCGGCACTCGCGCCGGGGTCACTGCCGCCGCCCGTGCTGATCTGCTCGAGGCCGTTCCCGTACTGGTTCTGACTTGGTGAGGTCTGCTGTGCCCCGGCGAACGCCGGCAGCAGAAGAGCCGCGAAGATCGCCACAACGAGCAGCCCGGCAAGCTTATTCTTTAGCCGTTGAGTGGTACGCAAGCTGCGAGTCTCCTCTCGGAAATTGCAAGGTTGAACACCGATCAGAGTAGGTAGGCCCTGTGAGACGAGCGTGAGCGTGGGATGAGAACCGCTCTCATGCTCGTGGCTCCCCCGCATCTCGTGCGCAATCTCGCCCCTCATCTGCGTCTCATGTACCTCTCATAGCCGTCTCATCCGCATCCGCGAGGCTTGGAGGCGGATGCGATCGGTTCCCTGTCTGGGGATGCGCGTATGACCGGAGGTTCATCGCGCCTTGTAGCCGCTCAGGCGGTTGTCGTAGGCGTGCTCATGGTGATCGTCTTCGTCACCCTCCTGCAGCCTGAGAGCGACCGGCCGCTGAGCGGGATCGCGGCGCCGGGCGAGCCGAACCGAACCCAGGTCCCCGGTCCGGTCAACACCGGCCCCACGGGCCAGCCCGGCGGCGGCAACGAGCCCGGCAGCCCGCCGGACGGACCCGCCGGCGGCCCACCCGCCGCACCCGGCGGCCCCGGGCCCGCCGCGCCCGATGCGGGGCCGGCGACCCCGGAGGAGGTCCCTCAGGCGCCCGGGAACGACACCGGTGGGGACGACATGCCCAGCGACGACCAGTACGCGGACACGCTCGCGCGCCTGGTCGGACGCCTGAACTGACCGCCGCGCGCTGCGCGCTAGGCACATGTACGAGGCCGGGTGCACGCTAAATGGCGCCCGGAGCGGCCGATCCGGTTAGAGTTTTTCGCGTGTTGATCGACTCGCGGACTCGCTCCGCGGAGCGCGAGGTCGCTGAAAGCCCGGACCCGCGCGTCTCGCTCCTATCGGGCGTGCGCACCCGGGTGCTGGTCTCGTTCCTCGCGCTTCTGGTTCTGTCCACGGCGGCGTCGGTGCTCGTGCTGCGCCAGGTGCTGCTGTCGCGGATCGGCGACCAGGTCGAGAAGGAGCTGGTCCGTGACCTCGATTCCCTGCAGGACGTCTCCGAGGCCGGCCTGCCCCCGGACGGCCGCCCGTTCAGCGGCGTCTCACAGCTCTTCGACACCTACCTGCGTCAGATCGCGGCGCCGGCCGACGGCGTGTTGGTCACGTTCATCAACGGCGAGCTCTACCGGGCCGAGGTCGCCGAGCCGGGCCAGGCGAAGCTCGGCGAGGCGTACGGGTCGCTCGCGACCACGACCGCGCCGACCACCGGGACGCTCGACACCCCCCTGGGCGAGTCGCGCTACGTCGCCGTGCCGGTCTCGATCGGGAAGTCGCACGGCGTCTTGGTCGCCGCCTCGCTGACCGCCGACGAGCGCGACCAGGTCGAGAGCGCGGTGCGGATCGCGATCGGGGTCTCGATCGTCGTCCTCCTGCTTGCCTCGCTGTTCATCTGGCTTGCCGCCGGGCGAGCGATCGCGCCGCTCGAGGCGCTCTCCCGGACGGCGCGCAACATCTCCGAGACGGACCTTTCGGGCCGGATCCCCGTCCGCGGCAACGACGAGATCGCCGAGCTCGGCCGCACCTTCAACAACATGGTCGCCCGGCTCGAGATCGCGTTCGCAAACCAGAAGGACTTCCTGTCCGACGTCAGCCACGAGCTGCGGACGCCGATCACGGTGATTCGCGGACACCTCGAGACGCTCGGCGACTCGCCCGAGGAGCGCGAGGAGGCGATCCTCGTGATCCAGGACGAGCTCGACCAGATGAGCCGCTACGTCGACGACCTGCTCCTGCTCGCGAAGGCGCCGCAGCCGGACTTCCTGCGGACCGGCCCGGTCGACCTCGACCTGTTCACGCACGACCTCTTCGCGAAGGCGCGCAGCCTCGGCGATCGCGACTGGCGCCTCGACGGCACCGGCGTCGGGATCGTCGTCGCCGACCAGCAGCGGCTCACGCAGGCGATCATGAACCTGGCCGAGAACGCGGTCCGCTATACCCGCGAGGGCGAGGCGATCTGGCTCGGCAGCTCGTTGATCGGCGACGGTGCCCGCCTCTGGGTCCGCGACGACGGGCCCGGGATCAACGAGGAGGACCGCGAGCGGATCTTCGATCGCTACGCCCGCGCGGACACGAGCTCGGACGGGCTCGGGCTCGGGCTCTCGATCGTGCGGGCGATCGCCGAGGCTCACGGCGGCCGGGTCGAGCTCGACTCACGGCCTGGGCTCGGCGCGACCTTCACGATCGTCCTCCCGGCCTCGTCGCCGTGAGGTGAGCCGGATCCTGATCGCCGAGGACGAGGTGCGGCTCGCCTCGTTCCTCGAGAAGGGCCTGCGGGCGAGCGGGTTCACGACGACGACCGTGGGCGACGGTCTCAGCGCCCAGGCGCTGGCCACGGACGACGACTTCGACCTCCTGATCCTCGACCTCAGCCTGCCCCGCAAGGACGGCCTCGAGGTCCTGCGCGAGCTCCGCGCCGCCGGCCAGCGCATCCCGGTCATCGTGCTCACGGCGCGCGGTGATCCTCACGACCGGGTCGCGGGCCTGGAGACGGGGGCCGACGACTACCTGCCGAAGCCGTTCCATTTCGACGAGCTGGTCGCGCGGATCCGGGTCCAGCTCCGGGGCGACGCGCCGGCGACCGAGGAGGCCCAGCTGCGGATCGGCGACGTGGCGCTCGACCTGCGCACCCGCTGGGCGAGCGTCTCCGGCGCCACGGTCGAGCTCAGCGCGCGCGAGTTCGAGCTCCTGCGCACCTTCCTGCAGCACCCGAATCAGGTGCTGAGCCGCGAGCAGCTGCTGGCGCGGGTCTGGGGCTACGACTACGACCCCGGGTCGAACGTGGTCGACGTCTACGTCGGCTACCTGCGCAAGAAGCTCGGCCAGGACCGGTTCGAGACCGTGCGCGGGGTCGGCTACCGCTTCCGCGCCTGAGCGAGGTTGACGGTCGCGGGCTTGGGTGCGGTGGGCGCCGCGTCCGGCACCTCGAGCGACGGCGCCGCATCGCGCAGGTGCTGCGGGAGGACCAGCGCGTTGGCGCCGCGCACCGGTGGCCGGCGCAGGTCGCGCAACGGCACGGCGAGCGTCTCGACGCCGATCAGCAGGTCGAAGATCGGCGAGCGGTGCTTGAGGTAATAGAGGTCGAAGGAGAGCTTCCACGCGGTCCCCGCCTTGCTGCCCGCGTAGCCGCAGCTGACCTGCGCCCAGCCGGTCAGCCCCGGCTTGACCATCAGCCGGCGGTCGTAGAACGGCAGCTCGTGCTCCAGCTTCTGCACGAACTCGCGTCGCTCCGGTCGTGGGCCGACGACCGACATCTGGCCCTTGACCACGTTCCAGAGCTGCGGCATCTCGTCGATGTGGGTCTGGCGCAGGATGCGGCCGACCCGAGTCTGGCGCGGGTCCTCGACGCCCGACCACGCGGGCGTCCCCTCCGCCTCGGCGTCGACGCGCATCGTCCGCAGCTTGCGCAGCGTGAACTCCTCGCCCCCCTCGCCGACACGGCGCTGGACGTGGAAGATCGGCCCCGGCCCGCCGAACAGCTTCACGGCCAGCATCGCGAGCAGGAAGAGGGGCGTCAGCGCGACCGCGATCCCGCAGGCGAAGACGAAGTCGTAGACGCGCTTGCGCCCCGGCGGGGTCGCGTGAAAGCGCGGATGGATCACGTACTGGAACCAGGCGGCGTTGATCGCCGCGAGGGGGACGTGCCCGAAGTTCTGCTCGAAGAACTGGTCGGCTCCGATCACCCGGAGGTCGAGGTCGACGCAGACCTCAACGACCCGCTCGAGCGCGGTCAGCGAGTCGACGCCGAGCCACTCGCCGGCGTGGCGCTCGGACTCGCGGACGCCGAACACGAGCAGGTCGATGTCGTGCTCGGCGACGATCGTTTCGATCGAGGACGCGAAGCCGAGCGCCGGCGGGCCGTCCTCGCTCCCGGGCATGCCGTCATCGGTGAAGTCGATCCAGCCGACGAGTTTCCAACGCCGCAGCTCGAGCAGCTCGAGCTCGGCTCCGAGCGCCCCCGAAAGCTCCGGCGAGCCGATCACGGCGACGCGGATCGCGAGCTTCGGCTCCAGGCTCGATGTCAGGCCGATCCCGAAGCCGAGCATGAGCCAGGCGGCGAGCAGAGGGACGACGAGCTCGCCCGCCCCCAGCGGCGCCAGGGTCAGGGAGACCAGCCAGGCGCAGATCACGCCGAGGAGCACCGCCAGCCCGCGGGCGAGAGCGCCCCCGAGCGGCATCAGGTGCAGCGGATATGCGCCCCTGCCGAGCGCCCAGGAGAAGGTGAAGACGCCGACCGCGACCAGCGCCGCGGCGCCGACGTCGAGGTGACCGAGCGCGACCGCGCCGGCGACGAGCGCCGGGGCGACCTCGAGGCAGGCGAAGTCGAGCGTGCGCTGCGCGGGCAGTGCGCTCATCCGAGCGCCCCCCTTGTTCATGAATCCAGGCATAGACGTATGCCTGCCGTATCGGCAAACAGGGGCGTTTACGTGACCCGGACCGGGTCGGCTCAGGCGGCGTCTTCGAGCGCGTTGCGCAGATCGAAGGCCCGGATCCCCTCCGGGCCGTCGTCCGTGCAATCGAAGAAGCGCGGGTTCACGCACGCGAACGAGTCGCCGTCACCCTCGTACGAGGGCTCGACGCGGAACTGGCACTGGGGCAGCGGATCGCCTGACATCTTGATCCCGCCGTAGCCGCCCTCGGCCTCCGCGAGCTCGAACATGTCGACGTCGATCTCGGCCCGGAAGACCTTGCGGATGCAGCCCATGTAGCGACCCCCTGTGAGCTGATCCTCATAGGAGTAAAGGTAGCGGCACCCGAGCTCGATACATCCCCGCGGCTCGATCAGCTTGTCGCAGAAGGTGCGACAGCGCCGGCACTCGCTGGCCCGCGTGGTCTTCAGCAACGCCACGAACGAATCTTATGACTCGAGAGCGGCGGTCAGGGTGAGCGGCGAGAGCCAAGCCCGGCAAGGAAGCAGGGAGCGTGGCGTGCTATGCACGCGAGCGACCGATGACGCTGCCGGGCGACGGCTATCGCCGCTCAGGTGAGCGGCGAAGAGCCAAGCAGCGCAAGGAAGCAGGTCGCGACGTGTGCTCCGCACGCGAGCGACCGATGACGCAGCGATGCGCCGGCTATCGCCGCTCAGGCGGCGAGGGCCGCCGGGCCCAACAACTGATCGAGCTCAGCGCGGAGCGCCGGCGACGGGGCGACCCGGTAGTCGGGGCCGAAGCGCAGCCGGCGGACGCCCTCGCGCGTGCTCATCTCGAGCAGGACCTCGTTCTCGCCCGGGAAATCGCCGAACAGCGACTTCAGCTCCTCGATCAGCCCGGCGCCGAACCCGGTCGCGTTGATCCGCAGGATGAGCGGACCGGCGACCTGGCTTGCCTTCGCCCTCGCGGCCGCGACCTCGTCCGCTCCGGGCTCGAAGTCCTCGGCCTCGTGGACCACGAGGCTGAGCTTGCCGGCCTCTCCCTTGTCGACCCGCCCGCGGATCACGACGACGCGGTCGACCTCGATCACCTCGGCAACCTCCGAGGCGGCATCGCGGACGAACAGCTCGAGCCGTCCCTCGAGGTCGTCGAGGGCGGCGAACATCACGTAGCCGCCGCGGCGGGTGCGGACCTTCTTCGCCTCGGCGACGATCCCGCCCACCGTCACCCACGCCCCGTCGGACATCGAGGGGACGTCGGCCAGCGGCCGCTCGACCCGCGCTCGCAGCGCCTCGCGGACCTCACCGAGCGGATGCGCGGAGACGAACGTCCCGAGGGTCTCCTTCTCGAGCCGCAGCAGCTCACGCTGGTCGAACTCGTCGGCAGCGACCGGTGGATGAGCGGGCGCCGAGAACGCCGCCGGCGCCTCCTCGGGCCCGGAGAGGTCGAAGATCGACCCCTGGCCGCGGCGCGAGTCCTCCTGGGCCTTCTGGCCCGCCGACTGGGCCGCGGTCAGCGCCTCGAGCATGCCCTTGCGCGAGTCGCCGGTCGAGTCGAGCGCCCCGCACTTGATCAGGCACTCGATCGCCCGCTTGTTGACGGCCCGCGAGTCGGCGCGCTCGCAGAAGTCCCAGATCGACCCGAACGAGCCCTCGTCCGCGCGCGAGGCGATGATCGTCTCGACCGCGGCGTGGCCGACGTTCTTGACCGCATCGAGGCCGAAGCGGATCGAGTTGCCCGAGACGACGAACCCGTGATCGGACGAGTTCACGTCGGGCGGCAGCACCTCGATCCCCATCTCCTCGCAGCGGTTGACGAAGAACGGCACCTTGTCCTTGGTCGACATGACCGAGGAGATCACCGCGGCCATGTACTCCGCCGGGTAGTTCGCCTTCAGGTAGGCGGTGCGGTAGGAGATCAGCGCGTAGCAGGCCGCATGGCTCTTGTTGAAGCTGTAGTCGGCCGCCGCCGTCATCAGCGACCACAGGTCCTTCGCGACCGCGTGCGCCGTCCCTGACGCGGCGCAGCCGTCGATGAACTTGCCCTGCATCGTCGCCATCAGGTCGCGCTTCTTCTTGCCGACGGCCTTGCGCAGGTCGTCGGCCTCCGCCGGGGTGAAGCCGCCGAGCTGCTTGGCGATCTCCATCAGCTGCTCCTGGTAGATGCAGCAGCCGTAGGTCTCCTCGGTGATCGGGCGCAGGCGCGGATCCTGGTAGGTGACCGAGCCCGGGTTGCGCTTGCCGCGGGCGTAGTCGGGGATGAACCGCATCGCGCCCGGCCGGTAGAGCGCGCCGATCGCGACGATGTCGTTGAACTCGGTCGGGCGGATCTGCTTCAGCGCTTCGCGCATGCCCTCCGACTCGAGCTGGAAGACGCCGACCGAGTCGCCGCGGGCGAGCATCTCATACGTCTTGGCGTCGTCGAGCGGGATCGACTCCATCTCGACCTCGTCGCCGCGCGAGCGGCGGATGATCTCCACCGCGTCCTCGATCACGTCGAGGTTGCGGAGCCCGAGGAAGTCCATCTTCAGCAGGCCGATCTCCTCGATCGGCCCCATCGAGTACTGGGTGACGATCTTGTACGAGCGCTCGGGCTTGCCGTTGGCGCCGTTGGAGGCCGGGGCGCCGCGGTCCTCCGCCAGCTGGAGGGGAACGATCTCGTCCAGCGGCCGGTCCGCGATCACCACCGCGGCGGCGTGGATCGAGTTGTTGCGGACGATCCCCTCGAGCCCCTGGGCGACCTCCACGATCTTGCGGACGTCGCCGTCGGCGTCCACCACCTTGCGGAGCTCCTGGCCCGGCTTCAGGCATTCCTCGAAGCTCGGGCTGCGGCCCATGATCGGCTCCGGGATCAGCTTCGCCGCCCGGTCGCCGGTCGCGTAGTCGTAGCCGAGCACGCGGGCCGAGTCGCGGGTCGCCGCGCGCGGAGCCATCTTGCCGAAGGTGATGATCTGGGCGACCGACCCGCGCCCGTACTTCTCCTGCACGTAGCGGATCACGCGCTCCCTGCCGCGAACCGAGAAGTCGATGTCGATGTCCGGCATCGACTTGCGCGCCGGGTTCAGGAAGCGCTCGAACAGCAGGTCGTTGGCGAGCGGGTCGAGGTCGGTGATCCGCAGCGCATAGGCGACGATCGAGCCCGCCGCCGAGCCGCGACCCGGCCCGACCGCGACCCCGTTGCGCTTCGCGAAGCTGACGAAGTCCCAGACGATCAGGAAATAGGAGTCGAACCCCATCTCGGCGATCACCCCGAGCTCAAACTCGAGCCGTTCGACGGCCTCCGCCGGCGGTGGGTCGCCGTAGCGCTGGGCAAGCCCCTCGGTCGCCAGGCGGCGCAGCATGTCGCGCGGGTCCTCGCCGTCGGCGGTCGGGAAGCGCGGCAGCAGCAGCTTGCCGAGCTCGATCTCGACGTTGCAGCGCTCGGCGATCTCGAGCGTCGTCGCGACCGCTCCGGGCCATGCCTGGAAGGACTTCTCCATCTCGGCGGCGTCCTTCAGGAAGAACTCGTTGGTGTCGAAGGTCAGCTTCGGCTGCTCCAGCGTCGACTTCGTCTGCACGCAGAGCAACGCGGCGTGGTTCTTGTAGTCCTCGCGGTGGAGGTAGTGAACGTCAGCGGTCGCGACCAGCGGCCGGCCGAGCTCGCGGGCGTAGCGCGCGATCCCGTCGTTCGCCTTCGCCTGCTCGGGAATCCCGTTCTCCTGGACCTCGAAGTAGACGTCGTCGGCCCCGAAGACCTGGACCAGGTCGTCGAGGTGGGCGCGTGCGTCGGCGGGACGCTCCTCGACCAGACGGCGGCAGAAGCGCGATTGCAGGCAGCCGGTGAGCGCGATCACGCCCTCGGCGTGCCGGGCGAGCAGCTCCATGTCGACGTTCGCCTTGCCGCGGGAGAAGCCCTCCAGGAAACCGGCAGAGGTCAGCTTGACGAGGTTCCGGAACCCGGCGTCGTCGGCCGCCAGCAGGGTGAGGTGATTGCGCTCGACCCGCCCCTCGGCGCGGCGATCGTCGACCAGGTAGGCCTCGAGCCCGAGGATCGGCTTGATCCCGTGGTCCCGGCAGGCCTTGTAGTGCTCGACGGCGCCGTTCATCACCCCGTGATCGGTGAGCCCCAGCGCCGGCATCCCGAGCTCGGCCGCGCGCGCGGCGAGGCCCCGGTCGACCTTGTCGGCGCCCTTGTTGACGATCTTGCATGCACCGTCGAGCAGCGAGTATTCGCTGTGGACGTGGAGGTGGACGACGCTCACCGAGCGATCATCGCAAGCGGGCCAGATGCCACCGGCGCGTGATTCCGCAAGCTGCGAGGATCATCAGGGGTGATCTGGCTGCTCCGACACGGCGACGCCGAAAGCCACGCCGACGACGACGCGTCCCGCCCGCTGACGCCGAAGGGCGAGCGCCAGGCGGTGGCCGCCGGGGTCGCGCTGGCGGCCCTCGACGCCGGGATCGAGGTCTGCCTGACGAGCCCCAAGCTCCGCGCGCTTCAGACCGCGCGGATCGCGTGCGAGGCGATCGGAATCGAGCCCGAGATCTGCGAGGCGCTGAGGGGCGGCGACTTCGACCCGATCGAGCTCGCCGCCGAGCGCGGGACCGTGCTCCTGGTCGGCCACGAGCCCGACTTCTCGCGCGCCGTGCAGCTGACGACCGGCGGCCGGGTCGAGGTCAAGAAGGGTGGTCTGGTGGCGATCTCAGAGTCGACTCTGATCTCGCTGCTGCGCCCGGGCCAGCTGCGCCGGATCGCTCATATGTAGGGCGATCCCGCGAGGCCGGCGCGTCCAGCTCGCCGCTGAGCTCGTCCGCGGCCTGGCTGAGCGCCCGCATCATCCGGCCGAGGCTTTCGCGCCCGAGCTCGACGTCGTCGAGCCTCGCGAGGACCAGCTCGGCGCGGGCGATCAGCGTCTCGTAGAGCTCGAGCAGCCGGCGGCGGCGGTAGGCGAGCGCCTCGTCGATGTCGGTGGTCGTCCCCTCCGCCTTGCGGCGAGCCTCGTCGAGGATCCGGTCGGCCTCCTCCCGGACGTCGCCGAGGATCGCGTCGATGCGGTTCGTGAACTCGGGCCCGAGGGGTGCGAGGTCATGCTCGGGCGGCGCGGGCGCGCCGTCACCCGGCGCGGCGCCGGCCTCGCTCTTCCTTCGCCTCCACATCGAGTTGACTTATCCCACGTCGTCGGAACCGGCCGGAGCCTTTGCCAAGTTCGTGAAAGTTTCGGTTCAGGTCTCGGCCTGGTCCGGAACCGCGCGCAGGTGCCCGAGCGCGGTCTCCGTCCGCTGGTCGGACTCGCGCAGGCGCTGATCGGCGGCGGCGAGCTGGGCCAGGAGGCGCTCGAGGCGGTCGCGCGTTTCGAGCGTGCTCGCCTGCCGCTCGATCCGCTGCGAGAGGTCGTTGGCGCTCGCGGTCAGGTCGCGGATCGCCTCGGTGGCGGCGCTCTCGGCGCGGGTGGAGACCGTCGCCTCGGCGATCCTGGCCGTCTGCGAGATCCGTTCCTCGGCGGCGCTCGCGGCGGTGCGGATGTCGCCCCCGACCCGGCCGAGCTCGTCGCGGAGCGCGATCAGCTCGGCGCGCGCCTCGATCACCATCGCGCCGACCTCGGCCCGCAGCTTGGTCTCGAGCTCCGCCTCGTGAGTCTGAGCCGCCTCGGCGAGCCGCCGCTCGGCGGCTTCGGCATCGCTGTCGGCGCGCCGCTGCAGCTCCTCGGCGATGTTGTCGAGCGCGTTGCGGGCGGAGCTGACCGCATCGGCGATCTGGCGCTCGGAGACCGCGACCCGGTCGGTGATCAGCCGCTCGGAGCCCTTCGCGGTCTCGGTGACGGTGCGCTCGGCGCTTTCGGCCCGCTCCTCGATCCGGCGCTCGGTCGCGCCCGCCTGCTCGGCGAGCGCCCGGGTGACCGCCTCGCCCTGCGCGGCAAGCGCGCGCTCCGAGATCTCGGCCTGTGACCCGATCAGCCGCTCCGCCGCGTCGGCGCTGCGCGCGAGCTGCTCGCTGGAGGCGTCGATCCGGTGCGCGAGGCCGGCCTCGGCGTCGGCGGCGCGGGCGGTCAGCTTCGTCTCCTCGGCGGTGGCCGCGCTGCGGAGGCGATCGACCTCGCCGCGCGCCTCGCCCCGCAGCGCGCCGACCTCGTCGCGGAGCTGGGCCAGGTCGGCCGAGCGCTGGGAGTCGGCCTCGGTGCGGGCCTGCTCGACGACCCGCTTGGCATGGGCCTCGATCCGCTCCTCGGCGGCCCTGATCCGCTCTTCGCGGTCCTCGCGGGCCAGCTTCAGCTCGTGGCGGCGCATCTTGCTGGTCAGGGCGTTCTGGGCGTGCTCCGAGATCTCGTTCCGGGCCTGCTCGGCCTGGCGCTCGATCTCCGCCCGCCGGGCAGCCGCCGCCTCGGCCAGCTTCGCCTCGGCCGCCGCGCGCTGCTCCTCGGTCGCCCGCTGCGCAGCGTCGGTCACCCGCTCGGTGACGCTGTCGCCAACCCGCTGGGCAACCTCGGCCCCGGTCTGATTGACCTGGTCCTCGGCCCGCTCGAGCTCGCCCTCGAGCGTCTCGCGGACGGCGGCCTGCCCGCGCTCACGCTGGGCCGCGAACTCGGTGTTCAGCGTCTCTCGGTAGCTCTGAAGCTCGGTCTCGAGTCGGCCGGCGATCGCGCGCTCGATCGCGGCCCCGCGCTCGTCCAGGCGCGCGTCGAGCTCTCGCTCGAACCCCTCGAGCGAGCCGTTGATCCGCTGGCCGAGCTCGGCGGTCGCCGCGGCGACGGCGGCCCTCAGCTCGGAATCGAGGCGCTCTCCGCGCTCGGCGGTCGCCGTCTCGACGCCCTCGATGAGCCGCTGGCGAACGGCCTCGACCTCGTTCCCGACCACGGCGCGCAGCTGCTCGGACAGCTGATTCGAGACGCTCGCGAGCCCGTCGCGCAGGCGGGCGTCGATCCCGGCGTCGGTCTGCTCACGCACGCTCCTGATCTGCTTCGCGATCTCGTCACGGAGCTCGTCGCGAATCGCGGCGATCGCCTCCTTGCGCTGGTGCAGGACCTGATCGCGCTCGGCCTCGACCCGCCGGGTGATCTGCTCCTCGAGCGCATCGAGGCGGAAGGCGATCTCGCTGCCGATCTCGCCGCGAGTCGCGGCCGTCGCGGTACCCAGCCGCTCGTGGAGGCGCGCCTCGGCGGCCGTAATCGAGACCTCGATCTCCGTCGCCAGCTCACGCCGGCCCTCGGCGGCGCGCGCCGCCAGCTGCTCGACCGACTCGTCGACCATCGCCGCGATCCGCCGCTGGAGGTCGCTGCGGGTCGATTCGATCTCGCCCCCGATCATCCCCGACGTCTGCGCGAGCCTGGCCTCGAGCTGTTCCTCGACCCGCCGCTGCGTATCGGTGACGGCCCGCTCGAGGCGGGTGCGCAGGAGCGTGTCGGTCTGCTCGAGCCGCTCGGCGAGGCGCCCCGAGATCTCCTGCTCGACCTGCTCGCCGCGGCCGCGGTAGTCGCGCTCGACCTCGCGGCGGATCGCCTCGGCGAGTTCGATCAGCGAGCGTGCGTTCTGGGTCCGCAGCTCGATGCCGCTCGCCTCGAACTGCTCGCTGAGCACGGCGCGGAACTGCTCGGCACCCTCGTTCAGGCGCCGGTGAAGCTCGTGGGAGAGGCTCGCGGAAGCGCGCTCGAGGCGCTCGATCTCGCGCTCGACCCGCTCCTCGGCGACCCGGGCGGCGCTCACCGTCATCTGCTCGGAGAGCTCGACCAGCTCGCGGTCGAGCCGCTCGGCCTCGCCGCCGAGCTGGCGCATCAACTCTTCACGAGCGTGCTCCGCGGCGGTGCGGAAGCGCTCCTCGCCGTTGCCTACTCTTTCCATCAGCTCTTCTCCATGGTCCACTACCAGACCGGTCTCGCCGCTCCGCGCGACTGGCTTCGCCGGGACGATGCCGATTCCGCCCGCTGCAAGACCCTTCGCAGAGCCCTCCCGGACGACGGCTTGCGAGCCGATGTTCGGGCGTGAATGCAACCAGTCGCATTGTCTAACTTGAAATGATGGCGCGCCAGACCCCGCGGCTCGAACCGGCGGCCTGGCTCGCGCTCGCCGTGCTCTCGTTCGTCTGGTCGTGGTGGGCGTGGCAGAAGGGCGCCTACTTCGGCGTCGTCCTGCTGCCGGGCGCGATCGTGCTCTGCATCGCCACCCTGCTGCTCGTCCGCTCCGCGCCCTGGCGAGTCGACCTCGGGCTCTCGCCACCGGTGGTCGTCACGATCACCGCGCTCACCGCGCTCGGCATCTGGACGCTGTTGTCGGCGTTGTGGAGCCCGGCGCCCGACGTCGCGGTCGGAGACGGCCAGCGCGTGCTCGTCTACGCGCTCGCCTTCGGGCTCGGGCTCGCGTTGTGCAACCTGCTCGGGCCGCAGCTGAAGCTCTCGCTCGTCCCGCTCGCCGCCGCCGCCGCGTTCGCCGGACTGATCACCGCCGTGACGCTCGCGACCAGCGGCTCGCCGGCCGCGGTGCTCGAACGGGCGGGAACGCTCGAGTTTCCGCTCGGCTACCGCAACGCCGAGGCCGCGTTCTTCGGAATCGCCCTCTTCCCCGCCCTCGGGCTGGCCGCCGACCGCGCGCTCGACTGGCGGATTCGGGCGGCGGCCGCGGGGACGGCGACGCTGTGCATCGACCTCTTCCTGCTCGCCCAGAGCCGCGGCTCGATGCCGGCGATGGCGCTGGCCCTGGTCGTTTACACGCTGGCCTCTCCCTACCGCGTCCGTGCGATCAGCTGGCTCGGGCTCGTGGCCCTGCCGGCGCTGGCGATCATCCCGGCGCTCACCTCCCTGTTCGACGCCGCCGATGGCGGGCTCGGCGCCCCGGTGCTCGACGAGATGCACCGCGCCGGCTTGATCGCCCTCCTGACGACGATCGCCGGGGCCGGGCTCGGCGCCGTCTGCGCGCGGTTCGAGGACCGGATCCCGGGCCTCGGTAGCCACACCGGGGACTCCAACCGCCGGGTCGCGGTCGCGCTCGCGGCGACCGTGGCGGTGCTTGCGGTCGGCTTCGTCGCCGCGGTCGGTGACCCGGTCCACTGGCTCGGCGATCGCGCCGACGAGTTCCGCGAGGGCGGCAGCCCCGACCTCTCCGGGGAGTCGAGCAGGTTCACCTTCAACGCCGGCTCGGACCGCTACGACATCTGGCGTGTCGCGCTCGACGAGGCGGCGTCGGACCCGCTGTTCGGCGACGGCGCCGGGGGCTTCCAGTACGCCTATCTGCGGGAGCGCGAGACCCCGACGCAGAACCTGCGCGACGCCCACAGCGTCGAGCTCGAAGCGCTCTCGGAGCTCGGCCTCCCGGGGCTTGCGCTGCTGGTCACGGCGTTGGTCGCGATGACGATCGGGGTCGTCCGCGCGGGCACGCTGGGGCCGTCGGCTGCGACCCTGAGCGCGATCGCGCTCGCCAGCGGCGGCTACTGGCTCGTGCACGCCTCGGTCGATTGGTTCTGGGCCTACCCGGCGATCACCGCTCCCGTGATCGCCCTGGCGGGCTCCGCCTGCGCCCCGGCGATCAGGGCCCTGCACCGCCGCTCGACCCGCTCCTGGCGCGGCTGGCTGATCGGCGGGCTCGCGGTCCTCGCGGTGAGCGCGATCCCACCCTGGCTGTCGGAGCGCTACGTCAACGACGCGTATGCGAGCTGGCGCACCAACCTCACGCGGGCCTACGACGACCTCGACAACGCGCGGCGCCTGAACGCGCTCACCGACACCCCCCTGCTCGCCGAGGGGGCGATTGCGCGTGCCGCGGGCGATCGCGAGCGCGCCCTGGTCGCCCTGCGCGAGGCCGTCGACCAGCGGCCCGAGGAGTGGGCGGCGCACTACCTGCTCGCCGAGTTGCAGGCGCGGTCGAACCCCGCCGTGGCCCGCAATGAGATCAGGGTCGCGCTCGAGCTCAACCCGCTCGACGCCCAAATCCAGGCGCTCGCGACGCGGCTCGGGGTCGACCCGGCAGCGCTCGAGTCCGGCTGAGCCGCAGCGCCGGCCCGGGACTACGGCTGGGCCGGCTCGATCAGCCCGGTCTGGAGCGCGATCGCGACGGCCTGGGCGCGGGTCCGCGCGCCGAGCTTCGCCTTCGCGTTGCGGACGTGCGTCTGCACGGTCGCGGGTGAGAGCTCGAGCAGGGTGGCGATCTGCCCGTCGGTCCGCCCGCCGGCGAGCAGGGCGAGCACCTCGAGCTCGCGCGCGGTTGGCGCCCGCGGTGCCTCCGGCGACGGTGCGAAGCGGCGGCTCGGAGGGTGGTTCTCCTCCGGAGCGAGCGGAGCGGCGGACGCCGGGTCGAGGGTGATCAGGTGCCGGGAGGGAAGCACGTGCGCGGTCACGGTCGCCCCCACCTCGACCACCGTCGCCGGGGCTTCGAGCGCGAACGGCTCGGCGTGGCCACCGCCGCCGCGGAATGCCTTCCAGACGTGGCTGAACCGCTCCCGCGAGCTCGGCTCGAGCAGCGCCTCGACCGGCCGCCCGACGAGCTCGGCGCGACCGACGCCGAGCATCCGGCAGGCGCCGAGGCTGGCCTCGATGCAGACGCACTGGTCGTCGACGACGAGCAGGGCCCGAGAGCTTCCGGCTACCTGCGTGGGGCGCGGTGTCGCGTCGGCAAGCGCCTCAGCCATTCGATTCCTCGCCGAGCAGGAAGCGCTCGTCCGGAGCGCGCAGCGCGCGGTGGGCGTCGCGGAAGACCTCGACCCCGGTCTCGGCAAGGATCAGCGCGTCGGCGAGCATCGAACGGCGCTTGATGTAGAACAGGTCATGGCAGAGCTTCCATGCCGTGCCGATGTCGGAGCCGGCGTAGCCACAGCGCAGCGCGGCCCAGCCCGCGATCCCCGGCTTCACCAGGTGACGGCGGGTGTAATGGGAGAAACGGCGCTCGAGCTCGGCCACCATCTCGGGACGTTCGGGACGCGGTCCCACCAGCGTCATCTCGCCGCGCAGGACGTTCCAGAGCTGCGGGATCTCGTCGACGTGCGTGCGGCGCAGGATCCGCCCGACCCTGGTGACCCTCAGGTCGTCCGCCTCGGCCCACTGCGGGCCCCCGGCCTCGGCGTCGAGGCGCATCGTGCGCAGCTTGAGGATCTCGAACTCCTCGCCGAGCTCGCCGAGGCGCTGCTGGCGGTAGAAGATCGGACCGCGGTCGAAGACCTTGATCGCGAGCGCAGCAACGAGCAGGAGGGGAAGGAAGAGCAGGCAGATCAGGCTTCCGAGCACGAGATCGAAGACGCGCTTCGAGTGCGGACCGGAGGCGCGGAACCGCGGATGCATGATGTAGCGGTACCAGGCCGCGTCGATCATCCCGACCGGGACGTGGCCGAACGCCTCCTCGTAGAGCTGGCCGGCGGCGATCAGCCGCACCTGCAGGTCGATGCACTCCTCGGCGGCGGCCGCGCAGACCTCGTCGATCCGGCCGCCCTCGGCATCGCCGGGGCCGCAGACGAGGAGGTCGATCCGCTGGTTGACGACGGCGCGGCGGACGTCGTCGAGCGGGCCGAGCCAGCGCAGGCGCCGGTACTCGGTCGGGCCCTGCGGGCTGATCCATCCGATGATCTCGTAGGTGCGGACGTTGGCCGCCTCGAGCTCGGCCGCGAAGTCGGCCGCGAACTCGCGCGGCCCGATCACCGCCACCCGGGCGCGGAGGCCGTCTCCGGCGCGGGTCTTGACCCAGGCGCCGAGCCCCATCACGAGCCAGGAGCCCAGGACCACGGCCTCGTACTCGGCGAGCGAGTAGGACTGGCCCGCGGCGGCGCCGATCAGCCACGCAGCGGCCGCCCCGACGACCGGAGCCGCCAGCCCGAGCATCACCCGACTGGCCGGCAGCAGGTGCAACGGCAGCTGCGAGTGCTCAATCGCCTGGGTGGCGACGAGCACGCCGGCGAAGACGATCGCCGCCGGCCCGAGCTCGCCGACGTGTGAGTAGGCGATCAGCCCGGCCGCCAGCGACGGCGCCAGGCGCAGCGCGATCATGTTGATCATCCGCTGCGCCTCGAGCGCGCGCAGGCCGTGGCGGGTACCGCGGTGCTGGACCCAGAGCTCAGCCGCTGTCACCGATCAGCCCTCCACGGAGTCCATGCGCCGCCGCCGCAGCAGCAGGCCCGCGACCACGAGCGCGGCCGCGACCGCCGCCAGCAGGACGAGGTCGAGCCCGGTGAACGGCAGGCCGCCGGTGACGCTCTCGCTACCGGCGCTGCCCCCGCTACCCGGGCCGGCAGCGGCTCCGCCCTGTGAGACCTGGTCGAGGCTCGACGCGTACTGATGCGTCGTCGGGTCGGCGGCGCCCGCCGTCGCCGGCGTCAGCGCGAATGCGAACAGCGCAAGCGTTGTCAGCCGCATGCCAGCGCGGTCGACCCATCCCACAACCGAGGTCACGACTCCGATCACCATCCGCACCTTCCCCCCGCCCCGGCTACAGCCTCGGCGAGTGAATGTCGCGCCGTAGTCCCTTACGGCGCTTGTAAGTACTCACATCTTGCCCGCCAAATGCAGGGCGTCAACATCTTTGGTCGCGAAATACCAGGTTTCTGGCCATGCATTACCTCAAACTGGGGAGTGGTACATTCGCTCCCGGAGGTTGCGGCAACATGCCAGCGGATTCGGATCGAGCAGCAAGGAGGCGGCGGTGAACGAACCTGGGGGGCGCGTTCCGCTCACCAGGCGTGAGCGCGAGATCCTCAGCGCCCTCGCCGAGGGAATGAGTGGCGCCCAGATCGCCGAGCAGCTGGTCCTCTCGCCGGAGACCGTTCGCACCCATGTCCGCAACGCGATGTCGAAGCTCGGTGCCACGACGCGATCGCAGGCGGTCGCCTTGGCGCTCCAGAGCCGCGAGATCAGTGCGGATCTGACGCCTGCGGCGATCAGCGCCCCCGCCGTGCTCGCGACCCCCATCGATCCGACCCCGAGCCTGGCGACGATGCTCGCCGGCCTCGTCTCGCTATACGACGTCGACGGCGGCGCCGTGTACCTCACGGACGAGGACGGGCTCTCGTTGCGCCGGGTGAGCGCTGCCAAGCGCGGCACGACCCCGATCGAGCTGCCGGAAGAGGTCGCGCTCGGCGACGGCACCCTTGGGCGCACAGCGCTCGAGCGCCGGGCGGAGCTGGTCCGCGCGCCCGGCAGCGAGGGCTCGCGCGGAGCGATGCTCGCGGCGCCGATGATCGGCGGCGGACGGGTCCTTGGCGTGATCGCGCTCGCCGCACGGGCGAGCCGGCCCATCGGCCGCAGCGAGATGCTGCTGCTGCAGGCGTTCGCGAACCGCGTCGGCGAGATCATCCTCGCCGGCGGCGAAGACGTCGGCAGTCGCCTCGAGCGCGCGATGCAGCGCTTCCAGGCGTCGTGGTCGGGCGCTCGGCGCGGCTGAATAACTCCCGCGCCTGGAACAACTGCCGCGCCACGTCCTCGGCTTCGCCTGCGGGCGTGCGCGGGTTAGCCGCAGGACGTCAGATCGCGTCGTCGGCCAGAGCCCTTAGGGAAGCGTTCAGCTCGCGGTCCATCGGTGCGACCGTGTCGATCGCGCAGAGCTCGAGCACCCGGCGCATCGGGGCGCCGGCCGGGACCACCAGCCGCAGGGACTGGCGGCGGGCGGCGAGCCGGCGACCGAGGTCGAACAGCAGGTGGATCCCGGAGCTGTCGAGGTAGCTGACCGCCGAGAGGTCGAGGACCAGGGCGCTCGACGCGCTCGGCAGCCGCTCGGAGAGCGCGAGGCGCAGCTCGGCCGCGTTCGAGCTGTCGATCTCGCCGTCGACGGTGGCGACGAGCACCGAGTCGTGCTGTTCGAACTCGAACCCTGCGATCCGATCCCTCATCCGCTCGCCTCCGCTGGTTGTTTCTGTCCGATGGCGCGGCGCATCCGAACGATCGTCCCCGCCGGGCCCCGGTCGATCTCGACCTCGTCCATCAGCTGCTCGATCAGCCCGATCCCGCGGCCCTGCGAGCCCGACCGCGGAGCACGCCAGCTGCCGAAGTCCCGGACCCTGATCTCGACCGCGCCCTCTTCGCGGCGGCCCTCGACGACATAGGAGGCCTCACCCGGCGGATAGGCGTGGGCGATCGCGTTCGCGGACGCCTCGCCGCAGGCGACCAGGGCCTCGTAGGTCTCGCCGTCATCGGCGCCGACGGCTCGTAGCCAGCGCCCGAGCGCTCGCCGCATCTGCGCCAGCGACTCGGGCTCGGCGCGCAGGGTGAGCTCGATCCGTTCGACGTCCACCGGCTCCAGCCGGACGGCGAGCAGCGCGACGTCGTCGCGTGGCGGCGCGTCGCGGAAGCGGGCCTGCAGCAGGGCGCCGCAGAGCTCGTCCGGGAGCCCGGGCACGCCGGCGGCGAAGCCTCGCAGCCACTCCAGTCCTTCGTCGAGTGACGCCTCCGGCCGCTCGACCAGACCGTCGGTGTAGAGGAGCACGGTCGAGCCGGGCGGCAACGGGATCGTGGACTCCTCGTAGGAGGGAAACGGAACGACCCCGAGCGGACTGCCCGCCGGGCCCTCGGCGAAGTAGGCGTCGCCGTCGGGACCGACGACGAGCACCGGCGGGTGGCCGGCGGTCGACAGCCGCAGCTTGCCCTCCTCCGGGTCGACGATGCCGTAGAGCACGGTCGCCATCGGCCCGCCGGAGACCTCGCGGGCGAAGCCGTTCATGCGTTCGAGCACCAGCGACGGACGCAGGCCCTCGAGCGCGTAGGCGCGGAGCGCGTTCTGCAGCCGCGCCATGCGCGCCGCGGCGTCGAGCCCGTGGCCGACGACGTCACCGATCGCGATCCCGGCGTGACCGTCGCGAAGCGCGATCACGTCGTACCAGTCACCCCCGACCTGGGCGTCGGCGCTGCCGGCGACGTAGCGGGCGGAGATCCCGAGCCCGGGAAGCTCCGGGAGGCGTTCGGGGAGCAGGCTGCGCTGCAGGGTCTCGGCGACCGCGGCGACGTGCTCGACCTCCTCGGCCGCCCGTCGCAGGCCCTCGAGCGTCGCGCCGATGATCGCGTCGCCGGCGGGCGGATCGACGCGTTCCCCGCCGTCACCCGGGGGACCGGATGCTCTGTCGTCGATCATCAACCCGCAGCCGAGTGTAAACGCGAATGCCGACCGGGTCGAGGGCTAGCTTCCGCCTGCAGTGGACCGCTCATCCGCAGGCCGCAGCGCGCCCGAAGCCGAGGCCGGCGAGCGCCTGATCAAGGCCTGGATCACCCAGCTGGTCGAGCGCACTCCGCTCGCCGAGCTCGGCACCCTCCCGCTGAGCAGGATCGCGGTCGAGGCGCCCTCGCTGATCACGACGATCCAGGCCGCCCTCTCCGACCCGGCCCGCGGCCCGGCCGAGCTCGCCGCCGCCGCCCGTCAGCTCTCCGAGCTGTTCGGGGAGTCCCCCGCCCCGACCCGCACGCCCGAAGGCGAAGCCGAGGACGTGGCGGGAGTTGCTCCGGGCGGGCGGGTCGGGGCCGCGCCAGGGGAAACCGACCCGATCACCGGCCTCCCGGGCTCCGCGGAACTCGACCGCTGCCTGGCCGCGCTGCTCGCCGAGCAGCGCCGCTACGGCCATCCGTTCTCGATCGCGCTTGTCGACGTCGAGGGGCTCGCCCGGATCAACGACGCCTACGGGCGCGAGGCCGGCGACCGGATCCTGGCGGCGGTCGCCGCCGTCGTGCGCCGCCAGCTGCGCGAGGTCGACCTCGCGTTCCGGGTCGAGGACGACGAGTTCGCGATCGTCGCCCCGCACACGGATGCCGCCCGCCTGGTCTCGGTCGCCCGCCGGGTCGCGAACCTGATCGCCGAGTCGCAGGGCCGCGACGGCCCGCGGATCGCGGTCGCCGCCGGAATCGCCGGCTGTCCGGCCGACGGGCTCGCCGCCGAGCGCCTGCTCGAGAGCGCCACCGAAGCGATCTACGCCGCAAAGGCGTCGGGCGCCGCGGTCGCGCGGAGCCCCGGCGGCTCCGACGCGATCCTGCAAGATTCCTAGCGCCGGGGCTCCAAAACTTGTCAGGACCTGCAAAAGCTGCTGAGATCGGCGCGGCTTCCGACGAGGAACTTCAGGGATGAGTGGGATCAGGATCAACGCAGCGGCCGAGATGCTCGGCGTCAGCACGAGTACCTTGCGCAGCTGGGAGCGGCGGCTCGGCTACCCGCAACCACACCGGACCCCCGGCAACCACCGCCTCTACGAGCTCGACGAGGTCGAGGCGCTGCGCGAGGCGCTGCGCGAGACCCAGAACATCTCGAGCGCCGTCGAGGTCGCCCGGCAGCGCGGACGCGGACCCGCCTCCCCGGCCCGCCTGGTCGCCTGCTTCGATCGCTTCGACGAAGCGGCCGCGGATCGCGAGCTCGAGGAGAGCCTCGCCGTGCGGTCGGTCGAGCGCAGCGTGACCGAGCTCCTGCTGGCGGCTCTCGAGCTCGCGGAGCGCCGCCCGAACGGCGACGCCGAGCTCGAGTACGCCTGTCGCTGGGCGACCGGCTGGATGCATCGCGCCCGCCGTCTGGTCGCCGGCGCCAGCCGCGAGGACGGCGTCCTGCTACTCGACTCGGGCTCGCCGCTCGGCGTCGAGTCGGTCCAGGTCCAGGCGCTGGAGCTGTTCCTGCGCCGGGCCGGCCTGCGCGTGCTGCTGCTCTCCGCCGGGCTCGCCGAGGGCCGCTTCCGCACCGCCCTCCGGGCGCTCGAGCCGAGCGCGGTCGTGATCTGTGGCTCCGCGGCCCGCCTCGACGTGCTTGGCGAGCCGCTGCGGGCGCTGCGCAACGGCGACCCCAGCGGTCGGCTCTACGGCTACCGCGCCGCGCGGCTGGTCGCCGGCCGCGACGGCGTCCCCTCGCTCGGCCAGGAGCCGGACGAGGCGACCGACGCGCTGCTCACAGCGCTCTCCTAAGCCGCTTTCAACAGCCCGCCACGGCCCGGACGGCCCGCGCCGGAGCTCGCCTGCGAGCTTCCCGGTAGCGCCGCTTCAGCCCTCGGTAAGCCCGTGCAAGTTTGGGCCCGATTTGCGCAACTTGCACAAGCCTGGACAAGTTGGCCATCCGGAAACTGCACATCCCTTGCGTGCCTGCCGATAACTACTTGCAGGGGATGTCGGGTCCGGCTACCAAGCGCATCGACGGTTTGAAGTTTGCCGCAATTTGCGGCGGGTCTAGCAAGTCGAGAAGGGAACATGGAAGCAAGCCAGAGGTTCTACAACGTCAGCGAGGCGGCCGAGTTCCTCGGCGTCAGCGCCGCCTCGTTGCGCAAGTGGTCGGACCAGGGCCTGGTCCCCGTCTACCGGACGCCGGGGGGCCAACGCCGCTACTCGCCCGAGGATCTCGAGCAGTTCCTCGCTTCGATGCGGCAGCCGAGCCCGGACACAGTCGCCGTCCCCCACTACGGGCGCAACGCCAACTCGATCACCAGCTGAGGTAGCGCCCCCTCCCGCCCTTTCGATGACCGAACGACCGACAAAGTGGGTGCTCGGCGCCGAGTTTCTCGCGCTTGCCGGGGCCGTCGTCTTCGCGATCCTGACCGAGCAGGACGCGAACTGGGACCTGGCGTTGCTCGCGACCCTGACCGCCCTCTCGATCATCAGCGACCTGATCGCGATCGACACCCGCGACGCGCGGGTCTCAATCTCGGCGAGCCTGATGACGATCGTTCTCGGCGCGGTCCTGCTTGGCCCGGGTCCAGCCGCACTGATGGGCGTCGTGACGATCCTTGCCGGCTGGGTCAAGCACCGCTACAGCGGCCACATGCTGCTGCTGAACCTGGTCACGTACGCCTGGTATCCGCTGATCGCCGGAGTCGTCTTCCACGCGGTCGCCGACGCGACCGCGAGCACCGACGGCACCGTCGGTTGGTATCTGCTGATCGTCGGCGCCTTCATCCTCGCGCTCGTCATCGACTTCGTGCTGATCGCGGGCTACACGTGCTACATCGACCGCTCCGGCTTCATGGAGAAGGTGCGTCGCGGGCTGCTGCCGGTGCTTCCCTCCGAGTTCGTCGCGGCCGTCCTCGCGCTCGGGTTCGCGGGCGTCTACGTGCAGGCCGGGACCGTCGCCGTCGGGCTGCTCACAGTCCTGATCTTGATCTTCCAGTACATCGTCCGGGCGCTGCTCGTCTCCCAGGACCGCGCCGACGAGCTCGAGCTACGCGCCCGGCAGCTCGCCGGGTTCCAGGTCGCGCTGCTCTCGGCGCTGTTGCGGACGCTCGACCTGCGCGACCGGATGACGGCCCGCCACAGCGCCGCCGTCGCCCGCTATTCCCGTGAGATCGCCGCCGAGGCCGGGTTCTCAGCCGACGACCAGGCGCTCGTCCACTCGGCGGCGCTGCTGCACGACATCGGCAAGTTCGTGCTCCCCGACAACATCCTCAAGTCGGGGCGGCGGCGCCTTACCGACGAGGAGTGGGAGGCGATCAAGGCCCACCCGTACGAGGGCGCGCGGATCGTCTCCCAGATCGACGGCTACCAGCCGATCTCGGAGATCATCCTCGCCCACCACGAGCGCATCGACGGCACCGGCTACCCGCACGGCCTGAGCGCCGAACAGATTCCCGAGCTGGCGAAGATCGTCTCGGTCGCAGATACCTACGACGTGATGACCGCTCGCGACACGTACCGCGAGCCGGTCAGCTCACACGACGCCGTGGTCGAGCTCCGGCGCGTCTCCGGCAGCCAGCTCGACGGCCGCTACGTCGAGGTCCTGGTCTCGATCCTCGCGGGCAAGGACCTCGCCTACCGCCACGGCGAGGACGCCGACTTCGAGGCCGAGCTGGCGCTCGACAAGCGCATCTACGACTACGTCAAGGCGACGCCCACCGTTGGTCAGCGCGCCCTCTGAGTAGCTGCCACTCCTGACGTAGAAACGCCGCCCACCGATACGCCGGGGGGCGGCGCGGTCTACAAAGAAAGAAAGCGTGTGCTCGCGTTGCTCAGCGTCCGCGGAAGCCCATGTCGGCAATCCCTTTCCTGTGGCTCTGATCCATAACCGTGGGGCTTGAGAACCCACTCCACTCCGAACTTGAGCGAATCCTACAAAGTTGGACGGATATTGCAAGTCACCCCTGCACGTTTGGCAAGTTCTTGCAGCTTTCGCTCCGAGCCTTAGTCCGGCGCCTGAAGTAACTTCGCCCCGATGGCCTCGGCGCTGCGGCCCCTGCGGCTCCCCGGATTCCCGAATCTGGGCCTCGCCTATCTCGTCAACGAGCTGGGCAACTGGCTCGGCGAGATCGCGCTCGCGATCCTCGTCTACGACCAGACCGGCAGCCCGATGGCGGTCGCCGCGTTGTTCTGCGGCATGCACTTCGCACCAGCCGTGATCGGGCCGCCGCTCGTCGCCCGACTCGAGTCCGCGCCGATCAGAATCACTCTCCCCGCTCTGTACGCGGTCGAGGGCGTCGCCTTCGCCATCCTCGCGCTGACCGTTGACAGCTTCAGCCTCGTCGCCGTGCTCGTCCTCGCCACCTTCGACGGCTCGCTTGCTTCGGCTGCTCGGGCGCTGACCAGGGCGGCGGCGAGCGCCGTGCTCGCTCCCGCTGGACAGCTGCGCGAGGGCAACGCGCTGCTCAACATCGCCTTCACGGTCGGGGCCGCGGGCGGGCCTGCGATCGCCGGGCTGGTGGTCGCCGGCGCCGGGGTCGAAACCGCCCTGCTCGCCGACGCGGCCTCGTTCCTCGCCGTCGCGGTCGTCGTCGCCGCCGCCCGGCGGCTCGAGCTGCCGCCCACCGAGGAGCCGGAGGCCCGGTGGACGGCGCGCCTGCGCCGCGGCTTCGCCTACGTGCGCGAACGGGCGGCGCTGGCCCGCCTGCTCGCCGCACAGGCGCTCGCATTCATCTTCTTCTCGCTTGTGATCCCGATCGAGGTCGTGTTCGCGAAGTCGACCCTGGACGCCGGCGACGCCGGCTACGGCGCCCTGCTCGCCAGTTGGGGCGCCGGGATGGTCATCGGCAGCCTCGCGTTCGTGGCCGTGCGCCGGCTGCCCCTCCCGGCGCTGCTGTTCTTCTCCACCCTGGCGATCGGGATCGCCTACCTCGCCACCGCGGTCTCACCCACGCTCGCTGTCGCCTGCGCAGCCTCGCTGCTCGGTGGGATCGGCAACGGGGTCGAGTGGATCGCACTGATAACCGCCGTCCAGGAGCTGACCCGGGCCGCCTATCAGGCCCGCGTGCTGGCCTTGCTCGAGGCGCTCGCGAGCGCGATGCCCGGAATCGGCTTCCTGCTCGGCGGTGCGATCACGGCTATCTTCGAGCCCCGACTCGCCTACGCGGTCGCCGGCGCGGGCGTGATGGTGGTGCTCGCCTACGCCGCGGTATCGCTCCGGCGCGCCGATTGGACTCCGCAGCTCGAGCAGGGCTCGGTGCAAGACGGCGTGCAGGACGATGCAACTTCTCTTGCAACGGCGGACCCCTCACGCACGATGCTCACCGGACCCTAACGGTCCGCTAGGCTCTCGCTTCGCCGAGTTCCTTGCAAAAAGCCGTGCAAATGCGGTCTTTGCGGGGGATCGGGGGACCCGAGGGTGGCGTTGCTCTTCGCCACCAGGGGCGAATCGCGGCTCGGCCGCGTAGCGCCACCCATGCGGCGCGAGCCCGTCAGCTAACCCCGTAGGCGCCGTCACATGGGCCATACGAAGACCAACAAACGGGCGCCTCAACAGCGGCGCCGCCCCCCCGCCCGCGTCCCGATCGCGACCCTGATCGCCGCATGCCTGATCGCCGCGGGCGCGGCCGTCGCCAGCGCCGAGCCCTCGATCGACGACCTCAACTCGCGGATCGCGGGGGCCAAGGGCCAGGCGCAAGCGCTCGGCGCCCAGATCGAGAGCACGACCGCCGAGCTCGCCGCCACCCAGCAGGAGGCGATCGTCGCCGCCCAGCGCGAGGCCCAGCTCAGCGCCGTGCTCGCGCAGGGACGCGAGCGCGAGGCGCGGCTCGAGGTCGAGGTCGCCGCCACCCGCGATGACCTCGCCGCCGCCCGCGAGCAGCTCCAACGGGGCCTGGGCGTGCTCTCCAACCGGCTGGTCGCGATCTATCGCGGCGGGATGCCGGACGCGACCACACTCCTGCTCGAGGCCGATGGCTATGACGACCTCCAGACGCGGGCCGAGTACCTGCGCCGGATCGAGGAGGCCGACGCCTCGCTGGTCGCGCGGGTGCGGAGCCTGCGCAACGAGGTCTCGCGGCGGCTGGCAGCGGTCGAGGAGGCGGAGCAGCGCGCCGAGGAGTTCAACGCCGAGATCGAGGCGGCCCGCGATCAGATCGCGGCGGTGCGGGCCGAGGCCGAGGCGCGCGCCCAGCAGCTCGCCGCGCTGCGTGCCGAGCGCCAGGCGGCGGTCGCGAGCCTCCAGGCACAGGTCGGCCAGTGGACCGACGAGGTCCAGCGGCTGGAGCGGATCTCAGCCCGCCAGGCGCAGAGCGAGGTCACCGAATGGTTCGGCGACTGGGCGATCCCCGAGTCGATCGTGATGTGCGAGTCGGGCGGCAACTTCGAGGCCGTCAACCCGTCGTCGGGCGCCGGCGGCGCGTATCAGATCCTGCCCTCGACCTGGGACCTGTACGGCGGCGATGGAGATCCCCAAGACGCTTCGCCGGGCGAGCAAACGGGTATCGCCGCCGAGATCTGGGCGGACTCGGGCGCCGCCGCCTGGGAGTGCGCGGGCTAGCTCGAGGGCCCTGGCGGCCGCTCGAGCAGGTCGACGCGCAGTTCGGACCCGCCCCAGCGCCTCACGGGTCGCAGTCCTCGAGCCCGGGACACCAGACGGGCCGCGTGATCCGCTGAGATCGCGTGCTTCGGAAAGTAGCCGCGAGTGTGAGCGACCAGCAATCTGCCGCCGGGCGCGAGCGCCGCGGCCATACGCGCGCCCGACTCCTTGGCCTCGAACGCCCGCAGGTAACACAGGACCTCGGAGGCGACGATCGTGTCGAACGGCCCGTCCGGCACACCATCCGGTAGCTCTGCCTGACGCAGCTCGACCTGGTCGTGGCCGGCCTCGCGGAGCCGCTGCCGCGCCGCTTCGAGCACGACCTCGGAGATGTCGGTCGCCGTCAGCGAGGAGGTCCGCTCGGCGAGCATCGCGGTCAACACGCCGACCGAGCACCCCAGCTCGAGCGTCCTTCCCAGCGGGCGGTCGGCCAGCGCCTCGACAAGAAACCGGTAACGCGTGAGCTCCTTCTCGACGCCATCGAGCTCGAACAGGTCGGTCCTCTCGACGTACTGGGCGTCCCACCGCTGGGCGGATTCCTCGCTGCGGGTTCCTCCGGCCCGGCCGCGCAGTCGGTGAACGCCCCAACGAGGGTCGAACTGGCGCGCCAGTACCCACGCCCGGTCCGTGTTTCCCAGGGCCGCCCCGAGCTCGGGGTCCAACTCAGCCCTCGGGCGGCTCGCGCTTGGCGGCCAGGAACCCGGCAACGACGACCAGCGCCGCCATCACCCCGCCGGCGATCTTGATCTGGCTGCGGAACCGCCACCACATCGCACTGACGACGATGCGGCCGATCAACTCGTAGATCGCGGAGGTCATCGCCGGGACCCTACCCGTCCTCGCGATTGCGGATCCGGTGGGCCATCCGGCTCTGAAGCGTGAACAGCTCGATGAATCCCGGGCTGGCGTCCTGGCTGAACTCGCCGCCCGACTCACCGAACGAGGCCAGCGCCCGGTCGTAGAGCGCGTACGGCGACGAGCGCGCGACCACCGTCGCCAAGCCCTTGTAGAGCTTCACCGTCACCTCGCCGGTGACGTGGGCGTTGGCGGAGTCCATGTACGCGTCGAGGTCCTCGCGCAGGGGCTCGAGCCACAGCCCGGCGTAGCAGAGGTATGCCCACTTCTCCTCGAGCGTGCGCTTGAAGTTGTTCTGGTGGATCGTCGAGACCAGCTTCTCGAGCTCGCGGTGCGCCGCCAGGATCACCGCCGCCGCCGGGACCTCGTAGATGTCGCGGACCTTGAGTCCGACGATCCTGTCCTCGATGTGGTCGACGATCCCGGCGCCGTGGCGGGCGCCGATGTCGGCGACCCGGTCGATCAGCTCGACCAGGCCGAGCCGCTCGCCGTCGACCGAGACCGGCCTGCCGGCCTCGAAGCCGATCCGCACCAGCTGCGGCTCGTCGGGCGCCTGCTCCGGGCGGGTGACGAGCTGGAAGACGTCGTCCGGGGTGGGCTCGTCGAGGTCCTCGATCGCCCTCCCCTCCGAGGACCGGCCCCAGAGGTTGTCGTCGATCGAGTACGGGGCCGCCGCCTCGTTGGCGCCCTTGATCGGGATCCCGTGCTCGCGCGCGTAGGCGATCTCCTCCTCGCGCCCCATCTTCCACTCGCGCACCGGCGCCAGCACCTTGAGCTCCGGCGCCAGGGTGGCGATCGTTCCGTCGATTCGGACCTGGTCGTTTCCCTTGCCGGTGCAGCCGTGGGCAATCGTGTCGCAGCCCGCGGCACGGGCATGCTCGACCGCGAGCTTCGCGATCAGCGGCCGGGCGAGCGCCGTGAACAACGGGTAACCGCCGCCGTAGAGCGCGTTCGCCTTGATCGCCGGCAACACGTAGTCGCGGGCAAACTCCTCGCGCGCGTCGGCGCGGATCGCGTCGCTCGCGCCGAGGTCGCGAGCCTTGCCCACGACAACGTCCCAGTCCTCGCCGGGCTGGCCGAGATCCACGGTCAGGGTGACGATCTCGGCCCCATACCGCTCCTGGATCCAGTGCAGCATCACCGAGGTGTCGAGCCCGCCCGAGTAGAGCAGCAGGACGCGCCCGACCGCGGCGGGATCTGCCTGGTAGCTGGCGATGCGCGGAGCCTCGTCGGTCATCGGCGGGCAAGTCTGCCACGTCGCACCCGGCGAACCCGCTGATCCGACCCGTCATCGCGATCCGGGATCATTAGCCGGGTGCGCCGGCTGCTCTACATCCTCTCGGTCGCCCTGATCACGGCCGGGATCGTGATCGCCGCCGACGTCGCGATGACGCTCGCCTGGAAGGAGCCGCTGTCAACCGTCTACGGCTCGATCAAGCAGGGCCAGGCCGAGGACTCGCTGGCCGAGCTCGAGCAGGAGTTCCCCTCCCCCGCCGATCTGCGCGCCGTCCGCGGTCGGAACGTCGAGCAGCAGGCCGAGGCCCTCGCCGACCTGTTCGCGAAGCGCGTGGCCACCGGACAGGGAATCGGCCGGATCCGGATCCCGAGCATCGACGTCGACGTCGTCGTCGTCCAGGGGACCGATACCGCGAGCCTGCAGAAGGGGCCGGGCCACTATCCCGAGACCGCGTTTCCCGGCCAGGGCAAGACGATCGGGATCGCCGGGCACCGGACCACCTACCTGGCCCCGTTCCGGCACATCAACGAGGTCGCCGACGGCGACGAGATCACGCTGGAGATGCCCTATGGCACGTTCACGTACGTGGTCGAGAAGCACGAGATCGTCGAGCCGGAGCAGACCGAGATCGTCGACGACGTCGGCTACGAGCGGCTCGTGCTGACCGCCTGCCATCCGCTCTACAGCGCCGCTCAACGCTGGGCGGTGTTCGCGAAGCTGAGCGACGTCAGCCTGTTCGCGTCCGGCGACCGGAACTGGCAGGACCCGTAAGTCCCCACCCGGCACGCCCGGACGCGGGAGCAGCATGGAATGTCCGCGGCGTAGCCGCGGACCAGTTATTCCAGGCGGGAGCGGAGGACGTGGCCGGAGTTGTTCTAGCCGAGGATTTCGTCGAGGAGCGGCTCGGTGTCGACGTCCGGGAAGTCGGTCCGCAGGACGTCGGCGATCTCGTCGCGATCCTTGCCGGTGACCGCGAGCTGGGTCGCCCGCAGCAGGGCCTCGGAGGTCTGGTCGGCGCCGGCCGCCGGCTGCTGATCGGCCGCGGAGCGATCGACAACGCCCGGGTAGGCCGAGACCGCGGCTTCGGCCGGGTGCTCACGCTGGACCAGCTCGCTGTCGAGCGACGGAAGCTCGATCGGGTCATCGTCCGGGCCGAGCGACGACAGCGGCTCACGCCCGACCGGCTCACGATCCTCGGCCAGGGGCCCGGAGCCGAAGCTGATCGGATCCGAAGCGGGCTCGGGCGCCGGCGCCTCGACGGGGTCGTCCCCGAGCGCGGCGATCGCGCCGTGGCGGTAGACGCCCGCCCGGGCGTCGGTGATCGCCCGTTCGAGCTCCGCGAGCATGCGCTCCGCCTGATGCTTGAACTGCTCGCCGGTGTCGGCCAGCGTCTTCGTCAGCCGGTCGAGCGACTCGGTCCGCTCCTCGACGGCGCGGTCGGCCTCGCGACGGCGCTCGGCAAGGTACTTCTGGGCCTCGACCTCGGCTTCCGTGCGGATCTCGGACGCGACCTTCTCGGCGGCGTCGATGATCTCGTGAATCCGGTCCGTCGCCTCGCTGACCGAACGGCTGAGGCCAGACGAGACGCCGCTCATCGGCTGGTCGGAAGGGTTGGAAGCCATTGTCAAACCTCGCTCTGTCGCGTGCCAAAGATCTCGTCGAGCGCCGCGTCGGCGTCGTGAACTCCAAACTGGATTCGCAGGCAGCGCTCGATCTCCCAGCGGCTCGAACCGGCGACCGCCATCTGCGTCGCCGCCAGGCGGACGCCCTCCGGCGTGCTCTGGCCCGGAGCGCGCCGGCGGTCGGTGCGCGCCGGCAGCGGCTGCGCGACCGGCTCGGCCTCGACCCGCACGGTCTCGACCGGCTCCGGCTCGACCGGCGCGGCGGTGGGCCGGCCGTTCGAAACCCCGGCGGGCTTGATCAGCTCGGGCACCGCGGGAGGCGCGGGGAGCGGGCGCGGGGAGCCGGCGTCCTCGCGGCGGGCGATCTTCGTCGCCCGCTCGAGCGTCCTCGAGAGCCGCTCGCACTCGGCCTGGATCTCGTTCACGCGCTCGACCAGCGATGAACCCAGATCGGCGAGCAACTCGGACCGGAAGTCTCCACCGGGCTGGCGCAGCCGCTCGGCGGCCTCGGCGACCCGATCGGCCGCGCTCGCCGCCGCATCGTTGACGAGCCGGACCTGCTCAGCCATCTCGGCGAGCGGATCGCGCCCGGACCCCGACTCGCGGACCGAGACGTCGGCAAGCGGCGGAAGTCGAAATTCGGTCATCGCTGCGTCCATGATGCCATCCTCAGAAAGCTCTATCGGCAAGCGAGCGGAAAACCGCAACCGATATCGCAAGCACGCCTCGCTGCAAGCTCCCCTTCAAGGCCGAGGCGGGAGCTACGGGCGCCCGGTCCTACCTTGACTCCGCCGAGGTCAGCGATCCATAGCCGAAGATCTCGTCGAGCGCGGGCGAGGCGTCGACGATGCCGAACTGGCGGCGCAGCCGCCGTTCGACCTCGACCCGGGTCGCGCCCGCGACAGCCATCTGGGTGGCGATCAGCCGCACGCCCTCGGGGACCGGGCTGGTACCGGGCGAGCTGTAATCGCGGCGCTCGACGCCCGGCACTCCGGGCGCCGAGAAATCGAGCCGCGGAAGGCGCGGGGGTGGCGGCACCGCCGCTTCCGGGACGACGTCCTTGGTGGTGCGGCCGCGGCGCCAGAAGCGCCATGTCCACGGGCGCGCCGGCGGCTCCTCGACGGACGCCGGCTCGACATCGACGGGCGGCAGCTCGACATCGGCGAACCCCAGCTCGAGATCGGCGAACCCCGGCTCGAGATCGGCGAACGCCGGCTCGACCTCGGCGGGCGGCGGGGCCCAGGCCTCAGCGCCGGCGTGGGCGGCGACGGCGGCCCGGGCGCGTTGCAGCAGCATCGAAAGTTGCTCGGTGTCGGCGCGGATCAACTCGGTGCGCTCGACCACCGCCTCGGCCAGGTCGGCGATCAGTTCGCCGGCCTCGCGCTCGCCGAGTCGGCTGACCTCGGCGTGGATCCGGCCGGCGGCCTGCTCCGCCGCCTCATGCAGCCGGCGAATCTCCCGGATCGCGTCGTCGAGCGGCTTCAAATCGTCGGCAGCCGTCATCGTCTGCCGGTTTGTAGCAGGCGCCATCTCGCGCATTGCAAGCGGTCACCCCGATCGGGTTGGTGCAGGGGGGTTCCGTCCGGGCACGTAGAATCATGCGACATGGCTGCGGCCGGTCAAACATCTTCCGCGACCCCGGCGGCTGACTGGCTCAGTCCGCCGGAGGACCAGGAGGGCCTCAGCGCCTACGTCGAGACGCTTCGCGAGCGCTTCCTGGTCGTCGTCGTGACCTTCTGCCTGGTGATGGGCGGGGCAATCCTCTACGTGCTCACGGCCGACGACGTCTACAAGGCCTCGGCCGAGGTCCTCGTCTCGCCGGTGCCCGCCTCGGCGGGCTCCCCCGCCACCGGATTGCCGCTGATCCGCGAGTCCTCGGACCCGACCCGTGACGTCGAGACGGCCTCCAAGCTGATCACGACCACGGCGGTCGCCGAGCGGGTCAAGCGGGAGCTGAACTCCGACGAGTCGCCCGGCGACCTGCTCGACGACATCACCGCCGAGCCGGTCGCCCAGAGCCAGCTCGTCTCCGTGACCGGCGAGGGCGACACCGCAGACGGGGCGTCCTCGCTCGCGAACGCGTTCGCGACCCAAGCGGTCGCCGAGCGCTCGGAGCAACTGAAGGCGATCGTCGACCGCCAGAACGAGGCCCTGCAGGACGAGTTCGGCGCCAACAGCGCCGTCGCCCGTGACCTCGCGGTGCTCGAGCGGCTCGCCGACAGCTCCGAGCTCCAGGTCGCCAACCCGGCCTCGTCGCCCGACCAGCCGGCCTCACCGCGCCGCAAGCTCAGCCTCGCGGCCGCCGCGATCGCCGGGCTCGTCCTCGGCGTCGCGCTCGCCTTCGCCTGGCAGGCGATCGACCCGCGGCTGCGCCGCGAGGAGCAGCTGCGCCGCCGCTATCGCCTCCCGATCCTCGGCCGGGTCCCCCAGCAGGCGCGGTTCGGGTCCGGGCCGCTGGCCCCGAAGAGCCTGTCGGCGGCAACCTCGGAGGCGTTCCGAACGCTGCGCGGGACGCTCACCGGCGCCACCCGTGCGGGAACGCAGCGGGCCATCCTGGTCACCGGCTCGTCGCCCTCCGAGGGCAAGACGACCTGCGCGATCAACCTCGCGTCGGCGCTCGCCGCCGGCGGCAAGAGCGTGATCCTGATCGAGGGCGACCTGCGGAAGCCGACGATCGGCCAGTCGCTGGGAGTGTCGCCGAAGTACGGCCTGGTCAGCGTGCTGATGGAGAGCGTCTCGATCGAGGAGGCCCTGATCCCGACCGAGACGTTCGGCCCCCGTCTGCGGCTGCTGCTCGCCGACTACTCGGGCGACTGGATCAGCGAGCTGTTCACGCTCCCGGTCGCGCAGCACCTGATCGACGACGCGCGCGCGCAAGCCGACTTCGTCGTCATCGACTCGCCCCCGCTCGCCGACGTGATCGATGTCCTCCCGCTGGCGCGCTACGTCGACGACGTGCTGATCGTCGCCCGGCTTGGTCATACCCGGATCAACAAGCTCGCCGAGCTCGCCGACCTGCTGCACGAGAACTCGATCAGGCCCGCCGGCTTCGCGCTCGTCGGAACGGCGCGACCGTCGAAGAGCTCCTACCAGTACTACGTCGCCCGCGGCGAGCCGCTCGCCCGGCCGGGTATCGTCAACCCCGTCTACGGGTCCAATGGCGAAGCCGGCGGGGATGGCGGGGATGGCGCGGCTGACCCGACGCTGGCGCCGCCGCGCTCGACCACCTGAACGTCCTGCTCGAAAGACGGCTGTGGCTGCCCGAGCTGGGGCGCGGTCTCGCTGCGCTCGCTTTCGGCGCCGCCGTGGTCGGGCTCGGGATGCTGGTCGGGAAGGAGCCCGGGATCGGGTTCTTCCTGGTCGTCGGTGGCGCCGTCACCCTGCTCGCCTTCAGGGATCTGACCTGGGGGCTCGCCGCGGTCGCGGCCCTGTCGTACCTGGAGGCGATCCCCGCGGTCGCCGGCGGCGGGCTGAGCGGCAGCAAGCTGCTGACCGCGATGGTGGTCTTCGCCTGGTTCGCGCTGATCACCACCCAGCCGAGGGCGCGCAGGCTGTTCTGGGTCGACTATCCGGTGCTGACGATCGTGATCTCGATGTTCCTGGTCTGGATCATGCTGAGCTCGATCTGGGCCGAGGTCCCGATCGCCGCGCTGGTCGTGCTCGGCAGCTACGGGCTCGCCGCACTGCTGTTCCCGGTCACCTACACGGCGCTGCGCGACACCGCCGACGTCAAGAAGCTGCTCACGGTCCTGGTCGTCTTCGCGTTCATCGCCGCCGCCTACGGGTTCGCGATCGACCCGAGCGCGAGCGGCGCCTCCGGCGGCGACCCGACCGCCGAGTTGAACCGGCTCGGCGGCTCGATCGGCGACCCGAACCGGTTTGCGGCGAAGGTGCTGCCGGGGGCGGTGATCGCGATCGCGCTCGCGATGCTCACCCAATCGCTCGCCCTACGCCTGTTCTTCATCGCTTCCGCGGCGATCGGGGTGATCGCGGTCCTGCTCAGCCTCTCGCGCGGCGGGCTGATCGCGGCGCTGGCCATCTGCCTGCTCGCCCCGCTGGTGATCGCCGGGGCGCGTGGCCGCGTCGCCCTCGCCACCTTCGGCGCCATCGCCCTCGCGGTCGGCGCCCTGTTCGTCCTCACCCCGCCCGAGGCGCGCCAGCGAATAACCGAGTCGGACGGCGGCAACGGGCGGACCGACATCTGGACGGTCGGCTGGCGGATGGTCGAGGCGCATCCCGCGAACGGGGTCGGCGCCGGCAACTTCGAGATCGTCTCGATCCATTACCTCATCCAGCCCGGAGCGATCCTCCGCGACGAGTACTTCGTCACGGCGCCGAAGGTCGCGCACAACAGCTACCTGCAAGTGCTCGCCGAGAACGGGGTCATCGGACTGGCCCTGTACCTGACGATCCTCGGGCTCGCGCTCGCCTGTCTCTACAAGGCATCTCAGAAGGCGCGCCGGCTCGGCAACCGGGAGCTGATGATCCTCGCCCATGCGGTCTTCTTAGCCGTGCTCTCGGCGCTGGTCGCCAACTTCTTCATCTCCGAGCAGCTCGCCAAGCTCCCATGGCTGCTGCTCGCGATCGGGCCGGCGATGCTGGCGATCGCGGTCGAGCACGAACAGCGTGCCCAGTCCGATCAAGCGGCGCTTAGCACCTCGTTGTAGACCGCGGTCGTCCCGGCGACCATCCGCTCGAGCGTGAACGAGGCCAGCTGGCGCTCGCGGGCCCGGCGGCCGAGCTCGCCGGCGCGATCGGAGGCCTCGAGCACGCCGATCAACGCGCCGGCAAGCGCGACGCGGTCGTGCGGCGGAACCAGGATCCCGGTGACCTGATCCTCGATCGCCTCCGGAACGCCGCCGACGTCGGTGGCGACGATCGGGCTGCCGACCGCCATCGCCTCGAGGATCGAGTAGGGGAACGACTCGGACCAGGACGGGTTGACGAACACGTCCGACGAGCTCAGCAGCGGGATCACGTCGTCGAGGTTCCCCAGCCACTCGACCGCGTCACCGACCCCGTTGCAGATCGCCACGGCCTCCAGGTAATCGCGCTCCGGCCCGTCGCCGGCGAGCGCCAGGCGGACGCCGGGGATTGCGTCGACGACCTCGACCATCGCCTCGAGCAGCGCGTCGAGGCCCTTTCCCGGGCGCAGCCCGGAGGTCGCGCAGATCCTCGGTGAGGCCCCGTTCGAGGCGGGTCCGCCGAACGCCGGCTCGAGCGGGCGGATCCCGTTGTGGACCACCCGGATCCGGGAGTCGATCCCGGTCGCCCGGGCCAGCCGAGCCTCCGCCTCGCAGACGCAGAGGACCAGGGTCGCGAGCGGCGCGACGATGCTCTCGAGGGCCCGGTACAGGGTCTGCTCGCGGGACGGGAAGTGTCCGGCGAACGCGTAGCCGTGCGGGCTGTAGATCACCGGCGTGCCCGGGCTGGCGAGGTGGGCGAGGCGGGCGACGACGCCGGCCTTGTTGCCGTGGGCGTGGACGATGTCGGGGCGGAAGTCGCGGACGATCCGCGCGAACCCGAGCGCCGCGCGCGCGTCGCCGCCGGGCACGATCGCCCGCGACATCTCGAGCGGCAGCACCGGCACCGCGAGCTCGGCGTCACCATGGGGCCCGCAGACGGCGACGTCGTAACCGCGCTCGGCGAGCGCGCCGCTGAGGTCCGCCACATGCCGGAAGGCGCCGCCCTCGCCCGCTCGGATCACCATCAGGACGCGAGGCACCGCCTCACCCCCTCCCCGCCCGGATCATTCGCACGTACTCGTTGCGAAGCTCGGCGACCATGTGATCGATCGTAAAGCGCTCACGCACCCGCTCCCTGCCGGCGTTCCCGACCGCAACCGCCCGCTCGCGGTCGCGTAGGTACGGGGCCAGGGCTTCAGCGAAGACGGCCGGCGTCGGATCGCCGACCAGCGTCCCGGCGTCGGCGACGATCTCCGCGATCCCGGCCTCGTCCGGGGCGACGACCGGACGCCCGCGCGCCATCGCCTCGAGCAGGGCCAGCGGCGCACCCTCGGCGGGGGCTCCCTCGCGGGCGGCGCGGCTGGCGAGCCCGACCACGCGCGACCGCGCGTACGCCACGGGCATGTCGCTCACCCAGCCGAGAAAATCGACCAGCTCCGAGACCTCGAGCTCATCGACGAGACGCCGCAGCTCGTCCAGGTATCCCGGCGCGACGCGATGCTCCCCTCCCGCGATCTCGAGTCGAGCCGGGACGCCGCGCTCGCGCAGCTCGGCGATCGCGCGGATCAGGGTGTCGTGCCCCTTGGTGGGGATCAGCGTGCCGACGCTGAGCACGATCGGCGCCTCGCCGGGGGGCGTGGTCGCGGCCGGCAGCTCGACCCCGGGGTGAACGACCGAGATCCGGTCGCGACACCGATCGGGGAAGGTTGCGGCGACCGCGCCGGTGACGGTGACGATCCGGTCGCAGCGCGGCCCGAGGAACCGCGGGGCGCTGCGGTCGAAGTCGTGGCCGTGCTTCATCCACAGCAACGGCGCCCCGAGGCGGTGGGCGAGCGGGATCCCGAGCAGCACCGCCTTGGTCTGGTTCGCGTGCACCACCCCCACCCCCCGTCCGCGCAGGCGCCTCGCGAGCCGGCGGGCCGCGAACGGGTAGAGCGCGATCGATCGCCTCCCCGGCAGCTTGTCGACGATCACCTCGGCGCCCGCGTCGCGGAGGCGCGCCTCGAGCTCGCCCTGCGCCAGCAGGACGACGATGATCTCGAACTCGTCGGCGAGGCCCCGGACGACCGCGACGAGCACCTCCTCCGCACCGCCGGTCCCCGCCGACGGGTGCACGAAGAGGAGGGCCGCGCGGTCGGAGCGCGGGTCCGCCGCCATCAGTCGCGCTCCTCCAGGGTGAGCGCGCCCGGCCCCTTCGACCCGGCCGCGCCGGTGACCAGCATCTTCATGAACCGGAAGTCGTCGGGGCTGGCGAGTCGCTCGACGCCGAGGAAGACGGCCGCGTAGACGATCACCGCGACCGTCCCGACGATCAGCGCCGGACCCGGCGCCGCGACCGTGACCGCAAGCATCGCCGCCGCGGCGGCCGCCGGGGCGAAGAAGGCCCCGAGCCAGTTGAACCCGCCGAGCTGCCGGTAGGCGATCACGAGGCCGCCAATCGCGAACAGGGCCTCCGAGATCAGCATCGCCGCCGCCGCCCCGTCCTGGTCGTACTCCGGGATCAGGGCGAAGTTGAGCGCGATGTTGAGCAGCGTGATCGTGCCCGTGAGGACGACGAGCGCCCGCGACGGGCGGCGGGAGACGATGAAGGTCGAGCAGAGGACGACGATCCCGATCAGCGGCACCGCCCCCGCGAGGAGCCGCAGTGCGCCGCCGGCTTCCGCGAACTCATCGCCGAAGATCGTCGTCAGCAGCTGGTCGGAATAGGCGCCGAAGAGGATTCCGATCGGGATCAGGGAGGCGGCCGCGAACTTGATCGACCTCGCGAACACGGACCCGAGGGTCGGATTCGAGGTCGGCGTGAGGTACGCGTACATGGCGCTGAACGAGGAGGCGATCGCGTAGGCGATGAACAGCGTCGCCTCGAACATCCGGTAGGCGGCGCCGTAGTCGCCGACCGCGGTGTCGGTCGAGAGCTGGCCGAGGATCACCGCGTCGAGCCGGAACAGCATCACCATGAAGACCACCTGGATCGCGAACGGGAGGCTCTTGACGGCGAGATCCCCCCAGCCGGCCGGGCGCGGAGCCCAGGTCGGGAAGCCGATCGAGCGAGCGAGCAGGATCCCGCCGAGCGCGAAGCCGCCCGCTGCCCCGAGCGCGTAGATGGCGGCGACCGCGACGACTCCGAAGCCGGCAGCGAGCAGACTCACGCCCAGGATCGCGGTCGCGACGCGCTGGACGAGGATCACGGTCGCGACCGGCTGGCCCCGCTCATAGGCCATGAAGAGGGCGAACTCGGTCCGGATGAGCGAGTCGAAGAAGAAGCCGGCGGTCAGGAGCACGACCGCCGCCCGGGTATCGCCGTTGTAGTCGAGCAGGTAGGTGAGCGCGACCATGAGCGCCGCGACGGGAACCAGGAGGGTGAGCTTGAGCGCGATCACGTTCGTGAACAGGGATCGCCGCCCGCGGTCGCGCGCGACCTCGCGGGTCATGTACTGGTCGAGCCCGAGGTCGACGACGATCAGGCCGAGCTCGGCGAACGACGCAGCGAGGACGAACGTGCCCAGTCCGTCGACGCCGGTCGCCCGGGCGATGCCGGCGTAGAGGACGAGGGTCGCCAGCTTGCCGACGATCTCGGCGCCGGCCCTCATCGCCGTGTTGAGGACGGCCCGGATGCCCGCGCGCTCGGCGGGGTCGTCGACGGGGTGACTCACCGGCTCACCCCTCGCCGGTCGGCTGAGCGGCACCGAGCTCGGCGTAGGCCTCCAGCGTCCCCGCGACCATGCGCGGGAACGCGAACCGCTCGCTGACCCGGGCGGCGGCGGCGGTCGCCAGCCGCGCGGCAGCCTCGGGGTCGGCGAGCAGGTCGAGGATCGCCGCCGCGAGCCGTTTCGGGTCGTAGGGCTCGATCAGGCGCCCGGTGACACCGTCCTCGATCGCCTCGCGGGTCCCGCCCACGTCGGTGGCGACGATCGGCCGTTCGGCGGCCATCGCCTCGAGCACCGAGTACGGAAACGCCTCCGCCCAGGCCGCGTTGACGAAGACGTCGGCTCCGGCGAGCACCGCGGGGACGTCGTCGACGAGCCCGAGCAGGCGGACCGAGGGTGCGATCTTGAGCCGCGCTACCTCGCGCACGAGGTCCTCGCGCTGGATTCCCTCCCCGGCGATCGCCAGGGTTGCGCCGGGATGCTCCGCGAGCACGCGTGGCATCGCCGCGAGCAGGGTCATCAGCCCCTTTCGCGGATGCAGCTCGGCGACCGCGCAGATCACCGGGCCGCGCTCACGCAGCGGCACCAACCGGCGGTCGGGCTCGGTGGCGGGCACGAACTCGATTCCGTTGTAGACCACCCTGGCGCGGTCGCCCGACCCGACCTCGGAGGCGAGCTGGCGCTCGCGCTCGCAGACGCAGATCACCATCGTCGTCAGCGGCGCCATCGCGCGCTCGATCGCGCGGTAAACCGAGCGCACCCAGGGCCGCTTGAAGTAGTTGGCGAACGCATACTGATGCGGGGTGAAGGCGAGCGGCACCGAGGGGCCGGCGAAGCGCGCCAGCCTCCCGAGCGTCCCGGCCTTCGAGCCGTGCACGTGGATCAGATCCGGTCGCCAGGTGCGGATCACCCCGGCGAGGCCGGCGAGCGCCCGCGCGTCGCGGACCGGCGCGATCGGCTGCACCATCTCGAGGTAGATCACCTCCACCCCGGGGATGAGCTCGGCCTCCGACTCGTGCGGGCCGCAGATCGCGACCTGGTGGCCACGGCGCGTGAGCTCGCCGCTGAGCCGGGCGACGTGCCCGAAGGCCCCGCCCTCGCTGGGCCTGACAACCATCAACAGGCGCGCCACGGTCGGCAATGGTATTCCGCGTGACGGCGCCCTCAGGCACGCCCGGCCGGGTGTGATGTCGTCCTTGCGGTCAGGGAGCATGATGTCGAGCCTGATGCCGGACCAGGGTGCGACAGGGACCGACGACGCGGAGCCGAGCCCGCGCGTCAGCGCGGTCATCCTCGCCTTCAACCGCCCTGACGCGCTCGATCTGGTCATCGCTCGCCTCGCCGATCTCCCGCTCGACGAGATCGTGGTCATGAACGCCGGCGAGCGCGGCGGCGCGGACGTCGCCCGCCGCGACCCGCGCGTGACCCTGGTCGAGGCGGACAACGTCGGGATCGCGAACCGCAACCTGGGCGCGGCTCAGGCGACCGGCGAGCTCCTGCTGATGCTCGACGACGACTCCTATCCCCTCCCGGGCGCGGTCGAGGCGATGCGCGAAGCGTTCGCTCGCAGCCCGGCGCTCGGCGCCCTCGGCGGCTTCGTCCGCGACGTCGACGAGGCCGGGCGGCTGGACGCCGCGGTCGGGCCCGGGAGCTTCGACTGGTTTCTGCGCGCCGGCCAGGAGGGCGAGCCGGCCGACGGGATCCCGGCCTTCTTCTTCCCCGAGGGGGCGTGCATGATGCGAAAGCGCGCCCTGGTCGAGGCGGGTGGCTGGTTCGAGCCCTACTACCTGGCGCTCAGCGAGCTCGACCTGTCGACGCGGATGATCGCCGCCGGCTGGGACGTCCGCTACCTGCCGACCGCGCCGTTCGACCACATGAAGGCGAGCGGCGGGATGCGCGGGATCGCGGGCACGCTCCACTACCGGATCCGCAATCAGATCTGGTACTTCTGGCTGCGCTTCCCGATCGGGGTGGCGGCGCTTCGCATCCCGCTCTACCTGACGTTCGACCTGATCGAGTCGGCGTACCGCGGGGTCGTGCGAGCGGCGTGGCTGTCCGGGATCGCGGACGCCTGGCGCGAGCGACGGCGGGTACGGGGGATGCGCGAGCCGCTGCCGCGCGCGGTGCGCCGCCGCGCGGAGCTGAACCGGGGCCGAATGCACCTGAAGCTCCTCTGGGCGCAGCTGATGCGGCGGGTCGGGCCCCCGGAGCCATGAGCGCGAACGGCGCCGGCGCCCTGCAGCGCCTGCTCAACCCCCCGGTCGTCCTCGCCTACCACGGGATCAGCGCCGCCGCTCGCGCGGACGGATCGCGGCTGCTGATCGATCCCGGACACCTGCGTTCCCACGTCTCGATGCTGAAGCGGCGCGGATATGCCTTCCGGACCGCCGGCGAACTGGTCGCGGATGCCGACGCCGGCCCGTCGCCGCGGACCGCGGTGCTGACCTTCGACGACGGCTGGCTGGACGGGCTGACGACGGTCGCCCCGCTGCTCGACTCGCTCGGCGTGCGTGCGACCTTCTACGTCAACCCCGGCCGCTGGGGCGAGCAGCACCTCGACGTCGCCGGCGAGCCGGGCCGGCTGCTCGACGCCGAGCAGGCGCGCGCCCTGCACGAACACGGGATGGAGCTGGGCTCGCATTCCCGCGACCACGCCGTGCTGACCGCGCTCGACGACGACGCGCTCGCGGCCGACCTGGCGCAGTCCAAGGCGGAGATCGAGGCGCTCACCGGCGAGGCTTGCCTGACGCTCGCCTACCCGTTCGGGATCTTCGACGAGCGGGTGGGCCGGAGCGCGCGAGCGGCCGGGTACGAGCTCTGCTTCGGCTGGCTGCCGGGGCCGTGGGAACGCTACGGCGCGCCGCGGCTGCCGCCGCCGACCCGCGCCGGCGCCTGGGCGCTGCGGCTGAAGATGCGCGGCGTCCACAAGCCGGTCGCGCGCCCGTGAGCACCGCTCGCCGGGTCGCCCGCAACACGGCGGTCCAGTTCGCCGGCGAGGCGGTCAGCAAGGGCGCCTCGATCGCCTTCTACATCGTCATGGCGCGGGCGCTCGGCGTCTCGGGCTTCGGCGAGTTCAACCTCGCGCTCTCGATCGCATTGCTGTGCACGGTGTTCGCGGGCTTCGGGCTCGATGCGATCCTGACCACCGAGACGTCGCGCGAGCCCGAGCGGCTGCGCGAGGTGTTCTGGAACGCGATCGCCGCAAAGGGCGCCTTCGGGCTGGTGGGGATCGCGGTCGCGCTGCTCGTCGCGGCGCTGGGCGGCTACCGGATCGAGTTCGACCTCGCGGTCGCACTGCTCGGAATCGCCGCGGTCGTCGAGCTGATCGCGAAGACCCTCTACTCGACCTTCCAGGCATTCGAGGACATGCGGCCGGTCGCCACCAGCATGGCGCTGCAGCGGGTCGCGACGGCGGCGATCGCGATTCCCGTCATGGTCCTCGGCGGCGGCCTCCTGCCGGTCTGCGTCGTCTACCTGGCCGGCGCCGTACTCGCGTTTGGCTACGCGGCATGGGTTCTGAGGCGAAACATCGGGCTTCCGGATCGCTGGCTGTCGGCCGGGGCGGCTCGGGCGCTGGTCCGGCGCTCGCTGCCGATCGGGATCGCGACGATCTTCGGTGCCGTCCTGTTTCGCATCGACGCAACGATGCTCGGCCTGATCAAGGACGACGAGGCAGTCGGGTTCTACAGCTCCGCCTACCGGCTCCTGGAGAGCACGCTGTTCGTCAGCTACGCGTTCGTGGGGGCGGCCCTGCCGGCCCTGTCGCGGCTGAGCCGCGGGAGCGAGCCGTCGATCGCCGAGGCATCGACGCTCTCGCTGAAGGCGATCCTCTCGGCGCTGCTGCCAATCGGGATCGTCTTCGCCCTCTTCGCCGAGCCGATCATCGAGACCGTCTACGGCTCGGAGTTCGAGGCGGCGACGACCTCGCTCCGGCTGCTCGGCGGTGCCGCAGCCCTCTACGGCGTCAGCTACCTGGGCGGATACATTCTCGTCGCCCAGCAACGGCAGAACCTGATCCCCTGGATCATCGGCGGCGTTGCGATCCAGAATGTGGTCCTCAATCTGATCCTGATCCCGAGCCATTCCTACGACGGCGCCGCGGCCGCAACGTCGATCTCCGAAGCGACGCTCGCGCTGACGTCGGTAGCGTTCGTAATCGCGACCGTCGGGCGCCTACCGTTCCTGCGGATCGCGCTGGCGCCGGCCGCCGGGGCGCTCGCGATGGGGGCCGTCGTCTGGGTCGCCGGCGCGAGCTGGTGGACGCTGGCGCCGGCGATCGTCGCCTTCGGGCTCGCGTTCCTGCTCGCCGAGCGGATCGCGTTCCCCGACGACCTCAGCCTGGCCCGCCGACTGGTGCGACCGGCGCCGAGCGGATCGCCGTGACGGAGGCGCCCGCCTTCTACGCCCGTGCCCCCGCCGGGCTGACGCAGGCGCTCGAGCGGCGCGGCGCGACGATCGAGTACGCCTGGCGCGAGGACCTGCGCGCCTTCGCTCGCGCCTCCGGCGCCGACGGTGACGTGTTTGCCCGCTACAGCGAGGATCCGGCCGACGTCCCCAGGCTGGAACACGAGGCCGCCGTCCGCCGAATCGTCGGCGAGAGCGGGGCGCTGCGGTCGCCGCCGGTGCTCGAGAACGGGGACGGCTGGCTGCTGGAGCGCGCCGTGCATGCGGAGCTCTGGAGCGGACCGGAGGCGATCGACGCCGCGGTGGCCGCGGCCGCCGAGATTCCGGCGCTGGACCTCCCCGACACGAGGTCCCCCGACCGACGGCAGAGCCGCTTGCACGGGCTTGGCCACATTATTAGCCGGATCGCACGCGCCGCGGTCGGCCCGGTCAGCATCGGCGACTTACGGACGGCACGAAGGGAGCTCGCGACGACTGACCTCCCAACCGTCACCTGCCATCGCGACTTCCATCCGAAGAACGTCCTGATCGACGCCGACGGCGCCTGGCTCATCGACTGGGAGCGGACCGGCCCCGGGCCGCTCGGACTCGACCTGATGCAGCTCTGGGCCAGCGTTCCCGAGCCCGACGACCGCTCGCGCCTGTTCGAGCAGGCGGTGGAGTTGGTCGGCGCGCGGCGCCGGGCGAGCCTGGAGCGCCTGCGGTTCGCGGTCGCGGTCGCCGAGGCGAGCGGCTGGCACGCCGCTCGGGAGGCGTTCGATCGCGACGACGTGGCGCTGGCGCGGCTGCTCGAGATGCTGCCCGAACTGCGGCCGCGCGGCTAGCCGCGTCCCGGCCGCGGCTGGCGGCGGCCGAGCAGCTGGTCGATCAGGCCGACCGCGGCACCGGCCAGGTTGGCGATGTCCTTGAGCGCGACCAGCAGGGGGACCCTCCAGACGTACTCGTGCCACGGCATCGGCGAGCGCACGGCCCGCGCGAGCGGGTGGGCGAGGTAGAGGGCGAGTCCGAGGGCGACCGGGATCAGGCCGATCGGACCCAGCAGCGCGACCAGCGCGATCGCGATCGCGAGCCCGACCGCCCGCACCAGGTGCGCCCGTCGAGGTGGCGTACGGATGTCGCCGCGGGCGTAGCTGAAGTACATCCGCGCCGTCGCCGCCCACCCCCCTCGCGGGCGCCAGAGGACGCTCGCGCCCGGGACCAGCGCCGTTGCGAAGCCCGCCTCGTGGACCGCCCGGCTGAAGGCGACGTCCTCGCCGGCGTAGAGATTCGTCGGGAACCCGCCGGCCCCGGCCCAGGCCCGCTTCGTGAACGCCATCGAGCGCCCGGTCGCCTGATCGGAGGAGTAGCTGCGGCCGAACAGCTTCTGCGACAGCCGGATCAACGGCGATCGCGAGCCGATCTCCTCGACCGCAGGGTGCCCGGCGATCCCGACGCAGCGCTCGAACGCGGTCCGTCCGTCGACGATCCAGACCCCGGCCAGGAAGTCGTGGGCCGGCCGCGCGGCGGCGAACGCCTCCATCCACCCTGCGGCGGGCCGGCAGCCGGCGTCGGTGCAGGCGATCCACTCGGCGGCGGCCTCCTGGATCCCGAGGTTCCGCCCCTCGGAGATGTTGGTCTTCGGGGCATCCATCACCCTCGCCCACTCACGCGTCGCGGTCCAGTCGGCGAGCAACTCCCGCGTTCCGTCGGTCGAGCCGCCGTCGACGAACAGCAGCTCGTCGGGGGGCCGCTGTTGGCGATCGAGCGCCGCCAATGTCCCCTCGAGGTCCTCGCGGTCGTCGAGCACGGTGAGGACGACGGCGATCGGCTCCCGACCGGGCTCTGACACGGCACTAGGTTGCAGGTTGCGCCGGATGGCGGCGGCGGCGGGCGATCCGGCTCGCCAGCTGCCCCGGCCAGGACGCGTAGAGCGGCTCCCAGAGCAGCCGCGACTTGAGCTCGAAGGCGAACGACCCGTCCAGCGAGGTGATCGACTCGCGGCTGAGCTCAAACGGCAGCACCCCGCCCGCCGGCGCGCAGGTCGCGGCGACCCGGTACCCGGCCCGCTCCGCCGCAGCGGTGCAGGCGGGCGAATACCCGCAGCGCGGATAGGCGAAGCTCGTCACGGGCTGCCCGATCAGCTGCTCGAGCGCGACCCGGGAGTCGTGCATGACGGCGTACGCCTCCTCGGCGGTCGCGTCGTCGAGGCAGGTGTGCGTGTTCGTGTGCGACCCGAGCTCGACCCGGTCGTTGGCGGCCAGCTCGAGCAGCTCCTCCTCGGTGACCAGGCGAACGCCCGCGTCCGCAGTGATCGCGAAGTGGGGCTTGCCGAGCAGGCCCGGGCAGACGAAGATCGTCGCCCTCGCGTCGAACTCCTCCAGCAGGCCGGGCAGGATCGAGTGCATGTCGCTGCTGCCGTCGTCGAAGGTGAGCGCACAGCAACCCTCCGGGCCGCGTCCGTCCTCGATCCCGGCGACCCAATCGGTGAGCTTCAGGAACTCGTAGCCGCGGCGTCGAAGCTTCCCGAGCTGGTCGCGGAAGCGATCGACGTCCAGCATCAGGTTCGCGGAGTCCTGGCGGCGCTCGAGCGGATCGCCGAGCGCGTGGTAGAGCAGGACCAGCGGCGGGCGGGCGAATCGTTGGCGGAGGCTCATCTCGTTTGCGCGGCAGGCTAGTCGAGCTGTCCGACGTCGCCGATCCGCCGCTGACCCCTGAGGCATACTGCGCGCGTGTCCTCCGACCGAGTCCGCGCAGAGCTGGTCGAGTCGGAGCCGGCGCTCGACGCGATTCGCGGCGACTGGGACCGCCTCGCGATCGCGAACGGCAGGCCCTACTGCGCACCGGCGTGGCAGCTCGGCTGGTGGCGGCATGCGGCGCCGCCGGAAGCACAGCTGCGTGCCGTCGTCGTCTCGGAGGAAGGGTCGCTGTTGGGGATCGCTCCCTTCTTCGCCGCTCCCGGACGGGCCGGCGCCGGCTACCGGCTGCTCGCTTCGCCGGTCTGCGCCCGCACCGTCCCGCTCGCCGTCGCCGGCCGCGAGGGCGACGTCGCTGACGCGGTCGCGTCCGCGCTCGCCGATTGCCGGCCGGCGGCTGCGTCGATCCAGCTCGACGGCGTCGAGGCCGGGTCGCCGTGGCCCGAGCTGCTCGCCGAGGCCTGGCCCGGGGCACGGTTGATCGAGCTCGACCGCGAGACGGCGCCGACGATCGCGCTCGCGGCGGACTCGTACGACGACTGGCTGGGCACGCGAAGCGGGAACTTCCGCCAGCAGGCGCGCCGCCGCCGCCGCGCCCTCGAGGAGCTCGGGGCGGAGTTCTCGCTCGCGAGCGCCGCCGAGCTCGAGGCGCGGATTGCCGAGCTCGAGCGCCTGCACTTCCTGCGCCGCGGCGACCGGCCGTCCGCCGCATTCAGCCCCGGAGTCAGCGCGATGCTCGCCGAGGCCGGGCGAGAGCTGCTCGAGCTCGACCGCTTCCGGCTCTGGACGATCGCGACCCCGGACTCGACCGTCAGCGCGCAGTTGTTCATCGAGGCCGGCGGCGAGCTCGCCTTCTGGAACGGGGGCTTCGACGACGCGTACAGCAACGCCAGCCCCGGGGTGCAGGCGATCCTCGCGGCGGTCGGCGACGCGATCGAGCTCGGCTGTGAGCGCCTCGACCTCGGCAGCGGCGATCAGGGCTACAAGCTGCGGATGACGGACCAGGTCGACGAGCTGCGCTCGGTCGCGATCGTCCCCCCGGGGGCGGCCGGGTGGCGAGCCCGTCTGGGCCTCGCGTTCGGGCGAGCGCGCCGGGCGGCGGGTCGCACGGCTCCCGAGGGGCTGAAGCGCAGGCTGCGCTCGATCCGCGGCTCCTCGGGATGAAGCTGCTCGCGATCTCGTCGCACGGAGGCAGCGGCGGGGCCGAGCTCACCTTCGCGACCTTCCTCGCCCACCGGCCCGACGACATCGAGCCGCGGGTGATCGTGATTGGCGACGGGCCCCTGGTCGAGACGCTCGAGGGCCGCGGCGAGCGGGTCCGGGTGGCGGCCGGATACGACGGGCGGCCGACGGTGCGCCGGGTTGCCCGGTTCAGCCGCGAGCTCAGGACCGCGATCCGCCGCGAGCGGCCCGACGTCGTCTGGGCGATGGGGATCAAGGCCGCGCTGATGGCGGCACCGGCGGGGCGGCTCGCCGGAGTGCCGGTCGTCTGGCACAAGGTCGACTTCTCCTACGACGGCACCCTTGCCCGGCCGACCGCAGCGGCGGTCAGGGGGGTGATCGGGGTCAGCGAGGCGGTCCTCTCGGGACTCGGGACCGCTGGGTCGCCGCCGGCTCGGGGTGGTCTTCCCCCCGGTCACGCTGCCGGGCTCGATCCAGCGCGAACCGGACCGGGAGCCACACCGGATCGGGATGCTCGGGCGGCTCACCGAATACAAGGGGATCGACCGGGTGATCCGAGCCGCGGCGCTGCTGCGAGCCGATTACCCCGATCTGCGGCTGACCGTCGCCGGCGAGGAGCCGGACCCGCCGAGTGGTTATCGCGAGACGCTGCTCGGGCTCGCCGCCCAGCTCGGCCTCGCCGACGCAGTCGAGCTACCCGGGTTCGCCGAGCCGGCCGGCCTGCTGCCCAGGCTCGACGTGCTCGTCAACGCCACCCACGTCGACGCGCGCGGCTTCGGCCTCGAAGGGCTGAGCGGGGCGATGCTCGAGGCGAGCTGGGTCGGCGTGCCAGTGGTCGCGACACGAGGCGGCGGCACCGCCGAGGGCCTCGTCGACGGGATCACCGGCACGCTGATCGACGGACCCGACCCCGAGCCGCTGGCGGCGGCGATCGGGCGCTACCTGGGCGACCGGCAGCTCAACGAGCGGACCGGCGAGGCCGGCCGCGCGTTCGCCCGCGAGCGCTGCGAGCCGGCGGCCAACTCGCGACGCCTGTTCGAGCTCCTGCGCAGCGCCGCTTCCTGAGCCGGACCGCCTGGCCTGCACGAGGCCGGGTCGGATAACCGTCCAGGCCCTTGCCATCGACTGGCTACAAGTCACGCCTGACCCGATGCCACGTGCATGGTGTCGAGTGGGCCTACACGGCTGCAAATCGGACAATCGTCCAGGTTCGCGGTCCTCATCGGACTCGGGCTGATCGTCGTCGCGATGCTCGCCACGGCCGCCGGTGCTCAGGGAGCGACGATCGTCCGGCCCACCGCGGACGTCAAGAACGACTGGAAGCAGGTCGGCGCCGCCACCGCTGCCAAGGCGCTCGACGACCCGGTCTCGTCCACCAAGCGGGTCCCGAGGGGCGACTACATCGCCTCGGGCCCGACCGGCGATGTCGCCGACGTCCGACTCGCGCCCCAGACGCTGGCCAAGGGCCAGCGGGTCAAGCGGGCCCGTCTGTGGTTCGCGGGCAAGACGGCCAACGAGGGACGCCTGAGGGTCGAGGTCAAGGCCGGCCCCAAGCGGCTCGGCTCCCGCACGATCCCGGCCGGCCAGCGCTCGAAGTGGCGCAGCATGCGGTTCCGGGTCCCGAAGGCCAACTCGCTTCGCAAGCTGCGCATCCGCTTCACCTCCGACCGCGGTGCCGGGACGCAGGTCCGGGCGGCGTTCGCGCGGGTGAAGCTCAAGGAGACGGCGCCGGCTCGGGCGGTCGAGGTCTTCGGGCCCACCGAGACGCTGCGGCCCGACGCCAAGACCCCCGCCGGCGGGACGGAGAGCGCCCGGCTCGCCGCGGCGCAGAATGAGTACGAATCGTTCCAGGTCCACGTCGAGGGCGGTCCGAACGGCCTCAGCGGCGTCGGCGTCTCGCTGACCGGCGACCTGACCGGTCCGGGCGGGGCGACGATCTCGACCGACAACGTCGATGTCTACCGCGAGGCGTACTACACGGTCGACGCCGCCGCCGGAAAGCCGCGTTCCTCCGGCCTCGGCGCCGAGGGCCGCTGGCCCGACGCTCTGATCCCCGAGCGCGACTCCTTCTACAACGAGGACCGCGCCGCGTTCCCATACGACATCCCCGGCGGCGACGAGCTCACCGCCTGGGTTGACGTCTTCATCCCCGCCGGGACGGCCCCGGGGACCTACGAGGGCTCGATCGCGGTCACCTCGGCGGCGGGCACGATCGCCACGCTGCCGGTCTCGGTCGCCGTCTTCTCGCTCGCGATGCCCTCGACCTCGAGCCTTCCGAGCCTCTTCTTGATGACCCCTCCGGGCCGGCAGCCCTGCGGCGCCCACAGCGGCGACAGCTGGTGCAACGCCAACGACTCGGAGGCCTGGGATCTCGCCTACCTCTACGCCCGCGCCGGGCTCCAGAACCGGATGACGATCGCCAACCCGGTGCCGGGCGCCTACGAGGAGGCACCGACCGAGGAGATGTTCGACGAGTACCTGAAGCCGCTCGTCGACGGCACCGACCCCGGCCTCGCCGGGACCGTCCCGCCGCGGATGTCCGGCGCGCAGATGACCTCCGTGACCGCGCTGTGGCCGTGCATCAACAACCCCGGCTGCCTCGAGGACTGGCGCCAGCTGGCGACCGACAACGGGTTCGCGGACCGCTTCGTCGCCTATTCCTGCGACGAGCCCTCGATCACCCCTCTCCCGTCCAGCTTCGACGACTGGAGCGACTGCGCCCGCAATTCGCGCCAGGCTCGCGGCGTCTGGCCCGACGTCAACACGCTCGTCACCTCGTCGGCCGCCGACGCGCAGCAGGCCGCCTCGTACGGGAAGGTCGACCTCAACTCGGACGTCGACCGGCTGGTCCCGAACGTCGTCGAGCTCGCCGGGACGCGCCCCGACTACAACAGCTTCCTCGCGGGCACCGGCGGCTCCGGCGACAAGCAGGCGTGGTTCTACACCTCCTGCTCGAGCTACAGCTGCGACGAGGACGAGGACTCGGAGTCCGAGGGGTATCCGGGCTATGCGATCGACCAGCCCGCCTCCCAGGCGCGCGCGATCGGCTGGCTCGGCTTCATCTACGGGCTGCGGGGCGAGCTCTACTGGAACACCGTCCAGAGCCTGCAGACGGCGTGGTCGAACCAGTACGACTTCGGCGCCAACGGCGACGGCAACCTCTTCTACCCGGGCAGCGCGAACGGGTTCGGCGACGCCCCGGCGATCGGCGGCGAGCACGACATCCCGATCGAGTCGATGCGCCTGAAGCGGATCCGCGACGGCCGCGAGGACTACGAGCTGCTCCAGGCCCTCGCTTCCCAGGGACGCGGCTCCGAGGCGATGCAGGTCGCCCGCGACACCTTCGGCGGCCAGGCGACCGCCGCCCACTCGACCGCCGTCAAGGCGGCGAAGGTCGACGGCGCCCGCTGCTCGCTGGTCGGGATGATCGACCAGACCGCCGCGACCTACTGCAGCTAGGCCGCCCGTAACGCCCGCGGGGGGCGAATTCCCCCGAGCCGCACCTTGACCTCCATATGGACGGTGAACATGCGGTTCGCCGGGCGATCGTCGAGCTGGCGCAGGGTCAGCACGGCGTGGTGACGCGGGGACAACTGCTCCGCCTCGGCATGACCACGGGGCAGGTGGAGGGGTGGCTGAAGCGGGGCGAGCTCCGCATCCTCCATCGCGGGGTGTACCTCGTCGGTCCGGTCGAGCCCCCGCACGCCCGCGAACTCGCCGCCGTCCTCGCCTGCCGTGGAGGCGGCGCCATAAGTCACCGATCCGGCGTGCATCTGCTCGAGCTCCTCCCCTACCCAGCCCAACCCGGCCCGGTTCACGTCACGGTTCCGGGTCGGCATGTGGCCGGGGCGGCGAACGTCGTCGTTCACGAGACCAAGGCGTTGGCTCCGTACGAGATCCGTCAGCGCCACGGGATCCCGGTTACAGGTCCGATTAGGACCCTCCTCGATTTCGCGACCGATTGCACCGACGAGGAGCTCGAGCGCACCGTGGCGGAGGCGTTCGCACTGCACCTCACGGGCCCCGGCGCGCTCCAACGGGAACTAGAGAAGCGGCGAGGGAGGCGTGGAACGACGCGCCTGCGCTCCCTGCTGGACGGCGACGGTCCCCGGCGTACGCGCTCGTCGCCCGAGCGAAAGCTCCTCAGCGCGTTGAGGGCGGCCGGCGCCCCCGACACCCTGACGAACCACCGCGTCGGCAGGTGGGAGGTCGACTTCTACTGGCCCGACCAGCGGCTCGTGGTCGAGGTCGACGCATACTCCACCCACTCCTCACCCTGGGCGTTCGAGCGCGATCGGCGCAAGAGCGGGGAGCTCGCCGCGCTCGGGTTGCTCGTCCACCGCGTCACGCGCCGCCGGATCGACTGCGACCTCGCCACGGTGGTCGCGGAAATCCAGGATTTCCTGAGGCGAGCCGCATCTTGACCGTCACCCAGGCGGTCAACATGCGGCTCGACGAGCTACGGCGCCTCCGTGCCCCCGCTGCCCTCGGTGACCGTGCCGAGGTTCGTGGTGGTGGAGGTCGTTGTCGGCGTGGTGGTCGTTGCCTCGGTCGTCGACGTCGTCGGCGGCGTGGTCGTCGCCTCGGTCGTGGTCGAGGTGCTCTCGGTCGTCGTGGTCGTCGTCGAGCTGGTGGTGGTCGGCTCCGTCGTGGTCGTCGACGTCGTCGAGCTCGACGTCGTCGAGCTCGTGTCGCCATCGTCGTCGCTTCCCGAGACCACCGCGAGCGCGACGCCGAGCCCGATCACCGCCGCGACCAGGATCACGATCAGCGCCTTCATCCCGCCGCTCATGCCCCCGGGCGGAGGCTCACCGGGCGGCTGGCCGTAGCCGCCCGGCGGGTCCCCCCCGGGAGGCGGGACGTCCATGCGGCGGGTCGGGTCCTCGTGCACGGCGGCGGACCTTAGCTGAGCGACGCGGACACGATCTCGAGCGCGCGATCGACGTCGCCCTCGTCGATCACCAGCGGCGGCAGGAAGCGCAGCATCCCCTCGCCGGGGACGTTGATCACCAGCCCCGCTTCGAGGGCCCGCGCTGCCACCTCGGCGGCATCGAGGCCCTCGGCGAGGGTCACCCCGACCATCAGCCCCCTCCCCCTCACCTGCTCGATCCCTGTGAGCGCCTCCAACCCGCTGCGCAACCGGTCGCCGAGCGTCGTGACCCTCGCAAGCAGCTCGTCGTCGTCGATCACGTCGAGTGCCGCCACGGCAGCCGCCGCGGTGACCGGCGCACCGGCGAAGGTCGAACCATGGTCGCCGCGACCGAGCACGTGCGCGAGGTGCGGCGCGGTCACCACCGCGCCCACCGGCAGTCCTCCGCCGAGCGCCTTCGCCGCGGTCAGTACGTCGGGGCGGACAGGTAGCTGTTCGTACGCCCACATCGACCCGGTCCGCCCCATCCCGCACTGGACCTCGTCGAAGATCAGCACCGCGCTCGCCTCGTCGCACGCCTCGCGCGCGGCGACCAGGACCTCGTCGGCGATCGGGAAGACCCCGGCCTCGCCCTGGATCGGCTCGATGATCACCGCCGCGGTGCGCGGTCCGATCGCCGAGTAGAGCGCGCCGGGGTCGTCGCGGCCGACGGCGACGAAGCCTGCCGGCAGCGGCCCGAACAGGTCGTCGCGGGCAAGCCGCGGCGTCGCGGTCAAGGCGCCGAGCGTCCGGCCGTGAAATCCCCCGTCGAGGGTCACGATCTCGGGCCGCCAGATCCCAACCCCGTGGGCGCGCTTGCGGGCGAGCTTGATCGCGCACTCGCTCGCCTCGGCGCCGGAGTTGCAGAGGAAGACCGCGCCGCCCAGGCTCGACTCCGCAAGGCGCTCGGAGAGCCGCAGCGCCGGCTCGGAGTAGAAGAGGTTCGACGAGCCGGCGAACGTCCCCACCTGCTCGCGGACGGCCTCGACGATCCGCGGGTGGCAATGGCCGGCGTTGTGAACCGAGAGCCCGGCGAAGAAGTCCAGGTACTCCTTCCCCTCCGCATCCCAGAGCCTTGCGCCCTCGCCGCGGACGAACTCGACCGGCGCCCGGGCGTAGGTGTCCATCGCGTACCGCGACTCCAGCTCCCGCAGCTCGCTGAGTTCGGTCACGGCGTCACCATCGTGCCGATCCCGGCGTCGGTGAACAGCTCGAGCAGCAGCGAGTGCGGACGGCGTCCGTCGATGATGTGCGCCGAGCCGACCCCACCGCGCACCGCCTCGGCGCAGGCGCCGAGCTTCGGGCGCATACCTCCGGCCACGTCGCCGAGCGCCGCGTCGACCTCCGCCACGGTGACGCGGGAGTTCAGCGACGCCTCGTCGGGCGGGTCGGCGAGCCAGCCGGCGACGTCGGTGAGGAAGATCGCCTTGTGGGCGGTCAGCGCAGCCGCGACCTTGCCGGCGGCCGTGTCGGCGTTGACGTTGTACGAGTGTCCGTCGCGGTCGACGCCCACCGACGCGATCACCGGGATGTAGTCCTCGGCGATGTGGTTGAGGACGTCGACCGAGACACTCTCGATCTCGCCGACGAAGCCGATCTCCTCGGCGCGCTCGTGCGGCCGGATCTCGAACAGCGCCCCGTCCTCCCCCGAGAGGCCAACCGCGGGCTGGCCGTGGCGCCCGAGCCGCCCGACGATGTCGGAGTTGACCTTGCCGAGCAGGACCATCTTCGCCACTTCGACCGTCTCCGGGTCGGAGACCCGCACCCCCTCCACGAACCTGACCTCCATCCCGAGCCGCTCCATGTAGCTGGTGATCTCCGGACCCCCGCCGTGCACGATCACCGGGTTCAGCCCGACGTACTTGAGCAGGACGACGTCGGTGGCAAAGCCGTCGCGCAGCGCCTCGTCCTCCATCGCGGCGCCGCCGTACTTGATCACCACGGTCTTGCCGTGGAACTCGCGGATGTAGGGCAGGGCCTCAAGAAGGGTTTCCACAGACGCGGTCATGTCGTGTACTCCGCGTTGATCCGCACGTAATCGTGGGTGAGGTCGGAAAAGTAGATGTGGGCGCGGGCGTCGCCGCGGTCGAGCCGGATCGAGATCTCCGCCTCGTCCTCATCCGAGGCGAGCGCCGACGCGTCGATCACGTCGGCGCCGAGCTCGTCCACCTCCTCGCCGGCGAGCGCCATCCCCGCCGCCTGGGCGATCCGGCCCCAGTTGGGGTCGCGCCCGTAGAGCGCCGTCTTGACCAGAGGCGAGTTCGCGATCGCGCGGGCCACCCGCTCGGCCTCGTCCTCGCTCGCCGCGCCCTCGACCGCGATCCGGCCGACCCTGGTCGCCCCCTCGCCGTCGGCGACGATCTCGAGGGCAAGCTGGAGCAGGACCGCATCGAGCAGGCCGTCGGGCAGCGGCGCGCCGGCCGCCCCGGTCGCCTGCAGCAGGACGGTGTCGTTGGTGCTCATCTGACCGTCGACGGTGATCCGCTCGAACGAGCGCCCGACGGCCACCCGCAGCGCCGCCTCGGGGTCCTGGATCTCGGCGTCGGTCTGCACGAAGCAGAGCATGGTGGCGAAGCCGGGCTGCATCATCCCCGCCCCCTTTGCCTGGGCGGAGACCGTCACCCCGCCCGCCGTCACGGTGCACGCCTTCGGGCCGCGGTCCGTGGTCATGATCGCGGCGGCGAACTCGCCGGCCCCGTCCGCGCGAAGGCCCGTCGCGGCCTCGGCGACGCCGCGGACGACGTCGTCGACCAGCAGCGGGACGCCGATCACCCCGGTCTCCGCGACGGCCACGGTGCGCGGGTCGGCTCCGACCGCCGTCGCGGCTGCGTCGCGCATGGCGATCGCGTCGGCGTAGCCCTGCTCGCCAGTCGCGGCGTTCGCGTTGCCTGAGTTGACGACCACCGCCCGGATCGAGTCGCCGTCGCAATCGTCCCGGCAGACGCGGACCGGGGCCGCCGCGGCCGCGTTGGCGGTCAGGAGCAGCGCCGACCTCAGCCCATCCGCGTCGCAGGCCAGCAGCCCGACGTCCGTCTCACCGCCACCCTTCAGCCCGCAGGCGACGCCGGCCGCGCGGAACCCGGGCGCCAGCCCCGCGGGGTCCAGCTCCTCGACCCGCGCCGGCGGCTCCACCCACCGGGAGCGAAAGAAGGTCATGGGACAAGTCCCTCGGTCTCGTCGAACCCGAGCATCAGGTTGAGGTTCTGGATCGCCTGCCCGGCGGCGCCCTTCCAGAGGTTGTCGATCGCCGCGAAGACGACCGCGCGATCCTCGCCGGCGGAGAGCGGGTGGATCCGGCAGAGGTTGGTGTCGCGGACGTCGCGCAGGCCGGGCGGATCGTCGACCAGCTCGACGAAGGGCTCCCCCTCGTAACGCTCGGCGAACAGCGCTGCGATGTCCTCGACCGGCTCGGTCAGCTGCACGTAGCAAGTCGCCAGCAGCCCCTGGTCGATCGGGAGCAGGTGAGGCATGAACGTCACCGGCGCCTCCGTCCCGAGTCGCTTCAGCTCCTGCTGGATCTCGGGCAGGTGGCGGTGGCCGTCGACCGCGTAGGGCATGAAGTTCTCCGCCAGGTTCGAGAGCGACAGCCGCTCGCCACCGTCGCGGCCCGCCCCGGACACCCCGGACTTCGCGTCGATCGCCACCGACCCGATCACTCCCCGCTCCGCGAGCGGCGCCAGCGCGAGCAGCGCCGCGGTCGGGTAGCAGCCCGGGTTGGCGACCAGCTCGGCGGTCCTGATCCGCTCGCGGTCGAGCTCGGTGAGCCCGTAGACCGCGTTCTCGAGCAGCTCGGGCTCGCCGTGGGGTCCGTACCAGCGCTCGTAGATCGCCGCGTCGACGAGCCGGAAGTCGGCCGAGAGGTCGACGACCTGAAGCCCGAGTCCGCGCATCTCGGCCACCACCGGCGCCGCGGCTGCGTGCGGGTAGGCGACGATCGCCGCGTCCATGTCGTCGATCAGCTGGAGATCGAGCTCGGTGAGCTCGATCGGGCAGCGGTAGCGCGGGTATAGGCGGTTGAGCGTCGTGCCGACCTCGCTGCGCGACGTCGCCGCGGCCAGCTCCAGGCGCGGGTGGCGCCAGACCAGCTCGGCCGCGAGCGCGCCTGCGTAGCCGGTCGCCCCGGCGACGAGGACCCGCTGCTGGTCACTCACGGATCGACCCGCCGATCTCCGCCAGCGCCTCCTTGATCTGCTCGCGCTGCGCGGCGACCACCTCGTCCGTAAGTGTGCGGTCGGGCGCCCGGAAGCGCAGCCGCAGGGCGAGGCTCTTGGTCCCCGCCTCGAGCTGCTCGCCGCGGTAGACGTCGAAGATCTCGGCCCGCTCGAGCAGGCTGCCGCCACCGGCGCGGACCGCGTCGCGAACCCGCTCGGCCGAGACGTCGTCGTCGACCGTCACCGCAAGGTCCTGGAGGACGGCCGGGTGGGTCGTCACGTCCTCGTAGGCCTCGGCGCCGACTCCGGACGCCGCGACCAGCGGCGCCAGGTCGAACTCGAAGGCGACCGCGCCTGGCAGATCCCAGTCCCGGGCGACCAGCGGGTGAAGCTCGCCGAGCCACCCGGCCCGGGCTCCGGCGAAGCCGACCGCCGCGGCGCGGCCCGGATGCAGGAAGGGCTCGCCAAGCGGGGTGAGCCCGAGCGAGGTGCCGAGCTCGGCGGCGAGCAGCTCGAGTACGCCCTTGAGGGCATAGAAGCCCGCAGCGTCGCCGTCCGCGCCCGTGCCGAGCCACGAGGGCGGCGTCAGCCCACCAACGACCATGCCGGCAAGCCGGTGCGGCTCGCGGACCGGAGCCGGGATCCCGCCCGCGAAGTGCCCGGCCAGCTGCCCGCCCTCGGCCGGAGCCGGCTCGGCCAGGTACACGCGCCCTGACTCGAACAGCGCCACTCGCTCGGCACCCCGCGCGAGGTTGTGGCGGGCCGCGTCGAGCAGCCCGCCGATCAGCGTCGTGCGCAACTGCGCGAGCTCCTCGGAAATCGGGTTCTGGGTCGCAATCGCCGCCCGTCGCGGGTCGTCGGGCGGCAGCCGCAGGCGGTCCGCCAGCGCGGCGTCGACGAACGTCCACGCCGTGATCTCGTCGAAGCCGAGGTCGCGCAGCAGGTCCTCGGCCCGGCGCCGGATCGACTGCTCGCGGCTCAGCCCGCCCACCCGGTCGGCGTTCTCGGGCAGCGTGCGCGGCAGGTTGTCGAGCCCGTGCAGCCGGCCGACCTCCTCGATCAGGTCGACCTCTCGGGTGACGTCGTAGTGGCGGTGGACCGGCACCGTCGCGGTCAGGTCGGCGTCGCCCTCGCGCTCGACCTCGAACTCGAGCCCGGTCAGGTGTCGCTCGGACTCCGAGCTCTCGACGCCGATCCCGAGCAGCGAGTCGACCCGCGTCCCGTGCAGGGAGATCACATGCCGCGGCGGGATCTCGGCGGCGGCGTCGATCGTGCCGGGGACGAGCTTCGCGCCGGCGAGCTCGACCAGCAGCTTCGCCGCCATCCGCTGGCCCTGCATCGCGAGCTCCGGGTGAAGCTGTTTCTCGAACCGGGCCGAGGCCTCGGAGCGCAGGCCGAGCATCGCGGAGGTGCGCAGGATGTTCGGGCCGTTCCAGGTCGCGGCCTCGAGCAGCACGCGGGTCGTATCGTCGGCGACCTCGGAGACCTGGCCACCCATGACTCCCGCGATCCCGGTCGGGCGCTCGCGGTCGCAGACCAGCACCGTCTCGGCGTCGAAGCTGCGCTCGGCGCCGTCGAGCGTGGTCATCCGCTCGCCCTCGCGTGCGGTGCGGACGATGATCTCGCCGCCGGGAACCCGGTCGAGGTCGAAGGCGTGCAGGGGCTGAGCGCCGGTCAGCATCACGTAGTTGGTGATGTCGACCACGTTGGAGATCGGGCGCTGGCCGGCGGCGGCGAGCCGCGCCTTGAGCCAGGCGGGCGAAGGCCCGATCGCGATGTCGACGAAGGCTCGGGCCGTGAATCGGGGGCAGAGGTCCGGAACCTCGACGGTCACCGAGGCGAGGTCCTCGACCGACCCCTCCCCCGTCGCGTCGGCGTCGTCGGCCCAGGGCGGCGGCGCGAGCTCGGCGCCGGTGATCGCGTGCACCTCGCGCGCCACCCCGTAGACGCCCATGCAGTCGACCCGGTTCGGGTTCAGGTCGAGCTCGAGCACCGCGTCGGAGATCTGCAGGACCTCGGTGAGCGGCGTCCCGGGGACCGCGCCGGTCTCCAGGACCATGATGCCCTCGTGCTCGTCCGACAGCTCGAGCTCGCGCTCGGAGAGGATCATCCCGTTCGACTCGATCCCGCGAAGCTTCGCCTTCTTCAGCTTCGTCCCGTCGGGCATCACGGCGCCCGGCAGTGCAACCGCGACGGTCTGGCCGGCGGCGACATTGGGGGCGCCGCAGACGATCGTCCGGGTGCCCTCGCCGTCCTCGACCTCGCAGACCGATAGCCGGTCGGCGTCCGGGTGCTTCTCGGCCGAGACGACGCGACCGACCACGAAGCCGTCGGCGGACTCGACGCCGACGCGGCTCACCCGCTCGACCTCGACCGCCCGCATCGAGAGCAGCTCGGCGACCTCCTCGGGCTCCAGACTCGGGTCGCAGTACTCGGTCAGCCACGAGTAGGGAACCCTCATGCGAACTGCTCCAGGAACCGGACGTCGTTCTCGAAGAAGAGGCGCAGGTCGGGGATCCCGTGCTTGAGCATCGCGATCCGCTCGATCCCCATCCCGAAGGCGAACCCCTGGGTCGTCTCGGGGTCGTACTCGCCGCCCACGAACCCGAACACGTTCGGGTCGACCATCCCGGCCCCGAGGATCTCGATCCACCCGGTGCCCTTGCAGAGCGGATCGCGCCCGCCGCCGGGCAGCGTTCCGGTGCCGTCGCAGGCGAAGCAGGAGACGTCGACCTGGACCGACGGCTCGGTGAACGGGAAGTAGTCGGGCTTGAGCCGGGTCCGGCGCTCGTCGCCGAACAGCGCCTTCGCAGCGTGCTCGAGCGTCCCGGCGAGGTCGGTCAGCGAGATCCCCTCGGCGACGGCCAGGCCCTCGACCTGGTTGAACATCGGCGAGTGCGTCGCGTCGATCGTGTCGCGGCGGTACACCGTGCCGGGCACGACGATGAAGATCGGCGGCTCCGCCGCCTCCATCGAGCGCACCTGCATCGGCGACGTGTGGGTGCGGAACAGCACCTCGCGCGGCCCGGGCGGAAGCTCAACAAATGCCTGTCGGCTGCTCGGGTCCCCCTCCGCTGCCGACAGGGTCACAGTTCCTTCGGGCAACGTCTCGAGGTCGACGTAGAAGCTGTCCTGGACCGCGCGCGCCGGATGCCCGGGCGGATGGTTGAGCGCGGTGAAGTTGTAGAAGTCGTGCTCGACCTCCGGGCCCTCGAGCACCCGGTAGCCGAGCCCGACGAAGATGTCCTCGATCTCCCGTCGCGTGCGGGTGAGCAGGTGCAGGTGGCCGGCGGCCACCGGCGGGGTCCCGGGCAGCGTGACGTCAATCGCCTCGCCGGCCAGCGAGGCCTCGATCTCCGTGGCCTCGAGCTGCTCGCGCCGCGCATCGAGCTCGGCCTCGAGCGCGGCCCGGGCGGCGTTCGCCCCCGCGCCGACCGGGCCGCGCTGGTCGGCCGGCAGGTCGGCGATCCCGCGAAGGATCTGCGTCAGCTCCGACTTGCGCCCGAGATACTGCACGCGCAGCTGCTCGAGCGCCGCCGCGTCGGCCGCGCCGGCGATCGCCGTGGCGGCCTCGTTGCCGAGCTGTTCGATCCGTTCGAGCATCAGGCGGCCGAAGATATCCGTCCCAGCGCGATCGCCGCCGCCGCGGCGACGTTCAGCGACTCCACCCCGGGGCGCAGGGGGATCGTCCAGAGCCGATCGCAGCGGGCTGCGGCCTCCTTGGACAGTCCCTGCCGCTCCGAGCCGACGACGAGGGCGCGGGCGCGGGCGTCGTCCGGAGGTGCTCCGTCGTGGGCGGCGAGTCCGACGACCGGATCGACGAGCTTCGCCAACCCGCCCAGCTCCGGGGGGCGGGAGAAGATCGATCCCATTGACGCCCGCACGGCCTTGGGCGAGAACGGGTCTGCCGAGCCCGGCCCGCAGATCACCGAGGCGCCGAGCAGCGCGTCGGCGGTGCGGATGATCGTGCCGACGTTGCCCGGGTCGCCGATCCCGTCGAGGTAGACGTAGAAGCCGTCGTCCCCGCCGAGCACGATCTGCGTATAGACCCCGATCACCCGCGTGCCCGAGCCCAGGGTGGAGACCGCGTCGAGTAACTCCGGCTCGACGTCCTCACCGGCCCGCAGCACGAAGACCGGCTCCGCGCCCGCGGCCGCCGCGGCGGCGACCAGGTCCTCGCCCTCGGCGACGAAAAGGCCCTCGCGCTCGCGGTGCTTGCGCTCACCCAGCTTGCGGATCAGCTTCAGCTTCTCGTTGTCCTTGCTCGTGATCATTTCCTCGGACACAAAAAAGGGCGCCTGCTGTGGCGCCCGTGGAAGTCTCGTCTCGGCGGTCGACTCAGGCCGCCACGGCCTCCCGGGCTTGCTCGGCAAATCGGCGGAACGCCTCGGGGTCGCGGACGGCGATGTCCGCGAGCATCTTGCGATTGACCTCGATCCCGGCCTCGTTGAGGCCGTGGATGAACTCGGAGTAGCTCATCCCCTCGCGCCTGGCGGCGGCGTTGATCCGGATGATCCACAGCTTGCGCATCTCGCGCTTGCGCACCCGCCGGTCGCGGTACGCGTACTGGCCCGAGCGCATCAGCTGCTCGTTCGCGAACCGGTAGCTGGAGTGCTTGCGCCCCCAGTAGCCCTTCGCCTGCTTCAGGACCTTCTTCTTGCGCCGCTTGCGGGCGACGGCGTTCGTGGCCCTGCTCACCGCTTGCCTCCGAGCAGCCGGTTGACCTTGTGGGCGTCGTGCGGCGAGATCTCGACCGGTTTCGCCATCTTCCGCTTGCGCTTCGGCGACTTCTTCTCGAGGTTGTGGCTCGAGTTCCCGCGCCGCCCGCGCAGCTTGCCCGTGGCGGTCTTGCGAAAGCGCTTCTTGGCGCCCGAATGGGTCTTCATCTTCGGCATCGGAGCCGACTATTGAAGCAGGAAGGGAGGCTAAGCGGCCTCGGCGGGCTCGCCGCCCTCCGCCTCGGCCTGCGCGGGCGGCTCGGCGGCGGGCGGCTCGGCGGCCGGCGTCTCCGCCGCGGGCTGGTCGGCGGCGGGCTCCTCGGCGGTGTCGCCCTTGCGCTGCTCGCGAGCCTCGGCGATCGCCTGACGGGTCGGCCCGAGCATCATGTGCATGTTGCGGCCCTCCTGCTGAGGGGCGGACTCGATCGTCGCGAGCTCCTCGATGTCCTCGAAGAGGCGCTCGAGCAGCGCCCGGCCGCGCTCGGGGTGGGCCTGCTCGCGGCCGCGGAACATGATCGTCACCTTGACCTTGTCCCCGTGGCGCAGGAAGCGCATCACGTGGCCCTTCTTGGTCTCGTAGTCGTGGTCGGCGATCTTCGGGCGCAGCTTGATCTCGCGCACGTTCACCTGCTGCTGGTGCTTGCGCGCGGCCTTTGCCTTCTGCTCCTGCTCGTACTTGTACTTCGAGTAGTCGAGCAGCCTCGCCACCGGCGGCCGCGAGTCGGGGGCGACCTCGACCAGGTCGAGGTCGCGCTCGGTCGCCATTCGCAGGGCGTCGTCGGTCTTGACGACGCCGATCTGGCTGCCGTCCTCGTCGACGAGGCGCACCTCCGCGACCCGGATCCGTTCATTGATCCGCGTCTGGTCGCGCTCCGGAGGCTGCCGATCGAATCGCCTGGGGACCGGCACTAGACGTTCACGACGGAGGGGAGCGTCAAGCTGAGGCCGGTTCCGCGGTGCGATTCATCGGGCGGCAGTATAAAGGCAGCGGGGCGATCCGGCCAGGGCGAGCTGGAATGATTTCCAGCTACCGCAGTTCCAGTAGCCGATCCGTGGTATAAATCGCGCACGCGGAACACCTCCGTGCATCCGTTTCCGCGTGACAAGGACGTCTGTGAGGGGAGCCAAGCAGCCTGGGCCAGTTACCCCCGGCTCGAGCTGCGGCTCCCCTCCCTCTTGCTGGCCGGCCAATCAAGCGTGCCGTGTCGCCGGCGCCTCGATCAGCGCCGGGATCTCGGCCGGCGCCACGGCCCCGAGGTCGCCGCGGTCGTGTGAGCGCACGGAGGCCGTGCCGTCGGCCTCCTCGCGCTCGCCGACGATGACCATCAGCGGCAGCTTCGCCAGCTCCGCGTCGCGGATCTTGCGGCCGACCGACTCCGAGCGGTCGTCCACGCGGACCCGGACGCCCGCCTCGGCGAGCTCGGCGGCCACCCGGCGCGCGTAGTCCGCGTGCGGGTCGGAGACGGGGAGCACCGCAACCTGGACCGGCGCCAGCCAGGCCGGGAAGCGACCGCCGTAGTGCTCGATCAGGATCCCGGCGAACCGCTCCATCGACCCGAGCAGCGCCCGGTGGATCATCACCGGCCGGTGCTCGGCGTTGTCCTCGCCCTGGTAGGCGAGGTCGAACCGCTCCGGCATCTGGAAGTCGAGCTGGCAGGTCCCGAGCTGCCACGAGCGGCCGAGCGCGTCGGTGACGTGGAAGTCGATCTTCGGGCCGTAGAAGGTCCCCTCCCCCGGGCTGACGTCGTAGTCGCGACCCTGACGCTCGAGCGCCTCGCGCAGGCCGGCCGTCGCCCGCTCCCACTGATCATCGGTGCCGACCGACTTGTCGGGACGGGTCGAGAGCTCGACCCGGACCTCGTCGAAGCCGAACCGGCCATAGAGCTCGTCGATCGCCTCGCAGATCGAGTCGACCTCGTCGGGGACCTGGTCGAGCGTGCAGTAGACGTGGCCGTCGTCCTGGGTGAAGGCGCGCACCCGCAGCAGGCCGTGGAGGACGCCCTCGCGCTCGTAGCGCGAGACGTCGCCGAACTCGGCGAGGCGCAGCGGCAGCTCGCGGTACGAGTGGCGCTCGGCGCCGAACACCAGGCAGGCACCGGGGCAGTTCATCGGCTTCAGCGCGTAGCGGCGCTCGTCGCCCTCGCGCTTCGAGGGCTCGACGAAGAACATGTTGTCGCGGTAGTTGTCCCAGTGACCGGAGCGGTGCCAGAGCTCCTCGTCGAGCACCCGCGGGGTCTTGATCTCGACATAGCCGCGCTTGGTCAGCTGCTCGCGCACCTCGCGCTCGATCAGGCGCAGGAGCACGGTCCCGTTCGGAAGCCAGAACGGCATCCCGGGCGCCTCCTCGCGAAACCGGAACAGGTCGAGCTCCGGGCCGAGCCGGCGGTGGTCGTTCTCGCGCGCCAGCTCGAGCCGCTCGAGCTGCTCGTCGAGGTCGCCCTGGCTGTGAAAGGCGGTGCCGTAGATCCTGGTCAGCATCTGGCGGGTCTCGTCGCCCCGCCAGTAGGCCCCGGCGATCGAGTTGAGCTTGAACGCCTTGATCCGCCCCGTCGACGGCGCGTGCGGGCCGCGGCAGAGGTCGGTGAACGGCCCGTTGCGGTACAGCGACACCGTCTCGACGCCCTCGTCGCGGACCAGGTCCTCGATCAGCTCGACCTTGTAGGGCTGGTCCTCGTCGCGGAAGCGCTCGATCGCCTCGGCGGCCGGCAGCTCGGTGCGCTCGAACGGCTCGTCGGCGGCGACGTGCTCGCGCATCGCCGCCTCGATCCGCTCCAGGTCGGCCTCGGTCGGGCGCTCGCCGTCGGGGAACTCGAAGTCGTAGTAGAAGCCGCCCTCGATCGGCGGCCCGATCGAGACCTTGGTCCCCGGCCACAGCTCGACGACCGCGGTCGCCATCACGTGCGCGGCGTCGTGGCGGATCAGCCAGAGGGCGTCGGCCGCCTCGTCACCCTTGCTCCGCGCGGTCACGATCGCGATCTTGGCCCCGTCGGGGAGCTCCGCGCCGAGGTCGCGAAGCTCACCGTCGACCTTGATCCCGAGCGCGTCCTTGGCGAGCCGCGGGCCGATCGCGGCGGCCGCGTCGGCGCCGCTGGCGCCCTCCTCGAGCTCGAGGGAGGAGCCGTCCGGGAGGGTGACGGTGACTGCGCTCATGGCGCGCCATCGTACGCGGCCGTCAACCACAAGTGATTGGATGGTCCGGTGGCCGAGATCCGCCCCTTCGAGCGCGAGGACCTGCCGGCGGTCATCAAGCTCCTCGGCGACCACCTCGAGGGGTGGGACGGCAACGTCGGGCTGATCCAGGCCGCGTTCCTCGACCACCCCTGGGTCGACCCCGAGACACCCTCGCTGGTGATCGACGATGGCGGCACGCCCACGGGCTTCATCGGCGTGCACCCGCGCCGGATCGAGTTCGACGGCAAGGTCGTCAAGGGCGCCTGCTGCACCCACCTGGTCGTCCACCCGGAGAGCCGCAGCGGCGCCGGCGGCGCGCAGCTGATCCGGGCGGTGATGTCGGGCCCGCAGGAGCTGACCTGGAGCGACACCACGGTCCCGGTCGTCGCGCGGATGTGGGGCGTCTTCGGCGGGCGGATCGACTACGCCCGGGCGTCGGACTGGCTGATCGTCCTCCGCCCGATGCGATGGACCGGCAAGGTCCTGGCCGGGCGCGTACGCGGGCGGCCGCGGACCGACGAGCTCCCCGTGCCGGGGCTTCCGGCCCACGTCTCGCGGCTCCTGACGCCCAAGGCCCACCCGACGAGACCGCCCGACGTCACCAGCTCCGATGCGACCGTCACGGAGATCGTGGCCGCCCAGCCGGAGATCACCCGCCGGCTGGCGCTCTACGTCCCCTACGACGACGCGGCGCTCGCGTTCACCCTGGAGAAGCTCGAGGGCATGGGCAAGCGGGTCGTGCGCCGCATCGTCCGCCGCCGCGATCGGCCGATCGGCTGGTACGCGTACCTCGAGCGCCCCGGCGCGGTCAGCAGGGTCATCCACCTGGCGGCGGCCGCGAAGGACTGCGACGACGTCCTCGGTGAGCTGATCGACCAGGCGCGCGAAGCCGGCAGCGCGGCCGTGTGGGGACGGTACGAACCGCACATCGACGCCGCCGTTCGCGTGCGCCTCGCGGTCCTCGGCCTCAACAGCCGGCCCGCGATGCGGGCCCGCGACCCGAAGTTCGCCCTGGCGCTCGCCGGCGAAGGCTCGCTGCTCACCCGCCTCGACGGCGAGTGGAACCTGCTCTAGCCCGGCCCGGCCAGCGCCCGCTTGTCGAGCTTCCCGTTGGCGGTCTTCGGCAGCTCGTCATGGATCACGACCTGGCGCGGGATCATGTAGTCCTCGAGCCGCTGAGCGCAGTGGGCGAGGAGCGTACGCTGGTCGAGCTCGCTGCCGGCCTGCGCGGCGACGTGCGCCTGCACCGCCTCGCCGAGCAGCCTGTCGGGGATGCCGATCACGGCCGCCTCGCGAACTCCGTCGGCGCTTCGCAGAACCTCCTCGACCTCACGCGGCACCACCTTCTCGCCGCGCGACTTGATGATGTCGTCGCGGCGGCTGACGAAGTAGAGGTAGCCGTCGGAGTCCTGGCGGAAGAGGTCGCCGGTCGCCAGCACCCGGTCGCCCGCCGGCCCCGGACGCAGCCGCTTTGCGGTCGCCTCGGGGTTGTTCCAGTAGCCCTGCATCACGTGCGCCCCGCGCACGAACAGCTCCCCGACCTCGTCGGGCCCGACCCGATTGCCGGCGTCGTCCTCGATCCAGGCCTCGGTCCCCGGGATCGCGATCCCGACCGACCCGAGTCGCGCGTCGAGCTCCTCCGGTGGCAGGTAGCAGACCCGCTGGCACTCGGTCTGCCCGTACATGCACACCAGCTCGGCGCGCGGCAGCAGCTCGCGAACCCGCTCGGTCGTCGCCACCGGCAGCCCGGCGCCCGCGTTGGTCAGCACCCGCAGGTGCGGCAGCTCGCGATCGGCGAGCCCCTCGAACGAGATCAGCATCTCGAACAGGGTCGGGACCGCGGGCAGCATCGTGATCCGCTCGCCCTCGAGCCTCTTCACGAAGTCGCCGAGCAGACCCGTTCCCGGCGGCAGCACCAGCGTCCCGCCGGTCCGCACCGAGGTCAGCAGCTGGTAGAGGCCGTACCCGAACGAGAGCGGCAGCGCGCAGAGGATGCGGTCTTCGCCCTGCATACGGAGGTACTCGACGATCGAGTCGGCGACGAAGGTCATGTTGCCGTGCGTGAGCGTGACCCCGTTCGGCTCCCCGGTCGAGCCCGACGTGTAGATGATCGCCGCCAGATCGACGGACAGCGGCAACCCGAAGGGGGTCAGACCCCCTTCGGTCTCGTCGCCGAACTCGCGCGGTTTGTCGATGACCGTGACCGCGTCGCCGGCGCCGGCGCGGGCGGTCTCGGCGTGCTCGGCGTCGGTGAGCAGCGCCCGGCTGCCGGCGTCAGCGAGCAGGTGGCCGAGCTTCTCGCGCTTCACGGTCGGGTGCAGCGGCGAGAGCACGGCGCCCGCCCGCATCACCCCGTACACGGAGACGACCGCGTCCAGGTCGTTTGGCAGCAGGGTCGAGACGCGATCGCCGCGCCCCACCCCGAGCCCGGCGAGCCCGGTCGCAAGCCTCGATGCGGCGCGATCGAGCTCGGCGTAGGAGAGGCTCCCGGAGGCGGCGATCACCGCCGGCGCGTCGGGGCGGGCGGCGGCCGTCGCGGCCAGGTCTTCGCCGAGCGTGCGCGCGCTCAAGTCACGGCTTGCTTCCGCTCGATGAAGCCGGCGATCGCGTCGATGGACCCGAAGTTCTCCTCGCTGATCTCGACGTCGGTGACCGAGACCCCGTACCGCGCCTGGACCTCTTCGACCAGCTCGACGAAGCCGAGCGAATCGATCACGCCGAGCTCGAGCAGGTTGTCGGCGGTGCCGAGGTCGAGGTCGGGCTTCAGATAGAGGAAGCTCTCCTCGACGAACGCGAGCAGCTCTTTCTTCACGCTCTGAGTGTCAGTCATGCCAGCTCGCCACCCCCACTCCCGGCCACGCGATCGATCCTGACCCGTGGCTCGGCGGTTTCGGCAGTGTAGTCCGACGCCTGGACGCCGAAGAAGGCCCGATCGAAGAGCTGGGTCGAGAGCACGCCGACCAGCGCCATCCCCTCGCGCACCCCGGTCGCGCGCCCGGCCCGGCAGCGCTTCACCAGGCCCTCCACCCGCTTGGGATCCCAAATCCCCGATTGCTCGAGCGCGGGCTCGGAGAGCAGGTCGTCGACGTACTCGGGCGCGGAGTCGGCGAAGAACGGTTCGACCTCCGGAGCGCGGTAGGGCTGCTTGCGCCGGTTCGCGATCCCCTCGGGAAGCAGCTTCGCCGCGAGCTCGCGCAGGACGATCTTGTCGTTGAGCTCGTCGAGCTTGCGCTCGGCCGGCAGCGCCGTCGCCAGGTCGAACACCCGGTGGTCGAGGAACGGGAAGCGGCCCTCGACCCCGTGCGCCATCGACACCCGATCGCCCTGCGCCGAGAGCAGGTACGGCTCGAGCAGCGTGCTGACCTCGAGCCAGGCCGCGCGCTCGAGGCTGCTCCAGCCCTCGAGCGCGGCCGGCAGCTCGGCCCGCAATCGCTGGAGCGTCGTCTCGGGCCCCAGCGCCTCCGCGACCTCCGGGCGGTAGAGGGCCTTGACCGTCGCCGTCGCCTCGACCCGGGTCATGTGGGAGCCGAGCAGCGAGTCCGCGGTGCCGGTCTCGAGCAGGAACCGCCGCCAGATCGGGCCGCGACGCGCGGCCTCCGCGCCGAGGTAGTCGTAGAGCTCGTCGACCAGCGCCGCGGCGCGCTGCGGGTCACGGGCGTTGAGCTCACGCAGGACGACCTCCTTGAACAGGTCGTAGCCCCAGAACAACTCGTCCGCGCCCTCACCGCTGGCGACCACGGTGATGCCGCTGTCGCGGACCTCGCGGGCGAGCAGGTAAAGCGGCACCGGGGCGGTGCGCACCAGTGGGGTCTCCACCTGGCGCACGACGTCCGGGAACGCCCCGGCGATCTCGGCCGCGCCAACGTCGACCACGTGGTGGCGGGTCCCGATCGCCCGCGCGACCTCCTCCTGATAGGCGCGCTCGTCGTAGCGCGGATCGCGGAAGGCGACCGAGAACGTCCGCAGGTCGCCCTCGACCTCCTCGCGAGCGATCGCGGTGATCAGGCTCGAGTCGAGCCCGCCGGAGAGGTAGGTGCCGACGGGGACGTCGGCGCGCAGTCGGAGGCGCACGCTGTCACGGAGCAGCTGGTCGAGATCCACCTCGGGCTGCGCCGGCTCCTGGCTTCCCGGCTCCGGCTTCCACCAGCGGCGCTCGGTGACGATCGACCCGCGCTCCCAGCCGACGATCCCGCCCGCCGGGACCTGGCGGACCCCCTCGAACACCGTGCCCGGCGGCCGCGCGCCCCAGAGCGTGAACACCTCGTCGATCCCGGCCAGGTCGCGAACGGCGGTGACGGCGCCCGAGGCGAACAGCGCCTTCGCCTCCGATCCGAAGACCAGCGTCCCGTCGAGGCCGAGCGCGTAGTAGAGCGGGCGGACGCCGAAGCGGTCGCGGACCATCGTCAGCCGGCGCTCGGCGGGTTGCCACCACGCGAACGCGAACTGCCCGTTGAGGCGGTCGAGCGCCGCGAGACCCTCGCGCTCGAGCAGCCGCAGGACCACCTCCGTGTCGCAGGTCGTCTCGAACCGCTCGCCGCGTCCCTCGAGCTCGGCGCGCAGCTCGGGGTGGTTGTAGACCTCGCCGTTGTAGACCAGCACCGCTCCCCCCCGCTCCGCCTCGAGCGGCTGCCAGCCGCCCGGCAGGTCGAAGATCGCGAGCCGCGCGGAAACCAGCCCGGCGCCGTGGTCGAGGACGTAGCCGTAACCGTCCGGCCCGCGGTGGCGGATCGAGCGGGCCATCCGCCGCAGGGCGACTTCGTCGACCGGCGGCCCGGGCGCCGGGTGAACGATTCCCGCGATCCCGCACATCTAGATCATCTACGGATCGGGATCGAGGACGACCGCCGGCGCATGCAGGTACGCGGTCGCGATGCGGCGCCGGTCGACCTCCGCGTAGGCGACCCCGACCTGGGCCGGCTCGAGCGCCACCAGCGGCGCCAGCTCGGCCGGATCGACATCGCCCTCGCGTCCCCAGAGGAGCAGGTCCATCTGCTCGTACGGGTAGCCGAAGTAGAACTCCTCCTGGGTTTGGGGGAGGCTGAAGGTGTCGGTCGTCGGCGCGCGCCCGGCGATTCCCTCGGGCAACCCGAGCGCCCGCGCCAACGCGTACATCTGCCCCTTGAAGAGCCGCGCGGCGGGCTTGACGTCCGCGAGCCCGTCGCCACCCTTGACGAAGAACCCCTGGTCGAACTCGAGCAGGTTCGGGGTCCCCATGACCGCGTAGCCGAGCCGGTCCGCCCAGGTGTACTCGAGCAGCTTGCGAACCCGCTGCTTCATGTTCGTCGCCGCGATCAGGTCGCGGTAGGGGCCCGGTGGCATCCGCCGCTGCTCGGTGGTCCCGTCGGGGCGCTCGACGACGAGCGAGAAGAAGGTCATCCCGCCCGTCGGCGCCGACCGGACCACCTTGTGGCGCCAGCTCGGCTCATAGTCGGAGAAGACCTCCTGGATCGCCTCGTCGCGCCGCCGGTAGCAGCCGAGCGCCTCGAGCGCCTCGCTGATCGGCTCCTCCTCGGTCCGCGCGCCGAGCGTCTCGGCGAGCTCGAGGCCGAGGTCCGACGAGGAGTCGCCGACGTCGCGCTCGGGCATCCGCAGGAGGAGCACGTGCTCGGGACCGAGGGCACGGCAACAGAGCGCGGCGACGACGCCCGAGTCCACCCCGCCCGAGACCGCGACGACGGCGCCGCCGCGTCCGAGGCCGCGGATGGCCTCCCTGATCTGAGCGCCGAGGCGCTCGATCGCGCGCTCGGTGTCGAACCCCTCGGCCGTGAGCTCGCGGCTGCGATCGGCGAGGTTCGGCCCGGACATCGCCACGATCTTAGGGCGTGCCTCGGTGGGTCCGGTGACGGAGACCCAAGGCGCGGTACGGTCCTCTTCGAAACGAGACAGGAGGTAGGTAGGGAATGTTGCGATCTCTGATCGGAGTGGCGCTGGCCGGCCTGGTCGCCGTCGCGCTCGTGGTTCCGGCGCTCTCGGCGGCCGGCGACAACAAGGCGGTCCAGCTCGAAGCGAAGCTGAAGGGCAACAACGAGGTCCCCGGACCCGGGTCGAACAAGGGCAAGGGCGAGATCCAGATCTCCGTCAAGGCCCCGAAGCAGAAGATCTGCTTCAACTTCGAGGTCTCCGGGCTCGACCCGATGTTCGCGGGACACATCCACAAGGGCGCCCCGGACGTCGCGGGCCAGATCAAGGTGACGTTGTTCGAGGACGAGCAGGGACTCCCCGGCGACGGTAACTACGAGGGGTGCGTCAAGAAGATCAGGAAGAAGCTGGTCGAGAAGATCGCCGCCAAGCCGGAGAAGTTCTACGTCAACCTGCACACCGGCGACTACCCCGACGGAGCCATCCGCGGGCAGCTCGAGTTCAGCAAGTAGACAGCCGGTTTCCGGTCAGCCGCCCGCGCTCGGATCGGCGCGGGCGGCGTCCGGGATCAAGGGGCAGTCGGCGTCGCCCGGTGACTCGTTACGACCGACGCCCTCGATCTCGACCGCACCGTTGTCGGCGAGCGTGAGGCTCACGATGCTGGTGGCGCCGAAGTCCCCCGGCTCGGCGTCGGGCACCGAGGTGATGCAGACCCGGTTGCCGCGCAGCTCCCAGGCCAGATAGTCCGCCCCGTGCTGGTCGTCGAGAAGGCGCTCGGGCGCCAGCACCAGCACCGGACCGCTGGGCAACTTCGTCCGGAGCTCCGCCAGCGCCGGTGAGTAGCCGCCCGGCCCGACCGGGGCGTTGACCAGGGCCAGCACGCTCGAGAGCCCGACCCCGGCAAGGAAGAGCGTCCCGAGCCCGCCCACCACCAATCGCTCCTTGGCCTCACGGCGGCGGGCCGGGAACAGGAAGGCGATCGAGCGCCGGCGCAGGATCGTCCGCGTCTCGGCGATCGTCGGCGTGCGCTCGAGCACGGCCCGGACGCTGATCAGCATCACGAGCGGAGCGACCATGACCAGCGCCTTCGCCTCCTGGTAGGGGGTGCCGGCGACGAGCGCATACAGCCACAGCAGCACGGCGGCGCCGAGCGCCGCCGGGACCGCGCGCTCGCCGCGCCCCAGCCACCAGCGCACGCCGTAGAGGAGCGCCGCGGCCGCGAGCGCGGCGCCGAGGTAGAAGACGAACGCCGGGACGGCGCCGTCGCCGGGCTCGACCCGGAAGTCGCCCGACGGCCAGATCCCGAGCGCCTCGAGCGGCGAGAGGCGGTTGAACAGGTTCCCGAGCCCCGCACCCGCGGGATCGAAGGTCTCGAAGCTCGCGAAGTCGACGATCCGCCCCAGCTCGGGCAGTGCCCCGGCGATCACCAGCCCGACCGCGGCCATCACGGTGGGCGCCGCCAGCCGGACCCGCAGCCGCGCGTTCGCGAGGCCCCCGCGGCGCCACAGCCGGCCGAGCTCGACCGCCGCCCAGACGCCGAAGGCGCCGGCGAGCCAGAGCAGGCCCGGGAAGCTGTAGGCGTAGAGGCTGCCGATCGCCAGCACCGCGAGCGGCAGGCCCCGTAGCGCTCCCCGTCCGCCGACCCCGGGCGCGGGCGAGTCGCGGATGAGTTGAGCGAGCCCGACCGCGAACGCGAGCACGAACAAGGCCTGGATCGTCTCCTTGAAGGCGCCCTGGGCCAGGTACGCGGCGACCAGATAGGCGAAGCCGACGCAGAGTGCTCCGACCGCTCGCCGCCACGGCCCGAGGTGCTCGAGCAGCGCCAGCGCGGCCAGGCAGGCCGAGACGGCGACCGCGAGCGTCAATCCGTCGAAGGCCTGCACGGCGCTCGGCCCGACGGCGGCGATCGCGGCGACGATCGAGTGCGGGCCGAGCGGATAGCCGGACGAGATCAGTCGCTCGCTGCCGCCGTCGGCAAGCCGGTCGACGGCGAACAGGTGCTGCGACATGTCCGGGTTCAGCCCGGTGCCGAGGATCCCGAACCGCCACTCGACGATGAACGGCAGCGAGGCGAGCGCGACCGCGGCGAGCTCGATCGGCACCCCGCGCCGCAGCGCCGGGCCGAGCTCGGTGACCCGCGGCAGGACGTAGGCGGCGCTGAGCGCGGTGACGAGGCCGATCGCGATCGCGGCGGCCGTCCCCTCGCCCGGCAGCCGCACTGTCCACCAGGCGAACGGGCAGAGCGCCGCCAGGCCGATCGCCGGCGCCAGCCGCGACCAGCGCCGGCGCCCGCACGCGATCACGATCGCCTGGCCGACGAGCGCCGAGGCGCCGAGGGTGAGCAGCAGCGCCGCGTAGGTGCCTAGCGCCCCGTCCATCGGGCGCGAGCATAGGCGCAACTCCCGCCGGCCCGATATGTTCAACAGTGAGAGGCGGCCGACCAGGAGGGTCGGCGCGCGGACGACCGAAGGGGATCGCAGGATGCGGCGTTGTTTATTGGTGGCAGGTGTAGGCCTCGGGCTCGTGGCCGGCTCGGCGCAGAGCGCGGCAGCGGAGGACTACGCATCGACGGCGCTCAACATCATCCCCTCCGGCCAGTACGGGACGCTCCCGATCCCCGCTGCGGCCGACACCCAGGCGAAGATGTACGACGGCCTGACGCCGCTGTTCGACAACGTCACGAAGTCGGACCTGACGACCTACTTCAAGTCGGAGGCGCTCGGCGTCGACACCGCCACCCCGAGCACGATCGAGACGGTCCCGCGCACCGGCGTGACGATCGAGCGCGACTCCTACAACGTCCCCCACGTCACCGGCGCGACGCACGACGACGGCGTCTGGGCGGCGGGCTGGATCGCCGCCGAGGACCGCGGCCTGCTGCTCCAGCAGGCGCGCTACAACGCCCGTGTCGCCGCGATCGACGTGCCCGGCCTCACCGCCCTCGACCTGATCAGCGACCTGAGGAACTTCCAGCCCAGCGCCCAGACCGAGGCCGAACTGGCGAAGCAGAGCGCCGTGCTCGAGGCCGCCGGGTCCGAGGGTCAGGCCGTCCTGCACGACATCGACGTCTTCATCGAGGGCATCAACGCCTACCTCGCCGCCAGCGGCTCGCCGAACGCCCCCTGGACCCGTAACGACGTCTTCGCCGTCAACGCGCTCAAGGCCCAGTTCGTCGGCCAGGGCGGCGGCGGCGAGGCGCGCCGTTCGCAGCTCCTCTCCGGGCTCCAGCAGCGGCTCGGCAAGAAGAAGGGCCTCAGCGTCTTCAACGACCTGCGCCAGTTCAAGAACCCGGAGCTGGCGACCTCGGTCGACGGCAAGTTCCCCTACGGCTCGATCCCGGAGAAGCCGAAGGGCAGCGTGATCGTCGACCCGGACAGCTTCAGCGCGACCCCGGGGGTCCCGGGCCGCATGATCCCGCCGGCGCTCCCGATCGACGATCACGCCTCGAACACGCTGATGATCAGCGCCGACCGCTCGAAGAGCGGCGAGCCGCTGATGGTCGGCGGCCCGCAGATCGGCTACTTCTACCCGGGCTTCACCTACGAGATCGACATGAACGCCGGCGACCTGCAGTGGCGCGGCGCGACCTCCGCGCCGTTCCCCGGCTACGTGCTGATCGGCCGCGGAGAGGACTTCGCCCACACGCTTACCTCGGCCTCCGTGGACATCATCGACCAGTACATCGAGACCCTCTGCAACGGCAGCGACACGATGTACCTGTACAAGGGCGAGTGCCTGCAGATGGGCACCTTCGACGCCGGCACGCTCGACGGCGAGCCGGTCAGCTTCCTGACCACGGTCCACGGGCCGGTGGAGGGCTACGCGACCGTCGACGGCCAGAAGGTCGCGATCTCCAAGAAGCGTTCCACCAGGGGCATCGAGACGCTCGACCTGCTCTACAACCGCCGGCTCTCCAACGGGCAGGTCCACAGCGCGAAGTCGTTCATCAAGGCCGCCTCGCTGACCCCGCAGACGTTCAACTCGTTCTACATCGACGAGGAGAACATCGCCATGTACACGGCGGGCAAGGCCCCGATCCGCAGCAAGCACGTCGATCCGGGGCTGCCGACCGACGGCACGGGCAAGTACGAGTGGAAGGGCTTCCTCGACAAGGCCGGCCATCCGCAGGGCATCGACCCCGCGGACGGGACGATCACCAACTGGAACCAGACCACGGCCCTCGGCTTCGCCGCCGCCGACAACGAGTGGGGCCACAACGGCTCGGTCGGGCGCATCGACCTGCTCGACAAGAACCTCGACCGGCTGGCGAGCAAGAAGGGCAAGTGGAACCTGGCCTCGGTGACCGCGGCGATGAACGCCGCGGCGACGCAGGACGTGCGCGCGATCGACACCGTGCCGCTGCTGAGGAAGCTGCTCAAGGGCACGAAGGCGCCCAACGCGCTGGCCCAGCAGATGCTGGACCTGATGGTCGCTTGGCACAACCACGGCGGCAGCCGCCTCGACCGCGACCTCGACGGGAAGATCGACGACCCGGGCGCCGCGGTCATGGACGGCTCCTGGGACGGGATCGCCGACGCCCTGATGCGGTCGCGCCTGGGCCCGCAGCTCGACGAGCTCGACGAGGTGTTCAGCCGCTTCAACCTGCCGCCCAGCGGTCAGTACGACGGCTGGTACCAGTACTTCGACCGCGACATCCGCGAGCTGCTGGGGATGAAGGTCAAGAAGCCGTTCGAGAACGCCTACTGCGGCAAGGGCAAGCTGAAGGCCTGCCAGCAGGCGATCTGGGACGCGATCGCCACAGCCGGCGCGGAGCTGACCACTGCCCAGGGCACCGCGGACCCGAGCCTGTGGCGCTCGGACGCGACCCGCGAGCGGATCAGGTTCGCGCCCGGGCTGCTGTCGACGACGATGCGCTACGCCAACCGGCCGAGCGGGATCCAGCAAGTGATCTCGTTCGACGGCCACCGCTGAGCGACCGCTTTCGGCGCCGATCGCGGCGACCTGAAGCCCTGTCGGGCACACAGGACGGATATCCCCTGTGGGATCGCTGCCCGCGGACCGATGCCAAGGGCAGAGATTCACGGGGGTTCAGGCGGGAGGGCCCGGCACCTCCCAAGGAAGGGGTTTAGTTGTGAGGAAGTCGTTCATTGTCCCGGTGGCCGTGTTGGCGATGGTTGCGTTCGGCGGTAGCGCCGTCCCGGCGCAGGCCGGCAAGAACCCGCCGGTCGCGGTCCTCAAGCAGCAGGGCTCGTGGAACGCCACGGAGCAGTTTCCGCTGGTCGGGACCGGCGCCGCCAACCCGAAGTGGGACAGCACCAGCCGCGCGACGGTCAAGTACAAGTTCACGGCGGTGAACGGCACCGCCTGGCGAATCGACGACCTGTTCATCGATCCCAAGCGCCACTAGGCCTGCCGGCTTCGGCATCGGAGGCCTGAGATGACGCCCATGCTCAGCAGACTGATCGGCCGCGGCACCGTCCCCGCCTCCCCTTCGGGCGAGGGACTGGTGCCGGAGGACCTGGTCAAGAACGCTCGCGATCGCAACTCCCGCCCGCTCGAGGGCCGGGAGCGGATCGGCGAGGCGATCGCGGCGGCGGGGTTCGTGCTCATCGCCGTGCCGATGGCGCTCCTGCTCGACTCCGGGCGGGCGTTCGATCCGACGACGGCGGCCGTGCTGGTCGCCGCGTTCGTCGTCGCCTCGCGGATCAAGTTCGAGACCGGTGCCGGCTACACGAACCCGACCCAGCTCGTGTTCGTGCCGATGCTGTTCCTGCTGCCGACGGAGACCGTGCCGCTGTTCGTGGCCGCCGCGAACCTGATCGGCGAGCTCCCCGACTACGCCCGCGGCAAGCGCCACCCGGAGCGGGCCCTGGTCACGCTCTCCGACTCCTGGTATGCGATCGCCCCGGCATTGATCCTGGTCGGGGCCGGCGCCGAGGCGCCGCTGCTCGCCGACTGGCCGATCTTCCTCGTCGCGCTCGGGGCGCAGTTCGCCGCCGACCTCGGCGTCAACGCCGTGCGCGAGTGGTTCGAGTACGGCGTCGAGCCGCGGACCCAGCTCGCCGAGGCCGGGTGGTATCTGGGGGTCGACGGCCTGCTGGCGCCGATCGGGTTCGTCTGCGCGGTCGGCGGTCCCGGAGATTCGGCCGTCCTCATCCTCCTGCTGCCGCTCTTTGCGCTGCTCTGGATCTTCGCCCGCCAGCGCCGCCACGGGCTCGAGAGCGCCCTCGAGCTCTCGGATGCCTACCGCGGGACGACGCTGCTGCTCGCCGACGTGATCGAGCACGACGACCACTACACCGGCAGCCACAGCAAGGGCGTCGTCACCCTGTCGCTCGAGGTCGCGCACAAGATGGGCCTCGACGCGCACGGGATGCGCAACGTCGAGTTCGCGGCGCTCCTGCACGACGTCGGCAAGCTCGCGATCTCGAAGGAGATCATCAACAAGGAGGGACCGCTGTCGAGCGAGGAGTGGGCGCTGATGCGCCTGCACACGATCACCGGCGAGCAGATGCTGCACCGGATCGGCGGCCTCTTCGACGAGGTTGCGAAGCTGGTGCGCTCGAGCCACGAGCGCTGGGACGGAACCGGCTATCCCGACGGCCTCGCCGGGGTCGCGATCCCGCTCGAGTCGCGGATCGTCTCCTGCTGCGACGCCTTCGACGCGATGACCACCGACCGCTCCTACCGCCCGGCGATGACGACGGTCGAGGCGCTCGCGGAGCTGCGCGCGAACGCCGGCACGCAGTTCGACCCCGGCGTCGCCTGGACCCTGATCGAGCTGGTCGAGGCGTCCGAGAAGCGCCGCTACGACCCGATGCTCAAGGAGTCGGCACGGTTCCTGCCGGCCGCGCCCGAGGCGGAGCCCGTCCCCCAGCCAAGCTAGCGCGCTTCTCGCCCAACGCCTCGCCGCGGCGCTACGTCAGCAGGATGATGAGCAGGATGATGACGATCAGCGTCCCAATGCCGATGTACATGTCTCGCCTCCTTTCGAGCCGTTCGTCGCGAGACGTACCCGCGGCGAAGGGCGCAAAACGGCCCGGTCCGGAGGGATAGAACGGGCACTGCTCGTCCCGGCGGCGAGGACGGCCCGCCGCGCCGGCGGGCCGTCTCGCCTCAGTTGGGGACGCTCAGTTGTCGACGCGCGCCGCGGTCAGCCTGACGTTGCGCCAATCGATGTCGCCATCCGCTTCGATGCAGAACACGTCCACGCTGTGCGTACCCGAGGCCAGCGGGGCGGTCAGGTCGGTGAGCGCGAACGTCCCGTCGAAGGGATCGGAATGAGCTTGCGTCCCGGGCGATGGAGCGAGCTCGCCCATCAGGGTCGGCGAGGAGATCGAGTTCCCGTCGATGCGAAGGACGCATCGTCCGGCCACCGCGGTGGAGTTGTCGTTGTTCTCCCCCGGGGGGCTGGTGTCGTTCAGCGCGACCGTGCGCCAGTTGCCGGACGCGTTCATCAGCACCCGGCCGGGCCGTTCGAGGTCGATCGTCGTCGTCCCGCAGATGGCGCCGGTGTGGTTGTCGTCGGTGCAACTGCTCTGGGGCGCCGCCGTGGCCGAGAAGTGCGGGTCGAGCACCAGCGACCCCTCGACGATGTCGAGGCCGTCCAGCGCGTTGCTGGCGACGTCGGCTCCGGCGATCGAGTTGTTCGTGATGTCAGCGCTCGCGATCGAGTTGTTGGCGACGTCGGCGCCCGTCACGCTGCCGTTGGGGATCTTGTCCGAGGTGACCGCGTCGGCGGCGATGTCGGCCGCCGTCACCGCGCTGGTGCCGATGTCGACGGACCTCACCTCGCCGTTGATGATGTCCGAGCTGCTGATCGTGTTCGTGCCGCCCGGATGGGTCGCGTAGGCGGCTCCGCCGCCGACGACCAGGACCAGGCACAAGGTCGAGATCACGTTGGCGTAGGTCAGATGTTTGGGCATGGGGCCTCCTTGCCTTGAAGTGTTGGGGTGCGGTCCTCCCATCGTGTCCGTGAAAGCGCCACCGCGCCATCCCCCAAGAGGGTGGATCGTCCACCCCACGCTGACGCCGCCGTCCGTCGCAGATACCGAAACGATGGGCACTGCTGGTACGAAATCCCCGTTCTAAGCCCGCTCGTGGTGGTGCTACCGCTGGCGCTACCGCGAAATCGCACCGGCTTCTGGAACGCGGCCGGTAGCGGGTTAGACAACCTCCCTTGACAAGAGATACCCGACAACGTATCTTGTCTTAGCGCGGATCGCCCAGCCAGCCAGGCGTCACGGCATCGCAGACGACGACATCTGGCACGCGGTCCGGAACGCGATGGTTCAGCTCGACGACGACGTGACGATCCTCATCGGCCCGGCCGCAGACGGCAGCCTTCTGGAGATCGGCGTTCTCGGAGTCGACAGCGAGGACCCGGTGATCGTCCACGCAATGGCACTGCGAGACAAGTTCCACCCCTACCTATGAGGACTCCAATGCGACACACAGATGAGCAGATCGAGCGGGCGGCGCGGGCCGCGGAGGCGTTTGATCCGAGCAAGGCGGCGGTCCAGAAGCTCGACGACCTGCGTGCGATCACCGAGGCGGTCGATGAGGTGAGCGCCGGCGAGACACGGCTCCGCGAGGCCGTCGCGGTGGCTCGGGCGCATGGACGTTCGTGGAACCAGATTGCCGTTTCGCTCGGCGTCAGCCGGCAGGCCGCGCGCCAGCGATTCGCCGGCAAGGTCCCCGCCTAGCGTGGAGCGGTACGACATGCACGCTAAGCAGGGTTTTGTCGGGACCTGACGCGCCCTGACGTAGCCGCGACCTGAATGGGCACCGTTGGTACGAAATCGCCGTTCTAAGCGCCGCCCGCCGCCGTGCTACCGATGGCGCTACCGCTGAATCCCGCCGGTTCTGGAACGCGGCCGGTAGCCAGAACGTGGCCGGCAGGCGGAGTCCCTTCCTCGCTTAGCGTGCGAGGGCGTGATCGGCTCGAACGTCCCTGGCACCCCCCCTGGTGGGGGTATGAGGGACGTTCACCATCGAACGTCCCCCAATGTGCGCTGGAGGGGACCTTCAGGGACGCTCACGGTCAGCCGGTCCCCACGGATGAACAAATCGAGCGGGCGGCGCGGCCAGGGAGGTGTTTGATCCGATTCACGCGCTTGAGCAGGCTTTTGTCGGGACCTGCCGCAGCCGCGACCTGAATGGGCACTGCTGGTGAGAAATCCCCGTTCTAAGCGCCGTGCGCGGTCGCGCTACCGATGGCGCTACCGCGAAACCCCGGCGGCTTTTTGGAACGCTGCCGGTAGCCGGCGGTTCGCTGCTACGCGGGTTGGCGCTCGACCGTCGAGCCGTGGCCTTCAAGCCGCGGCAGCGCATCCAGGACCTCTTTCGGCAACCGCTCCGATGCGCCCCAAATCTCGATCCCGACGAGCTCGCCGCGATCGTCGTAATCGCGAAGGCCCCATGACTCTTCGCGCGAGCTGACCGTTCCCTCCGGGTCGCGGACGCGCAGGTATGCGATGTCCCCATCCGGCGTGTAGTAGCTATCGGGCTTCATCGTCATTGAGGCTACCGCCGCCACAGCGTCACGACGACTGCAATCGTTGCATGGTTCTCGGCCCCCCAGTTGTATGCGACGGTGATTCCTCCGGCGCTCACGATCCAGTCGGCCGGCCCGGGGTTCCGCCTGCGGCCCGGGTGCTCATCGAGTACGACATCGGCGACTTGCCGAAGGGCGACCCCGCGCTCACTGGCCCGCAGCTCAGCGTGGCGAGTGAATGTGACGCGGCTTGGCCCCATCGACGCGAAGCTAGCGAGAGATGCAGCCGGATTCCGCGGGCTACCGCTGAATCCCTACGACCCGGTCGACGCCCTGACCGCGCTTGACTGGCCCTGGAGCGTGTCGGGGAAACTGCCTGAAGTGGGCACTGCTGGGCTCGAACCAGCGACCTCCGCCTTGTCGAGGCGGCGCTCTCCCAACTGAGCTAAGCGCCCGGGTGCGGCGAGTTTAGCTCGCCGGATCGCTCAGGCGGAGGCGGGCGCGGGCTCGCGAGCGGGACGGCGGGCGCCGACGATCACCGGCGTCCCGTGCCGTGGTGAGAAGGTGATGTTTCGGCGCGCGATCCGCTCGGGAGCCCGCCGCTCGCCGCGCAGCTCGCAGCGCGTCAGCACGTGGCGGAGGACGATCCGCATCTCGAACTCGGCGAAGGCGGCGCCGAGGCAGCGGCGGACGCCGCCGCCGAACGGAACCCATGCGTAGGTCTCCGGCGGATCGTCGAGGAAGCGCTCGGGACGGAACTCGAGCGGATGCGGATAGAGGTCCGGCCGCGTGTGGGTGAGCCAGAAGGCCGGGGTGACGTCGGTCCCCGCGGGCAGGACGTGCTCGCCGGCTTGGAGCTCCGTCCCCAACCGCCGCCCGGCAAGCGGCACGACGGGTCGCAGCCGCAATGCCTCGCTGATCACGGCCCGCAGGTAATCCTCGCGACCCTCAGCGAGCTCGGCGCGCAGGCGCGCCAGCGGGCCCGGGTTCCGCAGCAGCAGGTCGAAGGTCCAGGCGAGCGCCGTCGCGGTCGTCTCGTGGCCGGCGAGCAGCAGCGTGATCAGCTGATCGCGAAGCTCGTCGTCCGACATCCCCTCGCCGTCGTCGAACCGCACCGCGACCAGCATCGAGAGGATGTCGTCGCGCTGGTCGAGGCCCGGGTCGGCGCGGCGCTCGGCGATCTCGGCGAGGAGGATCTCGTCGACCGTCGCCGTGTCGCGGCGCAGCTGGTCGATCGGGTCCTGGCGACCGAAGCGCCGCGCGACGAGCAGCTTCAGCTGCAGCGCCGGCGAGGCGAGCTCCCCGAGCATCCGGCCGAGCAGGCCGCGCAGTCGCTCGAGCCGCGCCGGGTCGCCGACCCCGAAGACGACCCGCAGGATCACCTCGAGGGTGACGGCCTGCATCCGGGGATGGATCGCGAACGCGCCGCCCAGCGGCCAGCGGTCGACCTCGGCGTCGACGATCTCACCGATCACCGACTCATAGGCGCGCATCCGCTCGCCGTGAAACGGCGGCAGCATCGCCTTGCGCCGCTGCAGGTGCTCGGAGCCCTCGAGGAGCAGGACGGAGCGCGCGCCCATGATCGGCTCGAGCGCGAAGCTGCGCCCGGGTGGGAGGCCGTTCTCCCGGCTGGTGTAGAGGGCGCGGATCGACGCCGGGTCGGAGATGATCACCATCGGGGTCTGGAAGCCGAGGAACTTGACGCTGAACGCGTCGCCGTGGCGGCGCCGGCAGGAGTCGAGGAACTCGATCGGCCGAAACAGCCACCGGGCGGTCTGGATCGCGGGTGGCGAGCCCGGTCCGGGCGGCAGCGTCATCGCTTCAAACTACCCGCTCGCACGCACGATCCGGCGGGCTCGAGAACTGCAACCAAATCGTCTGCGCGGTGTTAAGGTGGACATAGCTCGGTGTCGATAGGCATTAGCAGACTTCAGAAAGCTGAAGGACCGACGGGCCAGCGGCGGGATTCGCTGGCGGTACGTCCTTTCGGAACCAAGGGCCCCGTTCAGGGGCCCTTTTCCGTGGCCGCCTCGAAGGCCTTTCGCACACGATCGGGATAGCGGAACAGGGAATCGTAGGTGACCTTGGGGATCTGGTAGCCGAGCCGGTCGAGGATCCCCGACGTCTCGAGCCCGACGAGGTCGTGCTCCTTCGGGCGCGCGCCGCCGCCGGCCGAGCACGGGACAGCGGCGATCGCCGCCGGGTCCGGCAGCGCCGGCGGGTCGAGGTCGCGTTTGGAGAAGTCGAAGCTGCGGCCGACGTTGGACGCGTAACGGTGGCGCTTGGTCAGGAAGCCGAGCCCGAAGCGGTAGGAGATCAGCTTCAGGATCGACTCGTGGGTGCAGGTCATGTGGCTGACCCGGCCGCCCTTCTTGCCGGCCCGCGTGAACGGTGAGATCGCGACCGCGGGGACCCGGAAGCCGGCGATCGACCAGTCGTTCTCGAGGTCGGCCAGGTTGGCGCGATCGTCGGGCAGCCGCGGTGGCTTGACGTGGTCGAAGAAGCCGCCCCACTCGTCGTAGTTGATGAACATCGCCCCGCGCTTGTACTGCGGTCCCTCGACGAAGGCGTGGGCGACGTCGGACATGAAGGCCTGGCCGAGTCGAACGTCCCCGTGCGGGTGCTCGTCGGCCGAGATCCCGTCGCCGCCACCGCCGTCCTTGAACGGCGGGTCGACGAAGGTGATCTGCGGCAGGTTCCCGGCGGCGGCATCGGTGTAGAACTGATCGATCGGCCGCACCCAGTTCAGCCCGCGCTGCCCGTAGAGGGCCGGGAACGGCAGGTCGGAGACGTAGTAGCCGACCCCGACGCCCTTCGACAGCGCCCGGTCGAAGATCGTCTCCCACTCGAACCCGAACGTCCCGTTCGGCGGATCCTGGGGCGGGAACACGTTCGACTTCTGACCGCCGTTCTGACCGGCGACCTGGTAGTGGCGGTTCGGGTAGGTGCCGGCGAGGATCGAGCAGAACCAGCGGTCGTAGAGCTGGAAGGCGTCGGCGACGTGCGGGATGAAGCCGAGGTCCTCCTTCAGGTAGTAGCCGAGCGCGAACTCGTCCGAGCCGGTGCCGTCCTCGTTGCCGGTGTAGAAGCCGTCGAGCTTCCCGCCGTTGCGCTGCCAGCGGCCGCCCTTCCAGCCGTGGTCGGGATCGGGGTGTCCGCAGCCCTGGAAATCGGGAGTCAGGCGATGGGTCTCGAAGCTCTGGGTGCGGTCGAGGTTCGGATAGGAGAGGCCCGCGTTCTTGCCGTCGGCCTTCGGATGCCAGCCGAAGTAGTGGTCGAAGGAGCGGTTCTCCATCATCAGCACGACGAAGGTGTCGATCGGCAGGTCGCGCGGCTTCGGGAGCGGCTTGCGCGCGGCGCGCTTCGCGGCCTCGGCGATCAGCGTCTCCGCCGGCAGGACGCTCGCCAGCCCGGCGGCCCCGGCGAGCGCGGCCGTCCGGCCGAGGAAGTCGCGCCGGCGCAGGAACTCGTCCGGGTGCACGGCCTCGAGTCGGGCGGCGGCCTCCGGGTCGGCCAGCTCGCCGCGGGCACTTCGGGAGGAGTGGTCGGCGGCTCGGCGGATCACGGTTCCTTGACCACCTCGCAATCGTAGACCCCGTCCTCGACCTCGTCGACGACCGCCAGGTCCCGGCCGGAGCCGCAGTTGATCTCGTCCGGGTGGCCGTCGCGGGCGTAGATCCTGTCGCGTCCCTTCGCCGCGAGCGGCCTGCCGTCGCGCATGTTGAAGCTGTCGCGCCCGCCGTCCCCGTGCAGCGAGTCCGTGCCACCGCCCCCGATCAGCACGTCGCGCCCGCCCTTGCCGATCAGGTTGTCGCTCCCGCTGAGCCCCTTCAGCACGTCGTCGCCCTTCGTGCCGACGATCCGCTCGCCCGCGGCGGTCCCGGTGCGATCGACGGCCGGCGCCGCAGCGGTGACCGTCACGCACCCGACGAGCGCAATCGAAACCAAGAGCCCAGGCCTGCCCATGCCGCGCTGAGCCTACTCCGAGACGGCGCCGCAATGTTGCAGTTCGGTTACGTCCGCGGCTCGGACTCGACGACCAGCGTCAGCCCCTCGACGCCGGTGACGCGGACGATCTCGCCCGCACCCCTCCCCTCTCCGCCGCGTGCATTCCAGATCGCGCCGTGAAACCGCACCCGGCCGGGACCGATCACCTCGGCGCGTTCGCCGACCATCCCCTCGGCGCCGGTGGTGACGCGGTAGCGGCGCAGGAAGCGGATCCAGAGGAAGACCTCGCCGACCTCGATCACCAGCGCGCAGAACAGGATCACGATCCGCCACGGGTCGGGAAGCACGAACAGGCCGGCGATCGCCAGGGCGAGGATCACGTCCGGATGATGACGGAGATAGGCCCATACTTTTCGCTGCTTGCGAGCGTTTGTTGAGTGTGCTGGGCTGGCGGCGCTCACAGGTTGCAGACGAGGACCGTCGGATGGACGCAGCCCAGGAGGCCACCCAACGGTACGCCGACGCGGCGTCGTCGCTCTTCCACGACAGTCCGGGGCACAGGCGCACGGCCACGGCACCGCCCGGGTCGCGATTCGCGCCGCGGTCCGGCTCGGGTTCTCCGAGCACGCCATCGGACGGATCGGGCTCGCCGCGACCCTCCACGACATCGGCAAGCAGCTGATCAGCCCGAGGATCCTCGACAAGCCGGGGCCGCTGGACGCCGCCGAATGGATCCAGATTCGCCTCCACCCGATCATCGGCGCGCAGATGGTGCTGCGCGAGGGGCTGAGCGACATCGCGCCCTGGGTCCGCGCGCATCACGAGCGCATCGACGGGCTCGGTTATCCGGACGAGCTCGAGGGCGAGGAGATCCCGCTCGAGGCTCGACTTATCGCTTGCGCCGACGCTTACGACGCAATGATCACCGATCGCTGCCACCAGCCGGCGATGAGCCCCCGCGAGGCGCGGGAGGAACTGACCCTCGGCGCGGGCGGCCGGTTCGACCACAGGGTCCTCGCGGCCGTTCTACGGTCCACGGAGAATGACCTCGAGCCGCTCGGCTCGGACGCCGCGGCACGCGCCAACGGTGACGGCCTCAACTGAGGCGCCGATCGCGGGACGCCTGTAATCATCGGCCGATGGTCTGGGGTGTTCGGGGCGTTGCGGTGCTGTTCGCGGCCGCGGTCGCGCTCGCGGTCGCGCCCGCCGCGCGGGCGGAGGTCGCCTGGCTCTGTAAGCCCGGCGCCGACCCGAACCCGTGCGCCGGCGATCTGACGACGACGGTCCAGCGCCCCGACGGAACCGACAGGGTGAAGCCGGGGACGATCGACGAGCCTCGCCGGATCGACTGTTTCTACGTCTATCCGACCGTCTCCGAGGACCCGGGGACGAACGCGGACAAGTCGGTCGATCCCGAGATGGAGGCGGTCGCTCGCTTCCAGGCGCAGCGCTTCTCGCGCCACTGCCGGGTCTACGCCCCGATCTACCGGCAGCGGACGATCGCCGCGATCCTGGCGAGCAGCACCGACCCCGAGCCGTACAACATCGCCTTCGCCGACGTCGTGGAGGCCTGGCACGAGTACCTCGACGACTACAACCACGGCCGCGGCTTCGTCCTGATCGGCCATTCGCAGGGCTCGCGGATGCTGCGCGGGCTGATCCGCAACCACATCGACCACGATCCCGCAGTGCGAGACCGGCTGGTCGGTGCCTACATCCCGGGCGCCAACGTCCTCGTCCGCGCGGGCGAGAACCGTCACGGCGACTTCGACCATGTCCCGGGCTGCCGCCGGCCCGGCCAGTTCGGCTGCGTCGTCGCCTGGTCGGCGTTCAACGAGCCGCCGCCGCCGAACTCGCGCTTCGGGCGCACGCCGACGACCCCGGACACCACCGACCTCGCCCTGCCGACCGGGCCCGACTACGAGGTCCTCTGCACCGACCCGGAGGAGCTCACCGGGGGCACCGGCCGGCTGACGTCCTTGATCCGCTCCGATCCCTATCCCGGGATCATCGGCCTGCTGATCACGCAGACGTACGGCGGCCTGCCGCCGACGGCCGACACGCCCTGGCTCAGTCCCCGCGAGCGCTACACCGGCCGGTGTGCATCTGCCGACGGCGCCAACTACCTCGACGTGCAGCCGATCGGCGACGCGCCCCACCTCAACCCTGCGCCCGACGATACGTGGGGGCTTCACATCCTCGACGTCAACATCGCCTACGGCGAGCTCGAGCGGATCCTCGTCAAGCAGACGAAGCGCTATCTGGCGGCTCGCCGGAACTGAAGGCCGTCGCCCACACATCGGGGCCCCGATTGCTTACGCTCTCAGCGATGGCGGGGGCCCCCCAGCTGAGGATCTACTCCACGACGCCGCAGAGCAAGGACGTCGAGGCTGGCGAGTACGCGAGCCGGGTCGCCGACGTCGCGCGCTGGAGCGAGGAGGGGGGCTGCCACGGGATCCTCGTCTACGCCGACAACGGGATCGTCGATCCCTGGGTGGTCGCCCAGCTCGTGATCGAGGCCACCGAGACGCTCCGGCCCCTGGTCGCCATTCAGCCCGTCTACATGCACCCCTACAGCGTCGCCAAGATGGTCACCTCCCTGGCCTACCTGCACGGCCGGGCGGTCGACCTCAACATGCTCGCCGGCGGGTTCAAGAACGACCTGCTGGCGCTCGGCGACGAGACCGAGCACGACGACCGCTACGAGCGCACCACCGAGTACACGCAGATCGTCACCGGCCTGCTCGCCGGCGAGACCGTCACGGTCGACGGCCGCTGGCACCGGGTCAAGAACCTGAAGCTGACCCCGCCGCTGCCACCGGAGCTGATCCCCAACCTCACGATCTCCGGCTCCTCGCCCGCCGGACAGGCCGCGGCCGAGAAGATCGGCGCCCTCGGGGTCCGCTATCCGAAGCCGGTCGAGGAGGAACGCCAGGAGGCCGACGCGCGCCCGCCGAACGGCGTCGGCGTGCGGGTCGGCGTGATCGCCCGGGAGACCTCCGACGAGGCGTGGCGGATCGCCCATGAGCGCTTCCCCGAGGATCGCAAGGGCGAGCTCAAGCACCAGCTTGCGATGAAGGTGTCCGACTCGCACTGGCACAAGGAGCTGTCGGGCCGCGAGCAGGGGGGCGACGCGGAGGCGAACCCGTACTGGCTCGGGCCGTTCCAGCAGGGTCAGACGTTCTGCCCGTATCTGGTCGGCGACCACGCCACCGTGGGGGCCGAGCTGGGGCGCTACATCGACGCCGGCTTCCACACGTTCATCCTCGACATCCCGCCCAGCCGCGAGGAGATCGAGCACACCGGCGTCGCCTTCGAGCGCGCCGGGTCGCAGTCCGGGTGAGCGACCTCCTGCACGAGTACGCCGCCGCCTCGGCGGCGCGAGACCCCGGCGCCACCGCCGTCGTGCTCGGCGACGAGCGGCTCAGCTACGGGGAGCTGGTCGGCGAAAGCCGCCGGCTCGCCCGGTTGCTGCGCGATGGCGGGGTCGGGCCCGGCGACCGGGTCGCGCTCATGGTGCCCAAGGCGCCGGCGGCGATCGTCGGCATGCACGCGGTGCTCGCGGCCGGCGGCGCGTACGTGCCGATCGACCTCGCCAGCCCCGCGCCCCGGGTCGCGCGGGTGATCGACTCGGCGCGGCCGCGCGCGATCATCGCCGCTCCCGACGCCGAGAAGCTGGTCGGGGAGCTCGACGAGGCCGGAGCGCTCGCCGAGATCACGCTGGTGTCGACCGAGGCCGACCGGTCGGGATTCTCCGATCGCCCGCTCGATCTTGCCGGCCCTCCCGAATCGCTCGCCCACCTCCTCTTCACCTCCGGATCGACCGGGGACCCGAAGGGTGTCCAGATCACCCACGCGATGGCCGGCTCGTTCGTCGACTGGGCGATCGGTCACTTCGGCACCTCGCCCGGCGAGCGGATCTCCGGCCACCCGCCCCTGCACTTCGACCTCTCGACCTTCGACATCTTCGCGACCCTGAAGGCCGGCGCCGAGCTCCACCTGGTCCCGGCGACCGCAAACCTCGCCCCGAAGGCGCTCGCGGACTTCATCCGCGACAGCGAGCTGACCCAGTGGTTCTCGGTCCCCTCGACCCTCGCCTTCATGGTCCGCTCCGGGGTGGTCGCCGATGGCGACTTCCCGGCCCTCGAACGGGTCCTGTTCTGCGGCGAGCCGATGCCGACCCCGGTGCTCGCCGATTGGATGCGCCGCGTACCCCAGGCGCGCTACACCAACCTCTACGGCCCGACCGAGACGACGATCGCCTCCAGCTACTACGACGTCCCGGCGGTCCCGGAGGACGAGGCGGAGTCGCTGCCGATCGGCCTGCCGTGCGCCGGCGAGAAGCTGGTCGTCCTCGACGAGCAGCGCCGGGCGGTGCCGGGTGGCGAGATCGGGCAGATCTACATCGGGGGCGTCGCCCTCAGCCCCGGCTACTGGCGCGACGAGGCAAAGACCGAGGCCGCGTTTCAGACGGTCGACGGCGAGCGCCTGTACGCGACCGGGGACCTCGGGTGGCTCGACGATGGCGGCCTGCTGCGCTACGTCGGCCGGGTCGACTCGCAGATCAAGCATCGCGGCTACCGGATCGAGCTCGGCGAGATCGAGGCGGCGCTGAACGCGCTCGGCGAGCTGAGCGAATCGGCTGTGGTCGCGGTCGAGACCGAGGGCTTCGAGGCGACCGCGATCTGCTGCGCGTACGTCGCCGAGGACAGCGACCTGACCCCGGTGAAGCTGCGCGCCGCACTCAAGCGGTCGCTCCCGGCCTACATGCTGCCGTCGCGCTGGAAGGCGTTCGAAGCGCTGCCCAAGAACCAGAACGGGAAGATCGACCGCCGCGCCCTGCGCGAGGGCTTCGAGGCGGAGGACGCCTAGGCCGCCTGCGCCTCGACCAGGCGGGCGAGCAGGCGCACCGTGCGGAACTCGTCGATGTCGAGCGTCTCGAACGGGATCCGCATGCCGAAGCGCTCCTCGATCTCCGCGACGAGGCTGACGAGGCCCAGCGAGTCGAGCAGGCCCGATTCGAATACGTCGACGTCCAGGCCGTCGACCTCGATGTCGAGCGCCTCGCGGTAGATGTCCACAACGGCCTGTTCGTACTCCGTCATCGCGCCGCCTCCACGGGCGCCGCCGGCTCCAGCCTCTCCCCCTCGCTGAGGATCTCCGCCGGCTTCGCCGCGTCGGCGTCGACCTCGATCCGCTTCACGCGCACGAGTCCGTCGGCCGCCGCGACGAGCACCTCGGCCTCCTCGACAGCGATCACCGTTCCCGGCGCCCCCGCCGCGCCCGCCGGCTCGACCGCGGCCGCCACGATGCCGATCTCCCGCCCGCCGGCCGTACAGCGCGGCCGGCCCCATGGCGACGGGAACGGCCCGTAGTCGCACGCGCGCACGAAGTCGACCACGGCCCGCGCCGGCCGGTCCCAGCCGAGCGAGCCACCCTCGGGAGGGCCGAGCCCGAACCACCGGCGCCGCGAGAGGTCCTGCTGATGGGCGGGGATCGGCTCGCCTCGCTCGGCGAGGTCGAGGAGCCGCTCGACGAGCTTCAGGCCCCGTCGAACGCACTGCGTGAGCACGGTCAGCCCGGTGTCCTCGGGCCCGAGCGCAAACGCATCGGAGTAGGCGATCGCCCCCTCGTCGACCCCCGGGGTCATCCGGTGCAGGGTGACGCCGTGGGTCGACGCCCCCTCGTACACAGCCCAGCTCGGCGAGTTGAGGCCGGCCCGCTCGGGCAGCGGCCCCGGATGCAGGTTGAAGGCGCCGAGGGCCGGAGCGTCGAGGACCTCGTCGGCGACGATGTGGAGCGAGTGGACGTTGAGCAGCAGGTCGACGCCCTGCTCCCGAAGCCGGCCGCCGAGCGCCGTGTCCGTCACCTCGGCCGCGGGTCGGACTGGCAGGTCGAGGCTCGCGGCCGTCGCGGCAACCGTCGTCCCGGACTCGACCTCGGCCGGACCGGTGAAGACCGCGACCGGCCGCAGCTCGCGCCGGGCGAGCATCCGCAGGGCCTGGACGCCTGCCGCGTCCTCGGCGGCGAGGGCGACCGCGAGCTCCATGGCGCCAGGGTACCTTCAGCGCCCGCCGGAGCCTGAGCGGTCAGCCGCTCCGGCTATAGCTCGCGATCACGGACAGGACGCGTGCGGCTCGCCGATATCGGCGAAGCAGGAGTCGGCGTCGGCGCCGCCATCGAGCCTGTCGAGCGCGTCGCCGTCCTCGACGTCGAGGAAGTCGGCGCCGGCGCCTCCCCTGACGATGTTGCGGGTGCCGTTGAGGACCGCCGACAGGTCGTCATCGAACGAGCTGCCCACGATCCCCTCGATCGCGCTCCCGAGTCCATCGACGCCCTGTTCGAACCGGTCTTGCCCACCGCGATGCTGGCCGCGAGATCCACCACCACCCCGGCACCGCCGATCACGGCGTAGTTCACGACATCGGAGCCGGAGCCGCCGGCAAGGGAATCCGAGCCCGGGCCGGGCTTCAGGACGTCGTGGCGGACGCCGCCGCTGAGCGAGTCGTCACCGGAGCCTGCATTGAGCTCGTCGTCGCCCCCACGGCCGAAGAGGGCGTCGTTGCCGGCGACGCTCCTCAGCCTCCTTGCGGTGATACCGCCGAAAAGCGTCAACACCGGACCGGTCGGCCGCAAGCGGATCGAACCGGCGCGCCGCGGAAAATCGCGTGTTACTTTGACCGGGGTTTATCGGGTCTATGCCGCTGGAGGTGTCTCAGTGCGGATGATTGGCGTAGGGGCGCGCGTGAAGGGTTTCGGAATCGGCGCGATCGCCGCAACCGCGCTGCTGGTGGCGGCGGCGCCCGCCGCCGCGGAGCCGCCGGCACCCCCGCTCCCGGACGCCGTGATGTCCCCGAACGTCGAGTACCTCGGCTCGATCAAGCAGGACGTCGGGATGACGACCGGAGCGAAGATCGTCGGCGACCGGATGTTCGTCACCTCGGCGAAGAACATCTCGATCTACGACATCTCCAACCCCGCGTCCCCACAGGCCCTCGGCCAGCTGTTCACCAACGTCGCCTGGGAGAACGAGGAGGTTCCGACCAACGGCAAGGTGCTCGCGTTCGCGAGCGACTTCTTCTCCGTCGGGGTGCCCGAGTGCGTCGCGGCGCTCTCGCCGGGAGGCTGCGTCCAGTTCTTCGACGTTCGCGATCCCGCGAACATCAAGCAGGTCGGGACGGTCCCGATCCCCAACCACACCGCGGAGTGCGTGCTCGACTGCCGGTACTTCTACGGCTCGGCCGGGACGATCATCGACGCCCGGGGGGTCCTGAACGGGACCGCGCCGAAGGCGATCGGCGACTGGATCGAAGAGCTCGGCGACCAGGGTGTCAACGAGCGGAGCTGTCACCACATCCGCGAGATCAGCCCCGGGATCCTGCTCACCGCCTGCCGGCCGTTCGCCGTGATCTCGGTGCTCGCCAGGGACGGCGGCACGCCGAAGCATCCGAAGGTCCTCTACACCGGGGAAGCCGCCAAGTTCGTCCACTCCGCCCGCTGGCCGCGAAGCGGCGCCGACAAGTTCGTGCTCACCGGCGGCGAGCAGAACTTCAGGGGCCGCTGCGAGCTCAACAACAGCGAGTTCTCCACCTACAGCGCCTCGAAGGTGCTCGCCGGCAAGTCCAACAAGTTCCAGGGCCCGCTCGCCCAGGTACCGCCGGCCGGCAACGGGTTCTATGCCGACGGCAAGCCGGTCGCCGGCGCGCTCGGCTGCTCGGTCCACTGGTTCCAGGAGCACCCGACCTTCCACAACGGCGGCCTGGTCGCGATCTCCGAGTACGAGGACGGCGTGCGCTTCCTGCAGATCAAGCGGGACGGGTCGATCACCGAGCAGGGCTACTTCCTCTCGCTTGGCAGCTCCTCCTCGTCGCCTAAGTGGGCAGGGAAGGGCGACGTGCTCTACTCGATCGACTACCTGCGGGGGATCGACATCCTGCGCTGGAAGGGCGAGCACTACGTCCCGAAGAAGGGCGAGACCGGCGGGGTGCCCGGGACCGACGGCGTGACGCCGCCGCAGGCACCCACGGCAGCCCAGGCCGCGCAGCGCGACCTGCTCGCGGGCCAGCTCCGGGCCCAGGGCTGGTCACCGGGGATCTGCCGAATCGCGGGGCGTCGCGGCTAGATGGTTGATTCCACGGCCTCGCGTGCGCGGGGGCGCGCGGGACCGACCTGGGCGTGGCGATCGGGCGAAGCCCATGTCGGTGGACATGGGCGAGTCCCGAGCGTCGCGATCCAGCGACGGTATCCGTGCGTCGTCCGCGTGCGTGAAGGCGTGGAATCACCCATCTAGAGGCCGCTTCCCCGTCCGCTCGACCATCCGCTCCGCACGACGCAGGGTCTGCCGGCTGACCCGCCACTGATCCTCGAGGCCGGAGTCGCTGAGCGGGGTCAGCGCCCCGGCGTTGAAGACGTTCTCGCAGCCGCTCAGGGTGTCGAACGAGTCGGCCTCGACGGTGTCCGTGTCGGGGCCGCAGTTGTCGGTGTCGATGACGCCGTCCCCGCGGCTGCGGATGCGATCGTTGCCGGCGTCGCCGTTGGCGGTGTCGACGCCCGAGCCGCCGGAGAGGAAGTCCGCGCCCGCCAGCCCGGTCAAGGTGTCGTTGTCGGAGTTATCGACGGGGCCGCCGTCGAGCACGTTGGGACCCGTGCTCCCGGTCAGGTTGTCGAACGAGGGGCCGCCGAAGATGTTCTCGATGGTCGAACGGACGTTGTCGTTCTCCCCCGAGAGTCCGTCATCCGCGACGTTGTCGGGATCCGCGGTCACCGAGCTGAAGTGAGAGGCGTAGCTGACCCCGTCGGTCCCGGTGCCGCCGATCAGCGTGTCGCCGTCGATGGAGAACCCTCCCGGGCCCTCGCCGTCGAGGAGGTCGTCCCCGCCGCCGCCGTTCAGGGTGTCCACCGCGCCGCCGCCGAACAGCACGTTCGCGCCGGCGCTGCCGACGATCGTGTCGGTTGACGAACCGCCGAACACCGACTCGACAGTGGTCCGGACGTTGTCGTTCTCCCCGGCGACACCGTCGTTGGCGACGTCGTTGATCGTCACGGTGAGCGGGCCGAAGGCCTGCCTGTAGTCGGCAGCGTCGAAGCCGTCGCCGCCGATCAGCACATCCGCCGCCAGCCCGCCGCTGAGCACGTCGTCGCCGGGACCGCCGTTGAGCTGGTCCGTTCCCGGGTTGCCACCGAAGAACGTGAACTCGCCGAACAGGCGGTCGTTGCCCTCGCCTCCGTTGACGGTGTCGTCCCCGTTCCCACCGATCAGGGTGTTCGCCTGCCCGCTGCCGGCGATCGTGTCGGGCGCCTGCCCGCCCTGCACCTGCTCGACGTCGGTGCGAACGTTGTCGTTCTCCCCGGCGGCGCCGTCATTGGCGACGTCGTTGATCGAGATCGAGAGCGGGATCAGCGGGTCGAAGTGGTCGGCGTAGTTGGCAATGTCGATGCCTGGGCCGCCGGTGAACACGTCCGCGCCGACGCTGTCGAAGCCGCCGCTCATGTTGTCCCCGCCGGCGCCGCCGTTCATCGTGTCGTCGCCCGCGCCGCCCGCCAGGGTGTCCGGTCCCGCACCACCACGGAGGATGTCGGTCGCACCCCCGCCCTCGAGAAAGTCCGGAGCTGGCGATCCGGTGATGTCGTCGGCGTTGGGGCTGCCGAACACGCTCTCCACATCGGTTCGGACGTTGTCGTTCTCGCCCGCGGCGCCGTCGTTGGCGACGTTGTTGACCGTCACGGTCACCGGCACACCCGAGCCGCCATAGTTGACGGTGTCGTTCCCATCACCCCCGGCGAAGCTGTCCGGCCCCGCTCCACCGAACATGTTGTCGACGCCGGGGCCGCCGATCAGGGTGTCGCCGCCGTCCTCTCCCTGGAGGTTGCTGCTTGCGACGTCGTCGGTCGATCCATGCAGCGTGTCGCCGCCTCCGCCCCCGAAGAGCGAGTCGCTCGGGGACCCGGTCGGCGACCCGGGGCCGGCGATCAGGGTGTCCGCGACGGGGCCGCCCACCAGGATGTCGCCCCCCGCACCGCCGTTCAGGCTGGCTGGTATCGGGGCGCTGACCGCCAAGCGGTCGTCGAGGCTCTTGCCGGACACGACGATCGAGGTCACGCCGGCGGCCGCACAGCGCGAGAAATGCCCACCGCTCCCGGTGCAGTCCGGGTCCGAGGTCGTGAGCACGGCCGTGTCGTCCGAGACGCGGAAGAACGCGCCAACCCGCTCGACGGTCACCTGATTGACCTCGTCGAGGCCGCCCGTGACCGTTAGCGTCGGCGCGTTGACGGTCACCGTAGAGGCGCCGGCCCCGGCGGGCGCGAGTAGCGCGATCGCCACCAGCAGCATCCCCGTCGCCGTGCGACCCACGAACGTCCTCGCCATGCTCCCCTCCATCCTCGCCCGGCGGTATGTCGGCGATCTTGTGTCAAACGTTACCGCGGGATCGCCCCCCGTCAACCCCGCTGGCCGCTCGTCCGAGACCCGGGCCGACCGCCTGTCAGGGCCGCGTGAACGACACGCCGAGCGTGACCGTGCCCTTGGCCGCGCGGGAGCGATAGAGCCCGACCTCGAGTCGCTTTCCGACCACCTTGCGGAGACTCCCGCGCCGCGCCCGGACGGTCACGGTCACGGAATTGCGCTCCGCCCTGCAGGAGACTCGGAGGCGCTTCTTGGCGGCTTGCCCGGAGAGCGGCTTTCCGCTGTAGCTGACGGTCGAGTTCCCCTTGAGCCGCGCCTTGAGCGATGCGACGAGGGGGCGGCAGCCCGAGCGGGAGCCACGCAATCCCAGCTTCGAACCGCCCCGTTTCTTCCCGGCCTTGTCGGCCTGCTTGGCCGCCTCCAGGCAGGCCGCCAGGTCGATCAGGGCCAATGGGTAGTCGTCGTCCAGGTGGGCCTTGCCGTTCGTGTTCATCTTGCGGCGGAACTGCTTCGCCTTCTCCACGAATGCCCTCACGCACCTCCCCGCCGGCGACAGCACGACGGCGATCTCGCCGACCGGGGGATCGGCGGTCGTGATCTCCACGCCCGCCTCGCGCTGCTCGGGATCGATCGGGGGCGACTCGATCAGGAACTTGCCCCCGCCGGTCGCCTCCATCCGTTCCCGAAGCTCCTCCCCCTCCACATCCGACCAAGCCTTGCCCACGCAGGTTGTTCCGCAGACCATGGGGGGGCTCGCGATGATGTTGACCTCGAGCTTGCCGGTGGCCTCGCCGTCCGGGCCCACCCGCGCAAGCGAGAACCGCACCCTTCCCGGCTCGGACTCGCCGGAGCCCAAGCCCCAAGGGGCGTTCTTGAAAAATGCGGTGTAGAGGTGGTCTCCCCGCGCTTTGGGGCGCTGGCCGTCAGCGGTGAACAGTTGCACCTGCACGCTGCTTCCCTGCGGATTTTCCGCCAACAGCACCTCCGCCGGTTCGGCGGGATCGTCACCGCACCGCTTGTAGAACGCGTCCCACTCACACTCGTCGGACACCGCGCATCCTTCGCCGGCCTTGCCGTCGCCGGCTCTCGTGGCAGGGCAAGCGCCGGGCGGGAAGACATCGAGAGTCCAGCTCCCCGTCTCGCCCGCCGTGGAGTATCCGAACGACGGGAAGGCGTCCTCGATCGCGAGGGGGCCGTCGGCGTCCGTGATGGTCAGGGGGTAGACATGGTCCTCCTGGTAGGCGGGCCACGCGAACTGGCCGCCGCTGGCGAAGGCCGTGAGGGGCACGTTGCTCCGGGTCTTGTCGGACACCCAGATCCTCGAGTACTCCTCGGGGATCCCGCCGGTGAAGGGCTCGCACTGGCTCGGGAAGGGGCTGCACTCGTGCAGGTAGAACCAGTCGTACGCGTAGGAGCCGTCCGCGTTGGTGGTGCCGACCGACCGCCTGGCCACGACCGGGTACTCCTGGCCCTGCACGAATGAGGTAGCGGTGACCGCAGAGCCTCCGGGCGGCACGGTGATCGTCTCGAGCGGACCCCCCCTGCGGGCCTTGGTGTCACCCTTGGGAACCTTCAGGATCCCGCCGACGTCGAACCAGTACTCCCTGCCCGGCTCGTAGGTGTAGCTCGACTTGTGCGAGTCGCCCGGCAACAGGTGGAACTTCTCGGCTCGAGCCGCGGGAGCGAACGCTGCGAGGGCCAAGCCCAGAGCGACGAGGACCGGTGCGCGTGCCCTCGAGGTCGACGCGAATCGCCCGCGTCGCTTGCGGTCCTCCGTGGCCTCCGTGCCCTCGGACATCTGCGGAACGACCGTAGTCCCGCGACCGCGGCCTGTCAAGGCTCAGGGCACGGCGATCCAGTTCCAGGGCCTCCAGCCAGGCGCCGTCGCGGGACTCGGAGTGAACGCGAATTGGTTGACGAGCCACACCCGCGAGGGCCCGGAGGCGGGGAGCGGATCCGGCGTCGCGCCGGCGTATTCGCCCCAACGGCAGAGGCCCCCGCCGCAGTCCGGGCCGCTGTAGGCGACGCGGGAGGACTTCACGAGCACCTCGGGCGACTGCGGCGCGGCACCGACCTTCGAGACCATCCTCACCTGGGGGAAGCGGGTCGGGGAGGAGCTCGTGTAGCCCATCACCATGCTGTCGCCGAACAGCTTCGTCGACATGTGCACGGCCCGGTCGGGGGAGATCGCCGCGTTGAACTTGTACGCCGAGGGACTCGTGACCTTCCCGGACTGGAGCGTCCCTCCGCTCGAGAGGTTGAGCTCGTACCAGCGCACCTCGGCTCCAGCGCCGCCGGCGGTCGTGTGCTGTGTCCACAGGACCTGATTGCCGCCCGCCGAGGGGTCGATCGCATACACGGCCTGAGTCAGGCGCCCGTCGAGCGTGTCGAGGAGATTCGGGGAATCCCCCTGCGGGGCGTCGGCGGGGAAGTCGTATGAGGGAACCGGCCAGCGGGAGCCCGGGTTCTGGACGTTCGCGGTGCCGTCGGGATTCCGCGTCACCCTGAACAGCGTCAACGAGTTCGCGGGACGCGCGTTCGGCGTCGAGGCCACCCACCCCCGGCTGGAGGTGTCGATCGAGTTCGCGGGCACCGGGGTGAAGGCCTGCGTCGTGCCGCCCGGGTTCAGCAAATCCGGCTCGAACGTGAGCCCGAGGCTCCCCGGCTCGGGGCACGCGGTGCCGCCCGGCGGCTTCTCGACCGCGAGCAGGTCCCCGCGGATGAAGCCGAAGTCGGGATGGAACGCGTTCACTCCCATCAGCAGGAAGTCGTGCGAATCACCGAGCTTCGGATAGTCCGGGACCTGGTCGCCATACCCCTCGACCTGGAAGTGACAGAAGTCCGCGGCGCTGCTCGGGCTCGCGGTCGTGCTGAACCCGAACGCGAGGCGGTTGTCGGCGGCGCTCACCACCGTCTCCATCAGGTAGTAGAAGCGCCTGGTCTGCGGGTCCCAGATGATCTGCGGGTGGAACGTGGCGTTGCCGGCCGGCACCCCCGCGAACTGATTCAGGGTCCCGGTGCTGATCGGAGTGGTGCTCGACTTGTCGTAGATCGCGAACCTCCGGTTGACGAGCCCGATGAAGCGGGTGTCGCCGACGGCGCCGGTCGCGTCGGCGGGCGCGGCGCTCAGGTCGCGAACGCCCGCCCAGCCCAGCGGCGCGACCGGTGCACGTAGGAAGCCGGCCTCCTGTGGCGTCAGGTAGCCGGTGCGGATCGACTCGGCGGCGGCGGGATTGAGGCTGCCGTCGCCGGCCGGCGCCGCGGCCGTCACATGTAGCCCTTCGGGCTCGTCGACCGCGCCGGCGATCGTGGGCGAGAGCAGCGCGAGCACGACGGCGCCTGCGTAGACGCCAACGAACTTGCCCTTCATGGCCTATCTCCCCGTCCTGCGCGGCGCCCGTCGCCCTGCGCAGGGACAGGCTAACACCGGGGGTACGCGATCGTGAGCTACAGGTCGTAGGAGATCCCGTCGACCCCGTTGGCTCGCATCCGCGCCTGTAGGGAGGCGAGCTTCCGGCTGGTCGGCGCCACCGCCTCCGCCACCTTCATGGCCGAGTAGACAGCCGTCTCCTGAAGGTCGGTGCCGGTCGTGTAGGCGCCGCTGAAGTAGAGGCCGTGGCGGCCCTGCCGCGGACGCAGCGCTCGGGCGGCCGCGATGGCGCGGGGGGTGATCAGCGGGTGCTCGAAGCCCCGCTCCAGAATGACGCGCTTGGGATCGGCGCGCCGTCGCTGGGCCCAGGACTTGAACACGTCGACCGTCGCACCCGACGGCAGGGGATCGTGCAGGGCGCCGACCCACACGCTGCCCTCGCACTTGCGTCCGTCGACCCCCGCGTTGTAGGCGGTCCAGTAGTCCCGATCGCCGTACGCATAGGCCGGGTCCCTGTGGATCAGCAGGCGCGACTCGAAGTACCCGTACCGGTCGAGCAGCGCGGTGACGTCGCGGAGCGCGGACAGCGGCCGCAGCAGCTTGCGACTGATGCGCGGCGGCGCGTTGATCACCACGTACCGGTACGGCCCCCGCCGGCCGCCGGGCGTGCGCAGCGTCCAGCCGTCGCTGCTCCGGGACAGGGCCCGCACCGGCGAGTTGCAGTGGATCCGCGCCGCGGGCACCCGATCCAGCAGCCGCCGAAGATTCCCTTGGAGGCCGATCCTCGAGTTGTACGTCGTGGCGCCGGCGGTGGGGTCGGGCGGGAACGCGAGCGCGAAGGTCTGCAGGATCGAGCGCGCCGACACGCGCTCGGCGTCGGCCTGCGAGCACCCGATGGTCGCGGTGATCCACGGATACAGCACGTCTGCCTTGAACGCCGGGTCCAGGGGCAGCGACACGATCCACTCGTCGACGGTGGTCTCCCAGGCCATCCCGTCGACGACCGCCTGCCGCGCGTGCTGCGTGAAGGAGGCGAACTCGAGCGCGGTGGGCAGCGTTTCGAGCGGATGGGTCGACGTGAACCGCGGCGGCCCGCCACCGGTCGTCGGGAACACGCACAGGCTGCCCGGCGACACGTGCGTCTGGCGCGAGTCGGGGTTCGCGGGGTCGTAGAGGCCGAGCTCCTCGAGCAGCGTGACGTAGAGCGGGTGGGTGTCGGGATGGAAGAACTGCGCCCCGAGATCGACGGTGACGGGATGCCCCTTGTAGTCGATGGTCCGCGAGTCGCAGTGCCCGCCGATCCGCGAGCGCGCTTCGAAGACGTCGACGTCGTGTGTGCCGGCGAGGAAGTACGCGGCGGCGACGCCGCCGGCGCCCGCGCCGATGACGGCGACGCGGTCTCGCTTGGCGGCCAGGGCGGGTCCGGCCAGGGTCGCGCCGGCGCCGAGCGCGCCCAAGCCGACCGCGGCGCCCTTGAGGATCTCCCGGCGGGTCAGCGGCGTGGACACTGCGCCGAGCCTACGCACTCAGCGGGCGTCCGAGATGTGCGATCTACTGAAATACGCTCGGAATGCCGAATCCACCTCGCCAGTCGCCGGACGGGGCCGCGACCAAGGTCAGCGCGGTGATCCTCTCCTTCAACAGGGCCCCTGCCCTGGCGATCGTCCTCGATCGCCTCAAGGAGCTGCCCCTGCACGAGATCATCGTGGCCGACTCGGGAACGGACGAGAGCGCGGAGCTGGCCCGCTCGCGCTCCGGCGTGAAGGTGCTCCAGATGGAGAACCTCGGGACCGCCTGCCGCAACGTCGGCGCAGCCGCGGCGACGGGCGACCTGCTCCTGATGCTCGACGACGATTCCTACCCCCTTCCCGGGGCGGTGGAGCGGATGGTCGAGCACTTCGAGCGGGACCCAAAGCTCGGGGCGCTGGGTGGCTTCGTGCGCGATGTCAAGCCGGACGGCGAAGTGAACGCCGCGACCGGACCGGGCAGCTTCGACTGGTTCCTGCGCGCCGGCCAGGAGGGCACCCCCGAGGACGGATTGCCGTCGTTCTTCTTCCCGGAGGGCGCCGTCATGCTGAGGCGGACGGCGTTCGAGGAGGTGGGAGGCTGGTTCGAGCCCTACTTCCTGGCGTTGAGTGAGCTCGACCTCGCAACGCGGCTTCTGGGTGGCGGCTGGGACGTCCGCTACGAGCCCCGGGCCGAGTTCGATCACATGAAGGCCGCAGGGGGCATGCGCGCCGCCTCCCCCACGCTTCGCCGCCGGATCCGCAACCAGATCTGGTATTTCGCGCTGAGGTTCCCGGCCTGGCTGGCGATGCTGAGGATCCCGGCATATCTCGCCTTCGACCTCGTCGAGACGACCTTCCGGGGGGTGGCCAGGCGGGCCTGGGCAGGCGGGATCGCCGATGCGTGGCGCGACCGAGATGCGATACGCGGCCGCCGTGAGGTGCTGCCGCGCCCGGTGGTGCGGCGCGCCGAGATGAACCGGGGCCGGCTTCACCTCGCGCTGCTCTGGAGCCAGCTCTCGCGACGAATCTCGCGGCGGCGCGGCCGCAAGGCCTGACCTCAGCGCAAGGCGCCGAGCCCGAACCGCCCCGGATCCGCGTTGTACGCGGCCACGGCCAGGTCGTGATCGCTCGGCGTCCCGATGTCGAACCACGGCCCCTCGAAGTGGTAGGTCTGGACGGGCTCGCCCGCGCCGATCAGCGACAGCACCACCTCCGGGAAGTCATACGAGCCGTCCGGGATGCGATCGATGACGGAGAGGTCGTACACGTAGATCCCCATGCTCACCTCGTATTGGAGCGTCGGCTTCTCGACGTAGCCCGTCACCTTCCCCTGCTCCGCCTCGATCACCCCGAGCGAGACGCGGACGTCCTCGTGATGCGAGGCGATCGTGAGCGCAGCGCCGTTGCCTCGATGGAACCGCATGAGCTGGCCGTAGTCGAGGGTGGTCAGGATGTCGCCGTTCATCACGAGGAACGGCTCCGTGGGCGGGTCGATCAGCCGCAGGGCCCCTGCCGTGCCGAGCGGACGCTCCTCCCAGACGTAGTTCAGCTCGACCCCGTCGGGAATCGCTCCGGTCTCGCTCAGATACGCCCGGATGAGGTTACCGAGATGGCCGAGGCAGAGGTCGATCCGGTCGAACCCGTGCTGCGCGAGCTGGTTGATGATGAGCTCGATGATCGGACGGTCGCCCACCGGGATCAGCGGCTTCGGGACGACGGTCGTATAGGGGGCAAGACGCGTCCCCTTGCCTCCGGCGAGGATCACCGCCCGCATCAGGAGCCCACGCTCGCCTCGCCGGCCAGGGCGACGTTGTTGGCGTAGTAGGCCGGCCGCTCCTCCACGTCGTCGAACGCGCCCCCGTGGATCGCCTCGATCAGGCGCCCCACCGCTTCGGGAACACGGTGGTCCGGCTCGTAGCCGAGGACACGCCGGATCTTCTCGAACGAGACCCGGTAGTTGCGCGGGTCCTGGCCGCCCTCGGTGAACTGGACTCGCCCGCGGCCGCCGAGGTGCTCCTGAACCACGTCCACCACCATCCGCTTCGTGTAGTTCTCGTCGTCGAGGCCGACGTTGAAGACGTCGCTGCGGACCTGCTCGGCGGGCGCGTCCAGCACGGTCATGATCGCTTTGGAGATGTCCCGCACGTGGCAGTACGGGCGCCAGGTGTCGGCGTCGTAGACGACCAGCTCGTCTCCGATCGCCAGCGTCCGGGTGAACTCCGAGATGGTCAGGTCGAAGCGCATCCGCTGCGAGAGCCCGTATGCAGTCGCTATTCGAAGGACGGTCGGCGAGAACGACGGCTCCTCCAGACCCAGCAGGTGCCGCTCGAAGTCCACCTTCATCTCGGCGTACAGGGAAAGGGGCGCCAGCTCGGAGTCCTCGGTGGCCGGCTCGTCGCTCGAACGGAGGCCGTAGTTGCTGCAGGTGGACGTGAAGACGAAACGGTCGATCCCGCTCGCCCCGATCGGCTCGAGGGCCCGTTTCGCGGCTTCGTTGACCTCCACGGTCAGGTCCGGGTAGAGGCGGGAGATCGGGTCGCCGACGAGCGCCGCCAGCATCACGACGTCGCTGACCCCGTCGAGCGCGCCCTCGACGGTGTCCGGGTCGCGAAGGTCTCCGCGGACGAACGAGAAGCCGGGCTCCTCGAACACGCCGGCGAGCGACGAGCCATGGTTGAAGAGCAGGGCGTCGAGCACCCTCACCCTGTGTCCCGCGGACAGCAGCCGGCGCACGAGGACGTTGCCCACATACCCGGCGCCGCCCACGACCAGCACGTGCCGGTCGCTGCGCCCTTCCATGGGGCGCGAGTGTAGTCATCACGGTCCGCGGTATCGGCCGCCGTGGGCGCTTCGGCGATGGCCTCAGCCGAGCTCGTCGCGCAACGCGGCGACCACCGTGTCCTGCTGCTCCTCCGACATGTGCGGGAAGAGCGGCAGCACGAGGTGCGCCCTTGCCGCCGCCTCCGTGCGCGGCAGCGGCGCGGACTCCTCGCCGCCGTAGGCGGTGAACCGGTGGACCGCCGGGAACACCGTCGTCTGCACCCCGTGCTCGTCGCGCAGCCGGGCACGCAGCTCGGGGCGCGAATCCGGCTCGTCGAGCAGCACGAGCATCAGGTAGCCCGACGAGGTGGCCGGATTAGCGTCCGCATAGGCGACCTCGAGCCCATCGACCGGTGCGAGCTCGGAGCGGTAGCGCGCGATCAGCTCGTTGCGGCGCCGGATGTTGTCGTCGAGGCCTCCCAGGCGTACCGAGAGCAGGGCGGCTCGCTGCTCGTCGATGCGGTAGTTGAAGCCGAGTTCCACGACGTCGTAGGTATCGGCGTGGCCGCGGTGACGATCCCAGGTGCCGGCCGTCATCGCGTGCGAGCGAAGCGATCGCGCGCGCGCGGCGACCTCCTCCGAGTCGGTCGCGATGGCGCCCCCCTCCCCCACGCCAAGCGGCTTGTTCGAGAAGAAGCTGAAGCAGCCGGCCACCCCGAACGTGCCCACGCTGCGCCCCTCCACACGCGAGCCCGGCGACTGGGCGGCGTCCTCCACCAGGGCCAGGTTTCGCCGGCGGCAGAGCTCCGCGAGCGACTCGATCGCAACGGGATAGCCCCCGAAGTGAACCGGCAGGACAGCGCGGGTGCGGTCGGTGATCCGCGCCTCGACGTCGGCGACGTCGATGCCCAGGTCGCCGCCGCCGACGATCTCGGCGAAGACGGGAGTGGCGCCGCAGTAGCGGACCGCGTTCGCGGTGGCGACGAACGTGATCGCCGGGACGATCACCTCGTCCCCGGGCCCCACGCCTGCGCAGAGCAGGGCGAGATGGAGCGCTGCCGTGCAGTTCGAGGTCGCGACCACGTGGTCGCAGCCGAGGTACTCGGCGAACCGCCCCTCGAACTCCTCGGTGCGAGGGCCCATGGTGAGCCAGCCCGATCGCAGCACCTCCACGACGGCCTCGACGTCCTCGTCCTCCAGGCGGACGTCGAAGACGGGAATCACGACTCGGTCGCCGATTCGAGGACGACGACGTTCTCGAGCAGCCATGGCGCCTGAACGCCCGAGCGTGAGAACTGCTCCGCCACGGCCTCCGAGAGGTCCTCGCGGTGGTCCATCCCACGCTCGGCGAACGCGTCGATCCAATAGCTCCTCGGCTGAAGGTTGTGGACGCCGACGCCGCCCTGACCCGGCTGCGCCGAGCTGAAGACGACGAGGGGCGCCAGCCCGGAGAGGAACGAGACCATTCGCATCCCGCTCGGCTCGGGAACCTGCTGGGCGACCTCGAAGCTGTAGGCGAGGTCGAATGGTCCGACAAGCGAGGCCGGGCGCTCGCGCGTGAGGTCGAACGGCACGCTCCGGACCCCCTGCAGGCGCGCGAACGCTCGCCCGATGGGGCTGTACTCGCAGGCCTCGACGGGATGCCCGCGGCGCCGCGCCTCGGCCGCGTACGTGCCGGCCCCGGCGCCGACGTCGGCGTATCTCCGAGAGTCCGGGAAGAGCACTTCGAACGTGTTCAAGACGCCCGGGGCGTTCTCCAGCGCGAGCCGGTGGTAATACCGGAACGTGAGCGGATTCTCGACCAGCCAGGGGATGTCCCGCCTCGCACCGAAGTCGGACATCCGCTTCCCGAGGTTGAGGTGGAGCCGGGCCTTCATGGAGTCCGGGCGCCTTGCGCGCCGCGAACTGGCCTGGCCTGCACCGCCAGCAGCAGCGCGACCGCGAACAGGAGGGACCCGATCAGCTCGAGGTACTCCTCGGGCGGGACGAGCGCAGGGATGGCCAGCTCGCCGGCGCCCTTGTTCTGGATCACGTCGAGCACCTGCGAGGCGATCCAGGCCCAGACGCCCCAGATGAACAGCCGGCGCGCGCTCGGCGGCGGCGGCAACTCGGGAATCCCTCGCACGAAGAACCAGATTACGAACGGCAGGAACGGCAGGTAGAGGACCTGCCAGGCGATACCGGTGGCGTCCTGGACGCGCTCGTGGATGGCGATCATCTCGTCGAACCCCATCCACCAGAGCACGGCCGTCATGCCGAGTATCGGCAGCGAGCGCTCCAGCACGGCCAGCACGAAAGCTGCGATCACCGCCAGGAGGAGGACGAGGCCCGAGAAGGTGGCGGGAACCGTCCGCTCCTGATCGAGGTCGAACCGCCGCCAGTCGTAGTCGCCAGCGATGTTGATCGCCCCGATCACGACGAGCACGCCGAAGACGCTGAGCACGATCACCGCGAGGACCTTCGTCTCGATCCGGTTCAGCATCCTGTGGGTCCAGGCGAGGGCCGCGCTCAAGGCACGCAGTATTCCATCGCCGTTTCCCGGAACCGGGGCGGTCGTCGCCGATACATCTGCTCATACGTCGGGTCCCGGCACGCGGGGGCCGCGCCCAGGAATAGGATCGGGCCATGCGACTCGCGGTCGCCGCACTGGTCGTTTTTGCGGTCGGAGCATCCGTGGCGAGCACGGCTACGTCCGCGCCACACTCGTACTACCTGGCGCTCGGGGACTCGATTGCCTTCGGGTTTCAGCCCACGAAACCGCGTGGAGGGCTCTCGCCGCACCGATTCGACACCGGCTACGTGGACGTCCTCGCTGGCCGGCTCCGCACGCTCGCACCGGGCATCGAGGTGGTGAACTACGGCTGCCCGGGCGAGTCACTGGTGACTTTCATCCGGGGTGGATGCGACTGGCTCGACGAGGGAGGTCGCTTGCACGACTCCTTCCGAGGCGCACAGCTCGATGCCGCGCTCGACTTCCTCCGGGCACATCCCGACCAGGTCAGTCCGATCACGGTGACGTTGTGGGGGAACGATCTCGCCGGCTTCGAGGACCGCTGCCGCAACGAACTGCGCTGCATCAGGAAGCGCGCCCCGCGCGCACTCGGGTCCATGGCGTCTCGCCTGCGTTCGATTCTGTCTCGGCTGCGGGCGGCTGCCCCGAACGCAGAGATAATCGCGACCGGCGCCTGGAACTTCGAGGTCGACCGTCTCGCGCGGGTCGACTTCCTCTACCGCTCGCTCGACAAACGGATCTCCCGCGCGGCGGAGCGCGCCGGCGTCCGGGTGGCCGACACGCGGGCGGTGTTCAACCCGCACGGCGGCCCGGCGGCGGTGCGGGGTCGGCTCTGCGACTACACCTTCATCTGCTCGGAGGGCGACGTCCATCCGAAGAACAAGGGCTACAGAGCGATGGCGAAAGCCTTCTTCGAGGCGGCGGGCTACGCGCCTCCGCCGTAGTTGGATCGTGCAGCCGCGGATCGCGCTAAGCGGGAGTCGGGGGGGCCGAACACATGCCGGTTCGTCTCTCGACTAGCGGGCGGCTTCCCGGGATTCCGCTTGCTGATGGGGAAGGCGCCTGCCGGAATCGAACCGGCGTAAACGGCTTTGCAGGCCGCTGCGTAACCACTCCGCCAAGGCGCCGCGTTGGCTTATCTAAGCCGAATGCGGGTGGTCTCGGCGGGCTCCGGTACCCGCGGCAGCGTCCTAGTGCCCGTTAGTGCCTTTTCCCCGGTCGGGAGAGCGGCCCACGCAAGCGCCTTCTCGTACTCGGTCAGATACGCGGCGGACAGCTTAGCCCTCCGCTTGACGGCCTTCGTGTAGACGCTGAGCGTGAATCGCGGGTCCGTGTGGCCGAGCTGGTCGGCGATGTAGACCGGATCGTCACCCGACGCAGCGCGCAGGCTCGCATATGTTCTGCGTAGCGAATGCGGCTCGGTTCGCCTCCTAATCCCGCTGGCTCGTCAGACGACCGGAGCGGGTACCCGGCCATGACGCGACCCTGGGGCCGCGTTTCGCCTTCAGGCTGCCACCGCCTCGGGCGCGGTGGACAGAACCTCGACGGAGTGAGCGTTGACGCCAAGCCGGCCGGCGAACTCGTCGGGCTCGTAGCTGCTCAGGCGCCCAGTGACCGCGATCCGGGTGCCGAGGTCAAGTCGCTCGCACGCTTCGGCCTGCTTGCCCTGGACGATCACCGGCACGCTGACGAGATGGTCGTGCCACTCGCCCCCGTCGCACTTGCGCTTCTCATCCAGCCCGATCTGGAACCGCGCGACTCGCATCCCGTTCTCATCGGTGATCTCGGGTAGGTCCCAGACCTCGCCGATCACAGTGGCGCTGTTGACGGTCATCCCGACCTTTCCTCGTGTTAGGAAACCTCGCATCGTGCTAGATAGCCTTCCCCGGGCACCGCGCCTAATAAGCCGGTGCCATGGGGCCGGCGCCTTACCCGCGCGCGGCCTCACTTTGTTAATTGACCCGACCCTAACGCTGCCATCGGCGATGTCAAGTCGAGCATCTAGCGCAACCCAAGGAGACCTCGCATAAGGCTCGGTTTGCTCGATCGCATTCCCGCTAGGTGCGGGAAGTTTGTTCGGCGCCGAGCGACGCGCCCTAGCCGCTGTGGCAGTCGGAGGTCAAGGCGGTCGCTACGCCGGATGGCGAACGATGAACTCGCGGACCCCCGCGATGACCCTCGGGACCTCGGCCGGCTCGACGTTGTCGAAACGACCGTGGGCGCCCTCGGTCCTCTGGCCGTACCAACCGGTTGCTCCGTTCGGCCAGTAGAACGAGGTCCGCCGATGCGCGGGTCTCGCCCCTGCGGTCTGCGGGAAAACCCTGTTGCAATCGCAGCTCTTAGCGGCCAGTGTGGGTGGTCCACCACGCCGAGGAGGCCGCCATCCGAGCCCATGCCCATAGCGTTGTTGCCCACCTGCGAGCCCAATGGATGGGCGCACTCGCTCTGTTCCTCGTGATCGCAGGCGGAACCGCCTACGCCGCGAACACGGTCGGAAGCTCGGACATCATCAACAACCAGGTGTTCTCGGCCGACGTGCGCGACGACACCCTGGCGGGCGGCGGGCTCGGGCATGTCGACCTGAAGGCCGGCTCGGTGCGATCTTCCGAGGTTGGAGCGGATTCGCTCACCGGCGCCGACATCGCGAACCAGAGCGGCGTCGACACCTGTGTCTCGACCATTCGGATCGGACAGCTCTGCTTCAGGGCGGAGAACCAGCACCGGAATTGGATCACCGCGCTTTTGCACTGCGCGAACCTCGACCTGCGACTGCCGACGGTCGGCGAAGCGTTCGAATTGGCGCGGACCCACGACCTTCCGAACGTCGATGAAGCGGAGGGATTCTGGACCGAGGAGTTCGACGGAAACGACGCTACGGCGGTGTTCGTGCGCGACGACAGCGTCTATGGCGATGCAATCGACACCCAGCAATTCGAAACCGTCTGCGTGACGACTCCGACGAACTGAGCCTAGGCGGTGCGGGTCAGGTGCTCGCACGGCGCTTCCGAGCTGCCCTTCGCTGTGCCCGGTTGCCTCGCACGGGCTCTGACAGGGGCTCTGGCGGACGATCAGCCGGGTAGACGAGCATCGTTCGATTCACGTCGCCGGGCTCCGGGACGATCCCTGCGGCGAGCTCGGACACGATCCCGGCCGGCTCCCCGTTGATCGGGGCGATCGGTATTCCGAGGCCGTCATGGTCGGCGGGCAGTAGCCAGCTCGCCTGCTCGACCTGATCGAGCGTCACCGCGACGACGTTTCCGGTCCCGTCGCGGTAGAGCCGATCGTGCGTCATCGCGACCTCGTGCGGACCCCGGAAGGTGACGCCCGCGAGCCAGCGCTCCAGGCCAACAGGCGCGACAACGCCCGAGCGTCACCATCGCAGTCCGCGCTCCGTCGCCCAACGGGTCCAGGCGTAGGCGGCCTCCGTGGGTGTGAGGCCGGCGATCGTAGGCGTCTCATCGAACGGCACGTCGTAAGCGGCGGCGACCGCGAACCGTTGGCACGGTGACGCCCCCACGATCACTCCGGGCGGACGTATGCTCACAGAGGCGGGCTGCGTCGAAAGCAAGACACACGCCCCGGTGACGTTCGCCGTATCGCTCCCATCCGCCTCGATATTTGCGAACCCCGCTCTAGAAAGCGGAAAAGCGGCCGGTAGGCCGCTCTTCCCGTGACGCTTTGCAGGCCGCTGCGTAGCCACTCCGCCAAGGCGCCGGATGGCGGCGGACAGCTTAGCCCTCCGCTTGACGGCCCTTGTAGACGCTGAGCGGGGAGCGCCGGCCGGTGTGTGCGACTCTCGGCAGGTCCCTCAACGGGCGCCGGACTCGCCGACCAGCCCCAACCGACTCGCCGACGCATTTGGTTTCCGTGCCAAGTCGCGCAACAGGAGGTTGCCAATGCGTCGGAGATTTCTCTCCCACCTGACCTACGCCAACGTGATGTCGACGCTTGCCGTCGTGCTGGTGATTGGCGGTGGCGCCGCCTACGCCGCGAACACGATCATCAGCACGGACATCGTCAACAACGAGGTCTACGGCGCCGACGTCCGGGACGACACCTTGGCGGGCGGCGGGCTCGGGCACGTCGACCTCAAGGCCGGCTCGGTGCGATCGTCCGAGGTGGGAGCGGATTCGCTGACCGGGGCGGACGTTCTCGAGAGCGGTCTCGGCACGGTCCCAGACGCCGACGTGCTCGACGGCAAGGACTCGAAGGACTTCGCTCGGCTCGGGGGCCTCATCAACGGCGACGGCACGATCAGCCAGGGAACCGGGTTCACGGTTACCCATCCCAACGACGGCGAGTACCAGGTCCAGTTCCCCAGCGGGACGCTCGGGGTGACCTGTCCGCCGATCGTCACCGCGACGCCCTTCGCCGGCATCGTCCGCCACCCGCAGCTCTCGGGCCGCGGATGCAGCGGTCTCGGCGCTGGGAACTTCACGATCAAGATGCTGGACAACGACGGGGTCGCGCACGACACGCCGTTCCTGTTCATCGCGATGTAGCGCGCGAGCGGCTCGGCTAGGGTGCGGGCATGGTCGCCGCCGAGCTCATCGAGCAGGGGCCGATCGCCTATCGCGAGGCGACGCCGCCGGGCCCCCAGACCGGGTCCCCGGTCGTCTGCGTGCACGGATTTCCGGAGAGCTCGCGAATGTGGGTGCCGCTCATCGAGGCGCTGGCCGCGGCCGGCCGCCGCGGGCTCGCCCCCGACCTCTACGGCTTCGGCGACTCAACGGATTTCGGCCCGGCGACGTTCGAGAACAGCCTCGAGCGGTTCACCGAGTGGATCGACGCTCTCGGCCTCGAATCGGTCGCGCTCGTCGTCCACGACTGGGGCGGGTTCATCGGCCTCGCCTGGGCCTGCCAGCACCCCGATCGGGTCGACGCGCTGGTCGCCAGCAACACCGGCTTCTTCGCCGATGGCAAGTGGCACGGGATGGCGAAGGCGCTCCGTTCCGAGCAGGGCGAGGAGCTGATCGGCTCCCTCGATCGCGACGGCTTCGCGGCCCTCCTGAACTCGAACGGCGAGATCTTCGACGAGGCCGACCTCGACGCGTACTGGGCCCCGTTCGCCGACGACGCCGGCGGCCGCGGCCAACGGGCGACGCTCGAGTTCTACCGCTCGATGGACATGGAGAAGCTGGCCCCGTGGCAGGGCAAGCTCGCCGACGTCGCCGGCCCAACCCTCCTGGTCTGGGGGGCCGACGACCAGTTCGCCCCGCTCGCAGGGGCGAAGCGGTTCGAGCGCGAGATCCCTGGAGCGAGGCTGGTCGCGATCGAGGGCGGCGGCCACTTCGTCTTCGACGAGCAGCGCGAGCGGGCCGTCCGTGAGACCGTCGAGTTCCTGACCGCGACGGGCTGAGCGTGGAGCTGATCCCCTACGGCGAGGGCGACCTCTGGCTCACCGAGGCGCTCGAGCTCGACCCCGAGGTGATGGCCGAGCTCGGCGGCCCGCGGCCGAAGGAGGAGCTGCCCGGGGTCCACGAGATGCGGATCGCGGCCAAGATCGATGATGAGGACTGGTGGTTCAAGATCGTCCCCGGCCCGGGCGACGAGCCCGCCGGGACGATCGGGATCTGGCCGAGCGAGGTCAACGGCGCCCAGACCTACGAGACCGGCTGGATGGTCCTGCCCGCCCACCAGGGCCGCGGGATCGCCACCGAGGCGCTGGCGATGCTGCTCGATCGCGCCCGCACCGACGGCCGCTTCGACTCGATCCACGCGTTTCCCGGCGTGACCAACGGGGCCTCGAACGCGCTGTGTCGCAAGTTCGGCTTCGAGCTTCGCGGGGAGAGCGAGGTCAAGTTCCGCGACCAGCCGCTACGGGTCAATCACTGGGTGCTGGCGCTGGCGAGTCCGTCCTGACGCCGGGCCGCGTCCAACCAGGCGCGCACCTCGTCCGCCGGCATCGGATAGCCGAGCGCGTATCCCTGCACCGTGTCGCAACCGAGACCGATCAGCACGTCCCAGGTCTCGCGGTCCTCGACCCCCTCCGCGCACGTGGTCAGGTCGAGCTGGTGGGCGAGGTCGATGATCGACTTCAACATCGTCTGGCCGCGATCCTGCTCGGAGCGCTGCGTGAGCAGCCGGTCGATCTTCAGCGAATCGACCGGCAGTTCTTCAAGTCGCGCCAGCGACGAGTAACCGGTCCCGAAGTCATCGATCGCGATCGGTCCGCCTTCCGCTGATCGCACCTCCTCCAGCGCCGGCCCGAGCTCGGGGTTGTCCATCACGGCGCTCTCGGTGACCTCGAGCGTCAGGCGCTCCGGTGCCAGGCCGGCCTCGGAGAGGATCTTGGCGATCTCGTCGCCAAGCCCGGGACGGTCGATCGCGGCGACCGACAGGTTGACCGCGACCCCGACCTCGTAGCCCTGGTCATGCCAGCCCTTGCACTGCGCGATCGCCAGCCGCAGGGTATGCATCGTGAGCTCCCAGATCGTCTCCGGGTCGGCCTCCGCCTCGGGCACGAACTCAGCCGGTAGCACCGTCCCGCGCTCCGGATGATGCCAGCGTGCCAGCGCCTCCAGGGAAACCACCTTGCCGCTCCGCGCCTCGGCGACCGGCTGGTAGTACATAACCAGCTGACCGTGCTTGATCGCGTGGCGGAGCTTGCCGCGAGCGACCGCACGGCCGACGTGATAGTCGCCCAGCGCCCCGTAGGCGAAGTAGCCGGTCAGGCTGCCGAGGGCGAAGAACAGCACGTGACGGTGGTTGAGGATGTCGCCGCTGTCGTAGCCGTCGTGGGCGACGGCCCAGACGAGGAAGGCGAACGAGGCGATGAAGGCGGCCGCGAACCCTCCCCGAGCGCCGAACATCACCCCGGCTGCGGCGACCGCGAGCGCGATCAGCGGCGTGATCCAGTCCGGGTACCCGAGCGCGATCCCGACCGCGGCCGAGACGAGGACGAGCAGCGCCACACCCAGCGCCGGCGCCATTCGCCAGGTGAGGATGGCGCGCGCCAACGCGCTTGCTTCCGCTTTAAGCCGCACCATCGGCTCAGTTTAGGACCGATGCGCGCGATGCCAAATGAGTGCCACGGACGTTGCAGTCGCCGTTCACCTGTGCCGACGTAGGGTTGTCGACCGGACCCGATCGCAGTCGACCCCACAAGGAGAGCGCCGATGAGCGACCTCGCAGCGACGTTCGATGCCCACGTACGCGCCGAGTTCCAGGACCTCGACCTCGAGGCGACGATGGCGACGATGAGCGCCGACCCCTACGTCCACCACGTGCCGACGATCACCGGCGGCACCGGGACCGAGGGCGTCCGCGACTTCTACGGCCGCCATTTCATCGGCCGGTGGCCCGACGACACCGAGACCCGCCAGATCTCACGCACCGTCGGGGAGAACCAGGTCGTCGACGAGCTGCTGATGACCTTCACGCACGACCGCGAGATTCAGATCATGCTGCCCGGGATCCCGCCGACCGGCCGCCGGATCGCGATCCCGGTCGTCGTCGTGGTCGGCTTCACCGACGGGAAGGTCAGCCACGAGCACATCTACTGGGACCAGGCCAGCGTCCTCGTCCAGGCGGGCCTGCTCGATCCCGCCCGCCTCCCCGTCGTCGGGGCCGAGCAGGCCGAGGCGCTCGTCGATCAGGGTCGTCCCAAGAACGGGCTGCTCGGCGGCGACGCCTAGATGGTTGATTCCACGGCCTCGCGTGCGCGGGGGCGCGCGGGACCGAGCTGGGCGTGGCGATCGGGCGAAGCCCATGTCGGTGGACATGGGCGAGTCCCGAGCGTCGCGATCCAGCGACGGTATCCGTGCGTCATCCGCGTGCGTGAAGGCGTGGAATCACCCATCTAGCTGAGCGGCTGCAGGCGCGTCCGCTCGACCCGAGCGAGCTTGCGCCGCAGGCGCTTGTACTCGCGCTGCTGTTCGGGGGTGCGCTGATAACCCTTGTACGCGAGATTCGTGCGCTCGAGCGGGTCCGTCTTCAGGTCGTACATCTCCCACTGGTCGGGCACCTTGCCGTCGACGTCGTAGTAGCGGGCGAGCTTGTAGCGCCGCTCGCGAATGCTGGCGATGTGGTTCGGCGGGTCCGGGTACGGTGGATTCGCCTGGCCCGACTGATAGTCGTCGTAGGTGAACACGGTGTAGTTCTGGGGGGGCGGCTTCGGCGAGCGGCTGAGGATCAGGTCCGAGTAGTCGACCCCTTGCCAGGAATCGCGGGCGTCGGCCGGTGCGCCGACCAGGCTCGCGAGCGTCGGCAGGAAGTCGACGTGGGAGACCAGCGCGTCGGTGGTCTGGGCCTTCGGGAACAGGCGCGGGTTCGAGTAGACGAGCGGGACGCGGGTCGACTCCTCGTAGAAGTTGAAGTTCTTCTGCCGCATGCCGCCGTGGGAGGTGCCCATCTCGCCGTGATCGGCGGTCGCGATCACAAGCGTGTTCTCGAGCAGGCCGGTCGCGGCCAGCGTGTCGAGGATCTTGACCAGGTAGGCGTCCGAGGACCTCATCAGGTTGCCGTAGAAGTTCAGGTAGTTGCGCTTGCGGCGGTTGGTCGGGAGCGGGCCCGAGAGATTGAAGATCTTCAGGAACTGCTCCTGGACGGTCGGCTTCGTCGACAGGTCCTCGTTCCGCGTCGCCGGCGGCGCGATCTCGCCCTCGAGCCACGAGTCGTCATAGCCGGCGGTGTCGTAGGTCGACGGGTAGAAGAGGACGTCGTGCGGGTTGACCAGCGAGGCGACCATGAAGAACGGCTGTTGCTGGGCGGCGACCGACGTCAGGTACTGCAGCACGCCCTCCGTGCCCGCGTCGGGTGTGCCCTGGGAGTTCATGAAGCGGCCGTCGTTGTCGACGATCCCTCCCCCTCCTCCGAGACGTCCTGGTTGGCGCCGGCGTCCTGCGGATTCCAGCGGGTGAACCCGTACTGGTTGACGTCCTCCGGCACGTAGGTCGAGCCGTTGGCCGGCTTCACGCAATGGAACTTCCCCTTGTAGACGGGGGTGTAGCCGGCCGCCGCGACCACCGTGGCGGGGTTCTTGAACGTGGTCGCGAGCGGAACCTGATCCGGGTACGCCGATCCGTTCATGTCGGTCTCGAGCGTGTACTTGACCCCGTGCTGGGCGGGGAAGTAGCCGCTCAGCAAGGTCGAGCGAGCCGGCGAGCACATGCAGGCGTTCGTGAACGCGTACTCGAACGTGATCCCGTGCTGTTGAAGCCGGGTCAGTCCCGGCATGTTGCGCTTCGCCCATCCCGGCGGGAAGTGCTGAATCGCGCGCTGCTGGTCGGTGAGGAAGACGAGCACGTTCATGCCCGCGACCTCGCGGTCGGGCGCCGCCCGGCGCCGGTGCGGTCGCGCCCCCGCCGTCGCCGCCCGCGCCGGCGAGCAGCAGCCCGGGGGCCGCGGCGGCCGCCGTCTTCAGCAGCTCGCCGCGGGTGATCCCATCCTGCTCCGGCTTGTCGTTCATCAGCCTCCCTTGGATCGTTTGAAGACGGTGACGGCGTCGCTCGCGAACGCCGCCGCATAGAGGTACTTGCCGTCCGGGCTGACGGCGAGCGAGCTGACCTCCTTCAGCGCCCGCGCCCGCCTGCAATCCGGGGCGTCGCTGGTCGTCACGCAGCCCGCGCGCCCCGAGACCTGGATCAGGGCGCCGGAATCGGGGTTGCGGCTGAAGACGTCGATCGCGTTCGACTCGAACGCGGCGGCGTAGACGTTCGCTCCGTCGGACGAGGCGGTCAGCCCCTCGGGGGCCTCGAGCGCGCGGCCGAGCGAGCAGCCGACCGCGAGCACGTAGATCGCGCAGGCGGAGGTACCGCTCTTCTGGGCGAGGTCGCCGCTCGCCGGGGTGCGGGTGAACGAGGTGAGGCTGTTGCTGAGCAGGGAGGTGACGTAGACGTCGTCGTCGTCGGCGCTGACCGCGACGGCGTTCGCGCCCTCGAGCCAGGCGCCGGCCGTGCAGCCGTAGGACGCGGTGTCGGCGATGCAGCCGCTGCCGTCGGTCGCCTGGGTCAGCGCGCCGGTGGACGGGTCGCGGTCGAGAACGACGAGCGCGTTGCTGACGGCCGTCGCGACGTACACGTTCTTGCCGTCGGCGCTGACGGCCATCCCCTCCGGAGCCGCGAGCCCGAACCCGGTCGTGCAGCCGTCGATCGGATCGACGATGCAACCGCTGTCGTCCGCGGGCTGCGTCAGCGCGCCGGTGGACGGGTCACGGTCGAACATCGCGACGGCGTTGGCGAAGAACGCGCCGACGTAGACGTTGTTGCCGTCGGGACTGACCGCGACCACGTCGGCACCGTCGAGCGCGCGGCCGGTGGTGCAGCCGGTGGTCGCGGCGTTGGCGATGCAGCCGCTGCCGTCGGTCGCCTGGCTGAGCGCGCCGGTCGACGGGTCGCGGCTGAAGATCGCAACCGCGTCGCTGGCGACCGAGGTCGCGTAGACGTTCTTGCCGTCGGCGCTGACCGCGACCGAGTTCGGCCCCTCGAGCCCGACGGCCGGCGCGCAGCCGCTGCGCCCGCCGGCGGCGATGCATCCCGCGGTCCCCTTGCGCTGACTCAGCTCCCCGGTCTTCGCGTTGCGCTTGAAGATCGCGATCGCGCTGCTGCGCGAGGAGGCGACGTAGACGTGCTTCGCGTCCGGGCTGATCGCGACGGCTTCGGAGCCGAGAAATGGGGCGGGCCCGCGCAGCGCGCGCACGGAGGTGCACTTCTGCTTCGCCTCGGAGCGGTCGACCAGGCATCCGGCCGCGCCCGGTAGCTGCTCGAGCGCGCCGGGCTTGATCGTCGTGGCCGCTGCCGGAGCGGCGAGAGCCAGCGCAGCGATCAGCGCACAGCATCCGCTGGTCGAACCCGGTCCCACGTGCACGAGCATAAAAGGGATGATGGACGACGCAATCGGCCGATTGGAGGAGTCACGATGAGCGCAGCGCTGACCGGGATGGACCAGATGCTCGACCAGGCGGCCGCGGCCGGGGACGTGCCCGGCGCGATCGCAACGGTCGTCGATGCCGACGGCGTCCTGTTCGAGGGCGCCGGCGGGAAGGTCCGCGCCGACGAAGACGCCGGCGTGACCACCGAGACGATGATCTGGATCGCCTCGATGACGAAGGCGCTGGCGACGGTCGGCGTCCTGCAGCTCGTCGAGCAGGGCCGGCTGGGGCTCGACGACGACGTCGCCTCGATCGTTCCCGAGTTCGGCGAGCTCCAGGTCCTGGACGGATTCGACGGCGACGAACCGCGGCTACGGCCGGCCGCGGGTGGGGCGACGATCCGCAACCTGCTCACCCACACCGCCGGGCTCGGGTACACGTTCATCAACGCAGACCTGAAGCGCTGGTATGAGGTCAGCGGTTGCGCCGAGCCGCTCGAGTGCACCCGCGGCTATCTCAAGGCGCCGCTGATGTCGGACCCCGGGACCGCCTGGGAGTACGGGACCAACGTCGACTGGGCCGGAGTCGTGCTCGAGAAGGTCACCGGAACGACTCTCGACGCATACCTCTCCGAGAACCTGTTCGAGCCGCTGGGAATGAGCGAGACGACCTTCCAGCTCACGGACGCCCAGCGCGAGCGGTTGATGCCGATCCACGGGCGGCTCCCGGACGGCGGCGTCGCCCCGCTCGACCTCGCCCTTCCCCCGGAGCCGGCGATGGCCTGCGCCGGGCACGGGTGCTACTCGACCGCGGCCGACTACGGGCGCTTCCTGCGCGCGCTCCTGCGCGGCGGCGAGCTCGACGGCGCGCGGATCCTGCGCCAGGAGACGGTCGAGCTCGCGCTCTCGCCGCAGATCGGCGATCTTCCGCTGCCGGATGTGACCCCGACCGCCGATCCCGAGATCACCAACGACATCGTTGCGCTCCCGGTCAGCCGCAGCTGGGGGCTTGGCTTCGAGCTCGTGCTCGACGACCTGCCGGCGATGCGCCGTGCCGGCACCGGCGGCTGGGCCGGGCTCGCCAACTGCTACTACTGGATCGACCGCGCGGCCGGGAGGGCCGGCCTCCTCCTGACCCAGGTGCTGCCGTTCTTCGACGAGCGGATCATCAACCGCTGCGCGGAGCTCGAGATGGCCGTCTACGCCGACGTCGGCGAGCCCGCGCCCGCCTGAGCGAGGCGGGCGCGGACCGGCCGTGGTTCAGCGCAGCAGGTAGTCGATCGTCCGACCCATGACCTCGTTGCGGGTCGCGGCGTCGCTGATCCCCTCGAAGCCGAAGCCCATGTAGAGGGTGTCGTCGGTCGCCACCACAGCGCCCTCCTTGATCCCGAGGCCGCCGCGCCGCACCCAGTCGTTGCGGTTCGGGCCCTCGATCCCGGCGCTGTCCTGGGGAGCGTCGGGGATGGTCCAGCCGTCCATCGGATCCGGACCGCCGTCATCCTCGAACGAGGTGTCGCCCTCCCCCGTCGGAGTCTCGATGTCGTCGATGAACACGCCCGGGAACTGCTGGAAGCCCCAGTCGCTGACCGAGCTGATCGAGACCTCGACCTGCTGGCCCGCGTAGGGCGTCAGGTCGAACTCGAGCTGCTGCCAGCCGCTCGAGCTGCCGTTGGCGGCGTTCCACTCCCCGCTCGAGCCGGTCGAGCTGCACTCGCCGGTCGCCGGATCGAACGTCTGGTAGTGGGTCAGGAACGGATGCAGCACGTTCGCCGCGTCGTCCGGATTGCTCCACCCGCCCGGGCATGATTGGTCGTTGGACAGGTCGCTGCTCGTGTGGCCGTTCTGGTCCGCCAGGGTCGTCCAGTCCTCCTGCCCGACCGTGTGCGCCTCGACGATCAAGTAGTCGAACTCGAGCTCGAGGTTGTAGCTCGTCCAGAACGACAGGGTCCCTCCTCCGGCGGGCACGTTGATCGTCCGCGTCAGGCGCTTGTAGGCCTCGTCGGCGCGATCGGACCACATGAACTGACCGCCGGTATGCGGGTCGAACGGGCCGGAGAGCCCGCTCTCGTACTCGGCCGCCGGCCAGCTCTCGAACTGCGGGAAGCTGTCCGCCGGATCGGTGACCGCCAGGAAATCGCCGGTCGCGATGAACGACGAGTCGGTGCCCTGGTTCTGGGCGCTGTCGGCGCCGTTGCGCTCCCAGGTCAGCCCGTCGAGTGGCTCGTCGATCCCGTTGATCGCGAACGGATCGCCGGTGTCCGGGTCGAAGCCGCCGCCCGGAGTCGTGATCGCAGCGCCGAACGTGTACTCGATCGGGTCGCCCTGCGAGTCGCCGGAGCCGGACAGCGCGAGGCAGTCCGCCTCGACCGCGGGGTCGGCGCGACACTGCCGATTCTCGAACGGGTCGTAGAGCTGGGTGCCGAGCGCCGTCGTGTACTGATGCCCGGCCTGCTGGCCCGTGTACAGGACGCGCCCGCCCTCGTTGACGTAGTCGCGAACCTCGAGCAGCTCCTGCATCGCCAGCCGCGAGGCGTTGCCCGGCCCCCAGCCGGGCTCGCGGGTGACCGCGTCGTCGCCCGTGTACCAGAGAACCGCGTCGTAGTGCGAGAGCACGCCGAGCCCGTCAGGCGCCGTGCGCCCGTTCGCATCAACGTCGTAGACGTCGAACTCGACGCCGTTCGCGTCCAGCGCGTCGGTGTAGTAGGACAGGTACGCGGGCGCGGTGCCGCCGATCACCGGCGAAGCGCCCGTGTAGTCCTCCGCCGCCAGGACCAGCACCGGACGGCCGCTGTCGGACTCGACCGTGTAGGTGAACGAGTCGCTGGTCTTGCCCTTGCCCTTGAACCAGACCTCGACGCTGTCTCCGGGCTGGGTCCCGGTCACGGTTCCGCCAACGACGTGGTAGTAGGCGCCGGCGCCCGGCCCGTAGGTCTCGCCGCCGTCCCACTCGGCCGTCTTCTCGCTTCTCGACCGCGGCCGCCGTTGATCCGATACTGCAGCTCGACCTTGCCCAAGCTGCGCTGGGCGAGCACCCGCACCTCCTGCGGGTCGCCGTAGGAGACGTCGAACTTGAAGTCGAAGAGCGACGTCTGCCCGTTCTGCGGGTCGATGTCGTCGGCGTCGAGGTAGAACGGCTCGACCTCGATCCCGGTCGGCGAGACCGGGTCGGCCGGCCGGGTCGCGGACCTGGCGAGCCCCAGGTCGAAGTCGAGCGTCCGCTCGAACTCCGCCTGGATCAGCTCCTCGTCGTCGGGGAACACGAACCCGGCCCCGGGGGTCCCCTCGCCGAGCTCGGGCGTGTACGCGACCGTGCCGGCGCTGGTGTCGGCGTAGTCGGTCGTCTCGCCGTTGGTGACGTAGAGCGTGTCCGCCGACTGGCCGGGGTTGAAGCCCGGGATCGCCGGGTCGGCGTCGAGGCCGCCGAGCGCCGCGTAGATCGGGTAGTCCGCGTCGAGCGTCCCGACCTGCCAGCCCTGCGGGTAGAGCAGCCACTCGCCGTTCGAGTGGAAGTTCGACTGGAAGCTCGGCTCGACCCGGTCGATCAGCCCCTGCATCGCCTGCGTCTCGGGCTCCGATGCGGCGCTCGGTCCGCGGTAGGTCTCGTCGGCCGGATCCGGCGACGAGCCCTCGTTGTCATAGCCCCAGTGCTCGGCGAAGTTGCGGTTCGGATCGACGCCGTCGCCGATCGCGATCTCGCCGTTGCCGTCGTTGTCGCGCAGGTTCTTGCGCCACAGGCGCTCGTGGTCGAACGTGTACTGGTAGCCGTCCGGGTTTGCCACGATCACGAACCACAGCTCGGTCTTCTTGAGCAGCTTCCTGATCGCCTTGTCCTTGGCCTGCCAGCGATCGATGAAGTAGTGCAGCAGGCGGCGGTTGACCTCCGTGCTGATCCACTCGCGGGCGTGCTGCGTCGACGAGTAGAGGACCGCTGGGCGCGAGCCGTCGCGCTTGCCGCGGGCGCCCTGGGTGACCTTCATGGCGATCAGCTCGCGACCCTGGTGGGTGTGCCCGAGGACCTCGAGCTTGACCAGCTGCGGGTTGCGCCGCGCGAGCTCGTAGAGCTCGTCGCGGATGCCGCCCGGCTCGTCCCAGGAGCGGTAGACCTCATAGCCCCCGGCCGCCTGCAGCGCGGCTTGCCTCTGGACCGTCTGGCCCTTGCGGTTGCGCATCAGCCTGACCTTGACCCCCGAGGCGGCGAGCTTCGCCCGCTGCGCGCGGGTGAGCACGGCATCGGCCCGCAGGCCCGACGGCGTGTGTCGGATGTCGGCCAGCTCGACCCCCTGGGTGGCCACCGAGATCGCCTGGGTCGGACCCCGCAGCGTGTACATCTGCAGCTTGTCTGACCCCTTGCCCGCGGCCGCGGGCGCGATCGTCAGCGCGACGACCACCGCGGCGATGATCGCCGTCCAGTACCTGTGCGCCATCCCGTCCTCCCGTGTTCCCTGAGTCAACAACACCGGCGGAACCGTCCGCCGCACGCCTGCCTACCCACTCGATGCGATTGTTACGCGCCCGGTTTGGTCAATTCCGCGTCGTGACCTTGGCCGTTCCGTCCGAGGGGCTTCTTCGGCCGCGCCCGAGCCGGTGCGGTCCGCTTCGTCGGGGATACTCGGCGGGCATGTCGCGACGGAGCGCGGAGATCACCGTTGGTCCGGCTCCCGGGCTGCTGACGACCAGGCGCGAGTTCCTGCGCGCGAGCGCCGCGGCCGGCGCGATGCTGACCATGCCGGCCCTCGCAAGCTGCGGGGGCTCGTCACCCGACAGGGAGATCGTCCGCGCCGCGATCCACCCGGCGATCGGGATCGGCCGGGTCGGCAACAGCCGCGAGAGCTTCTTCTTCGGGCCCGAGGTTCCCGGCGCGCTGCCGCGCGCGCCGGATGGGTTCAAGGACGGTGACGGGGCGATCGCTCGGCAGGCCGCGCGGTTCCGCGTCTACGGGCTCGATTCGGAGGGCGAGGTGGTGCGCGAGCTGACCGCCGAGGAGGCCGAGATCACCTGGCGGGTGAGCGTCGCCAACAGCAAGGCGGCCTGGTACGAGTTCGACGCCCCGTTCGACATCCCCGACGCGCCCCCGGGCGCCCGTCGCAATCCCGAGTACGAGGGAGATCAGCGACGCGACCTCGTCGTCGCGCCACCGCCGCGTTCGATCACCGGCACCGGCGCCGGACCGGTGGCGCTCGACGGCGGCTCGTTCCTCGACGAGCCGGTTCCGCTCGGGGAGCTGATGACCGACGGCGCCGGGCGGCTCGTGTTCCTGCCCGCCGACGGACGCGGCGTCTCCCCCGACTCGAGCCCGCTCGGGAGCTTCTCCGACAACTCCGGCTGGACCGACGACCTCTGCGACGGGCCGGTGCGGGCCCGGGTGCGGCTCGGCGACCGCACGCTGGAGGCAGATCCCGCCTGGGTGATCACGACGCCGCCCAACTACGCGCCGGCGATGAGGGCCGGGGTGGTGACCCTGTACGACGCCGTCCGCTCGATGTTCGTCGACGCCGGCGACGTCGACGCGGGCCCGGTCAGTCTCGAGCAGGACATCCTGCCGATCTACGACTCGTTGACCGAGTTGCAGTGGGTCAGCGCGGGCTTCCTCGAGCTGAACGGCTTCGGCAGCGACGAGGACTGGCTCGACCCGGAGCTGCGGGAGCGGCTCGCCGACCCTTCGAGCGCCAACGCCGGGTTCCGGCGCGAGCTCTTCGGGCAATTCCGCGACCCGTCGTTTCAGGAGAGCGAGCCGGACGCGATCCCGCAGCTCTACGGCGACGACACCGGGTTCCCCCAGAAGAGCAATCGGCTGTGGCTCGCGGTCACGCCGCTGCAATACCGAAAGCTGCGCGCCTGGGCCGCGGGCGATTTCGCCGACGATCGCGAGCCGGCGCCCCGCACGCTCGACGACCTTCCCCTCGGGGACCGCCCCGAGGCGCTCGACCGGGCGGCACTCGAGTCCTGCCTCGGCGGCGCCTTCCACCCGGGGATCGAGGCTCCCTGGGCGCTGCGGGTCCGGTCGATGTGGAGCGCGCCGTACCGGCTTCGCGTCCGGAGCACGAGCTTCGAGCTCCAGGATTACGGCAAGGAGCTGACCAGCCGGATCGCGCTGTCCGACGACGGCCCGCTGCAGGGCGCCGGCCCCGGCGAGCTCGTCCGCTGGATGGGGGTGCCGTGGCACGCCGACGGGGCGAGCTGCCGCTCCGGCTACCAGCGGAGCGTTTCGCCGGTCCTCCCCACCTTCTGGCCGGCCCGGATCCCGACCCAGGTGCTGTCCGAGGCGGACTACCGGATCGTCATGGACCGTGACCGGCGCCTGGCCGAACGGCGGGCCGCCTTCAATCGCCGCCACGACTGGGAGCGGTTCATCGCGCGACCCACGCGTCCGCCGACTCTCGAGCTGATGATCACCGACTGGCCGAGGCTCGGCCTGGTGATCGAGAAGCCCGGACCCGGGGACCCGGAGTTCCCACAGACGTTCAAGGTCGAGTCGCTGGTCGGGTTCGACTCTGAGCCCAAACACGAGTACGGGGCGGACCTGTGGGTGGAGCAGTACTGAGCCCCCCGCGCGCCGGTCGCCGCGCGGCGATCGCCACGGTCGATCTGGTGGTCGCCGGCGGAGGACCCGCCGGGGCGGCCGCGGCCGCGGCCGCCGGCAAAGCGGGTCTCGAGGTCGAGTTGGTCGACGCGGGGAGCTCGCCCGCCTCGCCCCCCGGGGAGAGCCTGCCGCCCGGGACGGAGCGGGTCCTCGACCAGCTCTTCGGCCCCGGCATGCTGCGCCGTGAGGAGCACAGGCCGGCGTACGGGAACCGCAGCGCCTGGGGCGACGCCGCACTCGGCGGCGCCGACTTCATGCTCAATCCGCTCGGGCACGGATGGCAGCTCGACCGGCCCGCCCTCGACACCGCCCTGCTCGCCTCGGTGGCCGCGACGGGTACGAGGGTGGCGAAGCACGCCAGGGTCGCGGACCAGGAATGGACCGGCGACGAGTGGGAGGTCCAGCTGTTCGCGGGCGGCTCGGAGCGGCCGCTGCGCGCCCGGGCGGTCATCGACGCCACCGGCCGCGCGGCACGGATCGCGCGCTCGCAGGGGGCCCGGCGACGACGCCTCGATCGCCTCGTTGCGGCCTACTGGCTGCTTGACGCCACCGAGCAGTGCGACGGCCACTCGAGCACGCTGATCGAGGCGGTCGAGGAGGGCTGGTGGTACACGGCCCCGGTCGGTGACGCCCGCCGCGTCGTCGTCTTTGCCACCGACGCCGACCTGCTTCCCGGACGCGGGGCCCGCACGGCCGCGGACTGGACCGAGCGCCTGCGCCGTAGCCCACACGTCGCCGACGCGCTTTCACTGGCGGGCTGCCGTCTCCACGGCGGCCCGCGGATCACCGATGCGGGCACCGCGCATCTCGATCGATCCTCCGGGCCGGGCTGGGTCGCGGTCGGCGACGCGGCGGTCTCGTTCGATCCGCTCTCCTCGCAGGGAATTCTCACCGCCCTGTTGATGGGCCGCGAGGCCGGTCGTGCCGTCGCGGCGATGCTCATCCATCGCGACGCCGGCCCGCTGGTTCGATACGGCGAGCGCTACGCGGCGATCCTCGAGGACCACCTCGCCCAGTGCGCCGCCTACTACGGCCTCGAGCGCCGGTGGAGCGGGGCGCCGTTCTGGGCGCGGCGCTCACCTGAACGCTAGGGAACCTGGCACCCCTCAGCGCATCATCTGCATCGAGTCGCCGTGGCCGCCGCCCCCGTCCATCGTGCCGGCCGGCTCGCTGAATCCCGGCACGTCACCGGGGAAAAAGGCGACGCCGAGCCCGAGCACGAGCAGTAGGACGGCCACGACTCGCCGCGCGGCGTTCGGCCACGGCAGCAGCTTCTCGGCGGCGATGAACGCCGCAATCAGCGCCATCCACCCGAGGCTCATGACGCCGACCGCGAACAGCGCCGCCATCAGCGCCCAGCAGCAGCCGAGGCACCAGGCGCCGTGCCGGACGCCGAGCTCCAGCGCCCCCGCCCGGCCGTTCCGCCAGCGCTCGGCGAGGAACATCATCGGGCTGCGGCACTTGACCAGGCACGCCTGCTTGAACGGCGTCACCTGGTAGACGGCCGCGGCGACGATCACGCCGCCGGTCACGTACCGACCAGCCTCGTCCCAGGCCAGGAACGCCGGGTCGAGGTCACGCACGAGGTCGAACAGTGCGTAGGCGGCCAGGCCCGCCGCGGTCCATACGAGCAGGTAACCGGATACGAACAGGGCGGTCGCGTCGGCGGGAGCTCCCTTCCCGCGGGCGCGATGGCCCTCCCGGAGGCGGTCGTACATGAGCACGGTCGGAGCGACCGACGGGAACATCATCGCCGCCATCATCACGACCCAGACCGTGACGTAGAAGCCGAGGCCGCCGAGGTCCATGCCCGGCATCGACGCCATACCGCCCATCCGGTCGTTCGTCATCAGCCAGGCGACGACGGCCAGCGCCAGCAGCGCTCCGAGCAGGACGAGCTGGGCGCGCTCGAGCCGCGACGCCGTCGAGCGGGCGCTTAACCGGGCTGCCTCCAAGGCTAGGCCGCCCAGGCGAACGGGCTCGCGAAGGCGGACCCGCCCTCGAAGGCGAAGTCGATGCCGAACGCGCTCACGCGGGACTTGGTCGCGCGGGCGATCGTCAGGTCCTCGCCGGCCGGGTGGAAGATGCTGACCAGCCTCGCGGGCTTGCCGTCCTCCCTGCCGAACGACACGACCTCCTGCACCTCCACCTCGTCGTCGTCGCCGACCTTGATCCGGTGGGTGCCGTTCTCGTGCGAGACCTCCATCGGCACGCGCTCCAGGCCGAGCTGTTCGCTGACCAGCGGTCCGAGCGCCTCCATCGGCCCGCCGAGCTGGCCGCCGAACACCGCCGCGAGCTTGTCCGCCTGCTCGTCGGACGCCCGGTCGTCGATCAGCACCCCGAGTCGCCAGTTGCCCTCGCTCATCACCTTCGGGGTATCGATCATCGCCGCGACGGTCAGCCCGCCGACGTCGACGCCGTCGACGTCGCCGGACTCGACCTCGAAGACCAGGAACGCGTTGCAGCGGTCGCGGTCCGCGCCGAGATCCAGCGACACGGTGCACGGACACGGCACGTCGCAGGAGCAGTTCTCAAAGTACTGGCCCTCGATCTTCCAGCCCATGTTTCCTTCCCTTCGCCTGTGGTCGATTCTCCGTCCGCGAGCGATCCGCGTCAAGGGGCGTTTCAGTCCGGGTACTCGTCCTTGCGGTAGGTGGTCGGGTCGTCGGGCTGCGGCTTTGGGGTCCGGTCGAGCAGCATGCTGAAGTGCGGAGCGACGAACGGATCCGGCGCCGACACCATGTAGGTGAAGTACACGGTCCCGTTGTCCTTCGCGAAGGCGATGTAGCTCGGGTTCTCGCGAAGCCCGTCCTTGAGCTCGGCGCCGACCTGCTCGGCCCAGAACTGCAGCCACTCGGGCGGATCGTTGAGCATCTCCTGGACCTCGGGGATCTGCTGCGCCTGCTCCTCGGTCAGCGCCAGCCCGAAGTCCCATGGGAAGTCGGTCTCGTAGGTCGATACGTACGGGAACTCCCAGCCCATCCGCTCCTTGTAGGCGTTCAGCCGGTCGATCGGCGCGCGCGAGAAGCAGACGAACGTCACGTCGCGGTGGTTGAGATGGATCAGGCTGCCCGAGAACTCGTCGCCCAGGCTCGTGCACCCCGGGCATGCGCCGACCGAGTAGTCGGGGCCGTACATGATGTTGTAGGCGAGCAGCTGCGAGCGGCCGTCGAACAGCTCCGCCAGCGTCTGCTTGCCGGCCTGGGTTTCAAAGACGTACTCCTTCTCCACCGGCACCCAGGGCAGCTCGAGCCGCTTCGCCTTGATCTCCTGGCTTCGCTCCGCCTGCTCGGCCTCGAGCTTTGCCAGCTCGTCCCGGGCCGCCTGCCATTCCTCGCGCGTTCCGATCTCGTGCTCGGGCATCGTCTTCTCCTTCGTCTGCGCTTAGCCGCGTCCATCTACAAGGGACCGCCGGCCCACCCCAAACTCATCGCCACTGTCGCAGATCGAAGCATCGACCCCGAGGCCTGGCTTCGGATCGGCGCACCGACGACATAGGCTCCGCACGATGGACGCCGACGCCGACTTCTATGTTCAGGCGATCGTCTCGGTCCTGGTCATCACCGACCCGATCAGCCGCGGGATCTTCTTCAAGGCGCTGACCGAGAACGAGCCCGAGCGCCGGCGCGCCTACATCCGGACGATCACGATCACGGTGGCGATCGTCCTCGGGGTCGCCGCCCTGGCGGGGCGGGAGATCCTGGACCTGCTCGGGATCAACCTGGGAGCGTTCGGCATCGCGGGCGGGTTGGTCGTCGCGCTGATGGGATTCGAGATGCTCTTCGGAGGCGAGCCCAGCCGAGCGCAGGGCGGCAAGGAAGCGCACGAGGAACCCGAGAGCTTCGAGGGCAGCGTGATCGTCCCCTACGCGATCCCGTTCATCGCCGGGCCCGGCGCGATCACCCTGGTGATCACGATCGCCGCGTCGACCGACAACGGCGAGGGAACGCTGGCCGCGCTGATCGCCGTCGCCGTCGCCGTCATCCTGCTGCCGATCGGCCACCTGCTGATCTCCGACCGGGTCAATCTCTCCGAGCGCGCGATGCAGATCGCGACCAAGTTCGGCGGCCTGTTGATCACGACGATCGGGATCCAGTTGATGCTCAACGGGATCAACACCTTCTTCGAGCTCGGCTGAGGAACGCCCGCGGGCGGGGTTGCGTCAGGCGCCGAGCTGGCCGGTGAGGCCGAGCATGTCGACCTCGTCCCAGGCCGCTTCGATCAGGCCGCCGGCGACCCGCAACACGGCGGTCGAGGTGAACGTCACCCGGCGGTTGGTCGGCGCCATGCCCAGGAACTCCCCGTCGTGGGTTCCGGTCCAGCGCTGATGCGCCGCCACCAGGTCGTCCTCGGCGAGGATCAGCACGATCTCGTTGTGAAGGTCGGAGAAGCCGTGGAGGAAGGCCGCGACCGCCTCGCGCTGGCCCGAGCGTCCGCGAACCTCGCCGTTGTGGGTGAAGTCCTCGCTCAGCAGCCGCTCGACGGCGTCGAGGTCACGCGCGTTGATCGCCTCGGCGTAGAAGCGGCGGACCAAGTCCTTGTTCGCCGCCGCGCTCAGCGCGGTGACCGGGCCGTCACGGCCCAGGTCGACGCGGGAGCGACGACAGCGCCGCCGTCGACGACGAAGTCCGCGAGCGCCTCGCGTAAATCGGCGGCGATCGTCGGCCTGATCTCGTCGACCCGGTCCCCCCACATCCGCAGCACCTCGGCCGCGGGACCGAGCGCCAGGTTGAACGCGACCGCGTGCTCGAGGTCATTGCCGATCTTGTACGGCAGGTCCTGGCGAGCAAGGCGGACGTCCTCGAAGCCGGCGTGCAGGAGCACATCGCTCACCGTGTCCGCGTTGGCCATCGAAAACGGGCCGGGGCCACAGCGCGGCGCGTCAGACTCCTCCGGCTCCTCCAGATACTCGGCCACCACCAGCTCCGCCCGGTGCATCACGTCGTTGTCGAGCTTGCGCCGCCAGACCACCATGTTCAGCAGGCCGCCCGGCGTAAGGGCCTCGCGCACGTTGCGAAGCGCCGCCACCGGGTTGGCGAAGAACATCGTCCCCATGCGCGAGAACGCGTAGTCGAAGGTCTGATCGAACCCGGTGACCTCGACATCGCAAGTCGCGAAGCTGACGTTCTTGAGCCCCGCGGCAGCGGCCTCGTCGATCGCCGTCTCGATCATCCGCTCGGCGACGTCCACCCCATGCGCGTGGCCGTCGGCACCGACCAGCTCCGCGAGCCGGACGGTCGTATCGCCCAGCCCGCAGCCGATGTCGAGCACCCGATCACCCGCGGACGGCGGATTGGCGGCGAGCGCTCGCTCCCCGTGCTCGCGCAGCCCCGCGGCGACGAGGTCCCGGTACTCGATCCAGACCTCGAACAGCGGGCCGTTCCAGGCCTCGGTCGCCTCGACGTTGTCCTCGACGATCCGGATCGCGTTCTCCACGGCATGCTCAGTCTACGACGACTTACCGGCCATCGACGGCGCGTCGATAAGCGCGACCGCTACGGAAGCGGCGGTCCCTTGGCGGACGGGACGCAGAGCTGATTCGGCCTGATCGTGCGGAGCGCCCGCTGCTCGAACTGGTTGCGAATCGCGTAGTTCTGTTGGTTGACCGGCCGGACGATCTTGTAACAGACGAGGTGCTGGACCGGATGCCGGATCGGGGTGGTGCCGCCGTGGATCTTCTGGACCGGCACGCAGAGCCGCAGCGCCGGGCCGATGACGACGTTCGTCTCGACTCCGAACTGGTCTTCGAGGTTCACCTGCGGGATCGGGTTCGCCGACTGCAGCGGGGTGACCGGTTCGACCCCGTAACACTGGAAGTGGTCGATTCTGAACGCGTCCGGGATCGGAGCGAACTGGCCGGGCACCTTGCGCTTCTCGGAGGTCGCGCAGAGCCGTTGGGGCCTTAGCACCCGAAGTTGCTGCGAACCGAGCTGGTTCCGGACCGGGCGCACCTGGTTGACCGCTGGTCCGCCGACCACGTAGCACTGCAGGTGCGCGCGCTGGTTGATCCACGGCTCGGCGTTCTTCCGCACCGGGTTGCACAGCTCGGCGCGCCTGAGCACGTTCGTGTTTCTGGAGCCGAATTGGTCGGTGAGGTTCACGGTCACCTGCGTGAAGGGCTCCTCGGTGACCGCGTAGCACTTGAAGTGCTCGAGCGCGGCCTGTGCCGGGTAGACCGCGTGCTGAGCGGGGGACGGGTTGGTGGCCTGATGGATCGCGATGGCCTTGTTGAGCGTCGGGGTCAATCCGGGACAGAAGCCGTCGTTCACCCCGGCTCGCCGGAGGGCGGGCGGGAGACAGCCCGCTCGCCAGGGCGGGTTGCCGGCCGTGTCGAACTGGAACGGAGCCGGCGGGGTGCTGGTACGCACCGCGCCGTCGGAGTACCGGGTAAAGGTGAGCAGCGGGAACACGCTGAACTGCGAGTCGAAGGTTCCTCCGGTCGGCCCTGTGGGCGTGATCGCAAGTTGACCCTGCGACGGTGGGTTCGCGGCCTTGGTGACGGCCACGTCCCACAGCTCGGGGTTCGAACCTCCCGTGTACGTGACGGTGATCGGCTGGACGCTGACCAGGTTGAGCGCGACGAGCTCGATCGGGACCATGCCCGGCGGCGGGACCGTGATGCCGGAAGGTCGCCGGACGATCGTGTCGGCGTCGCCGATGGTCGTGGGGCCGAACACATTCAGCGGCACGCCGGCCAGCGGCACGTTGCCGGTAAAGGGGTCTGACCCCGGATCGAAGAAGCTCGGCGGGATCGCGGTCAGGCCGGCGAAGTCGACGGAGGTGCTCTCCGGGTCGGTCGCGAGGAAGTCGTGCCCGGGCGGGATCGTGATCTGCGCCCCCGCGGACGCCGGCAGCGCGACGCAGAGGAGCGCGCTCACACATGCTGCTACGGCCCTGCCAATCGAACGCAAGCCGACTCGCCTCATGGTGCCCCCTTCCGTGGGGTGATGTTGATGCTCTGTCGACGCTATACCTGCGGCGAGCCCGCGTCAACCCCCCCGTCGCGGTTCGAGCATGAAATTTGTCGAGGGCCCGGCGCGGACCCCTATTTCAGGTGTTATCACCTATAGCGCGCAGCCCGCGCCTGGCTTACGGTGCGACCGTCCCGTGAAGTCACACCTCCGCCAACCCAGCCGAGCCGCGTTGATCCTGGTCTTCGCCGCAGTGACGACCTTCGCGCTGCTGCTTGAGACGGGACGCTCGTCCGGTCATGCCGGCCATGCGGCCTCGGGCCAGGCCTTCGCCGTGACGGCGCCGAGCATCCCGCCGCTCAACACCGGCGGCTGCGGCGGCCCGAACGCGTCCTCGTTCCGGCCACCCGGGCTCTCCTGCTCGCCGCCGCCCCCTCCGGCCGGCCCCCCGGACCCGCCCGGGCCGCTCCACGGCAAGGTCGTCGCCTTCACCAGCGCGCTCGACCTCGTGCCCGGGAACGACGGCGGCGGCGAGGGTATCCGCGGTGGGATCTACGTCGTCAGGGCCGACGGAGCCCAACCGCGCAAGATCATCACCTACGACACGCTGCGGCGGAGCATCGTCGCGCACACCTTCCAGGAGCCCGACGATCACCCGCAGATCTCGCCTGACGGGCGCCGGATCGTCTGGACGTCAAGTCGCGCCGACGAGAGCCAGGGGGTGCTGCAGTTCGACCACATCAACTGGGACGTCTACGTCGCCGACATCAACGGTGCGAACGTGCAGCGGCTGACCACCGGCGCGGGCCTCGACACCGAGCCCACCTGGGCAGCGGACGGATCGAAGATCTACTGGGTGACCGGAACCGACCCGCTCTTCGGCGAGGGGAACCTCGACATCTGGCGGATGAACCCCGACGGCTCGGGCAAGCAACCCGTCGTCGCGACGGCGAGCTCGGAGTTCGAGCCCGAGGTCTCGCCCGACAACCAACGGATCTCGTTCACGCGCGATCTCGGCGGCGTGGCCCTGCGCGGGTACGAGGTGTTCACACGGCTGCTGTCGACCGGCTCGGAGAAGCGGATGACCAACAACAACGAGGCCGATCACGACTCGAGCTGGTCGGCGAACAACACGAGGCTGTTCGTGACCAGCGAAGAGGACAACATCAAGCAGCCGTACGGCGACGTGTACCGGCTCGACTCGACGACGGGCGCGGTCAAGGCCCGGACGACCAACCGCGCGCTCTCGCGCGGGGATCCGAGCGTCGCGCCCGACCAGGCGGCGATCGCCGCGATGGAGCCGCTGCTGCCGGTCTCGCGCGGGCCCCACGTGATCGACCTCTTCGACCTCGACGGGAACAACCTCGGACACGTCGGCGGCCCGGGCCTGGTCGACATTCATCCCAACTTCGGTGTGCTCGCCGACTCGGACGGCGACTCAACCCCCGACTACCTCGAGTCGGGGAGCGTCGGCGAGCCCCGGGTGGACCTGCCGCGCACGGTCCGCGCCGGCAAGCCGTTCACCGCCCGCTTCGCCTGGACGCACCCCGAGGCATGGCGCGGCATGGATGCGACGGAGCTGTTCCTGACCAGACGCGACCAACCGATCGCCGCCGTGCGACTGCTGATCGGCTCGGACAAGCTCTCGGCCTGGGACAACACCCTGGGCGGCTACGGAGTCGCGCGGCGCCCGGGAGGAAAGGGCGTCCTGCGATCGGGTGGCCTCCGCCTCGAGCTGAAGCGCTCGCGGGTGATCGAGACGTCCCAGCAGACGATCACCACCCGCCTTCGACTCGAGCTCGCCAAGAGCCTTGCCGGACACACGTTCGGAGTCCAGGTGCAGGCCGACGATCTCGACGGAGACCACCAAGGAGAGCGGATCGGCGGCGAGACGATCCGCGTCCGGCGTTAGGCGAGGTCCACCTGGGTCACCGGTCGGCCCGCGAGACCGCTCAAAAAGGAAGGTCGCAGCGGTCGGAGGCGTCGTCGGCATGCAGAAGGCTGCCACCGAACAGCGCCGGGTCGAAGAACCGCAGCGGGTGCAACCCGAGCCCGGGCGAGCGGGCGTCGGGGCGGTTGAAGAGCAGGTTCCCGATCGTTGCCGAGGGGAAGTTGTTGAACCCTCGCGTGGCGAACAGCCCGGTCTTGACCTCGGTCGTGCCCCTGTATCCCAAGGTGATCTGCACCTGCATGTTGTCGGGGAGGCCTGCCCATGGATGCCGCTGGTAACTGACATCCCCGTAGTCGAAGTAGCAGCCGGTCCCGTTCGGGTTTCCGGCGCCCTGGGGCTTCGGCGTGACCCAGATCAGATCGGGGTACACGCTGGGCACGAGGGCATTGGCGAACCACTGGTTCGCCGCGAGCCGCAACGGCGGGATCGCCTCGTCGACCGTCGGCGGCAGCTTCCAGGCGTTGTCGATCCGGTCGCGAACCGCCTGCATCTTGCCCCAGTCGCTGACCATCAGCAGGGCGATGCCGGTCGTTCCTCGCTGGGCGAACTCGTAGCGGTCGGCGAGCTTGCCGCCGAGATCGTTGACGTTGGCGGTGATCTGGTCGGCCAGCATCGGGCTGCCGTCGTCGTCTGCGAACAGCGAAACCAGGCCGAATGCCCCGGCGGTGCCCGACAGGGCGGGGGCCACCGCCTCGCTCGCGCCCTCGCTGGCGATCGCGAGCACGGCCGCCATCAGCTGGAGGGCCCAGCCGGTGGACCTCCCGCCGTCCGCGCCGACGTCCTGCTTCAGCTGGTCGCCGAGCCTCTGCAGGTCGAACTGGCTCGTTCCCTGAACGCGCCCGAACGGCTTCTGCAGGACGTCGAAGTAGTTCTTGATGTTGACCAGCGCGGAGATCTCGGTCAGGAGCTGTGCCCTGACCGACTCGAACTGCTCCGGAGTGAAGCCGGGGTCGCCACCGGGGTGGTGGACCGTGTTCGTGAGGTCGTTGTACTTCTGGCCCCAGGCGGTGCCGTCGTAGTTCTCGTAGTAGCGCCGGCGCATCTCGCAGGTTTCGCTGCCACTCGAACAGAACTTGAGCGCGATGCCGATGTAGGTCTCGGCCCGCTTCTCACCGTCGGTCGTGAAGGCGGAGAATCCTTGCGGCGCCTGATAGGCGACCTCGAACATCTCGGCGGTCACCGGGCTCAGCTCGTCTGCGGCCAGCAGCGGCGAGTACCGGAAGTTGCGATCGCGGGACAGGATGCCGCTCAGCTCCCCCTCCTCGGCCGCCGAGGTGCTCGACTCGACCGCCGGCGCACTCCCGTCCACCTGCCCGACGAGGGCGTAGTCGTCGTCGCCGTCCAGCCCCTGGGCGACGAAGAAGCTGCTGCCAAAGCGCCTGAACGCCTCGGCGACGGTCTCCCAGCCGTGTGTCGCCCCCCGCGGGTGTCCGATGCTCTGGACGACCAGGAACGGTTGCCCCGACGTGTCCGCGTAGCCAAGCAGTCGCGCCCCGACGGCTTGCTGGGCGGCATCGAAGCTGCCTCCGTTGGTGGACACGGCTTCGTTCACGAGCGTGGCCCCGGTCATGCTGTCGACGAGGGCGACATGGAACCCCGCCGTCGCCCCCGCCGGAAGCTCCGCCGTGAGCGTCTGGTCCCCGACGCGGATGGTGTTGCTCGTCGGCTGCGCGCCGCCGGCGCGGGTATCGAAGGTCAGATGGTCGGGCGAGACGAGGTCGTAGTGCTTCTGGGCGAGGGGGTTCTCCGCCGCCTGGTTGAGCTGGAGGTAGGCACGGATGTTTCCCGCCAAGGGATCGTTCAGCTCCGTGTCGTTCTCGACCGGGATCTTCGTCCACCCCGCTCCATCCACTCCACCGGGGATCCCGACGATTGAGAAGGGGCGGCCGTTGGCCAGCGAGGACCTGCTCGCCTGGGTCAGCTTTTCGCCGCCGAGCGATGTGACGAGATCGTTGAATGCCGGAACGTCGCCGGCGATCAGGCCCCGAGGGCCGCTGACGATCATCAGGTAACGGTCGGTGTGGTCGTCTCCTCCCCACTTCGCCGCGATCCGCTTGAGCTGGTCGATCCCCGTCCCGTTGCGGGGCACGGTGCCCGACTCCACGACCTTGCGGGTGGTTCGCTCGAGGACGGCGACGAACACCCCGTTGCGATCGGTTGTGTCCGGGACCGCCGCGCCGTCGATGCGGATCGCACCGTCCGGGGCCGCGGAGAGGGTCTCCAGGGCGACGCCGATCGGCGGGTCCGGAGGACGCACGGTGATCGTGACGGTGTCGTGGGCGGTGTCACCGCCTCCTGCGACGGCCAGGTGGAGGACATAGGTGCCGTTCACATTCGGCGTCAACTCGGGCGTAGTCGTCCGGGGGTCGACGATCCCGGCCTGCGATCCGGCCGGCGCGCGGGCGATCCGCCAGCGCGGGTTCCGCGCCTCCTCCGCGCCGGGCAGCCCCCCGCCGCCGAGGAGGAGGGTCTCGCCGACGAGGGCGCTCACGTCACGGCCCGCGTCGGCGATCGTGGCCTCGTCGCGCAGGCGAACGGTCCGCGCTTCCACGTCGTAGCGGCCGCCGGGAAGTGATGCCCGGAGGCGAATCTGGTTGAGCCCCCCGCGCAGGCCATTGTGGGTGGTCAGGTGCGCGGCGCGGATCCGTCGTCCCACCCGGTGGAAGTGCACGCGGGCGCTGCGGCCGTTGACCCGCGCGCGCACCGATGCGTCACGGGGAACCTTCACCCGGATGACGACCGGCGCGGTGGTGGTGCCCACCTGCACCGACTCGACCGAGAGCAGGTTCGGAGCGTGGCGTTCGGCGGCGGAGGCCGCGGGAGCTCCAGCGAGGAGCGCGATCGCTCCGACCGCGAACGCGAGAACGAGGATCGGCCGGGCGGCCACCGCCGAAGGCGGGGTAGTCAAAGGGCGCCGGCCATCGGACTCCCATCGGCCGGCCACACCCGGGCCTTTAGCTCACGTCGGCCTGTGACGCCAAGCGTCTTTGCAGAGTCCCAGGGTTTGGAGGACGGCTGCTTGCCTAGTAGGGTCCGTCACAGCTGCCCTTAGGGTTCTCTCGTTCCCTCCTCCCTTCCGAGCGGTGCCCAACGAGAGAGGACGAGAAACGAGGTTGGCCATGGCCGACCGTCCGACCGCGGAATCCCCGCCGGCCCCGCCGGCCTCGCAGGCCAGTGGCCAGGTGATCCTCGTCCTGCGCAACCTGCTGGCGGAGCGCTACCCGGACCTCGGCGAGCACGTCAACAAGGTCTCGCGCCTGTCCGAGCGCGTCGGCCGCGCGGTCGGGGTGCCCGCCGACGAGGTGGACGCACTGAAGCAGGCTGCATTGCTCCACGATGTGGGCAAGCTTGCGCTTCCCGAGTCGATTCTCGCCGGTCCACGGCCGCTGGATGAGGCCGAATGGCAGGTGATGCGCCTGCACACGGTCACCGGAGCGCGGATCCTCATTGCGGCTGGACTGCAAGGCAAGCTCATCGACTTCGTGCGCTCGAGTCACGAGCGCGTCGACGGCAGCGGTTATCCCGATGGGCTGGTGGGCGAGCAGATTCCGCTCGGCGCCCGGGTGATCGCTGTCTGTGATGCGTACGACGCCATGACCTCACCTCGCCCCTACCGGCCTGTCCCGATGTCCGGCGACGGCGCGTCCATGGAGCTGATGCGCTTCTCGGGCACACAGTTCGACATCGGCGTCGTGGACGCCTTCTGTCAGCTCCTCCTCCGCCACGACTAGGGCGCCCAAGGCGGCGAACGTCCCTGAAGGTGCCCTGTAGGGGCTACTCAGGGACGGTCGACGAAGTCCGGTCAGACCGGGACCGGCGCCGGCTTCGGCGGCTCGACGGGCTCTTCGGCCTGTGGCGGTTCGACGGGGGGCGCCGCGTCGCCCTCGGAGCCGATCCGCGGCAGCCACTCGAGCCACCTCGGCAGGTACCAGTTCCAGTCGCCGAGGACGGCCATGGAGGCCGGCAGCAGGACTCCGCGGACGAGCGTCGCGTCGATCAGGACCGCCGCCGCGAGGCCGACCCCGAGCTCCTGCAGGTCGAGGAAGTCGAGCGTCGGTTGGAGCTGGCGCCCCCGAACTGCTCGATCAGCATCTCCGGATGCTCGGCCTGCGCGGCGGCGGTCGCCGCGAGCGTCGCATCGACGCGGTCCTTGGCCTCGATCGAGTCGCCCCCGATCACGAAGTTGACGAGCGCCGCGTGACCGTCCGCGGTGACCTCGGTGTCGCCGTCGAGCGGCGACAGCAGATCCTCCACGAACGGGACCTTCGAGAGCCGGGTCGTGACGTCCTCGGTCGCGGCCTGGAACTCGGGGTCGTGGAGGGTGAGCGTGTCGCTCTTCAGCAGCACGACCTCCTCGATCGGCCGCAGGCCCGCGTCGTCGAGCGCCTTCTCTGCGTCGTGCGACTCGCCGGTGAACTGGTCGACGCCGGTCAGCTGCTGCGTTCCGAGCGTCATGCCGAGAGCGAGAGCGATGACGACGAAGCCGAGCCAGCCGAAGATCGCCTTCTTCCGATTCGTGGCGCTCCAGCGGGCTGCGCGTCCCGCGAGCCCAGGGTTCTTGCTGCTCCGGGTCGTGCCGCGGGAGCCGTTCGGGTCCGTGTTCGCCATCTGAGCCTTCCTTGGAGACAGTTAAGCGAAGGCCAAAGCGATGGCGGGGGCAACGCTCAGCGTTGCAAGAGTCAGCCGATCAACGTCCGTCTAACGGGACTCATCGACCATACACCGACCCAGGCGGATCGCGAAACGAGGCCCCGGGTCGGCGCGATGTTCATGGAGCTCGCCCACACCGTCGATAGGCAAGGCGAACCTTCAATCCGCGTGAGAGGCCCCCTTGTCCCTTGTGACCCGTAATCGTCCGGCCGTCGAGCTGCTCGTCCTTGCGGTCGCGGCGATCATGGCTCTGGTCGCGTCATCACCCGCAACCGCGTCGACCAAGCGCGCCACCGTCTCCGTCCGGACGGTGGAGGTCGGCAACCCCGGGAATCCGTCCGTGGGCATCGTCCCGTTCACCGACGCCGTCTACCAATCCTGCGACGACGCGCCGCAGACGTCAGGGTCGCCGGCTTGTCAGTCGGTCGGCGGCGTCAAGGACCCGTACGAGATCAGCGAGCTCGAGGTCACGGTTCAGGACTGGGTGGCGTTCCTCAACACCGTCGACCCCGACGGCACCAACCGACAGAATCTCTATAGCCGGACCGAGAGCTCGGCGGCGTGGCCGAAGTACGGCCAGATCAACAACTCCCGCTCGGCCGGCAAGGGTCGCCACTACTCCGTGGCCTATCCCGAGTGGGCCGACAAGCCGTACGGGTTCGCGAACTTCCTGCGGGCGGCCCGGTTCGTCAACTCGCTCTACAACGGGCGCCTGCTGTCGAAGAGCGCGAGCAGCTCCGGTGGCGTCGCCCTGGTCGTCTACAAGGTGCGGCTCTCGACCAAGACCGCGCGCGGGATGTACAACCTTCCCGGCAGCAAGCTCAACGGCGCGACCCGAGCCCACAAGCGGGGCTTCGTCATACCGAGCCAGGACGAGTGGATCAAGGCGGCCTACTACGACCCCACCGGCGGCGGCACCTACTCCTACTGGAAGTACCCGACCAACGCAGGGGTCTTCGGCGACGACGTCGCGACGGCACCCGGTTCGACGACCCTGGACCCGGCCACCGGTGACGTCACCAACGCGGCGACGCAACCGGTGGCGACCTACCACGCCTCGGGCGTGCCGGCACCCACCTGGTGCCCGGCCGCGGTCCAGCCCCAGAGCAACTGCTCGAGCGTGAACCCGTTCGGCATCGATCCGACGACATATGCCGAGGCCTTCCAGGGCAGCCTCGGTACCGTCGGCCAGGCTCAGACGCGCTCGCCGTGGGGCACGCTCGACCAGGGCGGCAACGCCGTCGAGTGGACCGACACGATCACCCCACCCCCCACCGGGCAGACCGGGGGGCGGGTCTGGCGGCGGCTGCACGGCGGGGTTCCCAACGCCCCCGCCTACCAGCTCTGGCTCTCGGCGATCGGTCCCCAGCCCGAGAACAACCGCGCCTTCACGCTCACCTATCCGTGGCTTGGCTTCCGAGTCGGCGTGATCGGCGATCTGAAGCCGGACAAGCGCTGACTACGGCAGCGGCGAGGGTTCTCAGTCGCAACCGGCGACGCGGCGTCGATATCGGCGCCACAGGGCTCCGTACAGCGATTGCACCTGATCGTGTCGCTCGAGAGCAGCCGGGTCGCATTCGCGTCCATACGCCGCGAGCACCTCAGCGCTGAACGCATCGCCGTGCGCGGCCCGAGCATCGGACAGCACGCCCGCGAGGTCCCATTCAACCGGGCCTCGGCACACGTCCTCGAAGTCGTTCCAGCGCGGCCCGCTGCCGGTCGCGAGGAGGTTCGACAACGAAGCGTCGCCGTGGACCGGCTGCGGGTCCGCTTCGGGCTCGAGAATGACCTCCGCCAGTCGGTCCCTCTCGGCGGACAGCTCGGTCACGCCGTCCTCACCCGAAAGCGCATCCAACAACCAGTCGATCTCGTCCAGAACAGCCGACCGCGGCGGCAAAGGCCCCGGATACCCCGCGAGCCCGTCGTGCAAGGACCGCAGCGCCCGCCCGACCTCCACCGCCTCGTGTGGCGTCTGGCGGATCTCGACGTGCTCCCAGAACGACATCCACAGGTCCCCGCTGACATACGGACCCGGATCGACCACCGTCGTGGGCGCGACGACCGAGGTCCCGCGTTCGGCGAGAAACGCCCCGACGTCGATCTCCCGCTTCAGCCATCCACGCGGGTCGGGATGCAGAACCACGGTGCCCGTCATCACCCGGGCGACGATCGGGCTCGGCCGCAGATGAACGATCACGTTGCTGCCCGTCCCGATCGGGACGGCGTCGGCCACCCGAAGTTCGAGCTCGGCCGCTACTGCGACAGCCGCCGTGACGGCGCGTTGGACGACCGGCCTCGGCACCACACGGATGATGACGAGCTAGCTGCGACAGGTGTTCGGGGTCGGCGTGCCCGCGAAGCCGGCCTCGACGAAGGGGACGGCCTGTCGGCCGAAAAGCGCTGAGCCGGTGGCGTGGTCGCCGGGCGGTGTCTGGTACTCGATGGTCGCGCCTCGGGCGCACCACGCTGCGACGAGCTGGTCAACGGGCTCGATGATCGTGAGCTCGTCCTGGGCCGAGTTGAAGATCAACGACGGCACCTCGGGCGCGGGCCGGCGAATCAGGTTCAAGCGTGCAAACACGCGCTGCAGTCTTGGGAGGGCCAAGAGCGCCTCCGGGTTCGGGTAGTTGGAGTACTCGGCGACGGTCCCGAGCGGCGCGTTGGTGACCGACCCGGCGCAACCATCGGCGTCGGTGGCGTCGCGCGCGGCGAGCGCCCGGCCCTTGGCGTTGAGGATGTCGTCAAGGCGAAGCTCGGGGTATGCACGGTCGACGCCGACCGCGACGCCTACCACCGTCCCGAACAGCGGGCTGCCGTCGAGCGGGGCGAGGTTCTGAATCAGATCCGGCACGTTGCCGCCCGCCGCCGCGGCGACGATCCTGAGCTCCGGCGCATAGCGCTTCGCCAGCGACGCCGCCCACAACGTCGGGATCGAGCCGCCCGAGTAGCCGCCCATCGCGACCTTGGTCCGCGTGCCCTCGAGCTCGGCCCGGCGGAAGCGCTCAACGGCCCGGATCCCATCCAGCGTCGCACGACCCGCGATTCGCCCAACCCCCCACTGCGAGTCGAGGCCCTCGTAGTCCGGGACCGCGACATCCCACCCGAACCCGAGGAAGGCCTGGGTGTCCTCCGACACGCTCGCGTCACCGAGACCGGTCACCTGGTCCGTGCGCAGTGCGTGGGACGGCGCGCAGGTGAGCGACAGGCTGTCGTAGGCCTGGTGGAAGGAGAACAGGTGACGCGGTCCCGGGGCCGGGTCGCTCGGCAAGAACAGCGTCGTGACCGCCGCGATCGGCTGTCGTTTCGCGTCGGTCGAGCGGTACAGCAACTGATACGCCGCCGAGTAGTCGTTCACGCCCGGGGCGGTGACCGTCCGCCAGCGCAGGATCTTCCCCGGCCCGTAGGACCCCAGATGCGCCGGCGGCGTGTAGAACGGATCAGCGCTCGGAGGCGGGACCGCGGCCGACGCCCCGCCGGTCACACCCAGCAGCCCGATCGCGAGAACCGTCGCCAAGCCAAGTTTGATTGCAGCGTGCTTCATTCGACGTCCCCCTCTGGCGCCCCACGCGGGACCGGCCCCGGCGGACAACATGACCAACATCGGTGTCCGCCGCGCCGGTCGTCAGGAACGACCTAGGCCGGCGCCGCCTCGACGGCGTCGCGCAACTCTCGCTCGCGGGTTCCGACTCCGAACTCGGTCAGGATCCAGGTCGCGCCGGCCGCCTCCCAGGGCTTCGGGTCGGAGCCGACGGGCTGATCGACGATGAGATCGAACGGCCGCCGGTCATCGCCTTCGGCTAACAACTCGGATACCTCCGCCGCCAGGAGCGCGAGCGCGTCCGGCCCGGGGAGTTCGATCGGGAACAGACCGTCCCACCGTGCCGCACGGCGGAGAGGCCGCCGGTTGGGCCACCTCGCCGCGACCCACACCGGGATGCGCGGAGACTGCTTCGGGAGCGGCTCGAACTCCCCGCTCCAGTAGGAGGCGAGTCGCTCGAGTCCCTCGTCGAGCAGGCGGGCGCGCTCGCGCGGGTCGACCACCTCGCCGAATGGTCCGAGCTCGCCGTAGCTGTCCGAGCCGAGACCGACGCCCAGTACGAGGCGCCCGCGGCTGAGGTGATCCAGGGTCACGGTTTCGCGCGCGAGCTTGTGAACGCGGCGGCGCGCCAGCGGCGTAACGAGCGGGCCGAGACGAATTCGGTCCGTCGCGGCGGCGGCGGCGGCCAGGACGATCCATGGGTCCGCGATCGCGCGGACCGGCGCTCGGTAGCGCACGTGATCCCAGACGAAGAAGCCGTCCCACCCATGTGCCTCGGCGCTCGCGGCAGCCTCGGCGAGCACGTTCGGGTCGGCGAGCTCGTCGAATGGGGCGACGAAGATCCCGCGCTTGGCGGTCACCGAGCGTGGACCCTTACTTGTAGGCAATGCCGGCGCTTGCCGGACCGGTCAGCGGCAGGATCTCGACGTCCTTGAACCCCGCTTGTCCGCACCACCCGGCGAAATCCTCGCCGGTGAAGTCGAAGGCGTCGCCGAACTCGATCAGCATGTTGAGCGACATCATCAGCCCGAACGCGTTCTCGCGACGAGCGTCGTCGATGAGGTTCTCGATGACGATGAATGCGCCACCTTCGGGAAGCGCCTCGTAGGCCGCGCGGATCAGGTGCAGCTTCCGATCCAGGTTCCAGTCGTGGAGGATCAGGCCCATCGTGATCACGTCCGCCCGCGGTAGCGGATCGGCAAAGAAGTCACCCGAGGCGGCCGTCACGCGGTCGCTCAATCCCGCGGCCGCGATCGCCTTCTCGGCGATCGGCGCGACGACCGGGAGGTCATAGCTGGTGCACCGAAGGTGCGGATGTCGCTCGGCCAGGATCGTGCAGAGCTGGCCGGTGGCGCCACCGACATCGCAGACCGTCTCGTACTTGGAGAAGTCGAACTTCTCCGCCACTGCCTGGAAGTTGCCGAGCGAGATACCGCGCATGGCCCCCATGAACTGCTCGAGCCTCGCCGGATCGCTGTAGAGCTCCTCGAACATCGCCTTCCCGGTGTGCTTGATCTCGTTCTGGGGCTGGCCGGTCTGCAGCGCCTCGGTGAGGTCTCCCCAGAACCGATACAGCCGTGCGTTCGACATCTCGAGGATTCCGCCGACGTATGCCGGGCCGCGCTTGTCCAGGAACATCGCGGTCTCAGCGGTGTTCCGATAGCGGCCGTCGCTCCCGTCGCCGTCTCGCTCCAGAAACCGCAACGCGACGAGCGTGTCGAGAAAGTCGTAGATCGCTCGCGGGTGCAGGCTGATTCGTTCAGCGATCTCCTCGCCGGTCATCGATTCGTCGCCGAGGTGCGTGAACAACTCCAACTCCACGGCTGACAGAACTGTCTTCGCCGGCCAGAACCCCATCCCGACCTGCAGGATGTGGGATGGATCGAGCTCGACTTGCGACATGCCTGTTCTCCTCCTCCGGTGCATGGGACTGAGATCTGCCGTGGCCCGCGAGAATACCCGCGTGAACCATCGCCACAGGCTCAGTCGGCCGTGGCCGGTGCGTACTCCGGGCGCCCGGCCGGCCGGTAGACCTGGAGCGTCACGCCCTTCGAGAAGGCTCGCGAGTCGACCAGTTCGAGCGCTGCGTCCGGGCCGGTGTCGGGGAACAGGCGCGTGCCCTGGCCGACGACCACGGGATAGGTGAGCAGGGTGATCTCGTCGACCAGCCCGTTGTCGATGAGCCAGCGGATCAGGTTGCCGCTGCCGTGTACCTGCAGCTCACCTTCCTGCTCGGCCTTCAGTTCGCGAATCGCGGTCGCGACGTCCTCGGAGAGGACGGTCGTGTCCGCCCATTCGGGGTCGGTGAGCGTGGTCGATGCCACGTACTTGGGCCGGGTGTTCAACGCCACGGAGATCGGGTTGTCGCCCTGATTCTCCCCCCAGGAGCCTGTTCCCCAGGAGCCGGCGAAGATCTCGTAGGTCCGCCGGCCGAACAGGAAGGCGTCCGCGCGCTGGAAGGCGTCGTCGAGGAAGGTCGCGGCCTCGTCTACGAACAGCGGGATGGCCCACCCGCCGCGCTCGAATCCGCCCCTGCGGTCCTCATCCGCCGCGCCGAGTCCCTGCATCACTCCATCGACGGTGACGTGCGTGATGGTCGTCAGTTTCATGAGCTCGTCCTTTCTCTCGTGGGGTCTTTCTCGTCATGACCGCACCGAGGCGCGGAGCTCATCGGTCGAGCGCGACTGAATCGAATAGCCTGCTTCGTGACGGATCGCACATACGGTTACGGACGCCGAGAGACCTACCTGGGGGTTAGCGCTACTCGCGCGGGAGGGACCATGCTTCGCAGACTTGGCTCGCACGTTCGGAACCAGTGGGCGGGATTTCTGTCGCTGTTTCTGGTCCTGGCCGGCGGCGTCGCCTACGCGGCCAACACCATCGGCTCCGGAGACATCATCGACGACTCGGTTCGCTCGGTCGATCTGAGGAACAACGATGTTCGAAGCGCGGACATCCTCGACGGCTCGCTCAGATCAGTAGACGTGTTCGACGGGTCGCTCACTGGCACCGACGTCGACGAGTCGACACTGGAGCGGGTTCCCTCCGCGCTCACGGCTACCCAGGGTGGGCTGGGCCGGTACGGCTCCAGCGGCGGGTGCGATCCGGAGACCGACGACTTCGTCATCTGCTCGACCGTCCAGATCACGCTCAGCGCGCCGGCGCGACTGTTCGTCAACGCCACGGCGCTGGCGTCGACTGAGGAGGGCGCCAACAACGCGTTCGGTACATGCCGCATCGGCACCACCTCCGGCCCGATCCATTCCTCCACCTCTTCGTTCCATTTCGTCGACGGTGGCGACACCACCTACGGAACTCACACCGTTTCGTTGATTGCCGTGACCCCGGTCTTCCCGCCGGGCACCCACACCGTCGGCATCGACTGCAACCAGACGGGCTACGGGGCGATCTTCTACCCGCAGGCCCGTGTCGTCGCGGTCGCACTCTCCGCCGCTTGACGCCGTAGCGGGGCTCGGATCCGCGGCTATCTGCGGACGAGCTTGACGCTGGTCGACTCGGTGTTCGCGGTGCCACCGGCGGGGGTGAACGTGACCGCGGGCGTGAAGATCTTCTTGCCCTTGCGTCGCAGCTGCTTCTTCGCCTTCCCGGCCGCCTTGACGCTCAGCGCCACCTCACCGGCTCCGGTGGCGGTCGCGCTCGCCGCCTTCAGCCCGTCCCCGGCCAGGGCGAGCCCACCGGCCCCCGGAACGGAAACTGCGAGCGTTGCGGTGCCCTTGTTCTTGTCGCGGGTCGCGGCGCCGAACGAGATGTCGTTCGAGGGCGCCACAGCGGGCGGCGTCGGCGGAGGTGGAGGTGGAGGTGGAGGTGGAGGCGGCGTGGTCGTCGCGCCGACCTCGACCGCGCCCGCGTCGCACGGCGCCGCCGGCTCGCGGAAGAGCCCGCGCTGATCGGTCGTCGGGCAGACGCCGCCGTGGTCGATCGCCGGGCTGCCGGGGTTCGGCAGCTGAGTCGGGGTCGGGCCGCCGAAGTTCGCAAGCGGCGCAAGGTCCGGGCTGCTGACGTCGACGAGGTCGTTGCTCGCCGCGACCGTGCCGCAGTTGGCCGTCGCTGCCGGGCCGAGCAGGTTGTCGCCGAGCGAGACGAGATCGTCGCTCAGGGTCTGCTGGCCGCAGTCCTGCTGAGACTTCGCCTGGTTGCCGGCGAGGATCGACCCGCGAATCGTCGCGCTGGTGTCGAAGCCGATGAAGATGCCCCCGGAGTGCACCTCCGTCGACGGCCCCGTCGCCGAGTTACGGTTGATCGTGACGTTGGTCAGCGCCATCGACGTTCCGTGGTCGTAGAGGATCCCGCCGCCGAAGACATCGGTGATGGAGTCGGAGGCGGAGGCGGAGTTGCCGGAGATCGTGCTGTTGGTCGCGGTCAGCGAACCGCCGGGGGAGAACGCAGAAAAGGTGATCCCCCCGCCCCGCGCCGTACTCGCCCCGGCGTCCGCCCCGACCGAGTTGCCCGCGACGGTGCTCCCGGTGATCGTCAGCGCGCCAAAACGCACGACGAGGATCCCGCCGCCGCCCATTTGGGGATTACCTCCGAACCGGGCGACGTGGTTGTCGCTCACCTCGGAGTCGATCAGTGTCAGCGGCGCCTCGGCGCGGATCCCGCCGCCGCCGCCGAAGGGGCCGCCGTCGCTGACCGCCCCGTTGATGATCCGGACTCGCTGCAGGGTGACGGCGCCTGCTCCCTCGTGGATATCGATCGCCCGGTCGCGGAAGGCGTCGTCGCCGGGGAAGAGGATGCTGTCGGCGTCGATCGTCGCCAGACCGGGGCCGGTACTGCGGATCGTGGTGCCGCCGCCGCCGGTGACGTCGAGATCCCCGGAGACGTTCGCGTCCTCGGGCGCCGCGTGATTGGTGAGCTTGTAGGTCCGCCCCGCCTCGAGCACGATCGTGTCGGCACCCGCGGTGTCAGCGTTGCAGTTGGCACCCGGGACGTTCGTGTTCGCGCTCTGAACGGCCTCGCGCAGGGTGCAGCCGGTGTCGTCGATGCTGCCGTCGGGGGCGTCGTTGGTGACGTCGACGACGATCGTTGCCGCGCTCGCGGTCGCCGTGCAACCGATCGCCAAGGCGATCGCGGCCGCCAGCGCCAGGGGCCGCGCTCGCCTCGCCTTTGTCATCAGCACGTCTCCACCCCCGCCTCGCTCTGCACGACCTCGAACGCGCTGCCCGGAATCTCCTTCAGCTGATTGAGGTTGTCGTCGTCCCAGCCGGGGTTCGGAGCGCCCTGGAAGAACCAGTTCGAGCCGTTGTCGGCGTTGATCAGGCCATAGCGCTTCAAAGCCGCGGCGATCACCGCCGCCTGGCCGCTGAAGGCGGAGGTGTCGTAGGAGGCCTTGAGCCGCAGACGCAGCCCCATCGGCGGGGCGTCGGGCGAGTTCGTATCGCCGGCGCAGTGGGAGGCGGGACGGATCCACGCGTCGCGGGTCGATTCGAACGTGACCCGCAGCGCGTGGTCGATCGCGCCGCTCTTCACCTCGTCGAGGCGGAAGAGGCCGGGGAAGATCGGCAGGCCGGCGGCGTCGGCCGAGGTGAACCCGATCGTGCGCAGGCCGGGGTCGGCGAGGTTCCAGATCGCGCCGCCTTCCGCCTTCCACTTTCCCCGCCGCGGGAAGGCGCGGTAGAGCTCATACAGCAGGCATCGAGACTTGTCGTAGCCGATCACGTGGCGATCGCCGTCGCTCTTCGGACCACCCTCGACCGGCGCCGACAAGGGGATCCGGTACTTGCCCTTGTCGGACTCGGATCCATATGCGGTGAACCTGACCTTGACCGGCTTGGTTCGCCGGCCGACGACCTCGTAGGGGATCCCGTAGATCGACCTGCTGCCGACGTCGGGATGAAGCTCCGAATCCCCGTGCGAGTTGATGTACTCGATGATGCGATCGGACGCGGGGTCGGTCGGGGCGCCGGAGATGTCCTGGCTCCAGGCGCGCTGGTCCGCAAGCGAGGGCGCGTCGGCGGCGACGCCGGTCGCTGCCGGGAAGCCGCCGCACTTCGAGTCGAAGGCGCGCTCGGCTGAGCCCGGGCTCTCCAGCGCAGCGCCGCCGGCACTCGCGAAGGCGAGCAGTGCCGCGGCCGGCGCGGCGATGGCGAGGATCGATCGGTTGCGGCCCATGCTCTGGACCACCCTCCACGGTCTGCGGTCGCGGCGCCATCCCCCAAGTGGGTGGACGGGCCACCCCCCAAGGGGGCAGCGCGGCCGCGTCGGATCAGGATCCGCTGGTCAGGTCCCGGGGAGCGACGACGCCCGAGGCCATCGCGTGCCGCGCGAGCTCCGCTCGCTTGCGGTTCTGCGGCAGGTCCGGGAGCTCGAAGGTCCTGAACAGCGCCTTCAGGTGGCTGCGCACCGCCTCCGTCGAGATGCCCAGCGCCTCCGCGAGCTCCGAATTGGAAGGCGGCGTCGCGCCGGGCTCCGACGACGCGAGCAGCGGCCGGCAGAGTGCGATCAGGACGCGGCGCTGGCCAGGTGTGATCCCGGCCACCTCCTCACGCGCGGAGACCCGAGCAGTCTCCCCCGCCTCCGCGGCCGGGTCGCGGAAGAGGACCTCGGTGGCGCCAACTCTCAACAGGTCGCGGTCGTTCAGGCGGCGGCGGCCGCGCAGCCGTTGGCCGTTGACGAACGTCCCGTTGCGCGACAGGTCGTCGTCAACCACGGTCCAGTTACCGCCGAGGCGCTCGAGCAGGGCGTGGACCCTGGAGACCTCGACGTCCCATGGGAGGGCGATGTCGTTGCCAGGGTCGCGACCGACGACGACACGATCGCCGTCCAGCACGATCAGCCGGAGCGCGGCGTCGACGTCGCGGTAGGCGAGGAACGCGCGCTCCGCGCGCTCCGCGGCGATCGTCTGCGAGAGCTCGTTGGGGGTGAATGTATGGCGCGCGAAGCTCACCCCCGAATCATCGCCGGTCGCGCCCCCACGTGGGGCCGCTTACCCGATCAGCTTGATGCGCCCACTTCCGCGCACCCTGTACTCGTGAGTCAGCGCGAGCTCCTCACCCGGGTTCTGCCAGCGCAGGCAGAATCCGCGGATTCCGGTCGGGCCGCAGTTCGGCGCCAGCTCGAGCAGGTCTCCCGCGGGATCGGCGTCAGGGACGGCCAGCCGCGCCAAGCGCCCACCGGCGAGGAGATCGACCGCGATCCCGCCAGGCAGGTCGACCACCACGGCGCGCACCGCTCGGCCGCCCGACAGCAGCACGGGCACCTCCGCAAGCGGTTGTCCCGCCGGCGCCGCCGCCGCCTGGGCGCCCAGGAGCTGGCGGGGCCCCTCCGCCCGCGCGCCGAACTCGATCTCCACGCTGAGCATCAGCTTCCTGCCGGGCGTTGCGCCGTCGCTGCCCTGAGGACCGGCCGTGAGGCCCCCGTCCCAGCGCACGATCGCCGACCCGGGCGGCGCCGGGCCGACGCCGATCGAGGCGCCCGGACCCAGAAGGACCCCGACCTGGTCTCCGGTCTGCACCGGGATCTCAGCCGGAAACGCGCGCTGGACGGGGCCCGTCAGGCGCTCCGGCTGCGAGAACCCCACCACGTGAGACCGTCCCCCCTGCTCGCGGATCACCTGAAGCGCCACGTCCCCCGACGCTCCGTCCACCTCCCAGCTGCGGATGACGCCGGGGCGGTTCACCGTGATCGTCCGCCCGCCGAGGCGCAGCTGCGCCAAGGTGCACGCGGGGGTGTTGGCGCTGGGCTCGGCGACGCATCCAAGCGTCCCGGAGCCGACCGGAGCCGGGTCGTCGCCCCCGCTCATCGCCACGGCGGCCGCCGCAGCCGCGGCGATGGCAAGGCCGGCGAGCGCCAGGCGCAGCCGAGTCCGGCGGGCGCGGACCCGCGTGTCTCGCGTGGGCAGGCGGGAGACCAGGTCGGCGAGCGCCCGCTCGTCCGCCTCGTGCCCCGTACCGCGTGCGAGGCCGAGGTCGGCCAGGTACGGGACCCCGTCCGCCTCCATCAGGATGTTGTTCTCGGAGACCCGCCCGTGCGTCAGGCCTGCGTCGCGCACCGCCCGCAGCGCGCCACCGAGCGGCTCGAGCGACGACGCGGTTGGAGGCGAGCGGTCCTCGCGCAACTGCGCGACGGTCCGCCCGCGGAGCAGCCGCATGGCGATGAAGCGTCCGCCCTCCCACTCCCCGACCTCGTAGCACGGGACCAGGTTCGGGTGGTGGAGCGCCGCAGCCAGGCGCTGCTCATGGTCGAAGCGGACGAGCTGCTCGGGGGTCTTGAAGTGGTCGGCCTCGATCAGGCGCAGCGCGACGGCCCGGCGCAGCGACACCTGGGTGGCCTCGTAGACCGCCCCGACGGAGCCGGCGCCGATCAGGCGCTCGATCCGGAATGGGCCGACCACCGTCCCGGCCCGCGCGGCGTCGTCGCCTACCCGGATTCGAGTCTCCCCTCGCTGACGATGAAGTAGTTGAAGATCGACCGGCCGGAGTTCGGGTTCACCCACCACACGTCAACCTCCCCGAACGGCTCGCCGGGGTACTCGAAGACCTTGAGATCGGTCGGCACCCCTTCGGGCTTCAGGTCCGGGATGAACACGCGCAGCGTGCGCCGGCGGGCACGGCTGACATCCAGGACCACCCGCCCATCGACCTCCACCAGCTCCACGTCGAGCGTGGTCTCGCGCGGCTCATCGACCGTCAGGGACGCCCGCTCTCGCACCCGGCCGTCCGGAGCGTCCGCGGCGGCGGCGGCGGTGAGGGTCTCCGGCGGCTCGACGCGCTCGCCCGGGACGAACTCCGCCCGCACGGCGACCTCGTAGTCGAACCCCGTGCCCTCGTCCCGATCCGGGGTGCCGTACGCGCCGCCCAGCGGCCTGAGCCAGCGCTGCGTGGTGGCGCCCGCGGTCTCGCTGATCCCGATCGACGCGCCCGGGCCCAGCTCGAGTCCGACCTGGTCGCCGGCCTCGACCGCGAGCTGCGTCTCGAAGTGGCTCGGCCCGGGGTTGGCGGCGAACTCCCACTGGGATGCGCCCACCCGGACCGTGTCGCTCCCGCGGGGGCGGATCACATCGAGCGCAATGTCTCCGCTCGCCCCGCGCACCGTCCACCCGACGATCGCGCCGTCCGCCGGGATGAGGACGTCGCCACCGGGAAGCTCGCTCTGGACGATCGAACAGGACGGCGAGGCGGGCGTGGGCGCCTCACCGCGACAATCAACCGAGCGCTGCGGCGGCGCGAGATCGCTGCCCAGCGCCTCGGCTCCCGGCGGCACGGCCGCCAACGGCACCGCCTCCCCGCTGCCGTCCTCGTCCTCGTCGAGCAGCACGGCGGCTCCTGCCCCGAGCGCGGTCGCTGCAGCAAGGATCGCGATCGATGCCGTGACCTTCACCCAGGTGGGCCGCGCGCGCTCGGGCGGCGGCAGGACGACGTCGCCCGAAGTCCGGTCGTACGCGCTCACGACCTGCGGCGACCCGAGCGTCGAAACGGAATTTCCCAGGGCGTCGCGAACCGCCCGCATGATCGACCGCGAGCTCGGTGGCCGGGTTTCGGGCTGCTTCGCCAGGGCGGGCCCCAGGGCACCGTCGAGCTCCTCCGGCAGCTCGGACCGTCGTTCGCCGACGGCCGGGGGCGGCTCGGTGGCGGTGGCGTAGAGCACCGCGGCGTCCGAGCCGCGCGGGAAGACGACGTCGCCGGTCAGACAATGGAAAACCGTCGCGGCGAACGAGTAGCGATCGGAGGCCGGAGTTGGTTCCTCGCCGCGAACGATCTCCGGCGCCACGTACGCGACCGACCCCAGCATCGGCCGCGAGGTGGCGACGGTCGTATCCGTCCCCGTTCGCGTCAGGCCGAAATCGGCCAGGAACGCCCGGTCGCCCTCGTCGATGAGCACGTTCTGGGGCTTGACGTCGCGGTGGACGAGGGCTGCCTCGTGCGCCGCGTCGAGCGCGTCGGTGACCTGATCGAGCAGCCTGAGAGCGCGTTCGGCGTCGAGCTCGCCGTCGCGCAGCAGGTCCAGCAGCGTCTGGCCGGGGACGAGCCTCATCGCCAGGAACAGGCCCTGGTCCGACTCGCCGGCCTCGTAGACCTCGAGCACGTGGGGGTGCTCGAGGGAGGCCTGGAGCCGTGCTTCCCGCCGGAAACGCGCGACGAAGTCCGGGTCGTCCGCGAGCTCGGGCCGCAGGACCTTGAGCGCCACCTGGCGCTTCAGCGAGGTCTGGACGGCCTCGTAGACGACGCCCATCCCGCCCCGTCCGATCACGCGGACGATGCGATACCCGCCCACGCTAGTGCCAGTCTCGATCATCGCACCTCCGGGCGAACACTCCCGCACCGATTGGCACGCAGCCTAATGCGTCGGCTCTATTAGGCAGACGACTCGCCGCCGGCGGCCGACGGCGGGGGTTCGTCGAACTCGTCGTGACGGCGGTACCAGAATGAATCCGGCGCCTGCGGCCAGCCTTCGGGCGCGTCCTCGTCGTCGGACTGCCCACCGTACGGCGTGAGGTTGAACAGAGTCCAGATGCTGCCGATCTGCTGGACCATCCGTCCGTGCTGAAGGAAGTACGTGCGATAGACGTCCTCGCCGTCGCGAAGGAAGACGTTGAAGCCGAACCACTCGTCGACACCGAAGTCGGCGGAGAAGCGCTCGGTGCGAATCGTGTACCAGGGGATGTCGGTCCAACCCATCCGCGCGGCGTAGCCGCGCAAATTTTCCTGTGGCGCCGGCGAGACCATCGCGAAAGTGATGTCGCGGCTGTGCAGAAGGCCGAGCTGAGGGATGGCGTCGGCGACGGACGAACAGCCGACGCAGCCGGCGTCGGGCCAGCCCTCGACCCCTTCCTCGAAGAAGAACCGGTACAGGATGAGCTGACTGCGCCCGTCGAACAGCTCGAGCAGCGACAGACTTCCGTCCGGCCCGTCGAAGCGGTAGTCGTGGTCCACTCGCACCATCGGCATTCGCTTTCGGGCGGCGCCGAGCTCGTGCATCGCTCCGGCGACCGTCGCCTCGCGCTCGGCCAAAGAGGCCAGCGCCGTTTCCCATTCGGCCTGGGAGACAACGGGAGGTCGAGGAATGGTCATTGGGACGTCATACCCGGGCGTGAACCGTCGAATCCTTCCTTCAACGACGTGCCGGAGAGCCGTGCTACCAGTTCCGCTGCGCCCGGGGGCCGTCCGAGCGCGCTCGCTCAAGCCCACCGCGCGCCGTGCCGATGGGGCGGCGATGAGCAGGACCGCCGCCGCCGCCGCCGCGACCGCTACTTGCCTCCTGGCGTGCCTCCTCACCCTCGGGGCATCGACGGCCGCGCAAGCCGCGACAACGTCCTACTACGTCTCACCCCAAGGGAGCGACGCCAAGCCGGGTACCCGGGCGCAGCCGTTTCGTACGCTCGATCACGCCCGCAACGCTGCCCGCCAGGTACAACGTCCGCTGCACGGGGACATCCTCGTGCGTCTGCTCGGCGGCACTCATCGCGTCGGGCACGCGCTCACGCTGCGCGCCGGCGACTCGGGCGGGAACGGCTACGACGTCGTCTACGAGGCCGCGCCGGGCGCGCACCCGACGATCAGCGGCGGGCGGCGGATCACGGGCTGGACCGTGTTCGACCGGGCCCGTGGCATCTATCGCGCCCGTGCACCGGGGCTGAACACCCGCCAGCTGTACGTCGACGGCCGTCGCGCGGTGCGCGCGCAGAGCGAGCTCGACCCGTCTGGGTTCACCAAGACGGACGCGGGCTACTCGACGACGGATGCGGCGATGGCCGGCTGGCGCAACCAAGGTGACATCGAGGTGCTGTCGAACTGGCGCTGGAAGAGCTTCCGTTGCCCGGTTGACTCGATCATCGGGCAGCAGATCACGATGGCCCAGCCGTGCTGGCACAACGCGAATGTGTTCGTCGGACCCGCCTCGATGGGCCTGCCCACGCGGATCGAAAACGCATACGAGCTGCTCGACCAACCGCGCGAGTGGTACCTGGACCGGCGCGCCGGATGGATCTACTACAAGCCCGCGAGCGGCGAGAATCCGGCCCGCGCGAAGATCGAGGCCGCCGCCACGCAGGTGCTGGTGAGTGCGCGCGGGACGGCGGCGCATCCGGTGAGCCGCCTGCGCTTCGAGGGCCTGACCTTCGCCTACGCCACGTGGATGGGAGTCAGCGGACCCCAGGGCTATGCAGACGATCAGACCGGCTTCCGCGTGACCGGGCCCGACCAGCCGCAGACATTCGAGCACGCGGAGTTCACCACGCGGACACCGGGGAACCTGCGCTTCGCCTACGCCCGTCACGTGACGATCCGCGGCAACCGGTTCCGGCACCTGGGCGCCGTTGGGGTCGACTTCGGGACCGGAAGTCAGCACAACACGATCGCGGGCAACGGCTTCAGAGACATCTCCGCTGCCGCGATCCAGCTCGGCGGAGTCGATGCGATCGACCACCACCCGAGCGTCGCGGGACAAGTCACGCGCGACAACCGGATCGCCAACAACACGATCACCAAAGCGGCCCAGGAGTTCTTCGATGCGGCGGCGATCTTCGCCGGCTACACGACGCGCACCACGATCATCCACAACTCGCTCTCCAATCTGCCGTACACGGGAATCGCGATCGGCTGGGGCTGGGGGATGACCGACCCGGGCCGCTTCCCAGGGTGCACCGGCTGCCCGTTCGAGGACTGGCAGATCTACACGACGCCGACCACAAGCACGGGCAACAAGATCCTCTACAACGAGATTTCCGACTACCTCAAGGTCGCCTACGACGGCGGCGGCATCTATTCGCTCGGTCAGCAGGGCACCTCCCTCCAAGACGGCGAGCTAATCGCCGGCAATGTCATCTTTGGCAAGGCGCCGAGCCACGGTGGCAACGCCCTCTACACCGATGGCGGCAGTCGCTACATCACGCTGCGCGGCAACGCCGCGTTTGACAACCCTCTCGGCCAGGACGGTCCCGACGGTCTGCCCTACGGGCACGATTGGGGCGGTTGCCGGCCCTACGGCGATATCGCCTGGGTCGGCAACTGGTGGCAGTACCCGGCCGAGAGCTACGACTGCTATCCGCCCTACCCCCCGGTCAACGTCTCCCTCGAGAACAACACTGTGATCGGGGGCCGCGCCGGGGTGCCCCCTGCGGTCCTGGCCCGCGCGGGCGCTCACTGACCGCGAGGGTGCCCGGACGCGGCCCGTGAGCGCTACCGGCCGTGACACCGGGCGGTGCGCGCGAGAAGGCGGCGCCATCGAGCGCCGCCTCCTCGCACGGGACCGGCCAATCGAGGTCGGCATCCAACCTACGCGCGCGACCTGGCAATGACCGGCTGGTGACGGGTGGCGGCGTGCCGGAGGGCGAACGCCAGCAGCGCCAGGCCGAAGCCTGCCAAGGCGCCGATCAGCGCGTCACCCCACGCGAAGCCGCTCGGCTCGGGACTCTCGACGAGTGCGGGCGACGGCGGCGCCGAGGGCCGGGCGGTGGCGAGGATCGAGTCGGGCGAGCGGTAGTCGCCGCTCGCGAGCACGGATGATCCGGTGGCGCCCGCGATGATCGAGTCGGGAGACCGGTAGCCGCCGCTCTCGGGCCGGGATGATTCGGTGGTGCCGGCGAGGATCAAGTCGGGCGAGCGGTACGCCTCGTTTCCCGAAGCTGCGGCAACCGAGATCGCCATCGTTACGAGGACTGCTGAGATCGACATCAGAACTGCGTTCCCGCGCGTCATGAGTCGCTCCTTTCTTCCCGAGACCGCCCTTGCGATCTCTATGCGGCAACCCTCCGAGATGCCGGTAAGCCGTCGCCACGGGAAGCGGTAAGCCCACGGTAATGCGAGTCAGCCGGGCGCCCGACGCGTCATCCGAGACCCGCCAGGTCGGCGGCGGCACTCGCCTGCCATACGGTCATCCCGAGCTCGCCAAACCCGCTCCGGGCTGCTTGAAGAAGCTCGACCCCACGTCTCTCATCGCCAGGAGCTCGGCGCCGGATCAGCATGCGCGCGTAGTCGTGCTGGGTATGAGCGACCCACGGGCCGGCGCCAATTCGGCCGTTCAGCGCAATGGCGTCCTCGAAGTGACGCTCGGCCGTCTCCTCCATGCCAAGCATCGAGGCGAGGACGCCAAGCGGGCGAGCTACGGCACCCGTCGCGCCCTCCGGCCACGCCACGGCATTCCGATCGGCGTAGGGCGCAAGCTGGTCATAGAGAACCGCAGCGCGCTCCCGGTCGTCCAGGAAAGCGCACGTGTCTGCCAGGAGGCTCAAGGCCACAAGCCATTCCTCGTCGAGGTGGACCCCCGCGAAATCGCTCTCCGCCAGCTCCTCGAACGTGGCCGCTGCCTTCGAGCGCATGCCCAGATCGCTGTAGAGGTTCGCGAGTGCGCAGCGGCCGACCGGGTACGTCGGGTCCCCCGCGGACCACTTCGCAAGCGTCTCAGCCTCGCCCTCGAGCTCGCCGAGTTCCTTCTTCAGCAGGAACGTCTGGAGCCGCATTGTGGCGAGCGCGCTGACCGGCTGAGAGTGCTGCCCGAACTCGAACGCCTGCGCGCTTAGTCGCTCGGCGCGTTCGAAGTCCCCTTCAACTACGGCCAACGTGGCAGCGAGGGCAGTCGGCGCCCAGCTATAGGAGGGCGCGCGGAGCTCCTGGGCCTCCCTTAGCGCCACGTCGAGTTCTCGCCGCGCCCGCACCACGTCGCCCACATACAGGTCGAAGAAGGTGCGATAGAAGCGCGCGGTCAGCACTTGCCTCGGCTCGCCCGTCTTCTCGGCGAGTCCCGTGAACTCCGCTGTCGCGGTCCTGAAATCAGTCAGGGTCGCCGGTCCGGCGAGAGCGATACATCTCGCATCGAGGGCGTACGCGAGCGTCGCCGAGTCGTCGATCCGGCGCGCCATCTCCACCGCTTCCGCGCTCAGGGCCACGCTGCGCCGGCGGTACGGCTGATCGCGAATCGCGCCCGAGAGCCGTGCGGTCAGCTTGGCGCGGAGCGCACTGTCGCGCTCGTCGAGGGCGCCGAGCGCCTCCTCGAGCAGTCCGATCAGATGGGGATCGCCGCGGGCGGCGGTCCAGACCATGAGCCCTCCGTAGCCGAGCGCCGCCTCGCCCAGAGCCGCGAGATCTCCCAGCCCGCGCGCGTCATCCGCTGCCGCGAGGAAGACGTCCCTGGCCCTCGGCTGATCTCCGGCGCGTAGATACGCGTTGCCGAGCGAGATCAGCGTCCGGCAGCGTTCGCGCCGGTGATCCCCCGGCCAACCGTCGAGTACGTTCAGCGCCAGGCCGTACAGCCGGGCCGCTTCTTCGTAGGCGAGGAGCCCGATCGCTCGGTCACCGGCGCGTCTCGCGTAGTCGAACGCCTTGATCGGGTCGCCCTCTGGCCCGGCGGCGAAGAAGTGTTGGGCGAGTTCCGCGAGATGCGCATCGGCGTCCGCCGCATACCGTTCCTCGAGGACCTCCCCTAGCCGCATGTGCAGCTTGCGCCGCCGGGAGGCTCCGAGTTGCTCATAGAGCGCATCTCGGATCAGGACGTGAGTGAACCGAAGGCGGTCGGCGCTCCCCGGCGCTTCGCTGACAACGCCCTCGGCGATCGCCTCATCGAGCAGGTCCAGAATCTCGGTCGCCGACCGTCCGCCGGCCTGCGCGAGCGTATCGACCGAGAACTCGCGGCCCAGCACCGACCCCAGCCCCAGCTGCTCGCGTGCTGCGTCCGAGACCAGGGTGAGGCGCTTGGCGATCACGTCCCGCACGCCTCGCGGGATCGAATGCCGCACGTCGGCCTCGTCGATGGGCTCGGCCAGGCGCCCTTCGGAAGCCAGGAGCCTCACCAGTTCTCCGATGAAGAGCGGATTGCCGCCCGTCCCGGCATGAATCGCTCCCGCCACCTGAGGCGACGGCGCGGCGCCGACGAGTGACTCGATCAACCGTGAGACGTCTGGCTCGCCAAACCCCTTCAATCGCACGGTGTGTGTCGCGGGCTGACGCGCAAGCTCGACGAGCGCCGACGAGAGCGGGTGGCCGGGGCTGACCTCAATGTCCCGGTAGGTGCCGATGACGAGCAGCCGGGCGTCGGCGAGCTCGCCGGCGATGAACTGGAGCAAGAGGAGGGACGGGACGTCGGCGGCGTGTAGATCCTCGAGGACGAGAAGCAGCGGTCGCTCGGCCGCCGCGCTTTTCAGGAACGACGAGGTCGCATCGAAGAGCCTGAACCGAGCGCCGTCCGACTCGGGCGCCTCCAGGAGGGGCAGATCCGGCAGGAGCTCGCGAAGCTCCGGGAGCAGGTGTGCGACCTCCCCGCCGTGAGCACCCAGCAGCAGTTTGAGATCGGTTGCATCGACCTCACGTAGGTACGCGCGCAGGGCCTGGACCCACGGCCAATACGCTGGAGCACCGCCGGCCTCCCAGCAGCGTCCCGACAAGATCTCGGCGTCGACGTTCTGGGCGCGCTCGGTGAGCTCGTCCGCCAGGCGACTCTTGCCGATGCCGGGCTCCCCGGCGATCAGGAAGAGCGACCCTCGACCGCCCAGCGCCGCATCGAGTGCCGCCTCGAGATCCCGAAGCTCGGCCTCGCGGGAAACGAACGCGCCCCCCAGACGTCTGCCTGCAGACGTCTGAGTGAAGCGTGGGCCGTCGTCAGTCGTTGGCGCTCGCGGCCCACGGGAATGGCTGATCGGCAGCTCGAGTGACCGATCCTGCGCCAAGATCGCCGCTTCAAGCTGCTTCAGTTCCGGGCCGGGTTCGATCCCGAGCTCCTCGACCAGGGCGTGGCGCGTGTCCCGATAGACATCGAGCGCCTCGGCCTGTCGCCCGGCCCGGTAGAGGGCGAGCATGAGCAGCGCACGAGGTCGTTCGCGGAGCGGCTCTGCAGCGACGAGCTTCTCGAGCTCGCCGATTACCTCGGCGCGGCTTCCGGATTCCACGTCAGCCTGGATCCGATCCTCCAGCGCCGCGAGCCGCAGCTGGTCGAGGCGCGCGATCTCCCGCTGGGCGAAGTCCGCGTAGGCGAGGTCGGCGAGCGGAGGCCCGCGCCAGAGGCCGAGCGCCTCACCCAGCGTCCTCGCGGCCCGACCGGGGTCAGCGGCGTCAAGCGCGTCGCGACCCTCGCTCGCGAGACGCTGGAAGCGTTCCAGGTCGAGCTGCTCGGGCTCCACCTTGAGGAGATAGCCGGGCGAGCGGGTGACGAGCAGCCGGCCGGACTCGCCGCTCGCGCGATCGGGATCGAGCACCTTGCGGAGCTGGGAGATGAGCACCTGTAGCGACTTCGCGGCAGTCTTCGGCGGCTGACCACCCCACAGCTCGTCGATCAGACGATCGGTCGAGACGACCTGGTTGGCGTTGAGGAGCAAGATCGCGAGCAGCGCGCGCTGCTTGGCGCCCCCCAGCGCGAGCGGCTGGTCCCCTTCGAGAGCCTCGAGCGGCCCTAAGACCCGGAACTCCATCTCACCGATCCAACTGTACTTCCGGCTTGCCCGTGAGATTTGCGAGCAGTTGTGAGGTTCAGAAAAGAGCGGCTGATGTGAGCAAATCCCCGCCATCTGGCTTGACCAGCGGGCTGTTCACGCGGCCTTAGAGACGAAAGCTCCACGAATGCTTGCGCCTCGCTCCCTGGAAGCAGCGGCCGGCGCCCTCACCGCGACGCCGGCTCAGGGCGCGCCCGTGTACCCGTTCGCGTAGCAGGGTCCGCCGCCGCACCGCTCCTTGACGGACCCCCTCGGGCTGAGGAAGGCCGCCTTCTGCCGTCGCGCCTTGACGTCGTTGCGCGGATGGCCGTGCGGGTCCTGTCCCTCGCGCGGAGGCGTGTTCGTGGTCGGCGGTGTGGGCGAGCCCGAATCCCAGTAGACGATCGCCGACCCCGCATAGGGAGTCGTGAAGTCGACGCGCGGGATGCTCCAGAGGGGCTTGACGTCGGAGTGGCGGCCCGGGTCGAGCGGAGTCGGGTTCGTGACGGCGCCGATCGTGCGGGCCTCGACCTCGGCCGTCACCGGGGCGACCTGGTGATCGCCGAAGGCGACGTGCAGGAGGACCTCGTGCGGCGGTGTGTTCGGGAGCGGGTCGGTCGTCATGTGATGCGCGTAGCCGTTCGCCTCCCCGCGGTCCCAGAGCATCTGGATTAACGAGATGATCAGCGGTCGCTCGAGCTGGTCCGGGTAGTTCTGGTAGAGCCCCACCGGGATCTGCGCCCCGTCGACGAACTGGCCCTTCGCGTAGGCGTCGAAGTCGACGCTTCGCCGCAGGAGCGTGGAGTAGTTCATGCCCGGCACACCGAGGACGGCGCGCCTGAAGTCGGGACTCAGCGCGGTCAGGGCGCCGCCCATGATCCCGCCCTGGCTGTTGCCGTCGTAGTAGAGGCGCTTGCCGTCGATCACGCTGCGCCCGGCGGCCTGAAAAGCGGGATTCGTGCCCAGGCCCTGCGGGTGGACCAGCGCCCGCCCGAGGAACATCTGGTTGACGAATCCCTGCTGCATCCGATCAACGAGCTTCGGGAAGTGCGAGAGATCCTGGAGGCTCGCCGCGACGGTCCCGATGTCCTGCGTGGCGAACCCGGCCCAGTCAGTCGCGCAGTAGGTGTAGCCGTGCTCGAACGCCATCGCCGCCTGCGGTCCGCTGTTCACCTCGCTCGCGGAACCGAGCAGGCCGTGCCCGTAGATCACGGGCTTCACCTGGACCGGAGCGGCGCCGTCGATCGCCTGACGCGGGATGTTGCAGATGAAGTTCGCGCGCATGGTGTTGCCGGGAATCCCCACGGGAACGTTCGAGCCCGGCGCGAACGCGAACGCCGACCCCGGCGGACAGCCAGGTGCCGCCGTGAAGCACGGGACCGTGATCGTCCCCTCGACACGCCGCGCTATCCGGGAGTCCTCGGCTGGCGTGAAGTTGGTCGTCCCAGTCACCTCGAACGTCGGCGCCCGTCCGTCCACGCGCATGTCGGCGAGGTCGCCGTCGCCGAGCTCGGCGAACGCGGCGTCGCGGATCGAAAGCGCCCGCTCGGAGAGGTTGCGCTCGCTGGCGACCGTGAAGTCCCAGGCGAGAAAGAGCTTCTTGCGCCCGATTCCGGCCGTCGCGAGGGTCCGGAAGATCTTCTCGAAGTGGGGCCGGCGGCTCTCCACCGCCGGATCGATGGTGGCGATCCGGTCGCGATACGTCCGGAACGGCCGCTGCGCCGGGATCACGTCGCCATCGGCCTCGCGCATGTTCCGCAGCGCGACGATGTATCGGTGACCCTCCTCGAAGTTGACCGCGGGGCTGATCAGGAGGTTGACGTCTTCGGGATCCGGCTCGCCGTCGTCGGGATCGAGCAGCGGATTGGAGTCGATCTCGGACCAGATCGGATGGCGTTCCCCCGTCTCGGCGTCGATCACCACGACCGGCTGATCGGGGTCGTCGTAGCGCCCGATGTCCGTGATCGGGACCGCGCCAGTTCGCTCGAACGCCGCCTGGCTGCTCAGCCCCGGCACGTGGGTGATGATCATGTTCCCGGGGCTGAACCCGTCGTTTCGCTGGTAGTCGAGCGGATTGATCGGGATCCCCGCGCGGTTGCGCGGCATCGAAAGCAGGTGGAAGTCGATCCGCCGGCCGGTGTAGCCGGCGGCGCGATCGGCGGCGGGGGCGGCCACCTCCTCCGTGAAGTGGTCGTTCGGGAACGGGAACATGCAGTGCGCCGGGTCGATCGGGTCGCACCGCTCCGCGTTGGAGATGGCGGCGCTCGCCGGCGCCGCGGCGGCGAGCGCGCAAAGTAGCGAGACGCAGCCGAGTGCCGCCCGCACATCCCCTCTGGTACCCGGCATCCCCAAAAGCGTAGGCGGGGATCGCGCCGTTCGCGCCGGTTCCGGCTAGCTCTCGGCCAGGGGCGGCGCGGCGAGATAGGCTCGTCGTAGTGGCACAACCTGCTGTGGCTATCTGGGTGACGCTGCTCGCCACTTGCAGTCTCACCAGCGACGCGATCGCCGCCCCAACGGTCGACCGCGTCTTCAACGGATCCGGGAATGTCGTCGCCTACCGGCTCACCGACACGTCGAGCACGCAGAACGACGTCTTCCTCGACAAGGGCATCGGCGCCGACACCCTCGAGTTCGCTCCCTAGCTCCAAGGCGCTGCTCCCTCGCGCGACCAGGGGCCGCGCTCTACGCCAGGAAGCTGAGCGCCGGGCCGAGCTGATTGCCCTCGAAGTACCAGATCGCCTTGTAGAGGCCCGCGCCGCCGCCGAAATGGCGCTCCCAGTTGACGGATCGCGCGTAGAGGTCGCCCTTCTCGCGCAGGCGAAACTTGCGGCATTCCCTGTTTCCCCCGACCGGCCCCGAGCAAATCTCGATCTTGCCGGTGAACGAGAAGGTCGCGAAACGCAGCTTGATGACGCCGCGCTTCTTCTCGACGCTTGTGCAGTAGTCGCCGGTTGGGTGGCAATAGCTGTCGAGCACGCCCGCGGCGGCCGTGCCCGGCACCAGGAGGCAGGCGGTGGCCAGGGCCGCCGGGCTGTCGGAGTAGCTTCACGCTCCGCACATCCAGACTGAAGAGGCGGGTGTGACGCGTGGCGCACCGACGTCAGGGCAACGCGCCAGGAAAGAGACGTTGTCGTCTTGAGGGCTACTCCGCGAGCCCGGCGGCTTCAATGGCCTCAGCGACGCCTCGGGCGCCTCGGCTCACCCCTCAACCTTGGCAATGAAGTCCCACTTGGCCTCGCATTTGGGTTTCTTCTTCGAGTCGACGGTGAGCTTGAGCGTGCCGCGCACCTGCCTGGGAAAGAAACGTCCGGTGAACTTGGCCTCCACCCACTTGTCGTCGCGAGAGCCATTCTCGGAAACCGCGCCGACGGTGTCGGAGAACTTGCCCGTCGTTCGGTTGACGCGCACAGGCTTCGCATGCAAGACGCCAAGGCTGTAGTCGAAATTGACGTTGTGACTGCTGCACTTCGATCCCACGAAGCTGAACCTGGCCTTCGAACCCTCCAGCGTTGCCGCGACCTCCTTTGAGTCCCGCGTACCGCGCGGGGGATAGTAAAAGCCGGGATCGGGCAGTTCCCCGAAGGCGGCGTCCGACGGGAAGACATCCAGCTTCCAGCTCCCGGTCTCGCCTGCGGTCGAGTATCCGAACGACGGAAAGGCGTCTGTGATGGTGAGGCGCCCGTCGGCGGAGGTGATGGTGAGGGGGTAGGCGTGGCCGTCGCGGTAGGCGGGCCACGCGAACTGGCCGCCGCTGGCGAAGGCCGTGAGCGGCAGGTTGGTGCGGGTCTTGTCGGACACCCAGATCCTCGAGTACTCCTCGGGGATCCCGCCGGTGAAGGGCTCGCACTGGCTCGGGAAGGGGCTGCACTCGTGTAGGTAGAACCAGTCGTACGCGTAGGAGCCGTCCGCGTTGGACGCCCCGACCGAGTCCCTGGCCACGACCCGGTATTCCTGGCCGGAGACGAACGAGGTCGTGGTGACCGCCGAGCCTCCCGGGGGCACGGTGATCGTCTCGACCGGGTCTCCCCGACGGCGCTCGGTCCCGTCGGTTCCCGGTTTGGAGACGCTGGTGTGTGCCTGGCCCGGGGCGAGGTTGAACCTCTCCGCTCGCGCCGCCGGGGCAGACGCCGCGAGCACGAAGCTCATCGTGACCAGCAACACGAGGCACCACCTGTGCGTTGTGCGGCGACCGTTCACTGATCTATCAGCCATGCGACGACCTCCCTGCCGTGTCGCCGACCCTACACCCACAATAGGCCGACTGCAACGCCTGACATCGGCGCCCCTGACGCGATCTGGCGGGGACGCTCAACAAAAGCGGCTGATCTGAGCGAAATCCCCGCCATGTGGCTTGGTCGTGCGGCAGGCAGCCAACCGGCTACCACGCCTGCTACCAGTTTTCGCGGGGGCGCTTTCCGACCCAACCGGTAGCCGGCCTACAGATGCTGGCGCGGCGCCGGCTCATCGGGCGATCCGTCGAACGTCATAGCCGAGGCAGCCGAGCAGACGCTCGCCGCCGACACCCCTCAACCGGCGGGCTTGCCGAAGTCGGGGTCGAACGGTTGGTGGTCGGAGGGACAGACCGTGTCCGGGAGCGGAGCGACGAGGCGGACGAGGTAGGCGGTCGTGGCGGCTTTGACGCAGGCGCTCGGGTCGGTGTCGCTCTTGTGGCTGTAGCCGTCGTGGGTGAGCAGGACCGCATTGCCCAGCCGTCGGGCGGTGCGGCGCGCGTCCGCGAACGGCGTGTTCGGGTCATATCGGGTTCCGATCACGAGGATCGGGTTCGGAGTCGTCGCATCCCACGGCCCGGTGTAGTGATCGGCGCTCGCCACCGGCCACGACGCGCACGGCGCCCAACGCCACCACGTGATCACCGGCCCGTAGCTGGAGCTGACCCGGGTCAGCCGATCGGCGACCGAGCGCCACTCGCCCGGGCCGTGGCGCGCCGGGCTGTCGGCGCAGGTGAGCCCGATCGCCGGCAGGCCGGGCGCTGACACAGGCTGCGAGAAGACGGTCGTCAGCAGCCGCCCCGCGGTCGCGAGCTCCGATCCGTCCCCGGTCATCGCCGCGGCGAGCGCCGCCGCGAAGCCGGGCCACGAGCCCGGCGAGCCGCTCATGTTGACGAGGATCGCCGAGACGGCGTCCGAGTAGGTGAGATCCCCGGGCGGGTCAGCCGACGGCGCCGGGATCGGCGCGCGCCCCAACTCCGCGAACAGCGCGTCGACGCGCGGCTTGACCGGCCCCTGGCCGGCGAGCGCGCAGCGCGCCGGTCCGGCGCTCTCGCACAGTGACAGAAAGCCGTCGAATGCCCGGTCGGTGTAGCGGAGCTCGTGTACGTAGTTGGCCTCGGTGCCCTTCGTGTACGCGACGGGGTCGAGGACGCCGTCGAGGACCATCGCCCGCACCCGCTGCGGGAACATGTTGGCGTAGGTCTGGCCGATGAACGTGCCGGCAGAAAGGCCCATGTAGGTGAGTCGCCGGTCGCCGACGAGCCGCCGCAGGTAGTCGAGGTCCTGCGCGGTGTCGGCCGTCGACACGTGGCCGAGCAGCCGGCCGCTCAGCTCACCGCAGCGCCGCGCGAGTCTTGCGGTCTTTCGCACGTAGCGACGCGAAGCGGAGCTGGTTGTGGGAAGCGACCAGTTGCGGAAGAAGGCCGCCCGCCGCTGTTCGCTGCGAAAACAGCGGATGTGCGTGCTGGCGCCCGCCCCGCGGATGTCCCAGCCGACGACATCGAACCGACCATCGCCGGCGGCGTCCAGGCTCTCGCCGTCCGACTTCACCACATCGACCGATCCGCCAGGCCCGCCCGGGTTGAAGAACAACGAGCCGATCCGCTCCTCGGGCCGGCTCGCGAGGTGGCGGATCACCGCGAGCTTGATCTCGCGCCCGCGCGGGCGATCCCAATTCAGCGGCACCCGGACCTTCGCGCACTCGAGCTGCTCGCCGCAGCTCTTCCAGGCGATGCCCTTGTTCGGGGCTCCGGCAACCGGGTTGGCCAGAACAAGCAACATCCCGACGAGCGTCGAGAAGCCGATGACCCCAACCCGGGGCGCTGGGAGCGGGCTCACTGCGCAAACTCTAACTCTCGAGTGGTGGAGGCTCTGTCGCGATCTGACGCAGGTCCAGAAAAGAGCGGCTGATGTGGGCGAAATCCCCGCCATGTGGCTTGGTCATGCGGTGCGGCCCGGCGCTGCTACCACCGGTGCTACCGATCTCAGTTCGACTCCCTCGACAACCAACCGGTAGCTGGGCGAAGCAGTGCACGCTCAGCGGCTTAGAGGAGCGAAATCCCGTCATCTCGCTCGAATGATCCGGCGTGTGGGAGGATCTGACGCAGCCGTTGGACGGCGGTTGGACGCCGCGGTGGTGAACTCTCGCACATGATGACGCGACGCCAAAGACGTCAAACAGGGGGGCTAGCTCGGATCAGGTCCAAGGGGGGACGAGACACCATGCGGAAGCCGACGGCAGTGATGCTGCGCGCGCTAACGGGAGCCGTCGCAGCGTCGTTGCTGCTCGTCGCGCCTGCGTTGGGACAGAGCTGGGGGGCTCCGGAGACCCTGCTCACCAGCGACACTGCGACGGCGCCGAAGGTCAAGTTCGATCCGGCGGGCAATGCGTTCGCATACTGGCTGGACGGAGTCCAAGCAAGGTACGCGGTCCGCCCGCCCGCGGGCCCGTGGGGAACGCCACAACCGGTTTTCGAACAGCCGCCGACGGGAACGACCGGGATCGACCTGGGCTTCGACAGCGCCGGCAACGGCTTCTTCCTGTTCATGCAGTCGACTGGCACGCTGAGGATCGCCAGGCGCAGCGCGGGACCCGCCGGAACGTTTGGCTCGGCGGACACCGTGTCGAGCGGACACACGATCCTCCACTTCGCGATCGTCGTCGATCCGAACGGGCGGGCCCTGCTCGCATGGATCGAGGCCGACGGTGCGGGGGGCAACGGCAGCGTCAAGGCACGGGTGTGGAACGGGGCCACCGAGGACTTCCTGCACCCGACCGAAACGATCTTCGACAACACGAGCGGCTCGTCGGTGATCAGCCCTCGGCCGGTGCTCGATGACGCGGGATCGGCGGTGATCGCCTTTCACCCGTGCTGCACGAGCCCGGGCATGTCGCCGCTACGGCAGGCCGTCGCGACGGACGTGACGCTCGCCGACGCCTTTGCCCCGTCGACCGAACTGGTCGCCGACATCGGCCCGCTCGCTCCCGCGGCCCAGAACTCAGCCGGCCGCGCCGCGCTGGTCTGGAGCCAGAACGACGCCCCGAACGAGCGCACGGCGACGGGTACCCGCCAGCCGGGCGAACCATTCGCCGTCGGAGTCGCGCAAACGGGGTCGCGTGCGTTCGGGGTTCCCTCGGTCGCGGTCGCCCCGAGCGGCGCGGCGCTGATGGGCTGGGGCCAGCAGCTGGCGACCGGAGCGTGCATGCCTGGCAACCTGGCCGTCTTTCAGACCACCACAGACGCCATCAACGCCTTCCCGGCCTCAGGAACCTTGGTGAGCTCGGCGAGCATCAACGCGACCTCGCCGATTGTGGGCGCCGGTCCTGATGACGCAACCGCGCAGGTGTACCCGGTGAGCGACTGCGCGACCCCAATCAATCGTTCGCTGGTCGCAAACATCGGGGAGATCGGGGGCGGGATCGGCGGGCCCGTGACGCTCTCGTCCGGCGGCAATCCCACATCGCCGAGCGTCGCGTTCTCGCCCGACGGCGACGCCTACGCGGTCTGGCAGCAGGTCGCGCCCGGCCGGATCGAGGGGCGGCTCTACAGCGACGGCTCGGGACCCGGGCCCGATCCTCCTCCGGTTGATCCTCCGCCGGCCGACCCGCCCGCTGGCGATACCGCCGCCTGCGAACAGGCTCAGGCAAAGGTTGACAAGGCGAAGAAGAAGCTGAAGAAGCTGAAGCGGAAGGACGCCGGCAAGAAGACGATCAAGAAGGCGAAGAAGAAGCTGAAGAAGGCCAAGCAGGAGCAGAAGAGCGCCTGCGGCTCAGGCTAGTCGCGCGCCGAGCGGCTGATGGGATTCGAACCCACGACCTTCTGCATGGCAATTAGCTCCCGGGTTTGCGGCGGGTTGCGGTTGCTCGGGTCTTTGCTTGCTACTCGCCGGTTTCGCGAGTAGACACCTGCTCGCGACTTGCGGACGTTTATGGACGTTCTGTTGCCCCCGTGTTTCCCCGGAGCCCCGGACTGGCCCGCTGCGGCGGGCCGTTGGCGGAGAACCACTGGTCAATGGTCCGCGGCGGCGTGCGGCTGGCACAGCTGCGTCAGGGTCGGGGCTCGCCGTCCGGGCCGAGGACCCACCACAAGCCGCCGTTCAAGTTCACGTCGTGGCAGAGGACCTCGCCCGCTCCCTCGTGCGCGTACGTGTACAGGGGCTTGCTGGCGTAGGTCACCTGCCGGTCGCCGTTGCGGCGCCGGGTGGTGCCGAGCAGGGTCGAGTCGACGCCGCGTCCGGCCCGCGGCCGCCCCTCACTGAGCACCGGCGGCCACGCCTTCGCGCAGCGCCCGTGGCAGCGGGACTCGTTCCGCCCATCGTTCTCGAACATGTAGGCGGCCTGGCGGCCGGGCGCCCAAATCATCGAGCCGAATTCCGACCCGCGCGCCGTGATCTTGGTCCCGTCGGCGGGCGCCGCGGCTGGGGCGGCGCTCGGAAGCGCGGCCACCCCGAGCAACGCGATCGACGCGGCAGCGAGGCGGAGCCTCATGCGAGCGGCTCCCCGTCGGCCCCGACGACCCACCAGAAGCCCCCGTTGAGGTCGACGTTGTGGCAGCGGACCTCGCCCGGGTCCTCGTGGGCGTAGTAGTAGAGGGGTTTGCCGCCGTAGGTCACCTGGAGCGTCCCGTCGCGTCGTTCGGTCGTACCGAGCAGCGCGGCGTCAACGCCCGGGCCCGCCGCCGGCTGGTCTGACGTGACCACCGGTGGCCAGGCAACGGCGCACTCGCCGTAGCACACGCTCTTCGTGGTCGTGTCCCGCTCGAAGACGTAAATCGCCTGATCGTTCGCGTCGTAGAGCATCTCCCCGAACTCCGAGTCGCCGAGCACCACCTCGGTGCCGTTCGCGGGGCCATCGTCCGTCCCGGAAGCGCCATCCCCGTTCGATCCGCCCCCGCCCGTAGCCGACTCGGTGTCCTCGGCCGCAATCGTCGTGTCTGCCGCCGGCGGCGGGGACGCGCTCCCGCCTTCGTCGCCGTCGTCGTCGCCGCATCCCGCGAAGGCGAAGACGGCGAGTCCGATGAATGCGAGGAGTGTCGCGATCCGTTTGATGAGGACGATCATCCCAGTCGCCTCTTACGGGGGCATTACGACGTCGTGATATAGTCCGATATAGGACTAATGACCCCCGCGGCATCTAAACCTCGACCGCGCCTGGCCACGACCCAGAACGTCGGCTTCCTGCTCGCCAAGGCATCGCAGCGATGGAACGAGCTGCTTCGCGCTCACTTCAGCGAGCGCGGCTACCCCGAGGTACGGCCGGCGTACGGGTCGATCCTCCTCCCCCTGTTCGAGGAGGACGAGTTGCGGATGGGAGAGCTCGCCCGGCGGGCGAGACTGGCCAAGCAGACGATGACGACAATGGTCCGACTGCTCGAGCGCGACGGGCTCGTCCTCCGGGAAGCGGATCCGGGCGATCGCCGCGCCACGCGCGTTCGGCTAACCGAGCGAGCGCGCGAGTTCCGCCCGGTCGCCGAGGGCGTCCTGAGCGATCTCGATGCGGCCCTGACCGGACTGCTCGGCGCCGAGCGAGCGCGGGACCTTGCCAGCGACCTCGAGGAGATCAGGGAGATATGAGAAGCGAGACGGTGACCACGGTGCTCGATGCGACGCCGGAAGAGGTATTCGCGTACATGGCGGAGATCGAAAACCTGCCGGAGTGGGCGAACGAGTTCGCGCGCGAGCTGCGACGCGATGAGCACGGCTACACGGTGGTCAACAACCTGGGCGAGTTCCGGTTCGAGATCCGGGCCGACCGCGCGACCGGGGTGATCGACATGCTGGCCGGCCCGAGCGCGGACGAGATGTCGGTGTTCCCAACCCGCGTGATCAAGCTGGGCGATCGGACCACCGCGTTCATCTTCACCATGTTCCAGGCCCCGGGGATGCCCGACGAGCTGTTCGACGGCCAGCACCTCTCGCTCCAGCGAGAGTTCGCGAACATCGAGGCCCGCTTCTCCGGCTGACGGCTCAGCCGAGCTGCATGATCGAGCAGTTCGAGATCGCCTCCAGCGCCCGGAGTCCGGCCAGCGAATCGTTCGCGGGCCCCTCGCCCCCGCTCTCGATCCGGCCGGCCTCGACCTCGGCGATCACCTCGTCGGCCGAGGTGAGCAGCTTGCGCTCGTCCTGCTTGATCGCCTCCTCGGTCCACACCGCCGGGGTGATGTCCCAGAGCGGCGAGTAGAGCGGGCTCGTGTTCGGGTCCTGCTCGATGTTGAGCGGCGGACCCTCGCCCAGCAGCGCCGACTGCAAGCCTTGGCGCTGCTCGGGGTCGTCGGCCTCGCGCAGGCCGTTGACGATCGGGATGATCGCCGAGCGCGGCGAGTCCTCGCCATCCGACGCCAGGCCCGGGGCGTCGGCGAGGTTTGGCGCGTAGGTGCTCGCTTCCGCCGCGGCGACGAGCTCGACCGAGCCCTCGGTGCGCAGGTAGAGGTTCTCTGCTCCGCCGACGAACCCGGGCAGCGCCGCCATCGTCACCTCCATCGCGTTGTAGTCGATGTCGACCGCCGAGTCGTGCATGCCCGAGTCGTTGGCGACCTGCGAGGCGTTGATCACCGTCTCGCCGTCGGTGCTCACCAAGGGGCTGTACTCGGCGTCGCCGACGGCGCCGGGCCTGGCGACGTCCGGCGGAAAGCCGTCCTCGGCGGGCTCGAGCTTCAGCTCCGGGGAGAAGTCGACCGTGCCCTCGAAGACGATCTCCTCGCCGTCGAGGCTCGCCTCCTGCACCGCCTGCGTGCCGAGCGCATTGGCGAGCTTGGGGGCGAAGTTGACGCCCCGCTCCTCGGCGTCGGCCTGATCGGAGGAGTCGGTGACGATGTAGTAGACGTCCTCGCCTTCGGGCGTTGTGCCGTCGTATAGCGGCAGGGTCACGGTCGCCTCCTGCTCGTCGACGTCGATCACGCTCGGGATTGCCCCGGCTACGCCGCCGCCCGCGGCGGGTGCCGTCGACTCGGCCGCGGCTGTGGTCGTTTCGTCATCGTCGTCACCACACGCGGCGACGCCGAGGGCGAGGGCTGCCAGTGGGACCGCGATCAACGCTGCGCGCATGCTTCTAACCTCCTGGTGGGGCTGTCGACCGGGAAGTGAAGGCGGGCGGTCTTGCCGCTTCATTGCGGGCGCGGAAATGAGTTCGTAACGTCTCGAAGCGACGATCCGAGTGAAATGAATGCGGGCGATCTCGCACTAACGGGCATGGAGGCCAACGCCCGCGTCCTCGTCGTCGACGACGAGCCGATGGTCCGCGACGTGCTCTCGCGCTACCTCGAGCGCGGTGGGTTCGAGGTCGAGGCGGTCGCGGACGGCGAGCGAGCGCTCGAGGCGTTCGAGGCCCGCCGGCCCGACCTGGTCCTGCTCGACCTGATGCTGCCACACGTCGACGGGTTCGAGGTCTTCCGGGAGATCCGCGCGCGTGCCGACAGCCCCGTGATCATGATCACCGCGCGCGGGCAGACGACCGATCGGATCGTCGGCCTCGAGATCGGCGCCGACGACTACGTGAGCAAGCCGTTCTCGCCGGCCGAGGTGGTGGCGCGGGTGCGCTCGGTGCTGCGTCGGAGTGCCCCGAAGGCGTCGCGGCGACCGGGCGAGTCGCTGCGTTTCGACGGCCTCGAGATCGATCCCGCGGCGCGGGAGGTCCGCCTCGATGGGCGGCGGATCTCGCTGACGCCGAAGGAGTTCGACCTCCTGCTGCTCCTCGCCACGAACCCGCGCCGGGTCTTCTCCCGGCTTCAACTCCTCGACGAGCTCTGGGACGTTGCCTTTGCCGGCGATCCGGCGACCGTGACCGTCCACATCCGTCGCCTGCGGGAAAAGATCGAGGCCGACCCATCCCAGCCGCGACGGCTGGTCACGGTCTGGGGCGTCGGATACCGGTTCGAGCCGTGAGCGCGCCGGCCTCCAAGCGACGGTGGCGCACGAACGGCGCCCGGATCGCGCTCGTCGCGGCCGCCGGTGGCACCCTCGGAGCGCTGATCGCGCTTGCGGCCGGCGCCGCAAGCGGCATGAGCGGCACCGAGCTCGAGCACCTGGCGACGCTGTTCGCGGTCGGGATGCTGGTCACTGTCACGGCGGTGGTGACTGCGGCGCGGCTGCTGGCGCGCGCGAGCGTCCGGCGACGGCTGGTCGTGGTCGCCCTGGCCAGCGGGCTCGCCGGGCTCGCGAACCTCGCCGCCCTCGCGGCACTGATGCTCGTCGACGGCCACGACGCCCTGCTGATCGCAATCCTGCTCCTCTACTCGCTCGGCGTCGGCGCCGGCACTGCGCTGGCGCTCGCGCGGCCGTCGGCGGAAGCGGTCGAGGAGCAGATCGAGAGCCAGCGCCGCGACCTGATCGTCGCCGTCTCGCACGACCTGCGCACGCCGCTTGCGAGCCTGCAAGCGATGATCGAGGCGATCGACGACGGCGTGGTTGAGGATCCGGCGACGATGCGGCTATACGCATCGGAGATGCGCCGCTCCGCCGGCGCCCTCGGCGATCTCGTCGACGACCTGTTCGAGCTCATCCAGCTCGACGCCGCGTCGATCGAAGCGGAGGACAGCGCCACGCTCGAGGACGTCCTCGGCGCGGCACTGGCGGCGTGCGGGAGCAGCGCCACAGAGAAGGGGCTGCGGCTCGAGGCCCAGCTCGACGGCGCAGGTGCCGCCCCGTGCTCGCCGCGCCTCGAGCGGGTGCTCCAGAACCTGCTTCAGAACGCGATTCGCCACACGCCCGCCGACGGGACGGTGCGGGTCGAGGCGCGGCGCGCGGCGGGGGCGCTCGAGCTGAGCGTCTCCGACAGCGGCGAGGGGATTCCACCGGAGGCGCTCCCGCACGTCTTCGATCCGTTCTGGCGTGGTGACCTGTCGCGGACCGCAGACGGCTCCGGCCTCGGCCTGACGCTCGCAAAGCGGATCGTCGAGGCCCTCGGCGGGCGGATCGAGGTCGAGAGCGCCCCGGCCGCCGGATCGCGGTTCGCGGTGCTCGTGCCCGAGCGCCGCTAACCGGCCGTTACCGAGACCGCAACGCGTTGAACGGCGTTGTTCGCGTACCCACCGAGGTTCCAGGCTGGCTCGAGCGGCTGACGGTTGCCGCCGACATCCCTGGCTCGGCAGCAGAGCTCGTAGGAACCGGGAGCGCGCGTCTCCCATTCGCATTCCCATGGGCGCCAGGACCACTCTGAGCGGCCGGCCGAGTCGCGCGTCGGCCCGGGTACTTCCCCCGTCGATGCTCACCTTCACCCGCTCAAAGGCTCCGAACCCCGACCATGTTCGTCCGCGCAGCGTGCAAGGGCCGAGCTCGAACCGGCGCTCACGGGTGGCGAAGTCGGGCACGCCGGGCGGAATCATCAGGGCGCGCGGCAGCGTCCGCGAGACCGGGTCGCCGGCCTCGGCCGCGGTCCGGCGAAGGCGGTAGCCACGGGCCTGCTGATAGCCCTCGGACGCGCGGTCGAGCACCGCGACCCGGTCCAACCACTCGACGCTCGCCATCCGTACCACCCCGGGACGACAAGCCGCTAGTGGGGTCGTAACGCCGGGAGAAGCTCAAGCGGCGTGCGCGACCGCCGAGGGCGTCCGGCAGCCGACGATCGACCGATTCGCATATAGGCCACTCACCCCTCCTCCGAGCTAAGCGTCAGTGCTGCAAGTCGCATCGACCATGAACAGCGCGTTCTCGAGCACCAGGACAAGGCTGGCCACTTGCACCGCTGGCGTAGTCCACGCCGACTCGGTCCCGGGATACGAAGGTCACTTCGAGCACTTCGACGGTGGCTGGACGGTGGGCTTCGAGAGCTACTCGGAGGATGCCGACCTGGCCCCGTACTTCAAGGGGCTCCCGAACGACGAGTGCCAGTGCGAGCACATGGGCTACGTGATCAAGGGCAAGGTTGCCTTTCGCTCCGGGGACCAAGAAGAGGTCTTCGAAGCGGGCGACGCGTACTACGCCGGCCCGGGCCATACACCGGTGCTGTACGCCGGCACCGAGGTGGTCGAGTTCAGCCCGACCGAGGAGCTCGGCCGGACGATGGACGTGGTCACCAAGAACATGGAGGAGAGCGAGTCCTCTTGAGGGCTGTGCCCGGGCGCTCCGCGCGGGCGCCCGGGCCGCCCAGGTAACGGTCCTCTCCCGCGCTCGGCGACACGCGCGCACTCGCGGGCGAACCGCACCCGCACTCCGGCGCGACTCGCGCCCCCTGCCTTGCGTTCTGAACGCCGATCGTATTTAATGGTGACGTTAATTAACCGGACCGTTAGATGCCGCCCGACAAACTCAGCCTCACCTTCGCCGCTCTCGCCGACCCGACCCGACGCTCGATCCTGTCCCGCCTCGCTGAGGGCCAAGCGACAGTGGCCGAGCTCGCGGAGCCGTTCCCGGTGAGCGCTCCGGCCATCTCGCGCCATCTGAAGGTGCTCGAGCGCGCGGGGCTGATCACTCGCAGCCGAGAGGCACAATGGCGACCGAGCCAGATGCAGGCCGCCCCACTCGACGAGGCCGTCGAGTGGATGCAGTCGCGAAAGCAGCGCTGGGAGGCACGAATGGATCGACTCGACGCCCACCTGGCAAATCAAGGAGAAAACGATGACTGACCCGACCCCCGCCGCAGCTGCTCAGGAGGTCCTGATCACGCGCATCTTTGAAGCGCCCCGCGAGCGCGTCTTCAACGCCTGGACCGACCCCCACCAGGTGGCGGCCTGGTACGGGCCAGAGCACATGGACGCGCCGCGCGAGCGGATCCGGATTGACCCGCGCGTCGGTGGGCGCTGGGAACTTACGATGGTCGAGCGCGACGGCGGCCGCGAGTTCTCGATCGGCTACGAGATCGTCGAACTAATCGAACCGGAGCTGATCGTGATGCGCTCGGACCCAATGCCGGAGATGGGCATGCACGATCCGGTGACGGTCCGCGTCGAGTTTCACGACCACGGCGAGAAGACGCGGATGACGCTCAGCGACGGGCCGTATCCAGCCCCGGGGCCCGGGCATGCCGAGGCGGGCTGGAACGCCGCCTTCGACAAGCTCGCGGGTTTCATCGGCGGCTAGATCCCTCGAGGACCTGCTTCAGTCGGGCCAGGTCCTTGCGATTCGCGCGGCGCACTGCCGGCGCCATGATCGGCGCGAGCACGCGCGAGAACCCGGATGGCTCGCCGCGGTTTCGAAGTCGCATCACCGTTGCTTCATACGGCCCGTCCTCCCAGGTGTAGGTCGTCTCCATGGCCATCGGCCCATCGGTGGTGGCCATCACGAACCGCTCGCTGGGGACGAGCTCGATCACCTCATAGACGTAAGAGAGCTGGCGGCCGAGAAAGCTCGCCGAGAACGCGAACCGGGACCCGACCGCTAGGGGCGGCTCGGTCTCCCACTCGGCGGATTCGATGTTCTCGTACCACTCGGTCGCGTTGGCTGGATCGCATGCGTAGGCTGCCACCTCGGCCCGCGGTCGCGCGATGCTCGTCTCGGTCTCGACATCGATCGCCATCAGGCGCCAACAAAAGCAGAACCCGCAGGAGGGCACCCGAGCGCGCGATCGAGCCACTCGAGTACAACGCGCCAGCACTCCCAGAGACGTGCCCTGATGGTGACCGCCCGGCTCCTTGCCGAGGGGCGGTTAATCCCAGTCCCCGGGATCATCCGGATCCAACACCAGCGGGTCGGCGTGCTGGCTTCCTTCGAGGGCGGCGATGATGAGCTCGAGCTGGCTGCTTAGCTGCCCTCGCATGGCCGGCAGGTAAAGCGGACTGCCGCCATGGCCGAGCAGGTCCTCGAGCATTGCCATACCCCTCGCGTAGACCGGAGCGCCCGAGCGCAGCAGCTCCCACACACGCAAGAGAAGCGGCTCCGCGGTCGCGACCTCGCCGCGGTCGGGCTCGACAGCCACACAGAACCCACGCGGGGGTCGGGTCGGGGTGGCGAGGATCTCTGCGACCCAATTGGCCAGCTTGTAACGGACGCGCTCGCTGGTCAGGCGAGCTGCGCGATGGGCGAGTGGTCGGGACGCGCACGGGTCCGCGCCCGCGGCGAGGGCGGCGTCGAGGCTCGAGCGCCGGACGCCCGCTCGCATCGCGATCAGCCAACTTGGCTGGTGTCCGACCGCGCGGTCCAGAACGGGAACCGGGGTGAGATCGACGCTCCCAAAATCGCGCATCGGTCACACCCGCTTGACGGAGGAGCTTCGGTGTACTTGTCCCACTGAAAACCTCCCGGTTCGGCGATATCGTCGCCGACCAGACTTCCCGGCACACCAGGATTGAGGGTACCGCCGGTCGCCGCCCGGCGCCACGCTGCATTGGCGTTTACCCAGGGCGGCGATTTGGCAAGGCGCCGCCGAGCGCGGCGCCGCCACGCGAGCGACCAGTCAGGCGTCTCGGCCCGAGCAAGGCGCCGACAGTGCTCTCCGCCCTGAGTACCCGCAGGGACCAGTCGACGGTCGCAGGCTGCTCGCCCGACGGAATATGCTTGCAACAGACAGGGACCAGCCGCCCTCGAGACTTTCCGTTTCTCTCACTTGACCGCGCGGCAACTTTGGGAGAGACGAGAAGTGGAGCCAGCGATGGCTACCGACGAAGCAGCGGCGCCGGGCACGCACCTGGCCAGCAGGCCGCAACGATCTCGAGGGGAATGGTGCAGCTCCTCACCAAGTACGCCGGACGGGGCCCGACGAAGGCCCGGACCACGATTGGCCGCGATCATGTACTCGTCGTCCTCGCGGACACGCTCACCCGGGCCGAGCGAATTCTGGTCGACAACGGCCATTGGGCCGGCGTGGATCAACAGCGGTCCGCGATCCAGGACGTCATGCGGCCCGAAGCGATCAAGCTCGTCGAGGAGGCGCTGTATCGCGATGTCGTCGGCTTCATGAGCGCCAATCACGGCGATCCAGACCTCGGGGCCGAGGTCTTCATTCTTGGGCCTTCCGAGGATGCCGAAACCGGCCTCCACGAGGCCGAGACATCCGAATAGCCGGCGAGCGTGCGGCCATCACCGAATTGATCCAGCAACGGCCCTCGGGCGGTTGGACGCCGCGGAGCGTCCTTCGCCCGCTTGCCCCGCAATGTGTTGCCCCGGGATTACTGCGATCGAGGACGACCGAGTCCCGTCACCGGAAAACCCCCGCAATTGCGGAGGTTTTCAGAGCGGCTGATGGGATTCGAACCCACGACCTTCTGCATGGCAATTAGATCAAGGGTTTGCGGTGGGTTGCGGCTGCTCCCTCTCTTCCTGCTCATCCGCGGTTTCGTCGCGTAGACGCCACTCGTGGCTTGCGGATGTTTATGGACGTGCTGTTGCCCCCGTGTTGCCCTGAGAGACAGCGCGGTCGGACCGCCGAACGACGGCCGCTTCGGCGTAGAGCAAGAGCCCGCCCTCCGTCGCCAGGAGTCCCCGTGCTCGTCCGACTCGGGCATCTCGGCATCACGCCTGCTTTGCTCGCCAGGCCTGATCTGAGGCGCGAATCTGGACTATCGCGGCGCGACGAGAGCGGTCGCCTCGTCACCGCCGGCTCGGAGATGATCGGAAGTCCTCCGGTCCGGAAACTCGGCCCATTGTGGAGGGGGATGCCTCCCCCGGGCTCGAACCAGAAGCGCCGAGTCGCGGGTGTGCTCCCACGGATGGTCGCATCCGTTTCTGCTCATGGTGCCGGCGCCCCAGACAGCGCGCAGGCCGATCCCCCGAGGCCCGGGCGCGGCGCCCGGGATCTCGAAACTCCGTACCCGACGGATCTCAGATCTGTCCGACCGTGATCGGCCTGCCGCGCTCGGCCAGCCCCGCGTTCACCGCCGCGGCGCGGGCGATGGCCGTGGGCGCAAGGAATCGACGGACGGGAATGCTTCGCACGAGGAAGCTCTCGAGGTGGCGAGCGGTCCGGGCGTCCTTGGTCGCCGCCGAGAAGAGCAGTCGCTCGATCGGGGTCGGGGGCTTCGCGAGGGCGCCCGCGTTCAGCATCCGCACGTGGCCCATCAGCCTGCGCCGGTGGGTGCGGCGGTAGCGCCGCAGCCCGGTGCTCAGGGTTTCGTTTCCCCTCAGTGCGGGTGTCGTCGCATCGACGAGCCACCCTGCGCTTTGCAGTGCGAACCCGCAGCCGATCGCAAGCACCGGGTCGCAGGTGATCGCTGCGTCGCCGGCTAGGGCGACGCCGTGCCGTGGCACGGTCGCGCGCACGATCGGCGTGTAGTCGGTGTAGCCGACGTGCTTCGAGACCCGGCGCGCCTCGCCGAGAAACTCGCCGCCGGCGAGCTGCTCTAGATACCCGTCGAAGCCCGCGCCGCGATCGGCCTTGAACGCCGCCTGGCGATCCTTGTGAGGGAACTCTGCGACCAAGGTGATCCCGTCGTCGTTTGGCGACAGAAAGAGGACATCAGGGCCCTTGATGAAGGCGAGGGCGCGATCGCCGTCGAGCTCGATGCCCTCGTAGTACGCCATGTAGCAGAAGCGGTTGTTCCGATGGCGGCGCTCACGGGCGTTGGCGAGTTTCGCGACCTTCGAGTTGCGACCGTCGGCGCCGACGACGAGCGGCGCGTGCACCTTGGTCTCGTGGCCGGCTCGATCGCGGACGACGACGCCGTGGACCGAACCGCCCTCCTCGATCAGCTCCACTGCGCTCGAACCCCCGAAATAGGTCACGCCCGTGGTCTCGCGGGCGAGCGCCCGGATCATCGGGTCCAGCTTCGAGCGGCGAATGCTGTACCCGTAGGGCGCCCGCTCGCCGGCCTCCGGCCGGGCGCGACACCAGCCCCATTCGGTGCTGAGATCGGCACCGTTTCGAACCGCGCCGGCGCTCTCGACCGCCCCGGCGAGCCCCAGTCGCTCGAAGACGGGAACCGCGCTCGCCTGGATGAAGTGGCCACAGAGCCGCTTGTAGGCGTCCGGTTCCGAGCTCTTCTCGACCAGTGCCACCGTGAGGCCGTTCTGCCCATACATCCGCGCAGCGGCGCATCCCGCCAAGCTTGCGCCCACCACCGCTACGTCCACTTCCACTCGCTTGCTCATCTCAGGCCTCCTCCGGATCGCTGACGATGCGATCCTCGGGCCCAGGCGCGAGTATTCGCATCGTGCAGGGGGACGAAGACTTTTCCGCTCAGCCCCGAAGGACGCTCGACCTGCTAGAGCGCGAGGGCGAGATCGGGACCCTGCGGGCGCAACTCGAGGGCGCCGTCAACGGCGAGGGCACGATGACCGCGGTGATCGGACCCGCCGGGATCGGCAAGAGCAGCCTTCTCGCCGTCGCCCGGCAGGAGGCGCAGGCAAGCGGGTTTCTGACGCTCGCTGCTCGCGGAGGGGAACTCGAGCGCGACTACGGCTTCGGCGTCACACGACAGCTTTTCGAGCACCCCGTGGCCGAGCTGCCATCGGCCGACCGCCGAGCCCTGCTCGGCGGTCCCGCCGCGCGGGCGAGGGCGGCCCTCGGCCTGGAAGCCCACTCGGCGGTGGCGGAGTTCGAGGAGAGCTACGCCGTTCTCCACGGGCTCTACTGGCTCGCCGCGAATCTGTCCGAGCGTCGCCCGTGCCTGTTGCTGGTCGACGATCTGCATTGGTCCGACGCCGCCTCGCTGCGATTCCTCGCCTACCTGCAGCGGCGACTGGAGGCGCACCCGATCGCGGTCATTGTGGCCACACGCCCGATCGTCGAGTCACCCGATCCGGTCGCGCTCGACCAGGTCGTCGGCTTGCCTGGGGTAACGCAGGTGATGCCGGGCTTGCTGAGCCGGCGGGCGGTCGGCACCCTGCTCGAGGCGGTGCTCGAGGACGCGGCGAACGACGTTGCTCACTCGGTGTTCGACTCGACCGGCGGCAACCCGTTCCTCTGCCGCCTCGCCGCCGCCGGAATCGCGGAGGGACGCAACCTGACAACCGACTCGAGCGCGGCCGTGATCACTCGCCGGATCGGACCGCTCGACGAGGCGTGCGAGGCGCTTGCCCGAGCCGTCGCCGTGCTCGGCACCGACGTTCCGTTGACACGGGCAGCCACCCTCGCCGAGCTGGACGAGGACGGGGCTTCTGCCGCCGCGGATGCCCTGGTCGGGCGGGGCGTGCTCGCCCCGGGGACCGTGCTCGAGTTCACCCATCCGCTGGTGCGGGAGGCCGTGCGGGAGGGGATCGCACCGCTCGAGCGCGCCGGCATGCACCAGCGCGCGGCTGAGCTCCTGCGGGACGAGCGCGCCTCCGAGGAGGAGATCGCCGTTCACCTGCTCTCGGCGCCCCCGGGCGGCGTGCCCGACTTCGTCGAGACTTTCAGCCGCGCCGCACACACGGCCGCTACCAAGGGCGACCCGGCGACGGCCGCGACCTACCTGCGCAGGGCTCTCGCCGAACCGCTCGATGACGACGTGCACGCCGCGCTGGAACTCCAGCTGGGTGAGGTCGAGCTGCAGGCGGGAGATCCCCAGCGGGCGGCCGCGCACCTCGACGCGGGCCGGGACTCGATCGATCGCAGCGACGAGCGGGTTCGGGCGACGCGCCTGCTGGCGATGGCGCGGATGTCGACGGGCGATTACGAGCCCGCAGTGACGCTGCTGCGCGAGGCCGCCGATGGCCTGGCGGGAGCGGACCCCGAGCTCGGGATGCGCCTCGAGGGAGAGCTCTTCCAGTGCGCGATGATGCTGCCGGAGACCTATCAGGAGGTCAGCGCACGGCTGGATGCCAGTGACCCCGACGTCGACGGCCGCACCCCTGGGGAGCGCTCCCTGCTCACGGCGTTCGCAACCAGTGCATGCATCCGCGGGCAAAGCGCCGAGCGGGTTCGGACGCTGGCATGGCGAGCCCTCGATCGAGGCCTGCTCGACGACCGCGGGCCCTTCTCCTCGGTGTGGACGAACGCCGTCTACCCACTGATTTTCGCGGAGGGGTTCACCGAGGCCGAGTCGGTCGTGGCGGCGGTCATGGAGCGCGCCGTACGGGAGGCCGACCCCCTCGTGTTCGTGCGAGCGCTGACCGTGTCAGCCCTGCTTCGCATGAAGCAGGGAGCGATGCGCGAGGCGGAGGCCGACGCCCGGCGTGCTGTCGAGCTGGGCCGCGAGATGGCGGTTCCGGCTGCGCTGCTCGCGAGCTGGCCGCTGGCAGAGGCGCTCGCCGAGCGGGGGGCCGCGGACGACCCGGAGGACCTGTTGGCAGTGGCCGCCGAGGCAGGGCGTGTCACGTTCATGGCGGGCTGGGCACATCTGGCGCGCGCTCGATTGCGCTTCTCGCAGGGCGAGATCGAGCAGGCGATCGCCGAGCTCCGCAAGCTGCAGGAGCGCGAGGCGCGCTGGAACGCCTGGAACCCCGCGATGTTTCCGTATCGCCCGCTGCTTGCGTTGGCGCTGTGGAGAACGGGAGAGGCGGAGGAGGCACGGACGGTTGCCGAGACCGACCTCGAGCTTGCCCGGCGCTGGGGAGCGCCGGGCGCGCTGGCGGCCTCGACGCGGACCCTTGGCCTGCTGGCCGGGGAGCCTGACCTGCTGCGCGAAAGCGTTGCCCTGGCCGAGCGCTCCGGGGGCGAGCTCGAGCATGCCCGCTCCCTCTTTGAGCTCGGGGCGGCGATCCGGCGCGATGGTCGGCGATCGGAGGCACGCGAGCCGCTCTATGCCGCGCTCGACAAGGCCCACCGCTGCGGCGCCACCGTCCTTGCGAAGCGTGCTCGTGAAGAGCTCGTCGCGACCGGGGCCCGCCCGCGCCGCGCCGTCCGCACCGGCATCGACGCGCTAACGCCGAGCGAGCTCCGCGTCGCCCGCATGGCTGCCGCGGGAATGACGAACCCCGAGATCGCCCAGGAGCTGTTCGTCACCATTCGAACTGTGCAGACCCACCTGACGAGCACCTATCGGAAGCTGGAGATCACATCGCGAAGTGAGCTCGAAGCAGTCCTCGAGGGTTCGCCGCCGCATCAGGCTGGGACGTGAGGACTCCAACGACCTGCGGCGGCGCTTTTGGGTCGGCCTTCGCCGATTGCTGTCTGGACCGCGTATGTGCTCGACCCGCGCCTGACGTGACCGTTGTGTGGAGGGAGCGGGCGTGATTCCGGTACGACCGCCCCGGACGACGAGGAGGTCCGTCGCTTTGTGGCCCCGCGAGATACTCGCATTGCCAGAACAGCGGCGCTCTGCGCCGCGCTTGCATTGCCAGCAAAGTGGGAGTCTGAGACGCCCCGCTCGGCCCGACGATCACTACCGAGACGGACGACACAGGGCGTCTGGTCGCCGACGCCGCTCCCGCGTGCTTCGCCTTAGGCAAGCGGAAGTCTTGCGCCGCGGCGCCTACTCGCAGTCTTCAGGTATCCGAAATCCGATCTGTGATCTCAAAGGACACGAACCCGATCCATCCATCCGGAGCCGTCAATCTGTTGCCCCGGCCCGTCGCCGCCTGGGGATCACTCGGTCCCGTCGCAAGGAAACCTCCGCAATTGCGGAGGTTCTCAGAGCGGCTGATGGGATTCGAACCCACGACCTTCTGCATGGCAAATGTATCCATGGGTTTGCGGGGCTTTGCGGCTGTTCGCGTTTCGCCCGCTAATCGCCGGTTTCGCCGGTCCCGATCGGCTTGGCGTTTGCGGCTGTTTCCTGACGTTGTGTTGACCCAGCGTTGACCCAGGGCGGGTCGAGCGGCGCTCTCAAGTAAACGACCTGGGCAGTCGTCCAGCGCGGGGCGGTGCGCCGGCCGGCGTCAGACCGTTCTTCGACCTTGGAGCGATAGTCATTTCGGGCCTCGCGCGCGGAGCGGGCAATGCGAATCCCTGCTCCCTGCGGTCGCGCGTACGAACTGGCGGTCGTCGCTCGGCCGTCGCGCCGCCCCTTACCAGCGCCAGGACGGGTTCGAGTGGTAGCCGACTGGGACGATGCCGTCCAAGTAGGCAAGACCGGATCCACCGATGTTTACGCGAAAGAGGTGCGCCTCGGCGACGCCACCGACGAAGACCACTTCCTGACCACTCGCGGAGAAGGCCGGGCCAGAACCGTCCACAAGGACTGCCGGTGGGAGAAGCGGGAAACCGACGAACCGCAGCAGCACTTCACTGGCCCCTTCACTTGTCGATGTCCATGCCAGGAGCTTGCCGTCGGGTGAGAAGGCCGGGCTCCGGTCGTGCACGTCGTTGTCGGTGACCTGAGTCTGAGCGCTGCCGTCCGGGTTCATCGACCACAGCTCCCAGTCGTTGGCGCCGGGCGCGGCGCCCGCATGACGCGAAAACCAGATGCGGGTTCCATCCGGGGTCCAGGCGGGAGATGCGTTCTCGCCGACGGAGTCGGTGAGCTGAACCGCCGCCGACCCGTCCGCTGCCATGACCCAGATCTGCCCGTTGCTCGTGAATGCGATCTTCGTCCCATCGGGCGACCAAGCCGGCGCCCAATCGTCCGCCTCGCCGGTCCCGGCCAGCTTCTTCAGCCCGGTGCCGTCCGAGTTGATGGTGCGCACGTAGCCGCCCTTGCCGAACGCAAGCCTGACGCCGTTGGGCGACCACGCCGGATCCCATGAGTTCGCGCCGGCTCCGGGCTGTATCTCGGGCCCACTGCCGTCCGCGTGGACTCGATAGAGCCCCGAATCGCCACAGCTTCCAAAACAGGCTTTGGCATTCGCGACGATCGCCTTCTCGCCGACGAAGTGGAGCGCCTCGACTTTCTTTGCGGCCTGCAGTCCCTCCTTGGTCGATGCGTAGACGAGTTCCCGCCCGCTCCCGCCGTTCAAGCGGTCGCGCAAGTCGTCCATGTCGTAGAGCTCGTCCCCGCCCGCACCGCCCATGCCCTTGTCGCGCCCGTGCCCGGCGATGATCTGGTCGCGACCCGGGCCGGCCTTCATCTTGTCGTTGCCGGGTCCGCCGATCAGGATGTCATTGCCGCTGGCGCCGATGATGAGGTCGTTGCCGCCAAGCCCGTAAATGGAGTTCTTGCCCGCGGTCCCATGCAGGACGTCGTCACCGGGGGTACCGACAACGGCGCCGGGCTGAGCCGATGGGGGCGCGGGCGGTGGCGTATCCGAGTCCGTGACGTTTGCGGTGCCGATGGCGGTCCCTGTCGTCGAGTCGCGTGCGCTCTCGATCACGATGGTGACCGTGAAGGTGCCGGTGCCGGCGTAGGTATGGGTGCCGTCCACGTCGTAGCCGTATCGCGGACAGCTCGGACAGCTTGAGATCCGTCCGGTGGTCTCCGGCGTGCCGTCTCCCCAGTCGATCGTCGCGGAGAAGTTGGTGAGCTCGGCGTAGGTCGAGCTGAACTCGGCGACGGGGCCGTCGAATTCCGCCCCGGCGGTCACGGTGAACGAGTGGCCGGCGGCGTTCGAGACGTCGGCCGCCGCGCCCGCTGGGTGCAGCGATGCCGCGAACAGCGCCACGCCGAGGCCGATGATCAGCTTCGGTCCTGATCTCTTCATCGTTCCTCCCGTAACCCCCAGTTGGTTTTCGTCAGCACTCTCTGAGTCGCAGGCCCTGAGCCCCGCTGATCTCTCATGCGTTCTCGAGCGCCGACACCGGCCCCAGCCATCCCGCGAACCGGCCCGGCCGCCGGCCCTCAGCGGTGAGCGATCGCGCTCCGCTCGCCGACGACGCGTGGGGGAGGCACCCTGCGGCGCCACGCCGACCCGTGGTCGTCTGAGACGCGAGCGTGGCTTTCATCGACTCCCCCAAGAGTCCCGTCACCGGGCGGCGACTGCCGCCACGATACACTAATTGACCGGCGACTGCAACCAATTAATAACCGTCCGGGAGAAGCGGGATCATTGCGATGACCAGATGAGCCCACGCAAGTACGACATGAGGAACCGCGCGAGCGCGGCGGAGCGGACCAGGGAGCGGATCGTCGCCGCGACGATCGCCCTGCACGACCAAAACGGCATCCTCGCCACCAGCTTCGATCAGGTCGCACGCGCCGCCGACGTCGCCCCGGGAACCGTGCGCCGGAACTTTCCCACGCGCGACGACCTCGTGATGGCCTGCGGGCGTCACGTGTGGGAGGACCTGCACCTCCCGGAGCTGGGGCGCCTCGAGCCGCTGTTCGCCGGTGCCCCCTCGCGCAAGGCGCGGCTGGAGCGGCTCGTCGACGCCCTCTGCGCCTCCTATGAGCGCGGGGCGCTTCGGCTCGAGATCGCCGAGCGCGAGGCCGGGTCGATCGGCGCGCTGCAGGGCTTTCTGGATCACCTCGGCGAGTACCGCGAGGGCCTCGTCCGCGAGACGCTCGCCGGCAAGGCGCCGGCGGCACTGGTGCGAACGCTGAGCGGGCTGACGGCGTTCGGCACGTGGAAGGCGCTGTGCGACGCCGGGTTATCCCCCGAGGCGACCCGTCAGGCGATGGGCCGGGTGGTCGGCTGCGCGGGTAGCGCGGCCTGACCAGATGAAGACAAACACGGCCCGCATTGGGCCCCTGACGAGCCAGTGGCTCGGGGCCGCTAAAACGTCAGAGAACACACATTTTGCAGAGCGGGGCTTTCCTTGAGAGCGGCTGATGGGATTCGAACCCACGACCTTCTGCATGGCAAGCAGACGCTCTAGCCAACTGAGCTACAGCCGCAATGGCGCTGAGTGTAGACGAGCTACTCGAGCTCGGCGAGCAGATCAGCGAGGTTGAGCGGCGCCGTGAACATCGCCACTCCATCGGGGTCGGACGGGTCGCGCGGCCACTCGTCCGGCGGCCGGTCCCAGTAGAGCTCGATCCCGTTCTCGTCCGGGTCGCGCAGGTAGATCGCCTCGCTGACCCCGTGGTCGGAGGCGCCATCGATCGGGATCCCGGCCTCGGTCACCCGCCGCAGCGCGTTCGCGAGGTCGCGCCGGGTCGGGTAAAGGATCGCGACGTGAAAGAGGCCGGTCGTGCCCGGCGGCGGCGGGCTGCCGCCCTTCGACTGCCAAGTGTTCAGGCCCAGGTGGTGGTGATAGCCACCGGCCGAGACGAACGCCGCCTGATCGGCCCAACGCTGCATCAGCTCGAACCCGAGCACCCCGATGTAGAAGTCGAGCGCGCGGTCGAGGTCTGAGACCTTCAGGTGCGTGTGGCCGATCCGCGTGCCCGCGGGGATCGGCTCGGCTGGTTTGAGATCACCGCTCACGGGGGTAGTGAACCACGGTCAACCAATCGGGGAAGGGGTTCCCACATATGCACCGCAGTTTGAAGACGGTGCTGCTCGGGGTGGCTTTGGCGCTGTGCGTCGCTGCTCCCTCCACAGCGGCATCGAGTCCCACCGCCCAGTCGGTGATCGTCAAGTACCGCTCCGCCGCCAGCACTGCCGCGACCAGCGCGCTCGCTCAGCGGCTCGGCGTCGGTACGCAGACCGGAAGCATCCGCCACTCGAGCGCCAACGTCTTCGCCGTCGCCGGCGACGCGGCGGCGGTCGCCGCCCGGCTCGAGCGCTCGGCGCTCGTCGCCTACGCGGAACCGAACCTGATCCTGAGCACGCAGGCGATCCCCAACGATCCGCTGTTCGGCCAGCTCTATGGGCTGAACAACACCGGGCAGACGGGCGGCACTCCTGATGCCGACATCGACGCCCCCGAGGGCTGGGACGCTGCCGGGCTCGGCGGCTTCCCGTCCACCGGCGGGGTCAAGGTCGGGATCGTCGACACCGGGATCCAGGCTGCGCATCCGGACCTGGCGGGCAAGCTCGCCAACTGCGCGCAGTCGATCGGGGTCATCCCGGGCGTCGTGGCGGGCTCGATCCGGGAGGGCTCGTGCGCCGATGACAACGGCCACGGCACCCACGTATCCGGGACGATCACCGCGAACGCCAACAACGCGACGGGCGTCACCGGCGTCTCGTTCAACTCACAGCTGGCGATGTGCCGCGCCCTCAGCGGCCCGGCCGGGATCGGACACACCTCGGACGTCGCCAACTGCATCACCTGGACCTACGACAAGGGCGCCAAGGTGATCTCGATGAGCCTCGGCGGCGGCGCCTCGACGACGCTCAAGAACGCCGTCGACTACGCCTGGAAGGGCGGTGCGGCGAACGGCGCCGTGCTCGTCGCGGCGGCCGGCAACGACGGTGACGCGACACTCAACTACCCGGCCGCGTATCCGAACGTGGTCTCGGTGGCCGCGACCGACAACCGTGATCAGCGGGCGAGCTTCTCGAACGCGAACGCGGACGTCGAGGTCGCCGCCCCCGGGGTCGACATCACGTCGACCTGGAACAACGGCGGCTACAACACGATCTCGGGCACGTCGATGGCGACCCCACACGTCGCCGGCGTCACGGCGCTGATCCGCTCGCGCTATCCGAGCTCGACCGCGGCGCAGATCGTCGCCAAGCTCGACGGCGCGGTGGACGACCTCGGCCCGGCGGGACGCGATCCGAGCTTCGGCTTCGGCCGCGTCAACCTGCTCCAGGCCGCGACCGAGTAGCTCCGCAACGGCGTCAGCCGGCCGCTTCGTCAAGCGTTTCATTGACGAGGCGGTCGGCGGCGGCGTTGTGCTCGCGGCGCACGTGGCGGATCGACCAGCGGTCGAAACCGGCGAGCGCGCCGCGAACCTCCGCGTGCAGCGGCTTGAGGCCCGGGTCCTTGACCCGGTACTCGCCCTTCACCTGCTTGACGATCAGCTCCGAGTCGCCGATCAGCTCGACCTCGCGGGCGCCGAGCGCCTGAGCGCGCTCGATCCCCAGCAGCAGGGCCCGGTACTCGGCGACGTTGTTGGTCGCCCGGCCGATCGTTTCGCCCCGCTCCTCGAGCAACTCGCCCTCCGGCGTCGTAACCACGGCGGCGATCGCCGCCGGCCCGGGGTTGCCGCGGGCGCCGCCGTCGACGTTGACGACGAGGCGTTCAGCAGTGCTCACGGTCAGGGGTGGCGTCGTGGTTGGGCGAGCGAGAATCAAGCGTGGCGAGGACGCAGGGAGCGAAGCGTGGCAGCGCCACGTGAGCGACCGAGGACGACGCCAGGCGCCGATTCGCAGCCGCCCAAGCACGGCGGCACCCGTGGCCGGGAGCACTAACCAAGGGTCAGCGTCCCGTCCGCGGCCGCGGTCGCGTTCCAGTCGCGGTCCTCGACCGGCAGCTCGGAGATCTCGTTGCCCTTCGCGATCTGCTTCACGGTTGTCCCGCGGATGCTCCACCGATACCAGGAGAGGTCCCAGGCGACGATGACCAGCTCGCCGCCGCCGTCATCGTTGGGGCGCACGCAGACGCGCGGCTCGCCGAGCGAGCGCTGCAGACCGGCGACCTTGCGCACCTCGGAGCTCGCGTTGAAGACCTCGAGCGGGGTCGGCGGCTCCTGCGGGACATCGGGGACATCGGGCTCGGGCGCCGGGACGCGGACGCCGCGAGCGATTCGCTCGCGCAGCGCCGCCACGCCGCCACGGCGCGGCTCGTCGTGCGGCAGCGCGGTCGCGAACGCCGCCGGCACCCAGCCGATCTCCTCCGCCCGCGGCTTGCACAGCGGGCAGACGCCGGCCGTCTCGCCCTGGTTGTCGACGTACTCGAACGACCGCTCGCCGCGCAGGATGTTGCGGCCGCAAACCGCGCAGACCTCGAATTCCACGCGCCTAGGTTAGTCAGGCACTCGGCGCCCGATCAGGCCTTGACGCCCTGCTCGTCCTCGGCCTTCGCCTCGGCGACCACCTTCTGGGCGATGTGGCCGGGGACCTCCTCGTAGCGCAGGAAGTCCATCGTGTAATCGCCGCGCCCGCCGGTGATCGCTCGCAGGTCGGGGGCGTAGTCGAGCACCTCGGCCATCGGCACTTCGGCCTTGATCTCGGTCGCGCTCCCCTTCGGCTCCATGCCCAGCGGCCTGCCGCGCCGCGAGTTCAGGTCGCCGATCACGTCGCCGACGACATCCTCGGGGACGGCGATCGTCACCTCCATGATCGGCTCCAGCAGGTAGGCCTCCGCCTCGGCGACGGCCTGCTTGAAGGCCATCGAGCCGGCGATCTTGAACGCCATCTCCGAGGAGTCGACGCTGTGGTGCTGGCCGTCGTACAGGCGCACCTTCACGTCCTTCATCGGGTATCCCGCGAGCACCCCGCCGGCCATCGCCTCGACGATCCCCTTCTCGACCGCGGGGATGAACCCGCCCGGGATCACGCCGCCCTTGATCGCGTTCTGAAACTCGAACCCCTCCCCCGGCTCGTTCGGCTCGATCTCGATATGGCAGTCGCCGAACTGGCCGCGGCCGCCGGTCTGCTTCTTGTAGCGGCCGTGCGCCTTGGCGGCCTTGCGGATCGTCTCGATGTAGGGCACCTGCGGCGGGTGCAGCTCGATCTCCGCCCCGAAGCGGCTCTTCATCCGGTCGACGATCACCTCGACATGGATCTGGCTCAGCCCGGCGATGATCTGCTCGCCGGTGTCGGGGTCGCGGTGAACGTCCAGCGTCGGGTCCTCCTCGGAGAGCCGACGAAGCGCGCTCGCAGCCTTCTCGTCGTCACCCTTGGACTTGGGCTCGAACGCGAACGCCATCACCGGCGCCGGCAGGTCGAGGGCGCCGAAGTGAAGGTCGGTCTGGCGCGATGCGAGCACGTCGCCGGCGGTCGTCTCGCGCAGCTTCGCCACCGCGCCGATGTCCCCGGGGCCGAGCTCGTCGATCGGGCTCATCTCCTTGCCCTCGGGGGCCGAGAGCTGGCCGATGCGCTCCTTCTCCCGCTTCGACACGTTGAGCACATGCGAGTCGGAGGTGAGCACCCCGGAGTACACCCGCAGCATGCTGATCCGGCCGGTGTACGGGTCGGCCGTGGTCTTGAAGACGAAGGCGAGCGGGTCGCCGTCCTCGGCGGGCTCGATCTCGACCGCGTTGTCGTCGCCGTCGAGCGCCGTGACGCCCCCGTGCATCGCCGGCGACGGCAGGTCCTCGACCAGTGCCTCCAGCAGCCGGTTGGTGCCGAGGTTGCGCGTTGCGACGCCGCACGTGACCGGGAACAGGTGACCCTCGTTTACGCCCTTCTTCAGCGCCGTGACGAGCTCCTCGTGTGAGATCTCCTCGCCCTCGAGGTAGCGCTCCATCAGCTCGTCGGAGTTCTCGGCGACCTCGTCCATGAGCTTCTCGCGGTATTCCTCGGCCTGCGCCTGCAGCTCCTCCGGGATCTCGACCTGCTTGGAGTTGCCGCGGCCGTCGCCCGTGTACTCGAACGCGGTCATGTCGATCAGGTCGATCACCCCGCGGACCTCGTGCTCGGAGCCGATCGGGATCTCGGTCGCGACGACGTGCTGGCCGAACGCCGACTTCAGCGACTCCAGGCAGCGGAAGAAGTCGGCCCGTTCGCGGTCGAGCATGTTGACGAACACCAGCCGCGACAGCCCCTCCTCGTCGGCTCGCCGCCAGAGGCGCTCGGTGTGGACCTCGACCCCCATCACGCCATTGACGACGAAGACGGCGGAGTCGACGACCCGCAGCGCCCCGAGCGTGTCGGCGACGAAGCTGGGCTCGCCCGGGGTGTCGATCATGTTGACCTTGCGGCCGTCGTGCTCGAACGAGGTCACGGCGGCGCCGATCGACATCCCGCGCTCCTGCTCGTCGGGCTCGAAGTCGCAGACGGTCGAGCCATCATCGACCTTCCCGAGGCGGTTGATCACCCCGGACTCGAACAGGATCGCCTCGGCGAGGCTGGTCTTGCCGCTGCCGCGGTGACCGACGAGGGCGACGTTGCGAATCCGATCCGGGGCCTTGTGAGGCATGGCCCCGAACCCTATACAGCGACCCGCACGCCCGGAGGCGAAGCCGAGGACGTGGCGGGAGTTGCTGAGGGTGAACCGGGCGCGGAGGCCGATCACGGCCTTCGTGTGCAGCTGCGAGACGCGCGACTCGGTCACCCCGAGCACCTCGCCGATCTCCCGCAGGGTCAGGTTCTCGTAGTAGTAGAGGGCGATCACCAGCCGCTCGCGCTCCGGCAGCGACTCGATCGCGTCGGCGAGCCGGTCCTTGACCTCCGACTGCTGGGCCTCGGACTCGGGGTCGACCGCGGCCGGGTCCTGGATCGTGTCGAGCACCGAGATCTGGCTGCCGCCCTCCGGGTCGGCGAAGGTCCAGAGGTCGTCGAGGGCGAGCACGGAGGAGTTGGCGATCTCGAGCAGCACGCCCTGGAACTCCTCCACGGTCATCTCGAGCTTGTCCGCCATCTCCTCGTCGGTCGGCGCGCGCTGCAGCTGGGCCTCGAGCGTCTGGTGGGCCTTCTCGACCTCACGCGCCCGGGCGCGGACCGAGCGCGGCACCCAGTCGAGCGAGCGCAGCTCGTCGATGATCGCGCCCTTGACGCGAGCGACGGCGAAGGTCTCGAACTTGATCTCGCGCTCGGTGTCGAAGCGCTCGATCGCGCCGATCAGCCCGAGCAGGCCGTACGAGATCAGGTCGGACTCCTCGACGTGCGACGGCAGGCCCGAGGCCATCCGCCCGGCGATGAACTTGACCAGCGGCGAATAGGCCACCACGAGTCGCTCGCGCGCCTTCTCGTCGCCGTCGACCTTGTAGCGCCTCCACAGCTCCCGCAGCTCGACTGCTTTGACGTTCGTCTCCATGGCTCCCTGACCCAATTCTGCCGAGTAAGCGGAAACCCTACCTGCGAACCGTCAGGCGCGCGGGTGAGACTTTGCGTATTCCTGCCGCAGGCGTGAGGGCTCGACGCGTGTATAGATCTGCGTGGTCGAGACGCTCGCGTGCCCCAGAAGCTCCTGAATCGAGCGCAGATCGGCGCCTCCCTCGAGCAGATGGGTCGCGAACGAGTGCCGCAGGGTGTGCGGCGAGACGTGGCCCGCCACCGCCGCCTCGCGCACCCACTTCTGCAGCCGCCGGCGCACGTCCGAGGCCGAGAGGCGGCGGCCGCGGCGGCTGACGAACAGCGCCTGCTCCTCGCGCGGCGGGCCGAGCGCGTACCGGCCGGCGTCGAGGTAGCGGCGCAGGGCCCGCTGTGCGGGCTCTCCGATCGGCACCACGCGCGTCTTCGAGCCCTTGCCGGTGGCGCGGATCGTCTCCGAGTCGAAGTCGGGGTCGCCGAGGTCGAGCGAGACGATCTCCTCGGCTCGCAGGCCGCACGAGTAGGCGAGCTCGAACAGCGCCCGGTCGCGAACCTCGAGCGGGCTGCGAGCGGGGATCCGGTCGAGCAGCGCGGCGACCTGCTCGCGGGCGAGCACGCGCGGCAGCCGCGAGCCGCGCTTCTGCGCCGGCAACAGGTCGGCGGGGTTGCTGGTGGCGGTGCCGGCGGCTACGAAGTGGGCGTGCAGGCCACGCACCGCGGCGAGCTTGCGGGCGACGCTCGCCTTCGCCAGGCGCCGCTCCGAAAGGATCGCCGCATAGGTGCGCAGGTCGCGGTAGACGAGCTTCCCCGGCTCGCGCCCGCGCTCGGTCGCCCACGCCGCGAGCTCGAGCAGGTCGCGGCGGTAGGCGCGAAGCGTCGCCGCCGAGGCGCCGCGGGTGGCGAGCTCGCGCTCGTAGGCAGCAAGGGCCTGCTGCCACGCCGGGCTCGCCTTCAAGTCCTCCGACGGGGGCGCCGGCAGCGCGGTGCGATCGCTCATGCCCGCTAGCTTCGCCGCGGCCCGATCCGCGCCTGCCACCGCCACAGACCGCCCACGCCCTGAGGCGGCGAAAACCGAGCCTGGCGAGGACGCAGGGAGGGCGACGAGCGAGCGTACGCGCCACGGTACGTGAGCGAGTCGCCCGACCGAGGACACAGCCAGGCGACGGTTTGCAGCCGCCTCAGCCGATGTAGACGGGGGTTCCGACCGGGACCTGGTCATACATCGCCTCGATGTCCGAGACCGCCATCCGGATGCAGCCGTGCGAGGCGCGCGTGCCGAGGGACGAGGTGACGTCGGTTCCGTGGAAACCGACCCCGTCGGTGATCCCCATCCAGCGCGACTTGAGCGGGTTCTCGGCGGTCCCGCCCGCGACGACGGTGCCGGCGAGCTCACCAGCCCAGTCGGAGTCCGGGACGCTCCAGACGGGGTCGACCTGCTTGCTGGCCACCGAGTACAGCCCCGTCGGGGTCGGGTACGCAGGCTGGCCGACGGCGACGGTGTACTCGGACGCGACCTCGAGGTTCTTCCACAGGGTCACGGTAAAGCTCGCCTGGTCGACGGTGATGTAGGTCGGATACATCCCGGCGAGGTCGTCCTTGGTCACGTCCGGCTCGATCGTCTCGACCGGGACGCCGACGCGGCGGTGGTTGGCGCGCTGGACCACGGACTCGATCCGGCGGCGCAACGCGGCCTCGTCGACCGCGCGCCCATCCTGACCCGCGACACCGGTGAGCGAGACCGTGGTCGGCTCGATCGTCGCGTTGACCGGATCGCGGTTGATCTCCTCGGCGACCTTGCCGATGAACTCGTCGATCGCGTTATTCGAGTAGCTGACCTGGGGCGCGATCGCGACGTCGACCTCGCCGCCGGTCGCATAGCGCCAGACGCGCGTCGGCAGGCCGCCCTCCTGGCTCTCCTCGAGCGCCCGGTCGACCATCCCGTCGACGTCGGAGTCGACCGCCAGCTTCTCCGGGCTGAGCTGATACTTGACCCCCTCGTAGGTGACCGTGACCTTCTTGCGCAGCGGGTCGACGAGCTCCGACTCGACCGCCTCGGTCGCCTCGTCGGCGGTCATCCCGCCGACGTCGACGCCGCCGATCGTCACGCCGTCAGAGATCTGGTCCGAGCGCGAGGAATCCCAGGCGTACGCGCCTACCGCAGCGAGCAGCAGCAGGGCGACGAGGAAGACGCAGAAGATCTGGAACTTACGCACGGGGAACGTGAGTGTAGAAGGGGGCCTTCTGCACGCCTACCCGGGAGCGGCGGCTTGCAATCCGGGCTTCAGATCCCGAGCGGCTCGCTGTCGGCGGAGACGCCCTCGGCCGCCCGCTCGCGGCGCACGTGCGGGCTCCAGCGCAGGAACTCCTCGACCTCGCGCTCGTACCTGTATCCCTCCTCGCCGCCGCGGCCGCGCAGGATCGGCTCGAGGCGCAGGTGCTCGCCGAGCCGGATCACCGCCTCGCGCGAGGTGTAGCCGTAGTCGAAGCCGGTCGCCTTGAACAGCCGGTTGTCGACTCCCCGCCCGAAGCGCAGCAGCTTGGTGAGCTCGGTCGGGACGCGCAGCCCGAGCCGCCGCAGGGGTCCGAAAGCGGCGCCGGTGCCGATCGGCGGCAGCACCGGCAGCGGCCGGCGGCCGACCAGCGAGATCGCCTCGGAGAGCGCCAGGACGCCGTCGGCGGCGACGTTGTAGGTCCCCGGCAGGTCGTTGGTCGCGGCGTGCTCGAGCGCGTGGACGACGTCGTCCTCGTGAACGAACTGCAGCCGCGGGTCGAAGCCGAAGACCATCGGCACCACCGGCAGCCCCAGCATCCGCGTGAACACGGTGTCGACGTCGGGACCGAGGACGTTCGCACACCGCAACACGGTCACGGTCACGTCCGGCCGGCGATCGGCGAACTCGGCGACCGCGCGCTCGGCCTCGAGGATGTCGCGTTCGAGCGGCGAGCCCGGGGGATGCGGCCGCGCCATCCGCTCGGTGAAGAACGCCGGGTCGTCCTGCTCGGCGCCGTAGTACTGAGTCGAGCTCTTGAAGATGAACTTGCGCACCGGCGAGCTCGAGCCGGTGCAGGCGGCGAGGATGTTCATCGTCCCGATCACGTTGTTCTCGTGCGCATCGCGGGGCGAGGCACCGAGCGAGTTGACGACCATCCGGGTGTCGATCACCGTGTCGATCTCAGCCGCGGTGACGATCCGCTGGATCAACGAGTGCTGGTTGGAGACGCGGACGAACTCGGTCCGCTCGAGCTCCATCGTCGGGTCGCGTGAGTCGACGCCGATGATCGTCTCGACCTGCTCGAAGCCCTCGAGCGCCTGCGCGAGCCGCCCGCCCCAGTACGTCGCCAGCCCTGTGAGCAGGACCCTCATCCGAACCAGACGGACTTGCGCTTCGCGACCATCTGGTCGAGGTTCTCCTGGATCCGGGCGCGGATCTCCTGGGAGACGGTCTGCACCAGGGCCTTGTCGTGGACCGCGTCGGCGCCGCCGAGCTCGACCGTGTCGATCGGCTCCAGGAAGCGGATCTTGAACTTCGCCGGCAGGTAGCCGAGCATCCCCAGCGGCCCGAGCCACGGGAAGGTCGGCGTGAGCGGGAAGTAGATCAGTCCGGTGAGCCGCTGCAGCGCCGAGACGTGGGCGAAGATCGGCGCCGCCTCCTCGGCCCCGACCACGCACAGCGGGACCAGCTTCGCCTCGGCCCGCATCGCCGCCTCGACGAAGCCGCCGCGGCCGAAGCGCCGCAGCCGGTAGCGGTCCTTGTAGAGCTTCTCGGTCCCCTTGCGACCCTCCGGGAAGACGAGCACCAGCTCGCGCTCGTCGAAGAGCAGCCGGTGCACGTTCGCCGGGTGCGCGGCGACGCCGCCGATCTTCGGGATCAGCATCGAGAACCCGGGATAGCCCTTGAAGAAGTGCTCGACGGTCAGGTAGAGCGGCCGGGGGTTCGGATGCTCCTCGCGGATCGCCTTCGCGATCATCGCCGCGTCCGGCGGCAGGGCGCCGGAGTGGTTCGAGACCAGCAGCGCTCCGCCCTCGGCAGGGACGTTCTCGATCCCCTCCACCTCCGCCCGGAACCAGTAGCGGTAGAAGAACTCGTACAGGGTCTGGTCCATCAGCCCTTCGATCCGCTCGGAGCGGCCCCAGTCGTTGAGCCGGCGCTCGGGCTCGATCGCCGGCAGCAGATCGCGCATCGCCTCGGCCGGCCGGCGCTCCGGGAGCCGCTCGGAGGCGGTCTCCTCCGCTCCCTCGACGACGCCGCCGGGAGGCTTGGAGAGGGATGTCCGCTCGGGTGCCAAGAGCGGTCCATAGTATCCACGGGCGGATGCGGTCAAAGGACCAGGTCAGGCGGGCGGTGTGGCAGGCGATGGACCGCGAGGGCGTCTCCCGCTTCCCGGGCGCAGAGGGCAGGATCCCGAACTTCGCCGGCGCCAAGCTCGCCGCCGGGCGCCTCGCCGGCCACCGGACCTGGAAGCGCTCCCGGGTCATCAAGGCGAACCCGGACTCGCCGCAGACGCACGCCCGCCGGCGCCGCGCGCTCGAGGAGGGCAAGACGATCGTGATGGCCGTGCCGCGGCTGCGCGACCAGCACCCGTTCCGGCTCCTCGACCCACGCCACCTGAACGCTGAGCAGATCCGCGAGGCGGCGACGATCAAGGGTGCGCTTCGCCACGGGCGGGTGGTCGCCGACGACGAGCTGCCCGACATCGACCTCGTCGTCTGCGGCTCGGTCGCCGTCAACCTCAATGGCGCCCGGATCGGCAAGGGCGGCGGCTTCTCGGACATCGAGTTCGGACTCCTGATCGAGGCCGGCAAGATCGACGAGCACACCGCGATCGCGACCACCGTCCATCCGATCCAGATCCTGCGCGAGAACCTCCCCGTGATCGCCCACGACCTGCCCATCGACGTGATCGCCACCCCGCGAGCGGTGATCGACGTCGAGCGCGCCTACGACCGCCCCCGCGGGATCCTCTGGGACCACCTGCAGCCGCCGCAGATCCACGAGATTCCGATCCTCGAACGGATGGGGTACGCGTAACGGCTTGTTTATGCGGTTTCTGACCGCGGTCCCCCGAGAAAGCGGCACCTCGACGAGAGCGACTCCGGGTTTCTCCGCAATCGATCACGTAGTAACCCCCGTTGTCGGGAGGCGCGTCCACCGTAACGCTTGCTTGGGTGCGCAGACTGGTCCTTCCAACCGTGCTCGTAGCTGCCGCGCTGGCGCTCGTCGGCACCGGAGCACTCGGAAAACCGACGCAGGCTCCGCCGATTCCCCAGCCGGGCGATTGGGCAGCCAAACTTCCGGAGGACAAGAGGGCGTACGTCCAGTTCACGGTCGCCAAGGCGGGGGCGAAGGGGCGTCAGATGCCAACGGCCCAGTTCGGCGTCCCGGCGGATTGCGACGAGCTCGGGTACGACGGGTGGCACGAGGGCTTCAACGCCGCGATCCCCATTCGCATCGGCAAGACCGCGACAAAGTTCTCCGGGCGCGAGGACGACGAGTACGACATCGGAGGAGAGTTTGGATCGGTCCACTTCGCCATCCACATCCTGATGAAGGGCGAATTCACCTCCAAGACGAAAGCTCATGGGACTGTCGAGGGCACACTCGACTCCCCTCAGACGGCGGGCCACTGCGAGACACAGCCCATGGAATGGACCGCAAAGTTCCTCCCGGAAGGCTTCCAGCGGCGCTGACCTGAAGGCTGCGTTCGTTGCGGCGCGACCTGACCTACGACGCCACCGCCAGGCCACGCGGATGCGATTCAGCGCGACGGTCTAGGGGTGGTCCGTCCACCCACTTGGGGGATCGACAGGGCGCCGAGGCCCGGAGATGCTCTGCTCATGCTCTCCAAAGCCGTCGCCCACCTACGAGGCCCGTGGACGGGCGCGCTCGCTCTGTTCCTTGTGATCGCCGGCGGCACCGCCTATGCGGCCAACACGATCGGAAGCTCGGACGTGATCAACGAGTCGCTGCGCTCCCAGGACCTCAGAAACGACAACGTCACGGGCGACGACGTGCTCGAGTCGAGCCTCAGGCAGGGCACGACCTGGCGCCTCGTCGGTGCCGCGGGCCAGCCGGCGTTCGGCGATCACCCCCATTGCAGGTGGGCGAACTACGACGGGGTCCATAGCTCTGCCGCGTTCACCCGTGACGCCGCCGGGTTCGTGCACCTCAAGGGCACTCTGAACCCGACCGACATCGGTCCGAGCGTCTGCAACTCAGGCGAGGTCAACCGCAGCGTCTTCGTGCTGCCGCCCGGCTACCGCCCCCAGAGGCGCGAGTCGATGCCGGTGGTGGGCGGCAGACCCGACCTCTCCGTCTACATCGATGGCCCGAAGATCACCGACGCCCCCGCCGGCTCGGTCTCGATCGCCGGCGACATCGCCGTCATCGACTACGTGTCGATCGACGGGATCAGCTTCCGCTGCGCCCCAGTAGGCGTGAACGGCTGTCCGTAGGCCTTGACCCCGCGTCCGGCGCGCGAGAGGCTTACGTCTTGGCCACACTGATGGAGTACGCGTGAGCGCCACCGCCGAACGCCAAACCCGCCGGCTGCGCCGGGCCAAGCCCGACGTCACCGTCGCCGACGGCCCCGACCCGTACGGCAACCCGGACCCCGAGTGGCTGCGAATCGACTGGCGCGAGCACCTCCACGACGTCGACGTCGGCGGCAACCGCGTCCATTACGTCGAGATGGGACCGCCACGCGGCGAGCAGGCCCCCCATGCGCTGGTCTTCGTCCACGGGCTCTCGGGCTGCTGGCAGAACTGGCTCGAGAACCTCCCCCACTTCGCCCGTACCCACCGGGTGCTGGCGCTCGACCTACCCGGGTTCGGCTCCTCGCCGGTGCCCGAGTGGGAGATCGCGATCCCCGAGTACGGCCGCCTGCTGAACGAGTTCTGCGACACGGTCGGCGCCCGCGACTGCGCCCTGATCGGCAACTCGATGGGCGGCTTCGCGGCCGCGGAGGCGGTGATCTCGGAGCCCGAGCAGTTCCAGAAGCTCGTCCTGGTCTCGGCGGCGGGCGTCAGCAGCGCCCGGCTCCGGCGGCGCCCGACCGAGGTCGTCGCCCGGATGCTCGGCGCGGCCACCCCGCTCGCCTTCAGCGCCCAAACCCGGGCCTTCCGCCGCCCGCGTGCGCGGGCGATGGCGTTCTCAGGGATCTTCGACAGCCCCGGCGAGCTGCGCCCGGAGCTGATCTGGGAGTTCTTCCAGGGCGGGGCCCGCGCGCAGTCGTTCGTCGAGGCGCTCTCCAGCCTCGCCGCCTACGACTTCCTCGACCGCCTGGAGGAGATCCACGTCCCGACGCTGATCGTCTGGGGCCGCCAGGACCACGTCGTCCCGCCCGCCGACGCGCTGGGCTACGCGCAGCGGATCGCCGGGGCGCGCCTCGAGGTCTTCGACCCCTGCGGCCACGTGCCGATGGCCGAGCGTCCGGTGCGCTTCAACCGCCTGCTCGAGGACTTCCTCGCAGCTAGCCGGTGAGCGCGCCCGCCGACGCCGAGCCGACTGTGTTCGCGTACTTGGCCATCACCCCGGTTTTGTAGGCCGGCTCGGGCTGCTCGTACGCGGCCACGCGCTCGGCGATCGCATCGTCGGTGAGGTCGACCGAGAGCCGGCGCCCCTCCACATCGATCGTCACCTGGTCGCCGTCGCGAAGCGCCGCAATCGGCCCGCCCTTCGCTGCCTCGGGGGCGACGTGACCGACCATCAGGCCGCGGGTGGCGCCGGAGAAGCGCCCATCGGTGAGCAGTGCCACCTCCTCCCCCAGGCCCTCGCCCACGATCGCCGCGGTCACCAGCAGCATCTCGCGCATCCCCGGGCCGCCGGCCGGCCCCTCGTTGCGGATCACGATCACGTCGCCGGCCTCGATCCGCTGCGCCTTGACCGCGGCAAAGCATTCCTCCTCCGACTCGAACACCCGCGCGGGACCGGTCTGGCCCTGGCGCTCGGTGCCCGCCAGCTTGACGACGGAACCGTCCGGCGCCAGATTGCCGCGCAGGATCGCCAACCCGCCCTCCGACTTCAGCGGATTCGACAGCGGGCGGACGACCTCCTGTCCCTCGGCCTCCTGCGCGGCCGCGGCGACCTCGCCGATCGTCTGTCCGGTAACCGTGAGCTCGTCCTCGTTCAGGAGCCCGGCCTCGGCCAGGCGGTTGAGGATCAGCGGCACCCCGCCGGCACGGTAGAGGTCGGTGGCGACGAAGCGTCCGCCGGGCTTCAGGTCGGCGAGCAGCGGCGTCTGCCGCGAGATCCGCTCGAAGTCGTCGATCTCGAGCCCGATCCCCGCCTCGCGAGCGACGGCGAGCAGGTGCAGGACGCCGTTGGTCGAGCCGCCGGAGGCGCAGACGCAGGCGATCGCGTTCTCGAGCGAGCCGCGGGTGATGATCCGGCTCGGGCGCAGATCCTCTGCGAGGACGCGAATCGCCAGCTCGCCGATCCGCTCCGCCACGGTGCGCTTGTCGTCGTCCTCGGCAGGGACCATCGACGACCCGCCGGGCGAGATCCCGAGCGCCTCGAACGCGCAGGCCATCGTGTTGGCGGTGAACTGGCCGCCGCAGGCGCCGGCGCCGGGGCTGGCGACACCCTCGAGCGCGTGCAGCTCCTCGTCCGACATCTCCCCCGCGGCGTGGGCGCCGACCGCCTCGAAGACCTCGAGGATCGTCACGTCGCGATCCTGGTAGCGGCCGGGGGCGATCGAGCCGCCGTAGAGCATCACGCTCGGGATGTCGAGCCGGGCGAGCGCCATCACCGCGCCGGGAATCGTCTTGTCGCACGCCGAGAGCGCGACCAGGGCGTCGAACTGATAGCCGCGTGCTGTGAGCTCGATCGAGTCGGCGATCACCTCGCGGCTGACCAGCGAGGTCTTCATCCCCCTCGTCCCCATCGTGATCCCGTCCGAGATCGCGATGGTGTTGAACTCCATCGGCGTCCCGCCGGCGGCGCGCACCCCCTCCTTGATCGGCGCGGCGAGCGCCCGCAGGTGGAAGTTGCACGGCATCGCCTCGGTCCAGGTGTTCGCGATCCCGATCGTCGGCCGGCTGAGCGCCTCGTCGTCGTAACCGATCCCCTTCATGTACGCGCGGGCGGCGGCGCGGTCAGGGCCGTCGAAGACCGCCGCCGAGCGGGGGCGCGGGAGCGAGGTCTCTTGCTCGCTGGTCGAGCCGTCCATGCGTGGGAGAGTCTAGTTGCGCGTAACGGCTCCGCCGGGCCGTCGACCAACGAACGGATGCCCTTCAACGATCCACCGCCGAGCGCCGCCTGGCGCCACCTGCAAGCTCGCCAGGGCTATGAGGTCTGCTTCTTCGAGCGCGACCCCGAGGGCGGCTTCGCGGTCCGCGGAACGACCACGGCCGTGGAGGAGGGCGCCGCCTGGGTCGTCGAGTACGAGATCAGACTGGACGCGGGCTGGCGCACCCGCCAGGCCACCGCGCGCTCGCGCAACGCAGCCGGCAGCCTGGAGACCAGGCTCGAGCTCGACCACGCCGATCGCTGGCGGGTCGACGGCGTCGAGCGCCCCGACCTCGACGGCATCCTCGACGTCGACCTCGGATCGTCGGCGATGACCAACGCCTTCCCCGTCCGCCGCCTCCAACTCGGGATCGGAGAGTCCGCGGACGCACCGGCCGCCTGGGTGCGCGAGCTGGACCTGGCGGTCGCGCCGCTCGAGCAGCGCTATGAACGCCTCCCTGACGACGGCGATCGCCAGCGCTTCGCCTACGACTCTCTACAGCACGGCTTCAGCGCCGAGCTCGTCTACGACCGCCACGGGCTGGCCGTCGAGTATCCGGGGATCGCCGTCCGAGACGCCTAGCGTCCGAGCGCGCGAAGGCGGGCGATGTCGCGGCGCGCGTGCTCGGGGTCGACCTGGTGGCCGGGGCGGTTGAGATTCGCCTCGGAGATCAGGTCGTACTCGGTTCCCCGCAGCGTCATCCACTTCGCGAGCACGTCGTCGGCCGGCGGCAGGCGATCGCCGTCGTCGTGGAACCCCACGCAGTACTCGGCGAGCAGCTCGCCGGTCACGGTGTCGTAGGCGACCAGCGGGCGGAACGGATAGACGAGGTAGGCGTAGCGGGGGTTGCGGCCGGTGACGGAGACGAAGCCGAGCTGCTCGTAGGCCTCGAAGTCGCGTTCGCCGACGACGGCGCGCAGCAGCTCGCGCGCCCGCTCCTCGGCAGCGTCCATTCCTCAACCCCCGGCGGCCCGGGGGAAGAAGATGACCCGCTCGGCGTCGCGCGGCACCTCGGCGAAGTCGCGGACGACCGCCGCCGTGCGATGACCTCGCTCAGCGGTCGGGACCGCGGCGCACATCCCGAGGTCGAGTTGGCGGCGGAACTCGGCGATCAGGCGCTCCTCGTCCTCTTCCACCTCCGGATTCCCTTCCGCAAGGAGGACGTCGCCGTGCCCGGACCTCATCCGCACGAGCTTCATGTCGACTGATTATGTCGTGGCATTACCCCGGCGCCAAACGACCGATCCCGAACACGTCCACCGGTCCAGCGCCCTTGCCGAGCCCGCGGAGCCCGTGCCCGACCGCCTCCGAGGCGATCTCGCGCGCCCAGCGGGCGGCGTCGGGCAGCTCCTCGCCGCGGGCGAGGAACGCGGCGAGGGCCGAGGAGTGGGTGCAGCCGGATCCGTGCGCCGCTCCGTCGGGATACCGTGGCCCCTCGATCCGCAGCCAGCCGGAGGGCTCGACCAGGACGTCGGCGCCGTCCTCGGCGTGGCCGCCGGTGACGATCACCGCGTCGGCGCCGAGCCCCAGCAACGCCTCGCCGAGGTCGACCGCGGCGGCTGAATCCCCGAGCCCGGAGAGCGCCCGCGCCTCGGGCACGTTCGGGGTCAAGACGGTCGCGCGCGGGAGGACCCGCTCGATCAGCGCCGCCTTCGCCTTCGGGTCGAGCAGCGTCGCGCCGCTTTCGGCGACCATCACCGGGTCGACGACGACCGGCGCGTCGCCGAGCAGGTCGAGCCCCTCGAGCACCGCGTCGATCGTCGGCTCGTCGGCGAGCATCCCGACCTTGGCCGCATCGACGCCGATGTCGGTGACGACGGCGTGGATCTGGGCGACGATCATCTCCGGAGCGACCGCCGTCACCATCTCGACCCCGACCGTGTTCTGGGCGGTGAGCGCGGTGATCGCGGTCATCCCGTGAACGCCGCAGCGCGCGAACGCCTTCAGGTCGGCCTGGATCCCGGCGCCGCCGCCGGAGTCCGACCCGGCGATCGCAAGGCAGGCAGGGACGGGGCGCTCGGACATCGGCCCTGAGGTTATTGCGGGGTCCGGCGAGGTACGCCCTCAGGCGTCCGCAGGCCGGTGCCCGCGTAGCCACCGAGCTCGTCGGCGCGCACGTAGCCGAGCCGTTCCAGGCGGGCGAGGCCGATCGCGACGCGCCGCGAGTCGAGTCCACTGTCCGCGGAAAGCCTGTCGACCGTCGCCGCCCCGGTCGCGATCAGGTCGAGGATCGCGGCGAGTTCGTCGTCGAGCCGCTCCCCCGGGCGCGGGGGCGGAACCTTCTTCAGCTCGCCGGGTGAGCCTCCGACCCCGAAGAGCAGATCGAGGACGTCGCGCGCGTCGCGGACCAGCGGAGCCCCGTCCTTGAGCAGATCGTTCGTGCCCTCGGCCACCCGCACTCCCACCTGCCCGGGAACCGCCGCGACGGTTCGTCCAAGCTCGAGCGCCCTCTCCACCGTGACCAGGGTGCCGGAGGGCTGGGCGGCTTCGACGATCACGACCACCTGGCCGAGCGCGGCCATGATCCGGTTGCGGTGCGCGAAATGAAACGGCTCGATCCGGGTGCCTGGTGGGTGCTCGGAGATCACCGCCCCGGACCCCACGATTCGCCGGTAGAGCTCGTCGTTGCTGGGAGGGGCGGGGCGGTCCGGGCCGCCCGGGAGAACCGCGACCGTCGTCCCGCCTCCGGCGAGCGCGCCGCGATGCGCCGCCGAGTCGATCCCGAGCGCCATGCCGCTGACCACGGTCACCCCGGCGAGGGCCAGGTCGTGGGCCAGCGCCTCGGCGACCCGAAGCCCGTACGAGCTCGCCCGGCGAGCGCCGACGATCGTGGCGACCGGCTCGTCGCGAAGGCGGGCCAGCACCCCGTGCTCGCCGACCCCGTGCAACTTCGGCTGGTCGCAGCGGCGCAAGTTGAGCAGCGCGGGCGGGTACTCCGGTGCGTCGCGGCCGACCTCCCATACCTCGCTCATCGCGGCCCCCGCCGGCGCATCGACAGCGCCTCCTCGACGTGCTCAACGGCGATCTCCTCCTGCCCGTCGAGGTCGGCGACCGTACGCGCGAGACGGATCGTCCGCTCGCGCCCCCGACCGCTCAAGCCCGCGGTAAGGCCCGCCATGGCGAGCAGGCGCTCGACCGCGGGACCGATCGCGATCTCCCCCATCGCCAACTCCGCGTTCGGGCGGGCGCCGGCGCTCCGCGCCCGCAGCCGTTCACGCGCGGCCAGGACACGGTCACGCACCGCGGCCGAGCTCTCCCCCGCCTCGGCGAAGGAAGTCAGGTCGGGCTGCTCCACCGCGATCGAGATGTCGATCCGGTCGAACAGCGCGCCGGTGAGCTTGGCGGCGTACCCGCGGACCGCCGCGGGATCGCAGGTGCAGTCGCCGGATCGCGCGCCGCGGCCGCACGGACACGGGTTCGCCGCAGCGATCATCTGAAAGCGGCACGGAAGGTCGACCGCGTACCGCGCGCGGACGATCCGCACGGTGCCGTCCTCGAGCGGCTGGCGAAGCGCCTCGAGCGCGCCGCGCCCGAACTCCGGCAGCTCGTCCAGGAACAGCACGCCGCGATGGGCGAGCGTGACCTCGCCCGGACGCGGCGGGTTGCCGCCGCCGATCAGGCCCGCGGTCGAGATCGTGTGGTGGGGAGCGCGAAACGGCCGCCGGCCACCGACCGCCGCCTCGACCGGACGCCCGCAGGCGCTCGCCACCCGCGCCGCCTCGACCACCTCGTCGCCCTCGAGCGGCGGGAGGATCGAGGGCAACCGCCGCGCCGCCATCGACTTGCCGGCACCCGGGGGGCCGGTGACGAGCAGGCTGTGCCCGCCCGCGGCCGCGAGCTCGAGCGCGCGGCGCAGGCCCGGTTGGCCGCGCAGGTCGGCCAGGTCCGGCAGCGGCCCGATGCCGTTCGCTGCCGCCGGGGTCGGCGGCACCGGCTCGTCGTCACCGCCCAGGGTGGCCAGCTGCTCGAGCCGGCCGACCGGGATCACCCGTCCGGGCGCGATCAGCGCCGCCTCGGCGCCGCACGCCGCGGGGACGACGATCGCCCGCAGTCCGGCCCGCACCGCGCGCTCGGCCATCGCCAGAGTCCCGGGGATCGAGCGGATCGACCCGTCGAGCGCCAGCTCGCCGGCGAGCGCGACGTCGTCGAGCGCCGGCGGCCGGAGCTGCTCCGTTGCGACGAGCACCGCGGCGGCGATCGCCAGGTCGAAACCAGGCCCGGCCTTGCGCAGGTCGGCGGGCGCCAGGTTGGCGGTGATGCGCTTCTGGGGGAACTCGAACCCGGAGTTGGCGAGCGCCGCCCGCACGCGGTCGCGCGACTCGCGCACCGCGGCGTCGGGGAGGCCGACGAGGGTGAACGCCGGCAGGCCCTGGCGGACGTCGACCTCGACCCGGATCTCCCGGGCGTCGATCCCGACCAGGGTGAAGGTGCGGGCGGCGGCGAGCACGCGACGAACCTAGGCGGGGCGATCTCGCCGGTGGCGCGCAGACCGTGACCAGTTTGATTCGGTTTGCGCGCCACGCGCGCGAGGGCGCCGCCTACGGTCGTGACGATGACCGTCGCGCGGCAGAGTCTCGGGCGTAGGGCCGAAGAGCTGGTGGCGGCACGTTTGCAGCGAGAGGGGTGGGTGGTCGTGGCGCGCAACGCCCGTCCGAGCGAGGTGCGCGGGGAGATCGACTTGATCGGCGTCGATGGGGACGCGCTGGTGTTCGTCGAGGTCAAGGCGCGCCGGACGGGGTCGGTGATGGGGCCGGAGGCGCCGGCGCTTGCCGTTGGCCCCCGAAAGCAGGCGAAGCTGCGGTCGCTGGCCGCCGCCTGGCTGCGCGACCGCGGCTACGACGTCCCCCGCCACCGCCACCTGCGCTTCGATGTGATCGGCCTGCGGCTCGACGACGCCGATCGCGTCACCGAGTACGAGCACCTGCGCGCCGCGTTCTGAGCTGCGCGCGATGAGTTCAGCCCGCCCCGCCGGTCATAGGATCGAAACGTCAACCCGATGAGGAGATTTCATGGCTGAGTACGTGGACGGATTCGTGGTTCCGGTGAAGAAGGACAGGATCGACGACTACCGCGCGATCGCCGAGAAGGCCGGCGCGCTGTGGCGTGAGTTCGGGGCGCTCGAGTACAAGGAGTGCATCGCCGACGACGTCAACCCCGGCAAGTCGACGTCGTTCCCGCAGAGCGTCAAGCTCGAGGACGACGAGGTCGTCGCGTTCTCCTGGATCACCTACGAGTCGAGGGCGAAGCGCGACGAGGTCAACGCCAAGGTGATGGCGGACCCCCGGATGAACGAGTTCGGGGACGAGAACGACATGCCGATGGACATGGGGCGCATGTTCTTCGGCGGCTTCGAGGTGATCGTCGACTCGTGAGCGGCGGCGCCTACCCCAGCTCGAGCTGGGAGTAGGCGATCGAGGCGAAGGAGCGGCGGTGCAGCGGCGATGGTCCGTTGGCGATGATCGCGGCGCGGTGCTCGGGGGTCGAGTAGCCGACGTTGCCCTCCCACTCGTACTGCGGGTACTCGGCGGCGATCCCGTGCATGTAGCGGTCGCGGGTCACCTTGGCGATCACCGAGGCGGCGGCGATCGCGGCGCTGCGGGCGTCGCCGTCGACCACGGCCTGGTGCTCGACCGAGCAGCGCGCGCCGAGGGGGAAGCCGTCGCTCAGGCACACCGCGCCCGGCACGGCGACCCGCTCGAGGCTGCGGGCGAGCGCCTCGAGGTTCGTGACGTGCAGGCCGCGGGAATCGATCCCGCGCACGCACCGGATCGTCACCGCCACCCTGGCGGCGGCCCGGATCACGATCGGGTAGAGCGCCTCACGCTGCTCGGCCGTGCGCTGCTTGGAGTCGTCGAGGTCACCGAGGGCGCGGCGGTCGCGCATGCTCAGCCGCTCGTAGTCGAGCAGCACCCCGGCGGCGACCAGCGGCCCGGCGAGCGATCCGCGGCCGGCCTCGTCGGCCCCGGCGACGAAGCGGCAGCCGAGCTCGCGATCGAACTTGAACAGCTTCGCGGCCCGGCGGCGGCGTCGCTTGGCGGCCTTGACGGCCGAGGCCGACGGCTTAGAGGAAGCCGATCCGGTCCGGCGGCCAGTAGGTGAAGAAGGCTTCGCCGATGATCCAGTCTCTGGGGACGGGTCCCCAGAAGCGGCTGTCGTCGCTGGCTCCACGGTTGTCGCCCATCATGAAGTAGTGATCGGGCGGGATGGTGATCTGCTTGGGCAGATCGCACCCGCCGAGTCCGTTGCATGCGCGAATTTTCCAATCGCCGGTGAACGGCTCGCCGTTGACGATCGGGATTCCGTCCTTGATCGAGACGGTGTCGCCGCCGACCGCGACGACCCGCTTGATGAAGTTCTCTTCCGCCTCCTCGGGAGTCGGCTCGGGGCAGGCCCTCCCCGGGACGTCCGGCGCACCGCACTTGTCGCCTTTGACCGCACCGTCGGGCGGATGGAAGACGACGACGTCGCCGGGCTTCGGATCGGCGCCGAGACGGGTGAAGACCCGGTTGACGAGCACGCGCTGGCCGACGTCGAGCGTCGGCTCCATCGACTCCGAGGGGATCTGGTACGGCTTGACGACGAACGCCTGGATCCCGAGCGCAAGGCCGATCGCGAGCGCGACGATGATGACGAGCTCGAGGGCGGCGCCGCGCCCGGTTGTCGGCTTCGGGATCAGGTGGGTTCCTCGGAATCCTCGGCCTCGCCGTCGGATTCCGGCTCGGGCGACCGGTCGGATTCATCGTCGGTCGCCTCGTCCTCGGAAGTCTCCCCACCGTCGGCCGGCTCGGCCTCGGTTCCCTCTTCCCCGCCTTCAGCAGCCTCGGCCTGGGCCTCGGCCTCCTCGCCCTCGCCCTCCTCGCCCTCCGGCTCGACCAGCTCCGGCTCGACCTCTTCCTGGGCAGCGCCCTCGGAGTCGATGGCGACCGGCTCGGGAGCCTCGGCGATCACGAGATCGTCCTCGATCCCCCAGCGGCGCTCGGCGACCCGGGCGCGCTTGCCGACCCGGCCGCGGAGGTAGTAGAGCTTCGCCCGGCGGACGTCGCCGCGGGCGACGACCTCGAGCTGCTCGATCTTCGGCGAATGCACGGGGAACGTCCGCTCGACGCCGACGCCGAACGACTGCTTGCGGACGGTGAACGTCTCCCTGGCGCCGCTGCCGCGGCGGGCGATCACGATCCCCTCGAACACCTGGGTCCGCTTGCGGGTCCCCTCGATCACCTGGAAGTGGACGCGCACGCGGTCGCCGGCCGCAAAGCGCGGAACGCGCTTCAGCTGGCGCTGCTCGATGCTCTCGATGATCGTGCTCATGGCTGTGGGGGTCCGGCCACCGTCGCCGGGCGTGGTCTGGGCCGGAAAAAGCGCGGGACGGAGGGCCCGCGCGGGCGTCAGATAGTAGACAACTCGCTGCTCAACTTGACCTAAGTCCCGCGATCGGCCTCGCGGCTGCGCTCGAGGCGCCATTCACGCACCCGCGCGTGGTCGCCCGAGAGCAGCACCTCGGGCACCTCCCAGCCGCGATAGCTCGCCGGGCGGGTGTAGTGCGGGTACTCGGGCGCGCCCTCGAGCGCCTCGGAGAACGATTCCTCCAGCGCGCTGTCCGCGTGACCGAGGGCGCCCGGGAGCTTGCGCAGGACCGTGTCGGCGACCACCATCGCCGCCGGCTCGCCGCCCGAGAGGACGTACGGCCCGATCGAGATCGACTCGTCGGCGAGGTGCTCCCGGACCCGCTCGTCGATCCCCTCGTAGCGGCCGCAGAGCAGCGCGATGTGCGACTCGGCTGCGAGCTCGGCCGCCAGCGACTCGTCGAGCTGCCGCCCCGACGGCGCGAGGACGATGACCCGCGCGGACGGCCTGCCCTCGCCGTAGGCGGCCTTCAGGGCCTCGTCGACGACGTCGACCCGCAGCACCATCCCCGCGCCGCCGCCGTAGGGCGAGTCGTCGACCTGGCGGCCGGAGAGCGGGGTGGAATCCCGGTAGTTGAACAGCCTCAGCTCGGAGCCGCCGTCGACCGCGTTGCGGACGTGCCGCTGCTCGGCAAACCACCCGAACCACTCGGGGAACAGGGTGAAGACGTCGATCCTCATCGCGGGCGAAGTATCGCCCGCCGGCCCGGAGGCTGGGCTCAGCCTGCGCTCGGAGTTGGACGGCCGTCTGCGCCCGCGTCCAGGTCGGGGACCGGCACGAAGTCGCCCCTGAGTCCTCGCAGCCTCGCGATCTGGGCGCCGTCCGAGAACAGCCGCCCTCCTGCCTGACGCGGGATCAGGTTGCCGATCCCGGTGGCCCAGGCGCTGAACGCACCCACGACCGCGATCCAGAAGATCACGGAGTAGGAATCAGCGACCAGGAACGCCACCGCCGAAAGCAGCAGGGCGACCGCAATTGACGCGTGCGGCCCGGCGGCGTAGACGGACCGCAACTGGTCCACCGTCAGCCCGCGAATCTCGAATCCGCACTCGCCGGGGCACTCCTTCGGAACCGCGGTGAGTGGGGTGCGCGGATAGAACTGGTCGAGCGGGAGGCGCGGATGCAGAAGCAGGTCGAAGCGACGGAAGCGCTTCACCACGAGTGCGGGCTGCTTGCCGATGACGACGACGGGGCGTCTGCCGAGGCGGATCGCCGCCCGAGCGTGGCCAAGCTCGTGGATGAGGATCAGGATCGGGACTGTGACGTAGGCGGAGAACACGCCGACCAAGACAACTGCCAGGGACTGAACGGGAGCGCTTCGACCACGTGCTCACCATCGGTGGTCCGTCAGCGGAGCTTTAGGCGCCGGTTGGCGGGTTTGGATGCCTTGCGGTACCAAAACCCACCAACGGGTGTCGGTCCTCAGTCGTCCTCCACGATCTCGACCATCACGCGGCCGGCGTCCTGCGCCGTCGCCGCCGCCTTGGCGAGGGTCCGGAGCGCGTTCGCGACCCGGCCGTCCTTGCCGATCACGCGGCCGAGGTCGTCGTTGGCCACGTGGACCTCGAGCACGGTGCCGTCGTGCTCCTCGACTTCCTCCACGCGCACCGCGTCGGGATCGGAGACCAGCGAGCGAACGACGAACTCGACCAGGTCGCGCATCAGGCCGTCGCCGGCGCCCGGGCGCCTAGGTGCCCGAGGCCGCGATCCCCTTGGTGCGCAGCAACGTCGCCACCGTGCGGGTCGGCTGCGCGCCGTGATCGAGCCAGTGGCGGGCACGCTCTTCGTCGATCACGATCACCGAGGGATCGGTCTGGGGGTTGTAGTGGCCGATCGTCTCGATCGTCCGACCGTCGCGCGGGGAGCGCTTGTCCGCGACGACGACGCGCCAGATCGGGTTCTTGCGCGAACCCACCCTTCTCAAGCGAATACGGACCATGCGGCGCGAGAGGTTAGCGGGGACGAATAAAACCGGCGGGATGCTCCGCTTCGCGTCCGCTCCCGCCGGGTCTCTACCTCATCCCCTTCATCAGCTCGGCCGGGTTGGGCATCTTGCCCTGCGCAAGGCGGGACATCATCTTCTTCATCTGGCCGAACTGCTTGACGAGCTGGTTGACCGCCTGGATCGTCGTCCCGGATCCCTGCGCGATCCGCTTCCGCCGTGACCCGTCGATCATGCTCGGGTTGGCGCGCTCCTCGGGCGTCATCGAGAGGATGATCGCCTCGAGGCGGTCGAGCTCACGCTCGTCCATGTCCAGCTCGCGGATCTGCTTCATCTGCTTGCCGAGCCCGGGCATCATCCCGAGCACGCCCTGCAGCGGGCCCATCTTGCGGACCTGACGCATCTGGACGAGGAAGTCCTCGAGCGTGAACTGCTGCTTGCGGATCTTCCGCTCGAGCTCCGCCGCCTGGTCCGCGTCAGAGACCTCCTCCGCCTTTTCGATCAGCGAGAGGACGTCGCCCATCCCGAGGATCCGCGACGCCATCCGCTCGGGGTGGAACCGCTCGAGCTGCTCGATCCGCTCGCCGGTCGACGCGTACATGATCGGCTTCCCGGTCACCGCCTTGACCGAGAGCGCGGCGCCGCCGCGGGCGTCGCCGTCGAGCTTCGTCAACAGGACGCCGTCGAAGTCGACCCGCTCGGCGAAGCTCTCCGCGACGTTGACCGCGTCCTGGCCGGTCATCGCGTCGAGGACGAGCAGGATGTCGTGCGGCTTGGTTCGCTTGCGGATGTCCGAGAGCTGGTCCATCAGCTCCTCGTCGACGTGCAGGCGTCCGGCGGTGTCGACGATCAGCACGTCGAGGCCGTTCGACTTCGCCTGGCCGAGCGCCCACTCGGCGATGTCGACCGGGCTGCGCTCGGTCCCCTGCTCGTAGACCGTCGCCCCGCTGCGCTTGCCCATCGTCACCAGCTGCTCGACCGCTGCCGGGCGCTGCGTGTCGCAGGCGGCGAGCGCCACCTTCTTGCCCTGGTCGCCGAGGTGCTTCGCGAGCTTCGCGCAGGCGGTCGTCTTACCCGAGCCCTGCAGGCCGGCCATCAGGATCACCGTCGGGCCAGAGGACGCGAACGCGAGGTCGCGGCTCGCGCCCCCCATCAGCGCGGCGAGCTCCTCGTCGACGATCTTCACCACCTGCTGGCCGGGGTTGAGGCTCTCGAGGACGCCGGCGCCCAGGCAGCGTTCCTTGACCTGCGAGGTGAACTGCTTGACGACCTTGAAGTTGACGTCCGCCTCGAGCAGTGCGAGGCGGATCTCGCGCATCGCCTTGTCGACGTCGGCCTCGGTCAGCTTGCCGCGGTTGCGGACATCGCTCAGTGTCTCCTGCAGACGGTCTGAAAGCTGGTCGAACACCGTGACTAGCCTACGACCCTGACGGCAGCGGACGCGCAGCGGAGCAGCCGGCAGGCAGTTGTTCAGTCGTCGAGCAGCGCGTGGGCGAAAGCCTCGGCGTCGAACGGGCGCAGGTCGTCAATCGACTCGCCGACGCCGATCAGCTTCACCGGCAGCCCGAGCTCGCCGGCGATCGCCAGCGCGATCCCGCCCTTGGCGGTGCCGTCGAGCTTCGTCAGCACGACCCCGGTCACGTCGACGGCGCGGGCGAACTCGCGCGCCTGGCGAAGCCCGTTCTGGCCCGTGGTCGCGTCGATCACGATCAGCGTCTCCTGCGGGGCGCCGTCGAGGCGCTTGGTCGCGACGCGGCGGACCTTGGTGAGCTCCTCCATCAGGTTGCCGTGAGTGTGCAGGCGTCCGGCGGTGTCGACGATCACGACGTCGGCGTCACGCGCCTCGGCGGCGGCGAGCGCGTCGAAGACGACCGCCCCGGGGTCGCCGCCCTCGTTGCCCTTGACGATCTGCGTCCCGGCGCGGTCGGCCCAGGTCTCGAGCTGCTCGATCGCCGCGGCGCGGTAGGTGTCGGCAGCGGCGACGATCACGTCGAGCCCGAAGCGCTCCTTGAGGACCGCCGCGAGCTTGCCGATCGTCGTCGTCTTCCCGGTCCCGTTGACGCCGACGACCATGATCACGGTCGGCTTCGCACTCAGATCGAGCGTCGGCGGTTCCGGCGCGGCGAGCTCGGCGAGCAGCTCGACCAGCCGTGCTTGGGTCGCCTCCGGGCCGCTCACCTCGCCGGCCTGGACCTCGCCCTCGAGCTTGCCGACCACCTCCGCGGTCGCCTTCGCGCCGACGTCGGCGAGGATCAGCGCCTCCTCGAGCCGCTCCCACGTCTCGTCGTCGAGCTGCTCGAACAGGCTCGCGGAAAACTCGGCCCTGAGCGCCTGGCGGCTCTTCGACAGCCGCTCGCGCAGCTTCCGAAAAACACCACCGGCCACCTCCTCGGCTTCGCCTCCGGGGGTGCCGGTCTCCGCCGAGGGACGGCCGCTCAGTAACTCCTCCCACTCCATTCGGGGCGGGAGGTTATTCGCCGAGTAGCCGGACGCCTACCGACTCGGCCTTCGCCGCCAGCTCGCGGTCGAACGTGACGACCGGGCCGTAGTTGCCATATTCGGCGACGCCGAGCACGTATGCGTCGACGAAGTCGACGCCGATCGTCTCGTACAACTCCAGGGCGCGAGTCACGGCCATGTCCCCGTAGTTCCAGGTGAAGTCGAGGGCGGAGCGCATCATCTCGGCGATCCGCCAGCGCTCGACCCCGTAGAACGACTCGAGGACCCATACGCACTCGGCGACAACCACGTCCGGTAGGTCGATCCGTCGCGCGCTCGCCAGAAACTCGGTCGCCAGCTCCGCCTGCTCGGGCGGGTCTCCTGTCAAGTGACGGATCCAGACGTTGGTGTCGACGATCATCCGTACTTACGGCGCCACTCTGCGCGCCGTGCGTCCGTTGTGGCAGCCCGGATCTCCTGCCAGGACTTCCCCCGGAGTTCCGGGGGGACCTCGACGGCACCGGCCAGATCGAGGAAGTCCGGTGTCCGAGCCAGCACTGCGTGCCCCTCGACCACCCGGAAGAGGACGTGGTCGCCGGGTCCGACGCCCAGGGTGTCGCGGACCCCCTTCGGGATCGTCACCTGGCCCTTGCTGGTCACCTTCGCTCGCATGTCCATGGTCCTTACATCATAGGTGAGGTAAGGAATCGCTCTCGTGGACGACAGCGTGCCACCCGTGAGCGCACGGATGGGGCGCGAAATGTGTCGGCTCTATGCCGCTTCTGCGTCTTCGCCGAGCGCGGTCTGCGCGACCGTGTCCTCGAACTTGCGCGAGACGACCTTGGTCACGCCGCCCTTGCCCATCGAGACGCCGTAGAGGACGTGGGCGGCGTCCATCGTGCGCTTCTGGTGGGTGACGATGATGAACTGGGCGCGGTCGGAGAAGCGGTTGACGAGCTGCAGGAAGCGGTCGATGTTGGCGTCGTCGAGCGCCGCCTCGACCTCGTCGAGGATGTAGAAGGGCGACGGGCGGGCGAGGAAGACGGCGAAGACGAAGGCGAGCGCAACCATCGCCTTCTCGCCGCCGGACAGGAGCGAGAGTCGCCGGGTCGCCTTGCCGGCGGGCGTGACCTCGATCTCCACGCCCTGCGTCGAGAACTCGTCCCCGTCCAGATCCTCCTCCGGCTCGGGCTCCGGCGCCGGGATCGTCTGCTCCTCCGTCGCCGTCGCATCGGCGCCCCCGAGGACCGGCTTCGGTCGGCGCTCGTCGTCGACCAGCCGCAGCCGGCCGCGGCCGCCGGGGAACAGGTGCTCGACCAGCTCCTCGAAGTTGCGCTGCGTCGCGTCAAAGGTCTCCTCGAAGGCCGCGTGGATCTTGCGGTCGGTCTCGCGAATCAGGCCCTGGAGCTCGCTCAGCGCCGTCTCGAGATCGGTGCGCTGGGTCTCGAGGCTCTCGACGTGCGCGCGCGCCTGCTCGTACTCGCGCTCGGCGAGCGGATTGACCGGGCCGAGCTGCTCGCGACGGCGGCCGAGTCGCTCGAGCTTGCGCTCGATCTCGGCGCGCTCGTCGTCACCGAGCGCCTCGGCCGCCGGACCGAGCTCGCGCCCGAGCCGCGAGGCGATCCGCTCGAGCTCGGCGGCGACTTCGGCGCGGCGGTCGTCGACATGGGCGACGCGGACCTCGGCCTCGGTGACCCCCTCCGCGGCCATTCGCAGCTTCGCCTGCAGCTCGGCCTCCTCGCGCGAGCAGGCGCGCAGCTGATCGGTGACCGCGTCCTCGCCGCTCTCGCCCAGCATCCGCTGCTCGAGGTCGGCGGCGCGGGCCCCGGCGGCGTCGCGGGCGTCGGCCGCGGCCTCGCAGAGCTCGCCGAGCGCGCCGACCAGCGCGGCCTCGCGCTCGAGCCGCTGCGAGAGCGAGTCCTGGGCGCGGCTGCCGAGCATGTCCTCGATCCGGCGCGCCATCTGAGCCGCGTGCCCGGCGGCCTCGCGAACCTCGGCCAGCGACCCGGCGCGCTCACCGTCGGCCCCGGCCGTGCGGGCGGCGTCGAGGGCGGTTGACGCGACCTGCAGCGACTCGCCGATCCGCTCGATCCCGGCGCTCACCGGGTCGTCGCCGGCACGGGCGCCGGTCGCCTCGGCGAGCTCGTCGGCGAGCGCGCCGAGCGCCGCCCGGCGGCGGTCGAGGTCGCGAATCAACTCCGCCCGGCGAGCGGCGAGGGCCTCGGCGCGGACGCTGATCCGCTCGTGCGCGGCGCGGACCGCGGTCAGCCGTCCCCAGGCCTCGGTCCGCTCGCTCTCGCGCGCGGCGAGCTTCTCCTCGACCGTGGCGCGTCGCTTGGCGACCTCGGCCAGCTTCGCGTCGAGCCCGGCGCGGACCTCGCGCGCCTCGCCGGCGGCGCGCTCCGCGGCGGCGAGCTCGTCGTCTTGGCCGTGCAGCTCGGCGGCCAGCAGGCGGGCGCGCAGCTCGGCGGCCTCGCGCTCGAGCCGGGCGTGGATGTCGGCCGCCTCGGCCTGGCGCTTCAGTGGCCGCAGCGACTTGCGCGCCTCGCGCTCGACGTCGAGCGCCCGGTCGAGGTTGTCCTGGGTGCGCTCGAGCTTCAGCTGCGCGCGGCGCCGCCGCTTGCGGTGCTTGCCGAGCCCGGCGGCCTCCTCGACCAGCAGGCGGCGCTCGCGCGGCGCCGAGAGCACGATCTCCTCGACCCGGCCCTGGCTGATCACCGAGTGCATCTCGCGGCCGAGGTTGGCGTCGGAGAGGATCTCGATCACGTCGGCGAGCCGCGCCCGGGCGCCGTTGACGCGGTAGGTCCCCTCACCCCCGCGCTCGATCCGGCGCTGAATCGAAACGGACGAAAACCCGGCCACCTCCTCGGCTTCGCCTCCGGGGGTGCCGGGTGGCCGGAAGGACGCGTCTCCGTCCGCCTCGAGCACCACCTCCACCTCGGCGTATCGCGAGGGGCCGACGCCCTCGCCGCCGGCGTAGATCATGTCCTGCATCGACTGGCCGCGGACGCTGAGCGGGCTCTGCTCGCCGAGCGCCCAGAGGACCGCGTCGGTGACGTTCGACTTGCCGCAGCCGTTCGGCCCGACGATCACGCTGACGCCTGGCGAGAAGACGAGCTTGGTGCGCTCGGGAAAGGACTTGAAGCCCTTGATCGTGATTGAGCTCAGATGCATGCGGTATGGGATTCGCGGCGCGCACCCGGAAGCCTCGCGGGCGGCCCGGACGACACATTTGCGGCTAGGCGAGACCCTCCATCGCCTGCTCGGCCGCCGCCTGCTCGGCGGCCTTCTTCGAGCGTCCGGTGCCCCGCCCCACGACCTCGCCGTTGACGCTCGCCGAAACCTCGAACAGCCTGTCGTGCGGGGGTCCGGACTCGCCGCTGACGTCGTACCTTACGCGGGCGCCCCGGCGGGCAAGCTGCTCCTGGAGCGCCGACTTGAAGTCGAGCAGGCGCTCGGAGGCGAGCTCGAGCTCGTTCGCGAACGCCGCCACGGTCGCCGCGGCGGTGACCTCGAAGCCGTGGTGCAGGTAGCAGGCGCCGATGACCGCCTCGCATACCGAGGCGAGGGCGCGCTCGGAGGCGAGCAGCGCCGCGACCTCGATCCCGCCCTCGACCCGATCCGGCGCGGTCTCGCGCAACAGCTCCGGGACCCCGAGGTCGAGCGCGATCTCGGCGCAGGCGCGTCCGCTGACCGCCTGCCCGTGCATCTTCGTCAGCCGGCCGATGTCGGCGCGGGGATAGCGGCTGAACAGGTGCTCGGCGATCGCGAGGCCGAGGACGCTGTCGCCGAGGAAGGCGAGGCGGCCGTACGAGTCGGCCCGGTGCTCGACCCACGAGGAGTGGGTGAGCGCCTGGCGGCGCATCGTCACCGGCAGCCCATCGAGCAGCTCGCGGAGCGGCTCGGGCCCGCTCGCCGCCACGGTGGCGGGCGCCCGCCGGCCCCGGCCCCCAAGACCGAGCCTGCGAATCCCGCGCGCCATGGCTACGGCACTACCTACGCCGGCAGGCGCTCGGCGACGAAGTCGACCGCGTCGCCGACCGTGGTGATCTTCGCCGCCTCCTCGCGCGAGATCGTGATCGCGTACGAGTCCTCGAGCTCCATCAGCAGCTCGTAGAGGTCGAGCGAGTCGGCGTCGAGGTCCTCCTTGAACCGGGTCGCGTCGGTGATCACCGCAGCGTCGAGCTCAAATTCGGTGGCCAGGTGATCCCGCACCTTCTCCAGCACCTGATCGCGGCTGAGGGTCATTGCGCCTCCTTCCTATCACGCATCGCGGCTCTTGTCGCCCCCGAGCGCTCGAGCAGCTCGGCGGTCCGCTGGACGGCGTCGACCTCGACGGCACGGGCGGCGAGCCGGATCGCGTTCGCGACCCCGTTCGGCCCCGAGCTGCCGTGGCCGACCACGGCGACACCGCGGAGCCCGAGCAGGATCGCGCCGCCGGTCGTGTCGGGATCCATGTCGCGTCGCAGCCCGCCGAGCGCCGGGCGCATCAGCAACCCCCCGACCGCCGAGACCGGGTTCGACCGCGCCGCGTCGCCGACCGCGTCGGCGATCTTGCGGGCCGTGCCCTCGATCGTCTTCAGCGCGACATTGCCGGTGAAGCCATCGGTGACGATCACGTCGGCCGCGTCGCCGAGCAGGTCGCGGCCCTCGACGTTGCCGACGAAGTCGATCTCGGTCGCGGCCGCGAGCTCGGCGTGGGCGTCGACGATCTCGGCGGTGCCCTTCTTCGGTTCCTCGCCACTGGAGAGCAGCGCGACGCGCGGCGCCTCGATCCCGAGCACCGCCCGGCTGAAGGCGGCGCCGAGGAAGGCAAACTGGACCAGGTCGCTCGCCCGCACGTCGGCGTTCGCGCCGACGTCGAGCAGCAGGCTGGGCGGACCGTCGCGGCCGGGGACGGCGAGTTGCACGGCGAGCGCGGGGCGGCGGACGCCATGCGTACGGCGGAGCGCGAAGAGGGCCGCGGTCATCGTCGCCCCGGTCGGGCCGGGACTGGCGAGCGCGTCGGAACGGCCCGCGGCGACGTCGGCCGCCGCAACCACGATGGAGGCCTCGGGCGTCGCCCGCACGGCGCCGACCGGGTCGTCGTCATTGGTGATCTGCGCCGAGGCCTCGAGCAGCTCGACGCCGGCGACTCCCTCGAGCTCGGAGAGCTCCGCCGGGTCGCCGAACACCCGGACCGCGATCCCGTCCGCGGCCGCCGAGCGGACGCCGGGCACGATCGCCTCGGCCCCCCGCTCCGCCCCGCGGCCATCGAGGGCGACGGTTGTCATGGACCTATTCCGAGGTGCCCGGCGAGTCGGGTTCGCCGATCTCGTGCGAGATCACTTCGCGCCCTGCGTACGTACCGCAGACGGGGCAGACGCGGTGCGGCAGCCGCGGGCTGTGGCAGCGCGGGCACTCGTTCACCCGCGGCTTCGCCGCGGTGTGGTTCGCGCGCCGCTTGTCGCGGCGTTGCGAGGAGGTTCGCTTCTTCGGGACGGCCATCGGGGTGCGGAATGGTAGCGGCGTTACTGCAGCTCGCGCAGCTTGTCCCAGCGCGGATCGGGCTCGCGCGGGTGGTCGTGGGCGCCGGGCTCGGCGTCGTTGAGCGACTCGCCGCAGACCGGGCAGAGGCCCGCGCAGTCGGGCCGGCACAGCAGCCGCGCGGGCATCGCGAGCACGAACGAGTCGTGGCCCCAGGCGGCGAGGTCGAGCTCGCCCTCGGTGACGTACGGGCTGCGCAGCTCCTCGTCGTCGGTGCCCGGCTGGTCGACCTCTCGCGCTTCGACCGCGACCTCGACCTGAGCCCGCTCCAGGCAGCGCACGCAGGGGCCGGCGACCTCACCGGAGAACGCCAAGCGGAGTGCGAAGCCGCTCGCCGTCCGCGAGACGTCCAGCCGCGCGGGCACCAGCGGCGGCGAGAACTCGTACTCGTGGCCGCCGAGCGCAACCTCACCCGGCTCGAGCTCGAGCTCGAGTCGCTTGCCATCTCCCGGCGACGGCGCGATCCGCGCCAGCTCAATGGTTGTATAAGCCGCCATCCGGATCCGAGATCGAGATTAGCGCCGCAATGAGCTCCGCCGACGACGCCCCGAAGCAGTTCCACTTCACCCCCGAGACGTACGCGGAGATGATTCGCGCCGACGTCCCCCGCTACGACGAGCTCCAGCAGCGGACGATCGACGCGATCCCATTCGCCCCCCAACGCGCGCTCGAGCTCGGCTTCGGCACCGCGGAGACCACGCAGCGGCTGCTCGACCGCTACCCCGACGTCCGGATCACCGGCCTCGACTCGACGCCCGAGATGGTGTTCAAGGCCCGTCAGCTCGGCTGGGAGGACCTGAGGCTCGGGCGGATGGAGGACCCGCTGCCCGACGGCCCCTGGGACCTGGTCATCGCGGTGCTCTCGGTCCATCACCTCGACGCCGATGGGAAGCGCGACCTGTTCCGGCGGGTGCGCTCCGAGGCGCGCTCGCTGGTGATCGGCGACGTGGTGACCGTGGACCCGGAGCGTCGGATCGCCTCGCTGACCGAAGGCTTCGACTTTCCCTCGGCCGCGGCCGAACAGGCCGAGTGGTGCGGCGGCGAGGTGGTGTGGGAGGCCGACGACCTGGCCGTGATCCGCGCGGTCTACGAGTGACGACGAGAGGAGAGCGATGAGCAAGGTCCTGTACGAGAAGCGCGACCGGATCGCCTGGGTGACGATCAACCGGCCGGAGGCTCGCAATGCGGTCGACCCCGACGTCCACCGGCTGATGATCGAGACGTTCGCCGACTTCCGCGACGACGACTCGGTCGACGTCGCGATCCTGACGGGCGCCGGCGAGGCGTTCTGCGCCGGCGCCGACCTGAAGACCTACATCCCGCCGCTGATCGAGAGCGCCACGCCGCGCGAGATCCGCGGGATCGTCGAGCTTGGCCTCAACGGCATCACCCGTGGCATGCACCGGATCCCGAAACCGATCGTGGCCGCCGTCAACGGGTGGGCGCTCGCCGGCGGGCTCGAGACCGCGCTCGCCTGCGACATCCGGATCGCCTCCGACCGCGCGATGTTCGGCTCCTTCGAGGCGCGACGCGGCTACCACCACGGCGACGGCGGGCTCGTGCGCCTGGTGAACGCATGCGGGGTCGGGGTCGCCTCCCACATGCTGCTGACGGCCGAGCCGGTCGACGCGCGCCAGGCGCTCGAGTGGGGGCTGGTCACCAAGGTCGTCCCCCACGATGACCTGCTCACCGAGGCCGAGACGGTCGCGAAGCAGATCCTGCGCAACTCCCAGCGCGCGGTGCGCTCGGCGAAGCAGACGATCCTCGACGTGATCGGCCAGCCGCTCGACGCCCAACTCCGCACCGAGGCCTGGAACGCCTACACCTGCGCCGATCCCGAGGAGACGATGGCGCTGCTCAACCGCTTCTACGAGAAGACCGACGCCGGGCGCGCGGGCGAGCACGAGACGGAGCTCGAGTAGTGGCGCCGACCGTGCCGCCCCCGGACGCGAAGCGGAGGAGGCGGCGCGCCTTTGTAACGGGCGCAGCCCGTGGTCTGGGCGCCGCGATCGCCGCGCGGCTGCGCGCCGACGGGCTCGAGGTCGTCACCGCCGACCGCGACGAGGGCTGCGACCTGCGCTTCGACGTCGCCGCGGGCGAGATCCCCGAGCTCGGCGAGATCGACGTCTGCGTCTCCAACGCCGCGATCACGGACACGGTCGCGCCGGCCCACCGGATGACGCCCGAGCAGTGGCAGCGCGACATCGACGTCAACCTGACCGGCGCCTTCCGCGTCATCGCTGCCTGCCTGCCTGGCATGCGCGAGCGCCGCTACGGGCGGATCGTCGTGATCTCCTCCGGCGCCGCCCGCTCCGGCCTCCCCGGGCAGTCAGCCTACGCGGCATCGAAGGCTGGGCTGCTCGGACTGATGAGGACGGTCGCGGCCGAGAACGTCCGCCGCGGGATCACCGCCAACGCGATCCTCCCGGGGCTGGTGGCGACCGAGAACGTGCTTGCGATGCCCGAGGAGATCCGCGAGCGCCTGCTCGAAACCCTGCCGAGCGGCCGGATGGCCGAGCCGGATGAGGTCGCGGCGCTGGCGGCGTACCTGGGCAGCGAGGAGGCGGGCTACGTCACGGGCGAGGCGATCGCGATCGACGGCGGGATCTCGCTGAACACGTTCTCGCTGACCAGGTCGGGCAATAAGGGGGGCGGCTGAGCAGGGGTTGGTGCCTTTGGTACCCCATGGGGTACCAAACCGACCAACCGCCGTCAGGAACCGGTGTATCCCGGGCGCGCGATCTCGAGCTTGCGCGCCACGTGCTCGCGCATGCTCACGATGACCTCACCCAACCCCTCATCCAACTCCCCGGCGCGGATGCGCGCCGCCAGATCGGCGGCGGCGCCCCGAGCATCCTCCCCCTCACTGCCCAGTCCCTTGAACAGCTCGAGGTCGGCGGCCTCCGGTCCCTCCCCAGCGCGGAGTTCGCGTGCGATCACCGCGCACAGATTCGCCAGCACCAGCACCTGAAACCGCCGCTCCCTCGGCACCCATTCCCGCACCTCGCCGAACAGCTTCGCGGCCATCGCGTCGAGCAGCTCCGGCGCGGTCGGGCGGTCCTGCACTACTGAACACCTCCTGCCGGCTGCTCCGCTTCGCGTCCGCTGCCGTCAGGGTTGGCCAGCAGGTCCAGCAGGTCCCACTCCGGTTCGCAGATCCGCCTGCCGAGCGACGCCAGCTCGGCCGAAGGACGCGCGCCCGTCAGGTGGTCGTGCGCCTGGCGAGCGCAGATCACCGCCCACTTGACGTTGCCCATCGCCTCCCACCAGCGCAGCCGCCCGGGATCCGGCGGGGTCCCGCCCGCCATCTCGTAGGCGGCCAGGAACGGCTCGAGCTCGCCGAGCCCGGCGATCGGCCGGTCGTCGTTGCCGAACCGCCAGGAGCGGATCTGAAGCCAGGCGAGGTCCTCGGCCGGGTCGCCGGCGTGGCAGAGCTCCCAGTCGATCACGGCGGCGAGCCCGTGCTCGTCGACGATCAGGTTGCCGAGCCTGAAGTCGCCGTGAACCAGGGTCGGGGCGACGGATTCGGGCGGGTTGAGCCGTAGCCACCGCAGCCCCGCCTCGACCCCGGGCAGCGGCTCGCCGATCTCGTCGAGTGCCGCCTCCCACAAGTCGCACGCCTCGAGCGCCGGGTCGGCGCCGCCGGCGAGGCCCTCGACCTCGCCCGCCGGAACCGAGTGGATCTGCGCGAGGGCGGCGGCGAGCTGCCCCGGCAGCCGCTCGCGCGCGGTCGCGAGCTCCTCGCGGCGCAGCACGCGCGGGGCGATCGAGGTCCCCTCGACGAACTCCATCAGATAGCCGGCTCCCGATCCGAAGCGCCCGCCGGCGGGCTCAGCCGCCACGGTCGGTGCCACCGCAACCCCGGCGAGATCGGCGGCGGCGATCGCCCGCAGCTCGAGCTCGAGCGGCGCGAACGACATCCCCTTGGCCGGCTCGCGCCTCAGGACCCATCGCGGCTCTCCGCCGGCCGCGACCAGGAACGTCTGGCGCGACGCTCCGCCCTCGATCTCCTTCAGCTCGAGCTCGCCGGGATCCTCGCCGAGCTCGGCGAGGACCTCCCGCAACGCCCCCGCGTCCGGCGGGTCAGTCGCCGCGGCTGAGCCCATGCCGCGCGAAGTGCCGCTCGGGGATGTCGGCCGGGTCCTTGTACCAGTACCAGGTGCAGGGATCGCGGTCGAAGTCCTCCGGCGGGTCGGAGGGATAGACCGGGTGGCCGATCCAGCGGATCGGCAGCGTCTCGTTCATGAACGCGCAGTGGGTGCAGTAGAGCGGGAAGCCCTCGCGCTCATAGCTCCACGAGTGCGCCTCGTCGGTCACGCCCCAGCCGTCCGGCCCGTAGCGGCGGTTGCGCCACAGTCGCTGGCCCGATCCGCAGGGGTTCATCGTGAAGGTCAGCTTCTCGTCGTCCTCGTCGATCTCGAAGGCGCCCGGGTTGGGCCCGACCCCGCTGGTCGAGTGGGCGCGCCAGGTCGCGGCCAGCGCCTCGGCCACCGTCCTGCGGTCGAGCTTGTCGATCGTCTCGACGGGCTTGCGCCAGCTGCGCTCGAGCGAGTACTCCCACGCCTCCTCGACCCCGTCGTCGCCGAGCTTCTCCTTCACGAACGAGATCAGCCCGGCAACCCCGTCGACCAGCAGGTCGTGCATGAACTGCGACTCGTGCTTCATCGACTCGCAGAGCCGCTTCGCCGCCTCCGGGTCGCCGGCGTCGATCGCCTCGATCGCGCGCTCCATCGTCGGTCGCGCCATGTCGGCCAATTCCTCGTCGCTGAACCACCGCTCACCCATCGCCTGCTCCTCCCAGTCGAATGCGAGGGCAGGGACCCTAACCCGACGGCAGCGGAGGCGAAGCCGAGCAGCCGTCGGTGTGGTTACTGAACTTCGACGGGCTCTTCGTCGCGGCCGGCGAGCCGGTCGCGGCCGCGCTGCACGGCGGAGAGGAACTTCTCGAGGTTGACCTCGAGCGTCGAGAGGATCTCGTCCGCGTAGTCCTCGGCCCCGAGGCGAATCTGGCGCTCGGTCTCACGGGCGTCCTCGATGATCTCCTCGGCGGCGCGCTCGGCCTGCTTGTAGACCTCCTCGTTGGAGATCAGCCGCTCCTGCTGGTCGCGCGCCTCCTTGACCACCCGCTCGGCCTCGCGCTTCGCTTCGGCGAGCATCTCCTGGCGCTCCTTGACGATCCAGCGCGCCTGCTTGATCTCCTCTGGGATCGTGGCACGCATCTGGTCGAGGAGATCGTAGATCTCCTCGCGATCGACGCGCACCTGATCCGTGAGCGGCACGGGCCGCGCGTTGTGGATCAGATCGTCGAGTTTGTCGATGAGAACCAGGACGTCCATAAGCGGTCGTGGAAGCTTACGCGGCCGGGCACGGAAGGGCTGCTAGAAGCCGAGTTTCGGCGCCTTCTTGCAAGCTCCTGCCCAGCGAACCAGCCGCGCTCAAGGCGTTTCGTCGCGCCCGGCCCGCTCCATCAGCGCCGTCGCCACGTGCGGCGGCACGAGCTCGGAGACGTCGCCACCGAAGGCCGCGATCTCCTTCACCCCGCTCGAGCGGATGAAGCTGTATCCGGGGGAAGCGAGGATGAACACGGACTCGATGTCGTCGGCGAGCTGCCGATTGAGCTGGTTCATCTCGAACTCGTACTCGAAGTCCGAGATCGCCCGCAGTCCCTTGACGATCGCGGTCGCCCCGCACTCTCGCGCGAACTCGACCAGGAGGGTGCGGAAGATGCGCACCTCGACGTTCCCGAACCCGTTCTCCGCGAGCGCCTGTTCGATCAGCTCCACTCGCTCCTCCGGCGTGAACAGGTGGCCCGTCTTGCGCGGCGCGTTGCCGACCACGCCGATCACGATCTTGTCGAACACCTTCGACGCGCGCCCGATGATGTCCATGTGGCCGTTGGTCACCGGGTCGTAGCTGCCGGGGCAGACCGCGATCTTCGCGCTCGGGTTCATCGCCTCTGATGGATGCGGATCAGCGCCTCGCCGATCCGCCGCTCGTCGACGAGCTCGAAGGTCCGCTCGGGCAGATCGACCTCGAGCGGACGGCGGGCCGAGCTCTCGACCACGAGGCGGGAATAGCGGGCAAGACGCGGCGGCAGATGTTTCGCGAGCTGCGACGCAAGGCGGTCGGCGAGTTTATACGGCGGGTCGACGAAGACGAGGCCGAAGCGCTCGTCGGTCCGCTCGAGGTAGCGGATCGCGTCGGACCGGACGATCTCGCAGCGGTTGGCGATCCCGAGCGCCTCCGCGTTGCGTCGTGCGAGGGCGGGAGCGCGGTCGACGAGCACCGTCGAGTCGGCGCCGCGCGAGATCGCCTCGAACGCCAGCGCCCCGGTGCCGCAGAAGAGGTCGAGGACGCTGAGGTCGGAGACGTCGCCGAGGACCGCGAACAGGGTCTCGCGGGCACGGTCGGAGGTTGGGCGCACGTCGCGGGACCTGGCGGGCGGCGAGAGCAGCTTGCGCCCGCCGAGTCGACCGCCGGTAATCCGCATCAGGCGGCGATCCCCTCTACCCGTTCATCCCCGAACCGCGCCCGGGCCGCGTCGAGGAAGGGACCGAGCTCAGGTGCCTCGAGGCTCCCATGTGTCTCGAGCATCGCGATCACCTCCGCCCGCGCCGCGGCGAGCAGCTCGGCATCCTCGGGCAGCTCGGCGACCCGGTAGCGGGGCAGGCCGTGCTGAAGGGTGCCGAGGATCTCGCCCTCGCCGCGCAGGGTGAGGTCGACCTCGGCGAGCTCGAAGCCGTCGCTGGAGCGCTCGATCGCCTCCATGCGGCGCTTCGCGAACTGACCCTCGACCTTGGCGAACAGGATGCACTGACTCTCGTGGGCGCCGCGCCCGACCCGCCCGCGCAGCTGGTGTAGCTGCGAGAGCCCGAAGCGCTCGGCGCCCTCGATCAGCATCACGGTCGCGTTCGGGACGTCGATCCCGACCTCGATCACGGTCGTCGCGACGAGCACGTCGAGCCGGCCGGCGACGAACTCCTCCATCGTCCGCACCTTCTCGCGCGACGACATCTGCCCGTGCAGGAGGCCGACCTCGAAGTCGGCGAACTCGCCGGCGCGCAGCCGTTCGGCCTCGGCGCCGGCGGCCTTCGCCTGCAGCTTCTCCGAGTCGGCGACCAGCGGGCAGACGACGTACGCCTGACGGCCCTCGCGGAGGCGGTCGCGAATGAACCCGTAGGCGCCGGCGCGCTTCTCCTCGCCGACGACCCAGGTCTTCACCGGCCGCCGCCCGGCGGGCAGCTCGCGGATCGTCGTCGCATCGAGGTCACCGTAGGCGGTGAGCGAGAGCGTGCGGGGGATCGGGGTGGCGGTCATGTGGAGGACGTGCGGGGCGGCGTCCCCGGGGCCCTTGGCGTCGAGCGCCGCCCGCTGGCGGACCCCGAAGCGGTGCTGCTCGTCGACGATGCAGACCGCGAGCGACGCGAAGCGGACGTCGGGCTCGATCAGCGCGTGGGTCCCGAGCACCAGCCCGAGCTCGCCGCTGGCGAGCCGATCCAGGGTCTCGCGCCGCCGCGCCGCCGGCGTCGCCCCGGTGAGCAGCGCAAACGGGATCGCCGCCGAGGCGAGGAGCGAGTCGAGCGTCAGCGCGTGCTGCTCGGCCAGCGTCTCGGTCGGCGCCATCATCGCGGCCTGGTGGCCGGCCTCGAGCGCGCGCAGCATCGCGTAGACGGCGACGATCGTCTTGCCGCTGCCCACCTCGCCCATCAGCAACCGCTGCATCGGCTGCCCGGCGGCAAGGTCGGCGTCGAGCTCGTCGAAGGCCTGGAGCTGGCCCGCGGTGGGCTCGAACGGCAGCGAGTCGAGCCAGCGTGCGACGAGCTGGCCGGGCGGTCCGATCGGGATTCCCGGGCGGGCGCTGCGCCGGGCGCCGCGGCGCATCGCCAGCGCCCCCTGGTGCAGGCAGAGCTCCTCGAACGCGAGCCGGTCGCGGGCCGCGCTCGCCTGCTCGGCGGAGTCGGGGAAGTGGGCGCACCGCAGGGCGTCGGCCTCTCCACCGAACCGCCGCCGGGCACGGATCTCGGCGGGCAGCGACTCGATCGCGTCGCCGGCGCGGCCGACCGCCTGGAAGACCCACTCGCGCAGCCGCTTCGCCGACAGGTCGCGGGTCGCCCCGTGCTTCGGGACGATCCCGGTCGTGTGCAGGCCCGCTCCCGCGATCGGCCCGGTCCCGCTCAGGAACTCGTGGGTGGCGACCCGGAATCCGGAGCGATCGAGCTTGCCGTTGAGCAGCAGCCGGGTGCCCGGCCGCAGGCGCTCGGCGAGGTAGGCCTGGTTGAACCAGACGGCCTTCATCGGCCCGCTCTCGTCGGCGACCGAGACCTCGACCAGGCGCAGGTTGCGCCGCCGGGTCGGTCGCACTCGAGCGGCGGCGCGGACGCTGACCATCACCGTGGCCTGCTCGCCGATCGCCAGGTCGGCGACCTCGCGCACCCCGGCGCGGTCGGTGTGGCCGCGCGGCACGTGCCAGAGCAAATCGCCGACGGTCTCGATCCCGATCTCCGCCGCCGCCGCGGCGAGCTTCGGGCCCGCTCCCTTCAGCGACGAGATCGGCGCCTCCAGCCGACTCGGGCGCGGCAGCGAGCGCAGCTCCGCGGCGCGCAGCGTGTCGCGGTCCTGGGGCTCACCGGAGCCGATCGCGCGGGGAATGCTCAATTCGGAGCACAGGCTAGATTGGGGGTCCGATGGGACGGATCGACGATCGACTCGAGGAGCTGGGGCTGGAGCTGCCCCAGCCGTTCGCCGCCCCACCCGGGGTCGAGTTCAAGTTCGACCTCGTCAAGGTGAGCGGCGAGCACGCCTACGTCTCCGGGCATCTGCCGACCGACGGCTCCGAGGTGCTGATGACCGGCCGCGTCGGCGGCGAGCTGACCCTGGAGCAGGGCCAGGAGGCGGCGCGGCTGACGACGCTCTCGATCCTCGCCTCGCTGAACCGGGAGCTCGGCCACCTCGACCGGGTGCTCGAGTGGGTGAAGGCGCTGGGCCTCGTCCAGTGCGCGCCGGGATTCGACAAGCCGCCGGCGGTGATCAACGGCTTCACCGACCTCGTGCTCGAGCTCTGGGGCGATCCCGCCGGGCGCCACGCTCGCTCGGCGATCGGCGCCGCGCAGCTGCCGTTCGACGTCCCGGTCGAGATCGAGGCGATCGTCCGGATCTCGTGAGCTCACCCGCGCGCCCGAAGGAATCCGTCTGGGACTACCCGCGCCCGCCGCGGATCGAGGCGCTCGACCGCCGGATCCGGATCGAGCACGGCGGGGAGGTCGTCGCCGAGTCCGACCGGGCGCTGCGCGTGCTCGAGACGGCAAGCCCGCCGACCGTCTACGTCCCCGCCGACGACGTTCGCACCGAGCTGCTGACCGCGGTCCCCTCGAAACACACCTTCTGCGAATGGAAGGGCCGGGCCTCCTACTTCGACCTCGAGGCCGGTGGCAGCCGCTCCGAGGCGGCCGCCTGGTACTACCCGGAGCCCCGCGACGCGTTCGCCGCGCTACGCGATCACATCGCGTTCTACGCCGGTCGCGTCGACGCCGCCTACCTCGGCGACGAGCGAGTCCGCCCGCAGGGCGGCAGCTTCTACGGCGGCTGGGTCACCGACGAGATCGAGGGCCCGTTCAAGGGCGAGCCCGGTACCGAGGGCTGGTAGTCGCTCGGACCGCCGCTCGCTCGGGCACCGGCTTGCGGTGGCGGGCGAACATCTCCCCGATCCATACCCCTCCAGGGCGCTCCCGAAGCGGCCCGAAGAACTCCTCGAGCTCCGGGTTGCCGTTAGGGATGATCCGCGGGCCCTCGGGCGGGTTGACGATCGGGTAGAGGAGCGCCGCCGCGGTCAGGTCGGCCACCGAGAACGAGTCGCCGACCAGGAACTCGCCGTTGCCATTCGCCTCGAGCTCGGCCTCGAGCCGATCGAGCGCCTCGACGACCTTGGCCTGTGCAGCCGCGGCCTTGCCGTCGTCGGCGACCCGGAAGCGCAGCTGGGTGTAGACGGAGCCGAAGCGACCGGCCGCGGCCCGCGCGAAATCCCGGTCGCGCACGGCTGGCGGGATCATCGTGTAGCCGAGCTGCTCCATCCGCTCGCGGTCGGTGCGCAGCACGTGCCAGACCAGTAGACGGATCTGCGGGCCGAGCTCCTCGTCGAAGAAGTCCTCGATCTCGAGCGCCCGGCGGCGTTCGGCGGGGTTCTCGGGGTAAAGCCGGCGATCCGGCCGGCGCTGCTCGAGCGCCGCGATGATCGCGGTCGAGTCGCCGATGTTGCGACCGTCGAGCGTCAGGACCGGGAAGGTCATGTGGGCCCCGCGGGTCAGCCACAGCGCGTAGGCGATGTGCGCGCCGGGGACCGGCGACTTGCGGTCGTGGTCGATGCCCTTGTGGGCGAGCGCCCAGCGCGCCTTCTCGCTGTAGTGCGAGACGGGGATGTGCCAGAGCAGTGGCTTCGTTCGTTCGCTCATCGAACCTCGATCTCGGAGAGTTGCAGAGATACCAGCGTCGGGAACGGCAGCGGCCGGTTGCCCGGGCCGACCGGGCGCACCCAGCGCCGGGTCGGGAAGACGAGGCCGTCGACCTCCGCGTGGTCGGCGCACATGTGCGCCGCCCGGGCCCAGCCGCCGACAACCTCGGCGGTGTAGTCGTGGCGGCGCAGCCGCAGGTCGGAGTCGTAGTAGAAGAGCTGGCGCTCGGAGTGGGTGTCGATCTGCTCCGGGAAGTGCGCCTCGAGCCGGCGCCAGGTCTCGCCGCCCTTCGAGCGCCAGGGCTCGATCTCGTGCACGCGAACGTCGTCGCGGGCGAGCAGGAAGGGCACGCTGAGGTAGTTCCACCAGGCGTAGCCGGCGAAGTAGATCGAGTCGAGCGCGTCCCAGCGGAGGTTGCGGCGCAGTCCGCTGCGGCCGAAGAACAGCTCCCGCGGATGCTCGCGAGACTCGAGCACCTCACCGTCGAGAGTCTCTACCCGGACCGCTCCGTGGTCGTACACGGCACGCTGGCCGTCGCGCGGAAAGGGCGTCGCCGAGCCGACCGGCTCGGCGCCCGCGACCTCGAGCCGCACGTCGCGAAAGGCGTTGCCCGGCACTCGGGTGCGGATCAGCAGGCCGCCGGAGCGAACCCGGCCGCGGATCGCACGCACCGCCGCCCATCGCTCGATCCCGCCGTGCGCCTCGATCGCCTCGTCGAGCAGGGTCACCGGCCCGCCGTCTCCATTACTGCGTGGCGATCAGCCACGAGTAGTTCGCGGTGCCGCCTCGCTGCAGCTCGAGCTCGGCGCCGTTGGGAAGCTCGAGCTCGAGCTCGGCAAGCGGTACCGGGGCCTCGGCCCCCTCGATCACGGTGACGAGCTCGGCCCCGTCGGCGAGCGCCGCGATCGTCGCGATCAGGGTTGAGCCGGCCCCGCCCCAGGCGACCAGCTCGCCATTGGCGAAACCGACCGAGTCGCCACGACGAAAGCGGCCGTCGGCGTCGTCGCGGGCCGCGGGGGCGACCGCGCCCACACGGATCGTCGCCAGCCCGCCGCGCAGGCGCTCGGCGTTCGCGTCCGCGTCCTCGTCGGGGTCGAACTCGACCAGCGCCGCGAGCGCCGCCTGCTGCGACTCGGAGGCGACGACGACCACCTTGCGATCCGACTTGGCGGCCAGCCGCGCCGCCTCCTCGGCGGTCATCAGCACGTTGCCGCTGTTCGGCAGCACGACGACCTCGTCGGCGGGACAAGCCTCGATCCCGGTCAACAGGTCCTTGGTCGGCGGGTTGAGCGTCGGGCCGCCGTCGACGACCGTGGCGCCGAGGCCCCGGAACAGGGACCGCATCCCGTCGCCGCTGGCGACCGCGACCACGCCGGAGCGGCCCGACGCGAGCCGGGCCCGCTGGTCGGCGACCTGCTCATGCATGTCGGCGATGTCCTCGTGCGTGACGTCGCCGGCCCCGGTGAACAGCGCCTTCGCCGCGTCGGGGTCGTCGGTGTGGACGTGGACCTTGATCGTCGCCTCGTCCCCGACCACGAGCACCGAGTTCCCGAGCCCCTCGAGCCCGGCGACGAACGACTCGCCCTCCAGCCCGACGCCGGTGACGATGAAGTTGGTGCAGTAGCGGAACTCGGAGTCGGCGTGGTGGACCTGGTCCAGCCTGGCCGCGGCGTAGTGCGGGATCTCGGGCAGCTGGAGCTGCTCGCCGGCAAGCCCGGCGATCATCCCGCGGATGATCACGACGAGCCCGAGCGCTCCGGCGTCGACGACCCCGGCCTCGGCGAGCACGTCGAGCTGCTCGGGCGTGTGGCGAACCGCCTCCTCGCCGGCGAACAGCGCGACAGCCATCATCTCGGCGAGCATCGCGTTCTGCTCGTCCGCCGTCGCCTCGGGCGAGAGCCGCTGCTGCTCCCACTGAGCGCGGCGCTCGGCGACGGCCTCGGCCATGCATCGGATCACCGTCAGCATCGTGCCCTCGGCGGGCTCGCGGACGGAGGCGTAGGCGCGGTCGGCGGCGTTCGTGAGTGCCGCCTCGATCAGCTCGGGGTCGATCAGCCGGCCCGGCGGGGTCGCCACCTTCTCGGCGGCGCCGCGGACGATCTGGCTCAGGATCACGCCGGAATTGCCGCGGGCGCCCATCAGCGCCGCGCGCGCGACCTCGCGAACGATCTCCGGCCGCCGCGGATCGCCGTTCGCCGAATCGCGCTCGAGCTGGTCGAGCTCGTCGAGCACGTGGCGCATCGTCAGCGCCATGTTGTCGCCGGTGTCGCCGTCGGCGACGGGGAAGACGTTGAGGTCGTTGATCTCCTCGCGCCGCTCCTCGAGGTGGGCGAGAGCCACGCCGACGACCTTGCGGAAGCGAACGATCGATGAGTCCGGCACGGCGCGGGAGCCTACTCCCACTGTCAGATCGTGAGCGTCGAAGGCCCGCCCCGCACGCCCGGACGCGGGAGCAGAAGAGGAAGTCCGCGGCGTAGCCGCGGACAATTGATTCGAGCGGGAGCGGAGGACGTGGCGGGAGTTGTTCTAGGCGTGCTTGATGACCCGCTCGGCCTTCAGGCAGCGGGTGCAGACGTACACGCGGCGGGGTCGGCCGTCGTCGTCGATCCTCACCTTCTGGAGGTTCGGGTTGAAGCGCCGCCTGGTGGCGACCATCGAGTGGCTGCGCGAGTTCCCGAACGCCGGACCCTTGCCGCAGCTGAAGCAGACCTTGGCCATCGGATGCGTGATGGTAGCGAGCTACGAGCCGACCGAGGCGCGGAGCTCGGCGGCGGCGAGCACCGCCTCGGCCGCATGGCGGCCCTGGTCGCGCTTGTCGCCGCCGGCGCGCGCCTCGGCCTGCTCGCGGGTGTCGCAGGTGATCACCCCGAAAGCGCAGGGGACGCCGGTCGAAAGCTGGACGTCCTGGATCCCCCGCGCGGCCTCCGAGCAGACGTAGTCGTAGTGGTCGGTCTCGCCGCGGATCACGACCCCGAGGCACGCGACCCCGGCGAACCGCCCGCTCTCCGCGCACAGCTTCGCCGCGAACGGGAGCTCGAACGCCCCCGGAACCTCGTAGGTCTGGATCGAGGCAGCGCCGACGCCGTGCTCGACGAACGCCTCGGTGGCCCCGTTCACGAGCCGCTCGGCGAGGTCCTCATAGAAGACCGCGACGACTACTGCGTAGTCGCCGCTCAAATGCCCGCCCACCTCCTCGGCTTCGCCGGAACCAATGCCTGCCGGCTGCTCCGCTTCGCGTCCGCTGCCGTCAGGGTCGGTCAAGGTCCTCCTCGTGCTCGTCGTGGATCAGCTCCTCGTCGAACGGCAGGCCCTGGTGGTGGAGGACGTGACCCATCTTGTCGCGCTTCGCGTTCAGGTATTCCTCGTTGTGCGGGTTGGGGACCGACTGGATCGGGACCTGCTCGGCGACCGAGAGGCCGTACCCCTCGAGCCCGTGGATCTTCTTCGGGTTATTGGTGAGGATGCGAATGCTGGTCAGCCCGAGGTCGACGAGGATCTGGGCGCCGATCCCGTAGTCGCGCAGGTCTGCGGGCAGGCCGAGCTTGAGGTTGGCGTCGACCGTGTCGAGCCCCTCCTCCTGGAGCTTGTAGGCGCGCAGCTTGTTGAGCAGCCCGATCCCGCGCCCCTCCTGGGAGAGGTAGAGGAGCACGCCGCTGCCCTGGCGCTCGATCATCGCCATCGCCGCCTCGAGCTGCTCGCCGCAATCGCAGCGCAGCGAGTGGAAGACGTCGCCGGTCAGGCACTCGGAGTGCACGCGGACGAGCACGTCGTCGGCGCCGGCGACGTTGCCCTTGACCATCGCCACGTGGTGCTTCTCGTCGAGCAGCGAGCGGTAGCCGACCGCGGTGAACTCCCCGAACGCCGTCGGCAGCTTGGTGGCGACGACGCGCTCGACCAGCCGCTCGGTCCGCCGCCGGTAGGCGATCAGGTCGGCGACCGTGATCATCTTCAGCCCATGCCGCTCGCAGTACGGGACGAGGTCCGGCACCCGGGCCATCGTCCCGTCGTCGTTCATGATCTCGCAGATCACCCCGGCCGAGTTCAGCCCGGCGAGCCGGGCGAGGTCGACCGCCGCCTCGGTCTGACCGGCGCGCTCCAGAACCCCGCCGTCCTTGGCTCGCAGCGGGAACACGTGCCCCGGCTGAACCAGTGACTCCGGCGTCGAGCGCGCGTCGATCGCGACCTGGATCGTGTGCGCGCGGTCGGCGGCCGAGATCCCTGTGGTGACCCCCTCACGCGCCTCGACCGAGACGGTGAACGCGGTCTGCAGCGGCGCCTCGTTCTTGGCCGCCATCAGGTTGAGGCCGAGCTCGTCGCAGCGCTCGCCGGTCAGCGTCAGGCAGATCAGCCCCCTGCCTTCCTTCGCCATGAAATTGATCGCTTCCGGGGTCGCGAACTGGGCGGCCATCGTCAGGTCGCCCTCGTTCTCGCGCGTCTCGTCGTCGCAGACGACCACCATCCGCCCCCGGCGGATGTCATCGATCGCCTCCTCGATCGTCGAAAAAACTCCTGTCGCCTGCTCCGCTTCGCGTCCGCTGGCGCCAGGGTTCGATGCAATGCGCTCCGACATCAATCGCTCTCTTTCATCTTGAAGCCTAGAAGCCGTTCGACGTAGCGGGCGACGACATCGAGCTCCAGGTTTACCCGGGCGCCGTCTTGCAAACCGCCGAGCGTGGTCCGCTCGAGGGTCTCGGGAATCAGCGAGACCTCGAACCAGTCCTCGTCCAGCGCGGCGACCGTCAGGCTCACGCCGGCGACGGTCACGGACCCGTGCTCGACCAGGTAGCGCTCGAGGCCGTCAGGGACGCCGACCCGCACCCGGCGCGCGAAGCCGTCGTCGGACACCGAGCGGACCTCGCCGACCCCGTCGACGTGGCCCTGGACGATGTGGCCGCCGAGCGGGTCTCCGGCCTTCAGCGCCGGCTCCAGATTCACGCGCGAGCCCGGTTCGAGGGCGCCGAGGGTCGTCAAGGACAGCGTCTGGTTCATCACGTCGGCCCCGAAGGCGTCGCCCTCCAGCGTGGTCGCCGTGAGGCAGACGCCCTCGACCGAGACCGAGTCGCCCTGGCGCAGCTCGTCCGCGAAGCTCGATCCGATCGCGAGCCGGGTCCCGGCCTCGCCGGCGTAGATCGCCTGGACGACGCCCACCTCTTCGACGATCCCGGTGAACATCAGCCGCTCACCACTCCCTCAGGCGGGCGCGGGCGAGCATGTCCTCGCCGCTTCGCTCCCACTCGACGGTGAGCGGCTCGATGGCGTCGGCGACGCGCTCGAACCCGGTGCCGCGGGCGAGCGGCAGGCCCGCGCCGAGCACCGTCGGCGCAACGAAGACGCACAGCGCGTCGACCTCGCCGGCCGCGAGCAGGGAGCCGGCGAGCTCGGCGCCACCCTCCACCAGCAGCGAGGTGACTCCCCGGCGGCCGAGCTCGGCGAGCGCGTCGGCGAGCCGCCGATCGCGGTCACCGGCGAGCTCGATCACCTCGGCGCCGGCGTCCCGCAGGGCCGCGGTACGCGCGTCGTCGGCCCTCGCCTCGACGAACACGTAGAGCGGCGCCTGATCAATCGAGCGGACGAGCGCCGAGTCCACGGGCAGCCGCGCCGATGAGTCGAAGACCACGCGGGCGGGCTGGCGGACTTCGGCAATGTCGAGGTCACGAGCGGTCAACAGCGGGTCGTCGGCGAGCGCGGTGCCGATCCCGACCGCGACGGCGTCGGACTCGGCGCGCCAGCGGTGGACCAGCTCCCGGCTCTGCGGCCCCGAGATCCAGCGGGAGTCGCCGGCCGGCGTCGCGGTGAACCCGTCGAGGCTGATCGCCGACTTCAGGGTCACGAGCGGCAGGCCGGTGCGGGCATGCTTGCGGAACGGCTGCACCAGCAGGCGGGCGGCGGCGGCTTCGGCGCCGTCGACGAACTCGACCTCGACCCCGTCGTCGCGGAGGATCCCGGGGCCGAGGCCGGAGGCCTTCTCGCTCGGGTCGTCGCAGCCGATCACGACCCGTCCGATGCCGGCCGCGAGGATCGCCTCCGTGCAGGGCGGCTGGCGGCCGTGATGGGCGCACGGCTCGAGCGTGACGTAGATCGTCGCCCCTGCCGGGTCGTTGCCGCGCTCGCGGCAGTCGGCGAGCGCCGCAACCTCGGCGTGGACGTGGCCGAGCTCGGCGTGAAAGCCCTCGCCGAGCGTCTCGCCGTCGCGGACGATCACCGCGCCGACCAGCGGGTTGGGGCTCACCCGGCCGCGACCGCCCTCGGCAAGCTCCAGGGCCCGCCGCAGATCGGCCCGATCCTCGTCAGTGGCGACGAAAGTCATCCTGCTGGCCTCCTGATTGACTGGTCAGTCAACCGCAGTGTACCTCGATCGTCGCCCCCTCCGGGTAGCGTGCGCGGGGATGACCGGCGAGCCCCAGGCGCGCAGCTTCGGGCGTTCGGCGGGCGTGCTCTCGGCCGGCGTCGGCGCCGCGGGGATTCTCACGTACGTCTTCTTCGCGCTCGCCGCGCACAACCTCGACGCGACCGCCTACGGCGAGATCGTCGTTCTGTGGTCGGCGACCTTCGTCACGATCTCCATCCTCCACCGCCCGGTCGAGCAGTTCATCTCGCGCAGCGTCGCCGAGCATCGGGCCCGCGAGCGGCCGATCGGGCCGACGCTGCGGGCCGCGGCGCGAATCGAGGGGGTCGTGGCGATCTCGTTCGCCGTCGCCGCACTGGCGCTCCGCGGCCCGCTGCAGAACGACCTCTTCTCGGGCTCGGCGACCCTGTACTGGGTCTATTTCGCCGCCGTGCTCGCCTTCGCCGCCAGCTTCTTCGCGCGGGGCTATCTGGCCGGCGAAGGGCGCTTTGGGTTGCTGGCGGCGCTGCTGGTCTCGGAATCGTTCTCGCGGATGGCGTTCTCCCTCGCGGTCGCGGTCGGGATCGCGGCCGGGCGGGACGCAGTCGCCGTCGGGATCGTCGCCGCGCCGCTGTTCTCGCTCGCGGTGGTCCCGCTCGCCTTCGTCCACCGTGCCGCGCGCGCCTCGCCCCGCACACCGGGGGCCGTGCCGGAGGCGACGGAGGGCCTCGCCGGCGGCGGCGCGTTCGCCGCCGCGGTGCTGCTGATCATGCTCAGCGAGCAGATCTTCCTGAACGGTGGCCCGCTGATCGTGCGGGCCGAGGAGGGTGCGGCCGAGGCCGGCTACATCTTCAACGTGCTGATGCTGGCGCGCGCTCCACTGCTCGTCTTCCAGGGAATCGCGATCAGCCTCCTCCCCCACCTCACCCGGCTGCGCTCACGCGGCGGTCGCGAGGCGGCGGCCGCGTTCGACGTCTCGGTCGACATGACCCTGCGCGCGATCGCCGCCTTCACCGCCGTGGTCGCGGCGGTGGTCGCGATCGCCGGCCCGGCGTTGATGCAGGCCGCCTTCTCGGATCGCTTCACCTATGACCGCGCCGGCCTGCTGATCGTGACCGGCGCGATGGGCCTCTACCTGGCGGCGACAACGCTCAACCAGGCGGCGCTCGCCCAAGGCCAAGCGCGGCGAGCAGCCGCGGCCTGGGGCGCGTGCGCGCTCGGCTTCCTGATCTGGAGCCTGCTGCCGGTGCTCGCTGCGGACCGCCGGATCGAGGTCGGCTTCCTCGGCGCCGCCGCGGTCCTGTTCTGCCTGCTGTGGTTGATCTACCGCGACCCGCGCGACGCCGGCGCGCCCGGCCTGAGCGCCGCCGAGGAGGTCGAGGCCGGTCTCGCCCTCGCCGACGAAGCCAGCTAGCACGGTACCTTCCCCCTTTGTCGGACTATGAGCTGATACTCGTCGCCGGGTTGCTGCTGGCGTCGGGGCTGATCGCCGCGAAGGCTGCCGATCGCGTCCGGGTGCCGGGGCTGCTGCTGTTCCTCGGGCTCGGGATGCTGGTCGGCTCCGAGGGCCCGGGCGGAGTTCACTTCGACAACTACGAGCTCGCCCGCACACTGGGCACGATCGGGTTGATCCTGATCCTGTTCGAGGGCGGTCTGACCGCGGGGTGGAACGAGATCCGGCCTGTGCTCGGGACCGCGCTCTCGCTGGCGACGATCGGGACCGTGGTGACCGCGGTGATCACCGGGATGGTCGCGGTCTGGCTCTTCGACCTCTCGACCCTCGAGGGCCTGCTGCTCGGGTCGGCGGTCGCGGCCACGGACAGCGCCGCGATCTTCGCCGTCTTGCGCAACTCGCGCCTGCGCAAGCCGGTCGCCCGCGCGCTCGAGGGCGAGTCGGGAATGAACGACCCGGTCGCGCTGTTGCTGGTGGTCGGGTTCATCGACTGGATCCAGATGGACGACTACGGGATCGCCGACATGGCCGGTGCCCTCGTCCTCAAGCTGGCCGTCGGGCTCGCGTTCGGGATCGCGATCGGATGGGGCGCGCGCTGGTGCTTCCGCAACCTCGACCTGCCCAGCCCGGGGCTCTACCCGGTCGCTTCGATCGCGACCGCGGCACTCGCCTACGGGATCCCGGAGCTCGTCCACGGCTCCGGCTTCCTCTCCGTCTACATCGCCGCCCTGATCCTCGGCACCGGTCCGGTGCCGGCGAAGCAGACGACGATCGCCTTCCACCAGGGACTCGCCTGGGTGGCGCAGATCTCGCTCTTCGCCCTGCTCGGGCTGCTCGTCTTCCCGAGCGGGCTCGGCGACGTCGCCGGCGACGCGCTGCTGCTCTCGGCGGCCCTGATCTTCGTCGCCCGCCCGCTGGCGGCGCTGATCGCGAGCGCGCTCTCGCCGTTCAACGCCCGCGAGCGGCTGATGCTCGGCTGGGCCGGACTGCGCGGCGCGATCCCGATCTGGCTGGCGACCTTCCCGGTCGTCGCCGGGGTCGGCGACGGCGAGCTGATCTTCAACGCGATCTTCTTCGTCGTCGTCACCTCGACCCTGATCCAGGGGACGACCTTCGAGCCGCTCGCCCGCCGGCTCGAGGTCGTCAGCGACGAGCCGACGCTGCCACCGCCGCTGATCGAGACCGGGATCATCCGCGAGCTGGGCGGGGAATCGTTCGTCTGGCGGGTGCGCGAGGGCGACGCCGCCGCCGGCCACACGATCAAGGAGCTCGAGCTGCCGCGCGAGGCGCTCGTCAACCTGATCGTCCGGGGCGGGTCGGCGCTCCCACCGCGCGGATCGACCGAGATCGAGGAGGGCGACGAGCTCCACATCGTCGCCCGGCTGGAGGCGTTGCCCGAGGTTCAGGCCCTCGCCGCGCGCTGGCGTGACGGGCCGCTCGGCGCGCCGGCGGCCCCGCCGCTGCCGCCGCGGGGCGCACCGCAGGTGTTCTCCGTGCGGCCGTGGAGGATCGCGCAGGACGGGGACCCGGGCGATCCCGACGCGATCGAGGAGATCCAGGTGGCCCAGCGCCTGCGGACCCGGCGCGACGGCAGCGGCGCCCTGGTCCAGCTCGCCGACGGCCGCTACGCGGCGACCGGCGCCGACCTGCTCGCGGTCGGCGGCCGGCGCCGCCTGGCGGAGTGGTGCGCGCGCCGGGTCTCGCGGCCGGGCACGGATGCGGCCGAGCGGGCCTGGTGGCAGGAGCTCGCGGGCGCGCTGAGCGCCCCGGCGACGCCGCCTGACCAAGACGTTTCAAAAAGGACGGACGACAACGAGCAGTAAGGGTCGGTTCGGTCGAGCCCCGCGTGTGGCGTTCGCGACACCCGGCGGCCCGAGCTACTCCGCCCCCGCCGCCTCGACGATCTTTCGGTAAGCAGCCCCCGGGTCATCGGCCCCGAACACCGCCGAGCCCGCGACGAACAGCGTCGCGCCGGCGTCCGCCACCGGCCCGGCGGTGGTCGGGTCGATGCCGCCGTCGACCTCGAGCAGCGCCTCCGGCAGCAGCTCCGCGAGGCGCCGGACCTTGTCCGGCGAGGCGGAGATGAACGGCTGCCCTCCCCAGCCGGGGTTGACGGTCATGCAGAGGACGATGTCCGCGACGCCGTGGAGCTCGGAGACCGCGGCCGCGGGGGTCCCGGGGTTGAGGGCGATCCCGGCCATGCAACCCGCCTCGCGGATCGCGTTGAGGGCGCGGTTGGCGTGGGCGGTCGCCTCGGCGTGGATCGTGATCGAGTCGGCGCCGGCCTTCGCGAACTCGGCGATCTGCTGCTCGGGCCGCTCGATCATCAGGTGGACGTCGATCGCCCCGCCCGCATCGTGAACCTGGTCGGCGATCGCGGCCGCGACCAGCGGGCCGATCGTGATCGGCGGGACGAAGTGGCCATCCATCACGTCGACGTGGATCACCCGCGCACCGGCGTCGAGCACCTCGTCGACCTGGGCGCCGAGCCGCGCGAAGTCGGCGGAGAGGATCGACGGCGCGACCCGGCGGCCGGAGTACGCGTCTGGTCTGTCGGCGCCGGAGCTCAAACGGGATTCAGCATCGAGTGGCCGCAATGCTGGCAGAGCAGGTCCTCGTCGGCGGACATCCGGACCATCGTCTGGTGCTCGCCGCAGTTCGGGCATCCCGAGACGAGCTCGTAGCGACGCAGGCAGAAGACGCACCGGTAGCGGCCCGGAAGCTGCGTCGGCCGCAGCCACGGCTCCCCGCAGCCCGGGCACGCCGGGCGCTGGATCGCCCGCTCGTCGGCCATCAGGGCGCCTCCCGCCGCCTGAACCGGGCGATGAAGAAACCGGTCGTCCGGTCGCGCTCCGGCAGCAGCTGCAGGAAGCGCGGGTCACGCCGCGAGGCGAGCTGCGGGTGCCGGGCCCCGAGGTCGTCGGCCGCCACGTCCCCGACGTACTCGGCGAGGGCGCCGGCGACCTCCTCGTTCTCGCGCGCGGAGATCGTGCAGGTCGAGTAGACGAGCGTTCCCCCCGGGCGCAGCGCCCGCGCGGCCCGGACCAGCATGCGGCGCTGGAGAGCGGCGAGCCGCTCGCAGTCGGCGGCCGACTTGCGCCAACGGGCGTCGGGCCGCGATGCGAGCGTTCCGAGGTCGGAGCAGGGCGGATCCAAGAGGATTCGATCGTAGCCAGAGCCGAGGTCGGCCTCGGTTGCGTCGCCCACCTGCACGCGGACGCCGCGGGCGCCGACGCGGGCGCAGAGCGCCTCGATCTCCTCGGCCCGGCGCCGGTCGGCCTCGATCGAGGCGATCTCGCCGGCGTCCCCGAGCCGCGCCGCGATCGCGGTGGTCTTGATTCCGGGCCCGGCGCAGAGGTCGAGCACGCGCTGGCCGGGCCTCGGGTCGAGCAGTCCGACGACCGCCTGCGAGCCGCGTGACTGCGGCACCAGCTCGCCGGTGGCGACCCGGGCCCCGACCGGCTCCCCGGCGGCTCCGACGACCAGCGCCTCCACCGGGTCCAGCGGCCCTTGCCCCGAGCCGGGTCCGGTGACCTCGACCCCGGCGGCGCGCAGGTCGGCGGCGACGCCCTTCGGATCGGAGCGCAGGGTGTTGACGCGAAACGCGGCCTCGGCGGACTCGTTCATGGCCGCCATCAGCAACCGCGCCTCGGCAGGACCGAGCTCCTCCCACCACATCTCGACCAGCCAGCGCGGATAGGAGTGGGCGACCGCCGCTCCTGCGGGAGTCGAATCGTCGAGCGCGGCGAGCAGCTCGGCGCGGTCGGCCGCGGCGCGCCGCAGGAGCGCGTTCACGAATCCCGACGCCGCCCGGGCCCGTCCGTGCGGGAGCCCCGCGCGCCGGGTCCCCTGCTTCGCGAGCTCGACCGCCTGGTCGACGGCGGCGTGGTCGGCGGACTCGGAGAACAGCAGCTCATAGAGGCCCAGCCGCAGCGCTGCGAGCGCCGCCGCGTCGACCTTGCCGCCGCGGCGCCCGGCAAGCACTCCGATCACGTGGTCGGTGGTCCCGCGACGCTGGACGGCGCCGTAGGCGAGCCACCGCGCCTGGGCGAGCTCGCGGTCGTCCAGGTGACGCCGGAGCGCCGCCGCGGCGAACGCGCGATCGGTCCAGGCACCTTCCTCGAACGTGCGCCGCAGGATCTCGTAGGCGAGCCCGCGGGCCGCGGTCACCTCGCTCACAGGAGCGGCGGAGGGTGGCCGCGCAGGTAGGCCTCGGCGTCCATCTCGCGGCCGCCGGACGGGCGGACGCGGACGAGACGCAGCACCCCCTCGCCGCAGCCGAGCCGCAGCCCGCCGGCGTCGGCGAACGTACCCGCGTCGAGCTCGCCGTCCTCGGCACGCGCCGCGACGACCCCGAGCCGCTCGCCCCCGGCGAGCTCGAGGTAAGCGCCGATGTGCGGGGTCAGCGCGCGCACCCGGCGCTCGAGCTCGACCGCCGGCGCTGCCGGGTCGAGCCGGCGATCGCCGGGCTCGATCTTGGCCGCGTAGGTGGCGGCGTCCTCGTCCTGGGGCGTCAGCTCGAGCTCGCCGCGCCGGTGGCGCTCGAGCGCCTCGACGAGGAGCCGCCCGGCGAGCTCCTCGAGCCTCGACGCGAGCGCGCCGTAGTCGTCGTCGCCGATCGCGATCGCCTCCTTGGCGGCGACCGGGCCGGAGTCGAGCCCCGCGGTGACCCGCATGATCGAGACGCCGGTCTCGGGATCGCCGGCCATGATCGCCCGCTCGATCGGCGCCGCCCCGCGCCAGCGCGGCAGCAGCGACGAGTGCACGTTGAGAAGCTCGAGCTCGGAGAGCAGCGGCTCGCGCAGCAGCTGGCCGAAGGCGCAGACGACGCCGACGTCGGGACCGACGGCGCGGATCCGCTCCAGCGCCTCCGGCGCCTCCGTCGCCTCGGTCCGCAGGATGTCGATGCCGAGCTCCGCGGCCGCCGCGGCGGCCGGCGGCGGCGCCAGCCGCCGGCCCCGGCCCTGGCGGCGGTCCGGCGGGGTGACGACGAGCGCCGGCCGCAGCTCGGGCTCGGCCGCGAGCCGCCGGAGGATCGCGGCCGCGAAGTCAGAGGTGCCGAAGTAGGCGACCCTCACCCGTCATCGACGGGCTCGGGATCGGGCTCCGGGCTGTAGCTGGTGCCCTCGCGCAGCGCCCGCATCGCACCCTTGCGCTGGTCGCGCACGGTCCGGTCGAGGATCAGGACCCCGTCGAGGTGGTCGATCTCGTGCTGGAGCACCCGCGCCTCGAGGCCCGACGCCTCGAGCAGCAGCGGCTCTCCTTCCACGTCCACCCCGCGGACGCGCGCGTGCAGCGGCCGCTCGACGTCGACCCCGATCCCCGGCAGGCTCAAACAGCCCTCCTCGGCGGTTGCGAGCTCGCCGGAGACCCACTCGATCACCGGGTTGGCGACCGCCGTCGGGCGCGCGTCGGCGCCGGCCTGGAAGACGAGCAGGCGGCGCAGGGTTCCCAGCTGGGTGGCGGCGAGGCCGACGCCCATCGCGTCGTGCATGATCGCGACCATCCGCTCCGCCTCGGCTCCGAGCTCGGGCCCGAACTCGGTCACGTCCGAGGCCCGGGAGCGGAGCACCGGATCGCCGAAGGTGCGCACCTGCGCGAGCGCCGCCGCGCGCCGTTCGCGTTCAGCGGCGCTGAACTCGGCGGCGCCCGGCCCGGCAACCTCGGTCGTCTCTTCGAGCGTGTCACTCATCCCGGCCGAGTTTATGGCGACCCGCCGGGAGCGGACGCGAAGCGGAGCATCCCGGCGGATTTGTTCATTGAGCGTCGACGTCCACGGAAATCTTGATTCCCTGCAGCCGCCGCGCCGCAGCCTCGGCGTGGACCGTCTCGCGGACGGCGTCGACCGCCGCCGCCCGGTCGGGCGCCTTGATCATGATCTGACGTCGCTCGCGATCGCGGATCCGAAACCGGGGCGCCGGCCCGAGCGCCACGGCGCCCCGCGGCAGCGCCGGGTCGAGCGCCCGGCGCAGCTTCAGCGCCGCCGCCTGCAAGCGCTCGGCGTCGGGCGCCGAGAGCTCGATCCGGATCAGATGCGCGTACGGCGGATAGGCGAGCTCGCGGCGACGCTCGAGCTCGCCGACGATGAAACCCGGCGCGTCGTGGCGGGCGGCGAGGGCGATCGCGTCCGCGTCCGGCGCCGTCGTCTGCACCAGGACCCGGCCCTCTCGGCGGCCGCGGCCGCTGCGGCCGGCGAGCTGGGCGACGAGCGCGAAGGTGCGCTCCTCGGCGCGCAGGTCGGGGAAGCGCAGGGTCGAATCGGCGTCGACGACCACGGCCAGGACGACGTCGTGGAAGTCGTGTCCCTTGGCGACCATCTGGGTGCCGACCAGGACGCCCGAGTCGGCCGCCTGGAACCGGGCGAGGATCTCGAGGTGCCCGCCGGCGCGCGCGGCGGTGTCGGCGTCGAGCCGGAACACCGGCAGCGGCCCGGCGGCGGCCGCGATCTCCTCCTCGACCCGCTGGCTCCCGGCGCCCGCCCTGGCAAGCGTCACCGAGCCGCACTCCGGACACGCCCCGGTCAGCGCCTCGGCGTGCCCGCAGTGGTGGCAGCGAAGCCCCTCCCCCGCTCTGTGGACGACGAGCGAGACGTCGCAGCTCGGGCAACCGGCGGCCCAGCCGCAGCCGCGGCAGGTCAGGTACGGAGCCCAGCCGCGACGGTTGACCAGCACGATCCCCTTCGCCCTCTCCTCGGCGAGCGTGGCGAGCGCCTCGCGGGTGCGCGGATGCAGATGGCCCTCGCGGCCGTCGCGGCCGCGCATGTCGAGCACCTCGACCGCCGGGAGCGGACGGCCGTCGACGCGGTCCGGGAGCTCGATCCGCTCGAGCTCGAGCCAGCTTTCGGGCCGCGGGGTCGCCGACCCCAGGACCAGGGCCGCCCCGGCGAGCCGGGCCCGACGGCGGGCGACCTCGCGGGCGTCGTAGCGCGGGTCGCCCTCCTGCTTGTAGCTGGCGTCGTGTTCCTCATCGACGACGATCAGGCCGAGGCCCGGGATCGGCGCGAAGATCGCCGAACGCGGCCCGACGCAGATCCGGGCCTCGCCGTCGCGCAACCGGTGCCACTCGTCGCGTCGCTCACCGGCGCCGAGCCGCGAGTGCAGGACCGCGACCCCGTCCCCGAAGCGGGCGACGAATCGCGACACCGCCTGCGGCGTCATCCCGATCTCGGGGACGAGGACGATCACGCCGCGACCGCGCTCGAGCGCCGCCTCGGCGGCCGCCAGGTAGACCTCGGTCTTGCCCGAGCCGGTGACCCCGTGCAGGAGCAGCTCATCGCGATCGCCCGCGCCCGGTCGGCCCTCGTCGAGACGCGCGACGATGCGCTCGACCGCGGCGCGCTGGGCGGGGTTGAGATCGACCGGCCCCGAATCGGCGCCGATCGCCGCGCGGCGCGGACGCCGCAGCACCCGGCGGCGGCCGAGCTCGACCAGACCGCGCCGCTCGAGTCGCCGTAGCGCGTCGCGGGGAACCCCGGCGGCGGCGAGCTCGCCGGCCGAGAGCTCGGCGCGGGCCGCGGTGAGCAGCTCGAGCGCCCGCCGCTGGACCGGGCCCAGCGGCGCCCCGTCGAGCGGCGCGGACGCGGCCGCGGTGACCGCGGCAACGGTCTCGGTGCGCGCCGCGGTCTGACCGCGTGCCGAGGCCGTCCCGGGCGGCAGCACGAGCTCGAGCCCCCGCGCGGGGGTCGAGCAGTACTCGTGCGCGACCCAGAGCCCAAGTTCGACCAGCTCCTCGGACACGCCCGCCTCGAGCGCGCCGATCGGCTCGGCAAGGCGGCTCGCCGGCAGCGCGCTGCGCTCGGCGAGCTCGACGACGACGCCGAGCAGGCGCTGGTGGCCGAACGGGACCTCGAGCACGGTTCCGACCGCGACCGCGCCGAGGCGCTCCGGGAGCCGGTAGTCGTACGGCCCGCGCAGCGCACGGGCCGTGGTCAGCGGCTCGACCTTGGCAATCGACATCCGGTCGGAGCGTAGGCGCGGGGGCGGCGGATGCGAAGATCAGGCGCATCCGGGCGGATATAGACTGGCGCCCAGTGGCGCCGAAGCTGCACCCGGGAGAGCAGATTCTGTACGAAGGTCACCCGTCCTGGCGGGCGATCCTCGACTTCTACATCAAGGGGATCCTGGCGACCGCCGCCGTCTGCTTGCTGATCGCGGTCGGCACCAACCTGTTCGGCGACGAGACGAAGTCGGGACTGGTGACGATCATCGCCGTCGTCGGCGTCGCGGGCACGATCCTGATCGGTTTCATCAAGCGCGTCGCGACGAGCTACACGATCACCAACCGTCGCCTCCACATCAAGCGCGGGATCGTCTCGCGGACGATCCAGGAGACCCGGCTCGAGCGGGTCCAGAACGTCAACTACCAGCAGAGCGTGCTGCAGCGCATGCTCCAGATCGGCAACGTCGACTTCGACACCGCCGCGGGCGACGACTACAACTTCGTCTTCGCCGGCGTCTCGGAGCCCGCCGAGGTCGTCCACATGGTCGACACGGCGACCCGCCGCGGAGCTCCCGAGGGCCTCGGCGACGAGCCCGCCCCTGAGCGGCAGTAGCCGGCGCCGCGCGGCGGCATCGGTCGCTCACGTGCCAAGCACGCATCGCTCCCTGCTTCCTTGCGCGGCTTGGCTCTGCCGCTCAGGCGGTTGCCGCGGCGGCCAGGCCGGCGGCCTCGGCCAGCGCCTCGGCGCGGTCGGTCCGCTCCCAGGTGAAGTCGTGGTCGTCGCGGCCGAAATGGCCGTAGGCCGCGGTCTTCTGGTAGATCGGCCGGTGTAGGCGCAGCTCCTCCCGGAACGAGCCGGGGCGCAGGTCGAAGTGCTCGTCGACCAGGCGCAGGATCTCGGCCCGGGGCAGCTTCTCGGTGCCGAAGGTCTCGACCATCACCGAGATCGGATGGGCGACGCCGATCGCGTACGCGACCTGGATCTCGCAGCGCTCGGCCAGACCGGCGGCGACCACGTTCTTGGCCACCCAGCGCGCCGCGTAGGCGGCCGAGCGGTCGACCTTCGACGGATCCTTGCCGGAGAAGGCGCCGCCGCCGTGGCGGGCCATGCCGCCGTAGGTGTCGACGATGATCTTGCGCCCGGTGAGGCCCGCGTCGCCGACCGGGCCACCGATCACGAAGCGGCCGGTCGGATTGACGAGGAAGTTCTTCTTCGTGTTCAGCTCGCGCTCGTCATAGAGCTCGGCCGGCAGGATCGGGTGCAGGACGTGCTCCCAGAGGTCGGGGCGGATCAGCGCGTCGCAGTCGATCCCGTCGGCGTGCTGGGTCGAGATCAGCACCTTCTCGATCTGGATCGGGACGCCGTTCTCGTAGCGAACCGTGACCTGGGTCTTCCCATCCGGGCGCAGGTAGTTGATCACGTCGCCCTTACGGACCTCGGCGAGGCGCTGGGCGAGCTTGTGGGCGAGCGCGATCGGCATCGGCATCAGCTCCGGCGTCTCGCGGGTCGCGTAGCCGAACATCATCCCCTGGTCACCGGCTCCGGCGACATCGAGGTCGTCGTCGTCGGCGGGGTCGGTGCGCTTCTCGAGCGCGTTGTCGACGCCCTGGGCGATGTCGGGCGACTGCTTGTCGATCGCGTTGATGACCGCGCAGGAATCGGCCGAGAAGCCGAGGTCGGCGTCGGTGTAGCCGATCTTCCGGATCGTCTCGCGGGCGATCTCCTGGATGTCGACGTAGGTGTCGGTCGAGATCTCGCCGGAGACGACCACGAGCCCCGTGTTGACCAGGGTCTCGCAGGCGACGCGACCGTAGGGGTCATCGGTGAGCACGGCGTCGAGGACGCCGTCGGAGATCTGGTCGGCGACCTTGTCGGGGTGGCCCTCGGTGACCGACTCGGAGGTGAACAGGTACTCGTTTTCGCCAAGGTTCTCAGTCATATGCGGCCAGAGGTTAGACGGAACCGGCGATCAATCACCCGGTTCCGGCACCGGGGGCGGAGTCGCGGTCGCGGCCTCCTGATCGCCGACCAGCAGCCGTAGGTCGCTCGCCAGCACGTCGTCCTCGGTGCTGACCGCGAACCCGAGGGCGTCGAGGCGTCGGATGTCGCCGGCGAAGGTCGCGTAGAGCGGATCCTCCGCGAGCCCGGCCTGCTCGCCGATCGCCACCAGGCCGCCGAGGTCGAGATACGCGATCACCGAGACCTCGTCCGGGAAGTCGTCGGTGGCCCGTTCGTAGAGCTGGCGCTCGTCGAGGCCACCGCCGCCGTCGATCAGGTCGGCGACCCCCGCCGGGTCGGTGGCGATCGCGACCAGCCCGTCGAAGACCGCGTAGGTGAGCTCGACCGTCGGCGAGACGCGGAGGCTGTTCGTATCGACGCCCGAGACGTCCTCCTGGCCGAAGACCGGCGCTTGCAGCTCGTCACCGCCGCCCGCGGCCTCCGCGAGCGGTCCCTGGAGCGCGGCGAGTGCCTTGCGCGCCTCGTCCTCGTCGACGCCGTCGGCGACGAACTGCAGGAAGGGCAAGGCCCCGAGCCCGACGGCCGTGCCGGCGCCTGTGGCCGCCGGCTCGAGCGTGAACGCGGCCTGGTCGCCGAGCGACTCGAGCAGGTCGCCCTCGATGTCGACGTCGCCGCTCTGCCGGAGGCTGTCGACGAGGTCCTCGAACCCGGCGGCGATCCCGGGCGCCTGGGCGCTCGCCTGCGTGAGCAGCTCGCCGACGGTCTCCTTGGGCGGCCCGATCCCGAGGTAGGCGAGCGTCTGCGCCTGCAGCTCCTCGGTCAGGTCGGGCTCGAACGAAGGGAAGGCAGCGAAGAAGCTCGGCGAGCTCTGCTCGCGCTCGGGATCGAGGGCGCTGCGAACGGCGAGCTCGAGCCCGTCGCTTGAGGCGCTCAGCGAGGCCGCGACGCCACGGGTAGAGCCGGGGGCGACCAACGGCGTGAGCGTGCCAAGCGTGCCGGAGTCGCCGGCGATCAGCTCGGTGACACCGTCCGCCGAAACCCAGGCCTCGGTGACGCGGTGGTCGGGGAGCTCGTCACGAACCTCGGTCGCGGTCGGATCGTCGGCCAGCGAGTCCGCCCCGTCGGCTCCGGTCGCGGTCGCGATCACCGCCTCCACGCCGTCCTCCGTGCCGATCACCAGGAAGCCGTTGACCTGGGCGCTGGCCACGTCCTTGCGATCGGTGCTCACCTCGATGCCCTCGTACTCGGTCGTCAGCACCTGCCCGACGGCGAGCGACGCCGCGTACTCCGCAGCCGCCTGCTGGTCCTCGACCTCGAGCAGGTCGACCCGCTCTCCGATCACGGCCGGACCGGCGAGCACCGCGATCGCCGCCTCGCCGCCGAACCAGGGGCGCACGTCGTCGTCGAAGTCGGGCCCGGCGCCGCCCGGGCCGGGGATCAACGCCAGGCTGCGGGCCGCGACCTCGCCGCCGACCGTCGGCAGCTTGGCGACCAAGTCGGCCGCCGCCTCGTACTGATCGGTGTCCGGGTCGAGGTTGGCATGCAGGTAGGCGAGCGCGTCGGCCGGAACGAGCGCCTCGGCGTCATCGGGGGGCGGGCAGCTGTCGCCGCCGGGGAACTGGCACGGCAGGTTGGGGACGGCGAACGCGAAGCAGGCGAGCAGCGCGACCGCGACCGCGACCGCGGCGAGCAGGCGGCGGCGCGCGAACACGGAGAGCGAGCCCCAGAAGCCGGCGAAGGCGCGCCCGATCGAGACCGGGATCCGGATCAGCAGCCGGCCGGCGCGGAGGAGGCCACGGCCGATGACGAAGAGGACATCGCCGATCGCGTAGCGGAGGCTGCGCAGACGGCTCGCGATTGCTGCGGGGATCCCTCCCACGGACGGCTTGCGCACGAGCCGGGTTATACCGTCGCGCGCTCGCCGCGTTGCGAACGAGCCTGCTTCGGGCAAGAACAATCACGCATCAGCTGCTCCGCTTCGCGTCCGCTGCTGATGCGGCTTGTTGACGCCTGCTGCCTTTCTTCGGCACGAAGTCGATGATCAGAGGCACGCCTTCCAGCCTGTAGCGCTCGCGCATCCGGTTCTCGAGGTGGTAGGCCCAGTCGCGGGTGATCAGGCGGCGGTCGTTGATCTGGATCGCGATCCGGGGCGGGCGCGTCCCGACCTGCGCGGCGTAGTAGAGGCGCAGCCGCTTGCCGCGCTTCTGCGGTGGCGGGTGGGCGGCGACGGCCTCGTTGACGAACCGGTTCAGCGCCGGGGTGGGAACCCGCTCGGCGCGGCGGTCGGCGAGCGCGATCGCCACCTCGAGCAGCTTCGGGATCCCCCGGCCGGTCAGCGCCGCGCACGCGATCACCGGCGGCCGCTGGCGGATCCGCTTCGCGATCCTGGCCTTCATGTCGTCGAGGTCGAAACCGTCCTCGTCCTGCGCCGACAGGTCCCACTTGTTCAGGGCGATGACGGTTGCGCAGCCGGCTTTCATGGCGAGGTCGGCGACCCTCAGGTCCTCGGCGGTGACGCCCTCCGACGAGTCGCTGACGACGATCGCGACGTCGGCGCGCTCAGCGGCGCGCTCGGAGCGCAGCTGCGCGTAGTAGTCGACCGTGCCGGCGACCTTGGACCGGCGGCGGATTCCCGCCGTGTCGATCAGGACGACCGGGCGGCCCTCGACCTCGAGCCGGGTGTCGATCGCGTCCCGCGTCGTCCCCGCCAGCTCCGAAACGATCACGCGCTCGGAGCCGAGGAAGGCGTTGACGAGCGACGACTTGCCCACGTTCGGCCGCCCGATCACCGCGAGAGCGACCGGCTCCTCGCCCTCCGGCGGCAGCTCGACCGCCGCCTCGCGGGCGAGGTCCGCAAGGCGGTCGAGCAGGTCGCCGGCGCCGCGCCCGTGCGTGGCCGAGACGGGGATCGGTCTTCCGAGGCCGAGCGCGTGCAGCTCGGCCGCGAGCGGCTCCTCCCGCTCGGAGTCGACCTTGTTGGCGACCACGACCACCGGGAGGTCGGCCCGGCGCAGGATCTCGGCAACCTCGGCGTCCCCCTGGCGCAGGCCGGCCCGGGCGTCGAGCACGATCGCAACCGCGTCGGCGTCGGCGATTGCCTCGCGCGCCTGCGCCTGAACGGCACGCGAGAGCGAGTCGGAGGCGTCGAGGTCGACGCCGCCCGTGTCGATCAGCTCGAATCGGACCCCGTTCCACTCGGTTTCCAGCGCCTTGCGGTCGCGGGTCACCCCCGCCTCCTTGTGCTCGACCGCCTCGCGCCCACCGACCAGGCGGTTGACCAGCGTCGACTTGCCGACGTTCGGAAAGCCGACGACGGCGATCCGCGGCAGCCGTGCCGGGGACATCACCCGAGCCCGCGCTCGCGGGCGATCGCGACCACGCGGGAGACCACCTCGTCGATCCCGACACCGGTCGTGTCGAGCTCGACCGCGTCGTCGGCCGCCCGCAGGGCGCCGTGCTCGCGCGCCCGGTCGCGCTGGTCGCGCTCGGACTGCGCCGCGAGCACCTCGGCGAACGGCTCGCCGGTCTCGGCGGCCCGCCGTCGGGCGCGCTCGGCGTCGCTGGCGTTGAGGAAGATCTTCAGCGGCGAGTCGGGGCTGACCACGGTGCCGATGTCGCGCCCCTCGGCGACGTAACGGCCGCCGGCGATCAGCTCGCGCTGGCGTTGGACCAGTGCGGCGCGGACCCCGGGATGGACCGAGACACGCGAGGCCGCCTGGGTGACCTCCGGCTCGCGGATCGCGGCGCTGACGTCCTCGCCGGCCACCAGGACCGCGGCCCCGTCGAACCCGATCTCGAGCCCGCGGGCGAGCCTGGACACGGCGCCGGCGTCGTCGACGTCGATTCCGGCCCTGTGGGCCGCGAGCGCGACGCTGCGGTACATCGCCCCGGAATCGAGGTAGGTGAAGCCGAGCGCCGCGGCGACGCCGCGGGCGACGGTTGACTTGCCGGCCCCGGCGGGGCCGTCGATCGCGATCACCATGGCGGTGAATATATGGTTGGACCATGCAGACTTGGGACATCGCCTCGATGGCGGTCGAGCCCCACCAGCCGGTCGTGCTCGCCTCGGACGGTGAGGGCCGGGCGATCGCGATCAACCTGCCGGCGGGGGAAGCGCTGAACGAGCACCAGGTTCATGAGCGTGCCTGGCTCGTGGTCACGGCGGGCGCGGTCGAGATCGACGACGCAAGCGGCACCACGGTGAGCGGCGGGCCCGGGCTGCTCGCCCTCTTCGACCCGAACGAGCGGCACAAGGTCCGGGCGATCGAGGACGCGCGAATCCTGCTCGTGCTCGCGCCCTGGCCGGGCGTCGGGCACCCGAGCGAGCGGTCCGGCGGTTGAGCAGGTCCCGCCGGGCATCGCCGCGACTGGTGCTCGTGCCGGTGCTCGCCGCGTTCGCCGGCGGCCTGGTCGGCTGCGGCGACGACGAGAGCTCCGACTCAACCGCGGCGTCCGAGTCCGACGTCGGCTGCGTCGAGGCGTTCGCCGACGAGGCGCCGTCCGAGTTCGCGAGCCTCGCCAACCTCAGCCACGACCCGAAGTCCGAGGTGCTCGCCGGCAAGTACGCCGGCGCCGAGTTCACGGCCGAGATCTACGACGAGTCGACCACCGGCGACGGCAGCGAGACCACGGTCGTCCCCGGTGCCTGCGTGATCACGGAGGTCGGCACCTCGGTCGACGCCGTCCTCTACCTGTTCGTGGTCGGCTCCGACGGCAACTGGCACCGGCTGCTCGAAAGCGACCCGAGCGTGCCGCTCGTACCCGACCCGGAGGCGTCGATGGAGGACGTCGAGGCGGTCGGGATCGAGCAGCTCGGGGGCTGAGCGCTACCCGGCGCCGTCAGGGGACCGGCGTCGACCGTTCGCAGTTGACCTTCGATTCGCCCGGGTTGATGCTGCCGGCGTCGCAGTAGTCGCCCACCCCCGGGGTGTGCGGGCCGCCGTTGAGGGCATCCAGCCCCGCCCCGCCCTGAAGATTGTCGTCGCCGCTCTCTCCGAACAGCTGATCGTTCTGGTCCCCGCCAGAGAGGTCGTCGTTACCGCCGAGCCCGTGAATCTCGTCGTCCGCCTCGTTTCCCGAGAGCAGGTTGGCTCCGGTGGTGCCCGTGATCCCGTCGGGGTGCGCCGAGCCGTGGACGTTCTCGACCTCGATGAACGTATCGCCGGCGGCGAATCCACCGGCGGCCGGCCCGCCCGTGCTGAGGTTCACCGTGACCCCGGCCGGGCTCGCCAGGTACCAGGCGATGTCCCTGCCGGGCCCACCGTTCAGGACATCGCCTCCGGCGGCCCCGTTGAGCCTGTCGTTTCCTTCCAGGCCACAGAGGTAGTCGACGCCGGGCGTTCCGTTGAGAATGTCATCGCCCGCAGAGCCGACGACGGTGCAGACGTCGGGGTCGTTGATCGTGATCGCCCCGCTGCCGTCGGCGATCGTCGCCCCCTCGGCGGTCGAGAGGTTGACCGTGAGACTCTCCTGCGACTCCTTGTAGAGGTCGCCGACGATCGGCACGTGGATCGCCTTCGAGGTTTCGGTCGGACCGAAGGCGAGCTCGCCGCTGCTGGCGTGGTAGTCGCCGCCGGCGACGGCGCTTCCGTTCTGCGTCGCGAAGTTGACCCAGACGCCGTGGTTCGGCACGCGCGACAGCGAAACCGTGAGCGATGCGATCGAGGTGCCGGCGTCCCCTTCGCCGACGGTGACGTCCCCGATCGTCAGCGACGGCGGGTTCGAGTCGACGATGAACGTCCGCGACGCCGGGGTCGGGTCCGGATTCCCGGCGCGGTCGGTCGCCCGCACCGTAAACGTGTGGCTGCCGTCGGCGAGAGGGCCGAACGAGTCGCCGGAGTTGCAGTTCACCGCCGCCCCGCCATCCACCCTGCACTTGAACGTGCTCTGCGTCTCGTTGGAGGAGAACTGGAAGCTCGGCGAGGCGACGATCGCGACGCCGCCGTCACGCGGCCCGCCGGTGATCTGCGTGTCGGGAGGCACCGTGTCGACCGTGAACGTGCGGCCGGCCGGGGTCGGATCGAGGTTGCCCGCCCGGTCGACACCACGCACGCGGAAGGTGTGCTGGCCATCCGCGAGCGGGCCGAGTGTCGTCGGCGAGGTGCAGGCGGTGAACGGCGCTCCGTCGAGCGAGCACTGCCGCGTCGATCCGGTCTCGGTCACCGTCGACTGGAAGGTCGGCGTGGTGTCGGTGATCGCCGAGCCCTGCGCGGGACCCGAGGTGATCGCGGTCTGTGGCGGCGTGACGTCGACCACGAACGCGCGCGCCGCGGGCGAGGCGTCGATGTTGGTCGCGCGGTCGATCGCCCGCACCCGGAAGGTGTGCGAGCCCTCGTCCAGCGTGTCGGTGGTGAACTGCGTCGAGCAGGGTGAGAAGGGGGACCCGTCTACCGAGCAGGCGAACGTCCCGGGCTCGTCGGAGCTGAAGCCGAAGGTCGGCGTCTCGTCGTTGATGAAGCTGCCGGTCGCGGGTCCGGAGTCGATCGTCGTCTCCGGCGGATCGGTGTCGACCGTGAACGCCCTTGAGGCGGGGGTCTGGTCGCCGTTGCCGTAGCGGTCGATGCCGCGGACCGCGAAGGTGTGCAGCCCGTCGGCGAGGGGACCGATCGTCATCGGCGACGTGCAGAGGAGGAACGGGCCGCCGTCGACCGAGCACCTCAGCGTCCCGAGCGGCCGGTCGGCCGTGAACGCGAACGTCGGCGTGGTGTCGTTGGTGAACCCGCCGTCGGCCGGCCCGGCGGTGATCACGGTCTCGGGCCGGTGCGCCTGGAGGACGACCTTGTCGGCGCGGTAATCGAGCGCGTATTCCTCCTCGATGGTCTCGGTCGAGAAGGTGCCGGTCCGGGTTCCGGTGACGATGTCGTAGGCGTTGGTCAGCACCGCCGGGCGGACGGCGGACGTATCGGCCACGACGGTGCCGGCGAGATTGGTCGTCGCAGCGCTGAGCTGACCGTAGGTCGTCCCGGCGACCGGTGGGGACGTCCCGAGGACCTCGGTCCGGTAGGTGCCCGTCGCGGACTGGCTGTACGCGCCGGTGGCGGTGAACCTGGCCGAAGGGTCGAGGTCGAGCAGGCCGTTGTTGGCGATCGCCCCGGTCCGGGCGAAGTCGCGGCCGTGGCGCAGCGCGAGCCGCCCGGCGGGATCGATCGTCGCGAGGTTGCGCAGCGCGTCCTGGCTTCCGTCCCAGATCCGCGATCCGACGCCGTCGAGCGTGATGTCTGCCGCGTCCGTCGTGATGTTGGCGTTGTTGATCTGCAGAGTCGAGCCGTTCCGAACGACATACGCGCCGTCGGTCAGGACATTGCCGCTGTAGTTGGTCAGCTGCCCGAGCGTGAGCGTGCCGGCGCCGACATCGACCGTGCCGTCGTTTTCGACCGGAACGTTGACGTTCGTCGTCCCGCCGCCGGCGCTCTTGGTCAGCGTGCCGCCGGCGAGCACGTGGATCAGCTGGCCGGCGCCGCTGTTGGGAAGGAGGGCCGCCGACCGGGCGTCGAGCACGCCGCCGGAGCCGATCTCGATCTCGGCCAGGTCGTTGAAGAAGGTCTGGGCGCTGCCGGTCCAGGTCGCGGTGCCGTCGATGCGCAGCTTGGCGTTGGCGCCGAGGAAGCGCTGGAAGCCGTCGCCGCTGGCCCGCAGGGCGCCCCCGGCGGCGATCGTCGTCGTGCCGGGGCCGTCGATCGTGCCGGTGGTCCAGGCGAGGGTGCCGTTGATCGTCCAAGCGCCGCCGGCGTTTGCATCTAGGGTGCCGCCCGCAAGGGCCAGCGTCGCCGCCGCGGCGACGGACGCGGAGGTTGTGGCGTTGACGGCTCCATTGGTGATCCGCGTCGTCCCGGCACCGATCACCGAGGCGCCGTCGAGCAGATGGGTGCCGCCGTCGAACTCGACCGATCCCGCCTGGGAGGAGAACTTGCCCCCGCTGGCGAGCCCGTCGCTGCCGCCACCGAGCGCCAGGGTGCCCGCGGTGGCGCCGACCGTGCCGTCGTTTTCGACCGGGACGTCGACTTCCGTCACCCCGGCGCCCGCGCTCTTGGTCAGCCTGCCACCCGCGAGCACGTGGATCAGCTGACCGGCGCCGGCGTTGGGCAGGAAGGCAGAATTCGATTGCGAGTCGAGCACCCCGCCGGAGCCGATCTCGATCTCGGCAAGGTCGTTGAAGAAGGTCTGGGCGGTGCCGGTCCAGGTCGCGGTCCCGGTGATCCGCAGCTTGGCGTTGGCGCCGAGGAAGCGCTGGAAGCCGTTGCCGGGGGCGTTGATCTGCCCGTCGGAGGCGACGACGGTGCTGCCCGGCCCCCCGATCGTCGTCGCGCCCCACTCGTAGGTGCCGTGGATCGTCAGCGTCTGCCCCGCGGCGACCGTGTAGGGGCCGCGGGCCGTGCCGGTGCCGTCGATGCTCGAGCCGCCGAGCGAATTGTTGGCACGGAACTCGACGACTCCAGGCCCCGAAGGCGCCCAGGAGCCCGAGTTGGAGGCGCTGCCGCCGGCGAGCTCCAGCGTGCCGGCGGCGGCGCTGACCGTACCGTCGTTTTCGACCGGGACGTGGATCTCCGTCGTCCCGCCGCCGGCGCTCTTGGTCAGCGTGCCGCCGGCGAGCACGTGGATCAGCTGGCCGGCGCCGCTGTTGGGAAGGAGGGCCGCCGACCGGGCGTCGAGCACGCCGCCGGAGCCGATCTCGATCTCGGCAAGGTCGTTGAAGAAGGTCTGGGCGCTGCCGGTCCAGGTCGCGGTGCCGTCGATGCGCAGCTTGGCGTTGGCGCCGAGGAAGCGCTGGAAGCCGTCGCCGCTGGCCTGCAGGGCGCCCCCGGCGGCGATCGTCGTCGTGCCGGGGCCGTCGATCGTGCCGGTGGTCCAGGCGAGGGTGCCGTTGATCGTCCCGCCGCTGGCATCTGCTGAGCCGAGGGTCCCGCCGGCAAGCGTGAGCGTAGAGGCGGCAGCTGTTGTGACCGTGCCCTCGACGTTGACGATCCCGCTGGTGATCCGCGTCGTCCCGGCACCGATCACCGAGGCGCCGTCGAGCAGATGGGTGCCGCCGTCGAACTCGACCGATCCCGCCTGGGAGGAGAACTTGCCCCCGCTGGCGAGCCCGTCGCTGCCGCCACCGAGCGCCAGGGTGCCCGCGGTGGCGCCGACCGTGCCGTCGTTTTCGACCGGGACGTCGACTTCCGTCACCCCGGCGCCCGCGCTCTTGGTCAGCCTGCCACCCGCGAGCACGTGGATCAGCTGACCGGCGCCGGCGTTGGGCAGGAAGGCAGAATTCGATTGCGAGTCGAGCACCCCGCCGGAGCCGATCTCGATCTCGGCAAGGTCGTTGAAGAAGGTCTGGGCGGTGCCGGTCCAGGTCGCGGTCCCGGTGATCCGCAGCTTGGCGTTGGCGCCGAGGAAGCGCTGGAAGCCGTTGCCGGGGGCGTTGATCTGCCCGTCGGAGGCGACGACGGTGCTGCCCGGCCCCCCGATCGTCGTCGCGCCCCACTCGTAGGTGCCGTGGATCGTCAGCGTCTGCCCCGCGGCGACCGTGTAGGGGCCGCGGGCCGTGCCGGTGCCGTCGATGCTCGAGCCGCCGAGCGAATTGTTGGCACGGAACTCGACGACTCCAGGCCCCGAAGGCGCCCAGGAGCCCGAGTTGGAGGCGCTGCCGCCGGCGAGCTCCAGCGTGCCGGCGGCGGCGCTGACCGTACCGTCGTTTTCGACCGGGACGTGGATCTCCGTCGTCCCGCCGCCGGCGCTCTTGGTCAGCGTGCCGCCGGCGAGCACGTGGATCAGCTGGCCGGCGCCGCTGTTGGGAAGGAGGGCCGCCGACCGGGCGTCGAGCACGCCGCCGGAGCCGATCTCGATCTCGGCAAGGTCGTTGAAGAAGGTCTGGGCGCTGCCGGTCCAGGTCGCGGTGCCGTCGATGCGCAGCTTGGCGTTGGCGCCGAGGAAGCGCTGGAAGCCGTCGCCGCTGGCCTGCAGGGCGCCCCCGGCGGCGATCGTCGTCGTGCCGGGGCCGTCGATCGTGCCGGTGGTCCAGGCGAGGGTGCCCTCCTCGATCAGCGTGCCCGCCGGGCTCAGCGTCGCGTTGCTCAGCGTGAGGTCATCGTGCAGGATCGACGCCTGAGTCGTAGAGGTCGTCTGCAACGTTCCCGCTGAAAGCTCGATCGGCGCGAAGCTCTCGATGCTCGCCACGTTGGCCTGTGCGCCCGTGGCGATCGCCGGATCGTTCGGCGTCCCACTCGGGATGCAGACGTCCTGGGCCGCAGTCGGCACGCCGCCCGGCGCCCAGTTGCCGGGGGTGAACCAGCTCGTATTCACGTCGCCCTGCCAGGTCTTGTCGACCGTGCCGGCGTCGCACGGATTCGCCGCGCTCGAGTCGTCCGCCAGCAGGAGCAGTCCGGTCGCAGCCGCGGGCACGGCGAGCACAGCGAGCGCGCGCCGCCACCAGCTCAACCCGATCGATGTGCTTGGCAATGGCACAGGTGGCAGCCCTCCTTGGCCTCGGTCAACCCCCTCCCCGCGAACCTATCCGACTACCCGGCGACCGCGAATCCGTACTTCACCGCAGAGTTCGCCGCTACCGTGCGTACAGCCGGGCGAGATCATCAGCGAACCCCGGGTAGCTCACCGCGGCGGCTTCGAAGCCGCGTACCTCGACCCCTTCGCCCGAAGCGAGCCCGGCGATCGCGCCGAGCATCGCGAGGCGATGGTCGCCGGCGGCGTCGAGCGCGCCACCGCGCAGGCCTCCGGTCCCGGTGACCGCGAAGCCATCGTCGGTGGCCTCGATCGCCGCCCCCAGGGCCGTGAGACCGTCGACGACGGTCGCGATCCGGTCCGACTCCTTGTAGCGCAGCTCCTCGGCGCCCGAAACGACGGTCTTGCCGTCGGCGAAGCAGCCGGCGAGCGCGACCAGCGGCAGCTCGTCGATCGCCAGCGGCACCTCGCCGGCGGCGACGCGGGTCGCCTGCAGCGGTCCCGAGCGGGCGACGATCGTCGCCACGGGCTCCTGGCCGGCGGCGGCGGTCTCGATCACCTCGACCGCCGCCCCCATCCTGGTCAGGATCCCGAGCAGGCCGATCCGGCCCGGGTTGACGCCGACGCCCTCGAGCCGGACCGTGCTGCCGCGGACGAGGAGCGCGGCGACCAGGAAGAAGGCGGCCGAGGAGAAGTCGCCCGGGACCTCGATCTCGCCGAGCTCGAGCCGCGCCGCCGGCTCGACCGTAACCCGCTGGGCGGGCAGCTCACCATGGATCGTCACCGGGGTCCCGGCGTTCTCGGTCCGCACCGTGGCACCCGCCGCGCGCAGCATGCGCTCGGTGTGATCGCGGGTCGGGCGCCGCTCGATCACGCTCGTCGGGCCGTCGGCGAGCAGCCCGGCGAGCAGCAGGCACGACTTCACCTGGGCGCTCGCAACCGGCAGCCGGTAATCGATCCCGCGCAGCTCCGCGCCGCGGACGCTCAGCGGCGTGAACCGGGCCTCGCGCGCCTCGACGTCGGCACCCATCAGCCGCAGGGGCTCGATCACGCGGTCGACCGGACGACGGCGGATCGACTCGTCGCCGTCGAGGCTCCACTCGCCGGCCGGCTGCCCGGCGAGCCAGCCGGGCAGCAGCCGAAGCAGGGTGCCGGCGTTGCCGACGTCGATCGCCGCGGTCCGCGGCCCGCGCAGCCCCACCCCGCGTACCCGCACCTGCGATTCGTCGCGCTCGACCCCGCAACCGAGCCTCTCGATGGCGCCCAGAGTGGACAGCGTGTCCGCGGCGTCGAGAAAGTTGGCGATCCGCGTCTCGCCGTCCCCCATCGCGGCCAGGATGGCCGCCCGATGGGAGATCGACTTGTCCGGCGGCGGGGCGAGCGTGCCCCGCAGCGGGCCGGCAGGATCGAAGCGGGTCATTCCTCGGTGCCGGCGACGACCGAGACGACGTGATCGAGACCACGCACGATCTCCGCCGCCCGCGCCGCCTCGTCGGCGCCGGCGACCCAGATCGAGATCGCGCCGGTGCGCATGTCGGGGGCCGGGTAGAGCGCCATGTCGACGATGTTGACCTGCGCGTGGCCGAGCGCGAGCGCGACCTCGGCGACGGTCCCCGGACGGTTCTCGACCCCGATGCGCAGCTCGCGCAACTCGCCGCCCGCGAGATCGACCTCGAGCAGGCGGCGGCGGTCCTCGCCCGCCGCCGCGTGCCAGGCGCGGACCGCATCGGCATCGCCGGAGCGGATCAGGGCGGCCGCGTCCCGCAGCCGCTCCGAGATCGCGTCGATCCCGGCAGCGACCGCCTCGTGGTTGGTGGCGAAGATGTCGCGCCAGATCGTCGGGTTGGCGCCGGCCACCCTGGTCGTGTCGCGGAAGCTGGTCCCGACCTCCGGCAACCGCTCCGACTCCTCGGAGAGCGCCGCCGCGGCCTCGGCGACGAGGACGTTGGCGATCACGTGGGGCAGGTGGCTGACCGTGGCCATGATGTGATCATGGGTCGCGGGGTCGATCGCCTGCGGCCGGGCGCCGAGGTCGGCGAGGGCGCTCTGCAGGCGGTCGTAGTGGATACCGCTCGAGCGCGGCGTCGGGGTCAGGTACCAGCGGGCACCCTCGAGCAGCTCCGCACGCGCGTTCTCGACCCCGGCGGTCTCGGCCCCGGCGAGCGGATGGCCGCCGATGAAGCGCGAGTCATCGCCGCGCCCCGCTAGCCCCTCGATCAGCTCGCGCTTGGTCGAGCCGACGTCGGTGACCACCGCGTCCTCGTTGGTCGCCGCAAGCGCCTCGGCGACCAGCGCCGGGAGAGCCCCGACCGGCGCGGCGCAGAAGACCACGTCGGCGCCCTCGACCGCCGCGGCCACCCTCGGCGCGGCGCGATCGAGCGCCCCGAGCTCGAGCGCGCGGTCGAGGTTGGCCGAGTCGGGATCGAAGCCGTGGACCTCGGCGTCGAGGCGCCGCCTCGCCGCCAGCCCGATCGAGCCGCCGATCAGCCCGACGCCGAGGACGGCGACCTTCACGCCGCGATCACACGCTGACCAGTTTGCCCGCGACCTCGGCGACCCGGCGAAGCTGCTCGGCGTAGTCCCCGAATTCGGACGTCGCCAGCGCCTGTGGCCCGTCGCAGATCGCGTGCTCGGGATCGTTGTGGACCTCGACGATGATCCCGTCGGCGCCCGCGGCGGCCGCCGCCATCGACATCGCCGGGACCCAGTCCCGCCGTCCCGGCGCGTGGCTCGGGTCGACGACGACCGGCAGGTGGGTCATCTCGCGCAGGGCCGGGACCGCCAGCAGGTCGAGCGTGAACCTGTAGGCGGTCTCGAACGTGCGGATCCCGCGTTCACACAGGATCACGTTCGGGTTGCCTTCCTTGAGCACGTACTCGGACGCCATCAGCAGGTCGTCGAGCGTCGAGGAGAGGCCGCGCTTCAGCAGGACGGCCCTGCCGCTGCGCCCGGCCTCGGTCAGCAGGTTGTAGTTCTGCATGTTGCGGGCACCGATCTGGATCACGTCGGCGACCTCCACGACGTCGTCGACGTCGCGAACGTCCATCAGCTCGGTGACGATCGGCAGCCCGGTCTCCTCCTTCGCCTCCTGGAGCAGGCGCAGGCCCTCGACCCCGAGGCCCTGGAAGCTGTACGGCGAGGTGCGGGGCTTGTAGGCGCCGCCGCGCAGCATCGACGCGCCGTGCTCGCTGACGACCCGCGCCGTCTCCAGCGTCTGCTCGCGGCTCTCGACCGTGCACGGGCCGGCGATCAGGCCGAAGTGGTCGCCGCCGATCTGCCGGCCGTCGACCTCGACCACTGTGCGCTCGCCCTTCTTGAACTGCGCCGACGCGAGCTTGTAGGGCTTCAGGATCGGCACCAGGTGGTCGACGCCGTCGTATCCCTCGAGTCCGAGCGCCGCAACGCGGTCGCGATCCCCGATCGCGCCGATCACGGTCAGCAGCTCGCCCTTTGAGAGGTGAGCCGAACAGCCGACCTCCTCGATTCGCTCGACGACGTGGGAGATCTGCTCCTCCGTCGCCCCCTCTTTCATCACGATCATCATCTGAATTCGCTCTCCGTGCGGTGGTTTGGAACGACTAGCTGCTGCTACGGCGCCCGGTGTGAAGATCCTGCGGTCTCAAATGGCCTGTCGGCCGGGCCGGACGCCTAGCTAAATCGCGAATACCACGCAAAGAACCGCGCACGCGACTCGGGGCCCGTCAGGCCGACATTCGGAGTCGCTGTGATCTCGCGGTTCACTGGCGGAAGTTTGTACCACGGAGGGACGCAAAGGGCAAGCGCCGCACGAATCCAGCCGGCCCAGCGCGAACCGATCGGTTACGCATCCAACTGTTGGATGCCAGGCCGATTGATTCGCAACGCCTCGGTCGCCGGCTGCTGGAGGCCCTGGAGGCCGAGGCTGCGGCGATGGGTTTCAAGCGCCTACGCCTCGACACCGGCGAGCGCCAGGGCCCGGCGATCGCCCTCTACCGCTCCGCCGGCTACCGCCCGATCGCCCCTTACAACGACACGGCGGACCTGTGGTTCGAGCGCGATCTGACCGATAACGTCGGGTGATGTTCGGCTTCGTCGCGATCGCGCTCGCGTCCCTCGCGGCCTCCGGCCAGCCCGCGTTCCGGGGTCACTCGGAGCCGATCGAGGGCAAGGTCCGTGAGCGGATCGTCGGCAGCTCCTGGCATCGGGGCTGCCCGGTTGGGCTCGGCGATCTCCGGCTGCTGGAGCTCACCTATCTCGACTTCAACGGCGACTCGAAGCACGGGCGGCTCGTGGTCAACCGCCGCTCCGCCGACGGGATCCTCGCCGCCTTCAAGCGCCTCTACAACATCGGCTATCCGATTCGCAGGATGTCGCTGGTCGACCGCTACGACGCCGACGACGGCCGCTCGACCAGGGCCGACAACACCTCGGCCTTCAACTGCCGGTTCGTCGCCGGGACCACCCGCTGGTCGATGCACGCCTACGGCCTGGCGATCGACGTCAACCCGGTCGAGAACCCCTACGTCTCCGGAAGCCACTTCACGCCGCCGAGCGGCGAGCCCTACCTGGACCGCTCCCGCAACGCGCCGGGGATGATCCACGACGGCGACAAGGTCGAGCGGGCGTTCGCCCGCCGCGCGGGCTGGGAATGGCTCGGCGACGGACCGCAGTCGATCCGCGACTACCAGCACTTCTCCGAGAACGGCACGTGAGCCGAGCGGACCTGAAGCCGCTCGCGCCCGAGGACGCGCCCGAGCTGCACGCGCTGGTCGACTCGGACCGCGCCCGGCTGGCGCGGTGGATGCCGTGGGCGGGCGACCAGACGCTCGCGGGCACGACCGAGTTCATCCACCGCGCGATCGACCAGGAACGGGCGGGGGACGGCTTTCAACGCGCGCTGGTCATCGACGGCGCGATCGCGGGCACGGTCGGCTTTCACCGCGTCGACCACGAGAACCGCAGCACCTCGATCGGCTACTGGCTCGGCCGCGAGTACGAGGGTCGTGGCCTGATGAGCGCCGCGGTCAGCGGGCTCGTCGATCACGCCTTCAGCGCCTGGAACCTCCACCGGGTCGAGCTCCGGATCGCGCCCGACAACGAGCGCAGCCGCGCCCTCGCGGTCCGGCTCGGCTTCCGGCAGGAGGGCCTGCTCCGCGACGCCGAGCGCTTCGGCGACGAGTACCGCGACCTGCTGCTGTACTCGCTGCTCGCCGGCGAGTGGTCGCCGGGCGCTACAGGCTCGCGCCCAGAACGGTCAGAAAGCGGCGGTTCTCCTCCGGGGTCCCGTAGCTGACCCGGATGTGGCCCGGACCGCCGAGCGGGGTCCCCGGGCGGACCAGGATCCCGGCCTCCGCCATCGCGGCGACGATCGCCGCCTCGTCGCGGTCGCCGAGGTCGATCCAGGAGAAGTTCGCCTGCGAGTCGGGCGTCCGCAACCCGAGCTCCCGCACCCCCTCCTCGACCGTGACCCGCTCGACCAGGTTGCGCTGAACGCGGTCGGCGACGTCGTCCTGGTGGCGGATCGCCTCGGCGGCCGCCGCCTGAGCGAGCGCGTTGACGCTGAACGGCTGGCGGACCGCGTCGATCGCGGCGCGGAACTTCGGCGAGCAGAGCGCGTAGCCGACCCGCAGCCCGGCGAGCCCGTAGACCTTGCTGAACGTCCGCGCGAGGACCAGGTTGGGGAAGTCGCGGCGCATGTCGATGCTGTCGTCGGGGTCGTCGTCGAGCTGGAACTCGACGTAGGCCTCGTCGACGAGCACGGTGACGTGGTCTCCGACCCGCTCGCAGAACTCGCCGATCCGCGCCGCCGGGATGTGGGTCGAGGTCGGGTTGTTGGGGTTGCAGATCACGACCAGCTGCGTCGCCGCGGTGATCTCGGTCGCGATCGCGTCGAGGTCGTGGACGTCGCCCTCGGCGAGCGGCACCCGGATCTCGCGCGCGCCGGACAGCGGCGCCAGATATGGGTAGATCGAGAACGAGGGCCAGGCGTAGACGAGCTCGGCGCCCGGTTCGCACAGGGCCAGCGCCGCGGCGAGCAGGATCTCGCAGGAGCCGTTGGCGAGCGCGACGCCGGCCGGCTCGACCTCGTAGCGCTCGGCGATCCGTCTGCGCAGCAGCGCGGCGCTCGGGTCCGGGTACCGGTTCGCGTGCGAGGCGGCGCGTGCGATCGCCTCGGCGACCGCCGGATGCGGGCCCTGGGGCGACTCGTTCGAGGCCAGCTGGGCGATCCCGTCGTCGGAGATCGACTCCGGCGCCTTGCCCGCCGGGGCCCCGGCGACATAGCCCGGGATCTGGGCGAGCTTGTGGGCGAACTGGACGCTCATTGCGCTGAGTGCAGGTCGGCGCGCAGCGCCTGCGTCTCGCGAATGTAGACGTGCCCTGGCCTGCGGTCGGCGGGGGCGTAGTAATGCGCGAGCACCCGGATCACCCGCTCCATCGCCCCCGGGACGTCGAGCTCGCGGTTACACAGCAGCGGCACCTCGCTGAGCCCTACCGCGCGCGCGCCGACGGCCGGGAACTGGGCGTTGAGATCGTCGGTGCAGGTGAGGATCACGGAGACGAAGTCCGCCGGCTCGAGCCCGTTGCGGTCCATCAGCGCCCGCATCAGCTCCTCGGTCGCCGTCAGGATCGACTCCTCGTCGTTGCGCTCCGCCTGGACGGCGCCGCGCACGGCCCACAGGCGGGGTTGAGAATCGGTGGTGGTCATCGCGCCGGATCCTTCCAGAGCCGGCGCAGCTCGGCGGCGCGCAGCTTGCGCGCCTGGCCGCGGGGCAGCTCGCCGAGTCGCAGCGGGCCGAAGGCGATCCGCTCGAGCTCGACCACCTCGTTGCCGATCGCCTCGGCCATCCGCCGCACCTGGCGGTTGCGCCCCTCGCGGATCGTGAGCTCGAGCACCCGGGGCGACACGCGCCGCACCTTCGCCGGCGCCGTCGGTCCGTCATCGAGCTTCACTCCCGTGCGCAGACGGCCGATCTCGGCCTCCGACGGCGGGCGGCGAAGGCGGGTCCGGTAGGTGCGCGGGACCTCGTAGCGGGGGTGCATGAGCCGGTTGGCGAGCTCACCGTCGTTGGTGACCAGGATCAGCCCCGTCGACTCGGCGTCGAGCCGTCCCACCGGGTAGAGGCGCCGCTTCGAGTCGACGAGCTCGGTGACCGCGCGCCGGCGCCCGGGCTCGCTCGCGGTCGAGGTCACGCCGGTGGGCTTGTTCAGCATCCAGACCTCGCGCGGCTCGGGACCGACCTGGCGGCCGTCGACCTCCACCCCGCTCTCGAACTCGACGTCGCGGGCCGGGTCGCGGACGACCTCGCCGCCGACCCGGACACGGCCGGCGACGATCAGCTCCTCGGCCTTGCGGCGGGAAGCGACGCCCGAATGGGCGAGGTACTTGGCCAGGCGCATGCGTCGAAGCTAGCGGGTGGTCGCTCCGCGAAAAACGTTGGCTTCGGTGCGGAGCTGTGAGAAAGTGGCGGGTGGAGATGGAAGCCGGGACGAGCGCCATTCCTGACGAGATCACGCTCGATGACGCCGACGTGCGTGAGCTCGAGGCTTCGTTCGGCGGGCAGGTGATCCGCCCCGGCGATCCCGCCTACGACGAGCATCGCAAGCTCTGGAACGGCTCCATCGACCGCCGCCCGGCCCTGATCGCGCGCTGCTCCAGCGCCGCCGACGTGATCGCCGTGGTCGCCTTCGCGCGTCGAACCGGCCTCCCGCTCGCGGTCCGCGGCGGAGGCCACAGCTTCCCGGGCCTCTCCGTTTGCGACGGAGGCGTGGTCGCGGACCTGCGCCCGATGTCCGAGGTCCGGGTCGATCCAGAGTCACGCACGGTGAGCGTCCAAGCCGGGACCCTGCTCGGCGAGCTCGATCAGGCGACGCAGGAGTTCGGGCTCGCGATTCCGTCGGGGATCGTGACCCACACGGGTGTCGCCGGACTCACTCTCGGCGGCGGGATCGGCTGGATCATGCGCAAGCACGGGCTCACGATCGACCAGCTGCTCTCGGTGCAGGTGGTCACCGCCGGCGGTGAGCTCGTGCGGGCGTCCGAGGCCGAGAACCCGGACCTCTTCTGGGGAATCCGCGGCGGCGGGGGCAACTTCGGGATCGTCACCGAGTTCGAGTTTCGCCTCAACCCGCTCGGCCCGGCCGTGCTCGCCGGCCCGATCTTCTGGCGCATGAGCGAGTCGCCGGGGCTGCTTCGCTTCTACCGCGAGTGGATCGCCGAGGCGCCCGACGAGCTGATGACCATCGTGATCCACCGCAAGGCGCCGCCGCTCGACTTCGTACCGGCGGAGCTCCACGGCGAGTTGGTCGTCGCGATCATCTGCTGCTACTGCGGCCCGATCGAGGAGGGGGAGCGGCTGATGGCGCCGCTGCGCCGCTTCGGGCGGCCCGTCCTCGACCTGTGCGAGCCGAAGCCCTTCCTCCAGCACCAGGCGATGTTCGACCCGTCCTTCCCCCACGGCCGCTGGTACTACATGCGCGCGTGCGACGTGGCGGAGCTCTCCGACGAGGTGATCGACATCACCGTCGAGCACTCCTTGCGGATCCAATCGCCGCTGACGGCGTTCCCGATCTGGCAGATGGGCGGCGCGGTCGCACGCAAGGACGAGGGTGAGGCCGCCTTCAACGGCCGCCTCGCCGGCCACACGTTCAACATCACCGCGAGCACGGCGTCAGCCGACGGATTCGACGAGGAGCGAGAGTGGGTGCGGGGGCTCTGGTCGGCCCTCGAGCCACACCACATGGACAGCGTCTACGTCAACTTCTTGATGGATGAAGGCGAGGAGCGGGTCCGGGCCGCGTACGGCGGTGAGCGGTACGGACGGCTGAAGGCCCTGAAGGCGAAGTACGACCCGGAGAACCTCTTCAGGCTGAACCAGAACATCCCGCCCGGCTGAGCGAACCTTCATGGCCGCCGGCGCGCGATGCTACTCGGCGCGCTGCTCGCCGGCCTTCAGCAGCCGCTCGCGCAGCTCGACCTCGTCCTCGGGCGTCGGGTCGAAGCGCGAGGGATCGGGAAGCGCGTCGAGTCCGGAGAGGCCGAAGAGGCGTTCGAACAGCGGCGTCGTGCGGTGGATGACGGCACCGAACCGCGAGCGCCCCGATTCCTCGATCAGACCGCGCTCGGTGAGCGTGTGCAGGGCCGACTCCGAGTTGACGCCGCGGATCCGGGCGATCTCGGGACGCGAGACCGGCTGCAGGTAGGCGATGATCGCCAGCGTCTCGGCCTGCGCCTGCGTCAGCGGCGGCGTCCGCGGCTTCGCCAGCAGCCGCCGCGCCGCATCGCCGGCGTCCGGGTGGGCGGCGAGCGTTTGTCCGCCGGCGACCTGGCGCAGGACGACGCCGCGCTCGGCGAGCGAGGCCTCCAGCAGGTCGAGCGCCCGGTCGACCTCGGCCTCCGTCGCCTCGCAGGCCTCGGCGAGCTCGGCGGTGCTCACCGGCTCGGGCGAGAGGAACAGGAGCGACTCGACAATCACTTCCAGTGAGCTCATGACGCTTGGGCCTCACCCGGCACGCCCGGACGCGAAGCGGAGGACGTGGCCGGCGTTATTTGGATGGGGCCGAAGACGCCCTTCTGATTCCACGTCGCCTCGCCCTGCTTGTGGAGCTCGAGCAGCGCGAACAGGGTCACCGCCTGGGTGAGCCTGTCCTCGTCGCCGAAGCTCTCGTCGAAGTCGAGCGACTCGCGCCCGGCGAGCAGCTCGCGCAACACGCGCAGGCGCTTGTCGAGCGAGACCGTCGGGCGGATGTGCGAGGTGTCGGGCTTCGGCGGCACCCGCAGCAGGTCGCCGATCGACGCGGCGAGCAGGTCGGGTTCGTAGGACGGTCGCGCCGCCTCGAGCGCCACGCGACGCAGCTCGGGCGGCAGCGGCGCGGCGCGGTAGTGGTAGCGGCGTCCCGCTGCGAACAGCTCGGCCAGGTGCGCGGCCGCGTCGCGGTAACGGCGGTACTCGAGCATCCGCGCGAGCAGCTCGTCGGCCGCCTCCTCGGGGCCGAGCTCGATCAGCTCCTCCTCCGGCGCCGGCAGCAGCAGGCGCGACTTCAGCTCGAGCAGCGACGCGATCAGGACGAGGAACTCGGTCGCCGCCTCCAGGTCGAGCTCGCCCTGCTCCTCGACGTGTTCGAGGTACGCGATCACGATCTCGCCGAGCTCGACCTCGGCCAGCGCGATCTCCTCGCGCAGGACGACCGTCATCAGCAGGTCGAACGGGCCCGCGAAGACGTCCAGATCGAGATCGAGGTCCGCCGCTCTCATGTGCAGAACAGTAGAAGGCGCGGCGGCGGGCATAGGCTGCATCGCGAATGGCCGGCGACTCCGAGCTCGAACCGCGCCCGCACGCGGTCGACATCTACGAGCGCGTCTGCGACGACACGATCGAAGAGCTCGACCGGCCGCCCTCGAGCCTCGCCTTCTCGGGCTTGTTCGCCGGCTTCACGGTCGGGCTCGCGCCGCTCGCCTACGCGCTCGCCCTCGTCGCGCTCGGCAGCGCCGACTCCGACAAGTTCATCGCCGCGCTGCTCTATCCGATCGGTTACATCGCGGTGATCATCGGCAGGGCGCAGTTCTTCACCGAGAACACCCTCTACCCGGTGATGGTCTCGATGCGCAAGCCCGAGTATCTGCGGGTTTCCGGCCGCCTGTGGGGGATCGTCCTGACGGCCAACCTCACGGGCGCGCTGCTGTTCGCGATGCTGGCGATGTTCACCGGGGCGTTCGGCGACCCGGCACAGGCCAACCTGGTCGCCGAGGGCGTCGGCGACACCTCGGGCCCCCTCACCTCGACCTTCTGGAGCGCCGTGGTCACCGGCTGGCTGCTCGCGTTGGTCGCCTGGCTGGTCGAGGCATCGGAGCACGCGATCGGCCAGATCGTCGTCATCTACGCGATCACCCTGGTGGTCGGCCTGGGCGGCTTCGACCACTGCATCGCAACCACGGTCGAGGCCTTCTGCGCCCTGTTCGAGGGCCCGCTGGCGCTCGGCGACCTGCTCGGCTGGCTCGCGGTCACGATCGCCGGCAACATCGCCGGAGGGGTGATGATCGTCGCCGCGATCAACTACGGCCAGGTGCGCCGCGAGGACTAGGCGGCCGGCGGGCCGGCGCCCATGGCCCCGCGCACCTCGGCGAGCGTCACGGCGGCGATCGAGCGCGCCTTGTCGGCGCCTGCGGCGAGGATCCGCTCGAGCTCCGCTTCGTCGGGACGCAGCTCGGCGTAGCGCTCGCGCACCGGCGCCAGGTACTCGACCACGGCGTCGGCCACCGCGCGCTTGAAGTCGCCGTAACCCGCGGCCTCGAACTCGTGCTCGACCGCCGCGGGATCGACGCCGCGGATCACCGCGAGGATCTCGATCAGGTTCCCGATCCCCTCCTTGCCCTCGCCCCGCGCGACCTCGGAGCCGGAGTCGGTGACCGCGCTCATCACCTTCTTTCGCACGACGTCCTCGGGATCGAGCACGAGCACGGTGCCCGGCTCGGTGCCGCCCGTGGTCGACATCTTCGCCTCCGGCTGCTGCAGGTCCATGATCCGGCCACCGACCTCGGGGATCCGATGATCGGGCTCGACCAGGATCGGCGATTCGGCCGCGAAGCGCTCGTTGAACCGCCGAGCGATCTCCCGCATCAGCTCGACGTGCTGGCGCTGGTCGTCGCCGACCGGGACCTCGCCGGCCTTGTAGGCGAGCACGTCGGCGGCCTGCAGCACGGGATAGATGAAGAGCGCAGCGGAGACCAGCTCGCGCTGCTTGGCGGACTTGTCCTTGAACTGGGTCATCCGGTTGAGATCACCGTGCGAGGTGACGGCGGACAGCAGCCAGCAGAGCTCGGTGTGCTCGTGGACGTCGGACTGGCGGAAGAGGATGCAGCGCTCGGGGTCGAGGCCGGCGGCGATCAGGATCGCGGTCGTGTCGTAGAGGCGCTCGCGCAGCTCGGCCGGGTCGTAGGCGACCGAGATCGCGTGCAGGTCGACGATGCAGTAGATCGCCTCCCCGTCCCCGGCGCGGTCCTGGCCGTCGACGTACTGGCGAATTGCGCCGATGTAGTTACCGAGGTGCTTGCGCCCGGTCGGCTGGATGCCGCTGAAGATCCGAGTGGCCATCGGCCCGGAATCTACGTAGTCCCGGCGACGTCGGGGTGACAGGTCATCGGAAGGAGTGGGAATGGGGAGTGAACGACGCCGGCCGTCGGCAGCGGCGGTCCTGGCCACGGTCGCTGATCACGGCGACGCGGGTTGGGAGCCTGCAGGCGCGGTAGACGCGGGCCGCGCGGGCGCCCCCGGACCCCGGCCGCACTCGCCGGCGGTTGCCGCCGAGCCAGGGCCGTGCGCCGGCTCGCGCTCGCTCTCCTGCTCCGGGTTCCGCACCGCGACCAGGCCGATCGCGCCGCCCATCGCCATCAGCACCGCGCAGATCAGCATCCCGAGGTGGAAGGCCGACTCCGACGAGGAGACGATGTCGTCGTCGAGTTCCGCCGCCTCGGCGGCCGGGACGTCGCCGACGTCGCCGCCCGAGAGCGGCTGCGCCTTCGCATCCTCGATCGCGGCCCGGGCCTCGGTCCCCAGTGGCTCGCCGCCGGTCCGGTCGTCGAGCGCCGACGCGAACTGCGCGGAGACGATTGCCCCGAGCGCCGCGATCGCGAGCAGGCCGGCGACCCTGGCGACCGCGTTGTTGACCCCGGAGGCGACCCCGACGTGGCGCTCCTCGACCGAGTCGAGCACGGTCGTGGTCAGCGGCGCGACCGTCATCGACAGCCCGAGCCCGAAGAGCATCAGCGCCGGGAGGATCTCGGTCAGGTAGTCGGGATCGGAGTCGAGACCGAGCAGCAGCGCGAGGCCGGCGGCCCCGATCAGCGGCCCCGAACCCATCACCAGCCGCGGGCCGATCCGGGCGGCGAGCGCCCCGAAACGCCCCGAGAGCAGGAACATCAGCAGGGTCACCGGCGTGGTCGCCGCGCCGGCCTGGAAGGCGGTGTAGCCACCCACCTGCTGCAGGAACAGGGTGATGAAGAAGAAGGCGGCGATCAGCCCGGCGTAGACGCAGAGCGTCGCCAGGTTGACGGCGCTGAAGTTGTGGGAGCGGAACAGCTCCAGCGGCAGCATCGGCGCCCGAGAGCGCGATTCCCACCAGACGAAGGTCGCGAACGAGATCAGACCGGCGACCAGCGGCACCCAGACGATCGGGTCGCCGAAGCCGTGGGTCGGCTGCTCGATCAGCGCGAACACGGGCCCCGCGAGCCCGGCCGCCGAGAGCACGATCCCGACCCCGTCGATCCCGTGCACCGCCTCCGGGTCGGAGCTCTCGTCGACCGCGTGACGGGCGAGCAGCAGGGTGCCGGCGATCAGCGGGATGTTGATCCAGAAGATCAGCCGCCAGTCGACCTCGACCAGCAGGCCGCCCCCGGCCGGCCCGATCAGGGTCGAGATCCCCGCCCAGGCCGTCCACAGCCCGACCGCCCGGCCGCGCGCTTCGCCCTCGAAGGTCGCCGCCAGGATCGCCAGCGACCCGGGGACGAGCATCGCCCCGGCAATCCCCTGCAGGGCACGGGCGCCGACCAGGAACTCGTCGGTCGGGGCGATCGCGCAGAGGATCGAGGTGAGCGCGAACCCGCCGAGCCCGAGCATGAACATCCGCTTGCGGCCGTAGAGGTCGCCGAGCGAGCCCCCGACCAGGAGCAGCGAGACCAGGGCCAGCATGTATGCCTCGACGATCCACTGCTGGCCCGCGAGCCCGGTGTCGAGGTCCTCCTGGATCGCCGGCAGGGCGACGTTGACCACGGTCGAGTCGAGGAAGACGATCGTCGAGCCGAGGATCGTCGCCAGCAGGGTGAGCTTCTGCTTGCGGGTCACCGCGGCTGAGTGTCGCAGGCGGGTGGAGGGACCTCCGGCGTGCTCCGGGCCGTATTCAGGCCATGCGACGAGTTCTTGCGTTCCAGGCAGCGATCATCACCACGCTCGTGCTGGCGGCACCCGCCGCGGGATCGGGCGGCCCGGCGATCCCGGGCGGCGCGTTCGGCGGCCAGGGGGTGACCGGCCCTCCCGGGCTGCCCAGCTCCGATCACCGATACCTGACGTTCAACGTCGGCGACCGGACGATCGTCGAACGAATCGAGACCGACACCGGGATCGTCGACCGGACGCAGTACTTGAACGATGCCTGGGCGCTGCCGGCGGTGACGATCCTCGGCGCCGGAGGCGGCCTGTCGGCGGACGGTGGCACGCTCGTTCTGATCAAGCCCGAGTACCGCCTGCGGGCCGAGGAGACCTCGCTGCGGATCGTCGATCCGGCCTCGTTCCGAACGATCGAGAGAATTCACCTCGACAGCCGTGTCAGCTTCGACGCGATCTCCCCGGACGGGAGCCTGCTCTATCTGGTCCAGTACTCGGACCCGCGCGACCCGCTCGACTACCGGGTACGCGCCTACGACTGGGCGGCGGGCGAGTTCCGGCCGGGGAAGATCGTCGACCCTTCCGAACCCGACGAGCAGATGAGCGGCCAGCCGGTGGCCCGCCGGACCAGCCCCGACGGGCGCTGGGCGTACACCCTTTACGCCGGTGGCGAGGAGACGTTCATCCACGCGCTCGACACCAAGGGCGAGACGGCCGTCTGCGTGGACCTCGAGGACATCAGCCGCCAGGACATGTACATGCTGCGGCTCAACGTCGATCCGGGCTCCGGCCAGATCACCGTACTCGACCAGGGCACCCCGGTCGCGGTGGTCGATCCGCAGACGTTCGCGGTCAGCGACCCACCTCAGCCTGAGCTTCCGGACACGAGCCCGGCGGACGACTCCGGCGGGTCGAGCTGGATCGGCTGGGCGGCCGTGAGCGGGGGGCTCGTGCTGATCGGCGGTCTGGTCGCCGTGCTCTGGTGGCGCCGTCGCCTGGATGCCCGTGTCGACGAGGAGGCGCTCGAGCGCTTGGTCCGGATCGACGCCGGTGACCGCGAGCCCGAGGAGTCGGACGCGGAGCGGGAGCCGGTGCGCTGACCGCCGGACGCGCATGACCACGGCCAGCGCCGTGCTCACGCTGGGCCCGCCGGCCTCGGAGGCGGGAGAATCGCTGCTGCCGATGAGCGCCGAGCGGGCCTCCGAGCGCCTCACGCAACTGCCGCGGTCCGGGCCGCTTCGCGGCCGGCGCGAGGCAGCGTTGGTCCGGGAGGCCCAACGGGGCACGAGCGACGCGCTGGAGGAACTGTTCCGCCGCCACTGGCGGCGCGCCCATCGCGCCGCGTACCTGGTGACCGGCGACGCGACGGCGGCTGAGGACATCGCGCAGGAGTCGTTCCTGGCCGCGATCCGGGCCCTCGACCGCTTCGACCGGCGGCGGCCGTTCGGCCCATGGCTGCATCGGATCACGGTCAACAGGGCGATCGACTTCGCCCGCGCCAGGGCGCTGCGCGCCGAAAGCGCGCTCCACGGCGGCGAGGAGAGCACGGCGCCGGAACCCGACGCGATCTCCGATCAGCTCCGCGACGCGCTGCGCGAGCTCGGGCCCGAGCACCGAGCCGTGGTCGTGCTCCGTTACGTGCTCGAGTACTCGCCCGGCGAAATCGGCGAGATCCTCGGACTGCCTCGTGGGACCGTGAACTCGCGGCTGCGGCGCGGCCTCGACCGGCTGCGGCCGGCGCTGGAGGAGGAACGCGAATGAGTATCGACCGTGAGCTCGGCCGGGCGCTGCGGGAGCTGCCGCTTCCGGGCGAGGCCGAGGCCGAGGAGCGCTCCTGGGAGATCGTCCACTCCGCATACGCCGAACGAGCACCGTTCCGGCCACCGGCGGGTGGGCGGCGGCTCGTGCTCGCGCTCGCCGCGGGCGTCGCGCTGCTGGCGATCGGGCTCAGCCCGGCCGGGGCGAAGGTCGGCGACGCCATCCAGGAGGTCCTTGGAATCGGCGCCGAGGACGCGAGCCCGACGCTGCGCGCACTGCCGGCGGCGGGTGAGCTGCTGGTCGAGTCGGGCCAGGGCCCGTGGATCGTCCGCGAGGACGGCTCGAAGCGGCTGCTCGGCGACTACGGCGAGGCGGCGTGGTCGCCGCACGGCCTCTACGTCGCGGTCGCCGACGGTCGCGAGCTCGCCGCGGTCGACACTTCGGGCGACGTGCGCTGGACCTTCCCGGCGCCCGGAGTGGTCCGGGATCCGCGCTGGGCGGGCGACGCGACCGATACGCGGATCGCCTACCGCAGCGGCGACGACCTCCGGGTGATCGCCGGCGACGGCAACCCGGCTACCGATCGGCTGATCGCGCGCAGCGTCTCCGGCTTCGCGTGGCGCCCGCTCGGCTACTCGAAGCTCGGACCGCAGGCAGCGAACGGATTCGTGCTGACGTACATCGACAGCAACGGAAAGCTGCAGAGCGTCAACGTCGACACGGGCGTCGATCTGCCCGGCAGTCGCGCCGATCGCCGGCGCCTGGCGGCCCCCGCGGTCGGCGACGGCATCGACCGGGCCCTGTCGCCCGACGGCTCCCGGGTGGCGAGGCTCGAGCACGTCGGCGGCAGCGACCGGCTGATCGTGACGGAACGGGGCGGCGGGGCGTCACAGCTCTTCTTCGCCCGCAGCCGGCTCACGGGCCCGACCTGGTCGCCCGACGGCCGCTGGCTGCTGATCGGCTGGCCCGCCGCCGACCAGTGGCTGTTCATCGACTCCGATCGTGCCCGCCACGTCGTCGCCTTCGACCGGATCTCGGAGCAGTTCGACCCCGGCGGCGAGGGGCCGGCGCCGTTCCCGAGCGTCTCGGGCTGGATCCTGCCCGAGCGCTAAGGCTCCGGCGGCTCGCGCAACTGGTGCGCCGTGGTGAAGAAGTTGCGGTACGCGAGCGTCGTCGCGATCACCGCCGAGAGCGCGACCGCGCCCAGCAGGACCCAGAGCAGGATCAACTGCAGGCGGACGGCGTCGATCGGGTCGGCGCCGGCGAGCAGCATCCCGACCATCGTGCCGGGGAAGAAGATCAGCCCGGTGGTCTTGGTCTGGTCGACGATCTGGATCGTTCCCGAGCGCAGGCTGCGGCGCAGGCTCGGCGCGGCGGCGACGGTCGCGGTGGCGCCGAGCGCGAGCGTGGCCTCGATTTCTCGGGCGCGGTCGGTCATCTCGTCGCCGAGCCTGTTGAGCGCGACCGCGGCAGAGGTCATCGCGTTGCCGATCACCATCCCGCCGACCGGGACGAGGTAGCGCGGCGTCGGCTCGAACACGCCGAGCGCGACCACGAGGGCGAGCGTCAGGGCGCCGGCGGTGCCGAGCGCCGCGACCAGCGGCCAGAACGCGTCGGGGACCCGCTTCGCCCGCCGCCGGGCGGTGAAGGCCCCGAACCCGACCATCACCGCCAGCAGTCCGATCACGAGCCAGATGCTGTCCTCGTCGAAGATCGCCTGGATCACGTAGCCGATCGCGATCAGCTGGATGAACGAGCGGACCACCGCGACGGCGATCTCGCTCTCGAGCCCGGTGCCGCGCCAGACCGAAACTCCGATCGCGAGGGCGACGAGCACGAGGCTCGCCGCGACCTCGGTCAGGGTGACGTCGATGCCGGCCGCGGCGGCGATCACCGGGCCACTCCCGCCTCGAGCCCCTCTCCGGTCGGGCCCTCGGCGACGGCCCGGCCAGCGTCGATCCGGACCAGCCAGTCGGACACCCGCCGCGCCTGGGCGAGATCGTGGGTGACCCAGACGACGTCGACCTCGAGCCGCTCGCGCAGCTCCAGGATCGTCGCCTCGATCGCCCCGGTGGTCTCCGGGTCGAGCGCCGAGGTCGGCTCGTCGAGCAGCAGCACCCGCGGGTCGAGCGCCAGCGCGCGGGCCAGCATCGCCCGTTGCTGCTCGCCGACCGAGAGCTTCGAGCCATCGCGCTCGGCGAAGCTGGAATCGAGCCCGGCCAGGTCGAGGAGGCGGTCGACGTCCGGCTCGCGCCCGGCGAGCTCGGCGGCGAAGCGGATGTTGTCGGCGACCGTCCCCTCGAGCAGCGCCGGCAGCTGCGGCACGAGCACGACCTCCCGCCGGAGCTCGAGCGGGTCGCGCTCGCGGACGTCGACGCCCCGGTAGCGAACGAGCCCGACGTCGGGATCGGAGAGGCGGTCGAGGAGGCGCAGCAGGGTCGACTTTCCCGATCCCGAGGGCCCCGCGAGGCAGGTGGCGCCGGCCGGAATCCGGGCGCTCAGCTCCCGCAGGACCTGCTTGCCCCCACGAGAGAGGCTCACCCGCTCGAGCTCGAACGTGGTCTCGTCCGCGGCCACCTTGCGATTATCGAGGCATGGCCCGCAAGCGGATGCCACGCAACCTCGAGCCGATGCTGGCGCGTCCGGCGACGGCGCTGCCGACCGGCGACGACTGGGCCTACGAGATCAAGTGGGACGGGATCCGGGCGCTCACCTACGTCGACGACCGCGGCCTCCGGATCGCGGCGCGCCGGGGCACCGATCACACCCCTCGCTATCCCGAGTTCGCCGCGATCGCCGACGTGTTCGAGGGCCGCGAGGTGATCCTCGACGGGGAGATCGTCGCGTTCGACGACTCGGGGCGGCCGAGCTTCCAGCTCCTGCAGCGGCGGATGGGCCTGACGACCGAGGCGACGATCCGGATCCGGGCGGCCGAGACGCCGGCCACCTATGTCGCCTTCGACCTCCTCTGGCTCGACGGGCGGTCGCTGCTCGCCGAGCCCTACCCGACCCGCCGCGAGGAGCTCGCCGGGCTGGGCTTCGACGGCCCGAACTGGCAGGCGCCGGCCCACCATGTCGGCGACGGCGACCGGCTCTGGAACGCGATCCGCGCGCAGGGCCTGGAGGGCGTGGTCGCAAAGCGACTCGAGAGCCCGTACCGGCCCGGGCAGCGCAGCGGCGAGTGGCTCAAGGTCCGCTACCGCCGCGGGCAGGAGCTCGTGATCGGCGGCTGGATGCCGGGCGAGGGCACCCGCGGCGGCCGGGTCGGCTCGCTGCTGGTCGGCCACTGGGACGCGACCCCGGAGGAGGCGGAGCGGCTGGGCCGCCCGCAGCGGCTCGTCTACGCGGGCGGCGTGGGCACCGGGTTCACGCAGGAGATGCTGAAGCGGCTGACCCAGCTCCTGAAGCCGCTCGAGCGCCCCGACGCGCCGTTCGAGCTCGGCGAGGACCCCGTGGTCAAGTACCGCCAGCGCGCCCGCGACCGCGGCGCCGGCCCGCGCTGGGTCGAGCCCGAGCTCGTCTGCGAGGTCGAGTTCACCGAGTGGACCCGCGAGGGCACGCTGCGCCAGTCGGCGTTCAAGGGCCTGCGCGACGACAAGGACCCGCGGGAGGTCGTGCGTGAGTCGTGAATGACTCGCGCCACGTCCTCGGCTTCGCCTCCCGGCGTGCGCGGTGGGTTACGGGCGCGCATCACTTGACACCGCGCACGCCCGGACGCGGGAGCAGCATGAGAAGTCCGCGGCGTAGCCGCGGACAATTGATTCGGGCGGGAGCGGAGGACGTGGCGCGAAAGATTCCGTTCGCGCCACCGATGAGAAAGGACCCCGTGGGTAGTCTGAGGTACTAGATACCTATGGCGCGCGCGATCTGGACAGGCTCCATCTCCTTCGGGCTTCTCAACGTGCCCGTGAAGCTGTATTCGGCCGTCTCGAAGAAGTCGGTCAGCTTCCGCGAGCTGCGCGAGTCCGACGGCTCACGGATCCGCCACAAGCGGGTCGCCGAGTCCGACGGCGAGGAGGTCGAGTACAACGACATCGTCAAGGGCTACGAGATCGCCCCTGAGCAGTACGTGGTGATCACCCGCGACGAGCTCGAGGAGCTCGACCCGAAGAAGACGCGGGCGATCGAGGTCCTCGACTTCGTCGACCTCGACGACATCGACCCGATCTACTTCGACCACCCGTACTACCTCGGCCCCGACAAGGGCGCCGAGCGCGCGTACGCCCTGCTCGTCAAGGCGATGGAGGACTCGCACAAGGTCGCCGTCTGCCGCTTCGTGCTCCGCAACCGCGAGAGCCTCGCGGCGCTGCGGCCGATGGAAGGCGTGATGACGATGGCGACGATGCGCTTTGCCGACGAAGTCGTCTCGCCGAACGAGATCTCCGAGGTCCTCGGCGAGGAGGTCGAGAAGCCGAAGAAGAAGGAGCTCGACATGGCGAAGGCCCTGATCGACTCCCTGACCTCCGAGTTCGACGCCGGGCAGTACAAGGACGAGTACCGCGACGAGCTCCTGGCGCTGATCGAGCGCAAGGCGAAGGGCGAGAGCCTGGTCAGCTCCGAGACCGAGGCGCCGAAGCCGACCAAGGCGCCCGACCTGATGGCGGCGCTCGAGGAGAGCCTCGCCGCGGTCAAGGCCGAGGAGTCGACCTCGAAGAAGCCCGCCGCGAAGAAGTCGGCCGCCAAGAAGACCTCCAAGTCCCAATCGCGAAGCAAGGCAAAGGCAAGCAAGTAGAGGTCGAGGGCCGCGAGCTCTCGCTCACCAACCTCGACAAGGTCCTGTGGCCGGCGCGCCGCGGCAGCAAGGGCGGATCGAGGCCGGCGTTCACCAAGGGCGAGGCGATCGACTACTACGCCCGCGCGGCGGAGGTCATCCTCCCCCACCTGCGCGGCCGGCCGGTGACCAGGGTCCGCTTCCCCGACGGGGTCGAGGGACAGCGCTTCTTCGAGAAGCGGGCGCCCAGCCACACCCCGGACTGGGTCCACACGGCGCCGATCGAGATGGGCAGGGTCGGAGTGCTCGACTTCATCGTCTGCGAGGACCTGCCGACCCTGATCTGGCTGGCCCAGCTCGCCGGCCTCGAGCTGCACCCCTCGCTGTCGCTGGCGAAGAAGCCGGAGCGCCCGACCGTGCTCGCCTTCGACCTCGACCCCGGCGAGCCGGCGACCGCGGTCGAATGCGCGCAGATCGCGCTGCGGCTGCGCGACCTGTTCGCGAAGTTCGAGCTCGAGTGCTTCGCCAAGCACTCCGGCTCGAAGGGGATCCAGGTCTACGTGCCGCTGAACACCGCGGTCACCTACGACCAGACGAAGTCGTACGCGCGCGCCGTCGCCCAGGCGATGGAGAAGTCCGAGCCCGAGCTCGTGGTCTCGAAGCAGGACCGCAAGCTGCGCAAGGGCAAGGTGCTGGTCGACTGGAGCCAGAACGACTACTCGAAGACGACGGTCGCCGTCTACTCGCTGCGCTGCCGCCCGCGCCCCTGGGTGTCGATGCCGCTGACCTGGGACGAGGTCACCGAGCTCGCCGACGACGGCGATCCCGACGCGGTCCGCTTCGAGGCGCCGCAGGCGCTCGAGCGGATCGCGAAGGTCGGCGACCTGTTCGCCCCCGTGCTCGAGCTGAAGCAGAAGCTGCCGAAGACCGCCTGACGAAGGACTTGCTTTCCGAGGGCAGCGCGGAGATACTCGCCGTGCCGATGTCCCGCCGCTTCCTGCCACTTCTGCTCGTGATCGTGGGCGCCCTGCTGCTGCCCGCCTCGGCCGGGGCGTGGAAGTACACGTTCCAGGACTGGTTCACCGGGTCGGGCGGGTCGTTCAGCTCCGCGCACGCGACGGCGAAGAAGTGCAACGGCGGCAAGCTCGGGACCTACAACTACCGGTCGTTCGCCCAGTCGGGCGGCGGGGACACGGAGATCTCGTTCGAGATCCTCGCCGATCTGTCGGTGCGCAAGGACTTCGGGAAGATGAAGCACGTCGAGGTCAACTACGAGCACTCCCCGAACATCCCGGAGGAGGTCGCGGCGGATGCCGCCGCCGGCCTGCTCGACTTCCACGAGACGATCTTCACCAGGTTCAAGGACAGCAAGCACCCGAAGCTGCTCTTCCGGCACGGCTCGATGTTCCTCGGCGGCGAGGAGGTCCTCGAGCCGGGAGAGGGACAGACGAAGTTCGATCCCAAGCCCGGCTGCTGAGCCGGGGCGTCCTCAGGGAATCGAGCTCAGGTACATCCCGCCCACCCCTTGGCCGGGCGTGTTGCGGCAGGCGCGATTGCCGGTGGCGACCGCGTAGATGAGCGCGACGCACCGACCCATCGCCCGCTGCCCGTAGGCGTTGGGGTGCAGCGACTCCTGCGATTCGCCCTGGCAGCAGCCGGAGTTGAGCCAGCGGACCCACTCGCTGCCGATCTCCGACGGTCCGCCGCTCCCGACCAGTGACACGTTGCGGTGGCAGACCTCGTGCCCGTTCAGCGCGTCGCGGACGTCGAGGAACTGGACGCCCTTCTGGGCCGCGATGTCGCGCATGTTGTCGACCATGTACGGCGTCGCGGTGTTCTTCGCCCAGTCGGCATCCGCGTTCCAGAACGGGCAGCCGCCCTCGCTGAGCCGCGACCAGCCGCTCTCCGGGTAGCGGATGTCGGCGCCGACCGGGATCGGCGACGTGTATCCCATCGCCACGAACCGGTACTGCGAGGTCGTGTAGCCGGCGGCGGCCATGACGGCGCGCACCTCGTCGATCGCCTTCGCGAACCCGGCCCGGGCGGCCGGCATCGCCGCCTCCATCTCCGCCTGCTCCTGCGGATGACAGTAATGCGGGTCGTCGGCGGAGCTGGTCGACCAGGCGACCGTGCAGTCGATCACGTGGTCAGAGAAGCCGAGGTCGTTGGCGCTGATCGTGAGGACGACGAGCTTGACGTCGTTCTGCTGGGCGATCGTCGCCAGCTGGTCGGCCTGCGGCGGCTCGCCCTTGTAGCTCTGGCCGCCCGCGGCCGCGCGCCAGATGTTCTTGGTCTGAGCACCCGAGCAGGCGATGTTGATCCGCTGGCTGACGGCGATCGAGGCGCTGGCGATCGGGGCGACGTCGGAGCGATCGCAGTCGTTGTCGAACGAGGCGCCGTAGACGCGGCGGGCGTCGTAGCTGCAGTCCCCGTACCAGGTGCAGTCGTAGGCGGCGCGATCGGTCCCGTTCCGGGTTCCGTAGGGAGTCAGCGCGTTGCCCTGCCAGCGGCCGGCCTCGCCGGAGATGAAGCTGTCTCCGAGCGAGACGCTCGCCGTGGTCGGCGAGCCGGGGCTCGCGCCCGCGATCGCCGCGGTCAACGCCAGCGCCAGCGCGCAGACGATCATCACCAGGCCCCCCCGCTTGGCTGCGGTCATTCTCTCCCTCTCCTGTTTGCGCGCCCCCCGACGCGAATCCCGTTGGCGCCGGGGAACCTAACGGATCGACACGGCGCCCACCGGACCATAGGATCGCCTCACATCGAACCGCGTCGAGAGGGGAGGACCAAATGGAAGCTTCCGAAGCACAACAGCGCGCCCGGGCGACCTGGTCGGCCGGCGACTTCAACGAGATCGCGAAGCGGATCCAGGTGGTCGGGGACGACCTCGTCGCGCGGGTCGGCGTCGGCGCCGGCGACCGGGTGCTGGACGTCGCCTGCGGGACGGGCAACGCGACCATCCCGGCGGCCGCCGCGGGCGGTGTGGCGACCGGCCTCGACATCACCCCCGAGCTGCTCGAAGACGCGCGCCGCAACGCCGCCGAGGCCGGGGTCGACGTCGAGTGGGTCGAGGGCGACGCCGAGGCGCTGCCATTCGAGGACGCGAGCTTCGACGTCGTGCTCTCGACCTTCGGCTGCATGTTCGCGCCGAATCACGGGCGGGCTGCAGCGGAGATCGCCAGGGTGCTGGCGCCCGGAGGCAGGGTGGGGATCGCCGCCTGGCGGCCCGAGGGCAACATCGGCCGCTTCTTCGCCACCCTGTCCGGCTTCGCGCCGCCACCCCCCGAGGGCTTTCAGCCGCCACCGCTGTGGGGCGTGCGCGACCACGTGACCGAGCTCTTCGACGGCACCGGGGTCGGGCTGCGCTTCGAGGACAACGACGCGCACATGCGCTTCGGCTCGATCGACGAGATGGTCGACGAGTACACGTCGAAATTCGGGCCGATAGTGATGCTGCGCGCGGCGCTCGAGCCGGAGGGCCGCTGGCCGGAGTTCCTCGACACCCTGCGCGGGCTCTACGAGGAGGTGACCGTTCCGGAGGACGGCGGGATCGGCTTCGACGCCGCCTACCTGATCACCCTCGGCAAGAAGGACTAACCGAGCGGCTGCCGGATCACCGGCTTGCGGCTCGCGGCGGCCTCGTCGAGGCGGCGGACCGGGGTCGTGAACGGCGCCTGACGGAGGATCTCGGGGTCCTCCTCCGCCTCGGCGAGGATCGACTCGATCGCCTCGGCGAGCTCGTCGAGCGACTCCCGGGTCTCGGTCTCAGTCGGCTCGACCATCAGGGCCTCGTCGACCAGGAGCGGGAAGTAGATCGTCGGTGGATGGAAGCCGTAGTCGAGCAGGCGCTTGGCGATGTCGAGCGTCTTCACCTGGAGCTCCCGCTTGGCGGGGTCGCCGGTGAGGACGAACTCGTGCATCGGGGTGCGGTCGAAGGCGAGCGGCAGGTACCTGCCGGCGCGACCCTGGCGGAGCTTGGCGAGCAGGTAGTTCGCGTTCAGCACCGCCGTCTCCGAGGCCTCGGTGAGGCCGTCGCCCCCGAGGCTCGAGATGTAGGCGTAGGAGCGCACGAAGACGCCGAAGTTGCCCTGGAAGCCGCGCAGGCGCCCGATCGACTTCGGGGCCTCGTGGTCGAGGTCGAAGGCGGGGCGGGCCCCGTTTCCGGACTCGTTGCGGACGATCCGCGGCACCGGCAGGAACGGCGCGATCCGGTCGGAGACGGCGATCGGACCGGAGCCCGGGCCCCCTCCCCCGTGGGGCTGGCTGAACGACTTGTGCAGGTTGAGGTGGACGATGTCGAAGCCCATGTCGCCGGGCCGCGTACGGCCCATGATCGCGTTCAGGTTGGCGCCGTCGTAGTAGAGCGTCCCGCCCAGCTCGTGGACGATCGCGGCGATCTCGGCGATGTTCTGGTCGAAGACCCCGAGCGTGTTCGGGTTGGTGAGCATCAGGCACGCGACGTCGTCGGTCGCCTTCGCGCGCAGGTCGTCGAGGTCGACCCCGCCCCGCTCGTCCGTCTCGACCTTGACGACCTCGTAGCCCGCCATGGTCACGGTCGCCGGGTTCGTCCCGTGCGCGGTGTCGGGCGTGAGCACCTTCGTTCGCTGCTCGCCGCGGTCCTCGTGATAGGCGCGGGTCAGCAGCAGCCCCGCGAGCTCGCCGTGCGAGCCGGCCGACGGCTGGAGGCTGACGTGCGGCAGGCCGCAGATCTCGCTGAGCGACCGCTCCAGCCGCCACATCAGCTCGAGGGCGCCCTGGGCGCGCTTCGGGTCCTGGGCGGGGTGCAGGCGGGCGTGGCCCGGAAGCGCGGCCACCTTCTCGTTGAGCCGCGGGTTGTGCTTCATCGTGCACGAGCCGAGCGGGTAGGGGCCCGTGTCGAGGTCGAAGTTGCGGCGTGAGAGCCGGTTGTAATGGCGGACGATCTCCGGCTCCGACACCTCGGGCAGCGCCGGCCCGTCGGACCGCAGGAGGTTGGCCGGGATCAGGTCGGAGAGCGGGGCCTCGGGGACACCGGCCGCCGGAAGGACCGCGGCTCGGCGGCCCGCGACCGAGCGCTCGAAGATCGTCACGGCGTGCTCGCGCTGCTGCGGCGTCTGGGTCCGGTGCTCGCGGATCGGCGGCGTGGTGGCGGGGAGGGTCATGCGCGCGCCTCCACCCGTTGCCCGTTGCTCGCTGTCCGCTGCTCGTTGGCGCGACCGAGCGCCTCGGCCAGGCGGTCGATGTCCTCCATCGAACGCCGCTCGGTGATCGCGACCAGGAGGCCGTTCTCGTACTCAGGGTAGTCGCGCCCGAGCGGGTAACCCGCGGCGATCCCGTCGTCGGCGAGGCGGTCGAGAACCCCCTGCACGGGGGCGTCGAGCGTCACCGCGAACTCGCGGGCCACCGGCGCGTCGTGCAGGAGCTCCACCCCGTCGACGGCGGCCAGCGCCTGGCGCGCGTAGGCGGTTCGCCGGACCAGCAGCTCGCCGAGCTCGACGATGCCCCGGCGGCCGAGCCAGGCGAGGTAGATCGTCCCGGCGAGCGCGTTCAGGGCCTGGGACGTGCAGATGTTGTGGGTCGCCTTCTCGCGGCGGATGTGCTGCTCGCGCGTCTGGAGCGCGAGCACGAAGCCCCGGCGCCCGTCGGCGTCGGTGGTCTCGCCGGCGATCCGGCCCGGCATCCGGCGCAGGTGCTCCTCGGTCGCGGCGAAGAAGCCGAACGAGGGACCGCCGAAGTCGAGCCGGTTGCCGAGCGGCTGGCCCTCGCCCACGGCGACGTCGACGCCGCACTCACCGGGCGGGCGCAGCACGCCGAGCGTGATCGCGTCGACTGAGGCGACGCAGAGCGCGCCCGCCTCGTGGGCGGCGGCCGCGAGGGCCTCGAGGTCCTCGATCGCGCCGAGGAAGTTGGGGTTCTGGACGAAGAGGGCGGCGGTCCGGTCGTCGAGCGCCGCAGCCAGCTCCCCGGCGTCGGTGAGGCCGTCGGCGATTCCCACCTCGGCCACCTCGGCCCCGAACCCCTCGGCGTAGGTGCGAAGCGCCTGCCGCGAGTGCGGGTGCAATCCACGGGAGACGACAAGCTTCGGGCACCCCTTGCGCGCCCCGAGCGCCAGGTACGCCGCCGACGCGACGGAGGACGGCCCCTCGTACAGCGAGGCGTTCGCGACCGGCAGCCCGGTCAGCTCGGAGATCGCGGTCTGGAACTCGAACATCACCTGCAGCCCACCCTGCGAGACCTCGGGCTGGTAGGGCGTGTAGGGCGTGAGGAACTCCGAGCGGGAGATGATCGCGTCCACCAAGCCCGGGACGTAATGGTCATACATCCCGGCACCGATGAAGCACGTCTCCGAGTCCGCGTTCGCGTTGCGAGCGGCGAGCCCGGCGAGCAGGTCGAAGACCTCGGTCTCCGACAGCCCGTCCGGCAGGTCGAGGGGCCGGTCGAGGCGCAGGTCGGCCGGGATGTCGGCGAACAGCTCGTCGACCGAGGAGGCGCCGATCGTTTCGAGCATCGCCGCGCGGTCGGCGTCGGTTGCGGATGTGTATCTGCTCACGTGATTGAGGCTAGCGGCCAGGGTGGATTGTGCCCCCGGTACCGAAACGCGAAGGGCCGGGCGCGCGGCCCGGCCCTCTGCGCATCACGTCCGTGCTGTGTTCTCAGGCGGGGCCGCTGGTCGCGCTCCCGACCACGACGCAACCGTCGAAGTCGTCGAACGTGTTCGAGTCGTCGGCGAGGAACGTGCCGCTGACGTAGGCCCCGTTCGGCTGGCTGTAGGTGAAGGTCCCGGTGCCTCGAGTCAGCCCGCTGATCACGTTCAGCGTCGCCCCGATGTCGAAGTTCGAGCTCCGAACGCCGCCCGTGGGAGGAGGCGGCGCCGCGCCCCCGTTGGTGGCGGTCGAGCCGAAGTCCGAGTTGTTGACCGAGGTCGTGGCGGAGAACTGGATGTTCCCTCCCGCGCACGCCACGCTCAACGTCAGCCCTTGGACCTGGAGGACCGTCGTCGCCCCGGTGCCGGTGGCGATCTTGGTGAACAGCTTGTGCACGGTCTGACCGCCGGTCGTCGTCGAGTTGGCCGCGGTCGTCGCGGTGTCCGCGCTCGTGGCCTTCGTCACCGTGGCCCCGCCGATCTTCGAGTCGAACACCTTCGTCGCCTGCTTCTTGGCGACGTTCTTGACGTTCTTCTTCGTCGGGTTGAACGCGATGGCCGTACCGGCGAGCGCCAGCACGAGCGCAAGCATCGAGATGAGCAGCGCCGGCGAGGGCCGGCGTCCCCTGAGCAGCTTCAACGGAATTCTCCTAACACCTAGTGGGTGGATGTGAGACGTACCCTCTTCGCTCGGCCGCGGATTGTCAACCTGAAGACGAGAGCAGCTCGCGGTAGGCCGCCGCGTCGAGGAGCTGGTCGAGCTCGCCGGTGTCGCCGAGTCTGACCTTGACGAGCCAGCCCTCGCCGTAGGGGTCCTCGTTGATGTTCTCCGGCGAGTCCGAAAGGACTTCGTTGACGGCGGTGATCTCGCCCGACAGCGGCGCGATCACGTCGGAGACCGCCTTCACCGACTCCACCTCCGCGTACGCCTGGTCCTTGGTGATCGTCGATCCGACCTCGGGCGGCTCGTAGAAGACCACCTCGCCGAGCGCGTCCTGGGCGTACCAGGTGATCCCGAAGGTGGCCTCCTCGTCGTCGATGCGCGCCCAGTCGTGCTCGGCGTGGTACTTGAGGTCGTCGGGGTAGGTCTCGTCCGCCAATTCAGCGCTCCTGTGATCTCGGATCGTAGAGGGGCCTGGACTCTATGCGGGCGGCCCGCCGCTTCCCCCGCACGTCGACCACGACCTCGGTGCCCGGCTCGGCGAGGTCGGCGCGGACGTAGGCCATCCCGATCCCGCGCTCCAGGCACGGCGAGAGCGTGCCGCTGGTGACCACCCCGGCCTCGGCGCCGTCGCTCGGCGCGAGCACCGCGTTGCCCTGGCGCGGGATCCCCTTCTCCGTGAGCGCGAACGGGACGAGCTTCTCGGCCGTGCCCGCGGCGCGCGCCGCGGCGACGGCCTCGGAGCCGACGAAGCCGGTCTCCTCCTTGCAGCACCAGCCGAGGCCCGCCTCGATCGGGTTGCGATCGGTGGAGAGGTCGTTGCCATAGAGGTGGAAGCAGACCTCGAGCCGCAGGGTGTCGCGCGCCCCGAGCCCGGCCGGCGTCGCGCCGGCCTCGAGCAGTGCCGCCCAGAGCCCGGGCGCGTCGTCAGGGGCTACCAGGACCTCCACCCCGTCCTCGCCGGTGTAGCCGGTTCCACAAACGAGCACGACTCCCGCCACGTCCTCGGCTTCGCCTCCGGGCGTGCGGGGTCTCAGGGCCAGCGCGGCGGTGTGCATCCGCGCCGGCAGGTCGCCCTCGACCAGGTCGGCGACCATCCCCCGGGCGTCGGGACCCTGGATCGCGAGCATCGCGTACTCGTCGAGGCGGTCGGCGACCTCGGCGTCGAAGCCGTCCGCGTGCTCCCGGAACCAGGCCAGGTCCCGGTCGTGGTTCGCGGCGTTGGTGACCGTCAGGTAGCGATCGTCGGCGAGCCGGTACGTGAACAGGTCGTCGAGCACGCCGCCGTCCTCGCGGCAGAGGACCGAGTACTGGGCGCCGCCGATCTCGAGCTTGGCGACGTCGTTGGAGAGCAGTCGCTGGAGGAGGGCGAGGGCGTCGGGGCCGGTGGTCTCGATCTCGCCCATGTGCGAGACGTCGAAGACCCCGCACCCGGTCCGCACCGCGACGTGCTCGGCCCCCACCCCGGCATAGGAGACCGGCATCTCCCAGCCCGCGAAGCCGACCAGCTTCGCGCCGGCGGTCCGATGGGCGTCGTAGAAGGGGGTGCGCCTGAGCGCCGCGGTCGCTTCCACGGCGCTCAGGCTATACGCCCCGCTCAGCCACTCAGCCCGAGATCATGCCGCCGAACAGGCAGACGTTGCCGTCGCCGAAGGCGCCGTTCCCCGCCGGGAACGTGCCCTGCTTGACCGCGATGTGGGTGAGGATGTGGAGGTCCGTCCCGTCGGCGCCGATCAGCACGCTCTCCGACTCGCCGACCGAACCCGCGTCGGCGACCGTGATCGCCTGATTGTCGACCACGCGGTCGGTCTCGGCCGTGTTGGTGTCGAGCAGCGTCGCGTTGGCGGCGGGCAGGTTGCTGACCCCCTGCAGGATCGCCCCGTTCGCGCTCGTGCGGGCGAAGACCGTGCCCCGGGTCTCCCCGGCGGTCGTATCGCGGTAGCACTTCGCGTACACGGTCAGCTGACCCTTGGTGAACAGCACCGTCTCCGGGGCCGCCCCGAGCGCCGCAGGCAGGGTCGCCGCCTCGGTCGCCGTCACCTTGACGAAGCTACCGTCGCCGATCACCTCGTAGTCGGAGATGTTCTTGTCCGAGAGGCCGTCCGCGGCGACCTTCTGCCCGGTGATCGTCGCGTCCGCGATCTGCTTCGCCTTCACGGCTCCGTCCTTGAGCCGGTTGCCCTTGATCGACTTGCCCTCGATCTGCTTCGAGGCGACCGCGCCGTCGGCGATCTTCTTCTGGGTCACAGCGCCCCTGGCGATCTCGCCGGTCTGGATCTTCTTGCTCGCCGGCACGGCGATCGCGGCGCCCGAAAGCGCCAGCACGAGCGCGACCATCGCCACGATCAGCGCGGGCGTCGGCCGCGTGCTCTTCAACGAGTTCATCTGTCCTCCTGGGTAACGCGCCCGCCTCCCTGTCCCCCGGCGGGCGCTGTTCTAGGGAGTAAACCCGAGGAAAACGGCGAGTTGCGCCCCGCGGGGCGTCGCGGGCGGCCTCGTTCAGCTGCCGCGCAGGAAGGGCGGAACGTCGATCTCGTCGTCGGAGACCTGAAGCTCGCGGCGCTCGCGGTCGGCGAGCCCGCCGACCCGGCGCGCCCGGCTGCGCTCGCGCACCTGCATCGGCTTGCGGGCGAGCGTCTCGCGGCCCTCGAACCCGGTCGCGATCACCGTCACCCTGACCTCGTCGCCCATGCTCGGGTCGATCACGGTCCCGAAGATGATGTTGGCGCCCTTGTCGGCGGTCGAGACGACGATGTCGGCGGCCTCGTTGACCTCGAACAGGTTGAGGTCCTCGGAGCCGGTGAAGTTCAGCAGCATCCCGGTCGCGCCCTCGATCGACTCCTCCATCAGCGGCGAGTTGACGGCCATCTTCGCCGCCTCCTGGGCGCGGTTCTCGCCCGCGGCCGAGCCGATCCCCATCATCGCCGAGCCGGCGTCGGACATCACCGTGCGGACGTCGGCGAAGTCGAGGTTGATCTGGCCCGGGGTGGTGATCAGGTCGGTGATCCCCTGGACGCCCTGGCGGAGGATGTCGTCGGCCATCCGGAACGCCTCCTGGACCGACGTGCGGCGCTCGACGACCTCGAGCAGCTTCTGGTTCGGGACGATGATCAGAGTGTCGACCTTGGCCCGCAGCTTGTCGATCCCGTCGAGGGCCTGCTGCATGCGCCGGTTGCCCTCGAACTCGAACGGCTTCGTGACCACGCCGACGGTCAGCGCCCCGATCTCCTCCTTGGCGATCTCGGCGATCACGGGCGCTGCGCCCGTCCCGGTGCCACCGCCCTCGCCGGCGGTGACGAAGACCATGTCGGCGCCCTTCAGCGCCTCCTTGATGTCGTCGCGCGACTCGGCCGCGGCTCCGGCGCCGACGTCGGGATTGGCGCCCGCGCCGAGGCCATGGGTGAGGTTGTGGCCCGCGGCCAGCTTGATGTCGGCCTCGCACGACTGCAGGGCCTGAACGTCGGTGTTGATGGCGATGAACTCGACGCCCTTGAGGCCGGCGTCGACCATGCGGCTGACCGCATTGGTGCCACCACCGCCTGCCCCGACGACCTTGATCACCGCGAGATAGGACGACTCGACCATTTCTCCCGTTCCTCAGTTGACCGTTCGTTCCGTCCGAACCTGAAGGCAAACTTGAGCGTTTTCCGCTGCGAGCAGCCTATACGTGAGCGCGACGGTACGGCATCGTGACTTCAGTGTCAATCGAGGTTAGCGCTCCGGGCACGGAATCCTGCAACCCGCATACCCTCGATTTGAAGTCCAGGGTTGACATATTTCCTAAAGTCTTGAGCTTGGGTTGAGACTTGTGCCTCACGCGCTCGCGGCGCCGCCGGCGGCCGGGCGCTCGGGCACCCGCACGTCGAGGTAGGTGAGGGAGTCGAGCTTCGGGTCGGCGAGCACCGCCGCGGCGGCGGCCCACTTCTCGTCCGCCCGCGAGCCGTTGCCGAACCGGACCGGGATCCCCCCGCGCAGGGTCAGCTCGACGCCGTAGTCGTCGTCGTGACCGACCTTCTCGATCAGGGGTCGCAGCGGCTCCGGGGTGGCGCCGACGACCAGCGCCTGCTGAAGCGGCTCGCCCTCGAGCACGTCCCCCGGAGGGAGCTCCCCGATCTCGAGCAACGGGAGCCCCTCGCCGTCCCCGATCTCGACCCCGGTGAGCAGCGTCCCGTCGCCGGCCACGGGGAGCCGGCGGCCGTCAGCCTCGACCAGCATCGCGGGCGGGCGCTCGGTGACCTCGATCCGCATCCCGTGCGGGAAGTTCGGATCGACGCTGACCGACTCGATCGTCGGGTAGGGCGATGCAGCTCGCTCGATCGCCGCCCGGTCGACGTGCAGCGTCGTCTGCCGCTCCGCAACCCTGGTCAGCTCTGAGCGGATCCGGGCGGGATCGCCGCTCGAGACCCCGACGACGTCGACGTTGGTGACCGCGACCAGGGAGGAGTCGCGCAGCCACAGGAAATAGCCGGCGGCGAGGGTCGCGACGAGGACGGCGACGATCCCCAGCCGGTAGCGCCAGGAAGCGGCGGTGAAAGCGCCACGCGCGGCTCGAAGCGGCTGCGGGCGAGACCAGGAGCGCCGGCGCCTGGCCGGTCCGCGCCGGGGACGAGTCCGGCGCGCGGTCGGCCGCCGGCCCCGGGTCGCGCTCGGGCCGGCGCGGCGGGTCGGCCGGCGCCGGGTCCCCGGGCGCTTCGTCGCCGGGCGCTTGGTCGCGGTTCGCTTCGCGGCGCGGGGCTTTGCCTTGGCGCCTCCCGGTCGCGACGGCCCCCGCCCGCTCGAACGGCGCTTTCCGGCAGGGGTCGCGGCCCGCGATCGGCTCATCGCGACTCTTTTCGGAGCGCGAGCGCCTCCTCCTGCCTACTCAGGCAGGGAGCTCCCACTCGGCAGGCCACTCGACCTCGCCGAGGATCTGGACCTCGGGCTCGAGCTCGATCCCGAACGCCTCGTGCACGCGCCGGCGGCCGGCCGCCATCACCGCGAGCACGTCGGCGGTGGTCGCCTCGCCGGTGTTCTCGACGAAGTTCGCGTGCTTCGGCGAGAGCCGGGCGCCGCCGACCGCCAGCCCGCGGCACCCGGCCGCCTCGAGCAACTGGCCGGCGGTGCGGCCATCGGAGCGCTCGGGGTCGGGATTCTTGAAGGTCGAGCCGAACGTCTTGATCCCGGACGGCTGCGCCTCACGGCGCCAGCCGCGCATCTCGGCGAGCGTCGCCTTGACCGCCGCCGGATCGGCATCGGCGAGCGCGAACGAGGCCCGCGCGACGACCTCGCCGGGGCGCAGGTTCGACCGCCTGTACACGAACCCGAGGTCCGCGGGCCGACGGCGGTCGACCCCGTCCGCGGTGCAGATCTCGACCCACTCCAGCACCCGCGCCAGCTCTCCCCCGTACGCGTTCGCGTTCATCCGTACGGCCCCGCCGACCGTCCCGGGGATGTTGATCCCGAACTCGAGCCCGGTCAGCCCCCAGCCGGCGACCTTGGCGGCGGCCGACGGCAGCCGCACGCCGCCGCCGCAGACGATCCGGCTGCCTTCGCGCAGCAGCTCGGCGAGCCCGCCGGCCAGCTTCAGCACGAGGCCATCGACGCCGGCGTCGGCGACCAGCAGGTTCGACCCCGAGCCGACGACCTCGACCGCGAGCTCCTCGGCGCGCGCCCAGGCGAGCAGCTCGACGAGCTCGTCGGTCGACTCGGGACGCGCGAACAGCGCCGCGTTGCCGCCGGCGCGGACGGTGGTCAGCCGCGCCAGCGGATAGTCACGCTCGACGCCGGAGGGCAGGCTCACGCCGGCTCCTCGACCAGGGCATCGGCGAGCTCGTGGACATCGCCGGCGCCGATCGTGACCAGCAGGTCGCCCTCACGGAGCCGCGGCGCCAGCTCGCGCTCGGCGGTCTCCAGATCGCGGAGCCAGAGCACCGGACGGCCGCCGGCGTGCTCGGCGGCGGCACGGGCGACGTCGAGGCCGCTGACCCCGGCGAGCTCACCGACCGGCTGCTCGCGGGCCGCGTAGACGTCGAGCACCCCGACCTCGTCGGCGGCCGCGAGCGCGGCGCCGAAGCGGTGCGCGAACGCCTTCGTGCGCGAGTAGAGGTGCGGCTGGAAGACCGCAATCAGGCGTCGCGGCTCGAGCTCGCGCATCGCCTCCAGGGTCGCCTCGACCTCGGTCGGGTGATGTGCGTAGTCGTCGTAGATCTGCGCCCCGTGCCGCGCCCCCTTGCGCTGCTGGCGCCGCAGCATCCCGGGAAACCCCGTCAGGGCGGCCGCGGGCAGGGCGTCGAAGCCGGCGAGCTCGAGCGCGGCGAGCGCGGCGCGGGCGTTGAGGATGTTGTGACGGCCGGGTACGCGCAGCGCGAGCTCAGCGGGGCCGGGGCGATCGATGTCGAAACGGATCAGGCGCCTGCCCGGCGGTCCGCCGGCGGCGATCGGATCGAGCGCCGGCGTCGCGTGCAGGGCCAGCCCGGGCGCCGGAGCGGCGAACGTGGCGAACGCCTTCGTCAGCTCCGACCGCGAACCCCAGCGGGCGTGATGGTCGAGCTCGACGTTGGTGACCACGGCGATCTCGGGGCGCAGCTCCAGGAAGCTGGCGTCGGACTCGTCGGCCTCGGCGACCACCCACTCCCCGGTTCCCCAGCCGGCGTTCGCCGGCCCGCCGTCGGCCGCGGCGCCGGGGAGCTCGCCGCCGATCAGGAAGGCGGGGTCGGCGCCGGCCGCGCGCAGGGCGTGAACCAGCATCCCGGCGGTCGTCGTCTTCCCGTGGGTGCCCGCGACCGCGATCAGCCGCCGCAGCGAGCAGAGCTCGGCGAGCAGCTCGCCGCGATGGATCACCCGCTGCCCGCGCTCGCGGGCGCGCACGAGCTCGGGGTTGTCGTCGGCGATCGCGGTCGAGACGACGACTTCGGCGCGCTCCGGCACCCGAGCGGCGTCGTGGCCGATCCGTGGCTCGAGCCCGGCGGCCCGCAGGCGCTCGACGTACGAGCTCTCGGCGCGATCCGAGCCGCTGACCCGGGCGCCGAGCTGGGCGCAGACCAGCGCCAGGCCGCTCATCCCGGCGCCGCCGACGGCGATGAAGTGCAGCTCGCGTCCGCTCCAGTCCTCGGAGGTCATCGCCGCATGGTGACGGTCACGTTGGTTTGCCGATCGCGCTCAGGAGCTCGGTCGCGATCCGCTCGGCGGCGTCCGGGCGTGCGAGCGCGGCCGCCGCCGCGGCCATCCGCTCGAGTTCCGGCGGGTCTCGAAACAGGTCGCCGACCAGGTCCCGCAGGTGTTCAGGGTCGAGCTCAGCGTCCTCGACCACCAGCGCCGCACCGCCGTCCGCCATCCAGCGCGCGTTCGCGTGCTGGTGGTCGCCGGTCGCGTACGGGTAGGGGACGAGGATCGACGGCCGTCTCGCGGCGGCGATCTCGAAGATCGACCCGCCGGCGCGGGCGAGCACGAGGTCCGAGGCGGCGAGCGCGTCGGCGAGCCCGGGCTCGTACTCGACCAGCGTGTAGCGGTCGCGGCTCGGCGACTCGGCGAGGGTCGACCGGGCCTCGCCGTAGTCGCGGCTGCCGCTGATCTGAAGGACGTGGAAGTCGCGCGCCGCGGCGCCCGGCCCGGCAAACGCCTCCAACGACGCGACGTTGATCGAGCGCGCGCCCTGGCTGCCGCCGAAGACGAGCAGGCAGCGGTCGGCTGCGGCGATCCCGAACCGCTCCCGGGCCGCGCCGCGGTCCGCGGCGCCGATCGCCGCCGGGACCGGGCGGCCGGTGACCTGATAGCGGGGGCCGTTCCGCCCCTCGATCGGGAAGGCGAGGCAGACGCGGCGGGCCCGGCGGGCGAGCATCCGGTTGGTGAGCCCGAGGTGGCGGTCGGCCTCGGTCAGGACCAGCGGCAATCCCATAGAGGTGGCGGCGATGCCGGCCGGGCCGGCGACGTAGCCGCCGCCGCCGAGTACCACCTGGGCGCGGCGCTCCCGCAGAACCCGCCTCGCCGCCGGCACGGCGGCGGCCGCCAGGCGCAACGCCCCCGCCGCCCGGAGCGGGTTGCGGCGGTCGAGGCCGCGCACACGCAGGAGGTCGATCTCGTAGCCCGCCTCGGGGACGACCTTCGCCTCGGCGCGGTCCGCGGCCCCGAGGAAGCTGACCGCCGCGCCCTCAGCGCGAAGCGCGTCGGCTACGGCCAGCGCCGGAACGACGTGTCCCGCGGTGCCGCCCGCGGCTATCACGACTCGGGGTCGCTCTTCGGGGGGTTCTTGGCCGTTGGGAGGCACCGTCGACGATGCGCAGTCTCCCACCGTCGCTCGACGGCTTGGCGCCCGACCGGGCGCTGCCGCCGCGTGAGACGTTGAGCAGCAGGCCTACCGCCGCCAGCATCACCAGCATGCTCGCGTTGCCGTAGGAGACGAACGGCAGCGGCACGCCGGTCAGCGGCGCGAGCCCGAAGACGGCGAGCAGGTTGACGAGCGCCTGGACGAGCACCAGGCAGGTGAGCCCGGCGGCGAGCAGCTTGCCGTAACGGTCGCGGGCGCTCTGGGCGATCCGGAACCCGGCGTAGCCGAACAGCCCGTAGAGGCCGACCAGAGCCCCGATCCCGACCATCCCGAGCTCCTCGCCGATCACCGCGGCGATCATGTCCGTGTGCGCCTCGGGCAGGTAGAACGCCTTCTGCAGGCTCTCCCCCAGCCCGACCCCGAACAGGCCGCCGGAGCCGAGCGCGATCTTCGCCTGGATCAGCTGGAAACCGGCGCCGCCGGGGTCGCCGCCGGGGTCGAGGAACGAGGTGATCCGGGCGACCCGGTAGGGCTCGATCAGGACCGCGAGCAGGACGACGCCCCCCGCCGCGGCGGCGAGCAAGCCGATGTCGCGAAGGCGGGCCCCGGCGCCGACCAGCAGCGCGGCGATCACCAGGCAGGTGACCAGCGCGGTGCCGAGGTCGCCGACGCCGACGATCAGGACGCAGAGCCCGACGACCGTCAGCACCGGCAGCATCGGGCCGATCCCGCCGCGGACGACCTCGGGGCGCTGCGCCAACAACTGGACGCAGAACAGGACGAGGGCGATCTTGAGCAGCTCCGAGGGCTGGATCTGCAGCGGTCCGGCGGCGAGCCAGGCCCGCGAGCCGTTGACCTCGACCCCGAACCCGGGGACCATGACCAGGAAGCAGAGGAAGATCGAGCCGCCGAGGATCAGCGGCATCAGGGGACGGACCAGCTTCACCCCGCGGCCCGCAAGCAGGTGCATGACGCCGAGCCCGAGGACGCCGAAGATCAGCGTCCGCTTCAGGTAATACGCGCTGTCGCCGGACTCGCCGAGCAGCGAGGTGGTCGAGCTGGCGCTGAAGACCATGACCACGCCGAAGGCGAGCAGGCACATCGTCGCGGTCAGCAGCAGCGAGTACTCGATCGGCGGCGACGCCTTCTTCGAGGTGCTCATCGCAGGTTCTCCACCAGCTCACGGAAGTGCTCGCCGCGCTGCTCGAAGTCGCGATACGCGTCGAAGCTGGCGCAGGCCGGCGCGAGCAGGACGACATCACCCGGCTCGGCCTCGTCCCGGGCCGCCGCCACCGCCTCGGCGAGACCGTCGCAGCGGCGGCGGGCCACCCCGGCCTCCCATGCGGGTTCGAGCGCGCGCTCGATCGCCCCCGCGGCCTCCCCGATCAGATAGCAGGCGACGCAACGCTCGGCGACCGGCCCGGCGAGCTCGGCGAAGCTCTCCCCCTTCAGCGAGCCGCCGAGGATCGCGCGCACCCCGCCGCCGAACGAGCGCAGCGCCGCCGACGCGGCGGCGACGTTGGTCGCCTTCGAGTCGTTGACGTAGACGACGCCGTCGATCTCGGCGACCCGCTCGAGCCGGTGCGGGACGCCGGGGAAGCTCGCCAGCGCGGCGGCGATGGCCTCGTCGTCGATCCCGAGCGCTGTGGCGGCGACGGCCGCCGCGGCGGCGTTGGCGGCGTTGTGTGGGCCGGGCAGCGAGAACTCGAACCGCCCGACCCGCCCGGCGAAGTCGACCTTCGTCCCCGCACCGCCGATCTCGACCCCCGCGAGCCCGGGGTCGGCGCCGTTGTAGACCGCGAAGTCACCCTCGGTCTGGTTCGCGAACAGCTTCAGCTTCGCGTCGCGGTAGCGCTCGAGGCTGCGATGGCGATCGAGGTGGTCGGGCGCGACGTTGAGCAGCACCCCGCACTCGGGCGCGAAGGCGTCAGAGTCCTCGAGCTGGAAGCTCGACGCCTCGCAGATCACGGTTGCCTTCGGCGCGACCCGGCCGACCAGCGTGGCGAGCGGCGTGCCGACGTTGCCGGCGACCGCGACCGGCTCCCCGGCGGTCCGCCAGACGTGGCCGAGCAGCTCGGCGACCGTGGTCTTGCCGTTGGTGCCGGTCACCGCGCAGAAGCGGTTCGGAATCAGCCGCCAGGAAAGCTCGAGCTCGCCGATCACCGGCACGCCCCGCTCGCGCGCGGTCGCGATCACCGCCGCCTCGGCGGGCACACCAGGGCTCTTGACCACGCAGCGGGCCCGCTCGAGCGCTTCGACTCCGTCCCCATCCAGGATGACTTCGACGCCTGACCCCCGCAGCCCTTCCGCGCCGTCGGGAGATCCCGCATCGACCCCGATCACCGCTGCGCTGCGCTCGGCGAGCGCACGCACCGCCGCCTGGCCGGACCGAGCAAGGCCGACGACCAGGTACGGGCCCGGGGGCAGGTCCGGACGGGGCTTGAAAACGGGCACGCAAGTAGTTTCGCCTCGCCCGTCCCCGCTACCTTCCCTGGGCATGTCCGAGACCGATGAGTCGAAGCTCAAGCGCGCCTCGGGCAAGACCGGGCGGCTCGTGCTCGAGATCGCCGCCGCGGCCGCGATCGGCGCGGGCGTGCCGCTGCTGTGGATCTGGATCGGCTCGTTGATCCAGTCGTCGCGCGGCGCCCAGCACGTCGAGGGCTCGACCGCGGCGATCCTGGTCGTCGGCATCCTCGGGAGCTACGTGATCATCCTGCTGATCGCGGGCGCGATCCAGGCCCGCAGCGAAGCCGACGAGGAGCGCGCCCCGACCCGCTACCCGTGGAACCGCAGCATGCGCGACGAGCCCTATCGCCCGGGAACCCAGAAGCTGAGCCCGGTCGAGGCGGTCTTCGTCGGCACCGCGGTCGTCGCCTCGATCGGAATGCTGATCTGGTTCTTCGCGTTCGCCGGCAACCCGCTGCCGACCTAGATGGGCGATCCCATCTAGAGCCTTGTTCGAGACCGAGCACAGCACCGGGACGAGCACGCCGGCGAGCGCGGTCTGGGCGCGCTGGGCGAATCCCGGACGTTGGTCCGACTGGGACTCGCGGGTCGAGCGCGCAACGGCGGAGGGGGATCTGGCCGAGGGGACCGAGGTGCGCGTCAAGCTGCGCAAGGGCGGGACCACGCGTCAGGAGGTCACGGCGATCGAGCCGGACCGCCGGCTGGTCACCGAATACCGGCTGCCAGGTGCCCGCGTCGGCCACGAGCGGGTCGTCGAGCAACGCGGCACCGGCAGCCAGGTCAGCCATCGCCTCTATGTCGACGGCCCCCTGGCCGGCTTCTGGGCGCTGATGCTCGGGCGGCGGAAGCTGCGCGAGACGGTCGCCGGGTTCACCGACGCCTAGCGGGCCCGGCTCAGGCGGCGTCGGTGGTGCCGGGGAAGAGCTCGCCGGCGATCTGGAAGAACATGTCGATCGTCTCGGAGGAGAAGTTGGTCGACTTGTTCGCCGAGATCACGATCCGGGCTCCATTCGACGGCAGGTAGAACATCGCCGTGTTGAAACCGTAGATGGCGCCGTTGTGGCCGATCCAGTCCGCGAGCTGGAACATCCCGAGCCCGTAGCCGATCGACGGCCCGGGGTTCGGGATCGGCCGGAACGCGATCTGGCGCTTGAACAGACGGTCGGAGATCAGCTTGCCGGTGCAAAGCAGCTTCGCCCACCGCTTCAGGTCGGCGACGGTGGAGAGCATTGCTCCCGCGGTCCAGGCCACGTCCGGGTTGACCCGCGTGTAGTCCTGAAGCGGCTCGGTGCCGTCATCGCCGCCGTAGTAGCCGTGGGCCGCGGGCGGGGACAACTTGGCGTTCGTCGGGAAGGAGGTGCGACTCAGGCCTGCCTTCGCCGACAACCGGTCGATCACCTTGTCGACCCGCTTGTCGGTGATCTGCTCGATGATCAGACCGAGCAGGATGTAGTTGGAGTCGGAGTAGCTGACCATCGCACCGGGCTCGAAGTCGGGCGGATGCAGGGCGAGGATGCCGAGCACGTCGGTGGGCTCCCAGCCCGGAAACAGCGGGTTCGCCGAGAACGCCGCGTTGAACTCGTCGTCCCTGGTGAAGTCGTAGATCCCTCCGGTCATCCCGAGCAGCTGCTTGATCGTGATCCGCTTGCCGTTCGGGACATGCTTGACGTAGTCGCTCAGCTTGTCCTTCAGGCGCAGCTTGCCGCGGTCGATCAGGCGCAGTACCTCCACGGCCGTGAACGTCTTGGAGATCGAGGCGATCCGGATCGTGTCCGCCGGGTCCATCGGCGCGTTGGTCGCGGTGTCGGAGACGCCGTAGGAGTTCTCGTAGGCGGCGCCGCCCGGGCCGTAGACGGCGACGTTGACCCCCGGCACGTTCTGCTCCGCCATCGTGGTCTGGACGACGGCGTCCACCTGGGCGGCCTGCTCGGGCGTGAACCCGCGGAGGGTCGCGGCGGCGGCGGGCGCCGCCGCGATCAATAGCGCGGCCGCCGCGATCAGCATGGACGCCCCTGCCCCGTTGCGCCGAGTCACCTGGCAAACCTAACCGCCGCGGTAGCGCGGCGCAACCCCTACTTGAACTTGACGACCTGGTTGGCCATGGGCAGCTCGCCGCTGGCCCTACCGGTCAGAGCGCCCGTGTCCACGGTCACCGGATCGCCGCTGAACGCCGTCTCGAGGTCGGTGACCCGGCCCTGGCCGCGGTACCGGGTGAAGGTGTAAGGGAGTCCGTTCGACGACAGTGGCGACGGCGAGTCCATGACGTGGAAATGCAGGTGCGGGGCGTTCGTGTTGCCCGTGTTCCCGAGCAGTCCGAGCACCTGGCCCGCTCGCACCTTGTCGCCGACCTTCACCCGCAGACTGTGCAGCTGCATATGCGCGTAGAAGACGTAATGACCGTCGCCGACGTCGACGACCACGTAGTTGCCGCCGGCGGTCTGGATCGTCTGGCCGGGCGGCAGGCTGCCGGGTACCGACTCGGGCTGGCTGTCCTGGATCCGCACTACCTTGCCGGGCGCGGCCGAGTGGATCTTGGCGCCGTAGAACGGGTAGCTCGAGAGTTGGTCGAGCGGCCCCGTGAACAGTTCGTTCGCGGAGTCCAGCTGCAAGAAGTCGATGGCGAACCGCTCCGGAGCGTGGACCGTGCCGTCGATGGCGAGCAGGGCGCCGCGGTGGGCGTTGAACTCGTCGCAGCACCCGTTGCCGACCACCCAGCCCGACCCGCGCAGCGGCGGTTGCACCTCGATCGCCGGCGACCTGCCAACCGGCGTCTCCACTCCCGTGAACTCCAGCGCGGTGACCGCGTCGGGATCCCCGACCGGATAGGAAGTCAGCGAGATGGTGTGGCGGAGCCGGTGCGGCGGCTTGCGGCGGCTCGGGTAGCTGACGTCCATCAGGATCCAGCCGGCCTGCCCGGGCTGCAGCTCGTTGCCGAGCCCGGCGCTGTCGATCCGCATCACGGCGGCGAGCGCGGCAGCGTCGTAGTCGCGACCGATGGCCCTTCCTTTCGCTCGCGCCTGGATCGACTGGAGGTCGACCACGCGCGACGGCGAGTAGGACTGGTTGATCACCTTCAGCTCGTATGCGAGGTGCATGCGCCCGTCGCCCCCGAGCACCGGGCCCGGCGCGCTCAGGACCGAGAAGGCCAGCGGCGAGATCACCGCGTTGGCGTCGTTGGCCGCCTGCGCAGGAGTCGCCGCGAGCATCGCGGCGCCGCTGACGGCGATCGCGGCCAAGCCGCGGACCAGACCCACTCTTCTCGACCTGCTTGCGATTCCTCACCCTATTCCACCCCACCGAGCTGAGACGATCAATCGATGAAGCGCGCTCCGCTCGTACTTGCTCTCGCCGCTGCCCTCGCCCTCGCCCCAGGTGCCGGGGCCGCTCCGTTCGCCGGACAGGTCGAGATCGGCGGCGGTCGCAGCCTCTACATGGAATGCGAGGGCCGCGGCTCTCCGACCGTCCTGCTCGAGGCCGGGCTGCGCAGCCGCGGCGCCTACTGGAGCGTCAAGCTGGACCCCGATCAGCCGGTGACGGTCTTCGGCGCGATCTCGAGGCTGACGCGCGTCTGCGAGTACGACCGGCCCGGAACCACGCTCGGAACGGACGAGTTCAGCCGCAGCACTCCGGTCCCGCAGCCGCGCACGGCCGGCGATGCCGTTCGCGACCTGCGCGCCCTGCTGACGGCGGGGCCGATCGCGGGGCCGGTCGTGCTCGCCGGCCACTCGACCGGAGGGCTGATCGTGCGCATGTACGCGAGCCGGTACCCCCGCCGCGTCGCGGGGCTGGTCCAGATCGAGGCCCTGAACGAGTGGATCAAGCCGCGGATGACGCCCGCCGACTGGGCCGCCTTCGACTCGCTGAACGTGGTCCCGCCCCCGGGGATCGAGGGCTACGCCGACCTCGAGACGATCGACTTCGACCGTAGCTTCCAGCAGCTGAGGCGGATCAAACGCCGCGCCCCGCTCGACCAGGGGCTCCCCTATTCGGTCGTCTCGCGCGGGGTGCCGACCGCCTACCCGCCCGAGCTCGGGACCGGGTTCGCGCTCGACGCCGAGAGCGCCTGGAGCTTCGGCCAGTACAAGCTCGCCGGCCTATTGCCCGGCACCCTGCACCTGCTCGCCCAGCACAGCGGTCACTACGTGATGTTCGACCAGCCCAGGGTCGCGATCACGGCGATCAGGCGGGTGCTCTTCGAGACCGGCTAGGGCGGACTAGGGCCCGATGCTGTTCTGGTACAGCACGTAGCCGATCCCGCTGCAGACCGCGGCGACGATCCAGAAGCGGAGCATGATCTTGGTCTCCGACCAGGCCAGCAGCTCGAAGTGGTGGTGGACGGGGGCCATCAGCAGGACCCGGCGGCGGAACATCTTGAAGCTGATCACCTGCACGGCGACCGAGAGCGCCTCGATCACGAAGATCCCCCCGACGATGACCAGCAGCAGCTCGGTTTTGGTCATCACCGCGAAGGCGCCGATCGCACCCCCGAGCCCGAGCGAGCCCGTGTCGCCCATGAAGATCGAGGCTGGGAAGGCGTTGAACCACAGGAAGCCGATCGAAGCGCCGACGAAGCATGCGGCGAGGATCGCGAGGTCGGCCTGGCCGTTCGTGATCGTGATGGCCATGTAGGCGAGCAGGACGATCCCGCACGACCCGGCGGCCAGCCCGTCGAGGCCGTCCGTGAGGTTGACGGCGTTGGAGGCCCCGGCGACGACGAGGAACACGAACAGCAGGTAGGGCACCGGACCGAGGTAGATGGTGGTGTCGAAGATCCGCGACTCCAGGGTCGGCCGGAGGCCGAGCTGGTCGTAGGCGACCCACCACAGGGCCAGGGCGATCGCGATCTGGCCGAGCAGCTTGTAGCGAGCCGAGAGCCCGAGCGAGCGCCGCTTCGAGATCTTCGTGAAGTCGTCGGCGAAGCCGAGCACCGCGCACCCGAGGGCGACCCCGAGCACCGCGAGGCTCGCCGTGTCGCGGTCCGACAGCACCAGGTACGGGACCGCGATCGCGAGGAAGAGGATCAGGCCGCCCATCGTCGGGGTGCCGGCCTTCGCGTGGTGCTCCTGCGGACCGTCCTCGCGAATCTGCTGGCCGAACTCACGCACGCGCAGGAAGTCGATGAACTTCGGGCCGAGGAAGATCGTGATCAGCATCGCCGCCATTCCCGCGATCAGCACCTGCCCGCGGTCGATCGCAGTCGATGCGATCTCCCCGATCTGGACGCCGGCAGTGATCAACCGTCGACCCTGCCCAGCCGCGCCACCACACCGTCCGTGAACTCCTCGAGGCCGACGGAGCGCGAGCCCTTGACGAGGATCGCGTCCCCCGGCTCGAGAAATCCGACGACGAGCTCGACCGCGGCCTGCGGGTCGGCCACCCACTCGTCGGGGGCGTAATCGTGGGCGAGCTTGCCGACGCCGACGATCGCGTCGATCCCGAGCTCGCGCGCGTGCGCGGCCGCCTGGCGATGATAGGAGGGCGCCTCCGGGCCGAGCTCGGCCATCCCGCCGAGGACCGCGATTCGCCGGCCGTTCGCCTCCAGGGCGGCGAGGTGGTCGAGCGCCGCCTTCATCGAGATCGGGTTGGCGTTGTAGCAGTCGTTGACGAGCACGGCGCCTGCGGGCAGGTGGACCAGCTCGCCCCGCAGCCGCGAGAAGGATATGTCCGCCGCCCGACGAGCCATCGGCTCGACCGGCTGGCCGAGGGCGACGCCGATCGCGACCGCGCACGCGGTGTTGGTCAGATTGTGCGCGCCGGTGAACGGAAGCGTGAGCCTGACCACGCCCACCGGGGTGACGATCGTCGCTCCGGTCCGGTCCTCGGCCATCTGGTGGTGACGAACGAACACGTCGCCGCCCGAGCCGAAGGTCACGGTCTCGAGCTCGTCGGCGAGGTGCGGCTCGAGCGCCTCATCGTCGGCGGGAACGACGGCACGCCCGCCGGGGGCGAGGCCGGCGAGGATCTCGGCCTTCGCCTCGACGATCGCCTCGAAGGTGCCGAGCAGCTCCAGGTGGACGGGGCCGACGTTGGTGATCGCGGCGACATCGGGCTCGGCGATCGCGCAGAGCTCGGCGATCTGGCCCATCCCGCGCATCGCCATCTCGAGCACCAGGACATCGGTCTCCGGCGGCGCCGACAGGATCGCCAGCGGCAGCCCGATCTCCGTGTTGTAGTTCTCCGGGCTGGCGTGCACGCGGCCGCCGAGCAGCGCCCGCGCGATGTCCTTGACGGTCGTCTTCCCGGTCGAGCCGGTGATCGCCGCCACCGGCGCGCCGAGCTCCCGGCGCCAGGCCCGCGCGAGCCGCTGGAGGGCGGCGAGCGGATCGGCGGTCGCGAACACCCAACCGGGCGCGGCGTCGGCGGCGAGCGCCAGCGCGCGCCGCTTGGGCGCAACGACCACTCCCCAGGCCCCGGCGGCGAGCGCCGCGGCGGCGTGCTCACCGCCGTCGGCGGTCGCGCCGCGGAGGCCGAAGAACAGATCGCCGGGCTTGATTCGTCGCGAGTCGATCGCCGCCCGCTCGGGGCGCCTGCCAGGACCCTCGCCGACGATCTCCCCCTCGATCGCGGCGGCGATCCGCTCGGGCGCGAGCTCGATCACGGATTGAGGGCCGCGAGGGCGAGCAGCTCGTCGCGGGTCACGTCGCGGTCGTCGAAGGGGATCTTGCGCCCGTGCTCGAACTCCTGTCCCGTCTCGTGGCCCTTGCCGGCGATCACGACCGTGTCGTTCGGCTCCGCGGTCGCCAGTGCCAGCGCGATCGCGGCGCGGCGGTCCGGCTCGACCTCGATCCTGGCCCCGCCCCCGCCCATCCCCTCGCGGATCTCGGCGATGATCGCCTCCGGCTCCTCGGAGCGGGGATTGTCGGACGTGACCACCGCCAGGTCCGCGAGCCGGTCGGAGGTGGCGCCCATCAGCGGGCGCTTGTCACGGTCACGGTCGCCGCCACACCCGAAGACGCAGATCAGTCGCCCGTCGGCGGCAGTGATCTGGCGCGCGGCGACGAGGACGTTCTCGAGTGCCTCGGGGGTGTGTGCGTAGTCGATCAGGACCGCGAACGGCTGGCCCTCGTCGACCGGCTCGAAGCGGCCGGGGACGCGAGCGGCGTCGGCGAGCGCCGCGACCGTCTCGCCGAGGCCGATCCCGACCGCGGTCGCGCAGGCGATCGCACAGAGCGCGTTCTCGACGTTGAACCGGCCCGGCAGGGGAAGCACGACCTCGACCTCCTCCGGCGCCGCGATCAGGCGAAACCGCGACCCGGAGGCGTCGAAGTGGAGGTCGGTCGCACGCAGGTCGGCGCGCTCGTCGCCGGAGGCCGAGAACGTGATCGCATCGAACTCGGCCGCCAGCTTGTCGCCATAGGCGTCGTCGAGGTTGGTGACCAGGCGGTCGGCGCGCTCGCCCTCGAACAGGCGCCGCTTGGCGAGGAAGTAGTCCTCCATGTCGGCGTGGAAGTCGAGGTGGTCCTGGGTCAGGTTGGTGAAGGCACCGACCGCGAACCGGATCCCGTCGGCGCGGCTGAGGCTGAGCGCGTGCGAGGAGACCTCCATCGCGCAGGCGCGGTCGCCGGCGTCGGCCATCCGCCGGAAGGTGCGCTGCAGGTCGATCGCCTCCGGCGTGGTGCGCTCGACCTCCTCGTCAACGCCGCCGACGATCCGCTTCACGGTTCCGAGCAGGCCCGTCTGAACGCCGTTGCGCTCGAGGATGTGCCGGACCAGGAACGCCGTCGTCGTCTTCCCGTTCGTGCCGGTGATCCCGATCACCCGCAGCTCCGCGGTCGGGTCGCCGAACAGCCGAACGGCGGCGTGCGCCATCGCCGCCCGGGCGTCACCGACGATCGCCTGGACGACGAACGGCTCGAGCTCCAGCTCGCGCTCGGCGACGACCGCGGTCGCGCCCGCCTGCACCGCCAACGGCGCGAACTCGTGGCCGTCGGCCGTAAAGCCGGGAATTGCGAAGAACAGCGTTCCGGGACCCGCCTCGCGGCTGTCGTAGACGAGGCCGGAGATCTCGGTCTCCGCGTCGCCCTTGATCTCGACCACGTCGGTTCCGGCGAGCAGCTCTCGAAGCTCCATCGCCGCCGATTCTAGGAACCGGACCTACTGTTGTGGAATGCGCAGGTAGGGGAGCGCGAACTTGGCGATCTCGCCGAAGGCGGGAGCCGCCACGGTCCCGCCGTAGTAGTTGCCGCCCTTCGGCGTGTCGACGACCACCGCGACAAGCAGCTGCGGGTCCCTGGCGGGGGCGAACCCGACGAACGAGGCGACGAAGTCGGTCTCCGAGTAGGTCCCGGTCTCAGGGTCGACCTTCTGCGCCGTGCCGGTCTTGCCGGCGAGCGTGTAGCCGGGGACGTGCACCTCCTGGGCGGTACCGCCCGCCGCGAAGACGCCCTCGAGCATCTCGCGCAGGTTGGCGGAGTCCTTGCGGTTGATCACCCGCTTCCCGAGGTCCGCCGGGACCGGCTCGCCGTCCTCGGAGAGGATGAGCTGCGGGGTCCGCAGGACGCCCCCGTTGGCGATCGCCGCGTAGCCGGCGGCCATCTGCACCGGCGTCACCGACAACCCCTGGCCGATCGGCAGGTTGCCCATCGTCGAGCCGGAGTAGTCCTCGACCGGAATCACGATCCCCTGCTCCTCGCCCGGGAACTGGACCCCGGTCGGCTTGCCGAACCCGAAGCGGCGGATCCAATGGTCGAAGTCCTCCGCGCCGAGCTCGAGCCCGATCTTGACGGCGCCGATGTTCGACGAGTACTTGAGGATGTCGGCGACCGAGAGGGTGCCGTAGCCGACGCCCTCGTGCGCCTCCTCGATCACCCGGTCGGCGACCTGGATCGACGGCGGGAGCTCGAACATCGTCGTCGGCGTCACCAGGCCCTGCTCGAGGGCACCGGCGACCGTGAAGGCCTTGAAGGTCGAGCCCGGCTCGTAGGTGAACCCGGTGGCCATGTTGCCGAGTGCGTCGGGGGCGGCGCCGCTGGGATCGGAGGGATCCACGCCAGGCCAGTTGGCCATCGCCAGGATCTGGGAGTTCCGCGGGTCCATGACGATCGCCGTCGCGCCGTCGGGCTGGAAGGTCTGGCCGACCTCGGTGAGGATGCGCTCCGTCTCGGCTTGGAGGCTCGCGTCCAGGGTCAGCTTCAGGTCGGCGCCGGTGGACGCGGCGGCGATCGTGTCGCGCTCGAGCTCGTCGCCGAGCGCGTCGCGGGTCACCTCGCGCTCGCCGTCGTCGCCGTGCAGGAGGCCGTCCTCGGTGGACTCGAGCCCGGTCAGGCCCTGGTTGTCGATCCCGACCGTGCCGATCACCTGGCCTGCGAGCTCGCCCTGCGGATAGATGCGGCGGCTGTCGGGGAGCATCCCGATCCCGGGCAGGTCGAGCTCGCGGACCTTGTCCGCGTCGACGAGATCGACCTTCCGGGCGAGGTAGGCGAAGCCGGACTCGCGGTCGGCAAGGCTCTCGAGGATCTGATCCTGGTCGATGTCGAGCGCCTTGCCGAGCTTGTGCGCGGTCGCCGCCGGGTCCTCGACCTGGTACGGCGTCGCGAACACCGTTTCCGCATCCTCGGAGACGGCGAGCTCACGGCCGGTGCGGTCGTAGATCGTGCCCCGCGAGCCCGGTACCTCGACCGTCTCGACCTGCTGGTTCTGCGCCTCGGCGCTGAGCCTGCCTCCCGTAACTCCCTGGACCCAGACGGCGCGGATCAGGACGAGGCAGAGGAGGAGAACGAACGCCGCGAACAGCAGACCGACGCGACGGTCGATCAGGTTCACGGGGCGCCGACCGCTCCCGCGGTGGTCACCTCGGTTGCGGGCGGAGCCGTGGTCTCGGGCGGAGCCGTGGTCTCGACCGGCGCGACCGCCGGCTCGGTCGTCGCCACTGCGGGCTCGGCGACCGCCGGGTCGGTCGTCGCCGGCGGGACTGTGGCTGTCGCGGGATCCACAGGCACGGTCGCCGGGTCGACCGGCGCCTCGACGACCGCGGTCTCCACGGGCACCTCGGCGACCGTGGACTCGGCGACGGTCAGCTCACCGTTGCGAAGCCGCTTCGCGGCCGTCTCCGCGTCGCCGGCCGAAGTGCGGACGTAGCCGATCGAGCCCGCGCCCGGCATCACCAGCCCGAGGTTCGCGGCGACCTGCTGGATTTCGGAGTTCGAGAGCTTGCCGGCGATCCCCGCCCGCAGCGCCGAGTTCTGGCGCCGCAGCGAATCGGCGGCCTGGCCGGCGTTGCTCGACGAGGCGCTGAAGCTGAGCGCGAACACGTTGAGGCCGACGATCCCGACCAGCAGCGTGCCCAGCAGCCCGATCCACAGCCGGCCCCGGGTCAGCCAGACGAACAGCCCCGAGTCGGCGATCCCGCCGACCGCGCCGGCCGCGGCGGCGACCGGGACGAAGCCGGTGATCGGGGTGTGGCCGTTGCGCCGGCGCTTCGCGGTCGCGGTCGCGGGCCGGCTGCGGGGCGGCTTGCGCGGCGCGCTGCGCCGCGGTGCAACCCGCCTCGCCGGTGCCGAAGTCCTCGCTGTCGCCGTCGCCGCCATTGATTACCTCCGCGGGTTTTCGTCGGTTATGCGGGGACTTCCTGCGTCGCCGAGCTTTCGCGCTGCCCGCAGCCGCGCCGAGCTCGAGCGCGGATTGCGCTCGATCTCGGCCTCCGTCGCCTTCACGGCGCGCTTCGCGAGCAGCTCGGCCTCGGGCTCGTGGCCGCAGACGCAGACCGGGATCTCGGGCGGGCAGATGCAGCCGCGCGCGCGCACGGCGAGGAACCGCTTCACGCGCCGGTCCTCGAGCGAATGGAACGAGATCGCCCCGATGCGACCGCCCTCGGCGAGCATTCCCCAGCCGCCGGCCAGGCCCCGATCGAGCGAGTCGAGCTCGCCGTTGACGGCGATCCGGACCGCCTGGAAGGTTCGCTTCGCGGGGTGGCCGCGGCCGAAGCGGTAGGCGGGCGGGACCGCGGCGCGGATCGCCTCGACCAGGTCCGAGGTGGTCTCGAGCGGCCGGCGGCGGACGATCTCGGCGGCGATCGAGCGCGCGTAGCGCTCCTCGCCGAACTCGCGGATCACGAGCTCGAGACGCCGGGTCGGCCACTCGTTGACAACCTCGAGCGCGCTCAGGGGCTGACCCGGGTCCATGCGCATGTCGAGCGGCGCGTCGTAGGAGTACGAGAAGCCCCGGTCCCAGTTGTCGAGCTGGAGCGAGGAGATCCCGAGGTCCATGATCAAGACGTCGGGACGCAGGCCGTCGTCGGCGAGCCGTTCGAGCACGTCGGCGAAGTCGCCGGGTTCGAATCGCGCCTCGCAGCCGAGCTCCGGCTCGACCTCGGCGAAGCGCTCGGCCGCGGCCGGGTCGCGGTCGATCGCGACCAGCATCCCGGTCGGGCCGATCCGGTCGGCCGCGAGGCGGGCGTGCCCACCGCCGCCGAAGGTGCAGTCGACGACCAGGTCGCCGGGACCCGGATCGACGAGCGAGATCAGCTCGGGCGCGAGGACTGGGACATGCTCGGCGGGCATGTAGGTGAGTGTGGCCATCTCAGGCCGAGAGCTCCTCGGCGAGCTGGTCCGCCTGGTCGTCCAGCTCGGCGTAGTGCTCGGCCCAGCGGTCGGGGTTCCAGAGCTCGATGTGGTCGCCGACCCCGACGACCATGCAGGGACCGGTGAGCCCGGCGTGCTCGATCAGGTGCCCGGCGAGGCGCACCCGGCCCGCGGAGTCGAGCGCCTCGTCCGAGGCCGAGGCGTTGAAGCGGCGGTACATCATCCGCCCCTTGCGCCCCAGCCGGTTGAGGTCGGCGAGAAAGCGGGCGCTCCAGTCGTCATAACCCTGCGGCGAGAAGACCTCGACGCAGGGGTCGAGGCCGGCGACGAGAACGACTCCCTCCGACAGCGGACCGCGCCAGCGCGCCGGGATCGTGAGCCGGTCCTTGGCGTCGAGGCTGTGTTCGTGCTGCCCGCGGAAGGCTGGTGACATGAAGAAAGGACCGAGCGAGAAAGATCTGGACCGGAGTGGCGAGGTGGGAGGAACCTCACCACCCCGGTCCCTGGGTCAACTGGTTGGGCCACGCTAACCCACTCTGCCCCACTTTGCAACACGATCACCGCTGGGGATTGGAACCGATCCGTCGGACGGACTTGCTACCGGCGGCGGTCGGGCGCGTTTTTCCGCATCGGGATGCGACTTTCGGCCGTCCGCGGTCCCCCCGCCGCGGGTCCGCGCGGCCCCTTCAGCTGCAAGCACGCTTGCACTAGGGTGCGCGCCATGAGCGACGAGGAGTACGTCCCCGCGAGGCCGGAGGACCTGCCGCCGATCCCCGACGACGCGTCGGACACGCGCGGAACCCACCTGCGCCAGATCCTCGCGTCCCCGGTGACCCTGCTGATCGGCGGCTTCCTCGCCGGCCTCGCCCTGGTCGGCGTCGGCACGCAGGTCAACTGGGGCGCCGGCGGCGGCGCCGCGGCGGGCGTGATCGCGATCGTCCTGATCGTCGTCTGGGCGATCGCCAACAGCCGTGCCCGCGAGGACTTCTTCAACGCCTACGCGCAGGGGCGGAAGCTGACCAGGATCGGCGGCAAGTCGAGCCTGCCGCCGATCACGCCGCTGCTGCGCAAGGGCGACAACCGTTACGCCGAGCAGCGCTTCAACGGCGTCCTCCCGGGCGGGATGGACGGCAGCCTCTGCCTCTACACCTATGAGGAGACCTCGACCGACTCGGACGGCAACCGCCAGACGACCTACGTCCACTACACGGTCGCGATGACCGAACTGCCGCAGACCGCGGCGATGATGCAGGAGCTCTTCTGCCAGCGGCGCTTCGGCTTCCGGCTCATGGACTCGGCCGAGGACGTCTTCCGCCGCCGCCAGCGCGTCGAACAGGAGTCCGAAGCCGTCGACAAGAAGTACGAGATCTTCATCGGCGCCAACGACGACCTGAACATGGCGCGCCAGGTCCTCTCCCCCTCGTTCCTCGTCTGGCTCGACGACCACTCGCCGGAGGCGTACGCGTTCGAGCTCTGCGCCGGCTCGCTGGTATGCAACGTCAAGGGACACAAGAAGACGTCGGCCGAGCTCGACGAGCTCTGCGAGGCGTCGGCGGCCGTCGCCCGGCGGCTGGCCGAGGAGGCCGACGAGATGATCAGGACGCCGCCCTCGGTCCCGCCCCCCGCCTGAGCGGGTAGCGCCCTCGACGCGGCGCGGATCTGCGGCGACCCCGCAGCCGAAGTGCGGCGAACTACCGATGCCGGGCTTGTACGGACCGGCATAGGCTCGGCGATGGAGGTGCCTGCGCACGGAGGACGCTCGTGCCCGTCTCGACGAAAGGACGCATCGAGTGAGTGGGTTCAATGAGCGCCAATCGGGGGTTCGGCGCATGACTGGGCGCCTGGTGATGATCGCCGCCGCGTCGATGCTGGTGGTTGCCGGGATCGCAGTCGCCGTCGGGCGCGCGCTTCAGAATCCCGGCTTCGAATCGGGGTTCGGATCTTGGGTGGTGAAGGTCGATCATCGGGTCGGCAACGGCATCCCCGGCGACGGGTTGGGCAATCCCAACCGCGAGGTGGTCTACGGACCCGGAGGCACAGTCGCGACCGCCGTGCCGTGCGATCCGGACGATCGCTATGGCATCTGCGTCGTCACGGGCGACGACACCTGGGTGACCGACGGCACCGGCCAGACGAAGACCGTCTCGCCGCGTTACGGGACCAGGATGCTTCGCCTCGCCGGGCCATACACCAACCCCTACCAGCGCCAACAGCAGAACCACCGCTTCATGGTCCAGCAGAGGTTCACGGTCGACGAGGCAACGCCCACCGTCCGGCTGCGGTACAAGCTCTACACCTACGACCCGCTCAACTGGCGGTATCGCCCCGGGGACCGGCGGAGGCGCGGCGGCCGTGATCGGCTCGAGCTCGTCGTCCTGGACTCCGGCGGCGACATCGTTCGCCAGAAGCTCCTCGACACGCGCTTCAACCCGGGCGAGGGCCTCGACCTACGGGCGACTCGCTGGACCCGGCAGAGGCTCCATCTCGGCGAGTACGTCGGCCAGAACGTGACCCTGCAGATCGGCTTCGTCGCGCTCGGCGACAGCCGGGGCGGCTCCTGGGCCTACGTCGACGCCACCCTGGCGACCCCTCGCCCGGCGCTCACGGTCTCCCTTGCCGGCACCGGCGCCGGGACCGTCACCGGACCGGGGGTCAACTGCGGCGGGGACTGCGTCGGGAACTACCCGAAGGGGCAGAACGTGGTCCTGAGCGCAACGCCCGCGGCCGGCTCGAAATTCGCCGGATTCTCGGGCGCCTGCACGGGGACGACGTGCAGCCTGACGATGGATGCGAACAAGGCCGTTACCGCAACCTTCGACGGACCGGCCAGTCCGCCGCCACCACCCCCGGGATCGACGCCCGACACCACGGCGCCCAAGATCACCTCCCTGAGCGGGCCGAAGGGAACGCTGAAGGTGAAGAGCAAGAAGAAGAAGGCGAAGGCGAAGTTCACCTTCGGCTCCGATGACCCGAACGCCAAGTTCGAGTGCGCGGTCGACAAGGGCGGCTTCAAGCCCTGCACCTCGCCGTTCACGGCGAAGCTGAAGGTCGGCACGCACAAGGTGTCGGTGAAGGCGACGGACGCGGTCGGGAACGCCAGCGCGGTCTCAACCGCCTCGGCCAAGGTCAAGGTCAAGAAGAAGAAGTAGGTGCACAGCGGGCAGGCGTTGATCGAGGCCCCGGCGGCTCGCGCCGGGGCCTCGGCCGTGCCGATGGTCGCCGCCGCGCTCGCGACTGCGGTCGCCGTCGCGGTCTTCGTCGACGGCGGGTTCGGGATCACCTCGCGGGCGCTGTTCGCCGCGACCGCGGGCGCCGCCCTGCTGCTCGCCGTGCTCGCCGAACCCGACCGGGCGCTCAGGGCCGCTCGCACCCTTCCCGTGCTCGCCCTAGGGGCCCTCGCGTTGGCGACCGCGATCAGCGCCGCGTGGACCGTGGGCGAGCCGGTGAAGGCGCTCCGCTGGAGCGTGGTGATCGCGGGCTATGGAGCCCTGGCGGTCGCCGCCGCGACGATCGCCGCCAACCGCGCCGGGATCAACGCGCTGGCGGCGACGATCGCCGGCACCGCGGTGATCGCCGGGCTCGCCGGGCTCGCCGGCATCGCCTTCCGCTCCCAGCCGCTCGCACTGCACATGGGGGGCGAGTGGCAGGCCGCGGGGCCGTTCGAGTACCAGCCCGCACTCGCCTGGCTCGAGGTCGCCGCGATGCCGATCCTGCTCGCCGCGATGGTGCGGGCGCGCCGGCCGTTGGCCGGTCTCGCCGCCGCCGGGCTCGCGATCGCGACGATGGCGACGCTGCTGAGCTCGACCCGGCTCGGGCTCGCGATGATCGCGATCACCGTTGGCCTTACCTTGGTCGTGCCCGCGCCCGTGCTCGGCTCGCGCCGCGCGCTCGCCTACGCGTGGGCGCTCGCCGCGGGATTGCCGCTCGCCGTCCTGCTGGCCACCGATCCCGGCGACCCAGCGTCGGCGATCGCCAGCGACGCGGCGCGCACCGTGCTGCTGGCCTCGATAGTCGCCGTCGCGGCTGGAGGGTGGGCGTGGTTGCAGCCGCTGATCGCCCGGCGCCGGTCGGTCGCGAGCGCCTCCCCTCCGAGACCATTGGCCCTGGGCGCCGGCGCCGGCGCCTTGGTCGCGCTCGCGGTCGGGATCGGGGCGTCGACGCAGCGCAGCGGCCCCGGGGTCGAGCCGTCGAGCGGGTTGACGCACGGGCGACTGGACCATTGGGAGGCGGCGACTCGGACCGCGGTCGAGAACCCGGTGCTCGGGGTGGGCGGGGACGCCTACCTGCGCGGCTCGCACAGTGATCAGGGGGACGACCCGGTGCTCTACGCGCACGACCTGCCGCTGGAGCTGGCCGCAGAGCTCGGGCTCGTCGGGCTAGCCGCCGGCGTCGCTCTGTACTTCGGCGCCGGGCGTGCCGCGTGGCGGGCGCGGCGCGACCCGCGCATCTGGCTGCTGGCACCGGTCGCGCTGTCGTTTCTCGCCGTCAACCTCGTCGACTGGTCCTGGCACCTGGCCGGCGCAGGCGCCGTCTGGGCGATCGGCCTCGGTGGCTTGCTCGCCAAGCTCGAATGAATCCCCCGGTCTCGTCGCGCTGGATCGCAGCCGTCGTCTCTACCGTCGGGGCGCTGACGCTGGCTGCCACGGCGAGCGCGAGCGCTGCGCCGCCTCGGTCGTTCTTCGGCGTCGTGCCGCAGGCCGGGCTCAGCGCAGCCGACTACCCGCTGATGGCGGGCGCCGGGGTGGGCACGCTGCGTATCCCCTTCGCCCCGCGACCGACGACAACCGGCGGCTACGACTGGACCGCGATCGACGCGACGGTCGCGGCGGCGACCGACCACGGGATCGCGGTCTTCCCGTTCTTCTCGAATCCCCCGAGCTCGAGATCGGCGCTCGAGCGGTGGTCGGGCTACGTCGCCGCCGCCGTCGAACGCTACGGCCGCGAGGGCGCGTTCTGGGCTGAGCACCCGGGGCTGCCGGGCGCTCCGATCGAGGTCTGGCAGATCTCGGACCGTGACGACGCGCGCGCCCGGTTCGCGCCGCGGCCGAGTCCGAGGCGCTATGCGAGGGCGCTCGCTTCGGCGGCTGGCTCGATCCGCGCTCAGGATCCCGCCGCCGAGATCGTGCTCGGCGGGGTCCATGCGCGGTCGGGTGACCCGCGGGCCGCCCCGCGCTACCTCGCCCGGCTCTACCGGGTCGCGGGCGCGCGCCGGGACTTCGACGGCGTCGCAGTGCAACCGTCCGGATCGAGGCTCTCGCGAGCGGCCTCGCAGATCGACGCGATCAGGCGGGTGATGAACAACGCCCGCGATCGGCGAACGCCGATCTGGGTGACCGGAATCGGATATGGCTCGGCGACCGGGGGCAGCCCGCGCAACCGGGGCCCCAGCGGCCAGGCGGCGGCACTCACACGCGCGTACGAGCACCTGATCGCGAACCGGCGGAGGCTCAGGCTGCGGGCGGTCAGCTGGTACAGCTGGTCGGACTCGGCGACGCCCGCCTGCGCGTGGTGCTCAACCTCGGGGCTCGTGACCGGATCGCGGCAGACGAAGCCGGCGTGGCGGGCGTTCACGAAGCTCACCGGCAGCCCTTGCCGGGTGCCGGCCCGCGACTGCCCGCAGACCGCGCCCGGCGACCCACCGCCCGAGCGCGACCGGTTCTTCGGGGTCCAGCCGCAGTCGACGGTCGATGACTGGGACTTCGTCCGGATGGAGCTCGGCAACCTCGGGACGGTGCGGTTCATCCTGCTTTGGCCCGCGGCTCAGCCATCGCGTCGCCATGCTCCGGACCTCACGCAGTACGACTCGTTGGTCCTCGCCGCTGCCAAACGCGGGATCCGGGCGATCCCGGCCCTGTTCGGGACTCCGAACTGGGCGGGCGAGACCGATGACCCGGGCGGTTGCCGGCCCGAGTGCATCGCCTTCGCCCCGCGGTCGGAGAAGACACTCGGCGCTTGGAGCCGCTTCGTCAGCGCGACCGTCGAGCGCTACGGCCACGGCGGCAGCCTCTGGGCCGAACATCCGGAGGTGAATCCGCTGCCCGTCGAGACCTGGCAGGTGTGGAACGAGCAGAACTCGTCGACCTACTACCGTCCCGCGCCCGACCCGCAGGCCTACGCCAACCTGCTGCGAGCGAGCAGCAATGCGATCCGTGAGCGCGATCCGCGGGCGGAGACGATCCTCGGTGGGATGGCGGGACTCGCGAGCGTCAACGGTGCGATCCCGGCCTGGGACTACCTCGATGGGCTGTACGCGATCGCGGGCGTGCGCGACGATTTCGACGGTGTCGCGGCTCATCCGTATGCCCCGCGGCTGAGCGGACTGGAGTCCCAGCTGACCAGGATCCACGATCGGATCGCGGCCGCGGGCGACGATCAGGCCGAGCTCTGGATCACGGAGTTCGGCGCCTCGTCGGGCGACGGCGACAACCCGCTCGAGGTCGGCCGCGACGGACAGGCCACCCTGCTCGCCGACGCGGTCGAGTTCTTCCTCGCCAAGCGCTCGAGCTGGAACATCCCGGCCGTCGTCTGGTACTCCTGGCGCGATGTCGCCCAGCCGGCCCCGTGCGCCTGGTGCGCGAACTCCGGGCTGTTCGGCGAAAGTGGCTTCGACGCGAAGCCCGCGTGGAGGGCGCTGATGTCGTTCACCGGGGGTACCTGACCGGGATCGGAGCGCGGCGGCGCTATCTTGGCCGGCCATGTCCGACGAGTACATCTTCACGATGCAGCGCGTCTCGCGCACGCACCCGCCCGACAAGCAGGTGCTGACCGACATCTCGCTGAGCTTCTTCCACGGCGCCAAGATCGGCGTCCTCGGCCTCAACGGCGCCGGCAAGTCGACCCTGCTGCGGATCATGGCCGGGGTCGACGACGGCTACCGGGGCGAGGCGAGGCTGAAGCCCGGCGCCACCGTCGGCATGCTCGAGCAGGAGCCCCGGCTCGACGAGTCCAAGGACGTCCGCGGCAATGTCGAGGACGGCGTCCGCGAGCTCCGCGACCTGGTCGACCGCTACAACGAGGTCGCCGCCAACTACTCCGACGAGACCGCAGACGAGTTCGCCCGCCTCCAGGACCGGATCGACGCCGCCGACGCCTGGAACCTCGACACGATGCTCGACACCGCGATGGACGCGCTGCGGCTGCCGCCGGGCGACGCCGACGTGACCAAGCTCTCGGGCGGCGAGCGCCGCCGGGTCGCCCTCTGCCGGCTGCTGCTCCAGGCCCCCGACCTGCTGCTGCTCGACGAGCCGACCAACCACCTCGACGCCGAGTCGGTCGCCTGGCTCGAGCGCCACCTCGAGGAGTACAAGGGCGCCGTCGTCGCCGTCACCCACGACCGTTACTTCCTCGACAACGTTGCCGGCTGGATCCTCGAGCTCGACCGCGGCCGCGGGCTCCCGTTCCAGGGCAACTACTCGTCGTGGCTGGAGCAGAAGACCGCCCGCCTCGAGCAGGAGCAGCGCTCCGACAAGGCGCGGGCGAAGACGCTAGCCGCCGAGCTCGAGTGGGTCCGCGAGAACCCGAAGGGCCGGCGCAAGAAGTCGAAGGCGCGGCTGGCGCGCTACGAGGCGCTGCTCGCCGAGGACCGCAACGTGAAGCTCGACGACGTCCAGATCCACATCCCGGCCGGGCCGCGCCTCGGCGACAAGGTGATCGAGGCGACCGAGCTGCGCAAGGGCTTCGGCGACAAGCTGCTGTTCGACGGCCTGTCCTTCGCGCTGCCGCCGGCCGGGATCGTCGGCGTGATCGGCCCAAACGGAGCCGGCAAGACGACGCTGGCGCGGATGATCGTCGGCGACGAGCCGCCCGACGCGGGCACGCTGGTGCTCGGGGAGACGGTCAAGCTCGCCTACGTCGACCAGTAGCCGCGACGCGCTCGACGCCGAGAAGACCGTCTGGGAGGAGATCTCCGAGGGGTACGACCAGATCAAGGTCGGCGACCGGGAGATGAACTCGCGCGCCTATACGTCGGGCTTCAACTTCAAGGGCTCCGACCAGCAGCGCAAGGTCGGGACGCTCTCCGGCGGCGAGCGCAACCGCCTCCACCTGGCGAAGCTGCTGCGCTCGGGCGGCAACCTGCTGCTGCTCGACGAGCCGACCAACGACCTCGACGTCGACACCCTACGAGCGCTCGAGGAGGCGCTGCTCGCCTTCGCCGGCTGCGCGGTGGTGATCTCCCACGACCGCTGGTTCCTCGACCGGATCGCCACCCACGTCCTGGCTTTCGAAGGGGATTCCGAGGTGGTGTGGTTCGAGGGCAACTTCGAGGCCTACGAGGAGAACCGCCACGAGCGCCTCGGCGCGGCCGCCGACCGCCCGCACCGGATCACCTACAAGAAGCTCGTTCGGAGCTAGCGGCGGCTCGCCGTCGCGAGTGCGTGGTTTGTCGCGGATCCCGCGACGAACCACGCTTTCGGCCGCGTAGCGGGCGCTATCTCGCTGCGAGCAGCAGCCTGACGACCTCGACGCCCTTCTCGGTCTCGGGTTCGGAGCCCGTGATCAGGTCGCTGTAGAGGAACGACTCGGAGACGCGGACCATCAGGTAGGCGAGCGTGTCCGGGTCGAGGGCCGGCTCCAGCTTCCCGGCCGCGACCTGCTCGTCGAGCAGCTCGCGGGCGACGGCGATCATCCGCTCCTGGACCGGGCCGTCCTTCGAGGTCAGCAGGCGCAGCGCCAGCTGCGGATCCGAGGCGATGAACCGGCGCAGTGGCTCGAACTCGGCGTTCAGTCGCGTGAAGCGGTCGACGACGTCGACGATGTAGGCGGCCCCGGTCCCCTTCGCCGCCGCGCGCGCCTGACGTACGCCGGCTTCGGCGAACGACCAGATCACCTCGCCGAGGAGCCGCTCCTTGCTGCCGACCCAGCTGTAGAGGGTCGCCCGGCTGACCCCGAGCTCCCGCGCCAGCGCCCCCATGTCGATTCGGTCGCCCGCGAGCCAGTGGCGGCGCGCGCGCTCGAGCGCGTCGAGCGGCGTCGGGCGTTTCTCGGTCAGGGCCCGTTCGAGTCCCGTTGCCATGTCGACCAGTCTAGACGATTTTATAAGTTGTTGACAATGCTAGACAAATCTGTTATTTGTCTATCGATGACGAAGCTGACCCGCGTGCTCTTCCCGATCGCTGTCCTCCTCACCACCTTCGCGGCCACCGCGGACGCCAAGGGGCCGCGCCTCTCGACCCCGCAGTCGGTCGTCCGGGATGCGACGATCTGCAACGGCAAGCTCGCCGGCGCCGATCGCAACCCGGTGCTGCTGATCCATGGCACCTTCGCCGACTCCGAGATCAACTGGCGCTGGAACTACCAGAAGGTGCTGCCGGAGATGCGCGGCGAGGCCGCCTGCACCATCGACCTGCCCGAGGTCGCCTCCGGCGACGCCCAGCTCTCCACCGAGTACGTTGTCCGCGCGATCCGCTTCATGGCCGAGCGCAGCGAACGGCGGGTGGCGATCATCAGCCACTCACAGGGTGGGCTCGAGGCGCGCTGGGCGCTGAAGTGGTGGCCGGACCTGCGGCGACTGGTCTCCGACGTGGTCATGTTCGTGCCCCCGAACCACGGCGCGGTGTTCACCGACCGGTTCTGCGGCGACCCCGGCTCGTGCGCGGCCGCGATGTACCAGATGCGCAGCGACTCGAACTTCCTCACGGCCCTGAACGAGGGCCGCCACGCCTTCGGCCGGGTCGCGATGACCTCGATCGTCACCAACGACGACGCGGTCTTCGTCCTCCCCGAGCAGGGGCTGCTCGGCGGCACCAGCCGCCAGATCGCCGACGTCGCGCTCCAGGACCTCTGCCCCGGCCACCAGGCTCAGCACAACGACCTGCCCTTCGACGGCCCCGGTTACGCGATCGCGACCGACGCGCTCGATCATCCGGGTCCGGCCGATCTGAGCAGGATCGACGCCGGGACCGCGTGCGCCGACGACACGATGCCCGGCGTCGACCGCGCCGACGCGAACTCGCGGCTCGCCGCCTACTCGGCCACGCTCGCCGGCTACCTCGGCCCGAACGGGCCGAAGGCCGAGGGCGAGCCACCGCCGGCCCCCTACGTGAACTAGGGCGGCGGGCAGTTGACGAGGACCGTGATCTTCGTGCCGTCGAAGTCGTGGGCCCAGATCAGCTGCCCTCCCCCGCGCCGCGGTGGCTCGCCGAAGCGGTAGAGCGTGTCGGACCGGAGCAGGTACGCGTCGCGGGCGCCGTAGCGGAAGTAGACGTCGGACTCCGAGTCGGTGAAGTAGCGCCCCCTGCAGCCCAGCGGGCCGCTGTAGCTGAGCTCGGGAACGCCGTCGATCCGCACCGAGACGCTGCCCGACTGCGCGATCGTGGTCCGCTGGCCGTCGACGATCACCGTCATCCGGTCGTGCGGCGCCTCGAAGTCGGGGAGGTCGAGATCGACACCGCCGCAACCGGCGAGCGCGATCGTCATCACGGCGGCGGCGATCGCGCGCCCGCTCCGCATCGGGCTCAGCCGCTGAGCCGCATGACGACGATCTGGATGTCCTGGATCCTCAGATCGCCATCGTCCTGGTTGCACACCAGCTGCCAGGTGTGGGCGCCGGCGGGCACGTTGACGTCGATCGCCGTGCGGGAGAACCCATCGGTCCGGTTGGTGCTGTGCTCGTTGCCCTCCTGACCGATATTGATCGGGTCGCTGAAGGCGCCGACGGCCGAGCCGTCGCGGTGCAGCTGGCATCGCCCGTCGTCGACGCCCACGGCCGCGCCGCTGAATCCGCCGTTGGCGCTCACGAGCACGCCTGAGGCGCTCGGCAGCGTGATCCCAACCGTCGCGCAGCTCACGAAGGTCCCCGAGCTCGGGTTGCAAGTCGCCTCTTGGCGGGCGTACGCGGCCTGGTTTGCGTATTCGACCGAATCCGAGCCGTCGAGCTTGTCGGCGTCGGGGACCTTGCTCAGGGACGACTCGTCGATGTCGACGCCGTGGAGCGTGCCGCCGCCGGTGTCGGCGATGTTCGCCCCGGTGAGCGTGCCGTCGACCTCGGCGTTGCCGACGGCGTCGGAGGCGATGTCGTTCGCCGCCAGCGAGTCGTCGTTGAACAGGTCGTCCTCGTTGATCTCCGCGGTTCCAAGACTGCTCGTGTCCGCCACGTCGATGGCGCTCACCGCGTTGTTCTGGACGTCCGAGCTCCTCACCTGGCCGTTGACGATGTCATCGCTGAAGACCGTGTCCGATCCGTCCAGCGCCAGTGCGGTGCCGCTGGTCAGGAACAGGAACAGGGTCACGTAGCCGACGACGTTGCTGCGGATGTGCTGTCGCACCTGAGCGCTCATGGGAATCCCTTCCTCCGTGTTCGCCGAGTCCGCCCAACCCTAACCCCACGCGGCGGAATCTCAGAACGGAAGCGGCCCATCGGCGAGGCTCGCGACCACCCAATCGGCACCGGCCGCACCGAGCTGCTCGACCGAGTACTCGCCGGTGGCGACCCCCACGACCCGGATCCCGGCGCCGTGGGCGGCGTCGACGTCGCGGGGGGTGTCGCCCGTGGCGATCGAGCCGGCGCGGTCGAGCTCGCCGCCCGCCGCGGCCGCGGCGCGGTCGAGCGCCACCCGGCAGACGTCGACGCGCTCGTTTGCGTCCGACCCGTAGCCACCGAAGGAAAAGAAGCGGTTGAGATCGGCGCGGGCGAGCTTGATCTCGGCCGCGGGCTCGGTGTTGCCGGTGATCAACCCGATCAGCCGGCCCTCGGCCGTCAGCCGCTCGAGCGTCTCGACCGCGCCCGGCATCACCCGATAGCCGGGTGAGGTCTCGACCTCCTCGGCCAGGTACCGCTCGCGCAGCTTCATCAGCGCGTCCATCTCCTCGGGCTGCGGCTCGCGACCGATCGCGCCGCGAAAGCAGGCGAGCCCGACCGCGGGGTCGGGGATGCCCTTGCCGGTGTAGTCGGGCACGTTGACCTCGACGTCCTGGAGCTCGAGGAAGGCCCTGTGCCAGGCGCGATCCGAGGCGCCTCCGGTCGAGATCAGCGTCCCGTCGATGTCGAATAACAGTGCGGCTTCAGCCACCGGTGCGGTTCTCTCGATAGCGCCTGATCAGCTCGTTGGTGGACGAGTCGTGCGCAACCTCGCCATCGCCCTGAAGCTCCGGGATGATCGCCTTGGCCAGCACCTTTCCGAGCTCCACCCCCCACTGATCGAACGAGTCGATGCCCCAGATCGTCCCCTGGGTGAACACGGAGTGCTCGTAGAGGGCGACGAGGCTGCCGAGCGTCCTCGGGTCGAGGCGCTGCGCCATGAGCACGTTCGTCGGGCGGTTGCCCTCGAAGTTCCGGTACGGCTCGCCCGGCGGGGCGTCCTTCCCGAAGGCGAGCGCCTCGGCCTGCGCGAAGACGTTCGAGATCAGCTTGTCGTGGTGGTCTCCGAGCGGGTTGAGCGGCTCGTAGAAGCCGATCAGGTCGCACGGGATCAGCTTCGTCCCCTGGTGGATCAGCTGATAGAAGGAGTGCTGGCCGTTGGTCCCGGGCTCGCCCCAGTAGACGGCGCCGGTTTCGTAATCCACCGGCTCGCCGCCGAGCGTCACGTGCTTGCCGTTCGACTCCATCGTCAGCTGCTGCAGGTAGGCCGGAAAGCGCTTCAAGTACTGCTCGTAGGGCAGCACGGCGACCGTCTGGCTGCCGAAGAAGTCGCCGTACCAGACGTTCAGCAAGCCGAGCAGGGCCGGCAGGTTCTGGCCGGTGGGCGCCTCGAGGAAGTGCTCGTCGACGGCGTGGAAGCCGGCCAGCATCTCGGCGAACGCCTCCGGGCCGATCGCGAGCATGGTCGAGAGCCCGATCGCCGAGTCCATCGAATAGCGGCCTCCCACCCACTCCCAGAAGCCGAACATGTTGTGGGTGTCGATCCCGAACTCGGCGACGCCCTCGGCGTTGGTCGAGACGGCGACGAAGTGCTTGGCGACGGCCGACTCGTCGCCCCCGAGCCCGGCCAGCGACCACTCGCGGGCGGTGTGCGCGTTGGTCATGGTCTCCAGGGTCGTGAACGTCTTCGAGCTGACCACGAACATCGTTTCGTCGGGCTCCAGATCCCGCGTTGCTTCAACGAAGTCGGTGCCGTCGACGTTGGAGACGAAGCGGAAGGTCATCTCGCGCCTCGAGTAGTGGCGCAGCGCCTCGTAGGCCATCACCGGCCCCAGGTCCGAGCCGCCGATCCCGATGTTGATCACGTTGCGGATCGGCTTCCCGGTCTGGCCCTTCCACTCGCCCGAGCGGATCCGCTCGGCGAACGAGCCCATCCGGTCGAGCGTCTGATGCACCTCCTTGACCACGTCGACACCGTCGACGACCAGCGAGCGCTCCCGCGGCATCCGCAGCGCGACGTGGAGGACGGCGCGGTCCTCGGAGGTATTGATGTGCTCGCCCGCGAACATCGCGTCGCGCCGCTCGGCAAGGCCGCACTCGTCGGCGAGCGCGACCAGCAGCCCGAGCGTCTCGTCGGTGATCCGGTTCTTGGAGTAGTCGAGGTAGAGGCCCTCCGCCTCGGCGGTCAGCCGGGTGCCGCGATCCGGGTCGGCGGCGAACAGGTCGCGCAGGTGGCGCGGCGCGAGCTCCGCGTGATGGGCCTCGAGCGCCTTCCAGCCGGGGCGCTCGCGCAGCGCGCTCACGCTTTGGCCTCGTGCTTGGCGACCCGCTCCTCGAACACGGCCTGGATCTCCTCGAGACGCTTGCCCTTCGTCTCCGGAACCAGCGCCTTGCAGAAGAAGAAGGTCAGCACGCAGATTCCCGCGTAGAACAGGAAGGCGCCGCTGCGCCCGAGCGCGTCGATCAGGAGCAGGAAGGTCAGCGAGACGACGAAGTTGAAGAACCAGTTCGCCATCGTCCCGACGGCGGCGGCCTTGCTGCGCACCTCGAGCGGGTAGAGCTCCGCGTTCAGCAACCAGAAAATCGGGCCGAGGCTGACCGCGAACGCGGCGACGTAGAGCATCAGGGCGCCGATCGCGATCACCGAGCCGAGCGTGCTGCCGGCGCCGGTGGCGAACACGAGCGCCAGCGAGCTCAGCGCCATCGCCATGACGGCGCTGCCGATCAGCAGCAGCGGGCGGCGCCCGGTCCGGTCGAGCAGCCTGATCGCGACCAGGGTCATCCCCACGTTGACGATCCCGACCGCGACCGAGGCGAGGATCGCCGCCGCCGACGACTCGACCCCGGTGAACTGCACGATCGTCGGCGCGTAGTAGATCACCGTGTTGATCCCGGAGACCTGCTGCAGGATCGCGAGCCCGACCCCGACCACCAGCGCCGCCTTGATCACCGGATGCATCAGGTCGCTCCAGGTGCCCGGCTTGGCGGCCACCTCGCCCCTGATCTCGACGATCTCCTGCTCGATCGTGTCCGGATCGCCGGAGCGCACGCGCGCGAGCACGGCGCGGGCCTCGAAATCGCGGCCGGCCATCACCAGCCAGCGCGGGCTCTGGGGCATGTTCAGCATCCCGATCCCGAGCGCGAGCGCGGGCAGGGCGCCGAGACCGAGCATCCAGCGCCATTCCTCGCTGGCATCGAAGATCAGCCCGACGACATAGGCCACCACGATGCCCACCGTGACCGCGAGCTGGAAGAAGGTGACCAGCCGGCCGCGGATGTCGGGGGGCGCGACCTCGGAGATGTAGACCGGCGCGGTCGCGGAGGCGAGCCCGATCGCGACGCCCAGGAACATGCGGGCGATCACCAGCACAGCAGTGTCCGGCGCGAACGCGCAGACCAGCGAGCCCACGAAGAAGACAACCGACGAGGCGATGATCAGGATCCGGCGCCCGTAGGCGTCCGAGAGGCGGCCCGCGAAGGCGGCGCCGACGACGGCGCCGATCGGGACGGCGCCGACGACCAGCCCGGACTGGAAGCTGGTCAGGTCGAAATCCGGAGTGATGAACAGCAGGGCCCCGGCGATCACGCCGGTGTCGTAGCCGAACAGCAGGCCGCCGAGGCCCGCGATCGCCGCCGTCATGACGACGTTGCGCCCGACCTGGCGCGGATCGATGGCGGCGTTCCCCTCCGTGATCAGATCACCTCAGGCGAGCTGCTTGGAAACCGTGTCGAGCATGTCGCGCCAGGAGGAGTTGAACGACTCCTTGCCCTCCTCCTGGAGGCGGACGGCGAGCGCGTCGGTGTCGATGCCGGCGTCGTTGAACGCCTTCAGCGTCTCCTCGGCGTCGCCGCCGTCGACGGGCAGCGGCTCGTCGGCCGTGCCGTGATCGGCGAACGCGAGCAGCGTCTTCTCCGGCATCGTGTTGACGGTGAACGGCGAGGCGAGGCCCTCGATGTACAGCACGTCGGAGGCGTCCGGGTCCTTCGTTCCCGTGCTCGCCCACAGCAGCCGCTGCGCCTTCGCCCCCTCGTTTCGCAGCCGCATCGCGCGGTCGGAGTCGAGCAGCTCGCGGTAGGCGGCGTAGGTGCGCTTGCCGATCGCGATCCCGAGCTGGTTGCGCAGCTCGTCCGGGACCTCGTCGGTGACGGCCGCGTCCCAGCGGCTGATGAACAGCGAGGCCACCGAGGCCACGTCGGGGTTGAGGCCCGCCTCGACGCGGCGCTCGAGCCCGCGCATGTACGCGTCGGCGGCCCCCAGGTAGTGCTCTCTCGAGAACAGCAGGGTGACGTTGACGGGGATGCCGGCGAAGATCGTCTCCTCGATGGCCTTACAGCCGGCGCCGGTGCCGGGGATCTTGATGAAGAAGTTCTCCTCCGCCCGCCCGTAGAGCTCGGCCGCCTGCTTGATCGTCGCCTCGGCGTCGTCTGCAAGCAGCGGCGAGACCTCGAGCGAGACGCGCCCGTCGATCGTGGTGCGCTCGTGGACCGGCTTGAACAGCTCCGCGGCGCGGCGCAGGTCGGTCAGCGCGAGCTCGAAGAACAGCGCCTCGTCCTCCAGGCCCCGGCCGCTGAGCTCGGCGATCTGGTCGTCGTAGGCCGAGCCGCCGCCGATCGCCTTGTCGAAGATCGTCGGGTTCGACGTCAACCCGGTGACCGAGTACTCGTCGATATAGGCGGCGAGCGTGCCGTCGTCGAGCATCGTCCGCGTGATGTTGTCGACCCAGAGGCTCTGGCCGGCGTCGTGGAGTTGCTGGGTTGGCTTCATCTAACTCTCCTTGCCTAGTAGCTCGCGGGCCGCTTCGACGACCTTCTCTGGAGTGAACCCGAACTCGTTCAAGACATCCTTCAGCGGCGCGGATGAGCCGAACGTATGCATCCCGATCTTCCTCCCCTGCGGGCCCACGTAGTGGTCCCAGCCGAGGGTCGAGGCCTCCTCGATCGAGATCCGCGCCCCGACCGACGGCGGCAGCACCTCGTCGCGGTAGGCCTGGTCCTGCTGGTCGAAGAGCTCGAACGACGGGAGGCTGACGACCCGCGAGCGGACGCCGTCGGCGGCCAGCTGCTCATGAGCCCCGACCGCGATCGCGACGTCGCTGCCCGTGGCGATCAGGATCAGCTCCGGATCTCCGCCGTCGGCGTCGGCGAGCACGTAGCCGCCGCGCCGCAGGCCCTCGGCCGGCGCATACTTGGAGCGGTCGAGCACCGGGACGTTCTGGCGCGTCAGCACCAGGGCGACCGGGCCGTGGGTGCGGTCGACGGCGACCCGCCACGCCTCGGCGACCTCGTTCGCGTCGCACGGCCGGATCACGTTCAGCCCCGGGATCGCGCGCAGCGAGGCGAGCTGCTCCACCGGCTGGTGGGTCGGCCCGTCCTCGCCGAGCCCGATCGAGTCGTGGGTGAAGATGTGGATCACCGGCAGCTCCATCAGCGCCGAGAGCCGGATTGCGGGCCGCGCGTAGTCGGAGAAGGTCAGGTACGTCGACCACGACGGCCGCAGCTTCGAGAGCGAGAGCCCGTTCGAGACCGCCGCCGACTCGTGCTCGCGGATCCCGTAGTGGAACTGACGGCCCTCGCGGTTGTCGGGCTCGAAGTCGCCGCCGCTGATCTCCTCATCGAGACGGACCGTGGTCGAGTCGGTGAGGTCCGCCGAACCCGAGACCAGCCACGGCACCTGCTCGGCGATCGCGTTCTGAACCCGGTGCGAGGCCTTGCGGGTCGCGATCCCCTTCTCGTCGGGGTCGAACGATGGGATGTCGCGGTCCCACCCATCGGGCAGCTCCCGCCGCTGCATCGCGCCGATCTGGACCCCGAGGGACTTGTGATCGGTCTCGTAGCTGACCAGGAGCCGATCCCACTCCTCGCTGGCCGCCGCGCCGCTGGCCCCGATCCCGTCCGCGAAGCGCTCGCGGACACCGTCAGGCACGAGGAACTGGGCGTCCTCCGGCCAGCCGTAGGCCCGCTTGGTCTCCCGCACCTCCTCCTCGCCGAGCGGCTCGCCGTGGGCGGCGGCCGTGTCGACCTTGTGCGGGGATCCGTAGCCGATGTGGCTGTGGACGACGATCAGCGTGGGGCGATCACCGGTCTGCTTGAAGTCCTCGAAGGCACGGGCGATCTCGTTGAAGTCGTTCGCGTCCTGCACCTCGGTGACGTGCCAGCCGTAGCCGGCGAAGCGCTCGCCGACGTCGTCGTCGTAGGTGATCTCCGTGTGACCGTCGATCGTGATGTGGTTGTTGTCGTAGATCCAGCAGAGGTTGTCCAGCTTCTGGTGTCCGGCAAAGGAGGCGGCCTCGTGGGAGACCCCCTCCATCAGGCAGCCATCCCCGGCGATCACGTACGTGTCGAAGTCGAAGAGCTCGAACCCGGGACGGTTGAAGCGCTTCGCCTGCCACTTGGCGGCGACGGCCATCCCGACCGAGGTTGCGACGCCCTGGCCGAGTGGCCCTGTCGTCGTCTCGACCCCGGAGGTCCAGCGGTACTCGGGGTGGCCCGGGGCCTTCGAGTCGAGCTGACGGAAGCTTTCGATGTCCTCGAGGGTCACCGAGAGCCGCCCCTCCACCTCGTAGTCGGGGTCGACCGCGCGCACCCCCGCGAGGTGCAGGAGCGAGTACAGGAGCATCGAGGCGTGGCCGGCGGACAGCACGAAGCGGTCGCGATTCGGCCAGATCGGCTCCACAGGATCGAACCGCAGGAAGCGCTGCCAGAGGACGTAGGCCACCGGAGCCAGTGCCATCGGCGTCCCCGGGTGGCCCGAGTTCGCCTTCTGGATCGCGTCGATCGAGAGCGTCCGGATCGTATTGACCGCGAGCTCGTCGATCTCGTCGAACGGCTGGTCGGCGGCGGCCATGGCTCGCAGCCTAATCGGGTTAGATAACGAGGTGGCTGCCGACGACGAGAAGCGCCTCGCCGCCGAGGCGGCCGCCGGGCTGGTCACCGACGGGATGCTCGTCGGGCTTGGCACGGGCTCGACCGTCGCCCACCTGCTGCCGGCGCTCGCCGCGCGCCAGCTCGAGGGGATCCGCTGCGTCGCGACCTCGGTGGCCACCGAGGAGCAGGGGCGCAAGCTCGGGATCCCGGTCGAGCCCTTCGAATCGATCGAGCGCCTCGACATCGCGATCGACGGCGCCGATCAGATCGCCCCGGACGGCTGGCTGGTGAAGGGCGGCGGCGGAGCCCACACCCGGGAGAAGATCGTCGCCGCGGCGGCGGAGCGGTTCGTCGTCATCGCGGACTCCTCCAAGCCGGTCGACGAGCTCGAGGTACCCGTGCCGCTCGAGCTGCACCGCTTCGGGCTCGCCGCGACGCTGACCGAGCTCCGCGACGCGGTGATCCGCGAGGGCACCGACCCGTCGCCCGACGGCGGCGTGATCGCCGACTGGTTCGGCGAGGTCAAGGACCCGATCGTGCTCGCCGGCCGGCTGTCCGCGACGCCCGGCGTCGTCGACCACGGCCTCTTCCCCCCCGGCCTGGTCGCGGACGTGATCGTCGCCCGCGGCGACGTGGTCGAGCACATCGCCGTCTAGCGCGAACCAATCGGTTTCGCGTTCAACTGCTGGATGCGAGACCGATCGATTCGGCGCTGGCGAGCAGGGTCGCGTCGTGGGCGCGCACCCGGCCGGCCGGGATCGACGGATCGCCGGCGCGCAGCTTGGCGAGCGCCTCCTGCTTGTCCTCCCCCGTTACCAACCACAGGACGCTTCGGGCCGCCTCCAGCGCCGCGTAGGTCAGCGTCATCCGGCGCCGGCCCATGTACTCCCCGGTGACCGCGACAGGGCGATCGGTCACCCCCAGCACGGGGTCGGCCGGGACCAGCGAGGCGGTGTGGCCGTCGGGGCCGAGGCCGAGGTGCACGAGGTCGAGCGAGTCGGGGAGCTCGCCCGCGTAGCGAGCCGCGGCGGCCTCGAGGTCCTCGTCGTCGACCGGCATCGGCCTCACCCGCGCCGCGCCCGCGGCGGGCAGACTGGCGAGCAGGTGGGTGAGGTTGCGATCAGGGTCACCCTCCGGGGCGATCCGCTCGTCGACCTGGAAGACGTCGATCCGCTGCCAGTCGAGGTCGTGGTCGCCGAGCAGCTCGAACATCCGCCACGGCGCGTGGCCACCGCTGACGGCGAGCGAGAACGTGCCGCGTTCGTCGATCGATCCGCGCGCCGCCTCGGCGATCAACTCGGCGCCGCGGCCGGCAGCGGCCTTGGCGTCAGGGAGGACCTCCTCCCTCACTCCTGCTTCTCGTCGTGGCCGCCGAACTGCTTGCGCATCGCCGAGAGCACCTTGTCGGCGAAGTCGTCGAGATCGCGGGAGGCGAAGCGCGAGTAGAGGGCATTCGAGAGCACCGGCGCCGGGACGCCCTCCTCGATCGCCGCGATCGAGGTCCAGCGGCCCTCGCCCGAGTCCGAGACGCGGCCCTCGAAGCCCTCGAGGTCCGGCGACTCCGCCAGCGCCGCCGCGGTCAGGTCGAGCAGCCAGGAGCCGATCACGCTGCCGCGGCGCCAGACCTCGGCGACCTCGGGGATGTCGAGCTCGTACTGGTAGTACTCCGGATCGCTCAGCGGCGCCGTCTCGGCGTCCGCCTCGCGGGCGTGCTTGCCGGCGTCGGCGTTCTTGAGGATGTTGAGGCCCTCGGCGTAGGCGGCCATCACCCCGTACTCGATCCCGTTGTGGACCATCTTCACGAAGTGGCCGGCGCCGCTGGGGCCGCAGTGCAGGTAGCCGTTCTCGGCGGTCGAGGGGTCGCCGCTGCGACCCGGGGTGCGCTCGGCCGAGTCGACTCCGGGGGCGATCGTCGCGAAGATCGGGTCGAGCCGCTGGACGGCGTCATCGGGACCGCCGATCATCAGGCAGTAGCCGCGGTCGAGGCCGAAGACGCCGCCCGAGGTACCGCAGTCGATGTAGTCGATGCCGCGCTCGGCGAATGCCTGCGAGCGCCGCATGTCGTCGCGGTAGTAGGAGTTGCCGCCGTCGATGATCGCGTCCCCGGCCTCGAGCCGACCGGCGAGCTCGTTGACGGTGCTCTCGGTGATCTCCCCGGCAGGGACCATCACCCAGGCGGCACGCGGCTGCTCGAGCTTGGCGACGAAGTCGTCGAGCGACTCGGCGCCGGTGGCGCCCTCGCCGTCGAGCGTCGCGACCGCGTCGGGGTTGACGTCGAAGACGACGCAGTCGTGGCCGTCGCGCATCAGCCGGCGCACCAGGTTGGCGCCCATCCGCCCGAGTCCGACCATGCCCAACTGCATGGTGCGGATACTAAGCGCAGCGGCCGGTGCGACTAGTCTGCGGCCTCGATGCCCGAGCAAGCCGACACCCTGGTGATCTTCGGGATCACCGGCGACCTGGCGAAGAAGATGACCTTCCAGGCGCTCTATCGGCTCGAGCGCCGCGGCGACCTCAACTGCCGGGTGATCGGAGTGGCGCGCAACCGCTGGCGAGAGGTCGACCTCGAGAACTACGCCCGCGAATCGATCGAGGCGACGGTCGCGGACCCCGACGATGAGGTGATCAAGCGGCTCGACCAGCGGCTCGACTACGTCTACGGCGAGTTCGATGACGACGAAACGTACGGGAAGGTCGCCAAGGCGATCGGCCAGTGCGAGCAGGCCGTCTTCTACCTCGAGATCCCGCCGTCGCTGTTCGGCGAGGTGGTCCGGCGCCTGCACGACGCCGGGCTGACCGAGAACGCCCGGGTGGTGCTGGAGAAGCCGTTCGGACACGACCGGGAGTCGGCGCGGGCGCTGAACGATGAGCTTGGCCAGGTGCTCGACGAGTCGCAGATCCTGCGGATCGACCACTTCCTCGGCAAGGAGCCGGTCATGGACCTGCTCTACCTGCGCTTCGCGAACACGATCCTGGAGCCGGTCTGGAACCGCCAGTACGTCGACTCGGTGCGGCTGACGATGGTCGAGGACTTCGGGGTCGACGACCGCGGCAGCTTCTACGACCCGGTCGGCGCGCTTCGCGACGTGGTGCAGAACCACCTCCTGCAGACGCTGGCCCTCGTGGCGATGGAGCCCCCCTCTGCCGGCACCGCCGACACCGACGCGATCCGCGACCGCAAGACCGACCTCTTCCGGGCGATGCCCGAGGCCGATCCGAGCCGCTACGTCCGCGGCCAATACCGTGGCTACCGCGGGGTCGAGGGAGTCGCGCCCGACTCCGAGACCGAGACCTACGTCGCCCTGCGACTTGAGGTGGACAACTGGCGCTGGTCGGGGGTTCCGTTCTATCTGCGGGCCGGCAAGGCGATGCCGGTCGAGGCGACCGAGGTGAGGGTCGTGTTCAAGCGGCCGCCGCGGCTCGGGATCGGCGGGCGGATGATCCCCGACCCCGACGAGCTGATCATCCGGGTGAAGCCCGAGCCCGGCGCCGAGATCTGCCTGATGGCAAAGAAGGCGGGCGAGGACGCGCTTCACCGCGTCCACCTCGACCTGCTGTTCGAGCAGCAGGACTCCGACCAGCCCGAGCCCTACGAGCGCCTGCTCCGCGACGCGCTGCGCGGGGACTCGCAGCTCTTCCCCAACTTCGACTCGATCGACCAGACCTGGCGGATCGTGCAGCCGCTGCTCGACGACCCGTCGCCGGTCGAGGAGTACGAGCCCGGGACCTGGGGACCCGAGTCGGCGAGCCACCTGCTCCACGGTCACGGTGGCTGGCGCCGCCCGTGGCTTCCTGAGTGAATAACTCGCGCCACGTCCTCCGCTCCCGCCTCGAATAAATGGTCCGCGGCTACGCCGCGGACATTTTCTTCTGCTCCCGCGTCCGGGCGTGCGCGGTGGGGGTTACTCGTCGAAGAGGAGTGACGCGCCGATCGCGCCGCCGAGGTCGCCGAGCGAGGCGACCTGGATCGCCGGGGGGCGGTCGTCGACGAACAGGTGCGGCTGCATCTGCTTGGCGATCTTGTCGGCGTAGGGCTGTCCGAAACGCACCCCGAGGCCGCCGCCGATGATCACGGCCTCGACGTCGAGCAGGTTGACCGCCGAGGCGACCCCGGCCCCGAGCGCCTTCAGGGCGCGCTTGATCAACTGCTCGGCGAGCGGGTCGCGGTGCTCGAGCGCCCGCTCCCAGATCCCGCTCGTCAGCCGGTCGCGGCCGCGCTCCTCCATGATCTTGAACAGCTTCGTCTTCGCCCCGTCGGCGTGCTCGCGCCGCGCCTTGGCCTCCATCGCCCCCCGCCCGGCATAGGCCTCCATGCAACCGCGCCGCCCGCAGGGGCACTTGGCGCCGCCGCGCTTGACCACCATGTGACCGATCTCGCCGGCGGCGCCGCGGCCGGTCCAGCGCTTGCCGTCGAGAATCAGCCCGCCGCCGACCCCCGTGCCCCAGAAGACGCCGAGGATCGAGTCGAAGGGCTTGCCGGCGCCGAGCTTGAACTCGGCGTTGGTGGCGACATCGACATCGTTGGCGACCAGGACCTTGGTCCCGAGCGCGTCCGCGAGCGTCCTGCCGAGCGGGAACGTGCCCTCCCAGCCGGGCAGGTTGCGAGCTTCGGAGACGTCACCGGTCTTCTCGTCGGAGTCACCGGGCGATCCGACCCCGACCCCCGCGAGCGAGTCGGTCTGCACGCCCGCCGCATCCGCGGCCTCGACCATCGCCGCCGCCATCTGGTCGGCGACATCCTGAGGGCCGCCCTCGGTCGGCGTCGGGCGGCGGGCCTCGCCCTTGACGATCCCGGTCTTGGTGACGACGGCCGTCTGGATCTTCGTACCGCCGAGGTCGATCCCCCCGCGCAGCGCCTGCTTTCGTGCGACCGGCATCGACGCGCCGGCTCAGTCGAGGTTCGGGAAATCGGTCGTCTTCTCGACGACGTGGATGTTGACCTCCGGCGGGCGGTCGAGCAGATCGCCGAGCTTGGCGCCGAAACCGGCGACGCTCGGAGCCTGGAAGTGCACCTGCAGCGCCTCCATCGACTCCCACTCCTCGACCGCGACGAACTCGGTCGGGTCCTCGAGTGAGGCGTAGAACGCATAGCGAATGCAGCCCGGCTCCTGCCGCGACTCGTTCTGCATCCAGCGGGCGAGCTCCACCAGCTCCTCGCGCTTCTCGGGGGCGCAGCCGGCCCTTGCGATCACGATCACCATGCAGACAGCCTAGATGAGTGATCCCACGCCGCAACGCACGCGGATGACGCACGGATACCGTCGCTGGATCGCGCCGCTCGGGACTCGCCCATGTCCACCGACATGGGCTTCGCCCGATCGCCACGCCCAGCTCGGTCCCGCGCGCCCCCGCGCACGCCGAGGCACGGGATCAATCATCTAGAACGATCCGAGCAGGGCGTCGGAGTGGGCGATGATCGCGGCGACGATCGTCAGCAGCACCGAGGGCACCAGCACGAGCGCGACGACGAGCTGGATCTTCGGCGCCGAGCGCGCGGCGCGCTCCTCGATCCGACGCCGGGCGTCGCGGCGCAGCGCCGTCGCCTGCAGGTGCAGCTGCTCGGCAAGCGGCGAGCCGTAGGTGCGCGAGCGCTCGAGCGCCGCCGCCAGGGCGCCGACCTCGGCGCCGGGAATGCGGACGCGCAACTCGTCGATCGCGTCGCGCAGCGGCCGGCCGCAGTCGACCTCGGCGATCGCCCGGGAGAGCTCCGCCGCCAGCGGGCCGGGACTCCCGGCGGCGATCTCGGCGAGCCCGGAGGCCGGATCGCGCCCCGAGGCGGCGCCGACGGCGAGCATGTCGAGCGCGTCGGGCAGGGCGGCGACGAACCGTGCCCGGCGCCGGCGGGCGGCGCGTTCGAGCAGCGCGTCCGGGGCGAGGAAGCCGGCGGCGGCGAGCACGGCGACGACGACGATCCCCAACCTGGTCGCGAGCACCGGCACGGACGCGATCGCGACCAGGACGCCTGCGGCGCCCCCGGCGAGCTTCGCGGCGACGACGCCGCGCGGCTCGACCCGCCCGGCCCAGCCAGCTCGCTCGAGCCGCCGCGGCAGCCCGAGCCGCTCGGCGACCTCGCCGAGCGAACCGGCGCGCCCGCCTGAGACCGTCACCAGCGCCGTCCGGGCGCCGGCTGCAATCCGCTCGCCGGCTCCTCCGGCCAGCTCCCACGCTGCGGCGAACGCGAGCAGCACCGCGCCGGCGGCGAGCAGCGCCGTCACCGTCGGTCGACCCGGCTGAGGCGCCGGATCGCGGCGAAGCCGGCGAGCTGGAGGCCGGCGGCGAACACCAGCATCGTCGCCGCGGCCGGGTCGGCGACCATCCCGCCGACGAAGCCCGGCGCCAGCAGCTCGGCGAGCAAGGCCGCGCCGACCGGCATCGCCGCGACGAGTAGGCCCGTGAACCGCGCCTGGGCCGTCGCCGCGCGCGCGTCGGCCTCCGTCCGGTCGCGGTCGCGCGCGGCGGCGGCGAAGCGCCGCAGCAGGGTGGCGAGATCGCCGCCGGCAAGCTGCTGGGAGAGCAGTGCGGCGGCGAACGAGTCGACCCGGGGCGAGTCGACGCGCCGACGCAGCGCGTCGAGCGCCTCGCGGGTCGGGGCGCCGAGCGCGAGCGCACCGCGGACCCGCTCCAGCTCGCGGGCCGCGGGACCTTCGAGCGACCCCGCCGCGGCGGCCAGCGCCGCCCGCGGCGAGCGGCCGACGGCGAGCCCGTCCGCGACCGCGACCGCGACCTCGGCGAGCCCGCGCTCGACCGCGCGCCGGTAGCTCGCGCGCCGGTGCGCCACCGCCCAGGTTGCGGCCGCCGGCCCGGCGGCCGCCAGGAACGGCGCCGGTCCCGGGCCGAGCACGAGCAGGGCGGCGGCGAAGATCGCAGCGGTCCCGAGGAGCGCCAGCCGCCGGCGTTCGAGCTCCGACGGCAGCTCACCCTCTCGGCCCGCGCGCGCGAGCGGCTCGACGGCGAGCCGCAGCCAGCGACCGACCGCGGGCGCCGCCAGCGCGAGCTCGCGGAGCGCGAGCGCGGCCAGCCCGCCGGCGAGCGCCGCGGCGCCGATCCGGATCGCTTCGAACGCGGTCACTCGCGCCGCCACAGCTCGCGCACCCCGACCCCGGCGGCGGCGCGCAGCACCTCGGCGACCTCGGTCACCCGCCGCGCGCCGCCAGGGCCGCGCGCCATGTGCACGACCAGGTCGACCCCGCGCGCGAGCTGCTCGCGGATCGCCTCGTGCGGTAGGCCGACCCCGGCCATCAGCGCCAGGGTCTCGACCCGGCGCAGGGCGTCCTCGGGCGAGTTCGCGTGCACGGTCGAGAGCGCCCCCTCATGGCCGGTGTTGAGCGCGGTCACCAGATCGAGCGCCTCCGGCCCGCGAACCTCGCCGATCACGATCCGGTCGGGACGCATCCGCAGGGCATTGCGGAGGAGGTCGCGGATCGTTACCCCGCCGCGGCCCTCGACCGAGGCCGGTCGGCTCTCGAGCCGGACGACGTGCGGCTGGCGCAGGCGCAGCTCGGCGGCGTCCTCGATCGTCACCACGCGCTCGGTCGGCGCGATCCACGTCGAGAGCGCGTTCAGCAGCGTCGTCTTGCCCGACCCGGTGCCGCCGGAGACCAGCAGGCTGCGTCGCGACCCGACCGCCTCGGCCAGCAGGTCGCGAAGCTCGGCGGTCAGCGTTCCGAGCTCGACCAGCTCCTGCGGATCGGGCCGCACCGCCGTGAACCTGCGCACCGAGAGCGCCGGACCGTCGACGGCGAGCGGCGGGATGACGACGTTGACCCGCGAGCCGTCCGCGAGCCGCGCGTCGGCCATCGGGCTGAGCTCGTCGACCCGGCGGCCGACCGGGGCGAGGATGCGCTCGATCGTGTCGCGAAGCGCCTGCTCGGAGTCGAAGCGGATCTCGGTGCGTTCGATCCGCCCGTCCCGCTCGACATAGACCGTGTCGTGACCGTTGACCATCACCTCCTCGACGTCGGGGTCGGCGAGCAGCTCCTCGAGCGGGCCGAGCCCGGCCGTATCGCGGAGGATCAGGTCGACGATCCGCTCGCGGTGTCGCTCGGAGAGGACGGCCGCCGCCTCGTCGACGAGCCCGCGCACGCTCGTCCCGAGGTCGGCAGCGTCCGAGGCGTCGGCGCGGCGCCGGTCGACGAGGCGCAGACGCAGCTCGGCGGCGAGGACGCGGGCGTGGTCGTCAGCGGTGGCTATACCGGGATGAGTTCCGGCCTCACCGGATCTCGCCCCCGGCTCAGCCGACGATGAACTCGCCGATCAACACCGCGGCGCCGAAGACGAAGGCGGCCACCGCCAGTCCCTTGATCAGCTTGACCGGCGGACCGCCGTGAATGCCCGTCTCGTGCACGGCGCAGTGGCCCTTGCCGCGGGCGATCAGCCAGCGATTGACCGGGACGGCGACCACGAAGGCGATCGCGAGCGCGAACGCGAGGCTACCCCAGAACAGCAGCGAGTCGAGGCCGGCCTCCATCGCTCCCGGGATCGTGAGGACGATCACGTTGTCGATGATCTCCATCGTCGCGATCGAGAACGTGTCGGAGGCGAGCGCGATCGGGATCACCGCGCCGAGCGCCATCCCGGCACGCAGCAGCGGCAGGCTCGTCAGCGCGTAGCCGAACGCGAACGCAAGGCCGATCGCGAGCGCGATCGTGGCCCCGGTGGAGAACCCGGCCGCGGTGCCGATTGCGACTCCAAGCACTTCGCCGATCGCACACCCGGTGAGGCAGTGCGCCGTGGCGTCGATCGCGACCGTGGTCAGGGCCGCGCCCTCGGTCGGCATCTCGTGGTGGTGCTCGTGGCCGGCGGTCGTCGTTTCCATCATGTCTTCCTATACCCCCCTGGGGTATTGACGATAGCACGACTTATTCTCCCCGCGGTGAGCGCGCTGGACCTGCTGCTCGTCGTCGCGGTCGTGGTCGGGATCTCGGTCCAGGCCGCGATCGGCTTCGGTTTCGCCTTCTTCGTCGCCCCGGCGGCGTTTGCCGCCTTCCCGCCGGAGCAGGCCGTGACCCTGGTCCTGCTGCTCGGGATCGCGATCAACTGCCTCGTTCTCTGGGGCGAGGGGCGCGCGGTCTCGATCGCGGGCCGGGAGGTCGCAATCCTGCTCGCAGCCGCCGTGCCGGGGATGGTGCTCGGCGCCTGGATCGTGACCGAGGCCGATCGCGACCTGCTCCAGTTCCTGGTCGGGATCGTGGTCCTCGTCGGCGCCGGCGTGCAGGCGCTCGGCCCCCGCTCCGGGACCCGCCACGTCCCGGCGCTCGAGGCCGGCGGCGGCCTCGTTGCGGGCGCGCTGACCACCTCGGTGAGCGTCAACGGGCCGGCGGTGCTGCTGGTCTTCACCCGGATCGGCCTCCGCGGCAGCGCCCTGCGCGACTCCCTCGCCGCCGCCCTGCTCGGCCTCAGCCTGCTGGCGACGCCGATCGTGCTCATCGCTTCGGGCGTCGACCGGGCGCTGCCCGAGGGCTGGATCGTGCTGGCGTGCGTACCGGCGTTGCTGGTCGGCCATCGGGCCGGCGCCGCCGTCTTCCGCCGCCTCGACGACGACGCCCACCATCGCGTCGCCCTGGCGGCCGCGGCGCTCGCGGGGCTGCTGAGCATCGCCGCGGCGCTTCTATAGCCTGCGCCCGCGATGGCCGAGATCGAGGTCGTCGACGCCGACATCACGAAGCTCGAGGTCGACGCGATCGCCAACGCCGCCAACACCAGGCTGCTGCACGGGGGCGGCGTCGCGGGCGCGATCGCGCGGGCGGGCGGACCGTCGATCCAGGAGGAGAGCGACGAGCGCGCCCCGATCGAGCTCGGCGACGCGGTCGCCACCGGGGCGGGAGCGCTGCCGAGCCGCTGGGTGATCCACGCCGCCACCATGCACCTCGGCGGCCCGACCTCCGCCGAGGTCATCCGCGACGCAACCGCGAGCGCATTGCGGGTCGCCGACGAGCTCGGCGCGAAGTCGTTCGCGCTGGTCGCCTTCGGCACCGGCGTCGGAGGCTTCCCGATGGCCGAGGCGGCGCGGATCGAGATCGAGCAGGTCCGCCGTCACCTCGAGGCCGGCAGCGGGCTCGAGCGGATCATCTTCTGCGTTCACGGCGACGAGGCCCGCAAGGCGTTCGAGTCCGAGCTCGACTTGGGTTAGCGCGCCCGCTCAGCGGCCGATCAGGCGGAGCTCGCGAGCGAAGCTCTGGGCCTGGATCAGGCGCAGCGCTTGGGCGCGGGTGAGCGCCAGGGTCGCGATCCAGGGTTCACCCGGCGACCCGGGCAGCGCGCCATCCGTGGCCTCGCCGCCGCCGGCCCGCAGGTCGAGGAGTGCGACCGCTTCGGCGGCGACGAACGTCCTCCCCGGCCCGCCGGCCGGACCCGCCTCCGTGGTGACGACGACGTCGACGCGGCGGCGCCCGGAGCCGGCGAGCGGGCCGGCGCCCTGCACCGACAGCTCGACCGGGGTTCGGTCGCCGCCCACCGTCGGCTCGGCCGCGCTCGCCCGCTCGTCCGGCGCGCGGAACTGGGAGGCGAGCAGGTAGCCGCCGGCGGGGATCGTGGTCGCCGGGCGGCGTCCGAGCGCCTGCGCCGGGCTGGTCATGACATCCGGGGGCAGGAAGCGCTCCGGGACGCGGCGGACCTCGAGCGTCTCGGCGACGGCCGTCCGGCCCAGCGCTTGGCCGGCCGGCAGCGGCGCGGTCGCGGCGACCACCTCGCGCAGCTCGCCGTACTGAGTCGCGAGTACGTCCCCCGCTCCGCCGCCGGCGCCGGCGGCGAGGCCGGCGCAGATCGCCGCCGCCGACGCGAAGCCGATCGCACGGGCGCGCCGGCTCACGACTCAGGCGACGTCGCGTTCGGGCGCCGCGGTCACCGGCAGTTCGAGCACGGCGCTGGCGCCCTCGGCGTGCGCGCAGGCGGCGAAGCGGCCGCCGTGCGCGGCGGCGACCTCGGCGACGATGCGCAAGCCGTGGCCGCGGCGGCCACCGGCGCGACGCGCGATCCGGCCTCGATCGGTCGGCGCTTCGGGCTCGTCGCCCGCCGCGGTCCCGTCGGCGACCGTCAGCCGCAGTCGCCCGGCGCGCTCGGCGCCCTCGATCCGGATCGGGCCGCGGCCGTGCTCGAGCGCGTTGGCGATCAGGTTGTCGAGCGCCCTGGCGATCGCCGCCTCGTCGCAGATCAATCGCGAACCGTTCGCGCGCCAGGCGAGCTCGAGCGTGCGCCCCTCGAGCGACGCCGGGCCCCGCCAGCGCCGGACCGCGTCGGCGGCCAGCGCGCGCCCGTCGGCGATCGCTCGCGGCGGCGCGGCGCCGGCGCCGTTGATCTCGCGGTCGATCCCCGCCAGCGCCTCGAGCGCCTGGGCGAGCTGATCGCGTCCGCTCGCCGGGGTCGCCGAGGCGGATGCCTGCAGGACGAGCGCCTGCAGCGGGCGGCGCAGCTCGTGCAGGGCGCGGTTGAGCAGCTCGCGCCGGCGCCGGCGGCGGGCGCGGTCGGCGACGACCACTGTCGCGCAGGTGAGCGCCGCCGGGCAGGCGACCACGAGGGCCCCCACGATCGAGTCGATCACCGCTCCCCCTCGGGGGCGTCGATCAGGCGGTAGCCGACCCCCCAGCAGTTGACGACGTACCGTCCGGATTCCGGGTCGAGCTTGCGGCGCAGGCGGCTGGCATGCGAGTCCAGCGTCCTGGTGCGACCCAGCGAGCGAAACCCCCAGACGTCGCGCAGCAGCTCGGCCTTCGTGAACACCCTGGTCGGGTCCGAGGCGAGCATCCGCAGGAGGCTGAACTCCTTGTTGGCGAGCTGGACCGCCTCGCCCGCGACGCGGACCTCGCGCCGCGACGGGTCGATGACGATCTCGCCGACCCGCAGGGGCCCGGCGCGGCGCCGGTCGCGGCGCCGAAGCACGGCGCGGATCCTGGCGACGACCTCCTGAATCGCAAACGGCTTGACGACGTAGTCGTCGGCGCCGCAGTCGAGCCCGCGCAGCCGGTCGGCGTCGGTGCCGCGACCGCTGAGCACGATCACCGCCAGCTCCGGGTCGTAGCTGCCGGTCGCGCCCTCGCTGGCGCGGATCTCGCGCAGGACGTCGAGGCCCGGCGCGTCGGGCAGGTTGAGGTCGAGCAGCAGCAGGTCGGGGTGCTTGTAGTGGCAGAGGCGGAGCGCGTCGGCGGCGCTCGGGGCCGCCAGCGCGTCGAACCGGTCGGCGCCCAGGTGGTCGCAGAGCAGCTCCAGGGTCGGCTCGTCGTCCTCGCAGACGACGACGGTCGCGAGCGGTTCGGGCCGCGGGAGCGTCATCCGCTCCCCCCGGCCGGGAGCTCGAGCACGGCCGACGCGCGGCGATCGGCGACGATCCGGTTCGGCGGAACCGCGGCGCGGACCGCAAGCGGCGCCCGCTCGCGATCCAGGAAGACGAGATCGAGCGGAAAGCGCATCCCGAACGTGTGCACGCTGCGGCAGCGCGGGATCAGCAGGCCCTCCCCCGCCCGCCCGGCCCTCAGCAGGGCGAGGCCGAGCAGGCGGGAGGGGAGGGTGACCGCCACCGGCACCCGCCGGGAAGCGACCTCCGCGGTTGGGAGCCGGCGGAAGCGGCGCGGGTGGGCGGAGGCGGTCACGCGGTCTACTAGCCCGAAGGCCCGAAACGCGCCCCCTACGGTCTAGGCTTTCACAGCTCGAATCTCCCCCGCTCGCGCTCCGGGACCAGGCCGAGGTACTCGGGGTGGCGCTTGATGTAGACGCGCACGAACGGGCAGAACGGCAACACGGCGAGTCCGCGCGCCCGGGCGTCGTCGAGCGCCGCGCGGACGAGGGTGCCGCCGATCCCGTGGCCCTCGAAGGCATCGTCGACCTCGGTGTGCAGGAGCGAGATCCGCCCCGGCGCGCGCCGGTAGGTGACGAACCCCGCCAGCTCGCCGTCGGCCATCACCTCATAGCGCTCGTCGTCGGCATTGTCGGCGACCCGCAGCTCCACCCGCTGGATCGTACGGCGGCCGCTGCGGCCTGTGCAGGGACGCTAGATGGTTGATTCCACGGCCTCGCGTGCGCGGGGGCGCGCGGGACCGAGCTGGACGTGACGATCGGGCGAAGCCCATGTCGGTGGACATGGGCGAGTCCCGAGCGGCGCGATCCAGCGACGGTATCCGTGCGTCATCCGCGTGCGTGAAGGCGTGGAATCACCCATCTAGTTGCCGCCGCCGGACGCGATCACGTTGCCGCCGCCGGACGCGATCACGTTCGTTCCCGCCTGGCCGATCAGATTCGTTCCCGCCTGACCGATCAGGGTGCCGCCGTTGGTGGCGACGAAGTTGCCGGCGGCGATCGGCGTGGCCTGGGCGGGCGGGATAGTCAGGCCGCGCGGAAGCTGGTTCCCGTCGCCGAACCGGAAGTTGCCCGTTCCGTTGTTGCCGATCGCGATCTCGTCGCTGGGGACGAAGGTCCCGTTCACCTCGGCATCGCCGTCGTCGTCCAGATCGATGTTCGCGTTCGCGAGGCTCGTCGTCGTCACCCCGAGCCGGGTCTCGAGCTCCTGGTACCGAGCGGCGGGCGTGGCCCCCGGGACGCCCGTCCCGTCCTCGTAGAGCAGCGGATTGCATTCGCCGGAGAACTGGCGGCCGTCGACCCGCCGGCCTTTGCTGAACCAGAAGATCTGGCCGATGTTCCCGTGGTAGCAGAACCAGGAGTGGAAGATGCGGGTGCGCAGCTCGGTGTCGTCCGCCCACGAGCCGGCGCCGTAGAGGCTCGGGTTGCACTCGCCGAGGGGCGGGCTCGGATACCAGCCGGTGATCGCCAGGTACGCGTTGCTGATCTGCGTCGCCTGGGGATTGCCGATCGTGCTGCAGGCCCCCGCGTTCGCGCGGGCCTGGACGTTCTCCTTCAGGCGGTCGAAGCGCCAGATCGCGCCGTTGTCGTACAACCACGGGTTGCACTGCCCGTTGAGCCCGTTGCCCGAGAACGATCCCGCCGGGCGCTGGTCGTAGCGAGTGTCGGGGTAGGCGCCTTCGACCTCGATCACCGCCTGGGAGATCCACTTGCGGTCGCAGGTCGAGAAGGTCAAATTCACGGCGTCGAAGACGCTTTCCACCGTGGTCGTCGAGCCCTTGTATTGGTTCCAGTTGATCGAGTAGCTGGTGCCAAAGGTGTCGTCGACGAAGTCCTCGTAGACGGTGCGGAGGCAGGCGCCGTCCGACGGTGGGACCCCGGTGATCTCGATGATCGCTTGGACCAGGTATCGATTGCCGCCCGCGCCGCCGCCCGGGGCGCTCGCGCAGCGATCCATCAGCTGCGTCGCGTAGCCGTCGAGCTCGGCGGAGCTCGACCATTGCCCGCCGTTGAAGAGCCCGGTGTTGCAGACCTTGCCGATCGGGACGACGCCGGTGACGTTGAACACCGCCTGGGTCACCTCCGCGTTCGCGCAGGGATCCTCGTGACTGGCCTCGGCGCCGACGAGGCGCTGAGTCGCCAGCGAGCCCGCGAGCGCAGCGAGAACGGCGAGCGCGACCACGCCCGCGGCCCTGAGCCGCTTCATGACGGCAATGCTCACAGCACCACCTCGCACGAGGCGCCCACGTCGTCTCCCGGATCGGCGTGGGCCGTGTCGTTTCCGTCACCGCAGAAGAAGTGGTCGACGCCGGGGGTGTTCTGGTCGTTCAAGGTGTCGTCTCCGTCCCCGCCGTTGAGCAGGTCGTTCCCGTCGCCGCCGGTGAGCTGATCCGCGCCGCCGAACCCGCGCAGCCTGTTCGCCGCCGCGTCGCCGATGAACACGTCCATGAAATCCGTGCCGTCGAGGTTCTCGACGTTGGCGATCTTGTCCTCGCCGGCACCCTGGCCGCCCTCGGTGGCGCCGACGATGCCGCTGGGCATGAAGACGAAGATCCCGCTCGTCGTCCCGGGGAAGAGCGCCGTGTCGACCCCGGGGCCACCGTCGATCCCGGGCGAGGTCGTTGCGCCGTCGTCGACGGCGTCGTCGCCGGGGCCGCCGATCAGCAGATCGTCATCGGACCCACCGAGGAGGAGATCGACGCCCTGGGCCCCGTCCAGCCGGTCGTTCCCGGCGCCCGCCTGGAGGCGGTTCCGGCCCGGGTTGCCGGTCAGCTGATCGGCGAACGCGGTGCCGATCACGTTCTCGAGCCGGCCGAGCAGGTCGGCGCCCTCCCCGGTGGCGGTGCCGTTGGCGAGCTGCACGACCACCGGGGTGGCCGACCCGGCGAACGAGACGATGTCCGTGCCGCCGGCGCCGTTCATGACGTCGTCGTCGAGGCCGCCCGCGAGCGTGTCGTCGTCGGTTCCGCCGAGGAGCTTGTCCTTGCCCTGGTCGCCGAAGATGCCGTCGTCGCCGGGCCCGCCGCCGATCAGATCGTCGTCGGCACCGCCGCGAAGCAGGTCGTCGCCGCTCTCGACCGCGATCGAGCCGCCCACCTCGGTGAAGTCGATTCCTCCGATGATGTCGTTGCCGGCCTCGCCGTAGACGACGTCGTCGGCGGCGCCGCCGGACAGCTCGTCGCCCTCGGTGCCGCCCTTGACCGTGTCGCCGCCGCCCTCGCCGAGCAGGCTGTCCTCCCCGGCCTCCCCGAAGACGCGGTCGGAACCGCCCCGGGCGCTGATGTAGTCATCGCCTCCCCCACCTCTGAGCAGGTCGGCGACGTCGCTGCCGACTCTGGTCTCGGCCGACGAGTCGCCCTGGAAGTCGTAGCCGGTCCCGTTCAGGGCGACGACCGACCCCGTCACCAGGGCGGCGACGGCGAAGCTCGCGGTCAGGATCAGCGTCAACCGATGCATGGAGCAAGGTTGACGCAGCGCAGGGGGCCGAACCGGGGGGTTGTCCACAGACTTGCTGCGTAGTTGTCCGCAATCCTGATCCGGCCGCTGGGGGCCGCGCGGCCGCTACAACTAACCCGATGTCGACCGAGGTCGCCCTGCTCTGCATCCTCGCCGCGGTGACGGCGCTGCTGATCATCGCGCAGTGGGCGCGGGTGCCGTATCCGATCCTGCTCGTCCTCGGCGGCCTCGGGTTGGCGGCGATCCCCGGCATCCCGGAGGTCGAGCTCGACCCCGATGTGGTGCTGCTGGTCATCCTCCCGCCGCTGCTCTACGCCGCGGCCTACTTCACGGGACTGCGAGAGATGCGCCGCCACCTGCGCACGATCTCGCTGCTCGCCGTCGGACTCGTCCTGGCGACGATGGCGGCGGTCGCGGTCGTCGCCCACGAGCTGCTCGACTTCGGCTGGGCTGAGGCGTTCGTCCTCGGCGCGGTCGTCTCCCCGACCGATGCGGTGGCGGGGACCGCGATCGCTCGCCGGCTCGGGGTGCCGACCCGCGCGGTGACGATCATCGAGGGCGAGAGCCTGGTCAACGACGGAACCGCCCTGGTCGCCTACAAGTTCGCCGTCGCCGCCGTCGTCACGGGCAGCTTCAGCGCGTTCGAGGCGGGCGGCGACTTCGTAATCACGGTCGCCGGCGGGGTCGCGGTCGGGATCGCGGTCGGCGCCGCGATCGCCGCGCTCCGCAGGCGGATCCACAACCCGCCCGTGGAGATCACGGTCGCGCTGCTCTCGGCCTACTTCGCCTATCTGCCGGCGGAGGCGATCGGCGTCTCGGGGATCCTCGCCGCGGTCACCGTCGGGATCTACATGGGCCGCCTGACCTCCACCCTGACCACGCCGACGACCCGCATCCAGGGTCACGCGGTCTGGGAGATCGTCACCTTCCTGCTGAACTCGGCGCTCTTCGTCCTCGTCGGCCTCCAGCTGCCGACCGTGATCGACGGGATCGGTGAGATGTCGACCGGCGAGCTGATCCGCGACGGGGCGATCGTCGCGGCGACGGTGATCGCCGTCCGCCTGCTGCTCGCCTACCCGTTCGCCTACCTCCCGCGCCGGCTCTCCCGCCGGATCCGGGAGCGCGAGCCGTACCCCCCATGGCGGAACGTCGTCGTCATCGCCTGGACGGGGATGCGGGGCGCCGTCTCGCTCGCTGCGGCCCTGGCGCTGCCCCCCGAGACCGACGCCGGCGCCCCATTCCCCGAGCGCGAACTGATCATCTTCTGCGCCTTCGCGGTCATCCTCGCGACGCTCCTGCTCCAGGGGCTCACCCTGCCGATGCTGATCCGGTGGCTCGGGATCGACGATTACGACGAGGACCTCGAGTACGAGGAGATCGAGGCGCGCCTGGCCGCCGCGGAGGCGGCGCTCTCGCGACTCGACGAGCTCGAGGCGGAGGAGTGGGCGCTCGACGACACCGTCGCTCGGGTTCGCGGCGCCTACACATACCGCCAGCGGCGCTTTCGCGCCCGCTCGCGAGATGGTGAGTTCGACGGCGGGATCGAAGGCGACGGGATCGACTACGAGACCCGCTCGGTCGCCTATCAGCGCCTCGTCCGCGAGGTGCTCGAGGCACAGCGGTCGATCGTGATCGAGCTCCGCAACCAGGGCGAGATCAACGACGAGGTCCTGCGGCGGATCGAGCGCGAGCTCGACCTCGAGGACTCGCGGCTCGAGATCTGAGCGGTTGCGAACCGGAGTGCTTCGACCCCCGAGGTGCAAACCCTCTTTCAGCCGCCGGGCCTCCTCTGCGCGACCGGCGCGCATCGGCAAAGATGCACGCACCTGGGAAGGCCCCCCGGGGAAGACTGGTAAACGGCTCGGGGCCAGAGCGTGGGAGATCCGGTGGAGAAGGCAACTCGCAGAGGGAATTACGAGTCAGGCTCTGACTACGTCCTCGAGTACGGCGAGCTCCGCTTCTCCTTCAACGAGCAGGACTTCGGCCAGCGGGTCGAGCAGGCCGCGGTGAAGCTCGACTTCGTCGACGGCGGGCTCGAGGGCGAGGAGCTGCACGACCTGCTCGAGCTGGCGGTCAACGGCGAGATCCGCGAGCCCAGCTCGCCGCTCGGCGAGCACATCAACGAGCACTGGACCGAGCTCGTCGGCCCCGCCAACCGCAGCCTCGTGCACTGGATCCGCCGGCTCGTCTTCCGCGGCGCCTGGCTCGACCAGCGGGTCAAGGAGGGGGAGCTCGACGTGATCTTCGACGATGACAGCCATACCTTCGGCTACGTGCAGCCCGATCGCGACGCGGAGCCGATCGAGCTCTCGCGCGAACCGAGCTGGTCGGCACTCGCGTACCGGCGCTAGTTCTCTAAAGGCTCTGCAGCAGCTCGGCGTTCGAGGAGGTTCCCTCGATCCGCTCGCGCAGCAGCGCGGCGGCGTCCGCGGGCCGCAGGTCGGCGAGCAGGGAGCGCAGGTTGCGGACCGCCGCCAGCTCGTCGGGGGCGCGGATCTGGTCCTCGTTCGAGACCCTGCATTCGCTCGCCTTCAGAGCCGGGACGACGCCGGCGGCCGCCAGCTCCGGGTCGAGTGCGATCGCCGAGCTCTCGGTGGTGGTCACCGCAGCCTCGGCTTCGCCGTCGTCGCTGCCGTCAGCGAGCACGGTCGCGATCACGGTCAGCGAGCCGCCGCCGGCCAGATTGCGCCCCGAGCCGAACAGCCGCTTGACCTCGGCGACGTCGCCGGCGGCGAACGCGAGTCGCGAGAGCGAGTCGCACACGATCACGGCGTCGGTGCCCGTCTCGGCAAGGCGGCGGGCGCGCTCGAGCGCCAGCTCGGCGGTTCGCACCTGCTCGACCGGCGCCAGCTCGGCGGTCGCGATCGCGAACTCGGCGACCGGGAGCGCCTCGCGCCAGGCCGTCGCCTCCTCGGGCCGCTCGTCGACCAGCAGGACGATCACCTTCGCGGTGTCGTTGGCCGCCGCGGCGCGGGCGAGCGAGCGCAAGAGCGTCGTGCGGCCGGAGCGCGCGTCGGCCCGGACCAGGATCCGCTGCCCGTAGGCGAGCGGCACGAGCAGGTCGACTGAGCGGGCGAGGACGTCGTCGGCGAAGGCCTCGAGCGAGATCCGCCGCTCCGGCAACACCGCGGGCAGATCGTCGAACATGGGGCGGGCCTCCGTCTGGGGCTCCTCGCCGTTGACCGTGTCGACGTGGACCAGGGCGCGATGACGCTCGCCGCGGCGTGGCTCGCGGGCCGGTCCGGCGACCTCGTCGCCCGCCCGCAGCTCACAGCGGCGCACCTGGGCGGCCGAGATGTAGACGTCGTTGTCGGACGGCGCCAGGCCCATGAGGCGGAGGAAGCCGTAGCGCTGGCGGGTCAGCTCGAGGACGCCGCGGACGTCATCGGTGGGCAGCTCGTCCTCGGGGACCCCACTCGGCGCGAGCTCGACCGGCTCCTCGGCCTCGTCGTCGAGCACGGTCGCCTCGACGACCACGTCCATCTCGTCGGTGTCGGGCTCCGGCTCCGGCTCCGGCTCGGTCCGCCGGCGCCGGCGGCTGCGACGCCGCCGCGTGCGTGGTTCCGGCTCCGGCCGCTCCTCGGCCTCCGTCTTCTCCTCGGCCTCCGTCTCCTTCTCGGCCTCCTCGGTCTCCGTCTTCTTCTCGGTCTTCTCGGTCTCCCCCTCCCCGCTCAGGGCAGCAACCAGCTCCTCGCGGCGCATCAGCCGGTAGCCGGTGATCCCGGCCGCGGCCGCGCGTTCGTGCAGGTCCGCCAGGTGGAGGTCGTCGAGCTCGCTCGCCATCTCGGGCGCGCAGACTATCGGGCCGGATCGATTCCCTCGGCGGCCGAGTCGTCGAGCCACTTCGCCGCCTCGCCCTTCACCCGCGCCGCGTCCCAGCCGAGCTCGCCGCCGATGGCCGCGGCGACCGGGGCGACGTCCTCGGCGGTCCGCAGCTGCGGCGCCGCCACCAGGCCGAGCCGCGTGCGGCGCAGGAGCACGTCGGCGACCGAGCGCGCCTGCTCGAGCCGGGCGGCGATCGCAGCCTCGGCGAGCATGTCCGGCTGGCCGTCGACGATCGGCGCCGACAGCTCGGGTCGCTCGCCGGCGAGACGCAGGACGTTGCGAGCGGCGTGGCCGTAGCGAAAGGCGAGCAGCTCGCGATAACCGGCCGGCAGGTCGTCCTCGGCGAGGCCCTCCGGGGGGTCGAGCTCGTGCTCGGATGCCGCCATTCCAAGCGGGGTGTCGTCGGTGCGGCAGGGAGCGACGCGTCCCTCGCGCTCGACCATCCGGTCGACCACCTGCTTTGCCATCCGCCGCCAGGTGGTCAGCTTGCCGCCGGTGATCGTCAGCATCCCCGAGGAGGTCTCATACAGCTCCGCCTTGCGCGAGATGTCGACCGACTTGCGCGGGTCGCCGGTCGAGATCAGCGGCCGCACCCCGGCGTAGGCGCCGGTGAGGTCCGCGAGACCGAGCTCGACGCCGAAGAACGAGTTGACCGCGTCGAGCAGGTACTCGATGTCGTCGCCGCCGGGCTTGACGTGGGCGATGTCGCCGTCGTAGTCCTCGTCGGTGGTCCCGATCAGCGCCCGCCCGTACCAGGGCAGGGCGAAGATCGTCCGGCCCTCGCCGGCGGGAACGACGCAGGCGGCGCGGGTGACCGCGAGCTTGTCCAGCGAGACCGTGACGTGGGTCCCGCGGCTGGGGGCGATCCTCGGCACCTCCTCCTCGTCGTGGATCTCCTCGGGCCGGATCCGATCGGCCCAGACACCGGTCGCGTTGACGACGTTGTCGGCCTCGACCTCGAACCGCTCGCCGCTCTCGGCGTCGACACAGGCGACCCCCGCGGCGACCCCGTCGCGGTCGAGCAGATCGGTGACCTCGGCACCGTTTACGAACACCGCCCCGTAACGCTCCGCCTCACCGAGGATCGTCAGCACCAGGCGCACGTCGTCGGTCTGGCAGTCGTAGAACATGTAGGCGTCGCGCGGCTCGCGCGGCGCCAGCGCCGGAAGCAGCTCGGCGACCTCCTCGGCGTCGATCGTGCGGTGGCGGTCGGGGGCCCAGTAGTCGTCGCCCGCGGCGCGCTCGGCGCGCTCGCGGCGCGACATCCCGACCCGGGTCGTCGCCATCGCGTCGTACATGTTGAGCCCGATCCCGAGCGTGCGGCTCCGCTTGCCCTCGCCGAGCGTCGGGACCAGGAACGGGGTCGGGTAGACGAGGTGCGGCGCCAGCTGGACCATCAGCTGGCGCTCCAGCAGCGCCTCGCGGACGAGGCCGAGGTCGAAGTTCTGGAGGTAGCGCAGGCCGCCGTGGACCATCTTCGACGAGCGGCTCGACGTTCCGATCGCGTAGTCGTCGCGCTCGACCAAGGCGACGCTGTACCCGCGGGAGGCGGCGTCGAGGGCGACACCGGCGCCGGTGATCCCCCCGCCGATCACGACGACGTCGAAACGCTCGCCGGTGACCGCTTGCAGCGCTGCGTCGCGGCCGAGCACTACGGCACCGGAATCTCTCGCATCAAGGCAGATACTCCGTGACGGTGTCCGCGGGCTCGCGCTCGGGCGGCGGCTTCTCCTGCACCGGGTGTCCGAGGTGGATCAGGGCGACGAAGCGCTCGGCGGGTCCGAGTCCCACCGCGGCCGCGCCCTCGCTCGTGCGCAGGACGCCGGGCGTGCGCCAGTAGCCGACGAGCCCGCGGGCGTGCGCGGCGAGCAGGACGATGTAGGCGGCGATCGCCGTGGCGTGCAGGTCCTCCTCGTCCTGGACCTCGTCGCCGCCCAGCACGCACGAGCAGACGACCAGGGTCGGCGCCCGGTCGAGCTTCGCCGCCGCCTCCGGGCCGGCGGCGCGCTTCAGGCGCTCGAGCGCCCGCGGCCCGAGGACGCGAAACCGCCATGGGTTGGTCAGGTGGTGATTCGGCGCCCAGCGAGCGAGCTCGAACAACTCGTCGAGCGTCACGCGGTCGATCGGCTGCGAGCCGTAGGCCTTGTGCGTGCGGCGGCTGCGAACCGCCGTCTCGACATCCATCGGCGCGAACGCTACGACACCCGTCAGGCCTGGGACAGCTTCGAGCGCGACATGCAGCTCACGGTCCCCCGAGGCGGCGGCGGTACCAGGCGTAGCCGCCGGCGACGACCACGGAGAGGACTGCCAGGCCGCCGAGCAGGTAGGCCGTCGTGTGGTCGTCGTCCTCGCCCGCGTTGGGGTACGAGATGCTGACCGGGACAGCGCCCGGGGCGCTCTGCGCTGAAGGCTGGGAGGCGCTCACGGGTCCTGCGCCATCGCCGCTGTTTTCGTCCGCGGTCTCGGGGCCACCGGGCTCCGCCTGCTGCACAACGGGGTCGGCCCCTTCACCACTCCCTCCCTGCCCGCCGGGTGCCGTACCGGAGCCGGAACCGGCCGTCGGCGAGCCGGACGCGATCGCCCCCTCGCCCGTCGACGCGGCGCCTGCCGGCTGGTCGCTCGAGCTGGAGCCGGAGCGCTCGTCCGAACCCGAGCGCTCCCGTGCGCGCGCGACCGCCGGCAGCGGGAAGGCCTGCCGCTCGACGGCGAGCAGCGCCTGGGCGGTGACCCAGATCGGAGTCTGGTCGCTGGCGGTCGAGTAGCGGTAGTGGCCGTCGGCAGCCCGCTGCCGGGCGAGGTAGCCAAGCCCGCGGTCGATGACGTCGTCGTCGCCGCCCGCCGCCGCCAGGCCCTGCACGGCCCAAGCGGTCGACTGCGAATTGGCGACTCCGGCGGAGCCGAGTGCCCAGGAGCCGCCGGCGGCCTGCGCGCGACGCAGCCAGGCGGCGCCCCGGCGTGCCGGTGCGCCGCCTGATCCGGCGGCGACGAGGCCCTGCAGCGCGGCGCCGGTCGAGTCGGACTCGCTCGGAGCACGGGGCTGGATCCCCCAGCCGCCGTCTCCGTTCTGCGCTCGGCGCAGCCAGCGTCCCGACTTCGCGAGCGAGCCGGTGTCCTCACCCGCCGCCCGGATCGCGAGGGCGTAGAAGGCGGTCAGGTTCACCTGCCCGTCGACGGAGCCGTCGCCATCCTGCCGCTCGCGCAGCTCGGCGACCAGGTCCGTCCCCGCGAACCGCCGCGGGTCGAGACCGGCCCCGGCGAGCGCCAGGATCGTCCGCTCGAGGTCGCCTACCGAGCGCAGCCTGTCGGCCTGCGAGCGCAGGTACGACACGGGCGACTCGTCGCCGGAGCGAGCGTCCAGCGGATTCAGGCCGGCGGCCTCGAGGCCGAGCATCGCCCACCCGGTCATCGCCGGGCTCGAGGGCTGGCCGGGCACCGCGGCGAAGCCACCGTCGGAGTTCTGCGTCCGCTCGAGCCAGGCAACGGCCGACCGCTTTCCCTCCGCGGGAGGCGGCGGCGCGGCGAGCAGGCCGCCCGCGAGCAGGGCGAGCAGCGCGATCGGCAAGGCCGCGGCGGGACGCCAGGTGAACGCCGCCCGGGTGCGAAAGCGCGAGATCATCCGCACCAGCGCCGGGCCTGCGGCGAGCGCGATCGCGAAATTGCCGGCCGCGTGGGCGACGTTGAAGGGGATCCCGCGGGCCGAGAGCGCCAGGTAGCGGTCGAGCGACTGCTCGCCTCCATAGGTGACCATTACCGAGAGGTCGAGCAGGGCGCCGTACGCGAAGCCGGCGAGCGCGCAGACGGTTGCCAGCCCGAGCCGGCCGAGCCGGCGGTGCGTGATCACGGCGAGCCAGGCGCCGCCCAGGCCGACCAGCCCCCACCCCGCCATCTCCCACGCCGTCCATGGACCCTGGCCGAGCCAGATGTTGGAGACCGGCGCCGCCAGCGCTCCGACCGCGAAGCCGGGGCCGGCGCCGAGCGCGTAGCCCGTGATCAGGGCGATATCCGTTGTCGCGACGACGTTCGGGATCGGCGCGAGGACGAGCCGCCCGGCGATCGCCAGGGCCGCAAGCGCGGCGACCAGGGCGACGAGGCGCGCGCTCGGCCGGGTCCGCTCGTACCACCAGAAGCCTCCGACGAGGACCAGCGCCAGCCCGGCGAAGGTGACAGCCTGCCACGTCATGCCCCACCTCGATCGCCCTGCGGCTCCGCCCCCGCACGCCCGGAGCCGAAGGCGAGGACGTGGCGGGAGTTATTCAAGAACGCCGCACCGGCTTCGGGGGTGATCGCCCCTGGGGCGCCGAGGATGCGGGCGACCTCCGTCGCGAAGTACCAGCCGCCGGAGAGGATCTCGTCGGCGGGCCCGTCGGCGATCAGCTCGCCGTCACCGAGCAGGACGACGCGCGACGCCAACCGGGCGGCGAACTCGACGTCATGCGTGGCGACCAGCGCCGCCGCCCCGCGCCCGGGGAGCTCCCCCAGCCACCCGCAGAGCTCGCGCTTGCGAGCGCCGTCCATCCCCCTGGTCGGCTCGTCGAGGCAGATCAGGCCGGGCAGCTCTTCATCCGCTCGTCCCGCCATCACGATCGCCAGCGCGAGGCGCTCGCGCTCGCCGCCGGAGAGGTCGCGGGGATCGCTCTCGGCCGCCCAGCCGAGCCCGACCGCCTCCAACGCCCGCCGCCCGGCCTCGCCCGGGAGCTCGTCGGCGACCCGCTCGCGGACCAGCAGGTCGGCCGGGCTCTGCGGCAACAGAGCGCTGCCGCGCGGCGCGGCGAGCGAGCCGCGCGCAGGCTCGACCAGCCCGGCGACGGCGCGCAGCAGGGTGCTCTTACCGGCGCCGTTGCGGCCCATCAGCGCAACCAGCTCGCCGGGCTCGATCGCCAAATCGAGGCCGCGAAGCACGTCCCGTGAGCGATCGCCGCCGTCGAGCTCGACCCAGAGCTCGCGCACGTCGAGCGCCCCGGCCTGCGCCCGCCGCCGCCGGCCGCGGCGCGGTTCCGGCGCGGGCTGGGAAGGTTCCGCCGCCGGCGGCTCGACTCCGGCCAGCGCCAGCGTCCGCCGCGCCTCCTTGACGGAGGCCGGCGGCGGCGAGATCCCGGCGAGCGAGAACAGCCGCGCCCCGGGCGTCGCCAGTTCCGGGTCGGAGCGCACCGCCCACTCGCAATAGCCGGCCGGTGACCCGTCGAACTCGATCCGGCCGCGGTCGAGGGCGAGCACGCGGTCGGCGGCGGCCAGGCAGCGCTCGAGCCGGTGCTCGGCCAGCAGCACGCCCATCGCCCATTCCTCGTTCAGCCGCCGCAGCAGCCCGATCAGCTCGTCGCCGGCGACCGGGTCGAGTTGCGAGGTCGGCTCGTCGAGCAGGATCAGGCGCGGGCGGAGGACGAGCGCGGCGGCGAGCGCGACCCGCTGCAGCTCGCCGCCCGACAGCGAGTCGGTGGGCCGGTCGACCAGGTGCGAGATCGCAAGCGCCAGGGTCACCTCCTCGATCGCGCGGGCCCGAGCGGCCTTGGGCTCGCCGCGCAGCTCCAGCGGCAGCTCGAGCTCCCCGCGCACGGTCGCCGAGACGACCTGGGTCTCGGGCTCCTGGCCGACGAGCCCCACCAGGCCGCCGAGGTCGGCGGGTCCGTGCTCGCGGACGTCCAGCCCGCAGACCTCGAGCGTCCCCGACGCCTCACCGCCGTGGTAGTGGGGCACCAGCCCGCAGCAGGCCCGCAACACGGTCGACTTGCCGCACCCCGAGCGCCCGGCGAGGATCGCGAACTCCCCCTCGGCGAGCTCGAGGTCGAGCGCGCGGACGGCCGGTTCGGCGGCGTCCGGGTAGCCGTACGAGAACGCGGTCATGCGGACCAGCGGCTCAGTTCTCATCGCGCAAATACCTGAGGTCGAGCCCGACATAGGGGGCCGCCGCCAGCAACGGGAGCGCAGCGGCGAACGCGAGCGTCGCCGGGTCGGCGCCGAGCACGATCGTCGGGTAGGCCTCGAACTCGCCGAGGCCGGCCAGGCGGGCGCCGATCCCGAGCGCCGCGATCGCCGCCCCGGCGGCTGCGAAGCGCCAACCGCGGCGCGACCCACGCCGCCGCCCGGCGCGCCGCGGGAGCCCCCGTGCGTAGCCGCGCAGCTCGAGCGCCGCGGCGACGTCGACGGCGCGGTCGAGCGAGCCGGCGACCAGCCTGCGGATGAGCGCGGAGCGACCGACCGGCGCCGCCGCGGGCCCCCGCAGCGCCTGTGCGTCGCGAAGCCGCGCGTGGTCGGCGGCGGCGAGCGGGACGAGCCGCGTGATCAGGGTGGCGGTGAGCGCGGAGTGGCGGGCGAGCGGTCGCACCAGGCGCAGCAGCCGGTCCGGGTCGACGCACGCCGAATGGACGGCGAACGCGCACAGCACGACCGCGATCCGCACCGCCAGGACTCCGCCCTCGGCCAGCGCCTCGGCGCTGACGTCGATCTGACCGAGGACCGGGACGTGACCGCCACGGATCAGGACTGTGTCACCGCGCTGCGAGGCGATCGCGTTGACGGCGACGATCAGAATCCCGAGCGTGACTCCCCACCGCGCCGCCGCGGCGACGGCAGGGCGCGCCCCGGCTAGCACGCCGGCGACCGCGGCCGCCGCCCCCGCGCCGGCGAGCACGATCGGATTCGAGAAGATGAAGGCGACCAGCGCGATCGACCCCAGGTAGGCAGTCGCCGCGATCGCGCTCGCCGCTCCCAGCGGCCCGGGTCGCGGCGCGTAGGCGATCGGGGATCTCATTTGGTCCCCGGCGCGACCGGGAGCGGGATCGCGGCGCCGCTGCCGTCGGCGGCCACCGCGTAGCGATCGGCGAGGTCGTCGCCGAGCAGTCCGACCGCGGCGTCGACGCCGTCCGGGTCGGTGCCGGTCACCACCCAGGTCGCCGCGTCCTCTCCCGGACGCAGGGCCGCGACCAGGCCGGCCTCGGAGTCGTCCTCCCGGGCGACCCCGCCGCGACGGTCGAGCGCCAGCAGACGGCCACCGCCGCGGAAGGGCTCGAAGCCGGCGAAGACACCGCTCGCGGCCGGCCCTTCCTCGATCGTCGCCACGACCGGGTCGGCGCGGGTCCGTTCCCATGGGCCGACCAGCAGCCGCAAGGCGTCGCCGCCGGCCTCTCCGGGCTCGACGACCGCCGCCTCGACGCCCTCGCCGGCGAGCAGCGCGGCCACCCGATCGCATGGGGACCGGGCGCCGAAGCACTCGACCTCGACCGCGACCCGGTCGGCGGCCGGGGTCGAAGCCTGGGCGAAGGGCTCGGGCCACGAGCCGACCACGGCGGGAACCCGCATCGCGTCGGTCCAGTCGCGGTAGTCCCACCAGATCCGGTCGCCGCCGCGCACCGGAACGTCGGCCCCGCCGCGATCGGACTCGATCCCGTTGACGAAGAAGAACCAGTCGCTGGAGCGCCCGTCCGAGACCTCCCCGGCGGTGCCGTCGATCGACTGCACGAAGGCGCCCGCGTAGCGGGTCGTGATCTCGGCCTCGCGGTCGAGGAAACGGATCACGGTCTCGGTCTCGGCGGGGTCCTGCTCGGAGACCTCGAGCACGGGCTCGGCGCCGTAGTCGCGGGTCACCGTCAGCGTCGCCTCGCCCTCGCTCGACTCGCCGGGCCCGAAGCCGCAACCGGCGGCCGCGGCGGCGAGCGTGAGCGCCGCCACGGCCACCGCGGTGCGGCGCCAGGTCATCGTCTCTTGACCCGCTCGCAGCTGGCCTGGATGTTCAGGTCGGCGCCGTCGCGCTTGCGCTGGACGCGGACCTTGTCGTCACCCTGGCCACAGTTGACGGTGTCCGCGCCGCCCTCGCGCAGGTCGATGTTGTCGTCTCCGCCCCGCGAGCGGATCTCGTCGTCGCCGTCGGTCCCGTCGATCCGATCGTCCTGCGGGCTTCCCACCAGGTCGATCCCGCGCTCGTCCGGACACGAGTTCGCGTCCGGCCCCACGCACGTGTCGAGCGCCTCCGCCGGGATATCGGTGCCGCGGGTCGCGGCCAGGGTCACCTCGCCGGCGTCGTCGACCGTCACCTCGGCCTTGCCGTTGGCGCCTGTGGCCTCAGGGTCGTCGCCACCCGTAACGGTGGCGTCGGTGGCCGGGCCGCTCCTGCAGGTGGTCTCGAACGTGTTCTGGTCCGTGACGCACGAATGCTCGATGACCTTGGCCGTGAACGGCTCGCCGGCCTCGACACCGGCCGGCGCCCTGAGCTCGAGCTCGGCGGGGTTCGGCTCGGGGAACCTGTCCGGCGCGAGGTAGAACAGCACCGCGTCGCCGTCGGAGATCTCCTGCTGGTCCGCGCCGACCGTGGACTCCTGGTGGTCGGTCTTGAAGTACCAGAAGGACTCGCCGGCCTCGGCCTCGCGGCCGCCGATCCCGCAGATCCCGAGCCCGAAGCCGAACTGGTCGGTGAGGAGCAGCGGCGAGACGGGCCCCGTCGTGCGGCCCGCCGTGGCAAGCAGGCTGAGCGCGTTGGGCTTGTCGTACGTGTACTCGGCGCCCGAGCCACCCGGGGCCCCGAAGCAGTCGGCGTCGGGCCGGGTCGGCACGGTGACGCCCTCGTCCACGATGTAGTCGGTGCCCGGGTCGAGCACCTTGTTCGGCGTCAGCACCCGCAGATGCGCGGTCACCGTCGCCGACGCGACCGGCGCGAGCAGCGCCGGCAACAGCAGGAGTCCGGCGAGCGCCACGAGCGCCGAGGAGATACGTGTGGTCATGAGCCACCCCTTCCTAGAGGGATCGTTGTCAGCCGACCGGAGGCTGGTCTCCTGGCTCGCGGGCCGGCTGTCGCGCCTTCCCAAGACGCCTAGCGTCTCAGTGGCTGACTCGCGTCATGCGACGCCGTTCGATGCCCGTCCACAGTGGCTGGACCGCACCGGTTTCACACCGGACTTCCCACGACCACCGGTCGTATTTCGCCGGGGATACTACCTACGGGGCCGGGTCATGGCAAAGCCGGGTTTGGCTTAGTCAAGCGGTCTAAGTGGCCGGCGAGAGCGTCGAAGCACGAGTTTGTGCCGCGTGTCGGAACAAACTCGTGCCTCGCGTTCCATCACGCTGTGCGCCCGCGCCGCCGACCGGGGGGCGTGCCCTTCCTTCCTGGCGCGGCGGTGTCTCCGCGCTCCTCAGTCGGCCTCCTTCACCTGCTTGCGCAGCCGCTCGACCTGGCGCTGCAGTCGCTCGACGGTCGCCGCGAGCGATGCGGTGGACGCCGCCGAACTTGCCTGTGCGGTCCCGAGCTTGCCGTTCGGGCTGACGAGCACCTGCTGGCCGTTGGCCACCGGTTTGCCGCTGATCCCGGCGATGAAGGTCGCATTCTGGCTTGCGGCGGTGCCGATCCGGATCTTTCCCGAGTCCCCGTCAATGCCGCGGTTGGCGATGTAGATGTTGTCGGAACCCGTGGTCAGGTCCTGACCGGCGCCGTACCCGAGCCCGATATTGCCGCTGCCGGTGCTTTCGAGCAGGGCAGAGTTGCCCATGGCAACGTTCTTGACACCGACTCTGTTGGCCAGCAGTGCGTTCATGCCGCTGGCGACGTTGTTGTTCCCCCGGGTGTTCCCGCCCAGCGCCGAGGTGCCGCTCGCGATGTTCGCCACGCCGCTCGTGTTCGCTCCGAGGGACGACGTCCCGGTGGCCAGGTTGTCGTGCCCGGTGGTGTTGGACCCGAGGGCGTTGTTGCCGGCGGCGACGTTGCTGCTGCCCGTGGTGTTCGACCCGAGCGCGCTCTGGCCGGACGCGATGTTGATGTCGCCGGTCGTGTTGTTGCTCAGCGCGGCATATCCGATCGCCACGTTCGCGTCACCGCCGTCGCTGACCCGCAGCGTCCTCGAGCCCAGGGCCACGTTGTTCGACCCCCGCGCGCCGGATTTCAGCGCCTCCAGACCGACCGCGACGTTTCCCTGCCCGAGCGTGTTGCCTTGCAGTGCGTCCGTTCCGACCGCGACCTGCCCCGACTGGGAGGTGCTGCTGAGCAACGCCGCGTGGCCGATGGCCACATTGGAGCCGCCCGTGGTGTTCGCGGCCAGGGCGGCGTCGCCCAGTGCCGTGTTGGAGTATCCGGTCGTGGTGTTGGTCGCCGCACTGGCGCCGAACGCGGTGTTGTAAAAACCGGTGGAGAGCTCCTCGAGCGAGAAGGTGCCGACCCCGATGTTGTACCTGCCGCTCGTCACCGCCGGCAACGGCCGGGTTCCGATCCCGATGTTGTACGCGCCGCTGGTCAACGACTTCATCGGATCGATTCCGACTCCGACGTTCTCGAACCCGGTGAACGTCGCGTTGAACGGGTTGGGGCCGGCGCCCACGTTCGCCGCGGCGTCGAAGTAGACGCCAGTCGAGTCGGCGCGGCTCACCGCCGCACCCCACCCGCAGGCGAGCAGCGTGACGGCCGCTCCAACGGTCGCGGCCCGTCGTGCTCGGATCCTCATGCCCTGACCGGTGACGCTCATCTCGTTCCTCCATTTGGTTGGCAAGCCACCCGGACCATCCCAGACCGTGGCTCACAAAGGAAAGCCTTTTTCGAGAAGGCACGCTTTGAGCGCAAGCCGGAACAGCCAGGCCTTGGTGCCAGGCCGAGAACGGCGACGAGATCCGTTAGTCGAACGCTCGGTCCGGCATCCGATCCGCGTAGCCGCACCGGAAACCGCTACCGGGATCCCACCCCGGCAGGGCGCTCAGCTGGAACGCTCCTCGACCTTCTTCACGAGCTGGTCGACCACCTCGGGCATCGCCTGCTTCATCCGCGACAGCTCCCAGTGCTCGATCTTGATCAGGCGCACCGATGAGGTCGCGGTCACGGTCGCCGAGCGCTCCTGCTTCTCCAGCAGGCCCTGCTCGCCGAAGACGTCTCCGGGCCCGAGGTCGGCGAGGTGCTCGCCCTCGCGCTCGACCTTCACCGTGCCGTCCTCGATGATGTAGAAGTCGTTCGCGTACCCACCCTCGCGGATGATCGTCTTGCCCTCGGCAACCGATTCGAGGCTCGCGAAGGTCGCCACCTTGGTCAGCGCCTCGTCGGGCACGTCGGCGAACAGGGGCGTGTTCTTGAGCGCGCTTACGTCCACAGGTCTCCTCCGCTCGGTTGGTCGCGGTCGCCGGGAACCTAACCGATAGCACCGCGGGGCGCGCCATCGGCGACGGCCCCCGCAACGGCGGGCTCGCCGGCCCGAATCGTGGCCAGGAAGCGCTCGATCGTCTCGACGACCCGGGCGGTGCGGAGGCTGGGCAGGATGTCGAAGGCATGCTCGGCGCCGGCGAGCTCGGCGTACACGACCGGGCGCCCGGAGACCGCGCGCAGCTGCGCCACGAAGCGGCGGGCGTCGGCGACCGGGACCAGGCTGTCGCGGTCGCCGTGCAGGACGCAGAACGGCGGCGCGCCGGCGTGCACGCGATGGGTGGGCGAGGCGCTCTCGTACAGCTCCCGGTCGTCGGCGAGCTTGACCTTCATCACCAGCTCCTCGAGCACCCACTGGAGCTCGTCGTAGTAGTCGCCCTCGGCGTTCGTGAGGTCGTAGACGCCGTAGAACGGCACCGCGGCGGCGACCGAGGTGTCGGCGTCCTCGAACCCCGGCTGGTAGGAGGCATCGTCGGCGGTCAGCGCCGCGAGCGCGCACAGGTGCCCGCCGGCCGAGCCGCCGGTCAGGCAGATGAAGTCGGGGTCGGCGCCGAACTCGGCGGCGTGCTCGCGAACCCAGGCGATCGCCCGCTTGACGTCGACCAGCTGGTCGGGGAAGGTCGCTGCGGGGCTGAGGCGGTAGTCGATGTTGAAGCCGACCCAGCCGTGGACGGCGAGGTGGTTGAGCAGCGGAATGCCCTGCTCGGAACGGGTGCCGACGATCCAGCCGCCGCCGTGGACCTGGATGATCGCCGGCCGCAGCGCCAGCCACGGCGCCCGCGGCTCGTAGACGTCGAGCCGCAGCGGCCGGTCGCCGTAGCGCGCGAACTCGACCCCGCGCCGGTGGCGCACGCCCCGCGGCCACAGCATCAGCGGCGGGAGCAGCAGGTGGGAGAGCGGGAAGCCCGAGCGGTGCTCCTCGGCGGGCGGCTCGAGCTCGGCGAGCGCCTCGCGGACGGCGCGGGCGCTGGTCAGGCTCTGCCAGGCGAGCACGGCGAGGCGCAGCGCCCAGAGCGCGAGCCCGACCACGATCGCGATCCCGAACCATCCGCCGAGGGCCCCGAGCGCGATCGCGACGGCGATCGCGAGCACGGTCGCGACCAGGAACGCCCACGCGAACTCCCGGATCGCGGCGCCCGCCATCCAGCGCAGGAGCCGCCACCGCAGCGCCGGCGGCGGGCCGAGCGCGAACGCCTTTCTGAGCAGCGCGATCACGGCCGCAACGCTAGAGGTTCGCTCAGCGGCGCTCGATCGCGGCGACGGCGGCGTCGACGAAGATCCCCCGCGCCCGCTTCAGGGCCGGGCTGTCGCCGCGATCGAGCCGCTCGAGCGCCAGGCCCTCGAGCCCGGCGACGATGAAGACCGCGATCCCCTCGAGCTCGGGCGCGCGGATGCCGAGGTCGAGGCCGCGCAGCAGCTCCCGGACGATCGCCCGGTGGCCCAGCTTCATCTCGATCATGATCTCGCCGACCTTCGTCTCGACCACGGCCTGGGACGAGAGGTCGAAGTAGACCCGCTGGAGCCCGGCATCCCGATCCATCGCCCGCCACACGCCCTCGGTGATCGCCTCGATCAGGTCGCGCGGCGAGCTCGGCTCGCCGACCTGGCCGAGGACCTCGTCGGTGAGCGTCTCCGAGACGCGGCGCGCAACCGCGGCAACCAGGCCCTGCTTGGAGCCGTAGTAGTACGGGATCAGCGCCTTGTTCTGGCCCGAGGCGGCGGCGACCTTCGCGGTCGTCAGCCCGGCGTAGCCGTCGCGCTTCATCACCTCGTAGCCGGCCTCGAGGATCCGCTCCGGAGCGTCGCTGGCCGGCCGCCCGGGACGGCGCTGGGCTGCGGACTCGCTCAAGCCGGCGCCCCGGCGACCGACGGCTCCATCCCCATTGCCGCGAGCTTCTTCGAGAGCGACTTCATCGCGTACTCGAACACTTCCTTCGAATGGTAGAAGGGCGTCTCGAAGTCATAGCGGTCGTCGACCCACGGGGGCGAGAACGCGAGCACCCCGATGGGGAGAGTCTCCTGCAGCGTCTCCTGGACCACCTGCTTGTAGCGCTCGTCCTCCTTGATCGCGTCGGCGAGGAACTTGACACCGAAGCCGACGTGACGGGATTCATCGCGGTTGACGTGGGTGAACCCGTCGCGGAAGCCCGGCATCAGGTCGCGCTCCTTCAGCGAGCGGAGGATGAAGCGCGCGCCCGTCAGCGCCAGGGTCCCCTCGATCACGATCATGTAGACGGTGATCCCGCGAACCAGCGCCTCCATGTCGGAGGGGTCCTTGCGGAGCGTCTCCGCGCAGTCGTGCAGGATCCCGTCGAAGAGCTCCTTCCACTCCTCGTTGACGTGCTCGCGCTGCGCGGCGAGGTTGTCCGCGATCGTCTTCGCGTCGGCGCCGATCACCTCGCGGTAGAAGCGATCGAAGAAGACGCAGTGACGCGCTTCGTCGGCGATCTGCGAGGCGAGGAAGATCCGCTGATCGTCGGTCGGCGCCGCGATCGCGAACGGCAGCAGCTCGGTGGTGACCCGCTCCTCGCCGAGGAAGAACTCCGAGAAGCCGAAGAGCATGAAGCGCTTCTCCTCCTCGCTCCAGGTCGTGCCGTCGTTCCACTCCTCGGCGTCGACGGTGAAGTCGAAGGTCTCGGAGTTCCACCCCTGGTTCTCCCAGCGCGAGATCAGCTTCTTGTAGGACGGGGCGGCTTCGACCACCCGGTCGAGATTGGCCATCACCTTGTCGATGTCGCCGTCGAGCAGCACGTCGAGCGCGCTCAGATCGTCGGACACCTCGTATTGCTGGGTTGCCATGTGGCCTCCTGGTCGGGGCCGACATTATTATCCAACCGGTTAACTAATGTCAAGCGGCGGTGGCGAGCTGGTCGCGCTCGTCGCCCAGCGGGCCCCTCGCGATCGCCTCGCGGCGGCGACGCAGGTACTCCGGGCCGACGTTGCGCAGGCGCGCCGGGATCACCGGCGTCAGCGCCCGCGATGCCGCTCCCAGCGCCCGCAACTCGGCCTGCTGCGCGTCGCCCCACTGAACTCCGAAACGGTCGCGGAGCAGCGGCGGCAGCAATCCGAGCGTCGCCGTCTTCAGCGCCCGGGAGGGCGCGACCCGCAACAGGGGCCAGAGCTGGTCGATCACCGGTAGGCCCGGCGGCTCCGGGCGATCGAGCAGGTCGATCAGCACGTCCACCGTCTCGTGGCGGACGAGGCGGTCGTTGATCATCGTCTGCACGTAGTCGCGGAACTCGGGCAGGGTCTCCGGCAGGTCGCCTGGGCGCACCCCGACCAGCCGCCCGAGCGGCATGTACTCGGCGTAGAGGCGCTCTCGGTCGGCCGCCGAGATCCCGCCGACGAAGCGCTCGCCGGTGACGAACGTGGCCTCGATGAGGGTCGCGTGCACCCAGGCATAGGCCTCCGGCTCGAGCGCGTGGTAGCGGGTGCCGTCCGGGTTGACGCCCTTGATCGACTTGTGCAGCTCGCGCAGCCGCCGGCCCATCGGGCCGGCCGCGGCCCCGCCGTAGACGAGCAGGTAGAGGTAGTCCGTGGTCCGCATCAACCGCCCCCAGGGGTCCGACTGGAAGTTCGAGTGGTCGCGGACGCCCGAGCCGACGGTCGGATGGGAGACCTGGAGCAGCAGCGCGTATCCGGCGCCGAAGAAGTAGCGCGGGTCGCCGAGGCGCCGCCAGGAGAGCGACTCGGGCCCGAGGATGAGCTCGGCGACCTCCTCGTCGCTGGGCAGGACCGCCGATTTCGTGGCCATCACCTTGCCTCCTCGAGTCGTGGCACCACATCTCGATCAAGCGCCAGCAGCCCCCCGACCAGCAGCTCGCGCAGCTGATCGCGCGAGAGGGCGCCGCCCCGGAGCCAGTCGAAGGTCGCGGCCTCGACGAAGCCCGCGTAGGCGCGAACCGCGGCGCGCAGCTCCGGCGGCGCTGCCGCGGGCGGGCGGCCCGGGCGCAGGATCTCGATCACCTGGTCGGCGGTGCGCTCCCGGGCCGCGTCGAAGATCTCCTCGATCTCGGGGTCGCGGCCGAAGCCCTGCGCGCCATGGGTGGCGAGCAGCATCCCGCCGCTGCGCTCGGTGACGTCGAGCCACCGGTCGACCGCCGCCCGGAGCGCCGCCTCGGCGTCGCCGCTGGCGATCTCGGCGGCGAACACGCCCTGGGGGAGCTGCAGGATCGAGCGCACGACCTCGAGGAACAGCGCCCGCTTGCCGCCGAAGTAGTGATGAACGAGGCCACGGGTCACGCCGGCCTCGGCGGCGACGTCGGCGGTCGAGACGGCCCCGTAGTGGCGTTCGGAGAACAGCCGCCGCGCGGCCGAGAGGATCTGCCGCCGGCGCTCGGCCGTGTCGAGCCGCGACCAGCGGGGGGCTTGCGTCGCCGTCGTCATGCGCTCAGCAGGGTACCAACGCTATTGGCATATTGCCAACAAGGCTCCGTCGCCTCCCTACTTCGGCGGCGGCACCTTGTAGGGCTTCAGGCGCGGGTACGAGCCCGGCTCATAGGGCTGGTTGTCGGCGGCGTCGCCGGGCTCCGGGTAGGCGTTGTGGCACACGCCGGTGGGCGAAGGCGGCGCATCGCCGTCCAGGCAGCTCGAGCCCGGCGCGAGGTCGGCGACCTCGTCCGGCACGAACATGATCGAGAAGCGCGCCCAGGCGCCGTCCGAGTCGCCGTGCGAGGTGATCCCCGCGAAGTTCGCGAAGAACGAGTCGATGCCCTTGACGCGGGGGGCGGTGTAACGGAGCAGGGGCACGAGGTTCCGAACCGACGCCTCGAGCCCCGGCACCGTCGGGCCCCCGAGGATCACCAGGCGGAGCACCTTGCGCAACGACGGCAGGCCGGAGATGTCCTTGACGGTCTGGACCGTGTCGGAGGCCAGCGGCCCGATGTCGGCCAGCGCCGGGGCGAGCTCCGGCGCCGCGCGACGCAGCCTCTGAACCAGCGGTCGCGCCTCGCGCAGCAGCGGCTCGGCGGCGCGGAGGGCCTCCGTTCCGCCCGCGAGCACGCCGGGCAGCTCCGCCATCCCCTGCTCGAGCGAGGCCGTGTTGGACGCCAACGCGGCGAGCGCCGCGCGCCCGGAGGCAACGACCCGGCGCAGCGCCTGCTCGCGGTTGCCCAGCTCGCCGACGACGGTGCTCGCGGATGACACGAACCCGGCGATCTCGTCCTCCTGGCCTCGCAGGGCCTCGGTGAGGTCCCGCACCTCGCCCACCGTGCGGGCGAGCTCGCCGACCGTGACGTTCAGCTCCGTTCCGGAGGTCTCCGACGCGGTCGCCCGCTCGAGCGTGTCGAGGATCGAGCTGACGTGGCGCCGGCCCGTCGCGTCGAGGAAGTCGAACGCCTCGTCGAAGTCGACGCTCGGCATGGCCCGGACCTCGTCGCCCGACCCGAGCTCCTGGGAGCGGGCGCTGCCCGGGTCGAGGTTGACGTACGGATCGCCGAGCAGGGTCCGCTCGCCGATCGTCACGGTGGCGTCGTCGTGCACGGCGTCGAGCTGGTCGTCGACGGTGAACGTCACCGTCGCCTTCGAGGTCTCGTGGTCGAAGCTGACCTCGGTCACCTTCCCGACCTGGACGCCGCGGACGAGCACCGGCTGCTTGGTCGGCAGCGCCTCGGTGTCATCGAACGTCGCGGTCAGGTGGTAGGGCTCGCCGGTGACCGTGCCGGTGAAGCTCGGTCCGTCGAACGCCTCGTTCAGCGCGATCAGCGTGATCGCGGCGAGCGCCGTGCAGACGAGCGCGAAGACCAGTCCGACCTTCGGGACGCGGTGATCCATCAGCCAAGACCTCCGCCGCGGCTAACGAGGTGGTCCGGCAGCCCGGGGACCTGGAAGCGCATGAGGCACGCGGCGGGGTTGTCCTTGCAGGCGAGCTCGAGGGCCAGCGCCAGCTTGCGCTCGAGCTCCGACGGCCCGCCGTCGCCGCTGCGGGCGGCGGACTCCGGGAGGCCGAGGTTCTCGGGCTTGATGTCCTCGATCTCGAGGACGTCGACCTGGCCGTAGGTGCCGCCGTTGTCGTTGACCGAGTTCGCGCCGCTGAGCGTGTCGGCGAGCTGCGCGCCGCCGTTGCGGTAGTCGTCCATGATGTGCGCCAGGCGAACCAGGTCGACGGCCGTCGGGATCAGCCGCTTGGCCTTGGCGGTCAGGCCGCGGGTTCCCTGGAGCATCAGCTGCGTCGGCTCCGCGCCGCGCTTGGTCAGCCCGTCGAACTGGTCGACGAGCTGCATGGCCCGAGGCATCAGGCCGCTCAGCTTGGCGCTCGCCTCGCCGAGCCCGCCGGCGGACGGGACGAGCCGGTCAAGCGCCGGAACGAGGATCTCCGCGAGGTCCGCCCCCGCGTTGAGCGACCGGTCCGCCTCCTCGAGGACCGGACCGAGCAGGCGCGTCGCCTCAGCGAGCTCCCGCTCGCGGGCCGCGGTGACCGCGAGCGTGTCGCTGCCCGCCGCCACCGCGTTGCCCAGCTGGACCGACCGGTCGGCGAGCGTCCCCGTGACCTGGTCGAGGTCGTCGACCAGCCGCGTGAGCAGCTGCCGGCGCGTGGCGAGCGAGCGGGCGATCGGCCCCGCGTCGTCGGTGACGGCGGCGAGCCGGTCGAGCGCCCCGCGCATGTCGCCGGCGCGATCGCGGAGCCCGTGCTCGAGCTCGCCGATCAGGATCTGCGTGTAAGCGCGGGTGTCGGCGTCGAGCACCCCGGTCAGCTCGTCGATCGCGACGAACGCCGTCGTCCGCCCGGACGGGATCCGCGCGTCCTCGGGGAGGGGACCAGCGGACGGATCGCCCGGGTCGATGTTCACGATCAGGTTCTGGATCGCGCTGGCCGGGCGCAGCTCGGCGCTCGCGTTCGCGAACAGCTTGCCGCGGACGTCGGGTTCCATGCTCAGCGTGGCGATCGCCTGCCCGTCCTCGTAGCGAGTCCCGGTGACCCGGCCGACCAGCGCCCCGGCGACCGCTGCTCCCGGCTCGTCGACGCGGTCGAGCCCCTTCGCGTCGGTGAACTCCACCTCGACCGTGTACGGGGCGGTCGAGCCCGGGAGGCGGATCGACTTCTTGGTCAGCGTGTAGCCGACGAAGGCGAGCGCGGCGATGATCTGAAGGACGATCACCAGGCGCCCATACGGGATCTGCCCGGCCGTCCGGTGCGGATGGATGAACCGGCGGATCACGTGCAGTACCCCTGGGCCTGGAGGATCTCGACGGCGTCCTCGGAGAGCTCGCCGATCAGATCGCACGGCAGCACGCCCCCGAGTCCGGCACCACCTTCCGGATCGAAGTAGGACCCGAGGCGGATCATGTGCCCGGTCCCGAGTGGGCCCTGAGCAGCGGTCTGGAACGGGCTGAGCGCCGAGTCCCCGGCGGCGAAGGCGGCCATGAGCTGGAGGTACGCGGGCAGCCCGAGCTTCGAGTCGCGATGCATTGCGGGCAGGACCCGTTCGCCCAGGATCGGCCCGGTGGGCCGCAGCGTGTCGAGGAGCTTCACCAGGGTGGGCGCGGCGCTGGTCGCGCGCCGCAGGACGGTGGCGATCCCGTGCACGAGCGGCACCGCCCGGCGGATCGCCGGGGTCGCCGCGCGCAGCAGGGGCTGCAGCTGCTCGAGCGCGGGTGCCAGCTCGACCAGGGCCGGGCGCAGCTGGACCGCGAGCTCGCCGGTGCGGTCGATCAGCGCGGTGAGCACGGCGCCCCGGTCGCGCAGCGTCTCGAGCGAGCCCGGGAGAGCGGCCAGGGCCCGATCGAGCGGGCCCGCCGCGTCGACGTCGAGCGCGGCCAGGGTCCGGTTCGCGCGCGCGGCGAGCGGGGCAAGCGAGCTCTCCCGGTGCGCCAGCGCCGCGATGGTCACGGAGCTGCTGCGGAGCGCACGCCCGAGCTCGTCGCCGCTGGTGCCCTGCAGAGCCCGGGCGGTCGGGCCGATGTCGCGCGTCAGCTCCGGCGCCCGCTCGAGCGTCGCCTGCAGGTCGTCCGGCGCGTCGCCGGAGAGCGCCGCGGCGGTGGTCACCGCGAGCTCGCGGAGGCTGCGCCGGACGGGCGTCCGGAGGACGCGCAGAGCCTCGTCGAAGGACACGTACACCGTCGTCTGGTCCCGCGGGATGGTGTCGCCGTCGGAGATCAGCGGAGCGCTCGGGCTGCCGGGATGCAGGTCGACGAAGGCGCTGCCCTCGAACAGCGTGTGCGGGCGCAGCGCCACCTCCGCGTCGGAGTGGACCTCGATCTCCTCGTTGACGTCGAGCTCGACCAGCGCGTCGTCTCCGATCCGGACCACCTCGCCGATCTCGCCCTCGTTGACCCCGGCGACGCGGATGTCGCGGTCGATCGAGCCGAGCCCGTTGACGTTGTCGAATTCGGCCCAGATCGTCTGGCGGTCGGCGAACGGGTTCGGCTTCGTGACCGCGAGCACGATCCCGATCGCGGCCAGCGCGAGCATCCCGATCCCGATCAGGCGACGGTGTAGCCGCTGTTCGACGTTGCTCAGCACGGCTCCGAGTGCTCCAGCGGTTCGCCCGGCTCCGGGTACGGGTCGCGGGCGTGGTGGCAGGTGAAGATCGGCGCGAAGCGGAGCGCCGGGTTGCCGGACGCGGTCTGGCCGACCGGGATCGAGTTGTCGGTCGCGGAGATGATCCCCTTGCCGGCGAGGCGGATGTCGCGGGCGTACGGGGCGACGCCGTCGACCAGGCGGCGGAGCGGACCGAGCAGGGGCTTGATCGAGGCGACCGTCGGGCGCAGGTCGTGGAGGATCGGCGCAGCGGCCACGAGCACCGGGTCGATCGCCGCCGTCAGGCGCGCGGTCTCCGTGCGGATCTCGTCGCCGAGCGCGAGCACCTCGTTGACCTCCGGCAGCGCGGCGGCGAGCTCACGGGCCGCCGGCGTGAGCTCCCGGGCGGCGGCGGCCGAGTCGTCGAGCAGCGGGTCGGCGAGCGGTGCGGCGCTCAGCAACGCATCCTCGAACGGGCGCAGGAGGTCGATCGCATCGCCGAGCTCGGCGTCCCGGCTGGCGACCGCGCGCGCGACCGAGCTCGCCTCGACGACGAGGCCACCGATGTCGCTCGCGTCGTTGCCGCGCAATCCACCGAAGACCTGCGCCGAACCGCGGATGATGGTGGCGATCGCGCCCGGCTGGGACGTCAGCGCCTGGGTCTGGGAGGTCAGATCGGCGCTCGCCGCGCCGAGGTCCTCCAGGGTGGCGTTGACGTCCTCGCCCCGCCCGGCGAACCCGACCCCGCCGCTCGTGACCATGTCCTGAAGCGCCGCCCTGGCGCGCCGGTCGAACACCTGCACGACCTCGAGCAGGTCGACCCCGGAGCCGCTGCGGGCGAGGCGAATCGTGCCGCCCTCGGGCATCGGGTCGCCGACGTTGCCGGGAAACAGCTCCAGGTACGTCAGGTAGACGATCGACCGGACCTTGACGTTCGCGCGCGCGTCCGTGCCGATCGGCGCGAAGTCCGGCCGCAGCTCGGCGGTCACCAGAACATGCCCGTCGTCGGGCTCGACGTCAGTGATCAACCCGGCCAGGCGCCCGGCGACCCGGACCGTGTCACCCGGCTTGAGGATCGGCGAGTTGGCCGCCACCTCGACCTTGACCTCGTAGCGGTCCTGCAGGGGCACCCCGTTGACCGAGGCCCAGGCGACCCAGGCCAGCAGCGCGCCGACCCCGGCGACGATCAGGCCGAGCAGCAGCTCGCGGCCCTCGAAGCGTCGCGTCGTCCGGCGGACGGTCCGGGTAAACGCGCCCGGGTGGTTTCGGCTTCGCGCTCATGGTCCGCTGAGGAAGTCGAGGAGGTCCTCGGCTGCGCCGAGGTCGGGCCCCTGGCCCTGATCATGGTCGTGGTCGTCCCCGCCGACGCCGGCCTGGCCGAGCGCCCCATCCAGGATCCCGTCGACCTGGTCGAGCGCGTCGCCCACCTCGTCGGTGACGGGGCCGAGCGGGTCGTCGGCGCCCCCACCCGCGGCGGGCGCGTCGCCGGGTCCGGAGACGTCGGTGGGATTCCCGGCGGCGGGCCCGCCACCGTCGTGGCCGCCGGAGCGGCCGTCGCCGCCGCTCCGCGCGCCGGCGATTGCGTCGTTGAGGCAGCCGGGCTCGATCGGCAGGCCGAAGCTCTCGCAGGTGAGCACGGTCTCGGCGCGCAGGAACCGGCGGTCCGGGTCGTAGTCGCCGTAGCCGGCCTGGGTCCCCTCCTCGACGCCGACCGCCCCGAGGCCGACGTCGTCCTTCGCCTTCGGGCCGTGCCCGTAGCCGTCGGCCGAGAACAGCGCCTTCTGGAGCTGGCGGTCGCCGAGCAGCGCATCGAGCACCGCGCCGGACGCCGCGGCGATGTCGAGGGGCGCGGTCAGGACCCGCGACGGGGCCTCGCGCAGCGTCGGGAGGCTGGCGGTGAGCAGGTTGTCGACGAGGTGAAGGGTCGGCGCGACCGTGTCCATCGTCGCCTTCGCGTCGTCCAGGAACGGCCCGAGGCGCCGGAACGTGATCGCCAGGTCCGGGGCCGAGTCGGCGACGACCCGGGCGAGCGGCTCGGCCTCGTTGGCCAGGTTGCCGAGCTTCGCCAGGGTCTCGCGGGAGCGGGCCGCGGTCCGCGGCAGCCGCTCGATTGCCGCGTCGAGCGCGGTTCCGTGCTCCGCGGTCGTTTGCAGCGTGGTCGAGAGCGAGTCGACCAGGGAGCCGAGCTCCTGCCGGTGGGCCGCGGTCTGCCCGGTCACCGCCTCGGCGTCGACGATCAGGCTGCGCAGGGCCGCGTTCTGGGAGCGAACCTCGGCGAGCGCCTCGTCGGCCGCCTCGAGCCCCGGCCGCAGCTGGAGGATCGCCTCGTTGAGATCGGCGCCGCGTCGCTCGAGCCCCTTCCCGAGCTCGATCAGGATGAGCTTGAACCCCTGGCGGACCGGCTCGTTGAAGCTGTTGAGCAGGTCGTCGAAGCGCGGCGCGACGAGGGTCCGGCGCGTGCCGATCACCTCGTCGCCGAGCGCCTCGTCCTCGTCGCCGGGCTCGAGGGCGACGTAGCTGTCGCCGGTGATGTCCTGCTGGCGGATCGCGGCGGTCGCATCGGCCCGGGGCGGAGCCGTCCCGTCGAACAGCTCCAGCGAGACCAGCGCGGTGCCCTGATCGGTGATCTCGATGTCGCCGACCGAACCCGCGATCGCGCCGTCGACCCGGACGTGCATGCCCGGAAGCAGCGGGTAGACGTCGTCGAACTCGGCCTTCACCGACGTCCCGGACGCCCCCGGATGGGAGCTGATGTAGACGGCGGCGATCGTGCCGGCGAGCAGCACGGCGGTGGTGATCGCGACCAGGCGGGCCATCAGCTCGTTCACGGGCTGAGCTCCTCCTCGTCGAGGTAGGTGCGCGGGGCCTTGCCGCCGCCGATGAAGGTCCGCCAGTAGCGCTTCCACGGCTCGCCCTCGGCGGTCCCCGGGTTGCGGTCGTACGGCCGGACCACCATCCCGGCCGCGTCGCTCGACGCGCCGATCTCGTTCGTATGGCGCGGTCGCTGGATCAGCAGCGACGAGACGCGGATCATGTTGCCGTTCACGTCGTAGCTCGACGCCGCGTCACCGAAGAGGGTGAAGAAGTTGACGACCTCCGGCCCGCGGGCGCGCAGGTGGTCGAGGATCGGCGTCAGCATGTCGAGCACCTTCGGCAGGCGTCCGGCGACCGGCAGCGCTGCGCCGATCACCGGCCGCAGCGCGCGGAGCTGCTCGCGCAGCGGCGCAGCGAGGCGTCTCGCTTCCTCGGTCAGCGGGCGCAGGGCATCGAGCGCCGGACGCAGGACGCGCGCGGTCGGGGCGAGCTCGGCGACCACCGGCCCCGCGACGTGGACGAGCTCGCGCAGGTCCGGGGTGACAGCCCGCAGCCGATCCACGGTCTCGTGCGCGGAGGCCAGCCCCGGTCCGATCGCGTCGGCGGTCCGCGCGAGCTCGCTCTGACGAGCCGCGGCGGCGTCGAGGGTGGTGGCCAGGCGCTCCGCGGTCTGGCCGAGGTCCTCCGGGTCGCGGGCCAGCGCGGCGAGGACCGTGTGGCCCTGCGTCACCAGCTGCTCGAGGGCGCGCTGGTCGACGGTGACGTCCGCCAGCAGGTCCGCCGTCTCGCCGAGGGCGTCGCCGCTGCGGCGGACGGTGGCGCCGATGTCCGCGCCGCGCCCGAGCGTCGAGGCGTCCAGCTCGGCCAGGAGCCGGCCGACCTGGCGTCGCGTCGCGGGGTCGAGCGTCGAGACCGCGAGGTCGAGGTCGACGGGCTGGTCGGTCTGGCTGGGTCCGAGCGTCGCGCCGTCGGAGAGCTCCGGTCCGTCCCCCTGCGTGAGGTCGACGTAGCGGTTGATCACGCCGATGTTCGACGCCAGGCGGAGGTTGGCGAACGCGCCCTGGCGCAGCCGGAAGTCCGAGTCGATCTCCATGGTGACCTCGGGCAACCCGTCGTCGGTGAAGGAGATCTCCGTGACCTTCCCCACCTCCAGGCCGCCGGCCTTCACCTCCCCCCCGTCGATCAGCCCGCGCACGCCGTCGAAGACGGCGCGGACCTCGTACGTGCCCGCGGAGTTGAAGGTCACCAGGATCACGGCGATCCCGGCGATCCCAAGCGCCACGAGCAGGGCGATCCGAGCCCTCATGCGATCGGCAGGTTCGGGTCGAAGCCCCAGAACACGAACGTCATCAGCATGTTCAGGACCGTGACCACGATCAGGTTGGTCGCCATCGATCGCGCGGTCGCCACCCCGACCTCGACCGGGCCCCCCCGCACCCGGTAGCCGTAGTAGAGGGCGGTGATGATCACGGCGAACGACAACACCAGCCCCTTGATGACCGAGTAGACGATGTCGATCGGGTCCAGGGCCGTGTAGAAGGCGAACTCCCACGTGCCCTGCGAGACGTCGCCGAAGCGGACGAACGAGGCGAGCCAGGCCGCGCCCTGCGCCGCGGCGAGCGCGACCAGGTAGGCGATCGGCAACATGAACGCCGCGGCAAGCATCCGGGTCGAGACCAGGTAGGTCATCGACGGCACGCCCATGACCTCGAGCGCGTCGACCTCCTCGTTGACGCGCATCGCCCCGAGCTCCGCGACGATCCCGCCGCCGATCTTCGCGGCGACGATGAACCCGAAGATGAACGGGACGATCTCGCGCGTCGTGCAGAAGGCGCTGAAGATCGGCGCCGCGATTCCGGTCCCGAGGGCCCGCGAGATCGCCGAGCCCTCGAGCCCGCACGTAGCCCCTGCGAGGAACGAGATCCAGAGGATCACGAGCATGCTGCCGAGCGCGATCAGCGACGCCTGGCGGAGCGCCTCGCCGGCGTAGTCGCCGACCCGGCGCAGGCCCGCGAAGCCCTTCAGCGTGAAGTCCGCGTAGTCGCCCGCGGCGTCGACCACCGGGATGTGCTTCGGGCGCTCGATCGCCTCCTTGATCCCGGGACGCTGCGGTATCTTGGCCGGAGCGCTCATCCGCCGCCGAGGCTCGCTTCCGGATACAGCGCCAGGAAGAGCTGCGTGTAGACGACGCTGATCATGAAGATCGCGACCAGGCTCGAGACGACGGACTCGTTGACCGCGCGGCCCACGCCCTCCGCGCCGCCGCCGACGTTCATGCCCTTGAACGAGGCGATCACGCCGATGATCGCCCCGAACAGCGACACCTTGAGCACCGCCGACCAGAGGTCGATGTAGGTCGTCAGCAGGAGGAGGTTGTCGAAGAAGGCGCTCGGCGTCGAGCCGTACAGCAGGGTCGCGGCGGCGAAGGTGCCGAAGATCCCGGCCCAGAACGTGAGCAGGTTGAGGACCGGCATCATCAGGGCGAGCGCGACGACCCGCGGCAGGACGAGGTTCCGAACCGGGTTGATGCCGAGGACGGAGAGCGCGTCGAGCTCCTCGCGGATCTTGCGCGCGCCGAGCTCGGCGGTGATCGTCGAACCGAGGGTGCCGGCGACGATGGCCGTCGTCAGCACCGGGCCGAGCTCGCGCAGGAACGCGATCGGGGCGACCGCAGAGATCCGGTCGATGGCGCCGAACGCGGAGGCGAGCGAGCCGCCCTGGATCCCGATCGTCGAGAAGCCGATCACGAACGCGACGACAGCCGCCGGGCCGAGGGTCACGCGGAGGGAGAAGATGAACTGGCGGACGAACTCGCGCCGCCACGAGAGCCCCGGGCTGACCAGCTCGGTCCCGACCCGCAGGGCGAGCAGCGCCATGCCGCCGGCGTTGAGCAGCCAGAGCTTGGGCGGCACGTCGGAACGATTCAGGGCGCGGCGCAGCCCGGACACCCCACCTGCGGGGCGCGGTCGTCCAAGCTTGACCCTCGATGCCTCCATTCCCCTAACGCTCCCGATCCCGAAACTAGTGACAACGACTGGCCGGCGCGCCAGTTCACCTTGCGCTTGACTTCCTACGGGACCGTAGCTACGGTGGCGTAGCTTTGCAACCGAGAGGGGAACACACGGGATGGCCGAGTTCGTAATCAGCGATGACCTGGATCCCGCAGCGCTTGCCCGGCTGGTCGCCGAGCTCCCAGAGGACACGATGCGCGAGGTGCTGACCGGCGAGGCCGTCGCCGCAGCGGTCGATCAGGTGATCGCGCGCTTCCCCGAGTTCGTCGACGCCGAGCGGACGGAGGGGGCCCGAAGCGCGGTCGGCTGGATCGTCACCGGGGGCGACCGTCCGGACCGGTTCATCGTCGCCTTCGACGACGGGACTGTTCGCGCGGGACGTGACCTCGAGGACGAGCCGCGGGTCACGTTGGAGCTGGACGCCGTCGACTTCCTGCGCCTGGCGACCGGCAACGCCGACCCGACGACCCTGTTCCTCTCCGGCCGCCTCACGCTCACCGGGGAGCAGCTGTTCGCGATCGAGATGGCGTCGTTCCTGCGAATCCCGGGCGCCGAGGGCGAGACCGCGGCCGAGCGGGTGCTTGACCCGGGGGCGGTCGACGCGACCCGAATCGCCGCCGTGGTCCGCGACGCGCCCGACGACGCGCTGCGCCGCGGGATGGAGGGCGAGATCCGCGAGCTGATCCTCGACGAGATCTTCCGCCGCTTCCCCGAGTACTTCAGGCGCGGGCCGCTGGACGCGAGCGAGGTCGCTCTCGCGTTCAAGATCACCGGCCGGGCCGACGGGGGCGCGGACCGCTACCGGGTGCTGATCCGCGGCGACGAGGTGATCGCCGGCAGGGACCTCGACGTCGACCCGCGGGTGACGATCGTGATGGACGGGGTCGACTTCCTGAAGCTGGTCACCGGTAACGCCAATCCGGTGATGAGCTTCCTCAGCGGGAAGCTCAAGATCAGGGGTGACCTCGGCTTCGCCGCGCAGATCCCCGGCCTGTTCAGGATCCCCTCTGCGGCGGGCTGAGTCGACGTGGCGACGGCGATTCGCAAGCGACCCTACGCGCCCCGCCTGCCTCCGGCCGAGCGGCGCGAGCAGCTCCTCGACGCGGCGCTCGAACTGATCGGCGAGCGGGGCTACGCGGGCGTGTCGATGGAGGGGGTGGCGCGAGCCGCCGGCGTGACCAAGCCCGTGGTCTACGACAGCTTCGCCAACCTCGACGCGCTGCTGCGCGCGCTGCTCGACCGCGAGGAGGAGCGCGCCCTCGCCCAGCTCGCCGCGGCGATGCCGGCCGACCGAGAGGCCGATCCCGACGAGCTCGCGGTCGCGGGGTTCGTCGCCTTCCTGCGGTCGGTCGCCGCCAACCCGACCACCTGGCGCCTGATCCTGATGCCCGCCGAGGGCACGCCCGCCGCCGTTCGCGACCACGTCGACGCCGGCCGCGAGACGATCCGCGGCCAGCTCGAGGATCTCGTCACCTGGGGCGTCGCGAGGCGCGGCGGCCCGCAAGGGCTCGATCGCGAGCTCGCCGCCGGGAGCCTGATCGCGGTCGGCGAGCACCTCGCCCGGCTAACGCTCAGCCGGCCGCGGGAGTTCACTCCCGAGCGCGCCGGCGAGTTCGTTCGCGGCCTGCTCGCCGCGCTCTGAGTCTCAGACCAGGGCGCCGGCCGCGTCCGCCCGGTCGAGCTCGAACCAGACGTGGCTCGAATCCGGATGCACCCCCCACTCGGCGAGCGCCTCGACGATCACCAGCCCGAGCCCCCCGCCAAACGCGCCCGGAGCGCGCATCCGCACCCCGCCGGTTCCGCCGTCGTCGACGTCGCCGCGCACGAACCCGTCGGCGTCGAGCCCGACCGAGAGCGCGATCGGGCCGCCGGGGCCGTACTTGACGCCGTTGGTGACCAACTCGGTGACGACCACCCGCAGGTTGGCGAAGGTGTCGGCGGATACCGAGTCGGCAAAGATCTCGAGCGCGTCGCGCGCCGCGCAGGAGGCGTTCGGGTGCGGGTCGAGCTCGATCCGGAGCTCCGGTCGCGACCGCAGACCGATCGGCGGATCGAGCTCCACTGGTTGATGGATCTCGGCCATCGTCCGATAGGTACCCGCTGGCGACGAAACGACTCGCAATTTCTCACCCGCGTCGAGGCGAGTCCCGGGAGTCGGGCTTGTCGAGTGCCCGGACCCGGCGCGGTCCGCCCTATTCGGCCGGCGGCCGCGCCAGGGTTAGACTGACTGCGAGCACGGCAACACCCGGGAGGGGTCGAGATGTCAGGACGGATCCACCAGCACCTTCGCCAGAACGTCGTCGGGTACATCTGCCTGTTCCTGATCCTCTCCGGCGGGACCGCCTACGCGACCCATCCCGGCGGCGCGAACACGATCAGCACCGGGGACATCATCGATGACGAGGTCAGGAGCAACGACGTTCGCGACGACACGCTGGCCGGCGGGGGCCTTGCCCATGGCGACCTGCGCGAGGCCTCGGTCGGTTCGAGCGAGGTTCGAAATGACACCCTGCCCGACGGCGGCCTGATCGCGCAGGACCTGGCGGCGAGCTCCGTGGGCCCGAGCGAGGTTCGGGACGACACGCTGTCCGGCGGCGGCCTGCGTGCCGCTGACCTGCGCTCCGGCTCCGTCGGGGGCAGCGAGGTCATCAACGACTCGCTGACCGGCACGGACGTCGACGAGTCGAGTCTGGGCCAAGTGCCGGACGCCGACCGGCTCGACGGCAACGACTCGAGCGCGTTCCCGCGTGTCTTCTCCGCGGCCGACGACTCCTTCCCGCCCGGCCCCCCGAACCGGCTCCAGGTGAACGCCACGCTCGGAGCCCTGGTCGCGGTCACCTGCGACGACGGCGGAACGAGCGGAGTCGACGGCGACGACACCGTCTCGATCGACGTCCTCAATCTCGACCCGACCCCGTTCCAGGTCTTCGTCGAGCGCGTGAACGCTCCGGGCAATACCGCCGGCGTCAACTCTCACTCGCTGAGCAGATATGAGATCCCAATGTTCAGCAGCGCCGGCTCGATCCCCGCGCCGATCTCGACGAACCGCTTCACCATCTCCCCGCTCGGCGACTTCCAGACCGCCACGATCGTCATCGAGGCGACGGGGATGGTCCTCCCCGGCGGCAGCGACAACTGCGCGGGCATAATTCAGGCGACCAGGAGCAACTAGAAGCACCGCTACCGGGATCCGATTTGTGGATCCCAATCCAACGGCTACTCAAGTGACCGGTGCGGTCGCGCACCCGGCGCCGGCTGCGGCACGGCGGAGCGCCTCGTCCCAGCTGACGACGGTGGTCGGGTCGCCGAGCGCGAGGGCGCTGGCGAGATGGACGGCGTCGTAACCGCGCAGGCCGAGCTGCTCCGCCAGGTCGCCCGCCTCCCGGGCAAGTGGCGCGTCGACCCCGACCAGGAGAAGCTCATCCTGGATCGCCTCGAAGTCCTCGACCGCCTTGGCGTGAGCCGCCGCCGTGAGCCGGCCACCACGCTGGGCGGCGGCGAGGGCGGCGCGTCCCTCTGGGTAGGCGAGGATGCTCGACGCCGCCGGGTGCCCTGTGTCCCAGATCTCCGACGCAAGCGCGGAGCCGTCTTCGGCGACGACCAGCTTGATCAGCGCCGAGGTGTCGAAGTAGAGGTTCAGCGCCGCTGCTCGGCGACGAGGTCCGAAACCGAACCTCGCGACTGCACCCGCGGCCGCTTCGCCCGCCGCGACGCTTTCGGCGCCGTGACCAGCCCGCGTCGGACGAGGTCCTCGAGCGCGTCATCGCCCTCGACCGAGGACAGACGCGCGATCGGCCGGCCACGGCGCGTCACAACGACGGCGGATCCCTGCTGGACGCGATCCAGGTATTCACTGAGCCGGTCGTGCAGCTCGCGGACGCCGACCTGGTCGTCTTTCGCATGTAGCGTCATGGCGAGAAGCGTAGCAGCTACATTGGCGTCTAGCCAGATGCGTTCCGCGGATCCGGAAGCGGGTCCAGCGCCAGTTCCGCCGCGAGGTACGCGTCCCTCCGGGCCCCGCGCCTCATCACGGGCGCCGGGGAACAGGTGCCCGTAGACGAACGAACCTCCCGACACTCCACGCCTCTCACCAGACTTCCTCTCTCCACCTCCCCGGCCGTCTGACCCCAGACGCTCAGCGCAGCCGCTGCCGACCCCGTCCCCAAAACATCGTGGCGGGGGCGGGGGCGGCGGCGGCGGAGCGTCGAGATCCGCATCACTGGTCCTTTTGGGCGCTACCCCCGGAACGGCGTAGGGGGTGATTCCGGGGGGTGGAGTCGGCCGAAAATCACGTACTCAGCATGGCAAAGCGATACTTCTCTCCGTGCACGGACTTCGAGAGGATCTTGACTCTTCTTTCCTGATGGCCCCTCGCTTGGAACCGAAGGGGGCCACAACCCAATCGCGGTCGCCCTTGGGCTCCAAAGCCTCGGTGCGAAAGAAACTCCCACGCCGAAAACATCTCGCGTAAAAGCGCCTGCCCGTCCGCCCCACTTGCGGATAGGGTGAGAGCGGTGAGGGGGGTCGCTTCGAGATCTGCCGTTGGGCTTCTGGCCGCCCTCTCGCTCGCAACCGGCGCCTCGCAGACCGCCGGCGCCGCGGCCGTGGGTGGGAAACAGGTTGCTCGGGCGGTCGAGGCGCAGTACGAGAAGTCGCCCCTACGGTCCACGATCTACGGGGTCTGGGTTGACGGGCGCCCGCTCGTCCGCGGCGCGTTGGGCCGTGCGCAGCCCGGCGTACGCGCCACGACGAAGGACCACTTCAGGATCGGCAACGTGACCGAGTCGATGACGGTGACCCTGCTGCTGCAGCTCGTCGACGAGGGCCGGGTCAGCCTCGACGACCCGATCTCGACATGGTTCCCGGACCTGCCCAAAGCCGATGAGGTCACCGTCGGCATGCTGGCTCGAAGCACTTCGGGGTACGCGCACTACGCGGCACACCCGGATTTCGTCAAGCAGTTCTATGAGGATCCGCAGCGGCGCTGGAAGGTCGCCGAGATCCTGAGCCTCGCCTTCAGCCTGCCGCCGCTGTTCGAGCCGCCGGGCTCGAGCTGGGCGTTCTCGGACACGAACTTCCTGCTCCTCGGCAAGGTCCTGCGCCGCGTCGGCGGGGAGCCGGTCGAGCGGCTCATGCAGGAGCGGATCTGGGACGAGCTCGGGATGAGACAAAGCGCGATGCGGGTGGGCCCCTACATCCGGCCGCCGGTGCTGCACGGATTCACGAGGGAGCGCGGCTTCTACGAGGACTCGACCTCCTGGTCGCCGAGCATTCTGCGGCGCGCGGCGAACGCCACCTCGACGATCGGCGACCTCGGCAAATGGGCAAACGCCCTCGGCACCGGCGCCCTCGTCTCGCGCCGGTCGCATGCGGTTCAGGTGGGGTCGGAGAACGTTGGCCTCGGCGGCCAGACGGAGGCGTTCCACTACGCGATGGGCAGCGGCGTCTCCAACCGCTGGATCTACAACAACCCGCACCTGTTCGGCTACAAAGGCCTCGTCACCTACCTGCCCGCAAAGGACGTCGCGATCGTCGTCTTCACCACTGACGGGCCGCGCGCAAAGCCGGCAGTCCGCTACGACCAGGGCATCGTCAACCGGGTTGGAAGGCTCTTCGACGCCGACGGCGGACCGAAGCTCGCGTTCTGCCTGAGGCCGCCATGCGGTCATTGACCTCGGCGGCGACAAGGCTGTCTTTGATGACGGTTGCCGGTGCCCCGCTCGGTCAGATCGAACCGAAGACGCAGTTCCTCGTCTGGGCGTGGGTCGCTTCGGTGCGAGACGGGAAGGTCACCAGCGTCCGTAGCTTCCTCGACAAGGAAAGAGCGCTCAAAGCCGCGGGTCTAAAGAAGTAGCGCTTGGACGAAACGCACTACTTCTCGTGGTGGACATGCTCGGGCTTCGACGCGATGCTCGACAAGATCACGTCCGACTGGCGCGAGCACCTGGCCGGTCCGTAGCTCATTCGCTACTGAGCGTCGATCACGAGCAGGTTGAAGTGGGTCGTCCCATCGTCGATATCGGAATTGGTGGGATTGCAGACCGTGATGTCCATCGTGCCGAGTTGCTCCTTGTACTGGGCGCCGTAGACCAGGCCGGCGCTCGCGTCGTGAAAGCTCGGGGTGAGCATCAGGTGATCGGTCTGCACGTCGATCCCAGTGACGGCCCTGTCCACGCAGTTGTTGTGGGGGACGTTGCCGATGGTGCCCGCGAAGTTGACGATCGCCAACTGTCCGACGTCCTCGTCGTTGAGGCCGCCGTTGGCGATGTCGGCGCTGCTCAGCGAGTCCGCGGCAACCTCGGAGGACCCAACCGAGCCAGGACCGAGGTCAATCGCGGCGAGCCCCCCTCCCGAGAGGCCCTCGTCGCGCACGTCGCCGCTGCGGACCTGGTTGTCGGCGATCTCGGCCGTCGTGACCGAGCTGCTGCGCAGGTCGGTGGCGGCGAGTCCTCCGCCCGTGAGCGTGTCATTGCGCACGTCGGCGGAGTAGACCTGCCCGTCGATGATGTCCGAGCTGCCGACCGTGTTCGCAGCGTAGGCGGCGCCGCCTCCGACGATCAGGACCAAGCAGAGCGTCGAGATCACGTTCGCGTAAGTCAGGTGGGTGCGAAGTCCGCGCATGGGGTCTCCCTCCGTGGGTGGTCAGCCCACCCTCTCGCCTTACGCGCGGAGATGCAAGGCGCGAGGCCCACGCAAGGCGGGCCTCGTTCTAGTGAGCCGCTCGGAGCAACCGCCTTGTGGTGGAGCTACCGGAGCCTTTCGCCCCTCGCCCTTAGCACTCCCGCAAAGCGAAGCCGCGCCCCCAAAATCATGTGGTTCTCGTCCAAAGCGACACACTTTCAAGCTGGGCGCAGGGCCCGCCGATAGATGGAAGATGTGGCTCCAAGTCGTCCAAAGCGCTACTTCTGAGCGCTACTCCGACAGCCCGGCGGCTTCGAGGGCCTCGGCGCGGGTCCCGTACTCGTAGCAGTACGCGATTTTCCCGTTGCGCACTTTCCAGTGCGCATAGTCATGGTCCTCAACCTCGATCCCGCTCCCCCGACCTCGGCCCCATTCGCGGAGGACGGAGAACACATTCTCCCCGTTCCCCCTCAGCTCCTGGATCTCGAGGCCGTAAGTTCCCTCCTGAAATGTCTCGCGCCAGCGTTCGCGGCGCCTCCCGGCAGCATCCCGACCGACCAAGAGGGTTTGGTGCTCCTCCTGGGGATACCACTTGACCGCGGATCGAGCGTGTCGAGCCACGTCTCGACGTCATTCACGAAGCTTTCGATGGTTCTGCGGACGACCGCGAGGTTTTCGTCCTCCGACATCGCCCGCGCAGTATCCCGCTCGGCCCTCGGGGACGCCAGTACCAGGGCCGCCACCGATTCACAGATAAACGGGAGGGACTCGCTCTGCCGGTGATTGAGGTCGCGGCGTGACCGCGCAGCTACTCCGACAGCCCGGCGGCTTCGAGGGCTTCGGCCCAGGTCATGAACACCCGGATACGCTGAATCCTGCCATCCGCGACCTCGACCACCTGGGCCATTTCGCCCGGAACGTCAACGCCGCTTTCGGCCCCACGGATGGTCAGCTCAAGCCGCAGTCCCACTGCATCACCCTGCGTTCTCACATCGACGGGGGTCAACTTCAGCTCGCCGACGACCTTGGCCTGATCTGTCAGATGGGCAGCCACTGCATCCCGCCCCCGCACCACGGTCGAGTCGGAAGGTTCGGGGGGTCGTGGAACTCAATGTCCTCTGCCCAGAACTCCTTGGCCAACTCCGATCCGCCCTCGTTCCAGGCTTCGAAGCCCCGGCGAACGATCTCCACGTTCTCTTGTGACATCGCCACCGCAGTATCTCCCAAGAAAGTTGCGCCTTTCATGCGGAGCGCGACGTCTGCGCTCTCGTCCGAAGCGTCCCTATCGCGCTACCGCTGAGACGCGATCCCGCCGCCGCCTGACCGTCGACGTCAGCGTCCCTGGAGCGCCTCCATCTCGCGCCGGAGCGAGTCGAGCTCGCGCTGCTGCCGTCGCAGCGTGTTCCCTTGGCGGCGGTTCTCGGCGCGCAGCGCGGCGAGCTCGTCGTCGCTCGAGGCGCTCCGAGCGGCGGCGGTCGTCGTGGTCCCGAGCTGCCCGTTGGCGTTGACGACGACCGTCTTCTTCGTCCCCGGAGGCACGACGCCGTAGACGCCGGCGAGGTAGGCGGAGGTCTGGTCGCCAGTGGTGCCGATCCGGATCGCGCGGGACTCGCTCTTGACGCCCTTGTTGCCGATCGCGATGTTGTAGCTGCCGCCGGTCCCGAGCCAACCGGCCAGGTATCCGACGCCGATGTTGTTGGCCCCCGTGGTCCTTAGGAGGGCGCGCCGGCCGAGGCCGGTGTTGTTGTTGCCGGTCTGCGATGCCAGCAGCGACTCGGAGCCCAGGCCGGTGTTGTTGCTGCCGGTCGTGTTGTTGAACAGCGCCGTCCAGCCGATGCCGACGTTGTTGGAGCCGGTGGTGTTGCTGAGCATGGTGTTGCCGCCGGAGGCGACGTTGCCGCCGCCAGTCTTGTTTCCCACCAGCGCCTGGTAGCCGGTGGCGACGTTGTACCCCCCGGTCGTGTTCGCAAGCAACGCGTTCGTACCCGACGCGGTGTTCTGGCTGCCGCTGGTGTTGTTCAACAGTGCCTGACGGCCGGTGGCCGTATTCGACGCTCCGTCCGTGTTGCTGCGCAGCGCTTGGTAGCCGCCCGCGAAGTTGTAGTTGCCCGTGCTGGCCCGCAGCGCGTCCAGCCCGATGGCCGTGTTCTGGAACCCGGTCGTGTTGCTGCGCAAGGACGAGGAGCCGACCGCCGTGTTCCCTAGGCCGGTCGTGTTGGCGAAGAGGGCGTGCTCGCCGATCGCGGTCATGCGATCCTGCACGTTGTTCTGGAGCGCGATCGAGCCGATCGCGGTGTTTCCGTCAACGGTCGTGATATCGGCCAGGGTGTTCTCGCCGTAGGCCACGTTCCCGTCGCCCGTCGTCACCACCCTCAGTGCGTTGAAGCCGACACCGATGTTGTGATTGCCGCTCGTGAGGGAGGACATCATGTTCTGTCCGACGGCGATGTTGCCCGCGCCGAACGTCAGCGAACCGAACGGGAACGGGTCGGCCGCCACGTTGTTGACGTCGTTGTAGAAGACGCTCGTCGTCGCTGCCTGCGCCGTCGCGGCGCCCCACCCCGATGCGAGCGCCATCACAGCCGCCGCGACCCCGATCCATGCCCGTCGGCGAGGCCGCGTCGCGACCGGCTCTCCCGTCCGCGTGTCGCTCGAGCGACGACCAGTGAGGCGCATCTCGTTCCCTCCTTGGATTGCAAGCCACCCCGACTATCCCACACCGCGCCCGGCCGTGTGCACGATGGAACCAAAGACGGAGCGACCGTCATCGGCGGCGGTGGACCGGACACGTTCTTCGGGTACAAGGACGTTGATGACGTCTTCGTTGCGACAGATGGCGAGCGCGATAAGTCGATTGCGTGCGGGAAGGGCGAGGACATTGCGAAGATCGACCGGGTTGACCCGAAGCCCACGGGCTGTGAGGAAGTCAAGGTCCGAAAGTAACCCGGGTTGCCGTCAGTCGTCGCCACGGCGCCCTCATCGCGTCGTCGTGACCTCACGGCCGTTTGCCTCCCCCCGCCCCAGCCGCTCGTCTAGCTCGCCCGCGAGGAACAGCAAACCGAGAGCCGTCCTTTCGGTGCGGTCACTTCCGGCTGCGTGCCCCGCGGAGTGCCCCGCGGAGCCCTTTTTTGACGAAAACCCGCTTGTCTATGCGGGTTTCAGAGGCACCGCTACCGGGATTCGAACCCGGGTTTCCGCCGTGAGAGGGCGGCGTCCTAGTCCCCTAGACGATAGCGGCGCGAGGTGGCCAGTCTAGCGGCCCGAATTGCGGCGGCCGGGCAGCGCGCGACGTCTCTTCCGGCGGTCTTTTTTGTCTCCGAGCCATGCCATTTCCGCGCTCGATCGCGCGATAAGCGTTTGATAAGCGGCGGCTCGTACGGTCGGCAGCGTGCTGAGTATCAGGCTTCCCTCCGTGGCACACAGCGTCGTCCTCGCCGCCGTCATCATCGCCGGCTGGTTCGCGCTGACGGCGGCCCCGGCATCCGCGGCCTCGATCGCCCAGAACGCTTCGGGCTGCAACCCCGGGCCGTGCACCGACAGCAACCTGCTCTACGTAGGCGGCAACACGGAGAACAACAACGTCCAGGTCAGCCAGAGCGGCGGCACCTACACGTTCCTGGAGATGGGGCCCGGCGCCACGATCACCGGCGTGTATTCGATCTGCACCCTGGTGACGTCGACCCAGGCGACCTGCCCGACCACGATGCCGGACGGCCGGCCCCTCGACGTCGACGCCCAGCTCAACGGCGGTGACGACCAGATCGACATGAGGACGCATCGCCCGTCGCGAATCGAGGGCGGAACGGGATCGGACCTGATCAAGGGCAGCAGCGCCAATGACGAGATCACCGGCGATCCGCTCTTCGGGAGCTCCGGCCCGTTCGGTGCCGACTTCATCGACGGCCGGGGCGGCGCGGACTTCATGGCCGGCGGTGGCGCCACCAACGACACCATCTCGTACTCGTCGCGGTCGACGCCGGTCACCGTGTCGCTCGACGACTTCGCCAACGACGGGGGCTCCGGCGAGGGCGACAACGCCCGGGCTGACGTCGAGATCGTCCGCGCCACCGACGCCGGCGACACGCTGACCGGGAACAACGGCGCGAACACGCTGGTCGGGCTCGGCGGGTTCGATGTCCTGACCGGCCTCGACGGACCGGACACGCTCGAGGGCGGCGACACGAACGACCACCTGGAGGGCGGATTCGGGACCGACTCCCTGCTCGGAGGCGGGGGCGGCGACACGATGCTCGGCGGCTTCGACGCCGACTACCTCGACGGCGGGCCCGAGGACGATCACATGATCGGAGGCTTCGGAGCCGACGACATGTACGGCGGCGCCGGCGGCGCCGATGACGTCGACTACGCGGGCTCCTCGGCGGTGGCGCCGCTCACGGTCACCGCCCACGACGATGCGCCCAACGACGGCTCTGCCGGCGAGTTCGACAACGTCCACTCGGATGTCGAGCGAATCCTTGGCGGGCCGGCCAACGACAGGCTCGAGGTCAGCTTCAACGGCGGCGAGGCCTGGGGCCGCGACGGAAACGACACCCTGCTCGGCCACAACCCGGACGACAGGCTCGAGGGCGAGAACGGCGACGACACCCTCGACGGGCGCTGGGGCGCCGACGTCATGAACGGGGGCGCCGGGACCGACACCGTCGACTACACCGACCACTGGTACGTCGACGAATTCGGGTCCTACGGCGTCGTGAGCAATCCGAACGGGAGCGCCGACGACGGCAATATCTGGATCGACTACGGCGCGACCGGGACCCGCGACAACGTCGGCGCCGACATCGAGCACGTGATCGGCTCGAACGGGCCCGACGGCCTGGTCGGCACCATCGACGCCAACCGGCTGATGGGCCGCGCCGGAGCCGACTCGCTCGACGGGGCCGCGTCGAACGACGTCCTGCTCGGCGGCGGCGAGAACGACTACCTCCGCGGCGACGCCGGCGACGACACGCTCGACGGCGCGGGGGGCGCCGACGTGATGGACGGCGGCGGCGACGTGGACATCGCGACCTACGCGTCGCGGACGGCCGACCTCGTCGTTCGCCTCGACGACGTCGCCAACGACGGCGAGACGGCGATCAACGAGGGCGACAACGTCACGATGACGACCGAGAACGTTCGCGGCGGCCAGGGCGCCGACCTGCTGGTCGGCAGCAGCCTCGCGAACGAGCTCTTCGGCGAGGGCGGGGACGACACCCTCTCCGGCCGGCTCGGCGCCGACACGGTCAACGGCCAGGGCGGGGTCGACACGATGAGCTACTCGGATCGGACCACGCCCGTGGCCGTGAACATCGACGGCAGGCGCAACGACGGCGCCGATCCGAACGGGAGCGGATCGTCCACCGCGACCGAGGAGGGCGATCTGGACCTCAACATGGAGAACGCCACCGGCGGGTCCGACAACGACATCCTGCGGGCGGTGACCGCTAACGGCGTTGCGAACCTGCTCCGCGGCCTCGACGGCGACGACACGCTCTTCAGCCGCGAGGGGACCTCGACCATCGACACGCTGCAGTGCGGGCCGGGGGCCGGCGACGGCTTCCGGATGGACCCCAGCGACGTGCAGGTCGGATGCGAGGTCGCGCTCCCTTGACCGGCAAGCTGGAGGTTTCGCTACTCGCCGTCGTCGTCGCCGGCTGGGTCGCGCTGACGGCGGCCCCGGCATCCGCGGCCTCGATCGCCCAGAACGCTTCGGGCTGCAACCCCGGGCCGTGCACCGACAGCAACCTGCTCTACGTAGGCGGCAACACGGAGAACAACAACGTCCAGGTCAGCCAGAGCGGCGGCACCTACACGTTCCTGGAGATGGGGCCCGGCGCCACGATCACCGGCGTGTATTCGATCTGCACCCTGGTGACGTCGACCCAGGCGACCTGCCCGACCACGATGCCGGACGGCCGGCCCCTCGACGTCGACGCCCAGCTCAACGGCGGTGACGACCAGATCGACATGAGGACGCATCGCCCGTCGCGAATCGAGGGCGGAACGGGATCGGACCTGATCAAGGGCAGCAGCGCCAATGACGAGATCACCGGCGATCCGCTCTTCGGGAGCTCCGGCCCGTTCGGTGCCGACTTCATCGACGGCCGGGGCGGCGCGGACTTCATGGCCGGCGGTGGCGCCACCAACGACACCATCTCGTACTCGTCGCGGTCGACGCCGGTCACCGTGTCGCTCGACGACTTCGCCAACGACGGGGGCTCCGGCGAGGGCGACAACGCCCGGGCTGACGTCGAGATCGTCCGCGCCACCGACGCCGGCGACACGCTGACCGGGAACAACGGCGCGAACACGCTGGTCGGGCTCGGCGGGTTCGATGTCCTGACCGGCCTCGACGGACCGGACACGCTCGAGGGCGGCGACACGAACGACCGCCTGGAGGGCGGATTCGGGACCGACTCCCTGCTCGGAGGCGGGGGCGGCGACACGATGCTCGGCGGCTTCGACGCCGACTACCTCGACGGCGGGCCCGAGGACGATCACATGATCGGAGGCTTCGGAGCCGACGACATGTACGGCGGCGCCGGCGGCGCCGATGACGTCGACTACGCGGGCTCCTCGGCGGTGGCGCCGCTCACGGTCACCGCCCACGACGATGCGCCCAACGACGGCTCTGCCGGCGAGTTCGACAACGTCCACTCGGATGTCGAGCGAATCCTTGGCGGGCCGGCCAACGACAGGCTCGAGGTCAGCTTCAACGGCGGCGAGGCCTGGGGCCGCGACGGAAACGACACCCTGCTCGGCCACAACCCGGACGACAGGCTCGAGGGCGAGAACGGCGACGACACCCTCGACGGGCGCTGGGGCGCCGACGTTATGAACGGGGGCGCCGGGACCGACACCGTCGACTACACCGACCACTGGTACGTCGACGAATTCGGGTCCTACGGCGTCGTGAGCAATCCGAACGGGAGCGCCGACGACGGCAATATCTGGATCGACTACGGCGCGACCGGGACCCGCGACAACGTCGGCGCCGACATCGAGCACGTGATCGGCTCGAACGGGCCCGACGGCCTGGTCGGCACCATCGACGCCAACCGGCTGATGGGCCGCGCCGGAGCCGACTCGCTCGACGGGGCCGCGTCGAACGACGTCCTGCTCGGCGGCGGCGAGAACGACTACCTCCGCGGCGACGCCGGCGACGACACGCTCGACGGCGCGGGGGGCGCCGACGTGATGGACGGCGGCGGCGGCGTGGACATCGCGACCTACGCGTCGCGGACGGCCGACCTCGTCGTTCGCCTCGACGACGTCGCCAACGACGGCGAGACGGCGATCAACGAGGGCGACAACGTCACAATGACGACCGAGAACGTTCGCGGCGGCCAGGGCGCCGACCTGCTGGTCGGCAGCAGCCTCGCGAACGAGCTCTTCGGCGAGGGCGGGGACGACACCCTCTCCGGCCGGCTCGGCGCCGACACGGTCAACGGCCAGGGCGGGGTCGACACGATGAGCTACTCGGATCGGACGACGTCCGTGGCCGTGAATCTGGACGACAGGCGCAACGACGGCTCCGATCCGAACCGGAGCGGATCGTCCACCGCAGCCGAGGAGGGCGATCTGGATCTCAACATGGAGAACGCCACCGGCGGGTCCGACAACGACATCCTGCGGGCGGTAGCCGCCGATCGCGTTGCGAACCTGCTCCGCGGGCTCGACGGCGACGACACGCTCATCAGCCGCGACGGGAGACCTCACCATCGACACGCTGCTGTGCGGACCGGGGACCGGCGACGGCTTCCGGATGGACCCAAGCGACGTGCAGGTCGGATGCGAGCTCGCCCTCTGACTGCCGGGCAGTAGGCACCACCCCGGACAGACGGCCACGTTGCTTGCGGGACTGGCGACGGCGCGTATGATCGGAGGACGCCTCGAACGCACACAGCCATGCCTGCGAAGGAACCGGGTGGAGCGCTAAAGGGGGTTCGACTCTCACGGCCAAGGGTGGCCGGCGGGGTTCGCGACGCCCTCGACGCAGGAGGCGTCATCCTCACCGCCGGCGGCGGCTCCGGCAAGACGACGATCCTCGAGCTGGCGCTCGAGGGGTCCCCGACGCCGAGCGCGTGGATCGCGTGCTCGGACAGCGACCGGTCGCCGGGCGTGCTGCTGCTGCGCATCGTGCGGGCGATCGCCGCCGCGGTCCCAGGCGCGTCCGATGCGCTCGCGGAGCGCCTGGTGAGCGGGCCCGAGCAGTTCGCGCCGCTGGCGGCCACGCGCGAGTTGATCGCCGAGCTCGGTCGGCTGCTGGTCGAGCCTCTGGTGCTGGTGATCGACGACGCCGAGCGCCTGGATGGCGGCGACGAGTCGCTGCGCCTGCTCGGCGAGCTCCTGAGGGCGGAACATGGGGCGCTGCGCGTTGCGGTGGCCACTCGGCGGCGCCTGGACCTCCGCCTCGCCAAGCCCCGGGCCGCCGGTCGCCTGCGGGAGGTCCATGCGGCCGATCTCGTGTTCGACTCGGAGGAATGCGCGAACCTGATGCGGCAGCGGTCGGGGGCCGACCCGTCACCGGAGCGAGTCGACGAGATGATGCGGGCCACCGAGGGGTGGCCGCTCGGCATCGCGCTTGCCGCGGCGCTGGCCGAGCAGCCGCGCGGGGAGGGTGGCGTCGGGTCACTCGACAACCTGGGCTCGGCGCCCGATCTGCGCTCCTACCTCTCCGAGGAGGTGCTGGACTCGCTCGAGCCGAGGCTCCGCGAGGCGGCGATCGATTCGAGCATCGCCCAAGTTGTCACCCCCGCCGTGGCGGCCGCCCTCGAGCTGCCCGAGGAATTCGCGGGCCGCATCGAGCGGGCCGGAATGCTCGTTCGCTACGTCGACGGCTCGGGCGCCTTTGCATACCACCCGTTGCTGCGGGAGTTCCTGATCGAGTGCCTCCGCGCACGGAGGGGGGATGATGAACGCAGGCGCCTGAACGCCGCGGTCGCTCCAGCCGTTGCCGAGACGGGGGACAGGATCGGCGCGATCGAGCACTGGCTCGCTGCCGAGAGTTGGCCAGAGGCCGTCGCCGCCATCGGGCGTGAGGGCCCGGTTCTCCTGAGGACATCCCCGGAGCTCTTGACCCAATGGCTGACGCAGCTTCCGCCCGACGTCCAGCGGTTGCCGACGATCCGGATGCTCGAAGGGGAGCTCAAGTGGGGGGCGGGCGAGCACGAACGCGCCCTCGAACCGTTGCGCGATGCGGTTGCCGGGTACCGCGAGGCGGACGACGCCAGGCACGAATGGCTGGCGCGCATGTTCCTCGCCCAGGCGCTGTTCTGGGCCGGCAGGTTCGACGAGATGGTCGGGCTGGCCGAGGGCTGGGACGGTCCTGAGGCGCCGAGGGGGCACCCGGGAGTGGCCGGGGTGGCTTGGTACAAGGTCCTCGGGCTCACGGCCTTGGGCCGGAGGGATGAGGCGGCGAGCCTCGCGAGCGGTCTGCGGGGTGACGCGAAGACCGCTGCCGTGTTCCAGCACGTCGGGGAGCTGGCGGCTCTGCTGGTTGATCTCCCGGCGGGCCGGGCCGACGCAGCGATTGCCGACCCGGACTCGACCATTCGCCAGCTCGAGCGCCACGATCCGCACGGGCGCCTCGCCTTCGGGCAGTTGATCACCGCCCTGGTGTACCTCGACATCGGGGAGGTCGACGAGGCGATGGAGTGGTTCGAGCGCAGCCATCGCGAGGCGGAGCGGCGCGGCCTCGGGTTCGTCGCCCGAGACGCCCAGCTGCAGCGCGCCGCGCTGCTCGCCCAGCGAGGGGACTTGGCCGAAGCCGAGGTCGAGCTCGGACGAACAAGCGCGCCCGAGGGAGCCGGATGGCGCAGCATCAGCCGCCACTCCGTGATGGCGTTCGTCGCCGCCGCGCGCGGGGACGCGACCGAGGCGGTGGGGGCGGCCGACCGCGCACTGGCGCAGGTCCGCCCGGGCCCCGTGTGCTTCCGCGACTGGGCCGCTCTGGACGCGTCGATCGCGCTCGCGGAGAGTGGGTCGCCCGATCGCGCGCGTATGGCGATCGACAACGCCCAAGCGGCGCTCGACGAGCAGTATCCGGGCGAATCGGGCCACTACCACCGCGCTCGCCTGATCGCGACGCGCGCCTGGCTCGACCACCGTTCGGGTGAGTCCGAGGCGGCCGGCGACAACCTCCGGCTGTGCCTGGACGAAGCCGGCAACAACGCCCACCAGGTCGTCCGCGCTCACTGGCGCCAGCTCGAGCCGCTGCTCTGGCAGGTGCTGGCGGACGGAACGATCGACCCGAGCACGGCGATCGCGGCCCTGGAGCGCGCCTTTCCGGAGGGCGAGGCCCTGGTCGCGTTCGCCGACCATCCGGAGCCGACCGTCAGGCGGGCCGCCCTGTCGGCGGCACTCGCGGCCGACCATCCGGCGGTCATCTCGCGCCTTGACGACCTGGCAAAGGATCCCGACGAGCGGGTCGCCTCAGCGGCCACCGCGACGCGTCGGCGCCTGCAGCACTCGCCTCCCCAGCTGCGGTTCAAGCTGCTCGGCGGCTTCGGCGTCTCGCGCGGCGGCTGGGAGATCGGCGAGGAGAGCTGGAAGCGCCCGATCGACACCCGGCTCGTGCGCCTGCTGCTCGTTCACGGCGGGCAGCCGGTGCCCGAGGACGTGATCTTCGAGGCGCTGTGGCCGGACCGCTCGGTGGACGGCGCTCGCGACAGCCTGCACGTCTCGGTCTCGCGCGCCCGCCGGGTCCTCGACCTGCCCGGGGCGGAGCGGAGCATGATCGAGAGCGGCGACCACGCCTATCGGCTCGACCTCGGCGGACGCGCCGCGGTCGACGCGGAGGAGTTCCGTGCGGCGGCCGAGCTCGCGCTCGGCGAGCGCGAGCAGGAGCAGGCGGCGCTGCTCGAGCGGGCGCGCGGGCTGTGGGCGGGCGAGCCGCTGCCCGAGGAGCGCTATTCCGACTGGGCCGCCGCGTTCCGGGAGCGGCTGGTCGACCGTCACATCGCGGTTCTGAGCGCCGCCGTCGGGGTGCGCGAGCGCGCGGGCGATCACGCCGGGGCCGCCGACCTCGCCCGCGAGCTGGTCGACATCGATCCCCTCAACGAGGGAGCCCACCGGGCCCTGATCGTCGCCTACGCGCGCGCCGGGCGCACCGGCCACGCGCTGCGCCAGTACCTGGAGTGCCGGCGCGAGCTGGTCGAGCGGCTGGGGGTCGAGCCGTCCGAGGCGACCGCCCGCCTGCAGGCGCGACTGCTCGCCGGCGAGCGCCTCTAAATGGGCGCTTCAGCGGCCCGATAAGCGGTTGACAAGCGCCGCGGGCTACCGTCGCTGCGACAAGTCGGATCTCGGAACGGAGCTTGCATGCAAGAGCGAAGCGCAGAGCGGATGGAGGTCGGCGAGCCTGGCGCTCGGGCGCTGAACCGCCACACGTTCGTGATCCACGTCCACGCCGACGGGCCCTCGACGCTTGAGAACCTCGGCACCCGCGAGCGGGTGGCCGTGCCCGACCTGTCCACGGTCGGGACGCAGATCGAGCGCTGGCTCGACGGCGCCGGTGTTCACCTCCCGGTTGGCCGCACCTTGACCTCACAGTCGCGCCCGCGGCAGTCGCGGAGCTGATCGAGGCCGGCGGCAAACGCCGCCCGCTTGTCCGCGTAGTCGGGGTCATCGGCCAGCGACTCGAGCTCGTCGGGATCGCGGACCAGGTTGTAGAGCTCCTCGTCGCCGGTCTCGTACTCGACGTAGAGGAGGTTGCCGCTGCGGATCGCCGCGTAGGGGTAGCCGTAATAGGTGGAGCGGTCGCGGACCAGCGACTCGAGCAGCAGGGCCCGGTCGCTGGAGCGGTCAGGGTTGCGCGCCAGCGAGAGCAGGGAGTGCCCGTCTACGGTCAGCGCCGGTTTCGCGGCCGCGACCTGGGCGATCGTCGGCGCGAGATCGACGTTGCCGACCAGTGCGTCGGAGGTCTTGCCGGGCGGAATCCCCGGACCGCGGATCAACAGGGGGACCCGGGCGGACGGCTCGTAGGGGAGGAGCTTGCCGAACTCGATCCGGTGCTCGCCGTCGAGATATCCGTTGTCGGAGGTGAAGACGACGTAGGTGTCGCGCAGCTCGCCCCGTTCGCGCAGCTCGTCGACGATCAGTGCGACCTGCCGATCGACCTCGGCGAGCGACTCGAGCGTCCGCTGGCGGCGCGAGTCGATCCGGGCGATCGCCCCGGCGCCGAGCGGCGGACGGTCGCGCAGGAAGCTCGGCTTGTCGGAGAGGTCGGCCTCGTCGAACGCGGGCGAGCGCGGAGCGCTGACGCCCTCGAGCGAGCCCGCGTCGCGCGGCGCCGGGGTGCTCGGGGCATGCGGGGCGTTGAAGCCGACGTAGAGGAACAGCGGCCGGCCGGCCTGGGTCGCGTGGCGGATCGCACCGACGGCGAGGTGCCCGATCACCCGCGTCTTGTAGTCCCCGGAGGCGGTGCCGTAGTGGGTGACGGCGCCGTCCTCGTTGATGTCGTAGTCGAAGTAGTTCTGGGTCGTCGGCTCGAGCAGCGCCCGCCACTCGCTCCACCCGGGCGGCACCCGCTCGGGGTCGTCGAGGCCGTAGTCGTTGAGGTACTTGCCGACGAACGCCGTCCGGTAGCCGGCCCGCTGCAGCCAGACGCCGAGCGTCTCGGACTCGTCGAGGGCCTCGAGCGCGTTCGGGCCGCCGTTCGAGATCACGCCGGTGTTGTGCGCGTACTGGCCGGTGAGGAAGGTCGCGCGCGACGGACAGCAGAGCGGGTCGGTCACGTAGAAGCGCTTGAAGCTCACGCCCCGGCCGCCGATCAGCTCCCGCGTCCGCGGCAGGGCGCTCATCTGCTCGAGCGTCTGGTCGTCGGTCATCAGGACGACGAGGTTCGGGTTCGCGGCAACCTCCTCGAGCGCTGCGCGCTTCGGCGAGTCGGCGGGGCCGTGGCGCAGCGCAAGCCCCGCGGCGAGACCACCGACCAGGAAAAGCACGAACGCGACCGTCCCGATGGCGCTCAGCGAACGCTGGGCGGGGTCGTCCACCGCCGCCACGATAGCTGGCCGAATCGCCGCCCCGGGGTAGGATTGCCGCACCACTCATGTGACGTTGCGCACGATGCGTCAGCTCGATTCCCAGACTTCGGACCCGCCCTCGGCCGGCGAGTTCGTCGCGCTGCTCGGCGAGGCGGAGCGGATCGCGGGATTCGGGATCTGGAGGTGGGACGTCGCCTCGGGGCGCGTCCATTGGTCCGACGAGCTGCATCGCATCTACGGCCTGCGGCCGGGGGAGTTCGGCGGCACGGTCGACGCCTTCGTCGAACGCATCCACGCCGACGACCGCGAGCGGGTCTGGGCGAACATCGCCCGCTCGCTCGACACGCTGAAGCCGTTCGTGTTCGAGGAACGGATCGTCCGCGCCGACGGCGTCGAGCGGACCCTGCTCTCACAGGGACGGGTGATCCCGGGACCGGACGGCTCGGCCGAGGCGCTGGTCGGCGTCTGCCACGACGTCACCGAGCGCGCGAAGGTCGAGCAGGCCCTGGGGGCGAGCGAGCGGCGGATGCGGGCGATCATGGACAACACGCCGTCGATGATCACCGTCAAGGACCTCGACGGCCGCTACCTGATGAGCAACGCGGAGTCCGAGCGGGTCGTCGACCTGCCGGAAGGGGGGCTGATCGGCAAGCGGTGCGCCGACGTCTTCCCGCCGGAGATCGCCGAGTCCCAGCGCCTCAACGACCGCCAGGCCGCGAGCGAGGGTGAGCCGGTCTACGACGAGTCAGTGCTCTCCCGCGACGGCGATGAGCGCACCTACATGACGGTCACCTTCGCGCTCCCCGACGAGCGTGGCGTCCCGGCCGAAACCTGCACGATCGCCACCGACATCACGGAGCGCAAGGAGCGCGACGGCGAGCGGGACGAGCGGCGCGAGTGGACCGAGCGGATCGGCTCGGCGGTTTCCGAGGGACGGCTGCTGGCGTACGCGCAGCCGATCGTCAACCTGGAGACCGGCGCGCAGGCCGCGACCGAGCTGCTCGCCCGGATGCGCACGCGCGGGGAGCCCGCCGAGCTGGCGATCCCGGACAGGTTCCTGCCCGCCGCCGAGCGCTATGGGCTCGTCCAGCAGATCGACGTGCTGATGGTCGGCCGCGCGCTGGAGCTCGCGCCCCAGATGCCGGCCCAGGTGAACGTCTCGGCGGTGACGATGTGCGACCCGGAGGCCCGGAAGCGGATCTCCGATCTCCTCGGGGCCGCGCCGGAGGCGGCGCGCCGGGTGGTGTTCGAGATCACCGAGACAGCCGACGCGACGTTCCTGGAGGGGGCGCGCGAGTTCGCCGAGGAGATCACGCGCGCCGGCGCGCGCCTTGCGCTCGACGACTTCGGCGTCGGTTGGGGCTCGTTCACCTATCTGCGCTCGCTTCCGGTCAGCTTCATCAAGATCGACCGCGGCTTCGTCAACGGGCTGGTCGACTCCGTCGATGACCGCACCGTCGTCAAGGCGATCATCGACATCGCCCGCGAGTTCGGCCTCTGGACGATCGCCGAGGGGATCGAGGACGAGAAGACGCTCGAGCTCGTGCACTCGATGGGCGCCACCTTCGGCCAGGGATTCCACATGGGGCGGCCCGAGCCGATCGAGGGGCCGTAGTCCGACCGGAGAGTGCGGCTGGAGGGAGTCGAACCCCCACGCCCTTGCGGGCACGGCGACCTGAACGCCGCGCGTCTACCAGTTCCGCCACAGCCGCGTGTGGACTTCAAAATCTAGCGGGGTAGGCTGCGGTCGTGGTCGAGTCGTACGAGCAGGCGTGCTCGGAGCACGAGTGGACGGTCCCGGCGCGCTACAACATCGCCGCGGACATCTGCGACAAGCATCCGCGCTCGAAGCCGGCGATCGTCTGGGAGCGCTACGACGGGGCGACGCGGGAGCTCGACTGGGGCGAGCTCCAGGACCTCTCGAACCAGGCCGCGCACATGCTGCGCGCGCACGGGGTCGAGAAGGGCGACCGGGTCGCGGTCGTCCTCCCTCCCACCCCGGAGACCGCGGCCGTCTTCTTCGGCACCTGGAAGCTGGGCGCGATCCTGCTCTCGATGTCGGTCCTCTACGGCGACGACGGGATCCGCCACCGGCTCGAGGACTCGACCCCGCGACTGCTGATCACCGACGCCGCCAACGCGCCGCGATTCGACGCCTCGCTGGTCGATGAGCTGCTCGTCCTCGACAAGGGCGACGGCCTGTTGGCCGGGCACCCCACCGACCACGTCTGCGAGGACACCTCCGCCGACGACCCGGCCCAGCTCTACTACACCTCCGGGACGACGGGCAAGGCGAAGGGCATCGTCCATGCCCACCGCTACATCCTCGCCCACGAGGAGTTCGTCTACTGCCACGACGTCCGCGACGGCGAGCGGTTCCACGGGATGGGCGAGTGGGCGTGGGCGGCGGGCATCTCCCCCCTGCTCGGTCCCTGGCGCCTCGGCGCGGTCCAGTACGTGCTTCAGCGCGAGGCCGGCTTCGTGCCCGCCGACCAGCTCGACTTCCTCTCCCGCCACCGGGTCTCGAACGTGTTCACGACCCCGACGGCGATGCGGGCGATGATGGCGATCGACGACGCCGGCGAGCGCTACCCGCAGGAGTTCCGCATCGTCTGCTCGGCGGGCGAGCCGCTGAACCCGGAGGCGATCCGCTGGTTCCGTGAGCAGTACGGGCTCACCGTGCTCGACTACTACGGGCTGACCGAGTCGTATCCGCTCTGCGCGAACTACCCGTTCATGGAGGTGCGCGAGGGCTCGATGGGCCGCACGATGCCCGGCTGGGACGTTCAGATCCTCGACGAGGACGAGCACCCGGTCCCGCAGGGCGAGCGCGGCGAGATCTGCCTGCGCGCCCACTCCAATCCCCACTACCCGCTCGGCTACTGGAACCTGCCGGACGCCACGCGCGAGACCTTCGGCGGCGACTGGTTCCACACCAAGGACGCCGCGACGATGGACGCGGACGGCTACGTCTGGTACGCGGGCCGCGCCGACGACGTGATCATCGCCGCCGGCTACCGGATCGGCCCGTTCGAGGTCGAGTCCGCCTGCATCGAGCACTCGGCGGTGCGTGAGGCGGCGGCCGTCGCCTCGCCCGACGAGGTCAAGGGAAACGTCGTCAAGGCGTTCATCGTCCTCGCCGAGGGTCACGAGCCCTCCAACGAGCTCGCCGACGAGATCAAGCGCTTCGTCCGCGAGCGTCTGTCCGCCTACGCCTACCCGCGGCGGATCGAGTTCACCGACGAGCTGCCCAAGACGCTGACCGGGAAGATCCGCCGGATCGAGCTCCGGGAGCGCGAGCGCGAGCTCAGCGCATAGGCTCCGGCCGTGACCACTCCCGAGGAGGGCCTGGCGGCGATCACCGCGCGCTTCGGGGCCCACGCCCGCCACCGGGCGCTGCACGCGAAGGGCGTGATCTGCACGGCGACCTTCACCGCCACCCCACGGGCGGCGGAGCTCACCCGCGCCGGCCACATGTCCGGCGAGCCGATCCGGACCACTGCGCGGCTCTCGAACGGCGGCGGCGACCCGACCGAGCCCGACTACGCGCCCGACGTCCGCGGCCTCGCGGTCGCCTTCCACCTCCCCGACGGGACCCGCACCGACATCCTCAGCCAGACGCTGCCCAACTACACCTTCCCGGACGAGCGCGGCTTCCTCGACACGCTCGCGATCTCGAAGCCCTCGGCCTCGGCGCTCCTCAAGCTGCCGGGCTTCGCGATCCGCAACCCGCGGGCGATCGCCGCGCTCCCGAAGGCCAACAAGATCCTCAACCAGTGCACCAGCTTCGCGGCCCGCCGCTACTACCCGTTCCACGCGTACAGGTGGATCGCCGCGGACGGCGTCGAGCGCTACATCCGCTACACGTGGCTGCCGACGGTCGACGAGCCCGACATCGGCAAGGCCGAGGCGAAGCGCCGCGGTCCCGACTACCTGTTCGAAGAGCTCGAGCACCGACTCGCGCGCGAGCCGGTGCGGATGGAGCTCGAGGTCCAGGTCGCAGCCTCCGACGACGATGTCCACGCGCCGAACTCGGTCTGGCCCGACGAGCGCGAGCGCGTCGTCGTCGGCACGCTCGAGATCACCGCGATCGACCGGGACGCCGACGACTCGATCGTCATGGACCCGCTCCGGCTCGTGGACGGGATCGAGCCCTCCGACGACCCCGTCCTCCACTACCGCCCTTCGGTCTACGACCTCTCGCACCAGCGCCGGACCGCCGGGTAGCGTGCACTAGCCTCTCCCCGATGCGGGTGGGACTCGTCCTCGGAGCGGGAGGCGTCCAGGGAGGAGCGTGGCTCACCGGCGCGCTCGACGCCCTCGCCGACAGCACCGGCTGGGATCCCGCGTCCGCCGACATCGTGGTCGGCACGTCCGCCGGCTCGGTGATCGGGTCGCTCTGCGTCGCCGGGATCCCGCCCTGGTTCATGGTCGCCCACTCGGCCGGGGAGACGTTCGACGGGGTCGTCGACGCACAGGGACGCCCCGCCGCCGAGGCGGATCGTTCCGGCGGCGCGCAGTTCCGCCTCCAGCGAGCCTGGCCGCCGATCGGCCCGGGGTCGTGGCCGCTCGCGCTGCGCACCCTGCGCGAGCCAACCCGCTTCACGCCCGGCGCCGCGTTTGCCGGTTGGGCCCCGCGCGGGATCTTCTCCACCGCACCGATCGAGGACATCATCCGACGGGCGGTCCCGAGCGGCTGGATCGACCATCCCAACCATTGGGTGGTCGCCTGCGACTACGGAAGCGGCCGCCGGGTCGCGTTCGGGCGCCCCGCCGCACCACGCGCCGAGCTCGCCGAGGCGGTCGCCGCCTCCTGCGCGATCCCGGCCTTCTACCACCCGGTCGAGATCGGCGGGCGGCGCTACGTCGACGGCGGCATCTACTCGACCTCGAACCTCGACCTGCTGCGCGAACAGGCACTCGACCTCGTCATCTGCCTCAACCCGACGTCCTCGCTGCATCCCGCGCGCGCCTGGAATCCGCTCGAGCGCCTCAACGGGTACTTCCGCGACCACTCGGGCCGCCTGCTCGGCAACGAGGCGAAGACGCTGCGCTCCGCCGGCACCGAGGTGCTGCTGATCCAGCCGACCGGCGAGGACCTGGCCGCGATGGGTCCGAACCTGATGAGCACCAAGGATCGAAATCCGGTGATCGCCACCGCTCGGCGAACCGTGGGAGCCCAGCTCGCGGAGTCCGGGCACGCCGACCTGCTCGTGCAGCTGCCCCCCGGCGACGAGCGGCGGGTCCGCCGCCCGCAGGGCGACCCCTCGCAGTGGCCCGACCTCGACGAGATCCGAGCGCTCGCCCGCCGGGCGCGCGAACCCGGCTGACTCAGACCCCGTTCGAGGCCAACGGGGACGCGGGATCGATGACCGGGTCGACGTCGAGCCGCGGGAACACCTGCTCGGCGAACAGCTCGACCACCTCGGCGTCGAACTGCGTCCCGGCGCAACGCCGCAGCTCGGCCAGCGCCTTCTCGGGGCTGCGCGCCTCGCGATAGGAGCGGGTCTCGATCATCGCCTCGAACGCGTCGCAGACGAAGATGATCCGCGAGCCGCGTGGGATCTCCTCGCCCTCGAGCTCGTCCGGGTAGCCGGCACCGTCCCAGCGCTCGTGGCTCGAGCGGACCAGCGCCGCGACCGGGACCATCGCCGGCGCTGCCTCGAGGATCCGCTGGCCGATCGCCGGGTGCCTTCGCATCAGCTCCCACTCGGCGCCGTCGAGGACGCCCGGCTTGTGCAGGATCCGATCCGGGATCGCGATCTTGCCGATGTCGTGAAGCTCGGCCGCGCGGACCAGCGTGTCGAGCTGGTCGGCCTCGAGCTTCGCCGCCTTGCCGATCGCCGCGGCGAGCTGGGCGACCCCGCGCAGGTGGTCGCCGAGCCACGGCTCGCGCTCGCGCATGATGCGGACGAGGACGTCGTGGGTCTGGCGGTGCGGCGAGGCCGGGTGCCGCCGCTTTGCCGTACGCATGCGGGTGTCCGCCACGCGCAACGCCTCGCTCGCGTCGCCGGCCTCCGTCGGCACCACCACCGCTCCGAACGATGCGGTGATCTCGAAGCCCTCCCCGCTCTCGCCGAGCCCGGCCCTGGCCGTCGCGACGACCTCGTCCACCTGCTCGTCACCGCCGGGGACGAGGACGCAGAACTCATCGCCGCAGAGCCGGAACCCCATTCCCCGGGGCGCGACCGCGGTCGCCAGGTTCTGCCCCAGCCGGCGCAGCAGCGCGTCGCCCGCGGAGTGGCCGAAGCTGTCGTTGTAGGCCTTGAACCCGTCGAGGTCGAGGATCGCGAAGATCACCTCGCGCGGCTCCCGTGCGGCGCGGTCGAGCATCTCGACCAGCGAGCGGCGGTTGGGCAGGCTTGTGAGGGAGTCCGTGCCCTCCTCGCGGTGGATCGCGTTGACCAGCCGCCGGTTGTCGCGGAAGCCGAGGAGCAGCCGCCCGATCACCGCCCCAAGCGCGGCGACGGCGAGCCAGATCGCGACCCCGCCGAGGTCGGCGTACTGATCGGCGATCACGAGGCCGAGCCCGGCCACGCCGAGCATTGGCCAAAGCACGCGCCCCGCCCGGCCGCGGGCGCTGGCTCGATTGAGACTCACTCCCATAGGTGATCGGCGCCTCCCGGCGCCGCTGGAGCCCCGCCCCCGCGGGGCTCGACCAAGCGGCCAGGTTCTGAACCCGCGCGCGAACGCGCGCGCCTAGACGTCCGCGAGCTGGATCGACGCGTGCAGGGCGCCGCCTGCGCCCTCGATCCAGGTCCCGTTGTCGGCCCGGAGCACGACGGCCGGACCCGGCAGGGCGGGCTCGCGGTGCTCGACCTCGGCGTCGATCCGGTCGGGCTGCTTGCGGGCGAGATCCTCCTCGAGCGGCTCCCAGTAATGCGAGTTGTTGACGTGGCCGGCCACGTCGATGTCGGCGGCCCGGAAGGTCCACGGGGTGCGCGCGGAGTCGACGGGCGGCTCCGGGTGGCGGAGGCGGACCGGCGCGGGGCGGTCGGCGGCGCTCTCGCCGTAGATCTCGACGAACCGCTCCGGGAAGCGCATCGGCTCGCCGCCGGCGTCGATCCAGACCCAGAGCGCGACGGCATCGACATGGCCGCCGGCGCTCCGCACCGACGTCCGTCGCTCGGCCGAGAATCGCCCGACTCCGCTGCAGAAGGTGCGCAGCGTCACGGGCTCGCCGAAGCGGGGAAAGGCCTCGACCCGCAGTCGCACCCGGCGGAGGATCCAGATCCCCTCCTGCTCGAACCCCGCGTCGAGCAGATCGGCGTAGGCGACGTCCTGCAGCCAGCGTGCGATCGCATCGAGGCGGATTCGCAGGTCGCCGATCCCGTCGGCGATCCCGGGCATCAGGGTGCGCTCGAAGACCCGGCCCGCGGCCGGCTCGGCGTCGACGAGCTCGGTCAGCTCCACCGAATTAGATGGTTGATTCCACGGCCTCGCGTGCGCGGGGGCGCGCGGGACCGAGCTGGGCGTGGCGATCGGGCGAAGCCCATGTCGGTGGACATGGGCGAGTCCCGAGCGTCGCGATCCAGCGATGGTATCCGTGCGTCATCCGCGGGTGTGGAGGCGTGGGATCACCCATCTAGTGGGGCCGCTGTGCGTTCTCGTCGATCAGCCGGGCGAGCTCGCCGTGGAGCTGCCGGGGCAGATCGTGGCCCATGCCCTCGATCAGGTGCAGGCGTGCGCCCGGGATCGCCCGCGCGGTCGCCTTGCCGCCGCTGAGCCGGACGAGCGGATCGGCGGTTCCATGGATGACCAAGCTCGGCAGCTGGACCCCGCGCAGCGCCCGCGAGCGATCGCCCGAGCAGTTGATCGCGTGCAGCTGGCGCGCCACCCCCGGCGGATGGAAGCAGCGGTCGTAGGCGCGGCCGACCACCTCGCGGAAGTGCGGCTCGTCCATCGGAAATGCGGGCGAGCCGATCACCCGGAACGTCGTCACCGCCTGCTCGACGTAGCCCTCGCGGTTCGACGGCGGCTTCGCCATCAGGGCGCCGAAGGCGCGCCAGCGGGGAAAGCGCAGCCGGCGGCTGCCGGTTGTCGACATGATCGAGCACATCGAGAGCACGCGATCGGGGTGGTCGATCGCCAGCTGCTGGGCGATCATCCCGCCCATCGAGGCGCCGGCGACGTGGGCCCGCTCGATCCCGAGGTGGTCGAGCAGGCCGATCGTGTCGTCGGCCATGTCGCGCAGCAGATAGGCCGAGCGACCGACGCCGAGCATCATCTTGGTCACGCCCGGCGGCGGTGCGGAGTCGATCATCGTCGAGCGGCCGACGTCGCGGTTGTCGAACCGGATCACCCGGTAGCCGCGCTCGCCGAGCAGGGCGCAGAAGTCCTCGTCCCAGTGGATCATCTGGGTCGCGAGGCCCATGATCAGGATCAGCGGCCGGCCGGTGGGGTCGCCGAGCTCCTCGTAGCAGAGCTCGATCCCGTTCGCGGGGGCGAATTGCTCGCCGGCGGCGGTCTCGGCGGTGGCGCTCATCCGCGAGAGATTATTGACCTCAGGGAAGCTCGCGCCCGAGCCAGCCGCGGTAGAAGCCCTCGACGTCGGGAAGGAAGTCATGGACGACCGGGTAGCCGCGCGTCACCGCCTCGACTTCGAGCAGCCGCCCGGAGAGCGGGCAGTAGAACTCGCGCAGCTCCATCCACTCGGGGTCGCAGTGGGCGAGCTTCGGGTAGAGCTCGCCGAGCAGCTCGTCCGAGTCGCGCACGAAGACCGGGGCGTGCATCTTCCAGTTGCCGTCGAAGCCGCAGAAGTCGTGGCCGGCATCGCTGCGGATCACCAGCTCGCCGTCGGAGCGGCGGCGGACGACGTTCAGAGCCTCGCCGATCGGAAGAACGATCGGGTCGTCCCACTCCACCCGCCCCTGAAGGACCGCGATCCAGTCGTCGAATCGGCCCGGATCCTTGTAACCGGACTGGATCGCCTTCACCTCGCGGCGGCTGAGGCGCTCGTCGAGCATCGCTTCCAGCGTCTCGCGCTCGAGCGGCATGCCGGCGGCGAGCGGCGGGTCGACCCGCGCCACCTCGGAGGCGGCGAGGAACTGCGCCGCCGCCTCCTCGGGGGTGACCTTGCCGGGCTGGGTGGCGAGATCCGCCGGCAGCGTCGGCGTCTCGAGCTCGAAGGCGAAGTCCTCGGGCAGGTCCCAGAAGCCGCGGAACTCCGCCGCCCAGCGGGGCGAGAGCTTCATCGACTCGGCGTAGCTGACCTTGACCGGGTCGATCAGCTCGCCGGCAAGCACCCGCTCGCGCTCGTCGGCCCACCACTCGGCCGCCGGCCGGGCGCGCTCGAGCCGCCGCGCCCGCTCACCGTCGCGGTCGGCGACCGCGTAGACGGCGTCGGCGAACTCGGCCTCGACATGCCCCTCGGCCACATCGCGCTCGACCGACCCCGCGGGGCGCTCGAGCGGGTCCCCGAGCCCGGCGGCCCCCTTCATCACCGAGTGGTAGAGGTCGCCGGACTTGAACGGTGCGAGCATCGTGAAGTTGTCCGAGCGCAGCTCGCGCTCGCCATCGATCGCCAGCAGCGCCGGGTTCGAGAACGGGCCGTCGGCGACCGGATACGCCTCGCCCGCCGCGGCCAGCTCGGCGAGGTTGTTGTCGCGGATGTTGTGCAGGTAGGCGACCGATCCGGGATAGCCGCCGAAGATCCCCTGCGAGCTGAAGAGCTTCGTGGTGCCGAGGTTCTGGAGCTCCCAGAACGGGGTGTTCCAGACCATCTGCAGCGACTCGAACGAGGAGCCGCCGCGGTGGCGGCCCGGCCCGCCGGTGTTCGGCTTGATCCGCCGCGAGAGGTAGACCATCGGGCAGATCAGCTCCCACATCTCGACGTCGCCGGCGTCGCCCTCGGGGTTGAACATCGCCGCGCAGGTGTCGGTGCCGTCGAGCACGTACTTCGCCCCCATCCCCTGGGCGGCGATCTCGAAGTTCATGATCGCCGAGGAGTTGCCGTACTGGTCCACCCCACCGCCCTGGACGACGTTCCCCGAAACGGAGTACGCGCCGATCACCTCCTCGATGAACCCGCGCGACTGCAGCGCCCGTGAGAGCGTCCGCGGATAGCCGGTGAACGCCGGCTGCAGGAACGCCCACGCGATCCCGGTCGATCCCTCGGCCTGGCCCAGATTGGCCACGGACCCCTCCGGGAAGTTCGTTTCCACCGCGAAGTAGGCGCCGTCGTTGACCTTGTCGTTGCAGATCAGCGTCTGGGTGAACATCACCCAGATCGCCCCCTGCATCCCCGACGGCGTGCAGTTCATCGAATGCCAGCCCCAGGCCGAGGAGCCGTCGAGGTCGAGCGCGTAGTCGCCGTCGCCGCCGATCCGGACCTCGAACGGCGCGTGCATGACGAAGTCGCGCCGCGCCCGCGCCGGAAGCTGCACCTTGTCGGCGTAGGTGACGTCCTGGAACGACGCGGCGCGGTAGCGGCCCGGCACGGTCATCTCCCGGATCCGGCTCTTGAACGAGCGCCGCCCCTCCTCGATCACCTCGCGGCTGAACTGCTTGAACCGCTCGACCCCCTCTTCCAGGATCACGCGTTCGACCGACTCGCGGATCATGTGGCAACCGGCCAGCCGGGTGCGCTCGTCGAGCAGGTAGTACATCGGCGCGCGGGTCTGCTTCGCGCAGCGCTCCAGATGCCAGCGCGCGATCTCGTCGCCCTCGCCGATCTTCATGCACGGGAGGTCGATCCCGTCGTCGAGGCGATGGGTCGGGCCGACCGGGACGCCGCCCGGGGTCGAAGCGCCGATGTCGAGCACGTGGGTGACGCCGCCGGCCCAGGCGACCAGCTCGTCCTCCCAGAAGATCGGGACGAAGGTCTGCACGTCGGCGTTGTGGACGTCGCCGATCGCGGGGTCGTTGTTGGCGAAGATGTCGCCGGGGCGGATCCGCGGGTTGTCCTCGTATCCCTGGCGGACCATCCACTTGATCGCGTCCGACATCGTGTGGACGTGGACGATGATCCCGGTCGAGAGCGCGACTCGAGTCGCCTTCGGGGGTGTAGAGCGCGAAGCAGAGCTCGCCGAGCTCGCGGACGATCGGCGAGGCCGAGATGTTGAGCGCGGTCTCGCGGGCGGAGACCAGCCCGCCGCGCAGGCGGCTGAACAGCTTCTCGTATTCGATCGGCTGCGAATCCTTGAGCGGCAGGTCGCCGGTCAGCCCGGCGTACGAGCCGGTCTCGGCGAACCGGCGTTCCGACTCGGCCAGCATCTCGTCGAGCCGCCGGCCGTCCCATCCGATCGGCGCCTCCGCGGGGGGCTCGAGGTCACGCGTTGCCTCGACGATCGCCATCGAGGCCAACGCTATCGGCTGGGAACCACGCACGCACGCACCGCGATAAGTGGCTGATAAGCGCGCCTCCGTAGGTTCGGCCCACCACTCTCCCACTTGCCGCGCGAAACGGAGCTTCCATGGCAGATCAGATCCGGAACCACGCCCGGGCAGGCGTTATCGGCGCCGCCCCGCTTGTCCTCGCGCTCTTCGCCTGGCTCCTGTTCGGCGGAGCGCGTGCAAGCGCCACCGTCGCTTGCACGTTCAGCTCGGGAACCGCTTCGGTGACGATCACGGGCGCTGCCGAGGCGGCCACGATCGCGCGGACGGCAGGCGGCCAGATCGAGGTCGACGGAGTGCAGTGCGGGACGGCGACCGTCGCGAACACCGACAAGATCGCCGTGACCGGCGCGCTCGGTGGCCAGGGCGCGCGGATCGACCTCGCCAACGGGGGCTTCGCCCCCGGCGCCACCGCTGAAGGCACCGGGACGTCGGAGATCGAGTTCGAGATCGATCTGATGTTCGGTGGCGAGTCGCCGTCCCAGCGAGACACGATCTCGGTCAGCGGGACGGGCGCCGCCGACACGGTCCGCATGGGGACGTCCGGCGTCAACGCGAACGGCGACAACGACGCCGACATCACCGGTCCGTCCGCGGGCGGTACGACGACGATGCGCGCGGAGCTCTTCGAGATCGCGGGTCAGGGCGGCCCGGATGTCATCTCCGGCGCCGCAAGCGCGGACGTGGGCGGAGCCTTCCCGAACACGCTCGCGACCAACCTCGGCGGCGGCCCGGCGACCGGACCAGCTCACCGGGGGCGACAGCACCGACACGCTCATCGGCGGCCCCGGCAACGACACCGAGAACGGCGGCGCCAACTTCGACGTCTTCGACGAGGAGGCTGTCGCGAACGGATCGGACGACTTCGTCGGCGGGGGCAGCACCGGCGACACGCTCGACTACGGCGACCGGCCGATCGGCGTCACCGTCGACCTCGACGATGTCGCCGACGACGGGCAACCGGGGGTCGAGAACGACAACGCCCACTCGGACATCCGGATCGTCAAGGGAGGCTCGGGCAGCGACACGATCGCCGCCAACTCCGCCGTCTTCGTCACGCGCAGCCTCTACGGCGGCGCCGACGACGATTCGATCACCGGCGGACCGGCCGGCGACATCCTCTACGGGCAGGCCGGCGACGACACGATGCGCGGCGGCCCGCAGGGCGATGACCTCATCGGCGGGCAGGGCGACGACGACGAGTTCGGGGAATCCGGGCTCGACCGGTTCTTCGAGGACGCCGACGTCAACGGAACCCCGATCACCGGTCCGAACGGCGCCGACGAGTTCTTCGGCGGCTCGGAGGAGGACTTCGTCCGCTACGACCAGCGCGCAACCGCGCTCGTGGTGACCGCGGGGGACGATCTCCCGAACGACGGCGCGGACACCACGCCGGGCGGCGCTGCGGAGGAGGGTGACAACATCCGCTCCGACGTGGAGGACGTCACCGGTGCGTCCTTCGCCACCAACGACATCACCGGAAACGCGCTCGAGAACATCCTCGCCGGGGGCAGCGTCGGCGACACGATCAACGGTCTGGGCGGCGAGGACGACCTGGTCGGAGACAACGGGCCCGACTCCCTGTACGGCGGCACGGAGAACGACCGGCTCCAGGGCGGCAGCGGAAACGACCGGCTCATCGGCCAGGCGAACGACGACAACCTCCTGGGCTCCTTCGACGACGACACGATGGCCGGCGGGCCGGGCAACGACGCCGAGGATGGCTTCGCCGGGAACGACACCTTCCTGCAGGACGCCGCCCCGAACGGCAACGACACCCTGAACGGCTCGTTCGACGTCGACACGGTCTCCTATGGGGGGCGGACGGCGCGGGTGGTCGTGGACCTGGACGGCGTCGCCGACGATGGCGATCCGGCCGCAGCCGAGACCGACAACGTGACTGCCGCGGTCGAGAACCTCGTCGGCGGTGCAGGGAACGACGACCTCACGGGTAGCACCTCCCCGAACTCGCTGATCGGCAGCGCGGGGTCGGATGATCTCGTCGGCCTCGATAGCGACGACCTCCTCAACGGCGGCCCGGGTGCGGACGACTTCGACGGCGACGCCGGCACCGACACCGCCACGTACGCCTCGCACACGGCCGCCCTGGTGGTGACGATCAACGACGTCGCCAACGACGGCGCGGCGGCGAGAGGGGGACAACGTCAAGACCGACGTCGAGAACCTCGTCGGCGGCTCCGGTAAGGACTCGCTCACGGGAAGCGGTGGTCCGAACGACATCCGCGGCGGCGCGGGCAACGACACCATCGCCGGCGGCTCCGGCGACGACGACGAGTACGGCGACGACGGGAACGACACCTTCGCCGAGGGCACGGCCGCCAACGGTGCCGACGACTTCTTCGGGGGTGCCGACAATGGCGCGGCGACGATCGGTGACCTCGTCGCTTACAACCAGCGCGCGACGACGATCCGCGTGACCATCGACGACGCCGCCGACGACGGAGCGAGCGGCGAGACCGACAACGTCCACGCCGACGTCGAATCGGCTCGGGGTGGCTCGGACAACGACGTTCTGGTCGGCAGTCCGGGCCCGAACCGGCTCTTCGGCCTCGGCGCACCCGACAGCCTCGACGGCGGGCCTCGGCCCGGACGTGCTGTCGGGAGGCGACGGCGTCGACACGGCGACCTACGCATCGCGCACCGCCCGGCTCGAGGTCTCGCTGAACGGCATCGCCAACGACGGCGAGATAACAGCGGAGGAGCTCGACAACGTCCTCGAGGACGTGGAGAACGTGACCGGCGGAAGCAGCAACGACACGTTCTTTGGAAGCACGGCTGCGAATCGCTTCAGGGGCGGCCTCGGCGGCGACCTCTTCGTCGGCGGACCCGGGCCCGACGTCTTCGAGGGCGGCGGCAACTACGACGCGGTCGACTACTCGAGCCGGAGCACACGCGTGGCCGTCTCGATCGACGGAGGGGCGAACGACGGCACGGACGCGGACACCGACGGGATCGGAGAGGAGGGCGACAACGTCCAGGCGGACGTCGAGGACCTGGTGGGCGGCTCAGGCGACGACCTGCTCGTCGCAAGCGACGATCCCAACTTCATCGAGGGCCTCTGGGGGAAGACCGGCGACGACGTCCTGCGCGGTCTCGGCGGCACCGACATCTTCCGCGGCGGCCCCGGCGCCGACATCTTCGAGGGCGGAGCCGGCAGCGACGACCGTGTCTTCTACGACGACCACAACGGGCCCGGTGGACGTCTCGCTCGACAACGTCGCCAACGACGGCAACGCGGCGGCGAGCGAGAACGACAACGTCAAGAGCGACGTCGAGGACGTCGTGCGGCGGCCTCAAGGACGACCAGCTGACCGGCAACAACGGCTCGAACGAGCTCCTCGGCAATGCGGGGAACGACCACCTGGACGGGTTGGGCGGCGACGACGAGCTGCTCGGTGGAGACGGCTCGGACTTCCTGGACGGCGGCGAAGACGCGGACCACCTGCGGGGCGACGCGGGCTCCGACTACGCCGAGTACGACACCTACACGGATCCGGTCGTCGTCACGCTCGACGGCGACGCGGACGACGGCGCCGACACGAACGGCGACGGCACGGCGGACGAAGGCGACAACGTCGAGACCGACCACGTCTTCGGCGGCTCGGGCAACGACGACCTGAGCGGCGACCCCCTGCCCAACCAGCTCTACGGAAACGCGGGCGACGACACGCTCCGGTCGAACGGTGGTAACGACGACCTGACGGGCGGCGACGGCGCCGACTCCGAGCAGGGCGGATCCGGCAACGACATCTTCCACGAGGACGGGGAGCCCGGATCCGGCGGCCTCCCGGACGAGCCGGACGACATCCACGGCGGGGACGGCTCGGGCGACACGGTGGGCTACGGCGCCCGCTCGCAGAGCCTGAAGATCAACATCGACGGCGCGGCCAACGACGGGGCGACCGACGTCGCCTACACGGAGGGTGACAACGTCAACACCGACGTCGAGCGGGTGATCGGCGGGGCCGGGAACGACGACATCCAGGGGACCGCCGACGCGAACGTCCTCTCCGGCAGCGACGGCAACGACATCCTGCGCGGCGTCGGCGGCGACGACACCCTGTCGGGCGGCAACGACAACGACGCCTTCCAGGGCGGCAACGGAAACGACGTCATGAACGGCCACGCGGGGGACGACAATCTCGACGGTGGCCTGGGCAGGGACACGATCAACGGTGGCGACGGCAACGACGTGGGCGCGGGTGGAGGCGCCGGCGCGTTCGGAAACGATTTCAATGGCGATGACACGCTGCTGGGCGGCCCGGGCGACGACTCTCTCGACGGCCAGGCTGCGGATGACACGATCTCCGGGGGCGACGGCGACGACACTCTCCGAGGGGGTCGCGACAACTCCTATCTCAGCTACGCCGATGGCGCGGACACCATTCACGGCGATGCCGGAAATGACTCTGTGGGCGGCGGTCAGGACAACGACGAGCTGCACGGAGACGGCGGCAACGACAGCATGAATGGCGGGCCGAACGCGGACGCGCTCGAGGGTGGAATCGGATCCGACAACCTCGTTGGAGGATCGAACGACGCCGCCGTCCCTCAGGGCACCCCCGAGGACGGCGCGGACACGCTCAGCGGCGGTCAGGGCAACGACACGCTCGCCGGTGGTCGCAACGGCGACGAGCTCCTCGGCGAGGAGGGCGACGACACGATGGACGGGCAGCTCGAATGCGACCTCCTCGACGGCGGCGCCGGCGCGGACTCGATGGACGGCGGCAGCGGCGTCAGCTGCGACGCGGTGACCTACGCGTCGCGAACGACCCCGGTCTTCGTCGACCTCGACAACGTCGCCAACGACGGCGCCGACGCAGACAGCGACGGGACGCCGGACGAGGGCGACAACATCCTCCGCACCCAGCGCGTCCTCGGCGGCTCCGGGAACGACTCGTTCACCGGCGACACCGCTTATAACGCGTTCTGCGGCTCCGGCGGCAACGACACCCTCGACGGAGCGGCGGGCGACGACGGGCTCGTCGGCGGGCCCGGGGACGACACACTCCTCGGTGCGGCCGGGAACGATCTGCTCGGAACCGTCGCGCCGGCCGTCGCACCCGACGCCGAGTGCCCGGACAGCGACGCCGGGCAGGACACGATGCAGGGACAGGCGGACAACGACACGTTCGAGGCCGACGACGGCGAGCTCGACCACCTGGGCGGCGGCACCGGGACCGATGACGGTGACTGGGACACCGGGCTCGACGTCGTCACCGGCATCCCGTAGCCGGCGCCCGCGCCTGCGATCGGCAGGCGCCGAAATCCTGCGGTTATCTACGGATGTTTGCCGGTGGGGCGTCGGCTACTTTCTGGCCGTTGGAAGGGGGCTTCCCGGCCTTGGAGGCGATCCTTGTCCAGACGTCCCGTTTCCGTTCTTCGCACTCTCCTTGCGGCCTGCGCGCTCCTGCTGCTGACGGCATCGGTCGCCCACGCCGCCAACGCGCGGCTGGTGAAGGACATCAACCCGGACGAAGACGCCGGCTCGGAGGGGTCGGAGCCGACCGGGTTCACGAGCCTGAACGGGACCGTCTACTTCGCCGCCGACGACGGGACCAACGGCGAGGAGCTGTGGCGCACCAACGGCGCCGCAGCCGGCACGAGCATCGTCAAGAACATCGCCCCCGGCTCGAGCAGCGGCTCGCCGCGATGGCTCGCCGCGGTCGGCAACAACCTCCTCTTCAGCGCCCGGGTCTTCTTCGCCCAGAACGACCTCTACAAGAGCAACGGCACCGACCCCGGGACCGAGATCGTCGACCCCGTGGATGCTCCCGAGCTTCCGGAGGAGATCACCGCCGTCGGCGCCACCTCCCTGTTCCGCGCGGATTCCGGCAGCCAGGGCTTCGAGCTCTGGAAGAGCGACGGGACGGCGGCCGGGACCGGGCTGGTCGAGGACATCGCTCCCGGTAACGGGGTGAGCTCGTTCCCCCAGCACCTGACCCGGATCGGCAACATCGTCTACTTCACGGCCGACGACGACGCGCACGGCGCCGAGCTGTGGCGAAGCAACGGCACCGCCGCCGGAACCCGGATGGTCAAGAACATCAACGCGGGCGATGGGGACGCCTATCCCGCCGGGCTGACCGACGTCAACGGCACCCTCTACTTCTCCGCCATCAGCGCCGGCGGCGGCAGGGAGCTCTGGAAGACCGACGGGACGGCGGCCGGCACGGTCCTGGTCAGGAACATCGGCCCCGGGGCGGTCGGCTCGAGCCCCGGCGGGCTGACCGCCGTCGGCACGAAGGTCTACTTCGCGGCCGACGACGGCCAACACGGCAGGGAGCTGTGGCGCAGCGACGGAACCCCGGGGGGAACCGTGATGGTGCGCGACATCCGGGACGTGGAAGGCGACCCCGAGCCGAGCTCCAATCCCCTCGAGCTCGAGAACGTCGGCGGGACGCTGTTCTTCCAGGCCGATGACGCGATTGCCGGGCCCGAGCTATGGAAGAGCAACGGCACCGAAGCCGGAACCAGGCGCGTCCGCGACATCCTGTCCGGCTTCGAGGGCTCGGAGCCCGAGGAGATCACCAACCTCCGCGGGACCGCGTACTTCAGCGCCGCCACCGTCGCCAACGGGTCCGAGCTCTGGATGAGCGACGGGACGCTGGCCGGGACCAGCCGCGTGCGGGACATCTACCCGGGCCCCGGGAGCTCGATCCCGAACGACCTCAAGGCGATCGGCAGTCGGCTGTTCTTCAGCGCCTTCGACCCCAACCACCTCGAGGAGCTCTGGGTCGCGACCGAGTGACCGCGGTCAGGCCGCGGTCGTCGCGGCCCGCTCGAAGTTCCGCTCCAGCGCCTCGCGGATCCGCTCCAGCGCCCACAGCGGCAGGTCGTGGCCCATGCCCTCGATCACGACCAGCTCGGCGCCCGGGATCGCCGCCGCGGTCGCCTTGCCGCCGGAAAGGCCGATCAGCCCGTCCTCGGCGCCGTGGATGACGACCGTCGGCACGTCAAGCGCGCGCAGCTCCGCCGTCCGGTCCGGCGAGGCGACGATCGCCGCGAACTGGCGCGCGGTCCCGTCGGGGTGATAACCACGGTCGTAGGAGCGCTCGGCCAGGTCGAGGGTCCGGTCGCGGTCCGGCGGCTGCGAGCCGATTACCGCTCGGGCCTCGAGCGTCGTCCGGATGTAGCCCTCGCGGTCGGTGGGTGCGCGGGTCATCAGCACCGCCATCGCCTCGGGTGTCGGGCGCCCGACCTCGGGGCTGCCGGTCGTCGACATGATCGAGGCCAGCGACAGCACCCGCTCCGGATGGTCGATCGCGACCCGCTGGCCGATCATCCCGCCGAGCGAGGCGCCGACGACGTGGGCACGATCGATCCCGAGCGCGTCGAGTAGGCCGATCGCGTCCGATGCCATGTGCTGGAGCAGGTACGGCGCCTCGCGCTCACCCGCGAGCACCCGCCGCAGGTCGGGAGGCTCGTGCTGGTCGAGCACGCTCGAGCGGCCCGCGTCGCGGTTGTCGAAGCGGATTACGAAGTAGCCGGCCGCAGCGAGCGCCTCGCAGAGCTCGACCGGCCAGAAGATCATCTGCGCACCGAGGCCCATGATCAGCAACACGGCCGGGTTCTCGGAATCGCCGAACGCCTCGTAGGCGAGCTCGATCCCGCCCCCCTCTACGGAGGTGAACTGCTCCCCTGTTCGCGCGACCTCCATAGGCTTTGCGCATGCAACGTATCGGAGCGTTGGGAATCGTGATCGCGGGTTTGCTGGCACTGCTCGTCGCGGGCGCCGGCGCGTCGGGTGGAGCGCAGCAGGCGGCGCCCGAGCGGTCGCAGCCGCTGGCGACCTGCTTCTGGGAGGGCCCGATCTCCATGAAGCAGCCGACGACGCGCGGCTTCGACGGCCACTACTTCAACTTCCCGGAGGAGTCGGCCACCTATTGGATGTCCCGCTTCTCGCTCCCCGAGGGAGCGAAGCTGGTCCTTCGCGGTCGCTATCCGCACGCCCGCTACATCTCGCTCAACGCGTACTCGGATGCGGCCCCGACCGACACGCTGAGCGACATCGCGATCGAGCCGGACCCGGGCTCGACCAATCCGTTCGTACGCGGCAACCGACGGGACCGGCCCAACCGGTCATGGCACGTGACGGTGCTCGACGAGCCGCCGGTGGAGGATCGCGAGCCGAACACGCTCTACGCGGCGCCGAACGCGACCGAAGCGGGCGCGGCGATCGAGGTCTTCTACCGCGTGTACGAGCCGGACCGCGGCTACGGCCTCTTCCTGGGTGGCACGGCGCTGCCCGAGATCGAGCTCCAGCGCGCCGACGGCAGCGCGCTCCGGGGCGAGGAGGCGTGCGAGGCGATCAACGACCCAAATCGCGAGATCACCGTCGACACGACGCCGGCCGAGCAGTGGAAGGCCGCGCGCGCGGCCCCTCCCTGTGACGGTGACACCAACCCGGCCTACGACCCGTCACGCTGGGAGCGCTTCTTCACCTACGAGTACGCCGCGCTCTCGGTCATCAGCGATTGCACCGAGGCCGGTCGCGAGGCGCGGCATGCCGACACGCCCGAGGTCGAGGGCGGGAACTACTCGAATCGCGACAGCGCCTACATCTACACGCACGTCGCGCAGGAGTTCGGCCCGGTGTTCGTCCTCACCGGCAGGCTGCCCCGAACCCCGCAAACGCGCGGTGGGCTCGACGTCATGACCCGCGGGCAGATGCGGTTCTGGTCACTGTGCAGCGGCGAGTCGCGAGTGACGACCTTCACCCCTGACTGCCTCGCCGACCGCCAGGTCCTGCGGCGCAGCGGCCGCAACTACACGATCGTCGTCAGCAAGGCGCCGGACCGGCCGGCGAACGCCGACCGGCGTTGCGGCGTTGCCTGGCTCGAATGGCCGGAACGCGGCGACGGGGTCGGCGACACGGGCTACGGCCTGCTCATCATGCGCAACATGCTGGTCACGCCGAGCTTCGCGCACGCGATCCAGCGCGTCACCGAAGCCGGGACGGAGCCCGACGTGATGGGGCCGTACTTCCCGCAGGCCGGCTACTCGACCGTCGAGGACTTCGAGGCCCGCGGCTGCGACGCCGGCTGATGGCGCCGCGGGGGCCGGCGCTCGCTGCTGCGATCGCCGTCGCGCTCGCGGCTGCGCCGGCGGCCGGTGGCACCACCCGCATCGACGATGAGCGGGTGATCGTCTCGACCGAGCGCGGCGCCCGCGCGGTGATCGAGCGAGCCCCGCTGCGGATCCGGTTCCAGACGGCCGCCCACCGGACCGTGCTCTCGCAGCTGCCCGGCGACGGGTCCGCGTCCGTCGTCCGTCCGCCGCTGGCACGCAACCAGTTCGGCGCCCCCGGGCCGGCCCCGCCGGCGCTGTACGCGCCGTTCGGGTTCACGGTCGGCAGCCGCCAGGTCAGCCAGTTCCCGACCTACATCTGGCAGGGCAATCTGAGCTCGGTGAGCGTGAGCGGCACCGTCTACGGGGCGGACGAGGTCCTGGCAGCGGCCCGCCGCGGCCGCGGCGCCGAGCTCGTCGTCTCGACCTCCGACCCGAGCGGGCGGCGGCTGGTGGTCACGGTGATGCCATACCGCGGCGAGACGCTCCGGGTCACGGCGCGGCCCACGGACCCAGACGGCGTCGCGACGATGCTCGACAGCTTCACGTCGCCCGCCAACGAGGCCTTCCACGGCTTCGGCGGCCGTCACAACGCCATCGACCAGCGCGGCAACGAGTTCTACAACTACCTCCAGCAGGAGAACTTCAGCTCCGGCAGCGCCGACGGCCTCACCCAGGCCACGCCGGGGCTCGGGTCGGACTTCCTGTTCCCGAACGGCGAGGCCGCCGCCTACTACGTGCAGTCCTCGTTCATCTCCACGGCGGGGTACGGGTTCCTGCTCCTCAACGACGAGATCTCCGACTGGCGCCTCGCCTCCGACCGACCCGACGCGTGGCAGGCGGAAGCCTTCGGGCCGCAGATCAGCTACGTCGTCGCCCCGGGCCGCCCGACGAAGGCGATCGGGCAGGTGACCGCGATCACCGGCCGCCATCGCGTCCCGCCGCGCTGGGCGCTGGGCACGATCCTCGACCGCCTGGTCCAGTTCCCCAGCGATCCGCCCGAGCATCATCAGGCGTCCGTCGAGGACGACCTCGCCAACATCGACCGCTACCGGCTGCCGCTCGACGGCTACCGGATCGAGGGCTGGCAGTTCCTGCCCGACGACGTCCTCGCGCGGCTGATCGGCGAGCTGAAGCAGCGCGGCATCCACCCGATGCTCTACTTCCGCGCCTTCGTCGGCAAGGACGAGATCGGCACCGACGACCCGGCCGCCTTCGACGAGGCGATCGCGAACGGATACGTCGCCACCCATGCGGACGGCTCGCCCTACGTGTACACCTCCAACTTCAACGCCGACGGCGCGGTGATCGACTTCACCGACCCCGCCGCGGTGCGCTGGTGGCAGGCGCGGGTCCGCAGGGCGCTGAGGCTCGGCGCCGACGGGTTCATGCAGGACTTCGGCGAGCAGGTGTTCGAGGACATGCACTTCGCCGACGGCTCGACCGGGCAGACGATGCACAACCGCCTGCCGGTCCTCTATCACCGGGCGACGATGAAGGTGGTGCGTCGCTTCGAGCGCCGCCACCCGCAGCGCGAGATCTTCTACTTCACCCGCGCCGGGTACACGGGCGCGCCGGGATCGGCCCGCTACGAGTACGCGAACTTCCCCGGCGACGAGACCACCGACTGGACCCATTCCGCGGGGCTCGCGTCACTGACCACCGACATGCTCAACCGCGCGATCGGCGGCGCCTACGGGTTCACCGCCGACATCGGCGGCTTCTTCGACGTCGGTCCCTACGAGCCGACGAGCAAGGAGCTCTTCCTGCGCTGGGCCGAGTGGGCGGCGCTGTCGCCGTTCTTCCGCCTCCACGGCTCGGTCGGCGCCGGCACGCACACCCCGTGGTCCTACGACGAGCAGACCGTCGCGATCTACAAGCGGCTCTCGCGCCTCCACCTGCGGGCCCGGCCGCTGATCATGCGCCTCTGGCAGCGCGCGCACCGGACCGGGATCCCGATCACCCGCCCGCTCTGGCTCGCCTACCCGGGCGACCCGGACGCCGCCGCGCAGGACCAGGAGTGGCTGCTGGGGCCGAAGGTCCTGGTCGCGCCGGTGGTCACCGAGGGCGCGACCTCGCGCGAGGTCTACTTCCCGAAGGGCTGCTGGCGCAGCCCGGAGACGGGGCTGCGGGTCCACGGCCCGGCGACCCGCGAGGTAGAGGCGCCGCTCGACCGCCTTCCCTACTTCTTCCGCTGCGGGACCACGGCCTTCGAGCCACCTCGTCGGCAGGGGTGACGACAGGTCGCCTTGCCAAACGCCGAGCGGGTGGTAGGTTCGGACTGGAGGGCACCCGGGCGGGGGCAAGCCGGGCGCCAGAGTTTCGGCGCGGACCCGGGAGGTACGGATGCACCGTCTGTCGATCGCAGTGGGCTTGGTGGCTTTGATCGTCGCCGCGGCCCTTGGCGCGTCCGCCCTCGCATCCGCCGGGCAGCCGGCCGGCGGGCCGATCTCGAGTTCCGCCGAGGCGTACTCGCTCAGCGTGCCGGTTCGGGATCTGCCGCGTGCGCAGGGCCCCTCGGCCACCGCCCCGGCGCCCTCGCGCATCAACCCGCTCACCGGCGCGCCCGGAGGCGGGAGCTCAGCGAGCGCAGGCGATCTGGAGCCCGACCCCCTCGTCGGGCCCGCGGCGCCGGGCCGGACGCCGGCCAGGGACCTGAGCTTCACCGGGACGTCGAACCCGTTCGCGTGCGCCGGCTGCAGTCCGCCGGACACGATCGGCGACGTCGGGCCGAACCACTACGTCCAGATGGTCAACTCGACCAAGGTCGCGATCCACAACAAGACCGGCACCCTGCTGACGCCGCGATTCGACCTCGGCACCCTGTGGCCCAGCGGGCCGTGCGCCGGGAACGCCGGCGATCCGGTCGTGGTCTACGACGAGCTCGCCAACCGGTGGCTGCTGAGTCAGTTCGCGACGCCGAACCACCTCTGCTTCGCGATCTCGAAGACGGCGAGCCCGCTCGGCGCCTTCCACCTGTACACGTTCAACGTCAGCTCGTTCCCCGACTACTTCAAGGTCGGAGTGTGGTCGAACGGCTACTACGTCTCCGCGAACGAGTCGACCTACACGGCCTACGCCTTCAACCGGACGAAGATGCTCGCGGGCAACCCGACCGCGAACTTCGTCAAGTTCACGGGGCAGACCAACTTCCTGCTCCCGGCCGACGTCGACGGGTCGACTGCGCCACCGGCCGGTGGGCTCTTCTACACGTTCAAGGACAACTCGTTCCACGGAGGCGTCGACCGGATCGAGCTGTTCCGGCTGCAGCCGAACTACGCCACGCCGGCCAACAGCACGTTCACGCTCGTGAAGGCGTTCACGATCGCGCCGTTCACCTACACGGTCTGCGGCTTCTTCAACCTCAACTGCATCCGCCAGCCGGGCACGAACCAGCGCGTCGACGCGGTCAGCGAGTGGCCGATGCACCGGTTCGCCTACCGGCGCTTCCCGGATCGCCAGAGCCTGGTCGGCAACTTCACCGTCGGCGGCGGCAACGGAGAGACCGGGGCGGCAATCCGCTGGTTCGAGTTGCGCAACCTCGGCACCGCCCCCGGCGGCTGGAGCCTGTTCCAGCAAGGGACGCAGGACCCCGGCGGCGTCCACGACCGCTTCATGGGCAGCATCGCCATGGACGAGGACGGGAACATCGCCCTCGGCTACTCGGCCTCGAGCACCACGCTGTCCCCCTCGGTCCGCTACGCCACCCGGGAGCCCGGCGATCCGCCCGGCACCCTGGAGCCGGAGAAGGTGCTGCGAGCGGGCAACGGCTCGCAGACGGCGTCCAACCGGTGGGGCGACTACAGCGCGATGTCGGTCGACCCGGTGACCGACTGCCAGTTCTGGTACACGAACGAGTACTACAACCCGAGCTCGGGCTCGAACTGGAAGACGGTGGTCGGCGCCTTCACCATGCCGGGCTGCACGTGAGCGACAGCTGAGCCGCATGGGGCCGCGGGCTTGGTACGGAACGCGCGGTCGCCGCGGGCTCGTCGCCGTCGGCTGGCTCGCGGCGCTGCTACCGGCCGTCGTCGCCTCGCCCGCGGACGCGGCGTGGACGGCGCCGATCAACCTGTCGGCGCCCGGGCAAGGCGCTCTGCAGCCGCAGGTGGCGGCGGCCGAAACGGGCGCCCTGTTCGCCTGGCAGCTCGCCGGGCCGGAGGGTCCGGCCCAGACCCGGGTGCGATCGTGGCCCGGCGCCCTCTCCTCGACCCAGGAGCTGTCGGTCCACGGTGCCGAGCCCGGCGAGGTCAGCTTCGAGCCCGACGTCGCCGTCGGCGGCTCGGGCGGCGCGGTGTACGCGTGGGGGCGGTACACGCAGCAGGGCGGCTCCGCGCCGCGGGTGCAGGCTCGCACGCGCTCGGCCGGCGGGACCCTGGGGCCGATTCGCAACCTCTCGCCGATCCTGGGCGGTCTCGACAACGTCCACGTCGCCGCCAACTCAGACGGCGATGCCGTGGTCGTCTGGCAGGCCGACATGGGGACCTTCCATCAGGTCCAAGCGCGGACCATCTCCGCGGCCGGCGCGGTCGGACCGTTGCTGCAGCTGTCGGCGGCGGGCCAGGACGCGACCCGGCCCCAGGCCGGCGTCGACGCCGACGGCGGTGCCGTTTTCGCCTGGCAGCGGCTCGATGGCACGAGCTTCCGCGCCGACGCGCGAGCGCTCTCCGCCGCCGGCGTCCTCGAGCCGATCACGCAGCTCTCGTCCTCGCGCTGGACCTCGATCACACCGCAGGTCGCCGTCGACCCGGCCGGCGACGCCGTGTTCGTCTGGCGCAGCACCGACCCCGGCGGCGCAGGAGGAGGCCGCATCGAGACGAGGGCCCGCCTGGCCGGGGGTTCGTACACCCGCAGGCAAACCGTGGCGGACGCCCCGGGCGACGCGCGCGACCCGCAGGTCGCGATGGCCGACGACGGCGCCGCCCTCTACGCGTGGTGGAGGTCATCCGGGCCCCAGCAGTGGCTCAAGGTCCGCCCCCGCTCCGCGCTCGGAGGTCTCGGCACCGAGCAGACGGTGAGGGGCGTCACGGCACCGCAAACCCTGTCGCCGCCGCGGCTCACCGTCGATGCGGACGGCGACGCGGTGGTCGCCTGGGAGCTCTTCGACGCGAGTGCGACCGAGCCGCCGTGCTGCAACCTGGCCCAGGCGCGAACCCGGTCGGCCGGCGGCAGCTTCGGGCCGGTGCACACGCTCTCGGCGCCCGGCGCGAAGTCGGTCGAGGTCTCGAGCGACGCAAGCGGTGACGCAGTGGTGGTCTGGACGGGGTCCACCGGCGGCGTCGGCCGCGCCCAGGCCTCGGCCGGGCCCTAGGTCAGTTGCACCGCGGCGAGTGCGTCAGGCCCCAGGCGTTGATCGTCCCGGTGTCGTCGCTGGCCACGTCGACGACCTTCAGAGTCCAGGTCCCGTTCGCGCTCTTGCCGTCGAACGCGGACAGCGGCGCCTCGGGCCTGAACGAGCCGTTGAACGGGGCCGCCCCGGTGGAGATCGCGGTCGCCGCCTCGTCGTCGAACACCGTGTTGGTGAAGTTATCGCCGCTGCTTCCCCGGCGGTTGGACAGCGTCACCGTGGTGCTGTCGGGGCCGGTCAGCGAAATCACGAGGTCGCCGTCGAAGGTGTGGGTGATCGAGCCGATCCGCACGTTGAGGTCGGTGATCGAAACCGGGTCTCCGGCGATGGTGAGGACCGAGCTCGCTCCGGTCGGGTTGCCGTCGGGGATCGGCTTCGGGACGTCGGTGCTGTTGGTGTTCGTTGAGAGCGGCGTGCCGGTCGGGATCCCGAACTTCACCCGCCGCGGCCCCTGGGCGGTGGTGAGGTCGAGCGTCATCTGGGCGGTCCTCCCGCAAACGTAGTTGTCGGCCAACTTGACCCGGAACGTGGTCACGTTGGTGCCGGTCGTCCCGGCCGGGATGTTCGGATAGGCCGAGGTGTCATCGAGCACCGTCGTCCGGGCGGAGCCGGAGAGCACCCCGTTGATCCCGGTCGCCGACGCGGTGCCGTTGTTGCGCAGCCGCTCCGTGAGCCGGAAGACCTCGCCCGGCTCGAGGAAGCCGTCGGCGTCACCGACGTCCGTGACCGTCGAGCCGTTGTGCGTCAGCACCGGGGAGCTGGCAGCCGGGTTGGCGTTCGACACGATCAGCGCGTAGTCCTGATCGGTCGCGTCGCCGTTGCCCGGCACCCCGTCGCCGGCGATGTTGGTACCCCGCACTTGGACGCTGAACGGCCCCGAAACGCCGGCGGGCAGGAAGACGTTCTCGACGTTGTTGCGCTGATCGGCGCTGCCGCCCGGGATCGAGACCCCGCCGGAGAACACGTTGCCCTTGTAGGCCCCCGTGCCCGTGCTCACGGTCAGGTCGAGGTCGTTGACGAACGCGTCGCCGGACGTCGGCCCCGGGGCGTCGGTCCAGACGAGCGTCACCTTGACGGGCTTGGTCGAGCTGACGGCCGAGTAGACGTCGTTCTCGGTCTCGCCGGATGCGTCGAACGGCGGGCCCTGGTCAATGAACTGGCGGGTGATGCCCCCGAGCAGGTTCTTGAGGCTGACCCGCCCCCAACCCTGGATCTGGGTGGGGATGTTGGCGTTCGTCCCCGCGGCGCCGTCGTTTCCGCCGACCTGATCGACCGCCGTGTTGACCATGATCGCCTTGATCATCGCCGGCGTCGGGTTCGTCGTCCCGCCGCCGACCGTGCGGCGATACCAGTCGCGGATCAGCGCCGCGAACCCGGTCACCTCCGGCGCCGCCTGCGACGTCCCGGAGACGAGCGAGTAGCGGGTGCTCCCAGCCGGGAACTGCGGGTTGCAGGTGCCGCTGCCGTTGAAGTCGGGACCGGTCTGCGGCTGGGCGCCCGCCACGTGCGTGCCGGGCGCGACGATGTCGGGCTTGATCCGCCCGTCGTCGGTCGGTCCGCGGCTGGAGAAGTCGATGATGTCGCGGGCGTTGTTGGCGCCGGCGTCGGTGACGCCGCAGCCGTCGGTGCTGCCGATCGGGCGGATGTTCTCCGAGGCGCCCACCGTGATCACGTTCTTCGCCGTCCCCGGGGCGCCGATCGTGTTCGCGCCGCCGCCCGAGTTGCCGGCGCTGAACACCTGGGTCAGCTGCTGGTTGCCCGGGGTGGCGGGCTGCGCGTCGCGGACCAGGAAGTCGGCCTCCTGCGAACTCGCGCTGTAGGCGCCACCCACTGCGGCCCCCCAGGAGTTGTTGGAGACACGTGCCCCGTGAGCGAAGGCGAAGGTGCGCAGCGCCGCGAACGAGGTGGAGACGTCGAAGTTGCCGGCGCAGTTGAAGATCTTCGTCGCTCCGAGCTTCGCCCGCGGGGCAATCCCGAGCCCGTAGTTGAAGCCCTGCGCATCCTCGACCGCCGCACCGCTCCCGTTGTTGAAGCCGGTCGCGATCGAGGCGACGTTGGTGCCGTGGCCGCCGCAGTCGCGGGCGTCGGCGTCGGCGGTCGCCTCCTGGGCGTACTGGATCCGGCTGGCCGCCGCGGCGTTGCCATTGAGGAAGAAGTCGGGGTGCGAGCCGGCGGGGACCGGGACGACGCCCTTGTCGATCCCCTCGTCGGTGATGTCGACGGTGTCGTTCTGCAGGCCCCCCGGGAAGCCGCTGTTGTTGAGGTAGCTGAGGTACCCGGGGCCGGAGAGCGTGCTGCCGGCCGCGTTGACCTTCCCGGCGACGATCGACGCCGCGCGCTCGTCGAGCAGCTCCGGCTCGACCCACGGCTCGACGCTGACCACGGCGGGATCGTGCGCCAGCTCGGCCACGTCCGCCGGATCGATCGCGGCGAACTCGGTCACCGTGCCCGCGTGGACCGCCGGGCCGCGCAGGCGCTCGCCCTCGGCGATCAGGCCGCGCGCTGCCGCTCCCGGCGCGCCGGCGAGCGTCTGGACGGCGACCGCGGCCGTCCCCGACGAGGCGATCCCGGGGGCCGTCTTGTCCGTGGCGGTGAACCGGGTGACGGCGCGGACGCCGGGCGCGCCGTCGAGCTCGGCGACCGCCGCCGCCTGATCGCCCGGCGCGTAGACGACGTAGGCGTTCGCGGCGATGTAGGTGACGATCGTCGCGCCGGTCGCGCGCACCTCGTCGAGCCAGGCGTCCTTCACCGGGCCGACGAACTGGACCAGCGCCAGGGACGGTCCCCCTGCCGCCCGCAGCGCCGGCTTCGAGGCCGGATCGGCCGCACCGTCGGCGGCGGTCACCACGCGCATGTCGTCGCGCCGGTCGGCGCCGGCGTCGATCAGCTGCTGGGCGCCCGGGCCGTCGGCAGAGACGACTGTGAAGGACTCGTAGCGGGCGATCACCCGGGCCTCCGAGGCCTTGATCGCGGCCTGCCCGGGAGCGGTGGCGGGGACCAGGAACAGGTGGCGTCCGGTCGGCACCTCGGCCCCGGCCGCGGCGGCGTCGTCGGCCGGCTTCGTCGAATCTGACGCGGCGCCCGCGGAGCCCGCGATGACCGCCGCGGCGACGGCGGCAAACGCGCACGAGACGACGGTCCGCCTCGACGACGTCGCGTCCTTCATGACTCAGCCCTTCTGTCGTTCGTGACCCGGCCCCCCCGGGCAATCGACACCAGGGTACCCCGGCGAGCGAGCGAGGGTCAAGCGGTCCGGCGTGCGTCAGGAGCGCAACTGCCCCGCCCGGGTCGAAACCGCTCAGCAGAGCGGCGCAGGCGTCAGGCCCCAGGCGTTGATCGTGCCGACGTCGGGAGCCGACCGAGTCGACGACCTTCAGGGTCCAGGTCCCGTTCGGGTTCTTGCCTACAGTGGTTCGCTGCGCAGCCCTAACCCCGCGAGCGCATGCCGTCAATCGACTCAGGTCGCCGCCCCGAGGTGGAAGATCCCGTGGCGGTCGAGGCGCGCGTTGCGCCCCGGCGGGATCGTGAAAGTGGTCGCCGAGTGCTCGACGATCGCCGGGCCCTCGATCTCGTGCCCGGCCTCGACCCCCTCGAGCCGGACGACCGCCGTCTCGGCGTCGCCGTCCGCCCAGCGGACCGTCCTGGTGGCGCTCACTGGAGGCGATCCCGAGACCTCGTCGAGCTCCGGCAGCGCCGGCTTTTCGACCTCGACCGAGCCGTGGACGATCGCCTGGGTGATCAGGTAGCCGAGCTCGGGTGAGCGCGCCGAGCGCGCGTAGACCTTGGAGTAGGCCTGCTCGAACTCGTCGATCAGCGCGTCGACGTGCCCGGCCTCCTCCATCTCCAGGTGCGGGGAGACGATCTCGATGTCGTTGAGCTGGCCGTAGTACTGCATCCTCACCGCGTGGGTGAAGCGGATCCGCTCGCGCTCGACGCCGGATTTCGCGAACTCCGCGGCCACCCGCTCCTGCAGCCCCTGCCAGGCGCCGGTGACCATGAACCCGATCCCCGCCTTCTCCATCTCGCCGGCGGCCGGGAGGATCGGCATGTCGACCGTCTGGTCGTAGCGGTATTCGAAGTCCGCGCAGGCGCAACCGTAGGCCGAGAACCCCGCGGCCCAGGCCGGGACGAGGATGTCGCGATAGCTGACCCCCTCGGTGTATCCGGCGACGTGCAGCGGCCCGCCGCCGCCGTAGCAGAGCAGCGCGTAGTCGGCCGGCGAGTAGCCCCTGCCGAGGATCCGCCCGACCGCCTCGTTCTTGAGCGTCTGCTCGAACAGCTCGATCACCCCCGCGGCGGCGTCCTCGACCCCGAGTCCGAGCGGGTCGGCGACCTGGCGCTTGACCTCGGCACGGGCGCGCTCGGGGTCGAGGGTGACGTCGCCGCCGAGGAAGTACTCGGGGTTGACCCGGCCGAGGACGACGTTGAGGTCGGTGACCGAGACCGTGTCGAGCCCGCCCTCGGGCCAGCTGACGCCGATCCGCGAGCCGGCCGAGTCCGGGCCGAGCTCGGGGCGGTTGGAGTTCGGGTTGACCCGCACGAACGATCCGGTGCCGGCGCCGATCGAGTCGATCTTGACCAGCGGCATGTTGAGCATGAAGCGGGCGATATCGGGCGTCGGGGTGATCTCGAAGCGGCCGTCGGTGATCAGCGCGATGTCGAACGACGTACCGCCGATGTCGGTGCAGAGCACGTTCGGCAGCCCCATCCGCTCGGCCAGCGACTGGCCGCCGACGACGCCGCCGATCGGCCCGGACACAAGCGTCGTCGCCAGCTCCTTGGCCTCGATCGAGATCGTCCCGCCGTGCGAGGCCATCACCCGCAGCTCGAAGCCGGCGCCCGCCGCCTTGGTCTCGTCGCGGACCTTCTGCATCGTCCCGCGCGAGGGCTCGGCAGCGTACGCCTCGACCAGGGTCGAGTTCAGCCGCGGCAGGTCGCGGCGCAGCGGGTAGAGCTCGGACGCCAGGTAGACCGGCAGCTCCGGCACCCCGCGCTCGGCCTTCACCTCCGCGACGATCTCGCCGACGCGGAGCTCGTGGGCGGCATTGCGGTAGCCGAACAGCAGGCAGACGCAGATCCCCTCGACCCCGGCGTCGATCAGTTGCTCGGCGGCCTCGCGGGCATCGGCCTCGCGCAGCGGCAGCACCTCGGCGCCGAGCACGTCGATCCGTCCCCGCACCCCCTTGACCAGCTCGCGCTCGACGATCGGCTCGTTGTGGAAGTGCGTGGCGATGTGGAGCCGATCGGAGTAGGAGAAGCCGAGGTAGGTCTGGATCCCGCGCTCGATCCGCAGGTAGTCCTCCTGGCCCGCGCTGACGATCGCCCCGATCCGCCGCCCCGTCCGGGAGAGCAATCTGTTCAGCATCGCGGTCCCCGAGTAGATCCCGGAGGCGATCTCGCCGAACGACTCCGCCGGGCTCGAACCCCACTGCTCGAGCGCGTCGCGGGCCGACTCCATGAACCCGACCGACTCGTCCTCGGGCGTCGTCTGCGCCTTGCCGACCACGAACGAGCCCGCCTCGTCGACGATGAAGGTGTCGGTCATCGTCCCGCCGGCGTCAATCGCCAGCACCCGTGGCTCGTGCTCGGGCATCCGGGCCGGAGCCTATTTGGAGACAACGAACAACAACGGGCAGGTGGGAGGTGGGCAAGGCGGCGCGAGCCAATCAATCGGTTTCGCGTCCAACAGTTGGATGCGAAACCGATCGATACTCAGTACTTCACGAACCCGTCCAGCTCCAGGACGCCGTTCTGGCCGTCGAGCGTGTTGTGGTCGTGTGCGGCCAGGTCCTCGCCCTTGATCCCGCGGTACTTCCCCGTCCCCCCGGTGAAGTCGGCGGTCCCCGTGAAGTCGATCTCGTTGCCGCTGATCACGTAGGTCATCGCCACGGTGCCGAACGCCGAGCCCCGCGCAGCGTCGATCTCGAACGTCCCGGTCGCCGTCCAGTTGTCGCCGAAGGTGACCACGAGGTCGATCGTCCCGTCGCCGAACGGCTCCCCCGCCACCGTGCCCTGGTCATGAGCCGTGCCCTGGGACGGCGAGTCGACCATCCGGGTCGTGCCGTCGAGGTCGACGCGATGGCGCTCGCGGCGCTGCTCCCGCGGCAGCAGCTGGTAGGTGTTGGTGAGGTCGTCCTGGATGACCGTCGCGGTGCCCCGGGCCCGCAGGATGAGGTCGTGCCGCAGGACCCGGCTGCGGTATCGCCACCCGGGCGGCAGCTCGAGCCGGTCGCCGAGCGAGCGCAGCTCGCCGATCGCCAGCTGCGGGTCGCGGATCTGCGAGTAGCTCTGCATCAGGTAGGTGCGGCCGTTCGGCGCCAGCAGCTCGTAGACCCGGCGCCCCGCCTCCCAGATCCAGGTGTTGTGGCGCTCGATCGTCCGCTCGCCGTAGGCCCGCGCGACCAGCTCGTCGGCGCTGTGGATCGAGATCGTCGCCACCTTGCGCATCCGCAGGCCGTCGAACGAGCGCTCCCGGCCCGGGTTGCCGGCCGCCGAGTCCATCAGGAAGTGGCGGGGACCGTTGAGGATCACGGCGCGGGCGCCGAGCTCCTGCGCCAGCGCCCCGGCGTCGATCGCCTCCCACTTCGCCGCCGGGCAGTCGTTGAGGCCGATCGTGTTGAAGACTGTGACCTTCGCGTCCGGAATCTCGCCGGTGAGCACGAGAACTTCGCAGTAGCGGGCGTCGTGGAAGTCGATCGGCGGCTTCGCCGCGGCGGCGGCGGGGACTGCGAGCGCCGCGACCGCGGCCAGCACACCGAGCTTCACGATCCTCACGGCTTCACGTTGCAGGCGGCGCCCCTGCAGTCGGCGAGCTTCTCGAGCTTCGCCGCCAGGTTCGCCTCGACCGCGGCGTAGGCGGGATCGCCGGCGACGTTGTCGAGCTGGTACGGGTCGACATCCCGGTCGTAGAGCTCCTTCTCACCGGTCTCCGTCCAGACCACGTAGGTGTACTGGTCGGTGCGCACGCCCGTGTATGGCCGGTCCCAGGCGTTGACCGGGATGTCGGGGCTGTCGAAGAGCGGGTGCAGCGCCTCGATCTCGAGCGCCCGGTTCGGCCGCCGCTTCGGATTGCGGATCGTCGGCAGCAGCGAGACGCCGTCCAGGGTCCGTCCCGCCTTCGCGTCGGCGGCGTCGAGCAGGGTCGGCGCGAAGTCGATGTTCGAGACCTGCCCCTGCACGGTCTGGCCCTTCGGCACGCCCGGCCCGCGGATCACCAGCGGGATCCGCAGCGACTCCTCGTAGGGCAGGAACTTGTCGCCCGAGATCCGGTGCTCGCCCTGCATCCAGCCGTTGTCGGAGAGGAAGACGATCATCGTGTTCTTCAGCTGGTCGGTCCGCTTCAGGGTCTCGACCAGGTCGCCGACGTGGTCGTCGACGGCCAGCAGCGAGCCGACCCGGCCCTCGTAGTCGAGCTGCAGCTGGGCGATCTGGGCGTCGGAGAGGACCGGCGTCTTGGCCTGGAAGTTCGACGACTTGTCGGAGATGTCGGCCTCGTTGAAGTTCGGCGGCCGGGGCAGGGTGTAGCCCTTGCTCTCGTCCTCGTAACGGGGCGCCGGCCGCGGGTCCGGCCCGGGACGGCCCATCAGCGTCGTTGCGACGTCCTCGCGGTGCGGCGCGGCGACCGACCACCAGATGAAGAACGGCTTCTTCTTCTTGCCCTGCTTCGCGACCAGCTTCTCGGTGATCTCGCCGGTGACGTCGGGCGAGTACGCCTCGGTCGTCTCCGCGCCCCAGGAGCTGTACGGGCGCGGGCCGAACAGCTCCTCGAGCTTGGCGAAGATCGACTGCAGGCTGTCGGGCAGGTCGTCGACCTCGATGATCGCGAACTCGACCAGCTTGCGGGCGAAGTCCTTGTCGCCCCAGGCCCGCAGCGTGCCGTCCACGTTCATGACGAAGTTCGAGTAGTCGTAGGCGGAGACGTCGAGCAGGCCGCGCCAGATGTCGAAGCCCTTCGGCACCTCGCCGTGGGCGTCGCGGGCCCCGTAGCCGTTCAGCCACTTGCCGATCAGGGCGGTGGTGTAGCCGGCGTCGTCGAGCCAGGCCGGCAGCGTGTTGCCGCGGTGCTTCATTCCGTACCAGCCGTAGGGGGCGAAGTTGCCCTTGACCTTGTGGTTATGGGCGTACTGGCCGGTGATGAAGGTGGCCCGCGCCGGACAGCAGAGCGGGAACGAGTCGATCGCGTCGTCGAAGGTGGTGCCCTTGCGGGCGAGCAGCTTCTGGACGTTGGGCATCAGCTCGAGGTCGGCGGCCGCCATGTCGTCGGTCATCACGACGAGGATGTTCGGGCGCCCGTCGGAGTCGGCCGAGGCCGGCCGGGCGCCGGCGTCGTCGGCCAGCGCGAGCGTCAGCGCCGCCGCGATTGCGGCCTGCGCGGCGATCGCCGCGGCGCCGAGTCGCAGTGTCCGTCCCGCCGTGGCGTCCATTCCTCTCGCTCCTTCCGTGCTCACGCTTGCCTACCGTAACACGCTGTGTCACACTGTGTCAACAGCGATGCCCAGCCCACAGAAGGTACGAACACGCGAGAGCCGCGAACGGAGCCGTCAGCGGATCATCGACGCGGCGAGCGAGCTCGTCCGGGAGCGATCGTTCGCCGAGCTCAACGTCGCCGAGTTGATGGGCCGGGCCGGGATCGGACGGACGCTCTTCTACCGCTACTTCGACGATCTCGGCGACCTGCTCGTGCGCGCCGGGCGCCAGGCGATCGAGGAGCTCTACGACGCGCAGATGAAGCTCGCCGCGACCCGCATCGACCACGGGCCGGACGCCGTGCGCGAGGCGATCGAGCTGCCGGTCGCGGTCTATCGCCGCCACGGGCCGGTGCTGCGGGCGGTCGCCGAGGCGTCGGCCGCCGACCCCGGGCTCACCCCGGATCAGGAGAACGTGCGGCGGCGGTTCGACCAGCTCGTCGCGGAGGCCCTTCGCAACGCCGGAGCGACCTTCGCCGACGTCGATGAGACCGCGCGGGCGCTCAACCGGCTCAACGAGAGCTACCTGCTCGACGCCTTCGGGCGCGAGCCGCGAGTCTCGGCCCAGACCGCCGTCCAGACCCTGACGGAGCTCTGGGTCGCCGCGCTCAGCGGCCGCGACTGATTCGATCTGGCGATGGCAGGCGCCTACTGGCCCGGGACCTGGACCTGCGAGGACGGCGGCCCGCGGCGCTGGGGGTCCGCCGCTGGCCAGCCCGGGCTCGGGATCCGGCCCGGCGAGCGGCTCGAGGTCGCGGCCGCGCGCGACGCCTTCGCCACCGACCTGCTCGTCCGCCGCGAGCCCGGCGAGCTCTACGCCCTGCGCCACGGGATCCCGATCCGCGGCATCCAGTCGACCCCGGTCGAGGGCTGGGTCGAGCGGCTCGACCCGGAGACCCTGGCGGTGACGGCGTCCTCGCCCCGGCTCCCGGGCGGTGCCTGGTGGCCCGGAGGAATCGCCGCGCACGCGAACGGCGACCTGCACATGGTGCTCGGCCGCTGGGCGCACCGGCTCACCCCCGACCTCGAGCTGCGCGCCTCGCACCGGCTGCCGGTCCCCCGGCCCCACAACTCGTTCGTCGTCCTCGACGGCGGCGAGCTGGTGACCAAGGACTGCGACGCGCCGGCGGGGCTCGAGCCGTCGACGGTCTCGGTCCTCGACCCGGACACGCTGCTCGCCGGTGGCGCCACCGCTGCGGCTGCCCGAGCCGTCGATCGCCCGCCTCGCCTCCGACGGCGAGACGGTGATCGCGGTCGGGACCACGACCCTGTTTCGCCTCCGCCTCGACCGTGGGGCCGGACGACTCGAGATCGACGACTCCTGGCGTCCGAGCTACGGGCCCAAGCCGGACCGAAGCTACGGCTGGGATCCGGTGATCACCGACGAGCACGTCTTCTGGATGGACAACGGCCGCAACCACGTCGACCGGACGATGGTCGGCAGCGGCGAGGCGGCGAGCCCGGTGCGGCTGTGGTGGGCGCGGCTCGACGACGGCGCCGCGGTCCGCTCGGTCGAGATCAGCGGCCTGCCGTACGGGACCGAGTCGAACCCGCCCGCCTGGGATCCCGAGCGACGGATCGTCGTCGCCTACGACGCGGGCAACGCCGTCGTTCGCGCCTGGCGCCTGGCGGGCGACGAGCTCGAGCCGCTCTGGCGCCGCGACGGCCTCGCCCACGCCGGCCACCTGATCCTCTACCCCGACACCCGCGAGCTGGTCGTCGGCGACTGGCGCGACGTCGCCGGGCTGCGTCGTCCGGGCGTCCGGCAACTGGTCCGCGGCGTGACCGCGCTCCTCGGCCGCTCGGTGGCCGCCCGCCGTGCCTCGCTGGGGACCGGGCACGACGAGCTCGTCGTCCTCGATCTCGACACCGGGGCTGAGAAGGCGCGCGTGCCGGTCCCCTCCCCGTCGCAGGGCTTCCTGTTCTCCGCCCCGGGCTTCGGGCGCGACGTCTACTACCAGTCCCTGACCACGATCGCCCGGGTGGTCGTCAGCGACGAGCGGCGCTTCATCCCGCCCGTCCGAGCGCCGCACTGAGCGCCGCCGCGATCGCGTCCGGGTCCTCGAGCTGCGGGTAGTGGCCGACGCCGGCGAGCCGGTCGACCGGCGCCGCCGGTCGCAGCTCGACGAGCGCCGCGAGCACGGCGACCGTCGCCACCGGATCCTCGACCCCCCAGACGAGGCTCAGCTGCCCCTCCCAGTCGCGCACCGCCCCATGCCAGCGGTCGGCGTGGCGCTCGCGCTCGTCGAGGTAGTGGATCAGCCGGTGGCCGAGCGTGCGACCGCCGCCGTGGCAGATCAGCGACCACTGGTCGGCCGCCTCGGCGTCGCTGAGCGGGTGAGCGTCCGAGAACACGGCGCCGAACTGCTGGCGGAAGACCCGCTCGTTCGAGAGCCGCGCGAACAGCGCGCCGAGCGGCGAGCGCAGTAGCCGCTGCCCGAGCGTCAGCGAGGCGCGGTCGAGGACGATGCTGCCGTTGAACAGCAGCGCGCCGGCGAGCTCGAACCCGAGCCGGCCCTCGAGGTCGCGGGCGAGCAGCTCGGTCGCGACCGACGTCCCCATGTCGTGCGCGACCAGGAACACCGGCTCGGGCCGGTCCCATCGGCGGACCAGCTCCTCGATCAGGTCGGCCTGCCAGAAGAGGCTGTAGACGTGGTCGCGGGGCTTCGCCGAGAGCCCGAAGCCGAGGAAGTCCGGCGCCAGGACCGGGTGGTCGGCGTGGCGCTCGAGCAGCGCCCGCCAGTCGTAGGAGCTCGACGGGAAGCCGTGCAGCAAGAGCAGCGGCGGCCCGTCGCCGTCGCGCTCGAAGACGTGAATCTCCTGCCCGCGGAAGGTCTCCGACCGGCCGCGCGATCGCCACTCGCTCACTCGCTGCGTCAACTCCGCCACGGGGCCAGCGTATTGCTGCGCGGCCGGTCTAGGATCGCGCGATCGCCGACCGCGAACCGCCCTCACGACTCGGATTTCGCACGATCCTCCTTCAGGTCGGGGCCGCGTACCGCGACCACTGGCGGGTGCTCCTGCTCGCCGGGCTGGTGGTCTTCGTACCCCTGAGCGGGATCGAGCTGCTCGACGACCGCCTGCAGGAACCGCTCGCCGACGCTGAGCTCGACCAGATCGAGCCGGGCGTGCTGATCGCGGTCTTCGCCGCGATCGGCGCCCACGCGGTTGCGGCCCTGCTCGGCGAGGTCGTCTACACGGGGATCGTCGCTGCGGCCATTACCCGTGGCGAGCCGGGTCAGCCGATCCCGCCGCTGCGCGAGCTGCTCGGCCATCTGCCGTTGGGGCGCCTGGTCGCGGTCGACCTGCTCTGGGTGCTCGTGGTCGCTGTCGGCTTCATCGCCTTCGTCGTTCCCGCCTTCATCTTCATCGTCTGGTTCGCGCTCGTCGCCCCGGCGGTCGAGATCGAGGGGCGCGGCGTGATCGACGCCTTCCGGCGCAGCCGCGAGCTGGCCCGCCGCAGGTTCTGGCTCGTCTTCGGCCTCGTCCTGCCGCTGTTCGCGATCGCGGACCTGCTCGGGAGCGCCGCCCAGTCGGCCTCCCTCTGGGGACTTGGCGACGGCGTCGCCGGCGATTGGGTCGGGGCCGTGCTCGCGAACCTGCTCGTCTCGCCGTTCACCGCCCTGGTCGCGGTCCTCCTCTTCCTCGGGCTGCGCGATTGCCCACCGGCTACTCGGACCCGATCTTCGTCCGGTACTCGTCCTCGGGGGCGCCACCGATCGCATCGCGAACCCGCTCCTTGAACCGGTCGGTGCGGCGACCGGGGCGGAAGCGCCGCTCGGCCTTCGCCTGCTTGGCCGGGTTGCGCTCGCCGTAGAAGCGCCGCGCCCAGCCGGAGTCGGGCTTACCGATCCGGCAGGCACCGTAGATGGCCAGCGGTGGGAGGAAGAAGCCGATCATCCCGTGCAGCATCCGGTGCTTGAGGAAGCAGATCGCGACCGCCAGCAGGTGCAGCGCGAGCGCGATGACGGTGAAGATCACCTCGCCGGCCGAGTCGCCGCTGACGTCGAACGGACGCACGCCGACGATGATCAGCCCCAGGAACGCGACCGCGATCACGGTCGCGTCGATCGAGCGGCGCCCCTCCTCGGCCCAGTAGACGTCGTCGAGATAGACCCAGAGCGCGAACTCGTCGATCGTCAGCCCGATCCCGATCCCGAAGAACAGGGCGCAGATCTCATAGATCGGGCTGACCGCGAAGCCGGCGAAGCTGATCGCGCCCGCGACCATCATCGTCACGATCCCGAACACGAGGTGGTGGACGTGGACGCCGCCGTCGCTGACGATGCTTCCCGGCCACCACGGGACCCGCGGGCTGCGCATCAACCGGGTGCTCATGCGGATGAACGCGAACGAGCCGAGGAACCCGAGCAGGACCAGGAACAGCCACTGGCGGTCATGGGCGACGAGCTGGTCGTTCCAGAAGTCGGAGATGAATGAGGCGGGGCCGATAGCCAAGGCCTGCCAAGCTTTGCGGATGTCGCGTTCCAAGTGGGGGCTGATCGTCGCCGGGATCGCCGTCTTCCTGATCGTCGCCGGGCAGATCCTGATCCCGGACATCGGCGAGCGCAGGGTCGAGGAGCGGCTGACCGAGGGCGGCGGCACCGCCGACGTCACGCTCGGAGCCGTGCCGGCGGCGCGGCTCCTGTTCAGCGATGGCGAGCGCTTCGAGGTCACCGCCAGCGACCTCGACCTCGAGCCCGACCGCGACGAACGGGTCTTCGAGAACCTCGACGGCTTTGCGATCGTCGACGTCTCGATCGCCGATTCGCATACCGGCCCGCTCGAGCTCACCAGCTTCGAGCTCCACCGCGACGGCGAGGGCCCCTACCGGCTGACCGCGACCGGGACCACCACACCCGACGAGCTCGTCGCCTACGGGGTCGAGGACCTCTCGCTCCCGGGCGGGAGCATCGTCGACACCGCGCTCGACCTGCTCGGCGTCGACACCAACGTCACCGTGCCGATCGACCTCGACATGGAGCTGACCTCCGACGACGGGCGCATCCAGGTCGTCTCCGGCGGCGGCACGATCGCCGGCGTCCCCACCGGCCCGCTCGCCGAGCTGCTGACGAACGCGATCGTCGTGCGGCTCTAGTTAGACCCTCGGCGCATTCAGCGTCCCCCACGCGCGCCAGGGGCAGTAAGGGTGGCCGACGTGGGCGAACCAATCGGTCTGATGGGCGCTATAGGCCCGCGAAACCGATTGATTCGGGTTGCGGACGTGGCACGACGCCAGGGAGGAGTCATCGGACGGGGCCAGCTACGCGCCTGTGGCGCGGATGACGCCACGGTCAAACGGTGGATTCGGCAACACCGCCTTCACCGCATCCACCCCGCCGTCTACGCCGTCGGCCACAAGGCAATCGGGATCCGCGGCCGCTTGTTCGCCGCCCTCCTGTACGCCGGTCCCGACGCCGCCCTCAGCCACCAGACCGCCGCGTGGCATTACAGGCTCACCCCCACCCAGCCGAACCGCATCCACGTGACCACGCCACGTGACCGGACATCGCTCCCCTCGGTCGCCGTTCACCGGGCATCGGTCCGCACCGTCCACCACGACGACTTCCGGGTGACCACCGTCCCCCGCACCCTCCTCGACCTCGCCGCGACGATGCCGTTCGACGACGTCCGCCGCGCGCTCGCCGAAGCCGACTACCTCCACCTGCTGGACCCGGCCGCGGTCGAGCGCGAGCTCGGCCGCGGCCGGAAGGGGTCGAAGGCGCTTCGTGCCGCCCTCATCGCCCACCTACCGGAGCTCGCCCGCGCCAACGAAGGAGTTGAGGTGGAGTTCCTCCTGCTCTGCGAGCGCGCCGGCATCCCGATCCCCGAGGTCAACGTGTACGTCGAGGGCTTCAAGGTCGACTGTTTGTGGCGCACGGACCGCGTCATCGTCGAGCTCGACAGCCGTCTCGCCCACGGGCGAACCGCCGCCGTCGAACGCGACCGGCACCGCGACCTGGTCCTCAGGCGAGCCGGCTTCGACGTGCGGCGGTACACCTGGCGGCAGGTGACCGGCGAGCCCGCATCCGTTATTGCCGACCTGCGGACGGCGCTGCGGAGCTAGGCGGCAGCGGCGGCAGCGCCTCCTCGGTCTCGAGCCCAACCCGGGGCAGGAACCGGTCGAGCCAGCCGGGCAGCCACCAGTTGCGCTCGCCGAGCAGCACCATCGCCGCCGGCACCAGCAGGCAGCGGACGATCGTCGCGTCGACGGCGATCGCGACCGCCAGGCCGACGCCGAACTGCTTCACGGTCGGGTCGCCGTTGAGGATGAAGCTGGCGAAGACGCTGACCATGATCGCGGCGGCCGCGGTGATCACCCGGGCGCTCGAGGCGAGACCCTCGATCACGGCGGCGCGGTTGTCGCCGTTGCCGCGCCAGATCTCGCCGATCCTCGAGACCAGGAACACCTGGTAGTCCATCGAGAGCCCGAAGAGGATCGCGAACATCAGCAGGGGGACGAAGCTCTCGATCGGGATCGGGCGGCTGAGGCCGATCAGCTCGTCGCCCCACCCCTTCTCGAACACGGCGGTGAGCACGCCGTAGGCGGCGGCGACCGAGAGCAGGTTCATCAGCGCCGCGGTCACCGGCACGAGCACCGAGCGGAAGGCGAGCAGGAGGAGGACGAAGCTGAGCGCGATCACGATCAGGATCACCGAGGGCAGCTTCTCGGAGATCCGGTCGCCGAGGTCGATGTAGCCGGCGGTCGTCCCGCCGACGTAGGCGGTCAGGCCGGTGCCCTTGACCGCCGCCGGGATCACGTTGTCGCGCAGGTCGGTGACCACGTCCTGAGTTGCGTAGGCCGAGGGCGCCGTGGTCGGCGTCGCCGTGAACACCGCTCCGCTGCCGTCGGCCGAGACGTCGGCCTGGGAGACCGAGTCGACGTTCTTGGCCTTCGAGATCTGCTTTTCGAGGCTGACCAACCGCGGGTCGCTGGCGGTCGACTTCAGGTACTTCTTCTGCTCGCTGGTCTGTTGCTGCTGGGCGGCGCTCGGCCCGGGCACCTGCGCCTCGGCCTGCTCCTGCGCCTGGTCGGGAGGCACGCCCTCCTCCTCCAGCTGCTCGGTCAGCGACGCCACCTGCTGCTCGGCCTGCTGCTGCTGCGCCGCGGCCTGGTTGTTGAGCTTGTTGAGCTTCTTCTGGTCGTTGTGCGCCGGGGGCTTGAGGTCGACGGCGATCAGCAGCGGGCCGTTGGCGCCGACGCCGAACCCCTTCGCGAGCAGGTCGTAGGACTGTCGCGACTCGGTGTCGGTCGGCAGCTGGCCGACGTCCTCCTGACCGAGCTTCATGTCGAGCAGCGGCAGCGCCAGCACGAGGAGGATCACCACGGCGCCGATCAGCGCCGGCCACGGCCGCTTGGCGACCCCGCGCGCCCATCGCGCCCAACCGTGCGGCTGGTCGTCGCGGTGCTCGGGGGTGACCATCGGCACCCGCAGCGACTCGATCCGATGCCCGATCAGGCCGAGGATCGCGGGGAGCAGCGTGAGCGCCGCCGCAACCGCGATCACCACCACGACCGCGGACGAGTAGCCGAGCGCGCTGACGAGCGGAATCTGCGCCAGGATCAGCGAGAGCAGCGCGATCACCACCGTGCCGCCGGCGAAGGCGACGGCGCTGCCCGAGGTCGCAGCCGAGCGGGCGATCGCCTCGTGGACATCGAGCCCCTCGGCGAGACGGCGGCGGTAGCGGGTGACGATGAACAGCGAGTAGTCGATTCCCACCCCGAGCCCGATCATCGTCCCCAGGGTCGGGGCGACGCTCGGGACCGCGACCACGTGCCCGAGCAGGGTGATCGTGCTCAGGCCGGTGATCACGCCGACGATCGCGATCGTGATCGGCAGCGACATCGCGACGACCGTTCCGAGCGCGAGCAGCAGGATCACGATCGCCGCCAGGATCCCGATCCGCTCGCTCCACTCGGTGCTCGGCTTCGAGACCTCCTGGCCCAGGTAGCCGCCGGCCGCCACCTTCATCCCCGCGTCGACCGCGGGCTGGGCCGCGTCGATGATCTCGTTCGCCTCGTCGTCCTCGAGCTCGTCCGGCCCGAGGTTGAGCGTGAGCGACACGTAGCCGACCCGCCCGTCCTTGGAGAGGGCGTCGGAGCCCGCCTCGCTGAGCGGGCTGACGGCCTTGCGAACGTAGGGGGAGTCGCTCAGTGACTTGACCGTCGCCTTGACCGCCTTCTCGTTCGCGCCCTGGTCGAGGCGACCCGAATCGACGGCGAGCACGATCGGGATCGTCCCGTTCGCCTGGTGGGGCAGCTTGTCGTCGAGCAGGTCGGTGGCCGAGTTCGAGCCGGTGTCCGGAAGCGAGAGGTTGTCCGAGGTCTGGCTGCCCACCGCCCTCGCGGCGACGACGACCCCGACGACGATCACGACCCAGGTCGCGATCACGATCCAATGACGGCGCGCGCATAGGTGGCCGAGGCGGTAGAGGAGCAGGCTCACGCGGCGAACCTGCGGAGGCGGACCATCAGCGGCCGTTCGACGCCAGCCAGGCGGCGATCCGAGCGCCGATCTCCTCGCCGGCGTCCTCCTGGAGGAAATGCGAGGCGTTCTCGATCTTCACCGGCGGGTCGGCGTTGATCGCCGCGGCGAAGCGCTCCCCCACCTTGAACGGGATGATCGGGTCCGAGTCCGCCCACAGGTGCAGCTTCGGCCGCTCGTCGGTCCGCAGCGCTTCCAGCGTCCGCTTGCCGGCCGCGGCGCCCGGCATCTCCGGGTTGGTGGGGAGCATCAGCGGGAACGCGCGGGTGCCGGCCTTCGACTCGGGAGTCGGGAACGGCGCCTCGTAGGCGGCCTGGACCTCGTCGGGCATCCCGCGCGCGCAGGCGCCCTTGACGAGGAAGCCGACCGGCAGGTCCTCGGTCCGCTCGACGAAGTCGCGGAACGTCTTCCACGCGTCCGACATCGGCTGCTCGCCGGTGAACAGGCCGGTGTCCATGATCACCATCCGCGCGATCCGATCCGGATGCTCGACCGCCAATCGCAGCCCGATCGGCCCGCCCCAGTCGTGGACGACCGCGGTCGCGTCGCGCAGGTCCAGCTCCTCGAGCAGCGTCGCCGTGAGCTCGCAGTGACGGTCGAACGAGTACCAGCCGAAGTCGGTCGGCTTGTCCGAGCGCCCGAAGCCCGCGTAGTCGGGGGCGATGCAGCGGTAGCCGGCGTCGCGGACGGGCGGGATCACCTTGCGCCAGAGATATGACCAGGTCGGCTCGCCGTGGAAGAAGACCACCGGGGGGCCGTCGCCCTCGTCGATGTGCGCCAGGCGCAGCCCGTCGACCTCGCGGTAGCGAGGCTCGAAGTCGAACCCGGGCAGGTCCGCGAAGCGCTCGTCGGGGGTGCGGACGACGTCCATGCCTGGGAGCAACCTATCGTGAGCTCAAAGCAGGCCGCGCTCGCGAGCGCCCGCGACCGTCTCCGCCAGCGTCTCCGCGCCGGAACGCCACTCGCCGATCCCGAGCTCGCGGGCCGCCTTCGAGCCGTCCATCAGCACCGGGGTGCGGAACGCGTTGATCCACTCCAGGATCGCCGGCGTCAGCGGCGCGCGCTCAATCGCCGCCGCGACCGCCGAGATCGCCGCCTTCGGCACCGGCACCGTCGTCCAGCCCAGCTCGCGGGCGATGTCGGAGGTGGTGATCTCGTCCGGCGCCGCGAGGTTGTAGACGCCGGGCTCCCCCTCCCCCGCCACCGCCGCGGCGATCGCCGCGGCAACGTCGTCGGTGTGGACGAGCTGCAGCGGGACCCCGGTGTCGGGGAGCACGGGACGGACGACCGGGAGCCGCTCGAGGCCCTTGCGCAGTGGCGCCAGCGCCGCGGTCAGCCGGTTGCCGGTGGTCAGCATCGTCACCAGCGTCGGCGCGTCCGCGCCAGCGACCACGCACGGGCGGAAGACGTACGCGGCGGTGTCGGAACCCGAGAGCGAGTCGGCCAGCACCTGCTCCAACTCGGCCTTGTGGGCCGAGTAGTAGAAGCCCTCCGAGCCGGCGGCGGGCATGTCCTCCGTCAGCCAGCCACGGTCGCCACCCTCGAACCCGTAGGCCGCCACCGACGAGGTGTAGACCAGCCGCTTCGCCGCGGCCGTTGCGGTCGCCTCGAAGACATTGCGGGATCCGGTGAGGTTGACCCGATGGGCCTCCTCGTGGTCGCCGAAGATGATGAACGCTAGGTGCACGACCACGTCCGCCTCGGCGACGAGCTCGTCCACCGAGTCGCGGTCGAGGATGTCGCCCCGGCGGTACTCCGTCCGCTGCCACCCATGCTCGGCGGGGTCGAACGGCCGGCGGGCCATCCCGATGATCCGGCCGACCTCGGGCCGCGCCTCCAGCACCCTGACGGCCGTTCGCCCGATGTCGCCGGTGGGGCCGGTGACCGCGACCGTGAGCTCAGCGGGCCCGCTCAAACCAATGGGCGGCGTTTCACGCCGCGGCGATCGCGTGCGCGGTGCGCCGCGCCAGGGCCATGATCGTCAGCATCGGGTTGGTCCCCGACGCACTGGGGAACGCGCTTGCGTCGCCGATCCAGACGCCGGGGGTGTCGTGCAGCTCGCCCCAGGGATTGGCGACCGACGTCTGCGGATCGGCCCCCATCCGGCAGGTGCCCATCTGGTGCGCCGAGAAGAGCAGAAAGTCGCGGGGCGCGATCGGGTGGGAGTTGAGATCGGCGATGAACGCCTCGAGGTCGTCACCGCGCCTCCAGTCGCCGGCCTTGCGGTGGCTGCCGATGATCTCCTCGGCTCCTGCCGCCTCGTGGATGCGGACCAGCTGCTCGACCCCGGCGCGGATGTCGCGGATGTCGAGCTCGTTGGTGACCGGGTACTGCGGAACCGAGTTGCCGTCGGCGTCGATTACGACGCGGCCGTGGCCGCGCTCGCGCAGCAGGCTGATCAGCGGCGCGGCGTGATCCCAGCGGCTCATGATCTCCTTGTGCTCGCGGCCCGAGCGCCAGGGCACCGCGCCGGCGGTCAGGCCGGTGGTCGACTGCGCCGCCTCGAACAGGAAGCCGTGGCCGTCGCCGAGGTCGGCGAACTCGTGCGAGAGCGCCGCCTGCGGCGGGCCCCAGACCCAGTTCTGCGGCTCGGGGTAGAAGGCCGTGATCGCCGCGGTCGGGTGCAGGCGCAGGTAGTCGCCGGTCGCCGGCCCGCCGATCTGCGAGCGCAGCAGCAGGGCCGGGGACTCGAGCGAGCCGCAGGCGACGACGACGACCGGCGCCCGGACCACCACGCGTGTGCTCGCGCCGCCGTTCGCCGGCTCGGGATCGGTGTAGGTGGCCTCCACGCCCGCAGCGCGGCCGTCCTCGACCAGGATGCGCTCGACGCGACAGTCGGAGATGATCTTCGCGCCCGCCCGCTGGGCGTCGAGCAGGTACGTCTTCGCGGTCGAGTTCTTCGAGCCCGACTGGTCGCCGAAGCCCATGTACGCCGCCGAGGCCGGGTCGTAGAGCTCGGGATCGGTGTTGCGGGTGATCGTCCGGAAGTCGTAGCCGAGCACCTCGCAGGCCTCCTGGAGCCGGCGATGGGGACCGGAGAGGTCGGAGCAGTCGCCGGTCACGCCCAGGCGCTCCCAGACCGCGTCCATGTGGGCGTCGTACTCGGGCTGGTCGAGCCCCTCGAGCCCGTGCTCCGTGGCCCACTCCTCGCGCACCCAGTCGTGCGTGCGCAGGCAGTTGGTCCAGTTGATCACCGTGCCGCCGCCGACCCCGGTCCCGGCGACGAGCCCGACCTGGCCGTCCTCGGTCGGGAACGGGCCGCCGTTCAGGTAGAGCCGCTGGTAGGCGGAGAGCTCGAGCCCGTCGAAGTCGCGGTCGTCGTGATAGCCGCCCATCTCGAGCACGCAGACCGACTTGCCGGCCGCCGCCAGCTCGCCGGCGACCACCCCGCCACCGGCGCCCGAGCCGACGATGCAGACATCCGCGGTGATGACCTCCTCGGCGCCCTCCGGCCGGTGCATCTCGAGCGGCCGAGGACGATCGGGCGGTGGCGCGATCGGGCCCGGGTAGCCGATCGCGTCCCAGTTGACGTTGCGGCCGGTCCCGAGCTCCGGCAGCGCGTAGAAGAGCGAGCCGGCGATCCCGCGCAGGGTGCTGATCCCCGCCAGGGCCTCCGGGCTCTGGTCGCAGAACCCGAGCACGATCTCCTCGCGCAGCTCGGCCGGGGTCGCCATCGCCATCCCGCTCTCGGCCAGCGAGTCGAGCAGCTCGCGCAGGCCCTCGATCTGCTCGTCGGGCAGCCCGGCCTGCAGCAGCGCGATCTCGACGCCCTCCGGGACAGCGGCGTGCGAGGCGGCGCGCGCCCAGAAGCCATGCGGATCGGGCTCGCCCTCGGGCGGCGCCAGCGAGGGGATGAAGGTGTCGCAGAGCGCGATCAGCGTGGCCCGCTGGGCGTCGTTGAGGATGTCGCTGGTCGCGAGCGCGGCGAACGCCTCACCCATCGCCTGACTCGCCTGGGCGTTGTAGGGGAAGTGGTGGGCGTCACGCGACGGCGCGTAGCCCGGCACGACCATCAGCGACTGGCGGCGCGTGTACTTGCGGATCCCGTCCTTGCCGTGGCGGGATCCGAGGCCGGACTCCTTCCAACCGCCCATCGGCAGCTCGAGCGCCGCGTAGTTGACCTGGGCGTCGTTGACGCAGACCGAGCCGGCCTCGACCCGGCGCGCGACCTCCTCGCCGCGCTGTTCGTCCCGGGTCCAGACCGACGCCTGCAGTCCATACGGGCCCTCGTTCGCGAGCTCGATCGCGCGCTCGGCGTCGGCGACCCTCATCACCGGCAGGGTCGGGCCGAACGTCTCCTCGACCATGCAGCTCATCGAGTGGTCGACGTCGGTGAGGATCGTCGGCGGGTAGAAGCGCCCCGGGCCGGCGGCCGGCTCGCCGCCGGTGACGACGTTGGCGCCCTTGGCGACCGCGTCGCGGACGTGCTCTTCGATGATCTCCATCTGCGGCGGGAAGATGATCGCGCCGACGTCGACCGTGCCCGGCTCACCCGGTGGGCCCTGGCGCAGCCCGCGGACCTTCTCGGTCAGCTTGTCGACGAACTCGTCGTGGACCTGCTCCTCGACGTAGATCCGCTCGACCGAGATGCAGACCTGGCCCGAGTTGTTGAGCCCGTAGGAGATCGCGGCGTTGGTCGCACGCTCGAGGTCGGCGTCGGCGAGCACGATCATCGGGTCCTTGCCGCCGAGTTCGAGGCTGACCGGGGTCAGCGTCTGGGCGGCCTGCGCCATCACCTTCTTGCCGGTCCGCACGGAGCCGGTGAACATCACGAAGTCGACCTCGTCGATCAGCGCCGCGCCGGTCTCGCCGCGGCCGGTCGCGACCTGGAAGACGTCGTCGGGAATCCCCGACTCCGCGAGCATCTCGGCCATCAGCAGCGAGGTGAGCGGCGTGATCTCGGAGGGCTTCATGACCACGGAGTTGCCGGCGGCCAGCGCCGGGATGCAGTCGCCGAAGGAGTTGTTGAGCGGGTAGTTCCAGGGGCCGATCACGCCGATCACGCCGAGTGGCGCGTAACGGACGACCATCCGCCGCCCGCGCACGAACGGCGACGCCGACTCGATCTCCTCGTCGGCGAGGTACCCCGGCGCCTTCTTGGCCCAGAACTCGAGGGCCGACAGGCCGTAGGAGAGCTCCGCGAACTGGGTCTCGTCGGCGGGCCGGCCCGTCTCGCCGACGATCGTGCCGATCACCCGCTCGGCGTTGGCGACCATCCATCGGCGGGCGGCCAGCAACACCTCCGCGCGGCCGTCGTAGCCGAGCGCTTCCCAGCCGGGCTGCGCGGCACGCGCCGCGGCGACGATCTCCCTGACCTCGTCGCCCGTCAGCTCGGGAACGGTGGCGATCGTCTCACCCGTCGCCGGGTTCTCGACCGCGATTCCCCCGTTCTCGGACATCATCGCCGAGTCTATGCCGATTTCGCCGCCGCCGCTCGTGCCCGCGACGTCGCGACGGGGTCGACGCGGACCACGTCCGTATCAGCGCGCCGGTCCTGGAAGCCGCGCTGGTTGTCGCGGGTGACGATGCCCAGCAAGCCGAGCCCGAACGGGATGATCGCCAGCACCAGGCCGACGAGCCGCCGGCGGGCGACGCGCGGGCCGAGCACGTGCGAGCCCTGATGCTCGATCCGGATCGAGAGGAAGCGCATGCCGGGGGTCTGGCCGGCCAGCGACCAGAACGTAAACAGGTAGAGACCCCCGAAGAAGAGCCAGGCGGCGGCGCCGAACACCCAGCCGGCGGTCGAGAGGCCGTCGCTGCCGAACAGCGCGCTGATCACGGCCGCGGCGAGCAGGAAGGCGCCGTTGAGGAGCGCTCCGTCGATGAAGAACGCGATTCCGCGGGTCACCAGGCCGACCGAGTCGGTGGGGGCGGTCCGCGGCTTGCCGATTACCCGCCGCACGAAGCGCTCCAGACCGCCGTCGAAGCGGTCGGCGATCCTGCGGACCTGGCGGCCGAGGTCACCGATCAGGCCGACTCCCTGGGAGGCGATCGCAGCGCGGATCTCGGGGGCCTCGGCGATCCGTTCGATCAGGCTCTGGACCTCCTCCGAGTCGAGCAGCCGATCCCAGGCCTGGTTGACCACGTCGGAGTCGAGCGCCTTGGCGGCGGCGCGCTCCACGGCCGGGCTGGTGAGGGTGCGCTCCAGCGATTCCTGGGCGGCGTCGGACTCGAGCACGCGGAGAATCGCCCGCTCGACCGCGGGGCTCTCGAGCGCGCGCACGATCGCCTCCTCGGTCGCGACCTCGAGCGCGTCGTCGATCCCGGTCGCCGAGGCCACCCGCTCCCCCGCGCGGGCGCCGATCCCGAGCAGGCGCGCCGGGAGCGCCGGGCGTCGGCCGGGCGGTGGCTGGGACGAAGCCATGGCCGCGATCGTCGCAGGTTGCGGCGGTCGGAACGCGCTCAGCCGACGGGGCTCAGCGCAGCGCGTGGCAGACGGCGTCCTCCTGCCAGGATCCCGGTGATGCGAACGGCGATCGTCTCCGACCTCCACCTCGGGCTCGGCAGCGACGCCGACCTGCTGCGCCGCGACGACCTTCGCGCTCGGCTGATCGAGGCCCTCGACGGAATCGACCGGCTCGTCCTGCTCGGCGACGTGGTCGAGCTCCGCGAGCGCCCGCTGGCCGAGGCGCTCGAGCTCGCGGCGCCGGTGATCGCCGCCCTCGGCGAGGCGATGGCGGACGGCGAGCTGATCGTCGTGCCCGGCAACCACGACCACCACCTGATCGAGCCCTGGCTCGAGCGGCGGCGGCTGAACGGGAGCCCGCCGCTCGAGCTCGAGCAGACCGGAGAGCCCGAGGGCCTGGCGTTCGAGACGCTCTGCTCGCACGCGAGCCCGGCGCCCGTGCGCTTCGCCTATCCGGGCCTCTGGATCCGCGACGACGTCTACGCGGTGCACGGCCACTACCTCGACCGGCACCTGACGGTGCCGACGATCGAGCGCCTCGGGGTGGCGGCGATCGAGCGGGCGCTCGGGATGCCGGGGGGCGGCCCCGACCCGCTGCTGCCACCCGACCGGCATCCGCCCGCCGAGATCGACGAGTACGAACGCGTCCAGACGCCGGTGTACGCGCTCCTCTACGGCCTCGCCCAGGCGACGACCCGCGCGGGCCGCGGCTCGGCCTCGCCCTCGATGCGGATCTGGCAGATGATCGGCGGCGGCGAGACCCGCGCCGCACGGCTGCGCGGCTGGCTGGTCGGCGCGGTGGCCGTCCCCGGCGCGGTCGGGGTCGCCAACCGCCTCGGCCTCGGCCCGGTGCGCTCCGACCTCTCCGCGGGCGCGATCGGCCGCGCCGGCTTCGAGGCGATGGGTGACGTGATCGAGAGCATCGGGATCGAGGCGGACCACGTCATCTTCGGCCACACCCACCGGCGCGGCGGGCCGGAGCCGGGACCGAAGGGCGCCCCGGGTGGGCGGTCGACGCAGCTCTGGAACACCGGCAGCTGGGTCCACGCGCCGGCCCTGCTCGGAGCCTCGGCGGCGGTCAGCCCCTACTGGCCCGGGACGATCGCCGTCGTCGCGGAGGACGGCGATCCGGAGCTCCGCCACCTCCTCGACGACCTCTCGCGCGAGCAGCTCGCTGGAGCAGGTGATGATCCGGATTCGGGTCTAACCTGAGCCGGGATGAGCCTGCTGACCCAACCGTTCGAGCTCTCGGCCCGGCTGCTGCAGCGGGCGATCGACGACCTCGGCGCGATCGCCGGGACCGCCGCCGAGCTGCCGGCGCGGATTCAGGACCTCGACGAGCGCGCGGCGCGGATGCAGGATCAGCTCGACCGGGCCCTCGCGCTCGGCGAGACGATCGCCGCGAACACCGCGGCGATGGTCGAGATGGCGCAGCGGGTCGAGGCGCGGGGCGAGTCGATGGTCGACCTCGGCGAGCGGATGATCACGCTCGGCAACGCCGTCTCCGAGCAGTCGGAGGCGATCGTGCGCGCGCTGGCGATCGCGACGCCGCTGGAGGGCACGGTTGAGCGGCTGGGGCGGGTCCTCGACCGCCTGCCGGGCGGACGGCCCCGCCCGGAGCCCGCCGAGAGCCCGGCGGCCGACAGCGCGCGCCCAGACTGATGTGACATCGCGCGATGCGCCATGGTCCGCCCTAGACTCGGGGGGATGGCGCAGGCGACCGAGGAAGAGCTGACGATCGACGAGCTGGCGCGCCGCACCGGGATGACGGTGCGCAACATTCGCGCGCACCAGTCTCGCGGGCTCCTCCCCGCCCCCCAGGTTCGCGGCCGCACCGGCTTCTACGGCCCCGAGCACGAGTCGCGGATCAACCTGATCCGCGAGCTTCAGGCCGATGGCTACAAGCTCGAGGCGATCGGCCGCCTGGTCGACAGCGCCGGCGGCTCGAGCGAGGAGGTGCTGCGCTTCACCCGCGCGGTCAAGGCCCCGTTCGAGAACGAGGAGCCGCAGATCGTCACCGCGGAGGAGCTGGCGCAGCGCTGGGATGCCGGGGAGGCGGCTCCAGCCCTGCTTCGCAAGGCGGAGAAGCTCGGCATCCTGCGGCCGCTGCCGGACGGCAATTTCGAGGAGTTGAGCCCGACCCTGGGGCGGGCGAGCGCCGAGCTCGGCCGCCTCGGGATCCCCGCCGAGACGGCGCTCGACGTCGCCGCCGAGATCCGCAAGCACTCGAGCGCGGTCGCGAAGGTCTTCGTCGAGCTGTTCATGAAGCAGGTCTGGAAGCCGTTCGAGGAGCAGGGGCGCCCCGAGCACGACCTGCCCGCCGTCCGCGACGCGCTCGAGCGCCTGCGCCCGCTCGCCTCCGACGCCCTGCTGGCGATGTTCCAGCTCGTGATGACCGAGGCGGTCGAGGTCCGCATGGGCCGCGAGGTCGAGCGGATCCAGCGCCGCCGCTGAACCCGGACGCGGTCTGACCCCGGGTTAGGGGGTTCGGGAGGCACCCCGAAAGTTCGGGGGTCGGCTTTAGGGGTCCCCCCGATGAAACCCCGGGCGGCTTCGGGAACGATCGCGGCTGTCCCGATTCCCGAAGCAAGGAAGCCGAAGATGACCTCCCGCAAGCTCGCATCCCTCCCGCTGTTCGCCACCCTCGCGCTCGCCGCCCTTTCCCCCGGCGTCGCTTCCGCGGGGTCGGTGGAGTTGGCGGGCTCAACGCTCACCTACACGGCGAAGGCCGGCGAGCAGAATGTCCTCGGCGTGTCCCCGGCGGACGGCTCGTTCGTTGTCCGCGACCTCGGAGCGGCCGCGATCGCGGACCGCGACGGGCCCGGCGGCTGCATCGTCGGACCGCAGGGCGCCACCTGCCCGGCGGCCGGGGTCACCGAGGTCGAGGTCAGGCTCCTCGATGGCGACGACCGGGTGCGGATCACAACGCCGACGGCCGACCGGATCAAGGGGGGCGACGGCGCCGACGTGCTGCGCTCGGAGATCGGCAACGACCGGCTCTACGGCGAGGCGGGTGCCGACCAGCTCTACGGGGGCGCCGACAACGACCAGCTCGACGGCGGCGCCGACCCGGACCTCCTCTCCGGCGGACCCGGCGCGTCCGACGCGGCGAACTACAAGCTGCGCACCGAGGCGATCTCCGTGCGGATCAACAACGTCGCCGATGACGGCTCGGCCACCGATGCCCGCGCCGATGACGTGCGCACCGACGTCGAGCGCGTCCTCGGTGGCGCCGGGGACGACGCGCTGACCGGCAACAGCAGCGCCAACGTGCTCTCCGGCGGAGAGGGCGAGGACGTGCTGCGCGGGCTCGACGGCTCAGACGAGCTGCTCGGCGACGCCGGGAGCGACGACCTCGACGGCGGCACCGGCCCCGACGAGGTCAGCGGCGGGAGCGGGAGCCGCGACCGCGCCATCTACGCCTCGCGCACCGCCGGGGTCGCGGTCGACCTCGACGACCTCGCCGACGACGGCGAGTCCGCCGAGCAGGACAACGTGCACAGCGACGTCGAGGACCTCGCGGGCGGCCGCGGGAACGACCTGCTGATCGCGGACGCCGATCGCAACCGCCTCACCGGCGGCGCCGGCGCCGACGACCTGCGCAGCTCCGACGGCGACGACACCCTGCTCGGCCAGGCTGACGGTGACCGGCTCGACGCCGGGATCGGCGCCGACGTCGTCGACGACGGCGAGGGCCTCAACACGGTCGACGCCGGCGACGGCGACGACACCCTGCTCCAGGGCGCGAACCCGAACCCGGGCGAGACGCTCAACGGCGGTCCCGGCACCGACACCGTCTCCTACGAGCGCCGGGCGAGCGCGGTCAAGGTGACCGTGTACGACACGACGCCGAACGACGGCGACAAGGCCAGCTCCGAGGCCGACCACGTGACCGCGGTCGAGAACCTGGTCGGAGGCCAGGGTGACGACGAGCTCGAGGGCGACGGCGGGCCGAACCAGATCCGCGCCGGCGCCGGCAACGACCGCGTCCTCGCCTACGGGAGCGACGACGTGCTCGAGGGCGAGCTCGGTGACGACTCGCTCACCGGCCACGGCGAGAACGACACCCTCGATGGCGGCGACGGCAACGACGCGCTCGAGGGCGGGGCCGGCAACGACACCGCGCGCGGTGCGAGCGGTGACGACTCGCTGAACGAGTTCGGCACCTCCGGCGGCGAGCTGGGCGGGTTCCCGGACGGTGACGACGACCTGAGCGGCGGCCCCGGGACGGACACGGTGTCCTACGAGCCGCGGCTCGACCCGGTCTGGGTCAGCCTCAACGACGTCGCCGACGACGGTGACCTGGGGCCGACGGAGCTCGACAACGCCCGCTCGGACATCGAGCGCGTGGTGCTCACCGACGGCGCCGACCGTGCCAACGGCAGCGCCGCCGGCAACGAGATCATCGGCCGCGGCGGCAAGGACACCCTGCACGGGGGCGACGGCAACGATGTCCTGCGCGGCGGCGACGAGCCGGACGACGGCGACACGATCTACGGCGGAACCGGCGACGACCAGGTGCTCGGCGGTGCCGGGCGCGACATCCTCGACGGTGACGACGGCAACGATTCGGTCGACGGCGGCGACGACGGCGACATCCTCGGTGAGGACTCGCCGGGCGTCAACGGCGTCGACCACGTCGCGGGCGGCTCGGGCTACGACTCCGTCCGCTACGACGACCGGACCATGCCGCTTGCCGTCAGCCTCGATGACGTAGCCAACGACGGCGCTGCCGGCGAGGGCGACAATGTACGCAGCGACGTCGAGTCGATCTTCGGCGGCCGCGCTGGTGACACGCTGATCGGCAACGACGGCGCGAACAACTTCATCGGCGGTTTCGGCGATGCTGCGGACACGATCGACGGGCGCGGCGGCGCCGACCAGATGGAGGGCCGCGGCGGCGCCGACACCCTCTACGGCGGCGAAGGCGACGACTACATCAACGGCGACTACTCGTTCGACATCGCCGGTGAGGTGGAGGGTGGTGACTACATCGACGGCGAGGGCGGCGACGACCGCCTGCTCGGCGAGGGCGGCACCGACACGATCCGTGGCTACTACGGCAACGACCGGGCCGACGGCGGTCCCGACAACGACAACATCAACGGCCAGGAGGGTGACGACATCGTCCACGGCGGCGACGCCAGCGACGACGTCACCGGCGGCGGGGGCACCGACGAGGTCTACGGCGACAACGACGGCGACTACCTCCGAGCCTGGGACCGGGTGAAGGACACGGTCAACGGCGGCGCCGGGCACGACGCCGGCGAGATCGACCGGTCGTGCTTCCTCGCCTGCTGGGACCTGGACGACGTCGCGGAGGTCGAGGTGAAGGTCTACCAGTAGGCCGGTCGCCTCACCGCGCGAACCGGAAGGCCCTCCCGGATCCGGGAGGGCCTTCCCCGTGTCAGGGGGACGAGGCGATCAGCCGGTCGACCGCGAGCGCGAACGCGCGGCGCTCCTGGAACAGGAAGGCGTGGGCGCCGGGCAGGATCAGCAGCTCGGATCCGGGAACCCGGGCCGCGATCCGCTGCAGGTTGACCGGTGGCACGACGGGATCGGCCCGCCCCCCGGCCGCCAGGGTCCGAGCGCCGATTCCGGCGAGCTGGCGGTAGTTGCGGTCGCTCCGCAGCCACGGATCCTCGGCCGCGACCTGAGCGTCGACGGTCCGGTCCGGGACGTCGAAGTCGTCCGGGATCTCGCCGCTGCGACTGGCGCGCACGAGGCGGCGCAGAAAGCTCCGGCCCTCGGCCCGGCGGCCGGGCGGATAGAGCTCGCGCAGGATCTCGGCGTCGGAAGGATTCGGGTCACTGTCGATCGCCTGGGCCTGTGGCGTCCCGAGCACCGCCTCCGGTCCGCCCGGGTTCGTCCCGGCGAGCACGAGGTGGTCGACGGCCTCGGGATGCTCGATCGCCAGGCGCTGGGCGACGAAGCCGCCCATCGACCAGCCCAAGACGTCCGCCTTTTCGACCCCGATCGCCCCGAGCAGCTCGGCCGTGGCGCGCGCCAGCGAGTCGAACGACCGCCCGTGCCATGGCCCCGAGAGGCCGAGGCCGGGATAGTCGAAGAGGATCAGCCGGTGCTCGCGGGCGAGCAGGCGCAACAGCGCCGGATCCCACTCCGCCATCGTCGAGCCGGTCCCGATCAGCATCACCAGCGGCGGCCCCTCGCCGCGCTCGTACCAGGCGATCGTCGTCCCGGCGGCGCGAGCGGTTCGGACCTCGGCCCGGAACGGTTGCGCCGCGTCTTCGCCGCCTCCGCATCCGGTCGCGACCGCGCAGATCGCGAGGCAGATGGCGAGGCCGGCTCTCACCGGCGCAGCCTAGATCAGGCCCTCCCGGTCGGCCGGGAGGACCTGTCGGTCGCAGCGTCAGCCCAGCCGGCTCAGGGCAGCCCGGCCACGGGCGCCGGATACGGCAGGAGCTGGCCATTCGCCAGCGTCCCGGAGACCTGCGTGGCGCGAGTGCCGCCCATGATCCCGACTCCGTCGCGCATCAGCGAGTCGATCCAGAGGTGGGTGATGACCCCGGCCGCCTCGCGGTTGTCGCCGACGCCGTCGCCGGTGAGCGTGTTCGCCCCCGAGCCCGAGTCGCCCGGCGTGATCCCCCCGGTGAACATGAAGTGGTCGGGCAGCCACGCGATCGCCGCTCCGGCGCGCGGTGTGCCGCCCGCGCCGACGCCCGCCCCGTGCCCGTAGTGGACCACGCCCTGGGCCAGGTTGGGCTGCGGGTTCACGCCCACGCCCGGATCGTTCCCCTCGAGGTTCGGGTCCACCGCCTCGCCCTGGGCGGTGTACATCCCGATCGGCCCGCCCCAGAACGCCATCGTCGGCGTCACGAGGCTCTGGTACTGCGAGTCGACGGAGATGAGCGCCCAATCCCGGCCCAGTCCGGAGTCGCCGGTGCTCGTGGAGAAGGTGCCAAAGTCGAGCAGGACCGGCACGGGCACCCCGCTCTCGGTGTGGTTGCCGACGGCGCCGATCACGGTCGCGACGTCGCCGGCCCTGCCGCAGTGGCCCGCGGTGCTGACCGCATAGCTACCCGGTGACCCGTAGACGTGGGCCATGCTGCACCAGCCGATGCTGCCGTCGTTGATGAGCAGCAGGAAGGCGCCGGGGCGGATGCCGGCGAAGCCGGCGCCGGCGTAGGTGACCAAGGCGGGATCCGCCGCCGCGCCGTTGCGCGTCAGCCTCACCATGCGGCCGTCCGGACGGAAGGCGGTTGGGACGCGGTAGCGGTGCGCGAGCAGCACGCGCTTCGGCGGCAGGCCCATCAGGCGCAGGTCACGGTTGCCGAGCTCGAAGCGCATCGGCGCCCAGGTCTCCGTCCCGTAGCGGGAGCGGAGCTGGTCGAGCCAGCGCTCGCGAAGCTGCTCCTGCTTCGCGGTGGGCAGCTTGTACTCCCGAAGCTCGATCGGCTTGGCCTGCGCCGCGGCAGCGAAGGCAAGAAGCGCAAACGCGGCGGCAGCGCCGGCCATGACGCGTGATCTCATGAGGTTTCTCCCTTTTACCCGTAACCCGTGCGCCGCGGAAGCCCCGACGGCGGGCGGTTACTACCCCACCGGCTGGTAACTCGAAACCACCCTGCTGATCAGCTTTTCGCGGATCGTCGCCGTGTCGAGCTCGGCCGGCTCCGTCGCGGCGACGAACTCCGCGAGCAGGCGGGCGAATCCGTATGGGTCCTCCAGCTGCGGGAAGTGGCCGACGCCCTCGAGCAGCTCCAACCGGCTGCCGGGCATCAGCTCGTGGGCGGCGCGGCCATGCTCGACCGGGATGATCGGGTCGTTCGCGCCCCAGACCAGCAGCGCCGGGAGCGATTCGGTCAGATAGAGGCGGTCGAGCGCCGAGACCCGCTGACCGCCCGGGTCCAGGACCGCCCGCATCGTCGCGATGAACGCCGAGCGCGCCTCGGCGTCGTTGAGCGAGGCGAAGCCGCGGGCGACCTCGGCGAGGTCGGTGCCCGCCTGGAGCTTCAGGATGCCGAGCATCCTCCCGATCGCCTCGCCGGCGCCGACCACGCGGTCGTGCATCAGCCACGGCATCACGAGCTCCGAGCCGGGCAGGGTCGAGGCGCGCAGCAGCGGATGGACCTCGCGACCGAGGCCCCCGCTGTTGACCAGGACCAGGCGCTCGATGCGCTCCGGGAACTGGTAGGCGAACTGCATCGCGATCCCGCCGCCGAGCGAGTGGCCGACGACCGTCGCGCGGTCGTGGCCGAGGGCGACCATCGTGTCGCGGACGGCGCTCGCGTAGGCCCCGAGCGAGTAGTCGCCGCGCGGCTTCGCCGACTCCCCATGGCCGAGCAGGTCAGGGGCGAGGACGGTGTGTGCGGACGCCAGGTGGTCGATGGCCGGCTCCCACTGCTCGGAGCGGCCGGTGATCCCGTGGATGAGCACGATCACCGGGCCCTCGCCCTCGAGGCGGAAGCAGACGCGGTGGCCGTGAAGCTCGATCTGGTTCAGCGTTGACATGGTCTGATCTAACCCTTACCCTGATCGATGTTACATAAGCCGATGTCAACATCGTTACGAGGAGCACACCGAACTTGAATGCCGCAAGCACGGAAGAGCTGGTCGAGCAGGCCGTCGGCCCGGATCCGGCAGCCGACGATTCCGCGCCCACCTTCTCACTCGAGCTGACCCAGGACCAGAAGGACATCCGCGAGTGGGTCCACGGGTTCGCCGCCGACGTCGTCCGCCCCGCCGCCGCCGAATGGGACGAGCGGGAGGAGACGCCCTGGCCGGTGATCGCCGAGGCCGCGAAGATCGGCCTCTACGGCTACGAGGGCCTGGCTCAGTTCTGGTTCGACCAGTCCGGCCTGACCCTGCCGATCGTCAACGAGGAGCTGTTCTGGGGCGACGCCGGGATCGGGATGTCGATCATGGGGACCTCGCTCGCGGTTGCGGCGATCTTCGGCCAGGGAACGCCCGAGCAGATGGCCGAATGGATCCAGCAGTGCTTCGGCACCGCCGACGACCCGAAGGTCGCCGCGTTCTGCTCGTCGGAGCCCGACGCCGGCTCGGACGTCTCGGCGATCCGCACCAACGCCAAGTACGACGAGGCGGCGGACGAGTGGGTGATCAACGGCCAGAAGGCGTGGGCGACCAACGGCGGGATCGCCGACGTCCACGTCGTGATCGCCTCGGTCGATCGCGAGCTCGGCGCCCGCGGCCACGCGGCGTTCATCATCCCGCCCGGAACGAAGGGCTGCGAGCAGGGCGCGAAGGTGAAGAAGCACGGGATCCGTGCCTCGCACACCGCCGACGTCCACCTCGACGACTGCCGCGTGCCCGGCTCATGCCTGCTCGGCGGCAAGGAGAAGCTCGACGAGCGCCTCGCCCGTGTCCGCGAGGGCAAGACCGGGGGCGGCCAGGCGGCGATGCAGACCTTCGAGGCCAGCCGGCCGGTCGTCGGCTCGCAGGCGCTCGGGATCGCCCGAGCCGCCTACGAGTACGCGCGCGACTACGCGAAGGAGCGCCGGCAGTTCGGCAAGGCGATCATCGAGAACCAGGCGATCGCCTTCACGCTCGCCGACATGGCGACGGAGATCGACGCCGCCCGCCTGCTGGTCTGGCGCGCCGCCTGGATGGGGCGCAACCAGATCGAGTTCAAGAACGCGGAGGGCTCGATGTCGAAGGTGAAGGCCGGCGAGGTCGCGACCTGGGTCACCGAGCGCGCGATTCAGATCCTCGGCGGCAACGGCTACACGCGCGAGTTCCCGGTCGAGCGCATGCACCGCGACGCGAAGATCTACGACATCTTCGAGGGCACCGCCGAGATCCAGCGGCTGGTGATCTCGCGCGCGATCTCAGGCGTCCACATCAAGTAGTCACTCAACAAGGGGCTGAGGAGGAGAGGATGAGCGAACAGGGTGCGGCCGCCGAGGCCGCGACGACCAACGGCGCGGCGGAGGTGGATCCGAGTCAGATCGACGCCAACGAGCTCGCCCAGAACATGTCGAAGGCCACCGACGAGCAGCTCGCCGAGCTGATGGCGGGGCCGATGCGCGGCCAGATCCTGAGCGAGATCTTCCGCCGCATGGCAGAGCACTTCCGCGCCGACGCGGCGCGCGAGACGGACGCGGTGCTCCACTGGCGGATCGGCGGCGGGCCCGACGGCTCCGTCGACGAGTACGAGACGGTGATCGCGAACGGCGCCTGCACGGCCCACGAAGGCTTCCAACAGGACGAGGCGCGGGTCACGTTCACGATCGGCGGCGCCGACTTCCTGCGCCTGGTGACCGGCAACGCCGCCGGCCCGATGCTGTTCATGAGCGGCAAGCTGAAGATCGAGGGGGACATGATGTTCGCCGCCTCGGCAGCCTCCCTGTTCACGATCCCGAAGGGCTAGCGCGCGCCGTTATCCCCCGCAAGCGCCGGGTAACCACCGGCCGAGGCCCGCTGGGCCCCAGCAGCTTTCATCCCGTCGTGCGCGGGGTTCCTGCTCGGGGTTACGACGACCAACCGCACGGCGGTGAGGCGTCCGGCGGGCCTCGCCTGTTGACCCGCCGGTCCGGTGCACGCTGCGTTCGGCCCCCGGACGCCAGTTACAGCGGTTCGTAAGTGGGCATCATCCTGGGGTGCTCTCCGAGCTGCTGACCGCTGCGACCCTGGCGGCCTCGATCGCGGGCGGCGGCGCCGAGCCCGCGAAGCCGCAGCTCGGCGACGCGCAGCTCGTCGGCCAGCGGCTGGTCGCGGGATTCGAGGGCGAGAGCGTGCCGGCGGCGGTGCGGCAGCGGATCGCCGCCGGGCGGCTCGGCGGGGTGATTCTGTTCGATTCCAATTTCGACTCCCGCGCCGAAGCCCGGGCGCTGATCGGCGAGCTGCAGGCGATCGACCGTCCGCGCGGGCTGCGCGACCCGCTGCTGGTGATGGTCGATCAGGAGGGCGGGCTCGTGAAGCGGCTACCGGGGCCGCCGAGCATGTCGGCCGAGGAGATGGGCCGCGCCGGCCGAGCCACCTGCCGCAAGCAGGGCGCCGCCACCGCGCGGATGCTGCGCCGCACGGGCGTCAACGTCGACCTCGCGCCGGTGCTCGATGTCGCCCGCCCGGGCTCGGTGATGGACGACGAGAACCGCTCCTTCGGCTCCGACCCCGGCCTGGTCGCCGCGTGCGGCGGCGCCTTCGCCGCCGCGCTGGACCGGAAGGGCGTCTCCCCCACCGCCAAGCACTTTCCGGGCCTCGGAGCGGCGAGCCTCAACACCGACTCGGCCGTGCAGCGCATCGGCCTCTCCGAGCGCCGTCTCCGGCGGATCGACGAGGTCCCGTACCGGCGCTTCGCTCGCGGCGGCGGGCGCGACCGCCTGGTGATGATGTCGAGCGCGATCTACACGGCCTTCGGCGACCGCCCGGCGGCGTTCAGCCGCTCGCTGGCGACCGGCGAGCTCCGAGGCCGGCTCGGGTTTCGCGGCGTCTCGATCACCGACGCGCTCGAGACCGCCTCGACCGAGGCGATCGGCGGGCCGACGCGGGCGGCGACGCTGGCGGCGCGGGCCGGAACCGACCTGCTGTTGTTCGCGGGCTTCGACGCCGCCAAGCACGCGGCGAAGGCCTTGCGGCCGATGGTCAGCGATGGCCGCTCGCGCGAGCGGTTCCTGGATTCGGTGAACCGGGTTCTGCGGCTGCGCGCCCGGCTTCCGGGCTAGAGCGCGTTGTGCGGCGGCGGCAGGTGCTTGAGCGGCCGCTCCAGGAGCCTGGCGAAGGCCGCCGCTCCGTCGAACGTCAGGTGTAATCCGTCGGGTTGAAACCAGGCGGAGTGCCCGGCGCTGAAATCGACCCAGTCGAGCAGCACGGTCCGGTTCTTGTGCTTGCGCGCCTCGCTGCGGACGATGTCGGCATCGTGGGAAGCGCCGCCGCCGGACTCGCGCGGGGTGACCAGGCCGAGCGTCCGCTCCTTGCCGACCAGGTCGAGCGCGGCGTGGATATTGGGCCGGGTCACGTAACCGTTCGAGCCGAGCGCGACGACGACCAGCTTGGGCAGGTGGTCCTCGGCACGGAGCTGGCGGATCAGGGCGAGGCCCTCGGGCCACTGGCGGCAGCCGCGGGCGTTGGCGCGGTAACCCTCGGCGGCCAGGTCCGGGAGCGCGAGCAGCATGGGCGAATCGCCGATCGCGATCGGCGCCCGGCCGAAGTTGACGTCCTTGCGCGGCTTCTCCTGCTGCGGCCCGCCGCAGGCGGCGTTGGCCGCGGGTGCGGCGAGCGCCAGCAGCGCGAGCACATGAACTAGCATCGCCGCTCGTTTCAAGGGGAGAAACCTACCCCAGGCCCTCGGACAGCGCTCCCGCACGATGCTCTTCCCGACGATCGAGTTCGCGATCTTCTTCCCGATCGTGCTCGCCCTCTCCTGGCTGCTGATGCCGCGCCAGGCGTGGTGGAAGCCGTTCATCATCGTCGCCAGCTACGTCTTCTACGCGGCCGCCGACCCGAAGTTCTGCCTCTTGCTCGGCGGGATCACCGTCGGCAACCAGATCGCGGCGGTGCTGATCGCCCGCTCCGGCGACGAGCGAACCCGGAAGCGAATCTGCGCCACCGCCGTCGCCCTCGACCTGCTGACGCTCGGCGTCTTCAAGTACTACGCCTTCTTCGTCACCGACGTCGGCGACGTGCTCGACTCGATCGCGCTCGGCATGCCGCTGCCCCTGCTGACGATCGCGCTCCCGATCGGGGTCAGCTTCTTCACCTTCCAGGCGATCACGTACGTGGTCGACATCAAGCGCGGCGACGCCGAGCCCGCCTCGCTGGTCGACGCCGCCGTCTACCTGAGCTTCTTCCCGCACCTGGTCGCCGGGCCGATCGTGCGGGCGAGCGAGTTCCTGCCCCAGCTGAAGATCCCCCGCGACCCGCATCGGGTCGCGGTCGGGGCCGGCCTCTTCCTGATCGGGCTGGGACTGCTGAAGAAGGTCCTGATCGCCGACACCCTGTCGCGTGAGGTCGTCGACCCGGTGTTCGGCGTTCCCGAGGCCTACTTCGCCCCCGACGCGATCCTCGCGACGCTTGCGTACGCGGCGCAGATCTACTGCGACTTCTCGGGCTACACCGACATCGCGATCGGCCTCGCGCTGCTGCTCGGGTTCGTCTTCCCGCAGAACTTCAACAATCCCTACCGGGCGACCGGCTTTCGCGACTTCTGGCGCCGCTGGCACATGACCCTGTCGCGGTTCCTGCGCGACTACCTCTACATCCCGCTCGGCGGCAGCCGCGGCAGCCGCCTGTTCACCTACCGCAACCTGATGATCACGATGGTGCTCGGCGGGCTCTGGCACGGGGCGGCGTGGACGTTCGTGCTCTGGGGCGCGTTCCACGGCGCGATGCTGGTCACCGAGCACGCCCTCGACGGGCGCCTGGGGCGCCTGCTGCCGAGGGCGATGCTCTGGCTCGGCACCTTCGCCGCCGTCTGCTTCGGCTGGATCCTCTTCCGCTCGCCCGACCTCGACGTCTTCTGGACCTTCCTCGGACGGCTGGTCGACCCGGGCGCGGCCACCCTGTGGACGGTTCCCGTCGTGCTCATGGTCGCTGTGGTGATCGGGATGCAGCTGCTGCCGCCGCGGCCGCTCGAGCGACTCCAGCTGCGGATCGAGCGCCTGCGCCCGGTGGCGCTCGCCGTCGCCCTCGCCCTGGTGATCCTGATCGTCGGCGCCACCGTCCCGAGCCAGGGCGTACCGCCGTTCATCTACTTTCAGTTCTGAGCTTTCCAGCAAGCCCAACGATGACCACACACCGAGACGACAGCGAGATGAGCCGCTTCGAGCGCCACCGCCAGCACACCTACAGCGCCCGCGACGCGGTCGGCGCGACCGCCCTCGTCGCCCTGCTCCTGGTCCTGTTCGCCGGCGGCTCGATCCGCGACGCGACGGCGCAGATCGACGAGGGCATCGGCCGCGACATCGTCGATGCGGTGGGCGGGCCGACCGAGTGGATCGCCGACCGCTTCCCGCTCGACGAGGCGCAGCACGAGCTCACGGGCGGGCTATCGCCCGACGAGGAACTCGGCGGAGGCGGGTTCGGCGACCAGCTCGCCGCAGCGCCCGGCGCCGGCGCCGCGGAGGTGCCGCAGGTCACCCCCGACGCCTTCGACCCGGCGGCGATCGGCGCGCCGGCGCCGCCGAAGCAGGAGCTCGACACCCTCCTCGTGACCGGCGACTCGCTCGCCACCCCCCTCGACACCGAGCTCGCGCGGCGACTGGTCGGCGACGGCGTCGAGGTGATCCGCGACCCGCACCTGGGGACCGCGATCTCCGGGACCGCGATCGCCGACTGGGGTGAGCTGTCGACCGCCCAGGTCGCCCGTGACCATCCCGACGCCGTGGTCGTGTTCATCGGCGCCAACGAGGGATTTTCGCTGCCGGGTCCGAACGGCACCGAGATCGAATGCTGCGGGGTCGACTACGCGGCGGCGTTCGCGAACCGGGTCCGGCAGGTGATGAACACCTACCGCCAGGGCGGCGCCGCGAAGGTCTACTGGCTGACGGTGATGACGCCCCGCGACCCGCAGTCGGCGGACGTGATCCGGATGGTCAACGCGGCGATCGAGGTCGCGGCGCAGCCGTGGCGCGATCAGGTCCGGATCGTCGATCTGGTCCCGGTCTTCACCCCGGGCGGCACCTACCGCGACGCGATCGAGGTCGACGGCGCGGAGACCATCGTTCGCGAGTCGGACGGCATCCACCTCAACGAGCAGGGCGCGTCAATCGCGGCCGACGCGGTCATCGACCGCATCGACGGCGACTTCACGCACTGAACAAACTCCCGCGGGCGTTCCCTCCCGGGGGGTTCGCGTCACAGCGTCTCGCCGAACACCTGCTTGAACTTCTTCGAGCCCTTCGTGCACTTCGCCTTCGCCTGCAGCAGCTGGGGCGAGGAGTCGAGCTTCTTCTGCGTGCAGCTGTAGCCCTTGACGCCGGAGCAGTTGCCGTTGGCGCCGCCGTTGTCGTGGCGGCACGCGTGGAACTTCTTGACGAGCCTCTCGCCCTTCTCACAGCTCAGGTCTTGGACCTTGAGGGAGTAGACGTAATCGGCCCCGAGATCCCGGCGCGTCTCCTCGAAGCAGACACCGCGCTTCGCCCCGACCGCGCCACCGCTGGCGGTCGCGGGGACCATCGCGATCGCCGTGAGTACGAGCGCGCATGAAAACGCGACCACCACCCTGCTTCCTGCCTTCATCGATACCTCCATCGTCGTCATCCCGCAAGCAGGGCGGCGATTCTAGACATTAGGCTCGCTGCGACTTGGAGATCAGCCACACCGACATCCTCATCGTCGCCATGGTCGCGGTCCTCGCGCCGGTGCTCGCCGACCTCTCCAAACGCGCGAAGCTGCCGATCGTCGTCCTCGAGATCTTCCTCGGGATCATCGTCGGCCCCGAGGTGCTCGACCTCGCGACGACCGACGACTTCATCGAGTCGCTGTCGACGTTCGGGCTCGCCTTCCTGTTCTTCCTGGCCGGGATGGAGATCGACTTCGAGCGGATCCGCGGCAACCCGGTGCGGTTCGGCGTCGGCGGCTGGCTGATCTCCCTCGTGATCGGCGCCGTCTTCGCGATCGTCCTCCACGCGACCGGGGTCATCCACGCGACCGTGCTCGTCGCCCTGGCGCTGACGACGACGGCGCTCGGCACCCTGATGCCGATCCTTCGCGACGCCGGCATCCTCGACCAGCGGTTCGGCAACTTCGTCGTCGGGGCCGGCGCCGCGGGCGAGTTCGGACCAGTGGTGATCGTCTCGGTGATCCTCGCCTTCGAAGCCGACGAGCCGCTGCGGGCGTTGCTGCTGTTCGCATTCGCCGCGATCGTCGTCGGCGCGACGCTGCTCGCGCTCCGCGCCCGGCCGGTCCGCGTCGTGCGGCTGATCCAGACGACGATGGGCACCAGCGGCCAGCTTGCGGTGCGGCTCTCGGTCCTGCTGGTCGTCGCCCTCGCCGTGCTCGCCACCGAGTTCGGACTCGACGTCATCCTCGGCGCCTTCGCCGCCGGGATCGTGACCGGGATCGTGATCCGCGGCACCGATTCCGAGGAGTTCCTCGGCAAGCTCGACGCGGTCGGCTTCGGGTTCCTGATCCCGGTCTTCTTCATCGCCACGGGGATGGACTACGACCTCGACGCGCTGTTCTCGAACCCGGAATCGCTCGTCCTCGTCCCGGGTTTCGCGCTGCTCTTCCTGGTCGGCCGCGGCCTGCCGGCGATGCTGCTCTACCGCGGCGAGCTGTCGCGCAACGACCGGATCTCGCTGGCGCTGTTCTCCGGCGCCGCGCTGCCGCTGCTCGTCGCGATCACACAGATCGGCCTCGACACGCACACGATGCGCCCGGAGGTGGCGGTCTCCCTGGTCGGCGCCGGGATGCTCTCCGTGCTCGTCTACCCGCTGCTCGCGTTGGCGCGGCATCGCACGGCCGAGCGCGAGCGGCCACTCGAGGACTGACGGGCAATAAACGGGGTCCTCGAGCGGTCGAGCGTCGAGTTGTGCACCTATGCGGTGCTCAAGTCACCACTCGAAGGAGATTCGGCGGCGGCCACCCCGGCGGACCTCTATTGCTCCAGTAGCGCCCGCAGGCGCTCGAGCGTCTTCCGCGCCTCGCGCCCGCCGGGCGCCGCCGAGAGCAGGCCGCCGGCGACCTTGCCGACCGCGCCGCCCGGGAGCGCGAACTCGTTCTCGTAGTCGAACCGGGTGCCGCCGTCCTCGCCGGTCAACCGGTAGACGACCCGGGCCGTCGATCCCGCGGGACCATCCCCCTCCCAGCGCGCAAGGTTGGGCTCCTCGGCCTCGACGACCCGCCAGCGGACCTTGAACGACTTGCCGGCCAGGCGCAGCTTCTGCGTGAACTCGTCGCCCTCCGACAGCGGCCCCGCGGTCGCGCCCTCGTAGGAGTCGTGGGTGGTCACCCACCGCTCGAGCAGCGTGGGGTCCATGACCGTGTCCCAGACACGCTGCGGCTCCGCCGCGAGCACGACCGTCTCGCGGACGCTGCGCGCCATCAGCTACCGGCCGGCGGCGGCGTCGATCGCCTCGGCGAGCACGGCGTCGAGGCGCTCCGGACGGATGTCGAACAGCTCCGCGCCGCTCGGGTCGTGGACGATCGACGGGGTGGTCAGCCCGAGGCTGATCTGCGAGGCGATCTCGCTGTCGCCGCCCGTGACGGCGCCGGCGCCGGCGGCGACGGTCGCCGGCCGCGCGACCTCACCCGACATCCGGATCCGTCGCGGCGGCTTGCGTCCCAGCGCCCGCGCCATCTCGTTGACGAGCTCGAGGTGGCTGACCACCTCGGGGCCGCCGATCTCGATCTCCCGTCCCGCCGTCTCGGGGACGTCGAGCGCCTCCCGCATGTAGTCGACGACGTCCTCGGCGCCGATCGGCTGCGTCTTCGTGTGCAGCCACGCCGGAGCCGGCAGCACCCGCAGGCGCTCGACGATCCCGCGCAGCAGCTCGTATGACTCGCTGCCGGGGCCGATCACCATCGCGGCGCGGAAGTAGGTCAGCGGCGGGCCCTCGTCGGAGAGCGCCCGGGCGGTCTCGTGGCGGGCGCTGAGATGCTTCGAGGTCTCCTCTTCGCCGAGCCCGCCGAGGTAGATCACGCGCTCGACCCCGGCGGCGCGGGCGAGGCGGCCGAAACGCCCGGCGGCGGCCCGCTCGATCGCAGGGTAGTCCTCGTCGTCGCCGATCATGTGGACGAGGAAGTAGGCGACCCGGACGCCCTCGAGCGCCTCCGCCACGCCGCCCGGACGGGTGAGGTCGGCGACCGCGAGCTCGCAGCCGAGCCCGGCGAGCTCGCGCGCCGCGTCGGCCTCCGGGTCGCGGACCAGGCAGCGGACCTCGAACCCGTCCTCGACCAGGCGGCGGGCGAGCAGCCCGCCGATGAAGCCGGTCGCTCCGGTGACGAGGATCCGGCCGTCGCCCCCGCCCGTCACGTCAGCGCTCCCACCCGGAGGACGGCAGCTCGAGGCGGGCGAGCGAGCGCAGGAAGGCGTTGCAGACGAGCACGTGAATCCGCAACTGGGTCTGCCCGTAGAGCCGGGCCCCGAAACGCGCGAAGCGCCCCGAGCCCCGCAGCCACGGGTAGAAGTTCCGCACCTCGAGCGCCACCCGCAGCGTCTCATCGGGCCTGTCCGCCGCCGGGTCGCGCCGGGCGACCGTGATCCGCAGGAAGCCGTTGCGGTCCCGGCCCCGGCCCTCGCGCGCGACCAGCAGGCCGCGGTCGATCACCCAGGTCACCTGGCCCCGGTCGGGCCCGGTCTCGTACTCGGGGGCGTGGAAGGTGAGCAGCGGCAGCCGCCGGCTGAGCAGCACGACCTGGCGCGAGTCCGGTCCGTAGACCACCCGGATCAGCCCGAGGGTCACGCGGCTGAGCCAGGCCCAGTAGGCGCGGGCCAGCCGCGCCAGGTACTCGGGCTTCCAGAGCTCGGCGACGAGCTCGCGCGGCATCGTCACCTCGGCCTCCTGGACCGAGGTCACGGCGCCCGTCTCGGGCACGCGCTCGCTCTCCGCCGAGCGGATCAGGCGGACGCGGGCGCGGTCGGTTCGGTTACGAGACAGGAGCGCGATCACCCGTTACTGGTACCACGGACGGCTCGATCCGCGGCGCACCCACGTGCTCGGCCGGGTCGAAGCGCCGCAGCGCGCGGGCGAAGCGGAAGCTGAAATCGGGCCACAGCGAGGTGTTGCGGCCGTTGCGGTCCAGGTACCAGCTCGAACAGCCGCCCTCCAGCCAGACGGTGCCTGGCATCCGCGCCTGGATCGCCTCGTTCCAGTCGTGCTGTGAGTCGGCCGTGACCTCGACGGTTTCGAGGCCGGTGGCGCGCATGTGGTCGAGCGCCCCCATCACGTAGCCGGCCTGGGCCTCCGCCATGTAGACGACGGAGTTGTGGCCGAGCCCGGTGTTCGGCCCGAGCAGCAGGAAGAGGTTCGGAAAGCCCGCGACGGTCGTCCCGCGATGCGCCTGCGGACTGCCCTCCCAGTGCTCGGCGAGCGTGCGCCCGTCGCCGTCGACGACCCGTTCGGCAATCGGCATGTCGAGAACGTGAAAGCCAGTGCCGCAGATGATCGTGTCGACCTCGCGCTCGCTGCCGTCGGTCCCGACGACGGTGCGGCCACGAACCTCGGCGATCCCCTCGCAGAGCACCTCGACGTTCGGCTGATCGAGCGCCGGGAGGTAGTCGTTCGCAACCAGGATCCGCTTGCAGCCCGGCAGGTAGTCCGGGGTCAGCTTGGTGCGCAGCTCGCGGTCGGCGACCGATCGCCTCAGGTGGGTCAGGCCGACCCGCTTGAGCGCCGGGGCGAAGGCGACCCGCAGCATCGGAATCGCGATCGCCTCCCGGGCCCAGTAGATCGCCGAACGCACCGCGCGCTGCAGCGCCGGGATGCGCCGGAAGAGGGCCTTTTCGGCCCTTGTGATCGTCCGCTGGCGGCGCGGCATCACCCACGGTGCGGTGCGCTGGAACAGGTGCAGCCGCTCGACCTCGGGCTGGATCTGCGGCACGAACTGGATCGCGCTCGCGCCGGTGCCGATCACGGCGACCCGCTCGCCGGCGAGATCATGGTCGTGGTCCCAGGTCGCCGAGTGGAACAGGTGACCCTCGAAGTCCTGCAGGCCGGGGACGTCGGGCAGCTTCGGCTCGTGGAGCGGCCCGGCGCCGGCGATCACGATCCGGGCGCTGAGCTCGCCGCTCGAGGTGTGCAGGCGCCAGCGCCTCGCCCCTGCGTCCCAGGTCGCCTGCTCGACCTCGCAGCCGAAGCGAACGTGCTCGACCAGACCCTCGTCGGCGGCGACCCGGCGCAGGTAGTCGAAGATCTCCCCCTGGGGCGAGAACGACTCGCTCCACTCGGGGTTCGGGGCGAACGAGAACGAGTAGACGTGGCTTGGGACGTCGCAGCGACAGCCCGGGTACGTGTTCTCGCGCCAGGTGCCACCAACCTCACGGGCGCGCTCGAGGATGACGAAGTCGTCGCGACCGGAGCGCTTCAGGCGCGCGGCCATCGCCAGGCCGGAGAACCCGCTGCCGACGATCGCGATGTCTGTCTCTCGTTCCATGCTTTCCTCTCGCTGCCGCTTGGAGTTACACAACTGTAAGTTACGGTGGTGTAACCTAGCACATCATGGAGGCGAGCGCCACCCGCAAACGCATGAGCGCGGCCGCGCGCCGCGAGCAGCTGCTGGACGTGACCAAGGAGATCGTCGGCGAGGACGGCTTCCACGCCGTCTCGATCGAGGCGGTCGCCCGCCGCGCCGGGATCACCCGGCCGGTCGTCTACGGCCACTTCGGCGACCTCCCAGGGCTGCTCGAGGCGATGGTCGAGCGCGAGGCCCAGCGCGCCCTCGCCCAGCTCGCCCAGATCCTCCCTCCCCGCCTGGCCGATCGCGGCAGTCCGCGCGAGGACCTGCTGGTCGCGCTCCGCGGCTACCTGGAGGCGGTCGCCGCCGATCCCGTCACGTGGCGGCTCGTCCTGATGCCGCCCGAGGGCGCGCCGGCGGTGCTGCGCGACACGATCACCGACGGACGCAACGCGGTCGTCGCCGCGCTCGCCGAGGTCGTCCGGCCGGGCTTCGGGTCGACCGCCGAGTCGCCGGACCCCGAGCTCACCGCCCGCACGCTCTCGGCGGTGTCCGACGAGGCCGCGCGCCTGCTGCTCACGGACCCCGGCACCTACTCGATCGATCGCCTGCTCGCCCACTCGGGCTGGCTCCTCACCCGGCTGGCGCCCTAGGCGCCGCTCGGCAGACCGAAGCGGGCGGTAGCTTTCCGCGGCGTGATCGGCCTGATCGTCGCCGCCGTCATCGTGGTCGCAATCGTGGCCTTCGTCTGGCTGACCTACAACCGGATGGTCGGCAAGCGCCAGGCGACCGAGAACAGCTGGGCGCAGATCGAGGTCGCGCTGAAGCGCCGCCACGACCTGATCCCGGCGCTGGTCGAGTCGGTGAAGGGCTACGCCACCCACGAGCGGACGACGTTCGAGAACGTAACCACCGCGCGCAGCACGGCGATCGCCGCCCAGGGGCCGGCGAGCAAGGCGGCGGCCGAGGCGGATGTCGGCCGCGGCACCCAGCAGCTGCTCGTCGTCGCCGAGGCCTACCCCGAGCTCGAGGCCTCGAAGAACTTCTCCAAGCTCCAGGACGACCTCCGCGAGGCCGAGGACCAGATCGCGATCACCCGCCGCGTCTACAACGACACGGTGGAGACCTACAACACCCTGATCCAGGTCTTCCCCGCGGTGATCGTCGCCCGCAGCTTCGGCTTCGACCGGCGCGAGTTCTTCGACGCCCCGGCCGGAGCCGAGATCGCGCCACAGGTCAGCCTCTCCCCCGGTCCGGCATGACGGCGATCCGACCGGCGACGTCCGCGCTGCTCGCCCTGGCGCTGAGCCTCCTGCTCGCCGCGCCCGCCTTCGGCCGCAGCGCCGACATCACCGACGCCGACGTCTCGCTGCGCCTCGCCCCGGACGGCAGCCTGCTGGTCAACGAGCGGCTGAGGTTCGACTACGACGGCCACTTCGAGGGCTCCTACCGCGACATCATCCTCCGCCACGACGAGCGGATCACCGACGTGACCCTGAGCCAGGACGGCCGCAGGTTCCAGCCGGGAGGGAACACGGCGCTCGGCAGCGACGATCGGCCCGCGGTGTTCGGCACCGAGGAGTTCGGCGACACGTACCGGATCGTCTGGCACTACCGGGCGACCGACGAGCAGCGGACGACGGAGATCAGCTACCGGGTGATCGACGCCGTGATCGCCTATGACGACGTGCTCGACATCGGCTGGGGGGTGTGGGGCGACCAGTGGGACTTCGACCTCGACCATCTGACCGCGAGCTTCACCAACCCGGCGCTCGACCCCGACGACCCGCTCTACAGGGTCTGGGGCCACGTCGTCAACGTCGACGAAGCGGAGCGGATCGACGGCGAGACCGTCCGCGGCACCGGCAAGGCGACGCTCGAGGCCGACGACGTCGATTCCGGGGCCGGCGTCGAGCTGCGGGTGACGATGCCGCGCGACCCGGCCAAGGACTATCCGGCGGCCCGGCACGAGGCAGGCGAGGGCCTGCCCGAGATCCTCGCCTTCGAGCAGGACCTCACCGACGACTTCAATTCACCCTGGAACAGGTTCAAGCGCTTCGCGGCCAAACACGCCTTCGTGCTCGCGCTCGGGATCGCGGCGATCGCCTGGCTGATCACCCTGCTGCTCGCCTGGCTGGCCCGTGAGCGGGACTCCGGGGTGCCCGAGTACCTGCCCGAGCCGCCCGACGACGCCGACCCCGCGGTCGCCTACGGGCTCGCTCACGAGGGCGGCAACAGCACCAACACGGTGCTCGCGACCCTGCTCGACCTCGTCGACCGCGGCTACTACGAGACCAGCCAGGCGACGACCGAGGACGAGAAGCTCGACCTGGCGCTGAAGCAGCGGGCGGACCGGCCCGCGGATGAGCTCACCGACTACGAGCAGGACGTGCTCGCCTTCTTCGACGAGCTGCTCGGCGGCAAGCAGGTCGCCATGAGCGACATGAAGGACGAGATCCCCCAGCACTCGGAGGTCTGGCGGGGCCGCTGGGAGCGGATGACCGAGAAGCTCGACGAGGCCGAGAGCGGGGAGCTGGTCTGGGACCGCAACCTGAACTGGGCGCGCTGGCTGACCGTGCTCGGCTCGATCCTCGCGTTCGGGGCCGTGATCCTGATCGCGCTGGCCGAGGGGAAGGGCTGGATCGCCGCCTCGATCGTCGCCTTCGTGACCGTGATCGGGATCCTTGCGATGTCGGCGACCCGCTTCAAGCGCCTCGACGCCGACCACAGCGAGCGCATTGCCCGCTGGCAGGCGTTCGAGCGCTGGACCGGCGACTTCCCGCGCCTCTCCGACGACCCGCCGGCCACGCTCGAGCTGTGGAAGCGCATCCTCGTCTTCGGGGTCGCCTTCGGCACCGCCGAGCGGATGATCGAGTCCGGGCGCATCCCCGCGCCGGTGGTCGCCGACGCCACGGCCGGCAGCCACTGGAGCTCCTACGCCTTCGTCGGCGGCTTCAACTCGTCCGCCTTCGACGGCTCCGGCTTCAGCTCCGGCTTCTCCTCCCAGGTGGCGCCGCAGAGCTCGTCGACCGGCGGTGGCGGGGGCTTCTCCGGCGGTGGCGGGGGCTTCTCCGGCGGTGGTGGCGGCGGGTCCTGGTAGCTGGAGCTGGTCGCGCTACTCTCGGTGTACGCCGACGCATCTGCCAACGGCGCCGGCCGCCAACGGATGAGCGGACCGTGCACGACCGTGCGCGGGACGGGCATCACGAGCGAGGAGGCTCGAATGAGCCACGATGGGCTGAGGGCCACGGGGACGGAGCTGTCGTCGATCACGGTCGCGATGGTCCAGCTTCACCGCCGCTTCTACGGGAAGGGGCCGACCGAGGCGAAGACCTACGCGATCAACGACACGATCCTCTGCATGCTGAAGGGGGGCTTCACGACCGTCGAGCAGACGCTGATCGCCGACGGCAAGATCGACGAGGTCGAGGGCATCCGTCGCAGCTTCCAGAGGACGATGAAGGAGCGATTCGTCGAGGTGATCGAGAAGACGCTCGACCGCAGGGTGCTCGGCCACCTGAGCCAGATCAACGCCGACCCCGACGTCGCGATCGAGCTCTTCCTGCTCGAGCCGCACGCCGACAAGCTGCTCGGCGAGCACGAGCTGCAATTCGAGCCCGAGGCGGAGGAGGATCTGTTTCAGGTGCCCGGCCGAATACCGGGCCCCTGAGCTCGAACCGCTGGACGGCTAATTGTCCTTGGGGACGAGCCGGAAGAACTCGATCGAGTAGAGCGGCTCGATGTTCATCGCGCTGATGAAGCTGAGCACCTGGCGGCCGGTGGCGTGCTCGATGATCGCCAAGAAGGTCGGGGCGATCGCCTGCTGAAACGCCTCTCGGGTCAGCTTCACGGCATCGACCTCTCCCGCGTCCAACAGGGTCCGCTCAGCCGGCGTCAGCACGACGTCGATCACCGCGATCACGGTGTCCTTGCCGAACTGAACGTCGATGTTGGTCGCCCCGGTCCCGTAGGAGTCCAGGTGGACCCGCAGCAGCTCGTCGGCGATCGCGGCCGCAACCTCGGTTTCGCCGGGGTCGACCGGGGCCGGCGTCACTGGTCGCCTCCGGGATCAGGAACGGCGTTGTCCGGAACGCGCGGCTCGAACAGGAACAGCTCGATCGCGGCTCCGGTGTCCAGGTCCACCTGGCTGATCAGGGTTCGCACGGGGCGGTTCGTGGTCTGCTCGACGATCTCGACGAACGCGTCCTTGACGGCCTCCTGGAACGCCATCCGCGTCGTCTGCACATGCTCGCCCTTGCCGGCCGCGATCAGCGTCCGCTCGGCCGGAGTGAAGATCTCCTCCAGGACCGAGAGCAGGTAGTCCTGGGTGATGTAGGTCTTGGCGCGGGTCGGCCCTCGCCCATAGAGGCGAGCGTGCAACTGGACGATCTGCCTCGAGACATGCGAGGAAACCTCGCCCAGATCGGTGCGCGGGTGGCCGTCTTGGCGCGATTCGATTTCGTCAGAACGCATCACGGCTCCTTGGTGCTCGTAGCGAGGCGGCCGTAACGCGATGGTTGTCTGATGACCATCCGCCCTGACCGATACCGGGAGCCGCTTGCTTCGGCCTCGTTTGCATGAGGAGGGGCCCTGCCGGTCGCCGAACTCCGCGACCAGCCTGATCGTCCGATCAACGCCGCCGAAGCACTCAGGCACACCCAGCATACGCTGCGCGCCCGGACATCGGTGGATTTCTCAGCCGGTGGCGCCCGCGTCGCCCCGCACCGAGGCGAGCAGCTTGTCGAGCGCGCTCCGCGAGATCCGCGAGACCTGCATCTGCGAGACGCCGATCCGGTCGCCGATCGCGCGCTGCGGGATCCCATGCTCGAAGCGGAGCCCGAGCACGAGCCGCTCGCGGTCGGTCAGCTCCGCGGTCGCGCACGCGAGGTTGGCCTCGACTCGGTCGTACGCGGTGTCCTCGGAGCCGATCGAGTCGCCGACGGTCGCGCTGCCGTCCTCGTCGCTTCGGGGCGCGTCCATCGACAGGGTCGAACGGGCCGCCGCCCCCGCGAGCGCCTCGCGGACCGCCTCCGGTTCGAGCTCGAGCTCAGCGGCGATCTCGTCGATCGTCGGCTCGCGCCCGAGCTCGTGGGCGAGGTTGCGCTCCGCCTTCGCCACCGCCATCGAGGTCTCCTGGAGGTCGCGCGGCAGGCGGAGGTTCCAGACCCGGTCGCGGAAGTGGCGCTTGATCTCGCCCAGGATCGTCGGGACCGCATAGGCGGCGAATGGCCGCGCCCGGGCGGGATCGAACCCTTGGATCGCCTTCACGAGCCCCAGCTCGGCGACCTGGACGAGGTCCTCGAGCGGCTCGGTGCCGCCCTTGTAGCGCCGGGCGAGCGAGCGGGCGAGGGGCCGGTAACGGACCACCAGTCGCTCGAGTAGCTCGGGGCTCCGCTGGTTCGCGAAGCTCTCGAGGAGCTTCTCGTCGTTGTCTAGAGGGCTCGGTCTCGCGGATTGCATCTTGCCTCCTGAAACTGGGCCAGTCGACCCACCAACCAATTGCCCCGCCCCCGGCGGGACCGCATCCTGCTGTTTGAATTGAGCCGAGCGCCGGCTGCAAGAAGTCGCCCCGCTCGCACCGCCTGTACCCGGGGCGAAAGTCCCGCAAACCGGTTCCCGTCGTATACGATCGTCGTGGCGAGCGCGCTCGGGCTAGGGCGTCTCGTCGGTTCAGGAGCTGCATGACCATCGCGTCCGGGACGGTCGCGATCGGGACGGACGGCACCAGCCCAAGGCTGGGAGGTCTTCAGTGTCGTTTGCGACCTGTCAGGAAGACGAGTGGAATCGCCGGCGGCCTCGACGATCGAGGAGCGTCGGGTGCGGGTGACCCAGTGGAACAACGGCGGGGTCCGCGTGACGCCGCTGACGATCGAGATGGGGCGCTGCGGCGACTCCTACACCGTGACGCTGCACGGGATCCTCGACATGAGCACCGCGGAGCGGCTCGAGGGTGCGATCGAAGCGGCCCTCGGCAGTGACGCCGACCGCGTGGTCATCGACCTCGACGGGCTCGAGTTCGTCGACTCGACCGGGCTCGCAACGATCCTCGGCGCCACCCGCCGCGCCGACGGCAGCGGGCGACTGAAGATGACCCGCGGCACCGGCGAGGTCGCGCAGCTCTTCCGGCTCACAGCGCTGGACCTCGTCCTTCCGTTCGAGTAAGCGGCGCGAGCTCGAACCAGACGCGGGTGGTGCCCGGATCGACGCCCCACGCCTTCGCGAGGGCATCGACGATCAGCAGCCCGAGCCCGGTGCCGGCGAACGGGTCGGCGTCGGTGATCGCGACGCCGCCTGAGCCGCCATCGTCGACGTGGCCGCGGATCGAGCCGCCGTCGTCGACGGCGACCGAGACCCCGATCGGCGTCCCGGGCCCGTACTTGACGGCGTTCGCGGTCAGCTCTGAGACGATCAGGCTGAGGTCGGAGAAGGTCTCGGGCGGCAGATGCGCCTCCAGCGGAGACAGCGCCTCGCGCCCCAGCCGCGAAGCGGATGAGTCGCTCGCAAGCTCAAAGTTCAGATTGGGGACCGACACCTCGCCTTGACTCCGGCTACCCGCGAAATCGGGGCCGAACCGCTCAGTCGACGAAGGGCAGCAGCTCGCCGACCTTCGTCAGACGCATGACCCCCTCGACCTGTCGGCTGCCGCGCCGGAAGCCCAGTTTGTGTCCCTTCCCTCGCGCGTACTCGCTCACCCGGAGCAGGCACTGCAACCCGCTGGAATCGATGAACTCCAGGCGCGTGAGGTCGACCACGGTGATCGTCGACGCCCCGTCGATCAGCCCGATCAGCTTCTGCTCGAGCGCCGGCGCTCCCTCCATGTCGAGCTCGCCGCGGAGGCGAACGGTCACGCCTTCGCCGGGCCGGCCGGGCCGCTCGGTGACGGGATCGACCTCGATTTGAAGGCCGACCTGCTTAACCGACGGTGTGCCCGATGAGCGCTCGTGCTCCGGCACGTCCAAGACACCATTCCTTTCCGCCCGGCTTACCCTGGGATCCCCCTCCGACATGCAGCTTACCGCCGCATGCGGTCCGGATCACCCGACCAGCTTCGCCTTCATCTTCGCGAACTCCTCGTCGGAGATCGTGCCCTTGTCATGGAGCTCGCTGAGCTTGTGAAGCTCGTCCACGGGGGAGCTCGCGGTCTCGCGGATGTACTGGTCCATCTGCGTCTGCGCCTCCCGCTGGGCCGCCAGCGCCCGCTCGCGCATCCCACCGCCGCGGACACCGAGGTAGATGAGCGCGGTGATGAAGGGGAGGAAGACGAGGAAGAAGACCCAGGCCGCCTTCCCCCAGCCGGAGACCTCGTGGTCGCGGAAGAGGTCGGAGAGGATCGTGATCAGGATCCAGATCCAGATCACGAAGAAGAAGATCGACAGGGTGGTGAGCAGGGCCTCACCGAGCCCGAAGTCGGCGACAGGAAGCAAGCTGATCCCCTTTCGCGGGTCTAGGAAGCGGCCTCCGCCGTGATCCTACCCGCGCGCACGTAGAGGTCGCCCTCGCGCCTCCAGACGCCATCTCCCTCGGGAATCCCGGCGGCCCGCAGCTCGCCGGCGCTCGGCCGGTACCAGGTGGTGACCGGGACCTCGTCGACGACGTGGACGATGTCCGGCCGCTCGTCGGAACCGAGCACCGCAAGCGCCGCGCTCAGCGACTCGCCGTCGAGCTCGCGGCCGTGCCGCAGGCTGACGGCCGCAACCGCCAGCTCGAAGTCCGAGTCGGGGTCCGGGACGCCGTAGACCACCCCGAGGTCGACCGCGTCGAGGTCGCCTAGCGCGTCGAGGATCGGGAAGGCGCCGACGTGGCCGTGCGCGGTCCGGACCAGCGCCGCCGCGTTGTCGACGAGCCAGAGGTCGCCGTCCGCGTCGGCGCGGAACAGGTCGCCGGTCGCCAGCCACGCGTCGTCGGGCTCGAACACGCCCCGCAGCGGATTCTCGCTGCTCAAGACGACGCCCCGCAGGCGGGTCAGCAGCATCCCGACCTCCCCCGGCTTGCACTCGATCGCGAAGCCGTCGGCCCGTTCGCGCAGGCGGCCGCCGTCGACGTCGTAGCCCGCGAGGCGGACTTCGGCGCTCCCCGGCAACGGACGGCCCTTGCTGCCCGGCTTGTCGCCGCTGACGTTGACGAGGATCGCCTCGCCCTCGGTCGAGGCGTAGAACTCGAGCACCTGCGCCGGGAAGAAGCGGCGCGAGACCCGGCGCCAGAGCCCGCGCGGCATCCCGGCGCCGATGAACAGCCGCACCGGGTGATGGTGCTCGGCGGGATCCTCGGGCGCGTTGGCGATCTCACGCAGCATCGTCCACGTGTAGGAGGCGACCGTGATCCCGTACCGGCGCACCTCCGCCCAGAAGGTCGCCGGCTCGAAGTCCCGTGCGATCGCCACCCGCGACCCGCCGGCGATCGCGCCGCCGATGCTCATCAGCAGGCCGGACGGGTGGTAGATCGGGGTCACCGCATAGACGGTGTCGTCGTCGGAGAGCGCCGCCGCCGAGGCGGTCGCAAACGCCGACAGGGCCCAGCGCCCGTTGGTGAGCCGGTTCGCACGGGTCCGCTCGCCCTCGCCGGTGAACAGAATGAAGGCGAGGTCCGAGGCGCGGCCGGGGTTCGCCCGGTACCAGGCCGGCAGCTGCACCTGGTCGGGGTCGATCCGCTCCATGTCGATCACCTCGTCGCCGAGGTCGCGCTCCTCGCCGCCACCGCCGAGGACGAGCACCTCCTCGACGCCGGCGTCCAGGGCGCGACCGGCGAGTTCGGGGTCGGCGACGATCCGCATCACGCGGCCGAGCTCCGCCTCGCGAGCGACCGGACCGTCGGGGCGCATCAGCACGGCCACGGCTCCGAGCCGGTTGAGCGCGGCGACCACCGAGAGCCCGCTCGGTCGAGTGCTCATCAGCACCCCTACGTGCTCGCCCTGGTGGACGCCGAGCGAGACGAGGCCGCGGACGACGGCGTCGATCCGGTTCTTCGCGGCGGCGTGCGAATAGGCCCGGTCCTCGAACAGGAAGAAGTCGGCGTCGGGGTGGCGCGCGGCCTGCTCGTCGAGCAGCAGACCGAGCGAGATGCGGGTATGGGGCTCGAGCCGGCCGAGTCGCGCCAGTCGCGGCAGCTGCCCGGTGACCTCCTCGGCGAGCACGCGAACGCCGCCGATCGCGCGCGTGGCGGCCCCGGCGAGCGAACGCGCGAATCCCCCGCCGACCCCGGCCGCGAGCTCGAGCCCGAGCCCGAGCCGGGTCCCGACCCCGGGCGTCTCGAGCTCGGCCTCGCCGTCCTCGACCGGGTGGATCGTCTCCGGCAGCTCAGCCTCGCCCGCTCGCCAGCGCGTCCAGCCGGCGACCGCGGGCCAGGTCGTCTTCGTCGCCGCCGAGCCGACAACGAGCCCGAAGTGCCCGGCGCGCAGGCTGAGCTCGTAGACCTCGGCCTTCGGCGCGGCGCGGGTGATCGCCCGGACGCCGGCGGCCGGAGCGATCTCGTCGACCGTGCCGACCACGGTCAGCACCGGGCGGTCGATGTCGGCCAGGGTCACGGTCCGGTCCTCGATCACGAACCCGCCCTGCAGCATCCGGTTGTGGGCGATGAACTGGCGCATGAAGTCGGCGACCGCGGGGCCGGGCCAGGCGACCCAGCCCTCCCCCATCAGGAAGCGCCGCTGGCGCTCGCGCGGGAGCAGGGCCTCGCGGTCGTGGAGCTGGAGGATGAACTCCGCCTGCTGACGCAGCGACTTGACCGGGTCGAGCAGGCGAAAGCCGGTGCGGCTCATCCAGGCGGGAACCGCGGTGCGGCCGAAGACCCCCGCGAGCAGCCCGGCCGCCGACTCGGCGACCTCCTCGGAGATCCCGAGCGGCAGCGCGACTCGCGTGTCGACCGGGCTGCCGAAGGCGACCACGGAGTCGATCCCCTCCCCGCGCCGGTAGGCGGCCGCCTGGTAGCAGAACATCCCGCCCTGCGAGTAGCCGCCCAGATGGACGTCACGCCCGGTCGCGGCGCGCACCAGGTCGACGGCCTCGGAGACGGCGACCACGTGGTCGGCGAGGTTGCGTTCGAGGCCGCCCTCCTCGTGCTCCGGGGAACCGAAGTCGACCACCCAGGGGTCGGCGCCGTGCTCGTGGAGGACGGTGACCGCGCTCGAGCCCGGCGAGACGTCGTAGACGTCCGCCGCGAGCATCATCGGCGGCACCAGCACGATCGGCGCCCCGACCGCATCGTCGTCGTAGTAATGGCGAAGCCGGAAGACGGACCGCTCGGCGGCAACCTCGAACGGTGACGGCTGCTCGTCGGTCTCCAGCCCGCCGAACCGCGCCACCTCGATGGCGTTCTGCGCCGCCGCGCCCAACCTGGAGACCGGTCCGGTGACCTGGTCGATCAAACCCACGCGCGCAAGGTACCGCCACCGCCGAGATCGCGGGCGGATTTACGCCGACGCGGGCTCGGGCAGGGGCTCGTCGGTCACGGTCAGCGGGGCTGGCCGCGGAGTGACCGAGGGCGCGAGCTCGTCGATCGGCTCGGCGTCGGCCGGCTCCGACTTGCGGAGGAGGACGACCGCGAGCACGATCCCGGCCGCGACCAGAGCCGCCGAGATCTTCAGGCTCGTCCCGAGCGCGGACACGAACGCCTCGCTCACCGCGTTCTCGACCCCCGAGACGTCGTGGCCGGCGAGCTTGTCGAGCGCGTGCTGCGCGCCGGGGGTGCCCGCGAGGACGCCCTCGAGCTCGAGCGCGGTCTCGCGCCCGACCGCCACCCCCTGCTCGCCGAGCAGGTCCACCGTCCGCGTCGTCTGTAACTCCCCGAAGATCGCGCCGGTGACCGCGACTCCGAGGGTCGCGCCGAGCCCGCTCAGCGTGACCAGGATCCCGGAGGCGGCGCCGGCGTGGTGACGGGAGACGGCGTTCATCGCTGCCAGGTTCATCGGCGTCAGCGCGAGCCCGATCCCGAAGCCCATGATCGCGGTCGGCGCCCAGAGCTCGGCGTAGTCGGTCTCCAGCGACAGGGTCGAGATCCAGTAGATCGCGATCAGCATCCCGGTCAGCCCGACGACGATCGGCGGCCGCGGTCCGACCCGGGAGGCGATCTTCCCGCCAAGCGGCGAGGCGACGACCATCAGCCCGGTGAGCGGAAGCAGCAGGACGCCGGTCTCGGTCGCCGTGTAGCCGAGGATGTCCTCGAAGTACTGGGGCAGGAAGAACAGCAGCGCCCCGAAGGAGAAGTCGATCACGAAGATCGTCGTCGTCGCGCCGGTGAAGTTGCGGCTCTTGAAGAAGTCGAGGTTGATCAGCGGGTTCTCGATCCGTCGCTCGAGGACGATGAAGGCGACGAGGCAGGCGAGGCCGGCAGCCAGCAGACCGACGATCGCGGCCGACCCCCAGCCCCAGGTCGCCCCCTGGATCAGCGCCAGGGTGATCGCGGTGAGGCCCGTCGCGGTCAGCACCGCCCCCGGGACGTCGACCTTCCGGGGCGCCGTCGGGTCGCGTGACTCCGGCGTCCCCCGCCAGGCCAGGACGGCGATCAGGACCGCGAAAGCGATGTTGACGATGAAGATCCAGCGCCAGCTGAGCTCGCCGGTGAGGACGCCGCCGACGAGCACGCCGATCCCGGAGACGAGCTCAGTCGCGGCCCCCCACATCCCGATCGCGAAGCCCCGGCGAGCGCCGGTGAAGACGTTGGTGAGCAGCGACATCGAGGCGGGCATCAGTGCCGCGCCGCCGACGCCCGAGAGCGCGATCCCGGCGATCAGCAGCTGCATGTCCGGCGCCGCGGCGGCGAGCGCGGAGCCGACGGCGAACAGGGCGCACCCGCCGAACAGCATCAGCCGGCGACCGAAGATGTCGGCGATGCGGCCGGCGGCGATCAGCAGCGCCGCGAACGGGATGTAGAAGGCGGTCACGGTCCACGCCAGCTCTGCCGTCGAGGTGTCGAAGTCGACGTGAATCTCCTTCAGCGCGACGACGATCGCCGCCGTCGGGAGCTGGACGATCCCGGCCGCGCAGACCATCGCCACCAGGGTCTCGGTACGCGCGCGAGAGGTCACGCTGCGATCCTAGTGCGACCGGAGGGCGGGCAGCCGGGCTATCGTTTTCCGCGTCTCGTGCCCAGCTCGATCAAGCTCCTAATCGCGTTCGCCGTCCTGCTCGGCTCCGCCGCGGGCCCGGCGGCGGCGGATCCACGCAAGCCGCCGCCCGTCGACCGCGTCACCCGCTCGGTGATCTTCGTCGGCAACAACTGGGAGGGGACCGCCGACGTGATTCAGCCGTTCGGCGATTTCCATCGCATCGCGCGGCTCAACATCGTCCCCGACCTCGACGAGCGGATGGCCGAGATCTCCACCAACCCGGTGCGGCTCGGCTACTTCCTCGCGATCCGGGAGCTGGTCGGTGAGGGCAACGACCAGTTCGTCGACGACATGTACTCGACCAACGACGGGCGCCTGCTGATCGTCTCGCGGCCGAGCCTCGCCGATGTGGTCGGGATCGACATCGCCAGCGGCGAGATCGTCTGGCGCTTCGTCGTGGATGGGCAGCGCTCCGACCACATGGCGATCTCCCCGGACGGCCACCACGTCGCCGTCTCGGCTTCGACCGGCAACGTCGTCCACATCCTCGACACCCGGACCGGCGTCGAGGTCGGGCGCTTCGCGTCGGGCGACTCTCCGCACGAGAACAACTACTCGGCCGACGGGGAGCTGATCTACCACGCCTCGATCGGCCTCGTGTACACCCCCGCCGACGACCCGACCGTGGACACCAGCAAGGGCGACCGCTGGTTCCAGGTCGTCGACGCCGACACGAACGAGGTCCTCGAGCGGATCGACATGGGCCAGAAGCTCGCCGAGGCCGGCTACCCCGGGATGAGCTCCGCGGTGCGGCCGATGGCGCTGACCCCGAACGAGAACAAGGTCTACTTCCAGGTCTCGTTCTTCCACGGCTTCGTCGAATACGAGCTTCAAGCAGGACCGGGTCACCAGGGTCGCGAACCTGCCGATCGCCGACGAAGTCCAGGGAATGCCGCGTGAGGATTACCTGCTCGACTCGGCCCACCACGGGATCGCGATGAGCGGCGACGGCAAGCGCCTCTGCGTCGCCGGGACGATGTCCGACTACGCGGCGATCGTCTCCCGCAAGAGCTTCCGTTACAAGCGTTTCAACCTCGGCGAGAAGCCGTACTGGTCGACGACCTCCAACAACGGCCGCCGTTGCTTCGTCTCCTGGAGCGGGACCGACAGCATCTCGGTGATCTCCTACCGCAAGCGCAAGGAGATCGCCCAGATCCCGGTCGGCGACCACCCGCAGCGCATCCGCATGGGCCGCGTCCGCACCGACTGGATCAGGTCGCTGCGCTAGGTCTAGGCCCGTTCTCCGCGACCGCCATTGCGAGCATCGCGACGTCGTCGGGGACCCGCTCGGTCTCGTAGGCCCGCGCCAGCGCATCGACGCAGCCGGCGGCGCCGGCGGGGCAGCCGGCCAGCACCTCGCGCAGCCGCGCCAAGGCGTCCTCGAGGTCGTCGCCGCGCCGCTCGATCAGGCCGTCCGTGTAGAGGAGCAGCAGGCTGCCGGGCGGGACCTCGACCCGGTGGACGGCGAACTCCGCCTTGGGCAGGATGCCGACCGGCGGGGCGCCCGCGCCGCGCAGCTCCTCGACGCTGCCGTCGGGGAGTCGCAGCATCGCCGGCGGATGCCCGGCCCGCACGTACTCGCCGACCGCGTTGTGCGGGTCGTAGTGCAAGAGGAAGACGGTGGTCATCTCCGGCCGCTCGGCCTCCTTGATCAGCGAATCGAGGCGGCGCATCACCTCCGCCGGTGGGTGGCCGTCGGCGACGAACCCGCGCAGCGCCGGTCGCAGGCGGCCCATCGTCGACGCCGCGCGGATCCCGCGGCCGGCGACGTCGCCGATCATGATCCCGAACGTCCCGTCCTCGCGGGGCACGACCTCGTACCAGTCGCCTCCGACCTCGAGGCCAGGGGCCGCGGGCTCGTAGCGGGCGGCGAACTCGATCCCCGGCACCTGCGGCAACGACTCGGGCAGCAGCGCTCGCTGCAGGATCACGGCCGCCTCGTGCTCGCGGTGGTAGAGCAGCGAGTTGTCGATCGCCAGGGCGGCGCGGCGCGCGAGATCCTCGGCCAGCGCCAGGTCGTCCTCGTCGAACCGCCTCCCGGATTCGCTCGAGATCAGGCTGAGCGCGCCGAACGTCCGCCCCCGAGCCTGCAGCGGGACGACCATCGCCGAGACGAGGCCGAGCTCGCGCATCAGCCGCAGGTGATCCTGGTCGCGCGCCCCCTGGACGAGCAGCTCGTCGTCGATCTCCGGATAGAGCTCGGAGACGCCGGTCCGGACCACGTTCGGGACCCCGGTCTCGGCTGAGCTGTCCACCGGGTAGCGCTCACGGAGCTCCTCAGCGAGCGCGAGCCGATCGGGATCCTTGTGGGAGACGGCGACGTTGCGAAGCCCGCCGGAGTCGTCGACGAGCTCGATCCCGCACCAGTCGGCGATCCGCCCGACCGCGAGGTCGGCCAACCCCTGAAGCGAGTAATCGGGGTCGAGCGAGCGCGAGAGGAGCTCGCTTGCGTCGGCGAGGAACGCGAGTCGCTCGGCGGCCATCCGCTCGGCCTCGAACAGGCGGGCCCGCTCGACCATGTACGCAGCCTGTTGCACGGCGGCGGAGAAAAAGGTCCGCTCCTCGAGATCGAAATCGCGGCGCTCGTCGAAGCTCAGCGAGACGGCGCCGAACGGCCTCCCCTCGACGGCGAGCGGGATGACCGCCAGCGATTCGAACCGCAGCTTGCTGTCCGCGAGGGCCGGGAACCGCTCGGCGAGCTCGGTCGCCGATGCCGTCCAGACGGACTCGTTGCGGCGGATCGCGAGCGACATCGGCACCTCGGCCGCGAGCGGGAAGCTCTGCCAGCCCGCGAGTCCGTCCTCCGAGTGGCCGATGCTGCCGACGAGCTCGATGTGCTCGTGCTCGGCGTCCAGAAGCCCGACGCTGCCGGCCGCTGCCCCGAGCCCGATGACCGACTGCTCGAGCACGACGTCGATCGCCCGCTCGGGGGCGATCTCCTTCGAGAGCGCGGTGGTCAGCGCCTGCAATCGCTCGCTCATCTTCAGCGAGCGGTTCCGGGCGGTGATGTCGCGCGCGATCACCGAGGCGCTCACCACGTCGCCGGCCTCCCCGTAGATCGGCGAGACGGTCAGCGACAGGACCCTGAGCCTCCCGTCCTTGGTCACGCGCTCGGTCTCGTAGTGGTCGACGCGCTCGCCGGCGAGGACCCGGTCGAGGATCCTGCGCTCCTCGCCGGCGCGGTGGGCCGGGATCAGGATCGAGATCGGCCTGCCGATCGCCTCCGCCGCCGTGTACCCGTAGATCCGCTCGGCGGCCGGGTTCCAGCTCGTGATGATCCCGTTGCGATCCTTGCTGAGGATCGCGTCGTCGGAGTACTTGACCAGGGCAGCGAGCTGCTCGCCGTCGAGACGGGCGTCGGGTTTGATCCCGGAGCTCACCGCGCGCCGCCCGGCAGCGCGCCGATCGCCTGCTCGACGCCGCCGTGGATCGCGAACCGGTCGCGCACCTCCGCCAGCTCGAGCAGGCGCACCACCGGAGAGCCGGGGCTCAGCACCAGGCTGAGGCGCTCGCCGAGCTCCGCCGAGGCGATCAGCAGCGCCCGCAGGCCGCTGGAGTCCATGAACGGGACCCCGAGCAGGTCGAGGACGACGGCCCCGCCGGGCTCAGCGGCCGCCCTCAGCGCCGCGGCGAGCTGCTCGGCGTTGTCGAGATCGACCTCGCCCTCGGCGCGGACGACCATCGCCGGCTCGATCCGCTCGAGCGAGATCCGCAGCCCGCCGGCCGGGGCGTCCCTCATCCACCGCCTCCGAAGCTCATCGAAACCGTGAGGCCGCTCGGGGACGAGTCGAAGCGGACGTCACCGGCCATCGTGGTGATCAGGGAGATCCCGAAGCCGAGGCCGGGGCTGTCGACGTTCGGGCGCATCCCCGTCCCGTCGTCGGCGACGACCACGATCAGCCTGCCGCGCTCGGTACGCGCCCGGATCGAGATCGTCCCCTTGGTGCCATCGCGAAACGCGTGCACGACGGAGTTCGAGACCGCTTCGCTGACCGCCAGCTTGACGTCGGCGACCGGGACACCGACGCGCTCGGCGAGCACGGCGACCGCGTCACGAGCCTGCTTGATGCTGTCCGGTTCCGACGGCAGCTCGAGCCGTACCTCATCGCGATCCTTCGCGGCAGCCTGCATCACCGGGAACTATGCCGTGATTAGCAGCGGCTAGGCGCCTCAGGCCTTCTCGAAGGTGAGCCGGAAGTGGTCCAGCAGCTCGCGCTCGAAGCAGATGCTGTTCGCGCTGACCCCGGAGGTGAAGGCGAGGCGGAAGTTGGAGCTGGTCAAATAGCGCGGCACGAGGCGGGCCTTGAGCAGCGTCTTGCGCCAGCTCGGCTCGGCGAACCGGCGGCGCCACTGCTTGATCGTCTCGATGTAGTCGAGCCGGCCGCTCTCGGCCGCGACGAGCCGGAAGTGCGGGCTCGCGGTCTTCACGATCTGCTCGTGGCCGAAGGGCAGGAACGAGCCCGGGAACTGGTGCATCATCAGCGCCAGGATCCAGGCGTCGGAGTCGCGGGGGGCGTCGATCGACGCCTCGTCCGGGTCGATCATGTTGCGGCCGAAGACCATCGTCTGCAGGTAGAGCCGGCCGTCGTCGGGGAGCAGCCCGGCGAGGTGGGCGAAGAGGTCCTCGTAGACCGCCTCCTGGCGCCCGGCGTGGTAGTCGTCGAACGAGCAGAAGTGCTCGAAGGCGCCGAGGCTGGCGAGCGCGTCGAACTCGCCGAAGCTCTGGCTGGTGACCTGCCGGGCGTCGGTGATCCGCGCGTCGAGCCCGTGACGGCGGCAGGACTCCGCCTGCGCGGACGACAGCGTTACCCCCACCCCGTCGGCGTCGCGCTCGCGGATGAAGTTCAGCAGCGGCCCCCAGCCGCAGCCGACGTCCAGCACCCGCCGCCCGGGCTCGATCCCGATCTGGGTCGCGACGTACTCGTGCTTTCGCCGCTGCGCCTGCTCGAGGGTGAGCGAGAAGTCGCCGTCGTACTTGGCGCCGCTGAAGTCGGCCATCTCGCCGAGGCTGAGCCGGAAGATCCGGTCAATCAGCGAATAGGTGAACTCGAGGTCGCGCCGGTCGGCCATCTGCGGCGCGCACCTTAGAGAGGTCAGACCGAGACGATCACCTTCCCCGTGTTGCCACCCGTGAACAGGAGGTTGAGCGCGTCCGGCGCCTGCTCGAGCCCCTCGACGAGGTGGGTGCGGAACTTGATCTTGCCCTCTGCGATCCACCCGCCCATCTGCATCTGGGCCTCCGGGAATCGGGGAATGAAGTCGAGGATGATGAAGCCCTCCATCCGCCCCCGGCGGGCGATCAGGGCACGGTAGTTGGCCGGACCCCGCACTTCGCGCTCGTTGTAGGTCGCGATCGCGCCGCAGAGCACGATCCGCCCGCGGAGCGCCAGCTGGGCGAGGCAGATGTCGAGGATCTCGCCGCCGACGTTGTCGAAGAACAGGTCGATCCCGTCCGGGCACGCCTCGCGCAGCCCGGCGGCGACGTCGTCGGCCTTGTAGTCGATCGTGGCATCGAAGCCGAGCTCGTCGGCCAGCCATCCGCACTTCTCCGCACCGCCGGCGATCCCGACCACGCGCGAAGCGCCCTTGATCCGGGCGATCTGGCCGACGATGGACCCGGTTGCGCCGGCGGCACCCGAAACGACGACCGTGTCGCCCTCCTTGATCTGCCCGACCTCGATCAACCCGAAGTAGGCGGTCATCCCGGTGACCCCGAAGACGCTCAGCGCCGCGGTCGGGTCGATGCCCTCGGGCAGGGTCTGCATGGTCCGCTCGCCCTCGTCGGCGATCGCGTAGTCCTGCCAGCCGCTCATCCCGAAGACCAGGTCACCCTCCGCGTAGCGATCGCTGTTCGAGCTCACCACCTCGCCGATGGCGCCGCAGCGCACGACCTCCCCGATCGCGATCGGCGGCAGGTACCCCGGCGCGTCGTCCATCCAGGTGCGGATCGTCGGGTCGATCGAAAGGAACCGGTTGCGCACCAGTGCCTCGCCGCCGCCGGGCTCGGGCGCGTCGTCCTCCTCGAGCCGCACGGTTGAGTCGTCGACGTTGCCGGTTGGCCGCTCGGCGAGCACCAGGCGGCGGTTCTTCTCGGACATCTGCACCCTTTCGTTAGCGCTGACCGGACCATCCTCTCACCCGCTACGGTGAGACGCGGACAACTACGAAAGGCAGTAACCCAATGAGCGAAGCGATCACCTCGGAGAACATCGTCGAAGCCGCCAAGGCACTGGGCAAGGAAGAGTTCTCGCGCGGTGACCTGGCCGCCCAGCTCGGCGTCGAGAAGCCCGACATCAAGCCCGCGTTCAAAGAGGCACGCCATCAGGGCAAGCTCGAGAAGGTCCGCGACGACGAGGAGAACACCGGGTACTTCAAGCTCACCGGCCAGTAGGCGGTGGGCGGCCGCGCACCTGCCGCCGCGATCCTGGCGCTCGCGCTGACCGCGTGCCCCGCCGGCGCCGCGCGCCTTCAGGGCATCGACGTCTCGCGATTCGACGACCGGATCGAGTGGCCGCGGGTCGCGGCGAGCGGGATCAGGTTCGCGTTCGTGCAGGCGAGCCGCGGCGCCGGCGACGATTGCGCGGTGAAGCCGCGGCGCTGCGGTCGTGACCGGTTCTACGAGGCGAACTACGACGGGGCGCGGGCCGAAGGGATCGCGGTCGGCGCCTATCACCGCGCGTTCGTGACCGGCCGCGGCCGGTCGACCGTGAAGGCCGACGCGAAAACGGAGGCGGCGATCTTCGCCGACGAGGTCGGGCGGCTTCGGCCCGGCGATCTCCGCCCGGCGCTCGACCTCGAGACCCCGTTCGCCGACCTCGAGCCGCAGCAGCTGAGCCTCTGGATCCGCACCTGGCTGCGACGGGTCGAGAACCGCCTGGGCGCGAAGCCGATCATCTACACCAACGTCAGCTCCTGGGCGGCGACCGGGAACACGACCGAGTTCGCGCTCGACGGCCACCCGCTCTGGGTCGCCAACTGGGGCGTCCGCGAGCCGATGGTGCCGGCGGCGAACTGGGCCGGCGAGGGCTGGACGGTGTGGCAGTACACCAGCGACGGCTCGGTCGCCGGGATCGAGGGGCGGGTTGACCGCAACGTCCTGCGCGGCGGCCTCGCCGCCCTCACGGTGCGCTGGTCAGATGATTGATCCCATGCCCCGGCGTGCGCGGGGGCGCGCGGGACCGAGCTGGGCGTGGCGATCGGGCGAAGCCCATGCCGTGGTGCATGGGCGAGTCCCGAGCGGCGCGATCCAGCGACGGTATCCGTGCGTCATCCGCGTGCGTCGCGGCATGGGATCACTCATCTAGATGACGGCGACCGTCGTGCCGAGCTTCGCGAACCGGTAGACGATCTGCGCCTCCGGCGAGGGAACGCGCACACACCCGTGCGAGGCCGGGTACGGCGGCACGTCCGGATACTCGTGGAACGCGATCCCGTTGTTGAAGTAGGACGCGTAGGGGAGCCAGACCTGGAACGGCACCGACCACGACTTCAGCTCCTTGCGAAAGACCTCGAACGTGCCCGCCGGGGTCGACGTCCCCGGCGCCCCGGAGGAGACGTGGATCGCGCGCTTCACCCGGTCGCCGGCGATCAGCAGCGCCACGCCCTTGGACCGGTAAACCTCGATCCGGCGCGCGGGGCCGCTTTGCGACGGCCGCGGCGCCTTGGCTTTCGCCAGCGCGGCCCTGGTGAGCGGGCCGACGACGCCGTCCCGGTCCAGCCCCTCCCAGGCCTGGAAGGCGATCACGGCCTGCTGGGTGCGGTAGCCCTCCACCCCGTCGACGGCGCTGCGCGGCAGGTACTGGAGGTCGGCGAGCCGGCTCTGGAGCTTCCGCGTGCTCGCGCTCTTCGGCCCCTTCGCGCGCTTCCTGAACTGCGGTCCCTGCTCGGGCTTCGCGTAGTCGGCCCGGTCGGCCTCCTGCTCGATCGGCTCTCCCCCGGCGACGACCTTCACCGACTTCACGTCGTCGAACTGGGTCAGCGTGTAGGTCAGCTGCCCGACCCGCGCGGCGATCTCCTGGCGTTCGAGGTCGTCGCGAGCCGCCGCCCGCGCCGGGACGCCGGCGAGGAAGTCGCCGGAGACCTCGACCGTCGCCGTGCCGTCGCCGGCGACCCCGACACCCTCGACCTCGGTGTCCGCGGGGATCTGGGTCTCCGCCTCCTCACCCTTCGGCGGCCCCTCGACCAGCGCCTCGGCCGCCGCCTCGACCCGCTTGTCGGTGCCGCCCTGCGGCAGCTCGGCCGGGACCTTCTCGAACTGCTCGCCGGCGGTGAAGTAGAGCGCGGGCTCGTTGCCGTCCCCGGCGTTCGCACCTTGGTCGTCCGGGGGCGCCGTGGTCGAGGTGGTCGTCTCGGGCGCCGTGGTTGTGGGCTGGGTGGAGGAGGTGGTCGTGTCGTCGCCACCGTTGTCGCAGCCCGCAAGCGCGAGGGCCGCGACCAACGCTCCCGTCGCCCACAGCCTCCGTGCCGAGCCTCCCGCCATTGCCGGAAGCGTAAAGAACCGCCTCGACGGGCCGAGCGCGCGGCGAGCCGCATCTTGACCCCTCTAGCCGGCGGTCAAGATGCGGCTCGCACGAACTAAGCGGCCTCGGTCACCGGCTCCCGGCTGACCATCTGGCCATCGTTGCCCTCGTCGCCCTCCCCCGCCATCGCCTGCATCTCGGCCGGGGCCGGCGAGCGCAGGACCTTGACGGCGACGCCGATCGCCAGCGCGACCAGGATCGCGCCGATGAGGTAGGCGAGGTGATAGCCCGAGTTGAGTGCGGCGGCGTTCGATTCGCCGTCGGCGAGGAGGCCGTCGGTGCGCTCGGTCGCCAGCGTCGCCAGCACCGCAAGCCCGATCGCGCCGCCGACCTGAACGGTGGCGTTGACGAGCCCCGAGGCGAGCCCCGAGTCCTCCGGAGTCGCCCCGGACATCGACAGCGACATCAGAGCCGGGAACCCGGTGCCGGCGCCGAGGCCGATCAGGACCATCGCCGGGACGAGGTCGGTGACGTAGTTGCCGTCGACGGGGGTGAGCGCGAAGAGCAGCAGGCCGGCCGTGATCGAGACCATCGCCGGGATCAACGTCCACTTGGGGCCAAAGCGCATCTGCAGGCGTTCGGAGTAGCGCAGCGACATCGCGCCCATGACGAGAGTCGAGGGCAGGAAGGCGAGCCCGACCTGAAGCGGGGTGTAGCCGAGGATCTCCTGCAGATACAGGGCGCCCAGGAAGAACATCGCGAACATCCCGGCGACCATCAGCGACATCACGATGTTGGCACCGGCGACGTTTCGCGACTTGAACAGGCGCAGAGGCATCAGCGGGTTCGGGATCCGCGTCTGGCGGACGACGAAGCCGCCGACCAGCAGCCACGAGATCGCGGTCAGGCCGAGCACCTGCCCGGAGGTCCACCCCTGCTCGGAGACCTGCAGGATCGCGTAGACGCCGATCATCAGCCCGGTGGTCAGCACGATGGCGCCCGGCAGGTCGGCGCCCTTCTCCCAGCCGATCCCGGGCCGGTCCTCGACCAGGCGGCGGGCGAGGATCGCTGTCGCGATCCCGATCGGGACGTTGATGAAGAAGATCCAGTGCCAGCTGATCGCGTCGGTCAGGATCCCGCCGCACAGGAGCCCGATCGAGCCGCCGGCCGAGGCGACGAACCCGTAGACGCCGATCGCCTTCGCCTGGTCGCGAGGCTCGGGGAACATCGTGACGATCATCCCCAGGACGACCGCGGACGACATCGCGCCGCCGATCCCCTGGACGAAGCGAGCCGCGATGAGCATCCCCTCGGTCTGCGAGAGGGCGCAGAGCACCGAGGCGCTGGTGAACACCGCGAGGCCGGCCAGGAACACCCGGCGCTGCCCGAGCAGATCGCCGAGGCGGCCGGCGAGCAGCAGCAGGCCGCCGAACGCGATCAGGTAGGCGTTGACCACCCAGGCGAGGTTGCTCTGCGAGAAGCCGAGGTCGTCCTGGATCGACGGCAGCGCGACGTTGACGATCGTCGCGTCGAGGACGATCATCAGCACGCCCGCGCACAGCACGTAGAGGGCGGTCCAGCGGCGGTCGGTGTTTGTATCGGCGGTCACTTTTTCTCGCTCCTTGGGTGGTTTCCAATTTAGACAGGTGCTCCCGCGGAAACTCATCGCCGCTAGGCTGCCAGCCGCTCGGACCACGAAACAGGGAGTCGAAAAGTGAAGCTGGTGATCGCAATCGTCCGCCCGGAGAAGGCGAACGACGTGCTCGAGGCGCTCTACCGCGCCGAGGTCAGAGGCGTCTCGATCAGCCGGGTCGAAGGTCACGGCGGAGAGCTCGACCGGGTCGAGACCTACCGCGGGACCACGGTCAAGGTCGGACTCGCCGACAAGGTCCGGTTCGAGATCGCGGTCTCCGACGACTTCGTCGAGCCGACCATCACCGCGCTCTGCGACGGCGGGCGGACCGGCGAGGTGGGCGACGGCAAGATCTTCGTCCTCCCACTCGAGCGGGCGATCAGGATCCGGACGGGCGAGGCCGACAAGGCCGCCGTGACCCCGGTCGGGGGCTGATCGCGATGACCGATCTGATCACGATCGCCAAGATCGACACCGGCGACACCGCGTGGATGCTGATCGCGACCGCGCTGGTCCTGATGATGACCCCCGCCCTCGGCCTCTTCTACGCCGGCCTGGTGCGCTCGAAGAACACCCTGAACACGTTCATGATGTGCATCGCCGCGATCGCGGTCGCTCTCGTCACCTGGGCCGCGGTCGGCTACTCGCTCGCCTTCTCCGAGGGCGGCAGCCTGATCGGCAGCTTCGACTACGCCTTCCTCCACGACGTCGGGTTCGAGCCGCGCGAGGGCCAGACGATCCCGCACCTCGTCTTCTTCGCCTTCCAGGCGACCTTCTGCATCATCACCACGGCGCTGATCTCCGGGGCGATCGTCGAGCGGATGCGGTTCTCGGCCTTCCTCGTCTTCGCCGCCCTGTGGTCGGTGCTCGTCTACTCCGTGCTCGCCTACTGGGGCTTCGGCTTCGGCTGGCTGATCGACGGCGGCACACTCGACTTCGCGGGCGGGATCGCGGTCGAGATGGCCTCCGGGTTCTCGGCGCTCGCGGCCGCGCTGGTCGTCGGCGCGCGCAAGGACTACGGCCGCCAGGCGCTCCTCCCCCACAACGCCGTCTACGTCCTGCTCGGGGCCGCCCTGCTGTGGTTCGGCTGGTTCGGCTTCAACGGGGGGAGCGGCTTCAACACGGGGCAGAACTCGACCCTGGCGTTCACGAACACGCTGCTCACCCCCGCCTGCACGCTGCTGGTCTGGATGGCGCTGGACGCGATCCGCGGCCGCCAGGTGACCGCGATCGGCGCCGCGACCGCGATCGTCGTCGGCTGCGTCGGGATCACCCCGGCCGGCGGCTTCGTCAGCCCCGGCTTCGCGATGCTGCTCGGGGCCCTGGTCGCGTTGCCCTGCTACGCCGTGATCGCCTATCGCACCCGGACCCGGGTCGACGAGACGCTCGACGTGCTCGCCGCCCACGGGGTCGCCGGGTTCACCGGGATCCTGTTCATCGGCTTCTTCGCCCAGGCGTCGTGGAACGGGATCTCCGACGGCTGGATCTTCGGCAACTTCGATCAGTTCGTCGACCAGGCGCTGGCGGCCGTCGCGGTGCCCGCCTACGCGTTCATCGCGACCTACGTGCTGCTGAAGGTGATCGGGGCCGTGATGCCGCTGCGCGGCGAGGACCGCGACGAGGCGGTTGGGATGGACCTGATCCACCACGGCGAGGAGGCGTACGCGACCGGCGAGGGCGCGATCCTGGTCACCCCCGAGGCGGGGATCGAGGCGCCGCGGCCGGTCGCCGACCCGGGCTAGCGGCGTCCCGCGGGAACCATCGTCCGCGCCGTATCGCGGCTCGCGCTAGGCTCGACGCCGGTGAGCGACCTCCTTCCCTGGGCACTGTCCGGCACCTACCTGGAGATCCCGAAGCGGTCGAAGGGCTCGCCGTAGATCACCGCCCCGCCGGCGCGCAGGTTCGCGGTGATGTGGAGGTGGACGTCGGCGAAGCCGGAGCCGAGCCGTCGCGGCTCGTCGGGCAGGTCCGCGGGCCCGTGGGCTTCAGATAGAGCGCGTGGCACCCTGGACGTGCCGATCCCCGGATTCGATCGAGACACAGCGGTTCGCGAGCTCGGCCGGCGAGCGCAGTTCACTCGCGCCCGAGGTCGCGGCGGGCGCCACGCACAGCGCCACCAGACCGGCGAGCGCCCCTCCCGAGATCGCTCGCTCGCGCCGCCTCATCGCCGCCGATTATCCCGTCCGGTCAGCTCTTCTTGCCGGCGACCGCGCGCTGGAGCTGGCTCTTGTCCATCTTCGAGCGGCCCTCGATCCCCAGTCGCTTCGCCTCCTCGTAGAGCTGGTCGCGGGTTCGACCGGACGTCCGCGAGCGCTGCTGCGACTCGCCGGCGCGGGCGCGTTCCTTGTTCACCGTCCGCGCGGCGATCTCCTCGGCGCGTCGTTCGGATCGCCCCTGCTGCTTCTCGCCCTTCTTGATGTGCTCGTACTGACGGGCGCGCTTGGAGCCCTTCTTGACGCCGCGTGGGGGCATCGTCGACCTCCTTCGCTCGTGTTCCGTGGGGTTACCCGACTACCCTCATCCCATGCGCGAGACCATCGGTCCCCCGTTGCGGGCGGCGGCGATGATCGCCTTCATCCTCGGGCTCGTCCTGCTGTTCCTGAACCCGCCGTCGTTCGCCGGCATCGGTGACCTGCTCGCGGTGCTGGCGGGAGCGCTGGCGATCGTCCTCGTCACCGCCTGGGTGACGGTGGCGCTGATCGGTCGCGAGGTCCCGGAGGCCGAGTTCCGGGAGCTCGAGGACCGCAGCGAGGAGCTGGCGGCGCACCCGCCGCCCGAGTACCCGCCGACCGAGTTCGACCTGCTCGTCATGCAGGCGCTCGACGACCTCCCGGAGGAATTTCGCGAGCTGCTTCGCAGGACCCCGGTCGTCGTCTCCCACCTCGGACGGGAGCACCGCGCCTACGGCCACTACATGGGGGGCACGATCGCCCGCGACCACTACGCGGACCGGATCGTGATCTACCAGGACACCCTGGAGCGCGACTTCGGCCACGATCCCGCGCTCCTGCGCGCCCAGGTCGAGCGCACCGTCCGCCACGAGGTCGCCCACCACCTCGGCTGGGACGAGCCCGGCGTCCGCGGGCTCGGCCTCTAGAACGCCGAACGTCCCGGAACCGTCTCTATACGGGGGGCTCCGGGACGTTCGCGGTCCGTGGGTTCTCAGCTGGCGGTGTCGCCCTCGTCGAACCCCTCCCAGAATGCCTGCTGGACCTCGGGGGCCTCGGAGCGGAAGTCCTCGGCCTGGTCGTAGAGGTCGTCGAGCGCGTAGTCGAGCTCGATCTCGTACAGGTCCTGGTCCCACTCGTCGTCAGCGGTGACCGCCCCGACGTAGCCATTGACCGCCTGGTCGAGCGCGTGCGCCTGCTCGTCGATCTGACCGCCGACGTACTCATCCAGGTGGGCGCGGCTGTCCTCGATCGCCGTGCGGATGTCGGCTAGCGCGGCCTCGGCCTCGGCTTCGCTGGACGCCGTGGTCAGCGAGCTGACCGCGGCGCCGAGCTGCTCGCCGTCTGCTCGCGCCTTGTCGGCCTCGGAGTCCGGCCACAGGACGATCGCGAGGATCGCGACCGCCGCCAGGATCAGACCGCCGAGGGCGAATCCGCCGAGCTTCTTGGTGATGGTGCTGGTCATTTGCTGTTCCTCTCCTCGTGGATTGATTTGGTACGTCTGCGAAAGACCTCCGGAGGCCCCCCGGCGTCCGAGTGCCGGGGGGCCTCCTTCGTGTGTGTGGTCAGGCCGTCGTGGCGGCGAGCGCCTCGTCGTCCTCGTCGGTCGCCGGGGCGGGTTGCGGCCGCTCCGCGTTGATCGACTCGCCCTCGATGTCGAGGTTCGGCAGGCGCCGGTCGAGCCACCTCGGCAGCGACCAGGCGCGGTCCCCGAGCAGGACCATGGCCGCGGGGACCAGGGTCATGCGGACGACGAACGCGTCCACGAGGACCCCGACCGCCAGCGCCAGACCGATCTCCTTGGTGACCGCGTCGGGGCTGATCACGAAGGCCGCGAAGACGCTGAACATGATCAGCGCGGCCGCCGTCACCACCCTGGCGCTGAGCGAGAACCCGGTGCGGACCGACTCACGGGCGTTGCCCGTGTGGACGAAGGTCTCCCGCATCCGCGAGACGAGGAAGACCTCGTAGTCCATCGCCAACCCGAACAGGATCCCGATCATCAGGACCGGCAGGAAGCTGACGACCGGTCCGGTCTGGGCAATCCCGAGCAGATCCGCCAGATGTCCCTCCTGGAAGATCCAGACGGTGATCCCCATCGCCGCGGCGATCGTCAGCAGGAAGCCGACGGCCGCCTTGATGGGGACCATGATCGAACGGAACACCGCCGTCAGCAGCAGCAGGGCGAGCCCCACGACCACCGCGACGTAGCTGGGCAGCGCGGCGCTCAGCGTGTCCGAGGTGTCGATGTTGAGTGCCGTCGTGCCGGTGATGTAGGCGTTGACGCCGGTCTGCTCCTGCGTCTCGTCCGCCTTCGCCCGCAGCGCCTCGACCAGCTCCTGCGTCTCCTCCGACGCGGGTCCGGTGGTCGGCGTGACCTGGACGACGGTCAGGTCGCCGGTCTCGTTGGTGACCGGTTCGCTGACCGCGGCAACGCCCGGGAACTCGCTGACGCCCTCGAGCATCTGCGCGCCGATCTGCTCCCGCTCCTTCGCGCTCAGGTCCGGCGCGTCGACGACGCCCGTCAGGGTGCCGTTGAAGCCGGGCCCGAAGCCCTCCGTGAGCAGGTCGTACGACTCGCGCTCGGTGTCGCCCTTCGGGTGGGAGCTGCCGTCCGGCAGGCCGAGCCTCATGTCGAGGGCCGGCATCGCGACGGCCAGCAGCCCGACCAGGCCGACGGCGAGCACGATGAGCGGCTTGCGGGTCACGAACTTGACCCAGCGCATGCCCATCTTCTCCTTGCCCTCCGACCGCTTCGGGCGGCGGGTCAGGGCCCTGTTGCTGCGCGTCATGCGCGTCCCGGCAAACCCGAGCAGCGCGGGCAGCAGGGTGATCGCGATCAGGACCGCGACCGCGACCGTTCCGGCGGCGGCGAGACCCATCACGTTCAGGAACGGGATCCCGATCACCAGGAGCCCGACCAGGGCGATGATCACGGTCGCGCCCGCGAACACCACCGCGCTGCCGGCCGTGGCGACCGCCAGGGCAGCGGCCTCGCGGGGCTCGTGCCCGTCCGCCAGGTTCTGGCGGTGGCGCGAGAGGATGAACAGCGCGTAGTCGATCCCGACCGCGAGCCCGAGCATCGTCGCCAGCACCGGCGCCGTCTCGGAGACGTTGATCACGCCCGAAAGCGCGGTCAACCCCGTGGTGCCGATCAGCACGCCGATGATCGCCGTCAGCAGCGGCATCCCGGCCGCCAGCAGCGAGCCGAGAGTGATCGCGATGACGACGAAGCCGATCATCAGGCCGGCGGTCTCGGAGTTCGTCTCCGACTCCTCCGTGACCACGCCGCCGCTGAACTCGACCTCCACGCCGGCGTCGCGCGCCGGCTCCGCCGACGCCTCGAGATGATCCTTGGACGCGTCGTCGATCTCCGACTCCGGGACCGGATAGATGACGTCGGCGTAGGCGATCCGCCCGTCGGGGGACATCGTCCCCGCCTCGTACGGATCGACGATCCGCATCACTGCCTTGTCCTCGCCGACCTCGGCCAGCGAGGCCTCGAGCGCCGCCCGGTTGTCCTTGTCGGCGAGCGTCTCGCCCTCGGGCGCCGCGAACACCATGCGGGCGGTCGCGCCGCTGGCCTCGGGGAACTTCTCCTCGAGCAGGTCCTGAGCCGTCTGCGACTCGGTCCCGGGGACCGTGAACTCGTCGTTGGTCTTGCCGGCGAACGCCGAAGCGCAGCCGATCACGACCGCGAGCACGGCGATCCAGATCCCGAGCGCCTTGACGCGGTGCTCGAAGGCCCATCCGCCGATTCGATGTAGATATGCAGCCATTTTCCTCTCCTTGAACGTCGTTCCCAAGCTCTTCTCGGGGTCGATCACGACGCTACGTCCGGCTCGAGGCGGTCGAGTCGGGGAGATGCCTAAAGGCGGCCCTAGTCGGGGCCCCTGAGGGTCCCTAGGAGGCGGCCAGGGGGTCGCCGAGGTCGGCCCCGGCGAGCTCGACGCGGGACTTCACGCCCAGTTTCATGAAGACCTTGCGCAGGTGGTACTCGACGGTCTTCGGGCTGACGAAGAGCTGCGCCGCGACGTCGCGATTCGTGGCGCCGCCGGCCACCAGATGGGCGATCCGCAGCTCCTGCGGCGTGAGGTCGTCCAGGGTGGAAGGATCGCGCTTGCGAGCGGTCTCGCCGGTCGCCTGCAGCTCACCCCGTGCCCGCTCCGCCCACGGGGTGGCCCCCACGCCCTCGAAGGTGTCGAGCGCGTTGCGCAGGTGAGCGCGGGCGTCGGTCTTGCGGCGCTCGCGGCGCAGCCACTCGCCGAAGGCGAGCTCGGTCCGCGCCCGCTCGTAGGGGGCCGCGTCGAGCCTGTGAAGCTCGAGCGCCTCGGCGAACAGGCCCTCCGCGTCGGCGGCTTCGGCGACCTGGGCGCGGGTGCGCGCCAGGGTGGCGTGGACCAGGGTCGCGCGGCTCACCGGCGCCCACCCCCGATAGGACTCGACCGCCTCCGCCGCCCGCTCCCGCTCGCCGACCCGCAGGGCGGCGTCGACCAGGTCCGGGATCGCCATCATCGAAACCGGCGGCACAACGCTGCGTTCCATCTGATCGAGGTGGGCGAGGGCCTCGCCGGGGTTCCCGAGCCCGAGCTCGAGCTCGGCGAGCGCCAGCCTCGAGTTGAGCGTCGCCCAGCCGATTCCGTTCGCGAGACTCCGGCGCATCGCCTCGCCCGCGTCCTCCCGGCAGTCGTCCTCGCGGCCCTGGAGCGCCGCGATCCTGGCTCGCAGCGCCAGCAGGCCGGTCTCGTCGTTCTCGTAGCCGAACTGCCGGGCGAGCTGGAGGCCCTCGTCGACGCTGGCGACCGCGGGACGAAGGCGACGGTCGAAGACCTGCGCCCCGACCAGGATCGAGATCGCGCCGGCAAGCCCGATCACCGCCCCGTGCGCACGCTGCTCCGCAAGCCTCCGGGTCACCACCTCGCACATGTCGGCGAACTCGCCCCGGACGAGGTGCACCATTCCGGGCATCGTCGCGAGTGGAATCGATCCAAGCGCCTCGTTGAGGCGATCGACCTCATCGAAGCGCTCCTTCGCACGCTCGATGTCACCGCAGAGGATCGCCCCCACCGCCTCGACCAGGGCGAGCCCGTAGCGCGCGAGCTCCGCGTTCCCGCCCGCTCCCTCGAGCGTCCGCAGCGTCGTGTGCACCTCCTCGACCACCCGGTCCGCCCATCCACCTTGAAACGACGCGAACAGCGACCAGAGGATCATCGTCCGCGCCTGGTCGGGGTTGGCCTCGCCGAGCGCTTCTCCGGCGGCCATCGTCAGCGCGTGGCTTTCGAGCGGTGAGCCGCGCCGCATCGCCTCGACCGAGCGCACCATCTCGAGCGGGGCGAGCTGGCGCGGATCGGAGGTCAGCGGCCGCGCGCGCTCGACCAGCGCCAGCGCCGTGTCCATCCGCCCTGCCTCCATCGATGTCCCGGCCGCGCGGGTCAGGCGTCCCGCCCGCAGCGCCGGGTCGTCGCTCAGGTCCGCCGCCCGTTCGAATGCCCCGGCGGCGGTCACCTGGGCGCCGCGGGCGGTCGCCTGCTCGCCCGCGGTCTCGAGCTCGGCGGCGAGCTCCGCGTCGGCGCCATCGATGATCGCTGCCCGATGCCAGACACTGCGGCTTGGATCCTCGATCGCCGCGGCGAGCGCCTCGTGGACCCGGCGGCGCTCACCGCGCGACGCGGAGCGATAGACGGCCGACCGGACCAGCGGGTGGCGGAACTCGACTTGGTCGCCGACCTGGACCAGCCCCACCGCCACCGCCGGCTCCAAATCGTCGAGCGAGTCGCCCAACGCGGTCGCCGCCCGCCCGATCGCCGCCGCGTCGCCGAGCTCGTCGGCGGCGGCGAGCAGCATCACTCGCTGCGCGGGCTCTGGGAGCGCCGCGACGCGAGAGCGGTACTCGGCCTCGACCGCACCCCGGGCCCCCGGCGGCCCCAGGATCGGCTCCGCGCCGTCGAGCTGGCCGGCGGTCAGCCCGGCCGGCATCTCGAGCAGCGCGAGCGGGTTGCCCGCCGCGGCTTCCACGATCACCGAGAGCACCTCCGCGGGCAGGTCGCGATCGAGGCGGCCGCGGACGAGCGTGGCGGCCTCCGAGCCGGCGATTCCCTCGAGCCGCAGCTCAGGCAGGCCGGGGGCCTCGAAGCGGCGCGAGTCGCCCTCGCGCGCCGCGATCACCAGTGCGATCGGCTCGGCCTCCAGCCGCCGGGCCGCGAAACCGAGAGCCTCCGCCGACGGGCGGTCGAGCCACTGGGCGTCGTCGACCAGGCAGAGGAACGGCCCCTGTTCGGCGAACTCGGCGAGCAGGCTGAGCAGCCCGAGAGAGACGAGGAAGCGGTCCTCCACCGCGTCGTCGCTGAGCCCGAGCGCCCCGCGGAGGGCGGCGGCCTGCGGCGGCGGCAGGCGGTCGATCAGGTCCAGGCACGGCCGCGCCAGCTGGTGCATGCCGGCGAACGCCAGCTCGTGCTCCGCCTCGATCCCGGTGCAGCGCAGCACCCTCATCCCGTCCGCCTGCTGCGCGAGGCGGTCGAGCAGCGCCGTCTTGCCGATCCCGGGCTCGCCCCGGAGCACGAGAACGGCGCTGCGCTCGCTGCGCGCGCTCTCGACCAGCGCATCCAGCGCGCGCTCCTCCCGATCGCGGCCGATGAGCGTCCCCATCACCCCGATCGTACCCGTGAAGACCTCCTTGGCCCGGGCGCTCGTCGAGCGCCCGGGCTGTCTCCCACGGGTCTGGACTCGCCCTTCAGGCGACCGCCGCCTCGGGCAGCGCGCCCTCGTTCTCGGCAGGCTCCGCCTTCGCCCGCGAGGGCAGGTACACCGCGGCGATCAACGCTCCGATGAGCGCAATCGCGGCGGCAACGCTCGCCGAGGTGGTCATCGCGTCGACGAACGCCTGGTTGGCGGTGCTGACCAGCCGGCCGGCGCCGTCGCCGATCTCGGCGGCCACCGCGTGCGCGCCACCGACGCTGTCGCCGGCGGCCTCCGCCGCCCCCTCGGGCAGTCGCGCGGTCGCCTCGTCCATGCCGGACGCGTACGTCGTGCTGACGATGCTGCCCAGCACCGCGACGCCGAGCGTCCCACCGAGCTCGCGGACGACGTCGTTCATCGCCGAGCCGATCCCGGCCTTCGCCTTCGGCAGCGATCCCATGATCGCGTCGGTGGCCGGCGCCATCGCGAAGCCCATCCCGACGCCGAGGAAGGTGAGCGAGCCGGCGATCTTCGTCATGTACGGCGTGTCGACCTCGACCGCCGTGAACGCGCCGAGCGAGATCCCGACCAGGGTCAGGCCACCGGCGACCACGATCTTGGTCCCGAAGCGCTCCGTCAGCGCAACCGACAGGCGCGAGGCGACGATCAGGCCGACCGCGATCGGAACCATCCGCACCCCGGCCTCGAGCGCGGTGTACCCCAGCACCGACTGCAGGTAGGTGGTCAGGAAGTACATGACGCCCATCAGCGCGAAGAAGACGAACATCACCGAGACGCTCGCGGCGCTGAAGCGCAGGTTGCGGAACACGCTGACGTCGATCATCGGATGCTCGGAGCGACGCTCCCAGGCGATGAACGCGCCCATGATCGCCGCGCCGATCGCGAACGCGCCCAGGATCGTCGGGCTCGTCCAGCCGCGCTCGGGCGCCTCGATCAGGCCCCAGACGATCGCGGTCAGGCCGGCGATCGAGAGGCCGAAGCCGGGGACGTCGAGTCGCGGCGAGTCCGGATCGCGCGAGTCCGGGATGAGGAAGTAGCCGGCGATCAAGCCGAACGCGACCACCGGCAGGTTGACCAGGAAGACCGAGCTCCAGTCGAAGTGCTCGATCAAGAAGCCGCCGGAGATCGGTCCGATCGCAATCCCCATCCCCGCGACTGCCGCCCAGATCGCAATCGCCTTCGCGCGCTCCTCCTTCGGGAAGATGTTGGTGATGATCGAGAGGGTCGTCGGCATGATCGCCGCGGCCCCGATGCCCATCACCGCCCGCCAGGCGATCAGCTCGCCGGAGGTGTCCGCGGTGGCCGCCATCAGCGACCCGAACCCGAAGATGGCAAGACCGGTGAACAGCGCCTTCTTGCGCCCGAAACGATCGCCGAGGCTGCCTGCCATGAGCAGGAGAACGGCGAATACGAGCAGGTAGCTGTCGACGATCCACTGCGACTCGCTCGAGCTCGTGTCGAGGTCCTTCTGGATCGTCGGCAGGGCGACGTTGAGGATCGTGTTGTCGACCGAGATCACCAGCAGGCTGAGCGCCAAGACGATCAGCGCCTGCCAGCGACGGCGATACAGCCCGGTCTCCGTGTCTGTGCTTGCGGACATGGTCTCTCCTTCGATCAGGGGATTTGCACGTCGCTGACCCGGGTCACCGTCGAACGCTCGGCGACGAAGTACGGCAGCAGCTCCAGCGCTGCCGCCTCCGTCGCCGCGTCGACCGTCCACCAGATCGCGTGACCGCCCGAGGCGCACGAAGCCAGCGTCGCGCGATGGCGAAGCCGGCTGTCGAGGCCTGTGAACGAGCGGAACACGATCCCGCACTCGTGCGGCTGGTGGCGGTGGTGAACGAGGTAGCGGGGCACGCAGCCAGGCTCCCGCCTGGCCGGCTTCCTGCCATCAGGGTCCGACCCTGATCTTTGGGCCTGATCGGACCCTGGACTATGCTCGCCCGCGAGGGGAATGAGCCTGGTCACAACGTCTGAGACGCTGATCGGACGCGCCGCGGAGGTCGACTCCCTGAACGCCGCGCTAACCGCGCTCGGGAGCAGGGAGCCGAGCGCCCTGGCGGTGCTCGGCGAGCCGGGGATCGGCAAGAGCCGCCTGCTCGCCGAGCTTGCGGAGCTCGGCGACGAGCGTGGCTGCATCGTCCTGGTCGGCAGCGCCTCGGAGCTCGAAGCCGACCTGCCGTTCGCGGTCTTCGTGGACGCTCTCGACGAGTACGTCGCCGGGCTCGATCCCGGCCGGCTCGAGACGGTCGAGGACGACGTCGGCGCCGAGCTGGCGCAGGTTCTGCCGTCGCTCTCCGGCCTCGCTCGCGCGGGCGAACCGTCGCTTCAGGACGAGCGCTACCGGGCCCACCGCGCGGTCCGGGAGCTGCTCGAGCGGATCGCCGCGACCAAGCCGCTGGTGCTGGCGCTCGACGACGCGCACTGGGCGGACCCGGCATCGGTGGAGCTGATCGGTGCCCTGTTGCGGCGTCCTCCTTCGGCCGCCGTCCTGATGGTGGTGGCCGCGAGGCCGCGTCAGCTGCCCGAACGCCTCGCGAGCGCGCTCGACAATGCCGAGGCGGCCGGCCTGCTGTCGTCGCTCGAGCTCGGCGTCCTGAAACGGGAGGAAGCCGTGGCGCTCCTCGGCCAGGACCTCGACTCCCAGATCGCCGACCGGCTCTACGAGGAGAGCGGCGGGAACCCGTTCTACCTCGAGCAGCTCGCCCGCTCGCCAGAGCCGGCGGAGGGGCTCGCGACAGCGGATGACCTCGGGCTGGCGGAGCTGGCGGTTCCCCAGGCGGTCGTCCGCGCACTCGGCGAGGAGATCGCTCGCCTCTCCAGACCGACGCGGGTCGTGCTCCAGGGCGCCGCCGTCGCCGGCGACCCGTTCGAGCCGGAGCTCGCAACCGCCGCGGCGGCCGTCGACGAGGATGCGGCGATTTCGGCGCTCGACGAGCTGCTCGAGCTCGAGCTGGTCCGCGCGACCCGTGTTCCCCGCCGCTTTCGCTTCCGCCACCCTCTGGTGCGCCGCGCGGTCTACGACGGCGCACCTGCCGGCTGGGTGCTTGGCGCGCACGAGCGTTGCGCCGCGGAGCTCGCCGGCCGCGGCGCGTCCGCGACGGCTCGCGCACACCACGTCGCGTACGCCGGCCGCCAGGGCGACATGGACGCCTTCGCGGTCCTCTGCGAGGCCGCCCAGGCGGCCGCGACGCGGGCCCCGGCGAGCGCCGCGCGCTGGCTGGACGCGGCGCTCCGCCTGCTCCCCGACGACGCGCCGCCCGAGCAGCGGGTCGGGCTGCTGCTGGCTCACGCCCAGGCCCTCTCCGCCACCGGGCGGTTGGAAGAGAGCCGCGAAGCGCTGCTCGAGAGCATCGCGCTCGTTCCCGAATCGGCCGTCGAGATGCGGGTCATGCTCACCGTCGGTTGCGCCGGGACCGAGCACATGCTCGGCCGCTACCGCGACGCACGCGAACGGATCACCAGAGCGCTCGACGAACTCGGTGACCCGCAGGGGCGCGAGGCGGTCTCGCTGCGAGTCGTGCTCGCTTTCGACGGGCTGTTCAGCGGTGATCTCGAGGCGATGCGTCAGGCGGCGTCGAGCGCGCTCGACGCCGCGCGCCCGCTCGGCGACCCGCGGCTGACCGCGATGGCGGCGGCTGTACTCACGCTCGCCTGCGCCTGGGGCGGCGAGATCGCTGACGCCGAGATCGCTCGCAAGGAGGCGACCGAGCTGATCGAGGCGATGACCGACGAGGAGCTTGCGGGCAGCATCGACGCATCGGCGCACCTCGCCGCGGCCGAGATCTACCTCGACCGCTATTCGGAGAGCGAGGCCCATGCCGAGCGGGCGCTTGCGGTGGCGCGCGCGACGGGACAGCAGTTTCCGACCCTGGTGCCGACCCTCGCGAGCGCCTACTTCGTTCACGGCAGGCTCGCCGACTCGGCGGAGGTGATCGAAGGAGCGATCGAGGCGGCGCGGCTCGCCAACAACGTCCAGGATCTTGCCTGGCGCCTGCACGTTCGCTCGAGCGGGGCACTGGCCGCGGGAAACCTCGAGACCGCCCAGGCGACCGCGGCCGAGGCCGTCGAGCTGACCCGGACGCTGGACGAGAGCTTCGTCTCCGCCTACCCGGCATTCGCACTCGCGTCGGCCCTGGAGGCCTCCGGCGATCCGGCGGGAGCCGTCGAGATCCTGATCGAGCGCGCGGGCGGCGACGAGCTGGGGCTGATCCCCGGTGTCTGGCGAGTCGCGGCGCTCGAGTTGCTGGCCCGCTGCCGGCTCGAGCTCGGCGATCCCGAGGGGGCTGCCCGAGCCGCGGCCCGGGCCAAGGCGAGCGCCGACCTGCTGGGGCTTCCGATGGCGGCCGCCTGGTCTGCCCGGGCTGAGGCGGCGATGGCGCTCGGCGCGGGTGACGCGAGCACTGCGGCTGAGCGAGCCCGAACCGCGGCAGCGGCGGCCGACGAGGCCGGTGCGGTGATCGAGGCAGCGCTTTCGCGCACCCTGCTCGGCGTCGCCCTGGCGCAGGATGGCGCCGAGGAGGAAGCCGCGATCGCACTCAAGCGAGCGGCTGCGGACCTGGATGCGTGCGGCGCGATTCGCTACCGCGATGCGGCCGAGCAGGAACTCCGCAAGCAGGGCCACCGGATCCATCGCCAGACGCGCGCCGGAGAGCCCGGCGCGACGGGCATCGCCTCGTTGACCGGGCGCGAGCTCGAGGTGGCACGGCTCGTCGTCGATCGGAAGACGAACGCCGAGATCGCGGCCGAGCTGTTCCTCAGCGTGAAGACGGTCGAGACTCACCTTCGCAACCTGTTTCGCAAGCTCGACGTGTCCTCGCGAGTCGAGGTTGCGCGGGCCGTCGAGCGCGCCGAGCGCAACCAGGGTTCCTAGGGCTCAATTCAGGGTCCTACCCCGATGACTGGCGCGCCGGCGCGCGCCACGATCGCGGCATGGATGCACGCAACCACCGACTGGGCGCACCACTAGGGGGTCCCCTGATTCGAGCGTGCCCAGGCACGCGTAGGTTCGCCCCATGACCGCAACTGAACTTCGGCACACCACGGTTGAGCCACTCTCGCGCCGGCACGAGCTGTCGCCCGGCATCAACCCGTTCCCGCAAATCGCCGACTACGCCTTCCTGTCGGATTGCAACACCACGGCGTTGGTCGCGCCGAGCGGGAACGTCGAATGGCTGTGCCTTCCCCGTATGGACTCGCCGAGCGTCTTCGGCGCGATCCTCGACCGCGACGCGGGCGGCTTCCGCCTCGGCCCAGCCGACGCGATGGTCCCCGCGGCGCGCCGCTACCTGCCCGGGACGATGGTCGTCGAGACCAGCTGGGTCGTCAAGGGCGGCGGCTGGCTGATCGTCCGCGACGCGCTGCTGATCGGGCCCTGGCACCACACCGACGAGCGCTCGGACGCCCACCGCCGCACGCCCACCGACTACGAGGCCGAGCACGTGCTGCTGCGCACGATCCGCTGCGTCAACGGCGAAGCGCAGGTGGTCCTCGACTGCCACCCGCGGTTCAACTACGGCGTCGACCAGGCGGTCTGGGACTACGCGGACGACGGTTACGGCGAGGTCGTCGCCGCCGACCCCGGCTCCGGGGTCAAGCTACGGCTGACGAGCGACCTGCGCCTGGGGATCCAGGCCGGCCGGGCGACGGCACGGCACCTGATGCGCGAGGGCGAGACCGCCTTCGTCTCCCTGTCGTGGAACCACCATGAGCCGCCGCGGACCTACGAGGACGCCTACGCGCGCCAGGTCTGGACCGCCCATCACTGGCAGCGCTGGCTCGATCACGGCGACTTCCCCGACCATCCGTGGCGCGAGCACCTCCAGCGCTCGGCCCTGACCCTGAAGGGCCTCAGCCACCAGCCGACCGGGGCGCTCGCCGCGGCCGCGACCACCTCGCTGCCCGAGACCCCCGGCGGCGAGCGCAACTGGGACTACCGCTACTCATGGATGCGCGACTCGACCTTCGCGCTCTGGGCCTTCAACACGCTCGGGTTCGAATGGGAGGCCGACGACTTCTTCGAGTTCCTCACCGACATCGCGGCCGAGGGCGAGGAGCTGCAGATCATGTACGGGATCGGCGGCGAGCGGCGCCTCGACGAGCGGGTCCTCGACCACCTCGGCGGCTACGAGGGCGCCCGCCCGGTGCGGATCGGAAACGGGGCGTACGACCAGCGCCAGCACGACGTCTGGGGGGCGATCCTGGACGCGATCGCGCTCCAGGTCAACTCGCGCGACCAGCTCGACGGGACCGTATGGCCGAACATCGTCGCCCTGGTCGAGCAGGCGATCGCCCACTGGCGCTTGCCGGACAGCGGGATCTGGGAGGTCCGCGGAGCACCGCGCCACTTCACCTCCTCGAAGCTCTTCTGCTGGATCGCCTGCGACCGCGGCGCCCGGCTCGCGGCACTGCGCCAGGACGCCGAGCTCGTGGCCCGCTGGCGCGCGATCGCCGACGAGATCCACGCCGACATCTGCGCCAACGGGGTCGACGAGCGCGGCGTCTTCGTCCAGCACTACGAGGCCGATGCGCTCGACGCCTCGCTGCTGCTGATGCCGCTGATGGGCTTCCTGCCGTCCGACGACCCGCGGATCCGCAACACGGTGCTGGCGATCGCCGAGGAGCTCACGGAGAACGGGCTCGTGCTCCGCTACCGCGTGGAGGAGACCGACGACGGCCTCTCCGGCGAGGAGGGAAGCTTCCTGATCTGCTCGTTCTGGCTCGTCTCGGCGCTGGTCGAGATCGGCGAGCTCGGGCGCGCCCGGGCCCTGTGTGAGCGGCTGCTGTCACACGCCAGCCCGCTCGGCCTGTTCGCCGAGGAGCTCGACCACCACTCGAGCCGCCACCTCGGCAACTTCCCACAGGCGTTCACGCACCTGGCCCTGATCAACGCGGTCGTGAACGTGATCCGCGCCGACCAGGAGCTCGCGGAGGCGCTCCGGTGAACGCCGCCGGACCACAGGTCGTCGTCCTGTTCGGCGCCACCGGCGACCTCGCCCGTCGCAAGCTCCTGCCCGGGATGCTGCATCTCTTCGACAGCGGGCTGGTGCCTGACCTGGAGGTCGTCGGCACCTCGCTCGAGCAGCTCGACGACGACGGCTTCCGCGAGCTCGCCCGCGACTGCTGCCGCGAGTTCGCCCACGATGGCCTCGACCTCGAGTCGCTCGAGGCCTTCGCCGCGCGCCTGACATACGTGCCGCAGGCCGCCGGCGCCACCGGGCTGAGGTCCGCCGCCCACGACGCCCAAATGCGGCTCAGCGGCGATCCGGGGCTCCTTCACTACCTCAGCGTCCCGCCCACGGCCGCCGCCGGGGTCGTCGAGACGATCCGCGAGGCGGGCCTCGTCGCCGGTTCGCGGGTCGTCGCGGAGAAGCCGTTCGGCACCGACCTCGCCAGCGCCCGCGAGCTCAACGCGACCATGCACAGCGTCTTCGATGAGTCCCAGATCTTCCGGATCGACCACTTCCTCGGCAAGGAGGCCGCCCAGAACGTGCTCGCGTTGCGGTTCGCCAACGGCCTGTTCGAGCCAATCTGGAACCGCAACCACATCGACCATGTGCAGATCGACGTCCCCGAGACGCTGGGCGTCGAAGAACGTGCCGGCTTCTACGAGGGGACGGGGGCCTTCCGCGACATGGTGGTCAGCCATCTGCTCCAGGTGCTCGCGTTCGTCGCCATGGAGCCCCCGACCTCGCTCTCACCGGACGCGATCAGCGTCGAGAAGAACAAGGTCTTCGACTCGCTGCGGCCGATCGACCCGGCCGAGGTCGTCCGCGGTCAGTACGAGGGCTACCGCTCGCACCCGGGCGTCGATCCCGAGTCGCAGACCGAGACCCTGGTCGCGCTGCGCGCCGAGGTCGACAACTGGCGCTGGTCGGGGGTGCCGTTCTACCTGCGGACCGGCAAGCGGCTCGCCGAGGGGGCGCGGATCATCTCGATCGCGTTCCGCGAGCCGCCGAAGAGCATGTTCCCGGCGGGTTGCGGAGTCGGCGACTACGGACCCGACCACCTGACCTTCGACCTCGACGACTCCTCGCGGCTGTCGCTGTCCTTCTACGGCAAGCGGCCGGGCCCGGGGATGGAGCTCGACAAGCTCAGCATGCAGTTCTCGATCGCCGAGACCGGGGGCAAGGTCAACGTCCTCGAGGCATATGAGCGGCTCATCCTCGACGCGATCAACGGCGACGCGACGCTGTTCACGACGGCGGACGGGATCGAGCGTCTGTGGGAGGTCTCCGCGCCGCTGCTCGAGGACCCGCCGGACCTGGTCCCCTACACGCAGGGCTCCTGGGGCCCGGACGCGGTCCACGACGTGATCGCGCCACGCCACTGGCGGCTGCCGTTCGAGCGCCGCTGGCGCGAAGCGCGAGCCGCCCGGCCGCTGGAGGCGGTCCGATGAGCTCCGAGCGCTCGAACGGCCGCGCCCCCGCGACGCGCCCGCGGGTCGCCAGGGGCGGGATGCTGGTCGCCGGCGGCGGCTTCGCCGGCGGCCATGTCGCCCGCGGCCTCGGCGAGGCGACGGTGGTCAACCCGACCGTCGTCGACCTCTGGACGAAGATTCCGGGCGCCGACCTGGTCGCCGGCTCGGTCGTCGACCTCGACCCCGAGCGGCGGATCGCCGTCGTGAGCTCCGAGGGCGGGCGGCTGACGATCGCCTACGCCGAGCTCATCGTCGCGGTCGGCCCCGACTCCGACGCTCCGGCCGCGCGACTCGGACTGCCGCTCGACGGACGGGGCCGGGTGCGGGTCGACGAAACGCTGCGGGTGATCGGGACGCCCCATGTCTGGGCGCTCGGCGACTGCGCGGCCGCGCCCGCCGACGGCGACGTGATAGGTGTGGCGAACCGCCTCGCGCGCCACCTGCGAGGCAACGAGAGGAGCCACAGATGACACCGGCGGCGATCACGGTCGAGCGCCTGCGAATCCAGCGAGGGACGAAGGTGGTCCTCCCCGGGCTCGACGTCGAGATCCCGGCGGGGCGGATCACCGGCCTGCTCGGGCCGAGCGGCTCGGGCAAGACGACGTTCCTGCGCGCGATCGTCGGCGTCCAGGAGCTGCTCGGCGGTACCGTGACCGTGCTCGGCGAGGAGGCCGGTTCGCCTGCGCTCCGGCGGCAGGTCGGCTACATGACCCAGGCTCCGTCGGTCTACGCCGACCTCTCGGCCGGCGAGAACCTGGCGTTCTTCGCCAGCGTGCTCGGGGTCGGTGAGCCGGAGATCGAGCGGGCGCTCGACATCGTCGGCATGGGCGCCGAGCACGACCGGCTCGTCGGCGAGATGTCCGGCGGCCAACGGACGCGCGTGTCGCTGGCGACGACGCTGCTGGCGAGCCCGAAGGTGCTGGTCCTCGACGAGCCGACCGTCGGCCTCGATCCGGTGCTGCGCGACGACCTCTGGCGCACCTTCCGCGAGCTGGTCGACGGCGGGGCCACACTGCTCATCTCCAGCCACGTCATGGACGAGGCCGAACGCTGCGACTCGTTGCTGCTGATGCGCGAGGGCGAGCTGCTGGCCACCGAGACCCCCGCCGAGCTCTGCGCTCGCATGGCGGCCGCGAACGTCAGCGAGGCTTTCGTGCGCCTCATCCACGAGCGAGATCAGCGGGACGGGGAGGCACGGCCGTGAGCGGGCGGATCACCCTCGCCGTGGCCGACCGCGTCCTGCGCCAGCTGCGCCATGACCCGCGGACGATCGGCCTGCTGCTCGTCGTTCCCGTCGTGCTCCTCGTCCTGGTCCGCTACGTGATCAACGACGCCGAGGAGTTCGGGCGGATCGGGATCCCGCTGCTCGGGCTGTTCCCCCTGATCACGATGTTCCTCGCGACCAGCATCACGATGCTGCGCGAGCGAACCACCGGGACGCTCGAGCGGCTGATGACGATGCCGATGGCGAAGTTCGACCTGCTCGCCGGCTACGCGATCGCCTTCGGCGCACTCGCGGCCCTGCAGGCGGGAATCGTCTCCGCGGTCGGGTTCGTCTTCCTCGATCTCGACGCCGGCCATTCGGTGGCGCTCGTGATCGCGCTGGCGATCGCCAACGGCCTGGTCGGGATGTCGCTCGGCCTGTTCGTCAGCGCGTTCGCGAAGAGCGAGTTCCAGGCGGTGCAGTTCATGCCGGCGTTCCTGCTTCCCCAGATCCTGCTCTGCGGGCTGTTCACGCCGCGCGACGAGATGGCGCCGGCGCTCGACACGCTCAGCGACTTCCTCCCGATCACCTATGCGTTCGACGCGCTCTCGCGAGCGGCGGGCTCGGCGGCCCTGGGATCCGAATTCGCGCTCGACCTCGTCGTCGTCGTCGGCACGATCGTGCTCGCCCTGGCGGGCGGGGCGGCGACGCTGCGCCGGCGGACGCCGTGAGCGTCACCGCGCGGCGGTCGGGTTATCCCTGCGGGTCGACGTCCTTCGCGCACTCGTCAAGGCCGAGCTCGCGCGCGTTCTGATCGTTGTCAACCGAGTTGAGCTCGTCGAGCAGCGACTGCACCTGCTGCTCGTCGCCCGCCTCGGCGGCCGCCTGCAGCTCCTTGGTCTGTTCGATCTGGTCCGCGGCCTGCGTGACGTACTCGTCGAACGTCGCCTGCAGCTCCGCTGGCGGCGTCAGCGCCTGGAAGCTCGCCAGCGCCGGCTCGGTGACCTCGAGCCCCTGCGACGCGAACGTCGCGAGGCCGTCGAGGTCGTCGGCCGTCGGAGCCTGAAGGGCCGCGATGCCGCTGTTGACGTCGGCGCAGATCGCGTTTCCCTGCGAGACGAACTCCTCCTCGGTCAGCGCCACCCCGCCGGTGCCGCTTGCACCGCTTGCACCGGTCGCATCCGTCGTCTCGTCGTCGCCCCCGCAGCCGGCGATCGCGAGCGCGGCGATCGCCGCGGCGGCAAGGCCGAAGGGCCGGGCTCGGTTACTCGGTGGCACCACCATGCGCGGCCGCAGTCTATTGGTGCGAGGCCCCACGAGCTAGGGTCCGCCCATGCCTCGACTGTCGGAGATCGGCGGCAAGCGAGCTCCGTTCTTGCGCTGGTCGTTCTGGCGCATGGCGCTCGGGATGAGGCACCTGCGGACGCACTGGCAGGTCGGGGACGGCCGCGAGGAGGCGCTCGCCGAGCACGTCACCGCAAGCGCGGCGGGCGGCGACCTCGACGGCGCGATTCGCGCGATCGACGAGTTCTGCTACCGCGACCGGATCATGATCAACGTCGGCGACGAGAAGGGCGAGATCCTCGACGCCGCGATTCGCCGGGCCGCCCCGCGTCGCCTGCTCGAGCTCGGGACCTATTGCGGCTACAGCGCGCTGCGCACCGTTCGGGTGATGGCGGACGAGGCCCACCTCTGCTCGATCGAGTTCAGCCCCGCCAACGCCGAGATCGCAGGGCGGATACTCGCTCACGCCGGGGTCGCGGACCGGGTCACGATCGTGGTCGGCACGCTCGGCGACGGTGGCCGCACGATCTCAGCCCTCGAATCCGAGCACGGGTTCGAGCCCGCCTCGCTCGACTTCGTGTTCCTCGACCACGACAAGGCCGCGTACCTGCCCGATCTCGAGCGCATCGTCGACCACGGCTGGCTCCGCACGGGAGCGGTGGCCGTCGCCGACAACGTCAAGTTCCCGGGCGCGCCCGCCTATCGCGCCTACATGCGCGAGCACGAGGGCCGCGACTGGCGGACCACCGAGCACGCGACCCACGTCGAGTACCAGACGATGATCAAGGACCTCGTGCTCGAATCCGAGTACCTCGGAGCCCCGGCGCGCCCCTGAGCGCCCGCTCGCGCTCGCCAACCCGCTCGGCCGCTCGTCGCTTGAGGCCGGCCGGCACCAGCCGCGAGAGCTGTGCTCGGTGAGCGGCGACCGACCGGTATCCGCGTTCGGCGAGCCGGGGGAACCGCGCGCAGACGGCGGCCGGGAAGCGCCCGCCCGGCAGCAGCCGGAGCAGCGGCGCGAGGGCGGCGCCACCGGAGCGCCGTTCGCCGGTCGGGGAGATCAGGTGCCAGGAGGCGATCCGCTCGGCGGGGGTCAGGTCGCCGAGCAACTCGTCGGCTTCAGGGCGCTGCAGCGCGATCGGCTGCAACGTCCGGGCGCGATCCCAGCGCAGCAGGCCCGCCAGCAGCCACTGGCAGAAGCCGCAGTCGGCGTCGTAGAGGATCGCCCAGGTGCTGTTCGCCACCCGACCAACGGTAGATGCCGCGCCCCTATGGCCCGTCCGCGGCCTGAATGCGGGTGTTGGTCCCGTCTGAGCGCATCCACGTGGCGATCGCGTCGCCGCCGGCGTCGACACCGACCTGGGGGTCCGACGCGTCCTGGCCGGGGTCGGAGAGGTTCGACACCGCGCTCAAGGCACCGGCGGCGCTGCGGGCACGAGCCTGGACCCGGAACTCGCCGACGAACCCGCGGTACCAGGTGAAGACCGCGTCGCCGTCCGAATCGACATCGACCTGGGGACCGAACGCGTTCCGGCCGGACGCGGAGAGGGTCTGCACGCCGCTCAGGACGCCGACCGCGGAGCGGGCCCGGGCCTGTGCCAGATCGTTCGTCCCGTCACGGCGCACCCAGGTGAACACCGCGTCGCCGTCACCCTCGACGGCGACCTGCGGGCTGAAGGCCGGCTGCCCGGGAGCCGAGAGGGTCTCCACGGCGGTCAGAGCGCCGCCGGCCGAGCGCGCCCGGGCCTGGATCCGGTTGTTCGCCCCGTCGAAGCGCACCCAGGTGAACACGGCGTTGCCGTCGTCATCGACCGCGACCTGGGGGTCGCCGGAGGGCTGCCCTGGAGCCGAGAGCGTCTGCACGGCGCTCAGGACGCCGGCGGCCGAGCGCGCCACGGCCTGGACCCGCTGGTCGGACCCGACGGGGCGGTGCCAGGTAATTACGGCGTCGCCACCCGGATCGACCGCGACCTGGGAGGCGAACGCGCTCTGCCCGGCCGCGGAGAGGTTCTGCACGGCGCTCAGGGCACCGGCGGCCGAGCGCGCCCGGGCCTGGATCCGGAAGTGCGCTCCGTCCGAGCGCGTCCAGGTGAACAGCGCGTCCCCGTCGGGGTCCACCGCGACGTGCGGCTGGACCCCACTCGCCCCGCCCGCGGAGAGGTTCTGCACGGCGCTCAGGGCACCGGCGGACGAGCGGGCGCGAGCCTGGATCCGGTCGCTGGTCCCGTCGAAGCGCAGCCAGGTGAAGACCGCGTCGCCGTCGGCGTCGACCGCGACCTGCGGGCTCGACGCGTCCTCTCCGGCCGCAGAGACGTTCTGCACGGCGCTCAGGGTGCCGGCGGCCGACCGCGCCCTCGCCTGGATCCGGTCGTTGGTCCCGTCCGAGCGCACCCAGACGAAAACCGCGTCGCCGTCGGCGTCGACCGCGACCTGGGGGCTTGACGCGTCCTCTCCTGCCCCGGAGACGGTGACCGGTGCCGTCCACACCGCCCCGGCGAGCGCCGGGGCCAAGAGCCCGACAGCGAGCACCGCGCAGAGCCACGCCGGGAGGCCGTTCGCCCTCTCCGCCCTCGGCGAAGGTGGATCCTCCACTACAACACCCCCACGGCGGCGGTGGCCTTAGGGGTGCAGGCTGCCCCGCCGTAGGTGACCGTGATGGCGTTGACCGGGACGGAGCTGCCGTTGCCCGGGTTGCTGAGGATGAACTGACCCGAGATCAGCGCCTGGTTGAACAACACGTCCTCGCCGTCGTTCAGCGCGGTGCCGCCCGTGTGCAGCGCGACGCCGTCGCTGTAGAACCAGTTCACGGTGCCGAAGTTCTCGGTGCTCTCGATGCTGAGAAGCGCATTCCCGGTGCCGGTGCAGTTGTTTTCGAGCCTCCAACCCGGGAGGAACGTCGTGAACGTGTTCTGCACCTCGTGAACCGGGGAGGCGCAGTTGAAGAGGCTCTCGGTCAACCGGAAGAACCGCCAGGCCTGACCGCCACAGTTTCCGGTCACGCGCGATCGCAGCGTATCCGGCGCGAACTCGTCGAGGTTGAGCGTGCCGTTCGCGACCTTGTCCGTGTTGACCGCGCCCCCTTTGAGGTCGGCGGTTTTCACCCCGTGGTCGACAAGGTCGACGCTCCCGACGGTGCCGGTCCCGATCTTCACGTCGTTGACGGCGTTCACGCGGACATCCGGAGTCGCCGCGCCGCCATCGACGATGTCGCCGGAGTCGACCGTGTTCGTGCCCTCGAGCGCATGCGCGCTGCCGGCAAGGGCCAGGAACACGGCCACGTAGCCGACGACGTGCGTGCGGATGTGTTCGCTGAGTCGCATCGACCGCCTCGGCTACCGCGCCCACTCGAGGGTGCCGATCGTCTCGCACGCTGTGCCCCCGTCGAGCGCGTGGAGGTTGATCGTGCTCACCCCGGTCTCGTCGGAGAAGACGAACTGTCCCTCGATCCGGCGGCTGTCGAGCTCGAAGGCGTAGTCAGTGCCGGCACCGAGTGAGGTGCCCCCGGCGAAGACATCGCTCCCGTCGGAGTAGAACCAGTTGAGCGTCGCGGCGCTGGAGCCGGTGTTGGTGATCAAGAGGAGCGTGAGCGCGCCGATGTGACACGTCGTGCCGAGTGCGAGCCCGGGCCCGGAGCCGCTGAAGTCGATGTTGTTGTTCGTGCCGGCGTTGGGAAACAGCCTGATCGCGAAGACCGGGGTCGCGCACGTGACGGTCCCGTTGGCGCCGATCGACGTGATGCCCTCCGGCGCTGCGCAGGTTCCGGTCACCCGTCGCTGGATCTGGGTCGCGTCGATGTCCGCGGCACCGAGCGAGCCATCGGCGACTTTGGCGGCGTCGACGGCGCCATTCGCGAGATCAGCCCGAACCACTCCGCCGTCGGTCAAATCGAGGCTGCCAACGGTGCCGTCGGCGATCTTCGCGCTGTTGACCGCGCTCCCGGCGATATCCCCTCGCCTGACCTCGCCGTCGATGATGTCGCCCGAATCGACGGTGTTCGTCCCGGGCAGGGCGACGGCGGTGCCGGTCAGTGCGAGGAAGACGCCGAGATAGCCGACGACGTTGCCGCGGAAGTGCTGACCTACCCGTCTCATTTGTCCCCTCCTCGGGCGGTGTCGCCACCGGGGACGGCTGGCCTGCGTGGCCGTCGACTCGGTGGCGACGGATCTGCTCACCGACTCTAACCCACGCAGCAAACCGCCGCCGTCCTTCGTGGGGAAGCCCGGGCGCTACGGAATGCCTGCGACGACCTCGCACTGCCCGGCCTTGTGGTCGTCGCCGGCCTCGCCGTCGCAGTCGTCGGCATCCGCGCCGCCGTCGAGCATGTCCCTGGCCGGGCCGGCCCGCAGCGTGTCGTCTCCGGCCTCGCCCTTGAGCTTGTCGGCGCCGCCCACCGTCCCGATGGTGGCGGTGCCGTCGAAGTTCACGTTGTCGCCGAAGATCGCGTCGCTCTCGCCGCCGCCATCGATCTTGTCGTCGCCCGCGGCGGTCACAATCCCGGCGGAATCGTTCAGGAGGTGATCCCCGACCGCGGCGAAGCCGCCATCGTCACCGAGGTCGAGGCGGTCGTCGCCGCCGCCTCCGCTCGCTTCCACAACCGCTTCGGAGTCGCCGACGAAGAACTCGACCCCGGGGCCGCCGTGGATGACGTCATCACCGGCGCCCGTGGCCGATCCCTCGAGGGGAGCGACCGAATCCCCGATCGCGCCGTCGTCGCCGGGGCCGCCCTCGAAGCGGTCATCGCCGCCGCCGGTGGCGTCGCCGCCACCGAGAGTGATGCTGTCGCCCTGCATGCGTTCGTCGTCGCCGGGGCCGCCCTCGAGGCGGTCATCGCCGCCGCCGGTCGCGTCGCCGTCGTGGGTGCGCGAGTCGCCGGTCAGGTTGTCAGCGCCATGGCCGCCGACCAGACGATCATCGCCGCCGCCCACGGCGTCGCCGCGCTCGGCGAAGACGTCGCCAACGAGCAGGTCGTCACCGTCGCCGCCTCGCACGCCCGTTCGCAGAGCCGTTCGCGAGATCCGGGCTGTTGCTCGACTACCCACCGCCGCTCGCGGTCAGCCCATCCGGCGAGGCCGTTGCAGCTGCGAGATCATCACGTAGCCCTCAGGCGGGGCTACGAGCCGGGGTCGCGTCCCCGTTCGTGCCCCCCTGGCTGCTCGCTAGAGCGAGATGACGTGCGCTGACTGCGGCGGGACCCGGCCCTCGAGCACGTCGACGTAGGCGTTTTCCGCAGCCTCGAGGCCATGGCCGCGAATCACCTCGAGCCAGCCGCCGATCCATTCGAGGAATGGCTGCCAGGCCTCAGCCGCGTTGGACTCGAGGCCCGCGGCGCCCCAGTCCGAGCTCCGCTTTGCGGCGCGGTCAGGCGCAAAGAAGAGGGCCGGGGCGGGTCCGGGCAGATCCGCCACGCCGACACCGAGCTCCTCCCAGTGGGTGACGCCGACGGTGATGCTCTGGACCAGCTGGTCTCCGTAATGAGCATGAACCGCATGGCGCACCGCGCCGTCGCCCGCCATGTCCACGAACGTCGCCGGACTGCGTTCGATCGACTCGATGGCGTCGTAGGTCACGGTCTCGTCGTAGATGCCCAGGCCTTCGACGAACTCGGCGTTGCGGGCCGAGGTGAGACCCACGAGCGAGACGTCGTCGCGCCGGGCGAGCAGGTACGCCGCACCGATCGCCGTCTTGCTCGACGCGCTGGAGAACACGATCGAGCCTTGGTCCGTCAGCCCCTGGTCGGCGAGTTGGTCGTCGATCAGGAACGCCGTGAGGAAGAGCGGGCGCAGCACCATCTGCAGGTCCTCGGTGGCGGGGCTGTAGAACGGATCGGCGCCGGTCGACGCGTATCGCTGATAGGTGGCGGGCAGGGCGGTCCTGTGCTTCGAGCCGTCGACGAAGCCGCGCTCGCTGACGTTCACGGGCCGCACCACGACGTGCGACGACGGCGGCAGGTAGCCGTAGACCCGCGTCTCGACATCGAGCCCGTCCGCATCGCTCTGCGTCACCTCTGCGAACCCCCACATCGGGACGCGTCCCCAACCGTCCTCGGCGGGGAAGAAGCTCCAGTAGGACATCATCTCGCCGAGCACCGCGTAGGTGACGTTGTTGGCGGTCACGCCGAAGGTGTCAACCCGAAGGAGCGCCTCGCCGGCCTGAAGTTCCGGCGGCTGGCTCTCGACCACACGAGTCGTTCGGAGGTCGTCACGCTTGACGAGGAAGTCACCCATCGGCGACCGGGGCCCGGGACCCGAACGTGAGCTTGGCCATCGACCACCCACGCTAGTCGATAGGACCGGAGCCCACGACACGGCGCTGGCGCGGGCGCCGCCATATCCTCGCCACGTGCCCCCGGAGACCAAACTCGTGGCCGTGGCCACCGACGGCAGCGCCGGGGCGGCACTGGCGGTCGAGTGGGCGGCGACCTTCGCCCGCTCGCTCGACGCGGACCTGCTCGCGATCCAGGTGATCACGCCGGACCCCGAACCCGCCGAGGTCGACGCCTCGGGTGACAACGGCGGCGCACCCGAGCGCGCGCGCCTCGCGGCGGCGCTCGAGAGCGCGCTGCCGGCCGAGGGGATCCGCGCCCGCGCCGTGGTCGAGTCGGGGGATGACATCGCGGCCGTGATCCTCGAGGCGGCCGAGCGCGCCGACGCCGACGTTGTCGTCGTAGGCAGCTCGGGAATGCGGGGGCGCAAGCGTTTCCTGCTCGGTAACGTCGCCAACCGGGTCACGCACCTCGCCGGCTGCACCGTGGTGGTGGTCAACACCGCCACCGGGGAGCCGGTGCCCGACGAAGCCGCCGACACCCGGGCGCGCCGGGAGCGCGCCCGCGAGATCGGGCGCATCCTCGGTCCGGTGGGCGTGCGCCTGCTCTCCGGGCGGCTGCTGCGGCTCGATGGCGACCCTGAGGGCCCGCGCCGGCTCCGGGAGGCGTTCGAGCACCTGGGGCCGACGTTCGGCAAGCTCGGACAGATCCTCTCCACCCGCCCGGACCTCGTCTCCCCGGAGTACGTGTCCGAGCTCGCCACGCTGCAGTCCGACGTCCCGCCCATGTCCGAGGCCGAGGTCGTGGCGATGATGGAGCGGGAGCTCGCGGTGCCGTGGGAGGACGTCTTCTCCGACATCGACCCGCAACCGCTCGCCGCCGGCACGATCGCCCAGGTGCACCGGGCCCGGATGGCCGACGGGCATCGCGTCGTCGTCAAGGTCCAGCGTCCCGACGCCGAGCAGGTGGTGGAGACCGACCTGGCGCTGCTCGAGATGATCGTCGGTCAGGCCGGGCGCTCGCGACGGCTGAACCGGATCATCGACCTGCCCTCGCTTGCCGACCAGATGTCGCGCGCCCTGCGCGACGAGCTCGACTTCGGCGAGGAGGCGCGGAACATCGTCCGCATGGACGAGATCGTCGCGGGCTACGACCGCGTCGCCGTCCCGCGCTGTCATCGCGAGATCTCCACGCGCCGGCTGCTGGTCATGGACGAGGTCGTGGACGGTGTGCCGCTGCTCGAGGCGCCGGAGGGCCCCGACCGTGTCGAGGCCGCCCGCCAGCTGATGCAGGCGTATTACAAGCAGGTCCTCGAGGAGGGCTTCTTCCACGCCGACCCGCACCCCGGCAACATGCTCTGGGCCGACGGCCGGATCTGGCTGCTCGACCTGGGGATGGTGGGCCGGCTCGACGCCGAGACGCGCCGCCGGCTGTTCCTCGTGATGCTCGCCTTCGCCCAGGGCGACGTCGACCTGCTCACCGACGTCTCGCTCGACCTGGGCGAGGTCGCCGACGCCACCGGCATCGACGTCGCGGCCTACCGCGACGAGATCACGGCGGTGATCTCGGGGCTGCACGGGCGTTCGCTGCAGGAGATCAACCTGGTCGAGCTGCTCAACCAGCTCACCGCGATCTCCGTCCGGAACGGCGTCCCCCTCCCCCCCGCCTTCGTCATGGTCGGCAAGGCCCTGGCCCAGGTGGATGGAGCCGTGTCGGAGCTCGCCCCGGAGCTCGACCCGATCGAGGAGGCGCGACGCTTCTTCATGCGCAGCATCACGCGCCGGCTGGCGGGCCGGCTCGACCCGCAGCAGATCATCTACGAGGCCGAGCGCCTCCGCTACCGGGCGACCCAGATCTCCGAGGGACTGGCGACGGTCGTCGGCAACCGGCCGGGCCGCCAGCTGGAGGTCAAGTTCACCTCGGCGCGGCTCGAGCACAAGGTGGTCCGGGCCGGCCGCGCGGTTGCGCTCGGGCTCGGCGCCGGGCTGACCTGGATCGCCGCCACCCAGGCGAGCACGTCGGACCAGATCGATCCCCGCCTCTCGCGCGCCCTGCGCGGAGTCGCCGGTGGGCTCTCGGTCTGGTTCGCGGCCGAGGTCGCGCGCACGCGCTGAGTCGTTACGTCCCGGCCGCCGGCGGCAGCCCAGCGAACAGCGGGAGTGGTCAGTTGGTGAACAGGCCGCCCGCGTCCTCGTTGCACTCGATGCTCGGTGGCTCCTCTCCCGGGAAGGCGAGGAACTCGTACTCCGGCTCCTTGAAGCCGCGCATGTCCATGGCCAGCGCCGGCCTCAGCTCCCCGCCCGTGCCGTAGGCATAGCCGGTCGAGCCGGAGCGGCTTCCGTGCTGGGCGACACCGATCAGGTGCATGCATTGATCGAAGGTGTCGAACTCCTCGACCGGCTCCCCAAGATCCGTGACGTCCTCGAGAAACGAGTCCAGGTCCTGATTCAGGTCGTCGAGCCTGTCGCTCGCCGGCGGATCGCGTTCGAGCTCTTCGACCGTGCCCGGTGCGACGGGTCGATCGACCGCTTCTCCCGGCTCGTCGTTGCAGTACTGGAGCGAGGTCCCCGGCGTCGCGGGCGGCGGTGAATCGGTCTCGGTCTCATCGCCTCCCCGATGACGAAGCTGCACTCGCCGGAGCTCACCGCCCAGGAACATGTAGTCGGGGTCGTCCCACTCGCTGCGGTCGATCGCAAGTGCGGGCCGATAGCCCGACTCCCCACCGTTGCCCTGATAGAGGTAGCCGAAGCGTCCCTCCGGGTCTCCGTACTCGGTCACCGGTATCCACGACAGGCACGACTCCCACTCGTCGAACTGCTCGGACATCCGCTCGAGGCGCGCCTCTCGCTTCTCCAAGCCCGCGAGCCTCTCCTCGAGCGCTCGCAGGCTCGTGCGGCGCGCAACCGGACGCGAGCGCGACAGCTTCGCGGGGTCGGCGGTACCCGGTGCCCCCGGGGTGCCCGGCTGGGTCGGTTCGGTTCCCAGGTCACGGCAGCCCCCGCGCCGGGAGAACCGGAACAGGACCATGTTGGGGCGGCGGCCGGCCGTCCGGTCGATGGCAAGCGCGGGCCGGAGGTCCAATCCCGTCCCATCGAGCTCGTCGTACTGAAAGCCGAACTCGTGATCGGGGTCTCCGGACTCGACCACGGGTACCTCCGAGACGCATTTCGCCCACCCCTTCCAGCGGCGCGCGGTGCGCTCCATGCGCTTGATCATGCGTTCGATTCGGTCCAGCAGCCGCTCGGCGGTGGCCGGCTTGGCCTGCGGCGAGCTTGTCGGCCGCGTCGGCGCCGTCACCTCGAGCTCGACGGCGCCGACGTCACAGCCCGCGCCCTGCGGCCGCGCCACGCCGCGCTGGTCGGCCGCGATCGGCGCCAGCGGATCGATTCCGAACTGGCCGAGGTGCTGCTCGCCCTCGAGCGAGTAGCCGAACGGGACGAACCCGCACGCCTCCGCGGGGATCCGGTCCAGGACGGGGCTGCCCGGCTCTGGCATGCGGGTCTCCCCCCGGCCGCCGTTGTCGGCCAGGTGCGGCGCGAGCATCGGATCCTTGCCGACCACGTCGCTCGGGCCGTCGAGGCCGCAGGAGGCGTCGCTGACGAAGTTGTAGCCGAACGACTCCGGGCGCGAGACTCGGCAGCTGGGCCCGATCGGCTGGATCTGGCCGCCGACGGGCTCCGGGTCAGGCGGGCCGATGATCGAGCCGAAGGCCTGGAGGCGGGACCCTGCGCCGACGTCTGCGGCGACCGGGGCGACGTTGTCGGCCACGGTCGAGTTGACCAGGCCGACGGTGCCGGCTGCGAGGACCCCGCCCCCCTGACCCTCGGCGTAGTTGTGGCTGATCGTCGAGTTGGTCACGAACAGATCGCTGCGCGCCCAGATCCCGCCGCCGACGTGCGCGAAGGCGGCGTTGCGGGCAACGGTCGAGTCGATCACGGTCACGTCGGCCTCGCCCGAGATCGCCCCTCCGCGATCGTCGGCGCGGTTGCCGTTCAGAGTCGAGTTGATGATCGTGACGTCGCCCTCCAAGGTGAAGATCGCGCCGCCCGGGCCGTCGGCGGTGTTGCCGTCGACCGTCGAGTCGATCACGGTGACGTCACCGTCCTCGTCGGTGTAGATCGCACCGCCGTCGCCGTCGGTCGTGTTCCCGTCGACGTGGGACCGGACGACGAGGATGTCGCCGGTGGACCCGAGCGCGCCGCCGGAGCCGTCGACCAGGTTGTTGCTGATGATCGAGTCATAGACCTCGATTCCGCCACGGCGTGCGTAGACGCCGCCACCGTCGTCGTTGGCGAGGTTTCCGGTGATCACCGAGCGGATGATCGTCGCGCGGCGCTGGGAGAAGATCGCCCCGCCCGGCTCCTCGGCGAGGTTCTCGGTCACCTCGGAGTCCTCGATCACGATCTCGCCCCGCGTGGTCACCGCCGCGCCGGGACCGTCGTTACCTCCTCGGGTCAGGGTGACGTTCTCGATGAGCAGAAAGCCGGTGCCGTCCTGGCGCAGCAGGCGCTTCTCGAAGCAGGTCTGCCTGATCGTGTGGCCGTTGCCGTTCAGCCGCAACGGGCGCGAGGACTCGCGGATCGGGGACCCGCGCTGGCAGGCGCGCAGGAAGATGTCGCCCTCGAGGCTGATCGCTCGGGTCCTGGGGTTCTGCCACGCCCGCCGCAGCTGAGCCTCCGTACGAACCTTGGTCGGCGAGCCGAAGGCCGGCGGCGCCGACCCTGAAGCGACGACCAGCAGAATCAGCACGGCGAGCGAGACCTGGATTTCGACGTCGCTGATGGAGGTGCGGTTGCGGTGGCTGAAGCGCGGTCGATTCAATGGGCGGACCCCTTGCCCTGTCGCCGTCTTGTGCGGCGACGGTACACCCGGCGCGTCCGATGTCAAGCGCGACCGGGGGGTTGCGCCGAGGCAGGCGCGCTCACCGGATCGGCGGCGGAACGCCCTCCGCGGTGGCCGCGAGCGCCGGGTCCCAGTCGCAAACCGCGCAGCCGTGGCGAAAGGTCGACCGCGCGAACTCCAGGGCGAGCCCATGCGGATCCGGGCGGTCGCGGATCTCGTCCCACTCGAGGACATACTCGCCGAGCTCCGCGTTCCACGACCCCGGGGCGGGACTCAGGTCAGCCTCGGCGAAGTCGTCGGGCATCGGATAGGCGAAGGCGAAGAACGCGGCGCGATCGTGCTTCGGATCTCCCGGCCACCAACCGATCTCGACCTGCTGCGCGTCGCCTCCGTTGCGGGTGATGAAGTCGTTTGAGGGTGGGTCGACCGACTCTCCCGAGTAGAAGTGGACCGCGAGGTCGAAGGTGCCCCACCAGGCGTTGACGGGCGTCGAACGCCCGCGAAACGGCGCCCGGAAGTCCGCCAGTACGAGCGCCGCGCGGGTAGCGGCCTCGAAGTAGTTCGCGACTTGGTCGGGGTCATACGTCGCGTGCTCGTGGTCCTCGTCCAGCGGCACCTCCCACGGCGTCTCCTGCGGAGTCGGATTGATCTCGACCGGGCCACCCAGGCGCCCCACGGCCTCGAGGACCTCGCGCGTCACCTCCGCGACGGGCCGGTTGGGCGTCAGGGCGATCCGGGTCTCATGGCCGGCGCTGTGCTCGACGACGGCCTCGTGGGTGTGGAGGTCAAGCGCCGCGACGATCGCCCCGGAGCCGTCGGGCGCGGGCAGCGGGAGCGTCTCCCAGCCGCGCGCGCTCAGCCTCAGGGCCGCATGCTGCAGCTGTGGCTCTGGAGGCGCCAGCTCGACCGCCAGCTTCCCGAGTACCTGCGTGTGCGCGTGGAGCGTGTCGCGGGTCGCACCCCAATCTCCATAGCCGAGGGCCGGCCACGCCCGCGTGCCGGCCATCGGTCAGCCGCCCAGGGGCGAGGGAGGGATCCGCGTCTGCCCGCGAACGTCCGGGATGACCATTCCGAGGTCGTCGAGGAAGCAGAACGACCACTCCTCGCCGGGCTCGAGCGAGCGGATCAACGGGTGGCCGGCCGCCCGCGCGTGCTTCGACGCGTGCTGGTTCGGCGAGCTGTCACAGCAGCCGACCTGGCCGCACTCCAGGCAGATACGCAGGTGAAACCACGGGTCTCCCGTCTTCAGGCATTCCTCGCATCCCTCGACGGCCTCAGGCAGCTCGGTGATCTGGACGGAGTCGAGATGCGTGCACGTGGTGGCCACAGACAGAGCATCCCAAAGTCGTCAAGTCGGCCGGGACGGCCCCGGTAGAGCGACTCTCCCTTTCTCGGCGAGGGTGGGCCGTCAGGCGCCTTGAGCGCCGATCGCCGGCGCACAGGCGGCCAGTTCCCCGGGTCGGGGCATGTCGCGTCGAAGCGAGGCGAATGCGATCGCGCCGGCGAGCAGCGGAAGCCAGAACAGGATGACGCGGTAGGCGAGAACCGCGGCCGCCGTCCCTGCGGCGGGCGCGCCGTAGACGATCAGCGTCCCGATCAACCCGGCGTCGATGCCGCCGATCCCTCCCGGGATCGGCAGCAGTCCACCGAGCTGGCCGATCAGGTAGCCCATCAGGACGACCGTCAGGGGAACCGAGACGCCAACGGCATGAAAGGTCGCCCAGAGCACCGCGTTGTCGAAGGCCCAGTAACCGAGCGATCCGCCGAGGATCCGCAGGTCACGTGACCGCACGAGCAGGAACGCCTCGCCCGAACCCCGTGTCACCGCCTCGCGAGCCGCTGCGGTCGCTCGGCGCATTCGCGAGGCGTCGCGGTCCGGGGGCGTGCCGGGGCCGAGGCGCGCAACCAGTCCGATCGCGAGAATCGCAACGATGGCGATCACGGCCGGGAATGCCGTCAGCCACAGCGACAGATCCGGCCCCAGCCCGAGCGCCATCGCCGTCCCGAGGACCGCCACGGCCAGGAAGTTGACGCCGCTCTTGATCAGGAAGAAGGCGACCGAACGGCGGGCGATCCGGTCGCTGCTCATCCCGCCGCGATGCAGGATCCAGGCCCCGAGCGCGAGCCCGCCGATGCCGCTGGCCGGCACGAGCGACCCCATCGCCAGCTCCGAGCCACCGATCTGCCAGCTGCGTCGTCCCGATAACCCGGCGCAGAAGATCGGTCCGAACATGAGCACGTACGAGGCAAACGACAGACCCTCCAGCAGGATCGCCGCCGCCAGCCAAGCCGGATCGGCCTTGGCGAGCTCGTCGCGTACGTCGCCCAGGCCCGGCGCCAGAACGACGACGGCGACCAGAACGAGCAGCGCGCCGACGGCCTGCAGGCTTCGCCGGCGAACCGTCGCCGACTGAAACTCGGCCGGCAGATCCCCTACGGGTCGTGGAGCGGGCAGCGTTTTCGCGTGATCCGACACCTGGCGTCGATTTCATCCTCGCTTACCGGGGTGGCCGAGGTGGTGACGCGCTCGGGAGTACCGTGAGGTGGTGGCTCCCGACCCGTCTCCGGACAGCTCGCCGCAAACAGCCGAGGACCGGTCGCGCTGGCGTGTAGATCCGGCGGCGGACGGACGAGGAGCTCCGGCCCCGCCAAAGCCGCCCTAGTCTTCAACAGGAAGGATCACCCGATGAGCGACAACACCGAGACCGCGATCCTCGCCGGAGGCTGCTTCTGGGGCGTCCAGGAGCTGCTGCGCCAGCGCGACGGAGTCATCTCCACCCGGGTCGGATACACCGGCGGGGAGAACGACAACCCGACCTACGCCGAACCATCCGGGTCACGCCGAGGCGGTCGAGATCGTCTTCGACCCCGAGCGCATCTCCTACCGAGACATCCTCGAGTTCTTCTTCCAGATCCACGACCCGACGACCAAGGACCGCCAGGGCAACGACATCGGCTCCTCTTACCGCTCCGAGATCTTCTATACGAGCGACGAGCAGCGCCAGGTCGCCGAGGAGACGATCGCCGACGTCGACGCCTCAGGCCTGTGGCCCGGCAAGGTCGTGACCGAGATCAGCGAGGCCGTCCCGTTCTGGGAGGCCGAGCCCGAGCACCAGGACTACCTCCAGCGCTACCCGAACGGCTACACGTGCCACTACCCGCGGCCGGGCTGGAAGCTGCCCCACCGCGAGACCGCGGTCTAACTCAGCCGGGGCGACACGACAGCAGCGTAGGCGCGCAGCGGCTCGTCAACCTTTGGCATCCAGCCGCGAGCCCGGCTTACCGTCGCCGGCCGCGCGCGACGCGTCCGTGTCCTGCTGGTTCGCATGTGCGGGGCCGAGATCGACCACGAAGTAACCCGCGCAGATGTTCTCGACCGGCAACGACACCGAGAACCGAGCGGCGGTGCGTGCCGTGACCGCTGAGAATCTGGACCTGGTGGGGATCGGCATCCGGACCAATCACCGCGACGCCGACGCCGTGCTTCGCGGCCTGACGCGTCATCCATGAGGCAGCGGAACCGGGACCTCCAAGCGGGGGTATGGGGCGACTAGACTCGGCGCTCGGAATGCTCGAGGGACTTCCCGATGCGGTGCGCCGCTATTTCGAGCTCGATCCGCGCGACGTCGACGGGTTCGTCTGGTTGTTCAGCGACGACGCGACGGTCGTGGATGAGGGCAAGACCTATGACGGGCGGGGCGAGATCCGCGCGTGGCGAACCGGACCCGCCATCAAGTACACCTACACGACCGAGGTCCTCGACCGTGAGGACCGAGGCGCCGGCCGGTATCTGGTGACGGCTCGGTTGACGGGGGATTTCCCTGGCGGAACAGTGGACCTCAGATGCGACTTCACCGTTACCAGCGACCTGATCAGCCGTCTTGTGATCGCGCCGTAACGACGCGGTCCGTCGGTCGCCCCGCGCTGGCCAACGCGGGGTGCCCGCCGATTTGGGCCCTCGAACGGGACCTCGCGTCCGCTGGGCCCTGGTTCGACCTGTCGCTCATTTGACGGTCGTTTCCTACGACGCACGCGTGATCCATCGATTCGATCCCATGCGCGGCCGACCAGCCGGCGAACCGCGCCGCGCCATGGCACGCAACTCCCAGACGGCGACCGCGGTCAGGAGCGCGGTCACGATTCCGGTGAGCGCGAGAGTCGAGATGCTGGGCGCGAGTGGTGCGAGCGCGATGATCGCGACCGCCGCCGCCAGGCGCTTCGCGTTCACGGTTCCCACAGTTCGCCACTGAAAGAGGCTCGCGCCGAACAGGAAGAGCGCGGGCCCACCGAGGACGACCGCGGTGCCCACGCCGTGAGCCGAAGCGTGGGGATCGTCGATCAACAGGCCGTTGGCGGCCGCCGTCGCGATGATGCCGGCGACGATCAGCAGGTGGAAGTACGTGTAGGCGTCGCGGGCGAGTCGGCCGGGGTCGTCGCTCGCGGCCACCGCGGCATGTGAGCGCTCGGTCGGCGCACCGAAGTAGAGCCACCACAGGGCCACCGTCTCGAGGAATGCGACGACGAGACAGGCGACGACGATCGCAGTGAGTCCCGCGTTGGCGGCCACCGCCCCCGTGACCACGATCGATTCGCCGAGGGCAATGATGACGAACAGCTGACACCGCTCGGCGAAGTGGCTGCCCTCGATGTCCCAGTCGGTGGTCGAGGCGCGACCACGAACCGGAAGCCAGTAGCCCGCAAACGGGGCAACGAGCTCGAGGCCAAGCGCCGGAATCCAGGCCAGCAGGCGCTGGTCCGGCTCGAGCGCGGCGCCGGCGAGCCACAGCGCGCCGGAGACCACGCTCCACGCGAACAGGCGCTCGAATACGTCGCGCAGGTGATGGTCGCGGGCGAGCATCGTCATCGCGGCGGCGTTCCGGCCGACCTGCAGCGCGACGTAGCTCGCCGCGAACAGCAGCCCCTGGTCGCCGAAGGCGTCGGGGAGCGCCGCGGCCATGAGGAGGCTCGCGAGCATCGCCCCGGTGAGCACCGTGCGCACGACGGGCGAGTCGGGGTCGAACCAGTTCGCCATCCAGGTCGTGTAGATCCAGGCCCACCAGACGACGACCAGCAGGAACGCGGCCTGCGCCACCGCGGTGACCGTGAGGTGGTCGAGGATCAGGTGGGAGAGCTGCGTGATCGCGAAGACGTAGACGAGGTCGAAGAACAGCTCGACGGTCGTCGTCCGCTGCGGCCCCTCCTCGCCGCGCGGCCGGAGGCGGCGACGCGGCGAGGGCGGGGACGCGGTGGTCATGGGCTAGGTGCTGAGCGGGCTGGGACTGCCAGTCGCCGAAGCGGGTCCCGCCGAGGTGGATCGCGTTGCTCGGGAACCAGCGAGCGCTCTTCCTGGAGCACCGCTCCGAAGTACGGGGCCTGCGGGTCGGCGACGACGGTCCGGGGATCGCCCGTCGCCTTCGAGGCCCTCTGGGATGAACTCGTCGAACCGGAACTGCTCCGGGCCGCCGATCTCGACGATGCCGTCGGCCGGCGCTCGCTGGCTGACCTCGCAGACGGCGGCGGCGACGTCGTCGGCGGCGATCGGCTGGAACAGCACGTGAGGCAGCCGGACGACGTCACCGTCCGTTGCCTCGTCGCGCGATCCGCTTCACGAACTCGAAGAACTGCGTGGCGCGGACGACCGTGTACGGGATCGAGGCCCCGTCGATCAGCTTCTCCTGGGCGACCTTCGCCCGCAGGTAGCCGCTGTCGGGAATGCGGTCCGCCCCGACCACGGAGAGGGCGACGTAGTGCCGGACGCCCGCCTCGGTCGCGGCGGCCAGCAGGTTGGTGGTGGAGGTCGTGAAGAAGTCCATCACCGCCTCGTCCTCGAACGAGGGCGAGTTCGAGACGTCGATCAGCACCTCGGCGCCCTCGAGCACCTCGGCGAGCCCCTCGCCGGTGAGCGTGTTGACGCCCGTGTCGGGCGAGGCGGGCACCGCCTCGTGGTCCTCCTCGCCGAGGCCGGCCACGACCTTCGAACCGATCAGGCCGGTGCCGCCGATGACAACGATCTTCATGGTGTTCCTTTCTTCGTCGATTTTCAGTGCGCCTGCTGCCTACGTAGTAGGCGTCGGTTCGACGTCACCGACTCCCTCACCGCGGGCCCGTGCGCCGTTCTCGCCCGGGCTCTCGGCAAACCGCTTCACGAAATCGAGGGCGACCTGGGCGACCTCGCGCCAGCCGCTGTCGATCGTCAGCGAGTGGCCACGGTTCGGGATCATCTGGATCTCGGTGA
>CAVRKA010000004.1:0-1544992 GCA_963722175.1 uncultured Solirubrobacterales bacterium
ACCGAGTCGCCGTCCTCGAGCCGCAGCGCGTTCTCGAGCAGAACCTTCAGCGAATAGGGAAGCCGGGCGACGTCGAACTTCTCCTGCAAAGAGTCGAGGCGAAAGACCTCGTATTCGCGTCCCGATACCGACAGCGTCGACTTGGCCGAGAAGGAATCGCTCATGCCTCAGAGTATTACCCCTAGTAGCCTAGGCTAACAATCGCGTTCAGCGCTTGTCGGTCTGGCCAGCCGCGATCCCGTCGGCGACCTCGGCGGCCTTCGATCCGGCGATCCGGCCCGAGAGCTCGGGCGCGTTAGCCGGCCTCGGCCGTGAGCGCAGCCGCTGTCGCAGAGGCGCGACGGAGACCTCGGCGCGATCGTCGACGATCGCGCCAGACCCCCACGGGGCCACCTTCTCGGGGCGACTGTCAGAGGTGCCCATGATCAATGGGACCGAGGCGGCGGGGGAGTCGTGAAACATCCCCGCGGCTGCAAATCGTCCCCGAGGCAGATCACGACCGAGACGCCCTTACGCCGCTCCCGCGCAGATCCTCGCGCAGCGCGAGCCCGAAGCCGCGCAGGCCGAACTTGGTCGGCGCAGTAAAGCGATGCCCGCGCCGTCGCCGCCTTGCCGGACAGCGAGGAAACGAACACCATGTGACCCGAGCCGCGCGTCGTCATCGGGCCGATCAGCTCCCGGGCCATCCGCACCGGCGACTCGAGGTTGACGCGAAGCGCCCGGCCGATCTGCTGGTGGGAGTGGCCCTAGAGCCGTCCCGACCCGGGCAGCGCCGCGTTCGCGACCAAGATGTCGATCTCCCCGGCCTCGTCGAGCAGGGCCAGCGCCGCACCCTCCTCGGCGAGGTCGCTGACGAGCGGGGCGCTGGTGGCCGCCGGGCAGCGACGGGCGAGACGTCGACTCCGGGGCCTTGCGGGAGCTCAGGAGCAGCGTCGTCCCCTTCGCGGCGAGGGCCTCGACGATCGCCCGCCGAGGCCGCCCGTCGCGCCCGTCAGCAGCACGGTCGCTGCCCTCAAGGTCCACACATGGACGCTCGACGAAGCAGCGCACACACAGCACGGCCCAGCATGGCCTGCTCCACATTATTCACCGGGTACCTCCCTAATCACCATCGCATCGAGCATGCATTCTGACGCCCACGCGGCCCAGGATGCTCGAGGCCGGGGACGTTGCTGGCGCGGAGCAGAGCGGTCATCCTGATCGCCGAGGTCGCGTTCTGGGACAAGACGTACCCTGCTGACCGTACAGTCGAGCTTGCGACAACTCGGATCAGTGGCGCTCTTCGACCGTTCTGGCGTGACCATCGGCGCCGCGCCCGGTCTCGATCGTCGCATCGATAGAGCGTGCCGCTGTACCGGACCACCAGCAGCAAGTACGACGCCTGGTCGGCAACCATCACCGTGGGCCAGGATCGGCTTCTTCCAGCTGCGGCCTGTTCCGGCACGCCGACCGACGACGAGCTGGCCGAGTCCTCGGCTCGAAGACCTGGCTCGACGACGACCTGATCGCCGTCGCAACTACTACACCAACGCCGAGATCGACTCGATAGTCACCACGGTGCCAGCCATTCTGGCCGCCGGCGTCGAGGCCTATCACGACGGGATTGATCACCTCGATCAACCACGTCACCCTAGCCGCAGAGGCCCGGACCTACAAAAAAAGTTCGTCACCCTCTCCCAATTCTGCCGATCGAACCGTCGACGCTGCACGACAGCGCCCGGATCAGCATCTACCTGGCTCGCACGGTGCCGTCGAGCGACGAGCCACGAGCTCGCGCGACGCGCGCGGCCGCGAGGCGCTCGGGGCGGGGGACTCGACCGGCTCCTACCATTCACTCGAAGCGGCCCCGGATCACCGTCCCGCGGTCGGAGGAAAGTTCCCGTCGCAGCCGGGCCGCAGCCGGCGCGACGACGGGTCGGGTCCGGCGGTCGCGCGATTCCTCGCCCGCAGGACCTCTCGGCCGCGACCGACACCGCGACCCAGAGTCCGGTGTCGACCGCGACCGCGGATGCCCGGGGCGCCGGGCTGGCCTCATCCTGCCCCACGGCGGACCGTTCATGTCGGCGATCCAGGGCCGGGCGCCGGCAGGCCTATCTGTACAAGGGCCGCAGCCGGGATCTCGATCCGGAGCTGCTCGTGGAGTTCGAGCTCCACTCGCCCGTCCAGCCGAACCTCGGCGGGGCCGGCGCCGCCGGGGTCCCGCTGGTCGGGATCGGCCACAACGATCACCTCGCCTAGGGCTTCACCTCCGGCCCTCCGACGAGGACGACCTCTACGCCGAGGAGCTGACCGGTCCCGAGACCTATGGGTTCAAGGGCTCCCAACGGCAGATCGACTGCCGCGACGAGGTCTACCTACGGCACCCCGGCGACCGATTCCGGACCTGTTCACCGACCCAGGCGCTCCCGTGGGATCGGTCACCCAGCGGATCTACCGCACCGTCCACGGGCCGGCCGAGGTCGACCGGCGGGGCGTCGCGCTCGCCCACCGCTACGCGGTCTCGGGGCGTCGAGCTGGAGACGATGTCGGGCTGACGAGCTGAACGACGCGACCAGCGTGGGCCAGGTCGATCGGGCGATGCACCAGGTGAGCTGGAACGAGAACGTGATCGCGGCCGACGACCACGGCTCGATGGGCTACTGGCGCCCAGGGCTGCGCCCGCTGCGCCCGCGGCGCTCGGACGAGCGGCTCCCCTACCCGGGCGACGGGCGGGCCGAGTGGCGGGGGCTGGTGCCCCGCGAGCGGACGCCGCACATGATCGACCCGAGCGGGCTGGCTCGCGAACTGGAGCAGCCTGCCGTCGGCCGGCTGGACGAACGGCGATTCGGAGGCGCTCGAGCGGCTCGCCGGGCCGCTGCACCGGGTCCGGATCCTGCATGCGCTCGTCCAAGAGGTGGCCCGAGACCGGCTGCCGGCGATCGAAGGCGATCGCCGGACCTCGGGGACGACGGCGCAGCAGTTCCCGTTCGTCGACCGGCGCCGGCTGGTGCGGGCGGGGAAGCCGCTGACGGGGCCAGTCAGGGCACGCTCGGCGTCCTGCTCGACTGGGACGGCGACTACGCAGCCGCCGACGAGGCGGGAACCGTCGACCCGAGGTTTCGACCTCGGAAGAGTTCAAGGATCGCCGCGAGGCGATGCTGCTCGCGCCGATGAGCGGCCGGAACGCGGCCGCGGATCTCGGCGGCAACACCGACAGCGCACACCAGTCGACATCACCAACGGCGGATCGCTGGCCCTGCGCGCGTTCGGCGCGCGCGCCTACGCCCGCGCCGCTAACGCGACCGCCGCCGCGCTCACCGAACGGTCGGGACGCCCGACGCCGCCGCCTGGCGGGAGCCACGGCGCATGTACAAGGTCTCCGCCCAGGGCGCCAGTTCGGCCCCGGACCTGCCGTTCTTGGACCGCCGGACCTGGAACCAGGCCGTCGCGCTAGGACGCTGACCAGATCAGGAATAGTCTCCAGCACGTTTGTACGGGTCACGGGTACCAAGGTCGTAGGCGGCGGCGAGCATCAGGACGCACTCGGTGCCGGCAGCCGCGCTTGAAGGATCGATCGAGGACGACCGCCTTCCGCGGTTGACCAGCTCCCGTGACCAGCTCGATCCCGGCTCCAGCTCCACGGTCGGGACCTGAGGGTCTTCTCCTCCCCAACCTCGCCGGCCGCCACCGTCCTCTTCATTCCTGCAGGAGCGTGTCGAGCTCGTCCCATCGGGACAGACGGCGGCGCTTTGCTTGGCGAGCGCGAAGTCGATCGTTCAGGTCGTGCCAGTTCTTAGGGCTTCGGCACCTTCCAGTACGATCTTCATCGTCGGCACCGTTGACCGAGGACACCACATGTCAGCGCCTTTCGGCTTCAAGATGAACTATATCTTCTTCAGGGTCGATTAAGGAGAGGTGTGGGCCAGGCGTTTGGAGGTAGATGTCGCCGCCCGCGCCAAGCCTCGGTCGCGTTCTGCATCGTCGAGCAGCCATCGAGATCAAACTCGGAGTCGTGGCGGCGCGGACGGCTGGAGCAGGATGTCGCCGACGTGCTCATGCTCGACCGCCCGCCACTGGTTGAGCAGCCGACTCGAGGCGGGCTCCGTGTGCCGTGTTCGACGATGGAGCTGGATCATCGAGGGTGTGATCTCCCCGGCCAGCCCTCGTGGCCGTGCCGCTCCGGAAGCGTCGCCGTTAATCCTGGCGGAGGTCGTCGGTGGCTTGCCTCCGTGGGCGCGCTGCCGCCGCTACCGGCGGCGATCGCCGCGCTTACAGCGATTGAGAGGGTCAAGCCGGCGTCTGCTGGACACAGTCTGAGCCTTACCACGCTTCCCTCGATAGGCTGGTTCCCATGAAGCTCTATATCTGCTGGGAACCTTTGGATCGCCGCGGCCCGGGGGGCATCCCTGCGCCAACGCCTACCACGCGCTCAAGGATGCCGGCTACGAGCCGGAGGTCCAGAAGGTCCACGGCCTCGGCGTCGGACCGAAGCTCTTCCAGCACAAGACCGAGGGCCGCAAGGAGGTCGAGCAGCTGACCGGCTCGCCGACCGTCCCGGTCCTGGTGACCGACTAGGCGAGGTGATCTCGGACTCGAAGGAGATCGTCGCCTGGGCCCAGGAGCACCCGGCCGCCGCGCCGGTCGCCTGAGCGCGCCCCGCAGCTTCCGCTCAGGCGAACGGCTGTTCGCCGATAAAGGTGTAGGCGTCGTGCAAGCGACGTATGTGCAGATTCACACCAAATCGTGAGCAGGTCTTTGCATTCCTGCGTCGAAGTGTGTAGGCTGCCGCAACTCGATAACCGGTAAAGCCGAGTTCCGGGCCCGCCGTATGGAGGCGGACCGGGAGCGGGGGAACCAACTGTTTTGGGGCTAACCCGTCGCAGTGCGACGGGGGCGCAGGCTCTTTCAGCGCCAGCCCGTCAGCTAACCCCGTAGGCCGACGAAGGAGACCGTACGTTGACCTACAGTTCTGAATCGCAACGCAAGCGAAGGCGGGGCACGGCGCTCGCGCTGGCTACCGCTGCGGCCATCATCGCCCTCCCCTCGACCGCGCTGGCGGCGAAGGGAAGCGGGGGCGTCGGGATGGGCGGCTCGGGCGCGACCCCGCCGACCTCCGGCCAGACCACGGCCGGCCCGAAGGCGAAGCTCGAGAACGGCTTCGCGATCCCGCCCGCGTCGGCACCGAACAAGGTGAGGCGCGCGATCGAGGCCGCAAACGAGATCGTCAAGAACAAGCCGTATTGCCTCGGCGGTGGCCACGCCCGCCGGCGGGACACCTGCTACGACTGCTCGGGCTCGGTCAGCTACGCGCTCACCGGAGCCGGGCTGCTCGAGGCATCGATGCCGTCCGGGTCGTTCATGAACTGGGAGAAGGGTGGCCTCGGGAAGTGGATCACCGTCTACGCCAACGAGGGCCACGCCTACGCGGTGATCGCCGGGCTGCGGCTCGACACCTCGATGACCGCCGGTGACGGCCCCGGGTGGAGCGAGGCGATGCGCTCATCGCGCGGCTACGAGGCCCGCCATCCGGCGCGCTTCTAGCGCGAGTACCAAGATCTAATACGTAAGCGTCAGAAGGCCCGCCAAAATGGCGGGCCTTCGTGCTGCAGGCTTCCAAGAACTTCCACCGCGGCATCCGCGTCGGCGTCCCCTACGCGGCGGCCGGGCTGCTGCTGGCGATCTCGTTCGGTGTCCTCGCCCAGCCGGTGATGGGCAACGTGGCGCCGATCGTGATGTCGGCGCTGATGTTCGCGGGCTCGGCGCAGTTCGCGGCCACCGCGGTGCTGGCGGCGGGTGGCGGAGCCGGGGCCGCGATCGCCGCCGGGATCCTGCTCAACCTCCGCTACGTGCCGATGGGGATCGCCCTGGCGCCGTCGCTGCGCGGAGGCCGGCTGCGCCGAGCCGCGATCGGCCAGGCGATGATCGACTTCTCGTGGGCGGCGGCCAGCCGCGGCGGCGGGCGCTTCGATCCGGCCTTCATGGTCGGTGCGACCCTGCCGTCGTATCCCTGCTGGGTCGGCGGCACGGCGATCGGCGTCTTCGCCGGCGACCTGATCGGCGATCCGGCGGCGCTCGGCCTCGACGCCCTCTTCCCCGCGTTCTTCCTCTGCCTGCTGGTCGAGGGCGAGCTGCGGCCGGGCCTGCCGAGCGTGGTCGCCGGGCTCGGCGCGCTGATCGCGCTGGTGCTGATCCCGTTCACGCCTGCGGGCGTGCCGGTGATCGCCGCCTCGGCGACCGCGCTGCTCGGCCTCCGGAGCCGGCCGGCCTCAAGGGAGGCGGCGTAGGATGGACGATGCCTGGATCACGATCGTCGCGCTGGTGCTGACGACCGCGGCGATCCGCGCCTCCGGCCCCGTGCTGCTCGGCGGCAGGGACCTCCCCGGCGCCGCGATGGGCGTGATCGCGCTGGTCGCGCCGGCGCTGCTCGCCGCGCTGGTCGTCGTCCAGACCCTCGGCGCTCCGGAGGGCGGGTCGCTCGAGCTCGACGCCCGGGTCGCCGGGGTCGGGGCGGCGGCGATCGCGCTGCGCGGCGGGGCGAAGCTGCTCCCCGTCGTCCTGCTGGCGGCGGCGGTCACGGCGCTCGTCCGGCTGCTCGCATAGGCGTTCACCTAACCGGACTACGGCACAGCCGATCTTTGTCCGGGCCGGGAGTGGCACGCCTTCTACGGTTCGGATAGCGTCAGCACGGTTGAAACCGGACTGCGGTTGTACGCAATGGAGCAGATGAGCTCGCCCGCGGTGGCGCCGCAGGCGGAGGGGGTGACCGCAACCGAGGCGGTCCCCGACATTCGGCTGCGCGAAGTTCGCAAGACCTACGGCGAGGTCGTCGCCGTCGCCGGGATCGATCTCGAGATCGAGCGCGGCGAGTTCTTCACGATGCTCGGCCCGTCGGGCTCGGGCAAGACGACGACCCTGCGGATGATCGCCGGCTTTGAGATCCCCGACTCGGGGACGGTCGAGCTCGGCGGCCAGGACGTCGGAGGCTTGGCGCCGTATGACCGCGAGGTCAACACGGTGTTCCAGGACTACGCGCTGTTCCCCCACATGACCGTCGGCGAGAACGTCGAGTACGGGATGCGCGTCCGCAAGGTCGCCAAGGCTGAGCGCGCAACGCGTCGTGACGAGGCCCTGGAGATGGTGCGCTTGACCGGCTACGCGGACCGCAAGCCCTCGGAGCTGTCCGGAGGCCAGCGCCAGCGGGTTGCGCTGGCGCGATCGATCGTCAACCGGCCGCGGGTGCTGCTGCTCGACGAGCCGCTCGGTGCCCTCGACCTGAAGCTGCGCGAGCAGATGCAGGTCGAGCTCAAGCAGATCCAGGGCGAGGTCGGGATCACCTTCGTCTACGTCACCCATGACCAGGAGGAGGCGCTGACGATGTCCGACCGGGTCGCGGTCTTCAACGAGGGCCGGATCGAGCAGGTGGGAACCCCGGCCGACGTCTACGAGAAGCCCGCGAACTCGTTCGTGTCCGGCTTCGTCGGTGTCTCGAACGTGCTCGAGCGCGATGGGCGCGCGTTCACGGTGCGGCCGGAGAAGGTGCGCCTGCTCGATCCCGGCGACGCCACCGACGGGATGCAGACCGAGGCGGGTCACGTCCGCGACGTCGCCTACGCGGGGATGATCACCCGCTACCTCGTCGCGCTCGACGCCGGGGGAGAGCTTCAAGTCGTCCGCCAGAACCTCGAGACGTCCTCCGCGGAGGCGCTCGCACAGGCCGGACGGGAGGTGGTCGTCGGATGGCGACCGGAACACACGGTCGCGGTCCAGGCCGCGGTAACGAGAGGAGAAAGTGATGCGCAGTAAGGGAGGAAGCTCCGCCAGGGTCGCCTGGCTGGTGATCGCGGGGCTGCTCGTATTCATGCTCGCGTTCGCCGCCGGATGCGGCGACGACGATGGTGACTCGACGACTGCGTCGTCGGACCTGCCGACGGAGGTCGGCGAGGGCGAGGGCGAGCTCAACCTGGTCGGCTGGGTCGGGTACGTCGAGGACGGCTCGACCGAGCCGGACGTCGACTGGGTGACCGATTTCGAGAAGGAGACCGGCTGCCAGGTCAACTTCAAGCCCGGTGCCACGTCCGACGAGATGGTGCAGCTGATGCGCACCGGGCAGTACGACGGCGTTTCCGCGTCGGGTGACGCAGCCGGCCGGCTGGTCGAGGGCGGCGACGTCGCTCCCGTCAACGTCGACCTGGTCCCCAACTACGCGGACGTGATCGACGCGCTGAAGAACCAGCCGCACAACACGTACGACGGCCAGGAGTACGGGGTCCCGCACGGGCGCGGCTCGAACCTGCTGCTCTACAACACCGATGTGGTCAAGCCGGCGCCGACGTCATGGGACGTCGTCTTCGACAACGCGAGCGAGTACAGCGGCAACGTGACCGCGTATGACAACCCGATCTACATCGCCGACGCGGCGCTCTACCTGCGCGAGCACAATCCGGAGCTCGGGATCACCGATCCGTACGAGCTGGACCAGGAGCAGTTCGACGCGGCGATCGACCTGCTGAAGCAGCAGAGCGAGCACGTCGGCGAGTACTGGTCCGACGCGTTCAAGCAGATCTCCGCCGTGGAGAACGGCGACACCACCGTCGGGACCACCTGGCAGTACCAGGCGAACCTGCTCCAGGCGGAGAAGGAGCCGGTCGAGGTCGTCCTCCCCGATGAGGGGGCCACGGGTTGGTCGGACACGTGGATGATGAGCTCGGAGGCCGAGCATCCCAATTGCATGTACCTGTGGATGAACCACATCCTCGATCCTGAGGTGAACGCTCAGGTCGCGGTGTGGTTCGGCGAGGCGCCGGCGAACGAGAAGTCGTGCGACCTCACCGGGGACCTCCCCGCGATCTACGGAGGCACGGACGATCACTGCGAGATCTTCCACGCCACGGACGAGGCGTTCTTCGACGAGATCGAGTACTGGAAGACCCCCGTCTCCGATTGCGGGGACGACCGCGGCGAGGTCTGCAAGACCTACGACGAGTGGGTCCAGGGATGGAACGAGGTGAAGGGCTGATCCAACCGTGGAAACGGGTGTAGCCACGCCCGATTCTGGGAAGAGGTCGGCGGGCCGCAGGCTCGCCGGCCTCTTTCACGGTCGCCCCAACGCGCAGGCAGGGGCGCTGCTGGCCGGGCCGGTCGGCTGGCTCGTCGTCGGGTACCTCGGGTCCCTCGCCGTCCTCCTGATCACGAGCTTCTGGTCGCTGGGCGAGCTGAGCGGCGAGATCGAGAAGACGTTCACCCTCTCCAACTACGAGGACGTCGTCTCCAGCGACGTCTACCGCGACGTCACCGTTCGCACGATCCTGATCGCAGCGGCGGTGACCGTTACCGACATCGCGCTCGCCTTCCCGATCGCCTTCTACATGGCGAAGGTCGCGAGCTCGCGGATGCAGGCGTTCCTGGTCGTCGCGGTGCTGATCCCGCTCTGGTCCGGATACCTGGTGAAGGCGTTCGCCTGGCGCGGGATCCTGAGCCAGGAGGGGGTCCTCAACTGGTTGCTCGACCCGATCGGGGTCGAGGGGCCGGGCTACGGGCTCGTCGCGGTCTGGCTGGTGATGAGCTACATCTGGCTCCCGTTCATGATCATCCCGATCTACGTCGGCCTCGAGCGGATCCCCGACACCCTGCTGAGCGCGTCCGAGGACATGGGCGCGAAGCCCGGGACCACGTTCCGGCGGGTGATTCTGCCGCTGGCATTCCCCGCCGTGGTCGCCGGCTCGATCTTCACCTTCTCGCTGACACTCGGCGACTTCATCACCCCCGGGCTGGTCGGCTCCGGGGAGCAGTTCATCGGCACCATCGTCCGCGACAACTTCAACGTCGACCTGCCGTTCGCCGCCGCGTTCACGATGGTCCCGATCGTGATCATGATCGTCTACCTCCTAGTCGCCCGCCGCCTGGGAGCGTTCGAGCACCTGTAGCCATGCGATTGTCGGGAGGCTCACAACTGCTGCTGCGGCTCGCGACCGGGTTCACGTTCGCGTTCATCTACATACCCCTGGTCCTCGTCGTGATCTACGCGTTCAGCGAGGCGCGCACGTTCGCGTGGCCGCCCCCCGGCTTCACCCTCGAGTGGTTCGACAAGGCGCTCGAGAACACCGGGGCCCGGGACGCGCTCTGGTACTCGGTGAAGGTGGGCCTGCTCGCGACCCTGCTCGCGCTCGTCCTCGGCACCCTCGCCTCGCTTGCCGTCGCCCGCCACCGCTTCTTCGGCCGCGAGACGATCTCGTTCCTGGTCATCCTCCCGATCGCGCTGCCCGGCATCGTCACCGCGATCGCGCTCAACTCGACCTTCACTCAGGTGCTCGGGATCGATCTGGGCCTGTTGACGATCGTCGTCGCGCACGCCACCTTCTGCATCGTCGTCGTCTACAACAACGTGATCGCCAGGCTCCGCCGGATGTCCTCGTCGTTCGAGGAGGCCTCTGCGGATCTGGGCGCGACCCCGTGGCAGACCTTCCGGCTGGTCACGCTGCCGAACATGCGCGGCGCCCTGGTCGCCGGCGCGCTGCTCGCCTTCGCGCTCTCGTTCGACGAGATCATCGTCACCACGTTCACGATCGGCGCCGGGGACGAGACGCTGCCGATCTGGATCTTCAACAACTTCGCCCGGCCGAATCAGGTGCCGATCGTCAACGTCGTCGCCGTGTTCGTGATCCTGCTCTCGATCATCCCCGTCTACCTCGCCCACCGGATCACCCGCGACGAGGGCGGGGCGGCGGCGGCGCGAGGGGGGAAGGCCGACACGGTCGCCGCCGAGGCGACCGCGATGCCGTAGGCCGAGGCGTCGTCAGTCGGTCGAGGGCGGTTCCTCGACGACGACCGCGGAGTGGCCCGCGATCCCGGCGAGGTCGAGGATGCGGCGGACGCGCTCGCGGGCGCCGACCAGGACCAGGCGACGGTCGCGCTCCTTCATCCGCACCGCGCCCCATACCAGGGTCGCGATCCCCGAGGAGTCGACAAAGCCGCAACCGCGGAGGTCGAGCCAGACATCGCCCTCGTGAGCGATCGCCTTCTCCAGCGTCTCGCGCAGGCGCGGCGCGGTCGAAACGTCGAGCTCGCCGAACACGGTGACGGTCGAGCCGCCTCCCGGACGCTCAGCAAGGCTGGACCAGAACTCGAGTCCGGTAGAAGAGTCCGTGGGCGTCATCGTGCCTCCTTGCATGTCGGGGTGGTTGGCGCCGTCACCCGCGGCGCCTCGGGGTCTGTACCCATAATCGGCGGATTCCACGCCCACCCCACCACGGGCCAGCCGGGCTGGACGGATATCGTCCCGCGCCCGCGTGCCCGGCTTCGACGACGACATCGCGTTGCGCCCCGCGGGCGACGGCTCCTGGGAGGGGGCGATCGCCCCCGGCTGGGACACGCCGCGCGGGCCGCTCGGCGGCTACGTGATGGCGATCCTGATGCGCGGCTTCGAGCTCGCCGTCGAAGACCCAACACGCACGGCGCGCTCGGTCACGGTCCATTTCCTCCGCACGCCCGAAGCGGGCCCGGTCGCGGTCGAGGTGACGGTCGAGCGCCAGGGGCGCTCGCTGTCCACGGTCAGCGGCCGGCTCTCGCAAGCGGGCAAGCTGATCGCGCTCGGGATCGCGGCCTACTCGGTGGACTGGGATAGCCCGTCGCTGGACGCCCCGCCGATGCCTCAAGTAACGCCGCCCGACTCCTCCGCTTCGCGTCCGGGGTCGGGCGGGTCAGGCGAGGGCGCAGGCAATTTTCCACGACGGGATCCGCCGGCGTTCACGGAACGCCTGGTGATGCAGCACCGGTTCGGCGAGGCGCCGTTCTCCGGCGCCGAGCGTGGCGAGGCCGGCGGCTGGCTGGGGCTGCGCGAGCGCCGCGAGCTCGACGCGCCGGCGATCGCGATGCTCGCCGACGCCTGGTTTCCGGCTCCATGGCCACGGCTGGCCGAGCTCGCCCCCGCCCCGACGATCGACCTCACGGTCCACTTCCGCACCGCCCTGCCGCTGCCCGACACGCTGCTGCTCGGGCGCTTCACCTCCGACCTCGTCCGCGACGGCTTCTTCGAGGAGGATGGCGAACTGTGGACGCCCGACGGCACCCTGGTCGCCCAATCGCGCCAGCTCGGGCTGCTGCTCGGGGCGAGCGTCTGAGCGTCTGGTTCAGCGCAGCAGCAGACAGTGCTCCGGATGCCAGCCGAGCCGTACCGGGGTGCCCGGCTCCCAGCGATCGTCGGCTCGGGCCCGGTAGGTCGCCTGCTCGAGCGCGACCAGGCTCGCACCGTCGCCGAGGGAGACGGTGACCTGGGTCGAGACCCCGAGGTAGACGCGGGAGACGATCGTCCCTTCGAGGCTGACCATCCCCTCCTCGAGGTCGTCGATCGCGATCTTCTCCGGCCGCACGGACAGGTTCACCGCGTCGCCTGTGCCGAGGCCCTCCGGGAGACCCACCGGCACTCGCAGGCCGGTTGGGATCCGCACCATGCCGCCGTCCTCGACCGTCCCCTGGATCAGGTTCGAGATCCCGATGAAGCCGGCGACGAACTCCTCGCTGGGGTGCTCGTAGATGTCCTCGGGGGGTCCGCACTGGACGACGCGGCCGCCGTTCATGACCGCGATCCGGTCCGACATCGACAGCGCCTCCTCCTGGTCGTGGGTGACGTAGACGAACGTGATCCCGACCTCGCGCTGGATCTGCTTCAGCTCCACCTGCATCTGGCGGCGGAGCTTCAGGTCGAGCGCGCCGAGCGGCTCGTCGAGGAGCAGTACCTTGGGCCGGTTGACGAGCGCGCGGGCCAGCGCGACGCGCTGGCGCTGGCCGCCGGAGAGCTCGTTCGTGCGCGCGGCGGCGCGCTCGGAGAGGTTGACCAGCTCCAGCGACTCGGCGACGCGCCGCCCGATCTCATCCTTGCCGACCTTGCGCCGCTTGAGGCCGAAGGCGATGTTGTCGGCCACGTCGAGGTGATCGAACAGCGCGTAGCTCTGGAACACCATGTTGACGTCGCGCTTGTACGGGGGCACCTTCTCCACCGGCTCGCCCTCGAGCAGGATGTGGCCCTCCGTCGGGACCTCGAAGCCGGCGAGCATGCGCAGGGTCGTCGTCTTGCCGCAGCCCGAGGGCCCGAGCAGGGAGAAGAACTCGCCCTGCTCGATCGTCAGGCTGACGTCGTCGACCGCGACGAGCTCGCCGAAGCGCTTGGTCACGTTCTCGGTTCGAATCGCCTCCATCAGCTCCTATCCCTCGCTCGCTGTCAGCACCTTCAGCCCGCTCTCGCGGCGCCCGAACAGCCGTGGCAGCAACACGGCGAGCGCGATCGCGCTCAGCGAGACGACCATCATCAGCGTCCCGATCGCGTTGATCGTCGGCGAGAGCCCGAACCGGATCGCCGACCAGATCCGCACCGGGAGTGGCTGCAGCTCCTCCCCGGTGGTGAAGAACGAGAGCACGAAGTCGTCGAAGGAGAAGGCGAACACGAGCAGCCCGGCCGCGAGCACCGACGGCCACAGAGCCGGGACGAGCACCAGGCGCACCGATTGCCACCGCGTCGCGCCGAGGTCCATCGCCGCCTCCTCGACCTCCTGGCTGATCGACGCCATCCGGGCCCGGACGACGATCGTCACGTAGGAGATCGAGAAGGTGATGTGGGCGACGACGATGGTCCAGAACGACAGCGCGATCCCGATCTGGCTGAAGATCAGCAGCGCGGAGATCCCGGCGACGATCTCGGGCACGACCAGCGGCACGAGCATGAGGATGTTCGCTCCGGGCGCCCAGCGGGCCCGGGAGCGGACGAGGCCGATGGCGAGCGCGGTGCCGATCACGGTCGCGGCGAGCATGGTGAGGAAGGCGATCTCGAGCGACGTGAACAGCGACTCGCGCAGGGTCGGGTCGTCGAGGAACTCCTCGTACCACTGGAGCGAGAAGCCGTCGAAGCGGTTCAGCGACTTGATCGAGTTGAACGAGAACAGGATCACGACCAGGATCGGCGCGAACAAGAAGGCGTAGACGCCGATCGCGAACACGCGCAGGAAGCGCGGCTTGTCGAATCCACTCACGTTCCGCCCGCCTCCTCCGCTTCGCGTCCGGGGGCGGCCGGGTCAGCTGGCAGGCTCATATGGCCGCGCCCCGGACGTCGCGGGCCGCGGAGCGCAGGTAGCCGATCATCCAGATTGAGAGGAAGATCATCATCACCACGGTCAGCGCGGCGCCGAAGGGCCAGTTGTTGGCGGCGAAGAACTGGTCCTGAATCAGGTTTCCGACCATGTAGGTGTCCGGGCCTCCGAGCAGCTGCGCGGAGACGAAGTCCCCGACCGAGGGCAGGAAGACGAGCACCGAGCCCGCGAGGATGCCCTGCTTGGACTGCGGCAGGGTGACGTGGAGGAAGGTCCGAAACGGGGTCCCGTAGAGGTCCTTGCCGGCCTCGATCACCGACTTGTCGAGGCGCTCCAGGGATCCGTAGACGGGCAGGATCATGAAGATCAGATAGCCGTAGGTGAGCCCGCCGATCACCGCCCAGGGGGTGTTGATCATCTGGATCGGCGAGTTGACGATGCCGACATCGACGAGCGCATTGTTGACCAGCCCCTCGTCGGCCAGCAGCGCCACCCAGGCGTAGGTCCGGACGAGGTAGTTGACGAAGAACGGCAGCACCAGCAGGACGATGAGCGCGTTGCGGTAGCGGCCGCCGTAGCGGGCGATGTAGTAGGCGACCGGGTAACCGATCAGCAGGCAGAGCACGGTCGTCGCCAGTGCGTACTCCACCGAGCGCACCAGCACCGGCAGGAAGGTGGGATCGAAGGCGTCGGCGTAGTTGTCGAGGTCGGTGGCGTAGACGGCGCGGCCGAGGTCGTCGACGTAGCCGAACGACAGCGCGAGCACGAAGACGAGCGGGACGAGGAAGAGGAGGATCAGCCAGAGCGCCCCCGGGAGCAGGAAGCGGTTCCAGAAGCCGCCCGCGGTCACCGGCGCGCCGCTCCGATCACCCGGCCTTGACCTCCGTGAAGATGTCGGTCCAGAGCCGGCGCGCGTCAGGATCGTCGAGGCGGTACTCCATCGCGCCGTCGGCGAGCGATTCGAGGTCGACGTCGATCGAGGGCTCGTCCTTGACCAGCTTCGCGAACTCCTGCTTGCCGCCCTCGCACGGCTGGGGATAGCCGTTCCAGGCGACGTTCTGGGCCGCGTTCTCGGGCTCGAGGATCCAGTCCATGAACAGCATCGCCGTCCCGGGGCTCTTCGAGGTGATCGGGATCGACATCAGGTCGGTGCCCACGGGCACACCTTCGTCGCAGGTCTCGTACTTGTAGAGCTCGGGGTCGTCGACCTGGTTGCGGACGTTGACGATGTCGCCGTTCCACGCCTGGTGCAGGACCGCGCTCCCCGACACGAGGTTCTGGACGCTGTTGGTGGAGAACCCGCGCGCGTTCTCCTTCTGGTCGAGCAGCGTCTGCTTCGAGATCTCGAGCTCGTCCGGGTCCGGCGTGTTGAGATCGAAGCCGTTGATCAGGTTGGCCTCGCCGATCGCCTCCTGGAAGTCGTCGAGGATGAACATGCGCCCTTCTCCGTCGGGGTTGAGCAGGTCGTTCCAGGACCCGGTCATCCCCGAGACCTCGTCCTCGCGCCAGGCAATCCCGGTCGTGTAGTAGGTGTACGGGACCCCGAGCTCGTTGTTCGGGTCCCACCAGGGGCTGTCGTAGAAGCTCGAGACGTTTTCGTTGTTGCGCAGCAGACCGCGGTCGAAGCGCAGCAGCAGGCCCTCCTTGTTCAGGCGGTAGACGTACTCGGTGCTCGGCCAGATCAGGTCGTAGCTCGCGCCGCTGCGGAGCTTGATCACCATCGCCTCGAGGTTGTCGAAGTTGACCTCGTTGACCTCGACCCCGTACTTCTCCGCGAACCCCTTCTTCAACGCCGGATCCATGTACTGGGCCCAGTTGTAGATCAGCAGGTCACCGTCGACCTCGGGCTTGACGATCCGTCCCTCCGCCGAACGGTCCACCTGACGCTCGACCGTGCACCCCGAGAGCCCGTATCCCGCCAGCGCCAGCCCGGCACCGGCCTGCAGGAGCTCGCGGCGCGAGATGTCACTCACGCCGGGACCTCCGCGAGCTCGACCTCGAGCAGGCGCTCGGCGACCTCCAGGCAGGTGCTGCGCATCAGCGCGGGAGTCACGAGGTGGTCGTCCAGCGCGACCTGGACGGCGAGGCCGTCGATCAGCGCCGCCAGCTCGAGGGCGGCGCGCTCGGGATCGGGGCCGCCGAAGTCGCCGGTCGCCTGGCCGTCGGCGATCACCGATGTGATCTGGGCGCGCCAGGAGTCGTCGAGCTGGCGGCGCGATTCGGCCATCGCAGGGTCGCGCAGCGCCCGCACCCAGAGCTCCATCCACAGCACCCAGTCATCGCCCCCGATCGAGCGCTCGATCAGGGTCACGAGCCGGCGGCGGGGATCCTCGAGCGCGTCCAGCTCGGCGGCCAGCTCGTCGTGGAACGTCCGCTCGGCGAAGCTCAGTCCCTCGGCCAGGAGCTCGTCGCGCGACTCGAACCAGTAGAGGACGCCGGGGGCGCTCGTCCCGGCCCGCTCGGCGACGTCGGCGATCCGGGTGGCGGCGAAGCCGCGCTCGGCGATCACCTGCGCCGCCGCCGCGAGCAGCTGCGGCCTGCGGATGTGATCGATCTGCGGGCGGGGGCTCACTCCCGTCCTGCCTCCTCGCTGTCCCGGCGATTCAAAGCTGAACCGCCGTTCAGGAAAATACCACTCAGACGGGGCCGGCCAACCGCGACGGGTCGACGCCGAGCTCGTCGCCGAGCGCCGCGGCGATCAGCTCGCGGGCGCGGGCGACGTCAACCGCCGGGTCCCCGATCAGGGCCCGCACGCCGAGCCCGTCGACCAGCGCCACCGCGAGGTCGGCGAGCTCGTCGGCGTCGCGCTCGGAACGGAACTCGCCGCTCTCGAGGCCGACCCGGATCGTCGCCGCGAACCACTCGCGGTAGCGGCCGTACAGGTCGGCCGCCAGCGGTCGCATGCTCTCGTCGCGGACCGCCCGCAGCCAGAGCTCGACCCACAGCGTCCAGTCGCGCTCCTGGGCGCCGGGCAGCGGCAGACATGCCTCGATCGCCCGCGCCAGGCCCGCAGTGGCGTCCGCGGCCTCCGGCGCGGCCGCGAAGCGCTCCTCGCCGGCGGTCTCGAACGAGTGCGTGAGCGCCTCGGCGAGCAGCTCCTCGCGGGTCGAGAAGTAGTGATGGACGAGCGCGGTCGAAGCTCGTGCCCTGGTCGCCACCCGGGCGATCCGGACGTCGTCGATCCCATCGGAGGCGATCAGGTCGCAGGCCGCCTCGAGGATCCGCTCGCGCGCGTCGGTGGCCACGGGCCGAGCGTACCCCCGCGGTCGGCGCCGTATCTAGTGACCCGCGAGGTAGCGCTCGGCAACCATGCGGTCGAAAGCGTGGACGTCGACCTCCTCGGCCGAGTAACGCCCGGCCGTGTAGTTGCGGGTGCGAACGCCCTTCTGCGTCAGCTCGCAGACCCCCCAGTCCTGCTTGTTGACCAGGTCCCAGAAGCCGACCGCGTCGCTCGGATCGAACCCGTCGGAAGCGATCGTGGGCCGCTCGAAGAACCACTCGCAGATCACGTCGGTCCGGTCGGCGGCGCGCGGCCAGAGGGTGTGCAGCATCACGTAGTCGGGGTGGAGCGAGACGAGCGCGTTCGGGAACAGGGCGAGGTAGAGCACCTCGCCGAGCGCGTCGTGGGGGAGTCCGTCAATCGCCGGCCGCGTTGCAACAGACCCCGACAGGGACTTGGTTCTGTCGGGCATTAGTTCGATCGCCATCGTCGCGTGGCCCTCGCGCAGGGTCATCGAGCCCCCGCACCAGGCGCCCTCGCCCTCGACGTCGTCGCCGCTCATGTAGTCGCTCAGCCGGTTGAGCTCGGGATGGACGCCGGGACAGTGCAGGCACTCGTTGTAGTTCTCGGCGATCGCCTTCCAGTTCGCCTCGACGCGATACGGGATCGCGGCGGCACGATCGAGCCCCGCGAGCCGGTACCGCTCCAGGTGGCCGAGCAGCTCGCCGACGTGCTCGCCGGCCTCCGGCGCCCGGCCGGAGAGGTCGATCAGGACGAGGCCGCCGGCGACCGCGAGCCTGACCCCGATCAGCCCCCAGCAGCCGAAGTCGAAGTCCTCGACCCCGTCCATGTGAGGGGCCGCCTCCAGCGAGCCGTCGAGGCCGTACGACCAGGCGTGGTAGGGGCAGCGCAGCCGTCTGCGCACCTGGCCCTCGGCCTGCTCGACGATCCGCGCTCCTCGGTGCCGGCAGACGTTGAGGAAGGCGCGCGGGCCGTCCTCGGACCCGATCACGACGACGCTGTCGGACCCGAGCTCCCGGGTCACGAACTTCCCGGGCGCGTCGACGGCGGAGACGTGGCCGACGCAGACCCAGCCGCGGAACAGGTTGTCGAGCTCCCAGTCGAACACCGCCGGATCGCAGAAGGCGGCGGGCGGCAGCATCGTCGCCCGCTCGACCGGCTCGAGCACGCGCGCGAGCTCGCTGCGCTCGAGGGGGAGGTGTGAGGTAGGAGCCGTCATTGATCTTGTAGTCAATCGCATGTTATCGTGCCTGAGGGATGGAGGCATCGACTCTTCCCGAGACCGCCGCGGACGTCCAGTCGCGGGCTCGCGCCTTCGCCGAGGGCGTCCTGATGCCGCTCGAGGAGGAGGCCGAGGCGCTCGGCGGCAAGCTGCCGCCCGAAACCGTCGACGGGGTCAAGCGCGCCGCGATCGCGGCCGGGCTGGCCGGCGGCATGCACTCACCCGAGCACGGCGGCCAGGGCTGGAGCCGGGTCGAGTGGGCGCTGGTCGAGGAGCAGTACGGGCGGACCACCAACGCGATCCACTGGCACGTGCCCCAGGCCTACAACGTCTGGGCGCACGCCTCCTCGGAGCAGATCGACCGCTGGCTGCGTCCGGCGCTGCGCGGCGAGCTCAAGGACGCCTACGCGGTCACGGAGCGCGACGCCGGCTCGGACCCGTCGCGGATCGCCGCCACGGCCGAGCGGACGGCCGGCGGCTTTCGCCTCAACGCCGAGAAGTGGTTCGTGACCGGCGGGGACCACGCCGCCGTCCACATCGTGATGGCGAACCTGATCGACGCGGGCCGGCGGCTGCCGACCCTGTTCGTCGTCGACGCCGAGCTCGACGGGATCGAGATCGTCGACGACCCGGCCTTCACCCACAACTACCCCGACGGTCATCCGACGATCCGCTTCACCGACGTCGAGCTCGCCGAGGCCGACGTGATCGGCGAGATCGGCGGCGGCGACGAGCTGCAGCGCTCCTGGTTCACCGAGGAACGGCTCGGGATCGCCGCCCGCTGCGGGGGCGCGATCTGGCGGCTGCTCGACGAGACGGTCGCCTGGGCGACCCAGCGCGAACAGGGCGGGCGGCGCATCTTCGACCACCAGGGCGTGTCGTTCCCGCTCGCCGACTCGGCGGCCGACGGGGCGGCCGGACGTCAGCTCACCTTCGCCGTGGCCGAGCTCGCCGACTCCGGGGCCGACCCGAAGCTCGTCCACCACAAGGCGTCGATGGCGAAGCTGTTCACCTCCGAGGCCGCGTGGCGCTGCGCCGACCGGTGCGTGCAGGCCTTCGGCGGCCGCGGCTACGTGCGGTCCAACGTCGCCGAACGGCTGCTGCGGGAGCTGCGCGTCGACCGGATCTGGGAGGGCACGAGCGAGATCCAGCGGCTGATCATCGCCCGGGGGCTGGAGCGCCGCGGTGTGGAGCCGATCCTGCTTTGACGTGGATCTGAGACCGCTGCTGGAGCCGCGCTCGGTCGCGGTCGTCGGGGCAACCGACCGCCCCGATTCCTACGGCGGCAACGTGCTGCGGAACCTCGAGCGCGCCGGGTTCGAGGGACCCGTTTGGGGAGTGAACCCGAAGCGACGCGAGGTCCTCGACCGCCAGTGCGTGCCGAGCGTGGCCGATCTGCCCGAGCCGGTCGACGCGCTGGTCGTCGCGATCCCGGCGGCGGCGGTCCCCGAGGCGGTGCGGGCCGGAGCGGAGCGCGGTTGCGGCGGCGCCGTGGTCCTCTCCGCCGGTTTCGCGGAGGTCGAGCCCGGGCGCGGCGTCCAGGACGAGCTGCGCCGGGTGGCGCTCGAGCACGAACTGCCGGTCTGCGGGCCGAACTGCAACGGGATCGTTGCGGTCGCCGCGGGGGCGGCGATCTGGGGCGACCGCCTTCGGGAGCTCGATCCCGGGCCGGTCGGCATGGTCACTCAGAGTGGCAACGTCGGCGTCAACGCCCTCGGGTCGCGGCGCGGGATCCGCTGGCACACGGCGATCTCGACCGGAAACCAGGCCGTCTGCTCGGCGAGCGACTGGCTCGCGGCGCTCGCCGCAAGCGACGGCCTCCGCTCGATCGCGCTCTTTCTCGAGTCGGACGACGACGGGCCGGCGCTCGCCGAGGCCCTGGCGGTGTGCGCCGAGCGCGGGATCGGCGTCGCGGTGCTCAAGGTGGGCGCCTCCGAGGCCGGCGCGATCGCCGCGGCCGCGCACACCGGTTCCCTGGCCGGCGACCAGCGCGTCTTCCGGGCGCTGGTCGAGGAGGCCGGCGGCGCCTGGGCGGAGGACTTCCATGACCTGCTCGAGCTCGCGCGCGCGCTGGCGGAGCCGGCCGCCAGGCCACGGGGGTCGGGCGGGCTCGCGGTGCTGACCTGCTCGGGGGGAGATTCGGGAGTGGCCGGCGACGGGGCGGCCGAGCTCGGGATCGCGCTGCCGCCGCTGTCGGAGCCGACCTCGCGCCGGCTGGCGGATCTGCTGCCCGAAGCGGCGACGATCGCCAACCCGCTCGACTACACGGCGATGGCCTGGGGCGACGCCGCGCTGCTCGCCGAGATCGTCGGCCTGGTCGGCGGCGACGCCGGGATCGACCAGCTGCTGCTGCTCTACGACCAGCCGGCCGACGCCGACGAATCCTGGATCGCGGTGCGGGAGGGCCTGATCGCGGGTGCCCGCGCCACCGAAGCCGCCGCCCTGGTCGCCTCGACACTGCCCGATCTGCTCGACGAGGCCGCGGCGCTCGAGTTCGCCGCCGCCGGGCTCCCCGCGGTCGCCGGGCTGCGCTCGGCATTGCGCTGCGCCCGGGCGCTGCGAGCGGAGCGCGCGGACCCGGAGCGGTTGCGCGAGATCGCCGCGGCGGCCAGGCGATGCCGCGAAGGCGCCGACGCCGGCGACGGATGGTTGAGCGAGGCCGATGCGAAGCGGCTGGTGGCCGCGGCGGGGATCACGGTCCCGGCGGGCGGCGAGGCCGAGGGGCTCGACGGCTGCGTGTCGATCGCCGGCGAGGTCGGCTGGCCGGTGGCGCTGAAGCTGAGTGGCGCGGGCATCCGGCACAAGGCCCGTATCGGGGCTCTGGAGCTCGGCCTTACCGGCGAGCGGGAGCTGACCGCCGCGTTCGCACGGCTCGCCGAGCTTCCCGACGCCCGCGGGGCCTCGTACCTCGTCGAGCGAATGGCACCCTCCGGAATCGAGGTGCTCGTCGCCGCGCGGGCCGACGCGGTCGTCCCGGCGCTCGTCGTCGGCATCGGCGGCGGACTGGCGGAGGCGCTCGACGACATCGCAATCGTCCCCCTGCCGGCCGGGCCGGCGCGGATCGCCGCCGCCCTCGCCTCCCTGCGCGGAGCCGCCCTGATCGCCGACGCCGCCCCGGCGATCATCGACGTCGCCGGCAGGATCGGCGAGCTGCTGCTCGCCGGCGGGCTCCGGCTCGTCGAGCTCAATCCGATCTCCGTCACCGCGGATGGGGCGGTGGCGCTCGACGCGGTCGCGCGGCGCTGATTTTGTAGTCAACTGCACTATTTGTTAGGCTGGGCGCGTGCAGCCGGCCACCTCCACCCCGCCCGTGACCCCCGCGGCCAACGGCGGCGCTCCGGCCACGGGGCGCGGCTCCTACGACGCGATCGTGGTCGGGGGCGGGCACAACGGGCTCACCACCACCGCGTACCTGGCCCGGGCCGGGTTGCGGGTGCTCTGCCTCGAGCGCCGCGACATCCTCGGCGGCGCCTGCGTAACCGAGGAGCTCTGGCCCGGGGCGCGCGTCTCACGCTGCTCGTACGTGGTCTCGATGCTGCAGCCGAAGATCGTCTCGGACCTCGAGCTCGAGCGCTACGGCTACAGGGCGATCCCGCTCGACCCGGCCTACGTCTCGCTCACCGAGGAGGGGCCGATCTTCTTCTTCAACGAGGTCGATGAGACGGCCGCCTCGATCGCCCGCTACTCGCGCAAGGACGCCGAGGCGTATCCGGAGTTCGAGGCGCTGATGGACCGCGCCGCGCGCTTCGTCAAGCCGATGATGCTGCGCGAGCCCCCGGCGCTGGGCTCGAAGGCCCCCGGCGACCTCGCCACGCTGCTGCGCGAGGCCGGCCGCATGGCGGGCTTCTCCAAGCGCGACGTCCACGAGCTCGTGCGCGTGTTCACGATGTCGGTCGGGGACCTGCTCGACGACTACTTCGAGCTCGACGGGCTCAAGGGCTCGACCGCGTCGAGCGGCGTGGTCGGCGTCTGGGCCGGGCCACGCACCCCGGGCACCGCGTACAACCTGCTTCACCACGCGCTGGGCGAGTGCGGCGGGATCGAGGGCGCCTGGGGCCAGGTGATCGGCGGCATGGGCGCGATCAGCCAGGCGATCGCCCGCTCCGCCGAGAGCGCCGGCGCCGAGATCCGGACCGGCGCGGAGGTCGCTTCGATCGACGTTCGCGACGGCGTTGCGGTCGGCGTCACGCTCGCCGACGGCACCGAGCTGCGGGCCCCCGTGATCGCCTCCGGCGCCCACCCCAAGACCACGATCCTCGATCTGGTGGGCCCCGAGCACTTCCCCGCCGAGATCGGCGAGGAGATGGGTCGATACCGGACCCGCGGCGCCTCGGTCAAGGTCAACATGCTGCTCTCCGAGCCGCCCGTCTACGAGGGCGTCTCCGACGCCGAGCAGCAGCTGATGCGGACCGCCGGGGTCAACATCTGCCCCTCGATCGACTACCTCGAGCGCGCCTGGCAGGACGCCACCCTGGGCCGGCCCGCCGAGCACCCCTACGTCGAGGCCGAGCTGCCGTCGGCGGTCGACACGACGCTCACCGACGACGGCCGCTGGGTGATGACGATGTTCACCCAGTACGGGCCCTCTGAGGAGAGCCAGTGGCCGCCGGGAGCGCGGGAGAAGTACGGCGACACCTGCATCGAGCAGCTCGGGCGGTTCGCGCCCAACCTCCCCGGCGCGGTGCTCGAGCGCGAGGTCCTCGCCCCCCCGGACCTGGAGCGGATCTTCGGCCTCCGGGGCGGCTCGATCTTCCAGGGCGAGCAGGGGCTCGACCAGATGGCGTTCATGCGCCCGCACCCGGAGATGGCCCAGTACGCGACCCCGGTCCACGGCCTCTACCTCTGCGGCGCCGGCACCCATCCGGGCGGCGGGGTCACCGGCTGCTCGGGCCACAACGCCTCGCAGCGGATCCTCAAGGACCGCCGGCGCGCGCGGCGACCCTGGAACCGCGCCCGTTCGGCGGCCTAGCCGCGGTACCCGGCGACGCCGACGGCGCGCAGGAACTCGATCGAGGTCGAGACGGGCGTGAACCCGAGCCGGGCGTAGAGCTCCTTCGGCCGGCCCTCGTCGTCGGCGACGATCCAGAGTTCCTCGACCTCGCCGGCGGCCTCGATCGCCGCGCGGGTGAGCGCCGTGCCGCGGCCGCCGCCGCGGTGCTCGGGCAGGACGAAGACCTGGGTCACCTCGGCCGCGTCGCCGATCCGCTCGACCTGGGCGAAGCCGACCGGCTCGCCCGCCTCGACCGCGGCGATCACCTGGACGTCGCGGGCCATCGCGACCTCGCGGGCGTTGTCGAGGTAGCTGCCCGTATCGAGGTCCCGGAAGTCCTCGCCGTGCCAGGCCAACCGCAGGTCGAAGACCGCGTCGTAGGCGACGTTTTCAACCTCGATCTCCGGCCCGGGCGGCAGGGGCTCGGTGTGAAGCATCCACACGAGGCGGGTCGGCTCCCAGTGGGCGGCCTCGAGGTCCGAACGCACGAGATCGCCGGCCTCGGCCCGCTCGAAGTCGATCCGCCGGTGCTCGAGCCCCGCGAGCGCCGAGTCGGCGGCCGCGACCAGCTCGTCCGCGCTCAGCCCGGGGTCGCCCTCGACCAAGAGGACGTTGTAGTCGTAGTAGCTCGGATACCCCGTCGCGCGCCAGACGGTCCCGTGCTGCCACGGCTCGACGATGTCGCAGACGGCGTCGAGCCCCGCGAGGCGCCACTCTCGCGCCGCGTCGCTGTCGTGGTCGGTGCCCGCCATGCCACCGAGACTACGACGCCTGGGGACAGCGGATAGCCTGGGGCAGGATCAGGTAATCAGCAAGAACGCGACGCGATCGCATGAGGAGTGGAGCAAGGATGGGCAAGTACTCAGTCATCAACCCGGCAACCGGCGAGACGGAGAAGGAGTATCCGCAGATCTCCGACGAGGATCTCGAGGCGGCCATCGCAGCGGCCGAGGACGCCCACCGCAACTGGGGGCTGAAGACCTCCGTCTCCGAGCGTGCGGCGCTGGTCAAGAAGGTCGCGGACTTCCACACCGAGCGCCGCGAGGAGCTCGCCGAGATCATCGTCCGCGAGATGGGCAAGCCGATGGAGCAGGCGCTGGGAGAGGTCGATTTCTGCACCGACATCTACGGCTTCTACGCCGACCGCGCGGAGGAACTGCTCGGGGACGAGCCGATCGAGCTGCTCGCGGGCGACGGGACGGCCCTGGTCCGCAAGTCGTCGGTCGGGCCCCTCGTGGGGATCATGCCGTGGAACTTCCCCTACTACCAGGTGGCCCGCTTCGCCGGCCCGAACCTCGTGGTCGGCAACACGATCCTGCTCAAGCCGGCGCATCAGTGCCCGGAGTCGGCCGAGGCGATCCAGCGGATGATGGACGAGGCCGGCTTCCCCGAGGGCGCGTACCAGACGATCCTGGGCTCGAACGAGCAGATCGAGAAGGCGATCGAAGATCCCCGGGTGCGCGGCGTTTCGCTAACCGGCTCCGAGCGGGCCGGCGCCGCGGTCGCCGAGATCGCCGGGCGCAACCTGAAGAAGGTCGTGCTCGAGCTCGGCGGCTCGGATCCGTTCATCCTCCTCGGCGCCGAGAACATGGACGAGGCGGTCGAGGCCGCCGTCGCCGGACGCCTCGACAACACCGGCCAGTCCTGCAACGCCGCGAAGCGGTTCATCGTCGCCGACGAGCTCTACGACGACTTCCTCGAGAAGTTCACGGCCGCGATGACCGCGGCCAAGCCCAGCGACCCGACGTCCGAGGACGCCGTGATGGGACCGCTCTCGTCCGACTCCGCCGCAGAGACCCTGCAGGACCAGCTGGACCGGGCGGTCGCCCAGGGGGCGGAGGTCGTCGCCGGCGGCGACCGGGATGGCAACTTCTTCCCCAGCACCGTGCTGGCGGGGATCGCACCGGACAACGACGCCTACCGCGAGGAGTTCTTCGGCCCGGTCGCGAGCGTGTACCGGGTCGGCTCCGAGGACGAGGCGATCGAGATCGCCAACGACACCCCGTTCGGGCTCGGCTCGTACGTGTTCTCCGACGATCCGGAGCAGGCGCAACGGGTGGCGGACGCCCTCGACACGGGGATGGTCTACGTCAACGGCGTCGGCCTCGACGGCGCCGAGCTGCCGTTCGGCGGGGTCAAGCGCTCCGGCTTCGGCCGCGAGCTCGGCCGCTACGGGATCGAGGAGTTCGTCAACAAGAAGCTGATCCGCGTAGTGAAGTAGCGGTCATTCAGGTCCGTTCGGGATCGCGTGGCTGGCGGTCGCTCCCGCCCCGCGCGAGCCCGGCACGTCGGGATCGGGCGCGCCGATCTCCAGCACCGCTTCCGGTGGCGTGTACTCCATCCCGACGCCCTCGGCGACCGCGGGGTGGGTGACCCGCCCGCGGGCGATGTTGATCCCCAGCTTCAGGCCGGGGTCGCGGCGCGCCGCCTCCATGACTCCGAGGTCGGCGAGCGCGAGCACATACGGGAGCGTCGCGTTGGTGAGCGCATAGGTCGAGGTGATCGGGACCGCGCCCGGCATGTTGGTGACGCAGTAGTGGATGATCCCGTCGACCTCGTAGGTCGGGTCGCCGTGGGTGGTCGGGCGTGAGGTCTCGAAGCAGCCGCCCTGGTCGATCGCCACGTCGACCAGCACCGCCCGGTCCTTCATCACCCCGAGCTGCTCCCGCGTGATCACGTGGGGCGCCCGCGCGCCGTGCACGAGGACCGCACCGATCACGAGGTCCATCTGCGGCAGCCGCTCCTCGATCGACAGCCGCGACGAGAAGATCGTCGACGCCCGGCCGCCGAAGGCGATGTCGAGCTCGCGCAGCTTCTCGAGCGAGACGTCGTACACGAACACGTCGGCCTCCATCCCGATCGCCACGAACGCGGCGTGCATACCGACTGCCCCGCCGCCGATGATCATCACGTTCGCCGGCGGCACCCCGGGCACGCCGCCGAGCAGGATCCCGCGCCCGCCCAGTGGCCGCTCGAGCATGAACGCGCCCGCCTGGGTGGCGATCTTGCCGGCGACCTCCGACATCGGGGCGAGCAGCGGCAGCCGGCCGTCGCGGTCCTCGACCGTCTCGTAGGCGACGCAGATCGCGCCGCTCTCGGACAGCGCCCGCGTGAGCTCGGGCGCCGGCGCGAGGTGCAGATACGTGAACAGCGTCTGACCGTCCTTCAGCAATCCCACCTCTTCGGACTGGGGCTCCTTGACGCCGAGCACCATGTCGGCAACGGCGAAGACGTCCTCGGCGCTGGGCGCCATCCGCGCTCCCTGGAGCTCGTACTCGGCGTCGGCGATCGCGCTTCCCTCGCCGGCGCCCGCCTGGACGACGACCTCGTGGCCCCGTTCGGTCAGCTCGCGGACGCCGATCGGCGTGATCGCGACCCGGTACTCGTCCGGCTTGATCTCTGTGGGAACTCCGACGATCACTCGTTCACCTGACCAGCTCTCTCGCTCGCAGAGCCAACCACAGCTCGATCCGATCCGTGGCCCGCGACAGGTCCCTCCCCGTCAGCTCCTCGATCTTGCGGATCCGATACCGGAGCGTATGTCGGTGGCAGTACAGCTGTCGAGCGGCCCGCTCCCAGTTGCCGTTGTTCTCGATGAACGCCTCGAGCGAGCGCAGCAACTCGCCGCCGTACTCACCCTCGGTGCGCTCGATCGGCTCGAGCAGGCCGTCGCTGTAGAGGCGCAGCGCGTCGTCGTCCTGGAGCGCCAGCAGCAGCGTGAAGGCGCCGAGGTCACGGTGCGAGGCGACGTCGGGAGCGTCGCCGGCCAGCGAGGTCGCCTCGAGCGCGCAGCGCGCCTCGTGGAAGGCGCGTCGCAGCGAGCCGACCGCGGCGGGGCGGCTGACCGCCGCCCGGACCCCATTCTGGCCCGGTCCGCCGCTCAAGGCCCGGCGAGCGCGGCGCGCGGTGCCCACCGGATCGGCGTTGCCGGTGTCGACGACCGCACAGAGGAGCGGCTGCCCGGAGGCGGCGCTCGTCGCGACCAGGGCCGGAACGCCCGCCTCGGAGAGGGCCGACTCGAGCGTCGCCTCGGCCGCCGCCGGGTCGTCGAGCTCGAAGACCAGGACCGCCGCCTCGGCGCCGATCCCGAACGGGCGCAGGCGGCCGCTGAGCTCCTCGGCCTCGAGCCGGTCGCCGAGCGCGTCGGCGAGCAGGTCGCCGGCCAGCCGGCGCTCCGTCTCGCGGACGATCCGCTCGCGCATCAGCTCGAGCCCGACGACGATCCCCGCCTGGCGGGCGCAGAGGCGCTCGAAGTCGCCGAGCGGGTCGCGGTCGGAGACCACCGCCAGCCAGGCGAACGGAGGCGCGCCCCGGCGCCCGGGTACGGGAACCGCGAGCGCCCGGCCGGCGAGCTCGCCGTGCTCGGGCGCGAACGGCGCCGGCGCCGACTCGCCCGCCTGCTCGAGAATCTCACCGGCGAGCGCCTCGCCGGCGGCCGAGGCGAGTCCGTCATCGCCCTCCCCGCTCCGTGCCAGCTCGCGGCCGTGCGCATCGAGCACGATCGCCGCGCCGCCGATCGCCGCGCCCGTCGAGGCGAGGATCCGGTCGAGTCCGTGGCCCTCGATCACGAGCCGTTCGAGCCGCTCGTGCACGTGGACGCCGCGCTCCAGGACCCCGAACTGCTCGTTGACGAGCCGCGCGGCAGCCCGCTCGGTGATCGCGATGAACGGCATCTCGTAGGGGACCTCGAACAGCGGCAGCTCGCTGGCCTCGGCGCCCTCGACGATCGCCTTGGGGATCCGCTTGTGGTCGAAGCCGACGCCGAAGCCGAGCCCCGCCAGGCCCTCGGCCGCGAGCAGCTCGACATACGTGCGCTGCTTTCCGGGTGTCCCCAGGTTGATGCCCGTGGTCAGCAGCAGCTCGCCGCCCGACAGCCACGGCGTCGGGTCCTCGTGCTCGGAGATGTGGACCCAGCGGACCGGGTTGTCGGCACGGGCGGACCCCGCGGTGAACTCCAGGCCGCAGTCGTCCAGCAGGCTGCCGACCGTCAGCATCGGCCGCTCAGAGATCCTCGGTGCGGAACCCGGACGTGATTCTCTCGGCGGCCTCGGTCAGCACCGGCCGCAGGATCCCCTCGATCTCGTCGAACTGCTCGGTGTCGGCGATCAGCGGCGGCGAGAGCTGGATCACGGGATCCCCGCGGTCGTCGGCGCGGCAGATCAGGCCACGCCGGTAGAGCTCGCCGGAGAGGAAGCCGCGCAGCAGGTGCTCGGACTCCTCGTCGGTGAACCCCTCCTTGGTCTCCTGGTCCTTGACCAGCTCGATCGCGTGGAAGAAGCCGTCGCCGCGGACGTCACCGACGATCGGGATGTCGCGAAGGCCGTCGAGCACGGTCCGGAACTCGCCCTGCTTGGCGAGCACGTGCCCGCAGAGGTCCTCGCGCTCGAAGATGTCGAGGTTCGCCATCGCCACCGCGGCGGCGACCGGGTGGCCGGCGAACGTGGACCCGTGGGTGAACGACTCGGTCCCCCGGCTGAACGGCTCATAGACGCGGTCGGAGGCGATCAGCGCCCCCATCGGCGCGTAGGCCGACGTCAGCGCCTTCGCGGTAGTGATGATGTCGGGCTGATAGCCGTAGCGGTCGCAGCCGAAGTAGTGGCCGAGGCGGCCCCAGGCGCAGATCACCTCGTCGGAGACGAGCAGGATGTCGTGGCGGTCGCAGATCTCGCGGACCCGCTCGAAGTAGCCGTCCTGGGGCGGGATGCAGCCGCCCGCGTTCTGGAGCGGTTCGAGGATCACCGCGGCCACCGTCTCCGGCCCCTCGAAGATGATCTGCTCCTCGATCTGGTCGGCGGCCCAGAGCGGGTCGCGGCCCTCGGGCCAGTGGTAGCTGTTCGTGTTCGGGGCCTTGATCCCGCCCGGCACGAGGGGCTCGAAGTCGGTGCGCAGGGCGGTGATTCCGGTCGCCTGCAGCGCGCCCAGCGTGGTCCCGTGGTAGGCGACGTCGCGGCTCAGGAACTTGATCTTCCGCGGATTCCCGGTCCGCTGGTGATAGGCCCGCGCGAGCTTGATCGCCGATTCGACCGCCTCCGAGCCGCTGTTGGTGAAGAAGACCCGGTTGAGGTCGCCGGGCGTCAGCGACGCGATCCGCTCGGCCAGCTCGATCGCGCGCGGGTGGGCGTAGCTCCAGATGATGTAGAAGTCGAGCTCCTCGACCTGGCGCGCCGCCGCCTCGCCGAGCTCGGTGCGGCCGTGGCCGGCGTTGACGCAGAACAGCGCCGAGAGCCCGTCCAGGTAGCGCTTGCCGTGCTCGTCGTAGACGTAGCAGCCCTCGCCCCGAGCGATGATCGGGACCTGGTTGACGCTGTCGTACGCGCCCATCCGCGTGAAGTGCATCCACAGGTGCCGCTTCGCGGCCTCCTGCAGGTCGGTTCCCGCCGCGGTCTTGATCGCCGTATCGGTCGACGCCATCGCGCTCCTTTCGTGTGGTGCGACCAGTGGTCCAGCACCCCTCGCCGTTCCGTACAACCGTAGCCGCCGCCAGCGGGGATCTCAACCCGGATTCGGTTCAACTTCGGGCCGCGCTTTGCATACGAGGTGTATAAGACCAGTTAGACGTTTTGACGTTTCGAGGGTTGCATCTGCGCCGCAAGCGACTTAGCCTGAGCGGCGTCCGAATGAGCGCAGGGCTGTCGGATGAGGAGAGAGGTCGGTTTGAACGAAGCAAGCGTGCACCTGCAGGGCGTGTCGAAGGCGTTCGGCGATTTCGTCGCGGTCAGCGAGATCGATCTCGAGATCGGCGAGGGCGAGTTCTTCACCATGCTCGGGCCGTCGGGATGCGGCAAGACGACGACCCTGCGGATGATCGCCGGCTTCGAGGAGCCGACGACGGGGGCGATCAGCATCGACGGCGCCGACGTCTCCGGGCTTCCGGCCCACAAGCGCCCGACGAACACCGTGTTCCAGAGCTACGCGCTCTTTCCCCACCTGTCGGTCGGCGAGAACGTCGCCTTCGGCCTCGAGCGCAAAAAGGTCGACAAGGAGGAGATCGAGCGCCGGGTGAAGACCGAGCTCGAGCGGGTCGGGCTGGCGACGGAGATCAACCGCCGCCCGAACCAGCTCTCCGGCGGGATGCAGCAGCGGGTGGCGCTGGCGCGGGCGCTGGTCAACCTGCCCAAGGTGCTGCTGCTCGACGAGCCGCTCGGCGCCCTCGACCTGAAGCTCCGCAAGGGGCTGCAGCTCGAGCTGAAGCGGATCCAGCGCGAGGTCGGGATCACGTTCGTCTACGTCACCCATGACCAGGAGGAGGCGCTGACGATGTCGGACCGGATCGCGGTCATGAACCGCGGCCGGATCGAGCAGGTGGCCGGGCCCGAGGACGTCTACGAGCGCCCGACGACGACTTTCGTCGCCGGGTTCATCGGGGTCTCGAACCTGATGCCGGGGAACGTGAGGGCGAGGCCAACGGCAGCGCGCGACGGTTCAGCCTCGACAGCGGGCCCGAGATCGAGGCGCCGGCGACGGCCTGACAGTCGGGCGAGCGCTGCCACGCCGTCGTCCGCCCCGAGAAGCTACAGAATCGACAACGTCGCCCGCCGCCTCCGCTTCGCGCCGGGGGCGGACGGGTCAGGCGAAGGACCGGCGGTGGAGGGCGTCGTCGAGGCGTCCGTGTATCTCGGCACCTCGACCCAGATCGTCGTCGCCCTCGCCGAGGACGTGAAGATGACGGTCCTGGTCCCGAACGCCGACGAGGCGGAGCGCGCCAGGCTTCCGGGCGGCGGGGCCCGCGTGCGGCTCACGTGGGCGCCCGAGCACATACACGTGGTCCGAGAGTCCGTAGACAGCTACAAGAGAGAAGGCATGATGTTGAGGAAGCTTTCGATCGGCGCGTCGATGCTGGCGGCGGCGCTGGTGATCGCTGCCTGCGGCGGGCGACACCGTCGGCGGGAAGAGCGAGGAAGAGGTCGTGGTCGCCGAGTCCGGTCCGGTCGAGGGCGAGTTGACGATCTCCAACTGGCCCGGCTACATCGACCCGGGCAAGGACGGCTCGGTCGCCGAGTTCGAGGACAAGACCGGCGTCACGGTCGACTACATCGAGGACATCAACAGCAACCTGCAGTTCTTCGGGAAGATGCAGCCGCTGCTCGACCAGGGGGAGTCCGGCGGGCGCGACATCATCGTCGTCACCGACTGGATGGCGAAGCGGATGTACGACCTCGGCTACCTCGAGGAGATCAATCCCGACGACATCCCGACCACGCTGGAGAACCTCTCACCTCAGTTCGAGTCCGAGGGGTCCTACGACCCCGACCACAAGTTCTCGATCCCCTGGCAGGGCGGGATGACTGGGGTCTGGGTCAACACGAGCGAGGCGGACGAGGTCACGTCCGTCAACGACCTCCTCGACCCGAAGTACAAGGGGAAGGTGACGGTCCTCGACGAGATGCGGGACACGGTCCCGCTCCTGATGCGGGCCGACGGCGTCGACATGGAGAGCGCGACCAAGGAGGACTGGCTCGCGGCGATCGACAAGGTCGACCAGGCCGTCGACTCGGGTCAGATCCGCAAGGTGACCGGCAATGAGTACACCGAGGACCTGACGAGCGGCAACGTCGTCGCCTCGGTGGGCTGGTCCGGCGACGCCTACCTGATCGGCCGCGACGACGTCGAGTGGCGGCGCCCCGACGAGGGCTGCAACCTGTGGTTCGACATGATGGCCATCCCGGCCGGCGCCCCGAACACGCCGGCAGCGCTGGAGTTCATGAACTTCACCTACGAGCCCGAGGTTCAGGCCGACATCGCGGAGTTCGTCAACTACGTGACGCCGGTCTCCGGGGTGAAGGAAATCCTCGACGAGCGCGACCCGGCGCTGGCGAAGAATCCGCTGATTTTCCCCAGCGATAAGTTCGTCGCCGACTGCCATCCGTTCCAGGAGCCGCCCGGAGACGAGGCGGACGTGCAGGAGGTCGAGGAAGCCTGGAACGACGCGATCTCCGGCTGACGGGCGACCGATGAGACTGCGCCGCCGACTGCTCCCGTACGGGCTGCTGGGCCCGGGGGCGGTCTGGCTGGCGCTCTTCTTCCTCGTACCCCTGTACTTCATGGGCGAGCTGGCGCTGCGCTCGGGGACGTTCACCGAGGGCTTCACCTTCAGCTGGGAGTTCTCGAACTTCCCCGACGCACTCGACGGCCGCGGCGAGCAGATCTTCCGGACGTTCCTGTACTCCGGCGCGGCGACCGTGCTGGCGCTGCTGATCGCCTATCCCCTTGCGTACGCGATCGCGGTCAAGGCCAGCCCCCGCTGGCGCCTGCTGCTCCTGTTCGCCGTGATCGCGCCGTTCTTCACGACGTACCTCATCCGGACGATCGCCTGGAAGACGATCCTCGCTGACTCGAGCCCGATCGTCGACGTGCTCCAGTTCATCGGCGCGATCCCAGACGACGGACGCGTCCTGGCGACGTCGGGAGCGGTGATCGCCGGGCTGACCTACAACTTCCTCCCGTTCATGATCCTGCCGATCTACGCCAGCCTCGAGCGGATCGACCTGCGCCTGATCGAGGCGGCCAAGGACCTCTACGCGTCAGCGCGGAAGGCCTTCACCAAGGTGACCCTGCCGCTGACCACCCCCGGAATCGTCGCCGGTGTGCTGCTCACCTTCATCCCGGCGTTCGGGGATTACGTCAACGCCCAGCTGCTCGGGAGCCCGAACCAATACATGATCGGGAACAGGATTCAGTCGCTCTACCTGAGCGAGCGCAACTACCCGGAGGCGGCGGCGCTCTCGTTCCTGATGATGGCCGCCATCCTGATCGTCGTCCTCATCTACATCCGCGCCGCGGGGACCGAGGCGTTCATGGGCGACGAAGAGGAGGCCCGTTAGCGCGATGGCCTGGCTGCGACGAAACGCCCTGATGATCTATGCCGGGTTCGCGGTCGCCTACATGCTGATTCCGATCCTCGTGATCGCCGTGTTCTCGTTCGGCGAGACGCCGCGCGACCGGCTGAACTTCTCGCTCGGCGGTGGGTTCACGCTCGAATACTGGGAGAACGCGTTCTCGATCCCCGAGCTCAACGAGGCGATGATCACATCGCTCGAGCTGGCGGCGCTCTCGACCCTGATCGCGACCGCGATCGGGACGCTGATGGCGATCGCGCTCGTCCGCCACCGGTTCCGCGGGCGGCGGGCGGCCAACCTCCTGATCGTTCTGCCGATGGCAACGCCCGAGATCGTGATCGGCGCCGCGCTGCTGTCGGAGTTCGTCATCTACGGCCTCTCCCTCGGTTTCAACACGCTCCTCATCGCGCACGTGATGTTCTCGATCAGCTTCGTGGTCGTGGTCGTGCGCTCACGGCTGATCGGCTTCGACCGCAGCATCGAGGAGGCCGCCGCCGACCTCGGGGCCACGCCCCTGCAGACGTTCCGCCACGTGACCCTTCCCCTGCTCGCCCCCGGGGTGGTCGCGGCCGCGCTGCTCGCCTTCGCGCTCTCGATCGACGACTTCGTGATCTCGAACTTCAACTCGGGAACGACGGAGACCTTCCCGCTCTACGTGTACGGCGTTGCGCTGCGCGGGATCCCGATCCAGGTCAACGTGCTGGCGACGATGCTGTTCCTCCTCGTGGTGGCCGCGGTCTGGCTGGTGATCCGTCAGCAGCGCCGCGCCGAGCAGATGGCCGCGGCGGTGCCCGAGGACGACATCGAGCCGGCGACCGGCCGGGTGGAGCCGGCCGGCGCGGGCATCGCGTAACGGGTCAGTCGTCGTCCCGCAGCTCGCGCACCAGCGGAGCGCCGAACCAGATCCAGCCGATCGCCAGGAACACGGCCGCGGTCGCGACCGCGGCAGTGGCGCCGTCATACACGTAGTGCGAGATCAGCAGGATCAGCGCCGCTGATCGCCAGCGCGAGCAGGGCCATCCCGACGATCGCGTACTTGTGCGACGAGGCGACGATCCACCGCTTGTCCTGGTCGCGGAAGCGGAGCCGATGGCGGGCGACCGGCGCCATCAGGCAGATGCCGGCGGCCGCGGTCAACAGCAGGGTCACGTAGTAGACGCGCTTCTCGAAGTCCGTCACCTCCACGAAGCCCTGCTGGAACGGCACCACGAGCAGGAATGCGAACAGGAACTGGACGCCGATACTGGCGACCCGGAGCTCCTGGAGCAGTTCCATGAGGTTGCGGTCGAGCCGTTCCTCCTCGCTTTCCCCGCGCCGCTCCGCCTGCTCGGAGGTCGACCTGGCGATTCCCTTCGTCCATGCGACCTCGAGCTACCCACTCAGGGACGCCCAAAGCCTGGCGGTAGCATCGACCCGTGGGAGAGGCGCAGACGATGCTGGCGATCGGCGGCGAGCGAGTGGCCGGGGAGGGGACCGAGATCGCGGTCGAGAACCCGTTCGACGAGTCGACGATCGCGACCGTCAACGCCCCCTCGGAGCAGCAGCTCGACGCGGCGATCGCGGCCGCCGCGGAGGCGCAGCGGGGGTGGGAGGGCACGCCCGCGGTCGAGCGCGCCGAGATGCTGCACGAGGTGGCGGCCAGGCTGCGTTCGCGCACCGACGAGCTCGCCGAGCTGATGACGCTCGAGGGCGGCAAGCCCCTGATCGAGAACTCCGACGAGGTCGGCTGGACCGCGGCCGCCTTCGACTACTACGCCGAGATCGGCCGCGACTCCGCCGGCCGGGTGATCCCGTCGATCGAGTCCTCGCAGCTCGCGCTGGTGGTCAAGGACCCGGTCGGCCCGGTCGGCTGCATCGTCCCCTGGAACTACCCGCTGCTGCTGCTGACCTGGAAGCTCGCGCCGGCGCTCGCCGCGGGCAACGCCACGGTCTCGAAGCCGTCGGAGCTGACACCGCTGGCGACCCTCGCCGCCGCGGCCTGTTTCGACCACCTCCCGGCCGGCGTGGTCAACATCGTCGCGGGCGCCGGGGACGTGGGGGCGGCGATCGTCGCCGACGAGCGGATCGAGTGCGTGGCGTTCACGGGCTCGGTCGAGACCGGTAAGCGGATCGCCGCGGTGTGCGCCGAGCGCGTCGCTCGCGTCAACCTCGAGATGGGTGGCAAGGACCCGTTCATCGTCTGCGCCGACGTCGCCGACAAGCTCGAGGTCGCCGCCCGCGGCGGTGCCTGGGCCGCCTTCCTCAACGCCGGCCAGGTGTGCACGTCGGCCGAGCGCTTCTACGTCCTCGACGAGATCTACGACGACTATCTGGAGGCGTTCGCCGACCACACGAGGTCGCTGGTCGTCGGCGACCCGCGCGACCCCGCCACCGACGTCGGCCCGATGGTCTCGGCGACGCAGCGGGCGAAGGTCGCGGACCAGATCGAGGCCGCGGTCGCGGCCGGCGCCGAGGTGGTCGTGGGCGCCGACACCGCCGGGCACGAGCGAGGCCACTTCCTCGCCCCCACGGTGGTCACCGGCGCCGACGCGCAGACGGCGCTGCTCTCCGAGGAGACATTCGGGCCGGTCGCGCCGCTGGTCCGGGTGGGCTCGCTCGACGAGGCGATCGAGCTCGCCAACTCGACCCGCTTCGGCCTCGGCGCCAACGTCTACACCCAGGACGTCAAGACGATCCTGCGCTGCATGCGCGAGCTGAAGGCGGGAACGGTGTGGTTCAACGACCCGCTGACCGACAACGACGCCGGCCCGTTCGGCGGCTTCAAGCAGTCGGGCCTCGGCCGCGAGCTCGGCCGCGAGGGCCTCGAGGCCTTCCAGGAGACGAAGCACGTCCACATCGAGACCGAGATCGAGGAAAAGGACTGGTGGTACCCGTACGCCTCGGGCGGCGACGCGCCGCACGACGGCGCCTGACCGACGCGCTCGAGTCAGTCCAACGCGTCACAATCAGTGCATGGAAGCCGGGACCGCAACGCGCACGCTTCGCAACTACATCGGCGGTGGCTGGGTCGAGGCCGCCGGCTCCGAGACGCTCGAGGACCGCAACCCGGCGACCGGAGAGCTCAGCGCCCTGGTTCCGCTGTCGAACGACACCGACGTCGACGCCGCCGCCCGCGCTGCGCGCGAAGCGTTCCCGGCGTGGCGGGAGGTCTCGCCGCAGCAGCGCGCCCGGGCCGTGATCGCCCTGCGCGAGGCGCTCTGGGAGCGCCGCGAGGAGCTCGCGCGCCTGGTGACCGAGGACATGGGCAAGACGCTCCCCGATGCCCGCGGCGAGGTGCTCCGCGGGATCGAGTCGACCGAGGCCGCCTGCGGGATCCCGCACCTGCTGAAGGGCGAGAACCTCGAGGGCGTCGCGCGCGGGGTCGACGTCGAGCTCGTCCGCCAGCCGGTCGGCGTCGTCGGCGCGATCACGCCGTTCAACTTCCCGGCGATGATCCCGCTCTGGTTCCTGCCGTACGCAATCGCCTGCGGCAACGCCTTCATCCTCAAGCCGTCGGAGCGCGACCCGCGCCCGGCGGAGCTGATGTTCGAGCTGATCGATGCGATCGACGAGCTCCCGGACGGCGTCCTCAACCTCGTCCACGGCGCCCGCGATGCCGTCAACGCGATCCTCGACCACCCGGGCATCGACGCGATCTCATTCGTCGGGCAGGCGTCGACCGCCCGTTACATCGCCGAGCGCTCGGCGGCCGCCGGGAAGCGCTTCCAGGCGCTCGGCGGGGCGAAGAACTCGTTGATCGTGATGCCCGACGCCAACCTCGACCAGGCCGTGCCGGCGATCATGTCATCGGCGTTCGGCGCCGGCGGGCAGCGTTGCCTGGCCGGCTCGGTCGCGGTACTGGTCGGCAGCGACGACGACCAGGACCGCGCCCTCGACGCGCTCGCCGCCGCCGCGACCGAGCTCGGCGTCGGCCCGGGCGACCAGGAGGGGGTCGAGGTCTGCCCGCTGGTCGCGCCGGAGGCGCGCGACCGAATCGCGGCGGCGATCGAGGCGGCGGCGGCCGCCGGCGACGAGGTCGTCCTGGACGGGCGCCGTGACCCCGGGCCGGGCGGAACGCTGATCGGTCCCACGATCGTCGCCACCGACGACGCCGAGTCCGAGCTCGCCCGCGAGGAGCTGTTCGGGCCGCTGCTGACCGTGGTCCGCGTCGACGACCTCGACGCCGCGCTCGAGTTCGCGAACGGCTCGCGCTACGGCAACGCCGGCTCGATCTTCACGTCCTCCGGGGCCGCCGCGCGCGCCTACCGCTGGGGCGCCGAGGCGGGGATGCTGGGCGTCAACGTCGGCGTCGCCGCGCCGGTTGCCTGGTTCCCCTTCTCCGGGTGGAAGGACTCGATCGACGGCGACCTGCACGCCAACGGCCGCGACGCGGTCGAGTTCTACACCCGCAAGAAGGTGGTCACCTCACGGTGGTGAGGCGGATCGGGCTCGGGACCAACCGGCTCACGGACACCCCCGCCAACCGCGCCTTCCTCGAGCAGGCGGTCGCGGCCGGGGTCGACTTCATCGACACCGCCCACATCTACGCCGGCGGCGAGAGCGAGGCGGCGATCGGGGCGGCGCTGGCCCCGTTCCCGGCCGGGCTGACCGTGGCGACCAAGGGCGCCTGGCCGACGGGCACCGGGCCCGACGGACTGCGGCGCCAGATCGAGGAGAGCCTCGAGCGGCTGCGGACCGAGACGATCGGGCTCTACTACCTGCACCGCGTCGATCCGAGGTATTCCGTCGAGACGATGGTGTCGGTGATCGCGGAGTTCCGGACCATGGGCCGGATCTCCGAGGTCGGCATGTCCCAGGCCTCGATCGAGCAGATCCAGCTCGCCGAGGCGGTCGTCCCCATCGCCGCGGTCACGAACGAGCTCAACCTCGACGTCCGCGACGACGAGGCGGTGGATTACTGCGCCGAGCGCGGGATTCGCTTCGTTCCCTTCTTCCCGCTGCGCGGCGGCGACCCGGCCATGGTCGGCGCTGTTGCCGACGAGCTCGGCGCCACACCGCAGCAGGTCAAGCTCGCCTGGCTGCTGAAGCGTTCGCCCGCAACGGTGCCAATCCCGGGCACGCTCTCGATCGAGCACCTGCGCGAGAACCTCGGCGCCCTCGAGGTCGAGCTCTCCGACGAGCAGTTCGAGCGGCTCGCGTAGGCTGCGGCCGGATGACGGCCGAACAGCCGCCCGTCGAGGATCGCAAGTACCGCAACTACGTGATCGCCGCCGCGGTCGGCGGGTTCCTGCTGCCGATCGCCGGGATGGTCGGCGCGCTGCTGTTCGCCGCGCGCGGCGACGAGCGGTCGGCGTGGACGGTCGGCACCGTCTCGGCCGTCGGGCTGATCTTCTACGTCGTCCTCTTCGCGCTGCTCTAGCTCCTGCGGCGCTGAGTTGCGTGGCTGCGGAAGGTTGCGCTTTGCATGTGACCGTCATAGCGGGCGCCGTTCTCGCGAGCGGCTGCGGTGACGATCCACTGCATGCCGATTGGGACCAACTCAACGTTCCAGCCGACGTAGAGATCACCGACCCCGTCGAAGTGCCGAGCGGCGTGACGAATGCAAGTGTGAAATTCGCGGTCGCGACCAGCGCTTCCCGCGCGCGCCCGAAAGCCTTGACGCGAGAACTGCGCCTGCACCTCGAAGACGGCGGTTGGGACGTGTTCGGGCGCGGCGACATTCGACCCGGCTTCCTCGCGGGCGCGCCCGAGGCGGAGGACGTGGCGGAGGTTGCGCCGCTTCGGTTGCTTGAGGAGCACGTCCACGGCTACGGCGGACGGGTCGGCGAGTTGATCGATACGACACCAGGGGCGTCGGATGGCGTGCTCATTCGTCTTGCCCCCACAGAGCAACAACCGCATTAGCGTTGCTCCTTGAAAATATGCGCTTGGGGCGACGAATAGCCCTTTTCGTGCGCGGACGCAGCTGCCTGAAAACCGCAACGGCCCGCCGCGGGGCGGGCCGTGAGCTGCGGCCGGGGAGCTACCCCGGGCCCCACTGCCAGTCGATGTCTTCAAAGGTTTGCACCTCGGCGGGCGGCCTGCCATGGACCGCCCCCGACGTCCGGCGGAGACTGGAACCATCCGTTGCGCGCATCTCGCCGAACGTCCCTGGACTGGGCATACACGCACAGTTGAGGGACGTTCAGGCTCGTCGGGAGGCACGCATCCCATGCACAGCGATACTTTCGCTTGGCGTGAAACGGGGCCGAGCGAGGCGGCTTATCGGATACCCCCGTTCGTCCGAAACGGCTACGCGGCGGGCAGCAGGCTGAGCGCCTCGGGCTCGCCCGGCGCCGGGCGCTCGGGCTCGCCGAAAGACGCCATCCGCACGCCGAGCAGCCGCACGGGTCGCGGCGGGTCGTAGGCGCGCAGCAGCGCGCGGGCGGTGGCGCCGATCACCGCGGGGTCGTTGGTCGGGGCGTCGATCGTGTGGACGCGGGTGACGGTGGTCCAGTCGTCGAGGCGGACCTTGATCCCGATCGTGCGACCGCTCAGGCGGCGCTCGCGCAGCTCGGCGGCCAGGCGCGCCACCTGCTCCTCCAGGATCCGCTCGAGCCTCGGCAGGTCCGCGATGTCGTAGTCGAACGTGGTCTCGACCGAGCGCGACTTGAGCTCGCCGCGCTCGACGCGTGAGTCGTCGCGGAAGTGGGCGCGCTCGTGGAGCGCGTGGCCGTGGCTGTTGCCGAACAGGCGCACGAGCTCGTCGGCCGGATACGCCTGCAGGTCGCCGATCGTCAGCACGCCGAGCCCCTCGAGCCGCTCGGCGGTCTTCGGCCCGATCCCGGGGATCAGCCGCGGCGGCGCTGCGGCGAAGCGCTCGGCCGCCTGCTCGCGGGTCAGGACGACGAAGCCGCGCGGCTTCTCGGAGTCCGAGGCGACCTTGGCGACCAGGCGGTTCGGCCCGATCCCGACCGAGGCGTGCAGGTCGAGGTGCTCGCGGATCGCCCGCACCAGGCCGCTCATCCGCGCGACCGGGTCGGGAGTGCCCGAGAGGTCGAGGTAGACCTCGTCGAGCGACGCCGGCTGGGTCGGCACCCCGAGCTCGTCGACGAGCGCCATCACAGCCCGCGAGCGCTCGCGATAGTGGGCCATGTCGACCGGCAGGTGGACGAGCTCGGGACAGCGGCGCTTGGCGTGGGCGACCGGGATCGCCGAGCCGACCCCGAACGGGCGCGCCTCGTAGCTGGCCGTCGTGACCACGGCGCGAGGGCCGCGGCCGGCGACGATCACCGGCTTGCCGCGCAACTCCGGCCGCCGCAACAGCTCGACCGCGACGTAGAAGGCGTCCATGTCGAGGTGGGCGATCGTGCGCTTGGCCGGCACCGACCCATCGTAGGTCGCGTCCCGGCGGGTGGCGCGCGGGCACCGGGTCGTCGATAATGGCGGGCGATGAGGGGAAGGGCAATCGTCGCGGGCGCGCTCATCGCGGGCACGGTCGGTGTCGTCACCACGGCGGGAGGGGCCGCGCCGAAGGGCGGTGAGCACCTGTACTTCAACTCCGAGGCGGCGGCATACAAATCGTCCGTGTCAGGCGAGCACCGCCAGCGGCTGGCTCGGAACGCGGCGGGCGTCACAGCCGGACCGGAGGGCGAGATCGCCTTCGCGCGCGAGCACGGCCACATCCACAACGACGACATCTACATCGCGGACGCCGACGGCGGCCACGTCCGCAAGCTGACCCATGGCGTCCCGATCGACGGCGACCCGTCGTTCTCCCCCAGCGGGCGCCGGATCGCCTTCCACCGCAAGGGCGAGATCTGGGTGATCAGCCGGGCCGGAAGGAACGAGAAGCAGCTCACGCCGTCGAACGAGAGCCATTACTCCCCGGCCTATTCGCCCGATGGCAAGACCCTGGCCTTCGACGGCGCCGGCGACGGGCTCTTCACGATGCGGTCCTCCGGCGGCAAGATCAGGCGCCTCAGCGATGCCCGCGCCTACAGCCCGAGCTTCTCCCCGGACGGCAAGCGGATCATCTTCTATGCCACCGTCGGCGACGATCCGCCGTTCCCCACACAGATCTTCACGATCAATCGCGACGGCACGCACCTCGTCGCGGTGACCGACGGGACCGGCGACGTGTCGGATCCGGTCTACTCGCCGGACGGCAAGCGGATCGCCTACACCCAGCACGCCGGTCGCCGCGACTCGCAGATCGTGATCGCCGACGCCGACGGCAGCGACCCTCACGTGGCGGTCAAGAACGCCTACAACGTCAGCTGGGTTCGCTGACCACGCACCGGCGTTCGTTAGCGCCCGACGTGGATGCCGATCCGCTCCGGGATCCCGGCTACCGCGCGCGTCAGGAGGCCCGGCCGGCGGTCCTGCTCGAGCGCCTCCTCCTTCCGCACGATCGCGCGGCGGATGAGCGAGCCCCCCAGCCAGCGAAACGGCTCCGGCGGGACGCGCTCTACCGGCGGGTCAACGAACGCGAGCCGGGTCGGCTCGTCGCGGCGGTCGAGCGCCAGCGACGCCAGCGAGCGGCCGAGCAGGTGCGAGGGGCCGACGCCGTGGCCGGTGTACCCGAATGCGCAGTGGACGCCGGGCTCGAGCTCGGCGATCACCGGCAGGTGGCTCGGTGACACGTCGATCGGCCCGCCCCAGGCGTGCTCGAGTCGCCGGCCGGCGAGCCCGGGGAAGAAGCGCAGCAGGTGGCGGCGCAGCTCTTCGACCACCTCCGGGTCGCGCTCGTTGCGCCCGCCGGTGCGGGCGCCGAACCCGACCCGTCCCCCGCCCCAGCCGAAGGCGATCCGCCCGTCGGGGGTGGTGCGGAAGTAGTGGACCATCGCCCGCGAGTCGGTGATGCACTCGTCGCCCGTCCAGCCGATCTCCTCGAGCAGGTCCGGCACCGGCTCGGTGATCACGATGTGGCTCGACGTCAGGGTGAGCCGCCGGCGCATCCGCGGCAGGGCGGCGATCCCGCCGCCGGTCGCGATCACGGCCGCGCGCGCGCTCACCCTGCCACCGCCGACATCGACGACGACCTCGCCGCCACGCCGGCGTACGGGCCCGGCCTCGCTGTGCTCGAACACCTCGACGCCGGCTTCGCGGACCCGGGCGACGAGCCCGCGCGCCAGCCGGGCCGGCTGCACGGTCGCGGCACCGGGGTAGAAGGCGCCGCCGCGGAAGATCGGCGACGCGCAGCGGGCGCGAACGGCGTCGGCGCCGAGCGGCACGCACGCATCGGGCTCGCCCAGCTCGCGGCACGCGGCCAGGACCGGGTCCGTCGCGTCGTCCCAGGCGGGCGCGGTCGAGACCTGCAGGTAGCCGGCCCGGCGATACCAGGCGTCGACGTCCTGCTCGCGACAGAACTCCCCGATCGCGGCGACCGAGTCCTGCGCGGCGCGCGCGACGGCGATCGCCGGCGCATCGCCGAACCGCCGCCGGAGGGTGGGAAGGCTGAACCAGAGCCCGTTGACGAAGCCGCCGTTGCGGCCGCTCGGACCCTCACCGCAGGCCCCGGCCTCGACGGCGATCACGCTCGCCTCCGGCTCCAGGCGCTTCAGGTGCCAGGCCGTCCACAGCCCCGTGTAGCCGCCGCCGACGACGACGACATCGGCGCTGCGCTCGCCCTCGAGCGGCGGCGCGGGCGGGGCCGGCGGGGCCTCGCCGAGCCAGAAGCCGTGCGCGTCGTGCTGTTCGACGGTCACTGTGCCGGCCCCCCGCTGGGGCCTACGTCGCCGTCGACTCGGCCTTGGCGGTCGAAGCGGAGCGCTCGGTATGGCGCTGGATCAGCTCGCTCTGCACCGAGCGCGGCTCGCCGTCGGGGCGCCGCCTGGTCCAGCTGCCATCCTCGCCCAGCTCCCAGGTGTTGGTGTTGTCGGCGAGCGAGCGGTCGAGCACGTCGAGGAGCTCGGCGCGGACCTTGCCATCGAAGATCGGGGTCACCAGCTCGACCCGGTTGTAGAGGTTGCGCGGCATCAGGTCGGCGGAGCCGATGTAGATGCTGGCCGCCTCGCCGTGGCGCTCGAACGAGTAGATCCGCGAGTGCTCGAGGAAGCGCCCGACGATGGACGTCACGGTGATCCGGTCGGAGACGCCCGCGACGCCGGGGCGCAGGGCGCAGATCCCGCGGACGTTGATCTGCACATCGACCCCCGCCTGCGACGCGCGGTACAGCGCCCGGATCGAGGGCGCGTCCAGCAGTGAGTTCATCTTCAGCCGGATCCGCCCCGGGGTCGCGGGCGAATGCGACTCGATCGTCCGCTCGATCTCGTTCAGAAGGCCCTTCTGCAGGCTGAACGGTGCGACCAGCACCTTGCGGTAGTCGCGGGGGCGGGCGTAGCCGGTCAGCGAGTTGAACATCTCGGCGATGTCGGCGCCGATCTCCGGGTTCGAGGTGAAGAGGCCGAGGTCGGTGTAGATGCGGGCCGTCTTCGGGTTGTAGTTGCCGGTCCCGATATGGACGTAGTGGCGGACGCCCTCGCCCTCGCGCCGGACGACCAGCACGCACTTCACGTGGGTCTTCAGCGCCGGGATCCCGTAGACGACGTGGACCCCTGCCTGCTCGAGCTTCTTCGCCCAGCGGATGTTGGCGTTCTCGTCGAAGCGCGCCTTCAGCTCCACCAGGCAGACCGCCTGCTTGCCGCGCTCGGCCGCCTCGATCAGGCCCGGGACGAGCGGCGAGTCGGCGCTCGTCCGGTAGACCGTCTGCTTGATCGCGAGCACGTCGGGGTCGGAGACCGCCTGCTTGACGAAGCGCTCCACGGTGGTCGTGAACGAGTCGTAGGGGTGGTGGACGAGGATGTCGCCGGCGCGGATCGCCGCGAACAGGTTGCCCTCCTTGCCCTCCGCGCCGAGCAGCAGTCGCGGCGGGGTGACCGGGGTGAACGGCGGGAAGCGCAGGTCGTCGTGACCGGGAAGGCCGACGACGTCCCAGAGGTCGCCGAGGTCCATCAGCCCATCGATCTCATAGACCTCGTCGGCCGACGCGCCGAGCGCCGCGGTGAGCTGGTCGCGCAGCGGCTCGCTCATCCCCGCGTCGATCTCCAGCCGCACGACCTCGCCGAAGCGTCGCCGCCGGACCTGCTCCTCGACCGCCTGCAGGAGATCGTCGGTCTCGTCGGAGACGTCGTAGTCGGTGTCGCGCGTGACCCGGAACAGCGAGTGCTCGAGCACCTCCATCCCCGGGAACAGCAAGCCGAGGTTGGCGGCGATCAGGGCGTCGAGCGGGACCAGCGTGTGACCGCTCTCGCCGACCGAGAGGAAACGCCGCAACAGCTCCTTCGGGACCTTGACGCGGGCGAGGATCTCGTTGTCCTTCTCGGGATCGCGGAGGACGACGACCAGTGAAAGGGAGAGGTTGGAGATGTACGGGAACGGCCGCCCACGGCCGATCACGAGCGGGGTGAGGACGGGGAAGACCTGGCGCTCGAACAGCTGGTCGAGCTCCTCGCGCTCCTCCGGCGACGCCTGCTCGGGAGTCAGGATCCTGATCCCGTGCTCCGCCAGGGCCGGGCGCAGGTCCCGTTCGACGGTCGCACCGGCACGCGTGCGCTGGACCAGGACCCGCTCGCGTACGGCGGCCAGGATCTCCGTCGCGGTCATCCCGTCAGCCGCGCTGGCCTGGGTGCCGGACTCGACCACGTCCTGGAGGTTCGCAACCCGGACCATGAACTCCTCGTCGAGGTTCGACTCCCAGATCGCCGCGAACTTGACCCGCTCGAGCAGCGGCACCGACGGGTCCTCGGCCAGCTGGAGGACGCGGTCGTTGAAGTCGAGCCAGGAGAGCTCGCGGTTGAAGTAGAGGGCCGGGTCCTCGAGGTCCGGCTCACGGTCGCGCGCGGGGGGCGCGGGCTGCTCGTCGACTCCCGTCGGCTGCGCGATCTCGGTCTCGGTCGGCTCCACTGCGTTCGTCAGACAGGCTAGCGCCGGGCCGTGGTCCGCAACGTCCTGTTCACAGAGCGGTAACTATTCGACCATGGAAGCTCTGACACTCGTCGACGAACCGGCGCCGCACGTGCGGCGAATCACGCTCAACCGGCCCGACCAGCTCAACGCGATGACCGCCGAGTTGTGTGATGCGCTGCGCGCGGAGCTGCGATCGACCGCCGAAGACCGCGCGTGCCGCGCCGTCGTCCTGACCGGGGCGGGGCGCGGCTTCTGCGCCGGGCTGGACCTGCGCGGCTACGGCTCGGCGCCGGGCAACGACGGCAGCGACGCGGCACGGGACCGGCTCGGAAATCAGGAGCACATGTCCCGCTTGATCCTGGGGCTCAGGGACGTGCCCCAGCCCGTGATCGCGGCCGTCAACGGCCCCGCGGCGGGCTTCGGGCTCGCGCTCGCGCTCGGGTGCGACATCCGCTACGCGAGCGAGTCGGCCGTCTTCCGCGCCGCCTTCATCAACATCGGCGTGTCGAACTGCGACATGGGCACGAGCTGGCTGCTGCCGCGCCTGATCGGCGCGTCCCGGTCGCACGAGCTGATGCTGACGGGCCGCCGCGTCGATGCCGGCGAAGCACTGCGGATCGGCCTGGTTGCGGACGTCGTGCCGGACGACGACCTGGCCGGTCGAGCACTCGAGGCCGCGACGCAGATCGCCGGTCTCGCCCCCTGGGGCGTGCGGCTGACAAAGCGAGGGATGTGGACCGCGCTCGAGCTGGCGTCCGAGCAGGCGGCGATCGAGTTCGAGGACCGTCAGCAGATCATGAGCACGTTCGGCACCGCGCCGCCGGAAGCGGTCAGCGCCTTCCTCGAGAAGCGACCGGCCGAGTTCCCGGACTGACGGCGACGGGCTCCGGCTTGCCGGGGTCGTAGAGGTACTTCTGGAACAGCGCGTCGAGGTCCTGGGCGGACTGGGCCTCGGCGAGCGCGATGAACTCCTCGATCGTCGCGTTGCCGTAGGCGTGGTCGGCCGCCCAGGTGCGCAGGGTGGCGTAGAACGCATCCTCGCCGATCCGCTGGCGGAGCGCCTCGAGCGTCATCCCGCCGCGCACGTAGACGGAGTCGGCGAACAGGTTCGCTGGCCCGCCGGGCGTTCCCGGGGGCGGGTCCCAGATGTTGGTCCGGTCCGCCGGCGTGCGCTCGAGCCGCTCGAACACCTCCGCCGTCGTATCCCCCCCGGCCTCCTCGGCCCATCGCCACTCGGCCCAGGTGGCGAAGCCCTCGTTGAGCCAGATGTCCTCCCAGCGCGCGACGCTGACCGAGTCGCCGAACCACTGATGGGCGATCTCGTGGGCGACGGTGATCTCGTCCGGGGCCTCGGAGTAGATGGGGCGGGTCTGGGTCTCGAGCGCGTAGCCGACCTGCGGCGCCCGATCGACGATCGCCCCGGTCTGGCCGAACGGGTAGGGCCCGAAGAGCCTCGCGAACAGGCGGGTGATCCGCTTCATCCTGCTCAGGGGCGCCTTCGAGCTCCTCGCCTCGCGGGGATCGACGGCGACCAGCGAGTCGATCCCGTCGAAGCTCGAGCGCCGCAGCCGGAAGTTGCCGATCGTCGCCGTCGCCAGGTAGGTCGCCATCGGCTGGTCGGCGGCGTAGGACCAGCTCACCCAGCGGCCGTGAGGGCGACGCTCGAGCAGGGCGCCGTTGGCGACCGCCTCGACCCGCTTCGGCACCGTGATCCGGAAGTCGAAGGTCGCCTTGTCCGTCGGATGGTCGTTGCACGGGAACCAGGTCGGCGAGCCCCGCGGCTCTCCCACGACGACGGCGCCGTCGTCGGTTCGCACCCAGCCCTCCTTCGACCCGTCGGCATCAGTGATCGAGTGGGGGCGGCCGCGGTAAGAAACGACGGTCGTGAACGCCGCTCCCTGCGGGATCGCGGTCGCCGGCGTGACGATCAGCTCCTGCCCGGAACGGCGAAACGCCGCGGCACTGCCGGCGACGATGACCGAGCGCACCCGCGGGCCTCGATAGTCGAGCTGGAAGCTGCTCAGCTCCGCGGTCGCGGTCGCCGCGATCGTCGCCCGGGCGAAGAAACTGCCCGTGTCAGGCGTGTAACGCAGCTTGAGCCTGTAGTGGCCGACGTCGTAACCGCCGTTGCCGGCCTTCGGGAAGTAGGGATCGCCGATCCCGGGCGCCCCGGCGGTCGCCGCGGCCGCGACCCCGGCCCCGAGCGCGATGACGGCAAGAGTTGCGACCATGGGAAGGCCGCGCCGCGAACCGGAGCTCTGCTTCCCTGCCACGCGGTTCACCGTACCCCCACGAACACGGCGGTACGCACTAGGTAGCGCCCGGGCCCTCCTGCATCCGGCGGGCCTCGGCGAGCGCATCGGCCGCACGGCGCGCACGTGCGGCGGCCTCGCGCTCGGCCTCCTCCGCGGCCTCGAGCTCGCGGGCCGCCCGCTCGGCGCGTTCGATCGCCGCCTGACGCTCGCGCAGCTCGCGCACCTTGCGGTCGATCGCACGCTCGAGGCGCTCCCAGGTCCCGTTGCTCTCGAGCTCGCCCCAGAGCTCGACGAACCGGGCGAACAGCACCCCCCGGCGAGCCTCGACGTGGACGGCCAGCACCTCGAGCCCGCGGTACGAGGTCCGGTGCGGCACCCGGGCGACGAGCGCCGGGTCGAGGTCCTTCGCGTCGCCGGCGCGCTTGCGGATCGCGACCGCGTCCGCGCTGCGCAGGCGGTCGACGTGGTCGGCGACCCGCGGCATCATCACGTCGCAGTCGTGGAGCTCGCCGAGCACGTCCTGGATGTCCCGCGCCCGCCGGCGTGCCGCGTCGGCGGAGCCGCCGAAGCAGAACCCGGTCGCCTCGAGCACGTAGCGCAGCCGTTTCGCGGCGATCCGCAGGTCGTGCTGCTCGGTCGCGCACTCGGGATCGAGCGCCGCGGGGACGAAGGAGCGCATCTCGTCGAGCCGCGTGCGGACGATCCACGCCGCGTTCTCGACCAGCGGCGCCTGCGGGTCCAGCTTCCGAGCCGGCTTCGCCTTCACCTCGGCTCGCCCCCGTTGGTGACCGCCGGGGCGGCGGTCGCCGGATTGACCGCAGCAGGGCTCGCATCGCCGGCCGCTGCGGGTTCGACCGGCTCCGGCTCAGGCTCCGACCCTTCGTCGAGACCCGGCACCCCCGCAGGCGAAGCCGAGGCGGTGGCCGGAGTTGTTATCAAAGCGCGGGCCTCGGCGACGAGCTCGTCGAGGCGATCGCAGAGGGCGGCGACCCGCTCCGCGGTGACGTACGGGGCGAGCGCCACGTTGGCCTCGGCCTGCTCGTCGCGCAGGCGGCCGATGAAGTTCCGGATCCCGGGCCGATCGGCCGGCCCGACCGCCGCTTCGAACTCGACCAGGGCGGCGATGTGGACGTCGCGGTCGCGTCGCTCCCCGAGCGCGTCGGCGAGCGCCTTGACGTCCTTCAGAGCATCGCGAAAGCGCCGCTTCGGAAAGCACGCCTCGAATACCTCGAGCGCCGCCCGCAGGCGCCTGGTCGCGACCCGCATGTCGTGGACGCGCTCGATGTCGGAGGTGTCGAGCACCCCCTCGGCAGCGTCGGCGAGCTCCCGCGTGCGCACCGCGACCACCTTGGCGGCGGCGGCTGCAAACTGGTCGTCCTTGCCGAGCTCGGGGATCGGGCGAGCCTTCGCCATCCCGCGCAGCCTAAAGGGGTTCGGGCTATGCCGCCAGGGCCGCCGGGGTGCCGTTCGTGGTGTCGTTCAGGAGATCGAGGATGATCCCCTCGCGCAGGCCGCCCTTGCCGATCTGAAGCGGCTGGCCGAGCAGCTCGGAGAGCTTCTCGAGGATCAGCACCCCGGCCGGCAGGATGCGCACCCGCCGCGGGTCGAGCTCGAACTTCTTCGCCACGTCGGCGATCGGGTCGCTGGTCAGCACGCGGACGGCGCGCTCGAGCGTCTCGTACTCGAGCACAGCGCCGACCAGCGTTCGCAGCGAGGTTGCGCTGCCGCCGACCGCGACCGCCTGCGCCGGCTGGTCGACGGACTCCCCGTCGAAGAAATCGTTGATGTAGTCGCGCAGGGCGCGGACCTCGGAGGCCGACGGCGGGTCGTTGGTGAGGAACTCCTCGGCGACCGCGCCCGAGCCGATCTTGAACGAACGGACCTGACGGACGCCCTCGGCGACGGTACCGAGGATGATCTCCGACGAGCCGCCGCCGACGTCGACGACGCCGATGTCACCCTCGACCGGATGGCCGAGCGTCTTGGTCGCGCCGATGAACGCCAGCCGCCCCTCCTCCTCCTCGGACAGGACGTCGACCGGCATCCCGGCCGCCTCGGCGATCAGCTCCGCCGCCTGCTCGGCGTTCTTCGACTCGCGAATCGCGGCGGTGGCGACGATCCGGATCGCCTCCGCGCCGAGCTCCTGGGCGAGCCGCACCTGGGTGGTGACCACCTCGGCGAGCTCGGCGATCTTCTCGGGAGTGATCTTGCCCTTGCGCTTCGAGTCCTTGTCGAAGCGCGTGTAGGCACGCTGCTCCATCACCTTTCGCAGCTGCCCCTCCTGGGGTTCGGCGACGAGCACGCGGGTGGTATTCGAGCCGATGTCCACCGCTGCGCAGAGCACGTTCCGATCATGCCAAATCACGCGGATGCGGCTCGGAAGCGCTCGCGCCTGCGGTAACGCGAGCTTCACATCCTGTTCACCTGCATTTCACTGAAAAAGCGGGGTTTGGCGGGAACCTGCTTGGTGATGGCCGTCCAGCAGACGAGTGGGCGACCGGCCGCAACGCCGGCCGTCACCGACCCCGGCTCCGAGCCGCTCGCCGGGCGGCTGGGGATCAACGTTCCGCATGAATGGTGGGCGTCGGCGCCGCTGCTCAAGTCCTACGAGGCGGCGGGCTTCGACTGGGTCCAGCTGCACGCGCCGCCGCTCTCGGTGCTCGAGGTCGCCCGGCTGACGACCAGCCACGCGGTCGCAGCCGCCGGGGCCCTGGCGACGACGTCGCTGAAGGCCGTCCTACACGCCCCCGCCGACCTGCGAGCCGGGTCCCGCGACGGCGATCGCGCCTTTCAGAATTTGCTCTCCTACGCTGCCGAGCTCGACGCCCGACAGGTCGTGTACCACGCGATGGCGCTCCCGGAGGGCCGCGGCTCGGAGGCGGCGCTGGTCGCCGAGGCGCACTCGCTCTCCCACCTCGCCCGGCTCGCGGAGCGACTCGAGCTGACGATCGCGATCGAGAACCTGGCGCCTGTCTTCCCCGGCCCCGAGGTGCTCTCGGCGAGCCCGTCGCTGCTGCGCGGCCTGGCGCGGCGGATCGACTCGCCGGCGCTCGCGATCTGCCTCGACCTCGGCCACGCACACATCTCGGCCGACCTGCGCAATACGACGGTCGAGCTGCTCTGCGAGCCGGCCTTCCATCAGACCAGCCTCTTTCACGTCCACGACAACCTCGGCGCCCGCCGGCGGACCGTCGGCGAGGAGCTGGGGATCGACCCGTTGCGGCTCGACCTCCACCTCCCCCCCGGCCGCGGAACGCTGCCCTGGGACCGGATCGCGCCGCTGCTCAGCGTCCACGCGGCGCCGCTGCTGCTCGAGGTCCACCCGCCGTTCCGGCCGCGGGCCGAGCAGCTCGCGGCGACCTTGACGTCGGTCCTGGGCTAGACGCCCTACTGCGGGACGGGCTCGCCCGGGTGCGAGGCGTCCTGGAACTCGCGAAAGAGCCCGGTGACGATGAAGGCCACCTGCTCGCCGATGTCTACCGTGTTGTCGCCGATCCGCTCGATCGCGCGGGCGACGAGGATCATCGTCATCGCCCACTCGCGGCGGTCATGGTCGTCGCCGATCTCGAGCGCGATCCGGAAGATCTCCTTGTTGAGGTTGTCGACGACGTCGTCCTGGCGCACCAGGTCGCGGGCCATCTCGACGTCGCGGCCCTCGAAGGCGCGTTTCGCCTGGGCGAGCTGGATTTTCACCTGCTTGCCCATCGTCACGATGTCGCCGACGATCCGGTCATCGGCGGGCGGATCGTGGCCGACGATCGGGATCAGCTTCGCGATGTTGACGCACTGGTCGCCCATCCGCTCGATCCCCTTCATCATGTGCAGGAGAGCGGAGATCAACCGCAGGTCGGTGGCGACCGGGGACTGGGTCGCAAGCAGGGTGAGGATCGACTGGTGGACCTCGAGGTAGCGGCCGTCGATGACGTCGTCGCTGGCGACGACCAGCTCGGCGAGCTCGGTGTCCTGGTGCTCGACCGTCTCGATCGCCCGCGCGAGCTGGGCGACAACCAGATCGAGCCCGTCGAGCGCCCGCGCCTCGAGCTTCTCGAGCTCCTCCTGGTAGTGGATCCTGACGCTGTCGGGCATCAGCCGACCTTCCCGGTCACGTAGTCCTCTGTCCGCTGGTCCGAGGGGTTGGTGAAGATCTTCTCGGTCACGTCGTACTCGATCAGGCGTCCCTGGCGGTGCCTCTCGTCGGCGTCGAGCTTGACGATCAGGAAGGCGGTCATGTCCGACACCCGCGCCGCCTGCTGCATGTTGTGGGTGACGATCACGATCGAGTAGTCCTGCTTCAGCTCCATCATCAGGTCCTCGATCTTCCCGGTCGAGATCGGGTCGAGGGCGGAGCAGGGCTCGTCCATCAGGATCACGTCCGGGTTGACGGCGAGGCAGCGGGCGATGCAGAGTCGCTGCTGCTGGCCTCCCGACATCCCGAAGGCGTTCGTGTCGAGGCGGTCCTTGACCTCGTCCCAGAGCGCGGCGCGACGGAGCGCACCCTCGACGATCTCGTCCATGTTCCCGTCCATCCCGAGGATCCGGGGCCCGAAGGCGATGTTGTCGAAGATCGACTTCGGGAACGGGTTCGGCTTCTGGAACACCATGCCGATCCGCTTGCGGACCTCGACCGCGTCGACGTCCGCGGCGTAGATGTCCTGGCCGTGGTACCGGACGCTGCCGGTCACGGCGGCGGAGGGGATCAGGTCGTTCATCCGGTTGAGGCAGCGGATCAGCGTCGACTTGCCGCACCCGGAAGGACCGATCAGCGCCGTGATCGCGTTCTTGTACATCGCCATCGAGACGTCGGCGACCGCCGGGTTGCCACCGTAGGAGACCGTCACGTCGCCGAGCTCGAAGACGGCCTCGCGACTGGTGAAGCCGCGTCTGCCCGCCCCGTCGGAGTGGGTCTCGGCGACGGTCCCGGCGAGGTTCAAACCGGGGATCGCACGTTCGTCCTGCGTTTTCTCTGGATCGGTCACGACTCTGCCTTCCAAGCTAATCACCTCCGGTGGGTAGTGCCACGCGAAGCACCGTCACCACTTCTTCTCGTATCTGTTCCGGAGCCAGATCGCGACCGCGTTCATCGCCAGCAGGATCACCATCAGGACGATGATCCCGGCGGCCGCGAGCGCCTTGTACTCCTCCTGCGGATCCGAGATCCAGCTGAAGATCTGGATTGGCAGGGCGGTGACGTCGTCGAAGATCCCGGTCGGAGACGAGGTCGCGAAGGCAGCGGCGCCGATCACGATCAGCGGCGCGGTCTCGCCGATCGCCCGCGAGAGCGAGAGGATCGCCCCGGTCGCGATCCCCGGCAGCGACGCGGGCAGCACCTGCTTCCAGATCGTCTGCCATTGCGTCGCCCCGAGCGCCATCGATCCCTCGCGGATCGACGGCGGCACGGCGCGGATCGCCTCGCGGCCGGCCACGATCAGCACCGGCAGCACCAGCAGGCCGAGGGTGAGCCCGCCGGCGAGCAGCACGTGGCCCAGCGAGAGCGGCCCGCGGACCAGGAAGGCGAGCCCGAGCACGCCGTAGACGATCGACGGAACCGCCGCGAGGTTCTGGATGTTGACCTCGATGAAGCGGTTGAACCAGCGCTCGCTGTTCGCGTACTCCTCCAGGTAGACGGCGGTCGCGACGCCGACGGGGATGATGAACGCGGTGCAGACCAGCATCAGCCACAGGGTGCCGGTGAGCGCCGGGCCGATCCCGGAGCTGGCCGGGTCGATCCGCGAGGGCGTGTCGGTGAGGAAGCTGAGGCTCAGCGAGCCGAGCCCTTCGCTGAACACCTGCGCGAGCAGGACGACGAGCACGATCAGGCAGGCGACGATGCTGGAGGCGAGGCAGCCCTTGAAGATCAGCTCCCAGATCCGGGTCGAGCGTCCGGACTCGAACCTGGTGCGGACGGCGCCGGCGACCGCGGCTTCGGCGGAGGCGCTCACTCGTAGACCTGCCTGTACTTGCGGACGAAGCGGATCGCGACCATGTTCATCAGCAGGGTGAGCACGAACAGCGTCAGCCCAAGCGCGAAGATCGACTGGTAGCCGACGGTCCCGGCCGGGTTGTCGCCCTTCGCGGTCGCGCCCATGAACGCGGTCACGGTCGCGTGCGGGTCGAGAATGTTGAGGCTGCTGCTCGGGCTCAGGCCGGCGGCGATCAGGACGATCATCGTCTCGCCGACGCCGCGCGAAACGCCGAGCACGATCGACGCGACGATCCCGGAGATCGCCGCCGGGAAGACGACCCTGGTCGCGACCTGGCGCTTGGTCGCCCCCATCCCGTAGGCGCCCTCGCGCAGGCCCTGCGGGACCGCCGACATCGAGTCCTCCGAGATCGAGGCGACCGTCGGCACGATCATGAACCCCATGATCAACCCGGCCGCCAACGCGTTGAAGACCTGGACGTCGAGATGGAGGATGTCCTGAAGCAGGGTCGGGGTGATGAAGGTGAGCGCGAAATAGCCGAAGACGATCGTCGGCACCCCGACCAGGACCTCGAGGATCGGCTTGATCGTCCGGCGCATTCGCGGGCTCGCGTACTCGGAGAGGTAGACCGCCGATCCGAGCCCGAGCGGGACCGCGACCAGGATCCCGATCCCCGTGATCAGGAAGGTGCCGATGATCAGGGGGCGGACGCCGAACTCCGGGTCGTTGAACAGCGGCGACCACTCGGCGTCCGTGAAGAACGACGCGCCGACGTCCTGGAAGAACGGGATCGACTCCTTCAGCAGGGCGACGACGATCAGGATCGTCGTCAGGACCGAGATCGCCGCGGCGCAGAACAGGAGGGCGCGGATGACCTCCTCGCCGCGGCGGCGGCGACGGACGCCGAGGGCCGAAGCCCCCGACGCCGCGCCCACCGCTTGAGTGCCGGCTTCCACCGTGTGCTCGTGTGTCGGCCGGCGGCCCCTCGAGGGGTCTTAGCCGACCGCCTGCTCCACGGTCGCCTGCGTCTCGCTGCCCTGGGTCGCGTCCATCGGGACGATCAGGGACTGCTCGGCGATCGTTTCGTAGTTGTCAGCGACGAACTGGACGAACCCGGCGACCTCCGGCTTCTGGAGCGCCTCGTCGGACGGATACATGAACAGGGGTCGCGACAGCGGGGTGTAGGTGCCGTCCTGGATCGTCTCGGCGCTCGGCGCGACGCAGCCGTCGCCACCGTCGACGGCGACCAGGTTCAGGCTGTCCTGGTTCTGCTCGTAGTAGGAGAACCCGAAGTAGCCGGAGCCGTTCTCGTCGCCCTCGACGCCCTGGACGAGCACGTTGTCGTCCTCGGACGCCTGGTACTCCTTGCGGCTGACGCCCTCCTCACCGTTGATCGCGTCGGTGAAGTAGTCGAACGTGCCGGAGTCCGTACCCGGGCCGTAGAGGCTGACCTCCGCATCCGGCAGCGGGTCGCCGGTGTCGGCGTCGTCGCCCAGCTCGCTGTAGTTGGTGACGCTGTCGTCGGTCCACAGCTGCGCGAGCTGATCGGTCGTCAGGCAGCTGATCTCGAGCGCCGGGTTGGTCACGATCGAGATTCCGTCGTTGGCGACCTGGAAGCCGGTGTAGGTGACCCCGCCCTTCTTGCAGAGATCCTCCTCCTCGGGCTCGATCTCGCGCGAGGCGTCGGAGATGTCGGTCTCGCCGGCGCAGAACTTCTCGAACCCGCCGCTCGTGCCGGCGGCGCCGACGGTGACGTTGACATCGGGGTTCGCCTCGTTGAACAGCTCCGCCGCCGCCTCGGCGAACGGCTGCACCGTCGACGAACCGTCGATGGTGATCGAGCCGGAGAGGCCGCTGGCGGTGTCGCCGCCGTCGCTGGCGGTGGAGTCATCGTCGCCGCCGCACGCGGCAACGCCGAGAGCGAGGACGGCGCTGGCACCCGCGGCAAAGAGCCACTGCTTAGAGATCACTTCTCTAGGTCTCCTTCTGAGTTGGTTTGGAACCGGAGGGCTCTGGCACACGTCGAGCTCCTCCATCGGTGCTTCGCGAGCACACTCGCACCGCTTGACCCGAAGCTTGTTACGCGGCGGTCGTGGCGGTGTGAAAAAGCGGTGAACGCGCTAGCGCAACTGGGCGACCGGGTCGTCGGCCGCCGCCTCGTCCCGGGCCGCCGACGCCACCGGCAGCTCGGACTCGCCGTCGCGCTGCTCGGGCTCGAACCGGTAGCCGACCCCGAAGTGCGTGTGGATGTACTCCCAGCCTGGCGACGTCCGCTGCAGCTTCGAGCGCAGCTTGCGGACGAAGACGTCCACGGAGCGGTCGCCGTGCGCCATGGCGTAGCCCCACACGCGTTGGTAGATCTCCTCGCGTTCGATCACCCGGCCGGAAACCTCGGCGAGGACCTGCATGAGCTCGAACTCGCGCCGGGTGAGCTCGAGGCTGTGGCCGGAGACGAAAGCCTGAAACTGGTCGGCGCGGATCTCGATCTCGCCGGCGACGACCGGCCCCTGCTCGTCGCGGGAGCGACTGCGGCGGCGGCGGCGGACTACGGCCTCGATCCGCGCCATCACCTCCTCAGGGTGGGAGGGCTTGGCGATCCAGTCGTCGGCGCCGAGGCGCAGGCCGCGGACCCGCTGGGCGACGGTCGAGCCCTGCGTGCAGACGATCACCCCGAGGTCGGGCAGCATCCCGCAGACTCGCTCGAGGAACTCCCAGCCGAGCGGGCCGAGGACCGCGATATCGACGAGCACCGCGTTCAGCTTCATCGCGACCAGCTCGTCGGGCGGAACGTGCGAGGAGTTGACCCGGTACTCCCAGCCGGCCGCGTCGAAGCGCCTCCCGAGCACGTGCAGGAAGCCGCTGTCGTTGTCGATCACGGCGAGACGGACTGTCCCATGCTGCGAGTTCATCAGTAGCCCCGATACCTCTCTGAGCGAGCCCCATGGTAGAGCCCGCCTCGGGCACGGGACGCACGTTCACAGGACTTTCACACGCAAATTCTCGGGTTTTTCACGCCCGGGCAGGCCCGCGCCTCGAGACTGAATCGCATCGAGATCCTCTCTCTCGTGTCAGCGCGCGGCTCATCCTGCCCCGAGCCGCGCGCTTTTTACGTGGCGCTGGCGATGCCCGAGGCGAGCAGGGCCACGAGCACCAGTCCGAGCCCGACGCGATAGAGGATGAAGATCGCGAAGTTGTGGCCGCTCACGTAGCGGAGCAGCCAGGCAATCGAGGCGTACGCGACGAAGAAGCTGGTCACCAACGCCACCACCGTCGGGCCCCAGCCGATCCCGTTCGAGATCTGGTCGGCCTCGGTCACCGCCTGGAGCACGCCGGCTGCGGTCAGCGCAGGGATCGCGAGGAAGAACGACATCCGGGTGACCGTGACCCGGTCGAGGCCGCGGAAGAGGCCGGCGGCGATCGTCGCCCCGGACCGCGAGACGCCCGGGATCAGGGCGACGCACTGGGTCAGCCCCATGACCACCGCGTCGCGCATGTTGAAGTCGTCCTCGCCGCGGCGCTGGGTCGCCGACTGGTCCGCGTTGTACATCACGAAGCTCCACCCGATCAGGCCGGCCGCGACGACCCAGAGGTTGCGCAGGTCGCCCTCGATCGCGTCCCGGAAGATCAGCGCTACGACCGCGATCGGAATCGAGCCGATCGCGACCGCGACCCCGTAGTGGAACTCGCGGCTCGAGCGACGCTCGCGGTGCATCACGCCGCCGGCGACCGCCTTGATGATCCCGCGCAGGTCGGCCCAGAAGTAGATGAACGCGGCGGCCACGGCGCCGACCTGGATGATCGCCGTGAACGCGGTGATGTCGGCGTCGTCGATGTTGAAGCCCAGAGCGTCCTCGGCGATCGTCAGATGGCCGGTGCTCGAGATTGGAAGGAACTCGGTGACGCCCTCGATCGCGCCGAGGATGATCGCTTCGATGATCGACATTGGGCGGGGAGGGTAGTCTGTGCATCGTGGACCGGATCGGCCGCACGATCACGCTCATCGCAGTCGCGCTCGCCTCGCTGCTCCTGCTCGCGCCGGCGGCGATGGCCGCCGACGGGGTCGGCCTCTACGGCCGCACCGACGACAAGGTGGTCACCTACTTCGCGTTCGCGGTGATGGCGTTCTTCGCGATCCTCGTCACCGTCGCAACCCTGATCCAGATGCGGCTCGAGAGCCGCAAGGATCGGGCGCGCGAAGAGCTCGAACGTCTCCGCCGCCCGTAGCGCGGTGAGCAAGGTCAGCTACGAGCGCAGCGGCGCCGCGGCCGTGCTCACGATCACGCGGCCGGAGCGGCGCAACGCGGTCGACGACGAGACCGCGGCCGGCCTGCTCGACGGCTTCCATCGCTTCGAGGCCGACGACGAGGCGCGCGCGCTCGTGCTCGCCGGCGAAGGGCCCGAGGCGTTCTGCGCCGGCGCCGACCTGAAGGCGTTCGCTCAGAAGAGCGAGGCATTCATCGCCGCGCACCCCGACGGCGGCGACCCGGCCGACCGCGAGGCGGCGATCGCCGACTGGCTCGACTCGCGACCCGACGGGCCGCTCGGCTTCACCCGGCTGCGGGCCTCGAAGCCGACGATCGCCGCGATCTCGGGCTGGTGCCTGGCCGGGGGGCTCGAGCTGGCGCTGTGGTGCGACCTACGGGTCGCCGGCGAGACCGCGCGGCTCGGGTTCACCGAGCGCCGCTTCGGCGTCCCGCTGATCGACGGCGGCACCCAGCGGCTGCCGCGGATCGTCGGCATGGGACGGGCCCTGGAGATGATCCTCACCGGCCGGGTGATCGAGGCCCGCGAGGCGCGCGACTGGGGCATGGTCACCGAGGTGGTCGAGCCCGGCAGCGAGCTCGAGCGGGCGCTCGAGATCGCCACGGGACTGGCCGCCTTCCCGCAGCAGACGATGCTCTCGGACCGGCGCGCCGCGCTCGAGGGGATCGGGCTGACGTTCGAGGAGGGACTGGAGCTGGAGGCGAAGCTGGGCCGGGACTCGGTGATCACGGGCGCGGCGGGGGCGGCTCGCTTTGCGGCGGGCGAGGGTCGCGGCGCGGCCGGCGCCGGGGTCTGAACCTAAAGGGAACCTAAAGGGGTCAGACCCCTTTAGGTTTCGGTCCCGATCCGGAACTCGGTCAGCAGCCGCTTCTCCGTCTCCCCCTCGACCTCGGCGACGACCTCGACGTAGGCCTCGATCGGCGTCCCGCTCAGCTTCGTCGCCAGCAGGTCGTCGACCTGGAAGATCCCGGCGGAGTTGTTCATCGCGATCTCGATGCGGACCGGACGGTCGCTGCCGGCCGAGATCTCAACCCGGTCGATCGCCGCGGCCGAGATCGAGTGGATGCCCATCTTGCCGGCATCGACCGGGAGGCGGGTGCGGCCGTGGGCCATGTCGAGCGCGTCGGCGACCCGCACCACGCCGGCCTCGACCGTGTAGGGCTCGCCGCGGCGGCGGTGGCCGATGATCGCGTGCAGCGACTCGGCGATCACGACCGCGCGCTCGGCCGGGTCCTTGTAGACCGGCTCCAGGACCTCGCGCAGCTTGCGCTCGGCGAGGAAGAGGCTGTAGGCCTCGTGGTCGGCACGGTGGATCGACATCCCGACGTCGTGAAGCAGCGAACCGGCGGCGACGACGACCTCGGCGTCGCGCTCCTTCATCGCGTGGTCGGTGACCATCGCCGGCTCCAGGCCCCCCCTTGACCAACAGCCGCAACAGCCGCAACGCGATGTTGAGGACGATCCGCATGTGGACCCAGGAGTGGTCGGACATCCCGAGCCGCTCGGACTGGACCTGGGCCATGTGCCACCAGGCGCGTACCTCCGGATCAGCGTTGAGAGCCTCCAGCAGTGCCTCGAGCTTGCGGTTGCCGCGGGTTGGCGCGCCCGATCCGCGCGGCCACGGTGGCGTCGGCCGGCTTTCGCCCCAGCTCCCCTGGGCCGGCGGCCTCGACCTCCTCCGGCACTGTCTCCTCCGGCTTCGCCTTCGCCATCCTGCCATCCTCGCACGGTTTTTCCGCCTGACGGCGGTCGTACTCTGGCGGCCGTGGCGATCCCAAGGGTGGGGCGGAGATGCCCGGACACCGGGCTCAGCGTGCCGGAGTGCAGCTGCAAGCGCTGTCTGGAGGTGATGCTTCGCCGGTTCTCGCCGGACGTGATCGACGGCGAGATCAGGATCACCCGCCGGCAACCCCGCCCGCGCTCGGAGCCCGGCGGGCGCCGCGAGGCCGCCTGAAGCTTGACGGGACGCGTTCGCGGGATAGCATCGCGCCGGATGGCGGAATTCCTGTCGGACTCGGGCCAGCTCTCGGTCGAGCGCCGCGACGAGGTCGCGCTCGTCACCATGCGCCGCCCCGAGAAGCGAAACGCCCTGTCGATCGAGCTGCGGACCGACCTCGCCGAGGCGTTCGGCGGGCTCTCGGCCGACGACACGGTCGGGTGCGTCGTCCTGACCGGCGCCGGCAGCGCCTTCTGCTCGGGCATGGACACGAGCCAGTTCGGGGGCGACCGCCGCAATCGCGAGCGGCTGATCGAGACGAGCACCGTCGCCTTCCAGGCGGTCGGCGAGTGCCACCGTCCGGTGGTCGCGGCCGTCAACGGGCCGGCGCTGGCCGGCGGCTTCGCGCTCTCGCTCCTCTGCGACCTCCGGGTCGCCTCCTCCTCAGCCCAGTTCGGCTATCCGGAGCTGCCGCGGGGGATCCCGCCGAGCTACGCCGCCGCGCGGGCGGTTCTGCCGGCCACGGTGGCCAAGGAGCTCTGCCTGACCGGGCGGATCGTCGCGGCCGGCGAGGCCCACAAGCTCGGAATCGTTCGCGAGGTCGCAAACGGCGACGTGGTCGAACGGGCGCTCGCGCTCGCCGAGCGGATCGCCTCGCTGCCCCGCCAGGCGATCCTCGAGACCAAGCGCCGGACGCTGCTCGAGCGCCGTCACCTCTGGGGCTTCCTGTTCGACGAGGAGGAGCGGGTCTTCCGCCGCGCCCTGCTCGGCGAGACCGAGCCCGTCCAGGCCTAGATCCAGCGGCTCAGGCCGCCGGCGAGACGGCGATCAGGATCTGCGGCCAGACGACGGTCTCCCAGACCGCGGCGCAGATCAGGACCGGGATCGCGATCCCGACGGTGACGAAGGTGGCGGCGAGGAGCTCCCGCCACTCGTTGCGGCGGCTCGCGATCACCCATGCGGCGAGCGGCAGAAAGAGCGCGACCAGCTCCGGGATCGCGTGCGGGAGGATCGTCAGCACGAGGACCGCTGGGGAGATCTCCAGCTGCCCGGCGAGCTGGGCGCCGGTGAGCCCGAGCGCGTAGGCCTGGGTGGCGAGCGAGAAGCAGGTGACCAGCGCGACCCAGGCGAAGGCGATCGGGCGCGCCTTCTCGTGGACGAGTCGCTTCAGCCCGCTGCGGCGCTCCGCCGACAGCACCAGCGAGCTCCCGGCGATGAACCCGGCGACGCAGGCGAAGGCGTGCAGGGCGAGGACGAGCGAGTTGCGGAACAGGATGTGGCCGATGTCGCCGAGCTCGGCATCCTCGGTCACGCCGGGCAGGTGAAGCGGGGTGACGTCGGCGGTCGAGAGCTCGGCGATCACCCAGACCGCGAACAGCAGCGCCGAGGCGACGATCAGCGCGGCGCCCAACCACGCCCGCAGCACGGGCCACGGATGCGCGTTCCAGCGCTCCAGGGTGCCGCGCGTGTCGCGCATCCCCTGGACGAGGACGAAGTCGTTGACGCTCACCCCGAATTGATCGGCATCCGGGGTGAGCGCCTGAAATTCCGCGTCGCCGGGTCAGACGCCGCAGACGGGCCAGGGGCTCGAGCCGGCGCGCGCGTACAGCATCGACGCGCGGTAGCTCTGCTCCTCGGGCGAGGCCTCGGCAGGGCTGCCGCTGCCGCCGACCGACGCCCAGGTGCCCATGTCGAACTGGTAGAGGCCGTAGTAGGTCCCCGACGAGTCGACCGCGGTCGGGTCGCCGCCCGACTCGCAGGACGCGATCGCGTCCAGGGTCGATTGCGAGACGCCGCCGGCGAGCGCGTAGCTCGGCTGCTCGGCGAGATCGACGGCCTTCTTGGCGAAGCGCTTGCCCTCGGCTCCGATCGCCTGCGAGCGCTGTTCGGCCTTGTGGACCTGGACCGAGCTGTCGAGCCGGACGGCCGGCTTGTCGAGCAGGTCGATCTGCGGCTGAGCCGCCTGGGCGGTGGTGGTGGTCGCGAGCCCGAGCGCGAGCGCGCACGAGATCGGGACAAGCTTCAACTTGCGTGACACGGAACTACCTCCGTTCGTGCGCCCGGTCGGCGTACGTCGCCTCGAATGAATCGGGGTGGTTGGCCGGGCGGCTTCGCGGTCCCGGGGTCGGCGTTACGCTGACCTGCCGGGGTTGAATCCGTGGGGAAGGCAGGTTGTCAGGCGAACCGGTGTTCGTGTGTGACGGGTGTCACTCTTGCAAGGAAACGCTCACAATTCCCCAAAGAACGCGAGGGAGCGTCCCCGCTCCAGCCTGAGACTGATCAGGCAGGGCTTCCCCGACCGCCCCGCCTACGGCACCGGCGTCTCCGAGGCGGTCCTCAGACGGGTCGCCGCGGACGAGCTCGACGCGACCCTGCGCCTGCACCGCCCCGCCCGCGAGCTCGCCTTCTCGAAGCAGGACCGCGCCGCCCCCGGGTTCGAGCGCGCCGTGCGCGCGGCGCGCGCGGCGGGGTTCGCGCCGGTGGTCAGGCTCGCCGGCGGCCGCGCCGCCGCCTTTCACGAGGGAACGCTGGCGCTCGCGTGGGCGAGCCCGGCCGAGCGGCCGGTGACCGGCACCCGCGAGCGCTTCGAGCTGATCGCCGGGGTCGTCGCCGCGGCGCTGCGCGGCCTCGGCGTCGACGCCCGCGTCGGCGAGGTCCCCGGCGAGTACTGCCCCGGGGCCTGGAGCGTCAGCGCCGCCGGGCGGACGAAGCTCGCCGGGATCGGGCAGCGGCTGATCACCGGCGGCGCCCACGTCGGCGCCGTGATCGTCGCCCGGGACTCGAAGCTGCTGCGCTCGGCGCTCGAGCCGGCGTACGCGGCGCTCGAGCTCGACTGGGACCCGGCGACGGTCGGCAGCGTCGAGGACGAGGTCGGCGAGACGACGCTCGAAGCGGTCGAGGAGGCGGTCGTCGCCGAGCTCGGGCGCCACTTCGAGCTCGTCGAGGCTGAGCTCGACCAGGCGACGCTGGCGCTCGGCGAAGAGCTCGCGGCCGGGCACGAGGCGTTGTCATGATCTTCCGCTGATGGAGGCGACGACGACCACGATGCCGGCCGAGCCGGTGGACGCAGGGACCGAGGAGCAGAAGGTCACGCCGCTGGAGCTGTTCTTCGACCTCGTCTTCGTCTTCGCCTTCACCCAGGTGACCGGGCTGATGTCCGCCAACCCGACCTGGGAGGGGGTCGGCCAGGGAATGCTGGTCCTGGCGGCGGTCTGGTGGGCGTGGGGCGGGTTCGCCTGGCTCACGAACTCGCTGCACTCCGACGACGGGATCGCCCGGCTCGGGCTGATGGCGGCGATGGCCGCGATGCTGATCGCGGCGCTCGCCGTCCCCGAGGCGTTCGGCGACGACTCGGTCGTCTTCGGCCTCGCCTACCTGGCCGTGCGGGTGATCCACATCGCCGTCTACGTCTACGGCGCCCCCGAGGCCCACAACCGCGACGCGATCCGCCAGCTCGCCCCGGGCCTGCTCGCCGCGCCGGCGCTGATCGCGGTCGCGGGCTTCCTCGACGGCGGCGCCGCGGCGGGACTGTGGATCGTCGCCCTGCTGATCGACTACGGGACCCCGTACATCCGCGACGTGAGCGGGTTCACGGTCTCGCCGTCGCACTTTCACGAGCGCTTCGGGCTGATCATCATCATCGCCCTCGGCGAGTCGATCGTCGCCACCGGCACCGGCCTCGACACGACCGGGCTGACCGGCGGCGTGGTCGTCACCGCGATCGCCGGCTTGGTGATCGCCGCCGCCCAGTGGTGGGCCTACTTCGACGTCGTCGCGCTGGTCGCCCAGCGGCACTTCGCCGAGCTCGACCGCGTTGCGCGGAACCGGCTCGCCCGCGACTCATACGGTGTCCTGCACCTGCTGCTGATCGCCGGGATCGTGCTCGTCGCGCTCGGCCTCAAGAAGGCGCTGCTGGACGTCGACGAGCCGCTCGAAACGGTGCCGGCGTTCGCGCTCTGCGGCGGAGCGGCGCTGTACCTGATCGGCCACGTCGCCTTCCGGCTGCGCAACATCGGCTCGGTCAACCGCCAGCGGTTGTTCACCGCGCTTGTCCTGTTGGCCCTGATCCCGTTCGCGACCTCCGTCGACGCGGTCGTCGCCGTGGTCGCCGTCGCCCTGGTCCATGTCGTCCTGATCAGCTACGAGGCGATGCACTTCAGCGAGGCGCGGGATCGGGTTCGGCACGCCGGGACGACGGAGCCGCCGTTCGCGACGCGATAGGTTCGTCACGATGCGCATCCTCGCCTTCTCCGACCTCCATCGCGACCTCGGCCAGGCCGCCCGGCTGGTCGAGCTCAGCGAGGGCGCCGACGTCGTGATCGGCGCCGGCGACTTCGCCTCGATCCACGAGGGCCTCGCGGAGGCGATCGAGGCGCTGGCAGCGATCGAGGCGCCGACCGTGCTCGTTCCGGGCAACAACGAGACCGAGGACGCGCTCCGCGAGGCCGCCGCCGGATGGGCGGCGGCGACCGTTCTGCACGGCGAGGCGACGGAGATCGACGGGGTCGGGTTCTTCGGGCTCGGCGCAGGGATCCCGATCACGCCGTGGGACTGGAGCTTCGACCTCTCCGACGCCGAGGCGACCGAGCGGCTCGCCGACTGCCCCGACGGCGGGGTCCTGGTGGTCCACTCACCGCCCCAGGGCCATGCCGACGCCTCGAGCGCCGGCGACCACCTCGGCAGCGCCGCGATCCTCGCCGTGATCGAGGCCAAGCAGCCGCAGCTGGCGGTATGCGGGCACATCCACGAGAGCTGGGGCGAGCGCTCGCGGATCGGCGAGACCGAGGTCGTCAACCTCGGGCCGGCCGGTACCTGGCTCGAGGTCTAGGCGGACGCCGCCCACCTAGCGGGTGCGGCAGACGCCGTAGGCGTCGCAGAGCTGGTACGAGAGGCCGGGCTCCATCGGGGCGTAGTCGCTCGCCCGCGGGTCGCCCGATCCACCGTCCGCCACGTGAACGATGTAGTAGGCGCCTGGATCGAGGTCGAACTGGTCGACGGCGAGGGCGTCGTGTCCGCTCGGCTCGGAGCGCCCGCCGCCAGAATCGGTCGGCTGCTGGCGCTGATCGCGCTCGGCGGCCCGGCGGCCGTTCGCGAACCCGCGCTCGTAACCCGCCTTGCGCGCCGTCGCGACGCGCTTCACCTCACCCGCCCGCACGACGCTCTGCGCCTGCGCCGGCTGGGCCGAGTCGCGACCGAGGACGAAGCCGATCGCACCGACCACACAGCCGATCAGCAGCACCGCGGCGAACACGGAGATCGTCTTCGAACTCAGATGCGTCTTCATGAGTAACCCTGGCCGGGGTATCGACGCAACCGGGGCCCGTCTTTAGCAGCGGCAGCGGCTACGGCCCGGCGGCCGTCTGGATCCGCTCGACCGCGCCGACCGGGCGCTGCCACGCGGAGACCGCCGCACCGGAGTCGTTCACATCGACCCGCGGCTCGTCGCCGTCCGCGCCGATCGCCGAAAGGGTCGTCGCCGGGTCGAGCCCGCCCGCTGCGTCGCGAACCCGGGCCTGGACCCGTGTGTTCGTGCCGTCGGACCGCTGCCAGACGAACACCGTGTCGCCGGTCGACCGGTCGATCGCGAGCTCCACGTCGGTGGCGTCGCGGCCCGCCTGGGAAAGGATCTGCAGGGCGCTGAGCGCCCCGGCCGCGGTCCGGGCACGCGACTCGATGCGGAGGTTCGTGCCGTCGGAGCGCTCCCACGCGAAGACGGCGTCGCCGCCGTCGTCGACACCGACCTCGGGTGCGATCGCATCCTGGCCGGACGCCGACAGCGTCTGGATCGCGCTCAGCGCTCCCGCGGCGGAGCGGGCACGGGTCTGCACCCTCTGGTGCGTCCCATCGGACCGCTGCCAGATGAAGACCGCGTCGCCCGTGTCGGAGTCGACGTCGACGTGCGGACGGCCGGCGGGCTGGCCGGGCGCGGAGAGCGTCTGGGTCGCGCTCAGCGCTCCCGCGGCGGAGCGGGCACGGGTTTGAATCTGCTCGGCAGACACGGCGAACGAGAACCGCGTCCAGGTGAAGACGGCGTCGCCGTCGTCCTCGATCGCCACATCGGGCGAGAAGGAGAAGTTGGCCGTCGAGGTCAGATCCTGCACCGGGCTCAGCGCCCCCGCCGCCGAACGGGCGCGGGTCTGGATCACCTCGCCGCCGCCGACCGAGGCCTGCCAGGCGAAGATCGCATCGCCGTCCGGGGCCATCACGGCCCTGGCACGGGTCGCGAACTGGCCCGGGGACGACAGAGTCTGCACCGGGCTCAGCGCCCCGGCTGCGCTGCGGGCGACCGCCTGGATGCGCATGTTGGTCCCGTCCGAGCGCTCCCAGGCGATCACCGCGTCGCCGTTGTCATCGATCGCGACGTCGGGCTCGGTCGCGTCCCGGCCCGCCTGGGAAAGGGTCTGCACCGGGCTCAGCGCACCGGCCGCGCTGCGCGCGCGCGCCTGGATGCGGATGTTGGTGCCGTCCGAGCGCTCCCACGCGAAGACGGCGTCGCCGTCCTCGTCGACCGCGACGTCGGCCTCCGCGGCATCCGCGCCGCTCGGCGAAAGCGTGACTGGAGTCGTCCAGACCCCCAACGCCGCGGCCGCGAAGATCAGCCCGAGGAGCGACGCGAGCAGCGCCGCCGTGGCGGCCCGCCTCCGCCGGCGCCGATCGTTCGAGGTCCCGTCATCCGTGTGAGCGCTCGTGAGAAACATCCGTGTCACCTCATCCTCTGTGCCGGCCGCTGCAAGTACGAGTATCTCCGACCTCGGTGGAAAGTCAACCGACCGGTTCGCCCGACCCCCGGACCGCGTACCAGATGCCGCCGAACTCCTCGACGTCCTGGCAGTAGACCTCCCCGCGGGGGTCGTGGACGTAGCCGTACAGCGGCTGGCCCGCGTACGTGACCTGGCGACGCCCGCCGCGACGCTCGGTGGCTCCGATCCGATCGCGGTCGACTCCTTCGCCGGCGACGATCCGGCCCTTCGCCCTCAGCGGCGGCCACGCCTTCGCGCAGTCGCCGTAGCAGTTGCTCTCGGAGGGTGGGTCGGCGGTGAACACGTACATCGCATAGCCGTCGGCGAACAGGACCTTGCCGTAGGGAGAGCTGCGGACCTTGAGCCGCGTCTTCTCGGCAGCCATCGCCGAGGCCGTGCCGCCGAAGGCAAAGGCGATCCCGAGCAGGAAGATCGCGGCGACCGCGTAGCGCACTCGGCCGGAGGTCATGTCGGTTGGTGCGCCGGGCGCCGCTCGCGTTACAGACCAAATACGACGAAGACGTCACCGGGACGCTCTCTCGCGCCGGGGCGCAGAGCACCCCCCAATCGGTGACGTCTTCGCAGGCTCTTCGGGGCGGCCACATTCGCCCCATAAACCTTGTCCAGCAGGGTCCCAGCAAGACCGGAGCCCCACAAGCGCGAGGACCCGCAAATCGGCTGCAGGGCTCCCGCAGACAGATTGCGGATAACTACGGTCCCCACGCGCGCCGCCCGGTGAGAAACTCAAGCGGCATCCGAGCAGGGCCGATATCCAGACCGACATGAACGCGCCGCCACCGCCGCCGATAGATCCTCCGGCACGCCGCCCGTCCACCGCGGGCACCTGTGCGACCACGCGGCTCGCGGTCCCGGAGTGCTCGTGCCTCGACTGCCTCGAGCGCCTGATCCGCTCCCACGCGCCGGCGCTGCTCGGGCGCGACGCTCAGCCGCCGCTCTCGTAGGCCTCGATCCCCACCGCGATCCGGTCGAGCCGCCGCTCGAGGTCCGACTCGTCGCCCGGGGCGACCCAGAACAGCGCCCGGTGCACGCCCGCCTTCTCGTAGAGGTCGAGCACCTCGGGGTCGGTGGTCGCGTTGGCGAGCGTGGTCGGGATCGGGCCGCGGCCGGCGTCCTCGCCGGCCTGGCGCAGCCTCGCGATCCTGGCACTGATCTTGGCGTCGTCGCCGATCCGGTTCGGCATCCACTCGTCGCCGAAGGCCTGCACGCGGTCGAGGACCCGCTTGCCGTGGCCGCCGACGATGATCGGCGGGTGGGGTTGGGTGAGGGGCTTCGGCCAGCACCAGATGCGATCGAAGTCGACGTGCTCGCCGTGGTAGGAGGCCTCGTCGGAGGTCCAGATCTCCCTGATCGCCTCGACCCGCTCGCGCAGCAGCGAGAAGCGGCGGTCCGGGTCGGTGCCGTGGTTTCGCATCTCCTCGAGGTTCCAGCCCGCGCCCACGCCGAACAGCAGCCGGCCGCCGGTCAGGCGGTCGACGCTCGCCGCCGCCTTCGCGGTCACGATCGGGTCGCGCTCGACGACCAGGCAGACGCCGGTGCCGAGCTTGATCCGCTCGGTCGCGGCTCCCGCCGCCATCAGGGCGACGAACGGGTCGTGGATCCGCGAGTACTCCCGCGGGAGCTCGGTTCCCGCGGGATACGGGGTCTCGCGCGAGGCCGGGATGTGGGTGTGGTCGGTGAAGAAGAGCGACTCGAACGGGCGCTCCTCGACCATCCGGGCGAGGGTTGACGGGTCGATGCCCTCGTCGGTGGGGAAGTAGCCGACCGCGAACTTCACGCCCGGAGCCTATTTGGCGCCGTGGCCCCGCAGCCGGCCAACCGCCCCCAGCGCCTTGATCACCGGCCCGACCAGAGGGTCGGGGCCGACGGCGAGCCGGAAGCAGTCGCGGTACTCGCTCAGCAGGGTGGCGAAGGCGAGCGGGCTCGGTGTCCTGTCGCCGGCCTCGCGGACGACCGCGTCGACGCCGCGAAACCACTGCTCGGTGCGCAGCCCCGGGCGGGTCTCCCAGGTCACGCGCGCCGCTTCGTCGTTCGGGTTCCAGACCTGATGCGCAACCCCCTGCGGAATGTCGATCTCCTCGCCGGCCACGAGCTCGCGCTCGATCGAGCCGAGCCGGAAGCTCAGACTCCCCTCGAGCACCTCGAAGCGCTCGTCCTGGTGCGGGTGAAAGTGCTTCGGCGGCGGCTTGCCGCCCGGCCCATAGTTCGCCTCGACGACGAGCGCCTCCGGCGTCGAGGAGACCACGGTCACCGACTCGCTCGGGGTCAGCTTCAGCGTCTCAGTGCTCTCGGTCATAAGTAGCGTCGTGGTTGGGCGAGCGAGAATCAAGCATGCCGAGGACGACGCCAGGCGCCGGTTCGCAGCCGCCCAAGCGCGGCGGTACTTGTGGCCGCGAGCACGCCATCAGCACTTCTCCACCTGGTCCGCGATCAGCTGCGCGCGGGCCTGGTAGCCCGTCGCGTTCACGTGCGAGCCGTCGCTCGCCAGCCAGCCGCGGTTGCGGCTGATCAACGCCGCCCAGTCCGCCACCCGCAGGTTGCGGTGATCCTCGGCGAGGTCGTCGAGCGCCTGGTTGTAGCCCGCGTAGCTCGCGCCCCCGACCGGCGGGCGGACGATGTTGGGGACGACGACGCAGCGGGTGCGGCCGGCGATGCGCAGCACCGCCTCCACCGAGCTCCGGAACAGGCTCACCTGATGGGGATCGTTGTTGGTGCCGAGCGCGAAGACGATCACCGCCGGCAGCGCGCCACGGCTGCGGGCGATCGCGACGCCCTGGTCGAGAAAGCGGGAGGTGGAGACCGTTTGGCTGACCTTCCAGCCCGGCAACGCCCGCGGCAGATACGGCTTCGTGCCCTCGCCGAGCGAGTCGCCGATCGAGAACACGGCGCGCTCGCGGACGACGAGCTTGTCGCGGTCGACGGCGCGGCCGTTCGCGAAGTAGGCGAGCTTGTACTTGCCGGCGCCGTCGATGTCGAAGCGGGTGCGCGACAGCTGGCCCGGCTTGCGGGTGCGCCGCTGATGACAGTGCCGGCGGTCGCCGGCCTTGCGGACGCAGACCTCGTAGGGGACCCGGCCCTTGTCGAAGGCGCGGAAGGCGGCGACCGGATGATCGCCCTCGAAGCAGAACGCGGCGCCGTGCTTGGCCTTCGCGCCGCACGAGGTGTAGGCGCGAAAGTGCGCAGCGCTGGCCGGCGCCGCGGCGACCAGCGCCGCACCGACGATCAGTAGGAGGACTCCCCGCCCGCGCATCGGGCGGAATTTAGCCTCGAACGGCCGCCGCCGCCCGGCCGGCCCGGGTCGAGGCCGTGATGGCTGCAATCGTGACGGCGAACAACGCCGCGATCACGCCGTATGCGATCGCGTCGGTGGTCGCGTCGGCGAGCCCGCTCAGCGCCGAGCCGCCGACCACCTGGCCGCCGGCCCAGGCGAGGCTGACCAGGGCGCTGGCGAAGGCGAGGTCGAGGCCTGCCGCCTCCGCGTTGTCGGATAGCAACGCCATCGCCGGGGTCCAGATCACGCTCATCGCCAGGACGACCACGACCAGGGCGGCGGCGACCAGGAGGGCGCTCTCGGGCAGGGGCAGCAGCATCCCGGCGATCGGGGCCGCGATCAACCCGGCGCGGATCGGGGTCATCCGCCCGCGGCGGTCGGAGAACCGCCCGATCACCGGCGCCGTGAACGCCTCGAGGCCGGCGGCCGTGAAGAAGGCGGCCCCGATCGCCACCCCGGTGGCGCCGAGGGCGTCCATGTGCAGCGGCACGAGGACGTCGAAGGCGCCGGCGAGCATCGCCGGCAGGACGACGAGCCAGAACGCGAACACGACCGGCCCGGAGAGGGCCGCGGCCGCCACCCTGCGCACGGCCGGGACCCCGACCGGCGCGATCCCGGGCGTCGCAAAGACCCAGAAGGAGAGGCCGCCGGCGATCGCGGCCACCACGCTGAACACGACCTCGGGCCCGACCACGGTCGCGATCCCACCGATCACCGGGCCGAGCAGGATGCCGAAGATCGCCGCCGCCAGCGCCCCGCCGATGATCTCGCCGCGCCGCTCGGCCGGCGCAGCCGTCATCAGCCAGGTGAGCGCGCCGGTCCATGCGCAGGCGCCGCCGACGCCCTCGGCGAAGCGGGCGATGTCGAGGACGACGACGCTGTCGGCGAAGGCGAACGCGACGCTGGAGACGGCGATCAGGGCGAGACCGACGAGCATCGTCGGGCGCACCCCGATCCGCGCTGCGAGGAAGCCTGACGGAAGCGCCGCGAGCAGGGTTCCGGCCGCGTAGGACGCGCTCAGCACGCCTGCGGCGGTCTTCGAGAGCCCGAGGTCGTCGGCGAACTCGGGCAACAGCGGCGTGATCGCCGCGTAGAACATCGTGTCGAGCATGATCACCGTGGCGACGAGCAGGAACAGGCGGCGCATAGCGCCACGGTAGCCGGGCCGCTAGGAGCTCGGAGTGCGCACGGCCTGGTAGGCGAGCGCGCCGAGCGCCGCGCCCGCAAGCGGGCCGACGATGTAGATCCAGAGGTCGGTGAACGTCCCGCTCGCGATCGCCGGCGCGAGCGAGCGCGCCGGGTTCATCGAGGCACCGGTCACCGGGCCGCCGAAGAGGGCGTCGAGGCCGACGCTGGCGCCGATCGCGATCGCGGCGGCCGCACCGACCGCACGGGTGTCGGTGGCCACGGCCATGATCACGAACATCAGCAGCGCTGTCATCACGACCTCGTAGACGAGTGCGCTGCCGACGCCGACGGCCGGCACCGTGGCGCCGAGGTCTCCCGGCTCACTCGGCCAGATCGCCAGCAGGGCCAGCGCCGCGAGCAGCGCGCCGGCGACCTGGGCGCCGACATAGCTCGCCGCCTCGCGACCCGGGAAGTGGCGGGTGAGCGCGAAGGCGATCGTCACCGCCGGGTTGATGTGGGCGCCGGAGAGGTGCCCGGTGGCGTAGACCATGACCATGATCACGAGCCCGAAGACGAGGGCGACGCCGACCGCGCCGAGAACGCCGTCATATTGAGCGTCGGCGACGATCGCCCCGCAGCCGGCGAAGACGAGCGCGAACGCGGCGAGACCCTCCGCCGCAGCCCGGCGCGCGAGGTTCGGCCGGCTCATCCGGTCGCGATGAGCTCGGCGAGCAGGCCCCGGACCCTGGCCTCGATCTGATCGCGGATCCCGCGGACCGTGTCCAGGTCCTTGCCCGCCGGGTCCTCGAGCTCCCAGTCCTCGTAGCGCTTCCCGGGGTAGAACGGGCAGCTGTCGCCACATCCCATCGTGATCACGGCGTCCGCCACCTGGATCGCCTCGTCGGTCAGCGGCTTCGGCAGCTCGCGCGAGATGTCGATCCCGAGCTCGGCCATCGCCCCGGCCGCTGCCGGGTTGATCTCGTCGGCGGGCTCCGAGCCGGCGCTGCGCACCGTGACCCGACCCTGGGCGAGGTGGTCCAACAGCGCGGCAGCCATCTGCGACCGGCCGGCGTTGTGTACGCAGACGAACAGGACCTCGGGCCGCTCGGTGCTCATCGTCCTCAGGGTATTACATTGACAATTATCAGTTCAATTGATATTAGTAAATAGATGTCGATCGATCTGGAGCTTGCGCCGAAGCAGAAACGGCCCACCGGCGAACCCTGTTGCGAGCCGGTGGTCTATCCCGACATCGAGCGCACACACGCCGAACGGATGGCGGAGGTCGCCAAGGCGCTCGGCGATCCCGTGCGGATGCAGCTCGTCGACGTGCTCCGCAAGCACGCCGGCAAGGTCTGCGTCTGCGAGCTGGTCCCGCTGTTCGATCTCTCCCAGCCCACCGTCTCCCATCACCTGAAGAAGCTCCGCGACGCAGGCATCGTCGGCTCGGAGCGCCGGGGGCTGTGGGCCTACTACTACGTCGAGCCCGAAGCAATGGAGGAATTGAGCGCATGGCTGAGCTGAGGACGAAGGACGAGATTCGCGAGACGGTGCGCGAGCGCTACGCGGAGTCGGCGAGATCGGTGGAGGCAGGCCGTGCCGGGTGCTGTGGCCCGTCGGAGTCCTCCTGCGGGTGCGGCGCCGACGTCCCGGACGCGTGCGGAACCGAGGCCGCGTTCGGCTCCACCCTCTACGCCGAGGACGATCGCGACGCGCTGCCGGACGCGGCGAAGCTCGCCTCGCTCGGCTGCGGGAATCCGACCGCGGTCGCCGCGCTGCACGAGGGCGAGACCGTGCTCGACCTCGGCTCCGGCGGCGGCATCGACGTCCTGCTCTCGGCCCGCCGCGTCGGCCCGAGCGGCAGGGCGTACGGCCTCGACATGACGGACGAGATGCTCGAGCTCGCCCGCGCCAACCAGCACCGGGCCGGGGTCGACAACGTCGAGTTCCTGAAGGGCACGATCGAGGACGTCCCCCTCCCCGACCACTCCGTGGACGTCGTGATCTCCAACTGCGTGATCAACCTCTCCGGCGACAAGCCGGCCGTGTTCCGCGAGGCGGCGCGGGTGCTGCGACCCGGCGGTCGCTTCGCGGTCTCCGACATCGTGGCCGACCCGGACATGGACGAGGCGACCCGGCGCGACATGCAGCAGTGGACCGGCTGCATCGCGGGGGCGCTGACCGCCGACGAGTTCCGCCGTGAGCTCGAGGCCGCCGGCTTCGAGCAGATCGAGATCCGGGAGACCCATCGAGTCCACGACCAGGCGGGATCGGCGATCATCCGGGCGCGTGTAGGGGCGCAGGCGTGACGACGACGGAGATCCAGCTCAACGATCCGCAGACGCTCTACCGGCACTGGGAGGAATCGCAGTGGAACCCGTTCGAGGTCGACCTGACGCGAGATCGGGAGCAATGGACTGAGCTCGAGCAGGGCGACAAGGACCTGATCTACTTCGCGCTCTCGTCATTGATGGTCGCCGAGGAACGGATCACGACCAGGTTCTCCGGGCTGGTCGGCGCCCACGGGAGCGAGGAGGAGGCGACGTTCCTGGCCACCCAGCAGGTCGACGAGGCGCGCCACATGCAGTTCTACGCCCGCTTTCGCGACGAGGCGATCGGCGAGCCGGCGGTGATCGCCGCCCACGTCGAGCGGGCGCGCGAGCAGGTCTCCCCCGCGTTCGAGCGGCTCTTCGACGAGGCGCTGGTCGAAGCGCATGAACAACTCGTGGCCGCTCCCGGCGACGGGCCGGCCAAGGTCCGGTTCATCACCATCTACCACCTGATCCTCGAGGCCACCCTGGGCCTGACCACGTTCCGGTTCATCACCCAATACCTGGACCGTGAGGGCCTGCTGCCCGGGTTCGTCGAGGGCTACTCGAAGATCCACCACGACGAGACCCGCCACATCGGCTACGGGGTCTGGTTCCTGCGCGAGGCGGTGCGCCAGGGAAACGGCGCCGAGGAGACGATCCGCGCGACGCTCCGCGAATTGCTGCCGGCGGTCGCCGAGTCGCTGACCCCGCCCGAGGGCGCGGGCGACACCGACTTCGAGGCGCTCGGGGTGAGCACCGACGAGATCCGCGAGTTCGCCCTCACCGGGCTCACCCGCCGGCTCGAGATCATCGGCGCGCCGCTCTAGGCGAACTACCCTCGCGGCTGCTCAGGGACAGCTGAGCTTCACATCGCCGGGGTCGGCCGTGCAGGTATCGCCGTCGGCGCCCCCGTCGATCGTGTCGTTGCCGCCGATCCCGTCGACCACGTTGAACGTGTCGGCCCCTGCCCGGCCAAGGAGCTTGTTGGCGGGGGTCGTGCCGTTGGACTTCAACGTGTCCCCCGCGGAGCCGCCGATCAGGTTCTCGACGTCGGTCTTGACGTTGTCGGCCTCGCCTGGGGCGCCGTCGTTGGCGATGTTGTTGATCGTGACCGTGATCGCGGCCACGCGGCTGGCGTAGCTGACGACGTCGATGCCGCTGCCGCCGATCAAGAGGTCGGCACCGCTGGCGGCGGGTCCCTCCGCGAACGTGTCCTTGTTACTACCGCCGTTGACGGTGTCGATGCCGTCCCCGCCGGTCACGGTGTCGTCCCCGGCGCCGCCGCAGATCTTGTCGTTGTCGCCGAGGCCCTTGATCGTGTCGTCACCGGCGTCGCCGGAGATCACGTCCGGGCCCGCGGTGCCGGTCAGCGTGTCGTTGCCGGTGGTGCCGGCGATCGTCACCGCCAATCCCAGACAGGGCGGCGGCACCGTGCAGTTGAGCGTGCCCTGGCGCAGCGCGTGTGAATCGGTGTTGCCGTCGTCGGCCCAGATGACCGGCTTGAACCCGCCGACGCACTCCGCCTGGGGGGTGATGGCGAAGCCCTCGTTGTTGAGGTCCGCCATCCCGGCGGGACGTTGGTAGGTGTTGGTGACGACGAATTTTCCGTCGTCCGGGCCGGCCTGCGCGATGTCGAGGGTCGCGCTCCGGCCGTTGCAGTCGTTGTCGCACACCGCCCACAGGTGGGTGCTCTCGGTCTCGTAATCGAGCGCCATGACGGCGGGGAAGCCGCTCGCGATCGTCGCGACGCGGATGAACCCGCCCGTTCCCCGGTCGAGGGCGTAAACGATGATCTGCCCGGTCTGCTCGACCCCGACGAAGAACAGGCCCCGGCCGTGGCCGGGATAGCTCGCCGGGTCGTACGCCGCAGCGGTGGCCTCGTCGAAGAAGCCCTGCGAGACGAGGAAGTCGTCCGGCACCCATGTGATCGCCTCCGGGCCGGCGTTGGCGCCCAGTCCCGGCAGGTCCGCGGTCAGGTCCCAGTCGTTGGTCGCGTTGAGGGTGGTCGCCGCGCCCGAGACGCTGAAGCGCAGGACCGCGGGCCGGCTGGCGCCGCCGCCGTCGCGCTCGGTCGCCACGTAGACCCCGTTCGGGTCGCCGGTGGCCAGCGTCACCCCCTCGGCGTCCGGATTGCCGAACCCGTCGGGGTAGCGCAGTCCCTTGCCGACGCCCCAGCCGTTCGCCGTGTCCGGCGTCCACTTCGTGCCGTCCCAGAGCAGCCGATAGAGGGTCCCAAGGTCGTTCTTCACGGCCCAGAGAACGCCGGGCGCGGTCGAGCCGGACGGTTGGTATGCGAGCCCGCTGATGTTCCCACCGAGCACGCCGGCGCCGTCGGCGAACGAGACCCCGGCGCCTCCCGGCCAGGCCAAGCCCGCGACCGGACAGTCATTCGCCGCACCACCGGTGGGGCTGTTGGTCGATACGAACGGGCCGGTCCCGTCGGGGCAGCGGCCGTAGGTCGCGGCCGCATGCGAGGTCCACGAGTAGCCGTCAACAAGGGTGAGGCCATCGGGGAGGAACAGCCGTGCCGAGTCGTTGGAGCCAAGACCGAAACCACCGGGGACATCGGTGTCGACCTGGAGGAAGCCGTTGGGCGGGAGATTCGTGCCCCCCGGGATCGCCAGCGTGCGGGAGTCGTCGTTGTCCTTGAGCACGGCGCCACTGATGTCCGCGCTGGTCGCGCCGGTGTTGAACAACTCGATGAAGTCAGCGACACCGTCGGATTCCACCTCGTTGACGACGACATCGTCCACATCGCCAGACGCGCTGGTGGCCGCGACTAGCGACACGGCGAGGGCAAGGGACCCGACGATGGCCCTGAGTGGTACGCGCCGCGCAGTCTTCAACGTGAGCTCCTCCTCCGGTGAACCGGGACGTCGTGTCCCCGAAGCTTCACCCTATCCCCCGCCGGGGCTTCGTCCAAATCGGTCCGTTCTCCACACTTTTAAGGGGGAACTTACGTTGACCCGCTTTGATGGGTGGGTCGGGTAACTCTTGCGCCGGTGTTCGGGCGACCTTCCACCGTCTTGCGCGATGCACATCTCGCGACATCGCCGCCGACGGGCGATCGCCTCAACTCAAAGGAGCGCATCCATGCGTGTCAAGCACCTAATCGGCTTCGGGCTCTGCCTGGCCGTAACCGTGGTCCCCGCCTCTGCGGCGTTCGGCGCGACCGCCACTCAGACGATCGACTCGCAGCTCGGCGGCAAGGAGACGCCGAAGTTCGACAAGAAGAAGTTCAAGAAGACGTCCGTCTTCGTCGAAACCACGACCACCGACTCGGCGAACCCGGCGGCGATGCCGCCGAAGGCGACCACGGCCTCGATCAAGTTCTCCTCCAAGGACGTCAAGTTCAACACCAAGGCGGTTCCCGGGTGCAGCGCGACGCAGCTCTCGGGCACCACCACGGACGCGGCTCTCACCGCCTGCGGCAGCTCCAAGGTCGGCGGCGGCGAGGCGACGGCCGCGCTGCCGTTCGGCGCCGGCGGCGCACGACAGGACTTCCCGGTCGTGGTCACGGCGTTCAACCGGTCCGACGCCAAGGGGATCCTCCTGCATTCCCGCGTCGGCGCGCCCCTGAACACGACCACCGTCCTCACCGGCACGCTCGCGGGCACGACATTGAGCCTGCAGGTCCCGCCACTCGGCGGCGGTGTTGGCGCGATCGCCCAGTTCAACAGCAAGGTCCAGGCCAAGGACTATGTCCAGGGTCGCTGCAAGGCGAAGAAGATCAAGACGTCGTCGACGTTCACCTTCTCGGACGCCCCGCCGGCGAGCGCGTCCGACTCGCAGAACTGCAAGCGGAAGAGCTCCAAGTAGCGAGCTCAGGGCCGGTCCGCACGGCCCCGCCCGCGCGTTGCGCAGGTGGGGCCGTTGCGACGCCGCGCCGGCGCGAACCGGGGTTCCCGCCCCGGGGGCACGTCTAAGGTTGCGCCGGGGCCGGGGGCCCGGGTGCGATGGACTCAGAACTTCTGAAGCAGCTCTCGATCCCGGTCTTCACCGGGGTGATCGGCTACATCATCAACTGGACCGGGGTCTGGATGCTCTTCCACCCGATCCGCTTCCATGGCTTCCGGATCCCGGGCCTGAGCGCGGTCGCTCAGCTGCTGCCCCGCCGGATGCAGGAGATCCCCGGGATCATGCACGGCGGGGTCGGCTGGCAGGGGATCGTCCCCAACCGGGCCGCGAAGATGGGCTCGATCGCGGTCGACAAGGGGATCGCGAAGCTCGGGACGACGAGCGAGTTCTACCAGCAGCTCGACCCCGAGGCGATCGCCGAGCACGTGATCACGGTCGCCCAGGCCGACATCGACGAGGTGGTCGATCGGATCATGGAGCGCGAGCACGCGCAGCTCTGGCACGACCTGCCGCCGCGGGTCCGCGAGGCGGTTCACGCGCGGGTTCGCGAGGAGCTCCCCGAGATCGTCGAGGAGATCATCACCGGCGAGATCGCCGAGAACATCGACCAGATCCTCGACCCGAAGATCATGGTGATCCGCCACCTCGAGGCCCACCCGGAGCTCGCCAACCGGGTGTTCGAGGACGTCGGCAAGCGCGAGCTGCGGCTGATGATCAACTTCGGCTTCGTCTTCGGCTTCCTGCTCGGGATCCCGGTGATCTTCATCGTCGCGGCGTTCCCCCATTGGTGGGTGCTGCCGATCTGCGGCGTGGTCGTCGGCTGGCTCACCAACCTGCTCGGCATGCAGTTGATCTTCGAGCCGGTCGAGCCGCGAACCTGGGGCCCGCTGAAGATGCACGGCCTGTTCCTGCGCCGGCGCGAGCAGGTCGCCGACGTCTACGCGGGGATCATCGCCGAGGACATCGTGACGCTCGGCAACGTCGGCGACCACATGCTCAACGGGCCGAGCTCCGACCGCACCCGTCAGATGCTCGAAACGGCCCTCCGGCCGGCCGTCGATCGGGCCACCGGGGTCGCCCGTCCGGCGGTCCGGGTGGCGATGGGGACCCGCGAGTACGACACGATCCGCGACTCGGTCGCCGCCGAGGCGGCGGAGTACACGATGACCACGTTTCAGGACCCGGAGTTCTCCGCGCAGCAGGCGTCGCGGATGCGCGACCTGCTCGCCGGGCGGATGCGCGAGTTGCCCTACCCGGACTTCGTCGAGCTGCTGCGCTCGGCGATCAAGGAGGATGAGTGGATGTTGTACGCCCACGGAGCGGTGCTCGGGTTCGGCGCCGGCCTCCTTCACCTGGCGATCTTCGGCGTCTGAGATGGCGGACGAGATCCAACCGCACGACGACGCCCCCGACGGTCGGCTGGAGACGCTCGAGGCGCTCGCGCGGATCGGGGCCGGCACCTGGCTGCGCACGGCGCGCTGGTACGCGGGCACCGGCCTCAAGGTCGGCGGCGAGCTGCTGCGGGTCGTCGATCGCGACGGGCGGATCGCCGACGCCGTCACCGACCTGCTCGGCGACCCCGACTGGCTCGGCGAGGCGAAGCGCGACGAGCCCCCGTCGCTGCGCGAGCGCGGGCAGCTGCTGCTGACCGAATCCGCCGACGTCAACTACGAGCAGGGCTCTCACCCGGCCTACGCGCGGATGCTGAGCGAGCTCGCCCCGGACGAGGCGCGGATCCTGCGCCTGATCGCGACGGAGGGTCCACAACCCGCGGTGGACGTGCGGGCCGGATTCGCATTCGTCCCCGGCTCGCGGCTCGTCGCCCAGGGCTTTTCGATGGTCGGCGCCGAGGCGGGCTGCAGGTTTGTCGACCAGGTGCCCGCCTACCTCTCGAACCTCAACCGCCTCGGCCTGGTCGCGTTCTCGCGCGAGCCCGTCCGCGACCGCGAGAGCTACCAGGTGCTGGAGGTTCAGCCGGAGGTGATGGAGGCGCTGAAGCAGGCGGGCAGGTTCTCCCACGTGGTCCGGCGAAGCCTTCGGATGACGCCGCTCGGCGAGGACTTTTGCGAGGTGGCCCTGCCGCTCGACACGGCAGAGTTCACGGCGCTGACAGAACCTGGTGCGCCGCAATCCGCCCGTTGAGCGCGATCACCGAGCCGCCCGGGTGGGTGGCCGCCCCGCACAGGTAGAGCCCGCCCACGGGGGTGCGGGCCTCCAGGCGCCGGTCCCACATCTGCGCGGGCAGCGCCTGGCCCTGGAAGATGTGGCCGCCGGTGAGGCCGATCCGCTCCTCGATGTCGGGGGGACCCAGCACCTGGACCTCGAGGACGCAGTCGCGCACGTCGGGGGCATGGGCCTCGATGGCGTCGAGGACCAGGTCGGCGATCTCGTCGCGCCGGGTATCCCAGCTTCCAGTCGCGAGCTCGTACGGCGCGTACTGGGCGAAGACGCTCATCACGTGGTGGCCTGGCGGCGCCACCGACGGGTCGTACGCGGACTGGAAGTAGAGCTCGCAGAAGCCGAACGCCGGCTCGCCGCGGCGCGCCGCCTCGCAGGCCGCCTGCTGCTTGTCGATCGATGGCGAGATGCAGACCATCGACCGGTACGGGTCGAGGTCGGCCGCGGCCTTGAAGGTCGGCACCGCCCTCATCGCGACGTTCAGCTTCATGACCGGCGAGCTGACGTCCCATCGCTCGAGCCGGCGCCGATAGTCGGCGGGCACCGCCCCGTCGGCGTCGGCGAGCATCGCCAGCAGACGCTTCGGATCGGCGTTGCAGACGACGACCGGCGCGCGGATCGCCTCGCCGCTCTCCAGCTCGACGCCCTCGCCGGGGATCACCCGGGCCACCGGGACTCCCGCCGCGAGCTGCGCCCCGGCCTCCAGCGCCGCCTCGGCGATCGCGAACGAGACCCGCCCCATGCCGCCCTCGACGTACCCCCACACCGAACCGAGCCCGAGCAGGTCGCCCTGGTGGTGCATGAGGCGGATCGACGCCGTGCCCCGGTCGCGCGGCCCGGCGAAGGTGCCGATCAGCCCCTGGGGGGCGAGGGCGTTGCGCAGCCGCTCGTCGTCGATGAAGCGCTCGAGCGTCGCGGCGATCGATTCCTCGAAGGCGATCGAGACGAGCGTCGCGTCCCCTCCGAGCGCCGCCTCGAGCTCGCCGCGGCTCGGCGACGGGGCCTGCCAGGTGTCGCCGGCCGGACCGGCGCGCAGCAGGCCGCGGATCCGAGCGAAGGCCGCCGAGTAGGCGGCGACGCCCTCGATGTCACGCTCGGCGAAGCCCTGGTCGCGCAGGTGGGCGGCCGTCTTCGCGCCGTCGATGAACCCGGCATACGAGCCGCCGCCCGGCAGTGGGCACCAGAGGTTGGGGTCCGCCGGGATCGCCCGGTAGCCGTGGCGCGCGAGCTCGAGCTCGGCGATCACCACCGGGTCGAGCAGGCCGACGACATAGGCGCAGGGGCTGATCACGAAGCGCTCGTCGGCGAACGGGCGCTCGAGCGTGCAGGCGCCGCCGAGCTGCTCGCGGCGCTCGAGCACCAGGACGCGCTTGCCGGCGCGGGCGAGGTAGGCGGCCGCCGTGAGCCCGTTGTGCCCGCCGCCGACGACGATCGCGTCCCAGTCGCGGCGCGCGAGCTCGGCGACCGGCGCCGGCAGCCCGACCCGTCCCATCGACGCCGCGACCCCGCCCGCGTTCACGCGCTCAGGAGAGGTAGGAGACGCCGGTCAGCTCCTCGGAGACCTCCCACAGGCGCCTCCCGGTCTCCTCGTCGCGGGCCCGCGAGACGGGCTGCACCTCGGTCGGCGCCCCACGCGCCTGCTGGAAGCCGTCGGGGCCGAAGAACTGGCCGCCCGAGACCCCGGGCGCGGTCGCCGCGAAGAGCTGCGGCAGGGCGCCGCGGTCGGCGCTCTGGGCGAAGACGGCGTTAGTGAAGCGAAGGAACGTGGAGACCGGGAACCCTGGCCCCGAGGTCTGCAGGTTGGTGGCCGAGTAGCCGGGGTGGGCGAGCGTGCTGATCACCGGCAGGCCGGCGGCCCGCAGGCGACGGTCGAGCTCGAGCCCGAAGACGGCGTTCGAGAACTTCGACCGTTGGTAGGCCGGGCGCGGTGAGTAGCCGTGCTCCCATCCGAGGTCGTCGAAGTCGATCTTCCCCGGCCGGTGCTCGAGGCTCGAGACGGTGACGACCCGCGACGCGTCGCCGGCCGCGAGCGCGTCGAGCAGTGCGCCGGTGAGAGCGAAGTGGCCCAGGTGATTGGTGCCGAACTGAAGCTCGAAGCCGTCGCTGGTCTCGCGCTTCGGAGTCATCATCACCCCGGCGTTGTTGACCAGGACGTCGATCCGCGGGTGGTCGGCCGCGAGCCCGCCGGCGAACTCGCGGACCGACTCGAGGCTGGCCAGATCGAGGTCGCGGAACTCGACCTCGGCGCCCTGGTCGGAGAGCTCGGTCCGCGCCGCCTCGCCCTTGGCGGCGTCGCGCGCGGTCCCGATCACGGTGGCGCCCGCGGCGGCGAGCTCGCGTGCGGTGACCAGCCCGAGGCCGCTGTTGGCACCGGTGACGACCGCGACCCGGCCGCCCTGGTCGGGGATCTGCGCTTCCGTCCACTCGCCCATGCGCATAGGATCATCGCGCATTGACGCCCCCCAGCGGAGGTAGGTACGCCGTGTCGAAGATCCGGATCATCAGTCTGCTGATCGCCGCGCTCGCGGTCGCCGCAACGGTCGCCGCCTGCGGCTCGGACGACGACTCCGGCGACGAGACCTCGGCCGAGACGGGCGCGGTCTCGCTCTCCGACTGCACGCCCGAGACGCTCGAGACGAGGAGCGCGGGCACGCTGACGATCGGCACCGACAAGCCGGCGTTCCCACCGTACTTCGAGGACAACGACCCGACCAACGGCAAGGGCTTCGAGAGCGCGACCGCCTACGCGATCGCCGAGCAACTGGGCTACGGCGCCGACGACGTCGAGTGGACGGTCGTGCCCTTCAACGCCTCCTACGCCCCGGGGCCGAAGGACTTCGACTTCGACGTCAACCAGATCTCGATCACCCCGAAGCGCGCCGAGCAGGTCGACTTCTCCGCGCCCTATTACGAGGCCGATCAGGCGATCGTCGTGAAGAAGGGCTCCGACCTCGAGGGCGCCACCACGCTCGCCGACTTCCAGGACGCGAACATCGGGGTCCAGATCGGGACCACGAGCCTCGACGCCGTCAACGCGGAGATCCAGCCGAGCTCCGACCCGCAGGTCTTCGACACCTCCAACGACGTCGTCAGCGCGCTCAAGAACGACCAGGTCGACGCGATCGTCATCGACGTGCCGACCGCGTTCTACCTGACCGCGGTCCAGATCCCCGAGGCGACCACGGTCGGGCAGTTCCCGGCCCCGGGCGGCGACACGTGGGGCGCGCTGCTGGAGAAGGACTCGCCGTTGACCGACTGCATCTCGGCCGCGGTCACGGCGCTCCAGGAATCCGGTGAGCTGCCGGCGATCGAGAAGCAGTGGATGAGCGACGTCGCCAAGGCCCCGGTCCTCCAGTAGCGCCGGACCACAGCTGATGGCCGACCGCCGCGCAGAGCGGGCGGCGGCCAGGCGCGCGGCCGATCGCCGCGGGTTCGCGATCGCCGCGGTCTCGACCCTGGTCGTGATCGGCGGCCTCTCCCTGCTGATCCTGACCAGCTCCGGGTGGCCCGAGGTCCGCGACACGTTCTTCAACGCGGAGGTCTTCAAGGACTCGTTCCCCGACATCGCCGAGGCGTTCTGGCTCGACATCAGGGTCTTCTGCATCGTCGAGGTCGTCGTTCTGATCCTCGGACTCGTCGTCGCCCTGATCCGGACGACCGCGTCCCCGACGCTGTTTCCCGTGCGACTGATCGCGACCGTCTACACGGACGTATTCCGCGGCATCCCGACCGTGCTGCTGGTCTACCTGGTCGGGTTCGGGGTTCCGGCGCTGAGCCTGAGCGGGCTGCCGACCGAACCGGTGGTCCTGGGCGGGATCGCGCTGGCGCTCTCCTACGGGGCGTACGTGAGCGAGGTGTACCGCGCCGGCCTGCGCTCCGTGCACCCCGGCCAGCGCGACGGGGCGCTGGCGATCGGGCTCACCGAACAGCAGGCGATGCGGTTCGTGATCCTGCCGCAGGCCGTCCGCAGGGTCGGGCCGCCGCTGCTCAACGACTTCATCGCCCTGCAGAAGGACGTCGCCCTGATCGCGATCATCGGAGTCTCGGGGGAGGCCTTCCGAGTCGCCCAGATCCAGGCATCGACCGACTTCAACTACACGCCGCTGGTCGCGGCCGCGCTGCTCTACCTCGCGGTGACGATCCCGCTCGCGCGGTTGCTCGAGCGCTGGGGCTACACGGAGGGGGCGGTGGGGTGAGCGGCGTCCCAGTCCTCGAGTTCCGCGGCGTCACCAAGGCGTTCGGCGACCGCGAGGTCCTGCACGGGATCGACCTCGAGATCCACGAGCACGAGGCGATCGCGGTGATCGGCGCCTCGGGCTCGGGCAAGTCGACGATGCTCCGCTGCGCCGACCTCCTGATCGAGATCGACGACGGCGACATCTTCCTGGACGGCGAGGTGATCACCGACCCCTCGGTCGACGCCGTCTCGGTCCGTCGCCGGCTCGGCCTGGTCTTCCAGGCCTACAACCTGTTCCCGCACCTGACCGTGCTCGAGAACGTCGTGCTCGGGATCCACCGCGGCCACGGCGTCCCGCGCGACCAGGCCGAGACCGAGGCGCGCACCCGGCTCGCCCGGCTCGGGCTCGGTGGGCGCGAGGACGACCGGCCCGATGAGCTCTCCGGCGGCCAGCAGCAGCGCGTCGCGCTGGCGCGGGCCTTCGCCGCCCGGCCGCGGGCGATGCTGCTCGACGAGGTCACCTCGGCGCTCGACCCGGAGCTCGTCGGCGAGGTGCTGCAGACGGTCCGGGCGCTGAAGTCGGAGGGGGTGACGATGCTGATCGCCACCCACGAGATGAACTTCGCGCGCGAGGTGGCCGACAAGGTCTGCTTCCTGCACGAGGGGCGGCTGCTCGAAGTCGGGCCGCCGGAGCAGGTCCTGGTCGCGCCGCGCCAGCCCGAGACCCAGCGCTTCCTGCGGCGCCTGCTGGAGGCGGGCCGAGCGTAGGATTCGGCCATGGGCTTGGGCGACTGGATAGCCCGGCGCCGGGTCGGCGACGGGATCGCCGGCGAAGCGGAGGTGAAGGGGCGATGAGCCCCTTCGCCGAGCGGGCCGAGTTCGGGCCGGACATCAAGACGCTTGGGCAGGCGGTGCGCGAGTTCGCCAAGCGCCACTCGCCGTGGATGATCGGCGGCGCCATCTTGCTGCTGGTCGTGGTCAGGGTGCTGATCGACGAGCCGCTGACGTGGCGGGACGCGGTCGCGGTCGCCGCGATGCTCGTCGTCTATCCGTTCGGCGAGTGGGCGATCCACGTCTACCTGCTGCACGCGAAGCCGATCGAGCGGCGCGGGCAGACCTACGAGCTGCCGACGACCCGCGACCACCGCTACCACCACCGCCATCCCAACAACCTGATGACTCTGCTGCTCGACGCGCAGGAGCTGGCCGAGCTGCTGCTGATCGCCGTGCCCGTCGTCGTGCTGGCGATCGGCGTGCCGGTCGGCCTGATCGCAGGTGGCGTGGCCTGGGCCGCCCTGCTCAGCGCCGCGATCGCCGGCTACGTGCTGGTCGGCGTCTACGAGTGGACGCACTACCTGATCCACACCGCGTACGTGCCGCGCACCGCCGTCTACCGCTCGATCTGGCGCAACCATCGCCTGCACCACTTCAAGAACGAGCACTACTGGCACGGGATCACGAACACGATCGCCGATCACGCGCTCGGCACCTTCCCGGACCACCGCGACATCCCCCGCTCGCCGACCGCGCGGACGCTGGACCCCGGGCCCCCGGCCTAGACAGCAGCGCCAGCCGTCACGGCTCGCCCGGCACCGCGAGCTCGCGGTTCCCGAGCGTGACGATCACCGCGCCCCAGAACGACACGAACAGCGCGCCGATCGCGAGCGCGATGTGCCATGCGGGCTGGGTCAGGCGCTCCTCGTAGACGAACACCCCGATCATCGTGCTGGCGAGCGGGTTGGCGACCGAGACGGCGGCCATCGCCGGCGCCAGCTGACCGGTCGCGAGCGAGAGCTGCTGGGTGCCGAAGGCGATGATCCCGAAGGCGATCAGCGCATAGAACTCCCATTCGCCGAACAGGTCGCCGGTGCCGACCTCCGTACTGCTGAACGCCGGCTTGTCGAAGGTCGCCGAGAGCCCGTAGAGCAGCCCGGCGGCGGCGCCGAAGAGCGCCGCCTTGCGCGCGGCGTCGGCGCGCCGGCCGAGCAGCACGCCGACCGCGGCGGCCGCGCAGACCACGACGCTTGCGACCAGCACCTCCCCGTCTGGCGCCGTGTCGACGCCCTCGGCCGGGTCGCCGAGGCGGATGAACAGGGCGAGGCCGACCACCATCACGACCGCGCCCCACACCTGCCGGCGGGTGACGTGCTGCCCGGTCAGCCAGTGGCCGAGGGGCAGCGCGAAGACGAGGGTGGTGACCAGCAGGGGCTGGACGACGACGACCTTGCCGACGTCCAGGGCGATGCCCTGCACCGCGTAGCCGGCCAGGAGGACGGCCGTGCCCGCCAGCCACACCCACACCCGCAGCAGCCGGAAGATGTCCCCGACCCCGCGAACCGGTCGGCCCTCACGCGCGAGCCGGAACTGGCCCTTCTGCTGGAGCGCGGCGGCGAGGGCGAAGCACGCCGCCGCCGCCAGCGCAAGCGCACGACCGTCGCCCATGCGGCTCTAGACCCCGCTGTCCGTGAGCACGACCAAGCAAGGCTATTCGCAGGGACGGACCTTGTGCATAGGATCGGAGCTCGCGGTGGGAGCTTCGTGAATATCGAATGGATCGCGCTGGCGATCGTCAACGCCGCCCGCCCGGCGGGCATCGCCGCGGTCTACGCGTTGCTGTCGGCCCCGAGGCCGGTGCGGCTGCTGTTCGTCTACGTCGCGGTCGGGTTCACCTGGAGCTTCGTGGTGGGGCTGATCGTGGTCAGGGCGCTGCACGGCGCGGAGATCAGCGACTCATCGACGGCGACCGCCGTGATCAGCCTGGCGCTGGGGGCCGCCGCGTTGGGCTTCGCAGCGGCCTTCGCCTCGGGCAGGGTCGAGCCGCGGGCTCCCAGCCGGATGTCGGGGAGCGACTCCCGGATGTCTCGCGCGCTGCGCGAGCCCTCGCTCGGCGTCGCCGCCGGGGCCGGGATCGTCACCCACCTGCCGGGCCTCTTCTACCTGCTTGGCCTCAACGCGATCTCGAGCGCCGACCCGGGGTTCGCCCGGAGCGTGATCGAGATCCTGATCTTCAACGCGATCTGGTTCGCGGTCCCGTTCGCCGCCCTGGTCGTCGGGCTGCGTCACCCGGAGTGGGCGCGGACCGCGCTCGAGGACTTCAACCGCTGGGTCCGCAGCCGGCAGCGCGGGCTGGCGATCCTGGCCTTCTTCCTGGTCGGCGCCTACTTCGCGGCCAAGGGAGCGACGGAGCTGCTCTGAGCCGCCGCGAGCGCCTCCTCGCGGTCGAGGAAGTCCTCCTGGAGGACGGTGCGCCCGCCGCGGATCGTCAGCAGCTGGAAGACCGGCAGGGTCAGGCCCACGCCGCTGCCCGAGCCGTGGCCGACCTGGCGGACGGTGACCAGGAACCTGTCGCCGAAGTCGAGCACTTCCTCGGGCTCGTACCGGATGTCCTCGAACGCGTCGAGCCAGTAGCCCCACATCCGCAGGTATCCGTCGTGGCCGTGGGTGGGGCCGCCCAGGTCGGGCGGCATCATCTCGGGGCTCGGCCGGTACTCGTGATTCGGATCGATCCCCGCCAGCAGGAGCTCGAAGTCGCGGCGGTTGGCGGCCGCGTACGAGCGAGTGATCGCGCGGGCGACCAGGCGTCGCCGCAAGGATGACCCGGGGGAAAGCCGTCGCATGCCGAGGTCGTTGAACCGGCGGTATAGGCCGGGGAAGCGAACGACCAGGCGCTCGTCCGGCGTCCGGCGTCCGGCCTCCTCCTCGCTGAGTCGAGACAGGACGATCCGGGTCGGGTCGGGCCGGCTCACCGGGGGGAGTATCCCCGGCTACGCCGCCGTGGTCACCGGCGCAAGCGTCGCCCGCCCTGCGGCGACCAGTTCCCTCTCCGTCCGCGCGACCATCTCGAACGAGGGCGTGTTGCCGCCGCGGCGGATGCGCTTCGGGGTCACCGGGCGGGCGGTTCGCAGCCCGCGAACCACCGACCGGAAGGCGGCCTCGTTCAGCGGGCCCCAACCGATCCCGAACAGCTCGCGCACGTGCGGCGGCAGGGTGCCGGCGAGAACGAGGTTGTGGACCCGGCGCGACGGGTGCAGGTAGCGGGGCATCGGGATCTCGAAGGCGATCGCGAGCGCGACCTCGCGCGCCTCGTCGGTGAGGTGAAGCTCGTCGCCGCCCCAGATCTCCTCCCAGTAGGCGCGAAAGTCGCCGTAGGTCGCCGGCGCCGCGTCGCGCGGCATCCCGAAGAGCTCGCCGAAGCGCACGTAGTCGGCCCAGAGCGCCTCCTTCTCGGCCGGCTCGAGCTTGCGGACGAGCGTCTCGTAGAAGATTTCGGCCGAGTCGGCGATCACCGCCACGGTCCACAGCATCAGCGGCGGGTCGAAGGCGCTGTAGGACGTCCCCGCCGGCCAGCGCCCGGCGCGCTCGGGGATCTCGCCGCGGACCCGCTGGTGCATGCGCTCGACGAAGGCGAGCGCCTTGTCGGCCTCGGCCCGCGTGCCGAAGAAGATCGTCTCGAACACCTTCGCGGTATGGGCGAGGCGCAGGAACGGCCGCGCTCCCGAGCGCGTGTTGGCCTGGGTGCCGATGAAGTTGACCGGATGGGCGGCGCCCAACATCAGCGCCCGTTGGCCGTAGTTGAGCCCGACCGCACGCTCGCCGTGGACGCGGCGAAGGACCGACTCGCCGGCGGGGAAGTAGCCCCTGTCGGGCTCCGGGCTCACGACGGCCCGATTATGACACCGCGCGGTGTCGGGTTAGGCGCCTAAAGGGGTCAGACCCCTTTAGGTTCCGCCCGATCCGGAGCGCGATAGGCCTCGCTCATCAGCCTGTAGCTCTGGATCGCTCGATCGCGCCCGTCTCCGAAATACCTCAGGAGCCGTCGGGACTCGAGCCAAGCGGGGCCGGCCCCGCGTAGCGCAGCCGCATAGCTGCCCCACTGCCAATCCTCGGCTCGCTCGCAGAGTCCCGCCTCAACCGGGTTGCGAGCGATGTACGCGGCAGCGGCGCAGAGTTGCGGATCGGAAACGATTCTCACAGCCCCGTAGCGGCCCTGGAAGACATGTCCGCTTCGCCCGTGGCGGGCGTTGAAGGCTTGGGCGTAGCCCCCGTGCAGCCGCTGCATCGCTGAGCTGAGATTCGCACGCGGCGTCTCCAGCAGAAGGTGCACGTGGTTGTGCATGAGGCAGAACGCCAGGCACTGAAGTCCCTTGATCCTCGTGACGTGCCCAAGGAACGCGAGGTAGATCCGGCAATCAACCGCGTCGCGGTAGATCAAGTCCCGGTCGTTGCCGCGCGCGTAGACGTGGTAGATCCCGTTCTCGGTGTTCTCCCGAAGCTTCCGGGCCATACACGTGAGAGTCCGGACAGCCGCGGAAATCGCCCCTCGAACCTAAAGGGGTCTGACCCCTTTAGGGGGTGGCGAGGGCCGCCGCGGTCACCGCGAGGGCGATTCGGGTGCGCGGAGCGACCGACTCGATCGCGACGAACTCGTCCGGATGGTGGGCGTGGCCGCCTCGCGGGCCGAGCCCGTCGACGGTCAACGCGACGTGCTCGGCCATGTGGCTGGCGTCGCTGGCGCCGCCGCGGCCGCCGACGATCAGCGGGTGACCGAGCAGCTCGACCGCCGGGCCGGCGAGCCGCTCGGCGACCAGCTCGCGGCTGTCCATCCCCGGCCAGCGGCGGACGAGCTCGGCCTCGATCTCGACCCCGTCGACCTCGGCCGGGACGGCGGCGAGCACGGGCTCGAAGGCCTCCAGCCGTTCCGCCCGCAGGTCGCAGCAGAGCTCGGCCTCGTCGGGGACGACGTTGAACGCCTCGCCGGCGTGGAGCACGGTCGGGATGGCGGTCAGCCGCTCGGGGCCGGTGGGGTCGCCGAGCGCGGCGACGCGCCGGGCGACGTCGGCGGCGGCGAGCAACGCGTTGCGCCCCTTCTCGGGGGCCGAGCCGGAGTGCGCAGCGACCCCGCGCGCGACGACCCGCATGGTCCCGGCCGCCTTGCGCTTCGCGATCACCGCCTCCTCCCGGCCCGGGCCCAGCTGCCCCGCCTCGAAGCACAGGCACGCATCCCAGCCGGCGAACCGCGGCCCGTGGCCGAAGCCGCTCGTCCGCCACTCCTCGTCGACCACCATCAGCACGCTGAGCTCGGCGAAGCTGCCGGGCACGGCGGCGAGCGCCCGGGTCACCCCGAGCGCGATGGAGACGCCGCCCTTCATGTCGACCGAGCCCGAGCCGACGAGCCGATCGTCATGCCGCTCGAGCGGCCGATGGTCGGCGTGGGCGACGACGGTGTCGAGGTGGCCGAGCAGCAGGACGCGCCCGCTTCCGCGTCCCCGGATCGTCGCCAGCAGGTCGGGCGCGTAGCCGGTGGTCGAGCAGGCCGGGCGCTCGATCTCGGCCTCGTCGGGAAGCAGGGCGGCGACCAGCGCGCAGGCCTCCTCCGCCGCGGCGACGTCGCCGGACGGCGACGAGACGGCGACCAGCGCCTCGAGCTCGCGCTCGAAGTGGTGGGCGATCCGCTCGGCGGCGCTCGCGACCCAGCCGGCGTCGAGGGTCATTCCGCCAGCTCGGGGATGTGGCGCTCGAGGTGCTCGGAGATCATCCGGCGCACCCACGCCTGCGTCTCCGCGTCGGCCATCCGGTATCGACCGAGCAGCATCTTCTGGTCGTCGAGCGGCAGCCCCGCGATCTCCCAGCTGACCGCGAGGTGCTCGAACAGCATCTCGGAGCGCCGGTGCCAGGCGTCCTCGGCCGAGGCGGCAGCTCGACCCGGGCCCTCGCCGATCTTGGCGATCGTGCGCGCGCTCAGCTCACCGCGCAGCGTGAGCACGTTGCCCTCGGCGTCGGTGTAGTCGAAGGTCGGGGGCGGCTCGGAACGATTGCGTTGTTTCTTGCGTCTGGCGACCTACGGATACTTTCACCGAACCAAAGGCGGTGGACCGATCAGGAAGGGGCGCAACGTGGAAGCATCGCTCGACAGCGAAGCCCGGGACGCGGTGAAGGGGCTCTCGAGCCTCTGGTGGCTCTGGATCGTGTTCGGGATCGGATGGGTGGTAATCGGGATGGTCATCCTGCAGTTCGACCAGGCGTCGATCAACACGGTCGGGATCCTGGTCGGGCTGATGTTCCTGGTCACCGGCTTCCAGCAATTCGCGATCATGAGCATGGTCGAGCGCGGCGGGTGGTTGTACGGGATCTTCGGCTTCCTCTTCCTCGTCGCCGGCGTCGTCTCGCTGATCAGTCCCGAGAACACGTTCGCGGCGCTCGCCGACATCCTCGGCTTCCTGTTCCTGCTCGTCGGCGTCTTCTGGATCATCCAGGCGTTCGTCTCGCGCGAGATCAACGAGCTCTGGTGGCTGGGGCTGCTGAGCGGGATCCTGATGGTGATCCTCGCCTTCTGGACCGGCGGCCAGTTCTTCATCGAGAAGCAGTACGTGCTGTTGGTCTTCGCCGGGATCTGGGCGCTGCTCCAGGGCGTCACCGACATCGTCCGGGCGTTCCAGATCCGCAAGCTCGGCGAGATGGTCTGAGCCAAACCCATAGTCTGCCGCCGATGGAGGCGGCCACCACCGCGAAGAACCGGGTCCACCTGACCGCCGAGGTCGGCGGGTCGGCGGATGCGGTGTTCACCTACCTCACCGACCACTTCTTCGAGCTTTGGCCGGGCAAGGGACGCGTGCTCGAGCCCGGCGACGATCCGAGCGAGCCGATGGGGTTGGGGATGGTGAGGCTCGTGAAACCGCCCGGCTCGGCGGCGCTCGAGGAGCGGATCGTCACCCACGACCGCCCGGGCCTGATCGAGTACACGGTGATCAACGACGCGCCGATCTCCAATCACATCGGCCGGCTCGTGCTGACGCCGACCGCCAACGGGACGCGGCTCGACTACACGATCAGCTTCGACTACCGGCCGACGTTCCTCGGTCCTGTCGCCGCGACGGTGCTCCGGGCGACCTGGGCGACGCGCAGCCGCCGCAAGCTGAAGGCCGCGTTCGGCTCCTAGGCCTCAGCCCCCGAGCAGCTCGCCGATGTTCACCCGCAGGGGCTCAGGCGGGAGCTCCGGATGCTCGCGCATGGCCTTCGCCGCGTCGACCGCGGCGCCGATCGCGACCCAGGTGAACGTGCTGCCGACGCTGATCCGCTGCGCGCCGGCGGCAAACAGCTCGGCGACCGGCAGGCCACCCGGGAGGGCGAGGGCGTTGACCGGCTTCGAGACCGCCGAGCAGACCGCCTCGATCTCCTCGATCGTGCGCAGGAAGGGTGCGTAGAGGCAGTCCGCCCCGGCCTCCTCGAAGGCCTGCAGACGGGCGATCGTGTCGTCGAGGTCGGGGTTGCCGCGCAGGTGGTTCTCGGCCCGGGCCGTGAGCGTGAACTCGAAGCCGAGCGCCCGCGCCGCCTCGGCCGCGGCGGCGACCCGCTCGACGGCGCGCTCCGGCGCATAGAGGCCGTCCTGCGGGTCGAAGTCCTCGATCGAGCCGCCGACGGCGCCGGCCTCGGCGGCCCGAGTGATCGCGTTTGCGGCGTCGGCGGGCTCGGGCCCGTAGCCGTTCTCGAGGTCGGCCGAGACCGGCAGCGCCGTCGCATCGTTCAACGCCCGGACGTGATCGCAGACCTCGTCGAGGGCGACCTCGCCGTCGGCGCGGCCGAGGGTGAAGGCGAAGCCGCCGCTCGTCGTCGCCAGCGCCTCGAAGCCGAGCGAGGCAAACGCCTTCGCCGAGCCCGCGTCCCACGGATTCGGGATCACGAACGGCTCGCCCTCGTGCAGGGCGCGCAGGGCGGCGCCCTTCTCCTCCTGGGTTGGCTGATCTGACATCTGGTCTCCTTCCGGCGGGGCGGCGGGCTCCGTCCTATTGTGGCTGGCGTCGATGGAACGACCGGGGATCTCTCGGCGTGAGCTGCTTCGCCGCGGAGCGGGCGGTGCCGCGGCCCTGGCGCTCCCCTCGGTATTCGGCTGCTCGAAGGCCGATTCGGCGGCCGAGCCACGGATCGTGATCGTCGGCGCCGGCCTCGCCGGGCTGAGCTGCGCCTACCGGCTGCACCGCCGCGGCGTCGCCTCGACCGTCTACGAGGCGAACCCCGACCGGATCGGAGGGCGCTGCTGGACCTCGCGCGATTGGGCCGGCGGCCAGACGGCCGAGCACGGCGGGGAGTTCATCGACTCGCGCCACGCGCGGATGCGGGCGCTGGCAAAGGGCTTCGGCCTCGAGCTCACCGATCTCTACGCGGTCCCCAACCCGGGCGGCCTGCGCCTGTGGCTGAACGGGCGGCTGCGGCGGCGCTCATCGATGCGAGCCGAGCGCCGCCTGTTCGTCCGGCGGTTGGAACGCGACGCGCGGCGGGTCGGGCCGTACAGCGCCCCGAACCACACGCAGGCGGCGGTCGAGTTCGACCAGCTCTCGGTGAAGGACTGGCTCGACCAAAACCTGCCAGGAGGCAGCGCGAGCCCCTGGGGCCAGTACGTGTGGGCCGACATGGCGTCGGAGTTCGGCCTCGACGCGAACGAGCTCAGCGCCCTGAACCTGTTCTTCGAGTACGTCGAGAACACGCCGGGCGCCGACGAGCGCTACCACGTCAAGGGCGGCAACGACCAGGTGGTGCATGGGATGGCCGAGGCCCTCCCGGCGGGGACGATCGTCCAGGACGCGCCGCTCGAGGCGGTCTTCAGGCGCGGCGGCGGGTTCGGGCTGCGGATCGGCGGCGTCGCCGAGGAGGTGGGCGCCGACCAGCTCGTCCTCGCGATCCCGTTCACGACCCTGCGCCGGGTCGACCTCGCCGACGCGGGGCTGAGCGCCAAGAAGCGTCGCTGCATCGACGAGCTGGGCATGGGCACGAACGCCAAGGTGGCGATGCAGCTCGACCGCCGCCCGCGCGAGTACGGCGACTGGAACGGCTACATGGTCAGCGACGACCCGTTCCTGCTCACCTGGGACAGCACGCTCGGCGAGCCAGGACGCTCGAGCATCGTCACCACCTACTTCGGCGGGCGCTCGGGCGCCGGCGGGCTGATCGCCGACGGAGCACACGCGTCGACCGTGGAGCGCGAGGTGAGGCGGAACCTGGCGAGCCTGACCCAGGGCGGGCGGATGCGCCTCGACGGGCTCGCCGCGGGCTTCAACGGCCGCGCCTTCACCGACCACTGGGTCGCCGACCCCTGGGCGCGGGGCTCCTACGCCGCCTTCCTGCCCGGCCAGTACACGAAGTACTACGGCTACGCAGGCAAGCGCGAGGGCGGAATCCACTTCGCCGGCGAGCACACCGCGACCGCCAACCAGGGCTACCTCGAGGGCGCGATCGAGAGCGGGGAACGCTGTGCAGGGGAGATCCTCACGGCTATCCTGTGAGGCAGCAAGTACGGGGGCGAACCAGATTCGACGTGGAACTGTTCGCCTTGGTGTTGCGAGTCGAGGATCCCGGGTTGGCCTCGTAAAACTCTCCCGGGAACCAATCAAATGCGAACGATGAGAATCACTCGTTCGCCCTCGCTGCTTAGGTAGCTGAGGGAGTCGCTCCGGGAAGCCCGCGTCCCGGGTCAGCGGCTTCATTAGCGGGCTCACTCATCGGGTAGCACCTTCGATCCGGTGAGGACATTCACAGGAAGGCATGGCTCCGGGGACGTGCCCCGAGGATCGACCTAACCGGAGCCGAGATCAGACTCCACGGGAACGCTCGTAGACGCATCAAGGCAGGTACCGCGGACGCCGGGGCAGTACCGGCCGCCTCCATGATTGGCGAGTTCCGGGTCCATACGACCCGGAGCTCGCCAGCTCGGGATACTCGCCCGATGCCGGCCAGCGCCGATGTCCTCAGACGGCAATTCGCCGCCTTCGCGGACGGGCTCGACGCGGCGGCGGAGTACTGGGATCCGGAGATCGAGTGGCGGGCGGTCGAAGGAGCCGCGGACGACGTCGGGGTGATCCGCGGCGCCGATGCCCTGCGTCGCTACTACCAGGATTGGATCGACACGCTCGCCGAGCTGCGCGCCGACGTCGAGGAGATCCTGCGCGAGGACGGCGATCGGGTCGCCGCGGTGGTCCATCACTCCGGCCGTGGCCGGGCGAGCGGCGTGCCGGTCGAGGGGCGCTACTGCGTGCCTGCATCGTCGAGGACGGCCGCATCGTCGCCGGCCGCGAGTACTCGACCCGGGACGAGGCTCGCGAGGCTGAGGTTCCGCGGCCGGGATAATCCGGGCGTGGAATCGAACGTCGAGATCCTCCGGGAGATCTTCGAGCGCTTCAACGAGACCGGCGAGGTCGACTTCGCCGGGCGGGTCGACCCCGAGTGTGAGCTCCACGACCGCCCCGACGTCCCCGACGGCAGGGTGTGGCGGGGGGTCGACGGGGTCCGGGAGTTCTTCGCCAAGACCGCCGAGCTCTTCGACCCGATCCACTGGGAGCCGAAGGAGCTGGTCGCCGAGGGTCGCCACGTCGTGGCCATGACCCACGTCGTCGCCTACGGGGCGACGAGCGGGACGCCGATCGAGATGGACGAGGCACAGCTGTGGACCTTTCGAGACGGGCTGATCACCAGGCTGCAGGGGTTCCCGACGATCGAGGAGGCGTACGCGACCGCGCGGGCGCTCGACGAGGCCGAGCGAACGGCGACGGCCGATCCGTAACCTGATTGGCGATGGCAGGGCCCACCGACAGCCAGTGGGGAACACCGGCGCCCGTTCCAGCACCGCCGCCGCCCGAGCACGACTACGAGCCGATCCATCCCGGCTCCGGCCGCGAGAGCTGGCGCCAGCGGCTGAAGCGCTTCGGAGGCCCGATCGCCGTCGGCGCGTTGGTGCTGGCGACGAAGCTGAAGGCCATCCTGCTGCTGCTGCCGAAGGTGAAGTTCCTGACCACGTCGGCGACGATGGTCGTCTCGATCGCCGCCTACGCGCTGATCTGGGGCTGGTCGTTCGCGGTCGGCTTCGTGCTGCTGCTCCTCCTGCACGAGCTCGGTCATGTGATCCAGCTGCGCCGCGAGGGCGTCGAGGCCTCGGCGCCGATGTTCATCCCCTTCCTCGGCGCGGTGATCACCGCGAAGTCGATGGGCGACGACGCCGCCGCGGAGGCGCGGGTCGGGCTCGCGGGCCCGATCCTGGGAACGCTCGCCACCCTGGTCCCGCTCGGGATCTGGATCGCGACCGGAAACGAGTTCTGGCAGGCGCTCGCCTACGTCGGCTTCTTCATCAACCTCCTCAACCTCCTGCCGGTCCTGCCGCTCGACGGGGGCCGGGCGATGGCGGCGCTCTCCCCCTGGGTCTGGGTGGCCGGCTATGCCGCGCTGCTGGTACTGACGGTCTTCTTCTTCAACCCGATCCTGCTGCTGATCCTCGTCTTCGGCGGGTTCGAGCTCTGGCACCGCTGGAAGGCCCGCAAGACCCCGGAGGCGCGCGCCTACCACGCGATCCCGGCGCGGACCCGGGTGCTGGTCGCGGCCGTCTACCTCGGCCTCATCATCGCGCTCGGGATCGGCGCCGACCAGACCTTCCTGGAGAAGTCCCTCAGCGACGTCTGACCGCGATCTCGCGCCAGTCGCGGGTCGGCTCCCCCGGGCTGTACGCCGACCCGAGCCGCTTGCCGATCACCCCCGCGAGGCCCTCGCGCTTGGCGGCCTCGCGGAGCGCGTTGCCGTCACCACGGTGATACGCCGGCGTCTGCACGGCCGCGCCGTCCAGCCCGAGTCCCTCCAGCCGCTCGCGGCGCTCCTCGTACGGGAGCTCGAGCAGGCTCTCGCGCCCGGCGTGCAGGAGATCGAAGGCGATCAGGGTGGCGGGTGCCTCCGTTCGCAGCCGGCGGACCTGCGACGGGTTCGCGGCGCCGAGCCGCCGCTCGAGCCCGTCGGCTGAGACGACCCCGTCGAGCGCGACGGGCTTCCCCTCGAGCTCGAGCGCGATCGCGAACAGCTCGGGAAACAGCGGGCGAATGTCCTCACCCCCGGCGTTCAGGAGGGTGAGGTGGCCGGTGTCGACCAGCGCGATCACCCGCTCGCCCGACCACCGGACCTCGAACGCCCAGTCGTCGTCCTTCGACGGCATGCGTCCGGGCGAGGCGAGCATCGGGGCCAGCCGCTCGGGCAGCGGCGCGCCCGGCTCGGGCGGGTCCATGCGATGGATCATCCAGTCCTTGCCGCGGGTCCGAAACAGCGAGTAGCGGCCGCTGACCCGCTCCCCGTGGAAGCGGACGATCAGCTTCGCCTCCTCCCACTTCTCGGCCTCGTATGTGCCGCTGTCCCAGACCGCCATCGTGCCGCCGCCGTACTCGCCCTTCGGGATCTCGCCCGCGAAGTCGAGGTACTCGAGCGGGTGGTCCTCCGTGTGGACCGCAAGCCGGTTGCGGTCGGGATCGGCGGGGACGCCGCGCGGCAGCGCCCACGAGGCCAGCACCCCATCACGTTCGAGGCGAAGATCCCAGTGCAGGCGGGTCGCGTGGTGCTCCTGGATCACGAACCTGCCACCGTCGTCCGGCGTGGCTCGTTCTCCGCTCGGTTCGGCCGTGCGATCGAAGTCGCGCTTGCCGCGGTAGTCGGCGAGCTTGTCGCGCTTGCGCGCCATCGCTGCTTATGTACCCGATCGGATGACCGAGCGGGAGTTCGACGTGATCGTGATCGGGGCCGGCCCGGCGGGCGAGGTCTGCGCCGGGCGGGCCGCCGACGGCGGCCTCCGGGTGGCGATCGTCGAGCAGGAGCTGATCGGCGGCGAGTGCTCCTACTACGCCTGCATGCCGTCGAAGGCGCTGCTGCGCCCGGGCGAGCTGCTCGCCGAGATCGAGCGGGTCCCCGGCGTCCGCGAGATGGTCTCGGGAAAGCTCGACCCGAGCCTGGTCCTGGCGCGGCGCGACGAGGTGATCCATGACCGTGACGACTCCGGCCAGGAGCCATGGCTGGAGGAGCGCGGGATCGCGCTGTTCCGTGGCCGCGGGGCGCTCGACGGCGAGCGCACCGTGGTCACCGGCGGGGAGCGGCTGCGGGCGACGAAGGCGGTCGTGATCGCCACCGGCACCGCCGCCGCGGTGCCGCCGATCGAGGGGCTGGCGGAGGCCCGGCCGTGGACCAATCGCGAGGCGACGACGGCCGACCGCGTTCCGGGCCGGTTGCTGATCCTCGGCGGTGGCGTCGTCGGGGTCGAGCTGGCGCAGGCGTGGAGCAGCCTCGGGTCGAGCGTCACCCTGGTCGAGGCGGTCGATCGGATCCTGGCGACCGAGGAGCCGTTCGTGAGCGAGCAGATCGGTGCCGGGCTCGAGTCGGCCGGGGTCGAGATTCGCACTGGCGTCAAGGCGGTGGGAGCGTCGCGCGGCGAGGCGGGCCAGGTGACTCTGCGGCTGGAGGACGGCGACGAGCTGCGCGGCGACGAGCTCCTGGTCGCGGTCGGCCGGCGGCCGCGGACGGCCGAGCTCGGGCTCGAGACCGCCGGGGTCGAGGCGGGCGGCTACCTGGAGGTGGACGACCGGCTGCGGGTCGGCGGCTCCGACTGGCTGTACGCGATCGGCGACGTCAACGGACGGGCGCTGCTCACCCACATGGGGAAGTACCAGGCGCGGATCTGCGCCGACGTAATCTGCGGCGAAGACGTCGCCGCTCGGGCCGACCTGATCGGCTCACCGCGGGTCGTGTTCACCGACCCGCAGCTCGGCGCCGTCGGCAGGACCCTGGCGGCGGCCGAGAAGGAAGGGATCAAGGCGAGGGCGGTGGACGTCGCGACGGCGGCCAACGCCGGCGCCAGCTTCCACGGCCGCAACGCGCCAGGGACGTCGCGAATCGTCGTCGACACCGAGCGCGAGGTGATCGTCGGCGCCAGCTTCGTCGGCCCGGAGATCGCCGAGTCGCTGCACGCGGCGACGATCGCGGTGAGCGCCGCGGTCCCCGTCTCCCAGCTCGCCCACGCGGTGCCGGCGTTCCCGACCCGCAGCGAGGTCTGGCTGAAGCTGCTCGAGGCCTACGGGATCTAGATGGTGATCTTCGACTTCAGGTCGTCGAGGAAAGGCTGCGGAAAGCCGGGGATCTTGTCGAGGTCCTCGAGCTTGCCGAAGCCGCCGATCCGCTCGCGATAGGCGAGTATCCGGCCGGTCTGGGTAACGGAGAGGCCGAGCGTCCGGAGCTCCTCGTAGGTCGCGGTGTTGATCGCCACTTGGCCGGGGCCCGGCGCCGACTGCGGGCGCTCGGACTCGGCGTCGGCCTCGAGCGAGGTCGAGAACCATTCGGGCGTCTCGGCCGACTCCGACTTCGCGGTCGGCTCGGGGACGGGCGCCGTCGCGGCTGACGGCTCCGACTCGGCCTCGGGCGCCGGCTCGGGCGCGGCAGCCTCGGCATCCGGCGCCGGCTCCAGCTCCGGGGTCGCCGCCGGCTCCGGGGCGGCGGTTGGCTCGTCGAAGATCGCCGTGGTGTCGATCTCGGGAAGCGGCTCGGCGACGCGGTCGACCGCCTCGCGAACGCGACTCTCGGCCGACGTCGCGCGGCGCTCGGCCTGGGCGATCCGATCGAGCATCTCGCGAAGCTGATCGTTTCGATCGGCCTCCTCCGCGCGGGTCGCGGCCAGGGACTCGGCCTTCGCGGCGCGCTCCTCGGCTTCCGCGGCGCGCGCCTCGACCTCCTCGAGACGGGCGGCGGCGCGCTGCAGCGCCTCGTCGGTCTTGCGCTGGTTCTCGGCCAGCCGCTGCTCCGTCACGCTGAGCTCACGGGCCAGCGCCTCCTCCTCGGCGCGACGCTCCTGGAGGTCGTCCTCGGCCCGCTGGAGCTCGGCGAGCAGGACCTCGCGCTGCGGCTCGTGTGCCTCGAGCTCGGCGCGCTGGCGCTCCTCGGCCACCCGCCTGCTCGCCTCGGCCGTCTCGCGCACGCGTTCCTCCGCCTCGAGGCGAGCGCGCTCGATCCGCTCCGCGGCCTCGGACTCGACGCGCGCCGCCTCCGCGACCCGGCTGGCGACCTTCTGCTCCTCGGCCTCGACCGCCTGCTCTCGCTCGGCGTCGTTGCGGCGCTCGGCCTCGGCGAGCCGAGCGAGGGCCTCGCGCTCGGCGGCCTCGCGGATCGCAAGCTCATCCGGCGCGGGCGGCGACGCCTCGGGTTCCGCGGGCGTGGCCGGCTCGGGCGTGGCGGCCCGGGCGGCCTCCGGCTCCGGCGGAGCGGGCGCGGGCGCGGGCGGAGCGGGCTGGGCGCCCTCCGGGCCGGGCTGGGCGGGCTCGGCCTCGGGCTGGGCGGGCTCGGCATCGGGCGGCGTGGGCTCGGCCGCGTGCTGAGGCTCTACCGGGTCGAAGCTGCTGATGTCGGCGAGGTTGCGGACGGGGGGCGGGACCACCGGGATCGCCTCGGTATCCGGATCACCGGCGCGGGACGCGGCGGCGACCGCCGCCGGCAGGGTCGAGGCGCCCGACCCAGCGGCCGCGCCCTCGGGCGCTGCGGCCGGCGGCGGGGGCGAGGCGGGTGCCTGGGTCTTGCCCTTCTTCGCCTTGCGCGTCGAATCCTTGGCGACCTTCTGCTGGGCGCGGGCAGCCTTCTGGTCGACCTGCTTCTGGCGGCGCTCGGACTGCTTCTGGGTGCGGTTCTCCTTCCGCTGGGCGCGCTTCGCCTTCTGCGCTGCCACCTTCTCGTTCCGCTGGCGCATGTACCGCGCCCAGAAAGACTCCTTGCCGGCGGGCTGCGGCGGTGATGGTGACGCAGCCGTGATCCCGGCGGGCGGTCCAACCTCGCCGGCGGCCGGGGCCTGCTGCGCGGGCGTGGCAGGTGCCAGGCCCTTGCCCTTCTTCGCCGCCTTGCTCGCGTCCCGCTCGGCCTTCTGCGCCTCCCGCTCGGCCTTCTTCGCCTCGCGCGTCGCGAGCCGCTTCTCCCGCGCCTGCTGCTGCTGGAGTTGTCGCTGCTCCCGCTTCTGCCGCGCCTGCTCCTTTCGGGACCCTGAACTCGCGACGGGCGCCGGCGACGGCGAGCCGGCGGGCGGCACCCCGGGAGGCGGAACCGAGACCGGGGTCCCGCTGTCGTTCGTGGGTCGCGGAGACTGTGGGGCGGCGGGTCCGGCCGGCGCTTCGGCCGGACTCGGCGAGGCCGGAGCGGAAGGCTCCGGCGGGGCTGCGCCGGGCGGCGGCACGGGAGCGCCGGACGGGGGCGCCACGGGCTCGCCGGACGGGGGCGCCACGGGCTCGCGGGACGAAGGCGCCACGGGCTCGCGGGACGAAGGCGCTACGGGCTCGCCGGCCGGGGGTGGAGGGGCGGCCTGCTCGGCTGCCTGATCCCCCTGCTCGGCATCGTCGCCCTTCTTGTTCTTGCGTTCGAATCTGAAAGAGCGCATGGGGTAATCGTTTCACGACCTAGGGCGTGCTCGCTAGCCGGTTTCGCGACCGGCGGCGGGTTCCCTGCGCCTGCATGAACGGCTCCGCGCTCAGCGCTCGCGGTCGCGCAGCTCGCGCTCGACATCGCGCTGGATGTCGCGGTCACGGATCTCGCGGCGGCGATCGTGCTGCTGCTTGCCGGTCGCCAGCGCCAGCTCGACCTTCGCCCGCGGCCCCTTGAAGTAGACCCGGGTCGGGATCAGGGTCAGGCCCTTGCGCTGCATGCGGCCGATCAGCCGCTCGATCTCGTGGCGATGCAGGAGCAGCTTGCGCGGGCGCTCGGGATCGTGGTTCTCGGCGGCCTGGTCGTAGGGCGGGATATGGGCGTTTCGCAGCCAGACCTCCCCCCGTCGATCGTCGCGTAGGCATCGCCGATCTGGGTCTGGCCGGCGCGCAGCGACTTGACCTCCGTGCCGACGAGCTCGATCCCGGCCTCGAAGCGCTCGACGAACTCGTACTTGTGCGAGGCGCGACGGTTGGTGGCAACGTCGCCCGCCGCCGCCTTGCGCTTGCCTTTTTTAGCCATCAGCCGAGCTCCCCGACCGGCGCCAGGTCCACGCGGCCGCGCGGCGCCTCGATCCCCTCGACTCGCACCGTGACCGGGTCGCCGAGGCGGATCCGCTTGCCGCTGCGCCGGCCGACGATCGCGGTCTCCGTCTCGTCGAGGTCGAAGCGCTCGCCGCGCAACCGGCGCGCGGGCAGGAAGCCCTCGTAGACGTCGCCGAGCCGGCCACCGAAGCGGACGAACGCCCCGGGCGCGATCACCCCGGAGACCTCGCCCTCGAACGGATGCCCGGGCCCGGTCTCGAACAGCTCGCGCTCGAGCAGGAACGCGGCGCAGGCGTCGTCGGCGGAGCGTTCGGTCCGCATCGCCTCGCGCTCGCGCTCCGAGCACCACCCGGCCGCGTCGCGCGTCTCGCCGCGCTCGGGCGCGACCTCGGCGGCGCCCAGGGTCGAGAGCAGCGCCCGGTGGGCGACCAGGTCGGGGTAACGCCGGATCGGGGAGGTGAAGTGCGCGTACGCGGGGCTGCCGAGCCCCGCGTGGCCGAGGTTCCGGTCCGAGTAGATCGCCGGTTTGAGCGAGCGGAGCACGAGTGATGTATACGCCGCGCGCCCGTGACCGCGGCGCTCGGCCTCGATTCCGACCAGGCGGCTCGCCTCGGCGACGATCTCCGCCGCCCGGCTGGAAGAGACCGACGAGATCTCCTTCGGAAATGGCGGCGTCGGCACGTCGAGCGCCGCGAGCTTCCCAATCAGGTCGGCGACCCGCGCCGGATCGGGAGGCTCGTGGACGCGGTAGATCGTCGCCACGCCCCGCCGTTCGCAGTGATCGGCGACCCGCTCGTTGGCGCAGATCATCAGCTGCTCGATCAGCCCGTGCGCCTCGGTCTGCTCGATCGCGTGGGCGCGGACCACCCCGCCGTCCGAGTCGAACTCGAACTCCGGCTCCGGTGTCGAGATCTCGAGCGCCGAGCCGCGCCGGCGCTCGCGCAGCGCAGCCGCCGCCCGGCGGGCGAGCTCGAGCGGCTCGGCGATCAGCTCCGGCGGCGTGGCGCGGCCGGCGAAGAACTCGTCGAGCTGCTCGTAGGAGAGCCGCTCGTCGGAGCGGATCCGGCTGCGGTAGAACCCCGCCGAGCGCGGCTCGCCGTCGGCGGCCAGTAGGACCTCGACCGTCACCGCGAGCCGGTCGGCGCCGGGCACGAGGCTGCAAGCATCGGCCGAGAGCGCCGGGGGCAGCATCGGCTCCACGGTCCCGGGCACGTAGACGCTGTTCGCGCGGCGCACCGCCTCCTCGTCGAGCCCCGACCCGGGACGGACGTGGGCGGCGACGTCGGCGATGTGGATCCACAGCCGGATCCCGTCGCCGTCGACGGAGGCGGAGACGGCGTCGTCGAAGTCGCGCGCCGTGACCGGATCGACGGTGAAGGTGTCGAGGTCGGTCAGGTCGCGGCGATTTGGATCGACCCGCTCGGCGGCGGCGATCGCATCGCTCGCGTCGCCGTCGAGCTCGGCGGAGAAGCCACGTTCGCCGTGCAGCTCCCAGATCAACGCTCCCGAGACGTCGCGCGCGACCTCGGGGTCGCCGATCTCGGCAACGACGCTGGCGCGGGCGCCGTGGCGCTCGATCACGACCATCTCACCGCCCCGCACCCGCACGCCGCCGGCGATCCCGACCTGCTCGGCCCCGCGCTCGAACAGCGGCTCGGCGACCAGGAACCGCCCCCGGCGGCCGACGATCGCGACCTGGCGAGCCTCGGTCAAGGCTGCTCGGCGGCGATCTGCTCGCCGAGCACCTCCAGCGCCCGCGCGAGCTGCTGGTCACCCGCCCGCTCGGGGTCGGCGGCGACGCGCACGTCGGGCTTCACCCCCTCGCCGAGGATCGAGGTCCCGTCCGCCGTCAGGTACTCGCCGATCGTCAGGTCGAGGGCGCCGCCGTCGGGAAGGTCGAGCAGCTCCTGAAAAGTGCCCTTGCCGTAGGTGCGGGTACCCACCACCTCGGCGAGGTCGTTCTGCTTCAGCGCGGCGGTCAGGATCTCCGACGCCGAGGCGGTGTCGCGATTGACGAGGACGACGGTCGGGCGCGGGTCGATCGCGTCGCCGGCGGCCGGGTAGTCCCGCTCGCCCTGGGTGCGGCTGCGGGTCGAGACCACGTTGCCGTCCTCGACGAAGATGCTGGCGCTGAGCACCGCCTCGTTGAGCAGCCCGCCGCCGTTGCCGCGCAGATCGAGCACCAGCCCCTCCGCCCCCTGGCGGTAGAGGCGCTCGATCTCGTTGCGGAGCTCTCCGTGTGCCCCCTCGCTGAAGGTCTCGAATTGCACGTACGCGACCTTCTCCCCGTCCGGGGCGCGGCGAACCGTCCCGTGCGCCGCCGGCACGCGGACGTCGGCGCGCTCGAGCGTCACGTTGCGCGGCTTCGAGCCGTCGGCGGGGACGATCCGCAGCGTCACCTCGGTCCCCTCCGGGCCCTTGATCCGCGCGGTCGACACCTCCGAGGAGACGCCCGCGATCGACTTGCCGTCGACGGAGACGATCACGTCGCCCTCGTCCAGTCCGGCGCGCTCGGACGGGGTGTCGGGGAGCACGCTCGCCACCCGCAGCCCGCGCGGGACCTCGGTCACCGTCAGCCCGACGCCCGAGAAGCGGCCCGAGGTCGCGGCGGTGAACACCTTCAGCTGCTCGGGGGTGAAGTAGTGCGAGAACTTGTCGCCATGGCGCTTCTTCAGCTTCTCGACCATGCCGTCGATCGCCGCCTGATCGAGCTTCGCCGGGTCGGGCTCGCGGAAGTAGTTGTCCTCGATCACCTGGCGCGCGTGGACGACCGGATCCTCGTCGTCGCCGGTCAACAAGCCCGTGACGACCCCGATCAGCGCGGCGACGATCAGCCCGATGACCAGGCCGGTGACCAGCCCGGAGCCGAACCGGCCCCCGGGGTCGGTCGTCAAACCCGCAGGAAGCGGCGCAACGTGATGCCGCTGCCGAGCGCGGATACCACTACCGCGGCGGCGACGAGCATCACGACCAGAGGCACGAAGCCCATGGTCGAGAGGTTGTCCACGAGTGCGAAGTCGTCGGCGAGCGGATCCACGATGGTGACCTTGCCGAGCAGAAGTATGCCGACCGCCAATCCGGCACCGACGACGCCGACGATCACGCCCTCGATCATGAACGGCCAGCGGATGAACCAGTTCGTCGCTCCGACCAGGCGCATCACCTCGACCTCGCGGCGGCGGGCGTAGATCGAGAGCCGGATCGTGTTCGCGACCAGCAGCAGCGAGGCGATCAGCAGCAGCGACGCGATCACGAGGAGGACGATCTTGACCGCGCCCGTCACCTCACGGATCTTGTTCGCCTGCTCGCGGCTCTCGCCGATCGGCGGATCGATCGCGGGGCTGATCGGGGTCGGCTTGCCGGCGGCGTTGGTCGGCAGCAGCGAGGCGCGCACGGCCTCGAGGCTGTCGGGATCGTCGAGGGTGAGGTCGAAGGCGGGCGGCAGCGGGTTCGAGTTGAGCTCGTCGATCGAGCCCTCGAGGTCGCCCCGCAGCCGCGACTGCAGGTCCTTCCTCGCGCACTCGGGCGAGCAGTAGGTCGCCCCCGTAACGTGCGGAAGCCCATTGAGCTTCTTCTCCAGCGCCTCGCGTTGTGCGGGAGTCGAGTCGCGGTAGAGGAAGACCTTGAGCCCGATCTGGTCGCGGACCTCGGACGCCTTCGACTCCGACGCCCGCAGGACCGGGACGAGGACGCCGAGCAGCAGCGTGGTGATCACGATCGTGACGATCGCGGCGATGCTCGGGGCGGCGCTGCGGCGCAGGGCCCGGAAGGCCTCGGAGAGGAAGAAGAAGACGCGGCCCATCAGTCTCTAGTGCTCGAAGCCGGGGAAGTCGTCTGTGTCGATGCCCATCTCGGCACGCACGCGGGCGGCGAACTCCTTGGTCGACTCGTCCTCGTGGTACCCGGACGAGTCCTCGTCGCGGACCAGGCGGCCCTCCTCGAGGGCGATCACGCGGCGCTGCATCTTGTCGACCATGTCGCGGTCGTGGGTGACGACCAGGACCGTGGTTCCGGTGCGGTTGATCCGGTAGAGCAGCTGCATGATCCCGATCGAGGTCACGGGGTCGAGGTTGCCGGTCGGCTCATCAGCGAGCAGTAGCGGCGGGTGGTTGACGAAGGCGCGCGCGATCGCGACCCGCTGCTGCTCGCCGCCCGAGAGCTCGTCCGGGAAGTTGCGGATCTTCGCCTGCAGTCCGACGAGGCGGAGGATCTCGGGCACCTTGCGGCGGATCTGCGAGCGCGGCTCGCCGATCACCTGCAGGGCGTAGGCGACGTTGTCGTAGACGGTCCGGTTCGGGAGCAGCTTGAAGTCCTGGAACACGGTCCCGATCCGGCGGCGCAGGAAGGGCGTGCGGTCGGCGGGCATCGCGTTGATGTCCTTGCCGGCGATCTGCACGGTCCCGGCGGCGGGCTCGATCTCGCGGATCAGCATCTTGATCAGGGTCGACTTGCCGCAGCCGGTCGGGCCCGTGATGAAGGCGAACTCGCCACGCGCGATCTCGAGCGAGAGGTGCTCGAGGGCGACGTGGCCGCCGGGGTAGACGACGGTGGCGTCGTAGACGGTGATGATCGGCGGTGAGCCCGTGCGGCGGCGCACGGCGGCCTCGCGGGTCTTGCGGCGGCTGTGGTCGCCGGCGTCGCGCTCGCGCGTTCTCTTCGATCTGCGTGTAAGTAGTGCCATGCGCGGCCTCTTTCTGCGATTCGCCCGCCGCTCCTGCGTGGTCGTGCGGGCGCGCTTCCCCTGCATCGAAAGCTGCGGGCGGGACAGGGTAGCTGAGGGTGTTAGCGGGCCTTCACAGAGCGGCTGCGTCTGAGATGAATCGTTCACATAGGGTGGGCAGCGATCAATAGGAAGGCGGCCGGGATGGCGAAGGAAGAGACGTTCGAGGAGCTGGCGGCGCGGTTGGGCGGGCGCTGGCTGGTCGAGGGTGCGCCCGACGATGAGCTGCCGACCGACGGGATGATCCCGCTGGCGGCCAAGCGGCTGATCAGCCGGGAGATGGTGCTCGACGGGATCCCGGAGCGAAACCTGGCCACGTTCGTGACCACCTGGATGGAACCCGAGGCGCGGGAGATCATCACCGACAGCCTCGACCGCAACTTCATCGACCACGCCGAGTATCCGCAGACGGCGGAGATCGAGCAGCGCTGCATCCGCATGCTCGCCAACCTCTTCAACGCCCCGGGCGAGACCACCGGTGCGCGAACCCAGGGGTCGTCGGAGGCGATCATGCTCGGCGCGCTGTCGCTGAAATGGAAGTGGCGCCAGCGTCGGGAGGCGGCGGGCAAGGACACGACGAAGCCGAACCTGATCTTCGGCGGCGACGTGCACGTCGTCTGGGAGAAGTTCTGCCGCTACTTCGACGTCGAGCCGCGGATCGTCCCCCTGCAGCCCGACAAGTACACGATCGGCCCGGAGGACGTCGAGCCGCACATCGACGAGAACACGATCGGAGTGGCGGCGGTCCTCGGGACCACCTTCACCGGTCACAAGGACGACATCGTCGGGATCAACGACCTGCTCGTCTCGGCGCGCGACGACAAGGGCCTGGACGTGCCGCTGCACATCGACGGCGCCAGCGGGGCGTTCGTCTGGCCCTTCCTGTACCCGGACTCGAAGTGGGACTTCCGGCTCGAGCAGGTGCGCTCGATCAACGCCTCGGGACACAAGTTCGGCCTCGTGTATCCCGGGATCGGCTGGCTGATCTTCCGCGAGCAGGCGGACCTGGCCGAGGACCTCGTCTTCTACGAGAACTACCTCGGCAAGACCGACGCGACCTTCACGCTCAACTTCTCGACCGGGTCGTCCATGGTCCTCGCCCAGTACTACAACTTCATCCGCTTCGGCCACAACGGCTATCGCTACGTGATGGAGGTGATGCAATCGAACGCGAAGCTGCTCGCCGACGACCTCGAGAAGATCGGCCGGTTCAAGGTGATCGGCGCGGGCGAGGAGCAGCTGCCGCTGGTCGCCTTCAACCTCGCCAACCCCGACGACGAGCCCTTCGACGAGTTCGACGTCGCCTGGCAGGTGGCCGCCGAGCGCGGCTGGATGCTCCCCGCCTACACGATGCCCCCGCAGGCGGACCACGTGAAGATGCTGCGGGCGCTGGTCAAGCTCAACCTCAGCCACGCGCTCGTGAGCACGCTCGCGGACGACATCCACGAGGCCTGCGAGACGCTCGAGAAGAAGGGTGGCGCCAGCAAGGCCGAGCGGGCGCGAGTGAAGACCAACATCGGCTCCTGAGCCTCCTAGCCCGGCGTCCGCAGGGGGGTTTACGGTGGGCCTCAACAGGGGGCGTCTCCCGGGTGCCCCCGACCACCACAAGGAGGGTGGACGTTGGATACCTACCGAGGCGACGGCTGGGTCCTGTTCGCCGGGATCATGATCCTGGTCGTCGGGTTCATCAACGTGATCTTCGGGCTCGCGGCGATCGACGACTCGGCGTTCTTCACGGGCGACGAGCGCTACGTGATCTTCGACGACCTCAACACCTGGGGCTGGTTCTATCTGATCGTCGGCGTCCTGCAGCTGACCGCCGCGTGGTCGATCTGGAACCGCAACCCGTACGGTCGGGTGATCGGGATCGCGACCGCCGCCGGCAACGCGATGATCGTCCTGTTCACGGTCAACGCGTATCCGTTTGCGGCGTTCATGATCTTCCTCATCGACGTGATGGTGATCTACGGGCTCGCCGTCTACGGCGGACGGGATCAGGCTTCGGCCTGAGGCTCGGGGAGGAGCATCAGGGCGCCGGTCAGGAAGCAGACAGCGCCCAGGGCGGTGGCGAGGTTCGCCGCCGCGAGGTCGAGGACGTCGCCGGTTTCGGGCACGACGTAGCCGGCGACGGCCGAGACCATGAACAAGATGCAGCCGAGGAGGTTGACGGCGTCGATCCGATGCTCGCGCGTGTGAGGACGGCCGCGCACCGCGCGGTAGGCGATCACGCCGGAGACGAGGAAGCAGATCGACCCGAACAGCTCGGGCCTCCACACCAGGCGGTCGACCTGTGAGGTCTCGAAGCTGTCCTGCATCGCGCGGAAGGTGTCGACGTTGAAGTACACGGTCCCGGCGAGCTGGATCAGCGCTGCCCACCAGTCCGCGCTTGGCCGCCTCGAGTCGAGCAGCTGTAGGAATGCGGCCGACGTGAAGAACACCGAGCCGACGAAGAACACGGTCCCGTCGGCCGCGGAGCCGACCAGGTTGACGAAGCCCGGCGCCGGTCCGAGGATGAAGCAGACCGAGCCGATCGCGAACAGGACCCCGATCCACCAGGAGGCGCGGTGCGGCGCCCACCAGCGTGAGCCGGCGCGCGAGGGCGGGGAGGCATGGGTGCGCCGAGAGCGCAGCGCCCAGAGCATCCCGGGAATCTAAGAGCTGCTGATCTTCACCGACCCGGAAGTCCGGGCGAGGCAGGTCTTGTCGGAGGAGAGCTTCGTCTGCTTGATCTCGGCGTAGTACTTGCCGTCCCGCGGCGGTCCATTGCCGAGGTCGATCTCGAACTTGCCCTTGTTGTTGGTGTGATCGCCGCCGACCTTCTTCGTGTTGCCGCTGTGCTGCCGGTAGAGCTTCACCTTGCGGTCCGGGACGCAGCCGCCCTTCGATGAGTCGATCGCGCCCTTGAACGTCGCCACCCCGCCGTCGAGCTTGTACTTGAACTTCGTGAACAGCGTCGGGTACTGAGTACCGCCGGCGAGCGCGGGGCTCGCGGCTAGCGCGACGATCGCGCTGGCCGCCAACGCGGTCAGCCAGGGTGCAAGGCGATTTCGCCGACCGTCTGCCACAGGTGCGGTCCAACCTACATCACCGGATCGGAGCGCATCGCACAGATCGGGTGATCTCGGCACCGCGATCGCGGATACGGTGGGAGCGAATGAGCGACGGGACGTACGGAGCCGAGGTCAGCTGGGAGCCGACGAGGCCGCGGTTGCGGCCATTGCGGCTGCTCCTCTCCTGGCTGGTCACCGCCGCGTCCGTCTACGTTGCCGCGGCGCTCGTCGGCGGCGTCGAGATCGACGAGCCAGGCGGCGCCTTCGTCGTCGCCGCGGCGATCGCGGTCGTGAACGCCGTCGTGCCGCCGCTGATCGCGGCACTGCGACTGCCGTTCACGCTCGTCAGCGGCTTCCTCCTCGTCCTGTTCGCGGACGCCGGGGCGTTGATGCTGGTCGACGAGCTCTTCCCGGAGGTGTTCAGGATCGACTCCTTCGCCGACGCCCTGCTCGCCTCGCTGGTGATGGCCGCCGCCGCGATCGTCATCCAGGTCCTCACCGGCACCAACGACGACGACGAGTACACGCTGCGGGTGGTGAAGCGGATCGCCGGCCGCCAGGGCGCCGAGACGCGGACCGACGCCCCCGGCATCGTCTTTCTCGAGACCGACGGCCTCGGGCTGCCGATCCTGCGCCGCGCAATGCGCGACGGCAGCGCCCCCAACCTCGCGCGCTGGATCGCCGAGGACGGCTACCACCTGAACGAATGGGAGACCGACCTCTCCTCCCAGACCGGCGCCAGCCAGGCCGGGATCCTGCTCGGCTCCAACGAGGACATCCCCGCCTTCCGGTGGGTGGAGAAGGAGCGCGGGACGATGATGACCTGCTCCGCGCCGGCCGACTGCGCCGAGATCGAGCGGCGCCACAGCACGGGGTTCGGTCTGCTCGCCGACGGCGGCGCCAGCCGGGGCAACCTGCTCTCCGGCGAGGCCGACGAGGTCATCCTCACGGTGAGCCGGATGGAGGCCGAGAAGCGGGCGAACCCCGGCTACCGGGCGTTCCTGGCCAACGGCTTCAACGTCACCCGCACGCTGGCCCTGTTCATCTGGGAGGTCCTCCTCGAATGGACCGCCGCGATCCGGGCGATCCGCCGCGATGTGCGTCCCCGCGGGCACCGCGGCGGCATCTACCCGCTGCTGCGCGGGGCGATGTGCGTATTCGTACGCGACCTGGTCGTCTTCGGCGTGCTCACCGACATGATGCGCGGCCGCCCAGCGGTCTACGCGACCTTCGCGAGCTACGACGAGGTCGCGCACCACTCGGGGCTCGAACGCGCCGACACGATGGAGGCGCTGCGCAAGCTCGACCAGCAGTTCGGCCGCATCTACCGCGCCCGCCCGTACGCGCCCCGCCCGTACGAGATCGTCGTTCTCTCCGACCACGGCCAGACGCAGGGCGCGACCTTCAAGCAGCGAAACGGCTACGGCCTCGACGACCTCGTGGAGCGCTCGCTCGCGGGCGGCGGCGACGTCGCCGAGTTCGCCGGCGGCGACGAGCAGTCGGCGATGGTCGGCCACGCGGTCGGCGAGGTGACCGGGCGCAAGGAGGAGAAGCGGCCGAAGAACGACGTCTCCGACCGCGACGTCGTCGTGCTCGGCTCCGGCAATCTCGGGCTGATCTACCTGATGGAGGAGCGGCGGCGCCTGACCCTGGAGGAGATCGACGAGCGGCACCCGAAGCTGATCGGGGCGCTGCGCGAGCACCCGCACGTCGGCTGGCTGCTGGTCCGCTCGGCGGAGCGCGGCCCCCTGGTCCTGGGCGCCGACGGCGGGGAGCGGCCACTGCACGGCGGCAGGGGCGTCGGGCCGGACCCACTGGCCAACTTCTCGCCCACGGCGGCCGAGCACCTGCTGCGCACCGACGGCTTCGAGCACGTCGCCGACATCATGGTCGGCAGCTTCTACGACCCGGAGCTCGACGAGGGCTGCGCGTTCGAGGAGCTGATCTCCTTCCACGGCGGGCTCGGCGGCACCCAGACCCGGCCGTTCATCCTCCACCCCGACCGCCTGAAGATGCCTGCCGAGCCGGTGCTGGGCGCGGCCGGTGTGCACGCGGTTCTCTCCGCGTGGCGCCGGGAGCTGAATGGCGCCGCAACCACGGTTACGGTGAGTCGATGATCCGGGGCCGGCTGCGCCGCCGCCGCCACGAAGATCGCCCCAGCTCGCCCGAGGACGAGTACATCGAGATCGACCCGAGCGAGCTGCGCGGCATCTTCAGCGTGCCCGGGTGGCTCCGGGACATCGGCTTGATGGCCTGGTTGCTGGTCGGCGTCGGCGTCCTGATCGCCGGACTGATCGCGCTCCTCGGGCTGACCCAGGTGATCGTCGCTCCGTTGATCGCCGCCTCGGTGATCGCGGCGGTCGCCTCACCGCTCGTCGCCTGGCTCAGCGCCCACCGCGTTCCGAGGCCGCTCAGCGCGATCCTCGTTCTACTGCTGATCGTCGCGGCCGGTGTCGGGATGACGGTGATGGTGGTCACCGGGATCACCGGCCAGAGCTCCGACATCACCTCGCAGGTGGACAGCGCCAAGGACACGATCGGCGGCTGGCTCGAGGACATCGGGCTCGACCCGAGCAAGGCCGACCAGGCTACGGCGGAAGGGCAGCAGAGCGTCACCGACAGCGGCGCGGCCCTCCTCAACGGAATCGCGATCGGGATCGAGAAGCTCTCATCCCTCGCCTTCTTCCTCGCCCTGACGGCACTGAGCCTCTTCTTCCTGCTCAGCGACGGGCCGAAGATCCGCGCCTGGGTGGTCGGGCACATGGGGGTCCGAGGGACGTCGGCCAGGTGATCACCCAGCGGGTCCTGCAGTCGCTGCGCGGCTACTTCCTGGGCGTGACCATCGTCGCCGCGTTCAACGCGACCGTCGTCACGATCGGGGCGCTGATCCTCGATGTGTCGCTGGTCGGGACGATCGCCGCGGTCACCTTCATCGGCGCGTACATCCCCTACCTCGGCGCCTGGGCCGCGGGCGCCTTCGCGGTCCTGCTCGCGCTCGGAAGCTCCGGGACCGATGCCGCCGCGGGGATGATCGTGGTCGAGCTGCTCGCCAACGGGGTCCTCCGGCAGATGGTCCAGCCGTTTGCGATGGGCGCCGCCCTCGGGATCCATCCGCTCGCCGTCCTGATCGTGACGATCGGCGGCAGGGCGCTGTTCGGGATGGTGGGCCTGGTGCTGGCGGCGCCGCTCACATCCGCGGTGGCCCGGATCACCGCGGACCTATCGAAGGCGAGGGCCGCCGAGGCGGGGATTGAGCCGGCGGCGGCGGAGACGTGAGCGGCTCAGCCGGGACCGCCGGTCCGGCGCGCAAGCTCGGCCCGCATCGCGTCCATGTCCGCGGCCATCTGGTCGAGTCGCTGCATCACGGGGTCATCGCCGCTCAGCCGGCGGCGCTCCTGAGCGGCGGTGACGAACGAGCTCGTGATCGCTCCGGTGAGCACACCGAAGAACGAGAGCCCGCCGACCATCAGCACCACGCCGATGACCTGGCCGCCGGCCTGGGCGGGGACGTAATCGCCGTAGCCGACCGTGGTGACGGTCTGGGTCGCCCACCACATCCCAAGCCAGATGTTGTCGAAGCTGTCCGGGTCGACCACCCGGACGAGGATCCCGAAGACGACGATCGCGACCAGCCAGAGGGCCGCGATGATCGAAGCTGCTACCCGGGGGCGCAGGCCCTTCTTCGCGAACCGGCGCTCGATGATCTGAGCGGCACGGGGCTGATCCGGGCGCTCCTCCATCCGAAGGCAGTTCGCCACCCCCGCCGGGGATTCCTGCCATGAGCGCCGAGGCCCAGACCGCTCCGGACCCCGCCGCCCTGATGCGCGACCGCCGATTCGTCGTGGTCTTGCTCCTCGCGGCGATCGTCGGGTTGATCGCGTCGCTGGCCGCCTGGGGCCTGCTCGACCTGCTTCACCAGATGCAGAGTTGGGTCTACGACGACCTGCCCGACACACTCGGCTTCGATAGCCGGCCGACCTGGTGGCCGCTGCCGATCCTCGCGATCGCCGGCGTCGCGACCGCGGCCGCGATCACCCGCCTGCCGGGGACCGGCGGCCACACGCCGGCGGCGGGGCTCAACGCGTCGACCACACAGGCCATCGAGCTTCCGGGCGTGATCCTGGCGGCGATCGCGTCGGTCGGGCTGGGGGTCGTCCTCGGACCAGAGGCGCCGCTGATCGCCCTGGGCGGCGGCATCGGTTACCTCGTGCTCGGCATGCTGCGCCGCGACGCGCCGCCGCAGCTCGGCGAGCTGATCGCCACTTCGGGGACCTTCGCCGCGGTCTCCTTCCTGTTCGGCTCCCCCCTGATCGCCGCCGTCCTGCTCATCGAGGCGGCGGGGATCGGCGGCGCCCGGCTGCGGCTGGTCCTCATCCCGGGACTGCTGGCCGCCGGCATCGGATCGCTCGTGTCGATCGGCCTCGGATCGTGGACCGGCGTCGACACGAGCTCCATCTCCATCGATCCGATCCCGCTTGCGGACTTCCCGCGCCCTGATGTCGCCGAGTTCCTCTGGACGCTGCCGGTCTCCGCCGCGATCGCGTTCGGCACCGTGCTGATCTTCGGGATCGGCAGGCGCGTCGTGCCGTTCGCGGAGCGCCGGGAGTTCACGGTCCTGCCGGCGATCGGCCTGATCGTCGGCGGCTTGGCGATCCTGTACGCGGAGGTCGCCGACAAGGGCGGCATCGATGACGTCCTCTTCTCAGGACAGGAGTCGCTCGGCCCGCTGGTCGCCCAGGCGGCTGACTACTCGGTCGGCACGCTCGCGCTCCTGCTCGGCTGCAAGGGGCTGGCCTATGCGCTCTGCCTCGGCAGCTTTCGCGGGGGGCCCGTGTTCCCGGCGCTCTTCCTCGGCGCCGCGGCCGGCGTGTTGGCGTCTCACCTCCCGGGATTCGAGCTCACGCCCGCGGTCGCGGTCGGTCTGACCGCGGCCACCGCCGCCGCCCTGCGGCTACCGCTGTCCGCGGTGGTCCTCGGCGTCGTGCTGACGGAGCAGTCGGGGTTCGGCGTCGATCCGCTGATCATCCTCGCGGCCGCGACGGCGTACCTGACCGCGGAAGCGGTCCATCCCGCACCGATTCCGGGCGAAGCGGCCTGATGCGCGGCAAATGGGGGGCCCTGATCGTGCTCGGCGCGGCGCAGTTCCTGATGGTCCTCGACCAGTCGGTGATGAACGTATCGATCTCGCAGCTGGTCGCCGACTTCGACACCAGCGTGACCACGATCCAGGCGGTGATCACCCTCTACTCGCTGGTCATGGCGGCGCTGATGATCACCGGCGGCAAGCTCGGCGACCTGATCGGACGCAAGCGGGTGTTCGGGATCGGCCTGGTCATCTACGGCGTCGGCTCCGGGCTCACCGCCGTGTCGTGGAGCGTGCCGACGCTGGCGCTCGGCTGGTCGATCCTGGAGGGGATCGGGGCGGCGATGGTGCTACCGGCGCTCGTCGCCCTGGTCGCCGGGAGCTACTCGGGATCCGCGCGCACCACGGCCTACGGCGTGCTCGGCGGCGTCGCCGGTGCAGGCATCGCGGTCGGGCCGATCCTCGGCGGCTGGCTGACCACGAACGCCACCTGGCGCCTGGTGTTCGCCGGCGAGGTCGTGATCGTGATCGCGATCCTGCTGACGCTCAGACTGCTCCGCGAGCCGGAGCAGGGGGAGCGCCCGGCCGGGCTCGACTGGGTCGGGTCGGTGCTCTCCGCCCTCGGCCTCGGCCTGATCGTGTTCGGCGTCCTGCAGGCCACCAACTGGGGCTGGCTCGAGCCGCGCAACTCGCCGGTCGAGCCGTTCGGCTTCTCGCTCGCGCCGTTCGTCGTCGCCGGCGGCGGATTGCTGCTGTGGGCCTTCCGCGCCTGGGAGCGGCGTCGCGAGGAGCTCGGCCGCGAGCCGTTGGTCCGCTTCGCGATCTTCGCCAACGGCCCCTTGCGCAGCGGGCTGACGATGTTCCTGTCGCAGAACCTGATCCTGCTCGGAATCTTCTTCGTGATCCCGCTCTATCTGCAGATCGTCCAGGGGTTCGACGCCTTCGAGACCGGGGTTCAGATGCTCCCGGTCTCGATCACCATGCTCGTCACGGCGATGAGCGCCCAACGGCTGTCGCGCTGGGCGCCGCGATCGATCGTCCGCGTCGGCCTCGGGCTGCTGCTGGTCGCCGACATCTTCCTGCTCTCGACGATCGAGCCGGACATCGACACCACGGACTTCGGGATCGCGATGGGCGTGCTCGGCGTCGGCTTGGGCCTGCTCGCATCGCAGCTCGGCAACGTCGTCCAGTCGGCGGTTACCGACCGCGAGCGAAGCGAGGCGGGAGGGCTGCAGTTCACCGCCCAGCAGCTCGGCGCCGCACTCGGCACCGCGCTCGCCGGCGCCGTGCTGATCACCGGCCTGATCGGGGCGTTCACGACAAAGCTGGCCGACAACCCGGCGGTCTCGGCCGAGACCAACCAGGAGGTCGGGATCCGGATCGAGTCGGGCGTCAGCTTCGTCGACTCGGACCAGGTCGCGACGGCGGCGTCGGAGGCGGGCCTCGACGGGGAGGAGGCCGACGCGGTGGTGGACGAGTACGAGGACTCGCAGCTACAGGCGCTGAAGCTGGCCCTGCTGATGGTCGGGTTCGTCGTCGTCGCCTCGTTCGCCGGGACGAAGCGGCTCCCGGACAAACCGCTGACGGCGGCGCCGAGCTAGCGCCGCCGCATCGCCTCGACCGCCTCCGCGGTGGTGCTGTACGAGCGCTCGGGTCCGATCGGCTCGAAGACCCGGCGCGCCGCCAGAGGTCGGCGATCTCCGATTTCACCCGGGCGAGGGCGAGCGATGTGCCCTGCGGCTCGAGCTCGTGGGCGAGCTCGATCAGGATGTCGGCGCCGTCGGTGTCGGTCTGGGAGATTGACTCGGCGTCGATTACGACGGCGTCGGCGGGGCCGTCGGCATCCGCGACCAGCTCGCGGATGCGGTCGCGGATGCGGTTCGCGTCGGCGAAGAACAAGGGCCCGTCGATCCGGACGACGATGACGCCCGGAGTCTGCTCGACATCCAGGTGGCGCTCGACGTCGAGGTAGGCCTCGGAGCCGGGCTTGCGGCCGAGCACCCGGATCCCCGGGTTCGAGGCACGCGCGATCAGCATCAGCAGCGAGAGCACGACGCCGATCACGATCCCCTGAGGAAGTTCGAGACCCAGCCCATGCGCAGGAACCCGAGCGCGACATACAGGGCGCCCGCGGCGAGCGCCAGGGCAGCGGCCCACTCGGCCGCCTTGTCCGTCCCGAGCGCGGACGCGCCGATGATCGGCGTGATCACCGCGGTCGAGACGGCCGCCACGGTCGCGCTCGGCCCCTGAACCACCTGCCGGGCCGTGCCGAAGATCGCATAGGCGATCAGAGCCGCGAACGCGGTGTAGAAGCCCGTATTGGACCGGGACGCCGGCGATCGTCGCGTAGGCGAGGCCCTGGGGGATCAGCAGCGCCCACACCGAGAGCGCCGCGACCGAGTCGTCCTTGATCCAGGCGCGGTCATAGCGCGGCAGCCAGCCGAGGATCGGGACGTATCTGACGACTCGCTCGATTGGCTGATTACACACGGTTAGGGTTGGTGTCGATGGCCTCGATCGTCGCCGAGCGACCGACTCCGAGCGAACGGGCGGCGTTGGGAAAGGCCGCCCGGGGGCGGGCGCCGCGTTCGAGCCACGGGGACTGGGAACCCGCGTCCGACCGCCCGGACCCGCTCGAGGTGCTCGAGCGCCAGGCCGCCGACCGCGTCCCGGAGCTGGTCCCGCTGCGCTACGGCCGGATGCTCGTCTCGGCGTTCACCTTCTACCGCGGCGCCGCGGCGATCATGGCAGCGGACCTGGCCCCGACCCCTAGCGCCGGCCTCTGGGTCCAGGCGTGCGGGGACGCCCACCTCTCGAACTTCGGCGCCTACGCCGCCCCGGACCGTCAGCTCGTCGTCGACGTCAACGACTTCGACGAGACCCTTCCCGGCCCCTGGGAGTGGGACGTGAAGCGCCTCGCCGCGAGCTTCGAGATCGGCGGACGCGATCGCGGCTTCAACGACTCCGAGCGGCGCGAGGTCGTGCTCACCGCGACGCGGGCATACCGCGAGGCCATGCACCTGTATGCAGGGCTCACCAACCTCGACCTCTGGTACCGCCGGGGCGAGGTCTCGCAGATCCGCGAAGCCTTCGAGCCCACGGCAAGCAAGAAGGACCGCAAGACGTTCGACCGCAACATCGCCAAGACCCAGCGGAAGAACCGGCTGCGGGCGTTCTCGAAGCTGACCGAGCGCGTCGACGGCGAGCTGCGGATCGCCAGCGACCCGCCCGTCCTGGTCCCGATCGAGGAGCTCTTCACCGGCAAGGTGCTGAAGGTCGCCGAGGATGGCATGCAGGGACTCCTCGACCAGTACAGGGAGACGCTCGACGGCGAGTACCGGCACCTGTTCGACGGCTACCGGTACGTCCATGTCGCCCGCAAGGTCGTCGGCGTCGGCAGCGTCGGCACGCGCGCCTGGGTCGCGCTGTTCGTCGGCCGCGACGAGGACGATCCGCTCCTCCTCCAGGTCAAGGAGGCGCAGCAGTCGGTGCTCGAGCCCTACACCGCGGCCACGGAGTTCCCCCATCAGGGCCAGCGCGTCGTCGAGGGCCAGCGCCTGACCCAGTCGGCGAGCGACATCATGCTCGGCTGGCTGACGGCGCCCGGGCCCGACACCAAGAAGCGCGACTTCTACGTTCGCCAGCTCTGGGACGCGAAGGGGTCGGCCGTGATCGAGACGATGTCCCCGGAGACGATGGGCATCTACGCCCAGATCTGCGGCGGAATCCTCGCTCGCGCGCACGCCCGGACCGGCGACCGGATCGCGATCGCCGGCTACCTCGGCAACAGCGGCACATTCGATAAGGCGATCGCCCGGTTCGCCGTCGCCTACGCCGACCAGAACGAGCGCGACTACGCCGCACTCGAGGCCGCCGTCGCGGACGGCCGGCTGACAATCGAGACAGAGGAGACATGACCGCATGACCACACTCGCCCCGAGCACCGACCTCGCCGACCTCGACGTCAGCAACCTCGACCTGTGGAGCGAGGGCCCCCCCTACGAGACGTTCAAGCGCCTGCGCGCAGAGGACCCCCTGCACTGGAGCGAGCTGGGCGACTTCGAGTGGGAGTCCGGCTTCTGGTCCGTCGTGCGGTTCGAGGACATCGCAGCGGTGGGTCGCGACCACGCGACGTTCTCCTCGAACCGCAGCATCATCCTCGTCGACAAGCTCGAGCGCGACCCCGACAAGCCGGATCCGATCGACCTGAGCGCGAACATGATGATCACTCAGGACCCGCCGCGCCACGACCGGCTCAAGGCGCTGGTCCAGCGTGCCTTCACCCCGAAGCGCGCGATCGAGCACACCGAGCGGATGCGCGAGATCATCAACGCGGTCTACGACCGGGCGCTCGAGGCGCATCCCGACGGTCGCCTCGACCTGGTCCAGGACGTCGGCATCTACGTGCCCGCGATGGTGATCGGCGACATGCTCGGCGCGCCGCGGGAGGACGCTGACAAGCTCGTCGACTGGACCAACCGGACGACCGCCTTCGAGGATCCGCGCCTGGTCCCGGACCTGGGCGACGTGTGGGTGGCGCTCGAGGAGCTCATCCCCTACGTCAACGAGATGATCGACGAGCGTGCGGCCAATCCGACCGACGACCTGACCACCGCCTTCATCGAGGCCGAGGTCGACGGCGAGCGCCTGTCCCACGAGGAGGTGCTGATGTTCTTCTTCCTGCTCATGGTCGCCGGCAACGACTCGACCCGGGCGGTCTTCACGTCCGGAATGAAGAGCCTGCTCGACGATCCCGAGCAGATGAGTTTGGTCCGCTCGGGCGACGTGCCGCTGGAGCAGGTGGTCGAGGAATTCGTCCGTTTCCACCCGCCCTTCGCCTACATGCGCCGGACGGCGACGCGCGACGCCGAGCTCGCGGGCAAGCAGGTGAAGAAGGGTGACAAGCTGGCCCTCTGGTACGTCTCGGGCAACCGTGACGAAACCGCGTTCGAGGACGCGGACACGTTCGACGTGCGGCGCAAGCCCAATCAGCACCAAAGCTTCGGCGGTGGCGGGCGCCACTTCTGCCTTGGCGCCGGGCTCGCGCGGCTGGAGTTGAAGCTCTGGATCGAGGAGACGCTGCGGCGTTTCCCCGAGATCAGCCTCGACGGTGAGACGGAGCGCGTCAGCTCCACTTTCCTGAACCAGTACCGCTCGATCCCGGTGAAGTTGGGCTGAGGACCTCCGCGCCCGATACGGTGCCCAGCGGGCACCGTGTTGCAGACGCTCACCACCCTCGCCGCGTCCTCCGAGCTGCTGCCGGCCCGGAGCCAGATGGCGTTCACGCTCGGCTTCCACATCATCCTCGCCTGCCTCGGCGTCGCCTTCCCGGCGCTGATGCTGATCGCCAACTACATCGGCCTAAAGCGCGACGATCCGGTCGCGCTCGGGCTCGCCCGCCGCTGGTCGAAGGTCGCCGCCGTGACCTTCGCAGTAGGCGCGGTCACCGGCACCGTGCTCTCGTTCGAGTTCGGACTCCTGTGGCCCGAGTTCACGGGCCGCTTCGGCGAGGTCTTCGGGATCCTGTTCGCGATCGAGGGGATCTTCTTCTTCCTCGAGGCGATCTTCATCGCGATCTACATCTTCGGCTGGGACCGCCTGCGTGGCTGGGCCCACTTCTGGTCCGGCGTCCCGATCGCGATCTGCGGGATCGGCGGCGCCTACTCGGTGGTCAGCGTCAACGCCTGGATGAACCAGCCGCAGGGGTACACGCTCGACGGAGCCGGCAACGTGACCGACATCGATCCGCTCGAGGTGATGTGGACGCCGGCGACGAGCTACGAGGTCACCCACATGATCCTCGCCGCCTACCTGGTGACCGCGTTCCTGGTCGCGTCCGTCTACGCGGTCGGGATGCTGCGCGGCCGCCGCGACCGCCACCACCGGCTCGGGCTGCTGATCCCGCTGACGGTCGCCTCGATCCTCGCTCCGATCCAGTTCTTCGTCGGCGACACCGCGGCGCGGGCGATCGCCGAGGACCAGCCGATCAAGTTCGCGGCGATGGAGTGCGTCGACCACACGCACAGCCACGTCACCGAGTACATCGGCGGGATCTGCACCGAGGACGGGGTCGAGTGGGGGATCCCGATCCCGGACCTCGATTCGTTCCTGGTCGGGTTCAGCGCCGACACCGAAGTGGTCGGGCTCGACTCCGTGCCGCCCGATGAGCGGCCACCGGCGAACACGCTCCTGCACCTCTCCTTCGACGCGATGGTCGGGATCGGGACCGCGATGATCGGGCTCGGGATCTGGTTCGGGTTCGTCTGGTGGCGAAAACGGGACATTCCGAAGACGCCGTGGTTCCTGCGGGTCGTGGCCGTCTCGGGCGTCGCCGCGATCATCGCCATGGAGGCCGGCTGGATCGTCACCGAGGTGGGCCGCCAGCCGTGGATCGTCCAGGGAGTGATGCGGACCGAGGACGCGGTCACCGGCGCGAGCGGCGTCTGGATCACGTTCTCGATCGTGCTCGTCCTCTACGCCCTGCTCGGGACCGCGACCGTGCTCATCCTTCGCCGGATGGCGCGGCGGTGGCGCGAGGATCCCGATCAGGCGGTCGCGGTTCCGTACGGACCGCCCGCTGAACCGGAGGAGGAGCGACCATGAGCAAGGCCGACGTCGCCGCCGCGATTCTCTGGATCGGAGCGACCCTGTACGCCGTCTTCGGCGGCGCCGACTTCGGGGCGGGGTTCTGGACGCTGGTCAGTGGCCACGGCGAGCGCGGCGAGCGGGCCCGGCGGCTGATCGATACCGCGATCGGCCCCGTCTGGGAGGCCAACCACGTCTGGCTGATCTTCATCCTCGTCGTGCTGTGGACCGCGTTCTCGGTCGCCTTCGAGGCGGTGATGTCGACCCTGTTCATCCCGCTCTGCCTGGCGGCGCTGGGGATCGTCCTGCGCGGCTCGGGCTTCGCCTTCCACGAGGTCGTCAAGCGGCCGCGGGAGCGCAGCTTCGCCGAGCACCTCTTCGCGGCGTCCTCCGTGATCACGCCGTTCTTCATGGGCACCGTGGTCGGCGCGATCGCCTCCGGACGGGTACCGCCCGGCAACGCCGCCGGCGACCCCTGGTCGAGCTGGCTGAACCCCGTGTCGATCCTGGTCGGGGTGCTGTTCGTCGCCACCGGGGCCTACCTGGCCGCGGTCTTTCTGATCACCGACGCCCGCCACGCCGGCGACGAGGACCTCGAGCGCTACTTCTCCGCCCGCGCGCTCGCCGCCGCCTTGGTCACCGGCGCGATCGCAATCGCAGGGATCTTCGTGCTCCAAGCCGACGCCGAGTACGTCTACGACCGGCTCACGGCTGAGGCGCTGCCGCTCGTGATTCTCTCTGCGCTCTGTGGTCTCGGCGCCATCGCGTGCATCCGGCGCGGCACCCGCGGCGCCCGTCCGCTCGCCGTCGGTGCCGTCGTCGCGGTGATCTGGGGCTGGGGAGTGGCCCAGTTTCCCTACCTGCTGCCGGAGAGCCTGACGATCTCCGCCGGGGCCGCGGACGGCGACACGCTGACGATGGTGGTCATCGTCTTCGGCGCCGCCGCCCTATTGGTGCTGCCGGCGATCGGCCTCCTCTACACGCTCACCCAGCGCAGCATGCTCGGGGACCCTGAGGGAGACTCCCCCGATGGCTAGCAGGGTGAACCTCGCCGGGACCGCGGTCGTCACCGGCGCCGGCTCGGGGATCGGGCAGGCCACGGCGCTGAAGCTCGCCGGGCTGGGGGCGACGGTGCACGTCGCGGACATCTCCGCGGAGGGCGCCGAGGGGACTCGCGAGCGGATCGAAGCGGGCGGCGGCTCGGCGCGCGCCCACACCGTCGACGTCGCGGACGCCGACGCGGTCGAGGCGCTGGCCGAGGCGGTGTTCGAGGCCGACGGCGGCGTCGACGTGCTGCACAACAACGCCGGGATCGGGCACGCCGGACCGGTCGAGGAGACCCCGCTCGAGGACTGGCGGCGGATCGTCGAGATCAACCTGATGGGAGTGATCCACGGCGTGCACTCGTTCGTACCGCGGATGCTGCGCCAGGGGCGCCCCTCGCACATCGTCAACACGGCCTCCGGCCTGGGGTTGATTCCGGCGATCGACCTGGCGCCGTACGCGACCACCAAATGGGGGGTCGTGGGCCTCAGCCTTTCACTGAATACCGAGCTCTCCGGCCGCGGGATCGGGGTCACCGCGCTCTGCCCAGGGATCATCTCCACCGCGATCGTCGGCGCCTCGACGATGAGGGGCGAGATGGCCGGTCGCCAGCAGGGCACGGTCGACCTGTACGCGACCCGCGGCGTCTCGCCCGACGTCGTCGCCGACGCGGCGGTGACCGCGATCCGCAGGCGGCGCCCGATCCAGCCGGTGCCCAACTCGCACGTCTACCCGCCCTGGATCCTGCAGCGGATCTCGCCCCGGGCGGGCGCGCTTGGCGCGAAGCTCGCCTACCGGATGATGCGCCGCCAGATCGACTCCTGAGCGTTCGCTAGCCGACCGCCTTGGCCTTGATCGCGTCGAACTCGGCCTGGGTGATCGCGCCCGAGTCGAGCAGCTCCTTGGCCTTGGCGATCTCGGTCGCGGGGCCACCGGCGGCGTCGCGCACGTAATCGTCAAACGCGGCCTTCTGGGCCTGGGCCTGCTCGATGCTGCGATCCCGCATGCCGTCGTGCTGGGCGATCAGGTACACGAGCACGCCCAAGAACGGAATCACGATGATGAACACGACCCAGAGCGCCTTGTGCCCGCCGCCGATGTCGTGGCGACGGAAGATGTCCATGAAGCAGGTGATCGCGATCCAGATCCACGCGAACCAGGCGAAGAACAGGATCATCGTCCAGAAGACGTCCAGGAACGGGTAGTCGGCGGCGATCAGCATCTAGGTCCTTCTCGTGTTGAGCGCGGCCCGTTGCAAGGCGGCGCGGTCGGGGCCGCCGTGCATGGCGACCTGGGGACGATCCTATCCGTAGGCCGATGCAGGGACGCAGCCGCTACGTCCACTCGGGGCCGAACAACGGCGCCCGGGAGACGATCGGCTTCAGCAAAAGCGCCTCGCGCGCTCGGTCGCCGATCCCGCGGGCGGTGAGCCCGAAGTGCTCCATGCAGGCCTCGCCGGTGCCCGAGAGGCTGAACTCGTCGCCCATGCCGACGGCGAAGATCGGCACCGGGTGCTGCTCGGCCGCGACCGTGCGCACGGCGTCGGCCAGACCGCCGGCTACGCGGTGCTCCTCCGCGGTCACCGCGACGCCGGTCTTCGACAGCGACTCGAGGATCGGCGCCGACGCGAGCGGCTTGATGATCGAGACGTTGATCACCTCCGCCTCGACCCCGTCCTCGGACTCGAGCTGGTCGGCGGCCTCGAGCGCCCGCCACACCATGTGGCCGGTCGCGATCAAGGTGATGTCCTTGCCCCGGCGGAGCACGTCGACGCCGTTGCCGAGCGACTCGGGGATCTCGTCGTAGACCGCCGGCGTGGCGGGGCGGCCAAAGCGCATGTACATCGGCTCGTCGTTGGCCTCGTAGCTGTCGATCGTCGCCCGGTAGGCCTGGTTGTAGTCGGCGGGGACGACGACCTGCATCCGCGGCATCGCCCGCATCAGCGCAATGTCCTCGATCATCGCGTGCGAGGCGCCGTCCTCGCCCAGCGAGACGCCGCCGTGCGAGGCGCCGATCCGCACCTTGAGCTCGTTGTGGGCGATCCCCAGGCGGACCTGGTCGTAGGCGCGCCCGGAGGCGAAGATCGCGAAGGTCGAGGCGTACGGGACCTTGCCCGTGGCGGCCAGCCCGCAGGCGATCGACATCATGTTCGCCTCGGCGGCGCCGCAGTTGAAGAAGCGCTCCGGGAACGCCTTGCCGAACTTCATCGACTGGGTCGAGACGGCGAGGTCGGCGTCGAGCGCGACCACGTCGTCGTGGGCCTCGCCGAGGTTGAGCAGCGCGTCGCCGTAGGCGGCCCGGGTCGCGGTCGGCTCGGTCTTGGCTTCCACCGGCATCGCCTAGTCGTCCCGGTCCTCGGCCGCCTGGAGGGCCTTCGTCTGCTGCTCGATCCGCGCCTCCAGCTCCTCCAGCGCCTCGGCGGCAAACTCGGGGCTCACCGCCGCCTTGCCGTGGAAGCCGAAGCGGCCCTCCATCGCCGAGACGCCCTTGCCCTTGGTCGTCTGGCAGACGATCGCCGCCGGCCGGTCGATCACGCGGGCGCGCTCCAGCGCCTCGACCACGGCGGTCATGTCGTGGCCGTCGATCTCGACCGCGTCCCAGCCGAAGGCCTCGAACTTGGCGCGCACGTCGCCGGTGTCCATGACCTCCTCGGTGGTGCCGTCGGTCTGCAGGTGGTTGTAGTCGACGATCGCGGTCAAGTTGGTGACCCCGAAGTGCGGTACCGCGGTCGCCGCCTCCCAGGTCTGGCCCTCCTGGCAGTCGCCGTCGGAGAGCAGGCCGAACACGTGCGCCGTCTCGGAGAGCCCGTCGAGGCGCAGCGCCAGCGCGATGCCCAGGCACATCGAGAGGCCCTGGCCGAGCGAGCCGGTCGAGACCTCCACCCCCGGGGTCCGGTTCATGTCGGGATGGCCCTGGAGGTGAGCGCCGATCTGGCGGAGCCCCATCAGGTCCTCACGCGGGAAGTAGCCGGTGTGGGCGAGCGCCGCGTACTGGATCGGCGCCGCGTGGCCCTTGCAGAGCACGAAGCGGTCGCGCTCGGGCCACTCCGGGTTCTCGGGATCGTGGCGCAGGACCCGGTAGTACAGGGCCGCAACGACGTCCGCGGACGAGAGGGAGGAGTCGAGGTGCCCGGACTTCGCGACCGCGAGCATCGAGACGCAGTCCATCCGCAGCACCGTCGCCCAGCGCTCGAGCTCCGCGATCGTCGGCTTGCTGTCGGCCTGCGCCGGAGGCTTCGGATCGGGGACCGGCCTCAGGTGGGTCACGTGCGCGAGGTTAGCCGAAGACACTGGCTGTCAAGTTATGCGGGCGGGCGGACGCCAACCGCGTCCCGGATCGCCGGAAAATGCAGGGTTGATGAGGGCGAAGACGATCTCGATCGGAGTGCTGGCGACGCTGGCGGTCGTCGTGGCCGGCTGCGGCGACGACGAGCCGCAGGCCGCGCCGACGGTCACGGTCGCGATTCCGTCGACCACCTCGACGACCGAGTCCTCGACGACCGAGGCACCCCCGCCGGTCGGCGAGCCCTCGGGCCCGGCCGAGACGGCGACCGAGGACCCGCGCGAGAACGAGCTCGAGCGCGACGCCGAGCGCACGGCGCGGGCGTACGTCGAGGCGCTCGACGCCCGCGACGGCGAGGCGGCCTGCGCCCTGCTCGTCCCCGGAGCGCTCGACGAGGTCGAGCTGCCCGAGCCCGGAGGGGACTGCGCCTCCTCGCTCGAGGCGTCGATCGGCTACCGCGACCCGCGCGGGCTGCCGGTCTGGGAGGGGGCGACGCTGCCCAGCGTCCGGATCACCGAGCTCGACGGCGACTCGGCGACGGTCGTCGCGACGGTCGTCACCAGGTTCGCCGACCGCGAGGAGGCCTCGGTCGAGGACGACCTCATCTACCTCACCCGCGCCGGCGGACGCTGGCTCGTGGCGAAGCCGAGCTCGACCCTTTACCGTGCGGTCGGCATCGCGGACGTCCCCCCGACGGTGCTCTCCCCTCCGGGCTGACTCGGCCGCCCACCCACCGACCGAAAGGACCAGCGTTGAGCCAGCCCGCCGCCCCCGTTCAGAGCAAGACGATCGTCAGCGCCACCGATCTGCGCAGGGTCTTCGGCGAGGGCGCGACCGCCGTGACCGCGCTCGACGGCGTCTCGGTCGAGCTCCCGGCCGGCGGGCTGACCGCGATCATGGGCCCGTCGGGCTCGGGCAAGTCGACGCTGATGCACATCCTGGCCGGGCTCGACCGCCCGACCTCGGGCACGGTCATGATCGACGGCGTCGATCTCGCCGGGCTCGACGACGGCGAGCTCACCGAGCTGCGCCGCGACCACGTCGGCTTCGTCTTCCAGTTCTTCAACCTCCTCCCGGTCCTCAACGCACGCGAGAACATCCTCCTGCCGCTGAAGCTCGCCGGCCGCGATCCCTTCGAGGCGCTCTTCGACCACCTGGTCACCGCGATCGGGATCGAGGACCGGCTCGACCACCGCCCGGCGGAGCTCTCCGGAGGTCAACAGCAGCGGGTCGCGATCGCGCGGGCGCTGATGAGCCAGCCGGCGGTCGTGTTCGCCGACGAGCCGACCGGCAACCTCGACACGCACTCGAGCGAGGAGGTGCTCGCGCTGCTGCGGACCGCGGTCGACGATCTCGGCCAGACGGTCGTCATGGTCACCCACGACGCCGCCGCCGCGGCGATCGCCGACCGCGTCCTGGTCCTCGTCGACGGGCGAATCGTCACCGACGCCCCCGCCGAGAGCCCCGAGCAGCTCCTGGACCTGATGAAGGGCGTCACCGGGTAGTGCCCCGTCCACCGATTCACATGCGAATTTGGACGGGGCACTAGATGGCGGCGATCGCGGTCCGCAACCTGACGGAGCGCAAGCTGCGCACCGTCCTCACCTCGCTGGCGATCGTGCTCGGGGTGATGATGGTCGCCGGCACCTACGTGCTCACCGACACGATCGACCGGTCGTTCGAACGCATCTTCACCCAGTCGAACGTGGGGGTCGACGCGGTCGTCACCTCGAAGCAGAACATCGAGACGTTCGAGGACGTCGGGCCCCCGTTTCCGGCGTCGGTCCTGGAGCAGGTCCAGGCGGTCGATGGCGTCGCCGCCGCGGAGGGCTCGATCACCGACCAGCAGGTCTCGATCATCGGCGCCGACGGCGATCCCCGCGGCGGCAACGGCGCGCCGAGCCTCGGGTTCTCGGTCAGCGTCCCGTACAGCGACCGCTTCGACCCGCTGACGTACGTCGATGGCGATCCGCCGATGAGCGACGACGAGGTCGTGATCGACAAGGCGTCTGCGGAGGACGAGGGCTTCGCGGTCGGCGACACGATCACGATCGCCGGCCGCGCCGGCACCGGGGACTACACGCTCAGCGGGATCGCGACCCTCGGTGACGTCGACTCGTTCGGCGGCGCGACGATCACCGTGCTCACCCTGCCCGAGGCCCAGCGGCTGACCGGCAAGGAGGGCGAGCTCGACCAGATCTCGGTCGCCGCCGACGACAGCGTCACGCCCGAACAACTGGCGGCGTCGCTGCAGGCCGCGCTCCCCGACGACCTCGACGTCGAGACGGGGGCCGAGAACGTCCAGTCCCAGCGCGACGACATCGGCGAGTTCACCGGGTTCATCAAGACGGCGCTGCTGATCTTCGCCGGCATCGCCCTGTTCGTCGGCGCCTTTCTGATCTTCAACACCTTCTCGATCACGGTCGCCCAGCGCACCCGCGAGTTCGCGATGCTGCGGACGCTCGGCGCCTCGCGCCGCCAGATCCTCTCCAGCGTCGTCCTCGAGGCGGCGGTGATCGGGCTCGGCGCCGCCGTCGTCGGGGTCGCCGCCGGGATTGGCTTCGCGCATCTGGTCAGCGACCTGTTCGCGTCGCTCGGCATCGACCTCCCAACGACCGGAACCGTCGTCGAGCCGCGCACGATCATCGTCGGCCTCGTGCTCGGAACCGGGATCACGGCGGCCTCCAGCCTCGCCCCCGCGCTGCGGGCAACGAGGGTGCCGCCGGTCACCGGTTTGCGCGACGGCGTCGTCCCTTCGACCACTGTCGAGCGACGGCGGCGTACCGGTGCCGGCGTGGTACTCGCGGCGCTCGGAGCGACGGCGATGGCGCTCGGGATCTTCGGCGCGCTGAGCCCGGGCGAGGCGTGGGTCGGGGTCGGCGCGGTCGCCGTCTTCATCGGCGTCGCCCTGCTCAGCCCGCTGCTGGTCGGTCCGGTGGCCTCAGTCGTCGGGGCGCCGCTCGAGCGCCTCGGGGGCGTCCCGGGGACACTCGCGCGCGAGAACGCGGTCCGCAACCCGGGCCGCACGGCGTCGACGGCGGCGGCATTGATGATCGGCCTCGCCCTGGTCTCGTTCGTCGCCGTGTTCGCCGCCGGGATCAAGGGCTCGATCGACGACGCGATCGACAAGACGCTGATCGGCGACCTGACGATCTCCAACGAGGACGGCTTCTCCGACATCCCGATCGCCGTCCGCGACGAGGTCGCGGCGATCGACGGGGTCGAGGTCGCCTCCGCGCTGCGGTTCACCGAGGACGAGGTCGACGGCGAGCCGGGCACCCTGACGCTGATCGACCCGGGGACGGCGGCGCAGGTGCTGCACCTCGACTGGGACGAGGGCTCGGACGAGCTGCTGACGAACCTCGCGCCGGACGAGGCCGTGGTCGACGAGGCGTTCGCCACGGACAACGGACTCGAGGTCGGCGACAGCTTCGTGGCGGACACGGTCAGCGGCGACCCGGTGGACCTGACCGTGGTCGGCACGTTCACCGACAACGCCGACTTCATGGGCGACTACGGCGCCTCCGACGCGAACGCGGAGGCGTTCGGCGAGCCGAACTCGGCGACCAACATCTTCATCAACCTCGAGCCCGGCGCCGACGCCGCCGCGGTCCGCTCGGAGATCGAAACGGCCGTCGAGCAGAGCTTCCCGACCGCCAAGGTCGAGGATCAGGAGGAGCTCAAGGACTCGATCGGCGAGCAGCTCAACCAGCTGCTGGGGATCATCTATGTGTTGCTGCTGCTCTCGGTCGTCGTCTCGCTGTTCGGGATCGTCAACACCCTGGCCCTGACGATTCACGAGCGGACCCGGGAGCTCGGGCTGCTGCGCGCGGTCGGCACCTCCCGACGCCAGATCCGGCGCACGGTCCGCTACGAGGCGGTGATCACGGCGCTGATCGGAGGCGTGCTCGGGCTCGTCCTCGGCGTGCTGTTCGCCGTGCTCGTCAGCCGTCCGCTCGCCGACGAGGGCTTCACGCTCTCGATCCCGATCGGTCAGCTGATCGCGCTCCTCGTCCTCGCGGCGCTCGCCGGCGTGCTCGCTGCGATCGGGCCCGCGCGCCGCGCCTCGCGCCTGGACGTGCTCGAGGCACTCGCGTACGAGTAGCCGGGCCCCCCGGTCAGCCCAAAGCCGCCCCCTCGACGGAGGCTGAGGGCGCAACGTCAGGCAGGCGCACCATGCGGAACGAGTTGAACAACCCGAGGAGACCCGCGAGGATCGGCACGAGCAACGCCACCTGAAGGGCGAGGTTCGTCGCGTCGGTGTTGATGGCGAGGATCTCCTCCTGGACCTCCGGTGGCTCCTCGACGAGCAGTGCCTCGAGCTGCGTGTTGCTCGTGACCTGCGCGCCGTCCTCCAGCGTCTGCGCGATCTGCTCCTGCTGTGAGGAGGGAATCACGGGACTCGCGTTCGACATGTTGGTGAATGCCAGGGAGAGGGTCGCGAGCAGGACGCCGCCGGCCACCGCGAGTCCGAATGAAAGCCCGAAGGAACCCGACGCCGAGTTCACCCCGGCCGCCTCGCTGATCCGCTCCTCGTCGATCGGGGCGAGCGTGTAGTTGTTGAGCTGCGAGACCAGCAGGCCAAGCCCCGCTCCCGCGATCACCAGCGGAACGAGCAGATACCAGCCGGAGTCGGCCTCGGGCACGATCGGGATGATCAGCGCCAGGCCCACGGTGCTGAGCGCGAACCCAGCCCGGATGATCTGGGCGGGGCGGCGATTGCCGGACCTCCGGCCCGCAAGGATCGCAACGGCGAACATGGTCAAGGAGAGTGGGGCGATCGACAGACCCGTCTCCAGGGCGTCGTACTCGAGCCTGATCTGCAGGAAGATCGGCAGCGCGATCATCGCCCCGCCGAGCGTGATGTTCTGCAGCGTCTGACCGGTGATTCCGGCCCGGAAGTTCGGGAGCCGGAACAGGTCCGGGTTGAGCAGGGTCACCTTGCCTTCGCGATGGCGCCGCACGAGCCAGCGGGCGAGCGCCCAGAGCGCGAGCGCACCGAGCGCGATCAGCAGGACGACGTAGTCGCCGCCCTCCTGCCAGACCAGGATCCCAAGCACCACGCCGCCCATCCCGAGGACGGACAGGGCGGAACCCACGAAGTCGACCTTCCGGTCTCCCGTGTACGCGACGTCCTTGATGAGCCCGATCTGCAGGAGCACGACCGCGATCACGACGGCCTCCAGCAGGAAGCCGACCCGCCAGGACAGGTAGGTGGTGACAAAGCCTCCGAGGAGAGGCCCGACCGCGGCGGCGATCGCGGCCGCCGCTCCGATCAGCGCATAGGTCTTCACCTGTGCCGCTCCCTCGAAGTTGCCGTGGATGAGGGATTGCATCGCCGGCAGCAGGAGCGACGCGCCGAGGCCGCCGATGATCGCCCAGAAGACGATGACCGCCGTCAGGCTCTGGGCGACGGTCATCGCCAAAGCCCCGGTCGCGTATGCCAGCAGGCCGAGCACGTATGCACGCTTGCGTCCGAACAGGTCGCCGATCTTGCTGCTGATCAGGATGAACGCGGCGGAGACCAGGGCCTCGAGCGCGATCGCGGTCTGCACGGAGCTGACCGTCGTGTCGAGATCCTCGACCACGGCCGAGATCGACACGTTCATCAGCGACGTGTCGACGACCAGGACGAACATCGCCGCCGCCAGCAGGAGCGACAGGCGCGTGTTCCCGGCTTCCTGCCGTGGATCGGCTATTGCGCTGCCTGCTTCACGAGTCGCCGGCGACCCTATACGCGCGTGCAGCTGAGGTAGATCGCGCTCGGTGGCAGGGTGCCACAGCGCGGCCGCGAACTATCCGACAGCAAAGTCGTGCGCATCGAGATCGGCCGCGCTCAAGCGACCGACTGAACGAGAAGGAGTCTCAAATGAGAGGCGCAGGTCGAGTCGCGTTCGCAGCAATCCTGCTGCTCATGCTCGGAGTGCTCAACATCATCTACGGCATCGGCGCCCTGGACGATGCGAACTACTTCGTCAACGACACGCGGTTCATCCTCGACAACCTGAACACCCTCGGATGGGTGCTGATCCTGCTCGGGATCGTGCAGTTGACCGCCGGGTTTTCGCTGATGTCCGGCAACACCTACGGGCGCGTGCTGGGCGTCACGGCCGGGACCATCGGCGCGATCGGGGCGCTGTTTTCGATTGGCGGGGCCAACCCCTGGTGGTCGCTTGCCGAGTTCGCACTGTGCGTGTACGTCGTCCACGGGATCATCGTCTTCGGAGAGGACGAGCGGGCCGTGGCCTGAGCTGATGGTTCGCGGGGGCCCGCCTCTAGCGGGCTCCCGCGACCTACGGGCTACTCCCCGAGCTGCCCCGCGAAGTACTCGAGCGCGGTCCGGGTCTTGGTCTGCTGCTCGCCGAACAGGTCGACGCCGAGCCCGGAGAGATAGGCCCGGGTCTCGGCCGCGACCTGGAACGCTTCGCCCGGCTTGCACTTCGTCGACAGCTCGAGGATCCGGGAGCCGTCCGGATAGAGCCACACTTCGGCGACCAGCCGGCGCTCGTAGCCCTCGGGTGAGAACTTCAGCTTCAGCACCAGCACCGGCCCGAGGACCGACAGATCGTCGAGGCCGATCCCCTCGGGCGCGTGCTCGGCGTAGAACGCCCGCTGGTGCTCGTTGAACAGCTCCGACAGCTTCCCGCCCTCGGTGATGATCGGCTTGACCACGCCGTCGCCGAGCTGACCCTTGAACGATCCCGAGCACACGAAGCCGCCCGGAAGGGCGTCGACCTCGACGCCGAAGCTCTTCAGCTCGCGAACCTCGGCCGGCAGCTCGGAGGGAACGACCGGCCGCAGCTTGACGACCGAGTCGTCGGGCTTGCCCTGCGTGCGGCGAGCGCGCACGACAACGCCGGCCGTGTCGAGCTCGAGGGCCGGGGTGTCGAAGAAGAAGACCTGGCGCAGGAAGGCCTCCATCGGGTCCATGCCGAGTGCGGCAACTGTCGAGCGCCACCCCTTCTGCCCCTCGTCCGGAACGGTGAGCTTGAGCTCGGTGGTGTCGGCGTCGCGCAGGAGACCGATGATCTCCTGCAGCTGGGCATCCGAGAGCCTGGGCGCTGCCTGCGCGGTGTCGGCCATGGGGACGTCTACGCCAGGAGCTTCGCCTTCTGCTGGGCGAACTCCTCGTCCGTCAGCAGGCCCTTCTCGCGGAGCTCCCCGAGCTTGACCAGCTGATCCATCGGATCGGCGGCCGGGGGCGCGGCTTGGGGCGGAGGCTCTGCGTAGGCCGGAGCCTGCTGCGGCTCCTGCTGGGCCCAGCGCTCCGCCTGGCGGCGCGACACGCGGTTGCTGACGGACGTTGCGGTTCCGGCGATGACCGCCGTCCTGGCTACTCCTCGGAGCAATCCTGGCATGGGCTCTTCCCTTCCTTGATCAGGTCGTGGATTCGGCTTCCTCGGCGGCGTCAAGCGCGGCGAGGATGCCCTGGACCGGGATCCGGCCATTTGCGACGAGCTGAGCGCCCGAGCGGCGCAGCGCCGCGGCGAACGGGCCCGCCCAGCGATTCTCATAGACGAGAATCGCGGCGGAGGACCCCGGCTCGAGCGCCGTGGCCGCCTCCTCGGCGTCCTCACCGGAGAGCAGCCCGGAGGACGCGCCGACGAGCTCCTTCAGCGACTCGGATTGCTCGGCCAGCGAGGTGAGCTCCAGCATCGTCACCGACCCGTCTTCACCCTTGGCCAGAAACGCGATGTCGATGACCCGGATCAGGCCGCGGTCGACGAGGTCGACCAGTATGGGCGCGGCCTCGCCGGTCGGCTGGCGGTCGGGCCACTCGACGATCAGGTAGTCGATCGGCCCCATCTCATCAAGCTCCTCTGCGCTCACGCTCTCTCCCTTGCCGGTTTCATTCGTCGTTCGATGGTCCGCTCTGCGGGATACCTCCGGAGCGTATCCAGTGGCGGCGCCTAGACGGCGACGGCGTTGTGGACGGCGAAGAACTCGCGCTCGGGGGTCGGCATCTCCGCAAACGCCTCGGCGCCGACGATCGACTCCATCGCCGGGTTGAGGCGACCGTTGCGGAAGGTCTCGAACGCGTCCTCGGACTCCAGACATCGAGGATCACCGCGCCACTGTCCGAGGTGCCGAGGGCGTGGAAGATCAGCCCCTCGGGCGGGTTCGACGAGACCCCGGCCTTCTCGTTGACCGCGTCGTACTGCTCGGTCGTGAAGCCCTCGGGCATCCGGTGAATGATCGCTACGGACATGCAAGCCCTCCTTGCCGGATGGTGAATCGCCCACGACATGTCCGCTGCGCCACGATTTCGTTACTACCGCGGAACCGAGAGGATCTTCTGGCGCGGGCGGGTGCCGTGGATCAGGGTGACGTAGGCGCGCCGGTGGCCAAGCGCGGTCGACCACAGGGTGCCGGTCTCCCTCGAGAGGAGCGTGCGCCCGGAGCCGTGCGCCGCGGTCGAGGCGAGCTTCAGCCGGTCAGCCCTCCGGGTGCTGCGCACGTAGAGCAGGTACTTGCCGCGCAGGCTCGGGTTGGAGAGGCCCTCGCTGCGCGATCGGACCAGGGTCGACTTCGCCCGCTTGGGCCGCTGCACGCCGAGCAGCCGGCGGATGATCAGGTTCCTGGCGCCGGTCGCGCGGGCATAGACGAGCCGGCTGCCGTCGAGGCTGGGACGGCCCAGCTGGGAGCTGCGCCCGGCGCGCCCGAGCGAGCGCTGCGGTCCAGGGTTCGCCGGGTTGACGAGCTTGCGGGCGCGCATGTAGTCGCGCCCGTCGTGGCGGGCGCGCCAGACCACCCACCGGTTGGAGACCGCGACCGCGTCCGCACCCGCGGCCGGCACGCGGCCGATCTCGCTCAGGTCCTTGGCCGAGAGGATCGTGATCTTGCCGGCGGCGATCACCGCGACCCTGCCGTCGCCGAGCGCCGGGTTGCGGCCCGGGAGGCGGATGTCGTCGCCCGAGCGGCGGATGAAACCGCGGCCGTCCGGGCGCTGGAAGGCGACGTCGTCACCGCCCAGCGACGGGTCGGCGGCGGGCCTGGCCTCGGTCTGCGCGGCGCCCGCCGGGATGGCGACGATCAGCGCCCCGGCCGCGGCGAGCAGAGCGAGCCCGTCGCCGAAGCGAAAGCCACGGTAGATCGCCGGCCGGCCGGCCATCGCCTCGGTGATCGCAATCCCGGCGTCGCGATCCGCGATCGGCGCAACGAGCGCGATCGGCAGCGCCCGCCCGATCCCGAACGCGAGCCCGACGCCGAGCCCGACGGTCGGCTCGCCGACCGCGAAGGCGATCCCGGCGAGCGCGAAGACGCCGAAGGTGAGCACGAAGGTGGTGAACCCGAGCCCGAGCAGGACGCCGTAGAGGCCGGCGGCGACCGGCATCGGCATCACCCGGCGCCAGTGCTCGGGAAGCTGGCGGCGCAGCTGCGGCAGGATCGGGACGCCGCGCAGCTCGAGCGCCGCGCCGACCAGCGCGATCGCGGCGGCGGCGATGTAGGCGGCGCCGTGGTCGGTTCCCTGCAGGAGGCCGCCGGCGACCGCGAGCGCGCCGAAGGTCAGCACGCCGCCGACCAGCACGCCGATCGTGAAGGTGGCGCAGGCGGGGATCGTGGTCGCAAGGCCGCCGCGGTGGCCGACCGGGCCGATCGTCTCGATCATCGAAAAGCCGCACGGCGACCAGGTGCCGGTGAGCCCGGCCAGCAGCGCGGCGACCGTGAGCGTGACCTCGAGGCCGCTCAACAGGGCACCTTGGTCTGGAAGTACATGACGCAGAAGACCTTGCGGCCGCGAAAGCAGTAGCCCTCGAGCGCCGCGTCGCCGTTGATCCGCTTCTGTGTGTGGGCGCAGCAGTCGACGAGCTTGCGGACCGTGCCGCCGCAGCAGCGGTACCAGCCGCCGTCGATGTGCGGGTCGAAGCCGTAGAGGCGCGAGGTCGCCTCGCAGACCTTGGTCCGCGGCGCCGGCGGCAGCGGCCGGCCGTCGGGGTCGCGGAGCGTTCTGCCGTGGTCGTCGACCGGCTCTCCCCGGCCGTTGACGGGGCGGCCGAGGTCGTCGACCGGCTCGCCGTCCTCGGCGCGCAGCGGGTAGCCGTGACCGTCGATTCGCGGCGTCCCGGTCGGGTGTAGGCAGGAGCCGGTGGTGAAGATGTGCCCGCAGAAGTGGTAGGCGTCGGCCTCGCCCGGCTTCACCGCGCGAGCGACCAGGCCGCCGGCGGTGATCGCGGTCAGCGCCCCGCCGACCCGGGCGAGGAAGCCGCGCCTCGAGGTGTCACCGGCGAGCGAGTCCAGCGCCCGCCCGACGCGCTCAGACACCGATCACCCCGGCCGCGAGGTCGCGCTCGCCGCGGCGCCGCTCGGCCGTCGCAAGCACGCTCTCGAGCTGCGCGAGGTTGTTGAACGTGCCCTTCGCGAGCACGGTGCCCTCCCGATCGAGGGCGATCGCGAACGGGCTCCCCGGAATCCCGAGCTCGCGCCAGACCGCGGCCTCGGCCACCTCCTCGAAGGTCTCGACCGCAACCAGCGGGTCGCCGTCGAGGACCCGGATCGAGGGCTCGAGCGAGCGGCACACGTGGCAGCCGTCGGAGACGAAGACGGCCAGCGCCAGGGCGGTCTCGGGATCGAGCGCGAACCGCTCGATCAGCGCCACCCGGGCGAACACCGACGGTCCCTCCTCGGCGATCTCGAGCGCGCTCCCCGAGCCGAGTCGAAGGCGCAGCAGCCCGACCTCGCGCGCGAGCGCAAGCACGGCGACCGCGAGCCCGACCACGGCGAGCAGCGCGACGGCCAGCCCGAGGCCGAGCCACTCGTCGGTGGAGAGATCGCCCTCGGGGAGCGCGGGAAGGGCGGTGAAGGCAACGGCGAGCGCCACGTTGCGCGCCACCGACAGCCAGCCGACCGTCGAGCGGGCGCCGAAGCACGCGCAGGGAGCGCCGGCGCGGCCGCGGAGGATCGCCCCGACCATCGTCGCCGCGAACATCGCCATCAGCGCCGCGGCCAGGTAGGCGGCGGTCGCCGAGCCGGCGATCACCCCGGCCGCGAGGCCGAGCTCGGCGACGATCAGCAGCGCCCAGGCGACCGCCTGCGCCCGCCGCCCGTCGATGCCGAAGGTCGCCAGGGCGGCGCGGCTCGACGCCGGGCTTGCGAGCTTCGCGATGCTCGCCCCTCCCAGCACTCCGCCAAGTACCAGTCGCGCTACGACCTCGAGCACGCGCCGGACGCTACCAAGCGCCCCTGAGCGACCCGTAGATCGTAGGGTCGGTCGTGCAACCAGCTCCGATGTGAAGGGAAGTCCGCATGTCCGACCGACCAGTGTTCCTCTACGCCGCCATCTACGACGAGATCGCCGACGCCGAGGCCGATTACGAGGCCGTCTTCGACCTCCACGCCCTGGGGGCGATCGGTACCTTCGACTCGGCGGTGATCCGCAAGGAGGAGGACGGCAAGGTCCGAGTGACGAAGACCGAGAAGCCGACCCAGCACGGCGCCTGGACCGGCGCGGGCGTCGGTGCCCTGGTCGGGATCATCTTCCCGCCGGCCATCCTCGGCACCGCGATCGTCGGTGCCGGTGCCGGCGGCTTGATCGGGCACCTGCGGCGCGGGATCTCCCGCGAGGACCTCAAGGAGCTCGGCGAGGACCTCGAGGCCGGCAACGCCGCCGTGATCGTGATCGGCGAGTCGAAGATCGAGGAGCAGCTCGAGAAGGCGACCCGGCGCGCCGTCAAGCTGATCGAGAAGCAGATCGACGCGGACGCGGACGAGCTCAAGCGCGAGATCGAGGCGGCGGCCAAGGAGGACGCGGCGGCGTAGGGCCGCGGCCGGGCGGGCCGCTCAGCCGATCGCGACCATGCGCTCGATCGGCACTCGCGCGCGCTCGGCGATCTCGGCCGGGACCTTGACCTCGAACTTCATCTCCCGCAGCGAGTCGCGCAGCTTCGGCAGCGTGATCATCTTCATGTACTTGCAGAAGGCCATCCGGTTCGCCTCGATCAGGTTCGCCTGCGGCGCCGCCTGCTGGAGCGGGTAGAGCATCCCGTTCTCGGTCGCGACGATGAACTCGCCGTCGGGGTGCTTCTCGACGTGCTCGAGCATCCCCGAGGTCGAGAGCATGTGCACGCCCTCGGCCGAGATGTCGCCGGAGGCGACGTATTCGAGCGCCTGGGTCGAGCAGCCGCACTCGGGGTGGATCAGGAACTCGGCGCCGGGGTGCTCGGCGCGGGTGCGGGTGATGTCGTCGGGGCGGATTCCGGCGTGCACGTGGCACTCGCCGTCCCAGACGTGAAAGCGCGCATAGCGCTCGGGATCGTCGACCAGCCCGGTCTCCCGGGCGACGAACGAGCCGAGCCACATGTCGGGGCCGAAGAGGATCTCGGTGTCGGGGCCGTGCTCGGCCCAGATGTGCTCGACGACCTTGACGGCGTTCGAGGAGGTGCAGCAGTAGTCGGTCTCGGCCTTGACCTGGGCCGAGGTGTTGACGTACATGACCACGACCGCGCCGGGGTGCTCGGCCTTCCAAGCGCGCAGCTGGTCGGCGTCGATCGAGTCGGAGAGCGAGCAGCCGGCGTCGGGGTCCGGGATCAGCACGCGCTTGTCCGGCGAGAGGATCGAAGCCGTCTCGGCCATGAAGTGGACGCCGCAGAAGACGATCACGTCGGCGTCGGTCGAGGCGGCCTCGCGCGAGAGCCCGAGCGAATCGCCCATGTGATCGGCGACGTCCTGGATCTCCGGCACCTGGTAGTTGTGGGCGAGGATCACCGCGTTGCGCTCGGCGGCGAGCGCGCGCACCTCGGCGGACATCCGCTCGATCTCCTCCGGTGTCAGGTCGGCGGTCGGGTTCGGTTGAAGTGTGGGCAGCTGTTGCATGCTGGCCTGCTTCCTTCCTATGTTCGCCGGCCCGTGTTGGTCCGCTGACCAACCTCAAACCGGGCGAATGAACTGCGGCACAGTTTACTGAGGGAATGCCCGAATTACCGGAAGTCGAGATCACCGCCCGCCGCCTCGGCGACGCGTTGGCCGGAGCCGCGGTCGAGTCCACCCTGGCCCCCGGCATGGTCGCGGTGAAGACGCTCGACCCTCCGCTCAGCGCGCTCGAGGGGATGACGGTTTCCGGGACCGCCCGGGTCGGGAAGATGCCCATCGTCCGCTTCTCCGGCCCGCGGCAGACCTCGCCGGAGCGGACGCGAAGCGGAGCATCCGGCGAGCTGTTCCTCCTGGTGCACCTGATGTCCGCGGGGCGCCTTCAGGTTTTCGACAAGCGCGCCTCGCTCAAGGATCGCGCCTCGCGGGTGCTGATCCGGCTCGCCGACGGGCGCGAGCTGCGCCTGCGTGAGTTCGGCACCAAGCAGCGAGCGTGGACGAAGCTCTATCGGCCCGGCGGCGTCGAGAGCGACGAGATGGTCGCGACGCTCGGCCCCGAAGCGTGGCCCGCCCCGCCGCTGGAGACGCTCGCGGCAGCGATCGACCAGCCGCGCCAGCTCCACCCGCTGCTTCGCGACCAGCGCGCGATTGCCGGGATCGGCCGCTCCTGGGTCGACGAGGTCCTCTGGAAGGCGAAGCTCGCGCCGTTCCGCAAGGGCTCCGACCTCGAGCCCGACGAGGTCGAGCGGCTGCACGCCGCCCTGCACGTGCTCGGCGGCGCGATCGACCACTACGAGGAGGTGATCGGCGAGACGGTCCCCGACAAGCTGCCGATGCCGCTCAAGGTCCACCGCCGCGAGGGCGAGCCATGCCCGCGATGCGGGACCACGATCGAGGCCGTCTACTTCGCCGAGCACCAGACCAACTATTGCCCGCACTGCCAGACCGGCGGTAAGGTGCTCAAGGATCGCCGGCTGTCCCGGCTGCTGAAGTGAAGGATCGGCGGGAACCGATGGAGCGGATCAACAAGCGCGGAGGCCCGCGTCGCCATGCCGCGATCGCCGTCGCGACGGCCGCGATCTTCCTGGCGATCGGCGGATCCGCATCGGCGAAGACGCTGTTCGGCGTCGTTCCGCAGGACGGTGCGCTGCCCAGCGGCGACGAGCTGCGGCTGATGAACCATGGGGGCGCGAAGTTGATCCGGACGATGGCCCACTGGCCGACGGCGCAACCGACCAAGAAGCGGCACTACAACTGGACGACGCTCGACGGCATCGTTCGCGAGACGACCAGGCACGGCGTGAAGCCCTATCTGTTCTTCTACGGCACCCCGGACTGGGCGGTCGCCAAGGACGGACACGACTGCGCGCCCGGTGCCTGCTCGGCCTACCCGCCGAGCTCGCGTGCGACCCGCAAGGCGTTCGCGGACTTCGCCGCCGCCGCCGTCAAGCGCTACGGGCCAGGCGGCGCCTTCTGGAGGAAACCCAGGTCCGGCGGGCGGGCGACGCTCCCCGCGCTCGGGCCGATCGATCCCTGCACGATCGATCCCACACTTCCGGGCTGCGCGCCGCCGCCGCCGACGGTCTGCGACCTCAACCCGAGCCTGCCCGGCTGCGCGCCCCCGGACGGACCGGGCACGACCCCGCCCCCACCACCCCCACCGACGACGCCACCCGGGCCGAACGAGCCGCCCTGCGGGTGCCGCAAGCCCCGCCCGATCCGGGTCTGGCAGATCTGGAACGAGCAGAACTCGCCCAAGTACTTCGCTCCGAGGGTCGACGTCAAGAAGTACGCGAAGCTGCTCAAGGCCGCCAACACCGCGATCAAGAAGGTCGATCGCCGCGCCGAGGTGGTGCTCGGCGGGATGTGGGGACCCGAGAACGCCGGGAAGGTGGTCGACCCGATCTCGAAGTACCTGAAGCGGCTCTACGAGATCCGCCGCGTGGAGCGCACCTTCGACTCGATCGCGGTCCACCCCTACTCCGCGAACGTCGCCGGCGCGCTGGCCCAGCTCGACACCACCCGGCGGGTCGCGGACCGCGCCGGCGACCGCGGCGCCGGCATCTGGGTGACGGAGATCGGCTGGGCGTCGGGCGGCCCGCCGGACGAGCCCTACGTGAAGGGGGACAAAGGCCAGGCGCACCTGCTCTCCAAGGCGCTCGGCAAGATGCAGAGCCGCCGTCGCCGTTACAACCTGCGCGGCGCCTTCTGGTACTCATGGCGCGACAAGGAGGGCGGCGAGAAGATCTGCGCCTGGTGCGGCAACGCCGGCCTTCGGGCCATGGACGGCTCCCCGAAGCCGGCCTGGAAGGCGTTCTCCCGAATCGCGAAGCGCTGAGCCGTCAGAGCCCCGCGGGCGCCTCGCAGGGATCGCAGCCGGTGGTCCACGGGGCGTCGAATGCCCGCGCGCGGTTCAGGACCCGGCGGCGGTCCCCGCGCAGCAGCAAGCCCTGGTCGACCTCATGGCGCGTCCACCGGCGCAGCTTCGCGACGTACTCGCCGTGGGTCGGATAGAGGCCGGTGATCTTGTCCGCGTCCCAGGCGGTGTGAGACCCGTAGAGCGGACAGCCCTCGGAGCTGTTGTACGCGACCGGCACCTCGACGAAGGGATGGCGCAGGCCGCCCTCGGCGAGCCCGTTCTCGTCGCGAACGATGTTCCCGCCGCCGGCGCGCTCGATCCGCGGGACCGACGGTGGCAACGTCCCGTCCTCCAGGTAGCGCATCGTCCAGTAGCTGAGCGCGCGCGTGCTGAAGTCCACCGAGCCGCGGTTGATCGAGCAGGCGGCGTTGAGCGCCGTCGCCGCGTTCGGCGAGCCGAGGTCGCGGTCCTGTTCGCGGGTGATGTAGCCCCACCAGGCGGCCGGCGCGTGCGCCGTGCCCGCCTCCTCCCAGGCGACGTAGCGGTCGCTGTCGGGCTGCTCGGCGGGCGCGTTCTCCTCGTTGAGGTGGAAGATCGGCGTCGAGAAGTCCTCGAACGGCCCGCCGCCGCGGGTGATCACGTAGAGGTCGATCTGGCCGCGGTTGTAGCCGCCGTTGACGAAGTTGGTCAGGTAGAGCGCCGACTGCGAGGCGCCGGTCACGATCACGTCGCGGACGCGAAAGCCGGCGGTGGGATCGACCGCTCCGGGCGCGCGCAGCGCTCGGATCGCCTGGGAGAAGATGTCGTGGGAGAACGCGTCCCCCGGCGGGACGGACAGCGAGCCGTAGCGCTGCGGGTCCCAGCCGACGAGGGTCGTCGGCCCGCAGCAGACCCCGGCGAACTGCGCGGAGACCCCGACGTAGCCGACCCCGTGGCGCATCAGCCATTTCGCCTCGACCGGCCATGCGGTCTCCAGGTCCGACTGGCCGGTGACGTTGAGCCACTCGACCAGGACCGTGCCGGAGAAGTCCGCCCGATCGCGTGGCAGCCGGACGAGCATCCGGCTCTCGTAGGGAGCGGTGGCGCCGCTGCCCAGGTCGGTGGCGGTGCCGCCGAAGAAGTACTCGGTCTCGGTGTAGTCGAAGCGCTTGCCCTGCAGGGCGAACAGGCTGTGGTTCCAAGGGTAGCCGTGGCTTCCCCCCTCGACCGGACCGCTGACCACCGGGTTCGCCACCTCTTCCGCGGCGGTCGCGGCGGGCGGGAGCGTAGCGGCGACCAGCAGCGCCACGACGGCCAGGGCCCCGGTTCCTCCACGCAGTCTCATCCCACTAACCCCGACGCGATGGTAATGCGCGGCGAGCTCAGCCGCGCCGGGGGCGCGTGATCAGGACGATCCCGAGCGCGAACGCGAGCCCGGCGGCGATCAGGGCGACGACGGCGCCGGTCGAGATGCCGCTCTCGTCGTCGGTCTCGACCGTGGCCGTGGCAGCGGACGCGGAGCCCGGCTCGAGCTCCTCGTCGATCGGGTCGATCAGCAGGTCGGCGGTGAACCCGCCCGGTTCGGCCCCGATCGCCTCCATGCGGGTGACGTAGCCACCCTCGCCGAACATCTCGCCCAGCTCCGGGGGCGGCGGCGGCGAGAGCTCGTCGACCGTGCCGTCCCAGACCGTCGCCAGGCCGTCGACCCGGCGCGGGCCGTCGGCGAGCGTGAACAGGGTCAGGTTCACGGGCTCGGTGGCGAGCTGCTCGAGCCGCATCGGGTAGACGTACTCGTCGGTCGCGAAGCCGACCTCGAGCGGCTTCAGCCGCCCGTCGGACTCGGGCGCCAGCCGGATCGCAGTGAAGTACCAGCCCTCCTCCACGTACTCGGCGAGGATCGGCTCCGCGCCCGGCGGCAGCGTGTACCCGTTCTCGCGCAGCCAGCGGTCGAGCGCCGCCGCGTCGCCGGCGCCGAGCCGGGCGACGTCGTAGCCGCCGACCGTCTCGCGGCCGATCACGTCGACCGGCGGCGCGCCCGCGGTCTCACCTCCACCGGACGAGGAGCCGACGGCGGGGGCGGGGGCGGTGGCGCCGTCGAGATAGGCGAGCGGGTCGCCGCGCGCGATCGCCTCGACGGTCGGCACGCCGGGCACCGGCAGGACGACCGCGGCTCGCGCGTCGCCCTCGCTCGCCAGGTCGAGGCTGAGCACGATCCGCTCCCGGCCCGGTTCCTCGATCACCAGCCCGCTCTCCTCGCTCACCGTGGCCTCGATCGCGATCCCGCAGGCGCACGCACCGGCGGGCTGGGCGAGCGAGAGCGTGGCCGCGGCGATCAGGGCGGCGAGCACCGCCGCCGATGCCGCCCGGCGTGCTGACGCGGTCACCGCTTCAGCAGCCCGCCGACCACGGCGCGGCCGACGGTGACCGGGTGGTTGAGCACCGTCGCCACCCGGCCCTTCAGCGTCAGCGGATCGTGGGCGATCCCGAGCTGGCGCAGGATCGTCCCCGCGTCGAAGTAGACCCGCTCGCAGACCAACCGGTCCTCCTCGAACAGGAACATCGCGCAGAAGCGCATCTCGAACGTGCGCCCGGTCGCCGGCAGGCCCCGGAACGAGCCCAGGTGGGTCCCGTAGAGCATCGCCTCGACGATCACGGCGTCATCGGAGTGGTGCAGGGCGATCAGCTCGTTGCGCTGGTCGGGAAACGCGGTTCGGGTCTCCTCGAAGTAGCCGTCGACCTCAACCTCCCCGTCGAAGACGTCCCCGGTCGCGATCAGCTCGTAGCGCGGGTGGTCGAAGGTCTCCATCGTGACGTCGAACTCGTGCCGGTTCTCGGACTCCATGTGCTCGATCACCAGCGCCTCGCGCTTCTCGCGCATCGCCTTGGTTGGGGGCATTGCGCGACCCTATTACACGTCGAGCAGCATGCTCAGATCGAGCGCGGGCGCCGAGTGGGTGAGGGCGCCGACCGAGATCAACTCAATCCCGGTCGCGGCGATCTCGGCGACGGTGCCGAGCGTCACGCCGCCCGATGCCTCGAGCCTGGCGTCGCTCCCGGCGGCGTCACGAGCCGCCACCGCCTCGCGCAGCGCGGCTGAATCCATGTTGTCGAGCAGCAGCCGGTCGGCACCGGCAGCCAGCGCCGCCTCGACCTCGGCGCGGTCGCGGCACTCGACCTCGACCTCCAGATCCGGGCGGGCGGCGGCGGCGAGCTCGACCGCGCGGGCGAGGCCGCCGGCGATCGCGATGTGGTTCTCCTTGATCAGGATCGCGTCGTCGAGACCCATCCGATGGTTGGTCCCGCCGCCGGCGGCCACCGCGGCCTTCTGCAGCGCCCGCAGGCCGGGGGTCGTCTTGCGGGTGTCGAGGATCGCGACCCCGGTGCCGTCGACCGCGGCGACGAAGCGAGCGGTCAGGGTCGCGACCCCGGAGAGGTGGGCGAGCAGGTTGAGCGCGGTGCGCTCGCCGGCCAGCAGCGCGCGGGCCGGGCCCGCGATCGCGGCGACCTCGGCCGGCACCTCCTCCCGCCAGACGCCCTCTTCGGTCAGCGGCTCGAACCCGTCGGCGCCCGCCTGCCGGAAGACCTCGGCGGCGGCGTCGAGCCCGAACACCACACCAGCCTGCTTCTGGACGATCCGCGCCCGCGCACGAGCGCCGGCCGGGACGACCGCCTCGGAGGTGACATCCCCGGTCCCCAGGTCCTCGGCAAGCGCCCTGGCGACGAGCTCGGCGAGGCTCTCGGCCATCAGGCTAGTCGCGCGGAAAGACCGCGATCGTCGCGGTGAAGCCATGCAGGAAGTTGCGCCCGCCGACCGGGCCGATCTCGCCGGCGCAGAAGAAGCCGCCGGCCGGGGCGCCGAGCGCGTCCTCGAGCGCGAGCGCGTCGTGGTCGGGGGTCTCGAACATGTGCGAGCCGCGGCCGTTGCAGGTGAACAGCAGCGCCCCGGCGGCACCGTCGGAACCGAGCGCCTCGGCCTGAACGCGCAGCGCGTGGCGTAGGTCCCGATCGGCGGTGGCGCCGTCGCGGACGTGCATGCGCACCGTCTGGCCGACGCGGATGCGCTCGCCGAGCGCCAGCGACCCGCCTTCGGGATCGGCCCCCAGGATCGGGCGGACGAGGAAGTCGCCGCGCTCGTAGGCGGGCTGGTTCTCGTCGATCACGATCCCCAGCATCAGCCCCTGGGCGACCAGCGACTGGTCGGCGGGGTCGAGCTCGCCGATCGCCTCACGCAGGCGCTCGATCGCCGGCTTGGAGGCGAGCTCCTCGATCACGTTGCCTCGCGCCGCGGTGATTGTCATCTCCGGGCCGACCGGGGTCGCCCCCTGCGAGACGCAGGGGAGCATCTCGACCCCTTCGATGCTGGCCGCAACCGCGCCGCCGTCGAGCACCTCGCCGTCGCGAAACAGGGCCGCCGAGCCGGCGGCGGCGGCGCTCGCCAGGCCGCCGAGCACCGGCATCCCCGGCCGCTCGGTGTTCAGCGATCCCAGCAGCGCCTCGGCGCTGAACGTGTACGGGTCGGCGAGCACGATCACGCCGTCGCCGAGCGCGCCGGGGTCCGGCAGGCCGCTGACCCGCACCCCCTCGTCGGCCGGCTCGGCCTCGAGGTGGTGGGTCGCGATCCTCGCCTCGGGAGCAAGCAATCCCCAGACGACCGCTCCGGGGCCGCTCTCGAGCTCGCGCCCGGCACCGACCACGCCGCCGGCGCCGCAGCCGATCAGCGACCGCGGCTCGAGCCGGTCGTGAACGGTGGAGAGGATCGGCTTCGCGTGGGTCAGGTGGGGAGCGCCCGCGAACACGATCGCCAGGTCGCAGCCGCCGTCGAGCCCCGCCGCGGCCTCGGAGGCGGCGAGGTCGAACGCCAGCACCGGGTCGAGCTCGTCCGAGACGCCGACTGAGACGCTCACCGCCATCTCCGAAACCGTAGCGCCGCCGGCAGACCGGCCACGACTCCGCCGCCGAGCGAAAGTTCCGCTTCTCGTCCAAAGTCCAAGGTTCCGCTTTGCATGGGGAGCGCAACCAGGCGAGACGGCGGTTAAGGGCAGATGTAACCCCTGAGCCCCGGCTTGGCAAGTTCCAAGCGTGATCGTTCAGCTACTCGTCCTCGTGACCACCTTCATGGCGGCGAGAGAGGGTGAACACGTGGACGCGGAGCTTGTCGATGGCGAGCGCTGCCCCGGTGAGGTTGCAGGTCGACAGTCGCGCCTTGCCCGCCTCCGAGAGCCGGCCAGTGGCGGTGCTGACGCCCCTGGCGCTCTGGGCCAGGGTGATCAGGAGATCCCCGGGCTTGGCGCCCTTGAGCGTGACCGTGTCGTCCCGGCACCCCTTGGCGAGACCGTTGGGCAGGTCGATCGTGACGAGCTCGTCCACTCCCGCGAGATCGGCGGTCGTGAGGGAGTCCGCGGCCACCTTCGAGGCGTCGATCGAGTTGTCCTCGAGCTTGTCCCCGGTGACTGCCTGATCGTCCAGATCCCGCGTCTGCACCTCACCATCGACGATGTCGGAGGAGAGGATCGTGTCGGCCGCGTACGCCCCTCCGGTGGTGAGCGCGACCGCGAGTGCGACGAACGAGCAAACATTGGCGAATGTGAGCCTGCTGCGAATACGGGTCATCTGAATCCCCTCTCTATCGAGTGCGCGGAGCCTAGCCGTGATCGGCCTTTCCGGCAGGCCGTTTTCGAGTGTCCCTCCTCGTCCACAGTGCTCGATTTGCGCCGCACCGCGAATCAATCGCTCTCACGGTCCCTATACGCCCATCAGACCGATTGATTCGCAATCCGGAGCTGCACGCATCCCATGCAACGCGGACCTTTTCGGACCACGCAAGGCAGAGCTATCTGACCTCGGCCTCAGCGGTGGGCGCGGCAGTACTCCTCCCGCGTCTCCCGGTAGCCGGGCGTCCCGCCGGAGGAGATCATCTCCGCCCAGCGGGTCGAGTTCTCGCGGATCCGGCTCGCGACCTCCGCCCGCTCCTCGGGACCGTCGGCCGCGAGCAGCTGCTCGGCGCTCCGCCACGCCTGCTCGCGCCACGTCTTCACCAGCTCCAGGGTGCCGACCTCCTCAATCGGCACGAAGGGCACGTCGATGAGGCTGAAGCTGGGGTCGTAGTGGGCGGCGATGAACTTCTCGATCCCGTCGAAGACGCGCGCGTTGACCGCGTTGACGGCGTCGTGGTCGGGCTTTCGAGAGCGTCCCGAGCGGGTCTCGATCCCGAGCTTCGCGTACGCGAACGGGAGGTCGTGCTGGACGTGGGCGTTCGAGAACAGCAGCACCTCCTGGCCCGCGTTGGCGTCGCCGCTCGCCGCCGTCTCGAAGGTGATCCGCCAGGCCGGGGTCAGGTCCCGGCCCCGGGTCCAGCGGTGGAAGGCGCGGAAGTAGCGGTTGGAGAAGTTGGTGATCAGGTACTCCATCCACCGGCGGTGCTTGACCAGGGCGCTCTGGCGCGGACCACGCAGGTCGGCGAGCAGGCCGCGGGTGATCTGCAGGTAGCTGTAGGCGATCACGGCGCGGTGATCGCAGGCGGCGTCGAAGCGCGCGAACTGGCGCTCGAGCCGGTGCTCGAGCCCCTCGACGCAGCGGACCGCCGCGCGGCGGCAATGATCGACTGCGTGCGCCTGGACGTCGTTGGGGACGTCCGACGGCGGCAGCTGCTGCGGCCACGGGGCGAGGTCGGTGCCGTCCACCTGAGCGCTCGCCGACGCCGCGACGACGAGCGTCGCCAGCGCGACCGCTACCCCGATCCGCCCCACGCGGGAACTATGCCCGATCCCGGGCGGCGCTAAGCAGGTACTCGCGGATGAACCCGTCCAGGTCGCCGTCGAGGACGCGGTTGGCATCGCCGACCTCGTGGCCGGTGCGATGGTCCTTGACCCGGGTGGTCGGATGGAGCGTGTAGCTGCGGATCTGCGACCCCCACTCGGCCGCCTTCTGCTCGCCGCGCTCGGCGGCGAGCTCCTCGGCGCGCTTGCGCTCCTCCGCCTCGAGCAGCCGCGCCCTCAGCATCCGCATCGCGGTCGCCTTGTTCTGCGTCTGCGAGCGTTCGTTCTGGCACTGGACGACGATCCCGGTCGGCAGGTGGGTGAGCCGGACGGCCGAGTCGGTCTTGTTGACGTGCTGCCCGCCGGCGCCCGAAGCCCGGTAGGTGTCGACGCGGATCTCGTCCTCGTCGAGGTCGACCTCGACCGCGTCGTCGACCAGCGGCGCGACGTCGACCTGGGCGAACGCGGTGTGGCGGCGCGACTGGGCGTCGAAGGGGGAGATCCGGACGAGCCGGTGGACGCCGCGCTCGGCGGCGAACAGGCCGTAGGCGTTCTCGCCCTTGGCGATGAAGCTCGCCGACTTGATCCCCGCCTCCTCGCCCTCGGACGCTTCCGCCATCTCGACCTCGAAGCCCCGCCGCTCGGCCCAGCGCAGGTACATCCGCAGCAGCATCTCGGCCCAGTCCTGCGAATCGGTGCCGCCCGCGCCCGAGCGGACCGTGACGACGGCGTCGCCGGCGTCGTACTCGCCGGAGAACAGCCGCGCCTCCTCGAGCTCGGCGAGTCGCGACTCGATCGAGGTCAGCTGGCCGTCGAGCTCGGCGGCGATCTCCGGGTCCTCGCTCGCCAGCTCGGCGAGTTCGGCGAGGTCCCCCGCTTCCGCCTCGAGGGCGCGCAGGGTCTGCAGCCGCCGCTGCAAGCGGGCGTGCTCGGCCGAGACGGCGGCGGCGTGCTCCTGGTCGTCCCAGAAGCCGGGCGCCCCCATCTCGCCCTCGAGCCGGGCTACCTCCGCTTCGAGCGCGGCCGGGTCAAAGGTAGTCCGCGAGCAGAGTCAAGCCATCGCGGATCGCTGCGATCCGCGAGCTCACGGCCTCCGTCGAAGGTGCCTCGGCCATGGACCAAGGTTATTGGTCTACTCGACGTCCCAGCCGAAGTAGACCTCGGCGCGGCGGAGCTGATCGCCGCTGAAGGTCAGGACCTCGGTGTTGCGCAGCCGCCGGCCGTCGGCCTTCGTGCTCTCGTACGTGACCACGACCTCATCCCCCTCCTCGATCAGCCGCACGAACTCGAACGACTCGATCGTGTCGTGGTTCGGCCAGCAGCGCTCGAAGTACCCGTCGCGGTCAAGCTCGGGATCCGGCGGGCTGTGGAACGCGAAATCGTCGGCCAGGAGGCGCTCGACCGCATCGCGGTCGCCGGCTGCGAAGGCCCCGTAGATCTCGCGGGCGAGCCGCTTGCGGTCAGCGTTCATCGGTGGGCCTCCACGTCGTCGCGAACGTAGCAGCCGACGATGTGGTCGTTGACGATCCCCACCGCCTGCATCAGCGCGTAGGCGGTCGTCGGACCGACGAACCGGAAGCCGCGCCGCTTGAGCTCCTCCGCAAGCCGCTTCGACTCGGCCGTCGTCGAGACCAGGTCATCGCCTCCGGCCGGAGCGCGCTCGGCCTCGGGCCGGCACGACCAGGCGAGCGCCGCCAACGATTCGCCGCTCTCGGCCAGTGCCAGCGTCGCCCCGGCGTTGGCGATCGCAGCCTCGATCTTGGCGCGGTTGCGGACGATCCCGGCGTCGCCGAGCAGCCGCTCGACGTCGTGCTCGCCGTACCGGGCGACGCGCTCGACCTCGAAGCCGTCGAACGCCGCCCGGAAGTTCTCGCGCTTGCGCAGGATCGTCAGCCACGAGAGCCCGGACTGGAACGCCTCCAGGGTCAGCCGCTCGTAGATCCCGCGGTCGTCGGTCACCGGCCGGCCCCACTCCTCGTCGTGGTAGGCGACGTAGTCCGGCGCGGACAGCCCCCACCAGCACCGCGGCCTGCCGTCCGCCCCCGCGGCGAGCCCGGGGACGCTCACGGCGCCTCGATCGCCTCGATCGCGTCGATGATCGAGGGGAAGTTCTGGCGCCAGCGGTAGACCTTGCCGTCGCGCAGCTCGAAGAGGACGCCGAAGCGCGACTCGTCGGCGAGCTCGTCGTCCTCCTTCCACCACCACTGGCGGCGGGCGTCCGCGGCGACGTGATCGTCGCCGACCTCGCGGATCTCGTCGACCTCGACGCGCGAGACGAGGTGGCCGTCGTCCGAGGGCTTCGCCCAGCCGACGACGGCATCGATGCCCTCGAAGGTGCCCTTGTCTCCGGTGGCGACGATCTCGGGGTGGAGCTCGGCGGCGGTTGCCTCCTCGTCGCGGGCGCGCAACGCGGCGAGCAGCCGCCCAACCGTCGCGGCGCCGCTCACTTCTCCGGCAGGTCGAGCCTGACCTTGTCGGTGACCGCGTCGCCCGCCTTGTCGGTGAGCCGGACGACGAGCTTCGCCGGCCCGCCCGCGGCGCGGTTCGAGACCGCGTACGGGAACTTGTCGCCGCCGGGCCCGATGCCTCCTCGAGTGCGGGCCGGCGAGATCTCCTTGCCACCGCGCTCCAGCGACAGCGTGGCCTTCAGCGGCTCCGCGGTGTCGAAGGCGGCGATCACGAGCCGGCGTCCCTTCTTGTGCCCTCGGCCGAGACGGACGACCGACCCGGCGGCCACTCCCGCGCCCAGGGGCTTCTCCTTGCCGGTCAGCTCGTAGGCGCCCCAGGGCGGGTTGGCGTTGACGATCCGGCCCGGCTCGCAGGTCGCCAGGAAGCTGGCGAAGCGGGTCGAGGCGCTCTCGGTGATCCCGCGGTACGCGCCGGCCGGCACCCCGGTCCAGATGATCCCGCCGTCGCCGGAGGTCTCGGTCCGCGTGCGGTCCGGGATCACGCTCTCGTTGAAGTAGATCGGCCCGGGCAAAGCGGGCTTCGTGTGGGCCGTCGCCCCGGGCACGCCGTGCGGGGTGCGCGCCTGGAAGGTCTCGAAGTCGACGCCGCGGACGTTGCGCGCCGAGGCGGTGGTGACGATCACGCACTGCTCGGGGCGGCCGTCCGGGCCGAGCGGCACCTCGAGCAACGCCGCGAGCCCGTTGTACTCGGCATCGCCGGGGGTCTGGAAGTTGGCGTTCGGGATCGCCCTGCCGCGGGTGTGGAAGGTCTGCAGGTCGATCTGGTGATAGCCCGCAGGCGGCTCGATGTACGGGGTCACGTCGGTGTCGTCGGGGACCTCGAGCTCGTAGTCGCCGTTGGCGTCGGTGACCGCCGAGACGCCGGGCAGCTCGCGGACGCGGATCGTCGCGCCCGCGAGGCCCGTGTCGCTGTGGTTGAAGGCGTAGGCGCGACCGGAGATCGTCACCGTCCTGTCCGCGGAGGCGGCCGGGAGGGCGAATGCGGCGAGCGTCAGGAACGACGCGAGCGCGAGCCTCGCTAGGCCCCGTGGCACTTCTTGTACTTCTTGCCCGAGCCGCACCAGCAGGGATCGTTGCGGCCGATCTTCTCGTCGTCGGACTTGACCACGGTGGCGGGGTTGACGCTCTGGCCGTTGCCCGCGGTGGCCGCCGTCCCGCTCGCCGCGCCGGAGGCGGTGACGACGGCGCCGGCCTGCGCCTGGGCCTCGCCGATCGCCGAAGGCCGCGCCTCGCCCGCGGCGCCCGAGTACTGGACGTCGCCGCCGCGCCGGCGTTCGTCCTCGGCGAACATCTGCTGCGCCTGGGCGGGCTCGATGTTGACCTCGACGTGGAAGATCACCCGCGCGAACTCCTCCCAGATCGAGGCCATCAGCTCCTGGAACATCGTGAAGCCCTCGTTCTTGTAGGCGACCAGCGGGTCGATCTGCGCGAAGCCGCGCAGGTGGATGCCCTCGCGCAGGTAGTCCATCTCGTAAAGGTGCTCGCGCCAGCGGTTGTCGATGATCTGGAGCAGGATCTGGCGCTCGAGGTAGCGCATCAGGTCGGAGCCGAACTCCTCCTCGCGGCGTTCGTAGGCGGCGAGCGCGTCCTCGATCAGCGCCTCGGTGATCTGCTCGCGGTTGGCGCTCTGCGGCGTCGAGCTCGGCGAAGTCGATGCCGAGCGGCCAGAGCCTGCCGCGCGTGGCCCTCGAGCCCGCCGAGGTCCCAGTCCTCGAAGATCTCACCCGGCGTGTAGGTCTCGACCATCGCGGACGACGACCTCCTCGAGCTCCTCGTGGGCGACGTCGGACATGTCGCGGCCCTCGAGGATCTCGCGCCGGTACTTGTAGACGACCCGGCGCTGCTCGTTCATGACGTCGTCGTACTCGAGCACGCGCTTGCGGATCAGGTAGTTCTGCTGCTCGACCTTCTTCTGGGCGTTCTCGATCGTCCGCGTCAGCATCTTCGCCTCGAGCGGGTACTCCTGCCCGTCCTCGTCGACCGGGCCGAGGCGGTCGAGGATCTTGTAGATCCGCTCGCCGGCGAACAGCCGGATCAGGTCGTCCTCGGCGGAGAGGAAGAAGCGCGACTCGCCCGGGTCGCCCTGGCGGCCGGAGCGGCCGCGCAGCTGGTTGTCGATCCGCCGCGACTCGTGGCGCTCGGTGCCGCAGATGAACAGGCCGCCGGCCTCGCGGACCTTGTCGCCCTCGGCCTGCGTCTGCTCCTTGAACCGCTCGGTGTGCTCGGCGAGCTCGGACTCCCAGCTCTCGTGCTCGGGGGTGACGCCGAGCTTGCGCAGCTCGTCGATCGCGAGCTGCTCGGGGTCGCCGCCGAGCTTGATGTCGACGCCGCGGCCCGCCATGTTGGTCGCGATCGTGACCGCGCCGAGCCGGCCCGCCTGGGCGACCGTCTCGCCCTCGCGCTCGGCGTACTCGGGCTTGGCGTTGAGGACCTCGTGCTCGATCCCGGCCCGCGTGAGCTCGCCCGCAGAGCATCTCGGAGACCTCGACCGAGATCGTTCCGACGAGCACCGGCTGGCCCTTCTCGTGGCGCTCGCCGATCTCGTTGACGACCGCCTTCCACTTGCCGCTCCTTGGTCTTGTAGATCTGGTCGTTGTGGTCGGCGCGGATCATCGGCCGGTGGGTGTCGATCTCGACCACCGGCATCTCGTAGATCTTCATGAACTCGGTCGCCTCGGTGAGGGCGGTGCCGGTCATCCCGCTGAGCTTGTCGTAGAGGCGGAAGTAGTTCTGGAGCGTGATCGTCGCGAGGGTCTGGTTCTCCTCGCGGATCCGCACGCCCTCCTTCGCCTCGACCGCCTGGTGCAGGCCGTCCGACCAGCGGCGCCCCTCGAGGATGCGGCCGGTGAACTCGTCGATGATCTTCACCTCGCCGTCGATCACCGCGTAGTCGGTGTCGCGCTTGAACAGCGACTCGGCCTTCAGCGACTGGATCAGGTGGTTGACGAGCGTGCCGTGCTCGGAGATGTAGAGGTTGTCGACGCCGATGAACTTCTCCGCCTTCGTCGACCCCGCCCTCGGTCGGGGCGACCGTCTTGTGCTTCTCGTCGTACTCGTAGTCGTGCTCGGCCTCGGAGGTGTCGCGCGACTCGCCCAGCGACTTCAGCTTCGGCTTCATCTCCTCGCCGACCATCTGCTTGGCCAGGCGGGCGAACGTGTAGTAGGTGTCGGCGGCCTGCTCGGGCCGGCCGGAGATGATCAGCGGCGTCCGCGCCTCGTCGATCAGGATGTTGTCGACCTCGTCGACGATCGCGAACGAGTACTCGCGCTGCACGCACTCCTCGAGCGAGTTCGGCCATGTTGTCGCGCAGGTAGTCGAAGCCGAACTCGGAGTTGGTCCCGTAGGTGACGTCGGCGGCGTACATCTGCGCGGCGCTGGGCCGGGTTCATCTCCGACTGGATCACGCCGACGGAGACGCCGAGCAGGTCGTAGATCGGCTTCATCCACAGCGCGTCGCGGCGGGCGAGGTAGTCGTTGACGGTGACCAGGTGGACGCCGTCGCCGGCGAGCGTGTTGAGGAACACGGCGCTGGTCGCGGTCAGCGTCTTGCCCTCGCCGGTCCTCATCTCGGCGATCGCGCCGTCGTGGAGGACCATGCCGCCGATCAGCTGGACGTCGTAGTGGCGCTGGCCGAGGGCGCGCTTGCCGGCCTCGCGGCACGAGCGCGAAGGCCTCGGGGAGCAGGCCGTCGAGCGACTCGTCGTCCTCGCGCGCGCGCCGGCGCAGCTCGTCGGCGTGCTCGCGGATCTCGGCGTCGTCGAGCAGCTCGAACTCGGGCTCGTAGCGGTTGATCGCCTCGACCGCCGCCGTGTGCTCCTTGAGCCTGCGGCCCTCGCCGAGCCGCAGGGCGCGGTCGATTATTCCCCGGGCCATGACCGACTCAGGGTAGCGGTCTCGAGGCGGTGCTGCCCGGACGCGCCGCGTCAGGCCGTTCGGCCGCGCCAGCGCCCGAGCGCGCGGCGGCGTCTGGGCCCGGCCGCGGCGCTTCTCGCGATCGCGCTTGACCTGGCGGCGGATGTCCTCGGCGAGCTCGTGGATCGAGTGCAGCATCTCGGGCGAAGCCTCGCGTCGCGCGCAGGGTCGCCCCCTTCAGGTACAGCGTCGCCTCGGCGACGTAGCGGTCGGAGATCGACGGGTTGCGCTCCTCGCGGAGCTCGACCTCGAGCCGGGCGAGCTCGGAGACCTGGCGGGCGGTTCGGGCGAAGCGCTTGGACACATGCTCGCGAAGCTCCTCGGTCACCTCGACGTTGCGACCTCTGACCTCGATTCGCACGGCTGTCTCCTTCCGTCGCTGAGCGATCGAATCTTACGCCGCCGTGCCCCGATCGCCAAGCGCACGGGCGAAGACGGCGGCGTCGACCTCGCTGCGCTCCGGCGCGCGAAGCGCCGCGGCGCACGCGGCGAGCGTCGCGCCGGTGGTGAGGACGTCGTCGACCAGGAGCGGCCGCGCCGGGCGGGTCGGCGACCGCCCGCACCCGGGGCGGGGCGGCCAGCCGTTCGCTGCGCGGGCGCCCGACCTGGCGCGGACCGTCGGCGCGAGCGCAGGGGCTTGGCGCAGCGGCAGGCCGAGCTGCTTCGCCAGCGCGCCGGCGATCAGCTCGGCCGGGTCGAAGCCGCGGCGGCGCCGGCGGGCCGGGGCCGCGGGCACGGCGACGACCGCGGTCACGGGCGGCGGGTCGACCGCGGCGGCGATCGCCTCGGCGATGCGTGCGCGAGCTGGAGCCGGCCGCCGAACTTGAGCGCGGTGACGAGGTCGCGGGCGACGCCCTCGTACGGGGCGACCCAGGCGACCGGGCCGACGCCGGGGACCTCGGTGACGCCACCGCCAACCGTGGCCAGGGCCTGCTTGCAGCGAGGGCAGATCGGGTCCGGGGCCGCGCAGGCCTCGCCGCAGGCGGCGCAGAGGGGCGGGGCGAGAAGGGAGAGGGCGCGAGCGAGCACCGCCGGAGCTTTGACTCTCGCGAGCGCCGCGGGGTGCGCGAACGTGGCAAAGCAGTAAGGGGAGGCGCCCGAAACGGCGATCCGCGCGGTGCCCGGAGGGGGCGGTGCACGTTACGACGTCATAGAGGTATCTAACGTGCAGGACCCCCGGGGCGACCCCCCTTATTGCCCGTTGTTGTTCGGGCGACGCAGCGTCAGGCCGAGTTCGCCGTGATCACGCGGTCGCGGCCGGCGCGCTTTGCCTGATAGAGCGCGGCGTCGGCGCGGCCGACCAGCGCCTCGGGCTGCTCCTCGCCGTCCCACTCGGCGATCCCGGCCGAGCACGACTCGCCCTCGGGCGTGAAGGCGCGCAAGCGCTCGACGAGGCCGACCGCGTCGGCGACGTCGCAGCCGGGCAGGATGACGCTGAACTCCTCGCCGCCGTAGCGGGCGAGGATGTCGTAGGGGCGGAGCGCCGTGCGCCAGGCGACCGCCGCCTCGCGCAGGAGTCCGTCGCCGGCCTGGTGGCCGCGGCGGTCGTTGTAGTCCTTGAAGTGGTCGAGGTCGAGCATCGCGACGCAGATCGGATGCTGGTCGCGCCAGGCACGGGAGAGCTCGCGCGGCAACTGCTGCTCCCAGTGGCGGCGGTTGGGCAGCCCGGTGAGCGCGTCGGTGCGCGCCAGGTGCTCGAGCTGGCCGAGCAGGTCGGCGCGGCCGATCGCGACCGCCGCCTCGGCCCCCAGCAGGTCGATCATCGTCGAGAGCCGCAGCGAGATCCCGGCGACCTCCTCGCGCCAGGCGATCGCGAGCACGCCGATCGCCGCGCGATCGCGGACGACCGGATGCCAGAGCACCGCCCGGGCCTGCGCCCGGCGCATGAACTCGCGGTCGGCCTCCGCCTCGCCGTCGCCGAGCGCGATGAACACCTCCTCGGCCCTGGTGTAGGCGAGGGTCGCCCCGGCCTCGCCGGTGAGCGGCAGCTCGAGCCCGTGCAGGTCGGCGCCGACGCTGGCCTCGGGAACGAGCGTCTCGCCGCCGGGCCCGGGCTCGAACAGAGCCGCGACCGGGGCTCCTGCCACCCGGCGCGCCCCGTCGCAGACCGCAACCCGGGCCGCCGTCGGATCGACGCTGCGGGCCAGCGCCCTGGTCGCTTCGGTGACCGCGTCGACCCCGGCGGCGCGGGTGCCGAGGTCGCGCTCCATCTGGCTGCGATCGGAGATGTCGAGGGCGACCGAGAGCCCGCCGGTCACCTCGCCCTTCGAGTCGGTGAGGGGGACGATCCGCACCCAGTAGTCGCGTCCCGAGTCGGTCGAGCGGTACTCGAACGAGCGCTGCTCGCCGCGCAGCGCGGCGCCGTAGTGGATCATCAGCGGCTCGCGCTGCGCCTGGGGGACGTGGCCGAGCAGGAACTTCCCCTCGACCTCGCCCGGCGTGTGCCCGCCGAAGTCGGCGGCGGCGCCGCCCGCGAAGCGCACCCGCAGATCGTGGTCGAAGACCGTGATCGTCGTCTGCGGGATGTGGTCGAGCAGGATCCGGTGGCGGCGCTCGACCGCACGCAGCTGCCACATGCGTCCAGATCAGGACCACGCTGACGACCGCCAACAACCCCGCTAGTACGACCAATGCGAGCTCCATGCACCTCCTTCGTACCCCATTATCGGCAAGAAGAGCGCCGATCGACAGGGGATATCAGTCGAAAACAGCCCGCTCGACCTCGGCCAGATCGGCCTCGCAGCCGATCACCGCCGGCGCCTTGGCCAGCGCCGTATCGGGATCCTTGAGCCCGTGACCGGTGAGCACGCAGACGACCGTCTCGCGGTGGCGCCGCCCCCTCGGCCACCGGCAGGCCGTGGGCGAGGATCCCGGCCACCGACGCCGCCGAGGCCGGCTCGCAGAAGACGCCCTTCGCGCGAGGCGAGCAGCCGGTACGCGTCGAGGATCTGCTCGTCGGAGACCGCCTCGACCCGCCCCGCGAGCTGGTGAACGCGGCCATCGCCTCCTCCCAGCGCGCCGGGTTGCCGATCCGGATCGCCGAGGCGATCGTCTCCGGCTCGGCGACCGGGGCACCGTGCACGAGCGGCGCGGCGCCCTCGGCCTGAAAGCCGTAGAGGACCGGGGCGACGCCCGACTCGGCGAAGCCGCGCTGCCAGGCGGTGACGTTGCCGGCGTTGCCGACCGGGATCGCGAGCGCGTCGGGAGCGTCGCCGAGCTCCTCGACGACCTCGAACGCGGCCGTCTTCTGGCCCTCGATCCGGTACGGGTTGACCGAGTTGACGAGCTCGACCGGATGCGTCTCGGCGAGCTTGCGGACGATCGCGAGCGCCTGGTCGAAGTTGCCGCGCAGCGCGATCACGCGCGCCCCGTGCATCAGCGCCTGGGCGAGCTTGCCGATCGCGATCTTGCCCTCGGGGACGATCACCGCACCGCGCAGCCCGGCCCGCGCCGCATAGGCGGCGGCGCTCGCCGCCGTGTTGCCGGTCGAGGCGCAGATCACCGCCTCGGCGCCGGCGCCGGCGGCGCGCGAGACGGCGACCGTCATCCCGCGGTCCTTGAAGCTGCCCGTCGGGTTCGCGCCCTCGAGCTTGAGCAGCACGCGGGCGCCGACCCGCTCGGAGATCACGGGCGCCTCGACCAGCGGCGTCGACCCCTCGTTGAGGGTGACGACGGGATCGCCGGCCTCGAGCGGGAGACGGTCGCGGTAGCGCTCGATCAGCGGTGCGGGCATCTATGCGAAGGCTTCCTCGATCACCCGGATCGCGCGCGGCGCGGCGCGCAGGAACTCGAGGCCGGCGATCTGCTCGAGCGCCGCGTAGAAGGCGCGCTCCGGCGCCTCGTGGAGGACCATCACCAGGCGGGCGTCGTCGCCGAGCCCGCGCTGGACGACGCTCTGCACCGAGATCTCGTTCTCGCCGAGGACCTCGGCGATCCGCGCCAGCACGCCTGGCCGGTCGGCGACCTCGAGGTGGAGGTAGAACGAAGAGCTGACCTCGCGGATCACCTCGAGCCGCTCGGCCGGCTGATCGACGGGCGCCTCGCCGGAGAGGATCGAGACGAGGTCGCCGAGCACCGCGGTGGCGGTCTGCGTCCCGCCCGCTCCCGGGCCCGACATCGTGATCTCGGTGATCGCCGGCGCCTCGACCATGACCGCGTTGAAGGCGCCCTCGATCGGGGCGAGCGGGTGCTCGGCGTTCAGGAAGCAGGGAAAGACACGGACGCTGATCCCCTCGCCGCGGCGCTCGGCGACGCCGAGCAGCTTGAGCGAGAGGCCGAGCTCCTTCGCGTAGGCGATGTCGTCGGGCCGGATCTCGGTGATCCCCTCGTAGGTGACGTCGTCGAGGCCGACCGGCGTGTCGAAAGCGAGGCGGGCGAGGATCGCCATCTTCGCCGCCGCGTCGGCGCCGCCGACGTCCTCGGTCGGATCGGCCTCTGCGTAACCGAGCTCCTGGGCGCGGGCGAGGGCGTCCTCGTAGGTCGCCCCGGTGCTCGCCATCTCGCTGAGGATGAAGTTCGTAGTCCCGTTGACGATCCCGAGCAGCTTCTCGATCCGGGTCGCGGCGAGGCTCTCCTGGATCACCCGGATCACCGGGACGACGCCGGCCACCGCGGCCTCGAAGCGCAGCTGGACGCCGTTGACCCGCGCCGTTGCGAACAGCTCGTTGCCGTGCTGTGCGACAGCTGCTTGTTGGCGGTGATCACGTGCTTGCCCGGACTCGAGCGCCCGCAGCACGTAGGCGCGCGCCGGGTCGGTGCCGCCGATCAGCTCGACGACGATCTCCGAGTCGGCGAGGATCTGCTCGAAGTCGCCGTCCGAACGGCTGCAGCACGCCCGACCAGCTCGGGCCGGCGGCCGGAGATCGCCTCGACCTGGAAGGCGCGGTCGGCGAGCTGCTCGGCGAACGCGCCGCCGACGGTCCCCTGTCCGAGCACACCTATCCGGGCTGGTTCAGACATCACGCGCGGTCAGGTCGGCATAAGTCTCGCGGCGCACCACGACGCGGGCGTCGCCGCCGGCGCAGAAGATCACCGGCGGGCGGGGGACGCCGTTGTAGTTGTTGGCCATCGCGTACCCGTAGGCGCCGGTCGCCGGGGTGACGAGCACGTCGCCGATCCGCGGCGCCGCCACTCGGGCGTCGCGGACCAGCATGTCGCTCGACTCGCAGTGCATGCCGGCGATCGTCACCGTCGCCTCGGGCGAAGCCGCCGCGCGGTCGGCGATCAACGCCTCGTAGCGGGCGCCGTAGAGCATCGGCCGCAGGTTGTCGGACATCCCGCCGTCGACGGCGACGTAGGTGCGCACGCCGGGGATCTCCTTCACGGTGCCGACCGTGTACAGCGTGATCCCGGCGTTGCCGACCAGCGAGCGCCCGGGCTCGACCAGGATCCGCGGCGGCCGGTCGAAGACCCGCTGGACGCCGCCGACCTTGACCTCGGCGTAGGCGTCGATCGAGGGTGGCTCGTCAGCGGTGGTGTAGGCGATCCCGAGCCCGCCGCCGACGTTCAGCATCCGGCACCAGGCCGGATCGGCGATCGCCGTCCAGCGCCTCGATCGCCCGAACGTATGGCTCGAGCTCGAAGATCTGCGAGCCGATGTGGGCGTGGAGCCCGACGAGCTCGAGGTTGGCGGGCGCCAGAACGGCCTCGATCGCCGACGCCCGCGAGCCCGTCCGCGAGCCCGAGCCCGAACTTCGAGTCCACCTGCCCGGTCTGGATGTAGGTGTGGGTGTCGGCCTGGACCCCGGGCGTGACCCGGATCAGCACCTGCTGGCGGCGTCCGGCGCCGGCGCAGATCTGGTCGAGGCGTCCGATCTCGGCGAGCGAGTCGCAGATCACGTAGCCGACGCCGGCCTCGACCGCGGCGCGCAGCTCGGCCTCGCTCTTGTTGTTGCCGTGCAGATGGATGCGCGCCGGGTCGAAGCCCGGCGCGCAGCGCCGTGTGCAGCTCGCCGCCCGAGGCGACGTCGATCGAGAGGCCCTCGTCGGCGAGCAACGCGCAGAGCGCGGTGATCGGCGCCGCCTTGCTGGCGTAGACGACCTCGAAGTCGTCGGTTCGTGAGCCGAAGGCGGCGCGGTAGGCGCGGGCGCGGGAACGCACGTCGTCGGTGGCGTAGACGTAGGCGGGGGTCCCGAACTCGCGCGCCAGCTCGACCACGTCGCAGCCGCCGACCTCGAGCTGGCCCGCCTCGTTGACCCGGCTCCCGGCCGGATAGACGGCGGAACCGGCGATCGGATCCGCGTTGGCTGTGGCCTCGCTCATGGCGAGGCATGATGACGGGTGATGCGCAAGCGCTGGCTGCCAGCCCCGAAGCCGCCGACCGAGACCGGGGTCGCCGAGGGCCGCCCGTACCTGCTCGTGGCTCCCGAAGACGGCCCCGCCGTGGCCGGGGATGGTGATCGTGCACGGCGCCGGCTCCGCGAAGGAGAACCACGCCGACTTCGGCCGCGCCTGCGCCGCCGCCGGGTGGGCCGCGCTTGCCTACGACCAGCGCGGGCACGGCGGTGGGGATGACGAGATGTCGCCCGAGGCGCTCGCCGACGTGGGGCGGATGGCGCGCTTTCTCGCCGGCCGCGCCGGGGTCGACCCGGCACGGGTCTGCGTCCGCGGCTCGAGCATGGGCGGCTTCGTCGCGATCCACGGCGCCGCCACCTCGCCGGCGATCGCCGGGGTGATCGCGATCTGCCCGGCGGGCGAGGAACACCTGGCCCGCGGCCTCCGCGATGGCTCGCTCGAGTTCCGCGCCGGCGAGCGGTCCCGCACGGACCTGACGGCGTGGCTCGGCGAGCACGACCTCCGCGACGCGGTCGAGTTGCTCGCCGCCAAGCCGCTGTTGCTGATCCACGCCGAGGGCGACGAGCGGATCCCGAGCGAGTTCTCGGCCGAGCTCTACGAGCGCGCCGCAGAACCCCGCAAGCTCATCCTCCTGCCCGGCGGACACCACCGCTCCGCCCAACACGACGGCGAGCTTCAGGGGATCGCCCTGCGCTGGCTCGACCGCGCGCTCGCCGGCTAGCGACTCAGTCGGGCAGGAGCCCGCCGGTGACGCCGTTGACCGCGCCCCCGACCTGCTGGCCGAGGTCCTGCTGACCGGCGACGCCACCGACCTGGTCGACCGTGCCCTGGACGCTTTGGTCCACGGTGCCCGTGACCCCGTCGGTCGCCTCGTTCAGCGGCAGGTCGAGCCCGGCGTTGGAGGCCGCGTTGTCGATCCCCTGAACCGCGCCGCCCACGGGCCCCGTGCCGGTGCCGGCAGGAGCGGTCCCGGGATCCGTGCCGGTGCCGGTGCCCGTCGTCGGCGTGCCGGTGTCGGTCGGCGTCGTCCCCGGCGGCGTGGTCGTCGGCGTCGTAAGCCCGTCGGTCCCTGGAGCGATCGCCCCCGCGCCACCGCCGCCACCCGTCGTGGCGGCCGGCGCGATCGGGGTCGCCGCCGCGGCGGTCGCCGCCACCGCGCCCGGAGCGGCGGCAAGAGTCCCGGCGGCTCCGGCCGGCGCGCCGGCGCCCGCAGCCTGGACGGCGACGGTGTCGCCGCCCTCGTCACCGCCGCCGACCGGCAGTCCGTTGAAGGCGACGTATGCGGCCAGCGAGCCGAAGATGACGATCCCGGCGGTGATCAGCAGGATGGTCGCGGCGCCGCCGGCGAAGAACGCCCGGCGGTTGAAGTTCGTGCCCGGCCGCGTCGCTGCCTCCGGCCGCGTTGCTGTGCCCGGCCGCGTCGCTGCCCCCGCGACCGCGCTCGGATTTTTCGTGGCGATGGTGTTCATCGTTGAACTGCACGCGCCGCCCACGACGGGCGGGTCAATCTCCGTATCGACATAAGAGTAAGCGAGGTTGAGCGCCTCGACAAGTGCCAACCAGCACCCAAGCGGGACCTACAGGTACCCAAGCGGATCGACGGCGCTGCCGTTGACCCGGATCTCGAAGTGCAGGTGGGGGCCGGTCGAGGAGCCGGTGTTGCCGCTGTAGCCGATCACCTCACCCTGGGCGACCGAATCCCCGGGGCTGACCGCGTAGCTCGACTGGTGTGCGTAGCAGGACGAGAGCCCGCCGCCGTGGTCGACGCAGGTGTAGTTGCCGTAGCCGCCGGTATAGGCGGCGAGGATCACGCTGCCGGCCTTCGCGGCGCGGACCGGAGTGCCCTCCGGAACCGAGATGTCGATCCCCTCGTGCATGCGGCCCCAGCGGTAGCCGAACGGCGAGCTGAGCGTCCCGTTGACCGGCCAGATCCAGCCGCCGCTCGCCCCCTGGATCGGGCCGGCCTGCAGCGGCTCGACCCCGGGCGTCGCGGTCGCCTGCTGGATCTGCTGCTGGATCTGGCCCTGGAGGCCGGCGACGTCGCCCTCGAGCTGCTCGATGTCCGAGTTGACCTGGTCGAGCGCCGCGGCCTTGCTGTCGCGGGCGGCCGCGAGCTCTGCCTCGCGGGCCTCGAGCTGGGCGCGGGTGCGAACGAGCTCGGCCTTCTTCTCCTCGATCTCGTTGCGGTCCTCGGTCACCCGCTCGACCGTGATCCGGCTGCCGTTGCGCAGCGTCCGCACCCGGCCGACGATCGAGGAGTCCTGCTCCTCGATCCGGCGCAGGTACTCGTAGCGCGAGAGCAGGTCGTCGAAGCCGTCGGACTCGAGCATCACGGTGAGCAGGTCGGGGTCGGCGGAGCGGTAGATGTCGACCAGCCGGTTGCGGAGCACGTTGAGGGAGCGGTGGAGCTGCTCGTGGAGGCGATCGAGCCGCGCCTTCTCGGTGTTGAGGCGGTGCTGGACGCGGCGCAGCTCGGCGACGACGATCGCCTCGCGGTTGCGGAGGATCGCGACCTCGCCGGCGAGCTGGTCGACGCGGGCGTTGAAGTCGGCGAGCTCGCTCGAGAGGACGCCCTTGCGCTCCTTCTCCTGCTCGAGCTGGGCCCGGCTCTCGTCGAGGCGCGTCTGCAGGTCCTGGGCGCCGGCGCCGGCGCCGAAGCCGACGAGCAGCACGAGCAGGCCGAGGGCTGCCACAAGCGCCGTCGGCCTACGTATCCGCGTGTCGTTTCCGATCCGCATCATGATCAACCAGGTTGGCCTGCACCCCATTGCGGGCCACCGAGCAGGCGGGAACGTTAGAGCGTCGAAACCGGCGGCCGCCCCACCTCGGCGGGGCTTGCAAGCGCTACTGCGTGGCGGCGACCGAGCCGCCGACGGAACCGCCGAGATTCGGCTCGGCGGCCTCGGCGGCGATCGCAGCGGCCTCGAGCAGGCGGTCGCGGTACTCCGTCACCTGCATTCGCGAGATCACGAGGCGCTGGATCTCGGCCGTACCCTCGAACAGCTCGTAGATCTTCGCGTCGCGGAACCACTTCTCCAGCGGGCACTCCCTGGTGGCGGCGAACGGGCCGACGAGGTCCATCAGCGTGCGGGTTGCCCAGACCGCGACCTGGCCCGACTTCAGCTTCGACATCGAGCCCTGTCCGCCGGTCAAAGGGATCCCGTTGCGGCCCATCCACGAGGCCCGCTGGACGAGCAGCCGGGCGGCCTCGATCTCGGTCGCGACCTGGGCGAGCACCTGTTGGACGCTCTGGCGCTCGAGCGGCGGCAGGCCCGCGGTCGAGCTGTCGTCGAGCGCGAGCTCGAGCAAGTCGGCCGCCAGCGTGTCGTCATCGAGATAGGTGAGGGTCCACTCGTAGGCCGCCTGAGCGATCCCGAGCGCCGAAGCGCCGACGATCGGCCGCGTCAGCTCGAAGGTGGCGAGGGCGTTCGAGCCTCGCGACGGCTCGCCCCGGCGCGCCCGGTCGAGCTTGCGCTCCAGCTTCTCGATCCCGCCGAGCAGGTTGTCGACCGGCACCCGGCAGTCTTCGAGCACGACCTCGGCGGTGTGCGAGGCGCGGATCCCGAGCTTCGACTCCTTCTTGCCCTGGCTCAGGCCCGGGGTTCCCTTCTCGATCACGAACGAGGCCTGGCCGCGGTGGCCGAGCTCGGGCGCGGTGTTCGCGACGACGACGTGGACGTCGGCGATCCCGCCGTTGGTGATGAAGACCTTGGTCCCGTTGAGCACCCATTCGTCGCCGTCGCGCTGTGCGGTCGTCCGCAGGCTCTTGACGTCGGAGCCGGCGCCGGCCTCGGTGACCGCGTACGCGCCGAGCTTGATCTCGTCGCCCACCCCGAAGCACTCGGGGACCCAGCGGGTGATCTGCTCCGGGGTGCCCGACGCGGCGAGCCCGGCGGCGGCGAGGCCCGACCCCGAGATCGCGAGCGCGATCCCGGCGCAGCCCCAGTGAAACTCCTCGGCGCCGAGGATCCCGAGCATGCCGTCGGGGTCGGAGCCCATGCGCTGGATGTGCTCGAGCCCGTGCAGGCCCTGATCGCGGGCGGCCTTGATCACCTCCCACGGGGTCGACTCCTCCTCGTCGTGCTTGGCCGCCACCGGCCGGATCACGTCGCGGGCGAAGCTCCGCATCTTCGCCTTGTACTCGAGTTGCTCCTCGTTGAGCGCGAAATCCATTGCCTGCGACCTCCTGAAGCGTATGGCGAGCGACTGATTGACTGGTCAGTCAGGTGTCGGGAAAGCATATGCGAACGGGCGGATCGGCACCACCGGTCACGCCCGCCGCTCGGGCTCTAGACGATTGATTTCGATTCGCGTGTGCGCGGGGGCGCGCGGGACCGAGCCGGGCGCGGACGGCGGACGAAGCCCGTACCGGTGGGTACGGGCGAGGACGACGGGTGCGATCCGGCGACGGTATCCGTGCGTCATCCGCGTGCGCGGGAATCGGAATCACTCGTCTAGCCTGCCCCCTCCCGTGCTCTCGAGCATCCGCTACTTCGTTTCCGACGTCTTCCACTGGATCTGGAGCCACCGGCTGGTCAGCGTCGGGATCCTGGTCGCGGTGGTCGCGGTCGGCGGCGGGGTCTACCTCGCGGCCACCGCCGGGGATGGCGACGGGGTCACCGAGGCCGACACCGCTCCGCTGCCCGCACCGCAGGTCGTGATCAAGGAGGCGCCGGCGCCCGAGGAGACCGGGGACCTGGGCTTTCCGAGTTTCGCGACCAAGAACACCACCAGGGTCGCGGGCGCCGACCCGATCGCCGATGCGGCGGCGGTCGCCCTCGCCGTCTATCCGTCGACGGGCGCCGCCCCCGGCCCGGACGCCGTCACGCTCGTCGACGCCGGCGACTGGGCGGCCGGGGTGGCGGCCGCGTCGCTGGTCGCCGCACCGGTCGGGGCTCCGTTGCTGGTCACCGAGTCCGGCGAGCTGCCGGTGCTGACCGACGAAGCGCTCCGCCAGCTGGGCCCGAAGGGGTCCGCGGCAACCGCCGGGCGCGAGGCGTTCGTGATCGGCTCGGCCGCAGCGCCGGACGGGTACGAGGTGCTCGAAATCGAGGGCTCCGACGCCGCCGAGCTCGCGGCCGAGATCGACAAGCTCCGCGAGCGCCTCGCCGGCGAGCCCGCGGCGATCGTCGTCGCCAGCGCCGACGACCCCGCGTACGCGATGCCGGCGGCCGGCTGGGCGGCACGCTCGGGAGACCCGGTGCTGTTCGCCCGGCGGGACTCGCTCCCGGAGGCGACCGAGAAGGCGCTGCGCCGTCACGACGGAGTCCCGGTGTTCGTGCTCGGGCCGGAAGCGGCGATCGGCGAGCAGACGATGAAGGCGATCGAGCACGTCGCCCCCGGCGCCGAGCGCATCGCGGCCGACGGCCCGGTCGAGAACGCGATCGCGTTCGCCCGCTACACGAGCGACGGGTTCGGCTGGAACATCAACGACCCCGGCCACGGCTTCGTGATCGCCAACACCGACCGGCCGCTCGACGCCGCGGCCGCCGCCCCGCTCTCGGCGAGCGGCACGTGGGGGCCGCTGCTGGTGACCGACGACAGCGAGGCCCTGCCCGCGGCGCTGGACGGCTACCTGCTCGACCTGAAGCCCGGATACGACGAGGATCCGACCCGCGCGCTCTACAACCACGTCTGGCTGATCGGCGACACCTCGGCGCTCTCGGTCGGCCTCCAGGCCGAGGTCGACGAGCTCGCCGAGGTCGCCCCGGTAACGTCCGGATCCGGCTCGGGGCTTGGCCCCGCACCCGGCGTTCCCGAGTCGCAGCCCGACGAGACGGCCACGACCCCGGATTCAGACCAAGGGAAATGAGCGAGAGCGAAAGGCCGGACCGGCTCAGCGGGCGTGAGATCACGGTCGAGGACATCCGCGCGCTCGCCGGCCCCTCGACGCCCCACTTCGCGCTCCAGATCCGCAACCGGATCGAGCGCCTGATCGAGCCGCTGCCGCCCGACCACCCGGCGAGGGTCGAGGGCGAGCGTCAGATCGAGCGGCTGACGGCGCTCGCCCTGCACTCGGGCGACCCGCGGGGACCGGAGTGACGACCGAGACCCCGGCAGGCGCCCTCGGGCGCACCACCGCGCTGCTCACCGAACACGCTGCCGAGCTCGCCGCCGGGCGGGGCCTCAACGACGCCGGCTACCTCGATCTGCTCGAGCGCGAGCTCGAGTCGACCGGCGCGACCCAGGACCTGATGGTCACGCGAATCGTGCCGGCGATCTACGAGCGCTACTGGCGCCCCGCCCTTGGGCGGCTGTTCAAGGGCGTCACCGGCCCCGGAATGGCCGAGGAGATCAGGATCGCCCGCCTGCTGCTCGGCCTCAGCGAGGGCGACGTGGTCCTCGACGTCGCCTGCGGGCCCGGCAACTTCACCCGCGAGTTCGCCCGCGCCGTCGGCCCGCAAGGGCTCGCGGTCGGGATTGATGCCTCACGCACGATGCTCGAGCGCGGCGGCGCCGAGCTGCGGCGCGCCGCGACCTCGAACGTGACCCTGATTCGCGGCGACGCGACCGAGCTTCCCTTCGGCGACGCGAGCTTCGACGCCACCTGCTGCTTCGCCGCCCTGCACCTGTTCCCGGACCCGTTCGCCGGGCTCGACGAGATGGCGCGGGTGCTGAGGCCTGGCGGGCGGATCGCGCTGATGACCTCGGTCCGGCGCGAGGTGACGCTGAAGCCGCTGAAGCCGGTCCTGGAGCGCGCCAGCGGGATCCGGATCTTCGAGGGCGACGAGGTCGTCGCGGCGCTCGAGCAGCGCGGCTTCGAGGGGATCCACCGGCGGCTGTCGGGCCTGGTGCAGTTCGTCGGCGGGCGGCTGGCTGTCGGTTAGGGTCGTCCCGACGGGGCGACTCGACGAAAGGAGGCGCGATGGGCGCCGAGGACAACCTGGCCACCGTGAAGGGGATTTACCAGGCGTTCGGAGCCGGCGACGTGCAGGCGATCCTCGACCAGCTGACCGACGACGTCGACTGGGCGGCCGACGCCGCTTCAGACGCGGCACCCTGGTGGGGACAGCGAACTGGCAAGGATCAGGTCCCAGGCTTCTTCCAGGCGATCGGCGAGACGGTCGACGTGACCGAGTTCGAGCCGATCGGCTTCGCCGCGAACGACGACGAGGTGATGGTCTTCCTGCGCTTCGGCAGCAGGTCGAAGGCGACCGGTCGGGAGGCGTCGATGAACATCCACCACTACTGGCACTTCCGAGACGGCAAGGTCGACAAGTACCGCGGCTCAGAGGACACCGCGCAGACGGCCTCGATCCTCGCGTAGCTACCGCGCCGGGCGCAACAGCCCGAGCGCCGTGATCGGGAAGACGAGCACGGTGACGAGGCCGGCGGCGATGAACCCGGCCGAGGTCGCAGCGTCGATCAGGCCGAGGTCCTGGCCGATCGCCGTGGCGGCGACGATGAACGGCAGCGAGGTCGCCTGCAACAGGCCGGCGGCGATCACCCGGCGGCGCTCGAGCTGCCCGCGGTAGAGCAGCGCCGGAACGCCGCGGGCGAAGACGAGCGCCGCGACGAAGGCCGGGATCGAGGCGATCGCCGTGCCGGAGGCAAACAGCGCGTCGAGGTCGAACCTGATGCCGCTGGAGACGAAGAAGACGGGGATGAAGACCCCGAAGCCGACCGCGGCGAGTTTCTTGCGGAACTCCGGGTGGGTCATTCCCTGGTCCTGGTCGAGATGGTTGAGGATCGCTCCGGCGGCGAAGGCGCCGAGGATCAGCTCGAGCCCCAGCTGCTCGGCGAGCGCGACCATTCCGATCAGCAGCACGAACGCGCCGCGGACGCGGATCTGGGCGCTGGTGTCCTGGAGCCGGACCAGGGCGGCCGAGATCCGCCGCGAGCGCTCGGCCTCCATGACGCCGATCGCGACGGCGGCGATCACGAGCACGAACAGCCCGATCAGGATCAGCTTCGCGCCGATCCCCGACGACTCGCCCGAAAAGAGCAGCGTCAGCAGCAGGACGGATGCGAAGTCGGCGATCGAGGCCGCGGCGATCACCAGCTGGCCGAACCTCGAGGAGACCTCCCCTGAGTCCTGGAGCACCGGGACGATCACCCCGAGCGAGGTCGAGGCGAGGATGATGGCGATGAGCAGCGGCTCGTCGGCGACCCCGGCGAGGTCGAGCACGAGCCCCGCGACGACTGCGAGGGCGAGCGAGACGGCGAAGCCGAGCGAGGCAGCCCGCAGGAGGCGGCCGCGCAGCGCCGCGAGGTCGATCTCGAGCCCGGCGAGGAAGAGCAGGAAGGCGAGCCCGACCAGCGACAGGACCTCGACCGGCTCGTCGATCTCGACCCAGCCGAGGACGGCGGGGCCGATCAGGATCCCGATCACGATCTCGAGCACGACCGACGGCAGCCGCAGGCCCGGCACCAGGCCGAGCAACAGCGGCGCCGCGAATCCCGCCGCGACGACGATCAGCAGGTTCGCGAACGAGATCTCCATGCTGACCGTGGGTCCGCCCCGCGCGCCTGCCGTTACGCGGCGGGCCCGGCCGGGCTCAGATCAGCCGGAAGCGTCAGGTGTCGAGCCCGCAGTCGTCGAATCCGTACTCGGCCGCCAGCCGCGACGCCTCGACGATCGCGAGCGGGGGGCCGTCGGCGAGCGACCCGGGGTCCGCCTCGGCCTCGGCGAGCCCGTCGTCGAAGGCGTCGTTGATCTGGTTGACCGCGTCCTCCTCGCCGGCCGGGATCGGAATCGTGCGGATCTGCTCGATCTGGCGGCGCATGATCGGCACGTAGTAGTCGTTGACGAACGCCTCGAGGTCCTCGGGGGAGGGCTGCTGGTCGCCGAACTGCTCGCTCGCCGCCTCGTCGAGCTCGTTCTCGGCCTGGCGGCAGTACTTGTCGGCGGCGAGGTGATAGGAGATCGAGTCGGTTGGCGCCTCGCCGCTGAACCCGGTCACCGCCTCGGCGGCGGTCGTCGAGGAGTCGTCGTCGCCGCAGCCGGCCGTCGCCAGTCCCCCAAGGACGGCGAGCGCGACCAGCGCGATCAGCGGGCGACGCCTCATTTCGGGGCGACGCAGACGGTCAGGCCGGAGTCGCGGGCCAGTTGGTTTGCGCGGTCGAACAGCGGACTGCCGGCACGGGGGCCAATCGCTTCGGGATCCCCCGCGAGTCGCGTGGTGGCTTCGTCGGCGCTTTCGAGCATGGCTTCGATCGTTTCCCGATCGGCGGCAGGAGTAGGCAGCCGCCGCAGGGCGACGACCTCACTGCGGTAAAGGGGCACGATCTCGTCCTCCACGAAGGCCTTCAGCTCGCCCGCCTCGCCGGCGTCCAGGTCGCCGTGGTGAAACTTGGTCCGGGCGATGTCGATCGAGCGCTTCACCTGGGCGCAGATCGGGTCGGCGCGAGCCACGAACTCGCTCCGGGTCTGCCCCTGCACGGCGGCGGCCCCGGCCGGCTCCGCTGTCGAGGTCGCCTCGTCATTCTCACCGCAGCCGACCCCCCACCCGGCAAGTGGCACCGCGATCGCCAGGCTCAGCGTGCGACTGCGCATCCGCTGCGACCCTACCTGACGTCGCACTCGACCGAACCGTAGCTGCGCGCCAGCCGCCCGGCCTCGCGCAACGCCGGCGGCGGCCCGTCGAGGACACCCGCGGGGTCGGCGCGGATCTGGGCGATCCCGCGCTCGGTCGCGCCGACGATCGCCTCGATTTCGCGCCCGTCGCCGGTGGGCACGCCGAGCGCCCGGATTGCCCGCACCTCGGCCTCGAGCGCCGGGATCGCGACCCCGATCACCACCCGGCGCACCTCGGCCGGCGGAGGATCCGGGGGCCGGCCGCCAGGTCGTCCGCGGCCGCCTCGATCCGGGTGTTGGTCGAGTGGCAGATCCGATCGGCCTCGGCGACGAACTCGACCTTGGCCAGCGGCCGCGAGACGCCGGCCGGATAGCCGTCGTCGTCGGACTGGCCCCCGCCGCAGCCGGCGAGGGCAGTGCTCGTGACTAGCGCCAGCCCCGCGAGAGCGGACGCGAAGCGGAGCATCTCGCGGGCATCTATTGGGACGCTGATTGAGCGCGTCTAGACGCGCTCGATCAGCGTCCCCGTGCCGAGCCCGCCGCCGCAGCACATCGTCACCAGCCCGGTCTCCTTGTCGGAGCGCTCGAGCTCGTGCAGCAGGGTCGTGATCAGCCGCGCTCCGGTCGAGCCGAGCGGGTGGCCGATCGCGATCGCGCCGCCGTTGACGTTGACCCGATCCATGTCGGGGTCGAGCTCGCGGCGCCACGCGGCGACGACGGAGGCGAACGCCTCGTTGATCTCGATCAGGTCGATGTCGCCGATCTTCATCCCGTTGCGCTCGAGGATCTTCTGCGTCGCGGGGATCGGGCCGGTGAGCATGATCACCGGGTCGACGCCGACCGTCGTCTGGTCGACGATCCGCGCCCGCGGCTTCAGCCCCAGCGCGTCCGCCTTCTCGCGCGTCATCAGCAGCACCGCGGCGGCGCCGTCGGAGATCTGCGAGGAGTTGCCGGCGGTGACCTTGCCGTCCTCCTTGAACACCGTCTTCAGCCCGGCGAGGGCCTCGAGGCTGGTGTCGGGACGGATGCCCTGATCGGTCGTGTAGGTGTCGCCGTTGACCTGGAACGGGATCATCTCGCGGTCGAAGCGGCCCTCCTCGGTCGCCTTCGCGGCGAGCTGGTGGGAGCGCAGGCCGATCTCGTCGAGCTCCGAGCGCGGGATCTCCCACTTGTCGGCGATCATCTCGGCCGAGATCCCCTGCGGGACGAGGTTGTAGCGCTCCATCAGCTGCGGGCTGAACGCGAAGCCGTGCTCCTTCTGGACCTCGAGCGAGTCGGCGAACGAGATGTGGCCCATGTGCTCGACCCCGCCGCCGATCGCGACGTCGTGGACGCCGGAGGCGACGAGGGCGGCGCGCGAAGTTGACGGCCTGCTGGGCCGAGCCGCACTGGCGGTCGACGGTGGTCGCCGGGGTCTCGATCGGCAGCCCGGCCTCGAGCCAGGCGTTGCGGCCGATGTTGATCGCCTGCTCGCCGAACTGCTGCACGCAGCCGGCGACGACGTCCTCGACCTCCGACGGCGTCGATCCCGGCCCGCTCGATCAGCTCGGTGTAGCTCTTCGCGAGCAGGGTCGACGGGTGGGTGTCCTTGTAGTAGCCCTTCTCCTCGTGCCCGCGGCCGACCGGAGTGCGCGCTGCCTCGACGATCACTACCTCGCGTCCTGAGAACTTGCCGTTGGCGGCCATCGCTTCCTCCAGAGATCGATCAGTCAGTTTTGTGATGGAACTTTGTGTGCCTAAGTCTAGTGGTGCCGGCACTATCCGCGCGTCGCCTCGGACTCGGTGACCCCGGGGGGCGTCCAACCGGGGCCGCGGAAGACGACTCCGAGCTTGTCACGAAAGCGCGTGCGCGCGCTTGATGTCGTGCCACATCGCGATGTACTCGTGGAAGGCGACCCGCACCGGCCGGAAGGTGCCGCAGCTGGGTCGTCAGCCCGTAGCGGACCCGCTCGCCCTCGGGCTCGTAGGTCCCGAACAGCCGGTCCCAGATGATCAGGATGCCGGCGTAGTTGCGGTCCAGGTACTGGTCGTTGACGCCGTGGTGGACGCGGTGGTGGGACGGGGTGTTGAAGACCGCCTCGAACCAGCGCGGCAGCTTGCGGATCTTCTCCGTGTGGATCCAGAACTGGTAGATCAGCGACCAGGCCTGCGCGAGCAGGACCATCCACGGCTCGAAGCCGACCGCCGGCATCCAGAGCCAGAACGGGAAGTAGGTCATCGGCACCCAGGTCTGGCGCAGCGCGGTCGAGAGGTTGTAGTGCTGGCTCGAGTGGTGGACGACGTGGCTGGCCCAGAAGCCGCGGCTCTCGTGCGAGATGCGGTGAAACCAGTAGTAGGAGAAGTCGTCGGCGAAGAACAGCAGCACCCAGACCCACCAGTCGCCGGGGTCGAGGCGCAGCGGGGTGAGCTCGTAGATCCCGACGTACGCGGCGAGGACGACGAACTTCCAGCCGAAGTTGATCACCACGTTGCCGAGCCCCATCGTCAGGCTCGTTCGCGTGTCGCGCGCCTCGAATCCGATCAGGCCCTCGTTCTCGGCCCGTACCTGGCGAAAGGAGAGGTACTCGAGGACGAGCAGCAGGACGAAGAACGGGATCGCGTAGTAGAGGACCTCGGCCATCGCGTCGCGCGTGATAGTAACCCTCGGCGATGGGAGGCCCTGAGGGTTATACGCGCGCCGGCTGTGGCGGGCAGCGGCGACGATCGCCTGCGGCCTGGCGGCCTGCGCGAGCCAGACCGGGACGGTCCGCCTGCTGGCCCGCAGCGACGCCTCCGCGTGGCGGGCCGAGGAGTCCGCCCAGAGCGAGGCGAAGAAGCTCGACGGCGGCGCGCCGGAGCGGATCAAGGTGACCACCGAAGCGGCCGACCTCGCCGACTGCGACGTGGTCGTCGAGGCGATCGTCGAGGACCCCGACGCGAAGGGCGAGCTGCTCGCGCGGCTGGCAAGCGGCGGCACCCGCGGCCGACCTGGCGACGACGACGTCGTCGCTACACGATCGGCGAGCTCGCGGACGCCGCAGGCGTCCGCGAGCGCTTCTTCGGCCTCCACGTCTTCAACCCGGTGGCGCGGATGGAGCTGATCGAGCTCTGCCTTCCCGCCGGCCTGCGCGACGGTGTCCGCGAGCGGGCGCTCGCCTGGTGCCGGCGATGGGAAGACCGCGATCGAGGTCCCCGACCAGGCCGGGTTCGTCGTCAACCGGCTGCTGTTCCCGTACCTGTTCGAGGCCGTGCGCCTGATGGAGGCGACCGGGATGAGCGCCGCCGACGTCGACGCCTGCATGCAGCTCGGCGCCGGCCACCCGATGGGCCCGCTGAAGCTGCTCGACTTCGTCGGCCTCGACGTCGCCGCCGCGATCGGCGAGAGCCTCGACGCGCGACGGCGCCGGCGGCGGCGCCGATCACGTCCCGGACCTGGTCCGCGAGCTGGTCGCCGAGGGCAAGCTCGGGCGGAAGTCCGGGAAGGGGTTCTTCGCGTACTAGCGGAGGGTTTGACGGCCATATCCCGGTCAATCCCGCACTCGATACAGCCACCGGACCGGGCGGCCCTGGACGAACCGCATGTTGACCATCTCTGCGAAGGTCAGCGTGCGGCTCGCCGACCCACAGAGCGCGCCTCGAGCGGCCGCTACGCGATGAGGCCGGCGGCTCGTGGCGCGCTCTCAGGCGGCGCGCTGCTCGCGGCGGTCGCCGCGCCGCCGGCGTGGCACCGGCGGCTCCGGATGAGCCCGCAGAGATCCCAGACCACCTCGGCCTCGGAAACGCCCTGGCGGCGCGCCTCGTCGGCGACGCTCGCCCACGGGAGCTGGGCGTCCGGCAGCTCGTCCCAGCGCGCGAGCTCCAGCGCCTCCAGTGCTCCTCGCAGCGCCGGGCCCAGGTGCTCCTCCGAGCGGAGCATCGCCCTCAGCACCTCCAGCTGCTTATCGGTGAGCTTGACCACCCACATGCGCCTACCCCTGGCATCGCTGATTGGACGCCGGAGACGGTAAGCGGCGCCGCGGACGTATTTCCGCCGCTTGGCCCCCGCTACGTGCGTGTTTCGGAGGCCGGATCGGGGCGAATCGTCGGGTGCTCGGCGGTAACCGGGTGGATGCGGACGGCGATGATCCGGTTGTCACGGACCGCCTCGACCCGCAGCTCGTAGCCGTTTGCCCGGACCTTGTCGCCGCGCTTCGGGCGCCGGCCGAGCTCGGAGAACACGTAGCCGCCGATCGAGTTGAAGGCGTCGGAGTCGACCGGGAGGCCGATCCCGACGTCCTCGAGGTCCCCGAGCGGGACGTGGCCGCGCACGTACCAGTCGCCGTCGGTGAGCCGCCGCAGCGAGACGGCCCGCGGGTCGGTCTCGTCCTCGATCTCGCCGACCACCTCCTCGAGGATGTCCTCGACGGTGACGATCCCGACCGTGCGGCCGTACTCGTCGGAGACGATCCCGATCGAGGAGCGTTGTCGCTGCAGCTCGGCGAGCAGGTCGTCGATCGGCTTCGTCTCCGGAAACACCGGGACATCGCGGATCGCCGGCTCCAGGGAGGCGTCGCCGCCGGCGTTCAGGTAGAGGCGGACGAGGCTGTTGTTGTGGACGATCCCGCGAACCTTGTCGGGGTTGTCGTCCTCGACGACGACCAGACGCGTGTGGCCCGAGGAGACGCAGCGGCGCAGCGCCTCCTCGACCGTCTCGTCGGCGTTCACGGTGACCACAGCGGGGATCGGGGTCATCACCTCGCGCGCCTCCTGCTCGTGGAGATGGAAGACGCCGCCGAGCATCACCGCCTCGCCGGGGTCGAGGCTGCCGCCCTTGGCCGAGGTGCGGATGATCTCCTTGAGGTCGTCGGAGGTGTGCTTCTCGCCGAGGTCCTTGGGGTCGACGCCGAAGAGGCGGACGATCGCGTTCGCGACGCTGTTCAGCGCCAGGGTGAACGGCGCGCTCACGGTCCGGAACACGCTCAGCGGCCGCGAGAGCCGGCGGGCGATCGGATCGGGCCTGGTGATCGCGATCATCTTCGGCACCTGCTCGCCGATGGTGATGTGGAGCGAGGTCGCGACCGCAAAGGCGATCGCGAACGAGACCGCGGTGGCGCCGGCGCTGTCGCCGATGATCGGTTCGATCAGGTCGGCGATCGCCGGCTCGCCGAGGAAGCCGATCCCGATCGAGGCGAGCGTGATCCCGAACTGGCAGGCGGCGAGCGACTCGTCGATCTTGTCGAGCTGCTCGAGCGCCTCCTCGGCACCCGACTCACCCTCCTTGGCGAGGTTCTCGATCCGCCCCTTGCGGGTGCGGACGAGCGCGAACTCGGCGGCGACGAAGAGCCCGTTGATGAGCACGAGGAGGAGCAGCAGGGCGAGAAAGAGCGCCGTCATCGCTGCTCAGGGGGCCGGGGTTGGGGCCGCGTACTTCGGGGGAGGTCGTCCATGGAGGACGGGGCAACGGTAGCAGCAGCGGGGGGCGGCGCCCAGGTCCTCAGCGGCCCGGCTTCACCCGGGGCCCGACGTGGACGCCCGGTGGGCGGTGCCTGAGGCTCGGCGGCGGAGCCGGAAGGTCGAAGTCGGGGCCGCGGGCGACGAGCTTCGCGGCGGCGCGCTCGCAGACCGCCGAGATCGAGAGCGAGGGGTTGACGCCGAAGCTGGTCGGGATCATCGACGAGTCCATGCAGAACAGGCCCTCGGAGCCGAACACCTCGCCGCCGTCGTCGACGACGCCGAAACCGATCTCGTCGGCCATTCGCGCTCCGCCGAGCGGATGCGACGCGTAGACGCCGGGAGTCTCGGAGAGCTTCAGGAACCGACCGACGCCGCGGCGCTCGGCGACCTTGCGGATCGCCTGATCGGCGCGTTCGCGGATCCGCGCCGACTGCTCGGAGACCGCGTAGTTGAAGAGTCCGATCCCGACCGGCCCGCCGTTCGGCTGCACGTGGCCGTTGCCGCCCGGCGGCGCGAGGTAGAACTCGCCGTCCATCGTCTCCTCGACCATCGCCAGGATCTCGATGTGGCGCGACCAGGTCGAGATCGAGCGCTTCTTCGCCCGTCCCCACCAGGTCGGCTCGGCGCCGCCGTCGCGACCGTTCGCGTAGAGGAAGTTGGTGAGCTGGGAGAGGAGGATCTCCTGGAGCGTGAACCGGGTGCCGTCGTGGGCGTTGCCCTTCTTGCCGACCCACCAGTCGTAGCTCATCGTCGTGATCGGCTTGCCCTTGTAGAAATCGTCGTAGCCGCCCGGCAGGCCGAGCACCGACTTGGCCTTGCGGGAGTCGATCTCGATCGCTGCGACGTGGTCGCCGTTGACGCCGAGGTGGCGGCCGAGGTGAGGTGAGACGCCGGGCAGGTTGCCGTTGTCGCGCGAGCGCATCAGGATCGGCGGCGTGCCGAGCGCGCCGGCGGAGAGGATCGCTACCTTGCACTCGATCTCGACCGGCTCGGTGCCCGACTTCGTCGCCGGGTCGACCTTCACTCCACGGACGATCCATCGGTACGGGCGCGCCGACGACGGCACCACCTCGTTGACCTGAACCGACGGCCGAACCTCGACCCCGCGGCGCTCGGCCGACGGCAGGTAGTTGGTGATCAGCGAGTTCTTGGCCCCGAAGACGCAGCCCGTGTAGCACCACTTCGCGTCGACGCAGCGCTCGAAGTCGATCGCGACCGGCACCCGGTCGCAGGTGTGACCGGCCTCGCGCAGCATCGCGGCCCAGACGCCGCCCGACTTCGAGACCTCGTCCCAGGTGGGCTGGCGGACCCGCAGGCCGGCCTCGGCGCGGCCGTAGTAGCGGTTCAGCGTCTTGCGGCTGATCGCCCGCGGCCACATCCGCCGCCGCGGTCCGTCGTTCGGATGGTGGTCCATGCGCTCGAAGGTCTCCGACGGCGAGCGCAGCGAGGCGGCCAGGTAGAGGTTCGAGCCGCCGCCGACCAGGTTGGCGGCGACGATCTGCGCCCCCTGGCCCTGGATCAGCTCGTAGACGTCGGAGAGGTGGCCGACGTCCATCGACTGGCGGAAGTCGGTGTGGCCGAAGCGCTGCCCGCGCTCGAGCACGAGCACGCTCGCGTCCTGCTCGGCGGCGCGGTAGAGCTCGGCCAGCCGCCAGGCAGCGATCGAGCCCCCGAAGCCCGAGCCGACGATGCAGACATCCACCCTTTCAGACAAAGGCCCGGCACCTCCTCCGCTTCGCGTCCGGGGGTGCCGGGGTCATCGAAGGCTCCCGTTCTTGGTCCGGCCGCGGTTGAGTTTCAGGCCGTAGGAGAAGTCGTCGTAGCCGTTCGGTGCCGTGCCGGGGTGCCCCATGACCGCGTAGCCGGCAGCGGTCTGCGAGGTCGCGTCCGGGACGTTCCCGGCCGCGCAGAAGGCGGTGAACGGGATCGCCGCGGCCGCCTCCCAGACGACGCGGTCGGGGTTGTCGAAGGAAAGGCCGGCGAGGCAGACGCGCTCGCGAGCCTCGTAGTCGAGGTCGAGGAAGAGCCCGCCCTCGGTCAGGGCGCGCGCCGCGAGGTCGGCGACGAAGGCGGGCTCCAGGGTCGTGAAGCCGATCCGCTCGTTGCGGGCGAGCGCCAGCGCGTCGGTGTAGACCGCGCCGTGCTCGGGATCGACGCCGGCGATCGCCTTCGGGTCGATCGGGTTGCCGAGCTCGGTGAGCAGGCCGGGGACCGGCTTGCCGGGGACGATCGTGTCGAAGAACGCCTGCAGGGTCCCGTCGGTCGGGCCGTCGGCGAGCGCCCTGCCGGGGACCGCCATCCGCGCCGCGTAGGGCAGCGCCGCGGCCACGGTCGCCCCGAGCCCGAGCGCCCCGGCGCGGGCGAGGAAGTCGCGTCGCGAGAGCTCGCCGGCCAGGGTCGCGCGCGCTGAAGTCCCCCGTCTGCCCACGCGGTGAAAGTACTGGCGCCCTGGCCAGGATGCGCCGGTAGCTTCCGCCAGGGTGTTACGAATTCGGGCGACGATCTTCGGCCTCTGCACGGCGGCCTCGCTGCTCGTCGCGGCGAGCGCCCAGGCGCAATCGCCGTCCGGCGTGGTCGGGCCGTACGACGGCCGGATCCCGTTCAAGTGCGAGCTTCAGAACGTCGGCACCGGGACCGACTTCCCCCACCCGGAAGCCGACCCCTTCTGCGTCGAGTTCGACAAGACGAGCCAGAACGTCACCGACTTCGGGATCGTCGACTTCACCGCCCAGGAGCCGGCCCGCGTCGCGGCGGCGGGCACCAAGTGCTTCTACTTCCAGCGCGACCACTGGACCGGGTCGATCCAGCAGGGCCAGGAGCCCGAGCTCTGGCACTGGGACGGCGACTACTGGTTCGACCGCGCGCGCGGGGTGGGCGGGGTCAGCGTGCGCAACTACCGGATCGGCGGACAGCCGCAGAGCGCGACGCCGTTCGTTCCCGAGGCCTACGAGCCCTACTTCGACGAGAACGGCGGCGGCGGGGTCGAGGTGCTGCTGGAGAGCGGCCCGGACCCGAGCTGCGCCGCAAAGGTCGATACCCCCGAGGAGAGAAACGAGGTCTACGGCGCCCGCGCCGAAGAGCTGGACTGCATCGATCCCGGCGGCGGGATCCGCGGCAAGCGCGTCGGCGGAGCCCGGCTCGGCGGCCGGCGCGAGCAGCTGCGGGCCAAGCTCGGTCCGCCGACGTACGCGAGAAAGCATCTCGACTCGTGGTGCCTCGTCGGCAAGGGCGAGCTGCGGGTGACCTACCGATCTGACGACCGCGCGAAGGCGATCCTGACCTCCGGTCGCGGCCAGTCCTTCCACAGCGTCGCCCGCGGCGACCGGGTCGAGCGCGCGCGCCGTCGCCTCGAGATCGTGGACCGCAGCCACGTGGCCCATGTCGGCCGCGTCCTGATCGTCGAGGGTCGCGGACCCCGCTGGATCCTGCTCGGGGCCCGCGACGGGAGAATCCGCTGGGTCGCGGTGCTCGCGAACGAGGCCGCGTACACGAACGGCCTGATCCGCAACGTCACCTGAACTAACGTCCCCTGCGTGGAGCAGGACGCGACCCCGTATCTCGACGCCCTCGTCGCCTACGCGGACCGAAACCCCGGCCGCTTCCACGTCCCCGGCCACAAGGGCGGCCGGGGCGCCGACCCGGCGCTCCGCGAGGCCGTCGGCGACCACGCGCTCCGACTCGACGTCCCGGCCGGGATCGAGGGGATCGACGTCGGTCCCGATCCTGCGGAGACACCGTTCCAACTCGCTCAGCGCCTCGCTGCCGAGGCCTGGGGGGCGCGGCGGAGCTGGTTCCTGGTGAACGGCGGGTCGGGCGGCAACCACGCGATCTGCCTCGCGCTCGCCCACCAGGGCGAGCGGGTCGTCGTGCAGCGCAACGTCCACTCGTCGACGATCGACGGCTTCGTGCTCTCCGGGCTCCGGCCGCGCTTCGTCGCGCCAGAGCTCGACCCCGAGCTCGGGGTCGCCCACTGCCTGACTCCGGACGCGCTCGCGCGTGCGCTCGACGCCGACCCCGACGCGGTTGCGGCGATGGTCGTGTCGCCCACCTATTTCGGCGCGGTCGCGGACGTCGCCGCGCTTGCCGACGTCGCCCACGCGCGCGGTGTCCCGCTCGTCTGCGACGAGGCCTGGGGGGCGCATCTGCGCTTCTCGTCGGCGCTGCCCGCGTCGGCGCTCGAGTGCGGCGCCGACGTCGTCCTCTCCTCGACCCACAAGATCGCCGGCTCGATCACCCAGTCGGCCATCCTCCACGTCGGCGACTGCGGTGACCTCATCGACGACCGGATCGTCGACCGCTCGGTCACCCTGGTCGAGTCGACGAGCCCGAACGCGCTGCTCACCGCGTCGCTCGACGCGACCCGCCGCCAGGCCGCGGTCCATGGCGAGGAGCTGCTGACCGAGACCGTCGCCTCGCTGGCGCTGCTGCGCGACCGGATCCGTTCGATCCCCGGGCTCGACGTCCTCGACGAGCGGATCGTCGGCCGCGCGGGCGTCTTCGCCTACGACCCGACGCGGCTCGTCGTCGACGTCCGCGGGCTCGGCACGACCGGCCACCGGGTGGCCAAGCTGATGCTCGAGGACGACGACATCAACCTCGAGCTGTTCTCCGAGAACGTCGTCGTCGCCGTGTTCGGGATCGGAGAGCACGCCGAGCAGACCGGCGAGCGGCTGGTCGAAGCGCTCGAGCACGCGGCCGGGCGGATCGGCGAGGAGGATCAGGAGCCGTTGCCGCCGTTCGCCGAGCCGCCGCCCTGGGGACCGACGGTGCTCTCGCCCCGCGAGGCCTTCCTCGGTGGCCAGGAGGTGGTCCCGTTCGCCGAGGCCGAGGGGCGGATCGTCGCCGAGTCGCTGGCCGCCTACCCACCCGGCGTCCCGAACGTCCTCCCGGGCGAGGTGCTGACCCGGCCGACCCTCGAGTACATCGCCGACAGCGTCGCCCACGGCGGCCTCGTCCGCGGCGCCAGCGATCGAACGCTCCAAACAATCAGAGTGGTGAGCGAATGACGGGAATAACTCGCGCCACGTCCTCGGGGATAACTCGCGCCACGTCCTCCGCTCCCGCTCGAATAACTGGTCCGCGGCTACGCCGCGGACATTTCATGCTGCTTCCGCGTCCGGGCGTGCGCGGTGCCACATCGGCCGGAGCCTCGTGGTGACCTGGGGCGTTGATTCCGAGACAGGCGTCCTGCGGGACGTTTTGGTGGGGCCGCCGGAGAACTTCCGCTGGCTGCCGACGAGCGCGATCTCGAAGGCGACCTTGGAGAGCGGGGCGAAGTTCGACCGCGAGCTCGCCCTCGCCCAGCACCGCGAGCTGGTCTCGATCTACGACGCGGCCGGGGTGACCGTGCACCGGCTCGAGCCCGACCCGGCGCTGCCCTACCAGGTGTTCGCCCGCGACTCGAGCGTCGGTACCCCGGAGGGACCGGTCGTCACCCAGCTGAAACAGAGTTGGCGGCGCGGCGAGTACGCACCGGTGGTCCGCTTCCACCTCGACCGCGAGATCCCGATCTGGCGGATGATCACCGGTGGCGCGATCGAGGGCGGCGACGTGATGATCGTCGAGCCCGGGGTGATGCTGATCGGCAACGGCGAGGAGCGGACCGAGATCGGCGCCGCGCGGCAGCTCGCCGGGTGGATGGAGGAGCTCGGCTGGGAGGTGCGGATCGAGCCGATCCCCGGCCAGTTCGTCCACATCGACGTGCTCGTCGCGATCCTGGCGCCGAAGCTGGCCGCGGTCTGCGTCGAGTCGGCGTCCGGCGGGCTGACCGCGTGGCTGCGCGGCAAGGGCTTCGAGATCCTCGAGGTCTCGACCGAGGACGCGTTCAAGCTCGGCGTCAACGCGATCTCGCTCGGGGACGAGCGGGTGATCTCGACCGCGGCCTCCGCGACGCTCAACGAGCGGATGCGCGCGCTCGGGCTCGAGGTCTTCGACCCCGACCTCTCGATGTTCACCGCCGGCGGCGGCGGTGCCCACTGCCTGGCCCAGGCGCTGCGCCGCGACCGCGTCGGCTGATGGCGCCGGCGGTCGACGCCGCGCGGGTGGTCGCCGACCTCCGCGAGCTCGCCCGCCGCACCTCCGACGACCGCGGCGCCCAACGGGTCTGCTGGTCGCCGGTCTGGCGCGAGGCCCGGCAGTTCCTCGGCGAACTGCTGGCCGAGCTCGACGTCACCCCCGAGGTCGACGAGGCGGGAAACCTGTGGGCGCGGCTCGAGGGCGCCGACCCGGCGGCGCCCGCGCTGGCGCTCGGCTCCCACGTCGACTCCGTTCCCGACGGCGGCTGGCTCGACGGCGCGCTCGGGGTGATGGCCGGGGTCGGCGTGCTGCGGGCCTGGGCACACGCCGGCTCGCCCCCGCCGCGCCGGCTGGTGCTCGTCGACTGGGCCGACGAGGAGGGGGCGCGCTTCGGGCGAAGCCTGTTCGGGAGCTCGGCGTTCGCCGGGACGCTCGACCCGGCGGAGCTCGCCGGGCTGCGCGGCGCCGACGGCCGGGAGATCGCCGAGGTGCTGGCGGAGAACGGGGTCGAGCTCGAGCGGGCCGGCGAATGCGCCTCACGAAGCGAAGGCCTGGGCGCGTACCTCGAACTGCACATCGAGCAGGGCCCGCGCATGGAGGCCGAGGGCCTCCGCGCGGCCGCCGTCACCGGCTGCGCCGGGATCGAGCGGGTCCGCTTCACGTTCAGCGGTCAGGCGTCGCACGCGGGCACGACCCCGATGAAGCTTCGCCGCGACGCCGGCCTCGCCGCCGCCGAGTCGGCGCTCGAGATCGAGCGGATTCCGGACACCGAGGGCGGCGTCGCCACCACGGGTGAGCTCCGGCTCGAACCCGGGATCCCGACCGCCGTCCCCGGCGGGGCGACGCTCTCCGTCGATCTCCGGCATCCGGAGGCCGAGGCGCTGGCCCGAATGCTCGAATCCGCGCGCGCGGCCTGCGCCGCGGCGGCCGAGCGCCGCGATTGCGAGCTCACCGAGGCGCCTGTCTGGCGGATCGACCCCACCCTGTTCGACGCCGGCCTGGTGTTCGCGGCGCGACGCGCCTGCGAGCGCGTCGCCGGCGAGGCGGCGAGCATGACGAGCGGCGCCCTCCACGACGCGGCCGAGGTCGCCGGGGTGCTGCCCGCGGCGATGATCTTCGCGCCCTCGAAGCGCGGGATCAGCCACGCGCCCGAGGAGGACACCGACGAGGCCGACCTCGCGATCGCGATCGAGGCCTTCGCCGAGCTCGCGGCGCAAGCCCTGGAGCGCTCGCCGTCCAAGTAGACGGCAACTTGGCGCAGACTCTCATAACTTCTTCACAGAATCCACACGTTGTCCTCAGCTTTCGCTAACGTGCCCGGGCTCGATGTGCCTCAACGGGTTCAGACCAGCCGCCGGACTCGTCGCGATTCTTGCCGCCGCCGTGCTCGTGTCGGCGGCGCCGCCCGCGGGTGCGAGCTCGCTTGCCCCGCGATCGCAATGCTCCGGTCAGGCGAACGTGAAGGCTCCCGAGCGGGCCCAGGAGGACGCGATGCGGTGCCTGATCAACTTCGCCCGTCACGCCTCCGGCGCCGGGACCGTGCGATCCGACCGGGCGCTCGAGCGCGCCGCGGGGCACAAGGCCGGCGACGTGGCCAGGTGCGGCCTCAGCCATTCGGCCTGCGGCCAGCCCGCTGACGTCTACCCGCGGCGCTTCGGCTACACGTCGGGCAGCTTCCAATGGGGCGAGAACCTCGCCTACGGGCGCGGCAAGCGCGGCTCGGCCCGCAAGGTGCTGAAGGCGTGGCTGGGCTCCCCGCCGCATCGCGCGACGCTGCTGCGCGGTTCCTACGAGCACCTGGGCCTCGGGTTGCGCCGCGGCCGCTTCAGCGGCCAGCGCAACGTCGGCGTCTGGGTCCTCCAGCTCGGCTGCCGGGGCTGCGCTTTGAAATGAGTGAAAACCCGCAAATCGGGGTATTTGCGAGGCCTGAATTTCCCGGGGGTTACGGGATACCGGGGGCACACGACGGGATTGGGGAGTGCGATGGATGCAACGAGGTGGCGACGAACGATCGCCTTTGCGTTTGCGACGGCAGCTGCAGGCGCTGCGCTGATCACCACAACGGCTGAGGCCGGGCCGGTCGCGAAATCTTCGAAGTGCGACGGGAAATCCGACGCCGGAGCTCCGGAGCGCGCGCAGGAGAAGGCGATGCGATGCCTGATCAACTCCGCGCGGGACCGGGTCGGCGCCCGCGGCGTGGACTCCAACGACGCGCTCGAGCAAGCGGCAGGTCACAAGGCGGGCGACGTGATGCGGTGCGGCTTCAGCCACACGGCCTGCGGCGAGCCCGCCGATCTGTACGCGCACCGCTTCGGGTACACCTCGGCGAGCAGCTGGCAGTGGGGCGAGAACATCGCCTGGGGCGATGGCGAAGAGGGCACCGCGGCCCAGGTGTTCGGGGCGTGGCTGAACTCGCCGCCTCACCGGGAGACGATGCTCCGCGGCTCGTTCGAGGATGTCGGGATCGGCCTGAAGCGCAGCGGCAACAAGGCGTTCTGGGTGCTCGAGATCGGCTGTCGCGGCTGCTGACGCCGCTCAGCGGCTGATCACGAGCTTGCCGTCGTGGCCGGCGACCGCCACGGCGGCCTCGTCCCAGGTCGCGGTCTCGTGGGTGACGAGCTCGGGCTTGAAGCTGCCGTCGCGGACCAGCTCGAAAATCGGCTCGATCGCCGGGCGGGCGTGGCAGCGGCCGGTGTGGAAGCGGATCCCGCGGGTGTACATCTCGAGCAGCGGCATCGACGTCTCGGGCGATCGCACTCGCCGCATGAGATCTGAAACGGGACGGTGACCAGGTCGCCGGGGGCGATCGAACCGACCGCGTCGCCGACCTCGAGCACCTCGGCGACGCACTCGTGGCCGAACGCGAACTCGCGGCCCGCGGGCGCGACACCGCGGACGAAGGCCAGGTCGAGGTCGCAGGTCGCAACGGCGAGCGGGCGGACGATCGCTGCGCCGTCGCCGTCGAGCATAGGATCGGTCACCTCTCGCCATTCGAGCTTGCCCGCCTCGACGAAGGTGAGTTGCTTCACAGGACCGAAACGTACCCGTGTAACGCCAGGCGGGCAAGCGCGACTTTTCGGCGATCCCCCGATTCGAAGGAGCGAACGTGAGCGAAGGCGTCCTCAACGAGAAGCAGGTCGAGCTCTGCGAGACCAGCGAGACCGACTACTCGGACCTGAAGGCGATGTTCATCAACTGCACGCTGAAGCGCAGCCCCGAGGTCTCCAACACCCAGGGCCTGATGGACAAGTCGATCGAGATCATGCGCCGCAACGGGGTCGAGGTCGAGAACATCCGCGCGATCGACCACCAGATCGCGACCGGGGTCTGGCCGGACATGACCGAGCACGGCTGGGAGGCCGACGAGTGGCCGGAGATCTTCGAACGGGTGATGGCGGCCGACATCCTCGTGCTCGGGATGTCGATCTGGCTCGGCGAGAAGTCGTCGGTCGCGACCCGGATCGTCGAGCGCCTCTACGGCAACTCGCACCTGCTCAACGACGCCGGCCAGTACGCCTACTACGGCCGCGTCGGCGGCTGTCTGGTGACCGGCAACGAGGACGGGGTCAAGCACTGCGCGATGAACACGCTCTACTCGCTCCAGCACCTCGGCTACGTGATCCCGCCGCAGGCCGACGCGGGCTGGATCGGAGAGGCGGGCCCGGGGCCGTCGTATCTGGACGAGGGCTCAGGCGGCCCGGAGAACGACTTCACCAACCGCAACACCACGTTCGCGACCTGGAACATGCTCCACCTGGCGCGGATGCTCAAGGACGCCGGGGGGATCCCCTCGCACGGCAACAACCGCAAGGACTGGGACGCGGGCTGCCGCTCGGACTTTCCCAACCCGGAGCATCGGGCGTGACGTAGAGTCCGTCGCGCATGGAGAGCGCGAGCCTTGCGGCTGGAGGCGCGGCCGACCCGGCCCCGGAAACCGGCGAAAAGGGCCTGAAGTCAAACGCGATCGGATTCGTCGACGGGCTCTGCATCGGCCTCGCGTCGACGGCGCCCGCCTACTCGCTGGCGGCGGTGATCGGCTCGATCGTGGTCGCGGTCGGGATCCACGCCCCCGGCGTCCTGCTCGTCTCGTTCGTGCCGATGTTCTTCATCGCCGCGGCGTTCTTCTACATGAACCGCGTCGACACCGATTGCGGCACCACCTTCTCCTGGGTCACGCGGGCGATGGGGCCGTACGCCGGCTGGATCGGCGGCTGGGCGATCTGCACCACCGGGATCCTCGTGATCGGCTCACTCGCCGACGTTTCGGCGCTCTTTCTCTTCGACCTCTTCGACCTCAACGATCTGCGCAAGTCCGATGTCGCAAACGTCGTGCTCTCGGTCGCGATCATCACCGTGATGACCACGATCTGTGTCATCGGCACCGAGGTCTCCGCCCATCTGCAGCGGTTCCTCACCTTCTTCCAGGTCGGCGCGCTGCTGCTGTTCGCGGTTGTCGCGCTGGTCAAGGTCGCGACCGGGGACGCGACCCCGAACTCGATCGACCCGGAGCTGAGCTGGCTGTCGCCGTTCGGGGTGGATTACTCGGGGCTGCTCACCGGCGTGCTGCTTGCCGTGTTCATCTACTGGGGCTGGGAGAGCGCCGTGAACCTCTCCGAGGAGTCCAAGGACTCGAGCCGGGGACCCGGGCTCGCCGGGCTCGCGAGCACCGTGATCCTGCTGGTCACCTACGTGCTCGTCGCGATCGCGATCATCGCCTACCTCGGGCTCGGCCGGGTCGAGGTGTTCAACGACAACGCGCGCATCCTCGCGATCGCCGGCAACGCGGCGCTCGGCTCGGACCTCGGCAAGCTGCTGGTGATCGCCGTGATCGTCTCCGGGATCTCCTCGGCGCAGACGACGATCCTGCCCGGCTCGCGCACCTCGCTGTCGATGGCGGCCGCGGGCGCGCTACCGCGAGCGTTCGCCCGGATCCACCCGCGCTACCTGACGCCCGCTTTCGGCACGATCGTCGTCGGCGCGCTGGCGACGCTCTGGTACGTGCCGGGGCGGCTGATCTCGGAGAACTTCCTCTTCGACTCGCTCTCGGCGCTGTCGCTGATGATCGCCTTCTACTACGGCCTCACCGGTTTCGCCTGCGCGATCTACTGGCGTCGCGAGCTGACCGCCTCGGTGAAGAACTTCCTCTTCATCGGTGTCGCGCCGATCATCGGCGCGCTGATGCTCACCTACCTGCTGTACGAGTCGGCGATCCAGATCGCCGACCCGAAGGCGTCGTACTCGGGCAGCGAGGTCCTCGGACTCGGGCTGCCCCTGGTGATCGCGCTCGTGTTCATGCTCGGCGGGGTGCTGCTCATGGTGCTCTGGAGGTTGTTCGGTCCCGAACCCGCGAAGGAGTTCTTCCGCCGGCGGGCGTTCGAGCACGTGCCGCACGAGGTCGCAATCGGCGGGGGCAAGGTCGAGGCGGTCGGCGTCTCGGAGGAGGCCGCGGACGCGGGGCTGACCGCCGCCGCCGAGGAGGAGGAATGAGATGAGTCGTGCCTTGGTCCTCGGATACGACGGCTCCGAGTGCGCGGCGGCCGCCCTCGAAGAGGCGCTCGAGCTCGCCGGCGCGACCGGCGACCGGATCATCGTCGCGTTCGGGTACGAGCCCGCCGGACCCGGCGGCGAGGAGCTTGCCGCCCACCGCGACGAGGTGCGCAAGTTCGGCGAGCGCGTGACAGCGCCGGCGATCGAGCGCGCCCGCGGGGCGGGAGTCGAGGCGACCCTGGCGCTGATCCCGGAGCGCCCGGTCGAGGCGCTGTTGACCCTGGCCTCAGAGCACGACGCGCGCGCGATTGTCGTCGGCACCCATGGTGAGCATCCGATCAAGGGCGCATTGCTCGGCTCGACGCCGCACAAGCTCCTGCACGTCTCCGAGCACCCGGTCCTGGTGGTCCCCGTGGCCGGACTCGACTGAACGCGGCACCGCCCGCTCGCTAGTCTGGCGCGCGATGAGCGCCGTCTACGACCGCCTCGCCGAGCTGCCGCTGAGGATCGAGAGCTACGAGCTCACCGGCCACGACCGCGAGTTCGGTGAGTTCACCCGGCCGTCGACGGTCGTGCACCTGCACGGCGAGGGCCACGAGGGAATCGGCGAGGACGTCGTCTACACGGTGCTCGACCACATCGCCCACCGCGACGCCGGCCCGGTCCACGATTTCAGCGCTCCGACCACCCTCGGCGAGGCGTGCGCGCTGTTTGGCGAGCTCGACCTCTTCCCGGTGGCGCCGGAGTACCCGGCATCCGTTCACTACCGCCGCTGGGCGTACGAGTCGGCGGCCCTCGACCTCGCGCTGCGCCAGAGCAAGCTCGCCTTCTGGGAGGTCGCCGAGCGCGACCCTCAGCCGCTTCGGTTCGTCTGCTCGACCCGCCTCGGGAGTTTCGGCGACCACGCGAACAAGTCGTCGACGGAGGCGATCCGCAAGCGCCTCGAGCGCTATCCCGACCTCGAGTTCAAGCTCGACCCCGAGAACGACTGGGACGCCGAGCTGATCGCCGAGATCGCCGGCCTCGCGCCGGTGCGGGTGCTCGACCTCAAGGGGATGTACGTGGGCACGCCCGTCGACGTCGACACCGACCCCGAGCTCTACCGCGCGGTAGCCGAGACCTTCCCGGAGGCGTACCTCGAGGACCCCGACATCAACGCCGAGACCGAGCCCGTGCTCGCTCCGCACGACGACCGGATCACCTGGGACGCGCCGCTGCACTCGCTCGCCGATGTCAAGGAGATGGCGCGAAAGGCGATCAACTCGAAGCCGTCGCGGTTCGGGTCGTTGCAGGAGCTGCTCGAGATCTACGAGTACTGCGACGCCAACGGGATCGCGATCTACGGCGGCGGCCAGGGCGAGCTTCAGTGCGGACGCGGGCAGATCCAGTACCTCGCGTCGCTCTTTCACGCCGACACGCCAAACGACGTCGCTCCCTCGGGCTACAACGATCCCGCCGTCCCGGGGGGGATGCCGACCAGCCCGATGGACCCCTCCCACTCGGAAACCGGCTTCCGCTGGGGCGACCCGGGCAACTGAGCCAGCCAGCCAGTTTTGTGTTTATAGTCAGCGCCTGACGGTGCTCGTCTCGTGCACCGGGGTTAGGAAGGGGTTCATAGAGGTGATGGGGCCGAAAGGCGCGAGGCTGGCCGCGGCGTTGTCCGTGGTCGCAGTTGCATCCGTTGTTGGCGTCGGCGTTTCCGGGGCGTTTGCCCAGGATCACGGCGGTGGTGGTGGCCATGGCGGAGGACACGAGGGTGGCGGCGGCATGCCGCCGGCCGCGCCGTACAACCCGCTCGACCCGATCATCGATCGCGGGGACCAGTTCGTCCCGAAGCCGCCGGGGACCAAGGAGACGCTGAAGTTCTACTACGGCCCCTACGAGGTCCCGCCCGGCTGGGACGCGAACCGCGTCGACCTCACGCTGCCGGTCCGCAACGGCATGATCACCCAGGTCGAGCCCGGGATGCGGCGCGTCGTCGACGGCACGGAGCCGTCGCACCAGGAGGCGCACATCCATCATGCGCACTGGTTCAGCCTCAGCCCGGGAAGCGAGAACGACAACTACACCTACGGGCTGACCGACTGGTTCTTCGGCAACGGCGACGAGGAGACGAAGGCCAACTTCGACGAGCGCTCCGCCGCGGCCCCGAACGGGCCGATCTACGGCGGCTACATGGGGCCCGAGGAGCCGCAGCCGATGATCTACATGCTGCACAACAAGACGTCGCAGCCGCTGCACGTCTACATCGTCCTCGACGTCACCTTCATCCACGGGACCCTGGAGCAGCTCAACTCGATCGGCCCGCGCCCCTACCACGACGTGCTCGGGATCCTCTTCGGGCGCACCTTCGACGTTCCGCGGAACAAGAAGAGCAAGGACGGCACCTACGAGACGGCCGAGGACGACAAGCGCGGCGTGATCGAGTGGACCTCGACCGTCGACGGCACGATGATCGGCACCGGCGCCCACGTGCATCCCGGCGGACTCGGGATGACGGTCGAGAACTACGGCTCGGAGGAGAACCCCTGTCGCGACGATGGACAGGGCTACGGCGGCACCCTGCTGCTCGACTCGGACGTGGTCTGGCACAAGGGGGTCAAGTTCAGCGAGGACTACCAGACCGAGGTGACCAACCCGGCCTGGCGGGCGCCGATCCACAAGGGTGACCGGATTCGGATCAGCAGCTACTACGAGAACAAGAGGCACGCCTGGTACGAGGCGATGGCCCACGAGGGCACCTACATCGACACGGCGCAGCCGCCGAAGGGGCGCTGCAAGCCGTACCTGGTCGGCCCGACGGCGAAGCTGAAGGGCAAGAAGAAGGTCGACGTGACCGCCGGGGTCCGCAACCGCGCCTGGAGCATGAACATGACCGACGACACCTGCGGCAAGCGGTACGGGCAGCCACCGTGCGAGCGCCCGCTCGCAGATCAGCCGACCGGACCGCCGGCCGACACGGTGACGATCGCGAACTTCCAATACAGGCCGGGCGACCGGTCGCTGTCCGGCACCGACGGGCTGCCGCCGGCCGTGCCGGAGGGGAGCTCGTTGCAATTCGTGAACGTGGACCAGGTGCTCAACATCCGCCACTCGGTGACCACCTGCCGCTGGCCCTGCAACGGCAAGTACCTCGCCAACTACCCCTTCCCGGACGGCGTCTGGGACTCGGAGACGCTCGGCTACGACCTCATCGCCGGCGGCAGCCCGAACCCGGTCGCCGAGACGCCGCCTGACCTGAAGGTCGGCCAGTACTCCTACTTCTGCCGCATCCACCCGTGGATGCGCGGTGCGTTCGAGGTGGTGCCGAACTAGATGCGCCGGGTCACGGTCGCAGCGCTCGCCGCCCTCGCTGCGGCTGTCGTCGCCGCTCCCGCGGCACGGGCCGACGAGCGGGTTATCGCGGCCCCGCTGTCGTCGGGGTACGTGAACCCGGACGTGCGCATCGACCAGGGTGAGAAGCTGACCTTCCTCAACCCGGACGTCGCGCCCCACGACGTGACGTCCACGGAGCCTGGTCTGTTCGCGTCCGAGACGGTGGGCATCGGTTCGGAGGTTCCGGTCACCGGTGCCGACTCGCTGGCCGCGGGCACCTACGACTACATCTGCTCGGTGCACACGTACATGACCGGCACGCTCACGGTCGGCGCCGGTGGCGGCGGTGGCGGCCACCCGGGCCATGACATGAAGGCCCCGAAGGTCTCGGTCAAAGCGCTCGATACGCGGATCTCGGAGGTGCTCGACGCCGGTGCGCTCAGCCTGCAGGTCAAACTCGACGAGCCGGCGACGGTCAGGCCGGTGGCCGCCGTCGACGGGACCAAGGTCGCCAAGGGCCGGGAGAAGCTCGGCTCCGGCAAGAGCCGCATGGCGGCGAAGCTGACCGCGAAAGGCAAGCGCCTGCTGCGCGGGGCGCGCAAGGTCGAGCTCGAGCTGACGCTGATCGCTGCCGACGCGGCCGGCAACGCCGCCAAGCGCACCGCGACCGCGAAGCTTCGCTGAGCGCCCGGGCCGGCGACCATTCCCCGGGCCGGCGTAGTAGGTTCGCGGCATGGCGAAGACCAAGTCGTTCCCGGCGGCCCTCAACAAGCAGATCGCGAACGAGTTCAGCGCCGCGATGCAGTACATCGGGATCGCGGTCCACTACGACTCCGAGACCCTGCCGCGCCTTGCCTCGTTCTTCTACCGCCAGGCGCTCGAGGAGCGCACCCACGCGATGATGATGGTCCAGTACCTGCTCGACGTCGACGAGCCGGTCGAGATCCCCGACATCAAGGGCCAGCAGACGAAGTTCGACGACGACGTCGCCCCGGTGCGGACGGCGCTCGAGCAGGAGGAGCGCGTCGGCGAGGAGATCTACAGCCTGTTCGAGCTCGCGCGGGAGAGCAAGGACTACCGCGCCGAGCAGTTCATGCAGTGGTTCGTCTCCGAGCAGGTCGAGGAGGTCGCGTTGATGCACGACCTGCTCAACGTCGTCGAGCGCTCACATGACAACTTGCTCCTCGTGGAGGAGTACATCGCCCGCGAGGCGCCCGGCGAGGACGGACCCAAGAACGCGCCGCCCGAAGCCGGCGCGTCGGCCGGCTGACCAGGGGCTGTTCTCGCTTGATGCCCGTCAGCACCGCCGAAGCGCGGGGGCGGATCCTCACCGACCTCGCCGGGGCGATCGCCCAGCTCGAGTTCGGGACCGCCTGCCTGGGCGAGGCCTACGAGCTGCTGGACGAGGCGACCGCGGACCGGCTCGAGGTGACCCTCTTCAGGCCGCTGCAGAAGGCGTACGGGCGGGCGAAGCGGGCTCAGTCGGGCTTCGCTGGGCGATTCGGGCTCGAGCCGAAGGCGCATGCGTCCGCGTCGCCCGGGTTGGCATCGCAGGGGGTGAAGGTGTTCCTCTCGCGGGCGATCACCGCCGCCGGCGAGGGCGACCGAAGGATCGCGGAGCTGCAGGACTCGATGCTGCCGATCGAGGCCGGCGACCCGGAGCTGCGCGCCGGGCTCGCCGAGGTTCGCGAGCTGCTCGACGGGCTGCCCGCCGCCGGGAGCGCGTTCCTGCGTACCTTCGGCCGCTAGTGGGATTGCGAGGCAAGGCACTAGGAAGCGATCGCCGCCGCGCGCTCGAGCCGCGACGCGAGGGCGTGAACGTGCTCCACCAACTCGGGTGGCTCCTCGACGACGAAGTCGACGCCGAGCATCGCGATCCTGATCGCCAGCCAGCCGAGGTCGTCGTCGCCGGTCCGATAGACGCAGCGGCGGTCGTCGACCGGCTCGATCGTCGCGCCCCAGTGCGACGGCACGCGGCGCTCGATCTCAGCGGCCGAGACGGCGAGCGTGACGCGCGCCTCGTAGCGATGCGGGGCGCCGGTGATGCTCCGCTCGACGTAGGCGGCGGCGTCCTTGGCGGGCAGCTTGCGGGGCTGAAATCGCACCCCCGTCGACGCGGGCCGTGAGAGGCGGTCGATCCGGAAGGTCCGCCAGTCCTCGCGGCCGCAGTCCCACGCCGCCAGGTACCAGCGGCGACCGAGGTTGACGACGGAGTACGGCTCGACCTCGCGGCGACTGTCGGTGCCGTCGCGGCTGCGATAGCCGAAGCGGATCAGCTCCGAGTCGCGAGAGGCAGCGGCGATCACGGTCAGGTGTTGTGGGTCGACGGTCGGACCGGTCGGCACGGGGACGGTCATCACCGACGCGAGCGCGCTGACCCGCCGGCGCAGGCGCGCGGGCAGGACCTGCTCGAGCTTGACCAGCGCCCGCACCGAGGTCTCCTCGACCCCGGCGACCGAGGCGCGGGCCGCGGTCCGCAGGCCGACCGCGATCGCGATCGCCTCGTCGTCGTCGAGCAGGAGCGGCGGCATCGCGGTTCCGGCGCGAAGTCGGTAGCCCCCGGCAGGGCCGACGGAGGACTCGACCGGGTAGCCGAGGTCCCGCAGCCGCTCGATGTCGCGGCGAATCGTCCGGCCGGTGACCCCGAGCCGATCGGCCAGCTCCGCGCCCGTCCAGTCGCGGCGCCCCTGCAACAGGGCCAGAAGCTCCAGCAGCCGGCTCGAGGTCTCGGTCACGATCAATTCACATCTTCGCCTGGAATGAGGACAGATCCTGACCTAATTAGGACATACGGTGCCACCGCTCGATCAAGATCAACGAAGGGAGCACCGATGCCAGAGCGAGACGGATACATCCCCGGCGTGCCCTGCTGGGTCGACACCAGCCACCCGGACCCCGACGCGGCGGCCGAGTTCTACGGCGGCCTGTTCGGCTGGGAGTTCGAGGACGTGATGCCCGAAGGGTCGGATACCAAGTACCTCATCGGCCGGATCCGCAGCCTGGACGCCGGCGCGATCAGCGGGCAGCAGGAGGGCGACCCCGGTCCCCCTCGCTGGAACACCTACATCTGGGTCGACAGCGCCGACGACACGGCGGCGAAGGTCAAGGAGGCCGGCGGGACGGTCATGCTCGAGCCGTTCGACGTCATGGATGCCGGTCGGATGGCCGTCTTCGCCGACCCCGAGGGCGCCGCGTTCTGCGTGTGGCAGGCGAAGGAGCACAAGGGCTCGCAGGTGGTCAACGAGCACGGCACGGTCAACTTCAACAACCTCAATACCCGCGACCTCGAAGGCGCGAAGCCGTTCTACAGCGCGGTCTTCGGCTGGGAGGTCCTCGACCTGGGCGGCGGCGCCAGCGGAGCGATGTTCAAGCTGCCGGGCTACGGCGACCACCTCGAGGAGCTCAATCCCGGGATGCGCGAGGGGATGAAGGAGATGGGAGCCCCCGAGGGCTTCGAGGACGTCGTGGCCGGGATCAGCGCGATCGGAGACGACCAGCCCGACACCCCGCCGCACTGGAACGTCACCTTCGCGGTCGACGACGCCGACGCGAGCGCGGCCAAGGTCAAGGAGCTCGGCGGCCAGGTGATCATGGGCCCGTTCGACGCGCCCTGGGTCCGGATGGCGATCGTCTCCGACCCGCAGGGGGCGATGTTCATCGCCAGCCAGTTCGTGATCGACAACAAGGACCTCGGCGCGGAGGTCGGCGCCGCCGACAGCGCCGCGTAGAACCCGCCGTAACCGCGGGCGCACCCGGTGCGATGAGTCCCGGGGGCGCCCGCGGTCTGTATGGGGGCCGCGAGCGAACGAAATAGGAGCGAGATGAACCAGAACGGAGGCCCGGCCGTCCTTGCCGAAGGCCTGGTCAAGCACTACACGGGCGGCGAGGGCACGGTCGAGGCCGTCAACGGCGTCGACCTCGAGGTCTCGACCGGAGAGATCTTCGGCTTCCTCGGGCCGAACGGCGCCGGCAAGTCGACGACGGTGCGGATGCTGACGACCCTGCTGACGATCACGTCGGGGCGCGCCGAGGTCGCGGGGATCGACGTCGCTCGCGACCCGGACGGCGTCCGTCGCCGGATCGGGGTCGCGCTGCAGGAGGCAGGCCTCGACCCGAGGCAGACTGGCCGCGAGCTGCTCGTCCTCCACGGGCGGCTGTTCGGGCTCGGCGCCGAGGAGGCCGACCGGCGGGCCGAGCAGCTGCTCGAGCTGGTCGAGCTCGAGGGCGCCGCCGACCGGGTCACCAAGGGCTACTCCGGCGGCATGCAGCGGCGGCTCGACCTCGCCGCCGCGCTCGTCCACGAGCCCGACGTCCTCTTCCTCGACGAGCCGACCACGGGCCTCGATCCGGCCAGCCGGCTGACGGTCTGGGAGGAGCTGCGCCGGATCAACGGCGAGGGGACGACGATCTTCCTCACCACCCAATACCTGGAGGAGGCCGATCAGCTCTGCGATCGGATCGCGATCATCGACGCCGGCCTGATCGTGCGCGAGGGCACGCCCGCGGCACTGAAGGCCGAGTTGCGCGAACGCCGCGGCGACCCCGAGGAGCCAACCCTCGACGACGTCTTCCTCGACGCCACGGGCCGCACCCGCGAGCGAGCTGCCGGCGAGGTCCAGGAGGTGGCGGCGTGAGCGCCACGATCGAGCTCGGGAGGCGCTCGCTGCGGGAGGCGATCCGCCAGCCCGACGCGCTGTTCATGACGATGTTCATCCCGATCTTCTTCCTGATCGTCAACACGGGCCAGGCCGCCGACATCTTCCCGTCGGAGTCGACCGGGTTCCTCGAGGGCCAGGGCTACGGCGCCTTCCAGCTCCCGATCACGCTGCTGCTGGCGGCCTCGTTCGGGATGGCGGCGCTGTTCCTGGTCGAGGAGATCGAGGGCGGCTACTTCGACAAGCTGCGGGCGATGCCGATCCCGAGGTACTCGCTCGTGCTCGGGAGGCTGGTCGCCGAGGGCGCGAAGTGCGTGGTGATCTCGACCGTGATCCTGCTGATCGCGCTGCCGTTCGGGGTCGAGATCGCGAGCGGGCCGGCGGGCTTCGTCCTGCTGATCCTGCTGAGCGCGTTCTGGGGGGTCGTCTACGCCGGCTTCATGCAGCTCATTGCGCTGAAGACGCGCAGCGCGGCCGCGACCAACTCGGGCGGGCTGATCTTCTTCCCGCTGCTGTTCCTGACCCCGAACTTCGTGCCCCGGGAGATGCTGACGGAACCGATGGAGATCGCCGCGACGCTGAACCCGGTCACCTACCTGATGGAGGCGCTGCGCTCGCTGATCCTGGTCGATCTCGACTGGGCGGAGATCTGGCCGGGGTTCGCCGTGGTCGGCGCGCTGGGCGTCGTGATGCTGATGCTCAACGTGCGGATGATCAAGAGCTACGACTAGCGGTTAAGGTCGGCCCATGCCGGAAGCCTCCCGTGCCCTCGCAGGACAGCGGATCCTGATCACCGGCGCCGCCCGCGGCATCGGAGCCGCGCTGGCCGAGCGGCTCAGCCAGCGCGGGGCGCGCCTGGCGCTGATCGGCCTCGAGCCCGAGACGATGGCGGCGGTGGCGGAGCGCTGCGGCGACGACACCTTCGTCGCCGAGTGCGACGTCTCGGACAACGAGCAGACGGTCGAGGCCGTCGATGCCGCGGCCGAAGCGATGGGCGGCATCGACGCCGCGGTCGCCAACGCGGGGATCGCCGCCGGCGGGCCGCTGCGGTTGCAGAGCCTGCGCTCCTGGGAGCGGGTGATCGAGATCAACCTGCTCGGGGTCATGTACACCGATCGCGCCGTGCTCCGGCACCTCGAGCGCAGCGGCGGCTACCTGCTCAACATCGCCTCGACGGCGGCGGCCCTACGGGGGCCGGGGATGAGCGCATACTGCGCCGCCAAGGCCGGCGTCGAGGCGCTCAGCGACTGCCTGCGGGTCGAGATGCAACCGTATGGCGTCGACGTCGGCGTCGCCTACTTCCTCTTCCTCGACACCGACATGGTCAACGACTCCGAGCGCGAGATGCCGCTGCTTCGCCGCGCGAAGGCCGAGGGACCGAAGTTCCTCTCGCGCACCTACCCGCTCGCCCCGGCGATCGACGAGGTGGTCGACGCGATGGCCGAGCGCCGGCGGCGGGTCGCGTATCCGCGCTGGTTCACGAAGGCACTCGCCGTCCGCCAGCTCTTTGCCTCGACGCTCGCCGAGCGCGCCACGGCGAAGCGGGTGCCGGAGGCGATGCGCGAGTACGAGCGGGTGGCAGCCGAGCGAGGCGCCGAGGCCGCGTCGGCGACGGAGCGCACCCGCGAGCTCGCGGACCTCTGAGCCCGGAACGGAGAACGGGAGCGACGGGACTCGAACCCGCGGCCTCCGGCGTGACAGGCCGGCGCTCTAACCAACTGAGCTACGCCCCCTGGGGCGGTTCGATTCTAGGGATAGGCTCTCGCGCTGTGCGGGTGGTGACCTATGAGTCGGAGCGCGGGCCGCGGGCCGGACTGCTGCGTGACGATTCGGTCGTCGACGCCTGGGATGCGATCGGCGGCGACGGGGCCTCGGTGCGCGAGCTGCTCGCGGCCGGCCGGCTGGGCGAGCTCGCCGACGCGGATGGACCGGCGGCGGCGCTGGCCGAGGTCCGGCTCCTGCCCCCGGTCCCCGACCCGCAGAAGATCGTCTGCGTCGGGCTCAACTACGCCGAGCACGCGAAGGAGGGCCGCCTCGACCCGCCGGCGAGCCCGACCTTCTTCGCCAAGTTCGCGAACGCCCTCCGGGGCGATGGTGAGACGGTCGCCCTGCCGTCCGCCAGCGAGAAGGTCGACTACGAGGCCGAGGTCGCGTTCGTCGTCGGGCGCCGCGGCCGCGACGTCGGAGAGGCCGAGGCGATCGACCACCTCGCCGGCTACACGCTGTTCAACGACCTCTCGGCCCGCGACCTGCAGTTCGCGACCCCGCAGTGGATGCCGGGCAAGGTCTTCGACGGCTCGGCGCCCTGCGGCCCGGCGCTCGTAACCCCGGATGAGGCCGGCCCGCACGACGCGGTCGGGATCGCCCTCGACCTCAACGGCGAGCGGATGCAGGAGGACACGACCGCGGGCCTGATCTTCTCGATCCCGCAGCTCGTCGCCCACCTCTCGAGCCTGATGACGCTCGAGCCCGGCGACATCGTCGCCACCGGCACCCCGTCGGGCGTCGGCGGCGCCCGCGACCCGCGCGTCTGGCTGCAGCCCGGGGACGAGGTCGTGGTCAGCTCGCCGCAGCTCGGGCGGCTGCTGACCCGGATCGGCTGACGAGCGCCGGGCGGCCCGCTCGGATTTCCGTCCAGAGCCGCCGAGTCCGGCCACCGCGGGTGGCTACGATCGGCCGGTGAGACCTCGACGGGCATGGACGCCGGCGACGATGCTGCTCTGCGCGATCGCGGTGCTCGGTGGCCCGGGTTCGGCGGCCGCGGCCACCGGCCCGGCGCTGTCGGTCGACGGCACCGCCGGGCGCCACCCGATCAGCCCCGACATCTACGGCCTCAACTTCGCCGACCCGGCCTTCGCCCACGAGATCTCACTACCGGTGGACCGCTGGGGCGGCAACACGACCGACACCTACAACTGGCGCCTGAAGAGCTCAAACACGGGGAGCGACTGGTACTTCGAGAACCTGCCCGACTGCTGGTCCGCCGCCCACGGGTGGTGCGCGGGCGGCCCGGTTTCGGGATGGCGGGAGTTCGTGGACGGCGACCTTGCCGCGGGTGCCGACCCGCTGATCACGCTGCCGATGATGGGGCGCGTCGCCAAGGACGCGAAGCTTCAGCACCCGTTCACCTGCGGCTTTCCGGCGACGGTGTTCCCGGCCCAGGACTCGTTCGACCCGTACGACCCCAACTGCGGCAACGGCCTGCACAGCGGGAACGAGCTGACCGCCAACCCGAACCGGGACGGGGTCCTGGCGGGCGCCGACTTCAGCGGCGACTGGATCGAGGCGCTGATCCAGCGCTACGGCCCGGCGGCCGCCGGCGGCGTCGGCCTCTACGAGCTCGGCAACGAGCCGGCGCTGTGGAGCCACACGCACCGCGACATGCACCCGGCCGCCGTCACCTACGACGAGCTGTGGGCGAAGTCGAGGAACCTCGCCGCGACCGTCAAGGCGGCGGACCCGGACGCCGAGGTGATCGGGTTCTCGGAATGGGGCTGGCCGAACTACTTCTGCAGCGGCGCCGACCACGTCGAGAACGGCTGCTTCCCGAGCTCCCCCGACCGGGCCGCGCACGGCGGCATGCCGCTGGTCGAGTGGTACCTGAACAAGATGCGCGCCTACGAGCATGCCCATGGACAGCGGCTGCTCGACTACATCGACGTCCACTACTACCGCCAGGGCGGCACGACCGCGGACGTCACCCGCTCGCTCTGGGACTCGGGCTACACGGACCCGAGCTGGATCAACGAGCGCATCCGGCTGATCCCACGAATGAGGCAATGGGTCGCGCGCAACTATCCGGGGACGAAGCTGGCGCTGACCGAGTACAACCTCTCGGTCCCGGGCGACCCGACGCTGAACGCGCTGATCCAAGCCGACACGCTCGGGATCTTCGCTCGCGAGGGCGTCGACCTGGCGACACGCTGGGCGATGCCCCACGACGGGGACGCGATCGATGACGCGTTCAGGATCTTCCGCAACTTCAACGGGCACGGGGCGAAGTTCGGCGGCACGTGGGTGCGCTCGACCAGCGACGACCAAGCGCGGCTCGCCGTCTACGGCGCCGCGCGGGCGGCCGGGTACACGATCCTGGTGATCAACAAGACGGCCACCGACCTGACCAGCTCCCTGAACCTCGATCACATCGCCGCGACCGGACCGGCGCAGGTCTATGAGTGGGCGGGATCGGGGATCGCCCGGCAACCGAACCGCCCGATCGCCGGCGGTGGGATCGCGGCCACCTACTCGGCGCGATCGATGACCCTGTACGTGATCCCGGCCTCCTAGGGGATCCGCGCGATCCGCGTTTGGGAGCCGAACGCCGCGACGAGCGTGAACGGCAGGAACCAGACCACGTAGAAGTAGAACCAGTGGCCGGCGGTCAGCTGGACGGCGATCGTCACCGCCGCCGCCAGCGCCGCGATCTGGATCGGCGACTTGACCCGCGGATAGAAGGCGACGCCGATTGCAAGGGCCGCGGCCAGCGCCCGGGCGACGGGCTGCAGGAAGTCCAGCGACGGCGCCTGTCCCCAGACGCTGAATGGCGAGCTTCGGGTCGCCTGGTAGCCGAGCGTGCGGTCGTAGAGCTCCCGCACGCCGTCGTCGGGGATGAACGGCACGGTGACGGCGACCGCGACGACGACGAACGCGACCGAGAACCACAGCGCCCCGCGCCAGCGCCGCTCCGGATCGGCGGTCGCGAAGAGCGGCGCCAGCGCGGCAGGCCCGAACTTGGCCGCGGCGGCGAGGGCGACGAAGACGCCGCGGCCCGGCGCCGATCGCAGCGCGAGCAGGGCGCCGATTCCGAGCGCCGCGATCAGCGCGTCGTTGGCGTTCGCGTTCATCGTGTACAGGGTCCACGGGCACGCCAACCACGCGAACGCGAGCGCCCAGCTGAGCGCCCGGCCCTCGTCACCGCCGCGCAGGCGCCGGCCGAGCGCGATCAGGCCGGCGACGCAGGCGAGGTCGAAGACGATCGCCGCGGCGTGTGCCGCCCCGACGTCCGCGTCCCAGACCCCGTCCCACGGCAGCGCGAGCTCGAACGGCACGTATGAGAGGTAGTTGACCGGTCCGTAGACGTCGCCCTTGAGATCGAGCCCGAGCGAGAAGGCGCCCTCATACAGCGGTTCGCCGCCCGCCAGCCGGTCGGCCCCGACGACGCCGGCGATCCCGATGTCGATCACGTGCGAATCGACGACGTTGAGCGCGATCCGGCCCGCGGCGAGCACGACGACCCCGATCGCGAGCCAGCGCACCGGCACCAGCGGAAGCACGGGCCCCTCGCGCTCGCGCGGCCAGCAGCCGGCGACCACCATCCGGATCAGGAAGTAGCCGAGCACCGGGTAGGTCAGCGCCACCGACGCCGTGATCTCGGCCCGATTGAAGAAGAACAGCGAGATCCCGAGCCCGAGGAGGACGAGCAGGTCGAGGTGCAGCAGGCGCAGCGGCCGGCGGGGATCGAAGAACGGCGCGACGAACAGCAGACACAGCGGCAGCCAGATCCAGGGTGAGTTGACCTTCTGCGCGATCGCGCCCTCGTAGCCGCGCGCCAGGTGGGTCTGGACCTGGAAGTCGCGCCACGCCTCGTCGACCGAGCCGTCGCCGTCGACGATCACCTGGGCGACCTCGGTGCCGTCGTCGTCGTAGCTGACCTGCCAGCGGTCGCCCCGCACCCAGGCGGTCGGCTTGGCGTCCGGGCTCTCGGCGAGCTCGTTGCGGACGGCGTCGGTCGCCGCGGCAATCTCGATTGCCTCCGCCGCCGAGACCTCGAACCCGGGCGGCGGCATCGACTGCGAGGCGGGCTTGACGAGCCGCGGCGGGAGCTCGCCGCCGAACGGCGATTGCGCGGCCGGATCGTCGGCGGCGCCGGCCGCCGGGGCGAGCAGGCAGAGGGCGAGGAACGCGGCCGCCGGCGCCAGAACCAGCGGCCGTCGGAAACGCTGCGGCCGAGTCATCAGCGCGCCACAGTAGCGATAGCCTGAGCGGGCACCACGTCCCGAAACGGGAGGAGAGCGACGATGGGTTTCATGGACAAGTTCAAGCAGGCCCAGGACGCGGCGAAGTCGGTCGGTGGCTCGGTCGCGAGCATGGGCGGGATGGACGGCGCCGCCGAGACCGCGGCGAAGACGAACAAGATCGCCCAGCAGGGCGTCAAGCACCCGGCCGTGCTCAAGGGGATGCGCGAGACCGGCAACAAGGACCCGCTCTCGGGCGGGGTCGAGTACGAGCTCGAGGTCGAGGTGCGCCCGACCGGCGGCGACCCATACACCGCGATCTTCGCGCAGCAGATCATCGCCCAGTCGGTCGACTCCTACAAGCAGAAGATCGGGGGCGAGATCGTCGTCAACGTCGACCCGGACGATCCGCAGTCGATGCTCCTCTGGGGCTGAGGGAGGGCGGCGATGGGGGTCGCCAAGGAGGCGGCACGTCGGGCGCTGTTCGGGGCGCTGGCGCGAATCCGCGGGGAGCGGGTGGAGATCGCCGAGGGCGAGGCACGGTACGCCTTCGGACCGGCCGACGCCTCGCTGCGCACCCGGATCGAGGTCCTCGACCCGCGTGCGTATCCCTGGGCGCTGCGGGGCAGCACCGGGCTCGGCGAGGGCTACGTCGAAGGCCTGTGGCGCTGCGACGACCTCGTCGCGCTGAGCCGGATCGCGTGTCGCAACCTGCCGCGGCTCGACACGGTGCGCAGGCGGCTGCATCCGCTGCTCGGCCCGATGCAGCGTGCCGCCAACCTCGTCGCCCGCAACGACCGCGAGGGCGCGCGCGAGAACATCTCGGCCCACTACGACCTCGGCAACGACCTGTTCGAGGCGTTCCTCGACGAGCGGCTGATCTACTCGTGCGCGGTCTTCGATCGGCCAGACTCGACGCTCGAGGATGCACAGCTCGAGAAGCTGGAGCGGATCTGCGACCGGCTCGCTCTCGGGCCCGATGACCATCTGCTCGAGATCGGGAGCGGCTGGGGCGGGCTCGCGATCCACGCCGCGAGCACGCGAGGCTGCCGGGTGACGACGACGACGATCTCGCGCGAGCAACATGCCTACGCGGTCGAACGGGTTCGCGAGGCGGGGCTGAACGACCGGATCGAGATCCTGCTGGCCGATTACCGCGACCTCACGGGCAGCTACGACAAGCTCGTTTCGATCGAGATGATCGAGGCGGTCGGCTGGCAGTACTTCCCGGCTTTCTTCGCCAAGTGCGCCGAGCTGACCCGCCCCGGCGGGGCGGTCTTCCTGCAGGTGATCGTCTGCCGCGACGACAACTACGAGACCGAGAAGGCGGCGCGCAGCTTCTCGAACAAGCACATCTTCCCGGGTGGCTGCCTGCCGTCGCTGGACCTGATCACGAGGCTCGGCGGCGAGCACGGGATCCCCGTCGCCAGGGTCGAGGAGATCTCGGACTCCTACGCGCTCACCCTCGCGGCCTGGCGCCGGCGCTTCAACGACGCCTGGCCGGCGCTGCGCGCGCGCGGCTACGACGAGCGCTTCAAGCGGTTGTGGAACATCTACCTCGCGTTCTCGGAGGGGGGCTTTCGAGAGCGGCGGATCCGCGACCTGCAGATCGTGCTCGCGAAGCCCGGCCCGCGGAGACAGGAAGACCGATGGCGCTCGCCCACTCACGTGGCGGAAGCGGCGACCCTCTCGTCCTGATCCACGGCCTCGGCGGATCGCGGCGGATCTGGGACCCGGTGATCGACCGGGTCGCGGCCGAGCGCGACGTGGTCGCGGTCGACCTGCCCGGGTTCGGTGAGTCGCCGCCGCTGGACGACGGCGTCGCCCCGACCGCGGCCAACCTCGGCGCCGCCGTCGGCGAGCTGTGCGCCCTGCTCGGGCTGGAGCGTCCCCACCTGGCCGGCAACTCGCTCGGCGCCTGGGCGGCGCTCGAGCTCGCCAAGCGCGGCGGGGCCGCGTCGGTGTGCGGGATCTCGCCCGCCGGCCTGTGGCGGAAGCCGCTCGGCCCGCGGCGGGTCGACTCCCATGCCTGGGCGCTGCGACTCCGCCGGCTGATCCCGGTGCTGCTCGGCTCGAAGCGGTTGCGGTCGCGGTTCCTGCGGACGACGGTCGCGCGGCCGGAGCGGCTGACGAGATCGGAGGCCAGGCAACTCGTCCGCGACTGGCTCGACGCCCCCGCCTACGAGGCGGCGAACGCCGAGATGCGCTCACACGTCTTCGAGGACCCGGAGCTGGTCAAGGTGCCGACGACGATCGCCTGGGGGACTAGGGACGGGCTGGTCGGGCCGCCGCGGCGCGAGCGGATGCCGCCGGGCGCCCGCTACATCGAGCTCGAGGGACTCGGCCACACGCCGACCTGGGACGACCCGCCACGGATCGCGGAGCTGTTGCTGGAATCAAGCGGCGGCGGTCAGGCCGCGAGCGCTCAGTCGGTGGGCTCGGGGCGCTCCTCGCCGGGCCAGGCCCCGGTCGCCCGGTAGAAGCTCTGGCGCGCGTAGTGGTCCGTGAGCCCGCGGGCGACCGAGAAGGTCGCCCCCTGGAAGGCGAGCGAGGCGACCAGCTTCGGCACCGAGGTCTCGCGATCCTCGGCGTCCGGCGGCTCCTCGTCGTCGATCAGTCCCCAAATCCCCTCGAAGACCTTGCGGCCGATCAGGCCGGCGATCAGGCCGCTGACGACGCTGAGCGGGATGAACAGGAGCTTTGCCATCGACCCCAGCCTACCCCGCGCGCGGGGTGGCGAATCGGGCGCGGCCCGCCGGCGCGGCGGACCGTCGTCGCCGCGCGGAGTACGAGTAGCGGGTGAGCGGGATCGGCGACGGGGCTCTAATCGCGATCGGCGCGGCGGTCGGTCTGGCCCTGGGCATCCTGGTCAGCGTGACGACCGACCTCCCGCTCGCTCCGGAGGTCGGTCTGCTTCTCGGGGGAACGATCGCCTGGCTCTCGCGACGTACGCGGGACACGTGAGCGAACGGACCCGGTGCCAATGGGCGGTGCCGGGCTCGAACCGGCGATCCTTCCGGATGTAAACCGGACGCTCTACCAACTGAGCTAACCGCCCGACTCAATTCTCGCGTATACGATCGGGGCGCAGGCGACGCGGGAGGATTTGCGATGAAGATGCGCGCGGCGGTGCTGGAGGAGTTCGGAGAGCCGCTGGTCGTGCAAGAGGTGGAGCTCACCGATCCGGCGGAGGGCGAGGCGCTGGTGCGGCTGGTCGCGTGCGGCGTCTGCCACACCGACCTCTACACGGCCTCCGGCGTCGACCCGTCGGGCTACGCGCCGACCGTGCTCGGCCACGAGGGCGCCGGCGTCGTCGAGGCCGTCGGGCCCGGGGTCAACGACCTCGCGGTCGGCGACCACGTCGTCACCCTGTTCTCGCCCCAATGCGGCGAGTGCGTCCACTGCCGCGACGAGCGCACCAACCTCTGCCTCGCGATCCGCGAGCAGCAGAACAAGGGCTACCTGCCGGACGGGACGACCCGCCTGAAGCGCGACGGCGGGGAGATCCGTCACTTCATGGGCACCTCGACCTTCGCCGAGTACACCGTGATGCCGGAGATCGCGCTCGCCAAGGTCAGTCCGGACGCCCCGCTCGACCGCGCCTGCCTGTTCGCCTGCGGGCTGTCGACCGGGCTCGGCGCCGCGATCAACACCGCCAAGGTCCGCGAGGGCTCCACCTGCGTCGTCTTCGGCGCCGGGATGGTCGGCCTCGGCGCGGTCGCCGGCTGCCGCCTCCAGGGCGCCGAGCGGATCATCTGCGTCGACCTCTCCGACGATCGCCTCGAGCTCGCGAAGGGCCAGGGCGCGACCGAGACGATGGTCGGCGGCGAGGACACCGTCGACCGGATCCTCGCCGAGACCGACGGCTTCGGCGCCGACTACACCTTCGAGGCGACCGGGAACGTCAAGGTGATGCGCCAGGCGGTCGAGTCGGCGCGGATGGGCTGGGGCCTGGCGACGGTCGCCGGGGTCGCCGGCAAGGGCGAGACGCTCGACGTGATCCCGCGCTTCCTGATCACCGGCCGCCGGGTCGCCGGCTCGTCATTCGGTGGCGTCAAGGGGCGCGAGGGCGTGCCCCAGCTGGTCGACCGGTACCTGGCCGGCGAGATCGACGTCGACCCGTTCATCTCGCACCGGATCACCCTCGACGACGTCAACCACGGCTTCGAGCTGATGGAGGCCCAGGACGGGATCCGCTCGGTCATCGAGTTCAACTAGGAGGGACACCCTTGCTGCTGACCCGCGTCGAACAGTCCGACTGGCTCTCCAACGCCTACCTCGTCTTCGACGAGCCGGGCGGCACGGGCGTCCTGGTCGACTCGAACACGGTCACGGACCCGCTTGCCGAGCTCGCCGAGCGCGAGGGGATCGACATCACCCACCTGCTGCTCACCCACCACCACTACGACCACGTGGTCGGGGCGCGCGCGCTGGCCGACCGCTTCGGTGTTCCGATCTTCGCCCACGAGCTCACCGACGAGCTGATCGACGAGAAGGTTGACGAGACGTTCACGGACGGCTCGGTGATCGAAAGCGGCCGCCTGAGGATCGAGGTCATGCACACGCCCGGACACTGCGCCGACCACTGCGCGCTGCGGTTCAACGACACCGACGTGCTGACCGCCGACGTCCTCTTCAAGGGCACTGTCGGCGGGACCCGCGCACCCGGGGCGACCGGGTTCCAGGACCTGAAGACCTCGATCATGGACCGGCTGATGAAGCTCGCACCGGAGACCCGGGTTCACCCGGGTCACCGCGAGCCCACGACGATCGGCACCGAGTGGGACGAGAACCCGTTCATCCGCATCTGGCGCGGCATCGACGACGAGGGCGCGGAGCCCTGCACGATCGGCCCGGCCGACGCCGAGGAGCGCGAGGAGGCGACCCTCGTCCTCTGGGCCCCGGACTACGACGGCGGCAACAAGGCGTGGGTGCGGTTCGAGGACGGCTCCGACGCGATCGTCGGCGGCTCGCAGGTGAAGCGCGGCTGAGGGCGCGGACGCCTCGTCCTCAGACCACCCCGTGCTCCTGCAGGCTGCGCGCGGTCTCGACGATCGAGTCCTCGACCGGGCGCGGTGCCCAGCCGAGGTCGCGGGCGCGCTGGTTCGAGAACTCGGTGCGCTTGCCGAGGTCGCCGGTGAACGAGCGGACGCTGGAGTCGAAGATCGCGACCGCCTTGATCAGCAGGTTCGGGGCGACCCGGGTCGGCACCTTGGCCGCATCGTCGCCGAGCCGGTCACGCAGGACCTCCCCGATCTCCGCCATCCACAGGAAGGTGTCGGTGGCGATGAACCGCTTGCCGCCGGCATCCGGGGAGGTCATCGCGAGGAGCTCGAGCTCGGCGACGTCGCGAACGTCGACCAGCGAGAAGCCGAGCCGCGGCAGCATCGGAACCGAGCCCCTAATCAGACGCTCGATCAGCTCGAGCGAGAACGAGGTGTCGTCGCTCAGCGCCGGGCCGATGATCGCTCCCGGGTTGACCACGGCGAGGCGCTCCGTGGCGCCGCGCTCGGCGACCAGGTCCCAGGCCGCGCGCTCGGCGATCGTCTTCGAGCGCGTGTACGGGGTGAGCGCGGAGTTGTCGCCGTCGGTCCAGTCGTCCTCGGTGTAGGTCGACCCGTTGCGCGGCGGGCCGCCGTTTCTGACCGCCGCGACCGAGGAGGTGAGCACGACCCGCTCGGCGCCCGCGTCGAGCCCGGCTCGGAGCACGCGCAGCGCCCCGTCACGGGCGGGGATGATGAGCTCGTCGGGATCGCGCGGTTGCGAGGGCGGAAACGGAGACGCGACATGGAGGACGTAGCCGCATCCGGCAGCAGCCTCGGGCCAGCCGGCGTCGTCGCTCAGGTCGGCGGCGACGACGCTGAGGCCATCCTGCTCGCCGGCGCCGGCGTTCGCGACCGCCGTCCGGACGTCGCCCTCGCGGACGAGGTCACGGACCGTGGTCCTGACGCGGTAGCCGCGCTGCAGGAGCGTCGCCACGCACCAGCTCCCGAGAAAGCCGGTGCCGCCGGTGACCAGGACGCTTCGGTCGCTCACTCGGCCAATCTATCCCGCTCGGTCTCCGCCCGCTCGAGCTCGGCCTCGCTGTCGGAACGCTCGCGCTCGGCGGTCTCCACCGCTTCGTCCGCCCCGGCGAGCGCATCCCGGGCGCGGTCGCGCCGGCGCTCCGCCTCGGCGAGGCGCTTCGTGGCCAGCTGGAGCGAGTGGCGCGCCTTCTTCACCGTGCCCTCGGCCTGCCGGCGACGCCGCGAGTCATCGCCACGGCCGCTGCTGCGCTTCCTTCGCCCGCGCGGCGCGGCGACCGACGCCGCGAGCTCGCCGCCGAAGCCGGAGGCCTCGTGGTCGCGCGTCACCGCGCCCGCCTCGACCTCGGCGCGCAGCTCGTCGTCGCCCGCGACCGCCCGGAGCGTCTCGCGGACTCGGTCGATCTGCGGGCCGCGGCTGCTGCCCAGCTCGCGCCCGGCCGCCCCCGTCAGGCGCTCGACGGCCTCGCCCTGGGCCGCAATCGCGGCACGCAGATCGTCGCCTCCGCCCCGCTTTCCCGCCAGCGCCGCGTCCTGGGCGCGAGCGAGCCGCACCCCGGCGTCGATCAGGTCCTTGACCGCCCCGGGCTCTGCCCGAACGGCCTGGTTGATCGCCCACGCGGCCCGGCTCGGCTTGCGCAACGCCTTCGCCTCCTTCGCCCCGTCCGCATCCCCCTCGGCCCGCAGCCGCTTGGCCCGGTCGTTACGTGCCGCGGTGAACTCGTCCAGGGGCAAGGCGTAGAGATCGTCGATCGCCACACCCGGATCTAATCGCAGAACGACGGCGGGGCCCCGGAGGGCCCCGCCGTGCTCACGTCACGAGAGTGCGGATCGTGGCGACTACTTGATCTTGGCTTCGAGCAAGAGCCAGCAGCCGTCGGTGTCGGTCGCGGTCTCGAACGGTCCTGAAAGCGGCAGCGCCGGCTGGAAGAGGAGCTGGTTCGCCCCGCCCGAGGAGCAGCGCAGCATCGAGGAGGTCTTCGACTCCGTCGCCAGGTACATGCCCTTCTTCACGGGGGCGTTGACCTTGAACGTCTCGATCGTGTAGTCGAGGGCGTTCGGGTCAGTCTGGCCCTGGGTGTGCAGCTTCTTCGAGCGGTAGACGACCTTCGCACGCTCGGTGTCGGGCTTCGCCTTGGCGAGCTCGAACCGGAAGGTGTCCGGGCCCTGGCTGATCACGCTGATCTTCTTGATCGTGCCGTCCTTGGGCGCGACCTCGCCGCCGTCCGGTCGGCCGTAGGCCTCCATGGAGACGCGCGTGCAGAGGCTCGCGTCGTTGAGCTCGCACGAATGGCCGTCGGTGCCGGCGTTCGAGGGCTGGGTGTCCGGGGTGAGCTCGGCGCCGAACTTCGTCGCGCCGAGGCTGGAGGCCGGAACGGCGGCCACGGCAATGAGGGCGGTGGCGACGGCGGCCTTGAGGGTCCTGGTCTTCATCCTTGATCTCCTGTGTGTTTCTGGTTGTTCCAGCGGCCGGTTGACCGCTGCCAGGAGCTTCGCCTCGAACCGCCCCGGCTACCAGGCGTCCCAGGGCGGGACCCGCAACCCCCGGGGGGTGGCCGTGTTCACACCCAGGTGGCCGATAGCCTCGGCCGCTCAGCCGCGACCGGAGGAGATAGATGAGCAAGGGCAGGAAGCTGTTGGCACTGGGCGCTCTGATCGGGGCGTTCGCCGCCCCCCAGGCGGCACAGGCCGCGATCCCGAGCGCGCTCGGAGTCCCGTGCACCGTGCAGGGAGACGGCGTGCGGTTCTGCGGCGCGACGACCTCGGACACGCCGCCGCGCAGCACCGTTGCGGCCTTCGACGGCGTCCCGATCGACGTCAACGTCGCCTTCCCGCCGGAGCCGGCGGCCGGTCCGGATGGGAACTATCCGTTGATGATGCTCTTCCACGGCTACGGCGGCGGCAAGCTCGGCCTCGCCACAATGCACCGGTGGCTCGACCGCGGCTACGCGACCTTCTCGATGAGCGACCGCGGCTTCCGCGAGTCGTGTGGCTCCGCCGGCTCGAAGGCGGCAAGCGGCGGCGCCTGTGCCGCCGGCTACGTGCGGCTGATCGACGACCGCTACGAGGTCCGCGACGCCCAGGACTTCGCCGGCCAGCTGGCCGACGCGAACCTGATCGATCCGCAGCGGATCGGCGCGATCGGCGGCTCGTACGGCGGCGGACTGTCGATGGCGCTCGCCGCACTGCGCAACCGCAAGGTGATGACGGACTACAGCCTCGTCCCGTGGACGAGCCCGTCGGGCAAGGCGATGCAGATCGCCGCGGCGGCGCCGAACGTCCCCTGGACGGATCTGGCGTACTCGCTGGTCCCCAACGGCAGCACGCTCGACTACGTCGCCGACTCGCCGTACCGCGGCCGGATCGGCGTCGAGAAGCAGTCCTTCATCACCGGCCTGTACGTGTCCGGCCTGGGGGCGCCGGGGTACTACGCCGCGGCCGGGACCGACCCGACCGCTGACCTCGTCGGCTGGAAGCAGCTGCTCGACGCGGGCGAGCCCTATGGCGCCGCGGCGCAGGCGGCGATCGACGAGATCACCGCGCACCACTCGTCCTACTCCATCGACCACTCGATCCCGCCCGCGCCGCTGCTGATGTCGAGCGGGTTCACCGACGACCTGTTCCCGGCCGACGAGACGATCCGCTTCTACAACCGGACGCGAACGGAGTACCCGGATGACGCGCACCTCTCGTTGTTCTTCGGCGATTTCGGGCACCCGCGCGGCCAGAACAAGGACGACGTCATCGCCGCCCTGGTCGCGGCCGAGAACGCGTTCATGGACTACTACGTCAAGGGGGTCGGCTCGCAGCCCGATGACGGGGTCACCGCGTACAGGCAGACCTGTCCGAGCACGGAGCCTTCCGGCAGGCCGTACACGGCCACCAGCTGGGCGACGATCGCGAAGGGCGAGATCCGGTTCGAGTCCAAGCCGCAGAGGACGATCGAGCCGACCGCCGGTGACCCGGCGATCGCGCAGACGTTCGACCCGATCTTCGGCGGCGGCGCCTGCGCGACTGCGAACGGCGCCGACCAGCCGGGAACCGCGACGTACCGACTCGATCCGGCACGGAAGGGTCGGTACACGTTGCTCGGGTCGGCGACGGTGATCGCGAAGTTCACGCTTCCGGGCGACACCTCCCAGGTCGCGGCGCGCCTGCTCGACGTCGGCCCGGACGGCCAGGAGACGCTCGTCGCGCGCGGGCTGTGGCGCCCCGCGAGCGGCGGTCCAACCAGGCAGGTCTTCCAGCTGCACCCGAACGCCTGGCGGTTCGCCGAGGGACACGTGGCGAAGCTCGAGCTGCTGCCGGCCGACGCCAGCGCCGGACAGAGCTACGGGCGGCGGTCGAACGACCAGCAGCCGGTGAACGTGAAGCAACTGGAGCTCCGCCTCCCGGTGCGGGAGAAGCCGGGCTCGCTGAAGGGCCTGGTCAGCGCCCCCGCGGAGAAGTTCCAGCCGGATGGCTACGAGCTCGCCGCCGACTTCGCCGCGCTCGGTGAGCCGCATCCCAAGCTCGCCTCTCGCACCCTGAAGGTGAAGGGATCGAGCCTGGTCGGCAGCATGTCCTGCCCGGGCAAGTTCGCCGCCTGCCACGACGTCGAAGCGGCCGCGACCGGCAGGGCGAACGGCTACAAGACGAAGTTCAAGGTCGCCCGGGGCAAGGTCGCGAAGGTTGGCGGCGGCACGTCGAAGAAGCTCAAGTTGAAGCTGACCGGCAAGGGCAAGCGGTACTTCCGCGACAACCGGAAGCTGAAGCTGAACGTCGAGATCGGTTCGGCCGAGGTCGCTGAGCTGACGACGCAGAAGGCGAAGGCGGTCGCGAAGCGCAGGTAGCGTGGCGCGGGGGCGCCATCGATGGCGCCCCCGCTCAGCCGAAATCGGCGCCGGTGGCGATCGCGCGCGCGACCTCGGTGGCGATCACCAGGACCTCGGCCTCGCGCTCGCCGCGGCGTCGATGGGCGGGCCTTGCGGAGTCGGTGCCCCGGCCGGTGTTCCGTCCGGCCGAGGCGGCCGGCGGGAGCTCGCCGCTCTCGTGTTCGAGCTCGGCCGGCGGCGTGGATCCGGAGCTGCCGCCGAAGGCGGTGCATGAGGAGATCGCGTCCGCGAACAGCCTGGAACGCAGCGCGTAGCCGTCGGCGTCGGCGTGGACGCCGTCGATCAGCATCCCCGGCCGGCTCGCGGCCGCGGCGTGCCAGTCGACCAGCGAGACGTTCAGGTCGCGCGCCGCGAACGAGTTCACCGCCCGGTTGAGGCCGTCGACGGGGACGCCGTTGAGCGGCGGGCGGTTGAGCGTCGCGATCACCAGGCAGCGGTCTCCGGCGATTTGGCGAGCCTCGGCGAGATCGGAGGCGAGCACCTGCGGCGCCGCCGGGTCGTCGTTGGTGCCGAGGTCGAAGACGACGACGTCGTGCTCCGGTGCGATCAGCGAGCCGAGCACGTCGACGCCGGTGCCGCTCGGCCGCCCGATCTCGGCGTCGACCTCGAGCCCGGTACCACCGAGCTGCGAGCGCAGGTACGGCGCCGTGCCGACGCCGAGGCTGTCGCCGACGTAGAGGACCGAGGCGCCGGCGCTCGCCGGCGCGGCGAGCGTCGCCAGCAGTGCGAGGCAGATCCAGAAGCGCCGGCCGACCATCCACGAATTGTGCCGACAGCCCGGCCCCGTCAAGCGCCGGCCGCGTCGGCGAGGTGCTCGGCGAGCCACAAGTCGCGCATCCAATGCTCGCCCGCGCCGCTGCCGCGGCGCTCGACCGTGACGCCGGCATCGCCGCCGCGCACCACGACGCCATTCCAGTACGAGGACGCCCGCAGCGGGTCGAGGACGGCCGCGACCGCCGGCGGCGAGCTCGGGGTCGCCCGCAGGCGCTGATCGCGGGCCTCGACCTCGAAGCGGTTGACCGGCCCGCCCAAGGTCGTCGTCACCCCGTCGCCGTCGATCCGGATCGAGACCGCGCGGCCATGGCGCTGCCCGGTGTAGGCGATCGCGCCCTCGAGCTCATGCTGGAATGGCTGCGGGCCCAACGGGCGGCGACGGATCTTTACCGGCGGCCGCTCGGCCTCGGCGAGCCCGAGTGCGCCGAGCGTCGGGGCGGCATCGTCATAGGCCCGGTCGAGGGTGCCGCCGGGCATGATCACCCTCGCCGCCAGATAGACCGCGTAGATGATGATCGCGGGGACGAAGACGACGATCGACCAGGCCTCCTTGCCGGCGGAGAGCTGCCAGGGGAGCACGGCGCAGGCGATCAGGACGAACATCACCGCGCCGGAGTTGATCGAGCCCCGGGCGATTCCCCAGGTGCGTCCCGAGGCCGCGGCGATCGCCGCGCGGTCGATCGGGCCGGTGGCGAGGTCGGCGAGCAGGGACATCTGGCTGGCCGTGGTGGGATCGTCCACCGGCTCGGCCGCCTCGATCGCCTCCCGCTTCGCTCGCGCCTCGCCACGGTCGACGTCGCGCCGCTGCAGATAGAGAAGGACGCCGGCGAACCCGAAGACGATGGCGAAGATCGCGATCAAGGCGCCGGTCGGGTTGGCGCCCGAGCCGAACAGCTGCCCGATCGCCGCGGTGAGGACCATGACGACGCCGACCCCGATGATCCCGAAGCGCGAGGAGCGCTTGAAGTCCTGGCGGACGTCAGTCACTAATCGGGCACTGGCCCCGGCGGGCGGCCCCACCGGCGGTACGCGGAAACGGAGTAGGCCCTGCGGCGCGCATGCAGGATCTGATCGTCGGACGGCTCGACGCCATCGGTGCAGCGCAGCGGGTCGAAGACGTCGATGCGGTCGTCCCGCTCGGGGTCGTCGATGGCAGCGGTGATCTCGAGCCGGCCCGCGTCCACGAACTCACGCTCGTCGGGCCAGAGCGCGGTCGGGTCGTCGAGCGGGTCGTCGGCGTCCGGGCGCTGGAGGCGAAGCGCGAAGGCGATCGTGCCGTCGCCGGCGAGGCGCTCGCGGAGGTCTTCGTAGAGGTAGTCGCGGCCGCGCGCCTGCGCCTCGTCGTCCTCGAGCCGCTCCTCGCCGGCCTCCGGGATCCAGCGGTAGCGAACGGGACTGCGCTCGCCTGCGGCGTCGACGAGGAGGAAGGTGTGGGGCGAGTAGTAGACGGTGGTGGCGAAGCTGGCCAGGGGGCCGACGCCGACCGTGCCCTGGATCGCGGTCTGCGCCTCGGGATGCGCGGCGAGGAAGGCGCCGAGCTTCTCGAAGTCGGGCTGTCCGGTGTCGGGGTCGGGGCGGCGCAGCTCGAGCAGCTCGAGGAACTCCTCCGGCGTCCGGGTGACGAACGCCGGCGAGGTCGTGGCGAGGATGTCGGTCTCCTCCCCGTCCGCGCCGCGGAGCTTGACCGCGAACCCGCGGGCCTCGCGCTCGAAGTCGGCCGCCTCGGGGTCCCCGGGGCCGTTGGAGAAGCGGATCAGAGCCGGGATCGGCTCGCCGCTGAGATGAAACGCGGTCGAGAGCTCGCCGGCGGCGGGCGAGGCGACGAAGGTGCCCTCGCACCAGGCGCCCTTCGCGTGAAGTGCGCGAGTGCCGGCACGCCCGCCCCCGTAGATGCCGTCGGCGGCGGCGATCAGCTGCTCGTAGAGGTCCGACTCGGGCATCACGCGGACCCTACCTTCCGGTCGCCGAGCCCGCTGGTACACGCGCCCCGTGTACTAGGTTGGGCACATGGATCTCGAGATCGAAGGTCGCGTCGCGATCGTCATGGGCGCGAGCAAGGGGATCGGCGCGGGGATCGCCGAGGCGCTGGTACGCGAGGGCGCGAAGGTGGCGCTGGTCAGCCGCTCCCGCAGCCGCCTCGAGGAGGCGATCGCCCGGATCGGCGGCGAAACGGCCGCGTTCGAGTACGACACGGCGGAGCTCGGCCGGCTGCCGCGACTGCCAACCGAGGTGGTGAGGAAGTTCGGGCCGGTCGACATCCTGGTCACGAACACCGGCGGGCCACCGATCGGCGAGGCCCTGGACCACGACATCGACGAGTGGCGCCGCGCGTACGACTCGCTCGTGCTCGCGCCCCGGCTGCTGATCGAGGCGGTGTTGCCGGCAATGCGAGAACGCGGCTGGGGACGGATCGTCAACGTCGGCTCGAGCGCGACCGAGGAACCGATCCCCGGGCTGGCGCTGTCGAACTCGCATCGACCGGGGCTGGTCGCCTTCCTGAAGACCGTCGCACGCGAGGTCGCCGCCGACGGGGTCACGGTCAACGACATCGCCACCGGCCGCTTCGCGACCGACCGATTGGCTGCCAACTGGGGCGGGGAGCAGCAGATGCTCGAGCACGCCGCGAAGGACGTTCCAGCGGGCCGGCTCGGCCGGCCGGAGGAGTACGGCGATCTGGTCGCCTTCCTGTGCTCGGACCGCGCCGCCTACATCACCGGGACCTCGATCCCGATCGACGGTGGCCTGCTGCGCACGGTCTAGTTCGAGTTCATCCCGCGGGTGGCGCCAGGACGTTGTCGTTGCCACCGGGCTTCGAAGTCGTGGGTGCGCGAATCACGAAGTCCTCGAAGCCGGCCCCGTTGAGATGGATCTCGTAAACGCCCAGCTCCTTCACCTTCACGATGTGAGTGGAGCGCCCCGGCCCGTGGGCGCGGCAGGACACCTGCGCGTTTGCGATCGGTTCGCCCTCCAGGAACGTGGTCGCATAGAACTCTCGGTCCGTCCCCCCGCGCGCCGCGCAATGCACGTTCACATACTCCCCGCGACGCTTGGGTGAGGTTCGGTGGTCGTGTCCATCGGGATCGCTGAGGACGACGGCCCCCGTGTCGATGCCGCGCTTGCTCGGGTTCACGCCCCCGTGCGCGGCGTGCCGGCTCGAGCCGAGGCGAGCACGGACGATGGCGGGAAGGTCCGCCTCGCTGTCGATCCGTTCGACCTCTCGTTCTCGCCGAGCCCTCAGCTGCGCGTGCTCTCGTGCAACGGCGTCTCCGATCCGGTCGCTGCACGCATGGATCTTGCGGGCGTCGCTGGCGGTGACCTTGCCCTCGATGGAAAACAGCCCGGTCCCGAGGACCTTGACCACGCAGCGGGGCACGACTGGTCCGCCTTCCAGCAGCCGGTCGGCATTTTCGTCGGCGGCGCTCGCCGAGTCCGGGAGTGGCGGCTCCAGCCCGAGCTCACCGCACTCCGCATCGCCATCCGAGAGGGCCTGGGCGTAGGGCTCGAAGTCGCCGCCCAACGCGGACAGTTGTTCAACGCCGAACACCTTCGCGTCCGGTCCGTCGCTTTCCGACCGCGAGCGAATGGCGATCAGGACGGAGGGCGCATAGGTCGATCCGTCTCCGGTATCGGTGCTGACGATCGCTCGCTTCCCGCTTCCGCTCTGCAGCACCGTCCCAGCCGCGACGGCCTGGTCCGGCCCGATCGGCCCCTGCGGCAGCTCGAGGTCAACGAAGCCCCTCCCGGGCGCCGGTGGCCCGATGATCCCGTGGTACGGGATCCGGATGCCGTAACCGAATCGACTCGGTCCGCCCTCGCAGGCGGCACCGAGCTCGATGGTCCCGGCCCAGGTACCGGCGTGATTGGGCGATCCGGGCACTGAGAACACACGCACACGGTCGATTCCCGCCGCCTCGAGCTCCTGGTTCATCTCGTCCGCGCTCGCGTCGGAATCCTCGATCGTCAGCGTCACCCCGTTAGGACCCTTCTCGATCGCCAGCGCCCGCTCGGGACCGGGCGAGAGTCCGTCGCCTCCGCCGGCCAGGACGATCGCCAGCACAGCAGCCGCCAGCCCCCCGGCCCCGGCGACCAGAAACCCCGCCCGCCGAGAGCGCCTCGGTGGATCGGGGTCACCGAGCACCCGCTCCGCTCGTCGCTTGACGTTCGCCCGCACGAGTGCCTCGTCACCGAGGTCCGCACGGGCCGGGTCGACGTCGTGCAGGCGGTCGAGAAGCGGATCGCGCTCGTCAGCGGTCATCGCGCCGACTCCGCCTGTGTCTGATCGGCCGGCCGGGGCATCACCTGTTCATGGCCGTCGGCGGCCAGATGTTTCGCGAGCGCCTGCCGGGCACGATGGAGGCGGACGCGAAACGCCCCGGGCGTGATACCGAGGACGTTCGCGGAATCCTCCGTGGAAAGGCCGTCCCAGGCGATCAGCCGCAGGGTCTCGCGCTCACCCTCCGATAGCTGCGCGAACGCCCGGTTGATCTCCGAACGCGCGGCGTGTACGTCGGCCGGGTCGCGTCCGCTCTCCTGCGGCTGGGAAGACAGGCGGCCCCACAGCCGGGCGCGACGACGCCCGGATCTCCGGTGCGTCGAAATCGTCCGCAGGCAGACCCCGTAAAGCCACGGAAGTGCCGGGTCCGGGATCTCGGCTCGGCGCCGCCAGGCAACGAGGAAGGTGTCGGCCAGCACGTCCTCGATCGACGCCTGCTCCGCGACGCGCCGGCGCGCGAACGCGTACAGAGCGGGGTGGTGGCGGTCGACGAGCTCCCCGAACGCCGCGGAGTCGAAAGGCGACGGACTCATCACCTGCTTATGGCCACCCGGTGGCTGAGGTTACGGCCGCACGGTCGGCTACGGGTCGGCCGGTCCGGCAGTGGCCGGACCCGCCCAAAGCTCACCGCGCCGCGCCTTCTCCATCAGCCAGGCGCCGCCGACGACGACCATCGCCACGCTCAGCAGCTGGGCCTGGGTGAGCCCGAGCGCGACGTCGTCGTTGCGGCGGACGAACTCGACCAGGAAGCGCTCGACGCCGGCGAGCACCAGGTAGAGGGCGAACAGCAGGCCCGGCCGGAAGCGGGTCCGCAGCCGCCAGAGAACGTAGGTGACCAGGCCCATCGCCAGCGTCTCGTAGATCGGCGTCGGGTGGACGGGGACGTCGGTGGAGACCGTGCCGTCGGGATACGCCATCGCCCACGGCCCGTCCCAGGGGATGCCGTAGTCGCCGTCGCCCGAGAGCTGGCAGCCGATCCGCCCGATCGCGTAGCCGATCGCCAGCCCGGGGGCGCAGATGTCGAGCAGGGTGAGGTTGAGCATCTTGCGCCACCACGCCCAGAGCACGACCGCGATCGCACCCCCGATCGCGCCGCCGTACCAGACCAGCCCGGAGCCGGAGAAGAGGTTGCCGAGCAGGTCGTCGGAGACCTCGTCGTAGTTCTCGATGATGAAGTCGAGCCGCGAGCCGACGATCCCGCCGATCAGCGCCGCGAAGATCAGCTCGTAGGCCCAATCGGGGGGCTTGCCCAGCTCCTTCAGCCGCCGCGCAACCAGCAGGCCCGCGCCGATGAACCCGAGCGCGAACATGATCCCGAACGTCTGCAGGGTGACCGGGCCGAGGTGGATCTCAGGCTGCATCGGCGCTGGAGGTTAGGCGACGGTGGGGCGCTGATAGCCCCGGCGGGAGTCGAACCCGCGCTCCCAGAATGAAAACCTGATGTGCTGACCGTTACACCACGGGGCCGCGCTCGGTCGAAGTCTAGGCGTGACGGTGAGCCGCACCGACACCCACCCATACGGTGGTCTGGGTGCGGCTCGATGTCGATCCCGCGGCGTCTATCCCGAGGCGGCCGAGATGGACGTCCGCGCTCCCCGCGGGCCGGGCCCGCGCGCCGCCGTCCCGGGCTGGCGCCGCCGCCCGCGCACCACCGCGTGCTCGAGCTCAGCGACCGACCCGCGGAACAGCGCCGCGAGCTCCGGCGCGTCGGGTAGCGCCTCCGGGTCGACGTAGGCGGCGAAGTGCAGCGAATCGCGATAGGTGAGCACGCCGATCGCGATCGCGTGGCCGTCGGAGGTTGGGATCACCGGGTGGATCGACTCGACCAGGGCGCCCGCCGCGTACAGCGGCACCCGCGGGCCGGGGACGTTGGAGACGGCGAGGTTGTACATCCGCGGGCTCGCGGCCAGCCGGGCCGCGCGCTCCTTCAGGAACCCGGGCAGCTGGACCATCGACCGCAGCAGCGCGTCCGAGCCGGCGATCCGCCCCGATTGCTTCAGCTCGCCGGTGCGCTCGCAGACCAGGGCCAGCCGCCGCGCCGGGTCGGGCTCGTCGAGCGGCAGGTCGACGAAGGCGAACGTGATCCGGTTGCCCTCAGCCGGCGCGTCGGCGGCCGCCCGGACGCTGACGGGGACCATCGCCCGCAGCGGGCGCGGCTCGGCACCGGCGACCGCCGCGAACCGCCGCAGCGCCCCGGCAACGACCGCGAGCACGACGTCGTTGAGCTTCGCGCCCCGAGCCCGCTTCACCCGCTCCAGCCGCGCGAGCGCCACGCTCTCGGTGACCAGGGCGCGGCGCGACCCGATCTCGGCGTTGACGAACGACGGCGCCGCGGGGTGGATCACGTCTTCGGCGAGCGAGAGCGCCGCCCGGCGCATCGTCTCCGCCACTCGCAGGCTCGACCGCGGCCGCAGCCCCATCGCCGCCACCCGCCGCGCGGCCCGGAACTGCTCGAGGGCGCTGTCGGCGAGCGCGTCGACCGCGATCCGCAGCGGCGCCTCGACCGGCTCGGGCTCCCAGTCGCCGGGCTCGGGCAGCGCCGCGTCCGGCGCCAGGTCGAAGAGCAGCGTTCCGAGCTCGACCGCCGCGATCCCATCGACCATCGCGTGGTGAACCTTGCCGAGGACCGCGGCCCGACCCGGACCGGCGCGGGGAACGACGACGATCTGCCACAGGGGCCTGCGTCGGTCGAGCTGCCGAGAGAGGAAGCCGCCCGCCAACCGCTCGAGCTCGCGTCGTCCCCGCACCGGGTCCGGCGCGACCGTCACGTGGCGGTCGAGCCGGAAATCCGGGTCGTCGACCCAGATCGGCTCGCCGAGCGGCGCCGGTGCGACCAGCTGCCGAAAGCGCGGCGCCAGATGGATGCGGGCGGCGATCCGCTCGATGAGCTTCGTCGGGTCGAACTCCCTTGACCCGTCGGGCAGCTTGAGAGTTGCCAGCCACCCGACATGCATGTGGGCGCTCGGTGTCTCCACCCGGAGGAAAGAGGTGTCGAGCGCCGAGAGCCGTTGCATCCGACCAGGATCGGCGGGCGGCGGGCGGCTTTCCAGGGCCGAATGTCGGAGATCGAGCCGTCCGGCTTCGCCGCGCGGTCGAATCGGGACTCAGCCGAGCACGTACTCAAGGAGCGCCTTCTGGGCGTGCAGACGGTTCTCCGCCTGGTCCCAGACCGCCGACCGCTCGCCGTACAGCGCCCCTTCGGAGATCTCCTCACCGGGGTGCGCCGGCAGGCAGTGGAGCGCGATCGCGCGCTCCGAGCCGAGATCGAGCAGCTCCTCGTTGAGCTGATACGGGCCGAGGTCGGCGCGGCGGCGGCCGGCGTCCTCCTCGTCCCCCATGCTCACCCAGACGTCGGTGTAGAGCGCGTCGGCACCGGCGGCCGCCTCACGCGGGTCGTTGGTGTCGAGTGCCGCCAGCCCCGGCTCGAGCTCATAGCCGGGCGGCGTCGCCACCCGGACCTCGGCCCCGGCGGTGCGGCCGAGGATCGCCAGCGAGCGGGCGACGTTGTTGCCGTCACCGACGTACGCGACCTTCACCCCGGCGAGCTCGCCGAGCCGCTCGCGCAGCGTCTGGAGGTCGGCAAGTGCCTGACACGGATGGTGCAGCGGGGTGAGCCCGTTGACGACCGGGATCGCCGCGCCCGCGGCGAGCTCGGCCACCGTCTCGTGCGAGCCCGACCGAATCACGATCGCGTGCAGGTAGCGCGACAGCACCAGGGCGGTGTCGGCGATCGACTCGCCGCGGCCGAGCTGCAGCTCGTCGGCGCGCAGCGGCAGCGGATGCGCGCCGAGCTCCGCGACCCCGACCTGAAACGAGACCCGGGTCCGGGTCGAGGGCATCTCGAAGAAGAGCGCCACCGTCTTCCCGGCGAGCGCTTCGCCGCCGACCCCCTCCGCCCGGCCGCGCTTCAGCTCGTCCGCACGGTCCAGCAGGGCCCCGAGCTCGGCCGCAGAAAGCTCCTCACCGGTCAGAAAGTGTCTGGGCGCCCCGTTCAAGCCGGGCATTCTATTGGCGATGGAGCTGCGGGCACTGACCTGGAACCTCTTTCACGGCCGCGACCAGCCGCCGAACCCGGCGCTCGCGACCTGGCGCTCGCGCCTGCTCCGGACCACCGAGCGCGACGCCACCCACGCCCAGGTCAACCGCGACCTCTTCGACGAGTTCGCGGGCCTGCTCGCCGCCGCCGATTGGGACGTGGCGCTGCTCCAGGAGTGTCCGCCGCGCTGGTCCGCCCGGCTCGTCGCGGCGACGGGCGCCGAGGGTCACGCGGCGCTCACCTCGCGCAACTCGCTGACGCCGCTGCGCTCGCTTCTCGCGCGCCTCAACCCGGACCTGATCGCCTCGAACGAGGGCGGCTCGAACCTGACCCTGGTCCGCGGGCAGATCCGCGAGCGCCGCGAGCTCGAGCTCACCCCCGGTCCGCGCCCCGAGCGCCGCGCGATGGCGTTCAGCCGCGCCGCCCCGGCCTCGCTCGGACTCGAGATCTGCATCGCCAACCTGCACGCCAGCGCCGGGCCCGCCCGTCGCCGCGCCGCCGAGCGCGAGATCTGGCTGGCGGCGCAGCGGGCGAGCGAGTGGGCGGGCACCGCGCCCCTGCTCCTCGGCGGCGACCTCAACCTGCGTTCTCGGGACACCGACCTCTTCGACCGCCTCGCAGCCGAGCTCGACCTGCGGGCGCCGACCGGCCCCGCGTCGCTCGACCACCTGCTCGTCCGCGGGCTCGAGATCGCCGAGCCGGCCGATCCCTGGCCGCCCGAGCGGCGCGAGGTCGACGAGGACGGGCTCGCGATCCGACTCTCCGATCACGCGCCGGTCCAGGCAACGTTCGTAGCGCGATCTAGATCCGGCGATCCCGGGTAGATGCGGAAATGCGATAGTCCGCACGTACCCCGACGCCAGAGCTCGAGGAGGCACAATGGCGACCACGTCCGGAGGCGCGAAGTCCGCAGGCGCGCGCAAGCGCTCGACCACGAAGGCGAAGCCGAAGTCAACCACGAAGGCGAAGCCCGCCTCGAGAGCGAAGGCGAAGCCCGCCTCGAGAGCGAAGGCGAAGCCCGCCTCCCGAACGAAGGCAAAGCCCGCCTCCCGAGCGAAGTCGAAGCCCGCGCGTTCCGGCGCGTCCTCGCGACGCCGCGCCTCGGCCGGCCGTTCTGACAAGAGCGTGCAGGCGTTCCGCGACGCGCTCGAGCGCAGCCGCAGCGCCCTGGAGTCCAACGTCACCGTGCCTCGCGAGCGCGTCCAGGAGGTCGTCGACGACGCCGTCAAGCGCGGGCGGATGACCCGAGCCGACGCCAACGAGCTGGTCTCGAACCTGGTCAGCCGGAGCCGCAAGGCAACCGACGACCTGATCCGCGACCTCGAAAAGCTGCTCGAGCAGGCGCGCAAGGAGGTCGAGGGCAGAGCGACGAAGGCGCGCAAGGAGCTCGAGGCTCGCGGCTCGTCAACCCGCCGGCAGGCGCGCCGCGCGGGCGGGCGCGCGGCACGCGCAGCTCGTGACGCCGCCGACCGTCCGCTCGCCGAGGCCGACAAGCTGCGCCGGCGCACCGGCGCTCCCGGACCGGCGATCACCGGTTACGACCAGCTGACCGCCGGTCAGGTGAAGTCGAGGCTGAAGGACCTGAACAAGGCCGATCTGCGCAAGGTCCGAACTCAGGAGAAGCGCGGCAAGGCGCGCAAGGGCGTCCTCGAGGCGATCGACCAGCAGCTCAAGTAGCCGCCGGAAACCGGCTACTAAGTAGCGACGGCGCGGCTGTTGCGGCGCGCGCCGCTGCTGCCGTCGACGTCGGCCGGCAGCAGCTGGGTACCGGCCCAGCGCTCGAGCTCCTTCGGCAGCAACGGCGGGCAGATGTAATAGCCCTGCGCCGCGTCACACTGCATGGAGATCAGGAAGTCGAGCCGCTCGGCGTCCTCGACGCCCTCGGCGACCACGGTCAGCCCGAGGTCGCGGCCGAGCGCGATCGCGGCGCGGGTGATCGCGAGATCCTGGCTGCTGGGGCTCTGGCGCAGCAGGTCACGGTCGAGCTTCAGCTCGTCGACCGGCAGGTCGCGCAGCCTGGTGAGCGAGGAGTGGCCGGTCCCGAAGTCGTCGATCGAGACCGTGATCCCGGTTCGGCGCAGGTCGGCCAGCACGCCCATCACGTTGTCGACGGTCGCGATCGCCATGTGCTCGGTGATCTCGAGCGTCAGCTGGCTCGGCGCGGCGCCCGCGTTGCGAAGCGCCCGGGCGGCCTTGGCCGGGAACCCGTCGTCCCCCAGGTCCTGGGTGTTGATGTTGACCGCCACCGGCAGGTCCCAACCCACCTCGCTCCACGCGACGGTCTGGGCGAGCGCGCGGTCGAGCACCCAGGCGGTGATCTCCGGCATCAGCTCGGTGCCCTCGGCCCAGGGCAGGAACCGGGCCGGCCCGAGCAGTCCGAGCTCCGGGTGATGCCACCGAAGCAACGCCTCGACCCCGATCATCGACCCGCTCGGCAGCGCGACCTTCGGCTGGTAGTGGAGGACGAACTCGTCGCGCTCCAGCCCCCGGCGCATCTGGTTGGGCAGGTCGTTTTGGGCCCGCGGCCGCGCCATCCATGCCGGCGACGATGCCGCGGCGACGCTGACCCGGTTCTTGCCCTCCGACTTGGCCTCGTACAGCGCCGAGTCGGCCGCCGCGATCAGCGCCGTCTTGTCGGGCGCGGCCTTGCCGGCGGTGGCGACGCCGATCGAGGTCGTGACGTTGAGGGGGTCGCCGGTCGGACCGTGGAAGCGCAGCGCCTCGATCTCCGAGCGCAGCCGCTCGGCGAGCTGCGTCGCGCTGGCGATGTCCGTATCCGGGAGCACCATCGCGAACTCCTCGCCGCCGTAGCGGGCGGGTTCGTCGTTGAGGCGGCAGTTGCGCAACAGGCACTGGCCGATCGCTGAGAGCACGCGGTCGCCGGTCTGATGGCCGTAGGTGTCGTTGACGCGCTTGAAGTCGTCGAGGTCGAGGAGGAGCAGCGAGACCGAGGCGCCGGTGGTGCGGCGGATCTTGAACACGTCCTCGAGCAGCTCCTGGAAGCTGCGGTGGTTGGCGACCCCCGTGAGCGCGTCGGTGACCGCCTGGCGGTGAAGCACCTTGTGGCGGGCGATGTCGCCGGCGGCAACCGCCGCCTGCAGGCACAGGTACTCGACGACCTCGCGCTCGGCCCTGGTGAACGGCGAGCCGACGCGAGCGACGCTGACGATCGCGATCGGGCCGCCCGCGGGGCTGATCGGCGCGGCCAGCGCCCAACCAGCCTCGTCGTGAACCTCGGCGACCGTCTCGCCGTCCAGGGCCTGCTCCTCGGCGCGATCGAGCAATGGCCGCAGCCCCTGCGAAGCCTCGGCGGAGAAGCTCGGGCGCCCGGAGCCGTGAACAACGGTCCCCCGGCCGGCCTGTGCGTCAAGTGCGTCGAGCGTCGCCCCGGCAAGGATGCTGACCAGGGCGTCGAGGTCGAGCCGCGAGGCGAAGGCGTCCCCGATCCGCTTGACGGCGGTCTGCAGGCGCTGACGCTCACGCTGCAGGTCCTCGAGCCGCAGTCGCAGCCGGTCGATCCGCTCGGTGCGGTCCCGCGCCGAGTGAGCGACCACGGCGACCAGCGGCAAGAGCGTGAGCGGAAGCCACGCGAGGCCGGTCATGTCGGCGGTCGCGCAGGCCATGATCCCGATCGGCGTCAGAGCCGCGTCCAGCGCCCAGACCTGCGCCAGGACCAGAACCTGGATCTGTGGCCGGATCCCGGATGTGATCCAGTCCCTCGCCGTCGAGGTGACGAGCTCGACCGCGCACTGCGCGCCGAAGGCCGCCACGATCACCTGCCATGGCGCCTCCGCGGCGTTGGTGTAGCCGAGCGCGAGCAGCAGGATCGCCGGCCCGAGGACGTGCATGAGGTCGCCGCCGGCAAAGCTGATCCGGTCCCAGCGCGCCCGGCCTGTGCTACAGGCCGCGATCGTCCCCAGGGTCAGACCGGCGAGGGCGAGCACAGGCACCAGGCGCACGTCGGCGAACGCGAACATCCCGACCAGGAACGGCTGCGTCGGGACGGCGACTCCGGTGGCGATCGGGTAGGCGACGCGCGAGGCGATCGCATAGGCGCCGACCATCGCCAGCGCCATCGGCGCCGCCCACAAGGGCGCCGAGCCGACCGCGGTCAGGACGACGGCGGCCGCGACGAAGATCACGGTTAGGGAGACCTCGACCGTGAGCTCGCGCCGCGGGAGGCTCCGGGCCCGCCGCGGCAACGACGCCTCGAGCAGGCGCTCGACCTCGGCGCGATGCAGCGCGGCGCCGGTCAGGGCTGCTTCGGACACGCCCTACCTGCTCGCCCGCGGATCGATCCAGAGGTTGTCGACCTCGACCCGGTGCTTGCGCGGGTCACCCTGGACGTGGAGCGTGAAGCGGACCTGCTGCCAGCCCGGATCGTCCTTGTCGGGCTTGATGTCCAGCTCCTTGGAGAGGGACCAGGCGCCGTCCTTCTGGGCCTTGAACTTGCCGTTCTCCTTCGGCTTCGTCCACTCCAGGTGCTCCTTGTCCCAGTACTGGACGTTGAAGCGGACGTCCTCGTCGTCGGCGGCGTTACGGACCCACAGGCGGGCCATCGGATAGTCGGTGGTGATGCACATCACCGGGCTCGTGGCCTGCGACTTGCCGGGCAGGCTCAGGACCCCTCCGGCCGAGCCGTCGGGCTGGGTGGTCGGCAGGATGGTCGCGCCGCCGGCGAGCTGCCAGTCGAGCGCGTTGGAGAACGCCCCACCGGGCGCCAGCGTGTAGAGGTTGGTGTCGCCGAACGGCAGCAGCGCCTGCGAAAGCGGCTGGTGCGCGCAGGTGGCCTCGTCGAGCGGCGGGACCGGGGGCGGCGTATCGGCGGCCCCGAGCGCCGGGCCGGCGGTTGCCAGCATCGCGATCGTGCTCCCCATTGCAACTGCTACACGCCACGACTTCTTAATTGGCATCCCTGCCCCTTTCGACCTGATTGGCGACTGCTCTTTCCATCGACTCCGGCCGCCCCTTCCTACATCGGACATTCGTGCAACTTCCTTGCCTGCCCCCTCATGTGCCGATCGACTCAATCTGCTCGGCCACGAGTCCTCTGCTGGGCTCCCATCGGTCGATGGAGCGCCCGCCTTTATCGAACATCCGTTTAGGCCCACGCCCGGGCCCCTAAAGGCCCGGGCGTGTGCCCGCAAGGTGCCGGCGCCGTGCCTAGCGGCTCGCCCTCGGGTCGACCCAGAAGCTGTCGATCTGGGACTTGCTCTTGGTGGAGCCGTTGGCGTAGAAGGTGAAGCGGATCTGCTGCCACCCCGGGTCATCCGGGTTCGGGGTGACCGCCAGCTCCGGCGACAGCCTCCAGCCGGCCTTGACGCCCTGGACGAAGCCGGCGTTCTTCAGCCACTCGCCGTACCTGGAGTTCGCGTACTCCGCCCAGGCGACCGCCCAGTCGGTGTAGCTCGACCAGTCGAAGCCCTGGTTCCAGTAGACCGGGCCGGCGAAGGCGCCGTTGTTCTTCAAACCCGTCCACAGACCGGTGCCCTTGTCCAGGTACTGGACGTTGAAGGAGACGAGGTCGTTGCCGCTGACGGTTCGCGACCACACGCGAGCCATCGGATAGTCGGTGGTGATGCACATCACCGGGCTCGTCGCCTGGCCCGTGCCGGGAAGCTCGAGCACACCGCCGGTCGAGCCGTCGGGCTGGATCGTCTCGACGATCTTCGCGCCGCTGCTCAGTCGCCAATCCGCGGCGTTCGAGAACATGCCGCCGGGGGCGAGGCCATAGGTGTTGTCGTCACCGAAGATCGACAGCGGCTGCGAGAGCTCGGGATGAGCGCAGCTCCCCTCCTCGAGTGGCGGCACCGGCAGCGGCGTCACGGGGCCGTCTGCAACCTGGTGGCGGTCCTCCTTCGGGCCGGCATACGCCGGGCCTGCGGTGGCGAAAGCGATAGTGAGGGCGCCGGCCGAGACGATCAGGCGCCAGGTCTTCTTGATGGGCAACTTCGTTCCTCCTTGAGCGGTGTTGCTTTCCGTTCCGTGCATCCCGTGCATCGGTGTGCGACGCCCGATCCTCGATCGGGCATGCGTCCAACTTCCCGGCCGGCCTACCGGCTCGCCCGTGGGTCGACCCAGAAGTTGTCGACCTGGACCCGGTGCTTCTTCGGGTCACCCTGGACATGGAGCGTGAAGCGGACCTGCTGCCAGCCGAGGTCGTCGTCCGGCTTGACGGGCATCTCCTTGGAGAGCGTCCAGACTCCGTCCTTGGTGGCCTTGAACTTGCCGTTCTCCTTCGGCTTGGTCCACTCGAGCTTCGCGGCGTCCCAGTACTGGACGTTGAAGCGCACGTCCTCGTCGTCGGCGACGTTGCGCGACCACAGGCGAGCGGTCGGGTAATCGGGGGTGATGCACATCACCGGGCTCGTGGCCTGCGACTTGCCGGGCAGGTCGAGGACCCCGCCGACGCTACCGTCGGGCTGGGTCGTGGGGGTGATCGTCGCCCCGCCGGCCAGCTGCCAGTCGGCGGCGTTGTCGAACGCACCACCCGGCGCCAGCGTGTAGAGGTTGGCGTCGCCGAACGGCAGCAGCGCCTGAGTAAAGGTCGGATGGCTGCAGGTCGACACGTCGATCGGCGGCACCGGCGGCGGGGTTTCGGCGACCGCGGAAGCGGAGCCTGGTGCAGCGAGGGCAGTGATAGCGGCGGCCGAGACGATCAGGCGCCAGGACTTCTTGATCGGCAACTGGTTCCTTCGTGAGCGTAGGTTGCGTTCCTTGCACCCCCTGGATCGGCCGGCCGCGCGGGAACCTCGATGGGGTATGTGTCCAGCCGCGTACGCTTGCCCCATGGAGACGGTCCGAACCCGCCCGCGCGCTGGCGCCGAGCTCGAGCTCGAGATCGACTCGCTCGCCCAGGGCGGCCGTGGGGTCGCCCGCGCCGACGGCTACGTCGTGTTCGTCGGCGGGGCCCTTCCCGGCGATCGCGTCCGAGTCCGGCTGACGAAGTCGAAGCGTTCCTACGGCGAGGGCACCATGGTCGAGATCCTCAGCCCGAGCCCGGAGCGGATCGCCGACACCTGCGTCCACGACGGCGAGCCGTGCCCGGGCGCGCCCTGGCAGGGGATGAGCTACGAACGCCAGCTCGCCGAGAAGGCCGGCCAGGTCGACGAGGCGCTTCGCCGGCTCGGAGGCCTCGACGACTTCGCGCTCGAGCCGATCGAGCCGGCGCTTGAACCGTGGCGGTACCGCAACAAGCTCGAGTACTCGTTCGGCCCGCGCGAGGAATCGGTCGCGCTCGGCTTCCATCGCCGCGGCAGCTGGGCCGAGATCGTCGACGTCGAGGACTGCAGGCTCGCCTCGGAGGCGAACAACGCGGCCCGCAACGCGCTCCGCGAGTGGGCGCGTCGCGAGGGACTCCCCGCCTACGAGAGCGGTCCCCAGACCGGCGTCCTGCGCAACCTCGTCGTCCGCGAGGGCCGCCGCACCGGCCAGCTGCAGAGCCGGCTGGTCACCTCGCCCGCGGAGATTCCCCGGCCCCCGGTCGACCTGCACACGGTGATCGAGGGCCCCGCCGGGGGGACCGACGGGCCGACCGGCGTGCTCGGCGCCGAGCACCTGACCGAGGAGCTCTGCGGGCTTCGATTCCGGATCTCCCACACCGCCTTCCTGCAGACCAACACCGAGATGGCGGAGCGCCTCTACGCGATCGCGGCGGAGTTCGCGGGGCTCAGCGGTCGTGAGCGGGTCTTCGACCTGTTCTGCGGAATCGGGACGATCGGCCTCTCGCTCGCTGGACACGCGGGCGAGATCTGGGGCCTCGAGGGCGTTCCCGAGGCGGTCGCCGACGCGGAGACCAACGCGGCGCTGAACGGGATCGGCAACGCCCGGTTCGTCGGCGCGGACGCCCGGCTCGGGATCGCGCCGCTGCTGGATCAGGCGGGCAGGCCGGACGTCGTGATCGTCGATCCGCCCCGCTCGGGGCTCTCGAAGAAGATCGTCCGCCGCGTGATCGAGTGCGAGGCCCCACGGATCGTCTACGTCTCCTGCAACCCGACCACGCTCGCCCCGAACGCGGCGCAGCTCGTCGAGGCCGGCTATACGCTGCGGCGCGTGAAACCGGTCGACATGTTCCCGCAGACGCCCCACGTCGAGACCGTGGCCGAGTTTCAGAAACCCGATCGACCCCGGACGCGAAGCGGAGGAGTCGATCGGAGTGTCTAGAGGCTTCGGCGTCGCCGCGGGGCTTGACCCCGAGGTCGCCGGGCCGCTCGCGGCCCGCTGCGCCGAGCTCGGCTACGGGTCGCTGTGGTCGAACGACCATCCCGGCGCGCTCGGCCTGGAGACGCTGCGCGTATTCGCCGACGCGGCGCCGGGCGTCGAGCTCGGGGTCGCGGTGATGGCGCTCGATCGCCACCGGCCCGCCGAGATCGACGACCAGATCGAACGGCTCGGGCTCGACCGCGAGCGCCTCTGGCTCGGGGTTGGAGCGGGCTTCTCGGAGAAGCCGCTGACGACGATGCGCGAGGCGCTTCCGGAGCTGCGCGAGCGGGTGCCCGGCGTGCGCCTGGTGCTCGCCGCCATGGGCCCGAAGATGTGCCGGCTGGCCGGTGGCGCGTACGACGGTGCGTTCTTCAACTGGATGACGCCCGCGTTCGCCGCCGCCGCCCGCGAGCACGTCGATGCCGGCGCCGCCGATGCCGGCCGCGCGACGCCGCCCGTGTTCGGCTATGTGCGCACCGCGGTCGGCGCCGACGCGGTCGAGCGGCTCGCGAAGGAGGAGTCGTTCTACCGCGACCTCCACGACGGCTACCGCAACCACTTCGCGCGCCTCGGCGCGCCTGAGGGCACGGTCGGGATCGCGGCCGGCGATCGCGACGAGGCTCAGACCGCGCTGGCCGCAAATGAGGCCCTCGACGTGACCGTCGTCCGGGGGCTGGCGAGCGCCACGGTGGAGGGGATGACCGCGGTTGCGGAGGCGGCCGCGCCGTGAGGCGGGCGCGCCGCCTGCCGGCGCCGCTGGTCCTGATCGCGCTGCTGGCGATCACCGCCGGCGCCGCCGCCAAGCCGCGGCCGCCGCTCGCACATGAGGGCCCCTGGTTCATCGACGCGGACGGCCGGGTCGTGATCCTGCACGGCCACAACATGGTCTACAAGGTCGGCTCGTACCGGCCGGCGGACGCCGGCTTCGGCGCCAACGACGCGCGCTGGCTCAAGCGGCACGGGTTCAACACGATCCGGCTCGGGATCATCTACAAGGGGCTCGAGCCGGGGCCGCCCTCGGGATCGGAGAAGCCGGACTACCGGCGCGGCTACATCCGCAGCATCGCGCGCACGGAGTCGCAACTCGCCAAGCACGGCATCTTCACCCTGCTCGACTTCCACCAGGACCTCTACAACGAGCGTTTCCAGGGCGAGGGCTGGCCCGACTGGCAGGTGATCGACGACGGCGTGCCGGCCGAGCCGCAGCAGGGGTTCCCCGCCAACTACATCGTCAACGCCGGCCTCCAGCGGGCCTTCGACAACTTCTGGGCGAACACCGCGGTCGAGGGACGTGGCCTGCAGCGCGCCTACGGCGACGCCTGGAAGCGGGTGGCGGTGAAGTTCCGCGACCGTCCCTACGTGGCCGGGTACGACCTGCTCAACGAGCCCTGGCCCGGGTCGGCGTTCAACACCGACAACTGCTTCAACCCCGCCGGCTGCGCGACCTTCGACCAGAGCACCCTGGGGCCGTTCAACGAGCGGATGATCAGCATGATCCGCCTCGTCGACCCCTACTCGCTGATCTTCTACGAGCCGCTCGTCACCTTCGACTTCAGCGCCGACTCGAAGCTCGCCGACACCGGTGATCCGGCCGCCGGTTTCTCCTTCCACAACTACTGCCTGCCGGGGGCGTTCGGGGGGCCCGGCTCGGGACCGTCCTGCGAGCCGCTCGAGGACACCGTGTTCGCGAACGCCGACAAGCAGTCCGAGGAGACGGGGGACGTCCCCTTCCTGACCGAGTTCGGCGCCACGGACGACCTCGAGACGATCGAGCGGATCGTCCGCCTCGCGGACGACCACATGACCTCGTGGCAGTACTGGCACTACTGCGGCTGCGACGACCCGACGACCTCGGGCCCCGGGGTCCAGGCGCTGGTGATCGACGCCCACAAGCGCCCACACGGCGCCAACGTCAACCGCGAGAAGCTCAAGGTGCTCGCCCGGCCGTATCCGCGCGCCGTCGCCGGCACGCCGCAGAGCTTCGGCTTCGACCCCGCGACGAAGCGGTTCGACCTCGTCTACTCGACCCGCGCCCCGGATGGCCACGAGCTCGGGGAGCGGCTGCCGCGCGGCGAGCTGACCGAGGTCTTCCTGCCGAAGATCCAGTATCCCGACGGCTACTCGGTCGAGGTCAGCGGCGCCACGGTGACCTCGGAGCCCGACGTCCGCGTGCTCAAGCTCGAGCGCCGGGTCAACGAGACCGTCACCGTCGCGGTGACGCCCGACTAGTACGGCGGCAGGTCCGCGTACCAGTCGCCGAGCGTCCGGAAGGCTCCCCAGAACTCCCGCTTCGGCTCCTCGGCGTCGAGCGCGAGGTCGATGTCGGGCACGTAGAGGACGTCGATCGACGGGGTGAGCTTCTGGATCTCGCCGAGCTTCGGTTCGAGCTCGCGCGCGAGCGGGACCTCGACCTCGTTCAGGCTCTCGAGCGCCCGCTCGCCCATCACCACGATGCAGCGCGGCTGGACGATCGCGATCTCCTCGACGATCCGCTCGATGCACTCCCCCGCCGCCAGGCCCGGGTCGGAGACCGGGCACTTGACGCACAGCGTCCCGTAGACCGCCAGCGGGTCGATCCCGAGCCGCTTGAAGCTCTTCATCAGCGCGTTCCCGGACCGTCCGTAGAAGGCGACGCCCTCCTCGATCTCGGCGGCCGTGGGAGCGAACTTGAGCAGCATGATGTCCGCCTGCGGATGGCCCGATCCGAGCACCGGCATCAGGTTGCCGCGCGGGCAGTGCGAGCACTCCTGGAGGCGGTGCGTGAGCTGGTTGAGCTCGCGGATCGCCCGCTCGAGGTACTTCTCCTGGATCTCGTCGTCTGTGGTCGGCAAGGGTCCTCCCGGCCCGCTTTCCGAGCCGGAGGGCTTCTTTGACGGCGTCGGGCGCCCTCCTGCCGGATCGCCGGTCTGCATCAGGCCTTGCCCGCCGGGGAGGCGGCGCGCTTGCCGCCCCGCCCGCCCCCGGTCTGCAGCCACTTCAGCGCCTGCACGTAGACGAGGTTTTGCTTCTTGCGGACGATGTCGGCGTCGCGCATCGCCTCGAGGAACTCCTCGGGACCGTCGAAGTCGTGGACCCGGATCATCACGCTGCCGAGGCCCTGGGCGACATGGCTGTCGGAACCGGCGCCGGGGACGATCCGGTACTTGGCGGCGAACCGCTCGGCCTCCTCGTTGAACGCGGTCAGCGCGACCCGCGGGTTGAAGACCTCGAGGATGTCGATCTCGCTCGACCATGTCCAGCAGGTGCTCGTAGTCGGGGACCGAGTGCAGGCGGTCGAACGGGTGCGGGACATAGACGAGGCCGCCCTGGCGGCGGATCTCGGCGATCGTCTCGGCCATCGTCATCCCGCGCTCGATCTCTCCTTCAGGAACAGCCCGATCACCTCGCCCTGCTCGGCGGTCTTCACCTCCTCGGCGACGATCACCTTGACCCCGAACTCCTCGGCGGCCTCGCGCGGCCGCGACCGCGCCCGAGATCTCGTTGTGGTCGGTGATCGCGATCGCTCCCAGGCCCGGCGTCCCGAGCGGTCGCGAGCAGCGTCTCGACCGGGGTGGCGCAATCGGACGAGTGGTCGGTGTGCATGTGCAGGTCGACGTGGATCGCGCGTCGGCGCGCGATCCGGCGGCGGATCTCCGGGTTGCCGCGTGGGGTCGTGGCGGCGAGCGCACAGCCGCTCGGTAGATCTCCTCGACCTGGTCGGCGACCGTCGGTCCAGTCGCGGACGGCGCCCCGCGCCTTGCGCAGCCAGCTCGCGTCGCGGCGCCGGGTTGGCGAGCAGGCGCTCGAGCTGGCCCGGCCAGGGTGATCGCGTCGCCCGGGCTGGAACAGCAGGCCCGCGCTCGCCGTCGCCTGGTGAGCTCGTCGTAGATCGGGATCTGCGAGCAGACGGGAACCGTGCCGGTCGCGAGCGCCTGGCGGATCAGGGCGGGCGCCGGTCGCGGGCCGCCCGGAGGCGGCGACGAGCAGATCGGCGCCGGCGATCAGCGACCTCGGCGGCGCACTGGCGCCGGGCCGACCACGTGCACGCGGTCGCGGAGGCGCTGGGAGACGCGGACCTCGTCGCGGCTCCGGGGCCCAGACGGCGACCTCCCAATCGGTGGCTGGGTCGAGGCGGCGGATCGCGCGCAGGAACAGCCGCAGCGCGCCCTGCTCCTCGTCGAGGCAGAACGCGATCCGCGCCGGGCGGGCCGCTTCCTCGCGTCTCGGAGGTCGGCCACCACGGCTCGACGCCCGCGTCGGCGCCCGGCTCGATCAGCTCGTAGTGGCCCGGGAAGAAGCGCTCGATCAGCTCCTCGGTGGCGCTGCAGCTGGTACGGTGCGCGCGTCGAGCCGCCCGAGGAAGATCTCGACCAGCGGTCGGGCCACCTGGGTCGAGAGGGTGCGCTCGTTGGGCTCGTGGAAGCTGCCGACGTTGAGCGAGCGGGAGTGGCGCAGGGCGGCCGAGGCGAGCGCTGGGCGCGAACGGGTCGTGGACGTGGACGAGGTCGAAGTCGACCGCCGCCGAGCAGGCCCTCGAGTGCCCGGTTGGCGTCGAGCGGCAGCGGCGCCGCCCGCGGGTCGCGGGCCGCGGGGGAGCGGCATCCCGGTGCCGACGCGCGAGCACCGGCGACCGTCGTCGCCGGCCCGCCCTTCCAGCGGACGTCGAAGACGCTTCGGGCGTCGCGCGCTCGGCGATCGCCCGCTTCGAGTCGCGGATCTCGCGGCGCGAGTCCGACGGCGCGGCGATCACCACCCGGTGGCCGCGGTCGGCCGAGCTCGGCGGCAGACGCCGGGCGACGAACTCGTTGACCTCGTGCCGCACCTCCCAGGGATGCGGGGAGACGTGCGCGATCGAAAGGCGGCTCGGCGCGGGGCACGCGGCCGGAGGATACGGCCGGGCCGGCTAGGCCTCGGCCTCGATCGCTCCTCGGCCGTGGCCTTGGCGCGCTCGCCGGCGTCGGCCGTGCGAGCGTGCTTCGCGATGAACTCCTCGGTCTGCACCCGCGCCTCGTCGTCGGGGCGCTGGTTGTGCGGCGACTTCATCAGGTAGCTGGAGGGGCCGTCGAGCTGGCCGGCGATGCCGTTGTTCAGCGCCAGCTTGATCAGCCGCACGGCGTCGATCACGACGCCGGCCGAGTTCGGCGAGTCCCAGACCTCGAGCTTCAGCTCGACGGTCAGCGGCACGTCGCCGAAGGACTTGCCCTCGAGGCGGATGTGCGCCCACTTGCGGTCGGTCAGCCACGGCACGTAGTCCGAGGGGCCGACGTGGACGTCGTCGCTCGGGGAGCTCGGTGCCCATCACCGAGGTGACGGCGTTGGTCTTCGAGATCTTCTTCGAGTCGAGGCGCTCGCGCTCGAGCATGTTGAAGAAGTCCATGTTGCCGCCGACGTTGAGCTGCGAGGTGTGCTGCAGCTCGACGCCGCGCTCATGGAAGAGGCGGGCGAGCTGGCGGTGGACGATCGTCGCGCCGACCTGGGACTTGATGTCGTCGCCGATGATCGGCAGCCCGGCCTCGCGCGAAGCGCTTGTCCCAGTAGTCCTCGCGGGCGATGAACACGGGCAGGCAGTTGACGAAGCCGACACCGGCCTGGAGCGCCTGCTCGACGTACCACTTGGTCGCCTGCCTCGGAGCCGACCGGCAGGTAGCAGACGAGGACGTCGGCCTTCGTCTCCTTGAGGATGCCGACGATGTCGGCGGTCTCGCCCGGGGCCTTGGTGATCTTCTGCTTCAGGTACTTGCCGAGCCCGTCGTGGGTCATCCCGCGCTGGACCTTGACGCCCATCTCGGGGACGTCGGCGAACTTGATCGTGTCGTTCTGGCCCGACCAGATCGCCTCGGAGAGGTCCTTGCCGACCTTCTCGGAGTCGATGTCGAAGGCGGCGACGAACTCGATGTCGCGGACGTGGTAGCCGCCGAGGTCGACGTGCATGAGGCCCGGGACGGCTCGGCGGGGTCGGCGTCCTTGTAGTACTGGACGCCCTGGATGAAGCTGTTGGCGCAGTTGCCGACGCCGACGATCGCGACGCGGACCTTGCCGTCGTCGGAGCGGCGCCCGTTGGCGGCCGCGCCGTCGTGGTGGCCGTTCGTTTCACTCATGCGTAGGAAGATCCTCTCTTGGGGCGGGTGGAGCGGCGTACTACCCGCGATTGGCTGTTTGGTTACACATCAGTCGGCCTCGGCGGCCTCCAGCGCCTTGCAGCTCGCCACGCACGTGCCATACCCGCTGGACGACGGTGAACGCGGTCAGGCCGGCCATCGCGTAGATCGACGGCGGCAAGCAGGTCAACATCGGAGAACAGGTCGCCGCCGCCGAAAACGAGGCCGATTGAAAGTACCACCACCCGCACCGGCCGGGTCGCGATCCCGACCTTGCACTCGACCCCGAGCGCCTCGGCCCGGGCGCGCGTGTAGGAGACCATCAGCGATCCGAGGACGACGAACACGCAGGCGGCTGCGGGCACGGCGTCCCCGTTGTCGGCGAAGTAGTAGGCGACCGCGGTCAGCACGATGCCCTCCTCGATCCGATCCAGGGTGGAGTCGAGGAACGCCCCGAACATGCGTCCCCTTGCCCGACATCCGCGAGTAGCGGCCGTCGAGCGTGTCCATGATCGACCCGACGATGAAGGCGAGGCCGGCGAGGAACAGATGCCCGTCGATGATCAGCGACCGCGGCGGGGATGTGGAGGACCAGCCCGGTGATCGAGATCGCGTTCGGCGTCAGCCGCGACTCGATCAGCCGGTTGCGGGCGTAGCCGCGCCACTCTGCGGCCGTCCTCGGTTGTACCCGTCCGCGCTCGATGGGCGGACGCTACTGCGTTTGCGCGGTCACGCCTGTTGGGCCTTGGCGCGGGGAGACCATGCCCAGGCCGCCGGGCGCAGGCGGGCGAGCTGCAGGGCGACGAATGCGGCAGCGACCGCGACGGCCGCCCCGGCGACTGCGTCGAACCAGTAGTGGTTGCCGGTCGCGACGATCACGAAGAAGACGAGGGCCGGGTATGCGCACCACAGGATCCGCGAGATCTTCCGGCGCACCAGCGTCGCGGCGGGGATCGCGACCATCAACGAGAACGCGATGTGCATGCTCGGCACCGCCGCGTACTGGTTGAGCAGCAGGCTCGCCGTCTTCGAGTCCTGAGCGACCCCGGTGAAGGACGCGATCGTGTCGGTGAAGCCGAGGCTCGGGAAGAAGCGTGGCGGCGCCGTCGGGTAGAGCGCGTAGCCGACCAGGGCGAGGCCCATCGCGACCAGGAACATGTTGCGCACGAAGTAGAAGTGCTCGTTGCGGAACAGGTAGAGCCAGGCGAGGAAGCCCGTGGTGATCACGAAGTGCGAGTTCAGGTACATGAAGTTCGCGAAGTCGATCAGCCACGGGGTGTGCTGGATCAGCGTCTGCTGGAAGCCGGGCTCGAAGAAGGCGCCGACCGACTGCTCGAGGTCGATCACGTGGTGCGCGTTGACGTAGGCGTTGATCACGCCCGAGTCGGTGAGGCCGCGGACGACCTGGTAGCCCTGGTAGGCGAGGAAGAAGAACAGGAACTGGCACCCGGCATCGAGGATGCCCTGAGGCAGCAAGCGATTGATCCTGGACACCAGCGCGCGCACCGCGCGCAGATTGTAAAGGGACTGTTAGCGGTCGCCGGGTTCGGGATCGCTGAGGAAGCCGATGACCCGATCGACCGCGTCCGGGCGATCGATCCAGGGGAAGTGACCGGCCTTATCGAGCTCGAGCAGCCGCGCTCCTGGTAGCGCGTCGGCGTACGCGCGGCCGAAGCGCTGCGGAAGGTAGATGTCGTCGAGTCCCCAGACGACCAGGGCCGGGCATTCGAGCTCGCCGAGACCCTCGCCCGCAGCCGCGAGGCGATCGGGGTCCGCCGACCGGTAGAGCTCGAGCATCTCGGGCCAGGTGCCAGGCCGGCGACCCGCCCAGACCGAGTCGATGAACTCGGCCGGCATCCCTCCCGGCGTCGCCGAGGCCTGCCGCGAGAGCAGCGCCAGGCCCGCCTTGGTGCTCGTCACGTTGGCGAGCTCGCCGGCCACCGGCACGCGCCACAGATAGCGGGCGATCCAATGCCAGCGGTACCCGGGCAGCAACGGGACGGCGTTGATCACCACCAGGCGCCGGACCCTGGCCGGACGAGCCTGGGCCGCGATCAGCGCCACCGCACCCCAGTCATGGACGACGAGCTGGTGGTCGCCGACGCCGAGCCGGTTGCAGAAGCGCTCGAAGAAGCGCGCCAGACCGTGCATCGAGTAGTCGAAGCGACGCCGCGGAGGGTTCTCGGAGAACCCCCAGCCGGGCAGGTCGAGGGCGAGCGCCGGGCCCTCGAGTCGCTCGAGGAAGGGAACCCAGTCCTCGGAGTGCGAGGGGTTGCCGTGCACGAAGATCGTCGGCGCGCCGTCCCCGGCGACCCGGCGGTAGAAGACGCGGACGCCGTCGACGTCGACGACGCGCTCTTCGATCTCACCACCCATCGGCGCGGAAAATATCCTGCCCGCGATGCCGACGACCGAGACAGACGAGTGGACGCGGCCGCGCCGAGCCCGGGTGCGGGCGATCCGCAACCGGCTGCGCGAGCTCTACGGGCGCCCCGTCAACCGCCCGCACGGCCACCCGATCGCCGAGCTGGTGCGGACGATCCTCTCCCAGAACACCAACGACCGCAATCGCGACGTCGCCTACGAGCGGCTGCGCGCGGCGCTGCCGACGTGGGTCGACGTCCGCGACGCGGAGGTCGAGGTGGTCGAGGAGGCGATCAGGCCGGGCGGGCTGGCGCCCTCGAAGGCGCCCCGGATCCAGCAGGTGCTGCGCGAGCTCCCGGTGACCGACGACGAGCCGACGCTCGACTGGCTCGCCGAAGCCGACCGCGACGAGGCGATCGGCTTCCTGGTCGACCTTCCCGGCGTCGGCCGCAAGACCGCGGCCTGCGTGATGATCTTCGCCCTCGGGCGGCCCGAGATCCCCGTGGACACCCACGTCTACCGGGTCGGCGGGCGGCTGGGCTTGTTTCCGGAGGGCACCTCCTTCGAGCGCGCCCACGACGAGATGCTGGCGATCACCGACCCCGAGGACGCCTACGAGCTCCACATCAACCTGATCACCCACGGGCGGCGCGTCTGCCGCCCGAAGCCGCGCTGCGGCGACTGCGCGCTGCGGCGGATGTGTCCCTGGTACCGGCGCAACGCCGCGTCATCGATCTGACGCGAGCAGGTAGGTTTCCCGCGGATGAGCAAGCGTCCATTCATCCTCTTCGGGCTCTTCGCCGCGATCTGCCTGCTGGTGATCCCGTTCATCGCCCTCGGCAAGGAGGGCGATGCCAACGCCGGGACCGTCCAGGTCGCGTCCCAGGACCGCGACGCGCAGGACATGTTCTTCGACAACTGCGGCGCCTGCCACACGCTCGCCGCCGCGGGCACCGACGGCGTCGTCGGCCCCGACCTCGACGACCTGCTCGTCCCCAGCGGCACGAACTCCGCCGAGCTGTACGAGGGCAACGCCTCGCGAGTCCTGCAGGCGGTCCAGTGCGGCCTCGAGGGCAGGATGCCGAGCGGCATTCTCGAGGAGGAGGAGGCCCGCGAAGTGGCGCAGTTCGTCGCCGCCTATGCGGGTCAGATCGGCAAGGGCCCGGTCGTCGACACCGACGACCACCCCACTCCCCGAGCCGCAGGCCTGCCCGAAATAACTCGCGCGAGTCCCACCGCGCACGCCCGGACGCGGAAGCACAAGAAAATGTCCGCGGCGTAGCCGCGGACCATGGATTCAAGGCGAGAGCGGAGGACGTGGCGCGAGGTATTCCCGCAGTGATCTGCTAGCTTAGCGCTTAGATTTCTTGCGAAACAGAACTTAAGGAGCTTTGAATGGCAAAGACGATTGGAATCGACCTCGGGACCACGAACTCGGCGATGGCGGTGCTCGAGGGCGGCGAACCGGAGATCATCGAGAACGCCGAGGGCGGGCGCACGACCCCCTCGGTCGTCGCGTTCACCGACACCGATGAGCGGCTGGTCGGCACCGTCGCCAAGCGCCAGGCGGTGATGAACCCGGAGAACACGATCTTCTCGATCAAGCGGTTCATGGGCCGCAAGGAGGCCGAGGTCAAGGAGGAGGAGACGATCGTCCCCTACAAGGTCGTCGCCGGCCCCAACGGCGACGTCCGCGTCGACGTCCGCGGCGATCAGTACTCGCCGCCGGAGATCTCGGCGATGATCCTGCAGAAGCTGAAGACCGACGCGGAGGCGAAGCTCGGCGAGCCCGTCGACTCGGCGGTGATCACCGTCCCTGCCTACTTCAACGACGATCAGCGCCAGGCGACCAAGGACGCCGGCAAGATCGCCGGGCTCGAGGTGAAGCGGATCATCAACGAGCCGACCGCGGCGGCGCTCGCCTACGGGCTCGACAAGGAAGATGCCGACCAGACGATCCTCGTCTTCGACCTCGGCGGCGGGACCTTCGACGTCTCGGTGCTCGAGATCGGGGACGGCGTCTTCGAGGTCAAGGCGACCGCCGGCGACAACCACCTCGGCGGCGACAACTGGGACAAGGCGATCGTCGAGTGGCTGGTCGCCGAGTTCAAGAAGGACCAGGGCGTCGATGTCTCCAACGACAAGCGCTCGCTGCAGCGCCTCTACGAGGCAGCCGAGAAGGCGAAGATCGAGCTGTCGACCACCCAGGAGACGCAGATCTCGGTCCCGTTCATCACGGCGATCAACAACGAGCCGAAGCACCTGGAGATCAAGCTCACCCGGGCGAAGCTCAACGAGCTGACCTCCGACCTGCTCGAGCGGGTCGTGGGTCCGGTCAAGCAGGCGCTCGCGGACGCGGGCGGCAGCGGCGTCGACCACGTGATCCTCGTCGGCGGCATGACCCGCATGCCCGCCGTGCAGGACAAGGTCAAGGAGCTGACCGGCAAGGAGCCCCACAAGGGCGTCAACCCCGACGAGGTGGTGGCGATCGGCGCCGCGATCCAGGCCGGGGTGCTCTCCGGAGACGTCAAGGACGTGCTCCTCCTGGACGTCACGCCTCTCACTCTGGGGATCGAGACGAAGGGCGGAGTGATGACGAAGTTGATCGAGCGCAACACGACGATTCCGTCGAAGAAGTCGGAGATCTTCTCGACCGCCGACGACAACCAGCCCTCGGTCGAGATCCACGTGCTCCAGGGCGAGCGCGAGATGGCGAGCGGCAACAAGTCGCTCGGCAAGTTCCAGCTCACGGGGATCCCGCCGGCGCCGCGCGGCATGCCGCAGATCGAGGTCACCTTCGACATCGACGCCAACGGCATCCTCAGCGTCGCGGCCAAGGACCTCGGCACCGGCAAGGAGCAGACGATCGAGATCAAGGGCGGCTCGGGGCTCGAGGAGTCCGAGGTCGAGCAGATGATCAAGGACGCCGAGTCGCACGCCGAGGAGGACCGCAAGCAGCGCGAGCTGGCCGAGGCCCGCAACGTCGCCGAGAACGCCGCCTACACGGCCGAGAAGCAGGTCGCCGAGATGGACGAGCAGCTCGACGACGCGGCAAAGGCCGAGATCAACGACGCGATCAAGGCCGTCCGGGAGGTGCTCGAGTCCACCGACGTCGAGGACATCAAGGCGAAGACCGAGGCGCTGCAGAGCGCCTTCCACAAGGTCTCCGAGCAGATCTACGCCGCCGCGGCCGAGCAGCAGGCCGCGGCCGGCGGCGACGGCGCGAGCACCAACGGCGCCGGTGACGTCGAGGACGAGGTGGTCGATGCAGAGGTCGTCGATGACGACCGAGCCTGAGAGCAAGGAGCAGCCTGCGGCGAACCCCGGCACTCCCGGACGCGAAGCGGAGGAGGTGCCGGGCAGTGGTTCGGAGCAGCCGACGGGCAGTGATTCCCGCAAGGTCAGCGACGAGCTCGAAGAGCTCGTCGCCGGGCTGCGGGCGGAGCGGGATGAGTACCTCGACCTCGCCCGGCGGGCGAAGGCCGACTTCGAGAACTACCGGAAGCGCACCGCGCGCGAGGCCGCCGACGCCGAGCGGCGCGGCAAGCTCGGGCTGGCCCGGGAGCTGTTCCCGTCGATCGACAGCCTCGAGCGCGCGCTGACCGTCGCCGAGCCCGGCTCGGAGGTCGCCCGCGGGCTCGAGCTGGTCCACGCCGAGCTGATCTCGACCCTGGCCCGGGCCGGCGTCGAGGCCTATGACCCCACCGGCGAGCCCTTCGACCCGGCGTTCAGCGAGGCGGTCTCGACCCGAGCCGGCGACGGCGAGGCCGGGACCGTGGTCGAGACGCTCGACCGCGGCTACCGCTCCGACGGCACCGTGCTCCGTCCGGCGCGGGTGGTCGTCGGGGAGTGAAGATGGCTCGCGACCACTACGAGGTTCTGGGCGTCGGCCGCGGCGCCTCGCCCGAGGAGATCAAGAAGGCGTACCGCAAGCTCGCCCGCGAGAACCACCCCGACCGCAATCCCGACAACCCGCAGGCCGAAGAGCGCTTCAAGGAGGTTCAGGGCGCCTACGACACGCTCTCGGACCCCGAGAAGCGCAAGGAGTACGACGCGGGCGGACGCTTCGCGAGCTTCGGCGGCGGGGCCGGGCCGGCCGGCTTCGGCGCCGATATCGGCGACATCTTCTCGACCCTCTTCCGGCGTGGCGGCGCGGGCCCGCAGCCGCCGGCCCGGGGCCGTGATCTCGAGACCGAGGTCACGCTCGGCTTCCGCCAGGCGATGGAGGGCACCGAGGTCGCGGTCACCGTCCCGAAGCAGTCGACCTGCAAGACCTGCAGCGGTACCGGCGCGAAGCCGGGGACGATGCCGGTCACCTGCCCGCAATGCGGCGGCCGCGGGATCGACTCGGAGAACCAGGGCTTCTTCTCGATGAGCCAGCCGTGCCCGCGGTGCGGCGGCGCCGGCCAGGTCATCGAGGATCCCTGCCCCACGTGCTCTGGCTCGGGTCTGACGATGCAGCGCAAGCGCTACCGGGTGCGGATCCCGGCCGGGGTCCGTGACGGCAGCCGGATCCGGGTCCGCGGCAAGGGCGAGGACGGCGCTCGCGGCGCGCCGCCCGGCGACCTCTACGTGGTCACCAGGGTGCAGGCCTCGCCGGTCTTCCGCCAGCGTGCCGACGGCAACCTGGAGGTCACCGTGCCGATCACCGTCGCCGAGGCGATCCAGGGCGGGACGATCGAGGTTCCGACCCTGCAGGGAACGAAGCGGATCCGGATCCCGGCCGGGACCCAGCACGGGACCGTGCAGCGGCTCCGTGGCGAGGGTCCGCCGAAGCCGGGTGACCGCGGCCGCGCCGACATCCTCTACCGGCTCGAGGTCGAGATGCCGCGCGAGCTGACTCGTGACCAGCGCGAGGCCCTGGATGCGTTCGCCGAGACGATCAACGACCACAACCCCCGCGAGCGGCTGCTGCGCGAGGCGTCTGCGGCTTCCGCGAAGGTGGCGAGCTAGATATGGGGACCCGCAGGCATAGTGGGACGAACCCCGGCGGCAGCGGACGCGGAGCGGAGCAGCCGACGGGCGATGTTTCCGTCGACCGGCGCCGCGGCGTGTTCATGATCTCGGTCGCCGCCGAGCTCGCCGAGATGCACCCGCAGACCCTGCGCATGTACGAGGCCCGCGGCCTGATCACGCCGAAGCGCTCGCCGAAGAACACCCGCCTCTACTCCTACGAGGACGTCGAGCGGCTGCGGCGGATCCAGCGGATGACCGCGGTGGAGGGACTCAACCTGGCCGGGGTCGAGAGCGTCCTCACGCTCGAACGCGAGCTCCAGCGCGCCCGCGCCGAGATGGCGAGGATGCGCGAGCGGGCCGCCGAGCTCGAACGGCAGATGGACGCCGAGCTGGAGCGCGTGCGGCGGACCCTGCGGACCGAGATCGTTCCCTACGGCGCTTACGAGGGAGCGCTCGGCAACCCGACCGCCCCCGGAGGCGAAGCCGGGGAGGCGGGCGGCCGTTATTCGATCCCGATCGAGCGCAAACGTAAGCGGGATGCGCGCTAGCGAGCGCCGGGTTGCGATCGCGCTCGCGGGCGGCCGGCTCCTGATCGGCGCCGGGCTCTGGCTCGCGCCGCGTGCCGGCCACCGGGCGCTCGGGTTCGGCGATCCCGATCAGCGGATGGTCGCGATCAGCCGGATCGCCGCGACCCGGGATCTGGCGCTCGGCGCCTGGCAGCTCGCTTCGCTCTCCGACCCCGACTCGCTGCGCCGGGCGTCGGCGACCGTCGCCGCGGTGGACGGCGCCGACGCGCTCACCTTCGCGCTCGCGCTGCGCGGCGGCACGACCCGCGACGCTGGCCTCCGGGGCCTCCCGGCCGCCGCCGGCGCCGCCCTTGCCGGCGCCTGGCTGGCAAGCCGCGTCTGACGCCGAGATGGCGAGGATGCGCCCGGCGTGCAGGTCCGGCTAGCGGTCGAGCAACCGTTGCGCGATCCCCCGCACCGTCTCGACCCCGTACTCGTGCGAGGGCTGGAGGTCGGTGAGCACGGCGATCGAGAGCTCGCGTCCACCGTCGCGCTCGCGCAGCTCCGCCGCCTGGTTGACCAAGGCGTGGTCTGGCAGCCAGCCGCCCTTGAAACGGACGGCCCACCGCTCCCCGGCGGCGTCCGGGATCCCCCAGCTTTGGTCCGGGACGATCGAGCCGAGCAACCCCTTCGCGTACTCGCGGTGCCGGCGGGGAAACGCGGCGTCGAGGTCCGCGAAGAAGAGCGCCATGTCGCCGGCCGCGATCTGCGAGTTCCCCCAGTGCCCGGCGACCGTGTAGCGAGTCATGCCGGCCCGTGCCGCCACCGCGTTGAGCCCCGCGTCGCCGATCCGCGCGTAGATCGCGTCAGCGGCGTCGTTGTCGGAGACGGTGATCATCGCCCTCAGCAGCGAGTCCGTCTCGGAGTCGATCGGATCGTGGGCCAGCCGGCGAACCTCGGCCGCCAAGAGCATCGCCTTGACGAGGCTCGCCGAGGGGTGACGACGGTCCAGGGCGCGCCCGCGGAGCTTGCCCTCGCTGTTGACCGTGGCGAACGAGACAGTGCCCGCGCGCGCTGCGGCGAACTCGGATGCGCGACGGATCCCGGCCGCGCTTGGGACCTTGCGCCCGCCGCGCGGCCGCCTCGTGGCGTCGACCGCGCCGCTGCCCATTCTCGGCGTGCCGCCGTCTCCGGCGGTGGCCGCGACCGCGGGGTGCGGGCTCCCGGCCTCGCTCACCTTCACCGGGTGGATGCCGAGCGCAGCCACGAGCACGGCGAGGCAGGCGGCTCCTACGCCCCGCCGGGCCCGTCGCCGCGAAGCGCGACGCGCAGATCTGCGCGCGAGCGAGCGTTCCGTGCTGCGCACGACCCAGCCCTCGATCATCGCCTCGTCGTCGCCGAGGTCGCCGCGTTCGATCCGGATCGTGGCGGTCCGTCTGCCATCCCCCAGGATCGCGGGTCTGCGCATCTGCCCGGGCACCTTAATCGCGCGGCCCGGGGTCTTGTGTGGACGTCCGGTGAGCGAGCTTGCTCAGGCCCCGTTCGAATCGCTGACCCGGGCGGCGAGCTCGGTCCGCGAGGACACCTCGAGCTTGCGGAACACGCGCGCCAGGTGGCCCTCGACCGTCCGCACGCTGAGGAACAGCGAGTCGGCGATCTCGCGATTTCGCTTTCCGGCCGCGACCAGCTCCGCGATCTCACGCTCGCGCCCGCTGAGCCCGTTGAGCCCGTCGCGCTCGACCTGGCGCTCGCCGCGCGCGACGCGGACGCCGAGCCGGCGCAGCTCGGCCGCCGCCTGGTCGGCGTAGTGGCCGGCCCCGAGGGCGCTGAACTCGTCGCGGACGCTCTCCAGCTTCGCCCGCGCGCCGTCCGCGTCGCCCGCCTTCGCCTGGGCCAGCGCCGCCAGCGCGCGGCCGCGGCCCGCGTCGATCGCCAGCTCCGCCCGATCGGCTGCCTCGGCGGCCAGCTCGGCGTGCTCGCGGGCTGCGCTCGGGTCACCGCGAACGAGCTCGAGCTCGGCGCGGGCGCGCATCGCATCGGCGGTCCGCCCCTCGATCCCGAGCCCCTCCGCGGACTCGGCGGCGCACTTCACGTACTCCGCGGCCATGTCGAGGTCGCCGAGGGCGATCTCGGCCCGGGCCAGGAGCTCGAAGCCGCGGGCCCGGATGCCGCGCTCGATCGCCGGCAACCCCTCGCCGCCGGCGCGGGCGAGGAGCTCGTCGCGGACGGTGGTCGGGGCGCCCCCGGCCAGCCACGTCTCGGCCAGGTGGCAGGCGGCGGTCGCCGAGATCGGATCGTCGCCGGCGCCCTCGAGCGCGAGCTCGGCGAGGCGCAGGGCGGCCGGAAGGTCGCCCGCGATCATCGTCGCCCAGCTCTGCAGCGACCGTGCCCAGACGAGGAAGACCGGGTTGCGGGTCAGGATCGACGCCTCGACGGCGTCCTCGAGCCGGGGGAAGGCGTCGGCGAGCCGCCCCTGGTGGATCTGCGCCAGGGCCTGCGTCGTCCGCATCAGCGTCGGCAGGTGGCCCTGGCCGGCGGCCAGGGCGGCCTCGATCGTCCGCTCCAGGAGCGCGTTGGCGGCGTCGAAGCGCTCCATCAGGACGGCGCCGAGCGCCGTCCACGTGTGCGCGTTCAGGTGGGCGGCCAGCTCGGCCTCCGAGAGCGCCGCGATCAGCTCCAGGCCGCGGTCGAGCTCGGGCCTCGCCCGGTCGAGGTCGTCGCGCATGTAGAGCGCCGCGGAGTGCAGGCCGGTGGCAGCCGCCGTCATCGCGCGGTCGTCGCGGCGCTCGGCGTCGTCGAGCGCGGCCCGGACCCAGTGCTCGAAGGCATCCTGGTCGCCCCCGAAGAAGGAGTCCGCGGCAAGCTCGAGCTTCAGGGTGGTCGCCTCCGGCGAACCCTGATCGGGGAGCGCCTCGAGCGCCCGCTCGAGCTCGCGGTGCGCCTCGCCGTGGCGGCCGACGAGCTGCTTGACCTTGGCCGCCGAGGCGATCACCCGGCCCCGGAGGACGGGGTCGTCGGCGGGCATCAGGCCGAGGACCTCGTCGAGGTCGCGAAGGCTGTCGTCGTAGCGGCCACAGGCGGCGAGCGCGCGGGCGCGCGGGATCAGCAGGCCGAGCCGGCGCCCGGGGTCGTCGTCGGGAACCAGCCGCAGCGCGGCCTCGAACCAGTGCGCCGCGGCCGAGGGCGCCCGCGCCGAGGCGCCCTTCCCGGCCTCGGTCAGCACCTCGATCGCCGCCTCGTCCCCCGGCGACGCGGAGAGCTCGACGTGGTGAGCGCGGGAGGCCGGGGCGGCACCTCGCTCGGCGAGCGCCGCCGCCACCCGCTGGTGAGCGCCGAGCTGCCAGCCCGCGGGGGCCGAGGCGTAGACGGCCTGGCGGACGATCGGATGACGGAAGCGAAACCGCCGCGGAAGGTCGGTGCGGCGCACCAGGTCACCGGCGAGCAGCTCGTCGAGCGCCGCCAGGGCGGCATCCGGATCCAGGTCCGCAGCCTGCCCGGCGAGCCCCGGGTCGAAGCCCTCCCCGACGATTGCGGCGCCGCACAGCATCAGCCCCGCCTGCTCGCCCAGCCGTCCGAGCTCGTGACCGATCGCGGCGCTGACCTGGGTCGGGACGTCGGGACGCTCGCTCCCGGATTCGGCGGGCTCGAAGGCGCCGGCCGCCTCCCACTCGCGGGCGAGCTGTTCGAGGTAGAACGGGTTGCCGCCGCTCAGCCGCAGGATCTCGCCGCTGCCCGTATCGTCGGCGAGCTCCTCGATCAGCTCGTGCGCCTGGTCGTCGGTCAGCGGCTCGAGCTCGAACCGCTCGACCTCGGTCAGCTCGCCGCGGACGCGCTGCGGTGCCTGGGCGGGCCGGAAGCCGATCGCGAGCATGATCGGAGCCCGAGGCCGGTGGCGGATCAGGTGCGAAACGAGCTCCACCGAGGCCGAGTCCGCCCAGTGCAGGTCGTCGATCACCAGCAGCAACGGGCGGGTGGCGGCGAGGCCTTCGAGCAGCGCCCGGACCGCCGTATGGGAGCGGTAGCGCTCCTCCTGCACGGCCGCGGCGCCGCGATCGCCGAGCTCGGCGAGCGAGGGGAAGATCCGGGCCAGCTCGTTGCGGCCATCGGCATCAGCGGGCTTGATCATGCGTGGGTTGACCGAGGCGAGGTAGTCGTCGAGCGCATCTAGGAACGGCGCGAAGGGGACCTCGGTCTCACCCTCGCTCGCGCGCCCCTCGAGGACGAGGAAACGGCGTTGGTCGGCGGCGGCCGCGACCTCGGCCAGCAGGCGCGACTTGCCGATCCCGGGCTCGCCCTCGACGCTGACCACGGTCCCTGACCGCAGGCTGTCCAGCCCCCCCACGATCCGCTCCAGTTCCGCATCGCGGCCGACGATCCGTGTCATCCGGGCTCCTCCGTGCCGGAACGTGAATTAGGTGATTCCACCTATACCGCTTCCGAAGCGCGAATGCGAGTCTCGGAGCATGCAATTCGTGCTCAGCCACCGGCACGCACCGCAGGACTGCGGTGTTGCGTTCGCCGCGTGGCGGGGTTTCGAGAGCCCGCTCAGGCATACCTCAACGCTCGCCAGCTGCTCCAGCGAGGGCGCCGATCAGGACGAGCACCTGCTGATCTGGACGGTCGACGTGGCCGGCCCGGAGCAGGCGCTGGCGCTCCTGCCCCCGTGGCTGGCCGACCGAGCCGAGGTGCGGCGAGTCGGGGAGGTCTCGATCCCATGAGGACGCCGTCGTCGCGGCCGCGCCGCAAAGCAGCATCAACCCCACTCCCATGGAGGGCATCGTGAACAAGGCACTCAGCGTCATCGCCGTCTGCGTCACCACTGCCCTCTGCGCGTGCCTGCCTGCCGCGGCGAGCGCTGCGACGTTCAGCGTCAACACGTTCGGCGGCGACTCGGACACGAACACCGCCGACAACCTCTGCGACTTCGACGCCGGGACCGCGGGCGAGCAGTGCACCCTGGTCGCGGCGATCGAGCAGTCGAACGCGACGGGCGGCGCGGACGTGATCAACTTCGACCGCTCCGGCGCCGGCCTCGGGCCGACGCCCACGATCACCATCGGCGCCGACCTGCCCGCGATCACCCAGGCGGTGACGATCGCTGCCGGGAATTGCGGCACCGCCTCCGCCCCCGAGCCGTGCGTCGGTCTCAGCGGCGCTGTCGCCGCCGATGGCTTCGTCGCCAACGCCAACGGCGTCTCGATCTCGGGACTGGCGATCACCGGGTACAACGGCGGGCCGGCGATCGCCTCGTCGACCGGCACCACGGGCCTCGTCGTCCGCAACACGTGGCTCGGCCTCGATCTCGCCGGCGGCGAGGCTGGCAACGGGGTCGGCGTGCTGCTCGAGGGATCGAGCGCGAAGGTCGGCGGGCCCCTCGCCGCCAACCGCAACGTGTTCGCGAACAGCACCGAGGCGGGGGTGCGGATCTTCAAGGGAGACGACAACGAGATCCGAGGCAACTACTTCGGCACCGACGAGACCGGCAATCCGGGCGCGAATGGCAACACCGAGAACATCGTCGTCGAGGGCGACCTGACCGGCAGCGAGGCCGGGACCCCCGACGGGAACGTGATCGGCGGCAGGGTCACCGGAGCCGCGGTCGGCACCCCGGACTGCGACGGCGTCTGCAACCTGGTCGTCAACGCGAGCGGCGGCAACGGCATCGACCTCGGCGGCGCGGGGGGCGTCACCCTTGCCGCCGGAGCGACCGAGATCGCCGGCAACCACGTCGGGATCAGCCTCGGGGGCACGGTCGCGAACCCGAACGTGTTCTCGGGCATCAACCTCGGCGACGCTCACGACGTTGTCGTCGGGGGCCCCGACCCGCGCGATCGCAACTACATCGGCGGCAACGGCTCGATCGGGCTGAGTGCCGGAGACGGGGCGACGGTTCAGAACAACTTCTTCGGGCTCAACACCGCCGGCGACACGGCGATCCCGGATGTCATCGGCGCAGCCGTGCTGGGCGGCGACTCGGCGGACCCGGTCACGTTCACCGACAACCGAGTCGCGGGATCCGGCGCCGGCGTCGGGCTCGCCCTCGACGGCTCGGACGCGGTCGTGAACTCGAACACGTTCGGGATCGGGACCGGCGGCGAGGCGCTCGGACTCAACCCGGCGATCAGCCTCAACGGCGCCTCGAGCAACACGATCGGCGCGCCCGGCGCCGGCAACGTGATCGGCAACTCGATCGATCCCGACGCCGACGAGGCCGCGGCGATCACGCTCCTCCAGAGCGACAACAACACGCTGCGGGCGAACATGATCGGCGTCGACGCCGCCAACACCGACGTCGGCAACGAGGGCGACGGGATCCGCATTCAGGTCGACTCAGACGGGAACACGATCGGCGGCAACACGACCGCGACCCAGAACCTGATCTCGAACAACGGCGGCGACGCGATTTCGATGACCGGGGGCGGGATCGACCCACAGGGGAACGTCTTCGAGCGCAACCGCGGCACCGCCAACGGGGACACCGCGAGCGACCTGTTCATCGACATCGGCAACGACGGGCAGGGCAACTTCACCGCCAAGCAGGGATCGGTCGAGGCGCCGCAGATCACCGCAGCGACCACCGACGCTGTAGGCGGTACCGCCGCGGGCAACGCCGTCGTGCGCGTCTTCAAGAAGGCATCCGCCTCGCCCGGCGAGCTCGCCACCCTCGTCGGCACGACGACCGCGAACGGGATCGGCAACTGGCGCCTCGTCTGTCCCTCGATCGACTGCGTCTCGGCCCCGCTGGCCGGGCAGCGGATCACCGCCTCCCAGACGCCGGCGGGCGGCAGCTCTGAGCTGACCCCGTTCGTGATCGCCAACGACGGCGAGCTCGAGGTCGACACGACCGTCGACGAGCCGGACGCGAACCCCGCCGACGGAGAGTGCTACACCTTCAGCGGAACGTGCTCCCTCCGCGCCGCGATCGAGCAGGCGAACGGGACGTCGGGCGCGCAGGACGTCACCTTCGACCTCGCGGAGCTGGGCCCGGACCCGGCGATCGGCCTGACCGCAGGCAGCCTGGCGGTCAACGGACCGGGGAAGATCCGCGGCTGCTCGACCGCGGGCACCGGTCCCTGCGTCGGGCTGCGCAACGGGGGCGCGGTCGGCACAGGCATGACGATCGGCGCGGCAAACGTGACGATCGCCGGCCTCGCGGTGAGCGGGTTCTTCTCCAAGGGGATCGCCGCCGACGCCGCGGCCGACAACCTCAAGGTTCGCGACTCGTGGTTCGGCCTCCGCATCGACGAGACCCAGGAGAACAACGGAACCGGGATCGAGGTGCTCGGCGACGACGCGGACATCGGCGGGACGACCACCGCGCTGCGAAACGTATTCGCCTCGAACAGCAACGCCGGGGTGAGCCTGGTCGGCGCCGACCGGGCCACGATCCGGGGGAACTTCTTCGGCACCCTCCCCAACGGCTCGACGGCCTCATCCAATCCGGGCGGAATCGTGATCCGCAAGAACACCAGCCCCGTCGACGCCGCACTCGACAACGTGGTCGGCGGCACGGTGGCCGGTCCCGCGGCGACGTCGACCACGTGCGACGACGCCTGCAACGTGATCACCGGCTTCGGGGTCGACCTCGGGTCAGACCCGGCGACCTCGCCGCTTCGCACCGTCGTGCGCGGCAACTTCCTCGGGCTCAACAGGACGGGCACGGCGGCGATCCCGGTCGGCGTCGGAGTGAACGCGGGCACGGCGCGGCGAACGACGATCGGCGGTCCGGCCCTGGGCCACCGCAACTACTTCGCCGGTTCGACGGACGACCAGGTCAGGGCGTTCGACGGCGTCACGATGGAGAACAACTTCGTCGGCCTCAACTCGGCCGGGACGGTGGCGCTGGGCGGCTTCGGCCTCAACTTGTCCGGAGACACGGACGAGCCGGTGATCCTGCGTGACAACCGGGTCGCCGGGTCGGGATGCGCCGGCGCCAGGCTGTTCGGGTCCGATGGGTTGGCGACCGGCAACGTCTTCGGCGTTACCGTCGACGGCACGCGCGTGCCGTCCGGCTGCGAGGCGATGTCGCTCTCCGGATCCGGCTACCAGATCGGCGGCGATTCGCCCGACGAGGCGAACGTGATCGCCGGCGCTGGGAGCGGCAGCGAGCTCCTGATCGGTGGGTTCGGCGACCCCTCCAACGGTGACAACAACGTGGTAACCGGCAATTTCATCGGCACGAACGCCGTCGGCGCCGACCTGAGCGACAGCGTGAACGGGATCGCGATCTCAAACAACGCCGACGGCAACGCGATCGGCGGCGACTCGCTGGCGACCAACAACGTGATCTCGCACGTGGTGACGCCGATCAGCATCGGCAGCGACTCGAGCGGCAACACGGTGAAGCGCAACCGCGGGCTGAGCAACACCGGCCCGAACTTCATCGTTCTCCTGGGCGGCAACGACAACATCGCCACGCCGACACCGGGCGCGCCGACGTCGAGCTCGCTGACCGGATCCGGTGTCGTCCCGAACGCGACGATCCGCGCCTTCCTCACCTTCGACGAGAGCCCGAACTCGATCCGCCGCGTCCTCGCGCAGACGACGGCGGACGGGTCGGGGAACTTCACCCTCAACTACGCGAGCCAGCCCAACGGGGCCTGCATCGCCGTGTCCGAGACCGACACCGCCACCGGCAACACGTCCTCGCTCAGCTCCCCGGTCTCGGTCGGTGGCGGCGCCTGCGACACCACCGGACCGACGACGACATTCGACTCCGGGCCGACGATCGGCAACCCGACCACCGACACGACGCCGACCTTCACCTTCCACGCCAGCGAGCCGAACTCCACCTTCCAGTGCAGGATCGACACCGCAGCGTTCGCCAACTGCAGCGGCCCGTCGGGCAGTCACACCCCGACGAGCCCGCTCGCGGTCGGCGACCACGTGATCCGGGTCCGCGCCACCGACCCGCTCGGCAACCCCGGGGCGGTCGCCAGCCGCAACTTCCGGATCAACCCGTAGCGAGACTCGCGACCGGTCCGACAGGAGTACGCTCACTCGGGACACGTCCCGTGGGCGCTTCGCTTGCTGCTATCTTAGTGTACACCACTTAGATTTCATACTAGGAACACGATAAAGGCCACACGCATGCAGGCAGACAGGTTCACGGTCAAATCCCAGGAGGCGGTCGCCACCGCGCAGCAGCTGGCGACCGCGTTTCGCAACCCCGAGGTGACCCCCGCACACCTGCTGCTCGCCGTGCTCGAGCAGGAGGACGGGTTTGCGCCCGCGGCGCTGCGCAAGCTCTCGGCCGACGTCGCCGCGATCACCGACCGGGCACGCAACGCGATCTCCGCCCTGCCCACGGTGGGCGGTGTCGACGAGCACGAGCTGAAGCCGGCGCAGAGCTTCATCAAGGTCCTGCAACGGGCCGAGAAGGAGGCGGCGGCGCGCGGCGACGAGTACATCTCCGTCGGCCACCTGCTGCTGGCCCTCGCCGACAGCTCGAGCGGGGTCGCCGACATCCTCCCGGACCGCGAGTCGCTCGCGAAGGCGGTCGACGAGACGCAGGGCCCGACCCGGGTGACCTCGCCGAACGCCGAGGAGATGGCCGAGGCGCTCGAGAAGTTCGGCCGCGACCTGACCGCCGACGCGCGCGCCAACAAGCTCGACCCGGTGATCGGTCGCGACGAGGAGATCCGCCGCGTGATCCAGGTGCTCTCCCGCCGGACGAAGAACAACCCGGTCCTGATCGGCGAGCCCGGGGTCGGCAAGACGGCGATCGTCGAGGGCCTCGCGAAGCGGATCGTCGACGGCGACGTGCCCGAGTCCCTGCGCGACCGGCGCGTGATCGCCCTCGACGTCGGCGCCCTGATCGCAGGCTCGAAGTACCGCGGCGAGTTCGAGGAGCGGCTGAAGGCGGTGCTCAAGGAGGTCCAGGACGCCGAGGGCCAGATCATCCTGTTCATCGACGAGCTCCACACCATCGTCGGGGCCGGCGCCAGCGAGGGCGCGATGGACGCCGCCAACCTGCTGAAGCCGATGCTCGCCCGCGGGGAGCTGCGCTGCATCGGCGCGACCACGCTCGACGAGTACCGCAAGCACATCGAGAAGGACGCGGCGCTGGAGCGCCGTTTCCAGCCGGTGCTGGTGGAGCAGCCCGACGTCAACGACACGATCGCGATCCTGCGCGGGCTCAAGGAGCGCTACGAGCGCCACCACGGAGTGCGGATCACGGATCCGGCGATCGTCGCCGCGGCGACGCTTTCGGAGCGCTACATCGCCGACCGCTTCCTTCCCGACAAGGCGATCGACCTGATCGACGAGTCCGCCTCCCGGTTGAAGATGGAGATCGAGTCGTCGCCGGTCGAGATCGACGAGGTCGACCGGCGCATCCTCCAGCTCGAGATCGAGCGCGAGGCGCTCAAGGGCGAGAAGGACGACGCCTCGAAGGCCCGCCGCGAGGTGATCGAGGCCGAGCTCGCCAACCTCCAGGAGAACGCGTCGGAGCTCAAGGCGCGCTGGCAGGCGGAGAAGGAGGCGATCGAGGCCCGCAAGGCGGCGGTCGCGCAGCTCGACGAGGCGCGCGGCGAGTTCGAGCAGGCCGAGCGCGAGGGCGACCTCGAGCGGGCGGCGAAGCTCCAGTACTCGGAGATCCCCGAGCTCGAGGGGATCGTCGCCGAGCAGGAGCAGCGCAGTCACGAGCTCGACCAGGCGGGCTCGCTGCTGACCGAGGAGGTGACCGAGGAGGACATCGCCGAGGTGGTCGCGCGCTGGACCGGGATCCCGGTCTCGAAGCTGATGGAGGGCGAGGTCGAGAAGCTGATCCACATGGAGGAGCGGCTTCACGACCGCGTGATCGGCCAGGACGAAGCCGTGGAGGCGGTCGCCAACGCGCTGCGGCGCTCGCGCGCCGGGCTCTCCGACCCCAACCGCCCGATCGGCAGCTTCCTCTTCCTCGGCCCGACCGGGGTCGGCAAGACGGAGCTCGCCCGGGCGCTGGCCGAGTTCATGTTCGACTCCGAGCAGGCGATCGTCCGCGTCGACATGTCCGAGTACATGGAGAAGCACTCGGTCTCGCGCCTGGTCGGCGCCCCGCCCGGGTACGTCGGCTACGAGGAGGGCGGCCAGCTGACCGAGGCGGTCCGCCGCCGGCCCTACGCCGTCGTGCTGCTCGACGAGATCGAGAAGGCCCACCCCGATGTCTTCAACATCCTGCTCCAGATCCTCGACGACGGCCGGCTCACCGACGGCCAGGGACGGACGGTCAACTTCACGAACACGATCCTGATCATGACCTCGAACGTGGGGTCGGACCGGATCACGGGTCCGCAGATCGACGAGGGAATCCGGGAGACGATCGAGGAGGTGCTGGCGAGCACCTTCAAGCCCGAGTTCCTGAACCGGATCGACGACGTCGTGATCTTCCACCGCCTGAGCCGCGAGGACATCGGCCGGATCGTCGAGCTCCAGGTCGCCCAGCTCGCCGGCCGCCTGCGCGAGCGCGGGATCGAGATCGAGCTCACCGACGACGCCCGCACCCTGCTCGGCAACCTCGGTTACGACCCGACCTTCGGCGCGCGGCCGCTGAAGCGGGTGATCCAGCGCGAGCTGATCGACAAGCTGGCGCTGAAGCTGCTCGAGGGCGAGATCGCCGACGGGGACGCGGTCGACGTCGACGTCGAGGACGGCGAGCTGACGTTCGCGAAGGCGGCGGCCCGCGAGGAGGAGACCGCCGCGGCCTGAGCGGCCGGGTTGGTGGGGGCGCTCGTCCCTCGTCCGGGCCCTTGGTCACGCGCGGATGCGGGTGTAGGCTTCGCATGGTCGCGTGAGCTTCGCGCGACGCACCCACTGGACGAGGATCGTCGTGGACGGCAAGGAACAGCCTGGCTCCGTGGGGCTCGCAGGAAGGCGAGCGCCCCGCCTTGCGCTCGCTTTGTCGATCGCCGCAGTCGCCGTCGCCGCGTTCGGAGCGGCGCAGGCGAGCGCCGCGGTCAGCTTCACCGCGCCGACGAACCATCCGGTAGGCGACGGGCCGTTCGGCGCCGTGTCGGGGGACTTCAACGGCGACTCGGACCCCGACCTGGCGGTGGCCAATCGCTTCACCGACAACGTATCGATCCTCCTCGGGGGCCCGGGCTCCAGCTTCGCGCCGGCCGGCACCGTGGCCGTCGGCGACTCGCCGCTCGGGCTCGCGGTCGGGGACTTCAACGGCGACGCCGACCCCGACCTCGCGGTCGCGAACTCGGGCACGCCCTTCGGCGTCTCCGTGTTGCTCGGCGGCGCGGGTGGGAGCTTCGGGGCGGCAACGAACTTCGCCGTCGGCACCGTCCCGTTCGCGGTCGGGGTCGGCGACTTCAACGCCGACTCCGACCCCGACCTCGCGGTCGCAAACCAGGGCAGCGACAACGTCTCGGTGCTGCTCGGCGCCGCCGGGGGGAGCTTCGCGGCGAAGACCGACTTCGCCGCCGGCGACGGAGCGCGGTCGATCGCGGTCGGCGACTTCAACGGCGATGCCGACCCCGACCTCGCGGTCGCCAATCAGGGCAACGGGTTCTCCAGCAGCACATCGATCCTGCTCGGCGCCGCGGGCGGGGGCTTCGGCGCGGCGACCAACCTGACGACGGGATTCTCCGGCCTTCTGTTCGACGTCCAGGTCGCCGACTTCAACGGTGACTCGGACCCCGACCTGGCCACCTCGATGTTCGGGGCCACCGACCAGGTCTTGGTACGGCTCGGCGCGGCCGGCGGGAGCTTCGGCGCTCAGACGCCCCTGGTCGCCGGCAACGACCCGTTCGGGCTCGCGAGCGGCGACTTCAACGCGGATGCGGACCCCGACCTCGCGGTTGCGAATGCCGGGGTCCCCCACGACGTCTCGGTGCTGCTCGGCGGCTCCGGCGGGGGCTTCGGCGGCGCGACCAACTTCGCTCTGCCCGCCGGCGCCGGCGCGGTCACGCCGGTGGTCGCCGACTTCGACGGCGACTCGGATCCCGACCTCGCGGTAACGGATCAGAGCATCGATCAGGTCTCGATCCTGCTCAACACCAGCAGGCCGGCGGTCGGCCTCAGCCCGGCGAGCCTCGGCTTCGGCTCGCGGACGCTGAACACGACCAGCGCCGCGAAGGGGGTGGTGGTCTCGAACAGCGGGGATGCTCCGCTCGAGATCTCCGACGTCCGGATCGTTGGCACGGACCAGCTCGACTTCGAGATCGTCGCCGACGAGTGCGAGGGCGCGACGGTGACCGTCGGCGACGGTTGCGTCGTCCGCGTGACCTTCACCCCGGGCGCCGGAGGGGCCCGGTCCGCCTCGCTGCGGTTCACCGACAACGCCCCGGGCAGCCCTCACTCCGTGCCGCTCACGGGCACCGGTGCGGTGCCGAAGTGCGCCGGCGTCCCGGCGACGATCGTCGGCACCTCGGGTCCCGACCACCTCACGGGCACCGCCGGCGTCGACATCGTCGCCCTGCTCGGCGACGACGACGGCTTCTCCGGCGGGTCCGGCGCCGACCAGGTGTGCGGGGGCTCTGGCAGTGACAGCATCAACGGCGGCCCCGACAACGACAAGGCGTGGGGCCACGGCGGCGACGATGACCTTCGCGGCGCGAGCGGGGACGACACCCTGCGCGGCGGCTCCGACGACGACGATCTCTTCGGCGGCACGCAGACCGACGTCTGCGACGGCGGCTCGGACCTCGATACAGCCGCCGCCGACTGCGAGACCGCGAGCAACATTCCGTAGACGCTCCGGCCACGAGGTGCCCCACTAAGCTCGCCGCCGATGCGGATCGGGATCTGCGCCTACTGGTTCAACCGCGGGCAGGGCGTGGTCGCGCGCCAGATCCGCTCGGCGCTCGACGGGCTCGGCCACGAGACCTTCGTCCTCGCGCGGCCGACCCGGGCGAAGAACATCAGGCCGTCGTTCGTCGACCACACCGGGGTCTGGGACCAGCCGCGGGTCACCGACGCCTCCGCCTACCGGATCCCGGCCGGCGAGCTGGTCGGCTGGGCCGGCGAGCACGAGCTCGAGCTCGTGCTCTTCGACCAGAACTACGAGTTCGAGGCGATCGCCGCGCTGCGCGACTCCGGCGTCGCGACCCTGGGGCGGTTCGTCTGGGAGCAGTTCTCACCCGACGACGTCGAGCCCGCGAAACGGGCCTTCGAGCTGATCTACTCGCTGACCGCCTGCGAGCGGGAGCGCTACGCGACGCTCGGGATCGAGAGCCCCCGGGTGCGCTGGGGCATCGACCCGGAGGTCCTCCAGTACGCGCGGCCCGCAACAGACCCCGGCGGCAGCGGAGGCGAAGCCGAGCAGCCGGCGGGAGGTGTTCGGTACTTCTACCCGGCGGGGTTCCTGAGCAAGCGCAAGCCGGTGGCCGAGGTGCTGAAGGCGTTTCGCCGCTTCGACGACCCCGATGCACGGCTGGTCGTCAAGGGCCAGGTCGAGCGTGAGCTGGACCGGCTCGACCGCGGCGCGAAGCGCGACCCGAGGGTCGAGGTGATCCTCGACGACCTCCCGACCGACGAGCACATGCGCCTGTTCGCGGCGGCCGACGTCTGCCTCGCGCCCTCACGCTGGGAGGGCCTCGGCCTTCACCTCTACGAGTCGATGGGGCTCGGGCTGCCGGTGATCACGAACGACGCCCCGCCGATGAACGAGGTGATCCGCGACGGCGAGAACGGGCTCCTGATCGCCTCCCGGCGGCGCGGGCGCGCCAACTCCGGGATCCCGGCCCAGAAGCCGAGCGTTCGCGACCTCGCCCGCGCGATCGGCGAGGTCTCCGAGCCGGCCCGGCTCGGGGAGCTGCGGGAGGGCGTCGCGCGAGCGCGTGAGCGGCTCTCCTGGGACCGGACTGTGAGCGACTACGCCGAGCTCGTCGGCCGCTTCGGCTGAGGTCGAGGCGGTTGATTTCGCGGGGGTCGGGATCACCCGCCTAGCAAACGGACCGGGCGGTCGAGCCGGCGGCCGACCTCCTCGGCCTCGGCGCCGCCGAGCCCGGGCCCGGCGACGAGGACGACCTCTCGGGCCGGGTAGCTGAGCAGCTCGTCGCTGATCGCCTGCACCGGGTCGGGATCGCCGACCCGGCCGCTGGCGTCGAGCCCGGCCGCCGCGAGGGAGGCGAGCGAGATGGCGAGCACCTTGGCGGCCGCCTCGCGCGCCTCGCCGAGGTCGGAGGCCCAGCGGTCCAGGAGCGAGCTCCGCGCGGGCGCGACGACCAGCACCTGCGGCGCCTGCTCGCGGTCGAGCGCCACGCGTCCCTCGTCGGCGATCGCCGCGATCCGCTCGACCATCGGGGTCTCGACGGGCTGCTCGGCAACGACGAGCACCCGGTAGCGGCGGTCGGGCGCCGGCAGCGTCTCGATCGGCTCGTCGTACCGGGCCGCCGCCGCGACCAGCAGCAGCACCGCGACCGCGATCGCCCCGAGGGCCAGTCCGAGCGGCGGTCCGCCGAAGGCGAAGCCGGCGATGATCGGCACCACGAGCGCGGCGACGATCAGCGGCAGCATCCACGGCCGGATGACCAGCGGTACGAGCCGTTTCATGTTCCCTACCTACCCGGCGCGGCCCGGACCGAGCCCCGGATCACAGAGCCGCGAGAATCGGATGGCCTGCCATCACCCGTGATGATCGCCGATTTCGCGCCGCGAACTTGCGCGAAGTCGCTGGACGTGAAAGAAAACAGGGGGCGCGCGGATCTCGCGCGATGCCACGCCTGTCAGCCGAGACGAGGAGGAACCACCGAATGCCGACCTACATCATGCTCACCCGCCTGACCCCGGACGGGGTGAAGACGGTCAAGGACAACCCGGGGCGGGTGCAGGAGGTCAACAAGGAGGTCGAGCAGCTCGGGGTCAAGGTCCTGAACCAGTGGGCGACCCTCGGCGAGTACGACTTCGTCACCGTCGTGGAAGCGCCGGACGAGAAGGTGATGGCGAAGCTCTCGATCGAGATGGGCTCGCGCGGCACGGTCCAGAACGAGACGATGACCGCGATCGCGGTGGAGGACTTCACCCAGGCTCTGTGAGCGGAAGGCACGAAAAGGGACCCCTGATTCCGGCCGGAAGCGAACCCGAGGTGCGATGAGGGTTCTCGTCGTCGGAGGGGGCGGTCGCGAGCACGCGATCGTGCGCGCGCTGGCGCGCTCCGGCAGCTCGCCGGAGTTGCTCTGCACGCCCGGCAACGCCGGGATCGCCGCCGACGCCCGCGTCCTCGAGGGCGGCTCGGGCGTCGGCGAGACGGTCGCGCTCGCCCGGCGCGAGGGCTGCGAGCTGGTCGTCGTCGGTCCCGAGGCGCCGCTCGTCGCCGGGCTCGTCGATGCGCTCGAGGCCGAGGGGATCGCCGCGTTCGGCCCCGGCGCCGAGGCGGCCCGGATCGAGGGCTCGAAGGTCCACGCGAAGGAGCTGATGGCGGCGGCGGGGGTCCCGACCGCGGGCCACGCGGTCCTGCGCACCCGCGCCGAGGCGCTCGAGGCGCTCGGCTCGGCGAGCTATCCGGTCGTCCTGAAGGCCGATGGCCTGGCAGCCGGCAAGGGCGTGATCATCTGCACCGGCCCCGACGAGGCGCGGGAGGCGATCGAGACGTTCTTCGTCGAGCGGCGCTTCGGGGCGACCGAGGTGGTGCTCGAGGAGTTCCTCGACGGTGAGGAGCTCTCGCTGCTGGCGGTCTGCGACGGCCGCAACGTCGTCCCGCTGGCGCCGGCGCAGGACTACAAGCGGATCTTCGACGGTGACCGCGGCCCGAACACCGGCGGCATGGGCAGCTACTCGCCGGTCCCCGGCTTCGACGCCGATCGGGTCGACGAGATCGTCGATGCGGTGCACCGCCCGATCGTGGAGCTGATGGCGGAGCGCGGCACGCCGTACCACGGCGTCCTCTACGCCGGCCTGATGCTCTCCGGTGGCGATCTGAAGGTGCTCGAGTTCAACTGCCGGTTCGGCGATCCGGAGACCCAGGCGGTGCTGCCGAGGCTGCGAAGCGACCCGCTCGAGCTCTTCCTCGCCGCCCGCGAGCCCGGCGGTCTCGCCGGGACCGAGCCCTCGTTCTCGGACGAGTGGGCGGTGACCGTGGTCCTCGCGTCGGCCGGCTACCCCGAGGGCTCGTCGAACGGGGACCTGATCAGCGGCCTCGACGCGGTTCCGGAGGGGGTCGAGGTGACGCACGCCGGCACCGCGCGCACCGACGCCGGGATCGTCACCGCGGGCGGGCGGGTGCTCAACCTGACCGGGCTCGGTCCCACCCCCGCCGAGGCGCGCGACCGCGCCTACGCCGCGGCCGAGGTCATCGAGTTCGACGGCAAGCAGATGCGCACTGATATTGCCGAACGCGCCGTGAACTCCGTCCAGACCCCCCGATAGAAAGAGACGTGGAGATGCAGCAGAAGCCGAGCACGGAGACCAAGATCCCGGTCGAGCTCGAACCGATGCCGGAGGTCGAGGCCGCGTTCGAGGAGATCGAGGTCGACGCGCCGCGGGTCGGGATCATCATGGGCTCCAAGAACGACAAGGAGAAGATGCAGCCGGCCGGCACAGCGCTGCAGGAGGCGGGGATCCGTTACGAGGTCCGGGTGATGAGCGCGCACCGGGACCCCGAGAAGGTGCGGGAGTACTGCCATGCCGCACGGATGCGGGGACTGAGGGTGCTGATCGCGGGCGCCGGGATGTCCGCCGCCCTGCCCGGCGTCGCCGCCGCCCACACCGATCTGCCCGTGATCGGCGTGCCGATCCTCGGCAAGAGCCTCGGCGGGCTCGACGCGCTGCTCTCCGCGGTCCAGATGCCGCCCGGCGTCCCGGTCGCCTGCGTGGCGATCGACGGCGCGAAGAACGCGGGGCTGCTTGCGGTGCGCATAATCAACTCTTGATCCCGCGCTACACACGCGAGGAGATCGGCGCCGTCTGGAGCGACGAGCGCCGCATGCGCGGCTGGCTCGACGTCGAGCTCGCCGCCACCGACGCCTGGGCCGCGCAGGGGACGGTGCCGGCCGAGGCGGCCGCGGCCTGCCGCGAGCGGGCCTCGTTCACGGTCGAGGCGGTCAAGGAGCGCGAGCGCGAGACCAACCACGACGTCGCCGCGTTCGTCGACGTCGTCGCCGCGTCCATCGGTGAGCAGGGACGCTGGATCCACTACGGGCTGACCTCCTCCGACGTCCTCGACACCGCGCTGGCGCTGCAGCTGGTGGAGGCGGGCGCGATCCTCGTCAGCGGCGCGACGGCCTACCGCGACGCGCTGGTCGCGAAGGCGCGCGAGCATGCTGGGACGCTCTGCGTCGGGCGCACGCACGGCGTCCATGCCGAGCCGACGACCTTCGGCCTGCGCCTCGCGGGCTTCGCGTTCGAGGCGGACCGCAACCTCAGCCGTCTTCGTAGTGCCTTCGAGGGGACCGCGGTCGGCAAGCTCTCCGGAGCCGTGGGCACGTACGCCTCGGCCCCGCCCGAGATCGAGGCCGCGGTGATGGAGAAGCTCGGGCTGCGCGTCGAGGACATCTCGACCCAGGTCGTCCCCCGCGACCGCCACGCGCAGGTGCTCGAGGCGGTGGCCCTCGCCGGCGCCGGGCTCGAGCGCTTCGCCCAGGAGGTCCGCAACCTGCAGCGCACCGAGGTCCGAGAGGTAGAGGAGCCGTTCGCATCGGGCTCGCAGAAGGGCTCCTCGGCGATGCCGCACAAGCGCAACCCGATCACCGCGGAGCGCGTCAACGGGCTCGCGCGGGTGCTGCGCGGTTACGCCCAAGCGGGCCTCGAGAACGTCGCCCTGTGGCACGAGCGCGACATCTCGCACTCGGGAGCCGAGCGGGTGATCCTGCCCGACGCGACGATCCTGCTCGACTACATGCAGCACCTCTCGACCCGCCTCGTCGAGGGGATGACCGTGCACGTCGAGCGCATGCGGGCCAACCTCGACCTCACCCACGGCGCGCTGTTCAGCCAACGAGCGCTGACCGCCTTGATCGAGTCCGGGATGAGCCGCGACGACGCCTACCGGCTCGTGCAGGAGGCCGCGCAGGGAGCGTGGGACACCGGCACCCCGTTCCGCGACCTGCTCGCCGAGAGCGCGCCGGACCTGGACCTTGACGCCGTCTTCGACTTCGACGCCTACCTCACCCACGTTCCGGACCTGATCGCCCGGCTGGAGCGCATCAGCTAGCGCAGGCTCGAACGCGGCGAGCGTCCCGGAGTGTTCCCTGGAGGGGTTACTCAGGGACGGTGACCGATGTTGCGCTGGGCCGACGAGTAGCGGTCGCGACCACCCGCGTGCCGTTCGCGGGCGAGAGGGTGACGTTGCGGCGCACGGGCCGCTCGAGCTCCGGTGATGCGGCGCGGAGGCTGACCGAGCGCAGGATCGTCTCGATCGCGATCCGCATCTCCATCTGCGCGAAGGCGGCACCGATGCAGCGCCGGGTGCCGCCGCCGAACGGGATCCAGGAGTAGGTCTCCGGCGCACCCTCGGCGAGCATCCGCTCAGGGCGGAAGGCGTGCGGCTCCGGGTAGACGTCGGGCCGCGAATGGGCGAGGTAGATGCCGACGAGAATCGTCGTTCCGGCGGGCATCTCGTAGCCGCCGAGCTCGGCGTCCTCCTTCAGCAGCCGGCCGGTGAACGGCACCACGGGCCGGACGCGCAGCGACTCTTCGATCACCGCGTCGAGGTACCCGCGCTCGCCCGCGTCCAGCTCGGCCTCGAGCCGCTCGAGCGCCTCGGGGTGGTGGAGGAGCAGGTCGAAGGTCCAAGCGAGGCCGGTGGCCGTCGTCTCGTGGCCGGCGAGCAGCAGCGTCATCAGCTGGTCGCGCAGCTCGCGGTCCTCCATCGCCGAACCGTCCTCGAAGCGGGCGGTGAGCAGCATCGAGAGGATGTCGTCCCGCTCGGCCAGGTCTTCGAGCCGGCGGTGCTCGGCGATCTCGGCGTAGAGCAACTCGTCGGCACGCTCGACCATCGCCGGGATCGAGCGGAAGGGCGGCAGCCTGCGGACGCCCGGCACAACGGCGCCCGCCGCGACCGGCGAGGCGCTGGCGCCGAGGATCTCGACCAGCGCGTCGCGCAGCGCCTCACGGCGCTCCGCGTCCTCGATCCCGAACACCGCCCGGAGGATCACCTCCAGGGTGATCGCCTGCATGCTCGGGTGAAGCGCGAACTCGGTCCCGAGCGGCCAGTCGGCGATCGCCCGCTCGGTCGCCTCGGCGATCATCGCCTCGTAGCCGCGCATCCGCTCGCCGTGGAAGGGCGGCAGCATCAGCTTGCGGCGGCGCATGTGCTCCTCGCCCTCCTGCAGCAGCAGCGAGGCGCTGCCCAGCAGCGGCGCGAGCACGATGTTGCGTCCCGGGGCGATCGTGTTCACGCGGTCGGCCATGAACAGGCGCTTGATCGACTCCGGATCGGAGAGGAAGATCACGTCGCCGGGGCCGAAGAGGTTCGCGCGATACGTCTCCCCGAGCTCGGCCCGCCAGTGCTCGAGGAAGGAGATCGGCCGCACGACGAAGCGCGCCGTCTGCACCGTCCGGGGCAGTGGCACGGCGGGCACCTCCGCGGCGGCCGCCGGCGCGGGCGCCTCGAGCGTCGCGGTCGAGCTCATGCGCCCATCGTACGGCCGGGACGCCAGGGACGGGTCAGCTGGGGCGGAGCGTGCGGCGGCCAACGGCGCGGGCGCGAGCTCGAGCGCGGCGCGGCGGGAAGCGGACGAGCGACTCGCGATCCTCGTCCCAGAGCTTGAGACGCAGGGCGCGCAGGCTGCCCCGCACGGTGACCACGGGGGTGGCGGCGAACATCGGCTGCTCCTCGTGGGCGGCGCGCAGGCGGTAGTTCGGGATCCGGGCGCTCAGGTGATGGACGTGGTGGTAGTTGGCGTTCCCGACCACCCAAGCGAGCGGGCGCGGGAGACGCAGAAACGAGCTTCCCTGGAGCGCCGCGAGCTCGAACTGCCAGTCACCGGCCGCGCGGTAGTAGGTGTCCTCGTATTGGTGCTGGACGTAGAGCATCCAAGCGGCGATCGCCCCGCCCGCGACCAGAGTCGTCCCCTGGACCAGCAGAAAGGTCTGCCAGCCGACGACCCCGCTCAGGCCGATCGCCCAGATCGCGAGCGCGAGGTTCGTCGCCACCACGCTGAGCAGGATCTTCCGCGACATGCCCCGCTGCGGGAAGCGGCGCTCGAACATGAACACCAGGCTCGGGCCGATGAACATCATCAGCACCGGGTTCCGGTAGGCGCGGTAGCCGATCCGGCGCAGTAGTGACGCGCGCCTGTACTCGGCGAGGGTCATCGTGTAGATCTCGCCCGGACCGCGATGGTCGAGGTTGCCGGTGTTGGCGTGGTGGAGGCTGTGCTGGCGCTGCCACCAGCGATACGGGGTGAAGAGCAGAAAGCCGAGCAGGTGGCCCCAGCCGGCGTTCGCGCGTCGCGAGCGGAACAGCGAGTTGTGGGTGAGGTCGTGGAACAGCGAGTACATGCGGATGAGGAAGACGGTCGCGACCAGGCCCAGCCCGACGGCCGCAGCACCGGCCGGATGGATGAGCCAGGCCAGAACCCAGACGCCGAGATACGGCACGACCGCGCTCGCGATCTGGCCGGCGCTTCGGCGGCGGTCAGGCTGCAGGTAACGGGCGAGGTCGCGCTTCCAGACCCGCCGCGGCGGGGTGTGTTCGGTGCTCACGGTCAATGAGTGCGGTCTTCGCGTGAATTTGGATCACCGGGCCGTCGTTGACGCCCTCCGCCGTTGTTAGCATCGGCCTCGATGACGACCGCGCTCGCCGACCTCGAGCTGATCGCCTCCGGCAAGGTCCGGGAGATGTACGACGACGGGGGCGACATCGTGATGGTCGCCTCCGACCGGATCTCGGCCTACGACGTGATCCTGCCGACGCCGATCCCCGACAAGGGCAGGGTGCTGACCCAGATGTCGGTGTTCTGGTTCGAGACGACCGGCCACATCGTCCCCAACCACCACCTCTCCCAGGACGTCCCCGAGGAGGTCGCCGGCCGGGCGCTGCGGGTGAAGAGGCTGAGCATGTACCCGGTCGAGTGCGTCGCCCGTGGCTACATCACCGGCTCCGGCTGGAAGGAATACAAGGCGACCGGCTCGGTCTGCGGGATCGAGCTCCCCGCCGGTCTTCAGGAGTCCGACCGGCTGCCGGAGCCGATCTTCACCCCGGCCACCAAGGCCGAGATCGGCGATCACGACGAGAACGTCGACTTCGAGCGCGCCGCCGCGCTGGTCGGCGATCGGGCGTTGATGGAGGAGCTGCGCCGAGTGACGCTCGAGCTGTACGAGCACGCCCGCGACCACGCCGCCGAGCGGGGGATCATCATCGCCGACACCAAGTTCGAGTTCGGCTCCTCGCCCGGGGCCGAGGTCGTCCTGGGCGACGAGGTCCTGACCCCGGACTCCTCGCGTTTCTGGCCCGCCGACGACTGGGAGCCCGGCCGCCCGCAGGCGTCGTTCGACAAGCAGTACGTGCGCGACTGGCTCGATCAGTCCGGCTGGGATCACACGCCTCCCGGGCCCGAGCTGCCCGAAGAGGTCGTCGCCAACACGCGGGCCAAGTACGTCGAGGCGTACGAGCGAATCACCGGCCGCGCTCTCTGAACCGACGCTTCGCCCGCCGGATAGGCTGGCCGCACGGATGGCGGTCGACCTGGTGATCGAGATCGAGAACAGCCCCGGGGCGCTGGCCGAGGTGGCGGCGTCGATCAGCGATGCCGGGGTCAACATCGCGGCCGCCACGTGCGTCGGGCCGGCGGCGACGGCCGAGCTCCACATCCTCGTCCCGCACGCCGAGGCCGCCAGGCACGCGCTCGCGATCTCGCACGTCGGCGTCAGCCGCGAGCGCGAGGTGGTCGTGGTCGAGGTCGAGGACGGGCCCGGCGTGCTGGCCGACCTGACTCGCAAGATCGCCCGGGCCGGAGTCAACCTCGACCTCGTCTACGTCGCGACGCGCGATCGCGTCGTCTTCGGCGCGCCCGACCTCGACGGCCTGCGAGCCGCGCTCGGCGTCGCAAGCTGAGCCCTACCCTGACCCCGATGAACCTGTTCCTCTGCGGCCTGCGCCGCTCGGGCACGACGATCCTCTACGACGCTCTCGGCGAGGACCCGGAGCTGCGCTGCTACTACGAGCCGCTGCGCGAGGAGGCCGAGACGATCGGGGGCGGCAGCGGGGCCCGCGACATCGACCTCGGCGCCGAGACCCGCGAGCTGCGAGAGCGGTTCCGCGACGCCAACTACGCGGAGCTGCAGATCGAGCTCTTCAACTGGGGCGGGCCGCGCGCGCCAGAGGTGGAGCTCGGGTCGGACCTGCCGCCGCACGTCGGCGCTTGGCTCGCCGAGCTACTCGCCTCGGCGCCCGAGGTCGCGATCAAGGAGACGCGCCTTCACCACAAGCTCGACGCGCTGGCCGAGCTCGATCCCGAGGCGGCGATCGTCCACCTGGTTCGCGACCCCCGTGCGGTCACCGCCTCGATGCTGCTCGGCCGGCGCCGCCGGATCGACCTCTACCCCGATGCGGACGCGTTCTTCACGGCGCGCACCGGCCGGCGGCTGTGGTCGAGCCGCCGGATCTCCGAGGAGCTGTTGTTGCGGCGCCGCTCCCTCGGCGTCGGGGACGACGTCCCCGACTTCCTGCGGCCGCTGCTCGTCTGGCAGGCCGCCTTCGCGACCATGGACGCGGACGGCCCGCGCCTGTTCGGCGAGCGCTACGCGCTCGTCCGGCTCGAGGACCTGCGCGCCGATCCGGGCCGGGAGCTTGGGCGCATCTACGAGCTGATCGGCCGACAGCTGCCCGAGCCGGTCACCGCCTGGGCGGCGGAGAACATCCGCCGGGGTGGCGACGTCCACTACGCCGACGACCCCCGCTGGGCACGGGCCGCGAGGCTGCTCGGGATGGAGGCGGAGCTCGGGCGGGCCGGCTACGGCGAGCTCCTCGAGCTCGAGCCGGCGCCGGGCGAGCCGCTCGACCTCGCCCCGCCGGCGGCGCGCTCGCGACTGTCCGGTTTCATGGGGCGGGCTCGTCGGCGCCGCGGCTGAGCGGAGGAAAGGCCGGCGCACCCTTGAGGACGCGGTAGTCGCCGCTCAACCCCATGACGACGACGGCCGCGACCAGCGCGACGAACGCCCCGTAGACAGGGTCGGGCAGGTCGAAGAGGAGGACGCACGCGAGGACCATCGAGCTCGCCACCCCCAGCACGTCGGCGCCGCCGCGAAGCGAGACGTCGGGGCGGAAGAGGCCGATCCGCCCACCGGTCGCTGCGGCCGCGACCGCGACGAGCCCGGCGAGCAGGACCAGCGCCGCCGGTCCCGACGCAACCTCCCACCCCGTTGCATCCTCTCCTCCGGATCCGCTCCACGGCAGGAATCCCGAGAGTGCCAACGCTGCTCCCGCAATCCCCACCCCCAGTCGGATCCACACGGCGGTCGGTGCCATTTCCATTGCTCCTCCGTCCTCGCTAACCCGTATAACAGTGTTATGGAGCAACATAACGACGTTATGGTGAGCTGTCAAGCGTGAAGTCGACGCGCGAGCAACTGCTTGCCGCCGCGATGCGGACTCTGGAGGCGGAAGGCCCGGAAGCTCTTCGGTCGCGAAAGCTGACGGCCGAGATCGGCGTCTCGACGATGGCGGTGTACACCCACTTCGGTGGCATGCCCGGGCTCTTCGGAGCGATCATCCGAGACGGGCTTGCCCGCTTCGCCGCGCATGTGCGGCAGGTTCCGCGGACCGAGGATCCGATGGCGGATCTGATCGCCGGTGGCCTCGCATACGGGGAATTCGCCGTCCGGAACCCCCAGCTCTACCGCCTGATGTTCGGACTGGCGAACCCCGTGACCCTGCGCGGCCTGGCGCCGGACCTGGACGCCGCCGACACCTGGAGCTCGACGGAGGGGGTCGATGCCTTCTCGGTCCTGCTGGAGTCGGTCGAACGGGTCATCGACGCCGGCGAGTTTCGACCCCAGGACGCCCGAGCGGCCGCGGTCCAGATCCTCAGCACGACGCACGGTTACCTCCTGCTCGCCCTCGGAGGGCTGATCACCGAAGAGGCCCAGGGCGTGATCACCCCGCTGAGCGTCAACCTGATGGTCGGCCTCGGCGCTGATCGCAAGCAGGCCGAACGCTCCCTGGGGCGGGCCATTCAGAGCCGCACCGAACGAGATCGGGCAACCCGCGACACCGGCCCTGACCGCGCCTCGCGCTAGATTCAGAGCCGTGAAGGCGCGCGTCCTGATCCGCCCCAAGGAGGGCATCCTCGATCCCCAGGGCAAGGCGGTCGAGCGGGCCCTGCCGGCGCTCGGGTTCGAGGGGATCTCCCACGTTCGCATCGGCCGCCTGGTCGAGCTCGAGGCCGAGAACGGCGACGACCTCGACCGCCTCTGCGAGCAGCTCTTGGCGAACCCGTTGATCGAGGACTACGAAAAGAACACATCCGGCCACGGAACAAATCCCGGCCACCTCCTCGGCTTCGCCTGCGGGGGTGCCGGGGGGCGGCGAAGGACGCCGATCGTGAGGTTTGGCGTCCTTCAATTCCCCGGGTCGTGCGACGAGCGTGACGCGGTGCTGGCCTGCGAGCGGGTCGGCGAGGCGGAGCTGGTCTGGCACGGCGAGGCGAGCCTCGACGGGATCGACGCGGTGGTCATCCCCGGTGGCTTCTCCTACGGCGACTACCTCCGCGCCGGCGCGATCGCGCGGTTCGCGCCGATCATGGACGCGGTGCGCGAGTTCGCCGAGGCGGGGCGGCCGGTGCTCGGGATCTGCAACGGCTTCCAGGTCCTCTGCGAGGCCCGGCTGCTGCCCGGCGCCCTGCTCCCGAACGAGGGCCTGCGCTTCGTCTGCCGCCAGGTCGAGCTCGAGGTCGCGAACACGAGCACCGTCGCGACGAGCGCCTGCGCGCCGGGCGAGCGGCTCTCGATCCCGGTCAAGCACATGAGCGGGCGCTGGTTCGCGCCCCCGGAGGTGCTCGCCGAGCTCGACTCCCGCGGCCAGATCGTCTTCCGCTACGCCGCCGGCGCGAACCCGAACGGCTCGGTCGCCGACGTCGCCGGGGTCACCAACGAGCGCGGCAACGTCGTCGGCCTGATGCCCCACCCCGAGCACGCGGTCGACCCGCTGACCGGGTCGGCGGACGGGCTGCGGCTGTTCGAATCGATCGTCGCCGCTCCGCTCGCCCTGGCGGCGTGAGTCCGCTGCTCGGCCGGCGGCGGGCAGACGGCCCGCCTCCGGCGCCGTTCGTGGTCGGAGTCGGCCGCTCGGGCACCACCCTGCTGCGCCTGATGCTCGACTCGCATCCGCAACTCGCGATCCCGGCCGAAACGCACTTCGTCCCCGAGCTGCTCGAGCGCGAAAGCGAGTGCAGGGTGCCGGACGAGCTGGTCGATGCGATCGTCGCCGCCCGCACCTGGGACGACTTCGGCCTCGACGCCGAGCGCCTGCGCGCCGCCGCAGCGGGTGCCCACGGGGCCGCCGACGTGCTGCGCGCCTTCTACGGACTCTGCGCCGAGGTCCGGAACAAGCCACGTTGGGGAGACAAGACACCCGGGTACGTGAAGCGGATGCGAACGATCGGCGCCGCCCTCGGCGAGGCGCGATTCATCCACCTGATCCGCGACGGGCGGGATGTCGCCCTGTCCCGTCGCACCCGCGGGATGGGAGCCGAGAAGCCGATCGCCGACGTCGCCGACCTCTGGCGGCGGCGGATCGACAACGCCCGCCGCCAGGCGAAGCGCCTGCGCGGCCGCTACCTGGAGCTGCGCTTCGAGGATCTGATCACCGACCCGGAGCCGCAGGTGCGCCGGGTCTGCGAGCTGATCGAGCTCGACTTCGACCCCGCTATCCTCGCCCACCACGAGAGCGCCGAGGAGCGGATCTCCGAGCTCGGCGACCTCGCGGCCGAGGGCGCGCGGCAGGGCCGCGACGCAGGCGAGCGTCAGGCGTCTCACGCGCTTGCCCCGAAGCCGCCGAGTGCCGCCCGGATCGAGGTCTGGCGGACCGAGATGGACGCCGGCGAGCGGTCCGAGTTCGAGGCGGTGGCCGGCGGGCTACTCGCCGAACTCGGCTACGACGTGCCATCCTGACCGGCCCCCTGAGCAACGAATTCATGGCTTACGACTACTCGCTGAGAACACTTCGCCACCGTCGCCTGCGCGGGCGCGCCGAGCCGCCGTTTCCGGCGCCGTTCGTGGTCGGCGTCGGGCGGTCGGGGACGACGCTGCTGCGCCTGATGCTCGACGCCCACCCGGAGCTGACGATCCCGCCCGAGACGCACTTCGTCAACCCCCTGATCCAATCGTCGGGGCGGCTGCGCTTCAACCCCAAGGTGGTGACGAAGGCCATCGTCCACGACGAGCGCCGGCGCTGGAACGACTTCGGCCTCGACGAGGACGACCTGCTCGCGCGCCTACAGCAGGTGAAGCCCTTCAACACCACCGATGCGATCCGCGGCTTCTACGAGCTCTACGCGGAGAAGCACGGCAAGCGCCGCTGGGGCGACAAGACCCCGGACTACATCCGCAAGATGAAGAAGCTCCAGAACATCCTTCCGGAAGCGCGGTTCATCCACGTGATCCGCGACGGCCGCGACGCCGGGCTGTCGCAGAACTCGCGGATCGTGAAGCGCGGCAAGGACCCGGTGCCGCCGCGCGAGATGGCGCGCCGCTGGCGCAAGCGGATCGTCAAGTCGCGGGTCGACTCCGAGGATGTCAACCACTACATCGAGGTCCGCTACGAGGACCTGATCACCGACACCGAGGGCGTCCTGCGGCGGGTCTGCGACCACATCGAGCTCGAGTTCGACCCGGTAATGCTGAGCTACCACGAGCGGGCCGGGGAGCGGCTGCAGGAGATGGCCGGCGCGCTGCCGGCGAAGAAGGGGCGACCCGAGCGCGAGGCCGGCGAGCGGATCGCCGCCCACGCCCTGACCACGAAGCCGCCGCAGGCGGACCGGGTCGCGGTCTGGAAGACGGAGATGGACGAGTCCGAGAACGCCGAGTTCGAGGAGGCCGCCGGATACCTGCTCGACGACCTCGGTTACGAGACCGCGACGCCGAAGGAGAACTGGACCCCGCCCGAGGAGTGGGCGCGGTCGAAGACCCCGGGTGAGCGGGCCCGCGGTGAGAGCGGCTCGAATCGGTTTGGCGGCAGCGTCGGCGGCTCGGAGGAGACGTAGGCGTGCGCAATCCGTTCACGCGCAAGCCGGCTGAGCCCGACGGGCCGCCGATCCCGTTCGTCGTCGGCATGAACCGGTCCGGGACGACCCTGCTGCGGATGATGCTCGACGCCCATCCGGATCTGACGATCCCGCCGGAGACGCACTTCGTCCCCGACCTGATCAAGGCTGCGCGCGAGGACGACGCGACGCCCGAGAGCGCGCTCGAGGCCATGAAGTCGGCCCGCGAGTGGGGCGACTTCGGGTTCAGCGACGAGATGATGCTCAGGCGCCTGCGCGACCTGCCGAAGATCAAGCCGGGCCCGGCGGTGCGCACCTTCTACGCCGCCTACACCGAGGAGCAGGGCAAGCCGCGCTGGGGCGAGAAGACGCCGACCTACGTGCAGAAGATGAAGCTGATCCAGCGGGCCATCCCCGAGGCGCGCTTCGTGCACGTGATCCGCGACGGGCGGGACGTCGCGCTCTCGGTCCTCGACCGCACGGTGCGGGACCTGACCGCCGGCGACATCGCACGTCGCTGGAAGAAGAAGATCACCAAGGCGCGCGATGACGCGCCGAAGCTCGATCACTACATCGAGATCCGATACGAGGACCTGATCCTCGACACCGAGCCGGTCCTCCGCCGGGTCTGCGAGTTCATCGAGCTGCCGTGGGACGACTCGCTCCTGCACTACCACGAGCGCTCCGCCGAGCGGCTCCAGGAGATGGCGCGGGCGCTGCCGGCCGAGGGGCGGGCGAAGGAGCTCAGCGTCGAGCGGCGGCTGAAGACCCACGAGATGACGACGAAGCCGCCGAGCGCCGATCGCGTCGCGCGCTGGCGAACCCAGATGAGCGCCGATCAGCGCGACGAGTTCGAGGCGATCGCCGGCGACCTGCTCGACCAACTCGGGTATCCGACCGGCCCGGACGCAATCGAGCGGGCCACAGCGCAGATCGACGAAGCGATCGTCGTTACCAGCGCCTAACCCGCGCAAACCGGACGCGAAGCGGAGGATTTGTGCGGATAGGTCTAGTGAGCAAGTGGTTTGCCAGCGGACAGGCGGTCGTCACCCGTCAGATCCGCTCGGCTCTCGATGGCCTCGGCCACGAGACATTCGTGCTCGCGAAGGCCGGCAAGGGCCCGCGCGCCAACCAGGAGCGGGTCGCCGACCCGGTCTGGGACCAGCCCGGCGTCACCGAGGGATCCGAGGCGGACATCCCCGCCGACGAGTACCTGGCGTGGGCCGAGCAGAACCAGCTCGACGCCGTCCTCTGCGACCAGAACGACCAGTTCGACGAGCTCGCCGCCCTACGCGACGCCGGCGTGCGGACGATCGGCCGCTTCGTCTGGGAGAGCTTCGCGGCCGCGGATGCCGAGCCCGCCCAACGCGCCTTCGAGACGATCTACTCGTTCACCCGCGCCGAGCAGGAGCGCTACCGGACGCTCGGGATCGAGAGCCCGCTGCTGACCTGGGGCTGCCACCCCGAGCTGGTCGCCCTCGCCGGACGCGCGGACACCGACCGCGCCGCCGACGACCTGGTGCGCTTCGTCGTGCCGGGGAGCTTCATGGGCAAGCGCAAGCCGTTTCCGGAGATCGTCGAGGCGTTCACGCGAGCCAAGGGCGACCACCTGCGCCTGCTGGTGCGCGGTCAGGTCGACCGCAAGGGGGGCAAGCTCGAGCAGGCCGCCGGCGGGGACGAGCGTGTCGTCATTGAGCTCGAGGACCGCCCCACCGACGAGCACATGCGCCAGTTCGCGGCCTGCGACGTCTGCCTGTCGCCCTCGCGCTGGGAGGGCCTCGGGCTGCCGCTGTACGAGGCGATCGCCGTCGGGATGCCGTCGATCACCAACGACTCGCCGCCGATGAACGAGGTCGTGATCGACGGCGTCAACGGGATCTGCGTCGACTCGGTCCCCTGGGGCGAGGCCGGCTCGGGAATCCCCGCCTTCGACCCGGACTTCGACCAGCTCACCGCCGCGATCGAGCGGCTCGGCGACGCCGGCGAGCGGCAGCGGCTCGCGCAGGGGGCGATCGAGCTGCGCGAGGGCGAGCGCAGCTGGCAACGGACAGTCCAAGGACTGTCCGAACTACTCCGATGAGATCCTCCGCTTCGCGTCCGGTCTCATCGGGCGAGGGTTCGAATCTCAAATCACCTTTATGCGTGTCACCTTCATGCGTGTAGGTGTCGTCTCGAAGTGGTTCAACCGCGGCCAGCCCGTGGTCGGCCGCCAGCTGCGCTCGGCGCTCGACGAGCTCGGCCACGAGACCTTCGTCCTCGCGCGGCCGAAGAAGGAGCGCGGCCCGCGCCCCGGGGCGCTCGACCGCGACGACGTCTGGGACCAGCCGGGGGTCACCGAGTCCGCCGCCTACGAGATCGCCGGCGAGGAATACGTCGGCTGGGTCGAGGCGAACGGGATCGAGGCGATCTTCTGCGACCAGAACTACCAGTTCGATGAGCTCGCCCAGCTGCGCCGCCGCGGCGTGCGGACGATCGGCCGCTTCGTCTGGGAGCACTTCACGGCCGAGCACGTCGCCGGCGCCCGGGAGGCGTTCGACGTCGTCTATTCACTGACGCGGGCCGAGCAGAAGCGCTACCGGCAGATGGGCCTGGAGACGCCCTACGTCCCGTGGGGCTGCCACCCGGAATTGATCGCTTACGCGCCCGGCGGCTCCTCCGCTTCGCGTCCGGGGCCGCCGGGGTCTGCCGAGGGACGGGACACGGTCAGCTACGTCTTTCCCGGCGGGTTCCTCGGACACCGCAAGCCGCTCGAGCCGGTGCTCGAGGCGTTCGCTTCGACCGGCGACCCGCGTCTCCGGCTGGTGATCAAGGCCCAGGTCGACCGCAAGCAGGTCCGCGCCGCCGAGCAGGCGGCGGCACGCGACCCGCGGATCGAGCTGCGCCTCGGCGACCAGCCGACCGCCGACCACCTGCGCGAGATGGCGAGCTTCGACGTCTGCCTGGCGCCGGCGCGCTGGGAGGGGCTCGGATTGCCGCTGTACGAGGCGATCGCCTTCGGCCAGCCGGCGATCACCAACGACGCGCCGCCGATGAACGAGGCGGTTCACGCCGGGGTCAACGGGGTGCTCGTCGCCTCGAGCGTCCACGGGACCGCGAGGTCGGGGATCGCCGCGGTCGATCCGGATGTCGGCGATCTACGGCGGGCGATCGAGGAGCTCGCCGACGACTCGCGCCGCGGCGAGCTCGCGGCCGGGGCGCTGCGCGTGCGGGACTCCGAGCGTCCCTGGAGCGCGACCGTGGACGGAATCGGGCTGATGTTGGAAACGGCCGCGAACGGGTAGCTTGGAGGGCTTCATGGGACTTTCGGACCAGATCGACAGATACAGGAAGCGGTTCGCGATCATGCGTGCCCGTCGCCGCCTGCGCGGGCGCACTCCGGAGCCGCCGCCGGCGCCGTTCGTCTGCGGGGTGACGCGCTCGGGGACGACCCTGCTGCGGCTGATGCTCGACTCCCACCCCGAGGTCGCGATCCCGGGCGAGACGCACTGGGTGCCGAAGCTGATCAAGGCATTCGAGCGCGGGCCGCAGACCGGCGAGGACGCCGCGCATCTGGCGATCGACCACAAGCGCTGGGGCGACTTCCACCTCGACGCCGCCGAGCTTCGCCGGCAGATCGAGGCACTCGACCCGGTCACGGCCGCCGACGCTATCCGCGCCTTCTACATGCTCTACGCCGAGCGCGAGGGCAAGATCCGCTACGGCGACAAGACGCCAGGCTACGTCCGGGAGATGCGCCGGATCCAGCGGGTGCTGCCGGAGGCGCGCTTCGTCCACATCATCCGCGACGGCCGCGACGTCTCGCTCTCGCACATGCGGATGAACTGGGGCCCGGAGACCTACGAGCAGTCGGCTCGGCTGTGGCGTAACCGGATCCGCAAGGCGCGCAAGATGGCGCCGGACATCGACCACTACATGGAGGTCCGCTTCGAGGACCTGGTCGCCGACACGGAGGGCGTCCTGCGCCGGGTCTGCGACTTCATCGAGCTCGACTTCGACCCGGTCATGCTCGATTACCACGAGCGCGCCGAGGGCCGGCTGGCCGAGAAGGCGCGCGACCTGCCGCGCAAGGGCCGGCCCGACCAGCCCGCCGAGACGCGGCTCGAGAGCCACAAGCTCGCCAAGGAGCCGCCGCGCTCGGACCGGGTCGGAATGTGGCGCGAGCGGATGACGCCGGAGGAGGTCGCCGAGTACGAGGCGGTCGCCGGTGACCTGCTGCTCGAGCTTGGCTACGAGCTCGGCTCGGAGGCCGGCGAGCAGCGCGCGGTCGAGAAGGGCGTCACGGCGCCGATCGCGGCTTAGGCCGAGCAGCTCGCGTAGACGGCTCGCTGCCGGGTAGCCATCAGACGAGAGATATGGCCCGGGGCGGCAACCCCTCCGAGGATCGACGCTGCCGCGCGGGCCGTCCAGCCCACGAAAGGAATCGAAGATGAGCACCATCGCAATCGTCCTGATCGTGATCGGCGTGCTGGTCGTGATCGGCCTCCTGGTCGCGGCGACACGGCGCAGAGCCCAGGTCGAGGCCGATGAGCGGCGCCACGTTGCCACCGAGCACCGCGAGGAGGCATCCGCACGCCGCCTCGCCGCGGAGCGGGAATCGGCGGCCGCCGAGGAACAGGCCGCCGGCGCGCGCCGCCAGGCGGCAGAGGCCGAGCAGCGCCAACAGGCCGCCGAGCGCGAGCGGGCGACAGCCGACGCGCACGAGGAGCACGCGACGTCGCTCGATCCCGACGCCGGCTCCCAGGCCAACGGGGAGTACAGCGAGCCGACGACCGCGACGCGGGAGGAGACTCCGCGGAGCTCCTAGGGCCGCTGGACCCGTTGGCTCGGCGCGGAGTAGCGCGCGACCGTCAGCCCGCCGGGGAGCGAGCCGAGCCTGACCAGGTCGGACTCGTCGACCTTCTCGGCGAGCAGCGGCTTGGCGCCGGCGAGGACGTTGAGGTAGATCGTCTTCGCCTCGCCGGTGTCCGCGTCGACGATGTCCTGCTCGAATCTGACGGCTCCGGCCTTCACGGTCGTGCACGGGTTCGTGTAGCCGCTCCTCCCGAGCGTGCAGTTGAAGCCGTTCGACTCGGTCGCCGTGCCCTTGAGCGGGATCGCGCGCTTCGCGATCCCGCGGGACGTGGTCCCCGTCGGGCTCCTGGCGGTGATCACCCGCGAGTTGATGAAGGTGTTGAAGCGCAACCCGCTGAGGTCGGTGAGGAAGCGGGCGTCGAACGCGAGCACCTCGCCCGCCCTCCCGGCAGGGATCGGGACCGAGTAGACGACCCGTTGCTTGTCGGAGTTGTCGATCGTCAGCGGCAGGTCGCCGGTGACCAGCTGATCGCTCGCGCTCAGGGTCGGAACGGGGACCTCGGCGTGCGCTTGGACGAGGTTGAGGCGGCCCTTGTCCTTGACCACCGAGCCGTCGGGACGGTCGGCGCCGAGGACGATGACGTTGCCGCGCTTCGCCTTCTTGTTCGTGGCGCCGACGATCAGGTTCACGTAGCAGGCGGTCGGCGCGCAGGGCAGCGCCGCGAGGTCGGTGACCGTCGTCTCGGTGTTCGGGATCGTCAGCGTGCAGTGGTGGTTCCGGTTCGGGCGCTGCTGCTTGCAGAGCACCGTCCGGCTCTCGGACAGGGGTAGGAAGCCCGCGTCGGCCTTCGGGCTCGGCGAGAGCACGACGCGCGCGGTCACGGTCGGGTTGATCTCGTAGTTCCTGCCGACGCAGCGGGCTCCGGGAGCCACGCAGGTGGTCGAGACCTGAACCTCGCCGCTGACCCGAAGCCGGTCGCCGACCGCGATCGGCTCGAACGTCGCCGGGTCGAGGCGCATCGCGACACGGTCGCGGGCGCCCGACTTGCGGGCGATCGGCACCTTGGTGAGCAGCTCGGAATCGCTGCCGGTGGTCGCCAGCACGGGCGGCGGAGGCGCGGCAGGATCCCGGCACCGGCGGCGGCCGGGAACAGGAGCCCGAGGAAGACGAATATGGGCGCAGCGAGGCGCATCGGTGTCGATCCACCCATGTCCTGATCCAACACGCGCGGGGCGCGGATGTCGCGGCACACCGGACGAGATGAAAGCCGACGTGCACAATCGCGATACTGGGCGCCTTGCGCCACCACCAGTTGAGAAGCCGATGACGGTCTCGATGCCCAAGCATCGCGAGCTCGGGCTGACCGACTCCGAGTTCGAGCTGATCTGCGAGAAGCTCGGCCGTGAGCCGAACGACGTCGAGCTGGCGATGTTCAGCCTGCTGTGGTCCGAGCACTGCGCCTACAAGCACTCGCGCAAGCTGCTGCGCCGGCTGCCGACCGAGGGCGAGCGGGTGCTGATGGGCCCGGGCGAGAACGCGGGCGCGGTCTCGGTCGGCGACGGCTGGGCGGTCGCGTTCAAGGTCGAGTCCCACAACCATCCGAGCGCGGTCGAGCCGTTCCAGGGCGCGGCCACCGGCGTCGGCGGGATCCTCCGTGACGTGTTCGCGCTCGGGGCGCGGCCGATCGCGGTGCTCGACTCGCTGCGCTTCGGCGAGCTCGACTCGGAGCGCTCCCGGTACCTGTTCGATCACGTGGTCGCCGGGATCGGCCACTACGGCAACTCGATCGGAGTGCCGACGGTCGGCGGCGAGGTCTACTTCGAGGCCCCGTACGAGCAGAACTGCCTCGTCAACGCGATGTGCGTCGGGCTCGCGCGGGCCGATCGGATGGTGCGCGCCGCGGCGGCGGGGGTCGGCAACGCAGTCGTGTTGATGGGGGCGTCGACCGGGCGCGACGGGATCGGCGGCGCCTCGGTCCTCGCCTCCGCCGAGCTCGAGGGCGGCGACGATTCGAAGCGGCCGACGGTGCAGATCGGCGACCCGTTCGAGGAGGCGAAGCTGCTCGAGTGCTGCCTCGAGCTGCTCGGCGCGGACCTCCTGGTCTCGCTTCAGGACCTCGGCGCGGCCGGGCTCACGTCGTCGGCGGGCGAGATGGCCTCCGCGGGCGAGGTCGGGATCGAGATCGACGTCGACCGGGTGCCGCTGCGCGAGGCGGACATGGAGCCGTTCGAGATCATGGTCTCCGAGTCACAGGAGCGCATGCTGGCGGTGGTCGAGCCGGCGAAGGTCGACCGGGTCCTCGCCCTCTGCGAGAAGTGGGAGACGGGCGCCGCCGTGGTCGGGCGGATCACCGACGACGGCGTCTTCCGGGTCCTGAGCGGCGCCGAGACGGTCGGCGAGATGCCCGTCGCGGCGCTGGTCGACGACTGCCCGCTCTACGACCTCGAGCCGCAGCAGCCCGACGCCTGGATCTACGGGAACGAGAACACCCTGCCCGACCGATTGCGGGAGGTGCGTCCTTCGGCTGACCCGGCCGTCCCCGGAGGCGACGCCGAGGAGACGGGCGGAACGTTGTTGGTTTTGCTCGCATCACCGAGCATCGCGAGCAAGCGGTGGGCGTATGAGCAATACGACTCCGTTGTCGGATCCCACACCATCCACCGCCCGGACGAGGCCGACGCCGCGGTCCTGCACCTGCACGAGGCCGGCGCGACGATCGCGGTCTCGATCGACGGCAACGGCCGCCGGGTCGCCTGCGATCCGTACGCGGGGACGGTCGAGGCGGTGCTCGAGTGCGCCCAGAACCTCGCCTGCGTCGGCGCGGCGCCGCTCGGGCTCACCAACTGCCTCAACTTCGGCAACCCCGAGAAGCCGGCCGTCGCCTGGCAGCTCGACCGCTCGACTCAGGGACTCGCCGACGCCTGCGAGAAGCTCGGAATCCCCGTCGTCGGCGGCAACGTCTCGCTCTACAACGAGACCGAGGACGGGCCGATCTACCCGACGCCGGTCGTCGGCATGGTTGGCGAGCTTCCCGATGCCGAGCGGGCCGGGGGCATCGCGCTGCGCGACGGCGACGCGATCGCCGTCTGCGGCCCGTTCTCGCCGTCCCTCGCCGGCTCCGAGCTGGCGAAGCTGCGCGGCGAGCTCGGGCCGAACCTGCCGCGCCTGCCGATCGAGACGGTCGCCGCCGCGATCGACGCTGTCCGCGAGGCCGTCGCGGCGGGCCGTGTCGCCACGGCCCACGACATCAGCGACGGCGGGCTCGCCTGCGCGCTGGCCGAGATGGCGATCGCGGGTGGAGTCGGTGCCGACGTGGACCTCGACGAGCTGGTCGAGGCGCGCGGCTGCTCGGGCGAGACGGCGCTGTTCGGCGAGGGACCCGGGGGCTTCCTGCTCGCCGGCCCGCGCGCCGAGCTCGAGCAGCTGGCGTGCGACGGCGTCGACCTGTTCATCGTCGGTCGGGCGGGCGGCGAGCGGGTCTCGATCTCCGCCGCCGATGCCGAGGCCGACGTCCTGCTCGCCGACGCCGAGCGCGCCTGGCGGTCGCTCGCCGAGCGCCTCGAGGGACCAACGCCGGCGTAACGGAAACCACTTTCGCCGGACGACAGGGCATGCGTCGTGCGCTGATCTCCCTCGCGGTCGTCGCGACGCTGATCGGGATTCCGGCGCTGATCCTGCAGCGCTGGGTCGCCGAGACCAGGTTCGCAGCAATCGTTCTGGTGCTCGCCTGGTTCGCGATCGTCGGGATCGCGCTGGTCGCCTATACCCGGCGGCGGCCGGGCCTCCGTCTTCCGCTGCTCGGCGCGTTCGCGGTCATCCTCGCCGGAACGGTCGCCGTCGGCTACCTGACCGGCTTCCGCGACATGGTGGTCGACGAGGACGTCGTGGTGGCGGTCGCTCGGGCCTCGCCGCAGGAACGGACCGAGGCGCTCGGCGGCGCCTCGCAGCCGACGCGCGCCGCGACGCCGGATCGCCCCGTGGAGCTCGCAACAGGCTCGTTCCAGGGCGCCGACGGCCACGCCGGAACGGGCAGCGCGACCGTCGTCGGGCCGGCCGCTGGAGAGCGCCTGCTCACCTTCACCGAGTTCGACGTCGATCCCGGCGTCGACGTCGACGTGTATCTGAGCGCCGGTTCGGAGGGAATCGGCGACGCGGTCAAGATCGATGACCTGAAGGGAAACGTCGGCGACCAGCAGTACGAGCTGCCGGCGGACGTCGATCTGCGCCGGTACTCGAACGTGATCCTGTGGTGCAACCCGTTCACGGTCCGGATCGCGGTCGCGGAGCTCGACGTCTAGATCGGGTGCCTTCTGGCGACTTGCCGCGGCGCGTGATGTTTGCGGCCCCTGCGTGTTTCACGCTCAAGGGGCCCTTTCAACACGGAGGTTTTCATGAGGTTCAGTACACGCACCATGCCGCTGATCGTCGCCGCTCTCGCGGCGCTCTCGCTGGCGGCAGTCGCCGGAGCGGCGGTGATCACGGGCACCGATCGCGCGGATCAGATCCGTGGGACCGACGAGGCCGACCAGATCTCGGCTTTGGGCGGCAACGACTTCGTCGACGGCGAGCGCGGCGACGACGCGATCGACGGCGGAACCGGTAGTGACAAGCTCGAGGGTGGCCGCGGCGCCGACCAGTTGATCGGTCAGGCCAGTCGCGACGAGCTTCGCGGCGGACCGGGGACTGACACGTTGAACGGAGGCACCGGATCGGACAATGTCGACGGCCAGGACGGCAACGACACGCTGAACGGCGAAGCCGGCTCCGACGACGTGCGCGACAACAAGGGCCGCGACACGTTCAACGGCGGCGCCGAAGCGGATGAGATCGATGCCCGTGACAGCGGCGGGCAGCTTCCGAGCGCGACCGCGGACACGATCACGTGTGAGGGCGGCGACGAGGTGCGGGCCGATCGCAACGACGTGATCGTCGATCCGGCCGCCTGCTCGAGCATCGAGCGCGACTAGCGCCGGCCCGTCAGGAGAGCGCCCGGCTGACGGCCGGGCGCTTCTTCTGGCGAGCAACGCGCGATCTCGGGAATCTTCGGCGTCGGCCGGTGGCTGAATCCGGCTTCGTTGCTAGCCTTGTCGGGTAGGCGCCCGCCTGCCTCGCCCCACGACTTCACAGGTGCCGAGAGCCCCGATGAAGCCAACTGAGCGGTTCCCCACGGACCGCGACCAGGACGGCATTGCCGATCGCGACGGACCGCGCGACGAGTGCGGTGTCTTCGGCGTGTACGCGCCCGGCCACGATGTCGCCCGGCTCGCCTACTTCGCGCTCTACGCGCTTCAGCACCGCGGCCAGGAGTCGGCGGGGATCGCCACGTGCGAGGGCGGCCACATCACCACCCTCCGTGACACGGGGCTCGTCTCCCAGGTCTTCGACGAGGAGAAGCTGCGGGCGCTCGACGGCGACATGGCGATCGGCCACGTGCGCTACTCGACCACCGGGGGCGGCTCGTGGGAGAACTCGCAGCCGGTCTGGCGCGACGACGGCCGCGAGGTGGCGCTCGCGCACAACGGCAATCTCACCAACGCGGTCGAGCTCTACGACGAGCTGCGCGAGCGTGGGATCAGCTTCCGTGGCACCTCGGACTCGGAGATCATCGCCGCGATGCTCTCCGTCGAGGAGGCGCGGCCGATCGAGAACGCCGTCGCCGCGGTGATGCCGCGCCTGGAGGGCGCCTACTCGACCGTGGTGATGACGAAGCGGGCCGTGGTTGCGTTCCGCGACCCCCACGGGGTCCGGCCGCTGTCGCTCGGCAAGCTCGGCAACCGCTTCTGCGTCGCCTCGGAGAGCTGCGCGTTCGACATCATCGGCGCTGACCTGATGCGCGAGGTGCAGCCGGGCGAGCTGGTGGCGCTGACCGGGGACGGGCTCGAGTGCCGCCAGATCGTGCCCGCCGACCGGCCGGCCCACTGCGTCTTCGAGCACATCTACTTCTCCCGCCCCGACTCGCGGCTCGAGGGCCGCGTGCTCCAGGAGGTGCGCGGCAGGATGGGCGAGATCCTCGCCCGCGAGGCGCCCGCCGACGCCGATCTGGTGATCTCGGTCCCCGACTCGGGCAATCCCGCCGCGAACGGGTTCGCGCGCGTCGCCGGGCTGCCCAAGGACGACGGGCTGATCAAGAACCGCTACGTCCAGCGCACCTTCATCCAGCCCGGCCAGGAGCTGCGCAAGCACGGCCTGCGGATGAAGTTCAACCCGCTCCCGGAGATCGTCTCCGGCAAGCGCATCGTCGTCGTCGACGACTCGATCGTGCGCGGCAACACGACCCGCCAGATCATCGGCATGCTGCGCGACGCCGGTGCCGCCGAGGTGCACCTGCGGATCTCGGCCCCGCCGATCCGCTACCCGTGCCACTACGGGGTCGACATGTCGACCTCGGAGGAGATGATCGCCCACGAGCGCACGGTCGACGAGGTGGCCGCGGAGCTCGGCGCCGACTCGCTCGCCTACCTGTCGCTCGAGGGCGTCTACGAGGCGGTCGGAACACCGCGCGAGGTCCATTGCGATGCCTGCTTCACGGGCGAGTACCCGCTCGGGGACGGCGGCGAGGCGAACGGCAAGTTCGCGCTCGAGGCGCTGCCCGTGATCCAGGGCGCCGGCTGATGGGTCGTCGCCCACGGGGCGAAAAGTCCGCCGCGCGGACGTAGATCATCGACGCGTGAACGAAGCCACGCTCACCGACGCGCTGCGGCGCCATTTCGGCCATCCCGGCTTCCGCCCCGGCCAGCTCGAGGCGATCGACGCCGCGATCGCCGGGCGCGACGTGCTGCTGGTCATGCCCACCGGGGCAGGCAAGTCGCTCGGCTACCAGTTGCCCGCGGTGCTCGACCGCAAGCTGGCGATCGTCGTCTCGCCGCTGGTCTCGCTGATGACCGACCAGGTGGAGAACCTCGGCGGGCGGGCGGAGCTGATCAACGCCCAGCGCGATCCGGCCGACAACCGCCGGGCGCTGGAGCGCGCCGTGGCCGGCGAGGTGGAGATGCTCTACGTCGCGCCGGAGCGCTTCGCGACACCCGGGTTCGTCGACCGCCTCCGCCCGGCGGAGGTCGGGCTGTTCGTCGTCGACGAGGCCCATTGCGTCAGCCAATGGGGACACGACTTCCGTCCCGAGTACTTCCGGCTCGGCGACGTCGCCCGGGCGCTCGGCGCGCGTTCGATCTTCGCCGCGACCGCGACCGCCACCCCGCGCGTCGCCGTCGACGTCGCCCGCCGGCTGGGGCTGCGCGACCCGGTCCGGATCACGACCGGCTTCGACCGGCCGAACCTCTCCTACGACGTGGTCAAGGTCGGCTCGGAGCGGGCCAAGCGCTCGGCGACGCTCGCGCTGCTGTCCGAGCCCGGCGCGCTGCCGGCGATCGTCTACGCGGGGACGCGCAAGAAGACCGACGAGACCGCCGCCTGGCTGCGCCGTGAGCTGGGGCAGGCCGTGCCGACCTACCACGCCGGGATGGAGCGCACTGAGCGGGCCGAGGCCCAGCGGGCGTTCATGGCCGGAGAGGCGCCCGTCGTCGTCGCCACCAACGCCTTTGGGATGGGGGTCGACAAGGCCGACGTGCGCACGGTGCTGCACGAGGTCGTGCCCTCCTCGCTGGAGGCCTACTACCAGGAGGCGGGGCGCGGGGGCCGCGACGGGCTGCCCTCGCGCTGCGTGCTGCTGGCCGAGAACCGCGACAAGGGCCTGCACGTGTTCTTCATCAACCAGGTCGAGGACCCGGAGGCGAAGAACCACCGCTGGCGCCAGTACCGCGAGGTCTGGGGATTCGTCGAGGGCGAGCTCTGCCGCCGCCGGGCGATCCTGCGGCACTTCGGCGACCGCGCCGAGCCAACCCCCGCCGGCCGCTGCTGCGACGTCTGCGACGGCCCGCTGGCGACGGTGGCGGCGCCCCCGCGGCCGCGCCCGGTGGCCGGCGACGCCGAGATCGCCGGGGCGATCGTCGCCGTGGTCGAGGCCGCGGCGCCGGCGGTCGGGCGGACGAAGACGGTCGAGATCCTCCGCGGGGGGCGCAGCAAGGCGCTGCTCAAGTACTCCTACGACTCGCTGCCTGGATACGGCCAGTTCGCCGACTGGCGGGCCGAGGACGTGCTCGCCGAGGTCGACGCCCTGCTCGACGCCGGGCGGCTGAGGTCGACCGGCGGCCGCTACCCGACGCTTCGGGTGGCACGGGCCGCGTGACCTTGAACGTCGGGGTGCTCGCCTCGGGCACCGGGACCAACCTGCAGGCGATCCTCGACCAGGTGCACGGTCACGACGGGATCGAGGTCGTCGCGGTCGGCTCCGACAAGGCGGACGCGCAGGCGCTCGAGCGGGCGCGGGCGCTCGAGATCGAGACCGGGGTCTTTCCCGGCGGCGAGCAGGGTCGCGAGGCGCGCGACCTCGCGATCGCCGACTGGCTCGAGGGTCGCGGGGTCGAGCTCGTCGTCCTCGCCGGCTACATGCAGCTCCTCTCGCCCGGGTTCGTCGAGCGCTTCGCCGGACGGGTGATCAACGTCCATCCGGCGCTGCTGCCGTCCTTCCCCGGCCTCGACGCGGTGGGGCAGGCGCTCGCCCATGGTGTGCGGATCACCGGGGTGACGGTGCACTTCGTCGACGACGGGGTCGACTCGGGGCCGATCCTGCTCCAGCGCCCGGTGCCGGTGCCGCCGAACCGCGACCGCGTCGCGCTCGAGGAGACGATCCACGCCACCGAGCACGCCCTGCTCCCCGAGGCGATCCGGCTGATCGCCGCCGGCCGCGTCTCGATCGACCCGGGCTCGCGCGTCGTCAGGATCGCGCCGGAGTGACCGAGCGGTCCTAGCGATCGGCGGCGGCGCGGCTCCGCGCTACATCGCTGAGCGCCGCCGACGCGCCGCCGACGATCATCGCCGCGGCGAGGCCGGCCACGAGGACGCCCCAGCGCACGGGCCCAGCCCCGACGCTGGCGACTCCGTAGACGATCGTGACCAGCGCACAGAGGCCCAGTAGTCGCGCGTACAGGAGTGGAATCAGCGTTTGCCGCGCGGCCGAGATCGCGGCGAGGACCAGCGTCGCCACCCCGAACAGGAGCAAGAGCGCGTCGGGCCAGCGCAAGGCCTGCAAGCCGGTTCGCTCCGGAAACCAGCTCATCAGCACGGAGAGAGCCAGCAGGGCGCCGCCCCAGCCGACGGCGCCTCTTCCGATGACCGATGCCTTCCGCTCGTGCATTGGGTGCCTCGCGCACGCTATCCGAGCGGCGGGGCGAGCCGCCTCAGCTGCCGCGGCCCTCGCCGGTGAAGCTGCTCCAGACGGTCGAGGCCGGGGCGAGCAGGTCGGAGTCGGCCGAGAGCTCGATCCGGACGATCCACTTCACCCACTGGTAACCGCGGCGGCCGGGGGCGACGAGCCGCAGCGGCGCACCGTGCTCGTGGCTGAGCGGCTCGCCGCCGACCCGGGTAGCCAGCAGCAGCTCGCGCGCGTCGTCGATCGAGAAGCTCCAGCGATAGCCGGTCTGGGAGACGACCCGGACGTGGCGGGCGTCGGCGAGCGGGCCGGCGAGCTCGATCAGCCCGCCCAGCGACGTCCCGTTCCACCGCTGGGTCGAGTAGAAGCCGCCGGTGCAGTCGAGCGTCGCGACCAGCTCGTCGTCGCCGTCGAGGTCGGCCGCCGCAAGCTCGAGGTCGCGGGCGACCAGTCCGTTCACCGCCAGCGCCCAGTCGTCGCCGAGCGGTGCCGGATCGTCGGCGACCCAGGAGGTGGACGGGAAGGCGTTGCCGCTGAACGAGGCCGCCTCGTAGGAGCCGGTGAAGCGCCGGCGCTCGCCGGGGAGCCCGAACAGCACGTTGAGCGGCGCCTGCAGGCGCCAGGCGAGGAAGCCGGCGCCGGCGATCGCGGCGCCCTCGAGCAGCTGGCGCCGACCCGCGAGATCGCGCCGGCGCGGGCGCTTGGCGCGGGCGACCAGGTGAACGGCGACGACGAGCCCGAGCAGACCGCCGAGCGCGGTGTGCCAGGCGAGCACGCTGAAGCCGGCGGCGTACAGCGCCCCGGCGCTCGCCCAGACCCAGCCGGAGATCAGGGTGGCCGCGACCAGGAGCAGGGCGAGGGCGCCGGCGATCGTGCGGCGGTCCCACCGCTCGGGGCGGATCAGGCGCTGCCAGACGCGCCGCAGCTTCCAGACGAGCAGCACGGCGAGGGCGGCGCCAACGATCCCGTGGGCGGCGAACACCCAGGCGTCGCTCTCGTCGCCGGCGAACCACGTTCCCAGACCGCTGGCAAGCAGGAGCGCAACCAGGAGCGCGAGGCTCCAATCGGTGCCGCGCGCGGTCATCTCGTCACCGATTGTAGGCTCCGGTCAGATGAGCATCGAAGCGGCGATCACGGAGGAGGGCGGCGCGCCCCCCGGGGGGATCCCGGTTCGGGTCCGCCGGGCGCTGATCTCGGTCTCCGACAAGGCGGGGGTCGTCGACTTCGCCCGCGGCCTCAGCGAGCTGGGGGTCGAGATCCTCTCCACGGGCGGCACGGCCGAGGCGATCCGAGCGGCCGGGATCGAGGTCACCGACGTCGCCGAGTTCACCGGCTCGCCCGAGATCCTCGACGGCCGCGTCAAGACCCTTCATCCGCGGCTGCACGCGGCCCTGCTCGCCCGCCGCGACGATTCCGAGCACATGGCGACGCTGGAGGCCGAGGGGATCGAGCCGATCGACCTCGTCTGCGTCAACCTCTACCCGTTCGAGCGCACGATCGAGAAGCCGGGCGTCACCGAGCGCGAGGCGGTCGAGAACATCGACATCGGCGGCCCGACGATGATCCGCGCGGCGGCCAAGAACCACAACGGGGTCGCGGTCGTGGTCGAGGCGGAGGCCTACGACGCGGTGCTCGAGGAGCTGCGCGAGAGCGGCGGCGAGATCACGACCGAGACCCGCCAGTGGCTGGCCAACGAGGCGTTCGCGCACACCGCCTCCTACGACGCTGCGATCTCGCGCTGGTTCGGGCTCCGCTACGAGGCCTTCCCCGAGCACTGGGTGATGCCGCACGAGAAGTTCATGGAGCTGCCCTACGGCGAGAACCCGCACCAGAAGGCGGCGCTCTACATCGAGACCGGAGCGCGCTCGCACGTGCTCTCCGGGCTCGCCAAGCAGCACGGCAAGCCGCTCTCGTTCAACAACCTGCTCGATCTCGACTCCGCCCGCAAGTTGCTGGACGAGTTCGAGCTGCCGGCCTGCGTGATCGTCAAGCACAACAACCCGTGCGGGACGGCGGTGGGCGAGACGGTCAACGAGGCCTACGAGAAGGCGTTCGCCTGCGATCCGCTGTCGGCATTCGGCGGGGTGATCGTCTTCAACCGGCCGGTCGACGAAGCGCTCGCTCAGCGCCTCCATCAGCAGTTCATCGAGGTGCTCCTGGCGCCGGGGTTCGAGGAGGGCGCGATCGAGGTGCTGGCCCAGAAGGAGTCGGTGCGGATCCTCGAGCTCGAACCCGGCGAGTCGCTCGACTACGCGCCGCGCGAGCGCGACGTGAAGCGGGTGCGCGGCGGGCTCCTGGTCCAGGAGCCGGACCGCCTCGACGCGGACCGCGCGTCGATGACCGTGCCGACGGCCCGGGAGCCGAGCGAGGAGGAGTGGGAGGACCTGATCTTCTCGTGGACGGTGTGCCGCCACGTGCGCTCGAACGCGATCGTGTTCGCCAAGGGCGGGGCGACGATCGGGATCGGCGCGGGGCAGATGAGCCGCGTCGACTCCGTCCGGATCGCGATCGACAAGGCGCGCGAGGCGTTCGGCGATCAAGGGGCCGGGAAGCTGGCCGGGTCGGCGGTCGCCTCCGACGCGTTCTATCCGTTCGCCGACGGGCCCGAGGCGGCGATCGCCGCCGGCGCGACGGCGCTGATCCAGCCCGGCGGCTCGAAGCGCGACGGCGAGGTGATCGCCGCCTGCGACGCGGCGGGAGCGGCGATGGTCTTCACCGGCCGCCGCCACTTCCGCCACTGATGGCGAAGCTCGACGTCCTGCGGGTCTTCTGCGCCGAGGACGGCGGCGGCGGCAACCCGCTCGGGGTGTTTCTTGACGGCCCCGCGGTGCCGGCGGAACGGCGGCAGGCGATCGCGCACGAGCTCGGCTTCGCGGAGACCGTGTTCGTCGACGACGCGGAGCGTGGTGCGGTGCGCATCTTCACCCCCGGGATGGAGCTGCCGTTCGCCGGTCATCCGTCGGTTGGCACCGCGTGGCTGCTGCGCGAGCGAGGCGTGGAGCCCGCCGCGCTGCGGCCGCCGGCCGGGGAGGTCCCGGTCCGCTTCGACGGCGAACTGACCGGCGTCGCCGCCGACCCCGACTGGGGCCCGCCGTTCGAGTTCGTCGACGTCGGATCGCCGACCGAGGTCGAGGAGCTCGACGGGCGGCCCGGCGGCTACGGCAACGTCGGCGTCTGGGCGTGGATCGACGAGGAGCGGGGAGTGATCCGGGAGCGGGTCTTCGCTCCGGAGGCGGGCGTGCCGGAGGACGAGGCCACGGGCTCGGCGGCGCTGAGGTTGTGCGCGCTGCTCGGGCGAGAGCTCGAGATCCGCCAGGGGCGCGGCTCGCTGATCTTCGCCCGGCCGCTCGACGACGGCCGCGCCGAGATCAGCGGGCACGTCGCGCTCGACGAGGATCGGGAGTACCCGGTGGGCGACGACTGAGCTAGTTCGTATTCGGGCTGTCGAGGCTTCCGATCAGCAAGAACACGGCGATGAACAGCAGCGAGAGGGCGAGGATCCAGCGCCCATGGCCGTTGCCGCGATTCATCACGATCACGCCGATCACGACGCCGACGATCGGGAACAGGAACGCGAGGATGTAGCCGGCGGCGACCATGCCCTCGCTGACCGGCTTCTTCGCCGGCGCCGCCAGGTAGTCGGTGCGGTGCTCGGTCCAGCCGGTGCCGTCCCAGTAGCGCATCCCGCCCGGGTTCTCGGGGTCGGCGTACCAGGCGGCGGGCGGGAGGCCCGTCGCGGGCGACGTCGTCGCCGACGGCGGTGAGATCGTGTCGCTCGCGTAGCGAGGGGCGGGCGGGAGCTCGTCCCCCTCCAGCGGTACGGCCTCGTTGCGCGGCATCCGGCTGCTCGTCCACCGCGACCCGTCCCAGAACCGCTGCAGCGCGCCGTCGTCGGGGTCCTCATACCACCCGGCGGGGGGAGCTTCGCAGTCCCTTCCATGGGCGCCAGGGTAGATGACGACTGTGCGCGGCGCTCGGGCTGGAAGCGCGCGGACAAGATGGCGAAGAGGTCCCCTGCAACACTTCTCGACCGGCGCCCCTAACTCAACTGGCTAGAGTGCCGGTCTTTTAAATCGGTGGTCCGGGTTCGAGTCCCGGGGGGCGCATAGACAAGCGGTTTTCCGCCGGTTGCAATGGGAACATATGTTTGTGTCCCGCCCACGGCCGAGCGCCCCCATCCCAGTCGTCAAGAAGTCGGGCCGGCCGCCGTCATCGAGCCGCAAGTGCCCGGTCGAGCTGCGCAGCTGCCGTCACCACGGCGAGACCGAGTTCGCGCTCTACGGGCGTCGCGGACGGTGGTATTGCAAGCGGTGTGTCGCCGAGAACGTCACCAGGCGTCACCAGAAGGTCAGAAGGTTGTTGGTCGAGGAAGCCGGTGGGCGCTGTGCGATCTGCGGCTACGACCGGACAATCCTCAATCTTCACTTCCATCACGTGGTCCCGGAGCAGAAGCGATTCCCGGTCAACAGCAGCGTCGGCAAGGCGCTCCACAAGCTCAGGGCCGAAGCGGCGAAGTGCGTCCTCGTCTGCGCGAACTGTCACGGTGAGATTGAAGCTGGATTGATCGCCAGCCCAGTGCCGGGTTCGAAATTCCCCGCGCTGTTCGGCCCCGCCCAGCCGTAGAGTTGCCTCGATGCGTGTCTCGGCGAAGGCTGACTATGCGGTGCGAGCGATGGTCGAGCTCGCGGCTTCGGGGAGCTCGGCGGAGAGGCCGGCGAAGGGTGAGGTGGTCGCGGAGGCGCAGAAGATCCCGCTGCGCTTTCTCGAGAACATCCTCGGCGAGCTGCGCGTGCACGGGCTGGTTCAGAGCCGGCGCGGGTCGGACGGCGGCTACTGGCTGGCGCGGCCGGCGGACGACGTCACCCTCGCCGAGGTCATCCGCGCGGTCGAGGGTCCACTCGCCACGGTTCGCGGCGAGCCCGCCGAGGAGCTCGAGTATCGCGGCGGCTCGAAGCCGCTGCGCGAGGTCTGGCTCGCGCTGCGGGTGAACATCCGCCAGGTGCTCGAATCGGTGACCCTCGCCGACGTCGTCTCGGGGGCGCTGCCGGCGCCGATCGACACGCTCGCCCAGCACCCGGACGCGACGCTGCAACGCGACTCGCGCTTCGCCCAGGGTCCCGGTCCAAACGCTTAGCTGAGCACTCGCGGCATGGCCCTGGCCCGGTATAGGATCGGCGCGGTAGCAACGTCAGGCTGGGGGTCTTGATGAACGCGCGTCGATTGACTTTCAGGGCATGGGCGACCGTGGCGCTGGTGGCCGTGGTTGTATGCGGCGCCGCGACCTCGCCGGCGGCGTCGGCGGCGGAGGGGGCCGGCGCGAAGCAGGCGAAGTGCAAGGGGCCGGCGTCGCTCGGCGGCTACTTCCAGCTCGCCCAGAACCGGAAGCTGAGCCTGAAGCGGGTGGGCTGCGATGCCGCCGGCAAGGCGGTCAAGCGCTTCCCGAAGTTCTGCGCCGAGGCCTACGCCGCCCAGGGCGCCTGCAAGATCCGCTCCGGCGGCAAGTGGCGCTGTACGAGCACGATCGTCGGCCCGCTCGAGAAGGGCGCCCCCTCGAAGGAAGCCTGCGCACGTCGCAAAGCGCGGATCACCTTCACGGTCACCTACTTCCCGCCGCGCGAGCCGGCCACCGTCCCGCCGCCCGTTGCGCGGAAGGGGCCCTGGAACGACGCCGGCAACTGCATCGACACCAGCAAGCCGGGGACGTTGATCCCGCCGCCCGCCCAGCCCGCGGGCAACTACGAGATCCATGCAATGAAGGGCGTCGGCACCGCGCGCGCCACCAGCCTGCAGAGCTCGCTCGTCGGTCACACCGTGAGCCCGCTCCTGCACGCGGGCCTGGGGTCGGAGCCGCGCAACAACCCGGCGCGCATCCCGATCTTCCTCACCAAGGGGGACTTCGACGCAGACGGTTCCGAGGGTGTCAAGCAGCACACCTGCGCGAACACCTCGGTCGACGCGCTGATCGTGCGCACCAACCTGCCGGCCTCCGAGGTCGCTTCGACCGGCGCCCACGAGCTCTACCACGCCTACAGCGCCGGCGTCCGCTATTCCGGGCTCGACCCCTGGTACGAGGAGGCCTCGGCAGCCTGGTTCGAGGGCAAGTCCGGCTACCCCGAGCCGAGCCTCTGGGACATCAACCTCCAATACCCCTACCGGCCCGCCGACATGACCCAGGGCACGTATCACTACGCGATGTCGCGCTTCGTCCAGTTCCTCGACTCGCGCGGCCTGATCGGTCCGGCGGGCGGGAGCTGGCCCCTGCAGCGCGAGGTGATCAACGGCTACAGCAGCCCCGGCGCCACCCAGGCGCTCGTCGCCGCGCTCGTCGCCCGCGGGACCAGCTTCGGCGAGCAGCTGGCGGCCTTCTGGGGCGACCGGATCCTCGAGACGCCGCTCCACGGTCCGCAGCTCCAGCCGACGAACGCAAACGCCAACATGATCGAGATCGAGCCCGGCACGACCGACCTCCCGGCGCCGACGAAGCCGCTCCACACGAAGTTCTTCAACTTCACGCTCGCGGACAACGTGAAGCGGGTCGAGTTCGTCTTCGAGCCCGGTGACGGCTACTTCTGGGGCGCGGTGGAGGCGAACCGCTCACAGCGCTTCCTCGCCGGCGAGTCGGTGACCTTCTGCGTCGGCGGCGGCGACGAGGACGACCTCGAGTGGCCGATCCGCTTCCCGGTCACCTACACGAACGGTGACCTGACCAACGCGATCACCGGCAGGATCACCGTCCACGCCCAGGCCGACGCCGAGCAATGCACGAGTCCGTCCCTCAACCGCGCCTGCCGGGTGCTGACCAACGGCAACGTCTCGAGCATCATCGGCCCCGGCTTCTTCCCCTTCGCCTCCGGGTCCGCGGACGGCAGCACCCAATTCTGGATCTGCTTCTACCACTCCGACGGCGGCGGCGAGGCAAGCCTCAACCTGGCCCGGTTCAAGGAGTCCGCCAGGCAGGTGCGCGCCCGCGTCAAGGAGCAGATCCGCCAGCTCGGCCTGCGCAGCGTCAACGTCGGCGACGTCGGCGGATTCGGGTCGCTCGAGTCGGAGGAGGGCCCGGTGGACCTCGTCGTGATGGCGATCGGCAAGGAGATCGCCTTCCTGATGGTCGGCCCGCCGTCCGAGGCGCGCACGCTGCGGCTCGCCCGTGCAATCGCGGGCCAGACCTAACCGCCCGGGGCGCTCAGCGCTCGGCTTGAGTCCAACCCGAGCGGTCCTGGCTATTTCAGGCTCACGTCATCCACGAAGAAGCTGGATGGCAGCGAGTAGTCGGTCGTTGCGCTGAACGTCACGCGAACCGACTGCCCCGCGTAGCTCGCCATGCCGAGGCTGTCCTGCCGCCACAGGCCGGCCCCGGACGCGTTCGTCCAGGTCCGGAGCGTGCCGAGCAACCCACCGCTGGCGGTGTAGACACGCACCCGGAGGTAGTCGTACGGCGTCGATCCGGATTCCTGCGTGGTCATGTACCACCAGTACTTCAACGTGCCGTTCGACGGGACCGTCACGGTCTGAGAGATCGTGTCCGTGCCGCTGTTGTAGCCGCCCAGCCACGCGCTTTGCGAGCCTGAGTGCGGCCTGGTCGTGGTGATCAGCCCGTAGCCGCCGGTCGAGGTCTGTGACCATGGCGAGGTTCCGGCCTCGAACCCGCCGTTCACGATTGCCTCGGACCCCGGTGGTGGCGGGGGCGGAGGAGGCGGCGGGGTCCCGCCGGTCACCGCGGCGTTAGCGTTGATCCTTCCGCAGGTCCAGTACGTGCCCGTACCGGCGATGTCGTCCGCGCCCGCGCAGATCCGGTCACGGATCTGAGTGGCCGTCAGGCCCTGGCCGGCGAGCAGGCCGCCAAGGCCCGCGACGTGAGGCGTCGCCATCGAAGTACCGCTGATCGTGTTGTACCCGTTGTTGAGCCACGTCGAGTAGATGGAGGAGCCCGGCGCGGCGACCTCCACCCAACTCCCGTAGTTGGAGAAGGACGAACGGGCGTCGGTGCTCGTCGTCGAGGCGACCGCGAAGCAGTTCGGGTACGCGGCCGGATAGGCGTTCGACGTTGAGCTCGTGTTGCTGTTCCCCGCAGCGCATGCCAGGAACGCTCCCCGCCCCGCAGCGTAGTCAACCGCCGACTGAAGAGTCGAAGAGCCCGGACCGCCCAGGCTGAGGTTGATCACCTTTGCTCCGTTGTCGGCGGCCCACCTGATGCCGTTGGCAACGTTGGTCAGCGAGCCGCTGCCGTTGTTGTCGAGGACGCGCACCGGCATGATCCTGCAGTTCGGGCAGGTGCCCGCGCCGCCCGTCGCATTGTTCGTCTCCGCAGCTGCCGTTCCGGCGACGTGGGTGCCATGGCCGTTGCCGTCGTCCGGCGCCGTGTCACCGCTGACGAAGTCGTATCCGGCCACGATCTTGGCGTCGAGGTCGGGATGTGTTCGCTGGACCCCGGTATCGACGATCGCGACCTTGGTGGCAATGCTCCCCTGCGTAATGTCCCACGCGGCAAAAGCACTGATCTTGTTCCACGCCCATTGCTGGTTGAGCGAGGGATCGTTCGGGGTGAACGTCGAGGAATAGATGTAGTTGGGCTCGGCGAACAGCACGCCCTTGTCCTTCTTGATGGCACGCGCCCTTGCCTTCAACCGGGCCGAGGGCAGCTGAACGTTGCGCGCGCCCGTCGCCTTCAGGTCGCGGAACTCGACCGCGACCACGTCGAGCTCGGGGATCGATTCGACGATGCGACCGGTGTTCTCGGCCGCAACCGCGGCGCGATCGCCGAGGGTCGTATCCGGCCGGAACCCGACCAGGAGCTGCCCGGGGACTGCGGCTGCGTCCACTTCCGCCCTCGGCGGCTCGCCTCCAGCGGTGGCCGACGGGCCGGCCAAGGCGGAACCCGACAGGGCCCCGGCGAACGCGACGCCCACTGCGACGACGCTTGCAAACCTTCTCATGCGGACCTCTCCCCTCCCCCTCCGATCTAACCGAAGCGGAATCTATCCGCGGCGGCCCTCGGAGTAAAGTCCAAATTTTGGGCTTCCCGCCACGTCCGGTCGCTTACACGGTCGGGCGACACGGACGGCTTGACGGCTCGCACGAACGCGTCGACGGTTCTCGGGAAGATCGGGGGATCTTTGTTTACTCGTACGCGGTCTGCCCGGTTGGCGTTTGGTTTCGCACTCGCGCTGATCTTGGTGCCTTTCGGTGGGCTCGACAGCATCGGCAACGCCGGATGCGGAGCAGGTCGAGAACCTCGTCGAGACGCGGCTCGACAGCGAGGGCAAGACCACCTTCATCGTCTACTTCGCCGATCGCGCTGATACCGCGGCCGCGGACGACATCTCGGACTGGGGCGCTCGCGGCGAGGCCGTCGTCTCCGCGCTGCGGGCCACCGCCGCCGCGAGCCAGGCGGGCGTTCGCGAGGGCCTCGACGCCGCCGGCGTCGACTACACGACCTTCTGGGCTTCAAACGCGATCCTGGTCAAGGCGGGCGATGCGGCCCTTGTGGACGACGTCGCCGCCGACCGCGAGGTCAGCGCGATCCGCGCCAATCACGTGCAGGAGCTCGCGCCGACGACCCCGGGGTCCGGCGAGACGGCGATCGACGCCGTCGAGTGGGGCATCGCGAACATCAATGCCGATGACGTCTGGTCGACGTTCGGCGCCCGCGGCGAGGGCATCGTCGTCGCCGGCATCGACACCGGCGCGGACTTCGATCACCCCGCGCTCGTGGGCAAGTACCGCGGCAACCTCGGCGGCGGCGGCTTCGACCACAACTACAACTGGTTCGATCCGTCCCACGTCTGCGGAAACCCGTCGCTCGTGCCGTGCGACAACAACGATCACGGCTCGCACACGATGGGGACGATGGTGGGCGACGACGGCGCCGGCAACCAGATCGGCGTCGCGCCTGGGGCCGAATGGATCGAGGCGAAGGGGTGCGAGACCAGCAGCTGCTCGGACGCGGCGCTCCTGGCGTCGGGCCAGTGGATCCTGGCTCCGACCGATCTCAACGGTTCGAACCCGCGTCCCGACCTGCGCCCGAACATCGTCAACAACTCCTGGGGCGGTGGTGGCGGCGACCCCTGGTACGACGCCACCGTCGACGCATGGGTGGACGCGGGGATCTTCCCGGCGTTCTCGAACGGGAACAGCGGGCCGTCGTGCGACACGGCCGGCTCCCCGGGCGACGGGCCGGAGGCCTACGCCTCGGGTGCCTATGACATCAACAACGTCATCGCGGACTTCTCAAGCCGCGGGCCGGGCCGAGGATCGGACATCAGGCCGAACCTGGCGGCTCCCGGCGTCCACGTGAGGTCGTCCGTCGACGGCGGCGGGTACGCCTCCTTCAACGGAACCTCGATGGCCTCGCCGCACACCGCGGGAACGGTGGCGCTGATCTGGTCTGCAGCGCCGTCGCTGATCGGTGACGTCGACGCGACGCGCCAGTTGCTCGACGAACCTGCCACCGACGTCGACTCGCTCGGCTGCGGCGGGACGGTGGACGACAACAACAACTTCGGCGAGGGCCGGCTGAACGCATTCGCCGCGGTGGAGATGGCCCTGACGAACCCGCCGCCGGACGTCAGATCGGACGCCCCGATGGTGACGGTCGACGAGGGTCAGTCAGCGTCGAACACCGGTACGTACTCATCGGAGGAGCCGACCGACGTGGACATCAGCGCCTCGGCGGGAACCGTGATGAAGACGGGGACCGACTCAGGCACTTGGAGCTGGTCCTACACGCCCGACGACGGTCCGTCCGATGGCCAGGTGGTCACGATCACCGCCGACAACGGGACCGAGGCGACGACCGACTTCACGCTCGAGGTCGACAACGTCGAGCCGAAGGCGACGTTCAATGCCCCGGGGTCGGTCCTCACCGGCGATCCGATCGAGCTCTCACTCACCTCGCCGTCCGACCCGTCGACGGCCGATACGAGCGCCGGATTCGACTACGCGTTCGATTGCGGTGGCGGATACGGGCCGTTCGGGTCCGACAACAGCGTCAGCTGTCCGACCGGCTCGCCCGGCAACGTCACGGTGAAGGGGAAGCTGCGGGACAAGGACGGCGGCGTCAGCGAGTACACGGGGACGGTGACGGTGGGCTCGCTGCGGTCCGGGAAGCAAGCGGTCCGCGACGACCTCGCCGCCTTCTCGACCGGCAATCCCTCGGCGGACGCGAAGGTCGCGAAGGCGGTCGCGAAGCTCGACGCGAGCCTCGCCCCCGCCCTCTGGGGTCCGGATGGAATCCGTCTCGATCCGAAGAACGGGCAGAAGGTCTTCGATCGCGAGCGCGAGGCGATTGACGAACTCAAGAAGATCAACCCACCCCCGTTCGCGGTGAGCGGCGCAATCGGCTCCCTGCGGGAGATCGACCGGAAGCTCGCGAAACGGGCTATCGACGACGTGGTCATCCCAGCGACCGGCAAGCCGGGCGAGATCAAGGCCGCGCAGAAGGAGCTCGAGAAGGCGAACGAGGACTACGCCAAGGGCAACGCCGCGGCCGATCCGGGACAAGCCGTCGACCGCTTCAAGCAGGCGTGGGAGCATGCGCAAGCGGCGATCACGCACGCAAGCAGGGCCTGATCGCGCTCTCTGATCGGCGAGCGTCGGTTCGCCCCCGGGTCCCGGGGGCTGACCGACGCTCGCGCTATGCGTCGTGCTTGCTCGCCGCGCGGCGGCTCTCGCCGTCGATCTGCCGCATCGTCGCCCAGAGCACCATGCCGACGAAGACGATCAGGATCGCCAGCATCACCGTCGCGACGATCGCCGCCAGGCTCATCGACTTCCCCCGGCGCCCCTAGACGAGCGCCAGCTCCTCGGTCCGCGGGCTGCCGCCGTTCGCGTCGAAGGTGCGGGCGCGGGCCGGCGTCACGTAGACGATCTGGCCCTCCTGGAGCTCGAGCTCCTCGACCTGCGCGCGGGTCAGCTGGGCGGTCAGCGGGCCGTCGTCGGCGAGCGTCATCTCGATCCTGACCTCGAACCCGAGGTGGACGATCCGATCGATCATCGCCTCCTCGGAGGACGGCCGTGGCACGTGTGAGAGCTCGACGTCGTGCGGGCGCACCAGCTTGCCGCCGAGGCTGTTCGCGGTCCCGACGAAGCTCATCACGAACTCGGTCTCGGGATGGTCGTAGAGGTCGGTCGGCTTGCCGGCCTGCTCGACCCGGCCGTCGTTCATGACCACGATCTGCTCGGCGACGTCCATCGCCTCCTCCTGATCGTGGGTGACGAAGATCGTCGTCACGTGGACCTCGTCGTGCAGCCGTCGCAGCCACTGGCGCAGCTCCGTGCGCACCCGGGCGTCGAGCGCCCCGAACGGCTCGTCGAGCAACAACACCTTGGGCTCCACCGCGAGCGCCCTGGCGAGCGCCATCCGCTGGCGCTGCCCGCCAGAGAGCTGCGACGGGTAGCGGTCGATCAGCCCCTCGAGCTGGACCAGTCGCAGCAGCTCGCGCACGCGATCGTCGATCTCCTGCTTCGGCCGCTTGCGGATGCTGAGCCCGAAGGCGACGTTGTCGCGGACAGTCATGTGCTTGAAGGCCGCGTAGTGCTGGAAGCAGAAGCCGACGTTGCGGTCCTGGACCGAGACGTGGGTCATGTCCTGATCGGAGATCACAACCCGGCCGGAGTCGGGCTCCTCGAGCCCGGCGATCACCCGCAGCAGGGTCGACTTGCCACTCCCGCTCGGCCCGAGCAGGGCGGTCAGCGACCCGTCCGGGACCTCGATCGAGACCCCATCGAGGGCGACGAAATCGCCGAACCGCTTGGTTGCGTTCTCAACCATGATTCCCATCAGAGTTCCTTTCCGGTTGTCAAGGCAGCCGCGTCGCCGACGGCGATCTGGCTGGGCGGTTCCGCCGGTCCGTCACGTCGCTGAACGAGGTTCATCCCGAGCAGGACCAGAAGCGCGATCACCGCGAGGATGAGGGCGGCGGCGTAGGCGCCGGCGACGTTGAAGTGCTCGTACTCCTGCTCGACGAACAGGGTCGCGGTCTGCGTCTTGCCCTCGATCTTCCCGGAGACGACCGCGACCGCGCCGAACTCGCCGATCGCGCGGGCCGTCGAGAGCACCACCCCATAGGTGACGCCCCACCGGATCGCGGGCAACGTGACCCGCCAGAAGGTCTGCCAGCCGTTGGCGCCGAGCGTCGCCGCGGCCTGCTCCTGGTCGTCGCCGATCTCCTGCAGGACCGGCACGACCTCGCGAACCACGAACGGCAGCGAAACGAAGATCGTCGCCAGCACCATTCCTGGCACCGAGAAGATCACCCGGATGCCGTTCTCGAGCAGCCATGGGCCGAACCAGCCGTCGACCGACCCGTAGACGAGGACCAGCGAGAGGCCGATCACGACCGGCGAGACCGCGAACGGCAGGTCGATGATCCCGTTCAGGACCGCCTTGCCGCGGAACTTGTGACGGACGAGGACGATCGCGCACGCGATCCCGAAGATCGTGTTCAGCGGCACGGCGATCCCGGCAATCAGGATCGTCAAATAGAAGGCGTGGATCGCCTCCGGCGTCGTTACCGACTCCCAGGCGTGGGCCACGCCGTCCTCGAACGCCTTGAAGAAGATCAGGATCACGGGGATCAGCAGGAGGGCGAACAGGTAGCCGAGCGCGACCCCGCGCAGCCCGTACTTGGCCAGTTTGCCCTTGCCCGAGGCCCCGCGCACAGGGCCCGGTTCGATCGACGCGGCGTCAGTGCTCACGGCCATGAGTAGCGTCGTGATTGGGCGAGCGAGAATCCAGCATGGCCAGGACGCAGGGAGTCCGCATGGCAGCGCCATGTGGGCGACTGAGGACGACGCCAGGCGCCGATTCGCAGCCGCCCAAGCGCGGCGGTACTTGTGGCCGCGAGCACTTAGCCGACATGGCGCAGCCCCCTGCGGGAGACGAACCCGATCGCGATCAGGATCAGCAGCGCGATCACCAGCAGGACGACGGAGACGGCGGCGGCGGTGACCTCGCGGTCGCTCTGGATCTGGCTGAAGATGAACACCGAGGAGACCTCGGTCTTGAACGGGATGTTGCCCGAGATCAGGACCAGCGATCCGAACTCGCCGATCGAGCGGGCGAAGGCGAGGGCGATCCCGGAGAGGATCGCCGGGCGCAGGTTGGGGAGGATGATCCGCCGGAAGGTGGTCAGCGGGCCGGCGCCGAGCGACGCCGCGGCCTCCTCCATGTCCCGGTCGAGCTCGATCAGCACCGGCTGCACCGAGCGGATCACGAACGGCAGGGTGACGAACAGCAGGGCCAGGACGACGCCGATCCGGGTGAACGCGACGCCGGAGAGGCCGAGCACCCCGCTGTCGCCGTAGAGGGCGATCAGCGTGATCCCCGCGACGATCGTCGGGAGCGCGAACGGCAGGTCGATCAGGGAGTTGATCACCCGCTTGCCCGGGAACTCGTCCCGGACCAGGACCCAGGCGATGATCGTCCCGAAGACCGCGTTGATCGCGACCACGATGGCCGATGCACCCAGGGTCAGCTTCAGCGCCGCGAGCGCCTGCGGGGCCGTGACGTCGTCCCAGAACGAGGCCAGCCCGTTCTCGAACGACTTCGAGACCACCGCCGCGAGCGGGATCAGGACGATCAGGCTCAGGTACGCGAGGACGAGGCCGCGCGTCAGCCCGGGGCCGGCGAGGCCGAGCCGTAAGCTCGGCCTCGCCGGTGTCGTTGCAGTTGCGACGGCCCCTTGACTCACTCCGTCGCGACCCCCAGGTTCGTCTCGATCTCCGCGATCGACCCGTTCTCCGGATCGAAGAACTCGGTCGTGACCTCTTCCCAGCCGCCGAGATCGGCGATCGTGAACAGGTCGGGCGGGGTCGGGAACTTGTCCTCGTTCTGAGCGAGCACCGACTCGACGACCGGGCGGTATCCCGCGTCGGCCCACAGCTGCTGGGCCTCGTCGGTGTAGAGGTAGTCGACGAACGCCTGCGCCGACTCGTCGGCCTCGGTCGTGACCGCGATCGGGGTCTCGATCAGAAGCGTGCTGTCGGGCACCACGTACTCGATGTCCTCACCGGCATCCTGAGCGGCGATCGCCTCGTTCTCGTAGGCGAGCAGGACGTCGCCCTTCCCGCCGAGGAACGTCCCCAGCGAGTCACGGGCGCTCTCGTCCTGGACCGGCACGTTCTCGAGCAGGGACTGGACGTAGGCCAGGCCCTCCTCCTCCGAAGCGCCCTCGGTCAGGACCTTGTTGCCGTACGCGGCCATCAGGTTCCAGCGGGCGCCGCCCGAGGTGAACGGGTTCGGCGTCAGGACCTCGACGTCGCCGGTGATCAGGTCGTCCCAGTCCTGGACGTCCTCGGGATTGCCGCTGCGGACCACGAAGACGACGACGGAGTCCTCGACGATGCCGTCGTACTCGTTCTGGTTCCAGTCCGGCGCGACCATCCCCGCGTCGACCAGGCGAGTGATGTCCGGCTCGAGCGAGAAGTGGACGACGTCGGCCGGCTGCCCGGCCTCGACCGCCCGCGACTGGTCGCCCGAGGAGCCGAACGAGTTCGAGAACTCGACGCCCTCGCCGTCCGGGGTTGCGTCGAATCCGGGCTGGAGGCCGTCGGTGTAGGCCTCCTCCGGAGTCGAGTAGGCGACCAGGTCGACTGAGCCGCCCGATCCGGACGCGTCTGAGCTGCCCCCGCAGGCCGCGACGCCGACGGCCAGCGCTCCGGAGAGCGCGGCCACGGCGAGCAGCCGGGCACCGCCGCGGGGCCGCGCGTCCGCCACACGGTTACCCGTGGCGTTCGCGGCCCCGCCGCGGCGAAGCTTCTTCGTGAAGCTGTTCATATTGAGTCTTTTCACCTTTCTTGATTGGGTTACTTGGGAATAGATGACGGCGGGCAGGGTAGCAGAGACTGTTCGGCCCCTCGCACCCCCGGATTCACGTGCGGAGTGGTAGAGATAGGGCGTGCGCGTGACCGCGAAAACCGAGTACGCGGTCAGGGCGGTGATGGAGCTTGCCGCCGGCGAGGGTGAGCCAGTGAAGCGCGACGCGATCGTCGCCGCACAGGCGATCCCACCCAAGTTCCTGGAGAACATCCTCTCCGAGCTTCGCCACGCCGGCCTGGTCGAGAGCCAGCGCGGCTCCGAGGGCGGCTACTGGCTCAGCGTCCCACCCGAGAAGGTCAGCGTCGCCGACGTCATGCGGGCGGTCGAAGGCCCCCTGGCGAGCGTCCGCTCGAGCCGGCCGGAGACACTCGAGTACGAGGGATTGGCGGAGCCGCTTCAGTACGTCTGGGTGGCGCTGCGGACCTCGATCCGGTCCGTTCTGGAGGAGGTCACGATCGCCGATCTGACCAGTGGCAAGCTCCCGAAGCACGTCCTCAGGCTGACCGAGGATCCCGACGCCTGGGTTTCGCAGTAGGCGGTCCCGCTACGACGCGAGCGCGAGCGTCAGGACGTTGGTCCAGTTGCGGCCGATCGTGGCGGCCATCTCCTCGTCGTCGTCCATACAGTCGCGGACGAGCGCGAGCGTGGACCTGTCGCCGCCGCGCTCGGCGAGTTGTTCGAGCAGCTTCAACCCTGCGATCTCGTAGTGCTCGAAGACAAACGCGTTGCGTGCGTTCGCCCCGTGGTTCTGGCCGCCGATACGGTTCGCTGCGACCCAGGCCCGGGCTCCCCACCCGAATGAGCCGGCGCGACGGCTGGCGGGAGCGCCACCGAGGCCGAGCAGCCGCGCCCCAAGCCTCTGGACATGTTGAGCCGTTTCCGCACGGTGCCCGGAGAACGCGCCATGCATGCGGGCGAGCAGCTCAGCCACCTCCTCAGGCGTGCCGCGATCGTCGCGCTCGGCTGCGACCTCAGCGAGCATCGAATCGAACATCGCCAGGGCTCCGGCCTTGACGGCGTGAATCGAGCGCAACCGTGCGACGATCGCGGCGTCGAGATCAGGTGCGCTCAAGAGGACCCGGTCTCGATCGGATGGCCGAGCCGCTCCCACTTCGGCACCCCGCCATCGATCACGTGGATCACCTCGTCGGCCCCGCAACGCTTCACCAGGCTGGCGCCAACCGCGGCGCGCTCACCTGAGCCACACACCACCGCGATGACCTTCTCGGGATCGAGCGCGTCGGGCACCTGGTCGATGTCGTGCCAGGGCTCGTGGACGGACCCGGGAATATGCCCTGCGTCCCACTCGCTTCGCTCCCGGACGTCGAGGATCTGAATCTCTGCCCGTTCGCCACACGCCTTCAGCTCTTCGAGCGGCAGACGGTCGATCCGCTCGACTTCGCGCTTCTCCTGCCGCCAGCTGGTCATCCCCCCGCCAAGAAACCCGGCGAGGTTGGAGATTCCGATCGCGACGGCCAGGCGAGCGGCGGCGTGGCCATCATCGTCGTCACGACCGATCAAGACGATCTCCTGATCCCGATCCGCCAGCCAGGCCAGCCTCGAGCCGAAGCCGGCTTTGAGCATCGGGATGCAGATCGCGCCGGGGATATGCGCATCGTCGAACTGCTGATCTGTCCTCGCGTCGACGATCAACGCCCCTTCCGACCGCCTCTGCTCGACCTGGCGCGGAGCAAGGGGTAGAACTTCGGCGCCCGCAGTCACCAGCGGGCCCCTGTTGAGCTCGACGATCGCCTTGAAGTTAGGCGGCTGCGGGCCCAGCTTTGCCACCGCCTGCTCAACGAACTCCGCCTCGTAGGTGATCGCCAGCGTCGGGTTGTGATCGCGCTCGAAGCCGATCGTCGAAGACATCTTCATGTCCATGCCGGGTCCGCCGCACATCGAGCCGCCCAGATGAGCCGGCCAGACCTCGCAGTCGGCGGGCAAGCTCAGGAGCTTGTCCTGAAGCGAGTGGAAGATGTCTTTTGCACCCTCGCGTTCCTCGATCGCCAGGTCGGGTCTCGCGACATCATTGACGAACAGCGAGTCTCCGGTCAGAACCGCCCACGGATCGTCTCCGCGGTTTCGATCGATGAGGGCGAACGCGGTGTGCTCGGGGCGGTGGCCCGGCGTGTGCAGGGCGCGAATCAATAGCTTCCCAACCTCGAGCTCGAACCCGTCGTCAAAGGGCTCATGCTCGTACGCGGGGTCGGCCAGACGGTGGATGTAGATCCTTGCCCCGGTTGCCGCCGCCAGCCGGCCGTGTCCGGAAACGTGGTCGGCGTGATTGTGAGTCTCGAGGATGTGCTCGATTGAGACGCCGAAGTAGCGGGCGAGCTCGAGGTACTCGTCGATTTCGAAGCGGGGATCGACCACCGCGACGACGCCCGCCTTTTCATCGCCGACCAGGTAGGAGGCGCAGCCGAGGTCATCGTGGGTGATCTGACGAAAGATCATTCCGGCACCCCCGCCTCGACCATCGAGCTGAGTTCGCGCAGCTGGTCGCGGACCCCGGCGCAGACCTGGTCGCACAGTGCGATCAGCTGCGGGTCGGCGATCGAGTAAAGAGCGTGAGACCCCTGGCGGCGTCGTAACACCATCCGCTCTCCGAGCAGGACGCCGAGGTGCTTGGACACGTTTGCCTGGGTTCCGCCTGTCGCTTCGACGAGTTCGGACACCGAGGCTTCGCCGCGAGCATGCATCAGGTTGAGCAATCGTAGGCGGGTTGGCTCGCCCAGGACTGCGAAGCGGCGGGCGATCAGTTCGGCGAGCTCAGGGGTCAGGTCGGTCATGTTGGAACAGTATAGCCGTATAGTTGAATGGCTATATGGAGATACTACTTGCGATCCCGTTCGGACTCGCGATCGGCGCCGTCGTCGGCACAGTCGGCGGCGGCGGAGCGATTCTGGCGCTGCCGATCCTGGTCTACGTGCTGGGTCAGGGCGTCAGCTCCGCTTCGACGGCCTCGCTGATCGTGGTCGCCCTTGGGGCATCCGTCGGGGCCGGTTCGCAGGCCCGGGACGGACAGCTGTGCTGGCGCGTGGCGCTGGTCTTCTCGGTCCCCGCCGCGTTCGGCGCCTTCGCCGGCACAGTGGGCAGCGGGGCGGTCAACCCGCGAACCCTGATCCTCGCCTTCGTGCCCGTGATGCTCGCCGCGTCCCTGCTGACGTATCGCCGCGGCGGCGACCAGGAGGCGATTGATGAGGTATACGAGGATTGCCCCAAGCCGGGTGTCGCCAGGGCCGGCGGGGCCGGGCTCGTCGTCGGTGTGATGACCGGCTTCTTCGGAGTCGGCGGCGGCTTTCTGATCGTTCCGGCGCTTACCGTTCTCCTCGGCCTGCCGATGCGCCGGGCGATCGCCACCTCGCTGGCAATCATCACCCTGACCGGAGTCGCGGCGCTGGTCAGCCACCTGGCAACGGGGGCCGAGCCGGATTGGCCCCTGACGTTGGTGCTCTGCGGTGCGGCGGCCGCCGGTGCCCTTGCCGGCAGCGCGCTGGGTCGGCGCCTGCCGCCCGCGAGGCTCGCCCATGCCTTCGGAGTCGTGGTCGCGATCGTGGCGCTGTTCCTGCTCCTCGACGTCTTGGCGCTCGGAGGACCGCCGGTCGGGTAACAGCGTGGGCCGTGGGTCAGGCGATCCGGCGCTCGAACGAGGTGTGGAGCTCGCGGTCGTCGGACTCCGGGTCGCCGATCGTGCGCTCCAGGCGCATCTCGGCGGCTCGGCCATCGAGCTTCAGGGTCGCCACCTGGTTGTCGAAGTACGGGCCCTCGACGAAGCGCCAGCGGACCCGCTCGCGCGAGACCCCGGCGAGGCGCGCGAGACCCCGCATGACGGCTGCCGGAAGCCGCGAATCGGCCAGCTTCATCATCCGGCGCTCCCGATTGTCGAGCGCGTTTCGGTACGGCGAGCAGACCGCCTGCCAGACACCGCTGCGCAGGCCGTCGGAACGCGGGAAGGCGAGCTCGGCGAGATACGCGTGGTGAACGTCGCCCGAGAGCATCACGATCGACGCGGGCGGCGTGCCGAACTCCCCTGCCGCCGCCCGTGCCACCAGCCCGAGCAGGCGCTCGAAGGAGTCCCCGAAGGCGGCCCAGTGGTCGAGGTCGGCGGTGCGTCGCATCCACTCGCCGAACCGCGCGCCGCCATTCCCCCAGGCCCCGGTGGCGAGCGCCTCGCCCCAGCGCTCGGCGTGGTGGAGCGCGGGCGCCAGGACGACCGGATCGGAAGTGGCGATCAGGATGTGGTCGAAGTCGCCCTTCAGATGCTCCTCCAGCCATTCCCATTCCTGATCGTCGAGGATCGAGCGGCGGTCCTCGTCGAGCGTCCGCCCGCAGCGCGAGTCGAGCACGATCAGCCGGGTGCCGTCGAAGTCGCGGCAGTAGCTCCAGCGGGCGCCGTCGCGCAACCGCCGCTCGTCCTCGGCGACCTTGCTGAGGATCTCCCAGCCGTCGTCGGCGGCGCGGACGTCGGCGAGCAGCTCGCTCTCGCGCAGTAGCTCGGGCGAGAGGTTGCCGATGTACTGGTAGACCCAGTAGGTGCCGAGGCCGGCGCGCTCGCGCTCGCCCCACCAGTCGAGCTCGCGCATCTCCTCGACCCAGGCCTTGGAGATGTTCCAGTCGTCGTGGATGTCGTGGTCGTCGATCACCATCGAGACCGAGACGGTGGAGAGCAGCCAGCGGATCTCCGGGTCCTCCCAGGATTCGCGATAGAGCCGCGTGTATTCCTCGAAGTCGGCGACCTCCTCGCCGGGAGGCTTGCGGGTGTCGCGGCGCTTGCGGATGAAGGCGAGCGTCTCGGGCGAGACCTCGTCGGCGTAGACCTGGTCGCCGAGCATGAGCAGGGCGACCGGCCACTTCTCGCGCTCGGAGCGCAGCATCTCCTTGACCAGCGAGTAGAGGGCGTCGAACTCGCGGGCGTCCTCGTGGTCCTCCTTCGGCAGCGTGAACGGCGCGTGGTGGGGCAGCGAGACGCGACAGGAGCCGAACGCGACCCGCAGCGGGCCGTCGCCGCCGAGCGTGCGGATGACGCTGGGCGGGAACTCCGAGTAGGGCTCGGGCCAGCGGCGCTCGCCGTCGAGCGCGACCTCGTACTCGGTCGCCGAGCCGGGTTCGAGCCCGTCGGCGATCACGAGGGCGAAGTAATGGCCGGCGACGCAGAAGGTGGGCTCGCTGTGGCCGAGGACCTCGACCTCGCACGGCTCGTCGGTCTCGACCCAGACCACCGCCTCGGTCTCGCCGACGTAGCGGAGCAGGGGTCCGAGGACCAGATTCGCCATCGCCCTCTTGCCTACCCGGACGGGTTGCCTCGAACCGAGCCGATCCATCCTCGGTAGCCGCCGCGAGGCGGACGGAGAATCCGTTGCGCGGCCCACCGAGATGTGAGAGGGTGGCGGCGATGCAGGGGGCAGGCTGGATCACCCGCGGGCTCACGATCGGGATCGTGGCCGTCGCGCTGGTCGCCGCGGCTCCCGCCGCGGCGGACGTCGTGCGCTGCGCCGGGCCGGCCCGGGCCGACGCCGCCGGGACCCCGGAACTGCTCACCGGATGCGGGCGGCTCGATTTGTCGCTCGGCGCGGGCAACCTGGCCCGGCGGGCGCTTGATCGCCTCGCCCCGGCCCTCGGCGTCGACCCGTCCGACTTCTCCGTCGCCGACGCGGCGCGCGGACCGGCCGGGCGCACCGTGCGCCTGCAGCAAAGGCTCGGCGGCGTTCCGGTGTTCAACGGCCAGATCGTGCTCGGCGTCAGCGACGGAGGCGCCCTGCGCTGGGTGCGAAGCAGCGCCACCGGCGACTCACCGGCCTCTCTGCGGCCTCGCGTGAGTGCCGCCGACGCGCTCTCCGCGGCCGCCCGGGCGACCGGCGGCGGCGCCCTGCGGCTTGCGGCGACGACCGACCTGGTCGTCTACCCGCGGGGCGCCGAGAGCGTGCTCGCCTGGCACGTGGTGCTCCCGACCTTGGCCCCGGCCGACTGGAACGTGATCGTCGACGCGACCTCGGGCGCTCCGATCGCCTCCTGGGACGCGATCGCCGACGCCAACTCGGCCTCGATCTACGACCCCAGCCCGGTTCAGGCCGCGGGCACCTACACGGGCTTCGCCGACGGCAACGACGCGGACACCGCGGCGCTGACCGCGGCTCGGACCACCGGCTTCCCGCTCACCCATCTGAACCCCTCGGTCGACACCCTCAGGGGCGACTTCGCCAACCTCACCGGCGGCTCGATCGACGGGCCGCTTCCGTACACGCCCGGAGCCGCACATTCGGCGACCCGCGACTACAACTTCACCCGCAGCGACGACCGCTTCGAGGAGGCGAGCACCTACGCCTCGATCAACGGCGCCCAGAGCCTGATCCAGAGCCTCGGCTTCACGAACGCGAACAACCGGTCGATCCCGATCGACGTCCACTACTACTCGATCGACAACTCGTTCTACTCCAGCGCCGACCACGGATTGCACTTCGGTGACGGCGGCGTCGACGACGCCGAGGACGCCGACATCGTCCTGCACGAGTACGGCCACTCGATCCAGGACAACCAGGTGCCGGGCTTCGGGCCGGCCTCCGACACCGAGCAGCGCGCGATCGGCGAGGGGTTCGGAGACTTCCTCGCGGCGATCTACTACTCGAACCGCGGCAACGCCACCTACCAGTCGACCCGCCGCTACTGCGTCGGCGACTGGGACGCCGTCTCCTACAACCCGTTCAGCGGGGCGAACAACGGCAGCGGCTGCCTGCGCTGGACCGACGGCACCGACGAGTCCGGCGGCGCCGACATCGGCCAGTACCCCGGGACGCCCTCGGAGGAGCACAACGACGGCCGCTACTGGTCGGCGGCGATGACCTGCATCTTCGAGGGCCTGGGCGGGAACGCCCAGGCGCGCAGCGACGTCATCCGCCTGGTGATCGCCCACAACGCGCTGCTCGTCCCCGACGACTCCGACAACGCCTTCGAGGACTCCGTCGCGGCGCTCCGGGTCGCCGACCAGAACCTGTCCGGAGGCATCCACATCGGGCTGATCAACAATTGCGCCTTCGCCCGGCGCCTGATCAACACCCTGCCGCCCTCCGACACGACCCCGCCGCAGGTCCAGCCGGTCGTCAGCCCGGCGGCGCCGGACGGGGCCAACGGCTTCTACCGCGGCAACGTGAGCGTCAACTGGCAGGTAAGCGATCCCGAGAGCTCGGTCACCACCTCCGGCTGCGACCCGGTGACGATCGTCACCGACACGCCCGGGACCACCCTCACGTGCACCGCGACCAGCGCGGGCGGCGTGACCTCGCAGTCAGCGACGCTGAAGCGCGACGCGACCGCGCCGGAGACCGAGATCACCTCCGGTCCGAAGGCGAAGACCAAGAAGGCCAAGGCGACGTTCGCGTTCACGAGCTCCGACCCGGGGGCGAGCTTCGAGTGCGCCCTCGACGGCAAGCCGTTCGGGCCGTGCAGCTCGCCGACCACGGTCAGGGTGAAGAAGGGCAAGCACGAGCTCGAGGTCCGGGCCGTCGACCAGGCCGGGAACGCGGACGCCAGCCCCGACCGCCAGTCCTGGAAGCGCAAGAAGAAGAAGCGGCGCCGGCGGCACTAGCCGGGCCGGCCGCTCGCTAGCTGCCCGGTTCGTCGAGCTCCGGTAGGCCCTCGTCGGTGGTCGAGGCCTCGGCGTAGAGGCGGCGCGGGATCCGCCCGGCGCGACGGGCCTCGTAACCGGCCTCGACCGCCTTGCGCATCGCACTCGCCATCCGCGCCGGGTCGGCGGCGCGCGAGACGGCGCTCGCCAGCAGAACGGCGTCGCAGCCGAGCTCCATCGCCAGCGCCGCGTCCGAGGCGGTGCCGATCCCGGCGTCGCAGATCACCGGCACCGAGGCGCCCTCGACGATGATCCGCAGGTTGTAGGGGTTGCGGATCCCGCTGCCCGAGCCGATCGGCGAGCCGAGCGGCATCACCGCGGCGCAGCCCGCCTCCTCCAACCTGCGAGCAAGGATCGGGTCGTCGTTGGTGTACGGCAGGACCGTGAAGCCGTCAGCGATCAGCGCCTCCGCGGCGCTCAGCAACTCCGGCGCGTCGGGCAGCAGGGTCCGGTCGTCGCCGATCACCTCGAGCTTCACCCAGTCGGTCTCGAACGCCTCCCGCGCCAGCTGCGCGGTGCGGATCGCGTCGCGGGCCGTGTAGCACCCGGCTGTATTCGGGAGACAGAACAGCCCGAGCCGCTCGATCAGGTCGACCAGGGAACCCTGTGCCGCAGGGTCGACGCGGCGCAACGCGACGGTGACGATCTCGGTCCCCGACGCCTCGAGCGCCGCCTCCATCTGGCTCAACGACCTGAACCCCCCCGTCCCAACGATCAGCCGCGAGGTCCATTCCCGACCGCCGAGCTGCCAGCCGGCGGGGGCGGGGGAAGCGTCCGGAGGAATATCCGCAGCGGAGCGAGGACGTTCCGACGGGCGACTTCCCCCGCTCCTGACGCGTGCCTCAGCCACCTTGAATCGCCCCCACGATCTCGACCCGTTGTCCATTGGTGAGCACGGTGTGCTCCCAGGCGCTGCGGGGGACGACTTCTCCGTCGACCGCAACGGCAACGCCCCGACGGTCGCCAACGGCCCCAGCTCGAGCCACAACGGAAGAGACAGTGGCCGGGTCGTCGAGCTCGACCCGCTCGCCGTTGACTTCAATCGTCATTGGGCCACCGCCTCCCGGTCGCCCGTGAGCAGAGATGCGACCCGGTCGGCGGTGAGGGGGGCCAGGAGGATGCCGTTGCGGAAGTGCCCGGTGGCGAGGATCAGCCCCTCGATCGCCCCGGGGCCGATCAGCGGCACGTTGTCCGGGGTCGCCGGGCGCAGGCCGGCGATCGCCTCGACCAGCTCGAGCTCGGCGATCTCCGGCAGCGTCCGATAGGCCTCGCGCAGCAGCTCGTGGATCCCGCCCGCGGTCACCCGGGTGTCGAAGCCGAGCTCCTCGACCGTCGCGCCGACGATCAGGCGCCCGTCGGGCCGGGGGACGGAATAGCAACGCTCGCCCCCGACGATCCGCTTGCAGACGGGATGCGATGGCGACCCGGCGAGGGTGAGGATCTGCCCCTTGACCGGCCGGACCTGCGGGCGGGCCTCGGCCGGGAGCCATTCGGCGGCCGACCACGAACCGGCTGCGAGCACGACCGCCGCGGCATGACGCTCGGCCCCCTGCTTGGTTCGAACCCCGACCAGGCGGTCGCCCTCGAGGATCGCCCCGTCGACCTCGGCGATCTCGATCCGCCCGCCGGCGGCCTCGAGCGCCGGGACGAGCGCAGCGATCGTCTCCCTCGGGTCGACCGCGGCCTCGTGCGGAGCGTGCACTCCACCGCGCCCGCCGCCGGCGAGCCCCGGCTCGAGCTCGCGGCAGGCACTCGGCGCGAGCCATTCCGCGGCGAGCCCATGCGAGCGCATCAGATCGAATCGCCGCCGGAGGTCGGCGGCCTCGTCGCCGTCGAGGGCGATGTGCAGGGTCCCGAGCTCGAGGTACCCGACCTCCCGCCCGCCGGCCGCGGCGAGCTCGGTGGCGAACCGCGGCCACAGCCGGTGCGAGGCGAGCCCGAGCTCGAGCAGGCGGTCTTCGCCCCAGGTCGTCTCGCTGATCGGGGCCAGCATCCCGGCGGCGACGTTCGAGGCCCCCGCCCCGGGGCGCTCGCGTTCGATCACGAGCACGTCGAGCCCCCGCTCGGCGGCGCGCCAGGCGCAGGCGAGGCCGACGATGCCGGCGCCGACGACGATCGCGTCATATCGCTGTGCGCTGTTCTGTGCCTGGGGCAAAACGTCCTTCCCGGGCGGCGGACCTTCGATCGTCCCTGCGCCGGCATTACCCGGATCAGGTTCAGACGGTCGGCGGCCCGTTGCCGCCCTCTCAGCCCACGCGGTGGGGCTCCCGTTCTCGTTCAAGATACTCCCCGCGATGACAAACCCGAGGCTCGAGACGATCGAGCGCTTCTTCAGCACCTGGGGCACCGGGGACGTGGACGCGGCGCTGAAGCTGGCCACCGACGACGTCGTCATGGACCGCTCCGGCTCCAGAGGGCCCTTCCGCGGCGTCGTGCGGGGCCACGATGAGATCCGGGCGGCGAACGCGGAGTACCGCGACCCGATCGGTGGCATGACCTGGCGCTCGCAGCGCGTGCGGACGGTCGGCCGCGATTTCGCGGCGGTCGAGAGCGAGGTCTCGATCGAGGGCCGCTCGAGCGGGATCAACGTCGTCGCCCACGGCGGCTGGCTTGTCCGCTTCGAGGGCGAGCTGGTCGCCGAGGGCGTTCTGCACCAGAACTTCGAGGAGGCGCTCGGCGAGGCGAGGCGTCGTGCCGTGGCGGCCGCCCGCCTCTACTTCGTGTGCGACGCCCAGCCCCACGGCAACGATCCCGGTCCCCTGCTCGAGGCGGCGATCGCCGGCGGGGTCGACGTGATCCAGCTGCGCGAGAAGGCGCCGCGCTGCGCCGAGGAGCTGATCGCGTTCGCCGACCCGTTCGCGCGCGCGGCTCGCGAATTCGGCGCCCTCTTCTTCCTCAACGACGAGCCGGAGCTCGTCGCCGCGTGCGACGCCGACGGCGTCCACGTCGGCCAGGACGACGAGCCTGTGTCGGCGGCGCGCGCGGCGGCCGGTGAGGGGGCGCTCGTGGGCCTCTCGACCCACTCGCCGGAGCAGTTCGACGCCGCCGTCGCTGCGCCCGGAGACGCCCGGCCCGATCAGGTCAGCGCCGGGCCGGTCTGGGCGACGCCGACCAAGCCGGGACGGCCGCCCGCCGGGCTCGGACTGATCGAGCACGCGGCGCATGCGGGTGACGATCCGCCGTGGTTTGCGATCGGCGGCATCAACGCCACCAACGTCAGCGAGGTCGTCGCCGCCGGTGCCCCGCGGATCGTCGTCGTGCGGGCGCTCCGTGACGCCGACGACCCCGAAACCGCGGCGCGCGAGCTGCGGGCGGCGCTCGCGGAGAGCTCCGGGGGCTAGCCTCCCCGACGATGGCCAGCAGCCGCGAACGCAAGCGCGCCGAGCGGCGCAAGCGCAAGGACCGCGGCAACGAGCGGCGCGCCGAGCTGGCCGCCAAGCGCGAGGCGATGGCCGACCGCACCGAGGCCAAGAACGAGGCGGCACGGGCCGAGCTCGAGCCGCTCGAGGCGGGCGAGCGCCCGCTGGTTGTGACGATCGGGGCGATCGTCTCGGCGCTGATCGCGGTCTCGAGCATCGTCGGCTGGCTCGCCGGGGTCGAGGTGCGCAGGTTCGGCAGCGACGGGATCCAGCAGGGGGAGGGCGAGGCGCCGCTCGCCTCGGTGATCGCGGTCGTCGCGCTGATGGGGACGATGGCCTACGGGATGTGGCGGTCTCGCTACTGGGCGGTGCTCGGATTCCAGGCGCTGCTCGTGCTCGTCCTGGTCGGTGGCTCGCTCGGGCTCGTGCAGGCGACCGCGTGGCCGCAGGCGATCGGAACGACGGTGCTGATCGTCGCCGCGGGCACGCTCTTCTACTTCATGATCAAGGCGATGGCGCGGATCCAGATGCCACAGCGCCCGGGATCTGAGACCCCCTCCGGGGACTAGAGGGCTGATGTGGGCTATCCACGCACGCGGATGACGCGTCTGGCACGGCGCTGGACCGGAACCCGCGGGGCGACGCACGCAGCGCTGCTGCGCGCGTACCCCGCGTACACCGCCCAGCTTGGCCAGCCGCGCCCCCGCGCACGCGCCTAACCCCCATCAACCCTCTCGCTATAGAGTCGGCCGCATGGCTGATTCCTTTGACGTGATCGTGATCGGGGGCGGTCCCGGCGGCTACCACGCCGCGATCCGCGCCGCCCAGCTCGGCAAGACGACCGCGGTCGTCGAGGCGGACAAGCCCGGGGGGCGCTGCCTCAACTACGCCTGCATCCCGGCGAAGACGATGCTGCACACGGCCGAGCTCTTCGACCACGCCCAGAACTCGGCTGAGCTCGGGGTCACGGTGAAGGGCGCGGCGCTCGACTGGAAGGCGCTCGCCGAGCGGCGGGCGAACGTTTCCGAGACGCTCTCGGGCGGCGTCAAGATGCTCTGGGACAAGAACAAAGTGACGCTGATCGAGGGCAAGGGCGCCCTCGACGCCGACGCCAACGTGGTCGTCGACGGGACCACGTACGAGGCCGGCGCGGTCGTGCTCGCCACCGGCTCGGTCGCGCTCGCGATCCCCGGGGTCGAGTTCGGAGACCGGATCGTCGACACCTGGGGCGCCTGGTCGCTCGAGACTCTTCCGAAGTCGATCGGGGTCGTCGGCGCCGGCGCCTCGGGAGCCGAGATCGCGTCGGGCTACGTCCGCTACGGGACCGACGTGACGCTGATCGAGATGCTGCCGCAGATCCTCCCCGCCGAGGACAAGGACGTCGTCAGGGTCGTCGACCGGGTGTTCAAGAAGCAGGGAATGACCGTGCTCACGGGCAATCCGATCACCGACGTCGAGGCGGGCGCGAAGTCGGTGAAGGCGAAGGTCGGCGACGAGGCGATCGAGGTCGAGTACCTGGCGATCGCCGGCGGCCGGGCCCCGGACACCGAGGGCCTCGGCCTCGACGCCGCCGGGGTCAAGGTCGGCGACGGCGGCAGGGTCGAGATCGACGAGTTCCAGCGAACCTCGAACCCGAAGGTCTACGCGATCGGCGACCTCGTCCGCGGGCCGGCGCTCGCGCACAAGGCCCAGGAGGAGGGCGTGGTCGCGGCCGAGACGATCGCGGGCGCCCCGACGCATCCGATCGACCCCGACCTGGTCGCGGGCGCGACCTTCTGCCACCCGCAGGTGGCGAGCGTCGGGCTGACGGAGCAGCAGGCCAAGGACGCCGGCAAGGACGTCAAGGTCGGGCGGATGAAGCTCGGCGGGGTCGGCGCCGCGGCCGTGTACGACGACCGCGACGGGATCGTCAAGCTCGTCATCGACACCGAGTACGGCGAGATCCTCGGCGCCCATGTGGTCGGCAACCGCGCCTGCGACATGATCAGCGAGCTCGTCGACACGATCGCGCTCGAGGGCGGGTATCAGGAGCTCGCCCGGATCATCCATCCCCATCCGACGATCTCCGAGGCGATCCTCGACGCTGCCCGCGCCGTCGACGGCTGGGCGATCCACCAGTAGCGCGAAGCCGCGTGGGCTCGCGCTCGCTCTTCTACTACGACCTCGGATCCCCGTACGCCTACCTCGCCGCCGAGCGGATCGCTCGCGTGTTCGACGAGGCCGGCGCCGAGCAGCCGGAGTGGCAGCCGGTCTTGCTCGGCGCCCTGTTCGGTCGCTTCGGCCGCGACTCGTGGGCGAACGGGCCCGAACGCGACCAAGGGCTGCGCGAGGTCGAGCGCCGGGCGCAGGCCTACGGCCTGCCGCCGGTTCGCTGGCCCGACCCGTTCCCTGGAAACACGCTGACCGCGATGCGGGCCGCGACGTTCGCGAAGGAGATCGGACGCACGGTCTCGTTCTCGCTCGCGGCCTTCCGCCAGGCCTTCGCCGCCGGCCGCGACCTCTCCGAGGCCGACAACGTGTTCATCGCCGCCGCCTCCTCGGAGCTCCATCCACGCTCGTTGCAGGCGGCCGTCGCGCGCGACGCGATCAAGGCGCGCCTGCGCGAGGCAACCGACGGCGCCGGCGACCTCGGCGTGGTCGGCGTGCCCGCGGTGGTGGTCGGAGATCAGGTGTTCTGGGGCGACGACCGGCTCGAGGAGGCGGCCTCGGCGGCGGCGGGCTGAGCGCCGCCGGAGATCAGCAGGGCTTTCGTCAGGCCCTCCGCCTCCTCGCGGTTGGCGCCGAAGATGACCAACCCCCAGCAGCCCGGATACGTGGCGATCGCCGTCATCGCCGGTGAGCTGACGATGATCGCCCGCGAGCTGCCGATCACCCCGCGCTCGGCCACCCCGCCCTCCGAGCCGGCGCCGGCGCTGATCCCGGCCTCGAAGTCCGTCCGGTCCGATCCGGTCAGACCCGGCATCACCATCGCCACCGCGGCCACCCGCCCGTCGACCACGATCTGCCGGAACTCGAGCCGCGCCGCGACCTCGCCGGGGACCGATCCGGCGACCATCTGATCGAGCCGCGCCCGCGCGACCGCGGGGATCGGGGCCAGCGTCAGCCCGTTGGGCGGGCTCGCGAGCGGGGAGGTCTGGCTCAACGCGCACTCGTCCGCGGCCGCCGTGTAGCGGTCCACGTCGCGCTCCTGAGCCGCGTACCGACCGCCGATCCCGAGTGCGGTGATCGCCGCAGCGAGGACGAAGAGCGCCGGGGCGAGGTCGGGCAGGCCGCGGCCCCACGGCGTCAGCCGCACGTAGATCAAGCGCAGGACGGCGGCGAGGAAGAGTCCGCCGACCGACGCGCCGACCGCGTAGCCGGCGCCGTAATAGCTCGCCACCAGGTCCGGGAGCAGAGCCCAGGCGGCCGCCGCGGTCCCGAGCCAGAGCACGACGGCGGCGACCATCGCGCCGGGGCTGTACTCGCGGTCCCCGCCTGATCGGGGTGGTGGCGGGGGCGGCGGCGGCGGCACGGGCGCGGTCGACTCGTAGCCCGGCGGGGGCACGGACGGTGGCGGCGTTAAGCTCGAATCGGACATCGGGATCGGTTCGCCCCCGAGGCGACCAATCGGCAGCTGCGCGCCCAGGCTGCAGGGTTGAGCTATGTTGCGGACGGGTGGCTGAGGAAACGGTGAAGACGGCGCAGGCGGACGGCCAGACGGCGCCGGCCCGGCCGCTGCCCGACGCCGACACCGCGCTGGAGCTGCTCGAGACGATGGCGCTGATCCGCCGCTTCGAGGAGGAGGCCGGGCGCCAGTACCAGCGAGGGAAGGCGGGCGGCTTCCTCCATCTCGCGATCGGTGAGGAGGCGACGATCGTCGGCACCACCTCGGCGATGGCGAAGGACGACTACCTGATCGGCACCTACCGCACCCACGGACACGCGATCGCCCGCGGCACCGACCCCAAGTACGTGATGGCGGAGCTGTTCGGCCGTGTGGACGGCACCTCCGGCGGGCGCGGCGGATCGATGCACGTCTTCGACCGCGAGCACCGGTTCATGGGCGGCTACGGGATCGTCGGCGGCAACCTCCCGCTCGCCGCCGGGCTGGCGCTCGCCTCCGATTACAAGGGCACCGACGACGTCACCGTCTGCATGTTCGGCGACGGCGCCTCGAACACCGGCAACTTCGGCGAGACGATGAACCTCGCGGCGCTCTGGAGGCTGCCGGTCGTCTTCATCCTGGAGAACAACCTCTACGGGATGGGGACCTCGGTCGAGCGCCACTCGGCGGTCACCGACTTCTCGAAGAAGGCGGAGGGGCTCGGCGTGCCGGGGGAGCGCGTCGACGGCATGGACGTGCTGGCGATGCGCGAGGTCGTCTCCGAGCACATCCGGCTCGCGCGCGAGGAGCGAAAGCCGACCATGGTCGAGGCGTTCACCTACCGCTTCCGCGGCCACTCCGCCGCCGACCCCGAGGTCTACCGCACCAAGGAAGAGGTCGCCGAGTGGCGCAAGAAGGACCCGATCGAGGTCTTCGCCGCACGGTTGCAGGAGGAGAGCCTGCTCTCCGACGAGGCCCGCGACGAGATGCGAGAGCGAATCGAGGAGCGGGTCGTCGCCGCGGTCGAGTTCGCCGACGCCTCGCCCGAGCCGCCGCTCGACACCCTCTACGACCACCTCTACGAGCTCGGAGAGCAGATGCCTGGCTGGTACGCGGTCGACGAGCGCGCGCCGCAGCCGTTCGCCGGCGAGCGCGAGCGCGAGGAGCTCTCGGGCGAGGCGAAGCGGCTGGCGGAGGCGGGTGCCGCGTACGGCGGGCAGGCCGCGTCGACCACGGGGCGCGAGGGCGAGACGACCGAGGACCGTGACGGCGCCAACGCGCTCGAGGACCGCGAGGAGTTCCTCTCCGACGAGGAAGAGAACGAGACGGAGGGGCCATGGTGAGCAGGGTCCCGGCGACCCGGCGAGGCCGGACGCGAAGCGGAGGAACTCGGCGGATTCGTTCAGGGGGGGCCTGGTAGTGGCGACGCAGAGGATGCGCGAGGCGCTGCGCGACGCGATGGCGGAGGAGATGCGCCGCGACGAGGCCGTCTACGTGATGGGTGAGGACGTCGCGGTCTTCCAGGGCGCCTTCAAGGTCACCGAGGGGCTGCTCGACGAGTTCGGCGAGCGGCGCGTTCGCGACACGCCGATCTCCGAGAACACGATCGTCGGGATGGGTGTCGGCTCGGCGATGGCGGGGCTGCGGCCGGTGGTCGAGCTGATGACCGTCAACTTCTCCCTACTCGCCTTCGACCAGATCATCAACCACGCGGCCGCGATCCCCTACATGTTCAACGGCCAGGCGAGGGTTCCGATGGTCGTCCGGATGCCGGGCGGCGGCGGACACCAGCTCGGGCCGACGCATTCGCATAGCTTCGAGGCGATGTTCCTGCAGATTCCCGGCCTGCTCGTCGCCTGTCCGTCGACGCCGGCCGACGGCAAGGGCCTGCTGAAGGCCTCGATCCGCGACGACAACCCGGTGATCTTCATCGAGCACGAGACCCTCTACGGCGCCCGCGGCGAGGTTCCCGAGAACGGCGACCACGTGCTCAGCTTCGGCGAGGCCGCGATCCGGCGCCAGGGCACCGACGTGACGGTCGTCGGCATCCTGCGGATGGCCCACATCGCCCAGCAGGCGGCGAAGACGCTCGCCAACGACCACGGGATCGAGGCGGAGGTCATCGACCCGCGGACCCTGCGCCCGCTCGACCTCGACACGATCCTCGACTCGGTGCGCAAGACCAACCGCCTGGTGGTCGTCGAGGAGGGCTGGCCGCACGGCGGGGTCGGCGCCAATATCGCCGCGCTGGTCACCGAGCAGGCCTTCGACCACCTCGACGCCCCGGTCCAGCGGGTCACCGGCGCTGACGTCCCGATGCCCTACTCGAAGCGGCTCGAGCAGTCGGCGATCCCGCACGCCGAGCACGTGGTCAGCGCCGCGCTGGCCGCCACCGAGGGAGCGCGGTGAGGCGGCTGACCATGGCACCCCCGCAGGCGAAGCCGAGGAGGTGGCCATGAGCGTGGACATCGTCATGCCGCGGCTCTCGGACTCGATGGAGGAGGGCACGGTGCTGACCTGGATGAAGTCGGTCGGCGACGAGGTGGCGCTCGGCGAGGAGCTGGTCGAGATCGAGACCGACAAGGCGAACATGGTGTACGAGTCGGACGCGGCCGGGACGCTGATCGAGATCGTTGCGTCGGAGGGCGACACACTCCCCATCGGGGAGGTCATCGCCCGGGTCGGCGAGGCCGGGGAAGCACCTTCCGGCGGGGGCGACGGCGGCGGGAAGGGCCCGTCGGAACGTCCTCGCTCCGCTGCGGATATTCCTCCGGACCCTCCCGCCCCCGCCGCCCCCGCCGCGAGCTCCGCCACCTCCACCCCTACCCGGCAAAAGGACGTTGGGGATGGAGACGGGCGCATCAAGGCATCCCCGCTCGCCAAGCGAATGGCGAAGGAGAAGGGGATTGACCTGAGCTCGCTCCAGGGGTCGGGGCCCGGTGGGCGGATCATCAAGGTGGATGTGGAGGGGGCGCAAGCGGCCGCGCCCGCCGCGGCTCCCACGGCTCCGGTTGCTGCGCCGGCCGCGGCGACGCCGGGCGCCGGCGAGAAGCCGGAGACGGCGAAGGGGTCGGTGGAGGTCGTCGAGCTGACGAAGCTCCAGCAGACGGTCGGCCGGCGCATGGCCGAGTCGAAGGCGACCGCGCCGCACTTCTACCTGCAGGCGGACATCGACATGAGTGCCGCGTGGGAGGCGCGGGGGCGGATCAAGGCGTCGGCGCCCGAGGGATCGGTGGTGCCGTCGTTCAACGACATGGTGGTGAAGGCGTGCGCGATCGCCCTGCGCGAGTTCCCGCGCGCGAACGGCGCCTACCGCGACGGCCACTGGGAGCTCTACTCGCGGGTCAACGTCGGAATCGCGGTCGCGGCGCGCGATGCGCTCGTCGTCCCGACCGTCTTCGACGCCGACCTCAAGGGCCTGCGGCAGATCGCGACCGAGGCCCGGGCGCTCGCGGCCCGGGTGCGCGAGGGGACGATCACGCCGCCCGAGCTCTCCGGCGGCACCTTCACGGTCTCCAACCTCGGGATGTACGGGATCTCCAACTTCCACGCCGTGATCAACTCCCCGCAGGCCGCGATCCTCGCGGTCGGGGCGATCACCGAGACGCCGGTCGTCCGCGACGGCGAGATCACGACCGCGCGGCTGATGGGCGTCACCCTCGCGTGCGATCACCGCATCCTCTACGGCGCCGACGGCGCCGAGTTCCTCGGCCGCGTCCGGGCGCTGCTCGAGGAGCCCCTGGGACTCGCGCTCTAGACCGGCAAGGGGGACGGGGATAGCCGAGCGACTGATCGACGTCCCGCTCGAGTCGCTTCCCTACGTCGACGAGCACGGCGTCGACATCGCGGCGCCGGCCGACCGGGTCTGGGAAGCGTTGTCCCGCGACCTGGCCGGGACCGGATCGCGCCGGGTCGGCAAGCGGTTGGCCGGCGCGCTGCGCTGCGTGCCCGGGGAGCGCAGCGGCGCCGTCCCGGAGATCGGCTCGACGATCCCCGGCTTCGTCGTCGCGCGCTCGATCCCGCCGGCCGTGCTGGCGCTGTTGGGCGAGCACCGCTTCGCGCGCTACGCGCTGATCTTCCGGATCACCGAGACGCTCGCCGGACCGGTCCGGCTGAGCGCGGAGACGAGGGCCGAGTTCCACGGCGCCCGGGGGCGCATCTACCGCGGGCTGGTGATCAGCAGCCGCGGCCACGTGGTCGCCGTGCACTCGATCCTGCGCTCCGTGCGCCGGGCCGCGGAACGCGCTTGACACGGCCGTAGCGGCGCCCCGCGCACGCGTTGCGGAGCGCCGCAGCGCGGAACCTGCTTGAAACATCGGGGATGGGGCATACAATCCCTGACAGCGATTCGCACGGGCCAGCCGCTCGAACGGATCCAGACATAGGGAGCGCGGGCGGAACCCCGAGCACCCATCGTCCATAGGCGCCGCGGAGGAGATCCCGAAGCGGCGAAACCGCAAGGCCGGTCACAAGGAGATCCCGAGGGATCGGCCAGACACGAAGGACGGAGAGATGAAGCCAGTCAATGGCACTGTCGCGACCGAGCGATCGCGCGGCGAGTTGCGCGATCGCGCGCGCAACGGCGCGTCCGAGCACGTCGCGAACGAGACCGCGACGGAGTACCTCACCAGGGACGACCGCGCCAACCTGCTGCGCTACATGGCGATGATGCGCTCCGCCGAGGAGCGCGCGATCACGCTCTACCGTCAGGGGAAGATCCCCGGAAGCTTCTACGACGGCTGCGGCCAGGAGGCGATCTCGGTCGGCTCGTCGTACGTGCTCGGTCCGCGCGACCGAATGTGCATCCTCCACCGCGACCTCGGCGCCCACTTCGTCCGCGGCGTGACCCCGGACCGCTACCTCGCCAACTACATGGGCCGCAGCGGCGGCGTCACCGGCGGCAGGGACGGCAACATGCACTTCGGCGACCGCGAGCTCGGCTGCGTCGGGATGGTCTCGATGCTCCCCGACATGGCGCTGGTCGCCACGGGGATGGCGCTCGCCTTCAAACAGCGCCGCGAGGCCCGGGTGGCGATGACCTACTTCGGCGAGGGCTCGACCGCCAACGGCCAGTGGCACGAGGCGATGAACTTCGCCGCCGTCCAGAAGCTGCCGGTCGTCTTCATCCTCGAGAACAACGGCTTCGCGTACTCGACTCCGAACGACCTCGAGTTCGCGGTCGACCCGGTCGAGCGCGCGGCGACCTACGGCTTCCCCGGGGTGCTTGTCGACGGCAACGATGTCGAGGCCGTCTTCGAGGCCTCGCGGATCGCGGTCGAGCGGGCCCGCGAGGGCGGCGGCCCGACCCTGATCGAGTGCCGGACGATGCGCATGCACGGCCACGGCGCCCACGACGACATGAGCTACGTGCCGGCCGAGATGCGCGAGGAGTGGGCCGATCGCGATCCGATCGACCGCTACAGCGAGCGGCTCGTCTCCGATTACGGGTTCGAAGCCGACGAGGTCGAGCGGATCCGCGCCGACGTCAAGGCCTACGTCGACGAGGGCGCGCAGACGGCGCTCGCCTCGCCGATGCCCGATCCGGGCCAGGCGACCGCCGGGGTGTTCGCCGACGAGCCGACGACGCTCGGCGACGGGCAGGCCCCCTGGTCCCACTGGGCGTCCGAGAGGAGCGCCGCCTGATGCCCGCCACCGAGATGACATATCTGGAGGCGATCTCCGACGCCCTCCGCGAGGAGATGCGCCGTGACGAATCGGTGTTCTGCATGGGCCAGGACATCGGCACCTTCGGCGGCGCGTTCAAGGTCACCGACGGGTTCGCGGACGAGTTCGGCCTCGATCGCGTGCTCGACGCACCGCTGGCCGAGAACGCGATCATCGGTACCGCCGTCGGCGCCGCGGTCGAGGGTCTGAGGCCGGTCTGCGAGATGCAGTTCGCCGACTTCATCTCCTGTGGCTTCGACCAGCTGGTCAACGTCGCCGCGAAGCTCCACTACCGCCAGGGGGTCGCCGCCCCGATGGTCGTCCGCCTGCCCTCCGGCGGCGGCTTCAGCGGCGGGCCGTTCCACTCGCAGAATCCCGAGGCCTGGTTCCTGCAGGCGCCCGGCCTGAAGGTCGTGGCGCCGGCGACCGCCGACGACGCCAAGGGCCTGCTGACGGCCGCGATCCGCGACCCGAACCCGGTCTGCTACCTCGAGCACAAGGGCCTTTATCGCTACGTCAAAGGCGAGGTCCCCGAGGGCGAGCATCTCGTCGAGCTCGGCAAGGCGCGGGTCGCGCGCGAGGGCGAGGAGATGACCGTGATCGCCTACGGGTCGGCCGTGCACCTGGCGCTCGAGGCCGCCGAGGCGCTCGACGAGTCGATCGAGGTGATCGACCTGCGCTCGCTCTGTCCACTTGACACGGAGGCAATCCTCGCCAGCGCCCGGAAGACGGGCAAGGTGCTAGTCGCACACGAAGCGACGCAATCGTGCGGGGTAGCGGCGGAGGTCGCCGCACTGGTTGCAGCCGAGGCCTTCGAGGACCTCGACGCGCCGGTGCGGCGGCTGACCGCCCCTGACGTCCCGATCCCGTTCAGCCCGCCGCTCGAGCAGGCCGTCCTGCCGCAGCTGGAGGACATGAAGGAGGCGTGCGATGAGCTCCTCAGGTACTGAAAGAACGTTCCGCCCGCCTCCTCCGCTTCGCGTCCGGGGGCGGACGGGTCAGCCGAGGGACGACTCGTTGCCGTTGAGATGCCGAAGATGGGGATTTCGGTCTCCGAGGGAACGATCCTCGAGTGGCGCAAGCAGCCCGGCGACTGGGTCGAGGCCGACGAGACGATCGCCGACGTGACCACCGACAAGGTCGACGTCGAGATCCCCTCGCCCGCCACCGGCCGCCTGACGAACCTGATCGTCGATGCCGGGGAGACGGTCGACGTCGGCACGGCGATCGCGGAGATCAACTCCGCAGCGAGCCCCGGCCAGGCGCATCCCGACGAGGACAATCCGCCGGCTCCCGAGCCTGAACACACGGAGGAGGGGTCCGACCGCTCGGGCTTCATCTCACCGGTGGTCCGGCGGATCGCTGACAAGCACGACATCGACCTCCAGCAGGTGGAGGGCACCGGGATCGGAGGGCGGATCCGGAAGAAGGACGTGCTCGCCCATGTCTCGAACGGGCACGCCAAGCCCCAGCCGGTCCTCCACAGCGAGTCGCCCTACCGCCCCGACGAGCCGCAGGCGGTCCCCGCGGCCGATGGCGAACGGCGCGAGCCGATGTCGCCGATGCGCCAGGCGATCGCCAAGCACATGCTCGACAGCCGCCGGACGTCGGCGCACTGCACGACGATCGTCGAGGTCGACATGAGCAAGGTGGCGAAGCGCCGCAAGGAGATCGGGACCACCTACCTCGCGTTCGTCGCCCGCGCGACGGTCGCGAGCCTGGCGGAGTTCCCGATCCTCAACGCCTCGATCGAGGGCGACGAGGTCGTCCACCACGACGATGTCAACCTCGGAATCGCGGTGGCGCTCGACGACGGCCTGATCGTGCCGGTGATCCCGAAGGCGCAGCGGCTTAGCGTCCAGGGCCTCGCCGAGTCGATCGTCGACCTCGCCGAGCGGGCACGCTCGAAGCGGCTCGCCCCGGACGAAGTCCACGGCGGCACGTTCACGATCACCAACCCGGGGGCGTTCGGCGCGGTGCTCGCAACGCCGATCATCAACCAGCCGCAGGTGGCGATCCTCGATCTCGAGGCGATCGTCAAGCGGCCGGTCGTGATCACGGACGAGTCCGGCAACGACTCGATCGCGATCCGCCCGATGACCTACCTCTGCATGTCGTGGGATCACCGGGCGCTCGACGGCGCTGTCGCGGCTCGGTTCCTCGGCGCTGTAAAGGGCCGGCTCGAGGCGGGGGGCGAGCTCTGATGGCGATCGCGATCCGACGCTCCGAAAACGGGAAGGCCGCGGCGCCGCCGGCACTGGCGAGCATCGCCCCGGTCGCGCTCGACCACGAGCAGCTCGCCGTCCGGCGCGGGGAGCGATCGGGCCTGTACTGCGTGATCGCGGTCCACTCGACCGTGCTCGGTCCCGCCCTCGGCGGGCTGCGGATCTGGCCATACCCGGATCAGAGCGACGCGCTTCGCGATGCGATGCGGCTGGCCGCCGGGATGACGCTGAAGGCGGCCGCCGCCGGCCTCGACCTGGGCGGGGGTAAGGGCGTGATCTGCGCGCCTGCCGACGGGCTCGACGGGAAGCGCCGCCACGCGGCGCTGCTCGACTTCGGCGACCTGGTCGAGTCGCTCGACGGTCGCTACATCACCGCCGAGGACGTCGGCACGTCGCCGGCCGACCTGATCGTCGTCAGCCAGCGAACCTCGCACCTGACCGGGCTGCCGGCCGGGCGCGGCGGCTCCGGCGACCCGAGCCCGTTCACGGCGATCGGCGTCGAGGCGGCAATCCGCGCCTGCGTCGCCGAGCGCTGGCGATACGGGGGCCTGGCCGGCCGCACGGTCTGTGTGATCGGGCTCGGTCACGTCGGGGCCAGCCTGGCCCGGCGGCTGGCCGACGCCGGCTGCGAGCTGATCGTGTCGGACATCGACCCGGCCAAGCGAGGGCTCACAGACGCACTGGGCGCCACCTGGCGGGAGCCCGGCGAGGCGATGCTGACGAAGTGCGACGTGCTCGTCCCGTGCGCGCTCGGGGGCGCGATCACGGCCGGCAACGTCAACTCGCTGCGCTGCGAGGTCGTCTGCGGATCCGCCAACAACCAACTCGCCGACGATTCGCTGGCGACGGCGCTCGCCGAGCGCGGGATCCTCTACGCGCCCGACTTCATCGCCAACGCCGGCGGGCTGATGCACGTCTTCATGGAGCTCTCGCATTACTCGGAGGAGCGCGCCGTTGTGCTCGCCGAGGGGATCCAGGAAACGCTCGGCCGCGTGTTCGCGACCGCGTCGCGGCTCGGGGTCACGCCGCTCGACGCGGCGCACGAGCTTGCGGAGCGGCGCCTGCGTTCCGCTCTGCGAGACTGAGGCGGATGGACAGCCTGCTCGTCGTCCGGCTCGGGCTCGTCCCCTACGAGGAGGGGGTTCGGATGCAGCGGGCGCTCGAGGCGGCCCGCGGGGCCGGCGAGATCGCCGACACCGTCCTGATCCTGGAGCACCCGCCCGTCTACACCCAGGGCCGCCGCTCCAGCCCGCAGGAGCTGCCGATGGGCGAGGACTGGTACCGGATGCAGGGAATCGAGATCGTGCGGACCGATCGCGGCGGGCAGCTCACCTACCACGGCCCAGGACAGCTGGTCGCCTACCCGATCATGGACCTGCGCGCGCTCCCGAACCCCGACGACGTGCACGCGTTCGTGCGCGCGATGGAGGGCGCGATGATCGCCGCGCTGGGCGACTTCGGCGTCGAGGCGGGGTTGATCGAGGGACTGACCGGGGTCTGGGTCGGCGACGACCCGCCGCCCGCCGGCGACGCGCGCAAGATCGGCTCGATCGGGATCCACGTCCGCCGCGGGATCACCACTCATGGCCTGGCCGTCAACGTCGCCAACGACCTGCAGCCGTTCGAGTGGGTGGTTCCCTGCGGGATCGAGGCCTGCCGGATGACCTCGCTGACCCGCGAGCTCGGCGCCGAGCAGGACGTCGGCGAGTTCGCGACCGCGCTCGTCGCGCGGCTCGGTGAGGCCTACGACCGCGAGCCGGTCGAGACCACGGCTGAAGACGTCCTCGGCCCACTAACGTTGGAGACCGCATGAGCGGAACCGCCGAGCGCATCCACGTCACCCGCTCGCGCGCCCACCCGGGCGGCGCGACCGGGATCGAGGGGAGGCCGTTCCGCGAGCGCAAGCCGCCGTGGCTGAAGGTGCCCGCCCCCGGCGGCCCGACCTACCGGAAGCTGAAGCAGTCGATCGAGGCCGACAACCTGCATACCGTCTGCGAGGAGGCGAACTGCCCCAACGTCGGCGAATGCTGGGAGCGCGGCACGGCGACCTTCATGATCCTCGGTGACGTCTGCACGCGCCGCTGCGGGTTCTGCAACGTGCAGACCGGCGTCCCGACCTGGAACGACCCCCTCGAGCCGCTGCGGGTCGCGACCCAGGTGAAGAAGATGGGCCTGCGCCACGCGGTCGTGACCTCGGTCGACCGCGACGACCTCCCCGACTACGGCGCCTCGGCGTTCGTCGGCGTGATCCGCTCGATCCGGATGATGGCCCCGGAGTGCAAGGTCGAGGTCCTGACCCCCGACTTCCGCGGCCAGGAGATGCCGCTCGCGAAGGTGATCCACGAGCGCCCCGACGTCTTCAACCACAACGTCGAGACGGTCCCCCGGCTCTACCCCCGCGCCCGGCGCGGCTCCGACTTCCTGCGCTCCTGCCGGGTGCTGCGGCTGGCGAAGGAGATGGGCGGCGAACGGGTGGTGACCAAGTCGGGGCTGATGGTCGGGCTCGGCGAGGAGTTCGACGAGATGGTTGACGCCTTCCGCATCCTGCGCGAGCACGAGGTCCAGATCCTCACCGTCGGCCAGTACCTGCGCCCGACCGAGAACCACCTCCCGGTCGTCCGCTACTGGCACCCCGACGAGTTCGACCGCCTCCGCGACGCCGCCTATGAGCTCGGCTTCGAGTCGGTCGCGTCAGGGCCGCTGGTCCGCAGCTCCTACCACGCCGACGAGTCGGCGCGCGAGGTCAGCGAGCGACGGGCTGCTGCTTGAACGTGAACGCGCGCTCGCTCGGCCCGTGCGCGCGCAGGTGATCGAGCCGCTCGCGAGCCTCCTCGACCGTCGGGATGTGCCCCTCGGGCACCCACCAGAGCGCCATGTGGATCTCGGCGAGCTTCGTCATCCACTCACGCCGGCGCCGCATCACCTCCAGGTGGCCACCGTCGTAGACAAAGCTCCACAGCGCCTCGACCGACTCCCAGACCGACATGTTGATGATCAGCCGGTCGTCGTCGAAGCCCTTGATCGAGGTCGCGTCGCCGCTCTCGTCCTGAAGCCGCCAGACGAGGCCGGGCGCGCCGGCGAGTCGAGCGGCTCGCGCGGCAGCGCGATGTTCACCTGGGCGACCGCTGAACCCCCGCTCATGGCGCCAGCCTAGACGCTGACCAGACCGGCGCGGGGCCGAAACTCGTCGCGGCGCTGCGGGTTCTTGAGGCATGCCGGCGGGGAGGGTGAAGCTGTGTCTGGCCACGATCGGCTTGCTGGTGGCACTGGCGCCCGCCGGGGACGCCACCGCCCTGCCGGACGACCCGGGGCCGCTGACGATCGGGATCGTGCCCCAGCGCTCCTACGGCGACCCGGACACGAAGCGGATGGAAGCCGCCGGGATCGGCTCCGTGCGCGTGTGGTTCTCCTGGGCCCAGATCGAAGGGGCACGAGACACGTTCGACTGGGGGGCGGTGGACGAGAGCGTGGCGACGAACGCAAAGGCCGGCCTGACGACGCTGCCGTTCCTGTTCGGCACGCCCACCTGGGCGGCGACGCTCGACGGGTGGTCCTGCGAGGCCGCCGAATGCGTATCGCTGGCGCCGCGCACCGACGAAAGCCGGACGGCGTTCGCGGAGTTCGCGGCGGCGGCCGTGCAGCGTTATGGGCCGGGGGGAACCTTCTGGCGCCAGCGCCGCAACCTCCAGGCCGTGCCGATCGAGACGTGGCAGATCTGGAACGAGCCGAACCTGTCCTCGTTCTGGGGCCCGGCGGTCGACCCGGCCGCGTACGGGGCGCTGCTGGGGGCCGCGGCACCGGCGATTCGCGAGGAGGATCCCGACGCCCGGATCCTGCTCGCCGGCCTGACCGGGACGAAGACCAACGTGAAGCGGTTCAGTTCGAAGCGGTTCCTGAGCGAGCTCTACGAGGTGCCGGATATCGCCCTCGCGTTCGACGGGATCGCCGTCCACCCGTACAACCGCAAGGCCCGCGGGACGCTCGATCAGGTGCGCACGGCTCGCGCGATCGCGGAGGCCCACGGCGACGATGCAGGACTGTGGATCACCGAGCTGGGCTGGGCGTCGGCCGGCAGGCGCCGCTGGGGCCTGGTCAAGAGTCCCAGCGGCCAGGCGCGCCTGCTCGGCCTCACGCTCGAGCGACTCCAGCTCAACGCCGAGCGGTGGGATGTGCGCGGCGTCTACTGGTACGCGTGGCGGGACACCGACCGGGGGGCCGGGGTCTGCGGATGGTGTCCCTGGTCGGGACTGATCGACCGCGTGGGGCGCGAGAAGCCGGCGTATGCGACTTTGCGCGAGTTCACCGGCGCCGGCGAGTAGTCGCGGCCACCTGCCCGTAGGCTTCGCCCGCGTTGCTGCCGCTCAAGGACAACCTGCCGTCGAACGGAGCGCCGCTCGCCACGCTGTCGCTGATCGTCGTCACCGTGGTCCTCTGGATCGTCGGCTGGGATCCGGATCTCAGCGACACCTGGTGGCCGCTCGCCGCGGTCGCTTCGCTGTTCGTGAGCGACGGGTTCTGGGAGGTGCTGGTCAACATGCTCTTCCTCTGGCTGTTCGCGAAGAGCCTCGAGGACACGCTCGGCCGCACGGGGTTCCTGGCCCTCTTCCTGCTCGCCGGGGTGGTGGCCGCGGGCGTCCAGGAGCTCGTCGATCCCGACACCGTGGCGCCCTCGGTCGGCGTCGCCGGCGCGATCGCCGGGCTGATCGGCGCCTATGCGCTGCTGTTTCCCCGCGCCCGGATCCTCTGCTGGGTGCTGATTCCGTTCTTCGTCACCTTCGTCGAGATCCCGTCGCTGGTCCTGGCGGCGGTCTGGCTCGCCCTGCAGGCGCTGGACGCGGTCGGCCAACCGCCGGTCGTCGGCCTGCTCGGCGGCGCCGCAACCGGTGTACTGGTCACGTGGATCCCGATCTTCGGACAGCGCTACTCATCGGCGGCCTGATCTTCGTCGGCCTGTTCGCCGCGATGACGGTCGCCGTCGCGGTCGAATACGGCTTCGACGTGCTCACGGTCGCCGCCGGGGTCATCGTCCTGCTGCTGGCGCTCCCGCTGATCGGCGCGCTGCGACACCCGCCGGACTAGCCGACATCACGAACCAACCGGGAGGCTGAATGGGAACCCAGGTCAAGACGCAGAGAGACGGTCGCGTGATCATCGCGACCCTGGACAACCCGCCGCACGGGCTGATGACGCCGGTGATGGTGGCCGAGCTCGAGGCCCTGTCGCTCGAAGCGGAGGCCGATGCCGGGATCGGGGCCGTCGTCCTGACCGGTGCCCATCCGGAGCGGTTCCTCGCCCACTACGACGTGCGGGCGTTGCTTGCGGGCGCCAAAGGGTCTCCGTCGCTGTCGCCCGGGCAGGCACGCGCCGTCGGAGGCGTGGTTCGCCACCTGGAGCGGGTTCCCGCGGTGGGCCCCGCGCTGGGTAAGGGCCCTGCCGCCGGGATGGTGAATCTGCACGCCTTCCATGCCACCCTCAACCGGCTGGGGGCAAGCGGCGCCGTCTGGATCGCAGCGATCAACGGCGCCGCGATGGGCGGTGGGTGCGAGCTGTCGCTGGCCTGCGACCTGCGCCTGATCAGCGCCGGCGGAATCGTCGGGCAGCCGGAGATCCTGCTCGGCTTCCCGCCCGGCGGCGGCGGGACGCAGCGTCTGAGCCGCCTGATCGGCCGGGCCCGGGCGCTCGAGATCATCCTCGAGGGGCGGCCGGTCGAGGCCGAAGAAGCGCTGGAGATCGGCATGGTGCACCGGATCGTCGAGCCCGACGAGCTGGTCCCGATCGCGGTCGAGACGGCCCATCGCCTGGCCCGGCGGTCCAAGGCCGCGGTCGGGGCCTGCAAGCGGGCGGTCTTGGATGGCGGGTCGTTGCCCCTCGCGGAGGGTGTGCGGCTGGAGCAGTCGGAGTTCCTCGCGACCCTGGCGAGCGACCCGGCACGCCGTGCGATGGCGGCCTACGTCGAGCACATCGAGCGAACGGGCGAGCTGCCCGCCTACGACCAGGACGGGCGCGAGCGGCTGCTGGACGGGACGTTCGTCGAGATGAACGCATAGCGCCGCGGACGACGACGCTGCGGCGTCAGCGAGAGGACTCGGGGAAGCGCTCGAGGCCGTCGTCGGGGATCGGCTCCCATACGGCCGCGTAGGCGACGAACTGCCGACGGCTCGGGCGGACGCCGGGATCGCCGTCGAAGGCGCTCATCCGGATCCCCATCAGGCTCGGGTCGTCGGGGTCGCGGCTGAACAGGTGTGCGCCGCATTCGCCGCAGAACCCCTTCTCCCAGCCGCCGTCCGGGTGGCGCCAGGTCCTGACCAGGTCCTCGCCGGCGAGGAACCTGAAGCCGGAGCCGTCGATGTGGGCCGAGGCCGAGGCGGCGGTGCCCGTTCGCCGCTGGCACCGGGTGCAGTGGCAGTAGTTGGCGTCGTGGGCGGGCTGATCGATCTCGAACCGCACTGCGCCGCACAGGCAGCGACCGGTTTGGGAGGGCTCGGCCATCTACTCCGACACCCCGGCGGCTTTCAGAGCTTCCGCGCGGTCCCAGAATGGCCGCAGCCTGATGATCTTGCCCTCGTCGAGCGTGTAGATCGTCGCGCAGGGCTGAGAGAACGCGATTCCGTCCCGGCCGCGGAGGTGCTCGATCGTGAACGTCAGGACCCGGTCGCCTCCCAGGTCCCTGATCTCCAGCACGTCGAAGCGATGTTCGTCCCACGCGTCATCGAAGGCGGAGAGCGTAGTGCGGGCGTCATCAAATCCGCGAGCCGTCTTCGAACCGGGCTGCGAAGGTGGCTCCTCGAACACGATGTCGGGATGAGCGAACTCAGCGGCTCCCTCGATCCCACCGGCGCTGAACGCCGTGAGCGAGCGACGCACGATCTCCACGTTCTCCCGTGACATCCCTTCGAGTATCCCCCAAGCGGGCGGGCTCTACCCCTGGGCGGACTCGGGGAAGCGCTCGAGGCCGTCGTCGGGGATCGGCTCCCACGAGGCCGCGTAGGCGACGAACTGCCGCCGGCTCGGGCGCACGCCGGGATCGCCGTCGAAGGCGCTCATGCTGATGCTCATCTCCGAGTGGTCGTCGGGATCGCGGCTGAACAGCGGCGCGCCGCACTCGCGGCAGAACGCCTCCTCCCAACCCGCGTCGGGGTGGCGCCAGGTCCTGAGGTGGTCCTCGCCGGCGACGATCCGGAACCCCGAGCCGTCGACCCGCGCCTCCGCGGAGGCCGCCGTCCCCGTCCGTCGCTGGCAGCGGGTGCAGTGGCAATACGTCGCCCTGTGCGCGGGCTCGTCGATCTCGAACCGCACGGCGCCGCACAGGCAGCCACCGGTTTGCGAGGGCTCGGCCATCTCGCCGGAGGCTATCTCTGAAACGATCCCGCGCCTTGGCCCCGAAGCCGAACATCGTCCTCCTGATCACCGACCAGCAACGCCAGCCGCGGCACTGGCCGGACGAGCCCGGGTGGCTGGCGCAGCTGATGCCGAACGACGCCGAACTGGCGCGCACCGGCGTCACCTTCACCAACGGCTTCTGCAACACCGCGATGTGCTCGCCGAGCCGCGCGACGCTGTTCACCGGGCTCTACCCGGCCGAGCACGGCGTCACCCTGACCCTGACCCAGGCCGACCTGCGGCCGAACCCGCGCCACGCCCCCGACGTCGTGCGCACTCTGGCCGGGCTGCTGCGCGACGGGGCGGCCCCGCGCGGGCGGTTGGTCAGGCAGTTCGGCACCGGGCTGTTCCGGCTCAATCAGAGCTCCGGCGGCGAGACGGTGCTCCCGCCGGAGGTCCCGAACCTGCCGAGCCTCCTGCGCGCCGCGGGCTACGAGGTCGCCTACAAGGGCAAGTGGCACCTCACCCACCCGAGCGGCAAGAAGGGCTCCGAGGGCCTGCTCGGCGGGTGGCTGCCCCAGGACGCGGACGTGCTCGCCCGCGACTACGGGTTCGCCGACTGGGAGGTCCCCGACGCGGGCGAGAACGCCGAGGCCCCCAATTTCGGCGGCGGCAACGCGGGCGAGGGCGAGGGCTGGGACGAGGTCTACATCCGCCAGGTCGAGCGCTGGCTCGGCCGCGAGAACCTGCCCGAGCCGTTCTGCCTCGTCGTCTCGCTTGTCAACCCCCACGACGTGCTCGGCTATCCGGCCTCGTATGAGACCGGCGGCTACTCGGCGTCGGAGTTCCGCGACCTCGGTGTCGACCTGCCGCCGACCGTCGACGAGGACCTGCGCGGAAAGCCGTCGGTTCATGCGCTGATGCGGATGGGGATGACCGCCTACCTCGGCGCCCTCCGCGACCGGCGGATGCAGCTCGACTACGTCAACTTCTACGCCCACCTGCATCGGGTGATCGACGAGAAGATCGGCCGCCTGCTCGGAGCGCTCGGCGACCCGGGCGATCCCGCATCGCTTCGCTCGCGCACCGTCGTCGTGCGGTGCGCCGACCACGGCGAGATGGGCCTCTCGCACGGCGGCTTGCGCCAGAAGGCATTCAACGCCTACGAGGAGACGATCAACATCCCGATCGTGGTCTCGAACCCTGTCCTGTTCCCGAAGGCGGTCGAAAGCGACGCGCTCGCCTCATTGATCGACCTGTTGCCGACGATCGCCACCCTCGGCGGTGCCGATGCGTCGGCGGCGGGACTCAAGGGACGCGACCTCTCGCCGCTCCTCGCCCGCCACGCGAGCCCGGAGCGCGCCGCGCTGAAGAAGGCGCCGGTCGACTTCGGCGCGGTGACCGACCACGAGGCCCCGGCGGACTCGGTCCAGGATGCGATCCACTTCACCTACGACGACCATCAGGCGGGCACCGCCACCATGGAGGCCCCGGGGCAGCCGAACCGGGTGCGGGCGGTGCGCACCCCGACCCACAAGTACGCGACCTACGTCGACCCGCACGGCGAGCGCCCGACCGAGCACGAGATGTACGACCTGGAGCGCGATCCGGACGAGGTCGCCAACCTGGTCGGGCTGCGCGACGGCGCCGCCCGGGTCCGGGGCGACGTCACGCCCCTGGCCGAGCTGAAGGAACAGCTGGAGCTCGAGCTCGACCGCTGCGGGACCCGGATCGGCGCCGGCTGAGCCGACCTATACTCGCCGCGTGGCGTTGCCGCCCGGACCCAAGACTCCCGCGATCCTCAACATCGCTCGCTTTCAGCGCCGTCCGCTGGACACCCTGATTCGCTGGCAGCGGCGCTACGGGAACGCCTTCCTGGTCAAGTTCCCGGTCTTCGGGACCGGCGTCTACGTCGCCGAGCCGGACGCGATCCGCGAGATGTTCACGGGGGATCAGTCCGACCTCCACGCGGGCGAGGCAAACGCGCCGCTGGCGGCCGTGCTGGGCGACCACTCCGTGCTCGTCCTGGACGGGCCGGAGCACCTGCGCCAGCGGAAGCTGCTGCTGCCGCCGTTCCAGGGCGCCCGGCTCAGCGCGATGCGGCCGATGATCCGCGAGGTCGCCGAGGCCGAGGTCGACCGGTGGGCCACCGGGTCCGAGGTCGAGATGCGCGAGCGGATGCGCCACCTGACGTTCGAGATCATCTCCCGGGCGGTGTTCGGCGTCTTCGAGCCGGAGCGGATCGAGCGCCTGCGCGCGGCGATGCTGAAGGTCATCGACACCCAGAGCCTCTTCTTCGTGCCCGAGGCCATCCGGCGCGACTACGGGCGCTTCAGTCTGGGCGGCTGGCTCGGGCGTCGGCTCGAGCGGGCGGATGCGCTCCTCTACGAGGAGATCGCCCGGCGGCGCCGGGTGCCCGACCTCGACGAACGCGCCGACGTTCTCTCGCTGCTGCTTCGCGCGCGCGACGAGGACGGCCAGCCGATGACCGACGTCGAGCTTCGCGACGAGCTTTGGACGATGCTCGGCGCCGGCCACGAGACGACCGCAACCGGGCTCGCCTGGGCGGTCGACCTGCTGCTCCACAACCCCGACGTGCTGGCGCGGACACGCGACGCGATCGAGGGCGGGGACGACGCGTACCTGGATGCCGTGGTCACCGAGACATTGCGGATCCGGCCCGTGATCGACGCCGCCGAGCGGACCCTGAAGGCGCCGCGGACAATCGCCGGCTGGGACCTTCCCGAGGGGATCCGCGTCTATCCGGGGATCGCGCTGATCCACCACCGCGCGGACCTCTACCCCGAGCCGGACCGCTTCCGGCCGGAGCGGTTCACGGAGGAAAAGGCCGAGTCGTACACCTGGTTGCCGTTCGGCGGCGGGATCCGGCGCTGCATCGGGGCCGGGCTGGCTCAGCTCGAGATGGCCGAGGTGCTGCGCGTCATCCTCGCGCGGACCGAGCTCGAGCCGGTCCGCTCGGAGCCCGAGGAGGTCGTGCTGAAGGGAATCACCGTCGCGCCGAAGCATGGAGCGCGCGTGCGGGTCCTGGCCAAGCGCCCCCGCCCCGAGCTAGGTGGCGAAGCCGAGCTGAATGGCCAGCACGCCGGCGATCAGCGCGATGCAGACGAGGTGATCGCGGTAGATCGCGCGGGCGAGCCCGCTCTGGACCGCTAGCGGGTCGCGGCGGGAGCCCAGGCGGCGCGCGTTCGGCACGGTGTTGAACCCGGCGATGCCGATGGCGCCGGCGGCCGGCACGAGCGAGAACACCGCAACCCAATCGTCGACCTCGTCGTTGAGCAGCTGCGCCACCAGCGCCGCCACCGTCGCCACCATCACGGCGGCGACCAGCAGATTCATCGGCCGCGCCTCCGTCGTCGCCCGGCGGTAGTAGGCGGCGATCGAGGCAAGGGCCTCCTCAGGCAGGAGGACCTCCGGGGCGTGGGGCCTGACCTGCGTGTCGAAGATCAGGTCGAACCAGAGCACCGCGAGCAGGAACCCGGCGCCGGCGGTCACGAACGCGGTCACGACGCGAGTATCTCAGCGGATGAAGGGACGATGAATGCGCCCAGCCGTGTTCGGGCGCCTTTCACGAGGCTTTCATGCGGTCGCGAGATAAACGCTCCCGAAGACCGAGAAAGGGAGCGAACATGACATCGATCAAGACCAGAAGCGTTCTCGCCGCCGGACTCGTTGGCGCCGCCGCGATCACCGCCGGCTGCGGCTCGGGAGGCGGCGACGGGAGCACCGCGACGGCCGCGGGCGGCGACCCGAGCGCCGGATTGCCGCAGGGCAGCGAGCACGTGACCTTGGACCCGTCCGAGTTCACGGCCGAGATCGACAACCCGTACTGGCCGATGGCGCCGGGCAGCCGCTGGGTCTACCGCGAGGCCGAGGACGACACCGTGCAGAAGGTCGTCGTCACGGTCACCGACCGGACCAAGACGCTCGACGGGATCGAGTCGCGGGTCGTCCGCGACGTGGTCACCGAGCAAGGCGTCCCGATCGAGGTGACGAGCGACTACTACGCCCAGGACGCCGAGGGCAACATCTGGTACATGGGCGAGGACACCACCGAGTACGAGAACGGAAAGCCGGCGACGACCGCGGGGTCGTTCCACTACGGCGCCGACGGCGCCGAGGCCGGGATTGCGATGCCGGCCAACCCACAGGTCGGAATGCAGTACCGGCAGGAGTACTACGCCGGCGAAGCCGAGGATCAGGGCTCGGTCCTGTCCGTCGACGAGCAGGTCGAAGTTCCGTTCGGCCGCTTCAACGATGCCGTGATGACCCGGGACACCAACCCGCTCGAGCCGCGGGTCAACGAGCACAAGTTCTACGCGAAGGGCGTCGGCCCGGTGCTCACGCTGAAGATCTCGGGTGGGAGCGGGCGCGAGGACCTGATCAGCTACCAACCCGGCTGATCGCATTGAGCGGCGGCGCCCGCACGGGAGCTACCGTTTCGGCATGAGGCGCCCGGCCGTCCTCGCGAGCTCGATCGCCGCCTGCGCGGTGATCGCCTGCGGATGCGCATCGATGGCGACCGCATCGGCAAGCTCGCCGAGCCGCCTCCAGGCCGCGGATCTCGACTATCGGGGAGCCTTCCGTCTGCCCGCGCAGGTGGACGACGAGCGGACATTCGCGTACGGCGGTACCGCGCTCGCCTACAACCCGGCGGGTGACACCCTGTTCGTCGTCGGCCATGACTGGTACCAGCTGACCGCGGAGGTGACGACCCCGCGTCCGGCGCGAGGCACGAGCCCGAGCGAGCTGCGTCGCGCCCGCTTCCGCCAGCAGTTCACCGACGCGACCGACGGCGAGATCGACGCGACCGGCGGCACCGGCAACAAGATCGGGGGCCAGCTCGTCTACCGGCGGCGCCTCTACGGCTCGGCCTACGTCTACTACGACGCCGCCGGCGAGCAGGTTGCCTCGCACTGGGTCCGGCCCTCGACGAGCCTCGCCGGCGGTGGCACCGAGGGGCTGTTCGAGGTCGGCGACCTCGGCGCCGGATTCGTCTCCGGCTATCTGGCCACGGTGCCGCGAGCCTGGCGGCAGCGCCTCGGCGGGCCGGCGCTGACCGGCAACTGCTGCATCCCGATCATCAGCCGCACCTCCTACGGTCCGGCCGCGTTGGCGTTCGACCCGACGCGACTGGGCGGCGGCGGGCGCACTCCCGGCACACCGCTCGTCTACTACCCGCAGGACAACCCGGCGCTCGGGGACTGGGACGCGTCATGGGATCCCGCCCAGGGGATCGAGTTCAACGGCTCGACCTCGATCCGCGGCCTGGTGTTCCCGAAGGGGACCCGCAGCGTCCTCTTCTTCGGCACCCAGGGCACGGGTCCGTTCTGCTACGGCGAGGGCACCGAGGACCCGAGCCTTCATGGCACCCCCACGCCCGACGGCACGACCTGGTGCTACGACCCCGACGAATCCAGCAAGGGCACGCACGCCTACCCCTATCAGGCACAGGTCTGGGCGTACGACGCTCGCGCTCTGCAGGCAGCCCGCAAGGGCCGCGTCAGACCGTGGCAGGTGAAGCCCTACTCGACCTGGGAGCTCGAGCTCCCGTTCGACTCGAGCCGGATCGGCGGCGCCGCGTATGACCGCGGTCGCGGGCTGATCTACGTCTCGCAGCAGTACGGCGACGGCGCCGAGCCCGTCATCCACGTATTCGAGGTTGGATAGCGCATAGAGTCCGCCTCGATGGCGAGCGTCGATCAGCAGACCGCGACCCCGACCGCCCAAGCGCCACCGGCCGAGACGGTTCTCTTCAACCCGTCGACCTACGAGGGCGCCGACCTCGATCCCGAGGCGCGGCGGCTGATGCTGGCGACGATCGAGTTCTTCGAGTCACGGGGCAAGACCGTGCTCAAGCAGCACGACCGCGACCGCACCTGGTACGCGGACTTCCTCGAGTTCGTCAAGCGCGAGCGGGTCTTCGCCACCCTGCTCACGCCCGCGGGCGATGCGGGCGGCGACCCCGACAAGCGCTGGGACACGAAGCGGATCTGCGCCTTCAACGAGATCACCGCGTTCTACGGGCTCGTCTATTGGTACACGTGGCAGGTCTCGATCCTCGGCCTCGGGCCGATCTGGCAGAGCGAGAACGGCAGCGCCCGCCGGCGGGCCGCGGAGCTGCTCGACGACGGCGCGATCTTCGCCTTCGGGCTCTCCGAGAAGGCGCACGGCGCCGACATCTACTCGACCGACATGGTGCTCACCCCGGAGCCCGACGGCGAGGGCTTCGTCGCCAACGGCGCCAAGTACTACATCGGCAACGGCAACCTGGCGGGGATGGTGTCGGTGTTCGGGCGGCGGGCCGACGTCGAGGGGCCGGAGGGGTACGTGTTCTTCGCCGCCGACAGCCGGCATCCGAGCTACCGGCTGATCAAGAACGTCGTCAACTCCCAGTCGTATGTCTCGAACTTCGAGTTGGAGGACTACCCGGTGCGGGCCGAGGACGTCCTGCACACCGGGCCGGCGGCGTTCGACGCGGCGCTGAACACGGTCAACATCGGCAAGTTCAACCTCGGCTTCGCCTCGATCGGGATCTGCGAGCACGCCTTCTACGAAGCGATCACCCACGCCGACTCGCGGGTGCTCTACGGAATGCGGGTGACCGACTTCCCGCACGTCCGCCAGGCGTTCACGGACGCGTACGCGCGACTGATCGCGATGAAGCTGTTCGCCGGGCGGGCGATCGACTACATGCGCGCGGCGGGACCCGAGGACCGGCGCTACCTGTTGTTCAACCCGATCACGAAGATGAAGGTGACGACCGAGGGCGAGCGGGTGATCGACCTGCTCTGGGACGTGATCGCGGCGAAGGGGTTCGAGGGCGACATGTACTTCGAGATGGCGGCGCGCGACATCCGCGCCCTGCCGAAGCTCGAGGGCACCGTGCACGTGAACATGGCCCTGGTGCTGAAGTTCATGGCGGCGTTCCTGTTCGACCCGCAGGACTTCGAGCCGGTCGGCGAGCACGACGAGCCCGCCGACGACGAGTTCCTCTTCCGCCAGGGCCCGGCGCGCGGGCTGAGCAAGATCCGCTTTCACGACTGGCGCCAGGCCTACGACGCCTTCGCGCAGGTTCCCAACGTCGGCCGGTTCGTCGAGCAGGCGGAGGGCCTGAAGACGCTGCTGACGACAGCGCCACCGTCGGAGGAGCAGATCAAGGACCTCGACTTCATGCTCACCCTCGGCGAGCTGTTCACGCTGGTCGTCTACGGGCAGCTGATCTGCGAGCAGGCGGCGCTCGAGGGAGTCGACGACGACACGCTCGACCAGATCTTCGACGTGATGGTGCGCGACTTCTCGGGCTACGCGGTCTCCCTGCACGGGCGGGCGTCGTCGACCGAGGCCCAGCAGGAATGGGCGCTCGCGCACGTGCGCAAGCCGGCGGTGGACGGCGAGCGCTTCGAGCGCGTCTGGGAGCGGGTCCGCGGGCTCGCCGGCACCTACGCCATGCGCCCCTAGTCGCCGGCGCGCGCCAGCGGCGAACGTCCTGGAATGTGCCCTGGAGGGGCTAATGAGGGACGTTCGGCAATGTAGCCAGCCGGGCTCGAACCCGCGACCCCATCCGTCCCAGGCGGCGCTAGCCACGCGGCGTGATGAACGCCAGCGGCAAGCCCCCTGAAGCTTCCGACCGGACCGTCGCGATGCGCCGTCCCGGCTGCACGGCGTCCTTGATCGAACCAAGCCGCTCGCCGAGGAGCGCCGCCGCCGCGGCGATGTCGGACACGACCATCGTGATCCCCCAGAAATGCGCCGGCGCATCGTCCTCGAGCCCGGTGCCGGCGACAACCTCGAGCAGAAGGTCCCCGACGAGGAAGAACCCTTGGCGAACCCCGCCGCCCGCCTCGCGTACGCGCCGGCATTCGACCCCGATCGCGGCGAGGGCCGCCGTCGTGCGCTCGAGCGATGGCGTGAACACGACCACGTGGTCGATGGCGGTCACCCCGTTGGGATGCAAGGCCTCCACCACGTCCCTCGAGCCTGCGCTGGTGGGCACGCCGTCGATCGAGTCCGGCACGTCAGCGCCGTCGAGCGTCCACGACTCGATCGCTCCCCGCTCCGCCGACTCGAGCACCTCGAGTCGCACTCCTCCGACGTTCACGAAGCCCCCGGCGTCTACCCGGAAGCCGAGCTCGCGCCATTGGGCCGGGTCGCCCCCGATTCGAAGCGCCGCGACTCTCATCGAGACGCATCCTCCCGTAATGCGATGGAGCCAGCCGGGCTCGAACCGGCGACCTCGGCGTTGCAACCCGGGCTCAGACTCGGCACATTCGGGTCTGGATCGGGCACACCGACCGCCTTACGCTGGACAGCACCGTAAGGCGAAGTCATGGCACCGCTGAAGCTCAAAGGAGACCGCGCGGAGATCGAGGTCGCTCGCGACCTGATCCGGCGGGGCTTCCGGATCGCAATCCCGTACGGCGAGGACTGGGACTTCGACCTGATCTTCCAGCGGCCGGGCAGCGGCGCGCTGGAGCGGGTGCAGGTGAAGCACGTCACCGCGAAGAATGGTGTGGTCGAAGTGCCGTGCTTTTCGCACTCACTCACGAACGGCAAAGTCCGCAGGACGAAGCTCTACACCGCCGCCACGGTCGACTGGCTCGCAGCATTTGACCCGATTTCCGACCGATGCTTCTACGTCCCCGCGGACGAGCTCGGCGAAGGTCGAAGGGGGTTCAGTCTGCGCCTGCGACCAACGAAGAACTGCCAGGCGAAGGGAGTCAGATTCGCCGAGGACTACCTGGACCCTCTTCCGCATACCCAACGTTCCTTGGAAATGGAGCCAGCCGGGCTCGAACCGGCGACCTCTTCCGTGCAAGGGAAGCGCTCTCCCAACTGAGCTATGGCCCCAGACGCTCGATTGTAGGCCCGCGGCCGCGCGCTAAAGCTCGACGAAGAGCGTCTCCGACTGGCATTCCGGGGCGTTCGGCTTCAGCTTGAACTTGACGCGCGAGTCGTCCTCGACCGCGTCCTCCTTGATGCTGTACTTGCCGTTGTCCTCGGTCACCGCCTTGCCGATCAGGTCGCCGGACGACGTGATCCTTACCGTGCGGTCGACCTGGCACGCCTCGACTGGGGAGCTGACCTTGCCGTGGTACTGCATCCGGTCGCTCGAGAGGATCCGGACCTTCGCGGTCCAGTCGATGCTCGCGTCCCTCGCAAACGCAGAGCCGGCTGCCGCAAGCGCTGCCACGGCGACGATTATGGCGGCCAAACGCGCACTCCAACTCATCCGGTGTCCTTTCCTCCGATCCGACGACCTTGCAGGCGAACCTTAACGGCGCGGAGGTCGCAAGTCCGCGACCATTGTGGGAGGATCGCGATTCACGTCCAGGAGGAGCGGATGGCGGAGAACGAGTCAGCGGTCGCGGTCGGAGAACGCGAGCACCCGGACAAGTCGCCGGAGACGACCGAGGAGGCATCGGAGACCGTCAAGCGAGCCCACCCCGCCGAGGTCTCCAACCTCGACATCGTCCGCCACTACTTCGACATCGCCGCCGAGCGGCTGCAGCTCCCCGACGACCTCCGCGTCGTCTTCTGGACGCCCTATCGCGAGGTCACCGTGCAGATCCCGGTGAAGCTGTCCGACGGCAAGACGCACGTCTTCTCCGGCTACCGGATCCAGCACAACGGCGCCCGCGGCCCGTACAAGGGCGGCATCCGCTTCCACCCCGAGGTCGATGTCGACGAGGTCCGCGCGCTCGCCTCGCTGATGACCTGGAAGACGGCCGTCGCCGGCGTCCCGTTCGGGGGCGCCAAGGGCGGCGTCAACTGCCCCGCCGACCAGCTCGAGCCATCGGAGCTGCAGCGGGTCGCGCGGTCGTTCATGGACAAGATCGAGAAGGTCCTCGGGCCGACCCGCGACATCCCCGCTCCCGACGTCGGCACCAACGCGCAGGTGATGGCCTGGTTCATGGACGAGTACGGGAAGCTTCACGGCCACACCCCGGCGATCGTCACCGGCAAGCCGATCGCGCTCGAGGGGTCGTACGGCCGCGAGGCCGCCACCGGACGCGGCTGCGTCTACGTGTTCCGCGAGGCGGCGCCGCAGCTCGGCCTCAGCCCGGCCGACACCACCTTCGTCATCCAGGGCTACGGCAACGTCGGCTCGTGGGCGGCGCGGATCATGCAGCAGCTGGGGGCGAAGATGGTCGGCGTCTCGGACGCCCACGGCGCGATTCGCAACGACGCCGGCATCGACGCCAACGAGCTCCAGAAGCACATCGCCGAGGGCGGGCTGATCACCGAGTTCGACGGCGCCGAGGAGATCAACGCCGACGACCTCGTCGCGATCCCGTGCGACGTCTTCATCCCGGCGGCGCTCGGCGGCATGATCCACGAGCACAACGCCGACCGGATGCAGTGCCGGCTGCTGGTCGAGGGCGCGAACAGCCCGACCACCCCGGCCGCCGACCAGATCCTCAAGGACAAGGACGTCTACATCATTCCCGACGTGCTCGCGAACGCCGGCGGGGTGGTCGCCTCGTACTTCGAATGGGTGCAGAACCTGCAGCACTTCCGCTGGGAGGAGCGCGAGGTCAACGACCGGCTCGGCACGATCATGCGGAAGGCGTTCCGCGACGTCTCCGGTCGCGCCAAGGAGGAGGGGCTCGATCTGCGCGAGGCCTCCTACCTGGTCGGGATCGAGCGCGTCGTCGACGCCGCCAAGACGCGCGGCTACATCACCACGTAGCCGAAGCTAGGGCGGCGAGAGTCGAGCCGACCGGCCGAGGACGCCGAAATGCGACGGCTATCGGCGTCCTAGAAGTCGAAGTCCTTCGGTTCGCCCTGCTCGAACCAGAGCTCGTCGTCCTCGGGCTGGTCGCGTAGGAACTCGGGCGTCTCCTCGAGCACGTCCTCTCCGTCGTCCTCGTCCAGCTCGAGCTCGCCCTCGACGACCTCGACCTCGCCCGTGTCCTCGATCGGGCCCTCGACCGCCCCGGCCTCACCGGTCTCGGTCGGCGGCGCCTCGACCGCCTCGGCCTCGCCCGTGTCCTCGATTGCGCCCTCGAATTGATGCTCGACGGTGTCCAGCGACTCGATCGGCGGCTCGAAGTCGGCCTCGTGCTCAACCGTGTCGAGTGACTCGATCGGCGGCTCAGCGGGTGCGGGGGTCGGCTCGGGCTCGACCGCGGGCTGGTCATCGGTCACCGGGACCGCGCTGAGCTCCTCGGACGGGGGCTCGGGCTCGGCGGGCGGTGGCGCTGCTTCCTGATCGAGATCGAGCTCGAGATCGAGCTCCTCGCCGCTCTGGTCGTAGAACCCGCCCGCCTCGGCCTCGGCGGCGGCGGCGGCGGCGGTTCCACGGCGGCGGGCTCGGGCGCAGGCTCGGGCTCCGGCGCGGCGGCAACCTCTTCCGAAGGCGGTTCGGCGACCGCGGTCTCGGCCGCAGCCGCGGGCGCGTCCTCGGGGAAGTCGGGGTCGCCCGGGCGGCTGGGGGGCCCGAATGCCTCGTCCTCGAGGCGCGCCAGCTCGCTGTCCTCAACGCCCTGGCGGCGCTTCAGATCGAGGTGCTCTTTGATCGCGTCGTCAAGAATTCCCATGGCTATGCGATGAGTCAAAGACTAGCGAGCCTCGCCGCCGCGTTGAGAGCGGCACAGGCACGGCTCTGGGCGGGGGTCCAGCCTACTTTCGCCGCGGGGGGCCCGTAACCTGCGCCTGGCGATCGGCCGCCCGCCGGCCGATCTTCGGGCCCAGGACGGCCTCGGCCGACTCGACCACGAGCCGGTTCTTTCCGGAGCGCTTCGCCTCGTACAGGGCCGCATCGGCCGTCGCGATCAGCTCCCGCGCGTCCGCCGCCACCCCGGGGGAGGTCGCAAGCCCGAGGCTGGCGGTCAGGCGGATCTCGCCCTCGCCGTCGAGCATCGGGACCGCCTCGTCCTCGATCCGCTCGCGGATCCGCTCGCCGACCTCGGCCGCGCCCTGGGTGGCGGTCTCGGGCAGGAGGACGACGAACTCCTCGCCGCCGTAGCGCGCCGGGAAGTCGATCCCGCGCGACTCCTCGGCGAGGATGCGGCCGATCGCCTTCAGCACCGCGTCGCCCTGCGGGTGCCCGTAGGTGTCGTTGATCTTCTTGAAGTCGTCGATGTCGAGGATCAGCAGGGAGACGTCGTGGCCGAAGCGCTGGGCGCGGGCCGCCTCCTTGTCGATCACGTCGCGGAAGGCGCGATTGTTGGCGAGTCTGGTGAGGTCGTCGGTCACCGCCTGCTCGGAGACCAGCTCGTGCAGGGCGAGGTTCTCGACCGAGGCAGCCGCCTGGCCGACGAGATAGAGAAAGACCTCCCGGTCGTTGGCGTTGAACGGAACCCCGGCGCGGGCGATCGTCATCGCTCCAAGGGGGGACGTGGAATCCGGAAGTCGCCCAAGTGAGCTCGCGAACGCGTAGGCGCCGTTCTCGGCCACCGCGACCGGCCCCGCCTCGCGCAGAGCCCCCTGCTCGGCGGCAAGCGCGGCCTCCTGGATCCCGTCCTTGGGGGCGCCCGCTTCGGCCTCGGCGCCGGCATGGCCGCTGAGCGCGATCAACCCGTAATCGGCCTCGCACGTCCCGACCGCGGTCTCGACCAGGATCTTCAGGAGCGCCTGGCGGTCGAGCCCGGAGGCGGATGCCTCGCCGATCCGCCGCACCGACTCCTCGATCTCGGCTCGCTGGCGGCGGAGCTGGTCCATCTGCGCGACCAGCCGGTTGCTCATCTTGTTGAACTCGCTCGCCAGCCCGGCCATCTCGTCGTTGCCGGTCACCGGCACCTCGCTGGAGAAATCGCCGTCGCCGATTCGCCGCGCCGCGGCGAGGATCTCCTTGATCTGGCCCTGTAGCGCGCGCAGCAGCAGGATGATCGCGACGATGGCCAGCGCCAGGAAGACGAGCACCGCGATCGCGACGTTCGGCCGCGAGGAGAGGAACCCCTCGTCCCCGGCGGGCGCGAACAGCGCGATCCGCACCTGCTGGTCACCGAGCGGCTCGGTCGCCGCGACCCTCAGCTCGCCCGAGTCCGAGTCGACGCTGGCCGAGTCGCCGCCGTCCGGCAGCGCACCGGCGGCGATCGGAACGGCGCCGGTGATCGGCCCGCCGGGTCCGACCAGCGCGGCGTCCTCGCCGGTCGCATCCTCGATCCGGTCGAGCAGCTGCGCGGAGGTCACCGTCGATGCGGAGACGGAGCCGATCTCCTCGCCGGCGTCGGTCAGCGCCACCGAAGCCGCAGCGACCGGCGGCCCCTCGCCGACGGTGACCCGGTCGCCCGCGCTGTCGGTGATCCGCACCGCCGCGACATCGTCGCGACCCGCGTAGGTCCGCGCCAGCGCCTCGAGCTCGGGAGTGGTACCGGCGCGCAGGGTCTCCGTCGCCGACGGGTCGGCTGCAAGGTCGGCTGCGATCTCGCCTGCGACGCGGCGCGAGTCGGCCTGGGCGTTCTCGTAGACCGTGGTCGCGGTGCGCAGCTCCGCGCTCAGGCGCGCGTCCGCCTTGCCGGTCTCCGAGTCCGAGGCGATCTGCGAGACCAGCACCGCAAGCGCGACCATCGGCAGCACGACGATGATCACGAAGAACAACGTCAATCGCAGGCGAAAACTCATTTCCGAGACCTTAGATCGGCCATCGTAGGGTTATCCTTCAGCCCGACGCCCGTGGTCGGTGCGTCGCAAGCTCGGGGCTATAGCTCAGTTGGGAGAGCGCCTGGTTCGCAATCAGGAGGTCGCCGGTTCGAGCCCGGCTAGCTCCATCCCTCGGATTCCCGCATGGCGATGCGGGATCGAGGCCGATCATCGACCAGCTCAAGGATCAGCCCTCGGTGGAGCGCCACCGCGCCCACACGATGGACGGCCTCTGCGCACGGATCGCGCAAAGGATGATGGCCTACGACCATTGATCCGGGGGAATAGGAATCAGTGATCTAGCTGCTGACCGCCAGGACGTTGACCGTGATGTCCGGCATCGCTGAGTTCGTCTCGGTGAACACAAGCCACCGATTCGTCGCGCAACCCGCGATCGGGTTAGCGGCCGTGTTGAAGACGACCCCGAGCGGCATCCCCGCGAACTGGACGCCGCCGGTGCTCGCGTCGGTGTGCGTGACGACCAGCATGGCGTTCGGGTCGTCGTTGATGAGCGGGTTGTCCAGCACCGAGTACGCATTGTTTCCCCCGCACGAGGTGCTCAGGTCCGCCTGGAACACCGGCCGATTGGCGCCGCTCACTCGGATCTGGCCGTTACTGAGTTCGAGGGCGGCGCCGACGTCGCTTCCCGTGTAGGCCGCCCGCATCGCGGCCCCGCCTCCCGCGGCGTTGGCGATCTCGCCGACCACGCCGTAGCCAGTCGGCGCCTGGCCGTAGACGCCCCAGCCCGACTGCTTATGCAAGCCGGCCACCCCGATGCCGACCCCGCCGGTGCCATTGTTGACGCCGCGCACGCCGGCCGAAAAGCCACCCGGGTTGGTCGCCTCCACGACGCCGAGCACGCCGGAGACCGCGTCGACCGCGGTATTGCCGTCCGCGGTCGAGGTCGCGGTGCCCTCTATCGCCGCGGGGCGGACAGGGCCGAAGGCGGACTCGTGACTGGTGTTGGTGACATCGATGACCGACGGGTCGGGCGACGAGTTCCTCACGAGCACGAGCGGCACCTCGAGCGCGAAGACGTCGCCGACGAGATCAAGGCCGGCGCCGGCACTGTAGGCCCCAACGCCCTGCGGCCCCGTCTGGCCCTGGATGCCCTGCGCCCCTGTCTGGCCCTGGATGCCCGGCGGCCCTGTCTGGCCCTGGATGCCCTGCGGCCCCGTCGCCCCGGCGTCACCCTTCGGCCCCGGATCGCCCTTCGGCCCGGGCGGCGCGGGCGCGGCGACGAGCCTGAACCGCCGCTCCCCGGGCCGGCACCTCCTCGCGACGCGCAGCGCGCCGCCCTGTCCGACGCAGACGGTGAGCGTGGCGCTGGCCCGCGCGGTCGGTCCAGCCGTCGATGGTGCTGCCTGCGCCGGAGAGGGCGCCGCCAACGTCGCGGCCGCCGCGAGGCCCAGGAGGGAAAGTCTTCCGTGCATTTCTTGCTCCTCAGCGTGGGAGGCCCGACCCTACTACCCACCGTGAGAAGGGCATCGAGTACCGGGTCGTTCCACGCTGCCTGATCCGGATGCTCAGGCGTGCGCCATGATCCGCCCGATGTTCTCGGGAGCGAAGAACTCAGGTGCGGGAAGCGTCGCCGCCTGGACGCTGACGAACCCGTCCATCGCCTCCTGGTTGCCGTCCATCGCGCCGAGCAGCTGCTGCATCTCGGGGGGTGGTGGCTGTAGCTGCGCGAAGTCGTCGGTGAACTCGTAAACCGGCATCGCCTCGTTGTCTCGGACGCGCTGGTATTCGCTCATGCCCTCTTCGTACGAGCGGCCCCCCGAGAGCGCATCGTCCACGGCGGTGGCCACGAGCTCGGCGTCGCGGAAGGCGTCGTTGATGCCCATCGCCGTGATCGGGTTCTTGTGGTAGCCGGCATCGCCGAGTAGGGCCCAGCCCGGCCCGTAGGGCTTGCGGAAGTATCCGGGGAGTTCCGCCGAGCCGACGAACTTCGACTCGCGCGTGGCGCCGCGCACGCGCTCGGCAAACTCGGGGGCGAGATCCATGGCAGCAAGGAAATTGCCCTCGATGTCGCCACGGTTCTCTTTGAACTCCTCCACCGGCCAGCCGAAGGGGAGCACAGTGAGATCGTCGTGGGTGGGGATCGCCGCCCAGCCCCGGCGGTCTTGGGCGCGAATCGTGGTCTCGAAACCTACGCTCGGCAGATCGCTCCAGTAGGCGTAGTACATCGCCAGGTGCGAGCGCCGCTCGTTGTACTGCTCGGGCTGAACCGTCTTTGCGAGGAGGGAGTGTTTGCCGTCGGCGCCAATCACTACTCCGGCGCGCTCGGTGACGCTTTCGCCTCCCTTTGCGTGCCCGCGAATGCCGGTCACGACTCCATTGTCGGCGAGGATCTCCTCGACCGTAAAGCCCTCGCGGAGCTCGACGCCGGCCTCGACCGCGGCGTCGACCAGCAACTTGTCGAGGACCGTGCGCCGCGAGCAGTATCCGTGCGCGATCCCGTCGATCGGCTGCGGCGAACCGGAGATCGTCAGCGGTCCGAAGTCGAACGAGTAGGTCGTCACCGGTGGGCATCCGGTCTCCTTGAGTCGCTCCAGCAGACCCCAGCGCTCGAGCGCAGCCAGGCCCGGTGGATGCACGTGGTGCGTCGACATCGTGTCGCTCGGAAAGGTCGCCTTGTCGACCATCAGCACTCGATGGCCGCTGCGGGCAAGGAGCATCGCCGTCGGCGATCCCGCGCAGCGCGCCCCCACGACGATCGCGTCGTAGCTTCCGTTACTCATGCTCTCGCCCCTCTCACGTTGGTCGTGGGATGGGTCTCAGGCCCGGCCCTCACGTTACACGCTCAGATTCGCAGCGCCTCGGGTGGGACTCCGCTTGATAGAGCCAGATGCGCGTGTGCGGCCCGCGCCGCGACGCCCCGCTTCGCAATCAGGAGGTCGCCGGTTCGAGCCCGGCTACCTCCATCCGCACCGCGTCACTCGCACCGATACGAGAACCAAGTTGACCGCGCGTCCACGCCGGTGTGGCCTAGGCGCGCCTCCGTTCGGCGCCGCTGCGGTTCCCCGTCGCACTTCCTCCGCTCGGCGACGAGGCAGGTGTACTCACGTCCCTCCTTGATGTCGCCGATCGGGCAGTACTTGTGAGTCACCGTCTTGTCTTCGCTGTCGTCGGGGTGGAGCCCGGCGATGAGCAGGGTGTCGGCCACGTGCCCGTGCCTGCAGCGCAGTCGCACCTCCGCAACCGTCGCGTGCTGCCCGTGCTCGGTGACGACGTTCTTGGGCTCCTCCGCGTGCATCGAGCAGTCGGCGTATTGGTCGCTCACGCGCTTGGCGGCCTCAACGCTCTCGCAGCTCGAGACGTCGTCCTTCTCGTCTGCGGTGAGGACGTCGTCGCCCTCGCCGCAATCGATGGTGTCCAGACCATCGCCGTCGCCGGTCGCGATGAAGTCATCCCCAGCACGGCTCTTGACCGTTGAGGCGATCTTGCCGTTGCTCCAGAAGAGGTGGTCGATGAACCTCGTCGCGGAGACGTTCTCGATTCCGTCGAACTTGTCGAAGATGCCCTCGACCGGGCTGCCCGACTCGTCGATCGACTGCGTCTGCCCATCGCCCAGATTGGCAATGATGCCGTCCGACACCTCGGAGTAGTCGAGCTTGTCGGCGAGGCCGGCGCCGCCGCCGAGCGTGTTCGCGCCAATCCCCCCTGCGAGGGTGTCGTCATCGTTGCCTCCATGGAGGACGTCGTCTCCCTCGTCGCCCTCGAGGCGGTCATGACCGCCGAAGCCGTAGAGCTTGTCGTCGCCTCCCCCGCCGTCGAGCCGATCGGGGTCGCTGTCACCGGCGATGCGGTCCTTGCCGTGGCCGCCGAACACCCTGTCGGCGCCGCCGTTGCCCATGATCTCGTCGTTGCCCCCCAGGCCGCAGATCACGTCGGGTTGCCGGGTGCCGTCGATGCTGTCATCGGCGGGGGTCCCGACGATCGTGCAGTTATCGAGGTCGTGCGCGCTCGCGCCGGCGGCGCCGAGCCCGAACACCCCCACCATTGCGAGCACGCTCACCAGGCCAAAACGGATTCCGTTCCTCATCCAGCAGCCTCCGGCTCTCCGATGTGATCTGAGTCGTCGGCCCCGGACCGTGCGGGGGCGACCGTGCCGACCGACCGTAACCGACGAGGTTCGATTGTCAAGCCAGCGCCATTGGGCACCGAACCCGTTCAAGTGCCCAAATCGACGGGCATCCGCAGACATTCACGGCTAGCGCCTCGGGCCTCCGGGCGACGAACAGCACTATTCGTACGACCTTCTTGTCACGGGTCAGTTCGGGCTGATCGGCGAACCCGTACGATTCGCACATGCCTGGGAGGGCTTCGATCGCCCTGGCCGCCACGCTCGCGGTCGTGCTCGCGGTGCCCGCGACCACCATCGCCGTCGCGCCCGGGACGAACGTCCTCATCAGCCGCCCGCTCGGGCTCGACGCGCTGACGACGCCGACGACGAACGACAGCAGCGTGACGGGCGGTGGCGCGGGACCCGGCTCGAGCGAGGCGGCGCGCGTGGTCTCGACCGCAGAGAACAACCGCTACGTCGCATTCGTCTCCGAAGCCGACGGGCTTTCCGGGGCTGACGACGACGCGGTCACGAACGTCTACCGGCGCGACACGGCGACCAACACGGTCCAACTCCTCAGCCGCGCCGACGGTCCAGCCGGCGTCGGCGCCAACGGCGACTCGCGCGACCCCGCGATCAGCGCGGACGGGCGCTATGTGGCGTTCACATCGGAGGCGAGCAACCTCGAAGCGGGTACGGGCTCCGGCGTCAGCCACGTCTACCTCCGCGACACCCTCAGCGGCACGACGGCGCTCGTCGACCGCGCCGATGGGGCAAACGGAGCTGTGGCGAATGCCGAGTCCTTCGACCCGGCGCTCACCGTCGTGGGCAACAGCCCGAAGGTCGCGTTCGCCAGCGTGGCCGACAACCTCGACGGCTCGAGCACCTTTACGCAGGTCTTCCACCGCGACTTCCAGACCGACGACACCGAGCGCGTGAGCGAGGCCAACGGTTCGACCCTGGCGGGCGACGGGGGCTCGGGTTCCCCGGCGATCAGCGCCGACGGCACCGCGATCGCGTTCGAGACCAGCGCCACGAACCTCATCGCCGGGCCCGATTCGAACAACGCGGGCGACGTGTACATCCGAACGCTGGCCACGAACCAGACCCGGATCGTAAGCCTCGAAGGCGTGACGCTCGGCGACGACGACTCCTACGGGGCGGCCATCAACGGCGACGGCTCGGCGGTCGCGTTCGTGTCCGAGGCGACCACGTGGGCGGGCGCCGCCGACGCGAGCACGGACCAGGACGTGTACGTGCGCACCTTCAACCCGAACGACGGCCTGATCCTGGTCAGCCGTGCCGACGGCATCAACGGAACGAAGGGCAACGGCGACTCCCGCAACGTGTCGATCAACGACAGCGGCCAGACCCTGGTCTTCAGCTCGGACGCAACCAACCTCGACTCGCCCGATACCAACGGGGTCGAGGACGTCTTCATACGCAGCGGCGTGCTCGGGGCGAGCCCGACCACGGCGCTGATCAGCCGGCCCGAGAACGGCGTCGAGGCCGACGGGCCCTCGACCGCACCCTCGATCGCGGGAGCAGTAACGCCTGGCCTCAACTTTCGCGTCGTGTACGAGACCCAGGCCGACAACATGGGCGCCGACGACGAGAACGACTTCGCGCAGGTGTACTCGCGCCTCGCGGGTGGCGCGCTGCTGCCACCGAACGCGGCGCGGTACATCTCGCGGCCCGACGGCAGCGGGGTGTTCCGCAGCGGCGTCAACGCCAGCGTCCTGCGCCCGACGACGCGCGGCAGCGAGCCGGTCTCCTCCACCAGCGCCGACGGGCGCTACACGGTCTTCATGTCGCAGGCGGACGAGCTCTCGGACGCCGACGACAACCGCTTCGTCAATGTCTTTCGCCGCGACAACCAGACCGGCGAGACGATGTTGATCAGCCGCGCGTCGGGCGTCGCTGGGGTGGGTGGTAACAACGAGTCCGGGGCTCTCGAGGCGACCGTCCTCGTCAGTGCGGCACCCGCCGGAGCCCCGTCGATCAGCGCCGACGGGACCCGGATCGCGTTCTCGAGCGCGGCCGACAACCTGGTCCCCGGCGACGCGAACGGCCGCGCCGACGTCTTCGTGCGCGACGCCGCGGCTGCGACGACCACGCGCGTGAGCGTGCTGCCTGGGGGCGGTGAGATCACGACCTTCCCATCCGGCGACCCGGCGATCTCGCGGGACGGCAATCGGGTCGCGTTCGTCACCCGCGCAGCGATCGACCCGCAGGACGGCAACGGCGACGGCGACGTCTATCTGCGCGACATCGGGGCCGGCGCCACGACGCTTATCTCGCGCCGCGGGATCGGCGCGCCGTCAGGTGACGACAGCTCGATCGAGCCCGCGCTCGACGACGACGGTAGCCACGTCGCGTTCGAGAGCTTCGCGAGCGACCTTGCCCCCGCTGCGGTCAACGACACCAGCCCGATCGATCCGGACGTCTACCTCGTGGATGTCGCGACGGGCGGCATCCAGCTCGTCAACCCGAACCCGGCCGACACGATCCCGCCGATCAACACGTCGGACGAGGGTGCGTTCGGGGCCGCACTCGACGCCGACGCGAGCAAGGTCGCCTTCACGAGCGGCTCGACGAACCTCGGCGCCTCCGGCAACCTGGCCGGCGTCGACGTTTTCGTGCGCGACATCCCCACGGCGCAGACCGAGCTCGTGAGCCGGACGGACTCGGCCCCGAGCGTGTCCGGCAACGGCTCCTCCGAGGCGCCCTCCATCGACGCCGGCGGCCAGCGGATTGCGTTCGAGAGCATCGCGTCCAACCTGGTCACGGGCGACGTCAATGGCGCGGGCTCAGACGTCTTCCTGCGCGACCTCGCCGCCGGTACGACGACGCTCGCCGCGCGCACGCCGGCGGGCGCCCAGCCCGTGCTCGGAAGCGAGGCCGCGAGCCTGTCGGCCAACGGCGACTGCCTCGTGTTCCAGAGCGTCTCCGACGCGCTCTTCCCAATGCCGCCGGGCACCGACTTCTCGAAGATCTTCGGCCGCGCCCTGCGGGGCGACTGCCCGTTCGCGCCCGTCCCGGACGGCGGCGGTGGCGGCTCGGGCGACACCGACCCGCCCGAGACGACGATCACCAAGCGGCCGAAGAAAAAGTCGCCGAAGCCGCGGGCAAAGCTCGCGTTCACGTCCAACGAAGCGGGGTCAACCTTCGAGTGCGCGCTCAAGGGCAAGGGCGTAAAGAGGAAACTGAAGAAGTTCACGCCCTGTGACAGCGGCAAGGTCAAGTACAAGAAGCTCCGGGACGGAAAGAAGAAGTTTCAGGTCCGCGCAACCGATCCCGCCGGCAACGTCGACGACTCGCCGGCGAAGGCGAAGTGGAAGGTGATCTAGTCGATCCCGAGCTGCACCTCGGCGAGGTCGATGTAGTTGACCCTGAGGTCGTGGTCGTCAGGACCGTCTTCGATGCAATCGAAGCCGAATGCGTGGCTGCCGGCGCCGACATCGACGACGTCGACCTGGCTACCGCCGATTTCAGAGGTGTGGTCTGAGTTGAAGAGCTTGGCTGAAGAGATCGCGGCGCCGTCAAGTGTCGTGCGGCACCTACCAAGGGGATTATCGTCGACGCCGTGATACTGGTAAGTGGCCATCATCAGTACCGGCATTGGACGACCGGCCGTAAAGCTGAGCTCGACGCAGTGCAGCCAGGAAACGTCGGTTTCCGGATCGCACGACAGATCGTGAGCGTCGCTGCCGTCGACCGCGCCGAGAGTCGCCTCATCGATGTCCGCACCGGTTAGCGAGTCGTTGCCTATGTCGGAGCCGCTGAGGCTGTTCGCGCTGACCTCTTCGGACTGGATCGAGTCGTTGGCGATGCCGAACACGAAGCCCGGCGCAACCTCGGCGATCTCCGCGGGATCGAAGGTGTCGGGGTCGAGCTCCGGCCAGGAGACCGAGTCGCCTCCGAGATCGAAGTGGGTGAGCGTGTTGTTGAGGACTTCGGACGATGAGACCCCGCCGGTGTCGATGTCCGCGCCGACGAGTGACTCGTCCTGCACCTCATCGGATCTCACCGCGTCCTTGCCGATGTCGGGCGCCTTCACCTCGGTGTCGATGATGTCTCCCGAGCCCACCTGGTCCTGACCGGGGAGCGGGCCGTCGACGGCGTAGGCCGTACCGCCGAGGGCGATGAAGACGGCGACAAGCCCGTAGACGTTCGCGCGGATGTGCTCGCGAATCCGTGCCGACATGGGAGGTCCTCCTGACGCTTGGCGTCCCGAACACGAACGGGGCTGAAGCCGATCGTCTCACCGCATGGCGGCGATAACAAGGGCTCGCGGATCGCGGGATACTGCGCGGGGGATGTCGCAGGAGAACGTAGAGATGATCCGGGCCGCGATGGAGGCGTGGAACCGAGGTGATTGGGACGAGGCCCTGAAGGACGCCGCTCCGGGCTTCGAGCTCGACAACTCCTCTTCCGCGGGCGAGTGGCGTGGAGTTGCCAGCGGCCCGGATCAAGCGAAACGAATGTGGGAAACGTTCGTTGAGCCCTGGGAGTCCGTACGCATAGAAGTGAGCGAGTTCATCGAGGCCGACGACGGCGTCGTGGTGACGCGCCAGAAGGCCCGCTTCGTCGGACGCGACGGCATCGAGCTGCCCGGACCGGCACGCTCGGGCTGGCTGTGGAAGATCCGTGACGGCAAGCTCGCGTACCTCGCCGTCTACATGGACCTCGACGACGCCCTCGAAGCCGCCGGGCTGTCGGCGTAGCCCTTGGACGAGAAACGTTACTCTCGCCGCGCTCGGAATCGAGTGCGGGATTGACCTGGATATAGCGGCTCAATCCTCCACTCGACGCGCATCAAAGCCCGGATGAAGGACAGTGACGCGGCGGTCGAGATGACCGTGGCGATCGTCTTCACGGTTCGGGACGACAGGATCTTCAGCGGACGGGAATACGCGACGCGCGAGGAGGCCCTCGAGGCCGCCGGGCTCAGCGAGTAGCCGCCTCTGCCGATCGACCCCGTGAAGTTCGGTCAGCGATACTCGCGCTGAGCTTGATGGCGGGTAGGCAAGGCAGCCGATCGTTCCTGAGAGCGGTGGTGCTCTCCGCGGCCTGGGTCGCCGCGCTCTCGATCGGCGAGCCGGCTACCGCCGGGCCTGGTTCCCCCCGGGCGCCCGGTGCCGTCGGCGCCCCGATCGCCTGGACCGAATGTGGCGAGGCGCTCGAGTGTGCCCGGGTCCGCGTGCCGCTCGACTGGGACCGCCCGGCCGGGCCGACGATCGGGCTCTCGGTCATCCGCCACCTCGCGAGCCGGCCCGAGCAGCGGATCGGCTCGATGTTCGTCAACCCCGGGGGACCGGGTGAGTCCGGCGTCGACCTCGTTCGAGGGGATCCGGAGGGGCTGGACGCGTTCGGCGGCGGCCGTTTCGACGTGGTCAGCTGGGATCCCCGCGGCACCCACGCCAGCGCCCCCGTCCGCTGCTTCCGCGGCCAGCGGGCAGAGAAGAGGTTCTGGAAAGGAGCGTCGATCCCGACGACCCGGAAGGCGTCGGAGCGCTACCGGCGCAGGACGGCCGCCCTCGCCCGGCGCTGCGGCGAGGTCAGCGGCCGGCTCCTCCCGCACATCTCCACCGCCGACACCGCCCGCGACCTCGACCACCTTCGCGGTCTCGTCGGCGACCCCGAGCTGACCTACGTCGGCCTCTCCTACGGCACCTTCCTGGGCCAGACCTACGCGAACATGTTCCCGGACCGGGTCAGGGCGATGATGCTCGACGGCGTCGTCGATCCGGTCAAGTACTCGAAGGGGGCCGAGGCCAGGGTCGCCCGAAACGTCGTCGCCGGCGACGGGGTGTTCGACCGGTTCCTCTCGCTGTGCGAGGGCGCCGGCACGGAGCGTTGCGCCCTCGCCGGCGGCGTGCGTCCCGCCGCCGAGCGGGTCGAGCGGCTGTTCGCGCGGCTGCGGCGGACGCCGATCCCCGCCCCGGGTGCGAGCCCGCCGGGCGAGCTCGACCACGGGGACCTGCTGGTCTCGCAGTTCGCGCCGATGCGGGCCCCGGCGCTGTGGCCGCAGGACGCGGCCGATCTGGACGCGGCGCTGGGCGGCGACGGCTCGACGCTCGAGACCGCCGCTCGCCCGCTGCTCTCGCCGGCGGCGCTCTCCGCAGCGACCACCTCCGCGGCGATCTCGTGCGCCGACGCACCCGCACTCCGGAGCTCGCGGGAATGGCCGCAGGTGATCAGCCGGCTCAACCGGGTCAGCCGGCTGCAGGGCCGGGTCCAGGGCTGGTGGCTGTGGGCCCCCTGCGCCTCCTGGCCGGTGCGCGGCGAGGACAGCTACCGGGGGCCCTGGGGCGCCTCGACCCCGAATCCGATCCTGCTGATCGGTACGCGCCACGACCCGAACACCGCCTTCGTCAACGCGCGGCGGGCCGAGCGCCGGCTCGGCAACGCCGTCCTGCTCACCCACGACGGCTACGGCCACGTCAGCTTCTCGGATCCCAGCGACTGCGTCGAGCGGGCGAGGGTCGCCTACCTGGTCGAGCTGATCACGCCGCCGAAGGGCGCCGTCTGCAGGGCGAATCAGGAACCTTTCGCTCCACCTCCGCGCTGATCCCCTGAGCGTTACGGAATCGGGGGCAGTGCCCGGGTCAGGAACCCGTAGTACCGGCCCGGGATGGGCGAGTGCAGCGGGTCGGATGCGAATCCGTAGCTCGGAAGCGCAGTGTTGTAGCTCTCGGCCCGCTGGCGGAGGTAAACGATGTTCTGGGCGGGAGTGCGGGTCTGACAAGGCCCGGCAGCGCTTCCGAACTCGCGGTGGCACAACGCGGCAACTCCCGCCATGTGCGGGCTGGCCATGCTCGTCCCGGAGATCGTGTTGTACCCGCCCGCGAGCCAGGTGGACCTGATGCAGGTGCCGGGCGCGGCGATCGTGTGCGCCTGGCCGCTGGCGGTGCCGGCGTAGTTCGAGAACGTCGCCGCCGCGTCGTCGGTGTTCCCGACGCTGCAGGCAGGATCGGGACCGAGCGCGCCGGGCCGACCGTCCGAGTCCGAGATCGCGGTCACGGTCAGCACTTCCCCGTAGGCGGCGGGCACGTCGGGATTGGTTGCGAAATCGAAGTCGTAGCCGCTGTTTCCAGCCGCGACGACGAAGGTCACATTGGTATTCGCGTCGGTGGCGTTGCAGATCGCCAGATGCAGTGCGTCGCTGGTCCCGGGACACGCAGCCTGGGGCTGGCCGAGCGTGCCGCCGAGACTCATGTTGGCGACCTCGATGTTCTTCGAGGCGGCGTTCGCGGTCACCCAGTCGATCCCGCACACGATTTGCGAGAACGAGCCGTTGCCCGAGTTGTTGAGCACGCGAACGGCGAGGATCCTCGTGTCCGGCGCCACGCCCGTGACCCCGCTGCCGTTGTTCTTCGCGCCGATCGTGCCCGCGACGTGCGTGCCGTGCCCGTTGCCGTCCTCGGCCGGGGTGCCGAGGTCGATGCAGTCCTTGCCGTTGACCGCGTTCAGGTCCGGGTGGCTGAGGTTGACGCCGCTGTCGAGCACGGCGACGTTGGACTGCGCCTTCTCTCGCACCTGGTTGGTTCCCGCGGCGACGATCCGGCGGATGCCGGTCGGCGACAGGGGCTCCCCCGCGATCCGCGGGACGAAGTCCGACGCGTGCGCCACCCGGTCGGCCTGGACGAAGTCAACCGCCGGGTCCCTCTTCAAGGCGTCGACCTGGGCGTCGGTGAGCTCGGCCGAGAACCCGTTCACCGCCGAGCGATAACGGAGCGCGCTGGTGAAGCCGAGCTCCGCCTCGCGAGCGTCGGTCGCGGCGCGAACGTGGCCCGCCGAGTCCTCGTAGACGACGATGTAGCTGCCGTCGACGAGGTTCGCGTCCCGCGCGCGGTCGTGCGCGTCACTCCCCGCGGAACCGGCCGCGGGGGCGATCGTGACGGCCAGAACCAAGGCGAAGCCGGCGATCGCACCCACCCGCCGGCCTCCGCCCCGCTGGCGCGGTCGATCCGACGCTGCTTCCTTGCAAGGCGGTATTGCTTCCCTTCGATCCGTTGCAGAGCTTCTCACACTCGCCTAAAGGGTTGGCGGGGTCGGGAACGAGATGGCGAGCGTAGGGTTTCGAACGATGGCTCACGGCACGCACGACTTCTCAGACGACGCCCGCAACGAGCACATCGTCATCTGGGTCAACGGCGAGCTCGTGCCGCGCGAGCGGGCCGTCGTGTCGGTGTTCGACGCGGGCTTCGTCCTCGGTGACGGCGTGTGGGAGGGGCTGCGCGTGCGGGCGGGCCATCCCGCCTTCCTGGAGCGCCATCTCGATCGCCTGTTCGAGGGCGCGAAGGCGATCATGCTCGACATCGGTCGCAGCCACCGCGAGCTGAGCGAGGCGATCTACTCCACGCTGCGAGCCAACGACATGACCGACGGCGTGCACGTGCGGCTGATGGTCACCCGCGGCGTCAAGCGCACGCCGTACCAGGATCCGCGCGTGACGATCGGGCCCGCGACCGTCGTGATCGTCGCCGAGCACAAGGAGCCGTTGCCGGCGACGGTGGACGACGGCATCACGCTCTTCACGACGCACGTGCGTCGCGCCGGCCCGGACACGCTCGACCCCAAGCTCAACTCGCACTCCAAGCTCAACGACATCACCGCGTGCATCCAGGCCTATACCGCAGGCGCCGACGAGGCGCTGATGCTCGACCCGCACGGGTTCGTGGCGACGTGCAACTCGACGCACTTCTTCATCGTGGTCGGTCCCGACGACGCGCCGGAGGTGCTCACCTCCGACGGGCGCTATTGCCTCGCAGGGATCACGCGGGCCAACGTGCTGGAAGCCTGCCGCGCCAACGGCATCCCGGCGCGGGAGACGACGTTCAGCCTCACCGACGTCTACGCCTCCCGGGAGGCGTTCGTCACCGGCACCTTCGCCGGCGTCGTGCCCGTGCGGTCCGTCGACGGTCGCATGATCGCCGACGGCCGGCGCGGGCCGATGGTCGAGCGCCTACAGGCCCTGTACCGCGAGCTCGTCGACGCCGACGTGGCGGCGCGCGTCGCGCCGTGAGCAACGTCGTCCGCGTCGCGATGTGGTCCGGCCCGCGGAACATCTCCACGGCGATGATGCGCGCGTTCGAGAACCGCCCCGACGCGGTCGTCGTCGACGAACCGCTCTACGCGGCGTACCTCGCCCGCACCGGCATCGACCACCCGGTACGGGATGCGGTCATCGCCTCCCAGCCCACCGACCTCGCCACGGCCGTCGCCGGCCTCTCCGCGCCGCTGCCGCCCGGCCGCGGCGTCCACTACGCCAAGCACATGGCGCACCACGTCTCACCCGACATGGACCTGAGCTGGACGCTGCGCTTCCGCAACGTGTTGCTGATCCGTGACCCGGCCGAGGTCGTCGCCTCCTACGTTCGCAACCGGGAGGCCTGCGAGCCCGACGACATCGGGTTCCCCCAGCAGGGGTGGCTGGCGGAGCTGTGGGACGAGCGGGACATCGAGGTGCCGATCCTCGACGCGAGCGACTTCCTGCGCGCGCCGGAGGCCTATCTGCGCTGGCTGTGCGACTGGCTCGGCATCCCGTTCACCGAGCGGATGCTGTCCTGGCCGCCGGGCCCGCGCGAGTCCGACGGCGTGTGGGCGCCGCACTGGTACAAGGCGGTCTGGTCGTCCACCGGGTTCGAGCCCTGGAGCCCGCGGGAGACGGCCCTCTCCGACCAATACGCCGCCGTCGCCGAGGCGTGCCGCCCGACCTACGCGACGCTGTACGCCCGCCGCGTACGGGTCTGAGCGATCGTGGCCTACCCCGTCAGCGCGGCCGGGGAAGGTTCAGCTTGGCCAGCACGAGCTCGGGCAGGTGCTTTCCGGTCCAACGGGTGAAGGCACCGCGCACGCGGCGCTTCGCCGTGAACTGGACGCCGGTGTACTCGAGGAAGGTCTGCTCGGTCGTGCAGCAGCCGTACATTTGCTCGCCCATCGTCGGCGCCGACGCGGGCGAGGTCGGAGCCGCGTGGAACACGGGGCGGGCGGCGAGGGCATTCGGGCTGTACGTCATCCAGGCGCGCCAGTTCATCCCCGACGCCCCGAACGGATCGCCCTTGTCCGGCGTGCCGTAGTAGCTCAACGCGATTTCGCCGCGGTTGCGCGCCGCCACCGAGACGACGATCGCGCGCCGGATGCCTGGCGGCGACACGAAGCCGACCAGCCGCCAGGAGCGCCCGCCATCGCGTGAGGTCGCCACGCGCACGCCGCCGTCGGCGAGGTACGCGAAGAACAGGTTGTCGTGCTCGTCGACGGCGAGGTTCTCCGACCAGACGTGGTCCGTGATCCCCAGGACCAGCCCCTCGTCCCCGGCGACGATGTCGTCCAGGCCGATGCTGTCGTCGCCGGTGGACACGGCGGTCCAGGTCAGCCCTTCGTCGCGGCTGCGGACGACGACCGGCTCGCCGCACACCGTCAGCGGCATCACGACCACGCCGTTGGACAGGACCCGGCCGCTGCCGTGGACGATGGTCGCGCCGGTGCCGCCCTGCTCATCGCCGGCGGTGCAGGCGCCGTTGACCGTCGGGAGGAAGCTCGCGAACTCGAAGTGGTCGCCCCCGTCGTCCGAGCGCCAGCAGCCGATCGACGCCGCGACGAGCACGTTCGGGACGAAGTTGCACAGGTAGACGGCGTTCGGGTACGCGCCCCGCGGCGCTCCATCCCGGTGGGGACCCGCGAAGATCTTCGGCCAGTCGCCGGCGGTCGGCGGCGAGCAGCCCGGCCGGCCCGCGGCCTCGGTCCAGTGCTCGCCCTCGTCGTCGCTGTAGATGACCGGTTGGCCGCAGCGGGTCGCGTCGGCCGACAGCGACGTGACGAACAGCCGGTCGGTGAGCGGATCGACGTACGGGAAGCCCTCGGACGCGTTGATGCCGCCCGGCAGCGGAATCCGCCGCCACGTGCGGCCATCGTTGCGGCTGCGCAGCAACGCGTTCTCGGCCGTGCCGGTGAGCTCGCCCGGCTGCTCGTAGAGGCCGTGGTCGGTCGCGATGCCCATGAACATCGCGCCGCGCCCGTTCACGGCGAGCATCGGCTCCATGCCCTGCGCGCCGGTCGTGCGCTCGCAGACCGTCGCGCCCAGCTTCGCCCTCCGATCGACCTCGGCCGGCGCATCGCCCCCGGCGGAACGGAGGGCAACCGTCTGGCGCGCCGGGAAGGTGCACGAGGGCGCGGGCGCCGCTGTGGCGACCCCGCTGGATCCCACGGCCCCGAGCACGCCGAGCAAGCAGAAGAAGCGCCCCCTCACGCGGGTCACGGTACCTGGCGGCAGGGGCACTACACGCCGGTAGCCAGGGCGGCACGACGTTCGGGGGCCGGTGGTTCATCTCGTGTCAAGCGCTTGATAACCGGCCTTGTCTAGCGTGGCCGGCATGAACCTCAGATCCGTGTTCCTCGCCGTCTTGGCGGGCTCGCTGCTGCAGGTGGCGCCCGCGCTGGCGGCGCCTCCCAACGACAACTTCGCATCCGCCCAGTCGCTGTTCGGCACCTCGACGTCCGTGACGGGGACGACGGTCGACGCGACGCTCGAGCCCGGCGAGGCGCCGCACTACGCCGGCAACAGCAGCGTCTGGTACTCGTGGACCGCGCCCGAGGACCTGCTGCTGTGGCTCGACACCTGTGTTCCGGGTTCGAGTACGGAGCAGGCGTCGGTACAGCTCTACACCGGCTCCGCGGTCAACGCGCTCACGGAGGTCAAGTACCGAGCCGATTCGCCGGACTGTCCCGACTACGGCGGGGGCACGTCGCGGAGGTACAACGTCCAGGCGGGGACGACCTACGCGATCGCGGTCGTCGAGTTCAACCACGACGGCGCCTTCCCGCTCGACCTTTCCGTGATCCCAACTCCCGCCAACGACGACTTCGCCGCCGCTCAGAACCTCGGCCAGGAGCTCAACGTCGACGTCGACGGGACCACGGTCGGAACGACGACGGAACCGGGCGAGGACAACTACCTGGACTCGCCCGACGACGGCAACTCGGTCTGGTACCGGTGGACACCGCCCAAGCGGACGCGGGTCTGGATCGACAACTGCGACTCGGCGGTCGAATCGACGGTCACCGTCTACACCGGCAGCGCGCTCGGCGCGCTGGATCAGGTCGACGAGAACTACGGCTACCCGGAGCCGCCGCCCTGCGAGCTCCCCGGCTACGACGCCCGCGGCCGCAGCGAGTTCCTGGCAAGAGCGGGCGCGACCTACATGATCCGGGTGTACGCCCCCTACGCCGGCGCCATCCACCTGCGGCTGCGCGGGATCCGCTACGACTCCAGCCTCACCCAGGACGCGTCGGCGAAGAAGGTCAAGAAGGGAAAGAAGGTCGAGTACACGATCAAGGTCGAGAACCTCGGCACGGTCCCGGTCGACCCTGACGTCTGGCTGATCACCTCGCAGCGCAACAAGATCGGCAAGCCGGTCGAGGGCACCAAGTACGTCTCGCTCGATGCAACCAAGGGCCGCTGCGGACGGGTCACGTTCTTCGCCGCGAACGCGGGCGCGATCTGCCGCGTGGACATCCGACCGGGTGAGACGGCGAAGATCGTCGCCAGGGTCAAGCCCTCGCAGTCGCTGAGCCACTGGGTCCGCCTCGACTACTCCCACGCCGGCGAGTACGTCTACGAGGATTCGCGCGCGGACGAGGACGGGAAGAACGAGGCCGAGAAACCCGCGAACACCGTCGTCAAGCGCAAACGCAAGCACCACCGCTGAGCCGGGGCACGAGTTCAAGGCCGTCGCGGATCTTGCCGATACAAGTGGATTAAAGGTCTTCCGGCGATCTGCCGATAGGAAAGGCGTAGGGGTAACGGCGTCCATAGTGGGCGCCGTTCGTTTTTCGCCAACAACCTTCCTCGACGGGACTACAATGACCCGTGGGGCGACCGTTGGACCGCGGACCGCACGCCACCGTGCTCCGCGGCCTCCGCTCCACTCTCAGGGCTGCCCGACTGGAAGCGATCCGCTTCACCGGTGGCAGCCCACAACGGAAGGAAGTGGCTTTATGGCCACCACCACCACGCAAGAGAACATTGCCGTCGCCCGACGTCTCCTCGAGGGAACGTTCGGCGAAGGAAAGCTCGAGCTGGTCGACGAGCTGTGCGCCGACGGGTATGTTGATCACGACCCGATCCTGGGCGAGCACGGTCGCGACAGCGTCAAGGACTCGGTCGCCGGCTACCGCGAGGCGTTCCCCGATCTCACGCTGACGATCGAGGATGCGTTCGGCGTTGACGACAGGGTCGTCGTTCGCTGGAAGGCGGAGGGCACGTTCGAGAACGAGTTCATGGGTCAGCAGCCGACTGGCGAAAAGGGCGAGCCCGTCTACGGGATCGGGATCGACCGATTCGAGGACGGCAAGGTCGCCGAGTCCTGGACGCAGTGGGACACGCTGCGCTTCATGAGGAACATCGGAGCCATGCCCGATGCGGTCGCAGCACCGGCCGCCGCGTAGTAGAGCGTAGGCCGACGTGGCGGGTGGCCGATCAAGTGCCGCCCGCCGCGCCAAGCCATTCGGCACCGGCCGCGTTCCGGGTACGGCCTTGGCGTCGTGGTCGCGAATTCATGGCGGATTCAGAATCCGGACCTGAACGGCTACACGGCGATCGCGGGCTATCTGCCGTCGAGCAAGATGTCGCTCGCGCTCACCGTCACGAACGGCCAGGACGCGGCAACTCGCGGCGTCAACAACAGCCAGAAGCTGTTCGAGTCGATCACCGGGTATCTGACGCCGGACCATCCCGGTGCGCCACCCATCGGGTAGGGCGGCGGCTTGACTCAGGCTCAGAAGGTCTCGGGCGCCACGGGGTGAAGCTGATCCACGTGGGTGGCCGTGTGACCGCCGACGTCGATCATCTGCTGCAGGTCGTGCGGTCGACTCGCGATCTGCAGGGCATCGCTTGGCGTCACCAGACCGGCGGTGACGGCACGGTACAGCGCCTGATCGAAGGACTGCATGCCGTAGTAGTCGCCTTCGGCGATCACGTCGCTGAGCTCGCCGGTCTTGTCCGGGTCGGCGATCATGTCGCGAACGCGGGCGGTCGTCGTCAGGATCTCGCAGATCGCCGTGCGTCCGTTGCCGTCGGCGGTCGGCACGAGGCGTTGGGAGACGATCCCCTTGACGGTGCCGGAAAGCATCATGCGAACCTGCTGGCGCTGACTCAGATCGAACAGCTCGATGATCCGGTTGATCGTCTCCGAAGCGTCGATCGTGTGCAGGGTCGAGAGCACGAGGTGTCCGGTCTCGGCGGCCGAGAGCGCGGCGCGCGCGGTCTCCGAATCGCGCATCTCCCCGATCAGGATCACGTCGGGGTCCTGGCGCAGGACGTGGTGAAGCGCGGCGCCAACCGAGGTGGTGTCGATTCCGACCTCGCGCTGTTCGATCGAAGACATGTCGTCCCGGTACACGTACTCGATCGGGTCCTCGATCGTGACGATGTGCCTGCGGTGAGTTCGGTTGATGTGGTCGACGATCGCGGCCAGCGTCGTCGACTTGCCCGCGCCGGTCGAGCCGGTGACGAGGACGATCCCCCGGCTCTCCTCCGCGAGGGTACGGATCGTCTCCGGGAGCCCGAGCTCGTCGATCGTCGGCACCGCGCTCGGTACGAACCGGAGCACCAACGAGATCGTGCCACGCTGCCTGAACGCGTTGACGCGGAAGCGTGCGAGCCCCGGGGCCACATAGGAGAAGTCGGCCTCGCCTCGACTTTCGAACTGGGAGACCAGGGCACTCGGGATCATCTGATGCAGCATCAGCTCGGTATCGCGGGGCTCCAGCGGTGGAGCGTTCTCGTCGAGGTCGCCCAGGACCCCGTTGACCCGGATCAGCGGACAGTTGCCGACCTTCAAGTGCAGGTCGGATCCGCCCCGCTCGAGGACGCGTCGCAGCGCGGTCGTGAGATCGAAGGCCGACTCGGTCATCGATGTCTCAATCGGCGGCTTGGGCCCGCAGCCTTAGCGGCGGTGGCCAAGAGGCCGGTCAGGGAGGTCCCGCTGGGCGCCAGAGCCGGGTGTCACGGTGGATCAGCAGGTAGTACGACGCGAGGGCGGCGCTGTAGCCGAGAACGGCGACGTAGACGATCAGGCTGGTGCGCTGTTCCGGCACCACATCGTCGAAGTGTCCGATCAGCGGCGGCAGCAGGATCAGGTCGTAGGCCAGAAACCCGAGCAGCGGAACGATGGCGTAGCCCCAGGCCGGGTGCAGCGCCCCCCAGGCGTAGCTGGAGGCGGCGGCGCAGAAGATGAATCCGAACATGATCAGCGAGTCCTCGTCGGCGGGCCAGGGGATCACGTTGTCGGCGCCGGCCACCAGCGCCACGCCGGCCGCCACCAGAACGATGGCGAAGACCGCGAAGGAGGCCCGGACGAGTCGCGGCAACGGCCGTGCGTTGCGGAGCGGGATCCCGATGCCGGCGCGGATCAGCGCGGCCGCATACAGGGCCCCGAGCGCCATCACGAATGCGTACCCGATCAGGCCCGATTCGGCTCCGAAGACCTGCAGGCCGACCAGGAAGACGGCCATCGCGGTCAGCATCAAGAAGGGGAAGGGCGCGCTACCGCGCAGCGCGCCCCAATCCCGCGTCGCGCTCACCCAGAGGGTGGGCACCGCGATCGCGACCAGGATCGAGGCGAGGAACAGGTTCGAGAGCCGTCCGGTCTCGAACGGCCAGGTCCCCGTCGCCCAGTCCGCCTGAGCGGCGTAGCCGATCGCCAGCAGCGCGGGTCCGGCCGCGCTGACCGCGAGAGCGAGAGAGATGGATCGTGCCGACGACTGCAGGCTCACCCGGCCATTCTCTTGCCTGAATCTCGAGCACGCCGAGCCATGACGAACCCGTAGCCGGCGCCGGCGGCGAGCGCGCCGAGCACGACGAGGAAGACGACGCCGGGTGCCGTCTCCCACTCGTAGGTGCCGGAGTAGCGGGCGAGCGCGCCGAGGACGAGCACCGCGCCCGCGGCGATTCCGGCGAGGGACCACTCCACCCGCGCCCAGCAGCCCTCGCGCCCGATCATCACGCCGATCAGGCCGATCGCGGCCAGCCAGGCACCGGAGGCGCGCGCGGTCAGCGGCGTCAGCTCCCACGGCCAGAGGGTCCCCGACGTCGACGGCACCACGAACAGCAGCGCGCCGGTCGCGATGAGGAAGAGGCCGACCGCCACCGAGCCGGTGCGAAACGCCCCGGGGATCTCGGCGGGACACGGCGAGTCGGCGCCCGGCTCGCGGAGCTGACGCCGATAGATGGCCGAGAACACGGGTGGCTCGAGCACGTACACCGCGAGCCAGACCCATGCCGCGACCGCCACCACGAGCTCGTCGTCGTTCAGGTGGAACTTGTCGAGATGGATGACGGTCGCGATCAGCGTGAGCCAGATGAACAGCAGGATCGCGGGCACCCAGACCCGCACCCGATCCCAGTCGCGCTGATAGGCGCTCGAGAACGCCAGCACCGTGGCGGCGAGGTAGAAGCTGCCCAGGAACGCGGCTGTCAGCGGAGGCTCGATCGTCCACGCAAACCAGCGGTCGGTGTGGTCGGCGAGCACGTAGAGCTGGATCCCGGCGACGAAGACGAACACGGAACTGATCGCGAAGATCGCGCGCATCGGCGAAACGACGTGGCGAACCCGCTCCATCGGCGGCGAGCCTATTGGCGTGGTCTGCCTCCTACGGGAAGTTCAGCCGCTCGTCGTACGTGTCGAATTGCCCGGTGTCGTTGACCCCGTCGCCGGCGCCGCCGTCGACGTGGTCGAAGTAGTTGTCCTTCATCAGGAAGTCGTCGACGCCGGCACCACCGAGGGCGCGATCCTCACCGGGGCCGCCGGTGATCTGATCGTTGCCCAGGCCGCCCTCGACGTAGTCCTCGCCGAGACCGGTCTTGATCGTGTCGTTGCCGCCGACTCCGTAGACCTCGTTGTCGGCCGCGATCGCGTTCGCCGCCGCGGTCGCGATATTGATCGTGTCGTTGCCGGAGCCGAGGTCGATGCGCTCGAAGTCGGCACGGACATTGTCGCCCTCGGCAGCCTGGCCGTCGTCGGCGATGTTGTCGAGGTCGATCGTCAGGTCCGCGCTGCGGCTGCCGAAGTACAGGCGGTCGTAGCCGGTTCCGCCCAGGAGCACATCCGCTCCCGAGGTCGGAGGACCGCCGTCGACGTAGTCGGCGCCGTCACCGGCGTCGGCCGTGTCGTTGTCGTTGCCAGGGTAGAGCTGATCCTCGCCGTCACCGCCCTCGAGCGAATCGACCCCCGCGCCGGCGTCCAGATAGTCGTCCTCGCCGCCGCCCTCGAGCGTGTCGAGCCCCGCATCGCCGTAGAGGGCGTCGTCGAGATCGCCTCCGTGCAGCGAATCGTCGCCGTTGTTGCCGTCGAACGAATGGGACAGCAGACGCGCCGCCGGGAACCTGGCGTCCACCAGGTCCTTTCCAGCGCCGGTCTGCACGTTCTCGACGTCGGAGCGCACGTTGTCCGCCTCCTCGGCGGTGCCGTCCCCGCCCACGTCAGCGCCGTCGTTGGCGACGTTGTCGAGCTTCACGATCACGTTCGCGGTACGAGCGGTCAGCCAGAGGAGGTCGGTGTCGGGGCCCCCGGAGATGTCGTCCGCGCCGTCCGGCAGCGAGCCGGCGTAGTAGCCGAACTGGTCACCGTCAGGGCCGCCGTTGAGGTCGTCGTCGCCGGCATCCCCCTCGAGGTAGTCGACTCCGGCGTCTCCGAAGATCGCGTCGCGCCCGTCGCCGCCTCTGAGCGTGTCGCCGGCCGGGCCGCCGCGCAGCGTGTCGCCGAGGACCGTCGGGGTCGAGCCGTCGGGACCGCCGACGAGCGTGTCGACGCCCCGACCGCCGGTCAGTGTGTCGGTGTCAGCCCCGCCATCGATGTCGCTGGACCGCGCGAGCGGTGAGCCGGCCGCGCCGCCGCCGCCGACCGAGAGCGTGTCGGCACCGGCGTTGCCGTCGAGCTCGACCTGGTCGAGGCCGGAGAAGGTGAGGTCGACGTCGGCATCGGTGTTCAGCCTCGCCCCCGCCGTGCCGAACACGGCGGTGTCGGCAGCCGATCCGCCGACGATCGCGACCTCTTCCCCCGTGCCCGAGCGCAGATCGACGGTGATCTCGATCTCCGAGATCACGCCGGCGCCGGTCTCCGCGGTCTTTCCGGGCCCCAGGACGCCACCCGCACGGTCGACCGCGAGCCGCTGGAAGTGGTCCACAGTGCCGACGACCGCGATCTTGTCGGTGTTGTTGACGGTCGCCGTGCCGCAGTTCGCGCCGTTGACCTGGATCGCGGCGCCGCTCCGGCCAACGGTGGCCGCATCGGCGGACGCTGCGAGCGTCACGGTCGCGGTCGCGGTCGCCGCCGTGAACGAACAGGAGACCGCGGCTCCCGCCATCGTCGGTACGAGTGCGCCTGCCAGCACGAGGGAGACGAACGCACCGAGGGTCGCCGCGAACCTGCGCTCAATCGTCATGATCAGCCCTTCGGGTAGTACACACGTGACGTCTTCCCTGCGCCCGGCCCCCTCGTTGCCATGCTAGCCGACGCAGCCCGCACGCACCAGGACCCGAGCTCGTGTCCGGCGACACTGGGCGGGACCGCTATCAGCGACTTCTCAGCCCGTACTCAGAGCCGCGAGCGCAGGCGACAGCGCCGCCACCACCCGGGATCGGGCTCGTAGCCCGTTCCCCGCAGCGCGGCGCCGGCGCGGCGCTCGAACGACCACGCGTCCCGGATCCCGAAGCGCTCGCGCCAGTCGCCGACCCGCCCGGCGCGAGCCGCGCGATCCTCGCCGTGGCTGGTCCCCGGTCCGCCGAACTCGGTCGCCTTCACGGCGGCGGCCACCAGCTGCTCGTCGTGGGGCATCCCGCAGTGGGCGAACAACCGCCGGCAGGCATCGATCGGATCCGCCCGGACCTGCTCGTAGCGAACCTCGAGCAGGCGCTCGCCGAGCAGCACCTGCCCGCCTTCCCGGCTCAGCATCGCATCCGACCAGAGGCCCGCGACCTCGGCGAGGGTCGTCGAACCAGGGGCTTCAGACGCCCGCGACCACGAGCTCCGCGCCGCGGCCACCGAGACGGCAACGTCGCGGCCGTCGCGGATCACGTGGACGAACCGCGCGTGCGGGAGGACCTCGGCGATCAGGTCGAGGTCCGACAGGTGCCACGGGCTCTTCTCGACCACGAACCGGGAGCCGTCCGATCCCCGACTCAGCCATCGCTCCGCGATCGTCCGCACCTCCGCCACCAGCTCGTCGCGGCTGAAGATCCGCCCGAGTCCCGGCGGCGGCAGGTCGAGGCTCCCCGCGCCCGCCGGCGACGGCACGGAACGCAGCAGCGCCCCGAGCCCGATCCGGCGCGAGAACATGTGGGTCTCCAGCAGCCCCCAGGCTTCGGGGTGCATCGCCAGCATCCGCTGGACCCAGGTGGTTCCGGAACGCGGCACGCCGACGACGAAGACCGGGTCGATCGCCGGCGGCGGTATGGGCGCACGTTCCACGCCGGCAATCTCTCATGCCGAGAACACGCGTCCAAAACTGTGGACGAGCTCGCCGCGGGCGGATAGAGTGGCCTCCGGGATGTCCAGGCACGAGCTCGTCAGCGCATTCCTCGATGGCCGGATCAGCCGCCGGACCCTGATCCGCCGCTTGATCGCCGGTGGCGTCTCCACCGGGGCGGCGATCTCCTACGCGCAGGTCCTGTCGCCAGAGCGCGCCGGGGCGACGGTCCGCGTGGCGGAGAGCGACCACTATCCGCTGGTCGATCTGGAGATCACATCGACGTCGCTGGCGACCGTGCGGACCGAAGGCCAGCTGAAGGTCAGGATCACCTGCACCGAGGAGCTCAACAACGGCTTCTTCCGGGTCTTCATGAGGAACAACCCCGGCGGGGTCTTGATCGGGACCCGCTTCATGAGCGGCGTGGTCCTGGCGGGGGCGGGAAGCCGGCTTGTCGCCATCAACGTGAGCGGGATCCCGCCGACCAGGCCTTCGGCACGCCTCTACGTCCAGATGACGGCTAACGACGCCGAGAACTACCCGGCGCTCGCGAGCACCGCGAAGACGCTTTCCTGAGCCCGATCCGCCACGGGACCCGGGCGGGCGGAGGGGTCGCCCTGACGTTCGACGACGGGCCGGGACCCGACACCTCGCGGATCCTGGACGCGCTCCGAGAGCGTGGGGCCAAGGCCACCTTCTTCGTCGTCGGATCGCGGGTCGCGAGCCGTGCCGAGCTGGTGGCCGGGATCGTGGCCGAGGGTCATGAGATCGGATCGCATTCGTGGAGCCATCACCGCGGGCAGCGTTTCGGCCCGGCGTTCATCCGGGATCTGGTCCGAACCTCGATCGCGATCCGACGAGCCGCCGGCGTCTTCCCGCGCTGGTTTCGGCCGCCGTACGCGCAATGGACCCCCGGGATGCGGCGCGCGGTGCGTCTCGCCGGGATGCGTCCGGTGACCTGGGACGTCGATCCACGCGATTGGGAGACGGACGATCCCGCGACCGTCGTCGAGCTCGTCCTGCGCTCAGCCCAGCCGGGGTCGATCGTGCTGCTCCACGACCGCAGGGACGGAGTCGCCGTCGCCGCCCTCCCCTCGATCGTCGACAACCTGCGGGCGCAGGGACTGGCGATGGTCACCATCTCGGCGTTGCTCGCGCAGCGGTGAGCGGCGGCCGAACGCGAGCTCGACCCAGGTGCCGATCCATGCCGCGGCGATTCCGGTGATCACCAGCCGCCTCACGCGGCGGTACTCGCGGGCCAGCTCGCCGCCCCATTCCTCAACCCGCAGCTCGGTACTCGCGAGCCGGCTACGCGGATAGCGCAGCAGATACCGATACGTGCCGAACCGGGGGCGCCGGCTAGGGGCGGCGGTGAAGTCGCCCCGCAGGATGCGACCGAACGCGCGGCCGCGAAGGAAGTGATGGCGGATCAACGCCGGGATCGTCGAGCAGGGGCTGCGGTGAGTGAGCTGAATTGCGGCCTCGCGGTAGGCACGGTGCCCACGCTGCCAGAGGAGGTTGTTGACCACGGTGTCCTCGCCGGCCCGCATCCGCTCGGGAAAACGGCCCACCTCGTCGACGAACTCCCGTGCGTACGAGCAGTGCGCCGGGGCGCCGGCGAGCTCGCCCGACGGCCTTCCCGGAAGGGCGCTGGAGTGGTCGAGGAAGTAGGAGGCCCAACCCGCCGGCGTGTGGTTGCCGTTGACGATCGAGCCGGTCACCATCGGCCAGCCCCGCTCGTGGGCGCGGATCCGATGGGCGAGGCTTCCGGCCGCAATCTCGACGTGAGAGCCCGGAAACGAGACGTACTCCCCCCGAGCGATGCGCAACCCCGCGTTCCGCGCCTTCCCCGGCGGCACCCGCTCGGCGAGCTCGACCAGCGCCACCGAGTCGCCAAGGCGCTCGCGCACGACCGCCGCGGTGGCCGGGCTGCCGCTGACGACGACGATCACCTCGAACGGGAGCGGGCAATCCTGGTCGACGACCGCGCGGACCGACCGCTCGATCGTCCCCTGGTCGTCGGTCGCGATCACGATGGCCGAGAGGATCGGCGCCTCGGGGTCGAGCTCCTCGAGATCGAGGACGATGCCCGAGCGCGCCGGATCGGCGAGCACCGGGAAGCCCGCCGGGCGAGGGCGCCACCGGCGGGGTCGCCCCTCGCCGAGGATGGGGCCGGCGTAATCCCCCTGCCAGAGGCCGTCCGGGTCGACCTCCTCGTACTTGCGCAAGCGCGCCAGCCGCCGCTCGTCGTCGGCGCCGGCGAAGTGCTGGATCCGAACCGTCGTCTTCTCCCAGAGTGCGCGCGGGATCGAGGTCGGGACGGGAACGAGGTGGAGGGTCTCGGCCGACAGGCGTTGCCCCGGCCGCGGCGAGAACAGCCGGTAGACCCAGAGGTCGGCGCGGTCGTAGGTGCCGTCGGCGCCGACCATCCGGTGGACGCGAAACCCGTAGGCGGAGCTCGGGTCGGCATCGGTCGCGACGAACGAGCGCAGGGCCGCGGCGTCGTCGGGGTCGAGACGTTCGTCGGCGTCGAGGAACAGCGCCCACGCCGCCCCCGCGTCGACCGCCGCGTCGAGCAGGGCCTGCCGGTTGGCGGCATCGTCCCAGCCGGCGTATCCCTCCCGCCGCGGGTTGCGCAACACCCGCGCCACGAGCGGCGACGCCTCGAGGATCGCCGGCGTCTCGTCGGTGCTCCCGTCGTCGAGGGCGATCACCTGGTCGGCGAACCGGCCGGCGCACTCGAGGTAGGACGACAGCTCGCCGGCGCAGTTACGCGCCGGAAGCAGGCACACCAGCCCGCCCGTCTCGTCGGCCGAGCTCGATCCGCGGCCGGGGTGCGCCTCGGCGCCGACCGGGGCGCCGGCGAGCACCGCGGTGCCGTGGCGACGCGGTGACCAGGGCGCGAGCGGCTCCGGCGGCGGATCGAGGAGGGCGGCGTTCGGGGCCGAGCGGTGGGCGCCGGGATCGGCCTCCGCGTACCTTCGCCGCCGCAGCTCGAGACGCTCGGGCGAATCGAGGTGTCTGGCGCGGATCGTCGTCCTCATCCACGCCCGGGCGGGGATCTGGATCGGGACCGGGTTGAAGTGCAATCGACCCGGCCGGAGCTCGTGGTCGGGGTCGTGCGCGAAGAGGCGAAAGACATAGGACGGCTCCGGAACGACGAGGCCGTTCCAGTCGCGGTAGAGCTCGATCCCGTAGGCGACGCCCGGAACCGCGTCGGTCGCCAGGAACTCGCAGAGAACGAGTGCGTCATCGGAGTCGATCCGCTCGTCGGCATCGAGGAAGAGGATCCAGTCCGGCTCGAGCGCGGGCGCGGCGGCGAGGAGGCGGGCTCGATTCTCGCCGTCGTCCCACCCGGCGAAGCTCTCGCGCGGCGGGTTCCTCAGCAGCACCTCGACCAGCGGGCTGTCGCCGAGCAGCTCCGCCGTCGGGTCGGCGCTGCCGTCGTCGAGCGCGACGATCGACGCCCCGAGCGCGGCGACCGAGTCGAAATACCCCGGCAGATCGCCGGCCGCGTCGCGCGCCGGCAGCAGGCAGGCGATCGAGGGACCGCTGCCGTCGTCGAGGTGACGGGCGCGGTCGATCAGCCGCGCGACGTCCAAGTTGCCCGGGCAATCCTTGCCCGCGAACACCTCACGGTGGCCGATCACGTGCTCGCCGTCAAGCGGGATCTCCCAACGGGACGAGATCTCGGCGAGCAGCCTCGCCCCTGCCTCGTACTGGGCCGAGGTGCGGGCGACCTCCATCGGGTCACCGCCGTCCTCGAACTCGATCCCGATCGTGAACTCGTTGACACCGTCGTCCTCGGCACCGGCGGCGACCCGGGCCGTCGGGCGCAGCACGCGACCCGCGTGCCTGGCGGTATCCGCCTCGTCGACGAACTGCGCCACGCGGCCATCGAGCCCGACGAGGTAGTGGGCACTGACGCCGCTCTCGGGGTGCTCGAACCAGGTCGCGGCGGCCTCGAACGTGCCGGCGGTCGTGTGCACGATCACGGCTCGCGGACGCCGGCCGTCACGGCCCGGGCGGAAGTTCGGGGATTGGCGACGCTCGTATCTCATGCGTGCAGTTCCGCCAGCCGCTCCGCCTCCCGCTCGAGCTCGCGCCGCTGCGCCCGATCGAGACGCTCGAACGGGTCGAGGCCGATCTTCCCCTTCTCGAACCGCCAGCTCCCCGCCACCCGGCCGTCGATCAGGAAGGTCGGCATCGACTGCGGGGTCTTCGTGTTGAACACCTTCGCCCGGTGCTCCTCGGGCAGGACCTGGGTGCGGCGCGCGTGGGCGAGCATCGTCGCGTCCCAGACGGGCAGCAGCCGCGGCGGGGCCGGGGTCTCGGGATCGGGAAGCGCCAGGCGCGGCAGGTCGACGAGCTCCGACCCGTCCTCGGCGAGGAAGCGGCGCAGCTCGAGCGACCCGAGCGCCGTGCGGACCGGCTTCAGGCCGAGGCCCGCCCAGTCGGCGATCTCGCCCGGCGTCGCCGGGCCGAAGCCGCGCAGGTAGCCGCGTACGAGCTCGACCGTCGCCTGGGCCGCGGTCTGCTTCGAGGGCTGCCCGAGCCAGTCGGCCGCGTCGGCGAACAGGTCGGCGCGCCGGTGCTCCCACGTCCCCGAGGGAGGCACGCGCACGAGATCGAGCCAGGCGTTGATGCCGCTGATCCCAGGCGCGCCGAGGCCGACCGCCTGCTGCAGGACCTTGCGCCCGATCGGCCCCCGGGCGACCAGCCGCCGCACCCGCCTCGCGATCGCGTTCATCTCCGGCGCCGTCGCCAGCTTGCGCGTCCGCAGCCAGTCCTCCCGCCGCTGCTTCGAGGTCGCGGCCGCGAGCGTCCACCAGTCGCGCGGGGAGAGCAGGTGGATTGTCGCCCGCAGCGAGGTTCCCTGGACCACGGTGCGCCGCTCGAGCGCCCGGGTCAGCTGGTCGCGCTCGAATCCGTCGACGCGGGTCCAGAGCCCGACGTACATCGAAGGCGCGTACTGCGCCTGGATCCCGCCGACCCGCTCGAGCGCCTTCGGCAGCGACATTCGCCGGCGTTCGAGCAGCAGCTGGCGGTCGAGCAGGGCGCGGTTGAGCTCGCGCTCGCTCAGGGTTCGCAACTCGTCCGCCACCCCGCGAACCTATCCATCCGCCCCCGGCCAGATGTCGCCGTCGGCGATCTCGAGCAGGTTGCCGGCCGGGTCCTTGAAGTAGAAGGAGCGCCGGCCGGCCGCCCATTCGTGGTCGTGGGTGACCTCGATCCCGGCGGCCGCGACGCGGTCCCGCCAGCCCTCGTAGTCGGACCGGCCGGCGGCGAGCAGGCAGGCATGCCCGGGCCCGCTGCTGCCGTGGTCGGCGATCGGCCCGTCCCGATCGGCGACCGTCTCGCGCTCGAACAGCAGCAACAGCGTCGGGCCGAGCCGCAGCGCGATCCCTCCGGGCCAGCGCGAGACGATCGGCAGCCCGAGGAGATCGGCGTAGAAGCTCTCGATCGCCGGGCCATCGGCGGCATCGTGATAGAGGCTCGTCTCGAGCACCGCCGCCAGCCGGGCCGCCCGCGGACCCTCGGTCACGCGAGCGCCTCGGCGAGCGCGGCGTGGCCGTCGGCGAGCACCGGCTCTCCGTGGGAGACCAGCACCAGCTCGACCGGCAGCTCCAGCAACGGCCGCAGGGTCTCGCGCAGACGCTCGATCGTCAGGCCGGTGCCCAGATAGCCGAGCCAGGACTCGGGGCAGAGCCGCAATCCGCCGCCCGGCGCCCCCAGCAGCCGGTCGCCGCAGACCAGCGCCCGCCGGTCCGCGATCCAGAAGCACACCTCGCCGGCCCCGCGCAGCGGCACGGCCTCGACGCCGGCCGGAAGCCCGCCGCGCGCTCGGGATGTGGACGCCCCGTAGCGATCGACCAACCGGTCGCGGCTGCGGCGATGAAACCCGATCGTCGTCAGCGCCAGGCAGCGCTCCGCGGCCGCTGCCCGCTCGTCGGCCCACGACCAGAACGACTCCTCGGCCTCGGGCACCAGGGCGTCGATGAAGATCGCCTCCCGATCGCCCAGACAGAGCACGCTCCCGACCTCGCGCTCCCAGTCGGCCGTGCTGCCGGCGGCCGCTCCGGGCCGCCACTCGGGATGCGGCGCCGTCCACCGCCAGAGCCCGGTGGCGATCTCGAGCGGCGCGAAGCGCTCTGCGCTCACGCCCGGGCCGGGCCCCCGGGCGGGATCGCGAGCAGGGCGCGAAGCCGGCCGGCGAGCGTGCCTCCCCTCAGGGAGCGCCGCAGCGCCCGGCGCTCGGTGGGCCCGGGTGGGGGCGCCGATCCCGGCGCGTAGCGATGGTCGCGCAGCGCTGCCGCGTAAGCGCGAATCCCCGCCCGTGCGCCCCCGGTCGCACGGCGTTCGATCGCGAGCAGCGTCGTCCCCGGCCCGATTCGCCAGCCGAGTTGGTCGACCGCGGCGCGGAACTCCGCGACCTGTGCGTCGGCCGTCGAGCCGTCGAGCCACCGGCGCCGGCGTCGCCAGGAGACGGCGGCGATCCCGACCGCGATCAGCAGCGCCAGGGCGAGGACGGACGCGGCGACCAGCGGCCAGGCTCCCGAGCCTCCGGAGCTCTGGACGGCCGGCTCGCTCGTCTCCAGCGACTGCGAGCGTCCACCACCGGTCGCCTCGGGCGCGGTCGGGTTCGGAGCCGGGCCGCGGAAGGCGGTCGCGAACTCGCCGCCGAGGCGCTGGGATTCGGCCGGGGCTGCGCCCGGGGTCGGGTCGAAGGTGACCCAGCCGATCCCGCGGAAGTAGACCTCGACCCACGAGTGGGCGTCGAAGTCGTGGACCTCGTAGGACCCCGTCTCCGAGTTCAGCGAGCCGGGAGCGAAGCCGGAGACGATCCGGCTCGGGATTCCGAGCATCCGCAGCATCAGACCCATCGTGCCGGCGAACTGCTGGCAGTAGCCGGCGCGGTCCTCGAACAGGAACGACTGCAGCGGATAGACGTGCTCGGGCACCGTCGGCGTGTAGCCGTAATCGCGGCGCAGGTTGACCTCGATCGCGCGTACCGCGTCGTAGGGAGTCCGCGCGTCGGCCGTCCACTCCCGGGCGAGGCGGTAGGTGTCCGCGTAGGGCGAGCCGAGCAGCAGCGACTCGATCCGGTCCCGGTGGTCGCCCCACAACGGCATCGAGACCGTCGTCGCGGCCGCGGCCGGGGCCGGGATCCCGAGCAGCGTCGAGCCCGCAAAGCGCCGGCGCGACGTCGCAGGCGGCGCGTCGCGCAGCTGGTCGTGCGTCGGTTGCGGGACGTAGGACACGATCGAGTACTCCTCGCCGCGCTCGAGCGGATCGCCGATGTGGGTGAGCGTGCCGTCGTGACTGGTCAGCGTGCCGTCGAGGCCGTCAATCGTGTCGGTCAGCCCAGCGCCGATCACGACATCGCTGGTCAGCGCGCGGAGCTCGAACTGCGCGGCGACGACCCAGCCGGGGTGCTGGAGATCGAGCTCGGCTCCGGGAATCGTTCCGCGAGCAGCCAGCTCCGCGGCCGCGTTCGACTCACCGGGAACCGGGCGCTCCCAGCGGTAGCCGTCGAACCGGTCGAGCACGCTCGCCTTCCAATAGAGCGGCGTCTCCGTCTCCACCGTCATCAGCGTCGTCCCGTCGCGCGGCCAGTCGAGCGGGCCGTAGGTGTGGTTCCACTCGAAGGTCACCGACCGCTGGGCGCCGAACCACGACCAGCTCTCGTAGTCCCACCAGGCCGCGCCGTTGAGCTTGGCGACGACCGGCAGGGCGAGGACGCCGGCGGCGAGCGTGACCGCGACGGCGGGGGCGCGGCGCCCCGGGCCGAGGCCGGGGACCCAGAGCCAGGCGACCGACAGCAGCAGCAGCACGATTCCCCAGAACGCCTCGGCTCCCGGATTGTCGAGCGTCGCCCCGACGCCGTAGGCGATCAGCAGCACGCCGAGGGCGGCGACCCGCAGTCGCGCGCGCCTGGCCGCGGGCCAGAACGCGAGCGCCGCCGCGACCGCGACCAAGGCCGGAGCGCCCAGGACCAGCGTGAGGCGGACCCACGGGTCGGTGCCGGCGTAGGGAAGCTGCGCCTCCTCGATCCCGCCCATCCCGCCGCGGAGCTGGTGGCGCAGCTCGCCCCACTCGCCCGGCGCCATCAGGTGCAGTGGCAGCCCGGCGGCGTGCAGCGCCCCGACCGCGCCGGCAACCGAGACCGCCAGCGCCAGCAGGACGCGCAAGCGGCGCGAGCGCAGGAACGAGAGCGCCCACAGAATCACCGCCACCAGGCAGACGACGGCGAGCGCGGCCGCCAGGCGCCCGGCGGACGAGGGCTCAACGAGCCGCGCCCACTGCGCCATGCAGAGGAAGGCGAGCGCGATGAACAACGGCAGCTCGATCGCCAGCAGTGGACGCGCGGCCTGGTTGGGGGCAGAGGTCGTCGCGCCGGGCAACCACGCTCGCCGGGCCCGTGCCGACGCCGGCGATCCGACGCCACCCCCGACGGGGAGCGCGGCGCCGCTCACGCCGCCCTCCGATGCCCGCCGGCCGCCCGGGCCCCGATCCGGCGGCCCTCGCACCCGGCGACCAGGAACGCGGGGACTCCGGCGCCGTGAACCGACGGCCCAACCAGATATCGGGCCCCCGAGCCGTGGCGCAGCGCCGGCGGCAGCGCCGCCTTGGCGCGTGCGGTGATCCAGAACACGGCTCCGGCCCTCTGCAGGGGAGCAAGCGCCGGCCCGGCGCTCGACGGCTCCACGAGGGCGAGCCGCGCGTGCGCCCCGGGCCAGCCGCGAAGCTCGGGCTCGATCTCGGCCGGTCGCCGCTCGCCGGGCAGGAGCAGCGCGCAGCCGCCCTCCTGCGACAGATGCCAGCAGACCGACGCCGCGGCGCGAACGGCACGGTCGAGTGCCTCGGGGCTCGCCGGCCGGCACCCGTCGAGGACGACCAGCGGCGCCGTATCGGCGCCGGCGACCAGGCGGCGCTCGATCAGCTCGCCGGTCCGCGCGACGGTCGGCCAATGGATCCGCGACGCGGGGCTGCCCTCCCGATGGGCACGAAGGCCGTCGATCTCGAGCTCGATCGCCCGCGCGTCGAGGCGTCCCGCACCGGCGCCGTCGTCGAGGCCCGCGAGGACACTGGCCCCCGACGTGCCACGGCCGGCGACGACGAGCGGCTCGATCCGCGGCAGGACGAGCAGCTCGCCACCGGCCTCGGAGGCGACGACGCGGGTGCTGAGACCGAGCGGGTCGCGGACCACGAGGCGCGCCGGGTCGAGCCGGCGCCGGCCCCGGCCGCGCAGGCGGACCTCCCGGTCGATGCTCCGCTTCCATCCGAGCCCGACGCCGACCGGTTCCTCGAGGACCGGGTCGGTCAGCTCACCGCCCGGCGGCGGCAGCGGGCCGCCGACGGCGCGGATTCGGAGCCGGAACGGCTCGTCCTCGATCACCCGGCTGGGACCGGGAGCGCGAACCAGGCTCGACGGGGTCGCGAGGCGGACCCAGGCGAAGAAGAACGCCGCCATCCCGAGCAGTCCGAGGCCGGGGACGAGCAGCGACGGCGATCCGAACCCGAGGCCCGCGAGGACCAACGCCGCGCCAAGACCCGCGGCCGTCGGCGCGGCGGGCATGGCTGCCGGCTAGATCGCCGGAACGCGCTCGAGCGCGTCGGCGATCACGGCGGCACCGTCGCCGGGCGCCGCCTCGGGAGCGAGCAACAGCCGGTGGGAGAGGACCGCCGGCGCCAGGGCCTGGACGTCGTCGGGGAGCACGTGGTCGCGTCCGTCGAGCGCGGCGAGCGCCTTCGAGGCTCGAAAGAGCATCAGGACCGCCCGCGGGCTCGCCCCGAGCTCGACCCGGGTGTCGGTGCGGGTGGCCTCGCCGATCGCGACCGCGTAGCGGCGCAGCGCCTCGCTGCCGTGGAGCGCGGAGACCCCGGCCTGCGCGGCGCCCACGGTGCCGACGTCGGTGACCGGGCCGAGGTCGTGAACCCGGTCGTGGGCGGCGTGCTCCTCGAGCATGTCGGCCTCGTCCTGGGCGCCGGGATAGCCGAGCGAGACCCTGACCATGAACCGGTCGAGCTGGGCCTCGGGCAGCGGGTAGGTGCCCTCGTACTCGGCCGGGTTCTGCGTCGCGAGGACGACGAACGGCCGGGCGAGCTCGTGCTGGTGGCCGTCGACCGTGACATGGCGCTCCTGCATGCACTCGAGCAGGCCGGACTGGGTCTTCGGCGAGCTGCGGTTGATCTCATCGACGAGGACGACGTTTGCGAACACCGGCCCCGGGTGAAACTCGAACCTGGTCTCGCGCTGGTTGAAGACGTTCGTGCCGACGATGTCGGTCGGCAGCAGGTCGGAGGTGCACTGAACGCGGGCGTACTCCGCGTCGATCGATCGGGCGAGCGCCCGGGCGAGCGCGGTCTTGCCGACCCCGGGGTAATCCTCGATCAGCACGTGGCCCTCTGCGAACAGGGCCACGAGCAGGTCGCGGAGGACCGCGTCGTCCACCTTGACCGCGATCTTGATGTTCTCTCTCAGCCGCTGCCCGACTTCCGCCACGGCGGCTGGGTCCAGTCCAGGAACCGTCGCCACACGACCATGTTAAGGGGCGGCGGGTAAGTGCCCGTTGAGAATGGGGGGCGGGCGGGCTAGCTGAGGTGGTTTCCGGGGTCTCGCCTCAACGCTCGCTCCCCTGGTGCGCCCCGGCCGCGCGACCCGTGGCGGCAGGCCATCCCGAGCCGACGACGATCCTTCGCCGCGCTGCGGAAGGTAGAGGGACCCCCGGACGCCGTCCCGCGCCAGACCCCGCGACAGCGGACACGAAGCGGAGCATCTCGCGGGGGTTGTTCCAGAACGAAAAGCAGTCCGGGGGTGACGGCGCTGCCTGCCTCGTGCGTAGCCTTCGCACAATCAAAGCTTTGCCAGTCACCTTTGAGAGACTCGGGCGGCTTGGCTTTGCCGCTGAATTCCTCTCTCCCGGACCGCATGGAGAACCTACGCCCGCCCGCGGCCAAATGCAAGGGGGGCGCCGGAAGCAATCCCGCAATCTGCGGAAAAACGCCGCTCGGAGCGGGCGTTTCTCACCCCTTGCGCGAAGCCGGGGGCTCCTTCCGGGCCAGCTCGCGCAGGTTGCGGGTCGCGCGGCCGAGTAGAAGGACGATCATCGTCCCCGCGATCGCGAGCCCGATCAGGTCGAAGACGGTCAGCTGAAGGTCGGCGACGACGAAGTCGAGCCCGGCGCCGAGCGCGACCACCGTGTTGAGCGCGATCAGGATCAGCCGGATCTCGGTCGGGCCGACGTACCCGTAGCCGATCGAGAACCGGTTGAAGGCGAAGCTCTCCAGATAGACGTTGATCGAGAGGATCAGATACGCGACGACGATCAGCGTGCCGATCGAGAGCAGCATCAGCGGCGAGAGGCCGAGGCCGATCCCGATCGCCGCGGTGGCGATCGCGTCGACCAGGTGGTCGAGGTAGTAGCCGTACGTCGGCCGCTCGATCCCCCGCACCCGGGCGAGGGTGCCGTCGAGCGAGTCGCCGAACCACTGCACGACGAGCAGCGCGCTCGCCACCCACAGCCAGTCGAGCGAGTCGTTGGAGAGCTGGTAGGCGACCGCGACCCCGAGCGCGGCGAGCACTCCGAGCGCGGTCAGGTCGTCGGGGAGCACCCACCGCGGCAGCCGCGCCGCGATCCAGCGCAGCAGCCGCTTCTCCGGCTTCGCCAGCAGGAAGCTCGGCTCGCGAGTCGCCTCGACCGATCGCTCCAGTCCCTGCTCGCTCATTCCCTCCCCAATACCCGAATCGCGCGCCGGGGTTTCTTGGTCCCGGCGAGTTGAGCTAACCGACAGTCGCCGAGAACACTCCACCCCGAAAGCTCGCCTTGCCACAGCTGAGCTGCACGTCACCCGAAGCCGCTCCGGCGGCCGGTGCTCCGATAACCCCGATGGCTCCGATGGCCAGAGCCGAGACTGCAAACGCCTTGAACCGCTCCATGGTCGCCTTCGTGGACGACTTCCGTGTCGAGCGCACTACCTGGTTTATGGTATGCGCGAATCGGCCCCGCCGCGCAAGGGATATTCGTCCAACCCTGCGTTTTCGCCTCAAGACGTCGCGCGAACCGGCGCATCGGGTGGCGCCCGCGGCTACCGTCACGCGCGATGAAGGGGTTGCGTTTCGTCCTGGCGGCGGCGGCGATCGTCGCGGTCCTCCCGCCGGCGCAGGCGCTCGCGGCCGGCGGCGGCAAGAAGCGGGCGACGATCACGAGGACGAAGTTCGGCGTCCCGCACGTCCGCTCGCGGACCTGGCAGGGCGTGGGCTTCGGCTACGCCTACGCCTTCGCCGAGGACAACCTCTGCACGATCGCTGACTCCTACGTGACCGTGAGCGCCGAGCGCTCGCGCTACTTCGGCCCCGACGAGACCTGGAGGTTCTCGGGCAACGGCACGGTCAACAACAACCTCGACTCCGACTTCTTCTACGCCCGGATCAACGAGTCAGGGATCGTCGAGGACCTGATGACCCGCCCGCCGCCCGAGGGCCCGGCACCCGAGCTGAAGAAGCTCGTCCGCGGCTACGTCGCCGGCTACAACGCCTACCTGCGCGACACCGGTGTCGCCAACCTGCCCGATCCGCGCTGCCGCGGAGCCGACTGGGTGCGGCCGATCACCGAGCTCGACGTGTACCGGCGCTTCCATCAGCTCGGCAGCCTCGCCAGCGCCGGTGTCGCGATCGGGGGAATCGGCGCGGCCGCGCCGACGCTCGCCGCGCCGCTGGTCGCCGACGCCGAGGCCGAGCAACGAGACGCTCTCGCCGTCCTGACAGCTGACCCGGCCGCCCCCGGACGCGAAGCCGAGGAGGCGGGCGGAACGTTCTTTCCCCTGGACAGTGGCTCCAACGCGATCGGCCTCGGCAGCGAGGCGACGAAGAACGGCGCCGGGATGGTGCTCGGCAACCCGCACTTCCCGTGGGACGGCGCCGAGCGCCTCTACCAGGCCCAGCTGACGATCCCCGGCAAGCTCGACGTCACCGGCGGCTCCCTGTACGGCGTGCCGGCGGTGCTAATCGGCCAGAACCGGCACCTCGCCTGGTCGCACACCGTCGCCTCGGCCTGGCGGTTCACCCCGTTCGAGCTCACCCTGGTCCCCGGCGATCCGCACTCCTACCTGGTCGACGGCGTGCCGAAGGCGATGAAGGCGGTCGAGCTGACGGTGAAGGCCAGGACCGCGGACGAAACGCTCGAGGACCGGACCCGGACGCTCTACGAGACCGAGTACGGGCCGATGCTCACCTCCCTGCTCGGGCTGCCGCTGTTCCCGTGGACGCCGGCCAAGGGCTACGCGCTTGGCGACGCCAACTTCGAGAACTTCCGCTACCTCAACCACTTCCTCGAGACCGACCGGGCCCGCTCGGTGCGCGAGTACGACCGAATCGGCCGCGAGATCCAGGGGATCCCCTGGGTGAACAGCATCGCCGCCGATCGCAAGGGGCGGGCTTACTACTCGATGGACGGCGCGATCCCCAATGTCCCCGACGAGAAGGCCACCAACTGCGCCGGGGCGCTGGGCGTCGCGGTCTTCCCGCTGACCGGGATCCCGATCCTCGACGGCTCGCGGTCGGCCTGCCGCTGGGACACCGACGAGGACGCCGTCGTCCCGGGGATCTTCGGGCCCTCGGCGATCCCGCGGCTGATCCGCCGCGACTACGTCGAGAACGGCAACGACAGCCACTGGCTCTCCAACCCCGAGGCGCCGCTGACCGGCTACGAGCGGGTGATCGGCGACGAGGAGACCACCCGGTCGCTGCGCACGAGGCTCGGGCTGACGATGATCCAGCAGCGGCTCGCCGGCGCCGACTCGCTCGCCGGCAAGGGGTTCACGCTGCGCAAGCTGGCGACGGTCGCGCTCGACAACCGCCAGTACGCGGGCGAGCTCTGGCGCGACGAGCTGGTCGCCTTCTGCGACCAGAACCCGGCCCTCACCGGTAGCTCCGGGCCCGTCGACGTCAGCGGCGCCTGCCCGGTGCTCGCGGCCTGGGACGGGCGCGACGACCTCGACTCGCCCGGGGCGATCCTCTTCCGCCGCTTCGTCTCGCGGCTGCTGGGCAACTTCACCTCCCTGCCGACCGGCGTGTCCAGCGGCTACGCGCAGGGGTCGGAGGCGATCTTCGACGTCCCCTTCTCGGCCGCCGACCCGGTCAACACGCCGCGCGGGCTGAACACCGACAACCCGGCGGTCGGCAAGGCGCTCGCCGACGCGGTCAGCGACCTTGCGGGCGCCAACATCCCGCTCGACGGCACGCTGCGCGACTACCAGTACGAAACCCGAGCCGGGAAGCCGATCCCGATCCACGGCGGGCCGGGGACGCTCGGGCTGTTCAACGCGATCAACGTCAGCTGGGACCCCGAGGCCGGCTACCCGAACGTCGCCCACGGCTCGAGCTTCATCGCCGCGATGAGCTGGGCGAAGCGCGGCTGCCCGGTGCGCGAGCTCAGCTTCGTCACCTACAGCGAGTCCGAGAACCAGTCCTCGCCCCACGCCGCCGATTACACGAAGGCGTTCTCGCGCAAGCGCTGGAACAAGGTGCCGTTCTGCCGGCGCGACGTCCGCGAGGCCGCGGTCAGCGTCCAGCGGGTCTCGTCGCGCTGATCTAGATGGGTGATCCAACGGCCCCGCGCACGCGGATGACGCACGCACACGCTGCCGTGGAATCAACCATCTAGCCTGCCCTCCGATGGAGGGCAGACGACGGGTCGCGCTGGTCACCGGCGCCTCGAGCGGAATCGGCGAGGCGACGGTCAGGGCGCTGGCGGCGGCGGGATTCGAGACCGTGTCCGCCGCCCGGCGGGTCGAGCGCTGCGAGCGGCTCGCCGCCGAAGTCGGCGGCCGGGCGCTGGCGCTCGACGTCACCGACCCGGAGTCGGTCGAGCGGATGGCGGCGGACCTGCCCGACGTCGACGTGGTGGTCCACAGCGCCGGCGGCGCGCTCGGGCTGGCGGCCGTCGGCGACGCCGACGAGGAGCACTGGCGGCAGATGTTCGAGTCCAACGTGCTCGGCGTCGCCCGGGTGAGCAAGGCGCTGCTGCCGGCGCTGCGCCGCGGGATCGATCCGAGCATCGTGATCGTCGGCTCGATCGCCGGGGTCGAGGTTTACGAGGGCGGCGCCGGCTACACCGCCGCCAAGCACGGCGCGCACGCGGTCGCGGGGACGCTGCGGCTCGAGCTCCACCGCGAGGGGATCCGGGTGACCGAGGTCGCCCCCGGAATGGTCGAGACCGAGTTCTCGCTGGTCCGCTTCGAAGGAGATGCCGATCGCGCGGCCGGCGTCTACGAGGGGCTCGAGCCCCTGACCGCCGAGGACATCGCCGAGCTGATCGTCTTCTGCGTCACCCGCCCCGGCCGCGTCGACATCGACTACGTCTCGGTGATGCCGACCGCGCAGCCGACGGCGAAGATCGCCCACCGGGAGACGTCGGACTAACCCCAGTCGAGCACCACACCCGGCTTCGACGCCGGCGTGACCCGGTGGCGGTTCTCGCCGCCGACGTTCATCACCACCGTGTGCGGCTGTACGTGCTTGGAGGCGACGGTGAACGCGATCCGGCGGTTCGACGGGCTCCACGTAGGCGCGAACGCCGTCCTCTTCGGTGCCGCATGCGTGAGCCGTCGCAGTCCCGACCCATCCGAGCCGATCGTGTAGACGTCCGACGCTCCGGGCGCGAAGTAGTTCGAGTTGAAGAGGATCCGGCTGCCGTCCGCGGACCAGTCGGCGTTCCCGGCGTTCAGCCGCCACGGCGTCAACCGGTGACGTTCGCCCGTTGCCATGTCGTAGATGAAGAGCGCCGATTTCAGCTCCCGGGTCGACAGGTCGACCAGCGTGAACGCCAGCCGGCTGTCGTCTGGCGAGAAGTCCGCGTTGTGGGGCTCGAGGGGGCGCTTGTTCAGGTTCCCGAAGCGCTCGAGCACCCGTACGTCCGTGCCATTGCGGTTCACGAGCATCAGGTCGATCTCCGCTGCGGCGTCGTCGACGATCGGCCCGAACGCGCGGCTGAACACGATCTCGCGGCCGTCGTTGGACCACGACGGCTCGAAGTCCTCCAGGCATTGGCCGTGGCAGCCGTGCGAGACCCGGCGGAGCTGCTCACCGTCCGGCCGCATCGTGAACAGGTCCCCAGGCGCGCCGCGGTGCTGGCGCGCGAACACGATCCTGCCGCCGTTCGGCGACCACTGCCCCTCGCGCGCCCCGGCCTTGAACCGCGTCAGGGTTCGAATTTCCCGGCCGCCCGGGTCGACGGTCGCCATCTGCGAGGTGAAATTCGGCCCGACGAAGCGCTCGAACAGGATCGGCCGGTGCGAATCGCGGAACGCCGCACCGGTCGATGCGGCGCCGAGCACCGTTACCGCCGCGATCGCCGCCGGGAAGAGCGCAAACGCCGACCGTCGTACCTTCACAGACAACCTCCGAGCTGAGGGGAACCGAGACGAACCAACCCTCTCATCAGGGCCGGCAAAGTCAAGCGCAGTCGCTCGGCGCCGGCACCCCGGCGAACCGATCGGCGAGATATGCGACCGCCGCCGGGGCGCCGGTGACCTGCAGGCCGATGTGCTCGCCCGCCGGACTGCGGACGTAGGCCACCTCGGCGCCCATCGCGCAGTAGCGGTCGACCAGCGCATCGCTCGCCGAGATCGGGTTCAGCTCGTCGGCGATCGCGTGGTAGATGAAGAGCGGCGCGCCCGGCTCGCGATGGCCGAGCCCGACCTTGCCGATCACGCGCGCAACGTGCGGCAGCGCGAGCGGATCTGCCGTCACGGTGAACTCGCTCATGCGGCGGAACGGATACGCGGCGACGAACTCCTCCAGGCACAGCTCCCCGATCTCGGCCTTCATCTCGTGCCCCGCCTCGTTCAGGACCTCGTCCAGGCGCATCTCCGGGTAGGCCCGGCCGATCCCGACCGCCGCGGCGAGCAGGAGTCCCGAGGCCGGGCCGCCGTCCACGTTGCGCGCGGTGGCGTCCGCATCGGCCGACGCGCCGCCGTGAGCGACTCCGCGAACCCGGATCTCCGGCGCATACCTCGGCTGCAGCTCCGACGCCCAGGCCGTCGCGTGACCGCCGCCGGAGTACCCCCAGATCCCGACCGGGGTCCGCCGTCGGTCCAGCCCCGCGTCCGGGAACCGCTCCGCCGCACGGATCGCGTCGAGGACCGCGTGACCGGCCTGCTTGCCGGCGATCCATTGTGACTTCGGTCCCTCGTAGTCCGGGACGACCACCGCCCAGCCGCGGTCGAGCGCCATGCTGAACGTGCTCGGCTCGCCCCCCGACCCGGTTCGCAGCTCGTACGACGACGCGCAGCGGCGGGTCAGCGAGTCCTCGGCGGGTTGGTAGGCGAGCAGCGGTCGTCGCCCGGCGTACTGCGCGTCGGGAACGATCACGGTCGCCACCGCGGCCTCGGGGCGGTGCTTCGTGTCGGCCGTTCGGTAGAGAAGCTGCCAGGCGCGGTGCGGCACCGAGATCTCCGACGCCGAGAGGTCGACGGCACGGACGCGAAGCACCTTCCCGGGCTGCGCCCGCTTCAGCACCTTCATTCTCGGTGCGGCGTAGAAGTCGTCCGCGTCGGGCGGAGGAACCGGACCGCCGGCCGCCGCAGCACCGGCTGTCGCGATCGCCGCGATCGCGAGCCCGGCGGTAAGCCCCCAACGCACCCCGTCCACCTCGGGGAATGTACGTGGCCAGGGCGAGTCGCGCGCCGGCCAGGCGGCGAGGTCCTAGAGGCCCGCGACCACCGCGCGCGCTTCCTCGAACTCGGCGTTCGTGAGCTCGCGGTAGAGCTTGATCGCCTCCATCGACTTGCCGGCGACCGCGAGCTCGACGACCTCGGGAGGGACCTCCTCGCCCGGCTTGTCGTAGGGAACCCCGGCCTGCTCGCAGAGCAGCGCGAGCTGCGCCTCGATCGCCCGCAGGCGGTCCTTGATGGTGCCGAAGATGCGCTGGAGGTCTGCTGCTTCGTAGGCGGCGGGCATCGGAATCCCTTCCGTTAGACGTCGCGCAGCTTAATTGGCCCCGACGTGGCGCCGGTGACCAGCTGCTTGACGAGCGGCTGCTCGGAGTCGAGCACCTCGTCGGCCCGGCCCGCCTGGACGATCCGGCCGTCGTTGATCACCGCGACGTTGTCGGCGAGCTGGCGCGCGGCGCTCATGTGGTGAGTCGAGACCAGGAAGGTCGCCCCGCTCTCCTTCTGGACGTCCTCGATGATGTTGCAGAGCAGGCCGAGGCGGACGCCGTCGATCCCGGAGTCGAAGTCGTCGATGATCACGAGCCGCGCTTCGAGTGCCAGCGCCCGGGCGATCGCCACCCGCTTGGCCATGCCGGCCGAGAGCTCGTCGGGCATCGACTCGGCGCGGTCGCGCAGTCCGACCATCTCCAAGTGGGTCATCGTCGTCTCGTTGACCCGAGCCTCCGACCAGCGCGGGTTTCGCTGCCGCAGGGCGAAGGCGACGTTCTCGTAGACGTTGATCGAGAAGAACAGGCCGCAGGTGAACGGCAGCGTGCCCTGAATGACGACGGCCATCCGCCGGCGCAGCGCATTGAGCTCGTCGTCGGAGATCTTCGCCATGTTGTTGCCGTCGACGAACACCCAGCCCTTGTCGGCGTTGATCAGCCCGATGATGTGGCTGATCGTGACCGTCTTGCCGGCGCCGGACGGGCCGAGAAGAACCGTGATCTCCCCCGGCGGCACCTCAAGATCGATGCCGTGGAGCACCTGGGCCTTGCCGAAGCGCTTTTCGACCCCGATCAGCTCGACGGCGAGATCCGGATTCGGGTCAACCGCCATGGCGTCGAGTTTAGGCCCTCTACCATCCGCGGCCATGCGAATCGACGAGCTGCTCGCAACCCAGCGGCCGGTGTTCTCGGTCGAGTTCTTCCCGCCCAAGACCGAGACCGGTCTCGAGTTGCTGTTCGAGACCGTGGAGGCGCTGAAGCCGCTCGAGCCCGACTACGTCTCGGTCACCTACGGCGCCGGCGGCGCGACCCGCGACGGCACGGTCGAGATCGCGGAGCGGATCAAGCGCGAGCACCGGCTCGAGGTGATGGCCCACCTGAGCTGCGTCGGCGAGACCCGCGACGGGCTCGCCGAGATCCTCGACCGCTTCGCGGCGATCGGGATCGACAACGTCCTCGCGCTGCGCGGCGATCCGCCCCGGGGCGAGGAGAACTTCAGCCCACCGGACGACGGGCTCTCGTCGGCGGCGGAGCTGACCGAGTTCATCACCACCGACCACGGGTTCACGATCGGCGGCGCCTGCTTCCCCGAGGTCCATCCCGAGGCCGACGACCTGGCCTCGGACCTCGCCTACCTGAAGACCAAGGTCGACGCCGGCGCGGCCTTCCTGATCACGCAGCTGTTCTTCGACAACACGCACTACTTCGACTTCGTCGACGCGGCCCGCGAGGTCGGCATCGACGTGCCGATCATTCCGGGGGTGATCCCGATCACCAGCTTCGGCCAGGTGGCGCGGATCTGCGACCTCTGCGACGCGTCGATCCCAGAGGACCTCGAGAACGCGATGCGCGAGCTCGGCGGCGACGAGGAGGCTGAAGCGCTGCTCGGCGTCGCCTACGCGGCCCGCCAGTGCGAGGAGCTGCTCGCCGGCGGCGCGCCGGGAATCCACTTCTACGCCCTCAACCGCGCCCCGGCGACCCGCGCCGTGCTCGCGGCGTTGCGGGCGTCACGGCCGTGGGAGCGGGCGAGCGGCGACAGCTCCGCCGCGGCCGCGATCTAGTTCCAGCAGACGGACGTGAGCGCGGCCAGGAGCGCCGCGAACGGTCCGGCGCCGAGCCATGATCAGCGCCCCGAACCAGCGGCGCTGGACCAGAGAGGCGAGGCCGGCGAGCGCCGCGAGGCCGGCCGCGATCCAGGAGATCGTGACGAGGGTGTCGATCGAGTCGGAGACCGGGCCGACGCACGGATCGTCGTCGTCGCCGAGGACGATCAGCGCGACGGCTACGGCGAGTGCGGTGCTGCCGAAGCCGACCGCCCGGACCGCGACGCCGCCCCGAGGGGACTCCTGCTCCGTCACCGCGTCGGCCGGAGCCGCCTTGCGGGTGAGCAGCGTGCCGATCGCGGCAACGGCGAGCAGCGCCACCCCCGGGTAGAAGATCCGCTTCCACGGGACATCGATGATCTCCCCCTCGACGGCGATCGACAGCACCAGGCCGGCGAGCAGCCAGATGACGCCGCCGACGCCCAGGTCCGTGAACAGCTCCCGCCGCCGCCCCGGGTCCGTGCGGACGAAGGCGACCGCGGCGCCCGCCAGGACAGCGGCCAGAGCGCCGAAGCCTAGAACCAGGCGCGGCGGTCGTAGTCGTCCGCGAGCTCGATCGCTTCGGTGCGGCGGGCGTCGAGCTCTGGGAAGCGCGCCTCCTGACAGGCGGTGTCCGTCGGCGGCGTGCAGGTCGGCGGAACCGGAGGGACGTCGGCGACCACGGCGCGGAAGTCGATCGCCGCGACCAGCGCGATCAGCACCGCAATCGCGACGCCGGCCAGCACCGGCGTACGGTCGTACGGTCGCCCTGATCCTCCCTCCACGGGTGGCGGCCGACGAATTGCGACCGACGTGCCCGCCTAGAATTCCGGCGTGGCCACGGAAGGCTCCTTCCGCTTCAACGGGCATCGGATCGCCTACGCCGAGTACGGCGAGGGCGATCGCGTGCTGGTGCTCGCCCACGGCCTGTTGATGAACAGGCACATGTACGACAACCTCGCCCCCGAGATGGCGTCGCGAGGTTTCCGGGTGATCACGATCGACCTGCTCGGGCACGGCGCCTCGGACAAGCCCACCGACATGCGGGCCTACAGCATGCCCAGCTTCGGCGACCAGCTGGCGGCGCTGATCGACCACCTCGAGCTCGACCGCCCGATCGTCGGCGGCACCTCGCTGGGGGCGAACGCGACGCTGGAGCTGGCGGCCCGCCATCCTCGCGCCGCCCGCGGGCTGTTCATCGAGATGCCGGTGCTCGACAGCGCCCTGGTCGCGGCCGGGCTGATCTTCCTGCCGATCCTGCTCACCCTGCGCGTGGCGAAGCCGGTGCTGCGCGGGGTGGCGCTGGTCACCAACCGCATCCCGCGCTCGCACTACCTGGTCGACCTCGCGCTCGACTGGACCCGGCGCCCGCCCGAGGCCTCGGAGGCGGTGCTCGAGGGGATCCTCTTCGGGCGCACGGCCCCCCCGCGCGAGGAGCGCGAGCTGATCGGCGTGCCGGCGTTGGTGATCGGCCATCCGGCCGATCCGCTGCACCCGTTCACCGACTCGGACATGCTGGTCGAGGAGATGCCGCGCGGGCGGCTCATCAACGCCGAATCGATCTGGGAGTGGCGGGTGAACCCCGGTCGCCTCGACGGCGAGCTGGCCGAGTTCATCGCCTCGGTTTACGCCGAGGAGCAGGCGGAAAGCACCGCGGGCACTGCCGGGTGAGTGGCCGCAAGCGCCTCAGCTGCGCTGAAGTTCGCGTTCAGTTCGGCTAAAGGTTCTCCGCTACTCTGCGCCGTCGATGTCGAGCAAGACCGAACGCGAGAAGCGTCGCGCCGAACGGCTGGCGGCCGAACAGGCCGCGGCGTCCGCCGAGCACCGGCGATTGCTGATCGGCTACGTCGTCGCCGGGACGCTGACGCTCGCGGTCGTGGTCGGACTCGTGATCGTGATCATGAGCGGCGGCGGCGACACCGCGCAGGTCGGTGGCGAGGACATTCCGGAGGCGGCCCACATCCAGGTCGACAGCGGCTTCCTCCACGAGGTGACTCCGGACGGCCGCACCGGCACCCCACCGCCGGCTCTGCAGCAGGGCGACCTGCAGATCGCCGCGAAGGAGGCCGGCTGCGAGCTGCAGCTCGACCTCCCCGACGAGGGTGCCAACCACATCACCAAGGAGAGCGAGATCCCCGACTACAAGACGAACCCGCCGACGTCGGGCAACCACAACCCCGAGCAGCTCGCCGACGGCGCCTACAGCGAGGAACCCGAGCCATGGTGGTTCGTCCACTCGATGGAGCACGGCCGGATCGAGATCCAGTACTCGCCCGACCTGCCGGAGTCAGACCAGCTGGCGCTCAAGGGCGTCTTCGACCAGCGGCCGGACGGGGTCCTCTTCTTCCCGAACTCCGAGATGCCCTACGACGTCGCGGTCACCGCCTGGACCCAGCTGATGGGCTGCCCGAAGTACGAGGGCAGCGCGACCCTGGACGCGATCCGCGACTTTCGCGACACCTACATCGGCCTCGGGCCCGAGCCGCTGCCGTTGACCGTGGGCTGATCGCCCGCGAAACGCCTGCAAATCTGCGACTCTGGGTGAACGGGCGAATCATCGCCCGCGAACGCGTGTTGGAGATCTAGGTGCGACGCATGGTGCGATACCTGGCAGGGGGGCTGCTGGCGCTCGGCCTTGCCTGGGTCGCCGGCCCGGCGCTGTCGTCGGAGCGTTACATGCCGGGGGCGGTCGACTTCGAGCAGCCGCTGCCGGCGCTGCGGGCGGCGCCCGACCTCCCCGCGGCCAAGCGCGTCCGCCCGGTTGCGCGCGCCGGTGTCGGGGCGGTCAGCTTCCGCTCCGGGGTGATCGTCGCCCCGGAGCGCTTCGACCTCGCCGGGCTCGCCGGCGAGCGGCGCGCGCTGGAGATCCGTGGCCGCGACTCGGGCGGCGAGTGGAGCGATTGGGTCGAGGCCGAGGACGGCAATCCCGTCTACTTCGGCGGCGCCGACGAGCTCCAGGTCCGCGCCCGCGGCTGGCGGCCGTCGGGGACGCTGCACTACGTCAACGTCTCGGGGACGACGAGCACCGCGAGCAGCATCCTCACCGGCGCGCGGGAGGCGATCAACTCCGCGTTCATCTCGGCGACCGGGGCCCTGCAGCCGTCGGCCGAGGCGGCGCCACCGCGGCCGGCGGTCGTCACCCGGCCCCAATGGGGCGCCGAGCTCGAGCAGGGAGGCTGTCCGCCCCGGGAGCACCCTGCCTACGGCCACGTCAAGGCCGGCGTCATCCACCACACGGTGACCGCGAACGACTACAGCGAGGCCGAGGCTCCCTCGATCGTGCTCGGCATCTGCCGTTACCACCGCAACGCCAACGGCTGGAACGACATCGGATACCAGGCCCTCGTCGACCGCTTCGGGAACGTCTACCAGGGGCGGGCGGGCGGGATGAGGAAGGCGGTCGTCGGGGCCCAGGCGCAGGGATTCAACGAGCAGACGACCGCGATCTCCTCGATCGGGACGCACACGAAGGAAGCACCGACGGCGGCCGCGGTGAAGTCGATCGTCCACTACCTGGCGTGGAAGCTCGCCTACCACGACATCGACGCGGTCGGCAAGACCGCCATGGTCTCCGCGGGCGGCGACCTGAGCCGCTACCCGTCCGGGCGCCGGGTGCGCCTCAACGAGGTGATCGGCCACGGGACGATCGGCCTGACCGCCTGTCCAGGCGAGGCGCTGGACGCGATGATCGTGGGCATCCGCCACCGAATTCAGGCGCGGATCGAGAAATACGCGAACGTCGAGGAGCCGCCACCCATCGAGCCGCCCCCCACGGAGCCGCCACCACCCGACGGCGGCGGCGTGACACCGCGGTAGCCGTGCGCGGGCGGGCCGTAATCGCCGGCCTGCTGCTCGCGGCGGCGTGTGCCGGGCCGGCCGAGGCCAAGCACAAGTCAATCTCGGCGTCGTTCCGGATTCCTACGGTCGCCGGGCAGCAGGTCAACGTCGCGGCCGAGGACGGACGCGCCGCGATCGTCGCGTCGTCCTTCGACCACAAGGCGGGGCGTTACGAGAGCGCCTTCTACGACTCCGAGGCAATTGTCACCCGGCGGCGTGTCAGCGTCGACCTGGGCGCCTACGGATCGGTCGACATGAGCTTTCGCGCAGACGGGGATCCACGTGGGGGGACGCTCGGCGACTGCCGCGTGAGGGAATACCGGGGAACGTTCACCGGCCAGGCGTCGTACGCGGGCGAGGGGACCGCGGCAGCGGCGTCGACGACGAGCGCCGGCGGGCGGGTGTCGGTCGTCACGGGCAACGGCTGCTACGCCGCCGCCGATCTCGAGCTTGTGAGCAAGCGCGGCCGGGAGGCGACGGTGCTCGAGGTGGACCAGCGGAGCTGGACCGGAGAGCGGGTGTTCCAGACCCTCCTCGCGGTCCGGCGCAAACACGGCCCAGTCGTGTTCTCGGCGCAGCGGATCTCGCAGCAGGCCGCCGTTTTCGTGGCCCACATCACCGGGCTCGAGGCTCCGCGCGACACCTTCACCTTCAACCGCTCGCTGACTCGAGCCACGATCCTGCCGCCCGCGCCGCTCACCGGGACCGGGACGTTCGAACGCGCGGGCCGCCGCGGGCGCCTGACCGGCGACCTCGCCTACGGACCGCTCGAAACACTCCCGCTGCCGTTCGCCGACGGCAGGGTGCGCGCGTCGCTGGGCCGTGGCAGCGACGTCTTCCGCGCGGCAGCTGCGCTGCCGGCGCGTGCCGCTCAGCTCGCCCGGTACGCCGGGAAGTAGCCGCCCGCGTCGCGGCCGGCGCTGAGCTCGGCGTACGCGTCGGGGTCGCAGACCACCTCCTGGGTGTGGAAGGGGAGGTCGGTATTGGCGAAGCCGCGCTTGAAGGTCTCGAGGCCGTCGCCGGGGGTCACCCCGCCGCCGAGGTTGAGCGGCAGCTCGAGCTCGTCGGCGAGGTCGAGCATCGCGGTGACGACGTTCTTGAACGGCGAGGCGTCCCGGGCGGCGGCGGCGGTCCCGCCGAGGTAGTAGTGGAGGAGCGAGTCGCTGAGCGCGGCGATCGCCGCCGCTCCAACCTCGCCCTTGCGCCGGGCGACGACCAGCCAGCTGCGCTCGAAGGACAGCACGGCGTCGAAGTACTCGCGGGCGAAGAAGTAGCGCTCGGCGGCTTCGGCGCGGCGCATCGTCTGCGTGTAGGCGATGGCGAACGCGTCGCGGTCGCCATCGCCGGACTCGGGGCCGGGAATCGCCTCGACGGCCCAGCCATCGCGCTCGTTGGCGCGGACCTGCTCGGCGAGGCGGGGCCGGACCCGGCGCGCGGCGGCCGGGTCGTGGACGAGGACGCGCGAGCGCTCCGTCGCGCCGGCGAGCCAGGGCTCGGCCCCGAGCCGCTCGCGGCCGAAGACACTGACCAGGCCGGTGGCCGACCAGTCGACGTCGGGCGCGGTCGGCGCCGGCCCGGTCCCGCTCAGGGTCCCGCCCGGGTAGCCGTAGGGCGAAATCGCGTCGAGTCCCTCCGAGCCCTCGAGCTCACGGACGACCAGCGGCACCAGCGCGGTCCGCTCGTTCGACTCGATCCGCAGTGTGTGGGTGACGCCCTCGGCGTCAAGGAAGGCGCGGCAGCGGAACAGGTCGTCGCTCTCAGCCTCGGCGCCCCGGTCGGCGAGCAGCTCGGCCGTCGCTAGTCCCACCCGGTGAAGTCCTCGGGGAGCAGGCCCCAGACCTGGTTGTCGATCCGCTCGTCGCCGCGCCGGATCGCCGCCTTCATCGTGCCCTCGTGGCGGAAGCCGAGGAAGGTGACGACCTTCTGCGCGGCCTCGTTGGTGGCCGGGATCTCGGCGTGGATCCGGTGCGCCTCGTGGTCGGCGAAGGCCCGGTTGCACGCCTGGCGCTCGGCCTCGCGGGCGACCCCCTTGCCCCACGCCGCCGGCTCGCCGATCAGCACCGCAAGCTCGGGGCCGAGCTGGCGGTCGAGCCCGAAGAGGGCGACGAAGCCCACCGCGGCGTCGTCGCCGTCGATCGTGATCGCCCACCTGCGGTCCTCGGAGGTGTCCATCGCCCGCTCGACCCATCCGGCGGCGTTCTCGAGCGTGAACGAGTCGCGACTGCCGACCAGGTCGGCGGTCACCCGCTCGTCGTTGAACCAGCGGTGAACCGCCTCCGCGTCCGCCGGGCGGAAGTCGCGCAGGGCTACGTCGGCCTTGGCCACGGCGGGCACCCTACCGGGCGCCTATCCGTACAGCCCGTGCCCGGTGAGCAGCAGCCGCGCCGTCCGGGCGAGGATGCGAAGGTCGAGCTCGATCGAGCGATGCTCGACGTACCAGACGTCGAGCTCGATCCGATCCTCCCAGGGAATCCCGGCGCGCCCGTTCACCTGCGCCCAGCCGGTCAGCCCCGGCTTGACCTCGAGCCGGCGGCGCTGGCGCGGCGTGTAGTCGTCGACCTGGGCGGCGAGCGTCGGCCGCGGGCCCACCACCGACATCTCACCGCGGATCACGTTGATCAGGTTGGGCAGCTCGTCGAGCGAGAAGCGGCGCAGGAAGCCGCCGACGCGGGTCACCCGCGGATCGCCGGCGAGGACCGGAGTTCCGACCCCGACCGGGTCATTGCCGGTGTGCATCGTGCGCAGCTTGTAGAGGTCGAACGGCTCGCCGTCGCGTCCGACCCGGCGCGCCATGTAGAGGACCGGTCCGCGCGAGTCGAACTTGATCGCGACCGCTGCGATCGCGATCAGCGGCGCCGACACGACCAGCGCGACCCCGGCGATCAGCAGATCGAGCGCCCGCCTCACCGGGTCCCCTCGGCCTTCTCCCAGGCGCCGGGGGTGCCATGGCGGATTCGGTCCCAGAGGCCGGCGGCGATCGAGGCGGTCATCAGCACGTAGTAGCGGGCGATCCGCAGCGGCAGCAGCGGCACAGCGCCCGCCAGCGCCGCCGCGAGCAGGACCAGCAGCTGGATCGCGAGCGTGAAGGCGTAGATCGGCCCGGCGTCGAGCAGAGCGAGGTTCGTCCCCAGCGCCACCAGGTGCAGGAGCGGGGACGCGTAGCGCAGGCCCCGGTGGCTGTAGATCTCGAACGCGTAGGCCGCCCCGTAGCCGCGGGGGGCGAGCATCCCGTCGCGGACGACCTCGTCGAAGATCCCGCGCATCATCCGCCGCTTGCGCGCGAACTCGCCCTCGGTGGTCGCGATCATCCTCTCCTCGGAGACGGCCCCCGGCGCGTAGAGGGCGCGCAGGCCGCGCTTGGTGAACATGAACGGGAACGAGAGGTCGTGGCTCGCCGCGGGTCCGAGCGGCAGGTACTCGGAGGCGCGGACCGCGTAGATCGCACCGTTGCCGGCGGTGACCCCCGCGAGGGCCGACTCGTTGGCGCGGATCGCGAGCTCATAGCGCCAGTAGGCACCCTCCTGGTTGGAGCCGCCCTGGTCGAGCAGCCGCGCCTGGCCGCAGACGTAGGCGACGTCGGGATCGCCGAACGGAACGACCAGCTCGCGCAGGGCGCCGGGCTCCCACGTCGCGTTCGCGTCGCTGAACGCGAACAGCTCGCCGCGGGCGCGTTCGGCGGCCGCGTTCTGAGCCGGGACCTTGCCGGCCCGCGGGAGCTCGAGCACGAGGTCGGCGCCGGCCTCGCGGGCGAGCTCGGCGGTGCGATCGGCGGAGCCGTCAGAGGCGACGATCACCTCGAGCAGCTCGCGCGGGTAATCGAGCGCGAGGGCGTTGGCGACCTTGGCGGCGATCACGGCCGCCTCGTCGTGGGCGGCGACGATCAGCGAGACGGCGGGCAGGTTCGCGAGCTCCGGAGCCGGGCGCGCGCCGGCGGCGGGCGAGCAGCGCGAGCAGCAGCGGGTAGCCGACGTGGGTGTAGACGAGCAGCCCCGCCGCCACCCAGAAGAGGACCTCGAGCACTCCCATCGGCGCCGATTATCCGTGGACGAGGCCGCGGTAGAGGTCGAGCGTTCGCGCGGCGATCTCGCCCCACGAGTACGGCCCCGCGGCGGCGCGCCGGGCGGCGGCGGCGAGCGCGGCGCGGCGATCGGGGTCGGCGACCAGCTCGCCGAGCGCCTCGCCGAGCGCCGCCGGGTCGCCCGCGGGGACGAGCCGGAGGGCGCCATCGCGCTCCCCGATCTCGGTGAAGCCGCCGATCGCGCTGGCGACGATCGCGTTGCCGAACGCGAGCGCCGTGTAGAGGACGCCGGATTGCTCGATCGCACGGTAGGGAAGCGCGACGATGTCGGCGCGGCGGAAGTAGGCCGGGATCTCCGGGTCGGTGATGAACCGGTCGACGAAGCGCACCGTGCCCGGACAGCGTTCGGCGAGCGCCCGCAGCGGCGTCAGATCCATGCGCGGCATCCCGACGATCCACAGCTCGGCGCCCTCGACCTGGCCGAACGCCTCGATCAGGACGTCGACCCCCTTGTAGGGGCGAACGAGGCCGAAGCAGAGGATCACCGGCCCGTCCACCGCCGCGAGCTCGTCCGGCAGCGGGCGCTCGTCCGGCACGCGGGTCAGGTGCTCGAAGGCACCGTGCGGGATCCGGTGCACCCGGGTCGGGTCGCCGACCAGCGCGCGCAGCTCGGCGGCGCCGTGCTCGGAGTGGGCGACCAGCGCGTCCATGCGCGAGAGCAGCGCGCGCTGGCGCTTGCGCGCGCGCGCGGCGGTCGGAAGCGGATAGTGAACCGTGAACACCCGGGGGCGCCGCGGCAGCAGGAAGCGATCGAGATCCGGGACGCTGAGCCACTGCAGGTGGACGATGTCGGCGCCCGCGGCATGGGCGCGCAGGCGGCGCATCCCGGGTACGTGCTCGGCGAGCCGCAGGCCGCGGCGCCCGGGCGCCTCGACCCCGCGAGCGGTCGAGCGGCGGTAGAAGAGCTCGGTCACGTCGTAGCCCTCGGGCTCGGCGACCGGGCCGTACTCGAACCGGCTCGTCACCAGCTCGACCTCGGCCCCGGCGGCGGCGAGCGCCGCGCACAGCGCACGGTCATAGGGGGGCGTGAACGCCGGCGGATCGACGACTTGGACGCGCATCTACAACGATTCTTCCGTGGATCTCTCCTATTGCGTCGTCAACACGAACGGCCGCGAGCTCCTGCTCGCCTGCCTGAGGTCGATCCGAGACCACGGCATCGAGGCCGCCGGGACCGAGGTCCTGGTGCTCGACAACGCTTCCGACGACGGCTCGGCGGACGCCGTCGAACGCTGGAACGCGAGCGGCGAAGGGATCGGCGGGCGTCTGCGGTTGATCCGCGGCGAGCGGCGCGAGGGCAAGGCGAAGCTCGACAGCATCCTGCTCGCCGAGGCGCGCGGCGACCTCTGCCTGCTGCTCAACGAGGACTCGGAGCTACGCGACGGCGCGGTCGAGGCGCTGGTCGGCGCCCTGCGGGCCGACCCGAAGGCGGCGGCCGCCGGAGCGCTGCTGCTCGATCCCGCCGGGCGCGCGCAGCCCTGCGCGTGGCGGCTTCCCGGACTGGGCACCGCGATCGCGTCGGCGCTCTTCCTGCACCGGCTCCTGGTCACGCAGAGCGGCGGCGAGCGCACCCGCGAGGTCGGCTGGGTGCAGTCGGCGGCGATGCTGGTCCGGCGCGAAGCCGCGCGCGAGGTCGGCTATCTCGACCCGGACTTCTTCGTCTATTCGGACGAGACCGACTTCTGCAAGCGGCTCGGCGACGCGGGCTGGCGCATCCTCCACGTCCCGGCGGCCACGGTCATCCACCACGAGCAACTGGCGACCGACCGCGGCGCCGGCGAACGGCGGATCGTCGAGTTCCACCGCGGCCGCGACCGCTACCTGCGAAAGCATCACGGGCCGGTCACCGCCCGGATCGCCGGGGTCCTGGCCGCCTGGTCCTACGCGGTCCGCGCGCTCGTCGCGCTCGCCCTCCCCGGACACGAGGCCGCCATCTACCGGCTGCACGCCCGCCAAGCGCTGCACCCGGATCGCGGCGAAGGGCTGCGCGAGGCCGCCGAGGCCTACAACGCGTCGCGGTCGCGGCGCAGCTGAATCAAGGCCAGGACGCCGAACAGCACGCCCGTCGCGAGGTGGAGGACCGCGTCGCGCTCGTTGTTGGGGAAGCTGAACACCCAGGCCGGCTCGGTGCTCGCGAGCGCCCAGAGCCCGGTGACGATCAGCGCCCCGGACGCCGCCACCGCGTAGAGCAGCGCCCAGCCCTTCCGGGTCGCCGCCACCAGGCCGGGTCCGAAGAGCAGGAAGCCGGAGAGCGCGTGGACGCCGTTGAAGTCGACCCAGAGCACGGTCTCGGTCGGTGCCCCGGCGCCGAACTCGAAGCTGGGCTCCGCGATCAGGCCGGCGAGCGCCCAGCCGAGCTGGAAGACGCAGATCGCGAGCACCCCCCTCTGGATCAGCGACCAGGGCTCGGTCGCGGTCAGCGGTCTGGGCTCTGCGTGTGCGGACATCTCAGGCTCCTGTCGTCCCCCCTGGGCACTAACCTAGCGATCGTTAGGTTATATCAGGAGCGGAGGATTGGCGACGAGGACGAGAATGCGCCCGGAGGCGCGGCGCGAGGTGATCGAGCGGGCGGCGACCGAGGTCTTCGCCGAGCACGGCTACCAGGCGGCGACGATCGGCGAGATCGCCCGCCGGTCCGGTGTCTCGGCGCCCGTCGTCTACGACCACTTCGACTCGAAGGCGGACCTGCACGCGCGCCTGCTCGGCAAGCACCTGGCTCAGATGCGCGCCGTCTGGCAGGAGAACCTGGGGGCCGGCGGGGCGGCGGAGGTCCGGATCCCGCGGGCGCTCGACGCCTGGTTCGCCTACGTCGAGTCTCATCCGTACGCCTGGCGGATGATCTTCCGCGACACGACCGGCGATGCCGAGGTGCAGGCCGCCCACCGGGCGATCCAGGCCGAGAGCAGCGCCGGGCTGCTGCCGCTGCTCGACACCCTGCCAGGCGCCGACGCGATCGCCGGCTCCGACGAGCGGGTCGCCCGCGAGATGGTGATCGAGCTGATGCGCTCGGCGATCGCCGGGCTCGCACTGTGGTGGTACGACCACCGCGAGGTGCCGCGCGCGGCAGGTGGTCGCGGCGGCGATGAACGCGCTCTGGGTCGGCTTCGGTGGTCTCGAGCGGGGCGAGCGCTGGGTTCCGCCGGCCTGAAACCTTGGGGTCGGACTTTTGGGGTGACCCCCGATGTGGCGGGCCACAGCGTCGCCGATGCTGAGCTCGGTCAACCCCGAGAAGGAGCCGCGATCAGATGAGCACCCGGATGCTGAAGACCTGCCTCGCCGCCGTCGCCGTCGCCACGACCGGCCTCACGGCGACCGCGAACGCCGAGTTCACGGTCACGGAGCACGACACCTTTCAGGACGGCGACGCGCTCGACATCGCCTGCGATCAGCGGGTGACGAAGAGCTACCGCCTGCCCGACGGGGCCGGCAACGTCGAGGTGCTCGAGCCGCACGCCGGCGATCCGATCCGCGACGGCTTCGGCGACCAGCGGCTGGGGACGATCGAGGCCGTCGACGTCGGCGCCGACAGCATCGACGTGACCGTGGTCGGCGGCTACGAGGCCTGCTCCTATCCCGGCGAGTGGCGGACCAACGGGATCCTCGTCCGGGCACGCTTCGAGCGCGTCCTGACGCCGCGGGTCCTCGTCTCCGAGGAGCCGGGCGGTCTGGACGCCCGGCAGCGGCCAAAGCGGATCACGGCCACCGCCGACGCCGGGTGGAAGGGGCTGCGTTGGAACGGCTGGAGCGACAAGACGGCCGTCGCCAAGGGCAAGTTCTACGGCGTGCGCGCGGTCGACGTCGGCGGTCGCGCGGAGCTCAAGACGTTCACCTATGCCGTCGAGGTGAAGCTCTCGAGGATCAAGCAGTGCGGAGACGGCTACTACTACTCGAAGCTGAAGACCCGCTGGCTGCGCTCCCCGAACCCGGCGGTCAAGCGGCAGGCCGTGGTCCCCGGCGTCGCCGGCTGCCTGAGCGGGGGCTGAACGCGCGTACGACCCGCAATGCGGTGAACGTCCCTGAATGTGCCCTCTAGGGGCTACTCAGGGACGTTCGACGCTAGATCGCGTTCGTCGCCAGCAGGAGGCCGAGCAGCGAGATCGGGATTCCGAAATCGCTGATCAGGATCGCCGTGTTGCCGGGCGCGTAGTTGCGGTCGCGGAAGATCTCGACCACGTGGTAGACCCCGGCGAGCGTGAGGAACACCCCGCCGGCGATCGCCGCCGCAACCCAGACCTGCGAGGCGTCCTGGTTCGCCGCGTAGATCCCGGTGAGCCCGATCGCGAGGTTCGCGAAGCCGACCTCGTACTGGAAGCCGTTCGTCTCCCAGCCGATCGACTTCGCGGTCTGGCGGGCGAAGATCGTGTGCGGGATCGCCGCGCCGACGCCCGTCCACCCGACCGCGAGGAAGAGGACCCAGCGAAGCGCGTTCTCGTCGAACGCCGTCGACGCATCGGTCCCGGGGGCCTCCGAGCCGACCAGGGCGAAGACCCAGGCGAGCACGAACAGGCCCGGTGGGATGAGGGCGACCATCGCCCCTCTGCTTCTACGTGCTCAGCGCAGATCCTCGTCGGCGCGGACCGACTCGTAGACCTCGGGGGCGTAGCCGCCGTCCTCGTCCTTGGCGGTGGCCGGCTTGGCGGCCGCCGCCTCCAGGCGCGCGCGGACGGCGGACGGCCGCAGCATCGCCCGGATCCCGGCTCGCTCCTCGGCGGTCAAGAAGCCTGTCGCGAGCAGGATCAGCGGCAGCGCCAGCCACAGCAGCGTCCGCGTGGCAAAGCCGTCGAAGCCGTCGGTCGGCAACAGCAGCTCGCCGGCGGCGACGGTCGCTGCCGTCACCCCGACCAGCAGCGCCAGCCGCCCCCACTCGTACGGAACCGGGAACAGCCGCTGGGTCAGCGCGTACATGAGCACGAGCACGACGAGGTAGGAGGCGACGAGGGCGATCCCGGCACCGACGATCCCCTGCGAGGGGATCAGGATCAGGTTGAGGACGATGTTGACAACGGTGCCGGCGATCGTCGCCGGGAGGTTGAACTCGGTCCGCCCGGTGCGACCGAGGATGACGACGAGCACGAGGTACAGCGCGTAGAGGGCGATCCCGGTCGCCAGCAGGCCAACCGCCTCGTGGGCCTCGAAGAAATCCGGGGCGGCGAGCCAGTCGACGATCCAGCGGGAGAGCAGCCAGAGCCCGGCGACCCCGAACGCGCAGACTGCGGCGAACCAGGTGAAGACGAGGCTGTAGGCGCGGCGCGCCTCGTCGTCGTCGGCGATCGAGTAGGCGAGCGGCGGCCAGGCGAGCTGGAACGCGCGGGCGATCACGTTCATCCCCTGGGCGAACTTGATCGCCAGCGCGTAGAGCCCTGCCTCGGCGAGGCCGGCGAAACGGACGATCAGGATCCGGTCGATGAAGTTGAGCGAGTAGAGCGAGAGCTCGGCCGGCATCGTCGGGAGCCCGAAGCGGATCATCCGCCGCAGCAGCGGCACCTGGACGGCGAGTGCGAGACGCCGGCGCTCGCGCCACAGCTGCACGACGAGGAACGCGGCCCCGGTGCCGAAGGTGCCCCAGAGGATCCCGGCCGCGCCCTCGTCCTCGACGGCGACCAGCCAGACGGTGACCGGGATGGTCGCCACCACGTTCAGCACCGTGAGCCCGAAATAGGCGCGGGCGCGCTCGTCGACCCGCAGCAGGGTGAGCGCGTACTCCCAGAGGGTCAGCGTCCAGAGCCCGAGCACCCCGAGCCGGACGAGCTCCGGATCCGCCTGATCGAGCAGCGCCTCGGAGATCGGCTCTGCGAACGGGAGCAGGATCAGCGCCGCCGCGGTCGTCGCCCAGAACAGCGCCGCGAAGCCGGTCCGCACGACCGCGGGGCGGTCGACGTCCGAGAGGTAGTAGAAGCGGAGCAGGGCCTCGATCAGCCCGAGGCGAACGAGGATGCTGACCGCGATCACCGAGGCGAGGACGACCTCTGCGGCGCCGTAGTCCGCGGGGGTCAGGTAACGCGTGTAGACGGGCAGCAGCGCAACCGCGAGCAGCTTCGAGAGCACGCTCGAGGCGGTGTATGCGGCGCCCGTGGTCGCAAGGCGGCGCAGGTAGCCGAACATCTAGCCCATCGTCGCGGAGGGCGCGGGCGGATTTCGCCGTAGGGCGACCGCGAGCGCGAGCAGAGCCCAGACCGCAGGGTCGATCACGAAGCCCGTGTAGCCGAAGCTGTCGAGCAGGATCGCGCAGAAGCAGGCGGCGACCGCGGCTCGCGCCAACGAGGCCCCGGCGTGCGCTCCGAAGGCGGTGACCAGCGCGCAGACCAGGAGCGCGGCGTAGAGGATCAGCCCGATCACCCCCTGCTCGGCGGCGACGGTGATCGGCTCGGAGTGCGAGACGGTGGTGCGGGCCGGCTCGATCTGCTCGTAGAAGGCGCGACCGAAGGCGCCGGACCCCCAGCCGGCGAACGGTCGGTCCTCGGCGAGCTCGAGCCCGCCCTCGACCAGGTCGGAGTGGCCGCTGTCGATGCTGCGGTCGCTCTGGATGTCGGAGGTCGGGGTCCCGCCGGCGATCACCAGCGCGACCAGGGCGACCGCGCCGAGACCCGCGACCGCGGCGACGCCGCGCCAACTCCAGCGCAGGATCGCGACGACCGCCAGTCCGGTGATCAGGGCCGCGAAGCTGGTCAGTGAGTAGCTGAACGCGAGCCCGACGAGGCCGAGCGCGAAGACCAGCAAGGCGAGCGTCAGCTCGCGTCGCGCCCCGCCCCAGGCGATGCAGGCGCCGATCGCGGTCAGCGCCAGCGCCAGGTAGCGGCCGAAGACGTTGGGGTCGAAGAAGATCGAGTTGACGCGGAAGTAGACATGGAGCTCGTTGGCGTCGAAGAGCTCGGGGTTGAGGAACAGGTCGCGGGCGAAGTACTGGTAGATCGCGACCAGGGCGCAGGCCGAGGCGACGAGTGCGACCGCGATCAGGGTCCTGCGCAGCAGTAGCGGCGACCAGTCGAGCTCGGCGAGCAACACGAAGAGGACCGCGAACGGGACGAGGAAGAAGCCGATGTTCTCGATCGCGTTCGGGACGTCCTCGGAGTAGCTCGCCTGAATCGCGTAGAGGATCAGGGTCGCGGCGAGCACCCAGCGCAGCCGGGTGGGCCAGATCCCGTCGGCCCGCGGCCGCGGCTCGGCGATCGCCGTCCTGATGACCCCGGCGGCGATCACCAGATACAGCGGCACCAGCAGGTTCGCGGTCTCGCCGCCGATCTCGAGCGGGACCCGCAGCGGGAGCACGGCCACGGCGACGATTGGCAGCGCAGCGGAATAACGGCGAAACAGAGCGGTGAGCGCGGCGAGTCCGCCGATCGCGACCAGCGCGGCGAGTCCGATCTGCGTCGCGCTGTGGCGGAAGTCGATCACCCGCGGCTCGTCCCAGACGCTGCCGAGGACGACGATCGGCGCGATCGCCAGCGCGGCTGCCATCGCTGCGAGCCGCAGGCGGTGATCGCGGACGACGAGCGCCGTCGCCGCGGCGCCGCAGGCGCTGAGCATCCCGATCCACTCGAGCGCCGAGGCGGTCACGGCGAATCCGAGCCGGCCTCTGCGTTCTCGACCGATGCCGGCAGGACCGTGATCCGTCGCGGCCAGATCATCGCCCGGTCCTCGCTCGGCAGCTCGACCAGCAGCCGGTAGCGGGCCGGTGGTGCGAACTCGCCCGAGTCGGTGCGCCCGTCCCAGGTGTAGGTGACCCGGCGGCGCTTGGCGAGGGCGACGTCGCCGTCGAGGGTGCGGACCAGGTCCTCCTGGCTGTCGACGATCCCCACCAGGGCGTGGCCGTCGTCCTCGCGGACGAAGAAGGTGATCGGGACCTCGTTCGGAGGTGGGCCGCCGGGAGCGAACTCGGCCGGATCGCTCGCCGCCGGCTCGGTGACCTCTAGCACGAGGTCGGGCGTCCGCGCCCTGACCACGAGCACCGCAGTGACGAGGGTGGCGGCGAGCGCGCAGAAGAACAGCGCCGCGCCGAGCGCGACGCGGCCCCCTAGCACTAGTGCTCCCCACCGTGGGCAGCGGCGCTGGCCGCGGCGGGGAGCACTAAGCGCGGTCCTCTCCCGCGATTACGACCACGTCGGCGCCGCCGGCGAGGTCGCGCAGCTCGGGCTCCAGCGGGTCCACCTTGCCGACCCCGAGGTCGCGGGCGACCTTCTGCGCTGCGGGCTTCTGATGCTTGGCGTAGAAGACCTCGGTCCTCTCGACGCCGGGCGCGGTGTTGGTGATCGCCCCGACCGCGTAGCCGCCGGCCTTGAGGTCGGATGCGACCTTGCCCGCGAGCCCGTTGATCGAGGTGCCGTTGAGGACCGCTACCTCGACGTCGGCCGGGTTGATCGCCCCGATCCGCGGGCCGCCCGGTGCCTCGTCCTCGTAGAGCAGGTCCTGGGTGATCACGATCGCCCCGACGCCGAGCAGCAGCGCCACGACGCCGATCGCGACGAGGACGCGCGGCTGCGTGGCCCGGTTGACGAACCGGCGCCAGCGTGGATGCGGCGCCAGCGCAGCCCGCTCCATCGTGATCCGTTCGAGCGCGGGCCGCTCGTGGGTCACCCGGGCCGCTGCAGCGGACCCCACGCCGGGGGTCGTCCCCGCGGCGGGCTCGGCGATCGCGGTCGCCCCGGTCAGCTCCTCGAGCTCCGCCTCGGCGGCGTCGAGCCGCCGCTCGCTGACGGCGAGGTTCTCCGCCGGATAGTCCGGCTCGCCCTCCATCCACGCGTGCAGGCGGCGGACGTCGCGGCGCTGCGAGAGGTAGAGCGGCAGCAGGAGCAGCACACCGATCAGCGACCCGAGCGCGATGAAGCCGCCGACCGTGTCGAAGATCTCGCCGACCTGCACGAGACTAGGAGCCGAAGTCGGCGTCGTCGCGGCCGATCACCAGCGCCAGCGGAGCGCCGCCGGCGACGTCGCGGATCTCGTCGATCATCGGCGTCACCTCGGGTTCGCCGAGCTGGTCGGCAACCGCGTCCGCAAGCTCGGTGGCGTCCGCCTCGTTGTCGGGCTCGAACATGACCGTCGTCTCGTCGAAGCCCGACGGGGCGTCGGCCTTCTCGCCGACGCCGAAGTCCGTCGGCTGGATCACCTGCTTGGCGACCACACCGGCCAGACCCGCGACCCCGGCGATCTCGCCGCCGCCGACCGCCTCCTCCTGGGTCGCGTTGAGGACCGCCACCTCGACCTTCTCCTCCTTCGGCTTGTCGCTGCCCTTGTTGCCGTCGCCTCCGCTCCCACCGGTGTCGTCGCCGCCGACCAGACCGAAGCCGCTGGTCAGCACGCCGGCCGCGATCACGGCCGCGGCGAGCACGGCGACGATGTAGCGCGGGTCGACCGGGAGGCGGCGGTCGATCGCCGCCCATCGCTCCCCGATCCAGTCGCCCACCCCACGCAGCCAGAGCGCCGCGCGGCTCGGTGGCGCCTCCTCGGCCTCCTCGGCCTCCTCCGCCTCGGCCTCCTCGCCGCGCGCCTCGGCGGCCGCGATCTCCGCCTCGGCAGCCTCGCCGGCGCGCTCCGGAGCGCGTCCGGCCCACTCCCGCAGACGCCGTACCTCACGGGCCTGCTGGATGATGAGGAAGGCGAGGATCGCGAGGCCCAGAAATGCGGCGATGCCGAGGTAGGGCCCGATCTCGTCGATCAGGTCGGTCATGCGAGTGGGGAAGTCTTGCCGATCAGGCGAGCGTGTGGCGCGTCGTTCCCTCGCCGCCCATCAGCGCGACGACCTGCTGCGCAAGACCCGCTTCGTCGCCGGTCGCGACCAGGTCGAGCAGCTCCTCGACCGTCGCCTCGACCCAGTCCGGGTCGAGCTGGTCGGTGCGCACCGCGCGGACGATCCGCTCCGCGGTCGTCGGCTGCGGGCGCTCGTCGACGTTGAAGAGCTCCTCGTGAATCTTCTCCCCGGGCCGGACGCCGATGATCTCGATCGCGATGTCGGTCTCGGGTTCGTACCCGGCGAGGCGGATCATGTTGCGCGCCAGGTCGACGATGCTCACCGGCTCGCCCATCTCGAGGACGTAGACCTCGCCCGACGCGGCGCCCAGGTCGCCCGCCTGGATCACCAGCTGCACAGCCTCCGGAATCGTCATGAAGTAGCGGGTCATCTCCTCGTGGGTGACGGTCACCGGCCCGCCCTGCTCGATCTGCGAGCGGAAGATCGGGACGACGCTCCCGGACGACGCGAGCACGTTGCCGAAGCGGACCGTCGTGAACCGGGTCGCGGGGTGGCGCGCGCCCACCGCGGCGACGATCCACTCCGCCATCGCCTTCGTCGCGCCCATCACCGTGCGCGGGTTGACGGCCTTGTCGGTCGAGACGAGCACGAACCTCTCCGCGCCGGAGGCGGCCGCGGTCTTCGCGGTCACCTGGGTGGCGATCGCGTTGTTGCGGAGCGCCTCGAGCGGATTGGTCTCCATCAGCGGCACGTGCTTGTAGGCCGCCGCGTGGAAGACGACCTCGGGCTTGAACCGCTGCATCACCTCGAGCATCCGGTCGCCCTCCTTGCAGTCGGCGAGCACCGACTCGATCCGCGTGAAGTGCCAGTTCGAGGTCATCTCGCGGTCGATCTCGAACAGGTTGTCCTCGGCGTGGTCGAGCAGGACCAGCAGCCGCGGGCGCACCCGGGCGATCTGGCGCACGAGCTCGGAGCCGATCGAGCCGCCGGCGCCGGTGACCAGGACGCGCTTGTCCTCGAGGTAGGCGCCGACCCGGTCGAGCTCCATCACCACCGGGTCGCGACCGAGCACGTCCTCGACCCGCACCTCGCGCAGCTGGCGGGTGAGCTGGACGCCGCCACGCAAGAGCTCGAACACGGTCGGCAGCGTGCGGACCTCGATCTCGCGCTCGCGGCAGGCGGCGACGACGTTGCCGCGCAGGACGCCCGGGGCCGAGGGGATCGCGATCACGACCTCGTCGGGGGAGGTCCGGTCGAGGATCGCGCCGAGCTCCGCGGTCGTCCCGAGCACCTTCACCCCGGCGGCACGCATGTTGCGCTTCGAGGGGTCGTCGTCGACGAAGCCGATCGCGTGGGCGCCGAGGCCGGGGTTCAGCTGCAGCTCGCGAACGACCATCTGGCCGCCCGACCCGGCGCCGATCACGAGCAGGCTGCGCGAGCGCCCGCGCGCGGTGCGTTGCGGGCGCTCGGCGATCGACCGCCTGGCCAGCCGCGCGCCGCCGAGAAAGACGCAACAGAGGATGAAGTCGATGATCACGACCGACCGCGGCAGGCTGTCCGGGTACGGCTTGACGAGGACGAAGATGAGGACGAGGAGCGCGCTCGCGACGGCCAGCGCCCGGACCAGCGGCCAGAGATCGGGAAGCCGGAAGTAGCGCCACCACTGATGGTGCTGGCCGAGGACCTCGAGCACCAGGGACTTGCCGATCGCGACGAAGGCGACCGAGCCGACGAGCATGCTCACGTAGCGCTCGGGGATATCGCCGCCGGCGTCGAGGAAGCGGAGGAAGAAAGCGAGCGCCAAGGCGAGCGCGCAGAGCAGCGCGTCGGCGGTGAACTCCAGCGCCCGACGCCGGTACACAGGGTCGGACAGGCGTTGCATCGCGAGCGAGTGTAGGGCGGAATCACGGATGCCGGTGGGTAAGGTGTCCGGCTCGCATGGACCCGCTCAGCCTCCAGCTGTCGCTCGCCCCCGCCTCGGTCACCGACGCGATCCTCGATCCGATCGTCAACGCGGCGACCGACTTCATCGACGCGGTCGGCGTGCTCGGGGTGTTCATCCTGATGACGCTCGAGAGCGCCTGCATCCCGGTCCCCAGCGAGGCGATCATGCTGTTCGCCGGCTTCAACGTCTCCGAGGGCGACATGACGATGTTCGGGATCATCGCCGCGGGGGTGCTCGGGAACGTCGTCGGCTCGTGGATCGCCTACGCGGCCGGCTATTACGGGCGGCTCGAGCTGCTCGACAAGAACCGCTTCATCCACATCAACCGCAAGCACCTGGAGTGGGCCGACAACTGGTTCCAGCGCCACGGGGACGCAACGGTGTTCTTCACCCGGATGCTGCCGATCATCCGCACCTTCATCTCCCTGCCGGCCGGCGTCGCGCGGATGCCCTTCTGGCGCTTCACGTGGCTCACGCTCTTGGGCTGCATCCCCTGGGTGACGCTGCTTGCGTTCATCGGGCGCGAGGTGGGCGACAGCTGGGAGGAGTGGCGCGACAAGCTCCACTACTTCGACTACCTCGTGATCGCCCTCGCGGTCGGCGGGCTGATCTGGCTCCTGATCCGTCGTTGGCGCGATCCGAAGCCCGCGTAGGGTTGTCCGGCGCGGCCGCCGCTCCCGGCCTCACCGTCGCCAGGGCGGCGGCGCTCGGGATCGTCCAGGGACCGACCGAGCTGTTGCCGGTGTCGAGCTCCGCTCACCTCTCGCTGCTGCCGCGGCTGGCCGGCTGGGATTGGAGCGGGATCGACCCCGAGGCTCGCAAGAGCTTCGAGGTGGCCCTGCACGCCGGCACCGCCGGGGCGCTGCTGATCGGCCAGCGGCGCGAGATCGCCGCCGAGCTCGCCGCCTTCGACGCCCGCCGCGCCGCGGTCGTCGCGCTCTCGTTCATCCCCCCGGCGCTCGCCGGATACTTCCTCGAGCGCCCGATCGAGTCCCGCCTCGGCGGGCCGCGGACGATCGCCGCCGGGCTGGCGGCCGGCGCGGCGGCGATGCTCTGGGCCGACACCCGCCCGCAGCAGCGCGGACCCGGCGACGCGACCCCGGCCGACGGGCTGGCGCTCGGGGTCGCGCAAGCGGCGGCGCTGGCGCCCGGCGTCTCGCGCAACGGCGCCACCCTGACCGCCGCCCGCGCCCGTCGCTTCACCCGCGAGCACGCCAACCTGCTCTCGCGCACCGTCGCGCTGCCGGTGATCGTCGGGGCGACGCTGCTCAAGGGCACGCGGCTGCGCCGGCGGGGAGTGACGCCCGAGCTTCGCCGCGCGATGGGGGCCGGGGTCGCGGCCTCGTTCGCGTCCACGCTCGCCTCGCAGCGGCTCATCGGCGTCGTCGAACGCGACCGGGCGCTGTGGCCGTACGCCGCCTACCGGCTCGGCTTGGCGGCCGTGGTCGCGGTCAGAATGAGTCGATGAGCGACGCCTACGCCCGAGCCGGGGTCAGCCAGCGCGACGCCGACAGCGCGGTCGAGGCGCTGGTCCGCAGCCTGAGGCTGATCGAGACGGGCAAGCCGTCCCGGGTCGTCCCGCTGCCCGGCCATTACGCAAGCGTCCTGCGGATCGACGATCGCACCGGGGTGGCGTTCGGCACCGACGGGGTTGGCACGAAGATGCTCGTCGCCGGACGGATGGGGGATTTCTCGACGATCGGGATCGACTGCATCGCGATGAACGTCAACGACCTGATCTGCGTCGGCGCCGAGCCGATCGCGATGCTCGACTTCGTCCTCTGCCGTGAGGCAGACCCCGAGATCTGCGGGGCGATCGGCGTCGGCCTGCGCAGCGGAGCCGAACGGGCCGGGATCGAGATCCCGGGCGGCGAGATCGCTCAGGTCGGCGAGATCGTCTCCGGCTGGGAGCTGAGCGGCGCGGCAATCGGGCTGGTCGACCTCGACGCGATCGTCGACGGCGCCGGCGTCGAGCCCGGCGACGCGCTGATCGGGCTGCCGTCGTCGGGCCTGCACTCGAACGGCTACACGCTCGCGCGCCGGGTGCTCGAGGGGGTCCCGCTCGACGACGAGCGGCTCGGGACCCCGCTCGGCGAGCTGCTGTTGGCGCCGACCGAGATCTACGTGCGCCCCGTCCGCGAGCTGCTCGGATCCAGGGTCGACGTCCGCGGCCTCGCGCACATCACCGGCGACGGGCTGAACAACCTCACCCGGCTCGCGGCCCCGGTCGGCTACGAGATCTCCGATCCGTTCGAGGTCCCGCCGCTCTTCGGGTTGATCGCGGAGCTCGGCGAGGTCGACGAGGCAGAGATGTACGAGGTCTTCAACATGGGCTGCGGCTTCGTCTGCGTCGTCGCCGAGGGCGATCAGGACGCGGCGCTGCAGCTGCTCCGCGCCCACTACCCCACGGCGAAGCGGATCGGCACCGTCACCGACCGCGACGGCGTCGTGGAGCGGCGCTAGGCGAGCAGGTCCAGCCAGCGCTGCGGAAACAGGCCGGCCGGCACACCCGTCGGGTAGTCGGGCATCAGCTCGCGGGCCAGGTGAGTCGAGGGACGGCCTTCCAAAACGGGCGCCAGGTCCTCGATCGTCATCAGCAGCCGGACCGTGGCCAGGATCTGAAAGTCGGCGGCGTTGGGCTGCTCGCCGCCGATCGTCCTCGCGGCGATCAGGCCGTCGACGTGGTCGAGCAGGTCCGGCAGCGATTCGGCCGTCCGGGTCACCCCCTCGAAGTCCGTTGCCCCGATCTTGTGAGCGAAGTACCAGGCCAGCGGCTTGTTGGCCGCACCGACCAGCCCCGCCGCGGGGACACCGGCCTCGCGGGCGAGCTTCGACCGCAGCGCGGCACGGTGAACGGTGAGCCAGCCCGCCAGCCGCCGGGGGACCGGCTGCAGGACTTCGTCGCCCCAGCGCTCTGCAGCTTCGACCCGCCCACGCTCGTCGGGATCGGCGGGGAACAGCGGTGGATCCGGTCGCACCTCGTCGAGGACACGCGAGATCGACCGGCTCCCCTGGACGCGCCGGCCGTCCAGCTTGATCGCCGGCACGGTGCCGTGGCGAAAGCCGAGCGGACGCAACAGGGCCGCGTGAGTACCGGGCACCAGGTTGACGACCTTGTGCTCGATCCCCTTGTACTCGAGCATCAGGCGCGCGGCGTGCGCCGGATGCGAGGAATGGACTCCGTACAGCGTCGCCCGCACCTGGGTCAACCTACGCCGCGGCGGACCCGGGGGCGCCGGTCCGCCGCGGGTGCCTGCTTGCCTCAGTCTTTGTCGTACTTGAACGAGACGCCGAGGCGGACCCGGAACCCGGAGACCTTGCCGTCCTCGATCGTCACGTCCTGGCGCACGACCTCGCCGATCCGCAGCTCCCGCACGGACTGGCCGACCTGCTCGACGGCGTTCTTGGTCGCCTGCTCCCAGGACTCGGCGCTCACTCCGACGACCTCGGTGACGCGGTAGACGCTCTCTGACATTGCTCCTCCTCGGGGTAGCGGCTTCGCTCCTACCCTCTCACGAAGCGGCCTGCCGCGCGGCGTGCTCAGGCCGCGGCGGCGAAGGTCCGCCGGTAGGCGGTCGGCGTCGTCGCCGTCGCGCGGCGGAAGTGCTCGCGCAGCGAGGGCGCGGAGCCGAACCCCGACCGCGCCGCCACCTGCTCGACCGACAGGTTGGTGTGCTCGAGCAGGCGCCGCGCCTCCAGCACACGCTGTGCGTGCAACCACTTCAGCGGCGTCGTCCCGGTCTCGGCGACGAAGCGGCGCGCGAATGTTCGCGGGCTGACGCGAGCGCGGGCGGCGAGGGTCGGGACGTCGAGCGGCTCGGTGAGATGGTCGAGCGCCCATGCCCGGGCGCCCTCCAGCGAACCGGAGTCGGGGGTGGCGGGCAAGGGACGCTCGATGAACTGGGCCTGGCCGCCGGCGCGGTGCGGGGAGGCGACCATCGCCCGCGCGACCTGCGAGCCGATCAGCTCGCCGTGGTCGGCGCGGACGAGGTGCAGACAGAGATCGATCCCCGCCGAGAGGCCGGCCGAGGTCAGGATCCGGCCCTCGTCGACGTAGAGCACGCCGGGGTCGACGTCGATTGCCGGAAATCGCTTCGCGAGCTCCCCCGCGGCGAACCAGTGCGTGGTGGCCCGCCTGCCGTCGAGCAGCCCGGCGTGGGCGAGGGCGAAGGCGCCGGTGCAGATCGAGGCGATTCGGGCGCCGCGTGCGGCGGCCGCCCGCAGCGCCTCCAGCGCGGCGTCCGGAGGCGGCTCGAAGAGGGCCCGGTAGCCGGGAACGATCACGGTGTCGGCGCCGGCGACCGCGTCGAGGCCGGCGGCCCCGGCGATCTCGAACCCCGCCGTCGTCGCGACGGTGCCGGGCTCCGGCGCGCAGGCCGTGAACTCGTACAACGGGCTTCCCTTCGCCCAGGCGAGCGCGAAGACCTCGGCCGGAACCGAGAGGTCGAAGGCGACCACACCGTCGAGGCAGAGCGCGGCAATGCGATGCGGTCGCTTGCGGGCCATTGGCAGAAATCTAGCGCATATGGGCATTTCTGCCGCTTGCGTGCCTGGCGCGAAGCGGTGAAGATGGGCGCATGAAAATCGCCATCCTGATCTTCGACAAGCTCACCGCCCTCGACGCGATCGGCCCCTACGAGGTGCTCTCGCGCTTCCCCGAAGCCGAGCTGCGCTTCGTCGCCAAGGAGCCCGGCCTGAAGCGCACCGACACCGGCGCGCTCGGGATCAACGCCGACCTGGCGCTGGACGAGTTCACCGATCCCGAGATCGTGCTCGTCCCCGGCGGCGAAGGCAACCGGCCGCTGTTCGAGGACGAGGAGGTGCTCGACTGGCTTCGAGCCGCGCACGAGACCTCGACCTGGACGACCTCTGTCTGCACCGGATCGCTGGTCCTCGCCGCCGCCGGAATCCTCGAGGGCAAGCGCGCCACGAGCCACTGGGCCTACCGCGAGCAGTTGCGCGAGGGCGGCGCCGAGCCGGTCGCCGAGCGGGTCGTCGTCGACGGCAAGATCGTCACGGCCGCCGGCGTCTCGGCCGGGATCGACATGGCGCTGCACCTGACCGCGCTCGAGTACGGCGAGGACCTGGCGCGCGGGATCCAGCTCGGGATCGAGTACGACCCGGACCCACCGTTCGATTCCGGCTCGCCCGAGAAGGCGGATCCGCAGCTGGTCGAGCTCGTTCGTGCGGTCGCCTAGCGCCGTGTAAACAAGCGCGCCGCCGGTCATCATGCAGTTGCGAGGTTTGACAGCCTCGCGACGTGGCAGGGTTGAGAATGACCGGCAGATGAGCGACGCGACGACAGGACCGCCCGGCGTATTGACCGGAACCGTGCTGTCGGGTCGTTATCGCCTGGAATCGAAGCTCGGCAGCGGCGGGATGTCGACCGTCTATCTGGCCCGCGACGAGACGCTCGAGCGCTGGGTGGCGGCCAAGGTCCTGCATCGCGAGATCTCCGATCAGCCGGACCAGATCGAGCGCTTCCGGCGCGAGGCGCGCGCGGTCGCCCAGGTCTCGCATCCGAACGTGGTCGCGGTGATCGACGCCGGCGAGGACGGCGGCCGCCCGTACATCGTCTTCGAGTACGTCGACGGCGAGACGCTGAAGGCTCGAATCGACCGGCACGACCACGGCTTGCCGCTCGACGAGGCGGCCGCCTACGGGATCGAGGTCGGACGCGGGCTCGGCGCCGCACACGCGCGGCGGCTCGTCCACCGCGACGTCAAGCCGCAGAACGTGCTGATCGACTCCGACGGCCGTGCGAAGGTGACCGACTTCGGCATCGCCCGCGAGCTCGAGCAGGACGGGCTGACGAAGACCGGCCGCGTGCTCGGAACGACCGACTACGTCTCGCCCGAGCAGGCGGTGGGCCAGCCCGTCGACGCGCGCTCCGACATCTACTCGCTGGGGATCCTGCTCTACGAGATGCTCACCGGCGAGGTCCCGTTCAAGGCCGACAACCTCGTCGGAGTCGCGATGAAGCACGTCAACGAGCGCGTTCCCGACGTCCAGAAGCGCCGGCGCGACGTCTCCTCGGCGCTCGCCGCGGTGGTCGAGCGTGCGACCGAGAAGAAGCCCGACAAGCGCTACCAGGACATGAACTCGATGCTCGCCGACCTCGAGAACGCACTCGAGGTCGAGGTCGCGCGTGCGGGACACTCGACCGGCGAGGCGACCACGGTGCTCGACTCGGTCTCGGGGCGCCAGCGCCTGCTGACCTCGCGCCGGGTCTCGATCGCCGGGATCCTGCTCGTGCTCGCGGCGACCGCCGCGGCGCTGCTGATCGCCGGGCTCAGCGGCGAGGACAAGGAGAGCGGCGGAGGTGGTGGCAACGGTGCTCCGCCTCCGACCGGGTCGGAGGTCGAGCTGACCGGCGCCAAGGACTTCGACCCGGAGGGCGGCGACGGCGAGCATCCGGACGAGGTGAAGCTCGCGATCGACGGGATCCCGAATACGACCTGGCAGACCGAGACCTACACCGCCGGCGCTGACATCTCAGCGTCGGGTAAGAGCGGCGTGGGCCTGATCGTCGAGACCGACGCGGCGGTCGAGGCGCAGAGCATCACGATCGGCACCACGCAGGGCGGCTGGTCCGCCGACGTCTACGCCGCCCCCAGCGGACCCCCGGACGATCTCGCCGGCTGGGGCGAGCCGATCGGATCGACGACCGACGCCGCCGACCAGGAGCAGATCGAGCTCACCGCGATCGAGCCCGCCCAGTACTACCTGATCTGGTTCACGACGCTGGCCGAGGCCGACGGCGGCGGCCGGGTCGAGGTGTCGGACGTGGCTTTGAACGGCGCCTAGAGAGTTAGAACCGGTAGCCGCGCTCGCGCTCGTGGCGCTCGACGGCGAGCGTCACGAGCCGGTCGCATAGCTCGGGGTAGGAAACCCCGCTCGCCTCGAAGAGCTTCCCGAAGACGCTCGTCTCGGTGAAGCCGGGGATCGTGTTGATCTCGTTGACGAGCACCTCGCCGTCGTCGCGGACGAAGAAGTCGCAGCGCGCCAGCCCGGTGCCCGCGACCGCCTCGAACACGAGCGCGGCGAGCTCGCGCACCCGGGCGATCACCTCCTCTTCGAGTGGCGCCGGGACGACCAGCTCCATCCCGCCCTCGCTGTACTTGGCCTCGAAGTCGTACCAGTCCGAAGCGCGGGTGACGATCGCCCCCGGCAGCGAGGTCTCGACGCTGGAGTGCTCGCCCAGCCCGGTGTTGCCGATGACCGAGCACTCGACCTCGCGGCCCCCTGCGTCGGCCTCGATGATCACCCGGGGGTCGTGGGCGAGCGCCAGCTCGACCGCCTGGTCGAGCTCGGCCTCGGGACTCGCGACCCGGGAGATGCCGACGCTCGACCCGAGCCGCGACGGCTTCACCCACAGCGGTCGCGGCATCGCGGCGGCGTGCTCGCGCCAGCCGGGTTCGCCGACCTCGCAGAACTCAACCTGCGGCAGGTCGCGGTAGGCGAGCAGGCGCTTGCAGATCAGCTTGTCCATCGCCACCGCGGCCGCGAGCACGCTGGGGCCCGCGTAGGCGATCTCCAGCGACTCGAGCAGCCCCTGCACGGTCCCGTCCTCGCCGAACGGGCCGTGGAGGACCGGAAAGGCTACGTCGCAGCCGAGCAGCCCTCCGGCGGCGCGCATCTCGACCTCGTCGCCGCCGGCGGTCCAGCGGCCCTCGCGGTCGATCAGGACCTCGACCACCTCGTGCCCCGCCGCGCGCAGGCCCACCGCGACCGAGCCGCCGGAGCGCAGGGAGACGTCGTGCTCGGAGGAGCGTCCGCCGGAGAGGACGGCAATCTTCATCAGGGGGTCGTCGTGTCGGTGGTGGTGGTTGTCGTCGACGTCGACGTCGACGTCGACGGGGTGGTCGTCGTCGTGGTCGTCTCGGGCTCGGTGAACACGCCGACGACGATCGTCACCTGATCGCCGCCGTGGACGCGGGCTCCGCCGTCCGGCGCCTGATCGAGCACGCGGCCGTCCTCGCTGCGGTCCTCGGTGTCCTGCTCGATCACGTCGACCGAGAGCCCGGCGCCCTGCAGTCCCGCCCGCGCCGCGTCCTCGGATTGCCCGACGACGTCGGGGACGATCACCGAGCCGGCGCCGGTCGAGATGATGATCGTCACCCGGTCGCCGCGCAGCAGCTCGGAGCCGGGGCCCGGGTCCTGGCCGATCACGGTGTCCTCCGGGGCGTCGTCGTCCTTGGTGTCGGTGTTGACGATCAGGCCGAGGTTCTCGAGCTGCGAGCGCGCCACGGCCTCGTCGTCGCCGAGCACGTCGGGCAGCGTGATCAGGTTCGCGCCCTTGGAGACCAGCAGCGTGACCGTCGACTCGCAATCGACCTCCTCGCCGGCCGCCGGCTCGCTGCCGATCACCCTGCCGGCGTCGATGTCGCGTGAGCTGCGCTCCTCGGTCTCGACCAGCAGCTGCTCGTCCTGGAGCAGCTTGCGTGCCTCCTCGAGCTCGAGGTTCTTGACCGGCGGCACCTTGACGCTGAGCCCGAGGCTGACCGTCACGGTGACCGTGCTGCCCTCGTCGGCCTCCGAGCGCGCCGGCGGGTCCTGCTCGGTGACCGTGTTCGCCGGGCTGCAGGTCGGTGCCGTCGTCTGGCTGAACTCGAACCCGGCGTCCTCGATCTTGAGCCTCGCCTCGGAGACGGGGTCGCCGAGCACCAGCGGGACGTTGAGCTTCTCCGTGCGGGTGAGCGCGAACGCGGCGACGCCCGCGAGCAGCAGCGCGAGGACGGCAAGCGCGATCACCCACCAGCGCTTCCACCACGGCCGGTAGTCGTCGTCGAGGACCGCGGCGGGTGGCGCCTCCGCAACGACTGCGGCGAGCGCCGTCCCGCCTGAGGGGTCGACCTCGGCGGCATCGAGCGCGGCGATGAACTCGTCGGCGGATTGGAAGCGGTTCGCGGGATCCTTGGCGAGCGCGCGCAGGACGACCGCGTCGAGCGCCGGCGGCACCTGCGGATTGAGCTCCGAGGGACGGCGGGGTTGCTCGGAGATCTGCTTTAGGGCGACGGCAACCGGCGAGTCGGCCTCGAACGGCACGCGCCCGGTCAGGCACTCGTACAGCAGCACTCCGATCGAGTAGAGGTCGGAGGTGGCGCCGGTCTCCAGGCCCTGCGCCTGCTCGGGCGAGAGGTACTGGGCGGTGCCGAGCACCGAGCCGGTCTGGGTGATCTCCGACGCGCCGGCGCGAGCGATCCCGAAGTCGACGACCCGGGCGCGTCCCTCGCGGTCGACGAGCACGTTCTGCGGCTTGAGGTCGCGGTGGATGATCCCGCGCTCGTGCGCGAACTTCGTCCCGGCGAGCACCTGGCGGACGATCTCGACCGCCTCTCCGACCGTCAGCCCGCGGGCGATCAGGTCCTTCAGCGAGGCTCCCTCGACGTACTCCATCGCGATCCAGTAGCGGCCGTCCGTCTCGCCCCGGTCGTAGACGCCGACCACGTTCGGGTGCTGGAGGCCGGCCGCCGCCTGCGCCTCGCGCCGGAACCGCTCGACGAAGTTGGCGTCCTGGGCGAACCGCTCGTGCAGGAACTTGAGCGCCACCCGGCGCCCGAGCATCTCGTCGTCGGCGAGCCAGACGTCCGCCATCCCGCCACCACCGAGCCGGCCGACCAGCGTGTAGCGGTCCCCGATGCGCTGTCCCTGCGCGAGCGCCATCAATCACCCATCCAGCAACGACTCCATCACCTGCGCGGCGATCGGGCCGGCGACCTCGCCGCCGAAGCAGCTCTGGCAGCGCTCGAGCATCACCGCGACGGCGATCTGCGGATCCTCGGCCGGGGCGAAGCCGATGAACCAGGGGCGGTTGATCCCGGCCTCGACGTCGACCTCGGCGGTCCCGGTCTTGCCGGCGAAGGCGAGCCCGCCCACGGTCAGACCGGCGGCGGTGCCCTCCTCGGTGACGTGGGTCATGATCTCCGTCAGCTCGGCGGCGGTATCGGAGGAGATCACGTCCGACTGCTCGTCGGGATCGAGTTCCTCGATCGTCCGGCCGTCGGGGTCCTTGGCCTCCTGCAGGAAGGTCGGCTTCATGAGGGTGCCGTCGTTCGCCACGGTCGCCGCGACCTCGGCCATCTGCAACGGCGTCGTCAGCAGCCGCTCCTGGCCGATCGCGACGCGGCCGATGTCGATCGCATCCTCGTCGGTGAGCAGGTTGCCGCCGTCGTAAACGCCGCTCGGCGCCATCTCGTCGGCGGGGTAATCGAGCTCGGGATCCTTGTTGAAGCCGAAGCGGTCCATGTACTCGAACATCGTCTCGGTGCCGAGCTCCTCGCCGACCTGCGCGAAGTAGGTATTCACCGAGTGCGTGAGGCCGAAATCGAGGTCGATCTCGCCGAAGGTCTCGCCGCCGGCGTTCTCCAGTGGGACACCGTCGATCTCGATCCCGGTCTCGCCACTGAGCATGCTCTCCGGCGTGAACTCGCCCGAGTCGAGCGCCGCGGCCGCCGTCACGACCTTCATCGTCGAGCCCGGCTCATAGGTCCCCTGCACCGGCCGGTTGAACAGGGGGCTCTGGGTGCCTTCCTCGGAGAGCTCGCTTGCCACGTCGGGGTCGCGAAGCTCGTTAGGGTCGAAGCCGGGCACCGACGCCATCACCCTGACGGCACCGGTCGAGGGCTCAATCGCGACCACCGAGCCGCCAAAGCCGCTCGCTCCCGGAGTCGATGCGATCGCGGACTGAAGCTGGTCGGTCGCCACCTGCTGCGCCTCCGCGTCCAAGGTCAGCGTGATGTCAGCGCCCGCCTGCGGTGTGTTGGAGAGCTGGTCGATGATCGACGCGAACTCGTTCTGCTCGCCGCTCAGCAGGTCGTTCTCCGACAGCTCGATCTTCGCGCGGCCGATCTGGACGAAGTTGTAGCCGACGGGATTCCCGAACAACGACCCCTGCGGGTACCGGCGCACGTAGACGGGGTGGTTGCCGCCGCCCTCCGGGTTCGACTCCGCGAGCAGAACCCCGTCGGCGCTGGTGATCGATCCGCGCGGGATCTGCTGCTCCTCGATCAGCGGGCGGCGGTTCTGACTCTTGCCCTCGAGCTCCTCGGCGTCGAACACCGCCCATTTCGAGGTGAAGTAGACGAGCGACGCGAACAGGACCAGAACGAGGACATAGACGCGGGCGATCGGCGTATTCATGCCGGCAGCCCCGCAAGTTCAATCGGGTCGTTGGCGATCGGGTCGGTCGGCGGGCGGCGGGCGCGGTCGGAGATCAACAGCAGGAGCGCCAGCAGGACCATGTTCGCGACCACCGAGCTGCCGCCGAAGGAGACGAACGGCAACGTGACGCCGGTGAGCGGGATCACCTTCGTCACCCCGCCGATGATCACGAACGCCTGCAGGGCGAAGACGGCCGTGAGCCCGGTGGCGAGCAGCTTCGAGAACCCGTCCGGGGCCATGACCGCGGTCTTGAAGCCGCGGGCGGCGATCAGCGCGTAGATCAGGATCAGCCCGCAGGCGCCGAACAGCCCGAGCTCCATGGTCACCACGGCGTAGATGAAGTCCGTGTGCGGGGCCGGCAGGATGCTGCCGCACTCGGGGAACGGTTGCTCACAGTCTGGAGCGAACGGCCCCGGAAGCTTCAGCAGCGACTCGCCCAGTCCCTGGCCGAAGAGGCCGCCGTCGGCCTGCGCGAACAGGGACTGCTGTACCTGCCCGGCACCCTCCGGTACGTCCTTGCCGACGGCGAACGGGTCGAGCCAGATCTCGAAGCGGTCGTGGACGTGGGGGATGCTGGAGCCGATCGCGTACGCCCCGATCGCGAAGATCAGCAAGCCGATCAACACGTACGAGAAGCGCCCGGTGGCGACGTAGAGGAGCGCCAGGAAGGCGCCGAAGAACATCAGCGAGCTACCGAGGTCCTTGATGAAGACCAGCATCAGCATCGCCGCGCCCCAGACGACCAGCAGCGGGCCGAAGTGCTTCAGCGGCGGGATCGTCAGGCCGGCGATCCGCCGTGCGGCCACCGACAACATCTCGCGCTTCTCGGCCAGGTAGCTGGCGAGGAAGATGACGATGCAGATCTTCGCCAGCTCGGAGGTCTGGAACGAGATCGGGCCGATGTCGACCGAGAGGTAGGCGCCGTTGACCGGGTTGCGGGTGATGAACGGCGCCAGCAACAGCAGGATGCCCGCGGTCGCGATCAGGTACCGGTAGCGCTCGAGCACGTGGTAGTCGCGCAGAAAGAGGATCGTGGCGCAGAACAGCACCAGGCCGAGCACGAACACCGACGCCTGGTCGAAGGCGAGCTCGTCGTCGATCCGGTAGATGACGACGAGCCCGACCGCCGCGAGCAGGGCGCAGAGCGGGAACAGGTACGGGTCGGCGTAGGGGAGCCGGATGCGGAGGAACAGGTGTGCCGCGAGGCAGAGGGCGAGGAAGTAGGCCCCGTAGGTGAGGCTGACGTCGGAGACCTCGTTGTCCTTGACGATGAAGACCGCCGCGAACCCGGCGGTGACCAGGATCGCCACCGGCAACAGGGCGAGCAGCTCTCGGTTTCGGGCCTTCAATTGCCGTTGCTGTCGGGCTGGCTCTGGCCGCCGCCGTCGGCCTTGCCGCCGCCGTCGCCCCCGGCGCTGCCGTTGCCGCCCTTGGTATTGCCGTCGTTGCCGCCCTCGGCGCCGTTGCCGCCGGCGTCGGTCGCCGGCGCGGTCGGGGTCACGGCCGCCGACTCGAGGTCGTCGAGCAGCGAAACCGCGTCGTCTCTCGATCTCAGATCGTGGTCGGTCAAGGAGTCGCGGCGGTCGACCGGGATCGACTCCGCCTGGACCGGGACCGAGTAGACCTCCGAGTAGAGCTCGATCCCGAGCGGGAGGTCGTACGGGAGCCCGCGATAGAGGGTGACGCGGCCCCCCTCGTCGATTCCGAGGAAGTAGACCTGACGAGCGCCGAGGACCGCCGCGACGCCGATCCCGGCGATCACGACGAGGACCGCGAGCACCTTGGCGGCGGTCTTCCAACGGCTCGGGCCGGGGACCTCGACCGACTCGCGGTCACGCTGCGCCTGTCGCGTCCGCGCCGCGGCCACCCGCTCGGCGCTCAGCCCGGCTTCCTCGGCGCTCGGGCCGATCAGGGTCGCGCCCTCCACGCCCGCGGCGGCCTCCTCGGCGCCCTCGAGCCGAGCCGCGACAGCGGTGATGTTGTCGCGGCCGCCGGCCTCGTTGGCCGCCTCGACCAGCCTGTCGACGGCGTCGTCGAGGGTCGGGGCCTCGGCGAGGACCGCGGCGATCCCGTCGTCCTTGACCATTGTCGTCAGCCCGTCGGAGCAGAGCAGGAAGACGTCGCCGGGCCGGGCGTTGAAGCTCATCGTGTCGACGTCGACCTCGGCCTCCGGACCCAGCGCCCGGGTGATGATCGACCGCTGCGGGTGGTCCTCGGCCTGCTCGTCGGAGATCCTGCCCTGGCGGCGGAGCTCCTCGACGAGCGAGTGGTCCGAGGTCAGCATCCGCAGCTCTCCGTCGCGGAACAGGTAGGCGCGGCTGTCGCCGACGTGGGCGACAGCGACGTCGTCGCCGTCAACGAGCAACGCGGTCAGCGTCGTGCCCATCCCCGAGCGGCTCGAGTCGTGCTCGGCGAGAGCGTGGATGCGGGCGTTCGCCTCCTCGGCGATCCGGCGCAGGAACGCCTCGGCCGGCTCGCCCTCGCGCCGCTCCGCGGTCTCGAAGAGGTCGGCGGCGATCTTCGAGGCGACCTCGCCCGCCTGGGCGCCGCCCATGCCGTCGGCGACCCCGTACAGCGGCGCGCTCGCGAAGTAGGAGTCCTCGTTTGCGGTCCGCTGGCGGCCGGTGTCCGACCCGTAGGCGTGCTCGCTGACCCGCAACGCCATCAGTGCTCTCCGGGGAGCTGGAGCTCGAAGCGAAACTCGGTGTCGCCGATCTTGATCTGGTCGAGGTCGGACAGCTCGGCCTCGCCCTGCAGCCGGCCGCCGTTCAGGTACGTGCCGTTGGTCGAGTTCAGGTCCTCGACGTAGTACGAGGCGCCCCGCGAGTAGAGGCGGCAGTGGACCGAGGAGGCGAAGCGATCCTCGATTCGCACGTCCGCCTCGCCTGAGCGCCCGATCGAGAGGCCGCCGAAGAGGTCGTAGCGCTCGTTGGCCGGCAGCCCGCCGCCGGTGACCGCGACCAGCCACGCGTCGGTGGCGGGCGCCCGCCCGCCGGCGCCGACCGGGTGAAAGCCGGTCGCCTCGGGCGCCGGGGCGCCCGTCTTGCGGAGCTCGCGCAGGGCACTGCGCGAGACCCAGAACAGGAACAGGTAGAGGACGGCGAGGAAGCCGAACTTCAGGGCGACCGCGATCGGTTCGGTATCCAAGCTACTGCTCGATGTCGAAGATGAAGCGGACGGTGCCGAGCACGACCTCGTCTCCGGGCCCGAGCCGCGAGGCATCGACCTGGCGGCCGTTGACCTTGACCCCGTTGGTGGAGCCGAGGTCGACGATCTGCCAATCCCCGGTCGACCCGCGCCGCAGCTCGGCATGGCGGCGGGAGACGTTCGGGTCATTGAGCACGCAGTCGCACTCGCGCGAGCGGCCGAGGACCGCGGTCGGGCCGTCGAGCACGTAGCGACGGTCGTCGAGCGAGACGATCGCCTTCGTCTCGGTCAGGTGGGCCGCCGGGTCGCGCCGCTTGGACTTCGTGTCCTTCGGCGGCACCGTGTAGACCATCGTGTGCCCCTGCTCGCCCTGCTCGGGGGCCTCGCCCTGGCGCGCCGGAGGCTTGACCAGCCGGGTCTGGATCCCGAACTCGCCGAGCCGCAGGCGCTCGTCGGACTCGAGATGGACCTCGGGCCGGGTGAGCAGCGCGTAGTCGTGGCGGCGGGCGTGCTCGAGCAGGTACGAGGAGAGCTCCTGCTCGAGCGAGCGCTCGTAGCCCTCGAGCCGCTTCCGGTCCTCGACCGAGAGCCAGACCGTGTACTGGTTGGGCACGTACACCCGCGAGACCGACGCCGTCCGGTGGGCGTCCATCTCCTTCGCCAGCTTGCGCGCGATCTCGACCGGCTGGACCTGCGAGGAGAAGGCACGGCTGAACACCCCTTCGACGAGGTTTTCGATCCGCTGCTCAAGGTTGCGTAGGACGCTGATGGTTCCGTCTCTCTCGGGCATGCAAAAGGCGCGAATACCCGCGATGGGGGAAGGGAAATCCTACGGAGTCGTGGCGCGAAGGCCGGTTCCGCCGAGCCGCGTCGCCGGCGGCTGGGCGGGCCGCGGCGAGCCGCGCCCGAACCCGAACTCGAGCGCCACGGCGGCGGCGGCGGCGATCACCACGCCCGCGGGGCGGTCGCCGAGCGACCCGTCCCCGACCAGGGCGAGGGCGGCGTGGGCTCCGGCCGCCCAGATCATCGCCCCGAGCAGGGCGAGCGCCATGTGCCGAGCGGCGAGCACCCACCCCAGGGCGACCGAGGCGATCGCGAAGACGCCCGCGCCGAGCAGGGAGTGGGGCGAGACGAGCGCCGTCGCCACGTCGTCCCCGCCGATCCCCAGGTCCGGCCCCAGTCCCCAGGCGATCGACGCGCCGAGCATCCAGAACCAGGCGATCGCGCCCAGCACCGCGCGGGCGCGGGCGCTCGGGCCGGCGGATCCGAGCGCCGCCGCGGCCCCGCCGACGCCGGCGGCCGCGAACAGCGGGGCGGTCGCGACCGCGGCGAGGGCGAGCGCGACCGATCGCACCCGGCCGATCGGCGCGTCGGGGTCGGCGTCGGCGTCGGCGTCGGCAACGTCGTGGCCCGGGAGCAGGTGAACACGGTCGAGGGTCTTGGCCTCGGCTCGCACGCAGTCGCAGAGCTCCTGCGGGCTCGGCCGCAGCTCCGGCTCGGCATCGAGGCAGGCGTCGATCGTGTCGGTCAGTCCCTCGGGAAGATCGGGCCGATGCGAGCGCAGCGGCGGCAGGGTGCCGCCGATCCGGCGGACGGTCTGGGCGGGGGTCCGGCCGGCGACCGGGTTGACGCCGGCCCAGCCCTCGTAGGCGGTGAGGGCGAGCGAGTAGACGTCGCTCTCGGGGCCGGCGAGCTCCCCATCCGCCTGCTCAGGCGACATGTAGGCGAGCGTCCCGATCATCTCCCCGGCGGCGGTCAGGGTCGGCGCCCCGGCGATCCTGGCGATCCCGAAGTCCATCAGCTTCGCGCGACGCCCGGCGCGGGGGTCGTCGCCGACGACCACGTTCTGCGGCTTGATGTCGCGATGGACGACGCCGCGGGCGTGGGCGTGGGCGAGCGCCTCGCAGAGGTCTGCCGTGATCTCGGCGAGATCACGATCGGAGAGCATCCCCGAGGCTTCGAGCGTCGCCAGCGTCTGCCCGGGGACGAGCTCCGAGACCAGCACCGGGCGCCCGGCGTGCTCGCCGAGCTCGTACAGGGTGACGATCGCGGGGTGGTTGAGCCGCGCCGCTGCCTGCGCCTCGCGCAGCACCCGCTCGCGATCGGTGACGTTGATCTCCTTGAGCGCGACCTCGCGCTGGAGACGCTCGTCGTAGGCGCGGTAGACGGTTCCCATGCCGCCCGAGCCGATCCGCTCGAGGACGCGGAAGCGTTCCATCACCAGCTCTTGGACCACGACTCAACTCGTTCGCCGGGCCGTGGTGCTCTCCTGCCGCACGGTCGCGCCGCGACAGCCTTCATACTCTCCCCGCCAAAGGGTCAACCCGTGGCTTTCCTCGACGAGGACGAACTACAAGCGGCCGGAGGCGGCAGCGGACCCCGACAATCGGGGCCCGAGCGACAGCGTCAGCTGATGCTGCGGCGCGTGATCGCGCTCGGCATCGGGGTGCTGATCATCATCCTGCTCCTGCTCGGGGTCAGGGGCTGCCTCAACGCCCGCAAGGAGCGCAACTTCGAGAGCTACGTCACCGACCTGAGCGAGATCGCGACGCAGTCCAACCAGCTCGCCGCCGAGTTCTTCCAGCGGCTCGAGGACCCGCCGGCGAACTCCGATGAGCTCGCGCTCGAGGCGCAGATCGCCTCGGACCGGGGCGCGGCCGAGGGCCTGCTGCAGCGCGTCGACGGCCTCGACACGCCCGACCAGGTCTCCGAAGCCCAGAGCGAGCTCGTCCAGGCGTTCGAACTGCGGCGCGACGCGCTCGCCGGGGTCGCCGAGGACATCCCGATCGCGCTCGGCACCGAGGGCCGCGACGATGCGATCGACCGGATCGCCGGCGACATGCGGGCCTTCCTGGCCAGCGATGTGATCTACGTCCGCGCCCAACACGACATCCAGACCGTGCTCGGCGAGGAGAACGTCCCTGGCAAGGTCCCCGACAGCGTCTTTTTGCCGGAACCGGTCGAGCGCTGGCTCGACACCCTGCAGCTCTACACGGTGCTGAGCGGCTTCGCCAGCGCCTCCGGGGCGGTCCAGGGTGTCCACGGGCTGGCGCTGCTGAGCACGACGATCAACAAGACGCCGCTGACCGCGGACGCCGAGAACACGGTCTCGCTCGGCGACGGCCCGCCCAACATCACGGTCGAGGTTCAGAACCAGGGCGACCAGGAGGAGAACGAGGTCACGGTCAGCTACTCGCTGAGCGGCGGCGTGGTGCCGGTCGAGGGCGAGGGGACCATCTCGAAGCTCGACGCGTCGGGGATCGACGAGGTGAAGGTGACGCTCGACGAGGCACCGGAGCTCAACGTCCCGCTGACGCTCGAGATCGAGGTGCTGCCGGTGCCGGGCGAGGAGGTCTCCGAGAACAACGCGGCCACCTACACCGTCACCTTCAACTAGTGCCCCGGGGCGCGATGCGAGTTGCCTTCCTCGGTCCGGCGGGGACCTACAGCGATCACGCCCTCCGCAACGCGGTCGGCGAGGCGCGGCTCGAGGCGGTGCCGATGGCGACGATCTACGCCGCGGTGATGGCGGTCGACGACGGCTCGGCGGAGCGGGCGCTCGTCCCGTTCGAGAACTCGATCGAGGGCGCCGTTCGCCCGACCCTCGACGCGCTCGCCTTCGACGCGCCGGATGTGACGATCGTCGGCGAGCACGACCAGCCGATCTCGACCAGCCTGATCGCCCGGCGCGAGCTCGAACTGAGCGCGATCGAGCTCGTGATCTCGCATCCGCAGGCGAGCGCCCAGAGCGAGCGCTTCCTGCGCACCGAGCTGCCGGGCGCCGCGGTTCGCGGGGCCTCGAGCACCGCCGACGCCGTCCGCGAGGTCGCCGAGTCCGACCGGCCGTGGGCGGCCCTGGGGGCCGCTTCGGCGGCGGCGATCTACGGCTGTGTCGTGCTTCGCGAGGGGATCGAGGACGAGGCCGGCAACGTCACCAGGTTCGTCTGGCTGGCGCCCGCGGGCACCGAGCCGACCGGCGGCGGCGACTGGCGGACGACGCTGAGCTTCTCGGAGCTCGGCGCCGACCACCCGGGCGCCCTGGTCGACGCGCTGACCGAGTTCTCGAGCCGCGCCGTCAACCTGACCAGGATCGAATCGCGGCCGCTGCGGGGCAGCGGGCTCGGCCGGTACATGTTCTTCATCGACCTCGAGGGGAGGGTCATGGAGGGGGCGGTGGCCGACGCGATCGACGCTCTGCGGTCGAAGGCCGAGAACGTCCGCGTGCTCGGCAGCTATCCGCTCGGCACCCGCGGGATTCCGGGAGATTGACTTGGCGGCCGGGTCGCGTGTCTACAATTTCGCGGACCATGGAGGTCGTCGCTGACCCCGAGGTAGTCGCACCCCGCGCTCGCCTCCGCGCGAGCGGTCGGGTCCTTGTCCTGAACGCCACCTACGAGCCGATCAACGTCTGCACGGTGCGTCGTGCCGCGGTGCTGGTGCTCAAGTCCCGGGCCGAGATGCTCGAGCGCGGCGAGGGGGCCCTGCACTCCGAGAAGCTCGAGCTCGACCGTCCCTGCGTGATCCGGCTGGTCCGATACGTGCGGATCCCCCGCGACGTCCACCGCCGCAAGATCACCCGCAAGGCGGTGCTCGCCCGCGACGCCTACACCTGCCAGTACTGCGGCCACGAGGCGACCAGCCTGACCGTCGACCACGTGATCCCGCGCAGCCGCGGCGGCGAGTCGGTGTGGGAGAACATCGTCGCCTCCTGCGCGCCCTGCAACCGCAAGAAGGGCAACCGGATGCCGCGCGAGGCCTCGATGCACCCCGCCAGGCGCCCGAGCCCCCCGGGCCCGACGGTCTTCATCCGGATCGCCGCGCCCCGGGTGCCGATCGCCTGGGAGCCGTACCTGATCGCGGCTTAGTCCGCAAAGCGAAGGGCCGCCCCGAACGAGGGCGGCCCTTCCAAGGTGCGTTTTCAGGCGGGTCACGGATTCGCGGCCGGGTGGGACTGGTCCCGGCCTCCGGCACCCGCCGGTGCCTGGGGTTGGATTCCGCCAGGCGGCACGCACACTGCCCGGCCGTGTCGGCGGTCGCCCGCCGGACGGCCGAAGCGGCCGACTAGCGGCCCCGCACCTCCAGCGTCCCGAAAATACTATGGCTCAAGTTCGGACCACCTCCTTTCTCTGGTGATCCGATTGAAGCAGACGCGGAGGTCATTTTCTCTGGGGTCAGTGTCAGGGGTTCTCCCTGATGTCCGATCGCCTGCTGGCGATGAGTATCCGTCGGGTGATCGGTCTCACGTAACGAGCAGCCCTGATGCCGGACGATCTGAACATGAACCAAACCGCGATGGATCGCGTAGTGCCGGACGAGATGGACCTCGCAACTTCGTCGCTCGGGCAAGGACGCCGACGGCTGGTCGAGATCGGCGTTTTCGCCGCGCTGCTGGTCGGGGCGCTGTTTGCGTTCCCCGGCCTCGACGACCTGCGCGCGCGGCTCGCGGGCGCCGACGCCCGGCTGATCGCGCTCGCCGCGGTCCTCGAGATCGGCTCATGCCTCGCCTTCGTCGCCGCCTTCCGCGGCGTCTTCTCGCGCCGGCTCTCGTGGCGCTTCTCCTACGAGGTCGGGATGGCCGAGCAGGCGGCCAACGTGCTGCTTCCGACCGGCGGCGCGGGCGGGCTGGCGCTCGGCGCCTGGGCGCTGCGGCGGATCGGGATGCCGGCCGAGCGGATCGGCCGCCGCACGGTCGCCTTCTTCCTGATCACGAGCTCGGTCAACTTCGCCGCGGTGATCTTCGCCGGGCTCGGGCTCGGGCTCGGAATCCTCCCCGGGCAGGTCGCCTTCCTCGCCGCCGTCGTCCCGGCGCTGCTCGCCGCCGCCTTCCTCACCGCGCTGGCCCTCTCGCCGCGGGTGCTCGAGGGTGGCGAGGCGGAGGGTGCCGGGCGGATCCGCGCCGCGCTTGCCAAGGGCCGCGGCTACCTGGCGGACGGGGTTCGCGACGCGATCGCGCTGATCGGTACCGGGCGGCCGCTGATCGTCCTCGGCGCGATCGGCTACATGGCGCTCGACGTGACGGCGCTCGGCGCGGTGTTCGCCGCGCTCGGCGGCGGTGCGCCGACCCTCGGGATCTTCGTGCTCGCCTACGCGGTCGGCCAGCTCGGCGGCCTTATCCCGCTCCCCGGTGGAGTGGGCGGCACCGACGGCGGGCTGATCCTCGCCTTCGGCCTCCTCGGCGGCACGCCGGTCGCGATCTCGGCCGCGGCGGTGCTGGGCTACCGCGCCTTCCAGCTGGGCGTCCCCGCGATCCTCGGGATCCTCGCGTTCGGCTCCCTGCGCCGCAGCCTCGGGGACGCCCCGGAGCGCGCCGAGGCCCCGGCGCCCGCCACGCTCGGCGGTCGCCTGGAGCCCGAGCCCGCCTAATCTAGATTGGCGGGATGAGCTGCCGGCGCTGTCGCGACGATGAGCGCGATGAGGTCCTGGCCATCGTCAACACGGCCGCGGAGGCATACCGGGGCGTGATCCCCGCCGATCGCTGGCGCGAGCCCTACATGGAGTCGCGCGAGCTCGAGGCCGAGATCGCGGCCGGGGTCGCCTTCTGGGGCTACGAGGCGGACGGCGAGCTGATCGGGGTGATGGGGATCCAGTCGTTTGACGACGTCGACCTGATCCGCCACGCCTATGTGCGACCGGAGCGCCAGCGGCGCGGCGCCGGTCGCGCACTGCTGCGGCACCTGCGCGGGATGGGCGAGCGGCAGCTGCTCGTCGGAACCTGGGCCGCCGCCGACTGGGCGATCGGCTTCTACCGCGACAACGGCTTCGAACTCGTCACACCGCGGCTCAAGGACGAGCTCCTGGCGACCTACTGGACGATCCCGGAGCGCCAGATCGAGACGTCCGTCGTGCTCGCCCACCCGCCGATCGAGGACGGCTGAGACGGCTACTCGTCGGACACGGTGTCCGCTGCCGGCTTCGCGCCCTCGGCCGCGGCCTCGGCGACCTCCTCGGCCTCCTCGGCGACGTCGGCGGAGGACGCGACCACGAGCGCGACGGCGCTGACCCGGTCGTCGTCCTTGATGTTCATCACCTTGACGCCCTGGGTCGCCCGGCCCATCTGCGAGATCCCGCCCGCCCTGGTGCGCTGGACCATCCCGTTCTGGGAGATGAACAGCAGGTCCTGGTGCTCGCGGACGATCAGCGCGCCGGCGAGACCACCCTTCTTCGCGGTCATCTTGATCGTCAGCACGCCCTTCGTGCCGCGGCCCTTGACGGGGTACTCGGCGACCGCGGTGCGCTTGCCGTAGCCGTTCTCGGTGACGACGAAGAGCTGCGCGTCATCGCGGGCGACGTCCATCGCCAGGACCCGGTTCTGCACGCCGCCGACCTTGCCGGCGACGTTCATGCCCTTGACCCCGGACGTGTCGCGGCCCATCGGGCGCACCGCCGACTCGCTGAAGCGGGAGGCGTGCCCGGACTTGGAGACCAGCAGCAGGTCCTCGTCGCCGGAGGTCAGGCGCACGCCGACGAGCTCGTCGCCGTCGCGGACCTTGATCGCGATGATCCCGTCGGCCTTGATCTTCGTGTTGTAGGCGAGGAACTCGGTCTTCTTGACCAGCCCCTTGGCGGTCGCGAAAGCCAGGTACCTGGCCTCCTTGAAGTCCCGGGTCGGGATCACCGCCATCACCCGCTCCCCGTCGCGCAGCGGCAGCACGTTGACCAGCGCGCGGCCCTTCGAGGTCCGCGATCCCTCGGGCAGCTCGTAGACCTTGAGGCGGTAGACCTTGCCGCGGTTCGTGAAGAAGAGCAGGAAGTCGTGAGTCGAGCAGATGTGCAGGTGCTCGATGTAGTCGTCCTCCTTCATCTCCATCCCCATCACCCCGACGCCGCCCCGATGCTGCTGGCGGTAGGTGACCAGGGGCAGGCGCTTGACGTAGCCCGAGTGCGTCAGCGAGATCACCATCTGCTGGTCGGCGATCATGTCCTCGATGTTCATGTCGCCCTCGAAATAGATGATCTCGGTGCGCCGCTCGTCGCCATAACGCTCATCGACCTCGTCGAGCTCCTCGACGATCAGCGTGTCGACCCGCCCCGGGTCGCCGAGGATCGCCCGCAGCTCGGCGATCTGCTCGACCAGCTCTGCGTGCTCCTCGCGGACCTTGTCGGACTCGAGCGCGGTCAGCCTCGCGAGGCGCATGTCCAGGATCGCCTGCGCCTGCAGCTCGGACAGCTCGAACTTCTCGATCAGCCCCTCACGGGCGATATCGGCGTCCTTCGAGGCACGGATCAGCTCGATCACCGCGTCGAGGTTGTCGAGCGCGATCAGCAGCCCCTCGAGGATGTGGGCGCGGGCCTCGGCACGACGCAGCTGGTGCTGGGTGCGGCGGGTGACGACGTCGCGCTGGTGATCGACGTAGGCCTCGATCAGCTCCTTCAGCGAAAGCGTCTTCGGGACGCCGTCGACCAGCGCGACCATGTTGACCCCGAACGTGTTCTGCATCTGGGTGTGCTTGTAGAGCTGGTTCAGCACCACCTCGGCCGGGTCGCCACCGCGCTTGAGCTCGATCACCAGCCGCATCCCGGAGCGGTCCGACTCGTCGCGCAGGTCGGAGATCCCGTTGATCTTCTTCTCCCTCACGAGGTCGGCGATCTTCGTCACCAGGCCGCCGTCGCCGCCCTTCTTGACCTGGAAGGGGAGCTCGGAGACGACGATCGACTCGCGGCCGCCCTTCAGCGGCTCGATGTGGGCGCGAGCGCGGACCTTGACCGACGCGCGGCCGGAGGCGTATGCGTCGCGGATCCCCTCCATGCTCATCATCCCGCCGCCGGGGAAGTCCGGCCCCTTGACGTGCTCCATCAGGCCGGCGAGATCGATCTCCGGGTTGGTCATGTAAGCCTTGACCGCACCGATGACCTCGCTGAGGTTGTGCGGCGGGATGTTGGTCGCCATCCCGACCGCGATCCCGGACGAGCCGTTGACGAGCAAATTCGGGAACCGGGCCGGGAGGACCAGCGGCTCGGACTGCGACTCGTCGTAGTTGGGCCCGAAGTCGACCGTGTCGGCGTCGATGTCGCGCAACATCTCCGTGGCGAGGCGAGCGAGGCGGGCCTCGGTGTAGCGCATCGCGGCGGCGGGGTCGTCGTCGATCGAGCCGAAGTTGCCCTGCCCGTCGACGAGCGGGTAGCGCAGCGAGAACTCCTGCGCCATCCGGACCAGCGTGTCGTAGATCGCCGTGTCGCCGTGCGGGTGGTACTTACCCATCACCTCACCGACGATGAAGGCCGACTTGCGGTACGGCCGGTTGGGCTGCAGCGCCAGGTCGTGCATCGCGTACAGGACGCGGCGGTGGACCGGCTTGAACCCGTCGCGGACGTCGGGCAGCGCGCGCCCGACGATCACGCTCATCGCGTAGTCGAGGTACGAAGAGCGCATCTCCTGAGTGAGCTCGCGCTCCTCGATCCGCCCCGTCAGCGCTTCAAGAGAACCCTCAGACATAAGCCACCTCCGTCAGGCGAACGGGCTCGAAAACCGAGCAGGCGGGGGGACGCAGGGAAGGCGGCGGAGCGAGCGCACTCGCCTGCGTGAGCGACGACGCCGACCGAGGACCCCTGGATGCGACGGTTTGCAGGGCCCGCCCTCGTGCGATCACGGCGCTAGACATCAAGAAACCGAACCTCCTTCGCGTGGCGCTCGATGAACGCCTTGCGCGGCTCGACCTTGTCACCCATCAGCTCGGTGAAGATCCGCTCGGCGAGCGCCGCGTCGTCGATCGTGACCCGCTGCAGGGTCCGCGAACCGGGATCCATCGTCGTCACCCGCAACTGCTCGGCGTTCATCTCGCCGAGGCCCTTGAAGCGCTGCATCGCCACGCCCTGACGCGCCATCTCGAGCACGGCCCGACGGAGGTCGCCGAATGATTCGATCACCCGGCTCTTGTCGCCGAACGCGAGCGCGAAGGGTGGGCGCCCGACCTGCTTCAGCAGGTCCTGGTGGACCTCGACCAGATGGCGGTAGTCGTTGGAGGCGAACATCCCCTTGCTCAGCGCGTAGGTGCGCGCCAGCCCGTCGCTGCGGTGCACGGCCTTCACCTCGATCTCCTCCTCGGACTCGGAGAGGATCTCGGTGTCGAAGGGCTCGCCCTCGGGATCGGTGCCGGTGAGCAGCTCCTTGACGCCGGCGAGGCTCGCCGCCCCCTCGTCGAGGATCTGCGACTCGGAGAGGAAGCGGACGACGTCGTGGCCGTACTCGGCCTGCAGCGAATCCGCCCAGCCCTCGTGCTCCTTGTACCGGCGGTTGAACCGCTGCCAGCGCGCGGTCGTCAGCTTGTGCTGCTTGCCGTCCACGTCGCGGAGGTCGAAGTCCTCCATCTTGTCGCGCAGCAGCAGCTCCTCGAGCTCCGACTCCTTCTCGATGTAGGTCTCGACCTTGCCGTTCTTGACCTTGTAGAGCGGCGGCGTCGCGATGTACACGTAGCCGGCCTCGATCAGGTCCGGAAGCTCGCGATAGAGGAAGGTGAGCACCAGGGTGCGGATGTGGGCGCCGTCGACGTCGGCGTCGGTCATCACGATGATCTTGTGGTACCGCGCGTCCTCGAGGTTGAACTCCTCGCCGACCCCGGTGCCGATCGCGGTGATCATCGCCAGGATCATCTCGTTGTTGAGGATCTTGTCGATCCGGCTCTTCTCGACGTTGAGGATCTTGCCCCGCAGCGGCAGCACCGCCTGGGTGTTGCGATCGCGGCCCTGCTTGGCGGAGCCGCCGGCGGAGTCGCCCTCGACGATGAACAGCTCCGCCAGGGCGGGGTCGCGGACGGTGCAGTCGGCGAGCTTGCCGGGCAGGGTCGAGTTCTCGAGCGCCGACTTGCGACGGGTCAGGTCGCGGGCCTTGCGCGCCGCCATGCGGGCGCGCGCCGCGTCGACCGACTTCGAGACGATCCGCCGCGCATCGGCGGGGTGCTCCTCGAGGAACTCGCCGAGCTTGCGGTTGACGGTCTCCTTGACCAGGCCCTCGACCGGCGGGTTGCCGAGCTTCGACTTCGTCTGGCCCTCGAACTGCGGCTCGGCGAGCTTCACCGAGATCACCGCGGTCAGCCCCTCGCGGACGTCGTCGCCGCTCAGGTTCTCGTCCTTCTCCTTGAGCAGGCCCTTGTTGCGCGCGTAGGCGTTCAGGGTCCGGGTGAGCGCGGACCGGAAGCCGGAGAGGTGGGAGCCGCCCTCGTGGGTGTTGATGTTGTTGGCGAACGAGAACACTGACTCCTGGTAGGAGGAGTTCCACTGCATCGCGACCTCGACCGCGCCGTCGGAGGTCTCGTTCTCGAAGAAGACCGGTTTGCGGTGCATCGCGTCCTTGTTCTCGTTCAGGTGCTTGACGAAGTCGACGATCCCGCCCTTGTAGAGGAAGGTGTCCTGCTGGCCGGCGCCGCGCTCATCGACGATCTTGATCTCCAGGCCGCGGGTCAGGAAGGCGGTCTCGCGCATCCGCTCGGCGAGCGTGTCGTAGTCGAGGTCGAGCGTCTCGAAGACCTCGTCGTCGGGAAGCCAGGTGATCGTCGTCCCGGTGCCCTTGCCCTTGAGCTTCTCGCCGCGCTTCAGGTCCCCCTTCGGCTCACCGCGCTCGAAGTCCTGGGTCCACTTGTGGCCGTCGCGCCGCACCTCCAGATGCAGTCGCTCGGAGAGCGCGTTGACGACCGAGACCCCGACCCCGTGCAGACCGCCGGAGACCTTGTAGCCGCTGCCCTCGCCGCCGAACTTGCCGCCGGCGTGCAGCGTGGTCAGCACGACCTCGGCGGCGGGCCGCTTCTCCTCCGGGTGCTCGTCGACGGGGATCCCGCGGCCGTCGTCGGCGACGGTCACGCTGTTGTCGGGGTGCAGGGTGAGCTCGATCTTGTCGCAGTGGCCGGCGAGGGCCTCGTCGACCGAGTTGTCGACGACCTCGTAGACGAGGTGGTGGAGGCCGCGGGGACCGGTGGAGCCGATGTACATGCCCGGGCGCTTGCGCACCGGGTCGAGGCCGCGGAGGACGGTGATCTCGCCCGACGTGTAGCCGTTGTCGTCCTTCTTCGCGCGCTTGCCGGCGCTCGCCTCGGTTGCCACTCGGGTCAAGACCTTTCGATTGCTGTCATGAGAAACCCCGACCGCATGGCCCGGAAAGAGGCCGAGAACCCAGCGGATCGGGGCAGGGGTGCAAGTTCACATAAGGATACCAGGACGGCCCCCCGGAAAGGCTTGCGGTTAGTCAGGAAACCCCTGCAAATCATGGACTAGAGTGAATCTTGGGACGAACTGTCGCCGACAATCACGCGAAGCCGTCGAATGCGGTCCGATCCGAGCGCCTCGTTGACGCGCTCGAGCAGCTCATCGTGGAGCAGATCGAGCTCCTGCGCCCAGGTCGCGGCCCGGCACTCGACCGTCACCGTGCCCTCGCGCTCGCGGACGGGGCGCGCCTCGGCGGCGATCTGCGCCCCGACCGCCTGCGGCCAGACCGCCTGGACCGCGGCCAGCGGGGTCGCGGGCTGGACCTCGCTGCGCAGGACACGGATCGATTCCGCCACCGGGCGCGGCGATCCCCGCCGACTCACGCCGCGGCCTCCGCGCTCCCGGCGGCGCCGAGCGGCTTCCCGGCCCGGATCGCAATCTCCCGCCGCTCGGCGCCGCCCGGGAGCTGGTCGGGCTCGGTGGCGGTGATCAGCGCCTGGCCGCCGCCGGCGCTCAGGTGCTCGACCAGCAGCCCGCGGCGCTCGGCGTCGAGCTCGGAGGTGACGTCGTCGAGCAGCATCAGCGGCGGCGCGCGGCCATCGTCGAGCAGGGCGCGGCGCTCGGCGAACAGCAACGCCAGGAGCGCCGCCCGCTGCTGGCCCTGGGAGCCGTAGCGGCGCAGGGCCCGGGCGCCGGACTCGATCGCGAGCTCGTCGTGATGCGGACCCCAGCCGGTGTAGCCCCGGTGGAGGTCGCTCTCCCGCCGCGCCACGATCTCCTCGACCAGGGCGGCGGGGTCGGTAGCCTCGCTGCGCGGGCGGTAGCGCAGGGCCGCGTCGCCGGCGAGCCCGAGCGCCGCAGCGGCCTCGCCGAACGGTGCCGCCAGCCGGCCGACCGCCTCGGTTCGGATCGCGATCAGCTCGACTCCGGCGGTGGCGAGCTCGAGGTCCCAGGCGTCGAGGCTGTCCGTGGACGCGGCGCCCGCGCGGATCCGCCCGAGCAGCGCGTTGCGCTGCGCCAGCGCCCGCGAGTAGCGGCGGCGCGGCTCCGAGCGCGCAGGCCAAAGCGCGGCACAGAAGCCGTCGAGATGGGTTCGACGCCCGGCGGGCGGTCCCTTCACCAACGTGAGGCGGTCGGGCATGAAGACGGCGAGCGGCGGGCGCTGGGCGGCGGCCTCGGGCCCGGCGGGCGTCCCGTCGACCAGGTGGCGGCGGCCCTCGGCGCGACTGATCGAGCTCAGGAACCGGCGGCTGAGGCCGTCCGCCGTGACCGTCGCCTCGGCGCGGGCGACCGACTCGCCGAACGCGATCGTCTCGCGATCGTCTCGGGTCCGGCACGAGCGTCCGGCGAGCGCCGCGTAGGTCGCCTCGAGCAGGTTGGTCTTCCCGGCCCCGTTCGGGCCCCAGAGCAGGTTCAGCCCGGGTCCGAGAGCGACCTCACAGGCAGCGAGGTTGCGAAATCCGAGAACGCCCACCGACTCGACGACCACGCGGCCACCTCACACGTTCAGCCGGATCGGCATCACGAGGTACGAGAAGTCGTCGCCGTCGACCGGTCGCAGCAGGCCCGGGCGCAGCGGCGAGCTGAGCTGGACGGCGACCTGCTCGGTGGCGACGCTCTCGACGCCCTCGACCAGGAACTGCGGGTTGAACGCGATCTCGAGCGGCTCGCCGCTGTACGGCGCCGGCATCCCCTCGCTGGCGTCGCCGATGTCCGGCGTCTCGGCGGCGACCGTGAGCTCGCCTTCCGCGAACGAGAGCCGCAGGGGAGCGTTGCGCTGTGCCAGCTGGCTGATCCGCCGCGTGATCTCGAGGAACTCCTCGCGCGGCAGCCGGACGTCGTGCTCGAACGCCTCCGGGATCAGCTGGCGCCAGCTCGGGAACTGGCCCTCGATCAGCCGCGAGGAGAGCACCACCCCCGCGACCCGGAAGACCGCCTGGTTGCGGGCGAGCGAGATCTCCACCTCCTCGGCGCCCTCGCCGCTGACGATCCGCGCCAGCTCGCGCAGGGCGCGCGCCGGGACGTTCGCCTCCAGCGGCGCCGCGACCGGCGCCTCGAGCTCGGTGTGCTTGACGCTCAGCCTGTACGAGTCGGTGGCGACCATCGTCAGCGTCGTCCCGTCCGCCTGCATCAGGACCCCGGTGAGGATCGGCCGCACCTCGTCACGCGACGCGGCTCGCGCGACCAGGTCGATCGTCTCCGCCAGCGGGGTGCCCGGCAGCTTCACGGTCTCGCCCTCGAGCTCGGGGAGGCGCGGGAAGTCGTCGGCGGGCAGGGTGCGGAGGTGAAACCGAGCGCCGCCGGCGGCGATCTCGACGTCGCGCTGCTCGCTGCGCAGCTCGAGGCTGACCTCGCCCGGCGGCAGGCTGCGGACGACGTCGGCGAACAGGCGGCCCGGCAGCAGGACGGTCCCGTCGCTCTCGGTCTTCGCGTCGCCGACCGTGCGGGTCAGCGCGAGCTCCATGTCGGTGGCGCGCAGGGTGACCTCGCCGTCGGCGGCGATCACCAGGATCCCGCCCAGGGACGGCAGGGTCCCGCGGGTCGAGACGGCGCGGCCGACCAGTTGCAGGGCGGCGGACAGTGAGTCGCGGGAAACGGAAAGCTTCATCGAAGGTCGCTCATCTTCCTACTTGGATCAGATGTATCAGGGTCGTGGATTGTTGGGGATCGTGGCTTGAAGTCGGGACCGCCAGACGCGATCCGCCTGTGGATCAAGAGCCCGGGGCCGGTGGATCATGCCCCGTCTCGGTGGACGGACGCCCGCCCGCCGGCCTCGTCCCCAGGGTCGCGTGGATCGTGTGGAGCGCCGCCGCCGTCTCCGAGCCGGGCTCGAGGCGGGCCGAGACGGAGCGGATCGCGTGCAGGACGGTGGTGTGGTCGCGGTCGAAGCTGCGGGCGATCTCGGTCAGCGACAGCGGGGTCAGCTCGCGAGCCAGGTACATCGCGAGCTGGCGCGAGTGTGCGACGCGAGGCGAACGGCGCGGCGACAGCAGCTCCTCCTTGGTCAGCCCGCTGACCGCGCAGACGGCGTCCTGGATCGCGCTCAGGGTCGGAGGCTCCGCGGTCGGAGCCGGGCCGGCATCGCCTCGGCCGAGCGCCCGGCGGACCAGCGGCGGGGTGATCGGCTCCGAGAGCAGCGAGCCCATCGCCAGGACCCTCGTCATCGCGCCCTCGAGCACGCGGAGGTTGTCGGGGACGGCGCCGGCGATCTCCTGCAGGACCCGCGGATCCGGCAGGTCGGGGTGCGAGTCGCTCGCGATCCGCCACAGGACCGCGGTCCGCGTCCGCAGGTCGGGCGGGTCGAGCTCGACCCGCAGCCCCCAGTTGAAGCGGTCCCGGAGGCGCTCGGCGAGCTTCGAGAGGGCCTCCGGGGGCCGGTCGCTGGAGAGCACGATCTGCTTGCCGGCGGCGTGGAGGGTGTTGAACGTGTGGACGAACTCCTCCTCGGTGCGGTGCTTGCCCTCGAGCACCTGGACGTCGTCGATCAGCAGCGCGTCGAGCTCGCGGTACCGGGCCTTGAACGCCTCCGGCCCGTCGCGGCGGAGCGCCGCGACGAATTCCGAGGTGAACCGCTCGGCGGTCGTGTAGTGGATCTCGAGCTCGGGGTGGTTGCGGCGCATGTAGTCGACGATCGCGCCCATCAGATGGGTCTTGCCGAGCCCAGGCGGCCCGTGCAGGAACAGGGGGTTGTAGGCCTCGCCGGGGAGCTCGGCGACCGCCAGCGCCGCGGCGTGGGCGAGCCGGTTGCCCGGCCCGATCACGAACCGGGCGAAGGTGTGGGCGGGGTCGAGCGGCAGCGACCGGGGTCGAGCCGGGTCCTTTGCCGCGGCGGCCCCGGGCTCGGATTCGACGAAGCTGATCTCGGTCAGCCCGGGCGCTTCGCGAGCGAGGATCTCCAACACGCGCGTGGCGTATCGACGCTCGACCCAGGTACGGACGGCCGCTGGCGCGGCCAGAAACAGGGTCGAGCCCTGCGCCGAGACCGGCCGGATCGGGTCGAACCAGAGGCTGAAGGTCGACCCCGGCATCGAGGCCTCCAGCTCGACGCGCACCCGCCCCCAGAGCGTCTCGAGATCTCTCTCTGGCGGCTGAGCCGGCACCGCTTCGACCTTACATTCGTGCGTGGGGCGTGCCCGGGGCCCACCCCGCATTTCGCGGGAAAGAAAGCGCGCCGTGTCTGTAGACTCGCCGATCCGATGAAGCGGACCTGGCAGCCGAAGAAGCGCAAGCGCGCCCGCACCCATGGGTTCCGCGCCCGGATGCGCACGCGCTCCGGTCGGGACGTGCTGCGCCGGCGCCGCGCCAAGGGCCGCAAGCGGCTCACTCCCTGATCGATGAGCGACCGTCGAAAGCGCGGCCGGCTGTCGCGCAGCGGCGATTTCGATCGCGTCTACCGCGACGGGCGTTCCCACGCGAACCGCTACCTGGTCCTCTACTCGTTCCCGCGCGCGGACACCGGCGGCGACGTCGACGAGGTCCGGCTCGGGATCTCGGTCAGCCGCAAGGTCGGCGGTGCGGCGGACCGAAACGCGGTCAAGCGGGCCCTGCGCGAGGCGTTCTGGGGGCTCGACACCGAGCTGCCCACCGACCACGACTTCGTCCTCGTCGCCCGTCCCGACATCGCAGGTTTGGTAGAGCGTGAGGGAACCCTAGGGGTCGACTCGAGCCTGCGGGAGCTGGTCATCGAGGCCGGCTTGGGAAGCGCGTAACACGTGAAACGCTCGCCTTCGAAGCTGGCGCTGATCCGGACGCGGCTCGCGCACGTCATCCGAGAGGTGTTCCTGCTTCCGCTGCACCTCTACCGGGCGGTGATCTCGCCGAATCTCACGCCCCGCTGCAAGTACTACCCGAGCTGCTCGACCTACGGCGTCGAGGCCGTCCGTGAGCTCGGCATCGTCCGCGGCTCGATCGTCGCCGCCTGGCGGGTGCTGCGCTGCAACCCGTTCAGCCACGGCGGCGTCGACGAGCTCGCCGATCGCCGCCTGTTCCGCGGCCACGAGCACGGACACGGCGAGGTCCGCGCGTGAACACGCTCGCGGTCTTCGTCCTCCTGCAGCCCTTCGTCGACCTGGCGGAGGCGATCGTGAAGTTCTTCGCCGAGGACGTCGGGCTCAGCTGGGGGCTCGCGATCGTGATGCTGACGCTCGTCGTCCGGCTGCTGACCCTGCCGCTGTCGCTGACCGGGATCCGATCGATGCGCCGCATGCAGCTGGTCGCGCCGGAGCTCAAGCAGGTACAGGAGAAGTACAAGGACGACCGCGAGCGCCAGCAGCGCGAGATGCTCGCCCTCTACAAGAAGCACGGCGTCAACCCGCTCGCCTCGTGCTTCCCGTTCCTGCTTCAGATCCCGTTCTTCATCGCGGTCTACGAGCTGCTCCGGGGGTCCGCGTTCGAGGAGGACGTGCTCTCCAGCGGCGCCTCGGTCAGCTTCCTGGGCGTCAGCAACATCCTCGAGGCGCCGCAGGGCGCCGAGGCCGTCATCCTCATCCTGCTCTTCGTCAGCACCACGGTGCTGACGTTCCTGTACACGACGGCGACCACGCAGACGGCGACCGGCCCGGCGCGCTACATCTTCCTCGCGCTGCCGATCATCTTCATCCCGGTGATCGCCAACCAGCCGGCCGGGCTGGCGATCTACTGGATCACGACCAACTTCTGGAGCCTCGGCCAGCAGATCGTCATCCAGCGGGTGATGCCGATGCCGACTCCGCCGGATCCGGAGGAGGCCAAGAAGGCGAGCCCACCCCCGCCCCCGCCGCGGAAGCGGAAGAAGCGCCGATGAGCGACGCCGAGCCGATCACCGACGCGGACGAGCCGATCGACCGGGTCGCGGTGCTGCTCGAGGAGATCGTCGACGCGCTCGACCTCGACGCCGAGATCGTCGTCGACGAGACCGATGACGAGATCACGGCGCGGGTCGAGGGCGAGGACGTCGGGCTGCTGATCGGTCGGCGCGGGCAGACGATCGACGCCGTGCAGCTGCTCTGCTACCGGGTCGCCTTCCGCGGGCGCGGTGAGCGCAAACGGGTCTCGGTCGACGCCTCCGGCTACCGCGAACGCCGCCGCGAGACGCTCGAGCGCCAGGCGGAGCGCGCCGCCGAGCGCGCCCTGGAGACCGGCAAGGAGATCGAGCTCGAGCCGATGACGGCGAGCGAGCGCAAGCTGGTCCACGACCACCTCAAGGACCGCCCCGGCCTCGAGACCTTCAGCGAGGGCGAGGAGCCCGAGCGCTGCGTGATCGTCGCCCCGCTGGTGGGCGATTGAGCGTCTCCGACGCCGATCTCCACCGCCGCCTCGATCCCGTCCTCGACCTGCTCGCCGGCGACCCCGCGTCGCTGAGCTCGATCCGCGACCCGCGGCGGGCGTGGAAGGTCCACGTCGAGGACTCGCTGAGCGGCCTCGAGCTGGTCGGGTCCCCCGGGCGGCTCGCCGACGTCGGCGCCGGCGCCGGATTCCCGGGCCTTGTCCTCGCTGCGGCGCTGCCCGAGACCCGCGTGGACCTGATCGAGTCGGTCGGACGCAAGAGCGAGTTCATCGAGCGGGCGATCGCGGCGGCGGGGTTGGACAACGCCCGCGCCCTCAGCGCGCGCTCGGAGGAATGGGCGCTCGACCCTGATCCCGCCGGCGGGCGCGAGGCGTACGACGTTGTCACGGCGCGCGCGGTCGGGCGGCTGTCGACCCTTGCCGAGCTCGCCTCGCCGCTGCTTCGCGACGGCGGCCTGCTGGTCGCCTGGAAGGGGCGCCGCGACCCCGACGAGGAGGCCGAGCTCGACCGCGCTGCCGAGCGGCTGGCGATGGTTGCCGAGCCGATCGTCGATGCAGGAGATCGGGCCGGGGCGGCGAATCGTCACCTCCACGCGGTGCGAAAAGCCGGGTCGACGCCCCCTGGGCTGCCGCGGCGTCCGGGAATTGCGAAGAAACGGCCGTTCGGCCGCGGTTGAGGACCGGGCCAGCCTCTATCGTCGGGCCCGGATCGGGATGGGCGCCGTCTACGCGATTGCAAACCAGAAGGGCGGGGTCGGCAAGACGACCACCGCCGTCAACCTCGCCGCCTGCGTCGCGGCCGAGGCGCGCCAGGTGCTGCTCGTGGACCTCGACGCGCAGTGCAACGCGACCGTCGCCCTCGGCCTCGACCGCGACCTGGTGCCGTCCTCCTACGAGTGCCTGTGCGGCGACACCTCGGTGGCGACCGCCGCCCGCCCGGCGGGGCCGGACAACCTCTGGATCGTCCCGGCCAATCGCGACCTCGCCGGCGCTTCGGTCGAGCTGCCGCGGATGGAGGGCTACGAGCGCCGGCTGCGCGACGGGCTCGGTCCCGTGCGGGAGCGCTTCGCGATGACGCTGCTCGACTGCCCCCCGTCGCTCGGGCCGGTGACGCTCAACGCGCTCGCCGCCGCCGACCGGGCGATCGTCCCGGTGCAGGCGGAATACCTGGCACTCGAGGGTCTGGTCCAGTTCCTGGAGACGCTCGATCTGGTGCGGCGGACACTCAATCCGTCGCTGATTCTGACCGGCGTGCTCATCACCATGCACGACGACCGAACCCGACTTGCGCAGGACGTGGAGGCCGAGTTGCGAAGCCATCTGCCCGAACATGTGTTCGATACCGTGATTCCGCGCAGCGTGCGCGTCGCGGAGGCCCCCAGCCACGGACTGCCCGTCCTCGACCACGCGCCGGACTCGCGCGGCGCCGTCGCCTACCGGGCGCTTGCCGCGGAGCTCGAGGCGCGCACGACCGCTGAGCGCGAGGAGCTGGCTGCGTGAGCGCCCCGCGAGGAATGGGCCGCGGACTCGCGGCGATCCTGCCGGAGACCGGTGCCGGCGAGCCCTCCTACCGCGAGGTCCCGGTCGACCTGATCCGGCCGAACCCCGAGCAGCCGCGGCGCGCCTTCGACCCGGAGACGATCTCGGCACTCGCCGAGTCGATCGCCGAGGCGGGCGTGATCCAGCCGCTGATCGTCCGTCCGCTGCCCGACGGCCGCTACGAGCTGATCGCCGGCGAGCGGCGCTGGCGCGCCGCCCGCGAGGCGGGGCTCGAGGTCGTCCCGGCGATGGTCCGCGACGAGGACGCGGCGCTGCGGATGCAGACGGCGCTGGTCGAGAACGTCGCCCGCGAGGACCTCAACCCGGTCGACGAGGCCCGCGCCTGCGCGACGCTGGTCGACGAGCTGGGGCTCACGAAGGAGGAGCTCGCGAGCCGGCTCGGCCGAACCCGCCCCGCGATCTCGAACCTGATCCGCCTGCTCGACCTCCCCGACGACGTGCTCGAGCTGCTCTCCGAGGGGCAGCTCAGCGAGGGGCACGGGCGGGCGATCCTGATCGCGAAGGGCAACGACGTCCGCCGGCGGCTCGCCCGCGACGCGGTCGCGGCGGGCTGGTCGGTGCGCGAGACCGAACGCCGTGCCAAACATGCCCAGGCGACGCCGAAGGCGACGGTCCTGCCGCACCCCGACCAGGAGGCGGCGATGCTGCGCGCCGAGGAGGCGCTCGAGGAGGCGTTCGGCCACGGGGTCCGCGTCCGCTCGACGAAGCAGGGCCTGCGGGCCGAGCTCCAGTTCGACGACGTCGGCGAGCTGCTCGAATTCGCCCAGAGCATCGGCCGTGCCTAGGGCGTCGCGGCAGCCCGCCTGAATCTAGGGTCCGAGCCGCTCGATCAGCCAGCCGTCGCCGTCGCGCGTGTACCGGAAGCGGTCGTGCAGGCGACCGACCTGGCCCTGCCAGAACTCGATCGTCTCCGGCCGCAGCAGGTAGCCGCCCCAGTGGGGCGGCCGCGGGACGTCGCCGCCGGCGAACCGGGACTCGGCCTCGGCGACCATCCGGTCGAGATCCGCTCGCGACTCGAGCGGCCGCGACTGGGGCGAGGCCCAGGCGCCGATCTGCGAGTCACGGGCCCGGGTCGCGAAGTAGGCGTCGGAGTCTGCGCCCGGGAGCCGCTCGACCGGGCCCCGGATCCGGACCTGGCGATCGAGCTCGCGCCAGTAGGCGATCATCGCCGCCGGGCCGGCGTCGAGCTGTCCGGCCTTCGCCGACTCGTAGTTCGTGTAGAAGCGAAAGCCGTGACCGTCGACGCCCTTCAGCAGCACCATCCGCGCGTCCGGGGCGCTGCGCTCGTCGACGGTCGCCAGGGCGACCGCCTCCGGCAGCACCGCCTCGCGCTCGGCGCGCGCGAACCAGTCGCGGAACTGGGCGATCGGATCGGGATCGAGGTGCGCGCGATCGAGCGCCGGCATGTCGGGTCGTCGTGGCATGGGGTGTTACCTAGAATGCCGTGCGCGCGGGCGATTAGCTCAGTTGGTTAGAGCGCGTCTCTGATAAGGACGAGGTCCCTGGTTCGAGTCCAGGATCGCCCACTAACTCCGCGCGCTTCTCCGCGGCCGCTTCGAGCGCCTCCATGGTCTGGCCGAGCCAGCTCGTGAAGTAGCGCCTGCCGAGCACGGCGTCGAACACCTTGCTGCTGAGCCGGTCCGGGTCCATCCCCATCTCGCCGTCGGCGAACGTGCCACCCCGGGCGCTGGTCAGGTCGAAGCGGACGAAGGTGCCGGTGTTGACACAGCGCACGTAGAGCCGGCGGGGGTCGTCGCGGTCCTCGATCACCAGGTTCATCTCGTCCTTGCCGAACGGGGTCTGGGTGATCTGGCGGTAGGTGCAGCCCTCGTCGAGCCCCTCGCACTCGACCTCGACCACCCGCGGCCACCAGTCGGCGTGGTTCTCGATGTCGGCGATCAGCTCCCAGACGACCGAGACCGGGGCCGCGATGAACGCTTGCCGTCGACACATCGACACGGCCCCGATTCTCGCACGGGGACGGTCGAGGACCGCACCTATAATGGCCCGGCCAGGCACGAACGCGTCCCGGACCCGATCCCAAGCCATGCAGCAGATGCAGATCTACGGCGTCAGCTTCGACATGGTCGGCAAGCAGCCGATCGTGTTGCTGAAGACCGTGGACGGGAACCGTTTCCTGCCGATCTGGATCGGCCATCCCGAGGCGGCGGCGATCCTGATGAAGCTGCAGGGCGCGCAGACGCCGCGGCCGATGACCCACGATCTGCTCAACGACCTGCTCGAGCAGCTCGACGCGAAGTGCGAGCGCGTCTCGGTGACCGAGCTGCGCGACAACACCTTCTACGCCTCGATCACGATCTCGGTCAACGGCTCGGAGATCGAGATCGACTCCAGGCCCTCGGACGCGATCGCGCTCGCGGTCCGTTGCCAGGCGCCGATCTTCGCCGCCGAGGAGGTGATCGACGAGTCCTCGATCGAGTTCGAGCACGAGGTTGAGGACCAGGAGGAGGTCGTCGAGCGGTTCAAGGACTTCCTGGACGAGGTCTCCCCGGAGGATTTCGCCGCCGGCGAGGAGTAGGGACGGATCCGGGGGTCGCTCAGCGGGAGGTGGATTAGTCTCCGCGGATGGAGGTGCCCTCCTTCACGGGAGCGAGAGCCAGGACGATGGCCCTCGGGGTCGTCGTTGCGATGTTGGTCCTCGCCGCGGGCGCGCTCGCCGCGGGGGAGCTGACGCAGAAGAGCGGGACCACGGGCTGCATCGGTACCACGACGATGCCCGGTACGTGCGAACCGGGCATCGCGATGGACAACGTCACGGACGTCGCCGTGAGCCCAGACGGGACGTCCGTGTACTCGACCGCGAACCTCTCGGACGCGATCGCGGTCTTCAGCCGCGCTCCGGCGACCGGCGAGCTCGACCAGCTCGGCGGCACCGGCGGGTGCGTGTCGGAGAGCGGGAGCAGCGGCGCCTGCGAGAACGGCAACGGCCTCAGCTCGGCTTCCGGCGTCGCGGTGAGCCCCGACGGCGAGTACGTCTACGCGACCGCGGGCTCGAGCGACGCGGTCACCGTCTTCGATCGCAACCCGGCTACCGGCGCTCTCGACCAGCTGGCCGGAACCAACGGCTGCGTCTCGGAGACCGGCGCCGGAGGGTGCGCCGACGGCAACGCGCTCGACGGGGCCGAGGCGGTCGCCGTCAGCCCCGACGGGGAATCGGTGTACGTGGCTTCGAGGGTGAGCGACGCGGTCGCCATCTTCGACCGCGACGCCTCCACCGGCGTGCTCACCCAGCTCGCCGGCCCCCAGGCGTGCATCTCGCAGACCGGCGCCGGAGGGTGCGCGGACGGCAACGCGCTCGACTCGGCGAGCGACGTCGCGGTCAGCCCGGGCGCGGGCAGTTCCGTGTACGTGGCAGCCTTTGACAGCGACGCGATCAGCGTCTTCGATCGCACCACGGGCGGCGCACAGCAGGGTGAGCTCGATCAGAAGGCGGGCCTCGCGGGTTGCATCTCCAACGGGGGCGCCGGGAGCTGCGATGACGGCAATGCGCTGGACGGCGCATCCGCGGTCGCGCTCAGCCCGAACGGCAGCTCCCTCTACTCGGCCTCGTTCCAGAGCGACGCGATCAGCGTCTTCGACCGCCTCGGAAACGGCGAGCTCGACCAGAAGGCGGGCAGCGCGGGCTGCATCTCGGAGACCGGCGCCGGAGGGTGCGCCGACGGCAAGGGGCTCGACCTCGCCACCGACGTCGCGGTCAGTCCCGACGGCACGACCGTCTACTCGGCCGCGGTCGTTTCGAGCGCGGTCGTCGGCTATGGCCGCGACGCCGCCACCGGCGCCCTGAGCCAGGTCGCCGGCACCGCCGGGTGCGTGAGCGAGGCCGGGGCCGGGCCGTGTCAAGACGGCGTCGCGCTTGCCCAGGCCGACGCGGTCGCGGTCAGTCCGAACAGCCAGAGCATCTACGTGGGACCGGCCGGCTCGTCGTTCGGGGTCAGAGCGATCGCGATCCTCGACCGCGCCGGATCGTCACCGCCACAACGGACGCTCACAGTCACCACGGCCGGTACCGGGGGCGGCACGGTCACCGGCCCCGGGATCACCTGCCCCGGTGACTGCTCCGAGGCCTACGCGAACGGGACCGCGGTCAGCCTGTCCGCCACCGCCGGAGCCGGGTCGTCGTTCGCCGGCTTCTCCGGGGACTGCGCCGGGGCCGCGTGCAACCTGACGATGGGCGCTGACCGTGCGGTCACCGCGACGTTCAACGCGTCGGGCGGTGGCGGCGGTGGCGACACCCCCCCGGAGACGACGATCACGAAGGCGCCGAAGAAGAAGCTCAAGAAGTCGAAGACGAAGGTCAAGTTCACCTCGAGCGAGCCCGGGTCGACCTTCGAGTGCCGGCTCAAGGGCAAGAAGGCGAAGAAGAAGTTCCGCAAGTTCAAGCCCTGCTCGTCGCCCTTCAAGCTCAAGGGGCTGAAGCCCGGCAAGTACAAGTTCGACGTCCGGGCGATCGATCCGGCGGGCAACCCAGACCCGACGCCCGCGAAGGCGAAGTTCAAGCGCCTGCGCTAGCCGGCGGCCGGGGCGCCCTCGCGCTCGAGCGCGAGTTCGAGGATGCGCTCGCAGAGCCGCTCGAAGCTGAACCCCGCGGCCTCGGCCGCCATCGGCAGCAGCGAGGTGTCGGTGAGCCCGGGGATCGCGTTCGCCTCCAGGACCTGCGGGCCGTCGTCGCCGAGGATCAGGTCGACGCGGCAGAAGCCGTCGAAGCCGAGCACGTCCCAGGTCCGCAGCACGGCGTCGAGGACCGGGCCCTCGGCGGCGCCGAGGGGGGCGGGGCAGACGTAGTCGGTGCGCCCGATCTCGTAGCGGGCCTCGTAGTTGAACCGGTCCGCCTCGCGGGGTACGACCTCGACCGCCGGCAGCGCGATCCCGTTGACGAGCGAGATCGCCAGCTCGCGCCCCTCGACGTGGCGCTCGAGCAGAACGCGGTCGTCGTACGAGAAGGCCGCGACGAGGGCCTCGGGGACCTCCTCGGCGAGGGCGGCGAAGCGAACCCCGAGCGCGGATCCGCCGGTGGCCGGCTTGATCACCAGCGGGAAGCCGAGATTCGCCTCGATCTCCTCGAGCGCGTCGGCGGCGCCGAGCTCTCGGAATGCGACCGAGTTGAAGGCGGCCGAGTCAGGCGTCGGGACCTCGGCGGCGCGCAGCTCGTGCTTGGCCGCGACCTTGTCGATGGAGCGCACGCAGGCGCGCACCCCGGGACCGGTGTAGGGGATCCGCAGGATCTCGAGCAGCTCCTGGACGGTGCCGTCCTCGCCGACCCGCCCATGCAGGGCGACGAACGCCACGTCGGGGCGTTCGGCCTTCAGGGTCACGACCAGGTCGTCGCCGACGTCGATCGCCAGCACGTCGTGGCCGAGCGAGGCGAGCGCGTCCTCGACCCGCGCCCCGCTGCGCAGCGACACCTGCCGCTCGAGGCCACCGCCGCCCTTGAGCACGGCGACCTTCATTTCGACGTCCGTCGAAATGGAAACACCTGCCCGGCCACCTCCTCGGCTTCGCCTGCGGGGGTGCCGGGGTCAGCCGAGCGACGAGGAATCTGGTGCTCGCCGGTGATCGATTCGTACAGATCCACCTGTTCCTCGATGACGCTCCCGATCCGTTTGATCCCCTCGCGGATCTCGTCCGCGCCGGAGGCCGAGAAGTTGAGCCGCATCGACGAGCCGCCGCGCCCGTCGACATAGGCGGCGGCGCCGGGAACGAAGGCGACGTTCTCGCGCAGCGCCTTGGCCAGCAGGTCCGTGGTGTCGATGTACGACGGCAAGGTCGCCCAGCAGAACAGCCCGCCCTCCGGGTGCGACCAGGTCGCCCCCTCCGGGAAGAAGCGGTCGAGCCCTTCGAGCATCGCGTCGCGGCGCCCGCGGTAGATCCCGCACAGGTCGCGCGTGTAGTCCTGCCAGTGGCCCTCGCCGAAGTACTCGCGGACGAAGTACTGGGTCAGGGTCGAGGTGCAGAGGTCGGCGGCCTGCTTCCCGAGCACCACCTTCTCCATCACCGGCGGCGGCGCGCAGAGCCAGCCGAGCCGGATCCCGGGGGAGAGGATCTTCGAGAAGGTGCCCAGGTACAGGACGTAGTCGCCGCCCTCGAGCTTGTAGAGCGGCTCGAGCGGGGCGCCTTCGTAGCGGAGCATCCCGTAGGGATTGTCCTCGACCACCAGCAGCTCGCGCTCGCGTGCGATCTCGACCAGGCGAGCCCGCCGCTCGGCCGACATCGTCACCCCGGCCGGGTTCTGGAAGGTCGGCACCGTGTAGACGAACTTCGGCCGCCGGCCCTCGCTCGCGAGGCGGTCGAGCAGGGCCTCGAGCTCGTCGATGCGCATCCCGTCGTCGTCCATCTCCACCTGCAGCGTCTCCGCCTGGTAGGAGCAGAACACCGGGACCGCGCCCGGGTAGGTCGGGGCCTCGGCGATCACGACGTCGCCGGGATCGATCAGGGTCTTCGCGACCAGGTCGATCGCCTGCTGGCCGCCGGTGGTGACGATGATGTCGTCGAGGTCGGGCTCCATGCCCTCGAACCGCATCACCTCGCGGATGCATTCCTTGGTCTCGACGAAGCCCTCGGTCGGCCCGTACTGGAGGGCCTCCGCCGAGCTCTCCTGGGCAATCCGCGTCATCTGTGCGGCGAAGCTCTCCGGCGGGAAGGTCGAGGTGTCGGGGAGGCCGCCGGCGAGCGAGATCACCTCCGGGCGCGCGGTGATCTCCATCAGGTCGCGCATCGCGCTCGAGCGCATCACCCGGGTGCGCTCGGCGAACAGGCCCGCGTAGCGCTCGAGGTCGCGGGCGGTGGTGTGGGCGCGCCGGTGCGGCGCCGTCGGCGGGTGCTCGGGGGCGGTCTGGCGATCGTCGGCCTCGGCCACGCGACCAGTGTGGCGCACCGATCGACAAGCGGCGCGCGCGCGGACCGGTCTGGCTAGATTCGGGCACCCGATGCGCCGACTGACCGCAATCGCCGTGCTCGCCTGCATGCTGGCCGTTCCGGCCGGCGCCTCGGCGGCGAAGGGCTCGCTCTACTCCGGGCCCGCCCCGAAGCCGGGGCCGAAGGTCCTGTATGCGAAGCCGAAGACGGCGCCGCAGCTACGCAACGGGGGCATCTGGCGGGCGCAGCCGATCCTGATCTCCGGGACGACGGGCTACCGCAAGGGCGAGTTCCTCTACCAGGACTACATCTACGACGACCTGGGCGCCAAGGGTCAGATCGACCCCGCCGACCCGAAGGGCGGCGCCACCTTCGCCCGCTTCAACGGCACCTACAGCTATCCCCTCGACGACGCGTACAAGCAGAACGCCGCCGACCTGCTCGAGCTGCGGGTGAAGCCGCTCGCGACGCAGACGGCGTTCCGGATCACCTACAACTCGATGACCGATCCGGACCTGGTTGCGACCACGGTCGCGATCGGCGACTCGGTCGCGCCGCAGCCGTTCCCGCACGGCGCCAACGTCGTCGCGCCGGCGCAGCTCTTCCTCACCGTCCACGGGGACACCGCCGACCTCGTCGACGCCGCTACGGGCGCGACGGTCGGCGCCGCGCCCACGGTCAAGGTCTCGACGCGGCGCCACCAGGTCGAGGTTCGGGTCCCGCACTCGTCCTGGGACCCCGGCACGAGCAGGGTTCGGCTCGCCGCCGGCTCCGGGCTCTGGGACGCAGCCGCCGGCCAGTACCTGCTCCCGGCCGGCTCCGCCGACGCCGACACCCCGGGCGGCGCGTCCGGATCCGACGCGGCCGCGTTCTTCAACGTCGCGTTCCGCTTCGACGAGTCGTTCCCGGACGTCGGCGACGTCCCCTCGATCGTCTCGGATCCCAGCTGGTGGCGCGACCGGGAGCAGGCCCACGCCCTGGCGGAAGGCGACATCTCGCCGTTCTCGGCCACGGTCGACTTCGCGAAGCTGCTCGCGGGCGCGCGCGACGACCTCCACGGGCGGGTGGGCGGGGTGCCGACGAGCGGGCCGATGAACCGGATCCTGTCGAGCCGCTTCGGGTTCGGCCAGGGCGCCGACTGGGCCGAGGAATGCTCCGGATACGACGACTGCCCCAGCCAGCTCCACGGCCGCCTGCAGCCGTACTCGGTCTACGTCCCCGACAAGCCGCCGCCGCCGCGCGGCTACGGGCTCACCCTGCTGCTGCACTCGCTGGGCGCCAACTACAACCAGTTCTCCGACTCGAACAACCAGTCGCAGATCGGCGAGCGAGGGCCGGGCTCGATCGTGATCACGCCCTCGGGACGCGGCACCGACGGCTGGTACTACGGGGTTGCCGGCGCGGACACCTTCGAGGTCTGGGCAGACGTCGCCCGGCGTTACAAGCTCGATCCCGGCTACGCCGCGATCTCCGGCTACTCGATGGGGGGCTACGGGACCTACAAGCTCTCGGCCCAGTACCCGGACCTGTTCGCCGCCGCGCAGCCCGTCGTCGGACCGCCGGGCTCGGGCATCTGGGTGCCGCCCAACGACCCGACTCCCGGCGGCGCGGCGTCGAACACGAACCGGATGCTGGCCTCGGTGCGCCACGTCCCGTTCATGATCTGGAACGGCGCGTTGGACGAGCTCGTCCCGCTCGCGGGCGTCACCGTCCAGGCCCAGACGTTCGACGACCTCGGCTACCGCTACGCCTTCGACGTCTTCCCGACGGCGGACCACCTGGCGCTCGCGGGCAACGACTCCTACCAGCCGGCCGCCGACTTCCTGGGCACGAAACGGGTGATCCGCAACCCGGCGCACGTCAGCTACGTCGTCAACCCGGCGATGGACTTCCGAAAGCGGAAGACGGTCGCCGACCACTCGTACTGGCTCTCACACCTTCGTGTTCGCGACGGCGACGGCGACGAGCCGCTCGGCGAGGTCGACGCGGTCTCGCACGGGTTCGGCGTCACCGATCCCGAGCCTGGCCCGACCCAGACGGGCAGCGGCAGCCTGCCTCCCGGGAACCTCGGGACCTTCGCCTACACCGAGCGCAGCCGCGCCTGGGGCGAGCCCGGCGCCGAGCCCAGGCGCGACGAGCTGACGCTCACGGTCGAGAACCTGCGCTCGCTGAAGGTCGCCGTCGGGCGAGCGAAGCTGAGCTGCGACGCGAAGCTCGACGTGACCACCGACGGGCCGCTGACCGTGAAGCTCGCCGGCTGTCACCGCACGCTTCACTTCGGCTGAGCCCACCGCCGCGTCCCCGGTACCCTGCGGCGCCGTGGATCTCTTCCTCGCAGCCTGTCAGGGCGCCGGGCTCGCGGTCGCCGCGGGCGCGCTCGCCGGCGCGCCCGGTCGCCGCGGCTCGCTGAGCACCCTCCTGCTCGTGGCCGCCGTGATCGGCGGCGCGTTCCTGTTCGGCGCCTCGCTGTCCGGCGAGGATCACCCGGCGTGGCCAGGGTGGCCGGTCGGCGCCGCGATCGCCTGGCTCTCGTTCGCCGTCGTCAGCGACTTCGCGGCCGCCGCCGCGTCGCGAGCCGACGGCGGCGGGTTCATCGCCGCCCTGATCGCCCTCGCGGCCCTCGCGACCGGCGGGCTGTCGGTGATCCTGCAGCCGCTCGGCCTGGTCGCCCTGGCCGGAATCGCCTACCTGGGCCTCGCCCGTCGCGAGCGCGCGTCGCGGAAGTACGAGGGCCTGCGGTCGTTGCGGTGAGCAGCGCTCCGAAGCTGATCCTCTGCGTCGTCGACTCGCTGCGCACGGACAAGCTCGAGCAGGCGGTCGCGAACGGCGAGGCGCCGACGTTCGGCGCGCTGCTCGAGCGCGGCACCCTGATCCGCGACTGCGTCTCCTCGTTTCCGTCGGTGACCCCGGTCTGCACCTCCGAGATCACCACCGGCGAGCGTCCCGACGGACATTGGATCAGCGCCATGAACTGGTACCACCGGACCGAGCGACGCTACGTCGAGTACGGCAGCTCGTTCGAGGCGACCCGCGCCTTCGGGCTCTTCCGCTCGCTCTACGACACGGTCTACAACATGAACATGGCCCACCTCTCCGACGAGGTGGAGACGGTCTTCGAGACGCTCGCCGACCACGGCGTCCGCACGGCCTGCACGCCGTTCCTGATCTACCGCGGGCGGACGCGGCACGAGATGGGCCTCGAGGGACTGCTGCGCAGGGTCGCGCTGGCGGCCACCTTTCGTCACGCGACCTGGGGCCCGGACGAGCTCTTCTACGGCGAGCTCTACACCAGCCGCCGCGTCCCCTGCAAACCGACCCTCGCCCGGCCCGGGACGCGCGACGAGTACTCGGCCTGCTGCGGGCGCGAGCTGATCGCCAACGACCTCTTCGACTTCCTGCTCTTCGGCCTCCCCGACAACGACTATCACTCGCACAAGTTCGGGCCCGAGGGCCAGGCGGACTCGATCGTGGTCGCCGACGCCGCCTTCGCCGAGCTCGTCGAGGTCGCCGGCGGACTCGACCGCTTCCTCGCCGAGCACGCGGTCATCTTGGTCGCCGACCATGCCCAGACCGAGGTCGAGCATCCGCTCGAGCTGGCCGAGGCCCTGAGCTCCGAATGGCGCGTCCTGCAGCCGAACCAGAGCGACCCCGAGTCCGCCGAGCTCGCCGTCTGCCCGACCTCACGAGCCGCCGGCGTCTACGTGCTCGGCGGCGACCGCGGTGCCGAGCGCACCCACGCCGCGGTCCGCGAGCGGCTCCGCGACCTCGAGGGCATCGATCTGTTTGCCTGGCTCGAGGCCGGCGGCGGTCCGCTGCTCCGCGGGGACGCCGACGGCCCCCCGCCCGCCGGCGTCTGGGCGGTCGTCGAGCGCGATCGCGCGGCGCTGCGCTTCCGTCCCGGCGTGGAGGTCGCCGATCGCCGCGGCGCCCGCTGGGAGCTCGACGGCGAGCTCGAGGCGCTGGCCGGCGTCCTCGCCGACGGGAGCTTCGACTCCGAGGCGTATCCCGACGGCCTCGCCCGCCTCTGGGCCGCCCTCACCGCCCCTCACGCTGCGGAGATCATGATCTCCGCAGCGGGAGGCTTTGAGTTCGTCGATTGGGGCGGGATGAGCCACTGCCCGGGCGGCAGCCACGGCGCGCTCGAGGCCGGAGACTCACTCGGCCCGCTGCTCCTCTGCGGGCTCGAGCCCGGGATCGAGTCGCTGCGCGAGCAGTGGGCGATTCGCGACGTCGCCGGGCTCGTCCGCGGCCATTTCGGGATCGACCGCGCCGCCGACGGCCTCCGGCTGAGTCGCTCCGCGACCGGGGTGAGCGGCTGAGCATGGCGACCTCCGAGCACGCGGCGATTCCCGCCCCCGAGCCGCCGGTCGGCGTGATCCGCCGCATCCACCACGGCACCCGCAAGTCGGCCAACTGGCTGCAGCTGTTCAAGTTCGGGCTCGTCGGCGGCTCCGGATACGTCGTCAACCTCGCCGTCTTCGCCCTGCTGAGCGGGGCTCTCGACGTCCACCACATCGCCGCCGCGATCGGCGCATTCTCGGTCGCGGTCGTCAACAACTTCTGGTGGAACCGCCACTGGACCTTCGAGGCGCATGACGGTCATGCCGGGTTTCAGGCGGCGCGTTTCTTCACCGTCTCCCTGTTCGGCCTCGCCGTCAACCTGGCTCTGCTCGAGCTCTTCGTCAGCGGTGTCGCCCTGCCCGAGCTGGCGGCTCAGGCGCTGGCGGTCGCGCTCACGTTGCCGGTGAACTTCATCGGCAACAAGCTGTGGACGTTCGACTCCTAGGGCGTGCCCTAGCCGCGACTCTCGCCGCGGCCGCCTGCCTGCTCGTTCCGGCCCCCCCCTTCGCCGCGGCCGCCGAGACCGAACGGCTTCCGGGCTCGACTCTCGCTGCGCCCGAGCGGCCCGAGTACCTGCCGGAGACGCCCGAGGACTTCGAGTTCTCGGCGCGCGAGGCGCTCGAGATCGCTGACGGCGAGCCCGTGGTCGCCGAGCAGACCGCCCGCTACGGCGGCCTGACGACGGTGATTCAGGTCAACGACGACGGCCTCTGGCAGGTCGGCTACAAGAGCGGCGACAACGAGGTCGCCCAGGTCAAAGTCGACGGTCACACCGGGGCGGTCGTCGAAGCGTGGACCGGTTATCAGGTGGCCTGGCCGATGGCGCGCGGCAACGAGGGCCAGTTCGGCCACCTGCTCAACGCGCCCTACGTCTGGTTCCCGCTCGCGCTGATCTTCCTCGCCGGCCTGTTCGACTTCCGCCGCCCCGGCCGGATCGCCCATCTCGACCTGCTGGTGCTGCTCTCGTTCGGGATCTCGCACTACTTCTTCAACCGCGGCGAGATCGGGCTTTCCGCGCCGCTCGTCTATCCGCCGTTGGTCTACCTGCTCGCTCGCGCCACCTGGCTCGGGTTCCGCGGCGGCTCCGGCCTGCGCCCGTCGCTCCCGGTGCGCTGGATCGGGATCGCGGCGATCGTCCTGATCGCGTTCCGGCTGACGATCAACATCGCCGACTCGGGGGTGATCGACGTCGGCTACGCGGGAACGATCGGCGCCGACCGGATCACCCATGGCGAGCGGCTCTGGGGCGAGGGGGAGTTTCCCGACGACAACCGGTTCGGGGACACCTACGGGCCGGTCAACTACTACGCCTACGTCCCGTTCGAGCTCGCGCTGCCCTGGAGCGGCGACTGGGACGAGCTTGCGGCCTCGCACGGTGCGGCGATCGCATTCGACCTCGCGGCGCTGCTCGGCCTCTTCTTCGTCGGCACCCGTCTGCGCCCCGGCCGCCCCGGCCGCGACCTCGGGATCCTGCTCGCCTTCGCCTGGGTCGCCTATCCGTATACGGACTTCGCCCTGCAGTCGAACTCGAACGACTCACTCGTCGCCGCGCTGCTGATCTGGTCGCTCGCCCTGTTCGCGCGACCGGTCGCCCGCGGCGTGCTGCTCGCCCTGGCGACGATGACCAAGTTCGCGCCACTCGCCCTGGCGCCGCTCTTCGCCGCCGGCTACCAGGGTCTGCTGGAGGTCGGCCCCGGCCCGAGCGGGGCGAGCAGGGCGCGCCGGCGGCTCGCGGCGCTGCGACCGGCGGTCACCTTCTCGCTCGCGTTCGCCGCCGCGCTCGGGCTGCTGCTTGTCCACCCGGGGATCGACGCCGGCCTCGCGACCTTCTTCGACCGTACGGTGGTCAGCCAGATCGACCGCACCTCGCCGTTCAGCGTCTGGGGACAGGTTGACGGGATCCAGTGGCTGCAGACGGCGATCTTCGCCGCCGCGGCGCTGTTCGCGGCCGCGCTCGCCTTCGTCCCCCGGCGTCGCACGCTCGCCCAGGTGGCGGCGCTCGCCGCCGCGGTGATGATCGCCCTGCAGCTCTCGGTCGACCACTGGTTCTACCTCTATATCCCCTGGTTCTTCGGAGCCCTGGCGATCGCCCTGCTCGCAATTTCGCCGCCTTCCGGCGAGCCGGTTCGCCGCTCCGCGGGCGGGTAGAGGGCTGCTGCAAGCGTCACCGACGAAGGAGGAGCGATGGAGACCGAGCCGAGCGAGGCCCAGATCGAGGACCCCAACGAGCAGGACCTCGAGGATCCGTCCGAGGCCGTCGACGACGGCGAGGACGTGGTTGCCGACGAGGATGAGTCGGCGGGCGAGGCAGAGGCCCCGACCCGGCCGTAGCAGGGTCGGGCCGGCGCTCCGATCGGGATCGTCTGAAACGATCCGCGCGTGAACGCGCGCGCCGTCGGCCTGATCGCAGCTCTGTTGCTTGCGCTCGCCCCGGCCGCCGCCGAGGCGAGCCGCAAGCTCAAGGTCTCCAGCCTCGACGCGCCCTCGACGGCGAAGGCGGCGGAGACGATCGAGGTGTCCGGCACGGTCGGCAACGCCGGCAACCAGCGGGCGCGCTCAAACGTCCGCGTCCGTTTCGACGCCGCGGGCACGGAGCAGCTGCTCGGCGCGGACGGGGTTCGGGTGCGACCCGGCAAGGTCGGCCGGTTCTCGGTCGCCGCGTCGCTCCCCTCGACCGTGGCGGCGGGTCAGCACCTGATCCGCGCCTGTGTCAAGCGGCATGGCCGCCGGGGCCGCGAACGTTGCAAGGACGCGCCGCTGACGATCGAGGGCACCGCTCCGCCCCCGCCGCCCCCGCCTCCGCCGGAGTTCACCCCGGGCGCCCAGACGCTGGGAGATCCGCTCCTGCCGCAGCTCGGCAACGGCGGCTACGACGCCCGCCACTACTCGCTGGCGCTCGATTACGACCCGGCGGCCAACGTCTTCGACACGGCCACGATGACGATGACCGCCGCCGCGACCCAGAACCTCTCCGAGCTCAGCCTCGACTTCCAGGGCCTGCCGGTGGACGGGGTCACCGTCGACGGCGTCCCGGCGAGCTTCTCGCAGGTCGACGCCACGCCCCCGATCAGCGGCGGGAACACGCAGCCGATGAAGCTGGTCGTCACCCCGGCGACCGGGATCCTCGACGGTGCGGAGTTCCAGCTGCGGGTCGACTACCACGGCGAGCCGCAGGTCATCACCGACCCCGACAACTCGATCGAGGGCTGGATCCCGAGCCCCGTGTGCGCGCCGCCGCTCAGCTGCAACAGCCACTTCGTCGTCGGCGAGCCGATGGGCTCCCAGGCCTGGTTCCCGTCCAACGACCACCCGTCCGACAAGGCGACCTACCAGACCCAGATCACCGTCCCCGACGGCCAGGTCGCGGTCGCCGTGGGCGAGCTCGTCAGCCGGACGACGGCCAACGGCGCGACGACCTGGACCTGGGCCGAGGACGACCCGACCGCGTCCTACCTGGTGACCGCCAGCAACGGCAACTTCGAGTTCCTGGAGGGCTCGGTCACCGAGGCGCTCACCAACCGCACGATCCCGATCTACGACGCGATCAGCGGCCTGGCGACGCCGAACCAGCGCGACGGGATCATTGCGCTGACCGACCGCAACGAGGAGATGATCGACGCGCTGGGCGCCCACTACGGCCCGTACCCGCTCGACTCGTACGGGTCGCTGTGGGACCAGAACCCGACGGTCGGCTACGCGCTCGAGGTGCAGACCAAGTCGCATTTCTCCTCGCTCTCGGCCGGCGCGAGCACCTACCTGCACGAGCTCGCGCATCAGTGGTGGGGCGACGCGGTCACCCTCGAGCACTGGAACGACATCTGGTTCAACGAGGGCTTCGCCCAGCTCTCGGAGTGGCTCTTCGAGGGCGCGGACGCGCCGAAGCAGCACTTCGACGACGAGTACGCCTCGTCCCACGACTGGAGCGTGGCGCCGGCCGTACTCGACAATGACCCGGCGCTCATGTTCTCGAGCTTCCCGACCTACACCCGCGGCGGGATGACGCTCGCCGGCTTCCGCGAGATCCTCGGCCACGACGAGTTCGACGCCTTCTGCCGGTCGCTCCAGACCGAGCTCGCGTTCGACAACATCTCGACCGGGGAGTTCATCGCCCGGGCGAAGGCCGCCTCCGGCTTCACCGGCCCAGAGCTGCAGCGGCTCGACGACTACTTCCAGCAGTGGCTGTACGGGACGACCAAGCCGACCATCACCTACGACAACTTTTAGGAGGAGCTTCTTGAACCGCCGTTTCGCAGCGCCGATCGCCCTCGCCCTGCTGTTGCCCGCCCTGGCGCCGCCGCCCGCCGACGCGAGCCGCAAGCTGTCGGTCCCGACCCTCGCGGTGCCGCCGAGCGCAAGCGCGGGTGAGGCGGTCCCGATCTCGGGCGCGGTGCGCAATGCCGGTGACGAGCGGGCCCGGGCGACCGTGCGCGCGTACCTGCAGGACACCGTCGGCCAGCTGCGGCTGGGTGGCCGCCGCGTGAAGGTCGGAGCGCACGGCAACCGGGAGTTCTCCCTCGCGCCCGAGCTGCCCGACGGGGTCCCGGACGGCGACTACACGATCGCGGTCTGCGTCCGGCGCCTCAACAAGCGCGGCCCGGAGCGCTGCGCCGCCGCGCCGCTGACGATCCCGGGTTAGCGCCCCGGCCCGCCACCGAACCAGCGGTGGCGCATGCGGTGCCGATTGCTGCGCACCGAGGCCGCGGCGGCCGACTGCTGCTCCGGATCGTCGGACTCGAGCATCCGCTCGCTGCCCCCGGTCGGGTTCGTGAGCACGCTCTGGTCCGCCGGCTTGTCGAGCTTCGCGTCGATGCGGTCCACGAGTCGGGGGGGCCATCCCATGCGGCAAGTCTCGCCTGCTCGGGCGCGGCTGTCAATCCGGCGCGGGCTCGAGGACCTGCTCGATCGAGCGCGCCAGCCCGTCGGGGCCGATCTCGACCACGACCGCGTTCACCCAGATGTCCTCCTCGGCGGTGGTGAAGCGGATCGGCATCTGGGTGCGGAAGGCCTCGAGCGCCTGCTCCCAGTTGACCCCGAGGATGCTGGCGCGCGAACCGGTCATCCCCACGTCGCTGATGAAGGCGGTCCCCCGCGGCAGGACCCGGGCGTCGGCGGTCGGCACGTGGGTGTGGGTGCCGACGACCGCCGCCGCGCGCCCGTCGAGGTGCCAGCCCATCGCGACCTTCTCCGAGGTGACCTCCGCGTGGAAGTCGACGAAGAACGCGTCGACCTCCGCGCTCAGGCGCTCGACCAGCGCGTCGGCTTCCGAGAACGGCGAGCGCGCCGCGCGCAACTGCACCTGTCCGATCAGGTTGATCACGCCGACGCGGGCGCCGGCGACGTCGACGACCGTGTGCCCACGGCCGGGGTTCCCGGCCATGAAGTTGGCCGGCCGCACGACCCGGTCGTTGTTGTCCAGGTACTCGTAGGCGTCGCGGTGCCGGTAGGCGTGGTTGCCGAGCGTGATCACGTCGGCACCCATCGCAAACAGGTCCTCGCCCGTCTTGCGGGTGATCCCGAGCCCGCCGGCCGAGTTCTCGCCGTTGACGACCACGAGGTCGGGCGAATGGCGCTCGCGCAGGCCGGGCATCGCCCGCGCCAGCCCCGCCCGGCCCGGCTTGCCGACGACGTCGGCGACGAACAGCACCCTCATGCCAACGAGGCTATCTGCCGAATGTCTTTGCAGAGCCGGGTATTTGCAGAATGGTCAACGCCGAGCCGATCATCAGCACGGTCCGTAGGCGTGCCTGGAGCACGCCCGCGGCGGTGGTCTGCGGGCTCTTCCTGCTCGGTACGTCGGCCGCCCCGGCAGCCTCGTCGCCGGACCTCGCACAGCTCAAGGAGCGGGCCGTCAAGACGACGGTCAAGGCGGTGAAGCGGAAGCTGCCCGCCGGGCGAGCACCGGGACTGATGCCGTCGGAGCGGCCGGTCAAGGTCAAGGTGACGAGTTGCAAGCAGCGCTCCGCCGATGGCCGCCTGAAGGGTTTCGCCTGCGCTTGGAACGCCCACGGGGAGGTCGCGGGCCGCGTGCTGCTGCGCAGCAACGGCAAGGCGAAGGTCGACGCGACGGCGCGCCGGGTGCGGGTCCGGCGGACTCCGAACCTGACGGAGGAGCAGGCGCCGCTGCTCGCGACCCCGCACGACGTCAACTTCGGCTACTTCGAGGACTTCACCCAGCTGCGCGGTCTGTACGACGATGCCTCTCGCGCGACGACCGGGTCCAACATCATCCGGGAGGGGATCACCTGGAAGGTGCTCCAGCCGATCGAGAGCAGCGATCCGGAGAGCTGGGAATGGCAGGACTTCGACCAGTTCTACGCCCGGGCGCTGGCCGCCGGGCTGGAGCCGATCCTGACCTTCCGCAACGCGCCCTGCTGGGCAGCGCTGCAGCCGTGTGACGAGAGCGGCCCGAACCCGCCCGATCCGGGCCACTACGACGACTACTCATTCGCCGCCGCGCAGATTGCGGCCCGTTACCCGCAGGCGTACGCGATCGAGATCTGGATGGAGCCCAACAACGAGAACCTGTGGGGACGGCCGCCCGATCCGGTCGCGTTCTCGGCCCTCGTCGGCGAGGCGGCGGACGCGATCCACGCCGTCGCGGGCGACACGATCAGGGTCTACACCGGCGGGCTGGCGCCTGGAGAGGCCAGCCCGGACAAGTACTTCTACGGGGACTTCGTCTCCGAAGCGCTCGATGCCGGCGGCATCCAGCACGCCGACGCGGTCGCCTTCCACGCGGTGACCGAGGTCCCGTACCAGCCCGGGATGGACCCGACCGAGAGCTACCTCGGTCGCCTGCGGATCCAGGCCCAGGCGCTGCGCTCGGCGCTCGCCGCGCACGGGGTCTCGATGCCGATCGCCTTCACCCAGCTCTCGTACAGCACCGGCGCCGCGACCTATCCGTACTCGGAGGACCAGCAGGCCGAGGCGCTCGCGGCCAGCTACGAGCTGACCCGCTCGATCCCCGACACCGAGTCGGTGATCGTCTCGCGGCTGTTCGACCCCGGCGACGGCTCGAAGGTCTCGGGGTTCGGGGTCCTCCGCGCCGACGGTACGCCGAAGCCCGCGTACTGCGAGCTCGCGCGGGCCCGCGGAATCGCGTCTGCTCCGGGCTGCTGATCCGTCCAGCGGGCGGGCCGCTCGCACCGACTCTCTAGGTTTCCGGCTTCATGCCAGCGATCGCCAACCCCGAGCGGAACGGCGCGCCGGTGATCGTCGTGCGGGAGCTGAGCAAGAGCTTCGGCGATCTCCAGGCCCTGCGCGACGTCTCCTTCGACGCCAGCCCGGGCGAGCTGCTGGCGGTGATCGGGCCGAACGGGGCCGGCAAGACGACCCTGCTCTCGATCCTCGCCGGGATCCGCGAGCCCGACCAGGGATCGGTGACGGTCCCCGGCAAAGTCGGCTGGGTGCCGCAGTCGGCGGCGCTCTACCGGCGACTGACGGTGTCCGAGAACCTGCGCCTGTTCGCCCGCCTCGAGGAGGTCGCCGACGTCGACGGGGCGGTCGAGGCGATGATCGAGCAGACGGGCCTCGCGGACCGCCGCGACGACCAGGTCGCGACCCTCTCCGGAGGCAACCAGCAGCGGGTCAACATCGCGATCGGGCTGCTCTCCGAGCCGGCCGTGCTGTTGCTGGACGAGCCGTCGACCGGGCTCGATCCGCGCCAGCGCGAGCGCCTCTGGGAGTTCGTCAACGGTCTCGCGGGCGGCGGAACGACGGTCATCTACTCGACCCACCACCTCGGAGAGGCGGAGCGTTACGGCGACCGCCAGCTCGTGGTCGCCGACGGCGAGGTGGTCTTCGACGGCACCGCCGCGGAGTTGCACGCGGCGGTCCCCGGGTCGGTGGGAGACGACTTCGAGGCGGCCTTCGTCCGCTTTCTGCGCGAGCGGGGGCACTAGAGCGAGATGCGCTGGCTGCTGATCAAGGACCTGCAGATCCTCCGGCGCTCGCCGCTGATCGTCGCGCTGCTGATCGCCTACCCGGTCGCGCTCGGGGTGCTGATCGGGTTCGCGCTCTCGGGGGACGGCTCGAAGATCCGGGTCGCGTTCCTGAACGAGGTCCCCGACGAGCAGCAGTTCGAGGTCGGCAGCGGCCCCGGCGAGATCGACCGGGACCTCGCCCGCGACGAGCTCTGCGACCGGGTCGAGTGCGTCGACGTCGACTCGCGTGAGGAGGCGGTGGAGAAGGTCGAGAGCGGCGACGTGATCGCCGCACTGATCCTGCCGCCCGACCTGCTCGACAAGCTCAACTCGCTCGCCACCCTCAACCCCCAGCAGCCCGAGGTCGAGGTCCTCGTCAACCAGGACGACCCGCTGAAGGCGAGCCTCGTCGACGACCGGATTCAGGCCCTGATCACCGAGGCGAACCTGATCCTCGCCCAGCAGATCTCAGACCAGGCCGCCCGTTACCTCGACCTGCTCGTCGAGGGCGGGGAGTTCGACCTCCCGCTGCTCGGCAACCTGGACATCCTCGGGCTCAGCAAGGCCGCGGCGATCCTGACGACGGTGGGCAAGGAGCTGCCGCCGGACAGCCCCGCCCGGCAGGCGCTCGATCGGGTGACCGAGTTCGCCGACCTCGCCGGCGAGAACCTGCACCTCGCGCTGCCGCTGCTGGGCGCGATCTCGGAGCCGATCGCGGTCAACAAGCAGGTGATCGCCGGCGACACCTCCGAGCTCGACACGTTCGCGATCGCGGTCGCCGCGACGGTGACGCTGATGTTCGTCACCGTGTTGCTGGTCGCCGGGTCGCTGGCGCTGGAGCGCGAGGAGAACGCCTACGCGCGCGTCACCCGCGGGCTCGTCGGCCCAGCCGGCCTCTTGAGCGAGAAGATCGCGCTCGGGATCGTCGCCTCGTTCGCGGTCACCCTGCTGCTGCTCGGAGCACTGACCGCGCTGGTCTCGATCGACTGGGGGCGGACCCCGCTGATCCTGCTCGCGATTCTCGGCGGCGGCGCCGGGTTCGCCGCCTTCGGCGCCGCGATCGGCGGCTCGGCGAAGGAGGTGCGGGCGAGCTCGCTGCTCGCCTTCATGGTCTCGCTGCCGATCGCCTTCCTGTCGCTGATCCCATCGGGCACGGTCAACATCACCGTGTTCCACGTCATCGAGGTGGTCCGGGCCCTGTTCCCGTTCGACCCCGCGCTCGACGCGATCCAGGGCGCGCTCGACTCCGAGGGCCCTGACCTGCTGCTTCCGCTCGTTCACCTGGCGGCGATCGCGGCCGCCTACGGCGCCCTCGCCCGCCTGGCGTTGCGGCGGTTCACGACCTGAGCGTTCGGCATCACGACGAACGTCCCTGAACGTTCCCTGGAGGGCACATTGCGGGACGTTCGTCGCTAGGTGAGCTTCGCGAGGCGCGTGTCAGGCGGCGACGGGCGCCGGGCGGCCGATCAAGAAGCCCTGGATCCGGTCCACCCCGTACTCGCGCAGGAGGCCGAACGTGGTTGCGTCCTCGACCCCCTCGGCGACCGTCTGCATCCCGAGCTCGCGGGCGATCGTCGTCACTCCGCGCACGAGGGCCCGGTCCTCCGGGTGATCGCGGATTCCGCGGACGAAGCTGGCGTCGATCTTGATCATGTGGATCGGCAGCTCGCGAAGGTGGGTGAGCGAGCCGAAGCCGGTGCCGAAGTCGTCGAGCGCGATCAGGCAGCCGAGCCGGCCGAGCTGCTCGGCGAGATCGTGGGCGGCGTCGACGTTCTGGAACGCGGCCGTCTCGGTGATCTCGAACACCAGCCGGCGAGCCGTTACACCGGCGGCCCCGAGGCGGTCCGCGAGCTCGGCCATCACGCCGGCGTCGGCGATCGTCGCCCCGGACAGGTTGACCTCGACGTTGCGGCCGTGCGAGGCGAGCTCGAGCGCCCGCATCGTCATCCAGAGATCGATGTTGCGGATCAGGCCGCTGCGCTCGGCCTCGGGCAGGAAGTCGGCGGGCGACAGCACCCGCTCGGTCAGCCCGCCGCCGTTGGTGCGCAGGCGGACCAGCAACTCCTCCTGGACGACGGTCCCGGAGCGCTGGTCGATGATCGGCTGGCTGTAGGCGAGCAGGCGGTCCTGGCGGATCGCCGTCCGCAGGTCGTCCTCGGCCTGCTTTTGCTCGGTGACGTCGAACGCGATCGAGAACCAGGTATCGCCGTCGGTGCGAGAGCTCCAGCACAGCCACCGCCAGCTCCCGTCGCGGTGGCGGAAGCGGTTCTCGAACCCGATCAGCTCGTGGTCGACCTCGTTGATCCTCGCGCCCTCCTGGGCGGTGCGCGCGACGTCGTCCGGGTGGACGAAGTCGATGTACGGCCGGCGCATCAGCTCCTCGCGCGACCAGCCCAAGGCCCGCTCCCAAGCTGCGTTCAACGACTTCAAGTAGCCGTCGGCGCCCGCCGTGCAGATCAGGTCGTGCTGCATGTCGAAGCGCATTCCGGGCGGCTCGGGGATGACGCCGAGACTGTCGAAGCCGTCCGCACCGCTGGCCGCGTGCTCCCCGATTCCCATTCAGGCCTTCCCTCTTGGCACCCTTCGTGGCGCGTCCCTAACCCGCACCGCATAGTAGGTAAGACGCCGGCGGGGGTCAATCACCAACCGGTCCGCCTGCACGGCGCCGCCCGGTACCTTCGTGGCCGATGCCGTCCACCGACACGATGCTGCTGTTCGCGGTCGCCAGCGCCGGCCTGGTCGCGATCCCGGGGCCGGCGGTGATCTACATCGTCACCCGCGGCGTCGTCCACGGCCGCCGCGGCGCGTTCGTCTCGATGCTCGGCGTCGAGGCGGGCAACTACGTCGAGGTCCTCGCCGCGACCGTCGGCCTCGCGGCGATCATCGCCTCGTCGGCGACCGCCTTCACGGTCGTGAAGCTGGTCGGCGCCGCCTATCTGATCTGGCTCGGGATCCGCGCGCTCAGCGAGGGGGTTGGGGCGAAGGCGGCGGCGGTCGCGCCCCAGCGCTCGGAGCGCCGCCTCTTCTGGCAGGGCTTCGCGGTCGGGGCGCTGAACCCGAAGCTGGCGTTGTTCCTGCTCGCCTTCCTGCCGCAGTTCGTCGACGTCGGCGCCGGCCCGGTCTGGCTGCAGACCCTGGTCCTCGGCTCGGTCTTCAGCGTCATCGCGCTGATCGGCGACGCGCTCGTCGCGCTTGCCGCCGGCACCGCCGGACACGGCCTGGCGCGCAGGCTCGAGCGGCCGGGAACGATCTCCCGCGCGGCCGGGGCCGTCTACCTGGGCCTCGGGGTCACCGCCGCGCTCGCCGACGGCGGGTCGAGGAACTGAGCGGCCCGGCCCTAGAATCCGCCCCGTGAGCTTCCCGGCTACGCGCATGCGCCGCCTGCGGCGGACGAAAGCACTGCGGGATCTGGTCCGGGAGACGGACCTGTCGCCGCGTCATCTCGTCCAGCCGCTGTTCGTCGTCTCCGGCGAGGGCGTTCGCGAGCCGGTCGAGTCGATGCCGGGGATCGAGCGCTTCTCGATCAACGAGCTGGTCGCCGAGGCTTCCGAGCTTGCGGCGCTCGGCATCGAGGCGGTGATCCTGTTCGGGATCCCGGCGTCCAAGGACGAGAGCGGCTCCGGCGCCTACGACACGGAGGGCGTCGTGCAGATGGCGGTCCGAGCGCTGAAGGAGGCGCACCCGGACCTGACCGTGATCACCGACGTCTGCCTGTGCGAGTACACCTCGCACGGCCATTGCGGCTTCATCCGCGACGGCGAGGTCGACAACGACATCACGGTCGAGCTGCTCGCGAAGACGGCGATCTCGCACGCCGACGCGGGCGCCGACGTCGTCGCGCCGTCGGACATGATGGACGGGCGAATCGGCGTGATCCGCAGCCAGCTCGACGAGGAGGGCCACCCCGACACGCCGATCATCGCCTACTCGGCGAAGTACGCCTCGGCCTTCTACGGCCCGTTCCGCGAGGCCGCCGAGTCGACGCCGGAGTTCGGCGACCGCCGCGGCTACCAGATGGACCCCGCCAACGCCCGCGAAGCGCTCCGCGAGGTCAAGCTCGACATCGAGGAGGGGGCGGACATGGTGATGGTCAAGCCGGCCCTTCCCTACCTGGACGTGATCCGCGCGGTGCGCGAGGCGACCGACGTCCCGATCGCCGCCTACCAGGTCTCGGGCGAGTACTCGACGATCAAGGCGGCGGGCGCCAACGGCTGGCTGGACGAGCGCGCCGCGGCGCTCGAGGCGCTGACATCCATTCGACGTGCAGGAGCCGACGTGATCCTCACCTACTTCGCGAAGGAGGCCGCCGGGTGGCTGGCGGAGTGAAGGTCCCGCAGTCCAAGGTCCGCGAGCGCAAGGACGGCGCCGCGATCCCGCTCGACGCGACCGACAAGCGGCTGATGAACCTGCTCCAGTCGAGCTTCCCGCTCGCCGCCGAGCCCTACGCGCAGCTCGCCAGCGACCACGAGCTCGACCTCGACGAGCTGATGGAGCGCACCCGGCGCCTGCTCGACGAGCGGATCATCCGCGAGATCACGCCGATCTTCGACACGAGGGCGCTCGGCTACGAATCGATGCTTGTCGCCGCCAAGGTTGATTCAGAACACCCGCATCGGGCGGCGAAGATCATCAACTCCCACCCGGGCGTCTCGCACAACTACCTGCGCACCCACGAGTTCAACCTCTGGTTCACGATCGCCACCCCGCCGGACTCGGAGCTCGGCCTCCAGGGGACACTGGAGGTGCTCCGGGAGCTGACCGGCGCCGAGTCGATCCGGCAGCTGCCGACCCTGAAGCTGTTCAAGATCAACATGAACCTGGAGATGGAGAGGGGCACAGAAGCCCTCGCCGCCGCGGCGGAAGCCGCCACCCCGCGCGAGCTCGATCGCCAGCCCTACGACGACACCGACGTCGCCGTGATCCGCGCGCTGCAGGGGCCGATGGAGGTCGTCGACCGGCCCTACGACGCCGCCGCCGCGGAGGCCGGGATGTCGACCGACGCCTTCCTCGGACACCTCCACGGCATGGTCGAGCGCAAGATCCTGCGCCGCGTCGCCGCGATCCTCTACCACCGCCGCGCGGGCTTCTCGGCCAACGGCATGGGCGTCTGGAAGGTGGCGGACGAGAACATCCTCGAGACCGGCAAGCGGATGGCGGCGGTCCGCGGCATCTCGCATTGCTACGAGCGCCCCACCTACCAGGACTGGCCCTACTCGGTGTTCACGATGGCCCACGGCCGCTCCAAGGAGGAGTGCGACGCGATCCTGCAGTCGATCGCCGACGAGCATGAGCTGCACGGCGACGACCGGGCGACCCTCTACTCGTCGACCGAGTTCAAGAAGATCCGGCTGCACTATTTCACCGACGACTACGCCGACTGGGAGCGCGCGCACACAAATCCGGCGACATCCTCCGCTTCGCGTCCGGTGTCGCCGGGTCCGCGGCAGGACTAGCTTGGTCGACACGCGCACGTCGGAGGTGATCTACGCCCGCGCTGTGGGGCTGATGCCCGGCGGCGTCAACTCTCCGGTCCGGGCGATGCGGGCGATCGGGCGCGAGTATCCGATTTTCGTCGAACGTGGCGAGGGCTTCGAGCTGATCGACGTCGACGGCAACCGCTACGTCGACTGGGTCTGCTCGTGGGGGCCGTTGATCCTCGGACACGCGGACCCCGACGTGGTCGCCGCGGTCCGCGAGGCCGCGGACAAGGGGACCAGCTACGGCGCGCCGACCGAGGGCGAGGTCGAGCTCGCGGCCGAGGTCTGCGACCGCTTCGACTCGGTCCGCACGGTGCGGATGGTCAACTCCGGCACCGAGGCGACGATGAGCGCGATCAGGCTCGCGCGCGCGGTCACCGGGCGCGACGAGTTGATCAAGTTCGCCGGCGCCTACCACGGCCACGTCGACGGTCTGCTCGCCGAGGCGGGCTCGGGGCTCGCGACCCAGGGGATCCCGGCCAGCCCCGGCGTGCCCGAGGCGCAGGCCGCGGCGACGATCGTCGTCCCGTGGAACGACCCGGACGCCGTCGCGGCGGCGCTCGCCGAGCACGAGGTGGCGGCGATCCTCGCCGAGCCGCTGCCGGCGAACATGGGCGTCGTGCCGCCCGGGGACGGCTTCCTGGCCGAGCTCCGCCGGCTCGCGGACGAGCACGGCGCGCTGCTTGTCCTCGACGAGGTGATCTCCGGCTTCCGGGTCGCCCGGGGCGGCGCCCAGGAGCTCTACGGCGTCGATGCCGACCTGACGATCATGGGCAAGGTCCTCGGTGGGGGCCTGCCCGCCGCGGCCTACGGCGGCCGCCGCGAGTTCATGGAGCGGATCGCGCCCGCCGGCGACGTGTACCAGGCGGGCACGCTGTCCGGCAACCCGCTTGCGGTCGCCGCCGGCCTCGCGACCCTGGCAAAGCTCGACCGGCCCGCCTACGAGCGGCTGGGCGCGCTCACCGAGCGCCTCGCAGCGGGCCTGCGGGCCGCGGCCGAGTCCGCGGGCGTCGCGATTCAGGTCGCCGCCGTCACGGGCCTCGTGACGCCGTTCTTCAGCGCCGAGCCGGTGCGGGACTTCGCCGCCGCCTCGGCCTGCGACCTCGAGGCCTACGGGGGCTTCTGCCGGGCGCTGCTCGATCGGGGCGTCTACCCGCCGGCGTCGCAGTTCGAGGCCTGGTTCGTCTCCGTCGCCCACGACGAGGCGGCGATCGATCACACCTGCGACGCGGCGGCGGAGGCCTTCGCGATCGCCGTACAGGCGTGACCGCGCCCACCGACGCGCTGCGGGAGCTCGGCGGGCTGCTGAGCGCCGACGACTCCGTGGTCAGCCCGCACGTCGCCGACCCGGGCGACCGGGCTCCGGGACTCGGCGCGCTCGCGGCCGCCGGGGAGCGGACCGCAACGGCGCCGGGCGAGTACGCGGTCGTCGTCGAGGCGGTGCGCGAGGGCTACCTCCTCCACTACGCCCCCGATCGAGCCCGGCTCGTGCGCGGCGTCGACAGCGACCTCGCCCTGCTCGCCGGCGACTACCTGTACGCGCTCGGCCTCGAGCGGCTCTCGACGCTTGCCGACCTCGCCGCGGTCCACCAGCTCTCCGACCTGATCAGCCTCGCGGCCCAGGTTCACGACGGCTCGCGGGCGCCGGAACGCGCGGGCCGTGAGGCGGCGGGGCTGTGGCTCGCCTGCGCGGCGGCGATCGCCGGTGGCGGAGGCTCCGCGCACGAGCGGGCGAAAGAGGATGTGCGTGCCGAGCGCGAGCCGGCGGCGGGCGCGCTCTGGGGCGCCGCGGTGGAGATGGCCGACGCCGGGGGGTTCAGGGAGGCGTTGGAGCTCGCTGCCGCTGGATTAGACTTCCGGGCCGACCACCTCTCCTCACTTGGCTGACGACTGGGACAAGAGAACGGGCGAGCCCCCGGGTAAGCCGAAGCCCGCGGGCTACTTCGAAGGCGAGACGATGACTCGCCGAAGCGCGTTCGCGCTCGGCGGCCAGGCGTTCGGCGCCGCGGCCGTGACCGTGGTCGCGCTCCCGGCGATCGGCTTTGCCGTCGCGCCGCTCTTCGATCGTCCGGAGGAGATGTGGGAGGGGGTCGGCTCGCCCGACGACTACACCTCCGACACCTACCGCCAGGCGGTGATCACGATCGTCGAGGGCGTCGGCGATTCGGGCAAGACCACCGTGTACCTGCGCCGCGGGAGCGCCGACCTCGGCGAGGACCCCGACGTGTTCATCGCGATCTCGACCCGCTGCGCGCACCTCGGCTGCCCGGTTCGCTTCGTTCGCGCCGCGGGCAACTTCATCTGCCCGTGCCACGGCGGCGTCTACGACTTCGAGGGCCAGGTGATCGGCGGCCCCCCGGTCCGCCCGCTCGACCGCTTCCAGACCAGGGTCGTCGGAGACGAGCTCCAGGTCGGCCCCCGCTACAGCGTCACCTCGGACCTCGAGCCGGTCCGCGCCCGCGATCCAGGCGAGTACACCGGCGGGGTCTGGGAGTACCTGTACCCGCCCCGGCCGACGACCGCCCCGCCACCGTGAGCGTGATCTAGATGCCGAAGCTCCCAGTCCCACAGGTGTTGCGCAAGCCCGGCAAGCCCGGGACGCGACGCAACGGCGCGCGCCGCAACGGCGGCGACGGCTCGGCGCCGGCACCGAAGCCGGCTGAGCACGGAAAGCTCGCCGACGCCGGGATCGACGTCGTCGGCTGGGTCGACGAGCGCACCGGCGCGACGCCGTTCCTCACCGGAATGCTCCTCCGCAAGGTGCCGAAGGGGACGAACTGGTTCTACACGCTCGGCTCGGCGACCCTGTTCGCGTTCGCGATGCAGGCGCTCACCGGGGTCTTCCTGGCGATGTACTACACGCCGTCGTCGGTCGAGGCCTACAACTCGATCGCCCACCTGACCAACGACGTCTTCCTCGGCGAGTTCGTCCGCGGCCTGCACAAGTGGGGCGCGACGCTGATGATCATCCTGATCTTCCTCCACATGGGGAGGACGTTCTTCTTCGGCGCTTACAAGTACCCCCGAGAGCTGAACTGGGTGATCGGCGTCGTGCTCCTGATCCTGACGCTGGTCATGGGCCTGACCGGCTACCTGCTGCCGTTCGACCAGCGCTCCTACTGGGCGACGATCGTCGCGATGAACATCACGGGCACCGGCCCGATCGCCGGCCCGTACCTGGCGGACTTCCTACGCGCCGGATCGGAGTTCGGGGCGACGACGCTGCCACGCTTCTACGCCGTCCACATGCTGCTCGTGCCGGGGTTGATCATCTCCCTGATCGTGGCCCACCTCTACCTCGTCGTCAAGCTCGGTACCACGGCGCCGCCGTGGCTACGCGCCAACCCGAAACCGAAACCGCTCCGCAAGGAGGAGGTCGGGTGAACAACGCCGAGAAGGAGGCATACCTCCGCGAGTACGAGATCCTGAAGAAGAGCGGGAAGCCGTTCTTCCCCTACGCGATCTTCAAGGACTCGGCGATGATGCTCGTCGTCGCCCTGATGATGGTGACGATGTCGCTCGTCCTCGGCGCCGAGCTGGGCCCGAAGGCGGACCCGACGACGACCACCTATGTGCCGCGGCCCGAGTGGTACTTCTTCTTCCTCTTCGAGCTGCTGCGGGTGATCAAGCCGGACGAGCTCGTCCCGATCGCGACCGTCGGGATCCCGACCCTGTGCATGGTCCTGCTCCTGCTGCTGCCGTTCTACGACCGCAACCCGGAGCGCCTCCCCTGGCGGCGACCGGTGGCGACGACGGCCGGGATCATGACGATCATCGCGATGGCCTTCCTCACCTACCTCGGCGCCTCGGCCGGCTCGCCGACCGAGATCGACCTGGAGGTTCCGCCGCAGTTCGAGGCCGGAAAGCAGGTCGCGGCGCAGTCGGGTTGCCTCGCCTGCCACAAGTTCGGCGAGAACGGAAACGACGGCCCGGGGCCCGAGCTGACCGAGATCGGAGCGAAGCTGCCCGCGGAGGGCATCGAGAGGACCCTGATCAACCCGTCCGGCGTGATGCCGGTCTTCGCGCCGTGTGGCTCGCCGGGAGCCTCGTCGAACTCCTGCATGCCGCAGGAGAAGTTCGACAGCCTGGTCAAGTTCCTCGCGTCCTTGCAGTGAGGCGGCTGGCGTGACCAGCGTCGCCACCCCCGAGGAGGTCGAGTTCGCGACCCAGGTCCGGGGGATGTTCGACCGGATCGCCGGCGTCTACGACCTGATGAACACGGCGATGACCGCCGGCCTGCACCATCGCTGGCGCGAGCGGGCGGCCGACCGCGCCGAGCTCGGGCCCGGCGACGTTGCGCTCGACGCTTGCTGCGGGACCGGTGACCTCGCCTTCGAGCTCGCGCGCCGCGTCGAGCCCGGCGGGCGGGTGATCGGCTCCGACTTCTCGGAGCAGATGCTCGATCTGGCGCGGGGCAAGGCCGCGGAGCGCGGGGTCGAGTCGGTGCGCTTCGAGTTCGGCGACGCGCTCGCGCTCAGCTATGACGACGAGACGTTCGACGCCGTCACGGTCGGCTTCGGGGTTCGCAACCTCGCCGACCTCGACCGCGGGATCGCCGAGCTCGCCCGGGTGCTGAAGCCCGGCGGCCGGCTGGTCATCCTCGAGATCACAACCCCGCGCCGGCCGCCCCTTTCGACCTTCTTCAGCCTCTGGTTCGATCGCCTCGTACCGCTGCTCGGCACGCTCGCCGGCGATCGCGACGCCTACACCTACCTGCCCGAGTCGGTGAAGCGCTTCCCGCCGCCCGAGGGCCTCGCCCGGATCATGGATCGCGCCGGGGTCGAGGGAATCCGCTACACGGTGCTCGCAGGCGGGATCATCGCGGTCCACTCCGGCGCCCGGGCGGCTTGAACCGCAGCGCCGTCCCGCCGCCGGTAACCCGCGTCCTCGACGCGGCCGAGGCCTGGCTGCCGCGGCGGATGGCCGCCGTCGAAGGGCGCCTCGGCCAGCTCACGGTCGGCGGTGGCGCGACGCTGGCCGCCGAGGCGACCGCGACGCTGGCGGCGGGCGGCAAGCGCCTGCGCCCGATGCTGGTCCTCGTCTGCGGCGGCGAGCAGGCCGGCGACGAGGCGATTCGCGCCGCGACCGCGATCGAGCTCGTCCACATGGCGACCCTCGTCCACGACGACGTCCTCGACGCCGCTCCGCTGCGACGCGGGCGGCCCACAGTTGTCGCGCGCGCCGGCCGCTCGACCGCGACCGCGGTCGGCGACCTGCTCTTCTCGCGCGCCTTCGCCGAGCTCAGCGAGGCGCCGGGCGACGGGACCGGGCGCCAGGTCGGGCTGCTCGCCGGCGCCTCGGTCGGGCTCGCCAAGGGCGAGCTGGCGCAGCGCCGCGACGCCTTCCACCTGTCGATCACCGCCGAGCGCTATCTCGAGCGGTGCCGGCTGAAGACCGCGCGCCTGTTCGAGTGCGCCTGCCTGATCGGCGCCGATCCCGAGCCCGCCGAGGCCGCGGCGCTGGCGACCTACGGGGTCGAGATCGGGCTTGCCTTTCAGCTCCTCGACGACGTCCTCGACGTCACCGGTCCGCCCGAGCGCACCGGCAAGGCGCTCGGCACCGACCTGCTCGACGGGACCGTGACGCTGCCGCTGATCCTCGGCCGCGAGCGCGACACGGGCCTGGCCGAAGTCGACCTGCGAGCGCTCGACGGCGACGCCGCGATCGAGGTCTGCGCGCGGATCGAGGCGACCGGGGTCCTGGAAGCGGTTCGCGCCGACGCCCGCTCGCGGGTCGAGCGGGCGAAGGCCGTCCTGGGGCCGGCGGGGATCGACGCTCGCCGCCGCGAGCTGCTGACGATGGTCGCGGACGGCGTCGTCGAGCGCTACTCGTGAGCTAGCTCGTCGAGACCACTGGCATGGACCAGTCGCTAGCACGAGTCGACCTCTACTGGTTGCCACTCGGCGCCGGCGGTCACTACGTCCGTCTCAACGGCCGCCTCTACGAGGCGCTGGCGGCGTGGATCGAGCGGCGACAGCGCTACGACCTGTACCACGCCGCGCTGCAGATCCGGCTCCCGGAGGCGACCTACGTGATCGAGCAGGCTCCGGTGCCGAACAAGCGAGGCGCCGAGCGCGGCGTCGTCGCGTCCGGGCCCGTCGGCGCACGCTGGGCGGGGCGGTTCCGGATCTTTCGTTACGAGGTTCGCTGTTGGCCCGGCGGCGAGATCCCCGACATCGAGGAGGCGGTCGCGAGCCCGGTGCGGGTCGGCGATGACGAGCAATGCGCCCGCCGTGTGCTGGCCGTCGTGCCGCAGGTCCCGACGCCGGTCTGGGGCCGCGATCAGCTGGGGACCGGAGAGATGTGGAACTCGAACGCCGTGATCGCCTGGGTGCTCGCCCGCAGCGGGATCGACACCGGCGCGATTCATCCCCCGGCCGGAGGCCGTGCCCCTGGGTGGGACGCGGGGCTCGTGGTTGAGGGCCGGCGCGACGGGCGGCCGACGGCCTAGAAGTCCTCGGGGACGATCCAGCCCGCGTTCAGCGCGGTCACGAAGCGCTCGAGCTGCTCTTCCATGTTCGCCCGGGTGAGCAGGCTGAGGTCGCCGAGCAGCTCCTCGGTGCCGCGATCGAGCGCCTCGTCGAAGCGGTCGACGATCTCCTGGGCGTAGACGCCGCCGCCGTGCCACTCGCAGTCGGGGCAGCGAAGCTGGACGCTCCAGCTCTTCGGCTCCGCCGGGGCCCAGTCGGTGGGATAGACGAGCTCCGACGCGCAGCTGGGGCAGACGTGGAGGCCGCCCTCCGCGGTGCCGGAGGAGCTGCGGCGCGAAGTGGCGCCGAAGTCGCTCGCCGCGATCGGGGCGGAACCGTCGTTGGTGGTCTTCTCTTGGGCCACGATCTCGGTATCGACCGCGCCGAGTGCTCCCTTTAGTGATGGCCCGAGCTCGGCGCTCGCATAACCGTCCAGTTGAGGCGCCGCAATTAGCGGATTCAAGACCTCCCGGCGCCGGGCTTTGCAGCATCATTCGCCCGATGAGCGATCGGACCGAGACGCAAATCGCGGCGGGCGAAGCCGCCGCGGTTCCCGACGACGGCCGGGTGTTCGCCTCGCAGCAGCTGCGCGAGGCGATCGCGCGCGAGTGGATCACGGCCGGCGATTTCCGGATTCGACCCGAGGCGATCCAGCCGGCGAGCATCGACCTGCGGCTCGGCGAGTTCGCCTGGGCGCTGCGCTGCAGCTTCCTCCCCGACATCGAGTCGCCAGTGACCGAGAAGCTCTCCGAGATCGCCTTCCAGAAGATCGACCTGCGCGACGGCGCGACGCTCGAGCGCGACCGGCCGTACCTGATCCCGCTGATCGAGGAGCTCGCGCTGCCGGACACCGTCCGCGCGAAGGCGAACCCGAAGAGCTCGACCGGGCGCCTCGACGTGTTCACGCGGGTGATCACCGACCGCAACCACCGCTTCGACGAGATCCGTCCCGGATATCACGGCAGGCTCTATCTGGAGGTGGTGCCGCGCTCGTTCGCGATCTACGTCCGCCAGGGGCTGGCGCTCAACCAGCTCCGCCTCTCGAGCGGCGACGCGCGTCTCGACGACTCCCAGCTCGCCGAGCTGCACCGCGAGTTCCCGCTCCTGTACGTCGACCAGCATCCGCTGCGCGAGACCGAGCTCGCGATCGCCGACGGGCTCTTCCTCAGCGTCGACCTGCTCGCCGGCCCCGCCGACCGCGTGGTCGGCTACCGGGCGAAGAAGAACAGCCTCCCGATCGACCTCGGCCGGATCCGCGCCTACCGCTGGAACGACTTCTGGGACCCGGTCCTGCCCGAGCGGGGCTCGCGAATCGTCCTCGAGCCGGAGATCTTCTACCTGCTGCTCTCGGCCGAGGGGGTCTGCATCCCGCCGGGTTACGCGGCCGAGATGATGGCCTACGACCCGAGCGCCGGCGAGCTGCGCACCCACTACGCCGGGTTCTTCGATCCCGGCTTCGGCTTCGACCCCCGCCACGACCGCCACGGGAGCCGCGCCGCGCTCGAGGTGCGGGCGCGCGACGTCCCGTTCATGGTCGAGCACCGCCAGCCGATCTGCAAGCTCGGCTACGAGCGCCTCGGCGCCACCCCCGACGTCCTCTACGGCACCGATGTCGGCTCCAACTACCAGGGTCAGGTGACGATGCTCAGCAAGCACTTCGAGGAGCAGCTCGCGGCGCCGTCGCCCGACCGCTGATCGACCGGCCACCCGCCCCCCTATCATCTGGGTTGATGGATTTCAGCATCTGGCAAGTGGCGATCGTGCTGGTCATCGCGTTGCTCGTCTTCGGGCCGAAGCGTCTGCCCGAGCTCGGGAAGTCCCTGGGCTCTGGAATGCGCGAGTTCAAGGACTCGATCTCGGGCAAGCACGACGACGAGGAGGAGACCGAGCGGGCGACGCTCGAGGCCTCTGCCGCACAGCCGCAGCCCGACGCGGGCGCAGAGCCCGTCGAGGGCGAGGTCGTAGCCGACAACCGGACCTGACCGTGGCCGCTCGCGCGCGCGGGCGCCGGTGAGATCGTGGCGCGTCTGAAGCCCGCCGACTTCGAGGATCGGCTGACCCTCGTCGAGCATCTCGACGAGTTGCGCACGCGCATCATCGTCTCGCTCGCAGCGCTCGGGGTCGCCTTCGGACTCTGCTTCTGGCAGAACAAGCTGCTGCTCGACATCGCCAACGACCCGCTCCCGGCCGACAACCCGCTACCGACGACCTTCGGCGTCACCGAGCCGTTCTTCACCACGGTCGAAGTCGCCGGCTACGGGGCCCTCATCATCGCGCTGCCGGTGATCCTCTACCAGCTCTACGCCTTCGTGCTGCCGGCGTTCTCGCCCGAGGAGCGGCGGACGGTGACCCCGTTCCTGATCGCGATCCCGTTCCTGTTCATCGCCGGGGTCCTGTTCGCCTACTTCGTCGTTATGCCGGTGGCGATCAAGTTCCTGCTCAACTTCAACGACTCCGAGTTCGACATCCTCGTCCGCGCGAAGGATTACTACGGGTTCTTCGGCCTGATGCTGGTCGCGATGGGCCTGCTGTTCCAGATCCCGATCGCGATGCTCTCGATCACCAAGCTCGGGATCGTCGCCCCGGAGTGGTTCTCGGAGAACCGCCGCTACGCGATCTTCATCATCGCCGTGGTCTCGGCCGCCGCGCCCGGCGGCGACCCGGTGAGCATGTTCCTGATCATGATTCCGCTGCTCCTGTTGTACGAGGGCAGCATCCTGGTGGCGAAGCGCTTCGGCAGGCCGAGCGAGCCGCTGGGCGGGGAGGTCACGCCGGGCGAGGCCGGTAGCTAGCCTTCCCCGTCCCGTGCTCTTCGATCTCAAAAGCGGGAAGCGCCGACGCGTGGTCCAGATCGTCTTCGGCTTCCTCGCGTTCATCTTCTTCATCAGCTTCGTCGGCTTCGGGATCGGCTCCGACGTCAGCGGCGGGATCTTCGACGCGATCGGTCTCGGCGGCGGCGACTCGACCGGCGACCCGCAGTACGAGCAGGAGATCGAGGACGCCGAGGCGACCCTCGAGACCGACCCGAAGAACCAGCCGGCGCTGCTCGCCCTGGTCCGCTTCCACTACCTCTCGGCGACCTCGAGCGGGGTGACGACCGACGCGGAGACCGGGCAGACGTCGATCAGCGAGGAGGCCCACACCGAGTTGGAACAGGCGGCGCAGGCGTGGACCGACTATCTGAAGACGAAGCCGAAGAGCACCGACCTGAGCACGGCCTCCAACGCCGCCCAGGTCTTCGTCCTGCTCGCCGACGCCGAGGGCGCCGCCCAGGCGCAGGCGATCGTCGCCGAGGGTCAGAAGACCGCGGCCGCCTACGGCCAGCTCGCCTTCTACTACTACGCGGCCGGCCAGCTCAAGCAGGGGGACGAGGCCGCGAAGAAGGCCGTCGCAGAGGCGGATCCTTCGTCGCAGGATCAGATCGAGAAGAACCTCGCGTCGATCCGCAAGCAGGCCGTCAAACAGCAGCAGCTGATCGAGGAACAGGCCGAGCAGGGCGGCGGGCAGGCTGGCGAACAGCAGCTCCAGGACCCGTTCGGCGGCCTCGGCGGCGCCGCGCCGGCGCCGGCCGCGCCGGCCCCCTGATCGGCGCGTCCGGACCGCCAAACGGCCGCGCGGCCATCGCTACCATGCCCCCGCGGGCCGTTAGCTCAGCTGGTAGAGCAGGAGACTCTTAATCTCAAGGTCACAGGTTCGATCCCTGTACGGCCCATGGCACAAGCAAGCGGTTCTCGGGTCCTCGGGGATGGCCCGCCGGCACGGTGGGCAACGGATTGGCCGCGAGCGGAAACAGGCGCGTGAAATGCGGTTGACACGGCCAGTTTCCGTGGTACGTTCGCAGTGAGTTCGCGCTGGTGCGAGTTCGCGCTCAAGGAGGGGAAAATGCTCCGGAGACTCAGGAATGGGTCAGTGTTCGCAGGCGTCGTGTCGGTCACGACGCTCATTGTCCTGGCCGCCAGCACGGCTCACGGGGCCGGCGCGGCCGGCGACCCGAGCAGCCCGCAGGACGGACCCTCCGGCGACGACTTCTCCGGCTACATCGGACTAGCCGAGCCCGGCACGAGCACGGCCGTCACCGCCGAAGACCGCGTGGGCGACCGCAAGGCCGAGGGCGTCGGCCCGGTCCCGGAGCGTACGTCGGACACCCCCGACGTCCCGGGTGAGCCCGTTGAGGACGAGCCCGGTTCGGCGGGCGTCGAGGAGAGCCCGCCGCCGGTGGGTGACTCCGCCGCCCGTCTGCGTGCTGCCGTGCGGAACCACGGGTCCGCACGGCTCATCGTCACCATGAAGCAGGATGTGGCCGTCGAGGCGGACCTGAACAGGCGGCAGGTCAGGCGGCAACGGGCCGCGATCGAGGCCCGGTTGGACTCTCTCGACCGGATCCTCGCCGGCACGACCTCGAGCGTCGTCACCGAGTTCACCGTCGTCCCGGCGGCTGTGGCCGTCGTTGACGCCAAAGGCCTGAAGTCGCTGTTGGCCGACCCGAAGGTAGCGGCGCTGACGCTGGACCGGGAGGCGCCCATGGCCCTCGACGTGTCGACGGGCGTGATCGACTCGGACCTGCTCAACACCGCCGGCGTCCTTGGCAACAACTTCGAGGGCAGCACGGGCGGGGCCTACGAGGTAGGGATCCTGGACTCGGGCGTCGACAACCAGCACAACGCGTTCGTCGGTCGGATCGTGGCGCAGGCCTGCTTCTCGGCCTCGTCCTCCTGCCCAAACGGCGGTACGTCGCAGACCGGTGCGCCTGCAGGTGACAACTGCACCTACTCCACGCAGTGCGACCACGGCACGCATGTCGGCGGCATCGCCGCCGGCACGAGCTACACGGGCGGGCACGAGGGCGTCGCGCGGGGCGCGGGGCTCGTGGCCGTCCAGATCGGGCACCCGTCGAACTCGTGTGGTGCCGGGGAGGCAAACCCCTGCTGGCGCTACTTCTTCAGCGACCTCGACCTCGCCCTCCAGCACGTACTCAACCTCCGCAACGGAGGGCGCAAAATCGCCGCGATCAACCTGAGTCTGGGTGGCCCGCTGCACTCCACAGAGGCCTCCTGCGGCTCTGCCTTCCCCAACACGGAGAACTTGGCGTCCAACCTGCTGGCCGCCGGCGTCGCGGTCGTCGCGGCGGCAGGCAACGACGGCTCCGGAACCAGCGTGAGCTATCCGGGCTGCCTGCCGAGCACGTTCACGGTGGCGGCGACGGACGACAGCGACAACCCGGCAGGGTTCAGCAACAACAACGCGATCACCGACTGGTGGGCGCCCGGCGTCAGCATCGATGCGCCTGTCACGAGCGGGCCGACCGCGCACGGGGTGAAGTCGGGTACGTCGATGGCGACCCCGCATGTCGTGGGCGCGATGGCGCTCCTGCGCGAGTGCGTGGACGGCAACGGGGTTCCGCAGACGGTCTCCGCCGCCGCTGCTGACCTGTCCTCTACGGGTCCGCCGATCACCCGCGACGGCGTGACCCGACCACGCATCAACGTCCTGGACGCCGCGACCCGGAACGTGAACAACAACGACTTCGCGGCCCCGGAGGTCCTCCCAGCCACCCCGGCGGCGGGCGGGTTCAACGACTTCGACTTCACCGTGTGCTCGGACACCGAGCCGGGTGAGCCGGGGCCGTTCAGCCTGGACAACGGCATCTGGTACAGCTGGACGCCTGCGGTCACCGGCACCGCGACGATCTCGACCGAGGACAACGGCAGCAACGTCACCGGCTTCGACACGACGGTGGCGGTCTACACCGGCAACGCGCTGGGAAGCCTCCAGACCTACGCGTTCGACGACGACTCGGGTACCGGTTTGCGGAGCCTCATCGTGGTTCCGGTCCAGGGTGGTACGACCTACCGGATCAAGGTCGACGGCTTCGGAGCGGCGAACGGATTGCTCAACCTGCACCTCGAGAACAATCCTCCGCCGGCGTGTGGGGGAGTGCCGGCCACCCTTGTCGGCGGCCCCAGTGGTGACGTCATCAACGGGACGCCCGGCAACGACGTGGTCGTGTCGGGGGGCGGTAACGACACCATCAACACCGGCGACGGAGACGACCGGGTCTGTTCAGAGGCCGGGGTCGATGAGGTCAATACCGGGGACGGCAGCGACTTCGTCCTCGCCGGTCCGGACGCGGACACGATCCGTGGCCAGGCCGGTAGCGACACCCTCGTCGGCAACGCCGGTGGTGGTGACACGAACGACGTTGGTGACACGATCGTGGGCGGCCCGGGAGACGACTTCATCGACGGGTGGGTCGGTGACGACGTGCTCTTCGGTGGACCCGGCAACGACCAGCTGAGGGGCGAGGCCGGTGTCGACCTGGTCTCGTACGGCCCTTCGGCTGCCGGTGTGACCGCGGACCTGACCGCCAACACGGCGACGGGTGAGGGCAGCGACACCTTCGTGCTGGTTGAGAACCTGGCCGGGTCCGCCTTTGCGGACACCCTCATCGGGAACGCCGATCCGAACCTGCTCACCGGTCAGAAGGGCAACGACCATCTCAATGGACGGGGCGGCAACGACACGGAAAATGGCAGCCCGGGCGACGACACCTTCCAGCAGGGCGCGACGGCTGAAGGGGCCGATCTCGTCGACGGTGCGGGAGGCACCGACACCGTTTTCTACGCCTTGCGCACGGGTCCGCTTACGGTGACGTTGAACGCGACCGCCAACGACGGCCTCGCGGGCGAGAACGACACGATCCTGCCAACGGTCGAGAACGTAGAAGGCGGTTCGGGCGCCGATCACATCCTGGCCACCGGCTCGATTGCCAATCAGCTGGAGGGCGGCGGTGGCGCGGACACGTTGGGCGGCGGGCCGGGCGATGACGTCGAGATCGGCAATTCCGGTGACGACACCTTCCTGCAGAGCCCGGTGGATGACGGGTCGGACAGGGTCGCCGGTCAGGGCGGCACCGACACCGTCGTGTACGCGTCGCGCACGGCCCCACTGAGCGTGTCGTTGAACACGAACCCGAACGACGGGCTCGCCGGCGAGGGCGACACGATCCTGCCAACGAACGAGAACGTCATCGGCGGTTCGGGCGCCGATCGCATCGTCGCCAGCTCCACCATCGTCAACAACCTACGAGGCGGTGGTGGCGATGACGACTTGCTGGGCGGCGGCGGCGGCGACACGCTGATTGGAAACGCAGGCCTGGATCGCCTCCTCGGCGAGGGTGGTGGTGACACCCTCAACCTCGTTGACGGCGCCGGTGGCGATTTCGGACACGGCGGCCCCGGCACCGACGCCGCCACGCTGGATGCCGGCGACACTGTCGTCGGCGTTCCCTGAGCGAAGGAATATTCGCGCGGGCAATTCCGTCCGGTCCAACGGCCTCGGGTTCCGATCTGGATTGTGGCCCCGCCAAGGACGAGCTCGAACCTTCGAGCCCTCCTCGTTCACGGCCGATCAGTTGACGCGCTGAACCACGCGACCGGCGACCTCCTTCGGGCGGCCGATCTTGACGGTCCGGAAGCTCTTGGTTGACCAGGCCATCCGCCTGTCGGTCAGGCAATCTTCACCCTGGTCCCCGGGCGCCTGAGTCATCTCGAGGTGCACGGTCTTATTCCCTTCGTCGTCCTTGAACGCCCCCAGCACGAAATCCACCTTCGCGCGGTCCGGGCAGTTCGGGTCGTCGGACCTGACGACCCTTCCCTCTGTAGCGACGGCGACCTCTCCCGAGCTCTTGCGGTAGTCGCCGTCCGGCCCGAGCTCGATTCGCGCCGCCGCATCGGTGACCGCGGGCCCCGCGGCGTAGGAGGTGCGCAGCCGGATCCGGCCGCCGGACTCGAAGCTTGCGTTCGCACCGCGCTGGATCAGCGAAGCGCCGCGGCTCGAGAGGTCGATGCCGTCGATGTGCTTCGGCAGGTCCTTCGCTCGCGGCCTGCTCGGGAGGTCGCCGAGGGCGAACTCCCACTCGATCTCGGTCGTCACGTTGCCCGCCGTGCTGTTGAACAGACAGTCACCTGAAATGCAGGCACCGTCCCATCGACACTCGCCGGGGGCACAGCCGCCCTCCGGGAAGTCGTATTCACCGGTGAATGCCTGACCGCTCTCGGTGAGCTCGAACGCGAACGGACCGGACTCGCCGGTGCTGTCGTTCGTCCACGTCCCCTCGTTGACGTTGCCGTTGGCCGCCCCGTTGATGCGCCCAATCGATCCGCCGGAGCTGGTGCCGTCGTATGAGCCCCGGCCGGACTCCTTCAGGGTCATCGTGCCGAGGGTGGTGTCCCAGGTGCCCGCCCAGGTGTTCGCCGCCGCAGCCGACCCGGGCAGGACGAACAGCACCGTTAGTACCGCGCCGCACCCGATCGTGATCGCCCCGCTTCGCATGCCTCACCCTACCCCGGGATCGCGGGGCCGTCCACAACGTCATCCGATCCCCGTACGGCCCTCAGCCGCCCAGCGCCCGCAGCGCTGCCGCCCGCCGCGTCGTCTCGGCGCCGGACCGCTCGGTTCGCACGACGTAGCGAGGATCGTCGGGCGTCGCCGCGACGACTCGCCCGCCGATCTCCGTTCGCTTCGTCAGGCGGCGGCGGACGGTTCCCCGGACCGTCCTTCCTCGGAAGTTCCACTCGACGCGATCGCCGCGCTTGAAGTCCTGTCCCATCGGCTCCTCCTTCGGGTCTTTCCGGATCAAAGCCCGGGGGACGAAGCCGCGCCCCCGCGCTCGACCGGATGTCGATCCGCAGCCGCCAGGTCTCGACACCTGTCCAAAGACCGCGCGCCCGCCGATCCGCAAAATCGCCGGGTCAGGAAAGCCAGCGGTTGCGACGCGTGGAGGATGAGCTGTGCGCCAGATCGTCAGCTTCGGGGGCGGTGGTTTCTCGATGGAGGCGGGCAACCCGCTGCTCGACGAGTTCGTGCTCGAGCTCACGGGCAAGGTGCGGCCGAAGGTCTGCTTCCTGCCGTCGGCGAGCGGCGACGCCGACCACTACATCGTCCGCTTCTACCGTCACTTCAGCGGCGCCCGCTGCGAGCCCTCGCACCTGTCGCTGTTCCGGCGCGAGCGCGCTCCGGCCGAACCGCGCGACCACCTGCTCTCCCAGGACCTGATCTACGTCGGCGGCGGCAGCGTCACCAGCCTGATCGGGGTCTGGCGCGCGCACGGGATCGACGACATCCTGCGCGAGTGCTGGGAGCGGGGGATCGTCCTCTGCGGCCTGTCGGCCGGGTCGCTGTGCTGGTTTGCCGAGGGGGTCTCGACCTTCCACGGACCCGCGCAGCGGACCGAGGGCCTCGGCTTCCTGCCGTGGAGCAACACGGTCCACTACTCGAGCGAGCCGCGGCGGCGGGAGGTCCTGTTCGAGTGGCTTCGGAAGGGCATGCCCCCGGCCTACGCGGCCGACGACGGCGCCGCGCTCCACTTCGTGGGCGAGGACGTCGCCCAGGTGATCGCCTCGCGTCCCGACGCGCGCGCCTACCGGGTCGAGCTGCGCCACGGGCACGTGGTCACGACCCAGCTCGCAACCCGCTACCTCGGCGACGCCAACTGCGTGCCGCTGATCCACTCGCTGCCGGCGCTGGTCGAGGCGTGACGATCCTCGCCCTGGGCGGGCACGAGTTCTCGCGCAAGCGGGGCAACGAGGCGATCCGCGACTACATGCTGGCGCTCGCCGAGGACAGCGAGCCGCGGGTCTGCCTGCTGCCGACCGCGAGCGGCGATCCGGCCGACCAGATCGCCGCCTTTCGCGCCAGCCTCGGCGGCCTCGACTGCCACCTCTCCCACGTCTCGCTGTTCCGGCTCGAGGCCGAGGGGCTCGACCTCGCCGAGCACCTGCTCTCCCAGGACCTGATCTACGTCGGCGGCGGCAGCCTGGTCAACCTGCTGGCGATCTGGCGTGTCCACGGGATCGACAAGATCCTGCGTGAGTGCGTGCGGCGGGGAGTGGTCCTCGCCGGGCAGAGCGCCGGCGCGATGTGCTGGTTCGAGTGGGGAGTGACCCGCTCGGCGGGATCGGCGAGGCTGGCCCCCGGCCTCGGGCTGGTGCCCGGGATCCTCAGCGTCCATTACCACCGCGATCCGGACCGCCGGCGAGTGCTGCTCGACGAGGTCGCGCGCCGCCGCATCCCCGGCTTCGGGATCGACGACGGGGCCGGGATCCTGATCGGCGCCGGCCGCGTCCGAATCGCGGTCAGCGGGCGCGAGGATGCTGCGGTCTGGCGCGTGGTCCCGGACGCGCGTGGGCGCGCCGGCGAGAGCCGAATCGTGCCCGTCCCGCTGCCGTCGCCGCGGCCGGCGATCGACGAGGTCCCCGACGCGGTGATCGAGATGCGCGAACTGCGGCGGGCTGGAGCTAGGCGCGTGGCCTGGTCTCGCCGCTGACCTGGTAGGTGAGGTACCAGGCCAAGTGGCGGGCGGCGTTGACGCCCGCGGACCAGGGTGAAAGCAGAACCTTCATCTTCAGGTGACTATATCGGCGTAACCGGCGTAAAGGTTTATTTTGTGCGCCATTGTTGACCAGTCAGGTATGAGATCGAAATGACCACGGTGATCGCTGGGGAACCCGGCAACTCGTCTACCCTCGCCAATCGCCTCGAAACGGGCGCAAGCACCGTGATCTGGGCGGTGGAAGCGGCAGCCGACGGAGATTCGATCGCCGAGCTCGCCGAGGAGATGACCCGCTTCGAAGCCGAGGCGGCCGGTCAACAAATCGACTCGATCGTGCTCGCCGATGACTCCGACGCGGCGCTCGCGGCGGCGCTCGTGGGCACGAAGCTGCCGGTCGAGGTGCTCGCTGTCGCGGACGCACGAGGGGCTTCGAGCGCCAACGGGCGGGTGATCGCGCAGCTCGCCGCCGCTTACACTGATCCCGCATGAGGGTCGGGATCATCGGCCTCGGCTACGTCGGCCTGCCACTCGCGGTCTCGTTCGCCGAGGCCGGGCACGAGGTCACGGGCGTCGACGTCTCCGAGCGGCTGGTCGAGTCGCTGAATGCCGGGCGGAGCCAGGTCGAGGACATCGCCGACGAGCGGCTCGCCGCGGTCTCCGGTCGCCTTGCCGCGACCACCGACACGGGCGCGCTCGCCGAGTGCGACGCGATCCTGATCTGCGTCCCGACGCCGCTCGCCAACCAGCGCGAGCCCGACCTCAGCTATGTCTCGGAGGCGGGTCGTTCGCTGGCCGCCGTGCTCCGCGAGGGCCAGCTCGTCGTCCTGGAGTCGACCACCTACCCCGGCACGACCCGCGAGCGCCTCCAGCCGATCCTTGAGGAGTCCGGGCTCACCGCCGGGCGCGACTTCCACCTCGCCTTCTCGCCCGAGCGCATCGACCCGGGGCGGACCGATTACACGATCCAGACCACGCCGAAGGTCGTCGGCGGGCTCACCGACGCCTGTCTGGAGCGCGCGATCGAGCTCTACTCGGAGATCTGCGAACGGGTCATCCCGGTCTCGACCCCCGAGGCGGCGGAGATGACGAAGCTGCTCGAGAACATCTTCCGCTCGGTCAACATCGCGCTCGTCAACGAGCTCGCGATCCTCTGCGACCGGATGGGGATCGACATCTGGGAGGTCGTCGACGCGGCGGCCACCAAGCCCTACGGCTTCATGCGCTTCGACCCGGGGCCCGGGATGGGCGGCCACTGCCTGCCGGTGGACCCGTTCTACCTCTCCTTCAAGGCTCGCGAATACGACTTCCCGGCCGAGTTCGTCGAGCTGGCCGGCAAGGTCAACCAGCACCAGCCGCACTACTGCGTCGAGCGCATCGTCCGGGCGCTCAACGACGCCGGCAAGCCGGCGCGCGACTCCCGGATCCTGCTGCTCGGCGTCGCCTACAAGACCGGCGTCAGCGACCTGCGCGAGGCTCCCGCCCAGAAGATCGCCCACCTGCTGCGCGAGCTCGGCGCCGACGTCTCCTACCACGACCCCCATGTCGCCGATGTCCCGGAGCTCGGCCTGAGCTCGGTCGCGCTCGCCGACGAGCTCGGCCGCTGCGACGTCGCCTGCGTGATCACCGCACACCCCGAGGTCGACTACGAGCGCGTCGTCGCCGAGGCGCCGCTGGTCGTCGACTTCCGCGGCATCACCCGCGGGATCACCGCCGACAACCTGATCCGGCTGTAGGGCCGAGGCAACCGCGGTTCTCGTAACGTTCGGCGCGGTGTCGTTACGGCGTCGACAGACCCGATGGACTCCTGACCGGCTGACGCTGGGGCTCGCTGCCGCCGCGGTGGGGACCGCGGGGACGGTCCTGGTCGGCCACGTCACCCGGATGACGCGGCGGCGGCTGGCCGCGGAGCACTTCGAGGAGTCCGCCGGCGTGCTCGAGAGTGCCGAACACGCGCTCGGCGCCGCGACGCAGGCGACGCAGGACTCGATCACGGTCGCGATCGAGGGTTACACCGCAGCGCCGAAACACGAAACGGTCCTCTTCAACCTGCTCAGCGGGTTCACCGGCGGGTTCGCGCTCATGCGGCTCTCTACGTGGGGCATCCGCAGCGGCTGGTGGCCGCTTGGCAATGTCCGCGTGGGTGGACACCACGTGCATCACTTCGTTCCCGGGATCCTGGTCGCGTTCGTCGCCGGCGGCGCCGGGCTGATCACCGGCAGCGAGCGGCTCGAGAAGGTGCTCGCGGTCCCATTCGGCGCCGGGATCGGGATGACCTTCGACGAGGCGGCCCTCCTTCTGGAGCTCGACGATGTCTATTGGAGCCGTGAGGGCCTGCTCAGCGTCCAGCTGAGCCTCGGGATCGCCGGCGTGCTGGGGGCGACGATCCTCGCCCTGCGGATGCTCGGGCGGGGCGAGCAAGAGTCCGAGCAGGCCGGCCTGATCCCCGACGAGACCGGCGAGTACCGGGTCCCCGAGCTCGCCTAGGGCCGTGCGGGGCCCGCTGCTGATCGCGATCGTCGCCGGGTCGTTGCTTGGCGCGGTTCCGGCGAGCGCCGCCCCCGAGCTCGACGGCGGAGCGTTGCGGGCGGAGGTCGGCACCGCCCCCTGGCACCTCGAGCTCACCGATGCGCACGGGAACACGGTCCTCTCCGAGAGCGCCACGACCTCCGCTGCAGGGGCGGGCACGCTCGGCTTTCGAACCGCTGCCGGCTGGGAGCACGCGACCAGCGTCCTGAGCTCCGGCAAGCAGGCCGGCAGGTTCACCGCCTCGCTCGCGACCACGGACCCGGCGCGGACGATCTCGGTCGCGCTCTTCAGCGACCTCGACGGGGTGATCGACCTCGACGCCGAGGTCGTCGGGCCGGGCGCGCCGGTGGAGGCGGTCGGGATCGGCTTCGAGGCGCGCGAGAACGAGCGCTACCTCGGCTTCGGCGAGCGTTCCAACGCCGCCGACCAGGGAGGCCGTGTGGTCGAGAACTACGTCTCCGACGGGCCCTTCCAGGCCGAGGAGTATCCGGTCATCAACCTCTTCACGCCGATCTGGGGCCTGCGCGACGGCCACCCGGAGTCGACCTACTTCCCGGTGCCCTGGTTGCTCTCGACCGCCGGCTACGGGGTCCTCGTCGACGACCCGCGGACCAGCTACTTCCGCCTTCGCACCGACGACCCGGGAGTCTGGAGCGCCGAGGTCGCGGCCCTCCCCGAGAACGAGATCGGAGCGCCTTCCGCCTCGATCACGGGCCCGGTCAGCTTCCGCTTCTTCGCCGGGCCGAAGCCGGCCGACGCCCTGCGCCGGTTCACGGAGGCGACCGGCCACCAGCCGAAGCCCGCGGCGCCGTGGCTGCTGGGGCCGTGGTATCAGGCCGACGACGCTGAGCAGGTCGAGGTCGCCCAGCTGCAGGACGCCGACGCCCCGCTCTCGGCGCTGCAGACCTATACCCACTACCTGCCCTGCGGCGATCAACGCGGCCGGGAGGCGGCCGAGGCGGAGCGAATCGGCGCCGCCCACAGCGCCGGGATCGCGATCACCACCTACTTCAACCCGATGATCTGCACCGACTACCAGCCCGCCTACGACCAGGCGGCGGGGGCCGGCCAGCTGACCCTGAACAGGGAGGGCGTGCCGTACCAGTACCGCTACGGCGCCGACATCGACCAGGACTTCCGCGTCAGCCAGTTCGACTTCTTCACCAGCGCCGGGCGCGAGGGCTACGCCTCGTTGCTCGACCAGGCGGTCCGCGACGGCTACGACGGCTGGATGGAGGACTTCGGCGAGTACACGCCGCTGGACTCGGTCTCGGCCCCCGGCGCCGGCGACCTGCCGGGCTACTACGCCCACAACGAGTACGTGACCCGCTACCACTGCGCCGCTCATGACGCGATCAAGAACAAGCACCGCGCGGTGATCCGCTTCCAGCGCTCCGGCTGGACCGGCGCCGCGCCCTGCGCCCAGGTCGTCTGGGGCGGCGACCCGACGACCGGCTGGGGCTTCGACGGCCTGCGCTCGGTGGTCACCCAGGCGCTCTCGGCCGGGACGTCGGGAATCGGCATCTACGGGTCGGACATCGGCGGGTTCTTCGCTCTCGGCTCGAACGCGCTCAGCCCCGAGCTCCTCACCCGCTGGGTTCAGCTCGGCGCCGCCTCGGTGGTGATGCGCACGCAGGCCAACGGCGTGGCGGTGCCGGCGAAGGACCGGCCGCAGGTGATCGATCCCGACCAGCTCGACAACTGGCGCCGCTACGCGAAGCTGCACACGCAGCTGTATCCGTACCTGACCGCGGCGCTGCGGACGTACCGCCGCTCGGGCCTCCCGCCGATGCGCCACCTGGCGCTCGCCTATCCGAAGGACGGGAGCGCGGTGGCGCGCGAGGACGAGTTCCTGCTCGGCCCCGACCTGCTCGTCGCGCCGGTGCTCGAGCCCGGGGCGACCCAGCGGTCGGTGTACCTGCCGAAGGGCCGCTGGATCGACTTCTGGCGCTCGGTCGACTACCGCGAGGGCGGTGGCGGGCTTGCGGTCACCGACGCCAGGGAGCTGCGCGGCAAGCGTGAGGCGACGGTCCCGGCGCCCCTCGACGAGCTGCCGTTGCTCGCCCGCGCGGGCGCGATCCTCCCGCTGCTGCCCCCCAGGGTCGACACGCTTGCCGACGACTACGGCAAGGGCGTCCGCGGCCTCGACACGCTGTCGGAGTCGAGCCGGAAGCTTCGTCTGCTCGCGTTCCCACGCGGCGACAGCACGGCGCGCTTCAACGAGGGTGAGAAGCTGCGGTCGACCGAGGCGCGTGGCGCGTGGCGCCTGGCGGTCGACGGCGATGTCCGGCGGACCTATCGCCTGCACGCGTCGCTGGAGACGCTGCGGGACCCGTTCGTCCCCTGTGCGGTCGAGCGCGACGGGCACGAGCTGGCGGCGAAGCAGTGGAGCTATGACCGGCAGGACGGCGTGCTCAAGGTCAGGTTCGGCGGGCGCGACGTGACCATGACCGCGCTCCGCTGCTAGGAGCGCGGCACCAGATAGCGCGCGAACAGCTCGCCGGTTGAGTCATCGCTCAGCAGCCAGCCGAGCTCGAGTCCGCGTTCGTCCTCCGCGAGCTCGGAGACGAGCCCGGGGCCGACCCCGCCGGCGAGCTTGGGGGCGTGGGTGACGAACAGCTCGTCGATGAGGGCCTCGTCGATCAGCTGGCCGTGCAACCGCGGCCCGCCCTCGCAGAGCAGCGCCCGGATGCCGTGGTTGGCGCGCAGGTCCGCGAGGAGCGCGGTCAAGTCGACCCCGTCGCGATGCCGCACCACCTCTACCGACGTCGCGGTCTCGGGCGGGTCGTCGGGCGAGGCGGTTGCGACGAGCACCCGGCACTTGCCCTCCGCGAACAATGGCGCGTCCCACGGCAGGTCGAGCCGCCCCGAGACGATCACCAGCAACGGGTCCTCGGCCAGCCCCGCTTGACGGCGCTGCTCGCGCTTCGCCGGGTCGCCGATCACGCGTCCGTAGCGCTCGGCGCGCATCGTCCCGGCGCCGATCATCACCGCGTCGACCAGGGTCCGCAGGGCGATCAGCATCGCCGTGTCGGCGTCCGAGCCGATCGCGCCCGATCGCCCGGCGATCGTCGCGTGGCCGTCGAGGGTGATCGCGAAGTTGGTGATCACGTACGGGCGGTCGTCGTGCGCCAGGGCGACCAGGTCGAGGGAGCCGACCTGCTCGGCGATCGTCGTCTGTGCGCACTCGGGCACGACGCGGCGGACCGGGGTGTCGAGGTCGACGGGGATGCTCAGGCGCTCCGCGACTCGATCTCGGCGAGGTGGCCGATGTTGTCCCGGTCGTCATCGTCGGGTGACGGCTCGCCGGCGAACCAGGCGTCGAGGATCTCGGTCAGCTCCGCCTCCGACGTGGTCCGCAGGCTGAGCGCGAGCACGTTGGCGTCGTTCCACCGCCGGGCGCCGGCGGCGGTCGCCGCGTCGGTGCACAGCGCGGCCCGGATCCCACCGACCTTGTTCGCGGCGATCGAGGCGCCGGTCCCCGTCCAGCAGCAGACGACTCCCTGCTCGGCACGGCCGCCGGCGACGTCGCGCGCCGCCGCCTCGCTCGCCCAGGCCCAGTCGTCGCGCTCGTCGTCGGCGAGCGCCCCATGGGCGATCGGCTCGTGCCCGCGGCGCCGCAACTCGTCGATCACGACCGCGGCGATCCCGGTGCGCTCATCTGCGGCGACAGCGATCCGCACGCGTCGATGGTAGTCAGAGCCTGTCTCGGCAGGTGATCGCACGCCCGGATGAACGTCAGGACGCATCGCGTCCCGCTCGGTCCTGACGTCCACCGGGCGCACGCCCCCTCCCGAGATAGGCTCATCGTCCATGCAGCCAGGGGGATTCCCGCCGATCGCCGAGTACGGCTTCCTCTCCGATTGCCACACCGGGGCCCTCGTCGCCGCGGATGGCGCGGTCGAGTGGATGTGCGTTCCCCGCTTCGACTCGCCGAGCATCTTCGGCGCTGTCCTCGACCGGGGGGCGGGCCGGTTCCGCATCGGCCCCGACGAGGTCGTCCCGGTCGCGCGCCGCTATCAGCCCGGGACGAACATCATCGAGACCACCTGGGCCACCAAGACCGGCTGGCTGGTGGTCGCCGACGCGCTCACGATCGGCCCGTGGCGGCCGCGGGAGGACGATCCCCACGAACGCCCGCCGCCGGACCTCGACGCGGAGTGCGTGCTGGTCCGCATGGCCACCTGCGTGCAGGGCGAGGTGGGGATCGAATTCAGCTGCCATCCCCGCTTCGACTACGGGCGCGCCTCGCCGGAGTGGGAGCTCGCCGAGGACCGTCACTCGGCCCGCACGACGGCGGAGGGACAGCCCGAGCTCGTTCTGACGACCAACCTCAACATGGGGATCGAGATCGAGCGCGCCGAGGCGAGGCACATGCTGAAGGACGGCGAGAGCTGCTTCGTCGCGCTGGCGTGGAGCGCCGACCCGATCCCGCCGAAGACGGTCGACGAGGCGCAGGAGCGACTCGACCGGACCGCGGACTACTGGCGCCGCTGGCTCGTCAGCGGCGACTTCCCGGACCACCCCTGGCGGATTCACCTCCAGCGCTCCGCGCTGGTCCTGAAGGGCCTCACGTACGCGCCCACCGGGGCGCTGGTCGCGGCGCTCACGGCATCGCTTCCCGAGACCCCGGGCGGCGAGCGCAACTGGGACTACCGCTATATGTGGATCCGCGACGCGACCTTCGCCCTGTGGGCCATGCACGTGCTCGGCTTCGACGCGGAGGCCCAAGACTTCGCCCGCTTCATCGGCGACATCTGCTACGAGCACGGCAACGAACTGCAGATCATGTACGGCATCGGGGGGGAGCGCGACCTGACCGAGTCGACCCTCGACCACCTGGGCGGCTACGGCGGCGCGAAGCCGGTGCGGATCGGCAACGGCGCCTTCGACCAGCAGCAGAACGACGTGTACGGGGCGCTCGTCGACTCGCTCTACATCCACACCCGCGCCGATCGCGCGATCCCGCCGCAGGTCTGGCCGATCATCGCCGCCCAGGTCAGGCGCGCGGCCGAGGTCTGGAGGAACCCCGACCAGGGGATCTGGGAGGCGCGCGGACCGGCCAAGCACTACGTGTCGTCGAAGCTGATGTGCTGGGTGGCGGTCGACCGCGGCGCCCGGCTGGCGAAGCGCGTGCCCGACAGCGAAGACGAGGCCGCGGGCTGGGCGGAGCTGGCGGAGGAGATCCGGGCCGACATCCTCGAGCACGGGGTCAAGGACGGAGTGATGCGCCAGCACTACGACACCGACGCGCTCGACGCGTCAGTGCTGCTCGCGCCGCTGGTCCGCTTCCTGCCCCCCGACCACGAGGTCACGCGCAAGACAGTGCTCGCGGTCGCCGACGGGCTGACCGAGCACGGGCTCGTGCTCCGGTACCGCGTCGACGAGACCGAGGACGGCCTGCACGGCGAGGAGGGGACGTTCGCGATCTGCTCGTTCTGGCTCGTCTCGGCCCTCTCGGAGATCGGCGAGGCCGCAAAGGCGCGGGAGCTGTGCGAGAAGCTGCTCGCGATCGCCGGCCCGCTGCGCCTCTACGGCGAGGAGATCGAGCCCCGCAGCCACGCCCACCTGGGTAACTTTCCGCAGGCGTTCACGCACCTGGCGCTGATCAACGCGGTCGCGCACGTGATCGCTGACGAGCAGCGGCCCGACGACACGGCCGGCCGCACCGCGGTCTTCACCGAGCTGCGCGAGCGGACGACGGGCTAGCCGCCTAGCCGCGCGGCTTGTACGCCTTCGCGGGGTAGTCCTTGAAGTAGACCGAGTTGGTGTCGCCGCCGGACGGCCAGTTGGGGACGTTGGTGGTGATCGAGTGGCGCCGGTTGCCGCGCATCGTCTCGGTGACCGCGATCGTCCCACTCGCGTCGGGGCTCGCGGCCATGTAGTTGTCGACCGCGGTCAGGAAGGAGATCGAGTTGAAGGGGGACAGCGAGGCGCTCGTGTCGCTGGCGCCGTCGGAGTTGTTGTCGAAGTTGAACACCGCGAGGATCCGCCGCCGCCGCGGCGCCGTCTGCGGGTTGATCACCTCGAGTCCGCCGACCGTCAGCGAGTCGATGAACCCCGGGTCCTCGCCGTCGCCCCAGAACTCGCGCATCCTGGTCACGGTCACGTTCGTGTGGTTGGGGCCCGTGTCGATGAACGGCCTCAGCACCGGTGCATCGAGCACCCGGTAGAAATGGTCGTCGCGCTCGAACGGCTCCGGGTAGTTGTGGACCGTGTAGTCCGATCCGGCGCGGGTGAGCGCGAACTCGTAGTGCTTGCGGCCGTCGACCTCGAGCGGCCCGAACGACCCGTCCGGACCGAGGGTGAGCGAGTAGAGCGCGTCGCCGCGACGGTGGCCGGTCGCGGGCTCGACCTCGTAGAGCTCGAGCAGTCCGCCAGCCGCGCCCTCGTTGTCCGGAAACACGGAGGCGCGGCCGGCGACCGTGACCTTGGAGGGCTTTTCGGGGAGCACGTTCTTGGTCTCCGGGCGCGCGCCGTTGAGAAACTCGTAGACCGAGGCGAAGGACTCGCGCGAGGTGGTCACCTCGGTGTGCGCCTTGTTGGGGAAGCGGACGTTCTCCGCACCGCCGATCACGCGGTCGGGATCGCCCTCGCCCCAGATCGCCAGGGCCGGGACGCCGCCCGGCGGCGACTCCGCCGTGCGACCGTCGAAGTTGACGTAGCGGCGCACCGCCGCGGCGCGCTCCGCCGAGCTGCCGAGGTAGCTGTGCATGACCGTGGTCCCACGCGAGTGGGCGAGCACGTCGACCTGGGCGGCACCCGTCTGCGCCTTGACCTCCGCGATGAATCCGTCGAGGTTGGCGATCGCGGCGTCGTTGGAGCCGACGCTGGTGTCGTACTCGTAGGCGAACAGCCGGCCATGGGGGTAGCCGTTCGAGGTGAAGCGCATCGCGTTGCTCTCGAACTGCTGCGCGGAGCCGGAGTTGCCGTGGACGAAGATCACGGGGACCGGCTTCGACTTCGCGACGGCCTGCGACGCCGCGCCGGCGATCGCCATCGCCGCGATCGTTGCGGCGAGGATCGCCCGCCTGAGCCGGTTCCCTGCGCGCATGCCTGAATCCTACGAAAGCCAGCCGAACCGCCGGCCCGTGATCCGCTCGAGCTCGGCGAGGTCGTCGGCGAGCAGGTCCGCGAGGCGGCTGCGCAGCTCGGCGGGGAGCTCGGGCTTCGGCGCCGGGCCCTTGCCCGGGTCATGGACGAGTCGCTCGACCATCCAGCGCAGCGACTCGGGCAGGCGGTCGAAGTTGCGGTCGAGCGCCCGCAGCCCGGGCAGCCGCACCGCGCGGTCCATGAGCCGGAAGCCGCCCTCCTGCTTGGCGCTGCCGGTCTCCCACTCGCGCTCGAACTGCTCGGAGCTGAAGTCGGCGCCGACGCCGCAGAACTTGAACACCCGCCGCACCGTCGTCTCGCGCTCGGAGGCGAGCTCGGCGTTGTCGACGATCAGCACCTGCGCGCGGTCGAAGGTCGACAGGTACGGCTGGATCTGCATCGCGTAGCGACTGCGGGCGACGTATGCCGAGTCCGGGTCGGCCACCGCGGCCTCGATCGGCCGCGACTCGTAGCCGCCACCGACGTTGTGGAGGTAGTGCGAAAGGATGCGCTCGATCGGGTCACGGACCATGTAGACGATCCGCGCCTGGCCGCCGAGCAGCTGGCGCATCCGCTCGGCGACGCCCGCAAACCGCGGCAGGTTGGTGTAGTGCGGCGAGGACTCGCCGCGGACCGGCGACGTGCGATCGAAGTGGCTCGCGTACCACTCCGGCCCGAGGTCCCAGTTGAGCTCGGAAACGAAGAAGTTGAGCTCCTTCGGTCGCGACATCGCGATCTGCGGGTGCAGGTTGAGGTAGTGGTGCAGGCTGGTCGTCCCGCACTTCAGACCGCCGATGATGATCAGGTTCGGGAGCTCGCCGTGGCGCTCGGCCTGACGGCGGCGGCGATTCAGGTGGCGACGCTCGGCGGCGAAGCGCTCCCGCGCTCGCGCCACCATCGCCTCGTCTGCCGGGTCGCGCGCGCCAGCGGAAGCGCTAGCCGCCGGCACCGAGCTTCTTCGCCGCGTCGCGGAAGGTCTTGACCTCCGCGGTGGGCTTCTTGCGGCCCTCGAGCTTCTCGCCGTGGCGGTTGACCCAGATCACCGGCACGTTCATCTTCAGCAGCGGGGCGACGTCGGCCTCGTAGCCCGAGCCGATGTGGACCCAACCCTTCTTGCCGCCGATCCGCCGCGCGCCCTCCTTGAAGTGCGCGGGGTCGGGCTTGTAGCTGCGCACCTGCTGGGCGGTCACGACGAGGTCGAGCTCGGTGCGCAGATGGCGGCGGGAGATCCCGAGCAGCTTGTCGTCGATGTTCGAGATGATCCCGATCCCGCCGTCGCCGCCGCCCCCGTAGCGCTTCGAGAGCCGGTCCATGGCGGCGTTCGCCTCGCGGAACGGCAGCCAGCTGCCGACGCTGTCGGGCAGGAACTGCGCCCGCGACGGCTCCAGTTCCCAACCCAGCTCGCCGGCGACCTTGACCGCGGTGCGGCGCAGCACCTCGGCGTAGAGCTCATAGGAGCCGCCCATGATCTCGGCCTGGACCTCCAGGAAGCGATCGATGAACTTCTGGTTGTCGAAGCTGAAGCCGTCGCGGTCGGCCTCCTTCGAGAACGCGTCGAGGATCCCCTTCTCCCAATCGATCAGGGTGCCGTAACAATCGGTGGTCACCCACTTGATGTCCTTGAGCTTCGGAAGCGGCATCGGGCGCGGCATTGTACGCAAGCGTCTGCGGCCCGCCCTCCGTGAGCGGTTCCAAGGCGCGGTTGGAAGATTTCTCGCCCCCCGGGCGTCCTGGGCTTTGTAGGTCGCGAAACCACTCAGCCCGAGAGGACCGCAAATGCTCAAGCGACTCAAGACGAACCTCGTGATTTGTGCCAGCGCACTGCTCCTCATTGGAGTCGCAGCGCCTGCAGCCGCCCAGGCGGGCGTCCAGAACTTTGGCTATCTGAAGTGCCAGAGCCCGGGCGCGGTGGGTACCGGGATGCCCATCGTGTATCTCAATTGGAACAACCTCAGCAACAACTACGCCAAGCCGACCCTTTACCGCTACGAGGGCGGGACATGGGTTCAGCGGGGAACGGGCGTTCAGACGATCCAGTACGGCTGGGGACCCTGGTATCGGACCGATACCGGCGCCAAGCTCGCGGGCTGGGTCTGGGGCAACCAGGCGGCAGGCTGGTATGCGATCAACATGCGCGTCCGCAGCCATTACACCTCCTCGGGCGCCTGGGGCCCGTACGAGTACGGATGGACGGACACGAATCCGTACGACCTCGTCGGGCAGACGTACTGCTGGGTCGGAAGCCGGAGTGCGATGAAGCGGGCGCCTCAGCCTGAATCGCTTCCAGCGGCCCGGTAGCCGGCCGCAGGTCACCTACACGGTCACGGTCCGAGCCGCCCCATCCGGCGGCTCGGGCCGTTTCGGGCGCCGCCTGGGCAAGGCAAGCGATACGCTGCCGCCCCGCCCCGCGCCACGACCATGGACCTACTCGAATACCAGGGCAAGCAGCTGTTCGCCAAGCACGGGCTGCCCGTGCCAGAGGGCCGGCATGCGGCGACCGTCGACGCCGCCGTCGCCGCCGCGAACGAGATCGGCTATCCGTGCGTCGTCAAGGCGCAGGTGGCAATCGGCAAGCGTGGCAAGGCGGGCGGGATCAAGGTCGCCAAGAACGAGGACGAGGCCCGCCAGCACGCCGAGGCGATCCTCGGAATGGACATTCGCGGCTTCACCGTCCACGACCTCTGGATCGAGGAGGCGTCGGAGATCGAGGCCGAGTACTACGCCTCGATCATCCTCGACCGCGGCGAGAAGAAGCTGCTCGCGATGCTCTCCCGGATGGGCGGCATGGACGTCGAGGAGATGGCCGAAACCGACCCCGACGCCCTGATCCAGCGCCACATCGAGCCCGGCGAGGACTTCACCGCCGAGCGAGCGCGGGAGATCGCCGTCGACGCGGGGATCGATGAGGACGTCACCGACCAGGTCGCCGAGATCCTCGACAAGCTCGACGACCTCGCCAAGGCGGAGGACGCGACCCTGATCGAGATCAACCCGCTGATCGTCACCGGCGACCGCAAGGTGATCGCGCTCGACTCGAAGATGACGATCGACGGCAACGCGCTGTTCCGCCACCCCGAGCTCGCCGAGCTGAGCGACAAGTCCGCCGAGGACCGTCAGGAGGCGATGGCCAAGGAGAAGGGCCTCACCTACGTCAAGCTCGGCGGCAACATCGGCATCCTCGCCAACGGCGCCGGCCTCTGCATGTCGACCCTCGACGTCGTCGCCCAGGCCGGCGGCAAGCCCGCCAACTTCCTCGACGCCGGCGGTGGGTCGAAGGCGGAGGCGATCGTCGCCGCGCTCGAGGTGATCACCTCCGATCAGAACGTCGAGGCGATTCTGTTCAACATCTTCGGCGGGATCACCCGCTGCGACGAGATCGCCAAGGGGATCGTCGAGGCCGCGGGCCAGATCGAGATCGGCGTCCCGCTCGTCGTCCGCCTCGACGGCACGAACTCCGAGGAGGGGCTCGGGATCCTCGCTGAGGCCGAGCTCGGCAACCTGCACATCGAGCAGACGATGCTCGGCGCCGCCGAGGCAGTGGTCGAGCTCACGAGGAGGACGAACTAGGGATGGCGATCATCGTCACCGAGGAGACGAAGCTGGTCGTCTCCGGCCTGACCGGCCGGGAGGGCACCTTCCACGGGCTGCGAAACCGCGACTACGGCACCGACCTGGTCGCCGGCGTCACCCCCGGCAAGGGCGGCCAGGACGTCGAGGGCGTGCCGATCTTCGACTCGATCAAGGAGGCCGTCGACGAGCGCGGCGCCAACACCTCGATGATCTTCGTTCCCGCCCGCTTCGCCGCCGCCGCGATCGAGGAGGCGATCGACGCCGGGATCGGCACGGTGATTGCGATCACCGAAGGGATCCCGGTGCTCGACATGATGCCGCTGTACTGGAAGGCGCGCGAGGCGGGGGCCCGCCTGATCGGCCCCAACTGCCCCGGCGCGCTGTCGCCCGGGAAGGCGAACGTCGGGATCATCCCGGCGCAGTTCTTCGACGCCGGCAAGATCGGCGTGGTCTCGAAGTCGGGCACGCTCACCTACCAGATCGGCAACGAGCTCAAGCAGGCCGGGATGGGCAACTCGTCGATCGTCGGGATCGGCGGCGACCCGATCGTCGGCTCCGACTTCATCGACATCCTCACCCTGTTCGAGGAGGACCCCGAGACCGAGCTGATCGTGATGGTCGGCGAGATCGGCGGTGATGCCGAGGAGCGCGCCGCGGAGTTCATCGCCGAGTCGGTCGCGAAGCCCGTGGTCGCCTACATCGCCGGCTTCACCGCGCCGCCGGGCAAGCAGATGGGGCACGCCGGAGCGATCATCTCCGGCTCCTCGGGCACCGCGGAGGCGAAGAAGGAGGCGCTCGAGGCGAAGGGCGTCCGGGTCGGCAAGAGCCCGACCGAGGCCGCTCAGCTGGCGGTCGAGACGCTGAGCTCCGTCTAGCCGCTGTCCTCGGGCATCTCGATCGCCTCTTCGTCGGGGACGCCGACCGAGAAGTGGGCGTGGACCACCTTCCACTCGCCGCCCTGCTCCGCCAGGACGGCGGTCAGCCTGGTGGATAGGCGGCTGCCGTCGGCGAGCACGAAGCTCGGCCGGTCGATCGCAAAGCCGACGTCGGTGCCCCGGAAGCCGACCGGGGCGCCACCGTCCTCGAGTCGTACTCCCATCGCTGCGATGCCTCGGCCGTAGGTGCCCACCCAGTCCTCGCGGCTGTCGTGCCCCTCCTCGGGAGCCGAGCCGGTCACCGACACACCGTCACCCTCTGCCACCCGCGCCGCGAACTGCTCGACGTCGTGAGTGTTGAACGCCGCGTAGAACGCCATCAGGCCATCCGCGACCTCCGTCGAGCTCTCCACGTCTCCTCCGATCGTCGCCTGCGCCGGACTCTATTCTGGTGCCTGTGGACCACCCGGTCCTTGGCAATCTCGATTGGATGAGCTGGAACCTGATCCTGGCGGCGGTGCCGGTCGCGCTGGCGCTGGCGCTGTTCCGGCCCGCGGCGCGGCGCGGCCCGGGGTGGTGGGTCGGCCTCCTGGTCTTCGTCGCGTTCCTCCCCAACGCTCCGTACGTGCTCACCGACGCGGTGCACATGCCGGCCGACCTCCGCGCGGCCGGAGGCAGCGGCCTGGCAACGGCCGCCGTCCTGACCCTGTACGCGTCGTTCGCGATCACCGGCTTCGTCGCGTACGCGTTCTCGCTGCTACGCCTTGGCGATTATCTGCGCGGCGCAGGAGTGGCCGCCGGCGTGGTCTTGGTGGTCGAGTTCGGCCTGCATGGGCTGGCGGCGGTCGGGATCGTGCTGGGCCGGGTGTTCCGGTTCAACTCGTGGGACCTGCTCACCCGGCCGGAGGACGTCCTCGACACGGTCATCTGGCCGCAGCGCGAGCGCATGGTCGCGATCGTCGTCTTCCTGCTCGTGTCGCTCGCCCTGGGCACGATGGTCGTGCGGGCAGCGCTCACGCGGGTCCGTCTCATCCGGCTCTAGGCGTCAGCGCGCGCCAGCGCCGCCAGAAGCGGCTCGGGGAAGAAAGGCGCCCGGTTCCGCGTCTTGTGGATATCGACCACAACCCGGCAAGGAGATTGATGACCGACCAGAGGACCCACAGACCCGCTCGCAGCCCGTTCCTGGCGACCGCCGTGACGCTCGGCGTCGCGATCGCCGCGCTGATCGGGATGTCCGGCGCAGCGCCCGAACGCGCCGAGGCGAGCCCCGGCAACGTGCCCTACCACGAGATCGGGCCGTGGCGTTACGACGGTTACGGACTGGCCGCCTACCCAGCCCGTGTGATGCGGCCGTACCAGAACGTCACCTGCCGCGTCGGGGAGCTCGTGAAGTGGAGCCCCGACCTCTATCGCTGGAACGGCACGAGCTGGGTGCTCTACGACGGCCGTGCGCCGTGGTATCAGGCCGTCACGAGCATCTACGGCTACTGCCAGCCGACCACCTTCGCGGCGGCCTGGTCCGCGCCCAACGGGATGTCGGTCCTGTTCCATCGCTTCGGCGCGCTACCGCCCGGCTACTACGCCATCAAGAACTACATGTACTGGGCGAGCCCCAACCGCAGTCACGCCGACTGGAGCGACGTGTTCCTTGTTTCGACGAGCCGCAAGTCAGCGGCCAAGGCAAGCGCCTCGGCGACGAAGTCGGGTGCGCCGGTCGCGCCGGCGCCGACCCGCGCGAACTCCGAGACCGACCGGAAGGCCCCGTAACGACTGGACGAAACCGACACGACCGGTGCCGGTCTGGGCGACACGTCCTCGCGCACCGGGTGGTCGGACCACCACCGAGGCCCGCCGTGGAGCGGGCCTTGGTGGTCAATGGGCGGCGCCGAGTGCGACGCCCGTGCGGTGGGTTCGAGGCGATCCTAACCGGCGTCGAGCAGCGCGGCCCGAAGCGCTTCGAACAGCTCCGGCGGCGCCGCGATCACGGTGCCGTCCTCGAGCTTGTCCACCGTTGCTCCTGCCTCCGCGGCGATCAGCGATCCGGCCGCCAGGTCCCAGTGGTTGAGGCCGCGCTCGTAGTAGGCGTCGACGCGCCCGCAGGCGACCGAACAGAGGTCGACCGCGGCGGCGCCCATCCGGCGGATGTCGCGGATCGAGCCGATCAGGCGGGCGAGGAGCTCCGCCTGCGCGGTGCGGCCCTCGGGCGTGTAGCCAAAGCCGGTGGCGACCAGCGCCGAGCCGAGCTCGGTCTCGGTCGAGACCTCGATCTCAACATCGTTGCGGGTCGCGCCGTGACCGCGGATGGCCGAGAAGCGCTCGCCGTGGACCGGGTCCTGGACGACGCCGACCGCGACCTCGCCGTCGACTTCAACCGCGATCGAGATCCCGTATCCGGGATGGCCGTAGAGGTAGTTGGTGGTGCCGTCGATCGGGTCGATCACCCAGCGCACGCCGGTCGTCGCCTCGGCGCTGGCGCCCTCCTCGGAGAGGATTCCGTCGCCCGGCTGGGCCTCGCGGATCCCCTCGACGATCAGCCGCTCGCAGGCCTCGTCGACCTCGGAGACCATGTCGGTCGCGGTCGACTTCGTGCGGACGTCGGCGCGCGGCTCGCCGAGCCGCTCGAGGGAGAGCTCGGCCGCCCGCCCGGCGAGCTCCTCGGCGAGCGCCAGCAGCGCCTGCGGGTCGGTCACGCGTCCGGCTCCAGCCCCGCTGCGCGCCAGGCGCGCTCCCGGTCCGAATAGTTCTCGCAGCGGACCGGGACCGAGCCCTCGATTCTCCAGACCTGGTCCCACGGGGCGTCGACCGGCACGCCGCTACCGGCGCCGCGAGCAACCAGCCGGCCGAGCATCAGCACCACGCCCTCGCCCTCGATCCACCGGTCGGCCTCGATCCGGAAGTCGTCCCAGCGCTCGCGGATCTCGTGCCAGTATGCGACCACCTCGTCGTGGCCGCGGTATAGGGCGCCGTCGGGGACCGCCTCGGTGCTGTCCCACTCGACCTGCGGCGGCAGGGTCGCGATCGACGCCGCGTACTCGCCGCGGTTGAACAGCTCCAGCCCCCTGCGGATGATCGCCACCGGCTCCGACTCCACCGCCGCAGTATCGAGGTTGTAATGTCGAAGGCGATGGCCTCCGACACGATCAGCTTCGCCCGCGGCGCGCCGAGCGCCGACATCCTGCCGGTCGACGCCGTCCGCGCGGCGACCGCGCGCGCGCTCGAGTCCGACTGGCAGCGGGCGCTCTCGTACGGGACCGGGATCGGGCACCCCGAGCTCTGCGAGTGGGTTGCGCGCGAGTTCCACGGGCTCGAGGGCGAGCAGGTGATGTTCACGAACGGCTCGATGGAGGCCGCCGCGCTGCTGTTCCGCTACCTGATCGAGCCCGGCGACCGGGTCGTCGTCGAGCAGCCGTCCTACGATCGCACGCTGCTGCTGCTCGGGCGGACCGGCGCCGAGATCGTCGGCGTGCCGCTGGAGTCGGACGGCCTCGACGTGGCCGCGTTCGAGGTCGCGCTGCGCGACGGGCCGGTGAAGCTGGTGCACGTGATCCCCAACTTCCACAACCCGGCGGGCTGCACCCTGTCGGCCGCCAAGCGCGAGCGGCTGGTCGAGCTCGCGGCCGAGCACGACTTCTGGATCTTCGAGGACGATCCGTACCGGCTGATCAAGTTCGGTGACGAGGACCTGCCGCCGACGATGCTGTCGACCGATTCCTCGGATCGCGTCATCCACGCGTCGTCGTTCTCGAAGACCGTCAGCCCCGGGGTCCGCGTCGGCTATCTCGCCGGGCCGCCGGACCAGATCCAGATGCTCGCCAAGCGCGGTTCCGAGCACTACATCTCGCCGAACATGCTCGCCGAGTCGATGGTCCTCGAGCTGTGCCGGTCCGGCGCGCTGGCCGAGAACATCGACCTCGTCAACGCAGCGCTGGCCGAGCGCCGCGACGTGCTCGTGGAAGCGCTCGGACAGCTGATCGGCGAGGCGAGGTTCGTCGTCCCCGGCGGCGGCTACTTCCTCTGGCTCGATCTCGACGAGGACGTCGACACGCCGGCGCTGCTCGGCGCCGCGAAGAACGAGGGGGTCGCCTTCGTCGCCGGTCCCGACTTCATGCTCGAGGGCGGCCGTTCGAGCCTGCGGCTTTCGTTTGCGAGCGTCCCCGCCGACCGGGTCACCGAGGGCGTCGGGCGCCTCGCTCGCGCGCTCGAGTCCCAGCGCGCCGCCAGCCTGGCATAGAACGTTCCCCGGTTTCCCTACTAACTTACTAGGGAAATGCTAGGCTGAATCTTTACGAGCTGTGAACAAGCGCTCGCTATCAACCAGCGATGCTGTACGGCACGACCACGAGGAGGGTGAGGGAATGAGTCCGGTTCAGATCATCGAAGGCACCAGAAAGCTCGACCCGGCGACCGAGCGCCGGCTCGCCGAGCGCCGCTTCTCCGCGCTCGCCGCCGCGGTCCGCGAGCACGAGGCGAACGTGCGCAGGCGCGAGTTCCAGATCCGCCCGCAGGACCAGGCGCTCTATCGCCGGCTGCGCCAGATCTGCGGGATCAGCGAAGAGCTGCTGCGCGAGCGCGAGACCGCTTAGACGAGTGATCCCACGCCGCGACGCACGCGGATGACGCACGGATACCGTCGCTGGATCGCGCCGCTCGGGACTCGCCCATGCACAACGGCATGGGCATCGCCCGATCGCCACGCCCAGCTTGGTCCCGTGCGTCCCCGCGTACGCCGGGGCGCGGAATCAATCGTCTAGCGCCCGTAGCGGTCGCTGGACAGCACCAGCGCCTCGGGGAGCGGGGCCCGCGGCGCCGGTGCCGGCTCGGCGCGGACCGAGACCGTCTCGGCGACGCTCCGCGAGACCGCGTGGCGACCGTCCTCCGACCCGACGACGACCTCGTCTGGATCCGAGCTCTCGAGCGTCCCGTCGAGGCCCGGGTGCAGGCCCGCCGCCTTCAGGTAGTGGAGCAGCTCCTCGGCCTCGTTCTCGAACCGCAGCACGGTGACCGCGGCCCCCGGCTCGACGTCGGCGAGCAGCACTCCCCGCTCACGCTGACCGTCGATCGGGTGCCCGTGCGGGCAGGTGGTCGCGTCGCCGATCGCCGCGCGCATCCGCTCCTCGAGCACCGGCGACATCGCGTGCTCGAGCCGCTCGGCCTCCTCGTGGACCTCGTCCCAGGGGACGCCGAGGACGTCGGTGAGGAAGCGCTCGATCAGCCGATGGCGGCGGACGATCGCCTGCGCATGGTCACGGCCGTTGGCGGTGAAGTTGAGCGACTTGTCGGCGTCCCGGCTCACGTAGCCGTCGCGCTCCAGCCTGCCGATCATCTCGTGCACGGTCGGCGGCGAGAGCTGCATCGCGCGGGCGATGTTGGCGCCGGTCATCGGCAGCTGCGCCTCCTCGAGCCAGAACATGATCTGGAGGTACTCCTCCTCGGCGTCTGTCGCGTGGTCGGCCGCCATCGCCGATCGATGTTAGCCGCCGCTCCGGGCTCGCCGTCCGAGGCGGCCGGAGTGGCCGACCCCTACTCGGGAGCGGGCGGCTCTCCGCCGGTGTGGACGAAGGTCTTGTTGACGATCTTCCAGTTCCCTTCGATCAGCGCGAGGGCGAAGAAGTTGACGAACGACACGGTGCCCCAGAAGCCCTCCTCGACCAGGACGGCGGATGCCACGTCGTCGGTCTGCTCGACCGAGGTCACCTCGGTCCGGTAGCTGCCCTCGACGTCGGCGGGCTTGCCGTCGAACATCGCGATCATCTCGGCGATCGGCACGTCGAAGCGCTGTCCCGCAAGATTCCCCCACATGCGGGAGTCCGGGTGAAACGCCTCGCGCAGCTTGTCGGCGTCGCCCTCGCCAACGCCCTGCACGTAGAGATCGACGGTCCGGGTGATCTGATCCGTTGCCTGCGCGGTGGTCGCCATGGCGCTCCTTCAATCGGGTGACGCCACCGTATCTCGCGCAACCCGCGCGATCAACTCGCCGCCAGCGTCGAGACGACGGCCTCGTAGAACCCCTCGCCCATCGCCCCCTCGGTCACGGTTGCGTTCGGGAACCGGGCCAGGGCTTCGCGCATGGCCGGGTCGCGGTCGGGGCCGTTGGCGACGCAGAAGAAGCGCCCGACGGACTCCGCCGACTCGAGGTCCTCGATCGAGTCGCCGATCGCGATGCAGTCCTCCGGGGCATAGCCCCGCGCCTGGATGTGGAACGCGACCCCCCTCGCCTTGCTCGCGCCGCCGGGGACGAGGTGGTAGGCGTGGGCGACCTCGACTCCCTCGACCGGACGCGCGATCGTCCCGTTGTCGAGGAAGCGAAGGTCGTCGTGGCCGTGTTCCCGAAGCAGCGCGTTGGCCTCGTCGACGTCGACCCCGCCCCGAAACAGGTGCGAGAAGACGCGCTCGTGATGCCAGGGCGAATGCCACTCCAGCCGGGGCGCGAAGCGCTCGAACAGGAGGTCGACGATCCCCTCGTCGAGCATCCGCTGGGCCGGGGTGCGACCCTCGTCGTCGGGAACCCAGTCGCCGGTCAGGTAGCTCTGCTCGCCGTCGATCGTCACCGCGCAGCCGGCCTCGTAGATATAGGACTCCTGGCCGATCAGCCGCGCGTCGGAGCGCACGGTCGACTCGCGGCGGCCGGACATGATCACGACCTCGACCCCGGCCCGGTCGCAGGCCTGGAGCGCCCGCGCCTGGGTGATCGAGAACTCGCCGTCCGGGCCGCGGAACAAAGATCCGCGCGGTCCGAGGAGCGTTCCGTCGAGGTCGGTGTAGACGCAGCTCAGGGCCATCGAGGCGACTAACTTAGACCGGGTGACGACCTGGCGACTCTCCGACCGCACGCTCGAGTTCGGGCCTCCCCTTGCCGCCGGGATCGTCAACGTCACCGACGACTCCTTCTTCGCCGGGGCCCGCAGCGGCGACCCCGATCAGGCGGTCGCCGACGGGCTGGGCCTGGTCGAAGCGGGGTTCGACCTGCTCGACGTCGGCGCGGTCGCGGCGCGCAGCGGGCCGCCGGTCGCGGCCGCCGACGAGGCCGCAAAGCTCGTACCCGCGATTGAGCGGCTCGCCACCGAGTCCGGCGTTCCGGTGCTCGCCGATACCTTCTCGCCCGAGGTTGCGGCTCGGGTCCTCGACGCGGGCGCGGTCGGGATCAACGACATCGGCGGCGGCGAGCCGGAGATGCTCGAGCTGGTCGCCGAGCGCGGCTGCGGTTACGTGCTCATGCACATCGAGGGGCCGCCGCGGGTCGATCGCGACCCGCCGGCGTACGGCGACGTCGTCGCTCATCTCAGCGGCTGGTTCGCGGAGCGGATCGAGCGCGCCGCCGAGCTCGGGGTCGCGGCGGAGCAGATCGCGCTCGATCCCGGGTTCGACTTCGACCTCACCGTCGATGACGACCTGGAGGTGCTGCGCCGGCTCGGCGAGCTGCGCGAGCTCGGGCGGCCGCTGTTCGTGGCGCTGTCGCGCAAGGACTTCCTCGGCGCCGTCGCCGCGGGGTCGTGGGAGGAGCGCCTGCCGGCGGAGGAACGTGGCCCGGCGACGATGGCGGCGGCGGCGCTGGCCGTCGCCCAGGGGGCCGAGATCCTCCGCCTCCACGACGTCGAGGCGCTCGACGCGATGCGAACGGCGGCCGCGGTCACGGGGACCTCGGCGTGACCGAGCTGCTCGACGCGCCGCCGCTCGCCTGGGAGCGCCTCGTCGAGGCGGGAGAGGCGGACGACCGCCTGGTTGCGACCAGCGTCGAGGAACCCCGGCAGGCGCGCACCGCCCCGATCCCCCCCGAGTTGTCCCCGATGCTGAGCGCGGCCCTCGTCCGTGCCGGGATCGCGGAGCTCTACTCGCACCAGGTCGAGGCCCTGGAGGCGGCGCGACGCGGCGACGTGATCGTCACCAGCGGCACCGCGTCGGGCAAGTCGCTGTCGTTCAACCTGCCGGTCCTCGACGCGATCGCGATCGACCCGAAGACCCGCGCCCTCTACATCTACCCGACCAAGGCGCTTGCCCAGGATCAGGCGCGAAAGCTCCACGAGCTCGGCCTCGCCGAGCTCAGCCTTGCGATCTACGACGGCGACACCCCGCGCGAGGACCGGCCGGCAATCCGTCGCCGCGCGAACCTCGTGCTGACGAATCCGGACATGCTCAACATGGCGATGCTCTCCCACCACAAGGGCTGGGGGGACTTCCTCGCCAACCTCGGCTTCGTCGTCGTCGACGAGGCTCACACCTACCGCGGCGTCTTCGGCTCGCACGTCGCCAACGTCCTGCGCCGCCTGCGGCGGGTGGCGCGCGTCTACGGCTCCGAGCCGCGCTTCGTGCTCGCCTCGGCGACGATCGCCAACCCGCTGGAGCTCGCCGGTGGCCTGACCGGCTCGGAGTTCGAGCTCGTCGACTCCGACGGCGCGCCCAGTGCCCGGCGGCGGATCGCGATCTGGAACCCGCCGGTGATCGACGAGAAGATCATGCGCCGGCGCTCGGTGCTCTCCGAGGCCGCCGAGCTGCTCGCCGACCTGGTCGTCAACGGCTCGCGGACGATCTGCTTCCTGCGCAGCCGGCGCGGGATCGAGCTGATCCTGCGGTTCACGCGGATGCGGCTCGAGCAGCTCGGCGAGCCGGGGTTGGCGGCGCGAATCGCGCCCTACCGGGCCGGCTACACGCCGCAGCAGCGCCGCGACATCGAGCGCCGGCTGAGCGGCGGCGAGCTGCTCGCGGTCGTCGCCACCGACGCGCTCGAGCTCGGGATCGACATCGGCGAGCTCGACGCGGCGATCTGCGTCACCTTCCCGGGCACGGTCGCCAGCCTCAGGCAGATGTGGGGCCGGGCCGGGCGGCGGCGCGAGGGGATCGCGCTCTACGTGGCCGGCGAGGACGCGCTCGACCAGTTCTTCTGCCGCCATCCCGACGAGTTCCTCGCCCGTCCGGTCGAGGCGGCGATCCTCGACCACTCGAACGAGCGGATCCAGACCGCGCACCTGCTCGCGGCCGCCTACGAGGCGCCGCTCGGGGGTACCGCGGCGCAGCCGGGAGGCGCCGACGACGAGATCCTCGGTGACCGGTGGCGCGAGCGAGCCGACGCCCTGGTCGGCGCCGGCCAGCTGCGCCGCGGCCGCGACGGCCGCTACCTGCCGCGGGGGCCGGGCTTTCCCGCCGGCGAGATCTCGCTGCGCTCGGCGTCGCTCGACTCGGTCGCGGTGGTCGACCGTTCGTCGGGCGAGCTGATCGGCCAGGTCGAGGCCGAGCGTGCGTTCTCGACCGTTCACCCGGGCGCGGTCTACCTGCACCTGGGCCGCTCGTACGAGGTCGCCGAGCTCGACGTCGAGGGCCGGCGGGCGATCGTCGACGCCTTCGACGGCGACTGGTACACGCAGCCGAAGAAGGAGACGATGGTGTTCATCGATGCGATCGGCGCGCAGCGCCGCATCGGCCCGCCCGTGGACGACTCGGTCGAGCTCCACTTCGGCGAGGTCTCGGTCACCGAGCAGGTGATCGCCTACCAGCGCAAGAGCCTGACCGACCACACCGTGATCGACCTCGTCGCCCTCGATCTGCCGGAGCAGAACTTCCCGACTCAGGCGCTCTGGTACGTGCTCGCGGACGAGCTCGCCGGGCCCGGTGCCTTCGAGGGGGCGGACGTCCAGCTCGGCGCCCTGCACGCGACCGAGCACAGCCAGATCGCCGTCCTGCCGCTGCTCGCGATGTGCGACCGCTGGGACATCGGCGGGCTGTCGACCAACATCCACTTCCAGACCGGCCTGCCGACGATCTTCATCTACGACGGCCACCCGGGCGGGGTCGGGATCGCCAGGCGCGGCTACGACGAGTTCGAGCGCCTGGTCGCCGACGCCGCCCGCCTGGTCGGCGAGTGCCCCTGCGAGTCGGGCTGCCCGTCGTGTGTGCAGAGCCCCAAGTGCGGGAACCTCAACGAGCCGCTGCACAAGGCCGGCGCTCTCGAGCTGATGGACGCGGTCATCAACCTGATCGGCGCGGCGCGCCGCTAGCTGTCTTGCTCGGCGACTTCAGTTGGCGGGCGAGCAAGGACGGAGTGGTTCGGATCTCACGCGCCGGCCGGGTGGTGACCACGCTCCGCGGCGAGGCCGCGAGGCGTTTCGTCAGCCGTGTCGAGGCCGCCGATCCCCAGGCCGCGCAGCAGCTCATGGCGCGTGCGACCGGCAACTACAAACGCGGGAACGAACGCTAACGCGCGACCAGCCGGTACACGGTGCCGCCGAGCGAGGCTACGTACAGCCGCCGCCCCGGTCCGTCGCCAAACGACGCCGGCTCCGAGACGCTGACGCCGAGCGGCGCATCGTCGACCGCGCCGTCGAGCGTCGGGATCATGCTGCGCAGCTCGCCCGCGCAGAAGTCGGCGTAGACGTAGCGGCCGACGAGGTCCGGGAGGTGCGGGTCGCGGACGACGTAGCCGCCCGTGACGGCGCAGTTGCCGGACCCGTCCTCGCTCGAGTACTCGAGGATCGGCAGCTCGTGGTCGGTGAGCACCGGGCCCTCGAACAGGTGGGTGCCCTCGTAGTCGTCCCAGCCGAAGTTCGCGCCCCGGGCGCCGGCCAGGGTCTCGTAGTCGATCTCCTCCCAGCTGCGCTGCCCCACGTCGCCGATCACGACGTGGTCGCGGTCGATCGAGAAGCGCCACGGATTACGCAGGCCGTAGGACCAGATCTTGTCGAGGCCGGCGACGCCGACGAACGGGTTGTCGGCCGGGATGGAGTAGGCGGCCGTCGGGGTCTGGCGTGGATCGATCCGCAGCAGCTTGCCGAGCGGGCTCTGCAGGTCCTGGGCGTTCTCGTCCGGGTCGCCGGGGCCGCCGCCGTCCCCGGTGGCGATCCAGAGCGTGCCGTCCGGGGTGAACTGGAGCTGACCCCCGTTGTGGTTGAGGCGCACGGGATGGCCGAGTCCGATCACACGGCGACGCGTCTCCTCGAGGGCGTCGGTCGGATCGGTCGGCGACACCTGGAACTCGTCGACCTCGTTGTTCCCGGCCTTGTTCGTGAAGTACGCGTAGAAGACGCCGGAGCTGCCGTAGTCGGGCGGGAACGCGATTGAGAGCAGGCCCTCCTCCCGGCCGTCCAGGACCAAGCCGGTGATGTCGAGGAACGGGTGGTCGACGAGCTGGCCGCGATCGACGATCCGGATCGTGCCGGCGTCCTCGACCACGAAGAGGAATCCGGCGCTCGCGGTACCGGGGGCGCGCGCCATGTACTGGGGAGCGTTGAAGTGGCCGACCGCCTTCAGCGCGTAGGCGGTGGACTGAGCGGGCGAGCCGCCCGCACCCACCAGCGACGCGAGGATGCCGGTCGCGACCAGGCCCGCCGCCACTCCGAGGCGCCGAAGCCCGGCGGCTGCCTGCGTGCGTTCTTGCACGCTTCCCAGGGTACTCGTGGCCGCCGCGGGCCCGGACGAACGTCCGATGGCGTCAGCTGCGCCGGGCGACGAAGCGCGCTCCGACCGCGGGCAGATCCGCCGCCGCGATCGCCGCCCGCTCCTCGGCCTCGCCGCTTGGCGGCTGGTGCCATCGATACAGGTAGGCCCCGCGAGTGATCGGGCCGAGCTCGAACCCGACCGCCTCGAGCGCGTCGACCAGTTCGCCGAGGGGGCGGATGTGGGCGCGGACGTCGGCGATCAACGCCGCCGGCGTCTCCGCGTGCTCACGCTCGCTGTGGGCGATCAGCCAGGCGGCGGCACGCTCGTCGACCTCATCCACGTCGAGCTCGTCCACGACCAGCCGCCCACCCGGGGCGAGTACCAGGGACAGCACTTCGAGCGACGCGCGCAGCGGCTCGACGTGATGCAGCGAGACGACGGCGACCGCGGCCTCGAAGTCGCCCTCGCCGGCGTCGAGCTCGGCCAGCGCGACCCGCTCGATGCCGTGGGCGTCCCCGCCGGGATCGATTGCGGTGACCTCGTAGCCGTCGTCGCGCAGCGCTGCGGCGAGCTCGCCGGCCCCGGCCCCGACCTCGAGCACGCGCGCGGGCGGCGCCGGCAGCTCCGAGCGGACCCAGTCGTGGAGGTGGGCGTCGAGCACCGGTCCTGTATAGCGCGGGCGCTAGCCTTACCCGCCGCGGCGAGGTAGCTCAGTTGGTAGAGCACACGACTGAAAATCGTGGTGTCGCCGGTTCGATTCCGGCCCTCGCCATCTGACCGAGACGTGGCAGATCGTCCTCTACCTTCACCTGCTCGGGATGGCGTTTTTCGTCGGCGGGCAGATCTTCCTCGCGGTCGTCGTCGTTCCGGCGCACGCCCGCCGGCCGGAGGCGATCGAGCTGGGCCCGATCGCGCGCGGCTTCGGGATCGCGTCGCTCGGCGCGCTCGCCGTCCTGATCGGCACCGGCGTCGCCCTTGCCTCGCACCTGGACCTCTGGGACTCGCCGACCTTGCAGGCGAAGCTCGGCCTGCTCGGCGTCCTGCTCGTGCTCGCGGTCGCCCACCTGCGGTGGCCGCGGGCTCATGTTCTGCAGGTTGCGATCCTGCTCTGCACCCTGACGATCGTCTACCTCGGTCTCGAGTTGGCGACTTAGGCGGGGCGTGCCGCGAAGTTGAACGGCACCGAAGCGGGTAATCATCCGGTGATGGTCCGGAAACCGATGGATCTGACGATGCGCGCCTGGTGGCACGCGCTCCGCGACGCGGGCAAGGCGTTCAACTCGGAGAACCGCACCGACAACGCCGCCGCGCTCACCTATTACTCGGTGCTCTCGATCTTCCCGGGGCTGATCGTCGTCGTCTCACTCCTCGGGGTGCTCGGGTCGCAGGAGTCGATCGACGGAATGCTGCGGATCGCCGAGGACCTCGGCTCCGAGTCGGCGGTCGACACCCTGCGGGGTCCGATCGAGAACATCGTCGCGCACTCGGGCGAGGCCGGGGTGGCGCTGATCATCGGCGTGCTCGCGGCCCTGTGGTCTGCCTCGGGCTACGTCGGCGCCTTCATTCGCACCTCGAACGAGATCTACGGGGTGGAGGAGGACCGCCCGTTCTGGAAGCTGCGTCCGCGTCAGCTCGCGATCACGGTCGTGATGACCGTCGCGGTCGCCGTGATCCTGACGTTGCTCGTCGTCACCGGCCCGCTCGCGACAGCGATCGGCGAGGAGATCGGTTTCGGCGACACCGCGCTGACCATCTGGTCGATCGTCAAGTGGCCGCTGCTGTTCTTCGCCGTCGTCTGCGTGATCGGCCTCCTGTATCGCTACTCGCCCAACTCTCAGCACGAAGGCGCGCGCTGGATCCTTCCCGGGAGCCTCGTCGCCACGGTGCTGTGGCTCGTCGCCTCGGCCGGCTTCAGCTTCTACGTCTCCAACTTCGGCTCGTACTCGAACACCTACGGCAGCCTTGCCGGAGGGATCGTCCTGCTGCTCTGGCTCTGGCTCACCAACGTCGCGGTCGTCTTCGGCGCTCAGTTCGCGGCCGAGCTCGAGGCGACCGCAAACGCGGCGCGCGAGCAGGCGCCCCCGGGAGGGGTGGTCGCGCTCGACCCGGACGAGCGCGACCAGGACCCGCACTACTCGCCTCAGCCCACCCCGCGCTGACCGTCAGATCGGGGGGTCCGCCGACGACCTGCGGGGTATGGACACCCGGGAGAGAAATCGGCCGTCCGGCCCTCTGTCTAAGTTGAGATCGATGAGCGCACAGCGCCAGATCGACGCCCTTCAGGCTCCCTTGGACGCCTCTCCGGTGGCGGTGCCGCTGATCCGCACTTTCGTCCGCGATCTTGCCGAAGGAGACGCGGTTGCCGGCGCCTTCGCGGTCCGTGAGCGCGAGCGGCGAACCCGAAAGAGCGGCGAGGACTGGGTGAAGCTGATCGTCGCCGATCGCACCGGGAACGTCGAGGCGGTCGCGTGGGACGAGGTCGAGGAGTGCTTCGCATGCTCCGCACCCGGCAGCGTGGTCTTCATCGAGGGCAAGTTCTCGGTCCATCCCCAGTACGGCGCCAAGATCACGATGCGCTCGATCCGCGCCGCGCGCGAGGACGAGTTCGACCACGACGAGCTCGCCGAGGGCCCGCCGGTCGAGGTCGAGCAGCTCGAAGCCCAGCTGCGCCAGCTGCTGGCGACGATCCAGCACCCGCAGCTGCAGCAGCTGCTCGGCAAGATCTTCGGCCCCGAGTCGAGGATCTGGAAGCGCTTCCGGGTCGCGCCGGCCGCGAAGTACTACCACCAGGCCTATCCCCACGGCCTGCTCGACCACACGGTCTCAGTCGCCCAGGCGGTGAGCGCCGCCGCGGCGGCCTTCCCCGGGCTCGACCGCGACGTCGCGGTCACCGGGGCGCTGCTGCACGACATCGGCAAGACCCAGGCGTACAACGACGACCCGCTCGCGATCGACCTCACCGACGCCGGCCGGCTGATCGGCGAGATCCCGCTGGGCTACTACCTCGTCCGCCGCCTGATCGAGTCGATCGAGGGCTTCGATTCCGAGCTCGCCCAGGCGGTGCTCCACATCATCCTCTCCCACCACGGCAAGCTCGAGAACGGCTCGCCGGTGGTCCCGGCGACCCGCGAGGCGACCCTCGTGCACGCGATGGACAACCTCGGCGGCACGCTCGGCAGCTTCGACCGGATCGAGCGCGAGCTCCCCGACGGCCAGGCTTGGTCGCGCTTCGATCGCGGCATCGACTCGGCCGCGTACTTCGGCGCGCGCAACGCCGCCTGATCCCAAGGAGGGGGACCGTGTCCAATTACCTGCGACGTCATCACCTCGGCCTCGTTGCGATCTTCATCGCGCTTAGCGGCACCGCCGTTGCCGCCTTCGACCCCGTCGGCTCGGATGGCGACATCGACGCCTGCGTCGACAAGAAGACGAAGCAGTTGACCCTGGCGAAGCAGAACTGCAAGAAGGGGACGAAGGCGGTGAGCTGGAGCGCGACCGGTCCGGCGGGACCCGCCGGAGCGACCGGTCCGCAGGGCGAGACGGGCCCGCAGGGCGCGACGGGCGCTGCCGGTACCGCCCGCGGCTACGGCCTCGTGCAGCCCAGCGGGTTCCTGTCGAACTCGCGCAACGCAACCGTGTCGCACCCGGCGACCGGCGTCTACTGCGTCGCCGTCACCGGCGCGTCACCGGCGACCGACGTGATCCTGGTCAGCGCGGAGTACGGCACGATCTCGCAGGGAATCGCGACGCTGCAAGCGACCGATGAGACCACGGACGATCCCCTCAACGGCGGGTCCTCCGAAGCTCCGCTCGCGCTCTGGGATGCGGCGCCGGACACCTGTCTGGCCGGCAGCTACGAGATTCAGACCGCGGAGCAGCGCATCGACACCAACTCCCACGATCTGACGATGTTCAACATCTCGAACGCGGGCTTTACGTTCGTCGTGCCCTGACCCGGACGGTCAGCCGCCGAAGCGGTCGACGCAGCGATCCAGTTGGTTCTGGTTGACGTTGGTGCCGTTGATCGCCCGGTCGATGCAGTCCTGCAACCGGCTCGTGTCGGGAGCGGTGTCGAATGCGTCGTCGATCTGTGACTGGATGTCGCCCGGGAGTTCGTCGAAGCCGTTGAACGAGTCAGAGAAGCTGTCGAACGCGTTGTTGGTCGTGTCGAGCGCCGGCTTGACGATGAACAGGTAGACGGCGCCGAGGATCACCACCGTGGTGATGATCTTGATCAGCGGGTTGATGACGGTGCCGGCGCCGAGCATCGGTCGCGAATCTACCCGAACAGGAGGTCGTCGGCCAGGTTTCGGCAGCGCTGCATCGGCGCCGGCTTGAACCCCGCGCCCTTGACGCATTCGCGCACCCGGTCCGCCCCCGCGCTGTCGCCCTGAGCATCGAGGCTGTCGGCGTACGAGAGCGAGAAGCTGCGGTCCGACTGGACGACCTGGACCAGCTTCTGGCCGAAGTCGGAGCAGTGCTCCATCGCGTTGGCGTTGTCGCCGGCCTTCTTGACACAGGCCTTGATCGCTCGGCCGCCGGCGGGCCACGTGCTCTGGAGGCTGGTGGCGTAGGACTCGGCCCTGCTGCGGTCGGCGTTCAGGGTCGCGTCCTCGAACGCATCCTGGCTCTGGTCCTGGGCGCCGCGAACGGACTGGTTGACCGACTGGATCGCCTTGTCGGTCGTGTCGAGGACGGGCCGGACGATGAAGATCCCGACCGCGGCCAGAATCGCCACCGTGGTGACGATCTTGATGATCGGGTTGATGACCGTCCCTGGTCCGAGCATCCGCCGCGAAATCCTAGTCGAGGGCCCCCGCGGGCCCTAAAAGTCCGCGCTTTGCGGCATGGGTGCGGGGGACGAGACCGATCCCTCAATATCCTCGTCCCGGTAATGGCGAAGGACACCGAGAAGCTGATCCGTCAGCTCTCGCTGATCTCGTTCCTGATGGCGAACCGCCGGCCGGTGTCGGCGCTCGAGATCAAGCGCGAGGTCGAGGGCTACAGCTCGATGAACGAGGACGCGTTTGCGCGCCGCTTCTACGCCGACCGCGCCGAGCTCGAGAGCCTCGGGATCTCGCTCCAGGTCGAAAAGCCCGCCGAGGGGTTCTTCGAGGCCGAGCTCTACGCGCTGCCGCCGGAGAACTACTACCTGCCGGCGATCGAGTTCTCCGACTCCGAGCTCGCGGCGCTGCGCACGGCGCTCAGCCTGCTCGACGGCGAGTTCGCCTACGCCGAGCCGCTGCGCCTGGCGCTGCAGCAGGTCTCCTGGGGCCGGCCGAGCCCGCTGACCGAAGAGGACGAGGCGCCGATCGACGTCAAGCTCTCGACCGCCGGTTCCGGCCGCGAACTGTCCCAGCGGCTGGCGAAGATCGAGACGGCGATCTCGCGGCGCAAGACGATCGAGTTCAAGTACTACTCGCTGCAGCGCGACGACGAGTCCGACCGGAAGGTCAATCCGTACCACCTCGTCTTCCGCGAGGGCCAGTTCTACTTGATCGGCTACTCGCACGAGCGCGACGAGGTCCGGGTGTTCCGGCTCTCGCGGATCCGCGGCAAGGTCTCCTACGCGACCAAGGCCGAGCACGACTTCTCGGCGCCGGAGAACTTCGACCGCAGCGACTACGCGAAGCGCGCCGACTGGCAGATGGGCGAGCGCAAGGGCGAGGCGAAGATCTTCCTGCGCGAGCGGATCGCGTGGCTCGTCGAGCGCGACTTCGGCCGCCACGGCGCGCTGCGCAAGCCGCAGCGCGGCGACGGCGCGAAGGGCCGGGGGATGGTGTTCGAGACCTGGTACGCCTCCGAGCGCCAGCTGATCTCCTGGGTGCTGTCGTGGCGGGAGAACGCGCGCCTGCTCGACCCGCCCGAGCTCGCCGCGGAGGCCGACGAGCGCCTCGCGCTGCTGCGCGACCGCCACCGCGAGGAGTTCGACGTCGCAAAGACCGTCCGCCGCCCGCTGGCTGAGAGCGGCGTCCGGCGCAACGGCAGCTCGCGCGGCTCCAACGGTCGCTCGGAGTCGGTGATCCGCCCCGAGCGGCTCGCGCGCCTGGTTACCCTCGCCGGCCTGTTGATCGGCGCCGCGCGCGAGGAGGGGAGCCTGCCCACCCAGCAGGCGCTCGACGAGCTCAACATCAGCCGCGAGGAGCTCCACGAGGACCTCGACGTCCTCAACGTTGTCAACTTCGGCGGCGGCACCTACGTCCTCTACGCCGAGATCTCAGGCGATCGGATCGAGGTCGACCCCGACACCTACGGGGACAACTTCGCCCGCCCGGCACGGCTCCTGCCGCTGGAGGCGAAGGCGCTGATCGCGGCGATCGACCTGTTCGGCGACCACCTGCCGCAATCGGGGCTCCAGACAGCGCGCAAGAAGATCGTCTCGGCGCTCGGCAAGGACCCGTCCGCGGAGGGCCTCGAGATCGCCCCCGGTCGCGACGACTCCTCGGTCGTCCGGACCGTCAACGACGCGATCAAGCGCCACCGCGTGCTCGAGCTCAGGTACTACAAGGAGAACGAGGACGACTTCGTCAAGCGCGAGGTCGAGCCCTACCAGCTCGTCAAGGGCCCGGAGGGCTGGTACCTCGGCTGCTTCGACCTCGGCCGTTCCGGCACCCGCCACTTCCGGCTCGACCGGATGAAGGAGGCGACGCTGACCGAGCGCGATTTCGAGCCCCGCGACGGCGTCGAGGAGGCCCTCGGCGAACAGGAGTGGCTCGCCCACGGCGAGGTGACCACCGCCGGCGTCGCGCGGGTCTGGGTGGCGCCCGACCGCGCCCGCTGGCTGCGCGAGCAGCGGACCGTGGTCGAGGAGCTCTCCGACGGCGCCGTCGTCGTCGAGCTCCCCTACGGCTCGAGCGACTGGCTGGCGCGCGAGGTGCTGAAGGGCGTCGGCGACCTCGTCGTGCTCGAGCCGACCGAGGCGCGCGAGGCGGTCCTGAAAGCGGTAGCCGGCTGAGCGAGCCCGCGGGGATCGTCCGGATCGTCGCCCCAAACCCGGGGCCGATGACGCTGGAGGGGACCAACACGTACGTCGTCGACGGGTACGTGATCGATCCGGGGCCGGATGACGCGGGGCATCTGGGGCGGGTCCGCGAGGCCGCGCGTGGGGAGATCGCGGGGGTGTTGCTGACCCATGGGCACTCCGACCACTCGGCGGGGGTGGAGGCCCTGGGCGCGGAGGTGCTCTGGGGGAGGGCAAGTGGGGAGGCGGAGATGGAGGCGATGCGCCGGGCGCTCGAATCGGGGTCGATCGAGCCGAACGACGAGTTTCTCGCGGATGTCGGTAGAAACTCGTCGCTCGATCCAGGCGTCGGCCCGTTCACCGTTATTGCCACTCCGGGCCACGCCGCCGATCACGTCGCGTTTGTGCGCGGCAACGTCTGCTTCTGCGGCGACCTGATCCTCGGCACCGGCTCCTCGATCGTCCCGCCCGCGGCCGGGGGCGGCTCCCTCACCGCCTATCTGAGCTCGCTCGAGAAGCTGCGCGCGCTCGACCTGGAGCTGCTCGCCCCCGGCCACGGCCCCTGGATCACGGACCCCGCCGCGAAGATCGCCGAGTACCGCGACCACCGCCTCGACCGCGAGCGCCGTCTGGTCGCCGCCCTCGAGGCCGGTGAGCGCTCCCGCGCCGCCCTGCTCGCCCAGGTCTGGGACGACGTCCCGGAGCAGCTTCGCCCCGCGGCCGCGATCGCGATGCAGGCGCACGTCGAGAAGCTCGCTGCCGAAGGACGGCTCGACCCGGCCGAGCTGATTGACTGAATTCGCGTGGCGAGCCGGCGCGATCAGATCAACCTCACGGAGGCCGAGCAGGCTGAGCTCCTCGAGACCGAGCGGATCGTGATCGTCACCTCGCTCGGGCCGCGCGGGTGGCCGCACTCGATGCCGATGTGGTACCTGGTCCGCGACGGCGAGATCTGGGTCTGGACCTACGCGAAGTCGCAGAAGGTCCGCAACCTCGAGCGCGATCCGCGGACGACGCTGCTGGTCGAGACCGGCACCGAGTACACCGAGCTGCGTGGGATCCAGATCGAGGCCGAGGCCGACCTGATCCGCGACACGGAGCGGGTCGCCGAGTTCGGTAAGCAGCTCGCCGTCCGCTACACCGAGGGCATCGAGTCGGTCGAGGGCGACGCCGCCGCGGCGCTGGAGGCCCAGGCGGCGAAGCGGGTCGCGATCCGATTTCGCGCGATCCGCACCGCCACCTGGGACCACCGCAAGCTCGGTGGCACCTACTAGATGGGTGATTCCACGCCTTCACGCACGCGGATGACGCACGGATACCGTCGCTGGATCGCGACGCTCGGGACTCGCCCATGTCCACCGACATGGGCTTCGCCCGATCGCCACGCCCAGCTCGGTCCCGCGCGCCCCCGCGCACGCGAGGCCGTGGAACCAACCATCTAGCCGACGCTAGCGCTTGGTGGTACCGCCGGTGAGCTTCGTGAACGCCTTGTAGGACGGCTTCGCCACGTCGCCCGTGGTCAGCAGACCCGAGCTCTTGCACCAGTCGCAGATGCTGACCGTCGAGTCCTGCCAGCTGAACCAGTCGACCTGCTCGACGTTGAACGAGTTGCGCTTCTTGATGAAGAACTTGTAGATCTGCTTCAGCAGCTTCGCCTGGCCCTTCTTGCCGCGGTTCAGCGAGCTGCCTCCGTTCGCCGAACCGGCGCCGATCTCGGTCACGTACATGGCGGCGTTCCCGTCACCCGCCCTCTTGACCACCTTGCGGTAGGTCTTGACCTGGTCGGTGACCTTGCCGATCGACGCGCCGTAAGGGTGCGGAGCCACGCCGTCGAAGTCGCTCTTGACGCCCTTCACCTTGTAGAAGTCGGCGAGGTACTCCGAGCCGGTTTCTGCCTGCTTCGACCCGGCGAGCTCAGCCATTCCACCGAGCACGATGTCCGCGCCCGCGTCGCGTGACTCGATCGCGTCGGCGGCGGTCGAGAGCAGCTTCGCGTACGCCTTCGGCTTCGGCTTCGGCTTGTAGAACGACTTCGAGTTCTGCTCGTTCCAGATCTGGTAGTTCTCGAACGGAGTCTTGGGGGCCTCCGGATGCTGGGTCCAGAACTCGCCGTTCGGGCCGTAGCGGGCGACGACCTCGCCGACGAACGTCTTCCACGCCGTCGAGCGCGGGCCGCCTTGCTTCGGCGCGAAGATCACGCACTTCGAATCCGCTGCACTTCCGATTGTCGAGGTCCTTGGCGACCCACGGCGGGGTGCCGAAGATGAACGGCATGATCTCGATCCCGTTCTGCGCGGCTTGGAACACGATCGGATCGACGCTGGTGAAGTTGCTGTCACCGGGGGCCGAGCTCGGGTCGATGGCGCTCCAATTGACGATGATGCGAAGCGTGCCCACCTTGCCGGTGCGCATGCGGTCGAAGTCGGCGTCGTCGAGCCCGGTCTGCGGGACGATTCCGAAGAACGACGGCGGCGCCTTGGCGGCGCTGCTGGTCGCTGCACCGATGGTCAGCGACAACATCACCGTCACCAGGGCCGCGCTGATCGCACGTGCCTTTTGCCTCAACATCGTTTCAAGTCCTCCTGATCGCTTCTCTTGCCCCCAACACGCCGAGGCGGCGGAGGTCGCGGTACACGCGACAACGTACCCCCTACCAGCCGCGCTCACCGTCAACTGGGGACGATGAGTTTCCGAGATCGGCGAGGTCACATACATAGCAACCCTGGAAAGGAGACGCGATGTTCCACGACACCAAGGCGTTCAGCGGCTTCTCGGTCGACGACATTCCGGCGGCGAAGCGCTTCTACGGCGAGACCCTCGGCCTCGAGGTCAGTGAGGAGGGCGATGCGCTCACCCTGCACATCGCCGGCGATCGGCCGACGTTCGTCTACCCGAAGCCCAACCACGAGCCGGCAACGTTCACGGTCCTCAACTTCCCGGTCGATGAGATCGAGCCGGCGGTCGACGCACTCGCCGAGCGCGGCGTCAGCTTCGAGCGTTACGAGGGGACCGAGCTCGAGACCGACGAGAAGGGCATCTTCCGCGGCGAGGGACCGCTGATCGCCTGGTTCAAGGACCCGGCGGGCAACGTGCTCTCGGTCCTCGAGCAGAGCTGACGCGCTCAGACGCGCCGCCCCGCCGGCTGCGGAGGAACGCGCTCGCGGAGCTCGTCGAGCAGCGCGGTCGCGAACGCCTGCGGCTCGTCGGCGGATGACGGCAGCGCGGCCGTGGGCAGGAACTCGATCGCGCATCGGGGCCGGCGCGGGAAGCGGACGAAGTCGGCGCTGCCGGCGACCGTGCAGAGGACGACCCGCGCCTCGGGACAGGCGGCGGCAAGCCGCGAGACCCCGGTTCGTGCCCGCAACGCCTCGCCGCGCGAGAGCTTGCCCTCGACGAAGATGCAGATTGCGTCGCCGCGGCGGAGCGTCTCGACCGCCTCGTCGAGCGCCCCGGCGTCGCCGGCGCCCCGCTCGATCGGGATCTGGTTGATCGCATGGAGCACCCACCCGAGGACGCGGTTACGCCACAGGTCGGCACGGGCCAGGAATCGCAGCGTGCGGCGCTTGCGCAATGCCAGCCCAATCAGGATCGGGTCCATCTGGCTGTCGTGGTTGGGGACGATGAGCAGCGGACCATCCCTCGGAACGAGCTCGATCCCGGCGACCCGCAGCCGCCCCCACCAGGCCAGCGGCGAGAGCAGGAACGTCAGCAGCCGGTAGGCCATCCGCAGCTCAGAACGGGTTCGTGAACACGTTCCCGAGCTTCGAGAGCAGCCGGCCCTTGCCGTCGACCGCCTTGATCAGGGTGACGACCTGGGTCGTGTTGGCGGAGCTCTCGGCGACGTTGGCGCCGGCGGCGAAGAACCGCCCGGCGAAGCCCCACTCGGGTGGCGCCTTGACGGTGCGGAGCTTCTGCATCGGGGCGCCGTCGAAGAAGATCTTCACCGTCTTCACGCGCTTGCCCGCGGCGCCGGCGACCAGCGCCGCCACGGTGGGCAGGCCGAGCGGCCGATGTCCGAACGCGGTCACCGTCCGCTTCGGCGGCGGCTGGTCGAACACCGTGCTGTAGGTCTTGTAGAGGATCCCCTTGCTGTCGTAGAGGTCGAGGAAGACGTTGTTCGGGGTCACGGCGAGTCCCTGCCAGGTGGAGGTGAGCGTCGGGAACGCGCCCTGGTTGAGGACGACGAACTCGGGCCCCTGAGCCGTGGCAGTCGCCGCCGACGAGCCGCTCCCGGCCATAGCGACCAGCAACGCGAGCCCGAGTCTCGCTCGACCTGCGATCCGCATATCCCTGCCAACGCTAGCCTCCCGGACCGATGGAGGCGCTCAAGGGCCTGATTCTCTCGGGCGGCGCAGGCACTCGCCTGCGCCCGATCACGCATACCTCGGCGAAGCAGCTCGTGCCGGTGGCCAACAAGCCGGTGCTCTTCTACGGAATCGAGGCGCTGGTCGATGCCGGGATCACCGAGATCGGGATCATCATCGCGCCGGAGACCGGCGACGAGATCCGCGCCGCGGCCGGCGACGGCTCGCAGTTCGGCGCCACGATCACCTACATCACGCAGGAGACGCCCGCCGGCCTCGCCCACGCGGTGCTGACGGCCGAGGATTTCCTCGGCGGCTCGCCGTTCGTCATGTACCTGGGCGACAACCTGCTCCGCGACGGGATCACCGACCTCGTCGGCGCCTTTCGCGAGCACGAGCCCGAGGCGTTGATCCTGCTCACGAAGGTGCCGGATCCGTGGCACTACGGGGTCGCAGAGCTGAACGGCGGCTCGGTCGTCCGCCTGGTCGAGAAACCGGAGGACCCGCCGTCGGACATGGCGCTGGTCGGCGTCTACATGTTCACCCCGGCGATCTTCGACGCGGCCCGCTCGATCGAGCCCTCCGGCCGCGGCGAGCTCGAGATCACCGACGCGATCCAGAGCCTGATCGACGCCGGGAAGAAGGTCGAGAGCCACACGGTGGCGGGCTGGTGGAAGGACACCGGGCAGCTCGCCGACATGCTCGAGGCGAACCGGCTGGTCCTCGAGGACCTCGAGGTCCGGATCGACGGCGAGCTCGACGCGGAGAGCCGGGTCGAGGGCCGGGTGGTCATCGAGGCGGGAGCGGTGCTCGAGCGCTCGCTCGTCCGCGGCCCCGCCGTGATCGGCGCCGGGGCGCGGATCGTCGACTCGTACGTCGGGCCCTACACGTCGATCGACTGCGACGTCGAGGTGATCGGGACGGAGGTCGAGCACTCGATTCTGCTTGCCGGGGCGAAGGTCCACAACCTCCCGGCGCGGATCGAGGCCAGCCTGCTCGGCAAAGGGGTGAAGCTCGCCCGCGGTGAGGGGATGCCGAAGACGCTGCGGGCGATCGTCGGCGACAAGTCGGAGATCACGATTCCGTGAGGGTCCTGGTGGCAGGGGCAGGGGGAATGCTCGGCCGCGACACGGTCGATGCGGCCGCCGCGCGCGGCCACTCGGTGATCGGCCTGCCGCGTCAGGAGCTCGACATCACCGACGCGGCGGCGGTCGAGGAGGCGATCGCCGAGCTGCGCCCCGCGGCGGTGATCAACTGCGCCGCCTGGACCGACGTCGACGGCGCCGAGGCGAACGAGCATGGCGCGATGCGGGTCAACGACGCCGCCGCCGGGATCGTCTCGTCAACCGCCGCCGCGCACGGCGCCAGCGTCGTCTACGTCTCCAGCGACTACGTCTTCGACGGCAGCAAGGGCTCCGCCTACGTCGAGTCCGACCTGCCCGCGGCGATCTCCGCCTACGGGCGCTCGAAACAGGCCGGCGAGACCTCGACCCAGATCGCCAACCCGCGCCACTACATCGTCCGCTCCTCGTGGCTGTTCGGCACCGGCGGCCCGAACTTCGTGGAGACGATGCTGCGGGTCGGCGCCGAGCAGCCGGAGGTGATCGTCGTCAGCGACCAGGTCGCCAGCCCCACCTACACCCCGCACCTGGCCCAGGCGCTGGCGCTGGTGATCGAGAGCGACGAGTACGGCATCCACCACATCGCCGCCGCCGGGCGCTGCTCGTGGTTCGAGTACGCGCAGGAGATCTTCGATCAGGTCGGCATGGAGACGCGGGTGATGGCGGGGAGCACCGAGATGCTCGGGCGCCCGGCGCCGAGGCCGCCGCTCTCGCTGCTCGTCTCCGAGCGCCCCGACCCGATCGCGCTGCCCGAGTGGCGCCGGGGCCTGGCGGAGTACCTGGGTGCCCGAACGAACCGCGACACGCCCGGAGGCGAAGCCGAGGACGTGTCGCGCATGGGTGGTTCGGCGTGAACGTCCTGATCACGGGGGGTGCCGGGTTCATCGGCTCGGCCTACGTCCGCCACCGCCTCGACAACCACCCGGACTTCTCGGTCCGGGTGCTCGACAAGCTCACCTACGCCGGTCGCGAGGAGAACCTCGGCGGGCTCGACGCCGGCCGGCTGGAGCTGGTGGTCGCCGACATCGCCGATCCCGAGGCCGTGAAGGCGGCCGTCGAGGGCGTCGACGCGATCGTCAACTTCGCCGCCGAGACCCACGTCGACCGGTCGATCGAGGCGCCGGGGGAGTTCATCCAGACCGACGTCTACGGGACGTTCGTCCTGCTGGAAGCCGCCCGCGAAGCGGGCGTCAGATTCCTGCAGATCTCCACCGACGAGGTCTATGGCTCGATCGAGGAGGGCTCCTTCACGGAGAGCTCGCCGATTGACCCTTCCTCGCCCTACTCGGCATCGAAGGCGGGCGGCGACATGATGGTCGGGGCCTACCGGCACACGTACGGAGCGGAGGCGCTGATCGTCCGCGCCTCCAACAACTACGGGCCGCGCCAGTACCCGGAGAAGCTGATCCCGCTCTGCATCCTGAACGCGCTCGCCGGCGACCCGCTGCCCGTCTACGGCGACGGGATGCAGGTCCGCAACTGGCTCTGGGTCGGCGACTTCGCGAGCGCGATCGACACGGTGCTCGAGTTCGGCGAGCCGGGCGAGGTCTACAACGTCGGCGGGCCGGACGAGCTGGCCAACATCGAGGTCGTGAAGCGGATCCTCGAACTCACGGGGCGCGACGAGTCGCTGATCACTCACGTCACCGATCGGCTCGGCCACGATCGCCGCTACTCACTTGGCTCGGCGAAGACCGAGGCGCTCGGCTGGGCCGCCGCGATCGGCTTCGACGCCGGGCTCGAGCGGACGGTCGAGTGGTACCGCGAGAACGAGTGGTGGTGGAAGCCGATCCGCTCGGGCGAGTACCGCGAGTACTACCGGCGGCGCTACGGATCCGCCCTGGGCTGATGCCGAAACGGCTGCAAACGCGGCTCGACGGCCTCGTCCTGGTCGAGCCGACCGTCCATGGCGACGAGCGCGGCTTCCTGGTCGAGACGTTCAGCGCTCGCGCATGGGCCGCGGCGGGGGTCGACGCCGAGTTCGTCCAGGACAACCACTCTCGGTCTGCCGGCGGGATCCTGCGTGGCATGCACTTCCAGACCGAGCCGGGACAGGCGAAGCTGGTCCGTTGCGTTCGCGGCCGGATCTGGGACGTCGCCGTCGATCTGCGCCGCGACTCGCCGACCTACGGCGAGTGGGAGGGCCACGAGCTCGACGACGTCAGCCATCGGCAGCTCTTCGTCCCGGTCGGGTTCGCGCACGGATTCTGCGTCCTCTCCGAGGTCGCGGACGTCCACTACAAGGTCTCCAGCTACTACGACCCGCAGACCGAGGCAGGGATCGCCTGGAACGACCCCGACGTGGCGATCGAGTGGCCGATCGCCGACCCGCAGGTCTCCGAGCGCGATGCGACAAGTCCGCGGCTCGCCGACGTCGCGGACGCATTGCCCTTCTGAGCCGGCGGGTCGGCGGATTGACCCGCGTGCCGGTTCGGGGTAGGGTCGGCTCGAGGCCCGGGGACTCCCGGTGCAAAGCCAAGGAAGGCATGATGACTCGAGCGATCAGAGGGCACCTGCGGAGCAACATCGTCGGCTACGTCTCGCTGTTCGTGGCGTTGACGATGGGGAGCGCCTACGCGCTCGATGGCAGCAACACGGTCTTCAGCGACGACATCGTCAACGGCGAGGTCAAGTCAGTCGACGTGCTCAACAACGCGATTCGTAGTGAGGACGTCCGCAACGACAACGTCACCGATGGCGGGCTGACGGCTTCGGACCTGGCCGCCAACGCGGTCGGGACGAGCGAGGTCCGCAACGACGCCGTCGGGAACGGCGAGCTCCGCAACGACGCGGTCGGGACGCTCGAGGTCGTCAACAGCTCCATCCTGAGTGGTGACGTGGCCGATGGCAGCCTCAATGGCGCCGACATCAACGAGGCCTCGCTGGGCACCGTGCCGAGCGCCGCGACCGCCGCGACGGCCGCGCTCGGCGGCTACGGGCGCTGGACCGGCGGCGGCAGCTGCGATCCCGAGTCCGCCTCCTACGCGGATTGCGCCATCGTCTCCTTGAACCTCCCCGCGCCCGCGAGGGTATTGCTCATCGGCCAGGCGTCGGCGTACCAGGAGGCCGGCGCGGACGTCATGTCGGGTGAGTGCCAACTCGTCAGCAACGCCGGCTTCATCCTTCCGAACTCGAGACTTTCAGTTCAATCGTTGGACCACATCGAGAGCGTCGGTCTTTCCGCCGTAACGGGAGTCGAGGCTGCCGGAAACCACGATTACGCGGTCGACTGCAACCAGGGAGTATCCGGGGCGATTTTCTACCAGGAAGTGGGGATCACCGCCGTCGCTCTATCGGCCGACTGAGCGGAGGGCCGAGGCTGGGGTCGAGGCCGGCCTCCGAGCGAGACGCGAGTGCGCCGAGGCTCGCGGAGATTGAAGATACTTTCGGCGGGTAGGCCCTGACAGGCAGGGCGTGGGATCTGAATGACGGGGGTCAAGCGACTCAAAACGGCCCTATCGCTGGCGCTCGCCGCCGGCCTGCTGGCGGCACCCGGCGCCGCCGCCGATCCGATCTTCGGTTTCAACGACACCGCGCAGACGTTCACGACCCGCGCCGCGGCGGTCAAGCATGCGGGCGCGTCGATCGCCCGGATCCCGGTCAGCTGGGAGGTCGTCGAGCCGCACCCCGGCAGCTTCGAGTGGTCATGGCTCGACGCTGCGGTCGAGGCGCTCCGCAGGCGCGGGATCCGGCCGCTGTTCGTGCTCAGCGCCGCGCCCGGGTGGGCCGCCCCGGAGTGCAACCGGTGGCTGACCGCGACCTGCGCGGTCGGCGCCGGCTACGAGGGCGCGTTCGTCAACGTCGCCGTGAAGCTGCTGCAGCGGTACCGCGGCTCCCAGGTTCAGGCCTGGAACGAGCCGAACATCGCCGCCTTCGGCGCCATCCCTCCCGAGCGGATCGCCGAGCTCACCAACCTGCTGCACCAAGCGGCGCCGCGCAAGGTGATCGGCCCCGTCGCCTCGCCGGGCGATGGGAACTACCTGGGCTACACGAAGGTCGCTTACGGTCTGATCAACCGCAAAGTGCCGATGGCGCTCAACCTGTACCCGCGCTCCATCTTCCGCGCCCGGCGGCTCGACCAGGATTGGCGCCGGGCTCGGGCGATCGCCGGCAAGCGGCAGATCTGGGTTACCGAGATCGGGTTCTCGACGCTCGAGTTCGGCGAGCGCGGCCAGGCGCGCCGTGCGGCAAGGGCGTTTCGCTTCCTCGACCGGCATGGCGCGCGAGCCGTGATCTTCCATTGCCTGCAGGACACGCCCCACCCGGAGAGCGAGTGGTTGAGCACGCTCGGGCTGCTGCGCCCAGACGGGCGCCGAAAGCCGGCCTACCAGGCGCTGCGTCGAGCCGTCAAGAACTAGACAGACGCAGCCCGGAGGAACGCTCTGCGTCCTCGCGCCGGCGCCAGCTCTCGACCCGGCAGGCGAGCCCGTCGCGGAGCCGGTAGACGATGTACGTCTCGATGTCGAGCTCGATCTGGCTGCCGGCGCCGCGGGCGTGAAAGACGCCGCGGACGAGCGCCGTCTCGCCCTCCTCGACCACCTCGACCGTCTCGAACCGGGCGCGGTCGAACACCTCCGGCTCCAGGAAGGCCCGCACCGCTTCGCGGCCGTGAAGCACACCGCCCTCGTCGGGTAGGCCGTCGACCCGCTTCCATTCGACGTCCTCGGTCAGCAGGCTGAGCAGGCGTTCGTGGTCCTCGCCGTTGAAGGCCTTGACCCCCGCGTCGATCAGCTCGCGCATCCGCCCCTCCGCCACGGCGTCAGCGTAGCGACGTAAGATCGGTGGTTGCGAATGGGCACCGACGGCGACCGCAAGATTGATCCTCTCGAAGGCTTCAGCGAGCGCACGAGGCGCTGGTTCGAGTCCTCGTTCGAGGCGCCCACGCCCGCCCAGGCGCAGGGCTGGCCGGCGATCGCCTCTGGCGCGAACACGCTGATCTGCGCCCCGACCGGCTCCGGCAAGACCCTGAGCGCGTTCCTATGGAGCATCGATCGGCTGGCCCGACGCTACGCCCGACCTGGGCGGACCCCGACGGCAGCGGACGCGAAGCGGAGCAGCCGGCGGGCGTTTCTGTCGTCTATGTCTCGCCGCTCAAGGCACTCTCGTACGACGTCGAGCGCAACCTGCGCGCGCCGCTGGCCGGGATCGGCGCCGAGGTCTCGGTTGGCCTCCGGACGGGCGACACGCCGCAGAAGGAGCGCCAGGCGATGAGGCGCACGCCGCCCGACATCCTGATCACCACCCCCGAGTCGCTCTATCTGATGATCACCTCGCAGGTGCGCGAGATCCTGACCGGGGTCGAGGCGGTGATCATCGACGAGATCCACGCCGTCGCGCAGTCGAAGCGCGGCTCGCACCTGGCCCTGACCCTGGAGCGGCTCTCGCACCTGGTCGCCGAGGAGGGGAATCCGGAGCCCCAGCGGATCGGGCTCTCGGCGACCCAGCGGCCGCTGGAGCGGATCGCCGAGTTCCTGGTCGGGCCGAAGCGCGAGTGCGAGATCGTCAACGCCGGGATCCGCAAGGACCTCGACCTGCAGATCGTGGTGCCGGTCGACGACATGCAGAACCCGAACGTTCCGCCCGCCTCCTCGGCTTCGCCTCCGGGGGCGGCCGGGTCAGCTGTCAGCACGAACATGCCGTCGCACTCACCCGACCGCATCGACCCCGGCCCGATCGAGTCGTCGCTCGATCCGGCCGCCAACCCGCGCTCGATCTGGCCCGCCATCTACCCCGAGCTGCTGAAGCTGGTCCGCGAGCACACGTCGACGATCATCTTCGTCAACAACCGCCGCGGCGCCGAACGCCTCGCCAAGCGGCTCAACGAGCTCCACAACGAGGTCCCCCACGAGGAGCTCCCGGCAACGGAACACGACGGGACAACTCCCGCCACGTCCTCGGCTTCGCCTCCGGGCGTGCGGGGTGAGGACCAGGACGCCGCTCCCTTCGAGGAGATCGCACGGGCACATCACGGCTCGCTCGCACATGAAGAACGAGTCGTAGTAGAGGAGCTGCTCAAGTCCGGAAAGCTGCCCTGCCTCGTCGCCACCTCCTCGCTCGAGCTCGGGATCGACATGGGCGCGCTGGATCTCGTGATCCAGGTCGAATCGCCCAAATCCGTCTCCAGGGGCCTGCAGCGGGTCGGCCGTGCCGGCCATCAGCTGAACGAGGTCTCGAAGGGCCGGATCTTCCCGAAGTTCCGCGCCGACCTGCTCGAGTGCGCGGTGGTCGCCCAGCGGATGCGCAACGGGGAGATCGAGGAGACGGTGATCCCGCGCAACCCGCTCGACGTGCTCGCCCAGCACCTGGTCTCGATGGTCGCCGACGACGAGTGGCAGGTCGACGAGGTCGAGCGCCTGGTCACCGCCAGCGAGCCGTTCAAGGAGCTCTCGCGCGAGCAGCTCGAGAACGTGCTCGACATGCTCGACGGCCGCTACCCGTCGGAGAAGTTCGCCGAGCTGCGCCCGCGACTGGTGTGGGACCGCACCGCCGGCACCGTCCGCGGCCGCAAGGGCGCCCGCCAGCTCGCGGTCACCAACGCCGGCACGATCCCCGACCGCGGCCTGTACGGCGTCCACCTCCCCGACGGCCGCCGGGTCGGCGAGCTCGACGAGGAGATGGTCTACGAGGCCCGCCCGGGTCAGACCTTCCTGCTCGGCGCGACCACCTGGCGGATCCAGGACATCACCCGCGACCGGGTGATCGTCGTCCCCGCCCCGGGCGTTCCCGGCGCGGTGCCGTTCTGGCGCGGCGACGGGGTCGGGCGCCCGTCGGAGCTCGGCCGCGCGATCGGCGCCTTCGCCCGCGAGGCCGTCGGCAAGGACGCCGAGACGCTCGCCGCCGAGGCCGACCTCGATCCGCGCGCCGCCGAGAACCTCGTCACCTACCTGCGCGAGCAGCAGGCGGCGACCAGGGTGGTGCCTTCCGACGAGACGATCGTGGTCGAGAAGTTCCGCGACGAGATCGGCGACTGGCGGCTGTGCGTGCTGTCGCCGTTCGGCGGCCGCGTCCACGCCGCCTGGGGGCTCGCGGTCTCGGCTCGGATCCGCGACGAGCTGGACCTGGAGGCCGACGCGATCTGGTCCGACGACGGCATCGTCGTCCACCTGCCCGACGCCGACGAGCCCCCGGACGCCTCGCTCATCCTGCTCGAGCCCGATGAGATCGAGGACCTGGTCGTCCGCGAGCTGGGCGGATCGGCGCTGTTCGGGGCCCGCTTTCGCGAGAACGCCGCTCGCAGCCTGCTGATCCCGCGCGCCTATCCCGGCAAGCGCACCCCGCTCTGGCAGCAACGCCTCAAGTCGCAGAGCCTGCTGGAGGTCGCGAAGGACTTCCCGCGCTTTCCGGTCATCCTCGAGACCTACCGCGAGTGCCTGCGCGACGTCCTCGACCTGCCCTCGCTGGTCGACCTGCTGCGCGACCTGCACTCGCGCAAGATCACCCTGGTCGAGGTCGAAACTCAAACGGCTTCGCCGTTTGCGTCTTCGCTGCTGTTCGACTACGTCGCGACCTACATGTACGAGGGCGACACGCCGAACGCGGAGCGCCGCGCCGCCGCGCTCGCCCTCGACCGCGACCTGCTCTCCGAGCTGCTCGGCGCCGACGAGCTGCGCGAGCTGATCAACCCCGAGGCGCTGGAGGAGGTCGAGCGCTCGCTCCAGCTGCTCCATCCCGACGCGCTCGCCAAGGACCGCGACGCGCTGCAGCAGGTCCTGCGCCGGCTCGGCGACCTGACCGACGACGAGCTCGAGGACCGCACGGTGGAGGGCTTCTCGGCGGCCTCGATGCTGGAGAAGCTCGCCCGCGAGAAGCGCGCGGTCGAGGTCCGGATCGCCGGCGAGGAGCGCTGGATCGCAGCCGAGGACGCGGGGCTCTACCGCGACGCGCTCGGCGTCCCGCCCCCCGGCGGCCTCCCCGACGCCTACCTGGAGGCGGTCCCGGACCCGGCGCTGGCGCTGGTGCGCCGCTACGCGCGCACCCACGGCCCCTTCCCGACCGCGCAGATCACCCGCCGCTTCGGCCTCGACCTGACCCCGGCATTGCAGAGCCTGGAGCGTTCCGGCGACCTCGTCCGCGGCGAGCTGCTGCCGGGCGGAAGCGAGCGTGAATGGTGTGACGCCGACGTCCTGCGCCGGGTGCGCCGGGCCAGCGTCGCCGCCCTGCGCCAGGAGGCCGAGGCGGTCGACCCGGCCGAGCTCGCCCGGTTCCTGCCCGCGTGGCAGAACGTCGATGCCCACCGGCCCGCCGGCGCCGGCCCCGATCGTCTGCGCGAAACGCTGATCCCGCTGCAGGGCCTGGCCCTGACCCCGGAGGTCTGGGAGCGCGACGTGCTGCCGCGGCGCCTCGGCGCCTACAGCCAGACCTGGCTCGACCAGCTCACCACCAGCGGCGAGATCGTCTGGATCGGCGCCGGCGCGCTGGGCCGGACCGGGAGGATGGCGTTGTACTTCCGCGAGGATGTTCACCTGGCCGGCCCGCCGCCGTCGAACGCGAAGCTCGACCGGCCCGAGGGCGAGGTCCATGACGCGATCCGCGAACGGCTCGCGGCCGCACCGTCGTTCTGGCTCGACCTGATCGACCTCGACCACGAGCGGGAGGAGCTGCACGCAGCGCTCTGGGACCTCGCGTGGGCCGGGGAGGTCACCAACGACGCCTTCGCGCCGCTGCGCGCCCGCCGCCTGAGCGCTGTCGGCCGCGACCGCCGGTCGGCGCGCCGTTTCGCCTCGCGGCGAGGCCCGGCGCAGGAGGCGATCGTCGGCCGCTGGTCACTGACCCAGGCCCTATTCCGCAACGCGCCCGCCGAGGGCCCGCGCCTGCGCGCCCAGGCCGAGCTGATGCTGGAGCGCTACGGGATCGTCACCCGCGAGACGGTGCTCGCCGAGGGGGTCCCCGGCGGCTTCTCCAGCCTCTACGGCGAGCTCTCGAACCTCGAGATGCTCGGCACCGCGAGGCGCGGCTACTTCGTCGAGGGGCTCGGAGGTGCCCAGTTCGCGCTCGCCGGCGCGGTCGAGCGGCTCCGGGCGCTGCCCCACGTCGAGGAGGACTATCTGCTCCTCGCCGCCACCGACCCGGCGCAGCCCTACGGCGCGACCCTGCGCTGGCCGAAGCGCGCCGAGGGCCGCCGCCCGGCCCGCACGCCCGGCGCGTACGTCCTGCTCAAGGACGGCAACCCGATCATCTACGTCGAGCGGGGCGGCAAGGGGATCGTGCGACTGGTCGAGCTCGAGGGCGAGGATCTCGTCGCCGCGATCGGCCGGCTGGCTGACGCGGCGCGCGAGAAGCTGATCCCGAAGCTCGGGATCGAGCGCGTCGACGGCGAGCCGGTGTTCGGCTCCGGCCTGGAGGAGCAGATCATCGCCGCCGGTTTCAGCCGCCAGCCGCGCAAGCTCGTCGCCGCAGCGGGCTGAGCCCGTGCCGGAGGGCGACACGATCCATCAGGCGGCGGAGCGGATCAACGTCGCGCTCGGTGGCCGGGAGATCGGTGTGGCCCAGGCGCCCAACCCGCGCTCGCCGCTCCATCGCCGCGCCGCCGAGCTGCAGGGGCGCACCCTCGAGGAGGCCGAGGCCCGCGGCAAGCACCTGCTCGTCCACTTCTCCGGCGACCTCGTCCTGCACACCCACCTGGGGATGAACGGCAAGGTCTTCGTGGCCGCCGACGGCCGCATGCCGTACGGCAAGCCGTGGTGGACGCTCGCATCCGGGCGCTCCGTCGCCGCCCAGACCGGCGCCAAGCTGCTGCGGCTGACCTCCGAGACGCGCGCCCGCAACGACCCGTCGCTGATGCAGCTCGGGCCGGACCCGCTGCGGCCGGAGTTCGACATCGCCGCCGCCGCGGCTCGGCTGCGCGAGCGCGGCGCGGGCCGGGAGCTCGGCGACGCCCTCCTCGACCAGGGGATCATCTCCGGGATCGGCAACGCGGTCAGGGCCGAGGCCCTGTTTCGCGCGCGCGTCGACCCGTTCCGGAGGGTCGTCGAGCTCTCCGACGACGAGCTCGAGCTGGTCGTGGAGGAGAGCGAGCGGGTGATGCGCGAGTCGATGGCCACGGGCCGCCGCCCCCGCGCGATGTACCGCGCGCGCCGGTGCCCGAGCTGCGGCGGCGCGATCAGATCTCGCCGCCAGGGCGACGACAATCGCACCGCCTACTGGTGCCCCGCCTGCCAGGTGTAGATAATGAGCGCGTGCGGAACCTGTCGCTCTTGGTGGGGGTGATCGCGGCCACAGCTTCGGCCGCCGTCTTGGCTGCCGGCGCTTCCGCCGCCCCCCAGACCTTCACCCCGGTGATCATGGACTCCGTAGCGGAGCCGCGCTGGTTTCGGGGAATCGACAACCGCGTGCATCTCGAGTACGAGCTGCGGCTCACGAACGGCTTGCCGGTCGACGTCACCGTGACCAAGCTCGTCGCCCGCCGCCGCCCAGGCGGCGGCAAGCTGATCGACCTCAGCGGCGACGAGCTCGCGGCGGCGATCTCCCCGGTCGCCGAGCCGTCGGTCAGCGGCGCGCGCCTCTCGCCCAGCTCCGCCTCGTTCGCCTACCTCGACATCACGGTCGGGAACCCCCGGCGATTGCCAACGCGGATCGTGCACACGATCACCACCGAGGCAGACCCAGGGCTGCCGATCCCGGCGACCAACGTCGACACCGGCGCAAAGACCCTCGTCCACCAGGGGCCGCCGGTGAGGATCGACGCTCCGCTCTCCGGCCCCAGCTGGGCCGCGATCATCGGTGCGCACCGGCGCGCAGTGCAACCGGTCAACGGGATCTATCGCAACGGGCAGCGCTACGCGATCGACTGGAACCGCCTCGATGCCGAGAACCGTCCCGCGTTCGGCGACCCGGCCTCGTTCTCCAGCAACCCGAGCTACGGCGCTGCGGTGCTCGCCGTCGGGGACGCCAAGGTCGTCCAGGCAGTCGACGGGATCGCCGACCAGCCCCCGGACAGCTTCACGCCGGTCGGGCTGGACCAGGCCGACGGCAACTACGTGATCCTGAAGCTGTCGAAGGGCGTGTATGCCGGGTACGCCCACCTGATCCCCGAGACCGTCGCGGTGAAGCGCGGCGACACGGTCGAGTCGGGCGACAAGCTCGGCGAACTGGGCAACTCCGGAAACTCCGACGGCCCGCACCTGCACTTCCAGATGATGACCGCGCCGTCGCTGCTCGCCTCGGACGCGCTGCCGTTCGAGCTGCGCCGCTTCCGGCTGCGAGGGATCGTGCCGTCGCTCGACGCGTTCGGCCAGGCATACGTCGGCCAGACCCCGGTTCCGTTCTCCACCGACGGCGCCGGGCCGTATCGCAACCGCGGGCCGGTGGGGCTCGACATCCTCGATCTGCCGTAGCCGGCTTTCGTGCCACCGGCGCTCGAAACAGCGATACTCACGCGGATGGGGGCGGAATCCGCCGAGTTGATCTCACGCGTGCCGTTATTCGCCGAGCTGTCGGACATGGAGCTCGAGCAGATCGGCTCCGTGGCGATCCCGCGCTCCTATCCGAAGGGGGTGCGCGTCTTCCACGAGGGCGATCACTCCGACGCTTGCTACATCGTTCGGTCCGGCGACCTGCGGGTCACCCGCGAGCACTCCGATGGTCGCGCGATCGCGCTGGCGACGCTCGGAGCCGGCGACATCTTCGGCGAGCTCGCGATGCTCGACGGCGGGACCCGCTCGGCGAGCGTCGAGACGCTGTCGGACGCCGAGCTGCTGGCGCTCCCCGCCTCGGACGTCCGCCGGGTGATCGCCGCCCATGGCGACATCGCCGCGAAGCTGATTGTCGCGATCACCCGCCGGTTGCGCGAGACCAACGAACGCGTCGCCCGCCAGTCGTTTCAGACCGTCCCCAGCCGCGTCGCCGGGGTGCTGTCGCAGCTGATCGCCGAGGAGGCGATCCCCGTCGAGCGCAGCGGCATCACCGTGCGGATGACCCAGGCGGACCTCGCCCAGCTCGCCGGCACCTCGCGGGAGAGCGTCAGCCGCTTCCTGGCAACGCTCGAACGGGCCGGGGTGGTCTCGGTCGGCCGCGGACGGGTGACGGTCCTCGAGCCGCGCCGGTTGCGCGCGTACATCTTCTAGCGGGATCACGACGTGGCCGAGCGGTTCGAACGCCAGCGGACGTCGATGGTGGAGCGCCAGCTGCGCCGGCGTGGGATCGCCGACGAGCGCGTGCTGGCAGCGATGGCGGCGGTGCCGCGGGAGCTGTTCGTCGAGGAGCGCCTCGCCGGTCGCGCCTATGCCGACTCGGCGTTGCCGATCGGCGACGAGCAGACGATCTCTCAGCCCTGGATCGTGGCGGCGATCTGCCAGGCGCTCGAGCTGCGCGGCCACGAGACGGTGCTCGAGATCGGCACCGGGTCCGGCTACTCGGCCGCCGTCCTCGCCCACCTGGCCGCCGAGGTGATCAGCATCGAGCGCTTTGCGCGTCTGGCCCGGGAGGCGGCGGAGCGGCTCGAGCAGCTCGATGTCGCCGACCGGGTCGAGATCCGGGTTGGCGACGGCACCCTGGGAGTGCCGCAGGACGCGCCGTTCGACGCGATCGCGGTCCACGCTTCGGCGCCCGCGCCGCCCCCGGCGCTGCTCGAACAGCTCGCCCCCGGCGGGCGGCTCGTGCTCCCGGTCGCCGAGCCGGGCGCCGACGTGCTGATCTCGCTGACCAAGACCGCGGACGGCCTCGAGGAGCGCCGGATCGCACCGTGCCGGTTTGTGCCCCTCGTCGGTGAGCACGGGTTCGGCGAGCGATAGGCTGGCGCCCTCATGCCCCACGGCTTCTACGCCCTCAACTTCTTCTCGCCGGCCTTCGTCGATCAGCTGAAGCGCGGTCGCAAGACCGCCACGATCCGCCTCGGCGACAAGTCGCGCAAGTACGAGCGTGGCCAGCTGCTCTGGATCACGATCGGCCACCACCACAGCCCGCGGGAGAAGATCTTCACCGCGGTGATCGACGACGTCGAGGTGAAGAAGGCCCGGGAGCTCTCGCCCCGCGACATCGAGCACGACAACCCCGAGTTCCGCCGGGTCGAGGAGACGCTCAGCTTCATGCGTCAGATCTACGGCCGCGAAATCGACCTCGAGGAGACCGTCACCGTGGTCCGCTTCTCGCGCGTCCACGAGCCGCCGCTCGGGTTCGGCGACGGCGAGCCGTCCAGAAACTAGTGCCGGTCGACTACCGCTTCCTGACCACCTGGCTGCTCGAATCGCCGCGGGAGCCGATCTGGGACGTCATCTACGACCAGCAGGCATGGCCGTCGTGGTGGCGTGGGGTGGAGGACGTGGTCGAGATCGAGCCCGGCGACGAGACCGGCGTCGGCTCGCATTCACGCTTGACCTGGCGCTCGAAGCTGCCCTACGACCTGGTCTTCGAGGCAAGGACGCGCACGGTCGACAAGCCGCGCCTGATCGAGGCCGACGCGTTCGGCGAGCTCACCGGCATCGGCCGGTGGCGGTTGTTCGAGCAGGACGGCGTCACCGCGGTGCTCTACGAGTGGAACGTTCACACCACCAAGCGGTGGATGAACGCGATGGCCCCCCTGCTGAAGCCCGTGTTCGAGTGGAACCACAACTGGGTGATGCGAAACGGCGGCACGGGGATCGCGGAGCTGCTCGGGGTGAGGTTGCTGGCGAGCGATTGAGGCGCGGTGGTCCGGCCTCGGATCAGCGTGCCGGTCGCTTCAGCTTCACCTGAACCGGTGGGACCACGGTCCCGTCGTCGAGCTCGACGTTGAGCCAGACCTTCGCCGAGCGGCGCTTGGCGAGCAGGCGCTTGCCGGCGCGCTTGAGCTTGGCGCGAACGGTCTTCGACTTGCCGGCCGGGATCGAGAGGTTCGCGGCGGCGTAGGTCTTCGTCCGCTTTGCCGGCGCGCGCGCGAGGATCCGCTTGTCAGCCTGCTGGTTCTGGAGCAGCAGGCTGCCGTCGCAGGCGCTCGTCAGGTTGCAGGCCAGCTCGAGCAGCGCCTTGCCCCGGGCGACGCGGGCAGCGGTGCCATCGAGGGTCACCGCCGTGTCACCACCACCGCCTCCTCCTCCGCCCCCACCGCCACCGCCACCGAGCGGCTCCCAGTCGGCGTTGAACAGGACCGTGGCGCCGGACGTTCCGTAGGACCCCGCCCGCTCCTCGCCCTTCGTCCAGGCCGGAAGCCAGATGCCGACACTGGCGTTCGGGTCGGTGCTGGCCGGGATCGGCACGTTGGGGCTCAGCACCGAGAGCGCCAGGTGGTCGTCGATGTAGACGCCGCTCGGCTCTGGCGATCCTGACTGCTTGACCCGCAGGTTGGTGTTGACCGTGGTGGTCGAGTTCGGCGTCGGCGTGAAGACCGCGCTGGTGTCGATCGCCTTGCAGCAGATGTAGGTCGGGTGGCCGGGATCGTTGGGGTTTTCCTGTCGCAGCGCCTCCTCGACAACGATCTGCATCGGCCCCGTCACGGGACCCACCTTGACCCGGACGCGCGTGATCGTCCCCTCGCCGATCGGCGGGAAGAAGTTCTCGCCGGTGACCAGGTTGGTCGACTCGGCCGAGCAGCTCGAGAAGTTGTAGTAGGGGGCGCCGATGTCGTTGCACGCGAACTGGTTGTCGGCCTCACGGCTCAGGTCGGCGCCGAAGGTCGTCGCGCCCGCGGCCGGTCCGGCCCAGATCATGGTCGCGACGATCGCGGCAAGGCACCCTCCGAGGACGCGCATCATGTGGCCATTATCAAGGGTGGCCGTCCAACCGACGTCCAACGGTCCGGCGCGCCCCTTGAATCTAAGTGTTTACGGCTTAGATACGCGAATGTGGAGCGACGGCCGCTACACTGCGTGGGCGACTTTGGCACTCTGATATGTAGAGTGCCAAGCGAGACTTCGAAATCGACAACCGGAGGTAACCAGGAATGAACTTGAAGCCCCTCGGCGATCGGGTGATCGTCCAGGCAATCGAGGAGGAGGAGACGACCGCTAGCGGCATCGTCCTCCCGGACACCGCGAAGGAGAAGCCCCAGAAGGGCAAGGTCGTCGCCGTCGGCGATGGCGCTTGGGACGAGGACGGCGAGAAGCGGATTCCGCTCGACGTCGCGGAGGGCGACGAGGTCCTCTACAGCAAGTACGGCGGCACCGAGGTCAAGGTCGACGGCGACGAGCTGCTCGTGCTGCGCGAGTCCGACGTCCTGGCGAAAGTCGTCTAGGGAATCTGCTGACCCGGCCGTCCGCTTGCGGACGGGCGGAACGTTCTTAATTCGAAGGAGGAATTGAAACATGGCTCATAAGGAGCTCAAGTACGACGCGGAGGCTCGGGCGGCGCTGCAGGAAGGCGTCGACGCCGTTGCCAACGCGGTCAAGGTCACGCTCGGCCCGAAGGGCCGTTACGTCGTCCTCGACAAGAAGTTCGGCGCGCCGACGATCACCAACGACGGGGTGACGATCGCGCGCGAGATCGAGATCGAGGACGTGTTCGCAAACCAGGGCGCCCAGCTCGTCCGCGAGGTCGCCACGGCGACCAACGACGTCGCCGGCGACGGGACGACGACCGCGACCCTGCTGGCGCAGACGATCGTCCGCCACGGGCTCAAGAACGTGGCGGCCGGCGCGAACCCGCTGGCGCTTCGCCGCGGGATCGAGCGGGCGGTCGACCAGGTGGTCTCGGACCTCCGCGACAAGCAGTCGAAGGAGGTCGGCGGCAAGGAGCAGATCGCTCGCGTCGCCGCGATCTCGGCGGCCGACGAGGAGATCGGGAACATCATCGCCGACGCGATCGAGAAGGTCGGCAAGGACGGCGTGGTGAACGTCGAGGAGGGCCAGACCTTCGGGATGGAGCTCGAGTTCACCGAGGGGATGCAGTTCGACAAGGGCTACATCTCGCCGTACATGATCACCGACCAGGATCGGATGGAGGCGGTGCTCGAGGACCCGTACATCCTGATCGCCAACCAGAAGATCGGCTCGGTCCGCGACCTGCTGCCGGTGCTCGAGCAGGTGATGCAGTCGGGCAAGCCGCTCGTGATCGTCGCCGAGGACGTCGAGGGTGAGGCGCTTGCGACGCTGGTCGTCAACAAGCTCCGCGGCACCTTCACCGGTGTGTCGGTCAAGGCGCCGGGCTTCGGCGACCGCCGCAAGCGGATGCTCGAGGACATCGCGATCCTCACCGGTGGCGAGGTGATCACCGAGGAGATGGGCCTGAAGCTCGAGAACACGCAGGTCGCGCAGCTCGGGCACGCTCGCCGGGTCGTCGTCTCCAAGGACACGACGACGATCATCGACGGCGCCGGCGAGAAGTCGGGGATCGAGGGCCGGATCAACCAGATCCGCTCCGAGATCGAGAACACCGACTCCGATTTCGACCGCGAGAAGCTCCAGGAACGCCTGGCGAAGCTCGCGGGCGGGGTCGCCGTGGTCAAGGTCGGCGCTGCCACCGAGACCGAGATGAAGGAGAAGAAGCACCGCGTCGAGGACGCCCTGCAGGCGACTCGGGCGGCGCTCGAGGAGGGCATCGTCCCGGGAGGCGGCGTCGCGCTGCTGAACGCGGTCGGTGCGATCGAGTCGAACGGCCTCGAGGCCGATGAGGCGACGGGCGCGGAGATCATCCGCCGCTCGCTCGAGGAGCCGATCCGCCAGATCGCGGAGAACTCAGGGCTCGAGGGATCGGTCGTCGTCAACAAGATCCAGGGCCTGAAGCCGGGCGAGGGTCTGAACGCCGAGACCGGCGATTACGGCGACCTGATCAAGGCCGGGGTCATCGACCCGACCATGGTCACGCGCTCGGCGCTGCAGAACGCGGCCTCGATCGCCAAGAACATCCTCACCACCGAGGCGATCGTCGCCGAGCCGCCGGAGAAGGACGGCGGCGGCATGCCGGGCGGTATGCCGGACATGGGCGGGATGATGTAACCACGCGTCACAGACCGTGTTTGCGGCGGACGCGAAGCGGAGCAGCAAACGCGATTTGTTCGAGGGCCCGGCAAGTGCCGGGCCCTCTTTGTGTCCACGAACGTTGCGGCAGCCGAGCCGGCGAAATAGGCTGCGCGCGTGTCAGGGACGGACCAGGGCCGACCCCACCGCTGGTCGCCACCGGAGTCGATGCTCTGGCTCGCGGTCGGTTACTTCGTCGCCTACATCCCGTTCGCGCTCCTGACCAAGGCGCTTTCGTCGGGACTGCTGCCCGGAATGGACGCGGAGGTCGGTGGGCTCGAGCTGCTCCCGATGGCCTCCGTCGGGGTCCTGGTCGGCGCCGGCATCTACCTGGCGGCGAACGGCTGGTGGCGATACGTCGGCCTCCGTCAGGTCGGCGGCCGGCTGCGCCGGATGCCGAGCCGGCAGATGATGATCGCCGGCGCGTTCATGGCCGTGATCATCGCGACGACGATCCTCAACTACACCTTCGCCGGCGTCTCGATCCTGTTCATGATCCTGATGATGCGGGCGGGAACCCTGATCCTCGCCCCGGCCGTCGACGTCGTGCGCCGGCGCCGGATCCGCGCCTACTCGCTCGTCGCCGTCGCCCTCAGCCTCGTCGCGGTCGTGATCGCGGTCACCGGGGTCGACGCCTACGCGCTCACCTTCGCCGCCGTCCTCAGCCTGCTCGGTTACCTCGCCGGCTACGTGGGCCGGTTCGAGATCATGAGCCGGGTCGCGAAGACCGGTGACACGCAGGTCGACCGGCGCTACTTCGCTGAGGAGCAGATCTCGGCGGCAGTGATCATGTTCGCCGCCATCGCGGTGCTGGCGCTGATCGGCGCCGGGTCCGAGCTCGGAACGCTGCGCGACGGCTTCAGCCCGGACTTCATCTTCTCCCAATCCGGCGCCTGGGCCTTCCTGATCGGGATCTTCTACTCGACGCTCTACGTCTTCGGCACGCTGATCTACCTCGACCCGCGCGAGTACTCGTGGGCCGTCCCGGTCAACCGCTGCTCGAGCGTGCTCTCGGTCTTCGTCGCCTCCTACGCGCTGGCGTGGCTGTTCGACATCGAGCCGCCGGTGACCGCGGTCCTGGTCGCGACCGCGTTCGTGCTCCTGGCGGTGGCCGCGCTCAGCTATCCGCAGCTCCGGCGCCTGGTGGCCGGCGGGCCGGCGATCGTCCCCCGCCGCACGGTGCTGTTCGTCTGCGGCGGCAACACCGGCCGCTCGCCGATCGCCGCGGCGGTCGCCCGTGCCGAGCTCGCCGAGTGGGGAGCGGCGGCCGAGGGCGTCTACGCGACCAGCGCCGGGGTCAAGGTCGGTGATCCCGGCACGCCGCTGGCGGCCGAGGCGGCCGGCGCGCTGCGGCAGCTCGGGGTGAGGGCGCACCCGCACGGCTCGCAGCCGCTGACCCGCGAGCTCTGCGAACGCGCCGCGGCGATCTTCTGCATGACCGAGGAGCAGCGTGAGGTGGTGCTCGCGCTCGCTCCGGGCGCGGCCGCGCACACCTTCCGGCTCGACCCGGCCGCCGATCTGGCCGAGCCCGAGCACGGCTCCCAGGATGCCTGGACCAGGTTCGCCGTGCACGCCGCCTCGCTCGTCCGCCGCCGCCTCGCCGACCTGCTGCAGCCCGGCCTCGAGCCGGCGCCGGCGTAGCGCCGATGACCGGCTTGGCGCTGATCGAGCGGCTGGCTCATTCGCCGGAGCCGGTGACCGCCGTCTACGGGATCGTCGGCGGCTCCAAACGCCATTCGCTCGCCCCGAGCGTCTTCAACTCGGGCTTTCGCGAACTCGAGCTGCCGGCGGTCTACCTGTCCTTCTTTCCCGCCGACTTCCACTTGTTCTGGCGCGAGACCGTGCCGAGCCTTGGGGTGCCCTTGCGGGGGCTGACCGTCGTCCGGCCGCACAAGGAAGCGGCGCTCACGGTCGCCGCGACCACGGGCGGACGGGCGGAGCGCGCCGGGGCCGCGAACTGCCTGATCGCCGAACCCGGCGGCTGGCACGCCGCGAACACGAGCGGGCTGATCGACCTGCTGGCGGCCGAGGGAATTCACCCGCGCGGCCTGGCGACGGCGGTCGTCGGCTGCGGCGGGTCCGGGCGCTCGATCGCCGCCGAGCTCAGCGCCCACGGGGCCGCCGTGGTGCTCGTCAACCGCGGTGAGCCGCGAGGACGGCTCGCCAGCCGCCTGCTCGGCCTCCCCTGGGTGCCGCTCAGCGAGTTCAGCGCCCGGGGTTTCGAGCTGGTCGTCAACGCGACGCCCCTCGCACGCGAGCTGCCGTTCGACCCGGCCGAGCTCGAGCCGGGCGCGGTGGTCGCCGATCTCGCCTACATCGCCGGCTCGACGACGGCGCTCGCGGCCGCCGCGCGGGAGCGCAACCTGGTGGCGATCGACGGGCGCAAGGTGCTCGCCGCGGAGACCGGCGCGCAGTTCCGGCTGATGACCGGAAAGCCGCTGCCGCCCGCCGCGGTTAGGGTCGCGCTCGGATGAGCGCCGATCGCGACAGCCTCAGGCTCGACGATCGCCCTCCCGCGTCGCCGCCGGAAGAGCTCGACCTCGGCGGGCTCGCCGGCGGCTGGCTGAACACCGACGGCGGCGCGTCGGGCGGGGTGCTGCGATTCGAGCTCGCCGAGCGCGACGGCGGGCTGTTCGCGCGCGCGACCGCGGTCGGGGGCTACGAGTGGGACGAGGTCGAGGCGCTGCCGTTCGCGCCCACGGTCGCCGACGGTCACGCCTGGGCGTTCAACTGCCGGTTCGAGTTTCCCGGCGGGGTCGCGACGGACGTCTCCGCCTACAACAAGCAGGGGATCCTGGTCGCCGCGATCTTCACCAGCTTCGACGACGACAGCCCACGGGCCGACTACTGGACGCGCGAGTTCTTCCATCGCGAGGGGCGCCGGTGAGCACGGCGGAGGCGACACGGGCGCGCGAGCGGCCCGAGCGGGCGCCCGCCGAGCGGCCCGAGATCGACCTCGGGCCGCTGGTCGGAACCTGGGTGGTGTTCGAGTCCGGGACGACCGGGATCACCCGGGTCGAGATCGCGGCCGACGGCGGCGAGGCCACCGCCCGCGTGTACGGCTCCGCCGACGACGGGGAGGCGGAGTGGGGCGGACAGCCGGCCGCGGTCTTCGCCGACGACGTCGCCGGCGCCGACGCCTGGGCGTTCCGCGCCGCCTACGACCACGGCTGGCAGCGCGTGCAGCTGTTCGGCTATCTGAACCGTGGCGTGCTGGCGGTCGACGCCGGCACCACCTTCACCGACGGCAGCGCCCGCTCGAACTACTTCACCCGGGAGCTCTTCTACCGGCTGTGATGGCGATGAGTGAGGCCGCCAAAGGAGCGGATACGGCGGGCCACGGCTCCACCGCCGGCCTCTTGCTCGAGCTCAGCGACGAGTCCCGGGCCGCGGTTGACCGCGTTGGTGAGCTGGCCCGCGAGCGGTTCGCCGCCCGCGCCGACGGGTACGACCGGACCGCGAGCTTCCCCGAGGAGGACTTCGCCGATCTGTTCGAGGCCGGCCTGCTCGCCCCGACGGTGCCGGTCGATCGAGGCGGGCTCGGGCTCGGGCCGGTGCGCGGCGACGCCCTCGGGCTCTGGCTGATGACCAAGGAGCTGGCGAAGGCCGACCTGTCGCTGGCTCGCTGCTGGGAGGGACACGCGAACTCGCTCGTGCTCGTGGACGCGCTCGGCACCGGCGCGCAGCGCGAGCGCTGGTTCGAGGGCGTGGTCGAGCGAGGCGAGAAGTGGGTCGCGTGGAGCGGCGAGCCGCAGGCCAGAAAGCCGGGCGAGCAGCGCGCGTTCGGGACCGAGGTCGAGCGGGCGGCCGAGGGCTGGACCGTGAGCGGGACGAAGGCGTTCGCGACCAGCGCCACCGGCGCCGACTGGGCGATCCTGCTCGTCGACCCCGCCGGGCCCGGCGGCGCCCGCCACGCCGACGTGGGCGACGGTTTGTTGATGCTCGCCTGCCCGCTCGCCGACCCGACGGTCAGCGTCGACGGCTCCTGGTGGGACCCGGTCGGGATGCGGGCCACGGTCAGCCACAAGGTCGAGTTCGACCGCACCTTCATCCCCGACGTCGACGTGATCGGCGAGCCGGGCAGCTACCTGCGCGACGGCTGGCAGACGGCGTTCATCCCTCACTACGCGGCGAGCTTCCTGGGCGCGGCCGAGGCGGCGTACGAGTACGCGCTCGAATACCTGGTCCATCAGGGCAAGGGCGGCGACCCGTACGTCCAGCAGCGGGTCGGCGAGATGCTGGTCGACGTCCAGTCGGCGCATCTGTGGCTGCGGTACGTGGCCGACCTCTGGGATCGGGGCGAGCGCGCCGAGGCGCAGCTCGCCGGCAGCCGCGCCCGCCACGTGATCGAGCACCTCGCCGAGCGGACGGTCCATCACTGCATCCGCGCCTGCGGCGCCCGCTCGCTGGTCCGGCCGAGCCCGATCGAGCGGATCCTTCGCGACCTGACCTTCTACCTCCGCCACGACAACGACGACCACATCCTGGCGACGATCGGCCGGGCCGCCCTCGGCGAGGCCCACGATCCGTCGTTCTACAAACCCTGAGTGAGCACTACCGACGCGATGCCCAGGTCCGACCCCGGGCCGCCGCCCGGGCCGCCGCTGCCGGCGCTGGTGCAGACGCTGGGCCTGCTCGCCTGCCGGGCCCCGTACCTGAGGGCCTGCCGGCGCCGCTACGGCGAAGTCGTCTCGCTGCGGACCCTGTTCGGGCCGCGGTTCGTGATCGTCTTCGATCCGGCGGTCGTCGCCGAGCTGTTCCGCGCCCCACCCGAGCGCGCCTGCGCCGGAGCCGCGAACGCCGCGTCCGAGCCCCTGCATGGAAGCTCCTCGCTGTTGCTGCTCGACGGCGTCGAGCACCTGCGCCAGCGGCGCCTGCTGTCGCCGCCGTTCCACGGCGAGCGGATGCGCGCCTACGAGCTGGTGATGCGCGACGCCGCCGATCGCGCGATCGACTCGTGGCCGGTCGGCGAGCCGTTCGCGCTCATGCCCTCGATGCACCGGCTGACCCTCGAGGTGATCATGCGCGCCGTGTTCGGGGTCGCCGACGATCGTGAGGGGGCCGAGCTCGAGCGCGGCGTGCGGGCGATGCTCGAGACCTCCGCCGGCCCTCGCTTCGAGCGCCATCGGCGCCTGGTGGGCGAGCTCGTCCACGCCGCGATCGCCCGTCGCCGCGCCGCGCCGGACCTCGAGCGCCGCACCGACGTGCTCTCGGCCCTGATCGTGACCGGGCGGGACGACCCGGCTCGCGCGATCAGCGACGCCGAGCTTCACGACGAGCTGATCACGCTCCTGGTCGCCGGCCACGAGACGACCGCGAACGCGCTCGGCTGGGCGCTCGAGCTGCTCACCGCCGACCGGCGGGTGTGCGAGCGGATCGCAGCGACCCTCGCCGAGGGCGATCCCACCTACCTGGACGCTGCGGTCAGAGAGACGCTGCGGCTGCGCCCGGTGGTCACCGGGCTCGGCCGCCTTGTGCGCGAGGGCCCATTGCGGGTCGGCGAATACGAGGTGGCGCCGGGGATCGAGGTGACGCCGTCGATCGAGACGATCCACGCCGACCCGGCCAGCTACCCGGACCCGGCGGCCTTCCGCCCCGAGCGCTTCCTCAACGGGAACCAGGCCGCGTCGGACACCTGGCTCCCGTTCGGCGGCGGGACGCGACGGTGCCTCGGCGCCAGCTTTGCGTCGTTCGAGATGCGGGTCGTGCTCGCTCGGGTGGTCGAGCGGACGCGGCTGGGACCCGCCGGCCGCTCGGGGCCGCGGCGGCGCCGGGGGATCACGCCTCCGACCCGGCCGGCCTTCGCCCGGGCGCTGCGCCGCGGCCGGCGTGCGGTCCCGTGGCGGGGTGCGCGCGTGATCCAACCCGCGCCGCCGAAACCGGCATGATCTGCGACCGGAATGAGGCATCTGGTGGGCAAATCCGGATCCCGGCGGGTCCTCGCGGCATCCCTGATCGCGGTCGCGGTCGGTGTCGTCTCGGTGCCTGCGGTCAGCTCCGGCGACCACGCGGGACCGATCGTCCCTGGCCCGGCGACCTTCCCCCAGAAGCTCGATCGGATCCTCTCGGCACGCGTGCACCACACGCGCCTGTCGGTGGTGCGGAACACGAACGCGCGCCGAATCGGCCGCTCGCTCGCCGGCCTGCACCCGACCTGGGTCACCGGGATGATCCGCTACGCGAAGGGCCAGCATCCGATCCGCGCCGAGGTCCGGGCGTGGCGCGAGATCACACGCATCGTCCGGACCGCGAACCCGCACGCCGGGTTTGACGTCACCCTGAACGCGAAGCAGTACCGCGACGGCGGCGAGATCCTGCGGATGATGCACCGCGTCCGGTCGAAGCTGAACAACGACGGCTGGTTCTTCGACTTCTACTCGAAGGCCTACCGCAAGCGCCCGCGGATGATCCGGGCGGCGATCGCCGCCGCCCACGCTCACGGCGAGTGGGTCGGCGGAAACGTCTTCGGCCTCAGGAAGAAGCGGCGCAAGGTGCCGATGCGCTCGGACTTCCTCTCGGTCCAGGACTTCCGCCTGCGGCTCAACCTCCCGGCGGTCCGCAGGCTCGGTCGCAGGATTCCGGTCGTCTACCACCTCAACAACGACCCCGGCCGCAAGAGCAGCGGCGGCTGCCACTTCATCAGGAATCTGACCACCCAGGGGCGGCGCCAGCTGATCCAGCGCCGCGCCGCTCAGCAGGCCAAGTACCGGTTCCGCGTCTCCTACCCGGCGCTGTTCCCCGAGTGCATCCGCAGCCGGCCCGGTCCCGGGCACGGCACCTTCCTCTACTCCTACAACGCGTTCCGCGATCCGCCGATGGGCCGCACGATCATGCGCCTGCTCAACCGCTACGACTGAGCCCGCTCGCCGGGCGTAGAGTGGTCCCGTGACCGAAACCGAAGCGCGAGATGCCTGCGCCCGCTTGGCGAGCGAGCATCCGGATCACGAGACGCACCGATGGCAGCCGCGCCAGGAGCCCGACGGTTCGTGGTCGGTGATCAAGATCGCCCTGCCGCCGACTCAGCCGTCGACGCCCGAGACACGGGCGGAGCAGAGGCCGCCGACGGCGGACGATCCGCGGACCAGCGCGATGCAGAACCTCGGGCCCAACGTCGGACCGGTCTAGTACCTACGCCTCCGGCCGGATCTGGCCCTCGACGGGGATCTCCGCCGGCTCGGGGGCGCGCAGCCGCGGGATGATCCTGTAGGCGACCGCGGCGCCGGCGACCGCGACCAGGGCCGAGAGCTTCAGGGTCGACGCGAAAGCGGCATCGAAGACGTCGCGGGCGTCGTCCTGTAGCTGGGCGGCCTCCTGGCTCGAGAGGCCCTGGAGCGCCTCCTCGCCCGTCCTGCCGCCGGCGAGCAGGTTGTGCAGGTGGGTCTCGTCGACCGCGCTCAGGTTCCCGCTCGCCTCCTCCGAGTGGAGCTTCGAGGCCTCCAGGGTCGCAAGCGTCGAGCCCATCACCGCAAGGCCGATCGTGCCGCCGACCAGGCGGGCGGTGTTGTAGACGCCCGACACCATGCCGCGGTTGAGCGCCGTCGCGCTGGCCATGATGGCGGCGGTCATCGAGGGCAGGGCGACCGCCCCGCCGAAGCCGAAGATCACCATCCCCGGCAACAACGGCAGGTACTGGCTGCCGGTGGTCGCCCCGACCCCGACCAGGAAGACGCCGATCCCGGCGGCGAACATCCCGGCCGTGACCAGGGACCGGGCGGCGATCCAGCCCAGCATCCAGCCCGCGAGCAGCGAGCCGGCGAACATCGGGATCGTCATCGGCAGCAGCAGGGCGCCGGTCGCCAGCGCCGAGTAGCCGAGCACGGTCTGGAGGTAGATCGCGAGCAGGACCGAGAGCCCCGTGAGCACGAAGGGGACGCAGAAGGCGACGAAGTTCGCCCCCAGCATCGGGCCGCGGAGGATCGCCGGGTCGACCAGCGGGTCGGGCTCGCGGGCCTCGATCCGCAGCCAGGCGTAGAGGACGACCCCTCCCCCGGCCAGGAGCCCGATCGTCGCCACCGATCCCCAGCCCAGCGACGGTGCCTCCATCAGCCCGACCGTGAGCGCGGTCATCCCGATCGCGAGGGTGACCAATCCGGGGATGTCGAGGCCGGGCGGATGCTCGAGCGCGGCGCTCGGGGACGTACCGCAGGACGATCACGAGGACCAACACCGAGATCGGCACGTTGATGAAGAAGATCCAGCGCCAGCCGGCGAGCGTGATCAACAGGCCGCCGACCAGGGCACCGATCGAGACGCCGATGCTGCCGACCCCGGTGAGCACTCCCATCGGCCGGCCGAGCGACCGGCCCGCGAAGGCGTCGGTGACCATCGCCACGTTGCCCGGGGTCATGATCGCCGCTCCCAGGCCCTGCATCGCGCGGGCGCAGATCAGGACGCCGGTCGAGGGCGCCAGCCCGGAGAGCATCGAGCCGGTGATGAAGATCACGACCCCGGCCAGGAACACCCGCCGGCGGCCGAGCAGGTCGCCCGCGCGCCCGCCGGCGATCGCGAAGGTGCCCATCGTCAGCAGGTAGGCGTTGACGATCCACTGCTGCGAGACGTCGGAGGCGTCGAGCTCCTGCTGGATGGTCGGCAGGGCGACGCGGACGATCGAGACGTCGATCGTCATCATCCCGAGCGCCAGCGTCGCGGCGGCCAGCACCCACCAGCGCCGCGTCTCGGAGGTCGCGGGCGGCATTCGCGAAGGCTAGGTCAGGACGCGGCGGCGGCTACTTGACGACGCGGACGATGCCCATCATCCCGGCGTCCTCGTGGCCCAGGACGTGGCAGTGGTACACGAACTTGCCGGTGAAGTCGACCGGCCGGGTGCGCATCGTGACGCTGCCGCCGGGCGGGATCGCGACGTCGTCGTCGTAGTTGAGCCCGTGGACACGCTGGCCGTTGATCTTCGTCATCTGGTAGTCGTTGATGTGGATGTGGAAGGTGTGCCAGAAGGTCGTCGTGTTGACGATCTTCCACTGCTCGATGTCGTTGAGATGCATCGTCTCGTCCGGGGTGAGGTCCGCATCGTTGAACTGCTCGCCGTTGATGTAGAAGTTCGGCAGGACCTGGCTGTAGACCAGCTTGTGGCGCTGGTCGACGTGGTCGTCGCGCAGATCCTCCAGGTCGGCGACGTGACGCGGCGTCTTCGGGTCGTTGACGGGATCACCCGCCGAGACGACGGTGGCCAGGGTCTGCTGCGGCTGGGTGGCCGTCGGGGTCGGGTTGAACGGGAGGTTGAGGAGCTCGTAGTTGCCGGCGGTGCCGCCGCGGACCAGGACCTCGCGCCGTGACGAGGGCGCGATCGTCATCACCTGCTGGCGCTCCTTGTGGTCGACGTAGTTGCCGTCCCGGGCGAGGAGCTGGAAGGAGCTGCCGGTCAGCTGCAACTTCAGGAACGCGCCCGAGCTGGCGTTGTAGATCCGCCAGCGCTGCAGCTCGCCCGGCTCGATCGGGATCTCCGGGCTGAGCTCGCCGTTGACGTAGAACTTCGCGGAAGTGCCGCCCGGGAACGGAAGGGTCTCGCCGGCCGGCCCGACCGCCGTCTCCTGGATCACCAGATCGCGGGTGCCGATGCTCGCGTACTCGGGGTCGTCGTCGAGGCCGCCCTGGACGATGATCGCGCCGGCCATCCCGGCGAAGACCTGGGGGTTGGTCTGGCCGTGCAGGTGCGGGTGGTACCAGTAGGCGCCCGGCGGGTGGTCGAGCGGCAGGTTGTACTGGTACTGGAAGTCGTCGGTGGGGAGGATCGTGCGGAAGACGTTGTCGCTCGGGACGTGCGGCGAGACGTGGAAGCCGTGCGTGTGGAGGTTCGTCTCGCCGGGATGCATACCGGTGTAGTTGGAGGCGACCAGGTCGTTCTGGACGTGGACGTTGACCGTGTCGCCCGGGCAGGCGACCCAGGTCGGGCCGGGGAACTGGCCGTTGTAGGAGGTCGTCATGATGCTCTTCCCGTTGATCCCGGTCGGCTGCAGCGCGGCGGTCAGGTCGACGTCGAGGACCCCGTTCTCGCTGAACAGGTAGTCGGGCTCCGGGAAGGAGTCGTGGATCATGTTGTCCCGGTTCGCGGGACAGGCACTGCGGCCGGCGGCCGCCTTGTACAGGTTCTGGTTGATGGTCTGCGAGGAGAGGTGGCGCCCGGAGTGGGCCTGCGCGACCTCCTCGCCGCCGAGCCCGAACGCGTGGTGAAGGCCCTCGTGGGGGACCGCCTGGTGGATGACGGGGACCGCAATCACCACGGCGAGGACGAGCCAAAGGGTCCGCCGTGTCCGCACGCTACCTCCCTGTGCTTCGGCTCGGTCCGATCGCGCGACTATATACACGCCTATGGAGGGAAAGAACGAGTCCGAGATCGAGATCGTCGTCCGCGAATCCGGCCCCTATCGGGTCTACGGCCCGGCGCGCGTCGTCGACGCGGACGGCAACCCCTACGACCTCGACCGCAAGCGCATCAACGGCGAGTTCGTCGCGCTTTGCCGCTGCGGCGGCTCGAGCACGAAGCCGTTTTGCGACGGCACCCACAAGCGCAACGGCTTCGAGGCCTGCGAGCGGGTCTCGGATCCCGAATGGAAGACCGGGCCGGGGAACCCCGACTACCGGACCTAGCGACTGACGCCGAGCACGTCGCCCATCCGCCGCGGCTCGACCCCGAGCGCCGCGGCGTCCGCGGTCCCGCGCTCCGAGACCATCGGCACCTCCATCAGCTCGGCCTCCTCCCAGGTGGCGAAGACCGCGTCCCCGACCGCGCGACGCAGGCCGGCGAGGCCGAGGTGCACGAGGCCGACCGGGATGTGGACGAGCGGCCGGTCGCGGCCGGCGGCGCGGGCGATCAGGCGGGCGATCTGGTCGTAGGTGAGCCGCTCGGGACCGGCAAGCTCGAGCCGCCGCGTGCCTCCGTCCCCCGCCCCGAGGTCGGCGAGCACGCAGCGGGCGACGTCGTCGGCCCAGATCGGCTCGTAGGCCGACTCGCCCTCACCCGAGATCGGCAGCACGGGCAGCAGCGCCAGCCGCCGCATCGTCGTCACCCAGGGGTCGCTGCGGTCGTAGACGATCGAGGGGGCGAACACGGTCGCGTCCAGCTCCGAGGCGAGCACCGCGCGCTCGGCGAGCGCCTTGGCCCGGAAGAAGCGGGTCCGCTGGAACTCCGTCGCGCCGATCGCCGAGAAGAACACGAACCGCCCGACGCCGGATGCCTCGCAGGCGCGAAGCAGGCGGGCGGTCGCGAGCCCGTTCAGCTCCTCGACCGGCGCCTGGGGCTGGTCGCGGATCGCGGCGGCGAGGTGGACCACGGTGTCGACCCCGCGCAGCGCCTGGCGGACGACGCGCGGATCGGCGAGCTCGGTGAGGTCGCCGAGCGCGATCCTCACCTCGACCCGGAGGCGGCCGAGCTTGCGCGGGTCGCGGACCAGCACCCGGACCTCGTCGCCGCGCTCGAGCAGCTTCGGGACCAGGGCCTGCCCGACCGTTCCGGTTGCGCCCGTGACCAGGATCATCCCCGCGCACTCTAGAATGCGCCGCTCCGCGCACCCACGTTCGAAGCAAGAGACCAGAAGGAAGGGCAAAGACCTTGGCTTACGTCATCGCCGAACCCTGCATCGGGCAGAAGGACAACTCCTGCGTCGAGGTGTGCCCGGTCGACTGCATCCACCCGACGCCGGACGAGCCCGACTACGACAACGTCGAGCAGCTCTACATCGACCCGGACGAGTGCATCGACTGCGACGCTTGCGTGGAGGCCTGCCCGGTCGACGCCTGCTTCGCCGAGGATCAGCTGCCCGAGGAGTGGCAGAAGTACACGCCGATCAACGCCGAGTACTTCGCCGGCAGCTGACCGCGTCGCCTAGGGGCAGCTGAACGCGGACAGCGGGGCCGGCAGCGCCGGGACGATCAACGCTCCGCCGAGCGTGGTCAGGACCGCGTTCAGGTCGAGCCCGTTGATCGCGCCGCGCAGCACGTTCGCCCGCGAGGTCACCGCCGACATCTGGCCGCAGAGCGCGGCGACCTGGGGGGTGAGCCCGTTCACCCGCGCATTCACGGTGTTGAGCTGCGTGGTCAGCGCGTCGAGCTGAGTGATCAGCGTGTCGACCTGAGTGGTCAGCGTCTGGATCGTCGTCGCCTGCTGTGTGATCGTCTCCAGCAGCTCGCTGGTGAGCCCGCTCGGCCCCTGTGGCCCGCTCGGCCCAGCCGGGCCCGGCTTGCCCTTCTTCTTCCAGCTCAGCTTCTTCTCGCCCTTGTGGCATTTGCCGCTGCGGCTGAACGTCATCGCGCCCTTGTCGGGCCCCTTCTTGGCCACGCAGGCGTGAAGCTTCTTGCCCTTGGCATCGGCCGGCGTCGCGCCGATCAGTCCGATCAACAGCAGCGCCGCCGCGACGACCAGGGCGGCCGCGGCCATCCGTCCGGTTCGAGAGTCGATCCCGCTCAATCTGTCCTCCTTGACGATCACGCTGACCTTAACCGCAGCGAGCGGAAATTCAAGTGCTTCCCGGGAGCCCGGCCCGGAGCGAGTACATCAGCGGCAGGCGCGGGCTGCCGTCGGGCTGGCGGTAGACGACCCCCGCTCCGAGGAACTCGCGGTCGAGCTCGAAGTGGGGGAAGCGCGGGAACAGCGTGTAGTCGTGCTCGGAGAGCAGTTCGATGCGTAGCCCGGCGCCGAGGACGGCCGTGACCACGTCGGCCAGCGGGTGGGCCCATTCCCGGGTCGCGTTGTTGCGAGTCGGAACGTCGAGGTCGGCGTAGCTGCCGGTTTCGTCGTCGTCAAACGACACGCCCTCCGGGTCGTGGAAGTAGTCGAACTCGATCGAGTAGTCGGCGTCACCGAAGACCCAGGTGAAGGGATGAAACTCGGCGAGATACAGAAAGCCGCCGTCGGCCAGCAGTGAGGCCACGATCTCGGCCCAGCGCGGCAGGTCCGGGAGCCAGTTGAGCGCCCCGAACCCGGTGTAGACGACGTCGAACGGCTCGTCGCCGAGCGCCTCGGCCGCGTCGTAGACGTCGGCTTGGACGAAGCGGGCGTCGAGTTCCGTCTCCGCGGCGAGCGAGGTCGCCGCTTCGACCGCGGGGCCGGAGAAGTCGAGCCCGGCGACCGACGCCCCGGCGCGCGCCCAGGAGAGCGAGTCCAGCCCGAAATGGCATTGGAGGTGGGCAAGGCGCTTGCCGGCGACGTCGCCGACCTCCTCGACTTCGAACGGCCGCAGCGTCGATCCGCCGGCGCGAAAGCCGTCGACGTCGTAGAAGGCGCTCCCGACGTGGATCGGGACCCGCTCGTCCCACCAGCTGCGGTTGAGATCGAGCCGCGGATCCGCCACGGCGGCTCGTCAGCCCTGGACCTGGACGACCGGGAGCTCGGTGCCGCCGATCGGCGGCGGGGCCGGCGCGGTCGGCGTCTCGGCCTGCATCACCGGCAGCTCCTGTGGGGTCATCGCGACGATCCCGCGGGCCGCCTGCCGGATCGCGACCGAGGCGGGAGCGTCCGGGTCGGAGAGCACCAGCGGCGCGCCCTCGTCGGCGCTCGTGCGCAGCTCCTCCGAGAGCGGCACCTTGCCGAGCAGCGGCACGTCGAGCTCGTCAGCGAGCAGCTGGCCACCGCCCTCGCCGAAGATCGTGAAGCGCTGGCCGTCGGGGGTCGTGAACCCCGACATGTTCTCGATCACGCCGAGCAGCTCGAGGTCGACCTTGCCCGCCATGTCGGCGGCGCGCCGGGCGACCGACTGCGCGGCCGGCTGCGGCGTGGTGACGACCAGCACCTTGGCCTGCGGCAGCAGCTGGGCGAGCGTCATCGAGACGTCGCCGGTGCCCGGGGGCAGGTCGAGGAGGAGGTAGTCGAGGTCCTCCCAGGCGACGTCCTCGAGGAACTGCTGGATCGCCTTGTGCAGCATCGGGCCGCGCCAGACGACGGCTGCGTTGCGCTCGAGGAAGAACCCGATGGACATCACCTTCACTCCGGCTGGGTTGACCGGGGGGATGATCTTGCGCTCGCCGTTGACGTCGGGCTTCTGATCGACGCCGAGCATGCGCGGGATCGAGTAGCCATACACGTCGGCGTCGAGCGCGCCCGCCGCGTGCCCCTCCGACTGCAGCGCCGCCGCCAGGTTGGCGGTCATCGTCGACTTGCCGACGCCGCCCTTGCCCGAGGCGACGCAGATGATGTTCTTGACCGCTGCGAGGGCGCCCTCGGGCAGGCCGCCGGGCCGCCCGAGCGCCTGTTGGAGGTTTGCCTTCTCGCTGTCGGTGAGGACGTCGAAGCCGACTCCGACCTCGGTCACACCGTCGAGCGCGGCGACGTTCGCGGCGACCGCCTGCTGGAAGTGGTTGCGGATTGGGCAGCCGGCGGTCGTCAGCGAAACGACGACCTCGACCTTCCCGCCCTCGCGGATCTCGATCGAACGCACCATCCCGAGGTCGACGATCGAGCGCCGCAGCTCGGGGTCGATCACGGCACGCAGCGCGTCGGTCACTTGGTCTTTGGTCGGTAACGCCATATGCCCCATTGAAGCAGGGGCAACAGGAATAACTCGCGCACGCCCGGAACAGGGTCAACCGCGCACGCCCGGACGCGGGAGCAGAAGAAGAAGTCCGCGGCGTAGCCGCGGACCATTGATTCGAGCGGGAGCGGAGGACGTGGCGCGAGTTATTCCAAAAGCGATCGACCGGCACAACGCCGGTCGATCGCGGGAGGAGAGGTTGCTGTTCTGCCCGCGAGATGTGTGCGGACAGACCACTCCGGGCTCGCCGCCAACCTCTCGAAGGCGGCCCGGGCTAAGCGGTGCTACGAGCTGAGCGCCGGAACCCGATCCTGGACGACGGTCCGGGCCTTCTTCAGCTGAGTCTCGACCTCGCGGCGGTTCTGCTTCACGGTCTTCTCGACCTCGCGCCGGCGAGCCTTGACCTCGCGCTCGACCCGGTTGCGGGTGGAGCGGACGCGCTGGGTCGCCTTGCGGCGAGCCTGGCCGCCACGACGCTCGAACTTGTTGAGCTCGCGGGTGACCTGCGTGCGGATGCTCTTCAGCTCCCGGTCGCGAGTCGTCTCGCTCGTCCAGGGCTCGAGGACGTCCTCGACCCGGTCGCGGATCGTGAGCGCGGCGCCGACGGGAACGTCAACGGCACGCTCGGCCGCCGTGACGGCGATCGAGACGGCGCCCTTGCGGACCTTGGTGGCACCCTCCTTGACCTGCGACGTGTCGCTGCGCGACGCAGTCGTAGTCGTCTGGGGCTTGGGCTTCGTGGTGCTGGTGCGAGTGCTCTTGGCGGTGGCCATTGTGTTGGTCAACCTCTCGGCTTCGTCGTTTCTAACTTCATTACTTCTAACGATGTTCACTCTAGCAAAGCGAACGTCTGTTTGTACCCCAGAGGCTAGGCCCTGGTTACAGGAGCGGCGTAAAAAGGGGGTGAACCGCTTGTCTAAGCGGCTACTGCGGCGACGCGCTCGAGCCAACCGCGCGGGGCCTCGAGCTCGGCCAGATCGGGCAGATCGGCCGGCGCGCGCCACACGGTGCGCAACGCCTCCGGGCCCGCCTCGGCGACGACCGCGTCGCAGAACCCCTTGCCGAGCTCGTACTGGCGCAGCTTCAGCTCCATGCCGAACAGCCGCGCGATCAGCTCACCGAGCCCGCCACGGCGGGCTCGGCGCTCGTCGAGGCGACGCCTCAGCTCGGTCAGCCCGGGCCCGAGGTCGGCGGCCGAGGCGTCCATGACGTGCTCGGCGTGGCCCTCGATCACCGACATCGTCGCCTGCAGGCGGTCGAGCAGGCGGCGCCGGGCCGGATCGGCGAGCAATCGCGAAAGCTCGCCGTCGAGCAGCGCTCGGACGAGCACGCGCGGGTCGCGAAGCAGGCGGCGACCGAGCGCGGCGAGGCCTGCCGGGTCGAGCCCCTCGGTCGCACCCTCGATCAGGCCCGTGGCGAGCGACCGCATGTGCGGGCCCAGCCAGTCGACGCGCTCGAACTGGATCACGTGGGTCGTCTCGTGCAGTGCCACCCAGCGCAGGAAGAGCTCGCGCTCGGCGCGCAGATTGCGCCGCGCGACCTCCATGTTCTCGGCGACGAACAGCAACCGCGCCGGGCGGACGGGCCCGACGATCGCAAAGTCGTACTGGCCGAGCACCCGCTTCGCGGCGTACCCGGCAGCGATCCCCGCCTCGGTCCCGACCGCGGCGCCGACGCCCCGACGCGCGATCGTCCCCAGGGGCCCGGGGAGGCCGAGCTCGGCGGCGAGCCGCGCCTCGACCGGCGCCGCGGCCTGGGCGAGGGTGGAAAGCGCGTTCCGCGCCCACGCCCGCCGGTCGACGAGCTCCGCGACCGGGGGAGCGGCGACGTCCCCCAACCCGGCGTAGGCGGATGCGGTCTCGAGCGCGTCGGTGCAGGCACCCGCGACCTCGGCGGCCGAGTACCCGCCGGACGGAGCCTCGCCGCGACCCGGGAGGCCGGCGATCATCGCCGCGGAGACCCGTTCGGCGAGGCCCCAGTCGACGATCTCGGTCACGCTGCCTCGGCCGCCGCGTCGCGCTGGACCTCGAGCAGCGTGCCGAGCATCTCCTCGTCGAGCCCGGCGGCGATCGGGAAGCGGGCGTCGAGGTCGAGGCCGACCTCGCTCGGCTCGAGGTCGCCGAACCTGACCCGGGCGCCGGCCTCGCAGGCGATCAGCTGGGCGGCGGCGACGTCCACCGAGCGGCAGTCCCGGGCGCTGAGCATCCCGTCGAAGCGTCCGCCGGCGACGTAACAGACGGTGATCGCGAGCGAGCCGACCCCGCGGCAGCGATACGCCTTGCCGCGCAGCCCGGCGACGATCGGCAGGATCAGCTCGGGCTTGGTGGCTTCGAGCCCGACCACCTCGAGCCCGTATCCCGGGCCGCGCGCGAGGAGCTGCTCGCCATCGAGAGCGGCGCCGTGGTCGCGCTCGGCGACGAATTCCTCGCCGGCGCCGAAATCGTGGACGAAGCCGAAGCCGACGTCGGCCATCGTCGAGCCGCGCGCGACCGCGATCGAGAGCGCGAACGACGGCAGCGTGCGCCGCGCGTTCAGCGACCCGTCGATCGGGTCGATCACGACCCGGTCGGGCGCCGAGCCGTCGCCGAACACCTCCTCGCCGCGCTCCTCGGAGATCGCCGTGAACCGGGCGCCGGCATCGTGCAGGGCCTCGAGCTCGCCGAAGACGATCTGCTCCGCCTCGCGGTCGATGACCAGCGAGCGATCGCCGCCCTCGCCGCGACCGGCGTATTCCGTCCGGCTGCCGATCGTGCGATTGCGGTCGTAGAGCTCCGCCTGCGCGGCGACCATCCGCCGGCAAGCGCCGAGCCAGGCCTCGGCGGGGAGTCCCGCGTGCTCCGATCCGGCCATCGGGCCATGCTAGAAGGTGAGAGTGCCCTCGACCGGCGATCAGCCCACCGATGCGCAGCGCGCCGTCGCCGCGCACGGCGCGGGACCGCTGCTCGTCCTCGGCGCCGCGGGCTCAGGCAGAACCGAGGCGCTGGCGCGGCGGCTCGAGGCGCTGACCGCGGGCGGCGCACGGCCCGAGCACGTACTCGTCGTCACCCGCTCGCGGGCCGCCCGCAGCCGACTTCGCGAGCGCGCCGAGGCGTTGCTCGACCGGCCGCACGAGGAGCTCTGGATCCACACCTACGAGGAGGCGGCGGAGGCGCTGTTGCGCGAGTACTCGACCGAGGCTGGCCTCGATCCGTTCTTCACCACCGTCGGCCCGGCCGACCGGCTGGCGATCCTGCTCGACCGGCTCGACGAGCTGCCGCTGCGCCGCCACGAGATCCGCGGCAACCCGGCCGGGCTCCTCGCGCGCCTCCTGCGCCGCATCGATCTGCTCAAAGCCGAGGCGGTCCCGCCCTCGGCCCTGCGCGAATGGGCGGTCGCCGCCGAGCGCGCGGCCGCCGACGCCGCCGAGCGCGAGCGGGCCGAGCGCGAGATCGATTTCGCCGACCTCTACGCCCGCCACGACCGGATCCTGCGCGAGGCCGGCAGCCTCGACGGCGGCGACCTGGTGCTCGAGCTCGGCAAGCTGCTCCACAATCGCGCCGACGTCGCCGCCGAGGTCGGCGGCCGGTTCGGCAACGTGCTCGCCGACGAGCTCGAGGACGCCGGGATCGCCCACCGCGCCCTGCTCGAGGTGGTTGGTGCCCACGGCAACCTCGTCTGCGCGTGCGATCCCGACCAGGCGACAAGGCGCTTCCGCGGCGCCGGCCGGGCGGCGCTCGAGGCGTTCCGCGCCGCCCACCCGGGCACCGCCGAAATCGCCCTCGGCGCCTCCCTGCGGACCCCCGGCGTGACCCGGTTCTGGGCCAGCGAGAACGATCGCGCCCAGGCGCAGGCCGTCGCCGGCGAGGTCGAGCACCTGCTCGCCGCCGGCGAGGTCCGGGCCGAGCGGATCTGCGTGATCGCCGGCTCGGGCTGGCGTGAGGGGCGCCTGGTCGCCGCGGCGCTCGAGGAGCGGAGCGTTCCATTCCGGTTCGCGGGCGACGCCGCCTTCTTCCAGCGGCCCGAGGTCCGCGACGTGCTCGCGTGGCTGCGGCTGCTGGCCGACCCCAACGACGCTGCCGCCGTCGTTCGCACCCTGACCAGGCCGCCGGCCGGACTGCGCTCGGTCGACCTGGCGAAGGTGACGACGATCGCGCGCCGGCGCAAGCTCGACATGATCTCGGCGCTCGAGGCCGCGCTCGAGAGCCCGCAGCTGCCGCCCGAGGCGCGCGACCGGATTCAGACCTTCCTGCGCCTGCACCGCGCCGCCGCGAACGCGCTCGAGCGAATGCGCGCCGACGTCTTCGTCCGCCGCCTGATCGAGCGCGTCGGCCTGCGCCGCCACCGCCTGTTCGCCGCCAGCCCGGAGACCGCCGAGCGGCTCGTGAACCTCTCCCGCCTCGCCGAGCTCGCCGCCGACTGGTCGCGGCGCGAGCCGCGCGGCTCGGTGCGCGACTTCGTCCGCCATCTGACCGCGGTCGCCGACGCCGGCGAGCTCGGGCCCGACGACAGCGACCGCGTGATCGCCGGTGCGGTGCTGGTCGCCGAGCCGGAGCAGGTCAAGGGACTGGAGTTCGACCATGTCTACCTGCTCGGCCTGCGCAGCGGGGCGGTCGCCGCCCGTCCCTGGGAGGACACCTGGATCCCCGACGAGCTGATCGCCGAGCCGCTGCCCGAACCGGGCGACGCGCTGGCCACCGAGCGGCGCCTGATGCTCGCCCACATGGCGATGACCAGGGCGCGGCTGGCGCTGGTGCTCTCCTGGGCCCAGACCCCCGAGGAGGGCCGGACCGCGCCGTCGCGCATCTACCGAGCGGCACGCGAGCAGCTCGGTGCGGAGGAGGAGCTCCACGAGGAGGAGCTGTTCGGCCCGGCCGAGGGCCTGCACTCGACCTACCGGATGCTGCGCGACGAGGTGCTCGAGGCGTCCTGGAAGGCGGGCTCGGCGGTCTCGGAGATGCGCCTCGACACCGTCGACGACGTCAATTCGGCCGTCGCCCGCTACCTGGAGCTGGTGAAGCTGGCAGCGTTGATTCAGAGCCCCGGCGCGGAGCCGGCCCCGGAGGCGATCGACGCGATCAACGAGCTGCTCGGCCGGGTCGCCTCGCCGGAACAGCGGATCGAGATCGAAGCCTCGTCGCTGGACGAGTACGTGCTCGGCGAGGAGCGCGAGCGCGACGCCCGCCGGGCCCAGGTCGCCGCCCGCCGCGAGCCGTCGCTGGAGCAGTTCCTGCCGCGGCGCAAGGGCGGCCTCGGCCTCTCGGCCTCCGACATCGACCTCTACCGGACCTGCCCGCTGAAGTACAAGTTCGCGCGCGTGTTCGCGATCCCGCAGGAGCCGACGATCAACCAGCGCTTCGGGATCCTGATCCACCAGGTGCTCGACAAGTTCCACGCCGAGGAGATCCGCGCCGAGGCGCGCGGCGCCGAGCCGTTCTCGGCCGAGGCCGGCGGCCTCGACCGGTTGCTGGGCCTGTTCGAGGTGGGCTGGCGGCGCCAGGGCTTCGGTGCCTCAGACGACGAGCTCCAGTACCGCGATCGGGCCGTCGCCGCGCTGGCCCGCTACCACGAGCAGCACCAGCGATCCGAGTCACAGCCGGTCTGGCTGGAGCGCAACTTCGCCTTCGAGATCGGCCCGCATCAGCTGCGCGGCCGGGTCGACCGCGTCGACCGGCTTCCGGACGGCGGCTACGAGGTGATCGACTACAAGACCGGCGACCCGGGCTCGGGCCCGAAGCTGGCCGGCGACGTCCAGCTCGCGCTCTACCGGCTCGGCGCCCGCGAGGCCTGGCAGATCGAGGCCAAGCGCGGCAGCTACTGGTACGTGCTCGCCGACGAGCGGGTCTCGCTCGACCCCGAGCCCGACGACGCCGAGCGGGTTGAGCGCACCGTGCTCGACGTCGCCGGCGGGATCAACGAGCAGGACTTCGAGCCCCGCCCCTCGCACGAGATCTGCTCCTGGTGCGATTACCGCCTCATCTGCCCCGCCAGCGAGGCCTGAACGGCGAATCGCCGTCGCGAGGCCGCGTCATCGGTCGCTCGCGTGGCGCTGCCACGCGTCGCTCCCTGCTTCCTTGCCTCGCTCGGCGCTCACCGCTCAGGCCTCGCTGGCCCGCCGAGGCTTCTAGCCCGGCTCGGGCGGGCTCTCGTGCTCGTCCGAGCGCTGGCGAAGGAAGCGCTGGAAGTCGTTGGCGATCGTGTCGCCGGAGGGCATGTCGCCCGCCTCGAGCACGTCCTCTTCGGCCTGTTCGGACTCGAGCCGGCGGACCAGCTCCTCGATCTCGGGGTTGGAGGCGACGGCGCGGTCGACCTGGGTCTCGAACCGGTCCATCGCGTCCTCGAGCTCGGACGCCTCGATCGCGATCCCGGTGAAGCCCTCGAGCCGGCGCAGCAGGGCGAGCGCCGCCTTCGGGTTCGGGACCGCGGCGACGTAGTGGGGGACCGCCGCCCAGAGGCTGGCCGAGGTCAGCTCGCGGCGCCGGCAGGCGTCGTGGACGATGCCCACGATCCCGGTCGGGCCCTCGTAGTTGGAGCGGCTCAGCGACAGCCGCTCGACCAGCTCAGGGTCCGAGGCGAGGCCGGTGATCGGGACGGCGCGGGTGTGCGGGACATCGGCGAGCAGCGCGCCCAGGGTGACGACCATTTCGACCCCGAGCCGCTCGGCGGCCTCGATCACCGCCTCGGCGAACGTCCTCCACTTCAGGTTCGGCTCGATCCCCGCGACCAGCACCAGATCGCGCTCGGCGGCGGGAGCGATGGCGGTGAAGATCCCGTTGTCGGGCCAGTCGACCTCGCGCGCCTGGCCGTCGGTCATCCGGATCGTCGGCCTGGTGACCTGGAAGTCGTAGAACTCCTCCGGGTCGATCATGGCGACCCGCTCGGCGTCGAGCGAGACCGCGACCGCCTCGAGCGCCGTGGTGGCGGCGCTGGCGGCATCGTTCCAGCCGGCGAACGCGGCGACGAGGACCGGCGAACGCAGCGCCGGCGGCTCCCCAACCCACTTCAATACCTCCACACTTCGAGCCTACTCGGTGCGCTCCGAGCGATGGGCCGGTTGCTGCCCCTTCGTGTCCGCGCCGAAGTTCACTATCGGGGGGTGGAAGCGGCCGTCTCCCAGATCCATCCGGAGGTCTCCCAACTGCGCCCCGGACAGCGTTTCGAGGGCCGCTACGCCGTGGTCGCGAAGGAGCGCCAGACGGCGCGCAACGGCTCCTCGTACCTGTCCCTGCGCCTGCGCGATCGCAGCGGGACGATCGCCGCCCGCGCGTTTCGCGACGCCGACCGGATCGGCCTTCGCTTCGAGGCCGGCGACGCCGTCACGGTCCGCGGCCGGGTCGAGCGCTTTCGAGGCGAGCTCGTGATCGAGGTTGACGACGCCTGCCGGATCGAGCCGGGCGGCTTCGACCCGGCCGAGTTCCTGCCGTCCGCGTACCGCTCGGCCGAAGAGCTCGAGGGCTTTCTCGAGCACCTCTCGCGCGAGGTCCACGACCCGCAGCTGCGGGTCGTGGTCGAGGCGGTCGTCTTCGACGGGCCCGTCGCGGCGGATTTCCGGCGTGCCCCGTGCACCCGGGCCTCCCACCACGCGTATCTCGGCGGCCTGGTCGAGCACACGGTCGCGGTCGCAACCCTGGTGCTCGAGACCTGCGCTCTCCATCCCCGGCTCGACTCCGACCTGCTGATGGCGGCGGCGATCGTCCATGACGTCGGCCGGGCGCGCGAGTTCACCTACGGCGCCGAGTTCGGGCTCTCGGACGAGGGCAGGCTGCTCGGCCACCTGGCGATCGGGGCCGAGGTGGTCGGTGCCGCGGCAGCCTCGCTGGCGCCGGAGCGCCGCCTGGCGCTGCTCAACTGCGTGCTGTCTCATCACGGGCCCGACGCCGGGCCGGGACGCGCCCAGCAGGCGCGCCGCGGTGGCCCCGGCCACGGCTTCGCCTCGGCCGAGGCGCTGGCGCTCTACCGGCTCAACGCCTTGGACGCATCCGTGAAGGGGGCCTTGGAGCACGGGCAGCCCGCCTGAGCAGCTGAACCGCGATCACCAGCGCGAGGACGGCGAACGAGACCTCGAGGACCCGCTCGGAGACGGTGTTGGCGAGCACCACCCCGGCGAGCACCCCGAGCGGGGAGAGGGCGCCGACGATCAGGCCGTCGCGGAGGCGGACGTTGCCGAACCGATTCTGGCTCCAGGCGCCGGCCACGCCCACCGGGATGATCGCCAGCAGCGAGGTCGCCTCGGCGCGCAACTGGGGCTCGTCGAAGAAGATCACCAGCGCCGGGACGAAGATGACCCCGCCGCCGACTCCGAGGACCCCGCCGACGGCGCCTCCGGCGAACCCAAAGATCGCGGCGAGCAGGTAGTCCATCAGCCGACCAGGAGATGGACGGCGACGCCGATCAGCAACAGCGCGAAGATCAGCGAGATCAGGTGCTCGGGGATCCGCTGCTGGAGCGTCGTTCCCGCGATCACGCCGCCGACGGCCGGGACGCCGACGACCGCCGCCTCGAGCAGGTCGACGTTGCCGTAGGCGCCGTGGACGAGTGTCGCCAGCAGCGCGATCACGACGATCGCCGCGAGGCTGGTGCCGGTCGCCTCGCGCTCGCCGTACGCGAGCCAGAGGATCAGCAGCGGGACGATCACGGTGCCGCCGCCGACCCCGAACATGCCGCTGAACGCTCCGGCGGCGGTCCCGATCAGAGCGACTTTGAGGATCCGGTCGCGGGGCACGTCGCGATACTAAGTGCCGTGTCGCGCGACACTAGCCGGCGAAATGGCCTCTGACCCGACCCTCGAGCCGCTGCGGGCCGATCCGGCCGCCGGGGCGATCCTCTGCGACATCGACGGCACCCTGGCGCCGATCGTCGACGACCCCGAGGCCGCGGCGGTGCCGCCGGCGGCCCAACAGGTGCTGGCCGAGCTCGCGGGCCGCTACCGGCTCGTCGCCTGCGTCAGCGGCCGCCGGGCGAGCGCCGCCCGGCGGATGGTCGGGGTCGAGGCGCTCACCTATGCCGGCAACCACGGACTCGAGCTGCTCGGCCCGGGCGACTCGCGTCCCCGGCTCGACTCGGAGCTCGGCCACCGCGGCTCGGCGGCGGCCGGGTTCGTCTCGCGTCTCGACTGGGACCGACTCGGCGCCGACGGCCTCCGTCTCGAGGACAAGGGCCCGATCCAGGCGATCCACTGGCGCGGCGCCGCGAACGCCGGCGCCGCGGCCCAGCGGGCGCGCGAGATCGCCGTGCTCGCGGAGGAGGAGGGCCTGGTCCCGCACCTCGGGCGGATGGTGCTCGAGATCCGGCCGCTGGCCACGGTCCACAAGGGGATCGCGGTCCGCCGACTCGTCGAGGAGGCGGGGGTGACGAACGCGCTGTTCGGCGGCGACGACCGCACCGACCTCGATGCCTTCGCCGCGCTGCGCGAGCTGGAGCGCGCCCGGAAGCTCGAACGCGGGATCTGCATCGGCGTCGCCTCCGCCGAGGCGCCGCCGGAGATCGAGCACCGCGCCGACCTCGTGGTCAGCGGGCCGGACGCCTTCCTCGAGCTGTTGCGGACGCTGTAGAAACTCCGCCCGATGCTGTTCTGCGACCTGCTCCGCGTTTCGGTCCTACTGGTGGCGGGGGTCGCGACCGCGCTCGGGGCGGTCACCGTCGTCGTCGCCAACCAGGACCTGAACGAGTTCGCGCTCGCGCTCGCGGCGGGCTGGTGGATCGTCGCCGCGGCGATCGGCGTCTGGCTCGGCCGCCCGTCGCGGGCGACGGACGCGATCGCGAGGCTGCTCGCAGGAGCGCGGACCGCGACCAGCCTGCCCCCGGAGAGCCCGGGCCGGATCGCGTTCACGCGCCTGTGGCCGATCGGCGCCTTCGCCCTGCTGGTCGGGGTCGCGGGCATCTTCGCCCCTCAGGTCGCCGCGATCGGCGCCGGCTACGCGATTCTGATCGCGCTCGCCTGGCGCGGCCGCGAGCATGCCGTGGTCGCGATCGAGGACCGCGACGGCGTTCGCTTCTATGTCGAACCCTCTTCGGCTTTCGAGCCCGTGAAGCTGATCCGCACCCCCGGTCTCTATCGCGACCGCGCCCCGACCGCGAAGCCGCCGCCGCCCCCGCCCGCTCAGGCCGGGTAGTGAATCGAGGGCGCTGAACTCGGGGTCGCGTCGGCGCGCGAAGGCGATCGCGCCGCCGGTCCCGGCGGCGAGCGCCGCGATCCCGGCGAGGACGAGCCCCGACCGTGGGCCCGCGAGCTCGGCGAGCGCACCGACGATCGGCGCGCCGATCGGGGTCGAGCCGAGGAAGACGACCGAATAAAGCGCCATCACCCGCCCGCGCATCGCGGGGCTGGCGCCGAGCTGCAGGGTCGAGTTGACGGCGGCGGCGAAGGTGACGCTCACCGCACCGAGCGGGACGAGCGCGATCACTGCGAGCGGCAGGCTGGGGGCCGCCGCGGCGAGCAGCGAGAAGAGGCCGAAGGCGGCCGCGGAGCCCGCGATCAGCCGCTCCGAGACCCGGCCGCGGGCGCCGGTGGCGAGCGCGCCGCCCACCGAGCCGATCGCCATCGCGACGGCGAGCGCGGTATAGGCGCCGGCGCCGCCGTCGAAGGTGAAGCGACCGAGCAGCGGCAACAGGACCTGGAAGTTGAACGACAGCGTCCCGACGACGATCATCATCACCAGCGGGATCAGCAGGGCCGGCTCGCCGCGCACATAGCGGATCGCGTCGCGGACCCCGCCGCGTTCGTCATCGTCGACGTCGGGCGTCGTGAGCCGGCGCGGGTCCATTCCCCGCAGGGCGACGATCATCACCGCGAACGTCGCCGCGTTGATCAGGAAGCAGGGGGCGACGCCGAGCGTCGCGATCAGGATCCCCGCGCCGGCCGGACCGAGGATCCGGGCCGAGTGGACGAGGACGCTGTTGAGGCCGACGGCGTTGACGACCCGGTCGGCGCCGACCATCTCGATCACGAAGCTCTGGCGGGTCGGGTTGTCGATCGAGTTGACCGCGCCGCGGACGAAGACGAGCGCGAACACCATCCAGGGCACGACCGCGCCACTCGCCGTCAGGCCCCAGAGCGCCAGGGCCGGAGCCACCATCAGCGTCTGGGTGACGATCAGCAGCGAGCGCTTCGGCCAGCGGTCGGCGAGCACGCCGCCCCAGGCGCCGAACAGCAGGATCGGCAGGAACTGCAGCGCCGCGGTGACGCCGACCGCGACCCCGCTCCCGGTGAGCTCGAGGATCAGCCACATCTCGGCGACCATCTGCATCCAGTTGCCGGAGAGCGAGACGATCTGCCCGGCGAAATAGCGCCGGTAGTTGGGGATCTCGAGCGAGCTGAACGACCGGCGCAGCGCCGCCGTCACGACCTGTCCTCGTCGAGGAGCCGCTCGAGGATCTCCGAGGCCCGCTCGAGCGTCGCCACTTCGTCGGGGTCGAGGTCACGCATCCGCTTCGCCAGGTAGGCGTTCTTGCGGCCGCGCAGCCGCTTCAGCAGCGCCGTGCCCTCGGCGGTCGGCGCGACCAGGAAGCCGCGGCCGTCGGAGGGATCGGGGGTGCGGGTGACGAGCCCGAGGTCGACCAGGCTGGAAACGATCCGGGTGGCCGTCGGCCTGCGGACCCGCTCGCGCTCGGCGAGCTCGGAGGGGGTCAGCGGGCCGTGGTTGGAGATCGTCGCCAGGGCCGCGTTCAGGGTTGGGCTGAGCGCTCCGGCGCCCTCAGCGGCCGCGGCGTCCTGCCGCAGCCTTCGCGCCGTCCGCACCACCGCCAGCCGCAGCCGGGCGGCGATCTCTGTGAGCGGGGGTGAAGTACTTACCATTGCTAATTAGCATAGCGAACTACTTCGCGCGGCGCAACCGTTGCTCGCTACTCGCTGCGCCCGCGCAGCTTCAGCAGCTGCTTCCAGGTGCGCGTGTTGGCGATTTCGGCCTTCGTCAGCCAGGCGCGGCGGGCGGTGGCGAGCCCGTACCGCATGTTGGCGAGCGTGTCGGCGCCGTGGGCGTCGGTGTTGACGACGATTTTCACTCCGGCGTCGGCGGCGAGGCGGGCGTGGGTCTCGGAGAGGTCGCGCCGGTTCGGGTTGCCGTTGATCTCGATCAGCGTCTTGTTGGCCGCCGCCGCCCCGGCGACCGCCTCGATGTCGATCTCGTAGGGCTCGCGCTTGGTGATCAGCCGCCCGGTCGGATGACCGATGCAGTCGACGTGCGGGTTCTCGATCGCGGCGATCACCCGCCCGGTCATCTTCTTCGGCGAGATCCGGAACGAGGTGTGGACGCTGGCGATCACCCAATCCAACTGCTCCAGCACCTCGGGCTCGTAGTCGAGCGAGCCGTCGGGGAGGATGTTGACCTCGGAGCCTGCGAGCAGCCGGAACCGGCCCGTGTTGGCCTCGTTGTAGGCGGCGATCTCCTCGACCCGTCGCAGCAGGTCCTTCGCCGTGACGTCGTTGCCGAACCCGTGGCTCGCGGAGTGGTCGGTGATCGCCAGGTAGGCGTACCCGCGCGCCTGCGCCGCCTCGGCCATCTGCTCGAGCGTGTTGCGCCCGTCCGAGAGGGTCGTGTGGCAGTGCAGGTCGCCACGGATGTGGGATGCGTCGACCAGGTCCGGGAGCGTGCCCTCGGCGGCGGCCGCGATCTCGCCGCGTCCCTCGCGCAGCTCGGGCTCGATGTAGGCGAGCCCAAGGCGCTCGTAGACCTCGGCCTCGGTCGCGTAGCGCTCGACCGTCCCCGACTCGATCACCGCGATCCCGTTCTCGGACACCGAGAGCCCCATCTTCACCGCCCGCTCGCGCAGCTCGACGCTGTGCTGCTTTGAGCCGGTGAAGTGCTGGAGCAGGTTGCCGTAGGCATCAGGGGTGACGATCCGCAGGTCGATCGAGATCCCGTTGTAGGTCGTGATCCGGGCGCCGGCGTTGCCCGCCGAGCCCGAGGCGGCGGCGAGCTCGTGCTCGGTCAGCGCCACCGCCAGCGCCTTCGGGTCGCTCGCGGTCGCGATCAGGTCGATGTCCTTGCAGGTCTCGGCCATCCGGCGCGCCGAGCCGGCGATCGTGACCGCCTCCGAAGCCGGGTTGGCGCGGAGCGCCCGCGCGAGCTCCTCGGCGACCGGAAGGACCTCCGAGAGCAGTAGCCGCTCGGCGGGGCCTTCCTGTTCGAGCTTCGCCAGCCCAGCGAGCACGTTCTCCTCGACCTTCGGGCCAAGGCCCTTGACGGTCCTGATCTGCTCTCCCTCGGCGGCCGCGCGGAGCTCGTCGAGGCTGGCGATCCCGAGCTCGTCGTAGAGCTTGCGGACCGTCTTCGCGCCCAGGCCCGGGATCCCGGTCACCTCGATCAGCGATGGCGGGAACTTCGCCTTCAGCTTTGCCGCCGCCGGGATCTCGCCGGTCTCCGAGAGGGCGACGATCTTCTCCTGCAGCGTGTTCCCGATCCCGGGCAGCTCGGTCGCCTTGCCGGCCAGCGCCAGCTCCTCGACCGAGACCGGGCTCTGGCGGATTACCCGGGCCGCCTCCTGGTAGGCGATCACGCGGAAGCGGTTGGCGCCGTCGAGCTCGGCCAGGGTCCCGAGCTCGGACAGCGCGGCGGCGATCTCGGCGTTTCGCATCGGCACGGCTCTGACTCTAGTGCCGGTTGACGGGGCACTAGATTGCGCGCGTGCCCGCGAACTCCGCGCCCGGCCCGGTCTGGCTCGTGCTCCCGACCTACAACGAGGCCGCGAACCTGGAGCCGATCGCCGCGGCGATCCTCGAACGGCTGCCGGCCGAGCGGCGACTGCTGATCGTCGACGACTCCTCGCCCGACGGCACCGGCGAGATCGCCGACCGGCTGGCGGCGGCCGATCCCGACGTCGAGGTGCTGCATCGTCCCGACAAGGAGGGCCTCGGCCCCGCCTACGTCGCCGGCTTCCGCCGGGCGCTCGCCGGCGGGGCGGAGCTCGTCGCCCATATGGACGCCGACTTCTCGCACGACCCCACCGACCTGCCGCGCCTGCTCGCGGCGACGGCCGACGCCGACCTGGTGCTCGGCTCACGCTACGTCGGCGATGGGGCGGTCGCCGATTGGGGGCCGGCGCGGCGGCTGATCAGCCGCGGCGGCAGCGCCTACGCGCGCGCGATGCTCGGGCTCGGGATCGCGGATCTGACCGGCGGGTTCAAGGTCTTCCGCCGAGTGGTCCTCGAGGCGATCGACCTCGGGACGATTCCGTCGCTGGGCTACGCGTTCCAGATCGAGACCACGTTCCGCGCCGTCCGTGCCGGATTCCGGGTGGTCGAGGTCCCGATCGTCTTTCACGACCGGCGCGTCGGCGAGTCGAAGATGACCGGCTCGATCGTCCTGGAGGCCGCGTGGCGCGTCCCGCTGATGCGACTCGGGAGTCGCCGGCCGTGACGGCATATTGTGTGGGCGCAGGCCTTGGCGGACCAACTATACTTTTTGAAGTAGTCCACCCACGCATCAAACGCAACTGAAGAGGGTTAGGAGACCTAGAGTGACTGGCAAGCTCCCCGACGTGACCGACGCGAACTTCCAGGCCGACGTGCTCGACGCCGACGGCCCGGTGCTCGTCGATTTCTGGGCTCCGTGGTGCGGGCCGTGCCGCGTCGTCCATCCGATCCTCGAGGAGATGGCGGCCGAGCGCGAGGAGCTGACGATCGTCAGCCTCAATGTCGATGACAACCAGCAGACCGCGGGCCGCTACGAGGTCCTCTCGATCCCCACCCTGATCCTGTTCAGGGACGGCTCGGAGGCGAAGCGGATCGTGGGTGCCCTACCGAAACGCCGCCTCGAGGCCGAGCTCGAGCCGGCCCTGGTGTGAATATGCGCAGACTCCTAGCTCTCGTCCCCCTGACCCTGGTCGCCGTCCTGGCGCTTTCCGTCTCCGGCGCCAGCGGGCGCGCCGGGAAGACGGTCCAGGTCGACGACGACTTCTTCAGCCCGACGACCGTCTCGATCTCCGCCGGCGACAAGGTCAAGTTCAAGTGGGTCGGCAAGGACGACCACAACGTCACCAAGAAGAAGGGCCCCGGTGGGTCGTTCGCCTCGGAGACGACCGATCAGACCGGCTTCAAGTACAAGCACAAGTTCAAGAAGGCCGGGACCTACAAGATCATCTGCACCGTCCACGAGGACATGAAGATGAAGGTCAAGGCCAACTAACCGGCCTCGACCCGCGCTCAGCTCTTCTCGATCCCGATCCCCAGCTCGCGTCCCTCGATCGAGGCGGCGATCGCCAGTCCGGCGCCGTCGTAGGTGACCGAGGTCGCGAGCGTCTCGCCGGCGATGTACTCCTCGTGCGTCCGCGCGGCGTCGACCAGTGCCTCGTCGCCGCTGAGCGTCAGGGAGATCCGGTCGGAGACGTCGAGGCCCGCCTGCTTGCGGGCGTTCTGGATCGCATGCACGATCTCGCGCGCGAGGCCCTCACGGCGCAGCTCGTCGTCGAGCTCGAGCGCCAGCGCCACCGCGCGCCCGGCCTCGGCCTCGACCTCGTAGCCCTCCAGCGGCTCCATCACCAGGGTGACGTCGCCGGGCTCGAGCGTGTGGTCGGCGCCATCGACGCTGACGCCGAGCCGGCGCTCGCCGCGGACCGCCTCCGCGACGTGGGCGGGGTCGAGCGCGCCGACGGCCGCGGCAACCTGCGGCATCGCCTTGCCGAACCGCGGCCCGAGCACGCGGTAGTTCGGCTTCACGGAGTAGCGAACGAGCTCGCCTTCCTCGGAGACGAACTCGAGCTCCTTGACGTTGAGCTCGGCACGGACGAGCTCGGCGAGCCGCTCGATCTCGGCCCGCTCGGCCTCGGTGGCGACGATCACCGCCCGCCGCAGCGGCTGGCGGTTCTTGATCTTCGCCTGGGCACGAGCCGCGCGGCCGAGCTCGATCGCCCGCATCGCCGCCTCGACCCCGGCCTCGAGCCCGCCGTCCTCGAGCTCGGCGTTCGGCTCGGGATAGTCGGCGAGATGGACCGAGTCGCCGTCGCCGGTCAGGTTGGCGTGGATCTCGTCGGTGAGGAACGGGGTGAACGGCGCGAGCAGCTTCGCGACCGCGATCAGGCAGTGGCGCAGGGTCGCGAACGCCTCCCGGTCGCCGTCCCAGAAGCGGCGGCGGTTGAGGCGGACGTACCAGTTCGAGAGCTCGTCGACGTAGGCGGCGATCTCCCGCCCGGCCGTCGTGCAGTCGAAGTTGTCCATGCGCTCGATCACCGACCGCGTCAGCCCCTGTAGGCGCGACACGACCCAGCGGTCGAGCGGCTCGTCGCTCAGCGCCGGCTCGCCGAAGTCGTCGGGGTCCAGGCCCTCGGCGTTCGCGTAGAGGACGAAGAACGAGTACGTGTTCCAGAGCGTGAGCATGAACTGGCGCACCGCTTCGCCGACCGTGTCCACCGAGAACCGGTAGCCCGCCCATGGCTGCTGCGAGCTCAGGTAGTACCAGCGGAAGGCGTCGGCGCCGTGGAGGTCGAGTACCTCCCAGGGGTCGACGACGTTCCCCCGGCTCTTCGACATCTTCTGGCCGTCGGCATCGGCGATCAGCCCGAGGCAGACGCAGTGCTCGTAGCTGCCGCGCCCGAAGACCTGGGTGGCCACGGCGAGGAGGGAGTAGAACCAGCCGCGGGTCTGGTCGAGCCCCTCGCAGATGTAGTCCGCGGGAAACCGCGACTCGAACTCCTCGGTGTTCTCGAACGGATGGTGGAACTGCGCGAACGGCATCGACCCCGAGTCGAACCAGGCGTCGATCGTCTCGACCACCCGGCGCATCTCCCCGCCGCACTGCTCGCACTTCAGCACCACGTCGTCGATGTAGGGACGGTGCAGGTCGTCGGGCACCGCGCCGCCGCGCTCGCGCAGCTCGGCGACGGAGCCGGCGCACCAGCGTGCCTCGCACCCGGTGCACTCCCAGATCGGCAGCGGCGTGCCCCAGTAGCGCTCCCGCGACAACGCCCAGTCGACGTTTCCCTCCAGCCACTTGCCGAAGCGGCCGTGCTTGATGTGCTCGGGATGCCAGTCGATGCCCTCGTTCACCTCGAGCATCAGGTCGCGAAGCTGGGAGGTGGCCACGTACCAGCTCGACTTCGCGTAATACAGGAGCGGCGTGCCGCAGCGCCAGCAGTGCGGGTAGGCGTGCTCGTACTCCTCGGCGCGAAACAGCCGGCCCCGCTCGCGCAGCGCCTCGACGATCTCGGGGTTGTGCTCGAAGACCATCTTGCCCTGGAAATCGGGAACCCGCTCGTCGTACGTCCCGTCCGGCCTCACCGGGTTCTGGAGCGTCATCCCGTACTGCTCGCCGAGCCGGAAGTCGTCCTCGCCGAAGGCGAGCGCCGTGTGGACGAGACCGGTGCCGTCGTCCGTGCTGACGAAGTCGGCGAGCAGCACCGAGTGGCCGAGCGGGCCGAAGTCCTCGCCCTTGACGTAGTCGAACGGCGCCTCGTAGCGGATCCCCTCCAGCGCCGTGCCCGGGAAATGGGCGAGCAGCTCGGCGTCCTCGCCCAGGACCCGCTCGACCAGCGGACGGGCGACGATCACGACCTCGTCGCCGACCCGAACCCGCGCGTATTCGATGTCTCCGCCGGCTGCCACCGCGGCGTGGGAGATCAGCGTCCACGGCGTCGTCGTCCAGACGAGCAGGCTGTCGCCAAGCTCGACCTGCGCCGACCCCGTCGCCCCCGGAGGCGAAGCCGAGGAGGCGGCGGGCAGTTGTGTGATTGGCAGCCGGACGTAGACGGAGGGGTCGATCACGTCCTCGTAGCCCTGGGCCACCTCATGCGAGGAGAGCGCGGTACCGTCGCGCGGGCAATACGGCACCACCTTGTGCGCCTTGTAGAGCCGGTCAGCGTCCCAGATCTGCCGTAGCGCCCACCAGACCGACTCGATGTAGTCGTTGGTCATGGTCACGTACGGGTCGTCGAGGTCGACCCAGAAGCCGATCCGCTCGGTCAGCCGGTCCCACTCCTCGACGTAGCGGAACACGGACTCGCGGCACTTGGCGTTGAACTCCGCGACCCCGTAGTCCTCGATCTCCACCTTCGAAGCGATCCCGAGCTCCTTCTCGACCTCGAGCTCGACCGGCAGCCCGTGGCAGTCCCAGCCGGCCTTGCGAGGGACGTAGTGGCCGCGCATCGCCTGATAGCGGGGATAGATGTCCTTGAACGCCCGGGCCAGAACGTGGTGCGAGCCGGGCTGTCCGTTCGCGGTCGGCGGGCCCTCGTAGAAGCTCCACACCGGCGCGCCCGCATCGCGGCGCTGGGCGAGCTGGCGGCCGAAGACATCGTCGGCGCGCCAGCGCTCGAGCACTGACAGCTCGAGCTCGGGGAACGACTGCTTTGGGTCGACGGCGCGGAATCCGGGCATCAGCGCCCGGATTCTGCCAACCGTTCGCTTTCAGCAGAGCACGATCAGGCGGAACGGCCGATCGGCTGGCGTGTTGTTGCTGAGGTTCGTGTCGACTGTCACCGCCTCGACGTTGCCCGGCGTGTCGGCGACGTTCACCTCGCCGTCAGAAATCGCGGTGGTATCCGAGCCGATGGTGGCAACCGCGGCGCACAGGCTGACGTTGCGCCCGAAATCAACCTGGTAGGTCCCGCTGTTGCTCGTGCCGACGTGTGTCGCCGTGATCCCACCGCTCGAGTTGATGAGAAAGCCGCTCGCCTGGACCTCCGCGTACATCGCCCCGACGTCCGCGTTGCTGAGACTGAAGTCCTCGACCTCACCGTCGGTGATCGAGTCGGCTGCGATCTCCGCCGTGCCGACCGAGTCGTCCGTCATCTCGGAGTTGGTGACCGAGTCCGGCGCCAGATCGTCCGAGCCCAGGGAGTCGTTCTCGACCTCGCCGCTCGCGACAGCGTTGTTGCGGATCTCCGAGCCGCCGACCGAGCTCCCCTGGAGGTCCTGCTGTTCGAGGCCGCCGCCGGCCATCGAGTCGTTCAGGATCTCCGCCGATCGCACGGAGTTGGTCGCGATATCGGGCTCGGTGACCTGTCCGTTGATGATGTCGCCGCTGTCGATCGTGTTGTCCCCTCCCGGATGGGTCGCGTAGGCGACCGATCCGCTGAGGGCGAAGAACAGCGCCAGGTAGCCGATCACGTTGGAGCGCAGATGGCTCCGGATCCGTCCGCTCATGCTCTCCCTTTCCACGCATCCATGCTTGCGTGCGCAGCCTCTCACTCCCACCCCTCCGAGTCAAACGTCGGAGCCCGCCCGCGGGCTTTACTCGTCCGGGTTGACGTTCGGCTGGTCAATCGTGTTGGGCGTGTCGGGCTCGCTCACGGCGGGGGTCGATGGCACCTCGGGCTCGCCGCCGGGCCCGTAGTGGTCCGGGTTGACGTTCGGCTGGTCAATCGTGTTGGGCGTGTCGGGCTCGCTCACGGCGGGGGTCGATGGCACCTCGGGCTCGCCCCCGGGACCGGAGTGGTCGGGATTGCGGTTGGGCTTCGAGTCTCCGTCGCCGGGCACTTCCTCCTCGGTCCCGGTTGCCGGCGCTGCGGGGACGTCCTCGGGCGCCGGTGGGGCCGCGTCGGGCTCTGGGATCGCGGCGGCATTCGCCTGCGACTCGTCGGTCGCCTCGCGGCCGGCGCCCGACCGACCGCCCTCCGATCCCGGCTCGTCGCGCGCATTGCGGTCCTGGGCAGCGGTCCCGGCGTCCGCCTGCTCGGATCCGGCGCCGGCGGCCACGATCTGAACCGACGCTTGGTCAGGCCCGGATCCGCCACCACCGAAGAGCAGGACGGTCCCCAAGCCGAGGGTCACCACGGCCAAGCCGCCGATAATCCAGGTCCTTCTCGTCTGCCCTTCGCTCAAGTTCTCGTCGCCTTCCTAATAGAGGCGACCGGCGGAGCGGGGCGATCGCTCGCCCCGCTCCCGGCCGCTTGCCTTCGCCGGCCGTGCCGGCGCCGTTAACCCGCTAGAAGATGCAGGTTGCCGTCGCCTGATACGTGGCCGGGCCTGCACCGCCGTCGTAGCCCACCCGGACCGTCGCCGAGTCCGGCTCCCCCCGGGTGATCGTGTCGACGCCCGCGAACATCACTTCGTTGTGGCCGCCGAGGGCGGTCCAGTCGACCGACACGCTGAGCAGGTCCTCGCCGGTGCCGCAGTTCACGGTTGACGTCGAGGGCGCGTAGATGCCGTCGTGGGCGGTCCCGTCGACGACGTCCGTAGCGGCCCCGGTGTGCTCGTGAACGGTGTCCATCTCGTCGGCTCCGACGACGCCCGTGACGATCTCCGAGCTGCCGACGCTGTCGGCCACGATCTCCGAGTTTGCGACGGCGTCGGTCGCAATCTCCGAGCTGCCGACCGAGTCGACGCCGAGATCGGCCGCGCCGAGGGTGGCGTCAATGACCTTGCTCGAGTCCACCGAATCTGGCCCCAGCTCGGATTCCGCAACCGAGTCCGGCCCCAGATCGGCCGTGCCCAGGGAGTCGTTCTCGACCTCGCCGCCCGCGACCGCGTTGTTGCGGATCTCCGAGCCGCCGACCGAGCTCCCCTGGAGGTCCTGCTGTTCGAGGCCGCCGCCGGCCACCGAGTCGTTCAGGATCTCCGCCGATCGCACCGCGTTGGTGGCGATATCGGGCTCGGTGACCTGTCCGTTGATGATGTCGCCGCTATCGATCGTGTTCGCGCCGCCCGGATGGGTTGCGTAGGCGACTCCGCTGAACGCGAAGAACAGGGCCAGGTAACCGACCACGTTGGATCGGATGTGGTTGCGAATACGCATCTATGTCTCCCTCTGCACACGTCCCCTGCGGAGAAGTGCCTGGTTGGTTACGCCCGCCGGATCCTTTGTGATTCCCTCGGGCCTCCGAAATGGTGTTAGGTGCGAACCTAATCGCACGCGCCCCTGCGAGTCAAGCCCCCGGCTTCGATCATTCGTCGAGGCCGCGCGTCTTGACTGACCAGACGATCCGTCGCGGCGCGGGCTACTTCCCCGGCGGCTCGTCGCTGCCGTCGACGGAGGGGTCGCCGTGGTCGGCGCCGGACGTCTCTGTCCCGTGATCGTCGGCGGACGTCTCGGTGCCGTTGTGCGGCGGCTCGTCGGGCGAGTGGTCACCGGGACCCGTGGAAGGGGGTTGGGGCGGGACATGCTCGGGCTCCGCCTGCGAGCGCTCGGCCTCGGTTTCCGGCGGAGGCTGCTCCGGTACGTGCGCGTTCGCCGATGAATCGTCGTCCGCCGACTGATCGACGGTCCCGGGCGGGGCCTGGGCCTGGGAGGCTTCGGCGTTCTGCCCCGAGGCGCCTGCCGTTCCCTTGCGGCCTGCGTCGGCCTTCTCGGTGCTCTCGGCGACCGCCCCCGCGAGCGGCGTGTCTGTGGGAGTGGAAGCCTGATCCGATCCACCGGCGCTCAGCAGATAGAGGCCCACGATAGAGGCCCACGGCCACGGCCACCGCAGCGACCGCGAGCAGCATCGTCCTGCGTCGTTGTGCCCACAGCTCGCTCGCGCTCATCTCCTCGCGTGTGAGAACGGGCGGCTCGCGCCGCCCGTTCTCACACGCTGTCAGTCGTTGAATCCGACTCCTAGCAGATCACCACCTGCTGGAAGTCGCGGTCGGCGAGCGCGTTCGCGTCCGTCCTGGTCTGCGTGAACGTCGCCTCGACGTTGGCGTTGCGATCGGTGGTGCCCGTGATCGCGCCGCCGGCGCTGCCGACGCCGGCGCCGCCCTGCGTCGTGAGGAACGCGCAGGCGCTGATGTTGCGACCGTAGTCGACCTCGTAGGCGCCGAGCCCTGCGAGCTTGGTCGTGGTGACGCCGCCGCTCGAGTTGGCGAGCGTGCCGTTGGCGTTGACCTGGGCGAACAGGACGCCGATGTCCTGGTTGGAGAGGCCGAAGTCGACGATCTCACCGGAGTCGATCGAGTTGTTCTGGAGCTCCAGGGCCGCGACCCCGTCGGTCGCGATCTCCGACTGGTTGACCGAGTTCGCCTGCAGGTCCGCAGCGCCAAGGCCGCCACCGGCGAGGGTGTCGTCAATGACCTCCGCCGCGCCGACCGCGCTGTCTGCCAGCTCGGCGTTGCCGACCGCGTTGTCTTCCATCTCGGAGTTGGTGACCGAGTTCGGCCCCAGATCGTCCGAGCCCAAGGAGTCGTTCTCGACCTCGCCGCCCGCGACCGCGTTGTTGCGGATCTCCGAGCCGCCGACCGAGCTCCCCTGGAGGTCCTGCTGTTCGAGGCCGCCGCCGGCCACCGAGTCGTTCAGGATCTCCGCCGATCGCACCGCGTTGGTGGCGATATCGGGCTCGGTGACCTGTCCGTTGATGATGTCGCCGCTGTCGATCGTGTTCGCGCCGCCCGGATGGGTCGCGTAGGCGACCGATCCGCTCATCGCAAAGAACAGGGCCAAGTAGCCGACCACGTTGGACCGGATGTGGTTGCGGATCCGCATCTGTGTCTCCCTCCGAAACACGTCCCCCACGCGGAGGAGTGCCTGCTTAGTTATGCCCGCCGGATCGTCATGATCCTTCGGGCCTCTCCGAATGGTGTTGGGCCCGACCCTAATCGCACGCACCCGTGCGAGTCAACCCCCGCGGCTTCGGTCAGTCGTGGAAGCCCGGCCCAGCCGATCGACGAGCCCCGGATTCTGCCAACCGCGCCCGGGTCTGTCGCGCTACTCGCCCGGAGGCTCGTTGTTGCCGTCCGCGTTCGGGTCGCCGTGGTCGACCGAGGGTTTGTCGTCGCCGGGACGGTCCGGCTCGTCGGGCGGCAACTGCGTGGGCGGCCCGTGCAGGTCCGGATTCTCCGATGGCGGCTGCCCGCCGCTCCCGACCGGTTCGGTCGACTCAGAGCCGTCGGCAGGACCAGTGGCTGACGGCGGCGGCTGGTCCTCGGTGTCTGCTGCCACGGGTTCGCCCTCACCGCCGGGCTGGGTCTCGAGTGGTTGCCCCGCCTGTGGCGCCGGCCCCCCCGAGCTTTGCCCGACCGTCGCCAGGTCCTCGCGGCCCCCGCTTTGGTCTTTGCTGCCGTTGCCGCCGGTGCTTTGATCGCGCGCACCGCGACCCTCGCCCGTGCTTTGATCGCGCGCACCGTGATCCGAAGCGGCCGGCTCGACGCTTGCCGGGGAGCTTGCGCTGCTCAGCGACGTGGGCGCCGCAGATTCATCGCTCGAGTCGTCTTTGGTCACCAGGTAGAAGCCGAGGGCGGCGGCCACCACCCCCAGCAGGGCGACGAGGATCGTGCCTCGCCTCTGGCTCCATAGTTCGTGACTGCTCACCTCGCCTCCTTCAACACCATCGGTCTCATCCTCGTCCGCCCTACCTTTCGCGCACCTTGAGCGTACGTATCGTCACCGTGGGGGCCGGGTCGAAGAGAGACGGGACGGCTTGCGCCGCCCCGTCTCCATCCCTTCGGGTCTTCGCTACGTCCTAGCAGACCACCACCAAGCGGAATGCCCTGTCGGCGGCCGCGCCGGCGGAGGTATTGGTGTCCACGAATACGGCCTCGACGTTGGTGGACCGGTCGACGGCGCTGACCTCGCCGATCTGCACGCCCGTCGTCGCGTTACCGAGTGACGCGACGGCGGTGCAGGCGGCGACGTTGCGCCCGAAGTCGACCTCATAGTTGCCGGCTCCGACCGCGCCGACCCTCACTGACGTCACGCCGCCGCTCGAGTTCGCGAGCGTGGCGTCTGCATTGACCTCCGCGAACAGGACGCCGATGTCCTGGTTGCTGAGCTGGAAGTCCACGATCTCACCGGAGTCGATCGAGTCGTTCTGGATCTCGCTCGCCGCGACCCCGTCGGTCTGGATCTCCGATGTCCCGACCGAGTTGGCCGCCAGGTCCGCGGGGACCAGGCCGCCACCGGCGAGGGTGTCGTCAATCACTTCGGCGCTGCCGACCGCGCTGTCTGCCAGCTCGGCGTTGCCGACCGCGTTGTCTTCCATCTCGGAGTTGGTGACCGAGTTCGGCCCCAGATCGTCCGAGCCCAACGAGTCGTTTTCGACCTCGCCGCTCGCGACCGCGTTGTTGCGGATCTCCGAGCCGCCGACCGAGGCCCCCTGGAGGTCCTGCTGTTCGAGGCCGCCGCCGGCCACCGTGTCGTTCAGGATCTCCGCCGATCGCACCGCGTTGGTGGCGATATCGGGCTCGGTGACCTGTCCGTTGATGATGTCGCCGCTGTCGATCGTGTTGGCGCCGCCCGGATGCGTGGCGTAGGCCGTACCGCCGATCGCGAACAGGAAGATCGCGACATACCCGACCACGTTGGTGCGGAGATGCGCTCTGATACGTCGACTCATTCCGTCCCTCCTTGATTGGAATCCGGGCTCTCGTCGGCGGCCGTGCCGACATGCCGGGGTAGTGCTCGACCGACCCTCTCATCAATGCGGGCCCGCGTCAACCGCGGTTTCACTCACCACACGATCAGCAGGTCGTCCGTGTCGCGCGGGTGGGCGTAGGCCGGCAGGACCATGCCGGGGCGCATCCGCCGGGCGGCGAAGCTGCCGACGATCAGCTTGCGCTCGACCCGGCGCGGCTCGTGCCCGGGGATCTCGACATCGACGACGAGATCGAACACGGGCTGCTCGTTGACCGACATCTCGGTCGAGGCCTCCACGATCGTCACCCGCCCGCGAAGGCCGTTGGCGGCCAGCCAGCGGCGGTGGCGGGCGCGAAGCCGCGCCCGGATCGCGATCGCGACTGAGACCAGCGCCCCGAGCACGTAGGCGCCGCCGATCAGGGCGAAGACGATCGCGCCGGGAACGCCGATCACCGCGAGCGCGATCAGCAGCAGGCCCACGACCGCGAAGACGGCGATGATCTGCGCCCCGAGCCGGTTGAGCCGCATCGGTCAGACCTCCTCGGCGCACTCGTCGCGGATCCGCTTCGCGACCGCGCCGGTCGCCTCCCAGAGAGACTCGAGCGCCTCGACGCCCCCGTCGCCCAGGTCGATCGAGCCGACCAGGTCGCCGTATGCGAGCTCGAAGGCAAAGCTCGGCGGCGGCGCGGTTACCAGCCAGTCGATGAACTCCGGCGAGAGCAGCTGCCGGGTCCAGTTCGGGTCCTGGTAGGGGCTGGTCGCGACCTCGTAGCGGGCCGCGAGCGCCTCGCTCTCCGTCCACGCCCGCTCGTCGTCGAGCTCGAACCCCATCCCGGAGACGCTCTCGACCCGCCCGTGGCGGCGGCAGAAGAGCCGCGGGATCAGCGGCTCGGATTCGGGGACCCGGGTGATCGCGACCAGGAACTCGAAGGTCCGGTCGCTCTCGGCGCCGACCGCGTGCCCGCCGCCGTAGCGAAGCAGGCCGATCACACACTCGCCGCCGCCGGGGAGGTGACCGCGAACCGCGGGTGCAAGCGTCAGCCCTTCGGCCCGCGCGAGCAGCGGGGTCAGCGCTTCGACCGGATGACCGCTGGCATGCGCGAGCCCGTGCGCTCCGGCGAACCGCCCGAAGCTGTCCTCGATCGCGCTCACCGCGTGAGCCTAGATGGGTGATCCCGCGCCTTCACGCACGCGGATGACGCACGGATACCGTCGCTGGATCGCGACGCTCGGGACTCGCCCATGTCCACGGACATGCGCTTCGCTCGATCGCCACGCCCAGCTCGGTCCCGCGCGCCCCCGCGCACGCGAGGCCGTGGAATCAACCATCTGGCCGCCTGCCGGTGCTCGGCACTGCCTACGATGAGGTGGTGCGGATCGGGCTCATCGCGGCCGGGGCGGCGACGCTGGTCGCCCTCTCCGGCTGCGGCTCGGACGACGCCCCCCAGACGCCCTCCGCCTGCCTGCAGCCGGGGAGCGCGTATCTGCAGGCGCTCGAGGCCGCGCCGGCCGAGGTCCGGCTCGACGGCGCGACGCCGATCAGCTCGTGCCTGGTCGAGGACCAGGAGAGCGGCGCCCTGCAGACGGTCGGCAAGTCGGTGATCGACGCGGCGACCGAGCTCAACCGCCGGATCCTCCGCGACCCCGACCCCCAGACGATCGTCCGCCTCGGCTACCTGGTCGGCGCCGTCCAGGAGGGAGCGTCGGCGACCGGAGGCATTCACGAGGACCTCGTCCTGCGGCTCGACTCAGCCGCCCGCTATACCGGCCCCGGCGGCGAGCCGTTCGGGGCCGGGTTCGAGCGTTCCTTCGGCGAGGGCTATGCCGCCGGCCAGGCCGGCGGCTAACGCCGGAAGTACCTCAGGTCGCGCGCCCGGCGCTCCCGCTCGGAGCGGACCGCGTCCATGAACATGATCATCATCGTCGGGTGCATGGCATCTCCTAACCAGTGTTTTGTACTAGGTAGTTATAGCACAGAGTAACCGGTCTGGGTAATATGTCGGTTATGCCGACCGACCAGACAGCACCGGCGGAGCTCGAGCTGGTCCGGGCCTTCGTCAACACGCTCGATGTCGAGGAGGGGACCGACGCGTTGGACTCGCGCGAGGGCGCGCGAGCCTGGCTGGCGGCGCACGAGCTCGGCGACGTCGAGCGCTCGATGGCGGAGGCGGACCGGGAGCGCTTGGTCGAGGTCCGCGAGGCGCTCCGGCAGCTGCTGCTCGCCAACAACCTCTCCGAGCCGCCCCCGGCCGGCGCACTCACGACCCTCAACGATCACGCGGAGAGGGCCGCCGTCGGACTTCGGTTTGGCGGCGACGGGGCGGCGCTCATCGCGCGCGGCCGTGGCGTCGAGTCGGCGATCGCCCGCCTGCTGACGATCGTCCACGGATCGATGAGCGACGGCAGCTGGCCGCGGCTGAAGTCGTGCCCGGCCGAGGACTGCCGCTGGGCGTTCTACGACCACTCCCGCAACCGCTCCGGGACCTGGTGCGAGATGGGAGAGTGCGGAAACAGGGAAAAGGCGCGGCGGTATCGAGAACGCCACAAGCCGGCGTAGGCGTGAGCCCGGGCGATAGCCTCAATCCATGGCGACGATGGAGGATCAGGTGACTGAGCAGCTGTGGGGCGGCGAGACCGCGAAGGCGGTCGAGAACTTCCCGGTCTCCGGGCATCCGGTGCCGGCCCCGGTGATCCACTGGCTCGGCCGGATCAAGGCGGCGGCCGCCCGCGTCAACGCCGAGCTCGGCAAGCTCGACGCCGACGTCGCCGAGCGGATCGCCGCCGCGGGCGACGCGGTCGGCGGCGGCGAGCACGACGATCAGTTCCCGATCGACGTCTTCCAGACCGGCTCCGGGACCTCGTCGAACATGAACGCGAACGAGGTGATGGCCAACCTCGCCGGCGACGGAGCCCATCCCAACGATCACGTCAACATGGGCCAGTCGTCGAACGACGTCTTCCCCTCCGCCGTCCATCTGGCCGCGCTCGGCGAGGTCCACGACGACCTGCTGCCGGCGCTCGACGCGCTCGCGGCGACCCTGGCCGGGAAGGGCGAGGAGTTCTCCGATCACGTCAAGTCCGGACGCACCCATCTGATGGACGCCGTCCCGGTGACCCTGGGCCAGGAGTTCAACGGCTACGCGGCCCAGATCCGCCTCGGCGCGGCCCGGGTCCGCGACACGCTCGGCAGGGTCGGGCAGATCCCGCTCGGCGGCACCGCGACCGGGACCGGGATCAATACTCACGCCGAGTTCGCGCAGCGGGTGCGGGTCAAGCTCAGCGAGGCGACCGGGCTCCAGATCTCGGGCCCCGAGGACCCGTTCGAGGCGAACGGCAACCGCGACGCCCTGGTCGAGCTCTCGGGCGCGCTGAAGGTGGTCGCGGTCTCGATGATCAAGATCGCCGGCGACCTCGCGCTGATGGGCTCCGGCCCACGCGCCGGCCTCGCCGAGATCCGGCTGCCGGAGCTACAGAAGGGCTCCTCGATCATGCCCGGCAAGGTCAACCCCGTCATCCCCGAGGTGACGATCCAGGTCGGCGACCAGGTGATCGGCAACGACGCGGCGATCGCGATCGCCGGCACCCAGGGCCAGTTCGAGCTCAACGTCCGGGTGCCGCTGATCGCCCGCAACCTGCTCGACTCGATCAAGCTGCTGGCCGCCGCCGCGCGCCTGCTCGACCAGAAGTGCGTGAGCGGGATCGAGCCGAACGAGGAGATGCTCCAGCGTCACGCCGAGTCGACCCTGCAGGTGGCGACCGCGCTCAACCCGCACATCGGCTACGACAAGGCCGCCGAGATCGTCAAGGAGGCGGCGACGTCCAACCGTACGGTGCGCGAGGTCGCGATCGAGAAGGGCGTCTCCGAAGCGGTGCTCGAGGAGGCGCTCGACTTCGTGAAGATGGCGCGCCCGCACGGCTGAGTACCTGGTTCCGGCTAGTACGTTCGTTTCCGTAGTTCCTACCGATAGACACGGCCCTCGCCGCGTTATAGCCTCGGCCAGTCGGAGACCGCCTGGGGGTTGGGCGGACACACTTGCGCCGCGAGCGAGGCAGGATGCCCGAAGCGCCGGCGTCAATCACAGGAGAGAACATGCGCACCACACGCACACTGCTGCTGTCGGTCGCCGCGCTGCTCGGGCTGATGCTCGTCCCGAGTTTCGCGAGCGCCGACTATTCCCAGGGGTTCGAGACCGATACCTCGGGATGGAACAACTTCGGTCCGGGCACCATCCATCGCGAAGCGAGCGGATACACGAACGGGGGCGGGTACGCCGACGGGATCGCCTCGGCATCCGGCGGCTTCCACGCCCGTCTGAGGAACTCCCAGTCGGGGGGCTGCGCTCCGCCGTTCAGCTCGAGCACAACCTGCCAGGGTCCGTTCACCCGCTGGGGCAAGGCAGCGTCGGCCAATCCGACCTTCCCTGCCGGCGGATTCGTGACCGAGGTCGACGTCTATCTCGACACCGGCTGGGCCACGACCCACCCCGACCACCGCTTCGATTTCACCTCGGAGATCAACAACTCGAGCGGGACCTTCCTTCAGGACTTCGTGTTCAACGCGGGAACGGCGGGATCAACCTGGGTGATCGGCACGAGCACGAACGCGTTCCGGAGCTCGACGTTCCCGGGCAACCCGTGCCCGAATCCCTCCGCGGCGCCGAACGCCTGCCGGCCTCCGGCGGTGATCACCACCTCCGGTTGGTACACGCTCCAGCACCGGTTCTACGAGGACACCGGCGTTAACGCCGGGAACCTCTCGGTCGATCTGAACATCCTCGACGCGGGGGGCACGACGGTGGCCGCCCGAACCATCCACACCTCACACGCGATCGGAACAGTGGGTGGCGACCGCATCGGCTGGTTCGCGAACCAGGAGGTACATGACCTGGCGATCGACAACACCGAGCTGCGGACCGACGGCCCGATGGATCGCAAGCAGGACGTCCGCGACAGCCTCGCGACCAAGCAGGGAAGCGCCACCGGCAAGGACGCCAAGGAGATCGGCGAGGCGATCAAGCACATCGACAAGTCGCTCGACTCAGAGAACTGGGTCGACGACTCGCACCTCGACCCGAAGAAGGGCCACCGGGTGTTCAGCGAGGAGAAGGACGCGGTCGGCCACCTGCTGAAGGTGACCGTCCCCCCGGATGTCTCCCCGGAGATCGACGAGCTGGTCGACATCGACCACGACCTCGCACAGACGGCGATCGACGACGCGGAGGCGCTGCCGTCGAACCCGAAGCGCGACGCGGAGATCGACAAGGCCAACGAGGAGATGGGCAAGGGCGACGCCGACGCGGCGGCCGACAAGCCCAAGGAGGCGATCGACCACTACCGCAAGGCCTGGGAGCACGCCCAGAAGGCGATCAAGGCCGACTAGTCCGGATCAGGGCTGACGACCATCGAGAGGGCCCCGCTTCGGCGGGGCCCTTTTCATGCGTAACGAACGGCGGAGTCGTCAGACTGATGCACATGACTGAGAACACCGCCACCAAGACCGAGTTCGCGACCTTCGGCGCCGGCTGCTTCTGGCAGGTCGAGGAGCAGTTCCGCGCCCTCGACGGCGTCATCGACACCGCCGTCGGCTACGAGGGCGGCGAGCTCGAGAACCCCACCTATGAGCAGGTTTGCCGTGGCGACACGGGCCACGTCGAGGTCTGCCGGGTCGAGTTCGACCCCGCCACGATCGACTACGCGGACCTGGTCCAGAAGTACTTCGAGATCCACGACCCGACCCAGCTCAATCGCCAGGGCCCGGACGTCGGCTGGCAATACCGCTCGGTGATCTTCACCGAGGACGAGGCGCAGGCCGAGACGGCGCGCCAGGTGCTCGATGCCAACCGCGGCCGCTTCCGTGGCGAGATCGTCACGGAGGTCACCCCGGCGAAGCCGTTCTGGCGTGCCGAGGACTACCACCAGTGCTACCTGGAGAAGCGCCAGACCGCCGGCGGGCTGCTCGGCCAGCTGCTCGGGCGCTGAAGCCGCTCGCCGCCCTCGCCCTGCTCGCCGCCGCGATCGGCGGCTGCGGCGAGGGCGACGGGGCGGAGACGACAGCGGCCCCCGGCGCACCGGCCACCGAGCTCGTGATCACCGTCTCGGCCGACGGTCGCCCGGCCGACGGAGGCGACGCCGCGGTCGCCACCGTGAGCTGCCCGGGCGCCGAGCCCGCGGCCTGCGAGGCGATCGCCGCGTTGCCGGATGACCCGGGAGCGCCCGTTCCGCCCGAGACCGCCTGCACCGAGATCTACGGCGGCCCCGACGTGGTCACGATCGAGGGCACGATCGGGGGCGAGCCGATCGACACGGAGCTCATTCGGACGAACGGCTGCGAGATCGAGCGCTTCGACCGCTTCGCGCCGCTGCTGGCGATCCTCTTCCCGGCCTACGAGCCCGGCCAGGCGATCGGCGCGTAGTCGGTACATCGCCGAGCGTCCCTGAGTAACCCCTCCAGGGCACCTTCCGGGACGTTCGCCGCGTTGGACCGCTACACGTTGACGGCGACGTACTTCGTCTCCAAGAACTCGTGGATGCCCTCGTTGCCGCCCTCGCGGCCGATCCCCGATTGCTTCACACCCCCGAACGGGGCCCCGGCATTGGAGACCATCCCCTGATTGAGGCCGATCATCCCGCTCTCGAGCTGCTCGCAGACGCGGAAGGCCCGCTTGACGTCGCGGGTGTAGACGTAGGCGACCAGTCCGTACTCGGTCGCGTTGGCGGCCGCGACCGCCTCCTCGTCGGAGGCGAAGCCCTTCACCGGGGCGACCGGGCCGAAGATCTCCTCACGGAGCAGCCGGGCCGAGTCGGGGACATCGGCGAGCACGGTCGGCTCGAAGAAGTAGCCGGCGCCGTCGACCGCCGAGCCGCCGACCAGGCAGGTGGCGCCCTGGTCGACCGCGTCGCCGACCAGCTCGGCGACCTTCTCGCGCTGGTCGGCGTCGATCAGCGGCCCGACGTCGATTCCCTCCTCTGTGCCGCGCCCGAGCTTCAGCGCGCCCATCCGCTGCGCCAGCTTCTCGGCGAACTCCCCCGCAACACCCTCGGCGACGTGGAAGCGGTTGGCCGAGGTGCAGGCCTCGCCGATGTTGCGCATCTTGGCGATCATCGCGCCCTCGACCGCTGCGTCGATGTCGGCGTCGTCGAAGATCAGGAACGGGGCGTTGCCGCCGAGCTCCATCGAGACCTTGAGCACGTTGTCGGCGGCCTGGGCGATCAGCTGCTTGCCGACCTCCGTCGAGCCCGTGAAGGACAGCTTGCGGAGCCGCTCGTCGCCGATGATCGGCTTCGAGATCGCGCTCGACGAGGAGCCGGTGATCACGTTCAGGACCCCGGGCGGCAGCCCGCACTCCTCGAGCAGCTTCGCCAGCGCCAGCATCGAGAGCGGCGTCTGCTGCGCCGGCTTGGCGACCATCGTGCAGCCGGCCGCGATCGCCGGGCCGATCTTGCGCGTGCCCATCGCGTTGGGGAAGTTCCAGGGGGTGATGAAGTAACAGGGACCGATCGGCTGGCGCATGACCAAGACGCGCGAGGCTGCGTTGCCCGCGGTCTTGTAGTAGCCGTCGATCCGCAGCGCCTCGCCCGAGAACCAGCGGAAGAACTCCGCCGCGTAGGTGATCTCGGCCTTCGACTCGGCGACCGCCTTGCCCATCTCGAGGGTCATCAGCAGGGCGAGCTCGTCCGCCTGGTCGGTCAGCGCCTCGAAGGCGCGGTGAAGGATCTCGGAGCGCTCGTTGGGGGCGCTCGTCGCCCACTCCGGCTGCGCGTCGCAGGCGGCGTCGAGCGCTGCCGTCGCGTCCTCGGGAGTCGCGTCGGCGATCTCGCAGATCGTCTCGCCGGTCGCCGGGTCCTCGACCGCGAGCGTCTCGCCGCCGCCGCCGTCGCGCCACTCGCCCCCGATCAGCAGCTGGCGCGGGGTCCGGTCGATCAGCCTCTGTTCGTCGTCGGAACGGCCCATTGCGCCTCCATTGAATCTCGTTTGCCGCAACCATGCTTTCCCTACGCTGTTCCCGTTAACGGGGGCGGGACGATGACCGCGATCACGCGAACAGCTCTGGCGTGCCTCGCTGCCGTGGCGCTCGTGGCGCCGCCGGCGGCCGGCGGCGCGTGGAAGGTCAGGGGCCACGGCTTCGGCCACGGCGTCGGCCTCTCGCAGTACGGAGCCTTCGGGTTCGCCGAGCACGGGCGCAACTACAGGCAGATCCTCGACCACTACTTCGTCCACACCGACCTCGGCCGCGCCGGCGGCGAGGTCCGCGTCCTGCTCGGCTCCGGGCAGGGGACGGTCGGCTTCAAGGGCGCCGGCAAGGGGTGCGGTAGGCGCCTCGATCGCCGCGACCGCTACAGCTTCGGGGTCGAGTCGGGCCAGGTGGTCCTGCGCAAGCAGGGTGGCCGGCGGCTCGCCGGCTGCGGGGCCGAGGGAGAGGCGTCGACCGGAATCAGGATCGACGGCCTCGGCCGCTACCGAGGCAGCCTTGTCGCGCGGGCGACGGGAGGGAACATCCTGGTCATCAACGAGCTCGGCTCGGAGGCGTACGTCAAGGGTGTGGTCGCGAACGAGGTCCCGTCGTCGTGGCCCGCCGCCGCGCTCGAGGCGCAGGCGGTGGTCGCTCGCTCCTACGGCCTCGCCACCGAGCGCACCGGCCCGTTCGACCACTACGCCGACACGCGCAGCCAGGTCTACGGCGGCAAGGACTCCGAGACCAGGGAGACCAACCGTGCGGTCGAGGAGACGGCGAGGAAGATCGTCACCTACCGCGGCGACCCGGCGATCACCTACTACTTCTCGACCTCGGGCGGGCAGACCGAGAACTCGGAGTTCGGGTTCGCGGGCGGCAACGCGGTTCCCTATCTGAAGTCGGTCGACGACCCGTTCGACGACGCGTCGCCGGTCCACAACTGGACCGAGAGCCTCTCCGACCAGCAGATGGAATCGAAGCTCGGCGGCCTCTTCGATGGCAGCCTGAAGCGGATCGAGGTCACGGCGACGGGCAAGTCGCCGCGGATCGTCACGGCCCGTGTGGTCGGCAGCGCCGGATCGAGCACGGTGACCGGCGACACCCTGCGCTCGCGGCTAGGGCTGCGGTCGACCTGGGCCCGGTTCTCACGCCGATAGTGAGGCCGGTAGCTTCCGTGCGCGGATGGCAAGACAGCAGGACACGATCAGCCCCGAGGGCAAGGCCAAGGCCGAGGCCGAGCTCAAGCACCTGACCGAGGTCAAGCGGCCGGAGATCAGGAAGGCGATCAAGACGGCGCGTGATTTCGGCGACCTGTCGGAGAACGCCGAATACCACGCCGCCCGCGAGGCCCAGGGGATGAACGAGTCGCGGATCCGCGTGCTCGAGCATCAGCTGGCGAGCGCGGTGGTCGCGGAGGCCGCCTCGGGCGGCGTCGCCGGAGTGGGCTCGCAGATCAGCTACCGGGACGCCGAGAGCGGCAAGGTCACCGAGGTGACCCTGGTCCACCGGCTCGAGGCGGACCTCGCCGCCGCCAAGCTGTCGGTCGAGAGCCCGATCGGCGCGGCACTGGTCGGCGCCAGCCAGGGGGACGAGGTCAGCTTCGAGACTCCGCGCGGCGGGAGCAAGTCCCTCGAGGTGTTGTCGGTGGCCTAGCTGTAAGACCCGGGCGCGCCGCTCAGTCGGCCGCGACGAGCTGATCGCGGCCGCGGCCCTTGGCGGCGTAGAGGCGGGTGTCGGCGCGGGCGATCAGCCCGATCGGCGACTCCGAGCCGTCCCAGCAGGCGAGCCCCGCCGAGCAGTGCTGGCCCTCCGGGACCATCGTCCGCAGCCGCTCGACCACCTCGGCGGCGTATTCGAGCTCGCAGGCCGGCAGCAGCAGGGCGAACTCCTCGCCGCCGTAGCGGGCGAGGGTGTCGGACGGACGGACCGCGGCCGCCCACGTTTTCGCCAGCTCCTGCAGCAGCAGGTCCCCGGCGACGTGGCCGTACTCGTCGTTGAACTCCTTGAAGTGATCGAGGTCCAGCATCGCGACGCAGACGTGGCCTCCACGGCGGGCGCGCACCAGCTCGCGGTCGAGCTCCTCGAGCCAGGTGCGGCGGTTCGAGAGCCCGGTGAGCGGATCGGTGCGGGCCAGCTCGAGCGTCTCGATCAGCAGCGCTTCGCGCTCGACTTCGAGCTTGCGCCGCGATGAGACCAGCGCAGTGACCATCCCGGCGGCGATCGCAACGCCCGCCATCACCAGCAGCCAGTGTGCGGCGGCGTCGGTCCCCTCGGCCCCCTGCGGATGGGCGGCCAGCGCGACCGCGTAGACGGCGCCGGCGAAGACGAGCTGTGCGGCGGTCTGTGCCGGGGTGAAGAAGTAGGCGCTGAACACGGCGACCCAGAGGATCAGCAGCGCGTAGGGCGAGCTCGCGTCGCCACCGTAGTAGACGCAGAGGCCGAGCAGGACCGAGCCCGACGCCGTCGAGATCTGGAAGAACCATCCCGGCCACCGCTCCCGCCAGATCCAGAGAACCGGCGCCGCGACGACCCCGACCGCCGCCAGCGAGAGCATCACGGTCGTGTTCATCTCGGGCGGGTGCGGGAGCAGGAGGACCGAGAAGCTGACCAGCAAGGCGGCCGCGGCGTACATGAGCGCGGCGATCGGCGCCATCAGGGAACGGTCGTCAGCGGGCAGGGCAGCCCCGTTTGTCCGTGCTTTGAGCATGGTCCTGGACTGCATATCGACCGATCGGGACCAATACGAAAGCCGTAGTTATCCGCAGATCCGGTTCAGCCGTCCGGGTAGGGCTGCACCGGGATTCCGTGGCCGGTCTCCCGCATCCCGAGCTCGTACGCGGCTGCGCCCTTGCACTCGAGCCGGCGCGCCGGGTGACCCTGGCGCTCGACGACCAGCGCGAGATCGCAGATCGAGCAGTTGAGCGTGTTGTGCTCGGGGCCGACCGGGTCCGCGTACACCCAGGCGACGAAGTTGGTCGGTTCCGAGCCGACGCGGCCCTCGACCCTGATGTCCTTTCCGGTGAGCTCGAACTCGCACTCGGTCGGTCGCTCACCGACCTCGGTCGAGCGGATCCGGTCGAGGCCGCCGAGCCGGTGGCGCTCGCCATCGAGCTCGAGGACGGCGTTGCCGATCCAGGGCGTGGTCAGCGGCCCGACCTTGATCCGGCCCAAGCCGGCGTCGAAGAACCCGTTGCCGCCGCCGAACTCGTTCGCCTGGATCCAGGTCCAACGCTCGGCGTGCTCGGCGCCCCAGTTGTGCCCGATCATCCCCGGCCAGCCCTCGAGCTCGATCCGCTCGCCGCCGACCGTGAGCGTGCCGGTGAACCGCGAGTCGGGATACGGCGAGAGCAGCTTCGTCTTCGGCAGCCGCGCCCGGTAGAGGAGGTCGTAGGGAAGGTGGCGAAAGGCCTCGGGCCCGTCGGTGAAGGTCAGGTCCCAGCTCACCTCGAGCTCGTCGGTCGTCGCCTTGCCGCTCGCCGTCCCGGGCCCCAGCTCCGCCTCGGCGACCCTGATGTAGGCCCCCGTCGGGGCCGTCACCCGATCGGCGCCGACCGTCACCTTGGTCGCCCGCGGCGGCGGCGCCGCGGCGTCGAAGAGGGTGAACCAGATCGATCCCGTGAGCTCGGCGCCGGGGCGCTTGTGGACCGTGTGCCGAATCCAGACCGCCCGGCCGCCCCCGGGTCGGGTGGCCTTGATGTAGAAGCTCTCGTAGTGGCCGGCGCCGCGGCCAATCCCGGGAAAGCGCGCCTCGGTCCGCATCGCCGCGGAACCTATACGGGCCGCGGATCGCGTGCGGCCGCTACTGCTTCGGGATGACGATCTGGCCGCAGGTCGGGGTTGCCGCTGTCGCGGTCGAAGCGTCGCCCGTGTCGATCACCGGCTGGTCGTTGACGTCGAGCAGGTCGACCTTCACCGCGCTCTTCGAGACCTCGACCTGGGCGTAGCTGTACTGGTCCATCGCCGCGCAGGGCATCCCGAGGCCATCTGGCGGCGCAGGCTTGAAGAACAGGTCGTGGACCAGCGCGCCGGCGCTGGGATTGCCGACCGCGATGCTGATCTCATCGGAGAACGTCTCGGTCGCGACCGGGCCGGTGGTGATGTCCAGGATCCCTGAGTTCTGCGGAGGGTCGCACTCGAGGGTGCAGAACCGGGCGTCGTTGACGAGGTTCCCATGGTCGTCCGTGGTCAGGAAGACGACGTTCTTGACGTTGTCGCGCAGGTAGGCCAGCAGCGCCTTGCGCTCGGCCTCATAGCCCTCCCAGCGGTCGTAGGGGTTTGCGTAGAACTGCTGGATCGGGACCTCGTTGAAGATCACCTTGAACGTCGCGCTCGACTTCGCGATCGCCTGCTTGAACTTCGCCAGTTGCTTCGAGCCGAGCATCGTCCGGCTCGGATCGTTGATCGAATTCAGGCACGCCTGGGACGGCGGGTTGCTGAACTGCGGGACGAGCGGAGCGAACGCGTCGCGAACACTCTGCGGCGCGGTCGGCGCGAGGTCCGGGTTGCCGCTGCCGGGCGGGTTGTCGCATACCCCCTGGTAGTCGGAGGCGCTGCTGCGGAAGCTGCGCTCGTCGAGGAAGAAGACCTCCAGGTTCTTGCCCCAGCGAACCTGGCGGTAGATGCCGTTCTGCTTGCTGTAGGTGACCGGGTTGTAGTCGATGAACGCCCGGACGCCGTCCTTGTAGAGCTTCTGGCCGTTGATGTCGGTGTTGCCCTGGTTCATGTAGGGGAACGAGTTCTCCTTCGGGGAGAAGTCGTTGATGAACTCGTGGTCGTCCCAGTGTGCGTAGTAGGCGGCCGAGCCGCGCGCCTTCGCCCACGGCTTCATCGCGAGGTTCATCTGGTAGTTGGCCCATTTCTGGGCGACGGTGATCGCGATGTCGGCGAGGGTGTAGCCGGGGACCGAGGTGTCCGAGTAGATCGTGTCGCCCATCAGGACGTTGAAGTCGTTCTTCTGCTTCCGGATCGCGTTCCAGACCTCGAAGTTGCCGAAGTGCGGCGTCGTTCCGCCCGGATCCGGGCGGGCGTCCTGGTCGCCGGTGAGCGCGAAGCGGATTTTCTCGTTGGCCTTCGCCTTCGGGGCGGTCGTGAACTTGCCCTTGTCCGACTTGCCGCCCTTGGCGGTGCACCAGCGGTACGTGTAGTCCGTGTCCGCGTCGAGCTTCTTGACCTTCGTCTGGACCGTGAGGTCGTTGTCCTTCGAGGCCTTGACCTTGGCCGCCGAGTGGTCCGCGTCGCAGGCGCCGAAACCGCCTGTGCTCTTCAGCTGGAGATAGGTCGTCCCCTTCTTGTCGGCGTGCGCCCAGAGGATCGCCGAGTTCGAGGTGACGTCGGCGGCGGTGACCCCGTAGGAGAACTTCTTCGCCTTCGCGCCGGCGCCTGGGGCCGCGAGCAGCGTGGCGGCGGCGGCGAGTCCGAGGGTCACCGTCAGAAGGTCCCTGCGCTGCCGTGCCACGGCGCCAGCCTAACATGAGATCTGGTGCATGAGCAGGTGCGAGGCAGGGAATTCTTCGCCCGCGCCGCAGTCGGCACGCTGGCGCTCGTCGCGCTCGCCGCCGGCATCGCGGCCGTGGCGCTGGCGCTGGGAATCGGCGACCGCGAGCCGCTCGAGCTTCGCGTCGCGAGGGTGACGCTGGCCGCCAGCGCGGCCGCCGACCCCGATGCGGACCCATTGGCGTGGAAACCGTCGCGCCGGGAGGACTTCGAGGATCGCGCCGCCGCCGGACTCAGCCACGTGCTCTATGAGATGAGCCCCGGCGGGGTGGTCGCCTCGGCGCGTCGCACGGCGGCCTGGCGCGAGCCCATCGCGGCGGCCGCCGAGCGCCACGGTGTCGACGCCGACACGCTCGAGGCGCTGATCTTCCTCGAGAGCGCCGGGCGGCCGAACGTGATCGCCGGGCCGACCCCGGAGTCGGCGTCGGGGCTGGCCCAGATCCTGCCCTCGACCGCGACCGACCTGCTCGGGATGTCGGTCGACCTGCCCGCCAGCATCGCGATCACCGCGCGGATCTCACGCTCGCGCTCGCCGGCGCAGACCGATCGGCTCGAGGCCGCGAGGGCGGAGGTCGACCAGCGTTTCGCCCCCGAGGCGGCGATCGAGGGCGCCGCTCGCTACCTCGAGATCGCCGAGCGGCGCTTCGGCGGCGAAGACCTCGCGGTCGTCTCGTACCACATGGGGATCGGCAATCTGGAGACCGTGCTCGAGGCGTTCGGCGGCGATCCCGGCTCCTACGCGGAGGTCTACTTCGACTCGGGTCTCGACCGGCACCAGGAGGCCTATGAGTTGCTGAGCGGCTTCGGCGACGAGTCGGCGGACTATCTGTGGAAGGTGCTCGCCTCGCGCCGGATCCTCGATCGCTACCGCGACGATCCCGAGGCGCTGGCGGCGACCGCCGAGCTGGCGACCAACAAGGCGACGATGGAGGAGGTCTTTCACCCCGAGAACGAGACCCCGGTCTTCGGCGATCCGGACGCGATCGCCGAAGCGACCGACGACGGCGACCTGCTACCGCTTCCCGACCAGCCCGTGCTCGGCTGGGAGCCCGACCCCGACATCGGCGAGCTTGCCGCCGAGCTCGACCAGTCGCCGGAGCTCTACCGCGCTCTGCGCCCCGAGGCGCTCGGGACGCTCACCTACCTCGCCGGCCTGGTGCGCAACATCAGCGATGCCGCCACCCCGCTGCAGGTGACGAGCGCCGTCCGCGATCGCGAGTACCAGGACCTGCTGGTCGGCGTCAACCCGGAGGCGACCAGCGAGTACTCGCTGCACACCACCGGGTGGGCCTTCGACATCCGTCGCGAATACGAGTCGCGCCGGCAGGCCGAGGCGTTCCAGTTCGTGCTCGACCGCCTCCGCGCGCTCGAGCTGCTCGACTACGCGATCGAGCCCGGCGCGATCCACGTCACGGTCTCGAACCGCGGCGCCGAGCTGCTTCGCTAGGCGTGCTCGGCCTCGAGCACCTCGGCCGCGGCGCGGCTGACGGTGACCGTGCCGGTAGCCGCCTCGAGCTGCTCCATCTTGATCTCGCCGAGCTCCTCGCGCACGAACTCGGCCGCGAGATCGGCGGAGCGCTCAGCGGCCTCGCGGTCGCTGCAGATCGTCACCGTGAACACCCTCGTCTCGCCACCGCGGTCGGGCCCGGCGTCGATCGCGTGGTAGGCGACAAAGCCCGGCATCCCCTCGAGCCGCGTCGCGAAGAGCTCGTCCACCTTGTGCATCAGCTCGTCGACGCGCTCAGCCTCGACGTCGTACTTGCGCACGCTTGCGTACATCATTCCTCCATTCGCTCGCTCAGACTCCGGGCCAGGCCGACACTACACCGGCGGCAGAGGCGTAGATGGCTAGGGGGCCTCGTCGGACTCCTCGTCCGATGACTCCTCGAGCCGGCGCCCGACCGCAAGCCGCCAGACCGCGAGCCCGACCGCGACCCCGGCGGCCGCGAAGAGGACGATCACGAGCACGGGAAAGCCGTCGTCCTCCGAATCGGAGCTGTTGGTGGTGTTCGTACTCGGCGTGCTCTGGTCGCCGCCCGATCCGGGGAGGTCGAGGTCGTACTCCTCCTCGGCGCCCTGGGCGAAGGCGAGGCTCGGCGCGATCACGACCGGGGTCCAGAGCAGGCACAGCGCCGCCAGGATCAGCGAGGTCCATTTCGCCATCTTCGTCATCAGCACTCCCCGGACCTAGACCTTGATCGTGACCACGTCGCCGTCGGCGATCACATAGCCGCGTCCCTCGGTCCGCAGCAAACCGCGGTCGCGGGCAGCAGCGTATCCCCCCACGTCGACGAGATCCCTCCAGCCGACGATCTCGGCGCGGACGAAGCCCTGCTGGATCTCGGTGTGGACCTCCCCGGCGGCTTCCCAGGCGGTCGAACCGCGGTGAAGCGTGTGAGCCATCGCCTCCTTGCCGGTGTCCGCGGTGAAGAACGTGTTCAGCTCGAGCAGCTCGAACGCGGCGCGGATCAGCCGCGCCAGCCCCGCCTCGGAGATCCCCAGCTCGGCGCGCATCTCGGCCGCCTCGGCCTCGTCCTCGAGCTCGCCCAGCTCGACCTCGACCCGGGCCGAGATCGCCACCGCAATTGTCCCGGCGACGCCGGCGTGCTCGGCGACGGCGGGCGGCACGTCGTCGGCCCCCTCGTCGACGTTGGCGACGTAGAGGATCGGCTTCGAGGTCAGCGCGGACAGCCGTCTGGGTGCGTCCATGGCGGCCTCCGGGACGGGCACCTCGCGGACCGGCGTCCCCGCTCCGAGGGCCTCGATCACGAGCTCCAGCCAGGCCTGCTCGGCGACCGCCTCCTTGTCGCCGGACCGCGCCTGCCTGACGACCCGCTCCAGCCGCCGCTCGGCCTGCTCGAGGTCGGCGGCGAGCAGCTCGGTCTCGATCAGGTCGATGTCCTCCCCAGGGTCGACCCGCCCCTCGGGGTGCGGAACACCGCCGCTCGAGTGGCAGCGGACGACGTGACAGATCGCGTCGGTCTCGCGAATCGCCGCCAGGAACTTGTTGCCGAGCCCCTCGCCCTGCGCGGCGCCGGGGACGAGCCCGGCGATGTCGTGGAACTCGATCGTCTCGTGAATCGCCTCGCTCGCGCGGAGGACCTCGGCGATCCGGTCGAGCCGGGGATCGGGCACGGGGACGATCGCGACGTTCGGGTCGATCGTCGTGAACGCGTAGTCGCCCGTCTCCGCGCCCGCCTGGGTGAGGGCGTTGAACAGCGTCGACTTGCCGGCGTTCGGCAGCCCGACGATGCCGATCTTCACGCTGTCGCGGGGCCCTCGGCCTCCGCGGATCCGGGTGCGCCGCTGGCGACCGGGGCGGTGGCGCCGCCGTTGCCCGCTGCCCGCCTGCTCGCCTGGGCGCGCTCGTTGGCGTCGACCGCGAGGTCGAAGAGGCGCTCCTCGGGGTGCGCGGCGCCGAGCCCGGGGACGAGTGAGCCGATGCAGAAGCCGAGCAGCGCGCCGCCGACCACGTCGGACGGGTAGTGCATCCCCAGGTACGGACGCCCGACGCAGATCGCCGCGGCGAGCCCGAACAGGTACGGGCGGGCCCGCGGCTGCACCCGTCCCAGCGCCGTCGCGGCGGCGAGCGAGGAGGTCGCGTGGGCGGAGGGGAACGAGAGCTTGGTGGGCGCCCTGGCGAGCGGCGGGTGGTCCTCGATCAGCGGTCGCTCGCGCCCCACGCCGGCCTTGACCAGGTAGTTGAGGCCGATCGCCAGCGGCCCGGCCAGCCCGGCGACGAGCCACTGGTCGCGGCGCCGCTCGTCGACACTGGCCCCGACGACCCCGATCCCGGCCCAGACCGCGCCGTACTCCCCGGCCATCCCGAGCGACTTCATCGCCGTCTCGACCGGCTCGCTGTGCCCGCGGGTGCGCAGGAAGCGCAACGCGGCCTGGTCGAGGTCGCCGAGCGCGACGAGCGCCGGGTGGCGTCGCCGGATCCGGCGCCCGGTCAGCAGGTGGAGGGCGCGGTGGCGACGGGTGGGCGTGGCTCGTCTGCGCACTCGCCGCAGGATACGGGGCGCCGCCGGGCGTGGCGGCGCTACGCCGGTGGTCAGCGGCCGGCGATCAGCTCGAACGCGCGCGGCTCGACCGCGAACCTGAGCCGGGCGTCGCCGAGCAGCTCGCCGTCGACGTTGAAGCCGGCCCCGCCGTCGGCCTCGACCTCGACCTCGGCCCCCCGCGCGGTGACGACCCCCTGCTGAGCCTCGACGTTCCCGGAGCGCAACCCGTAGGCGCGAATGAGGAGTCGCGCTCGCGAACCCGCCTCGATCACGACCAGGTCGAGCCGGCCGTCGGCGGGATCGGCGTCGACCTCGGCGCCGGCGCCGAACGCCCCGGTCACGGCAACGATCACCTGCCAGGCGTCACCGTCGAAGACCGGCGTCCCGTCGACCACGGCCCGGGCCGTCACCGGAGCGGCCGACAATCCGGCCCGGAGGGCGCCGACCGTGTAGGCGAGCGGTCCGAGCGCCCGCTTCAGCCCGTGAGCCCGCCGAGCGGCGACCGGCGACAGCCCGGCGCTGGCCGCGTTCACGAACGGTCGCTCGCCGGCACGGCCGAGGTCGAGGCGCGTCGTCCGGCGACCGGTGGCCGCGAGCTCGGTCGCCGCGGCGAGATCCAACGGCAGTCCCGCCGCTCGCGCGAAGTCGTTGGCGGTCCCGACCGCGACGACGCCGAGCGGCACGCCGGCCCGCGCGGCCGCCTCGGCCGCCCGGCCGACCGAGCCGTCGCCGCCGGCGACGAGGATTCGTTCCGGCCGCGCGCCGATCGCGTCGTCGGCGCGCTCGAGATCGAAGCGCGACAGCTCGAGACCGCGCGCCCGGAGCAGCCGCTCGACCTCGTCCGCCTCGCCCGACCCGGACTCCGGGTTGGCGAGCAGTGCGATCAACGCTCAGGTGGGGAGCTTCGAGCGGCCCTCGCGGCCCTTCTGCGCGCTGCGGTTGGCGGCCTTGCGCGAGGTCTCGAACGGCTTCTGGGCGAGCTCACCCGCCTTCCCGGGCAGGTTCGAGGCCGCGTCCTGTCCGGCGCCGAAGGTCTTGTCGACGCCCTTCTGCGGCCACCACGAAGCGCGCGGCAAGAGGAACGCGAGGATCGCAAGGACGATGCAGATACCGATCACGATCACGATGGTCATAAGGGTCTCCTCCCTGGCTACCGGAGTCACCCCTGGCGTACCCGGGGGTGATTGCCGCGAAACGGTCAGAATCCTCTCCGGTGAGCCAGGGCGATCAGATCGCCGCCTACGAGCGGCAGTTTCGGCGCGCCGGCTTGCCGCTCTTCGTCGAGGGCTTCTCCGCCTCGACCGACGTCTTCAACCGCGCCGCGCCGGTGCTCGGGCTGGTGTTCATCGCGGAGCTGCTCGGCGCCGGCCAGCTCGACTGGAGCTGGTGGCAGAACGTGCTCGCGGTGCTCGGCGGGGTCGCGATCATGCTCGCCGCGATCGTCGTCCTCAACGTCGCCCGGGACCGGCCCGCGCGGGCGATCCCCAACCGGCTCGGCAAGACCGAGCTCGCCGCGTTCGTCATCCTGCCGGCGCTCTTGCCGCTGATCTTCGGCGGCCAGCTCGGCAGCGCCGCAACCACCGTCGCCGTCAACCTGCTGATCCTGGCGCTGATCTACGGGATCTTCGTCTTCGGGCTGCTGGCGATCGTGCGCTGGGTGTTCACGCGCCTCGCCGGGCAGCTGCGGTCGTCGCTCGGGCTGCTGGCGAAGGCGGTGCCGCTGCTGGCGATCTTCGCGCTGCTCTCCTTCGCGAGCCAGGAGATGTGGCAGATCTTCGCCACCCTCAGCGACTTCGCCTACGCCTGCACGATCGGGCTGTTCGTCCTCCTCGGCGCGGCGTTCCTGGTCGTTCGGGTGCCCCGCGAAGCGCGGCGGATCGAGCGTGAAGCGTGTCCCGACGGGCCGCCGCTGTCGCGCGCCCAGCGGGTCAACGTCGGGCTCGTGTTGTTCGTCAGCCAGGCGCTCCAGGTGCTCTTCGTCAGCCTCTTCATCGGCGCCTTCTTCGTCCTCTTCGGGCTCCTGGCCATCGACGAGGTCGCGCGCGAGTCATGGATCGGGCCGGAGGAGAACGTCCTGGTGACGATCTCGCTCGGCGGCGACGAGTTCGAGCTCACCGAGGAGCTGCTGCGGGTGGCCGGCGGGCTGGCCGCCTTCTCGGGCTTCTATTTTGCGGTCGCGATGCTCACCGACTCGACCTACCGCGAGGAGTTCCTGGAGGAGCTCACCGGCGAGATGCAGGCCAGCTTCAAGGCGCGGGTCGCCTACCTCGGGCTGCGGGGCCAAACGGCATGAGCGCGACGATGATCGAGGGCTATCGCCACCTGCCCGGCAACCACTGCGGCTCGACCGCGCTTCGGAACCTGCTCGCCTTCGATGGGATCGAGATCACGGAGGAGATGGCGCTCGGGCTCGGCGCCGGGGTCTGCTTCTACTACCTCAACCTCGATGGCCAGTCGCCGTCGCGGTTCACGAACGGGCGCGTGGGGAGGCTCGAAGAGCAGTTCCTCGAGCTCACCGACTCGCCGCTTCGCTTCGAGACCTTCGACGGTCCGGTGCAGTCCTGGGAGGCGGCGCGGGCGGCGGTCGACTCCGGGCGCCCGGCGCTGCTGATCACCGACCTCTACTACCTCGACCACTACGGGAAGTCGGCGCACTTCCCCGGCCACGCGGTCGTCCTGGCCGGCTACGACGACGAGGTCGCCTACCTCTCCGACACCGGCTTCGACGAGCTGCAGACGACGCGGCTCGAGAACCTTGCCCGCGCTCGCCACGGCAAGCACCCGGTGTTCCCGCTCGAGGGCCAGATGCTGACCGTGCGCGATCCGGCGCGCGCTCGCCGATCCGCGCGCCGCCGCGCCGCGGGCGATCGAGCGCAACGCGCGTCAGATGATCGAGCCCGCGATGGGGGAGCTCGAGGGGCTTCCCGCGCTGCGTCGTTTCGCCGCCGAGGTCGGCGAGTGGCCCGAGCAGCTCTCCGACTGGCAGTGGTCGGCGCGATTTTGCTACCAGGTGATCGAGCGTCGCGGGACCGGGGGCGGCAACTTCCGGTTGATGTACTCGCGCTTCCTCGCCGAGGCGGGTCGCGACGAGGCCGAGATCGCGGGCGAGGCGGCCGCGCACTGGACCGAGCTCGCCGCCGCCCTGCTCGCGGCGAGCGAGTCGGAGGACGCCGACGCGGGCGACTGGCGCCTGATCGGCGAGCGGGCGGCCGCGGTGCTCGAGAGCGAGGAGCGCCTCTGGCCGGCGCTCGCGGCGGCCGAGACCGCCTCGACGGCGATCAGCGTCGACTGAGAGTCAGCTCTTCAGAAGCCGCAGGACCGCGCGCTCGATCCGCTCGCGGTCGACGAACTCGCCGGGGTCGCTGCCGGCGACCATCCGTCGCAGCGAGGGGCGGATCGTCTCGCCGCCCTCGTAACGGTCGAAGACCCGCGGGTCGATGTAGGCTCGCCGGCAGACCGCCGGGGTGTTCGAGAGATACTCGGCGACGCGCTTGGTCGCCTCGGTCGCGCGGCGCTTGCGCGCCGTCTTCGTCTCGGCTCCCTGGCCGTTGGCCGCGAGCTCGACCGCGGCGAGGACGGTCGCGTTCCAGGTCCGGAAGTCCTTGGCGCTGTAGTCGGCGCCGGTGACGTGCTTCAGGTAGTCGTTGATCTCGGCGGCCTTCACGTCCGCCCACCCGCTGCGTCCCCTGCGGTACGCGAGCAGGTCGTAGCCGCCGCCGTCGCGGTCCTTGAGCGCCTTGATCGTCGGGACGAGGAGCGGGTCGGCGATCTCCTGATCGTGGACGATCGAGCCCTTCGCGCTGTACCGGAAGCTCGCGATGCCGGCCCTGACCTCGACGTGCTTTCGGCGCAGGGTCGAGAGGCCGAATGTCTCGTGCTCTTCGGTGTAGCGCTCGCTGCCGATCCGGAAGAAGCCGAGGTCGAGCAGCCGCACCGCGCAGGCAAGCACGCGCTCGCGGACGAGCCCGCGCTTTGCGAGGTCGGCCCCGGTCCGTTCGCGCATCGCCGGCAGCGCCCGCGCGAAGCGCTCCATCTCGGCGAACTTCTCGCGGTCGCGGTTCTCGCGCCATTGCGGGTGGTACAGGTACTGCTTGCGCCCCGCGTCGTCGATTCCGGTCGCCTGGATATGGCCGTTCGGATGCGGGCAGATCCAGACGTCCTCCCAGGCCGGCGGGATCGCCAGCTCCCTGATCCGCTCGATCACCTCGCGGTCGGCGATCGTCGTCCCGTCCGCCTCCTGGTAGCTGAACCCGCGCCCGCGGCGGACCCTCCGGATCCCGGCTGAGGAGCAGTCGACGCGGCGCAGGCGCGGCATGGACAGCCCCTCTACCCGCACGCGGATCGCCTAAGAGGCGCGCAGGCGAGCGAAGTACCCGAACGCCGGCCCGCTGCGCTCCTCGAGCCGCAGGCCCGCCGCCTGGCCGCGGCGCTCGAGCGCCCCGGGCGACGTGTAATGCGGGTCGCCGAACAGCTCGCCGACGATCAGCCTCCCGCCGGTGCGCAGCACGCGCGCGATCTCATTCAGCGCGCCGTCCTGGTCGGGGATCTCGCCGAGCACGCAGGTGAGGACCACCGCGTCGATCGAGTCGTTGGGGTGGGGGAGCGAGGTCGCATCGCCCTGCGTCGCGCTCACGTTGGTGAGGCCGGCCTCGGCGACGCGCCTCATCGTGTGGTCGAGGAACTCCTGCTGGATGTCGAACAGCTCCAGGGTTCCGCCCGGCTCCAGCCACCGCGCCAGGTCGAGCGAGTAGTAGCCGGTCCCGGGACCGATCTCGAGCACCCGCTCGCCGGCCTGCGGGCGGAGCGCCTCGCGCAGCCGCTCGCGGGTGATCAGCGGGTGCGGGGCCTCGACCCAGAAGCGCTGCCCATAGGGGCAGGCGGAGGGGTTCCTGCGCCACCACAGGGACACCCCGAGGACGGCGGCGAAGGCAAGCAGCAGGAGCCGTCGAGCATTCACACGGCGTCCCTGAGGGTCCTCGCGGTTACGACGCCGCTCAGCCGGCGAAGCCGATCGAGTGCGCGGCGTCGTCGACGCGGATGAAGACGACCGTGGCCAGGTTCAGCGACACCGTGCCTTCCTGGGTGCGCATGTCGAACCAGCCCTGGCCCTCCTCGACCGACTTGCGGAGCTTGGCGAGCTCGTCGCCGGAGAGCTTTACCGAGAGCACCTGCCCGATCCCGAACCCGATCTCGACCTTGGTCCGCTCTTCCGCCATCAGTGTCCCTCTCCGTTCGCAGGTTCGACGATCTCGGTCAGCACGCCGCCGGTCGCCTTCGGGTGCAGGAAGGCGACGCGGCTGTTGCGGATTCCCGTCCGCGGCTCGGAGTCGATCAGCGCGACACCGGCTGCCGCGAGCCGCGCGAGCGCATCCTCGATTCCCTCGACCCGGTAGGCGACGTGGTGAAGTCCCGGGCCCTTGCGGGCCAGGAACTTGCCGACCGGGGTCTCGGGACCGAGCGGGCTGAGCAGCTCGACGTGGGTGTCGCCGACGTCGAGCAGGACCGCGTCAACGCCCTGCTCGGTGACCGTCTCCCGGTGGGCGAGGGTCATCCCGAAGGTGCCCTCGTAGAGCTCCAAGGCCCCGTCGAGGTCATCGACGGCGACGCCCACGTGGTCGATCAGCCCGAACATCGGGCCGGGAGTCTACGGGGCCGGCTGGCTCGTCTGAGGGTCCTCGGGAGGGCGGCTGACGAGGGCCGCGGCCGGGGCGCTCCCCACCTGCTCGAAGATCTCGTCGGCCGGCCCCGGAACACCGCGTTCCGCGGCCATGATCGCCTGGATCTCCTGGCGCTCGATCACCTCGTTGCTGAGCAGGCGCTCGGCGATCAGGTCGAGCAGGTCGCGGTGGCCGACGAGCAGCTCGGTGGCGTGGCGGTAGGCCTCCTCGGCGATCTCCTGGACCTCCTCGTCGCGTGTCTGGCGCAGCGCCTCGGAGATCGTGAAGTCGTCGCCGGGGACCTGATGGGCGCGGATCGAGGTCCCCATCCCGTACTCGTGGACCATCGAGCGGGCGATCTTGGTGACCCGGTTGAGGTCGTCGGAGGCGCCGGTCGTGATCCGGCCGAAGGCGATCTGCTCGGAGACCCGGCCGGCCAGCAGCACGGTCATGAAGTCGATCAGCTCTTCGCGCGACTTCAGGTAGCGATCCTCCTGCGGCAGGTTGAGCGTGTAGCCGAGCGCCTTGCCTCGGGGGACGATCGAGACCTTCTGCACCTTGTCGACGCTCGGCAGCAGCTCGGAGACGAGCGCGTGCCCGGCCTCGTGCCAGGCGACGACGCGCTTCTCGTGCGCGCTGATCACCTTGCGCGACTGCAGCCCGGCGACCACGCGCTCGAAGGCGTCCTCGAAGTCCGCCTGGGCGACGAAGTCGCGCTTGTTGCGCCCCGCGAGGATCGCCGCCTCGTTGGCGAGGTTGGCGAGGTCGGCGCCGGTCAGCCCGGCGGCGTGGCGGGCGACCCGCTCGAGGTCGACGTCCTGTGCGAGCGGCTTGTTGGCGGTGTGGACCTCGAGGATCTGCCTGCGGCCGTTCATGTCCGGAGGCGGGACGAACACCTGGCGGTCGAAGCGGCCCGGGCGGAGCAGCGCCTTGTCGAGCTTCTCGAGCAGGTTCGAGGCCGCCATCACGACGACGCTGTCGCGGGAGTCGAAGCCGTCCATCTCGACCAGCAGCTGGTTCAGGGTCTGGTCACGCTCGCCGGACATGTCGTTGCCGCGCTCGGTACCGACCGCGTCGAGCTCGTCGATGAAGATGATCGCCGGGGCGTTCTCGCGCGCCTCCTTGAACAGGCGCCTGATCCGCGCCGCCCCGAGGCCCGCGAACATCTCCACGAACGACGACGCCGACTGGCTGAAGAACTGCGCTCCGGACTCGTGCGCGACCGCCTTCGCGAGCAGGGTCTTGCCGGTCCCGGGCGGCCCGTGCAGGAGGATCCCCTTCGGCACCTTCGCGCCGAGCTGCTTGAAGCGCTTCGGGTCGCTGAGGAAGTCGACGACCTCGCGCAGCTCGTCCTTGGTCTCGTCGACTCCGGCGACGTCGGCCCAGCTGACGGCGCACTTCGAACGCGGGCTGATCTCCTGCGGCTTGGTCCGCGGCATCAGCTTGAGCGTGCGCCAGATGAAGAAGGCGATCAGGCCGAGGAGACGCGAGGAGGTACGACCCGAGGGTCGTGATCTGTAGCAGGTCCCACGTAGGCTCGAGTCCCAGAAAGCGCGCTCGATCAGGCATTGCCGGCGTGGTCGTCGTAGCCCGCCCTAGACGGTATCGGCAGCCACGCGCTCGGCCCGTAGGACTTCTTGCAGCGCCGCGACCCCGACGTCGAGCTGCTCGTCCGTCGGCTCGCGGGTCGAAAAACGGCGCTGGATCTCGAATCCCGGCCCGTGCACCGCTCGCCCGAGGGCGGAGTCGGGGTTGCGCTCCGCGAACACGAACAGCTCGACCGCGCCTCCGACCCCGGCCAGCGCCGCGAGCGCGCGCGCGACCGGGCCCGGGTCGTCGAAGAGGCGCTCGGTCAGCACCTGCCCGGCGATCGAGAAGGCGAGCATCGGGCCGACCAGGTTCGAGCCGCAGCGCCGGTGCTCCTTCGGGACCTCGTCGGGATCCGCGCCCCTGCTCGTAGCCCCCGATCGCCTTGTGCTCGACCGCGTGGTAGGAGGCGAGCGCGGGGTCGCGCAGCGCCGCCAGCGCCGGCAGGACGCCGAGCAGCGCAACCGCGAGCTCACGGCCGACGCTCGCCGGGCGCCGCCGCCGCAGGATGTTGGAGCCGACGACACTGACGGCGACGACCCCGGCGACGGCCGGGTCCTCGAACGGCAGCCGCGCCGAGCTCAGCCGTGCCCGTGCCAGCGGCAGGACCGCCATCGCCTCGGCGAGCCGCAACGGGCCGCGGAGCAGCGGGGTCGAGCCGAGCCGGCCGCGGCTCAGGGTCGGCTTCGGGCCCGAGGCGACCTCGATCCGGCCGTCCGCGGTGCGGGCGGCGGCCGCCCAGGAGCTCGGCCCGTGGATCAGGAGGCCGTTGCGAAGGGCCATCCCGCCCAGCCGCAGCGGTTCCGGCCCCTGCGGGGCCGAGCCGTTGGAGCCGCCGGCCGCGTCGCTCATCCCAAGACCCGGGAACAGAGGTTGGCGTAGAAGGTGGCCGCCAGCTCGAGGTCGGCGACCGCAGCCCGCTCGTCGGCGCCGTGGATCAGCGGCTCGGCCTCGAGCAGCCCCATCGTCCGCTGCGGGCAGAAGCCGTAGACGGTTGCGGCGCCGAAGGCCTTGCGGAACCAGTGGCTGTCGCTGAACCCTGCCATCACGATCGGGACCAGGGTCGCCCCCGGGTCGAGCTCGGCGAGCGAGGCCGCGATCGCGTCGGCGAACGGCGACTGCGCCGGCGAGCTGTTCCCGCTCACCCGCTCTGTGAACTCGATCTCGAGCCCCTCGAGTTGCGGCCCGAGCAGGGTGCGGACGTGCCGCTCCGCGTCGGCCGCGTCGCCGCCGGGCGGCACGCGGCAGTCGACCAGCACCTCGGCGTGCGAGGGGACGACGTTCTCCTTGTCGGAGGCGTGCGCCTGGGTCGGCACCAGCGTCACCCGCAGCATCGGCTCGGCGACCCAGTCGGCCAGCGGCGCCGAGAGCGCCCGCAGACGCTCGACGGCCGCCTCGAGCTCGTCGCCGCCGGCGCCCTCGAGGTCCTCGTCGAGGAGCGCGCCGAGGAAGGCGATTCCCTCGGGGGTCGGCTCGAGCGGGGGCTGGTCGTGGAGGCGGACCAGCGCCGGGCCGAGCTTCAGCAGCGCATTGTCGCCGAGCGCCGGCACCGACGCGTGACCGGCGACGCCGCGGGCCCGGAGCAGGAAGCGGTTGACACCCTTCTCGCCGACGCAGAGCGGATAGAAGCGCCGGCCGCCGAGCTCGAACGACATTCCGCCGCCCTCGTTGACGACCACGTCGCTGCGCACCGCTTCGGGGTGCTCGGCGCAAAGCCACTGCGCCCCCGCCTCGGCGCCCATCTCCTCGTCCGCGGTGATCACCAGCTTCAGCGAGCCCGAGGCCGGTCGCCAGCCGGAATCGGCGAGCTCGAGCGCGGCGGCGAGCTCGGCCGCGACCTGCCCCTTCATGTCCTGGGCGCCGCGGCCGCGAACCTCGCCGTCGACGACCTCGCCGGACCAGGGGCTGAAGGTCCACTCGTCGGGGTCGGCGGGGACCGTGTCGACGTGGCCGAGCAGGCAGAGGGTCGGCCCCGCGGACTCGCCCTCGAGGTCGGCGACCAAGTTCGGACGCCCGGGCTCGGCGGCGAGCAGGGTCACCGCGAAACCGGCGTCCCGCAGCTTCGCGGCCAGCGGCTCCTGGATCCGGTCCTCGTTGCCCGGCGGGTTGACGGTGTCGTGGCGGATCAGCTCGGACAGCAGCTCGACCGCCCGGGCTCCTAGCGCGCTCTCGGCGAGGGCCGCCGGTTCGACCATGGCCTCAGGTTACTCGTGGCCCGGTGGCCTCCATACTGAGCCCGATGGCCGAGTCCAACCTGGAGCTCGTGCGCGACGCCCTGGCGCTGTACGAGCGCGAGGGATTCGGCGCGCTCGTCGCCCTCGCGGACCCGGAGATCGAGATCCGGATGGGGGCCGGCCTCAACGCCGGGGATCATCACGGCGTCGCCGGGGCGATCGAGTTCAACGCTGACTGGGAGGAGGCCTGGGCGGAGGCGAGCTACGAGGTCGTCGAGCTCGAGGAGATCGACGATGAGACCCTGATCGCCGAGATGTCGATGAGCTTGCGCGGGGAGGGCAGCGGCGTCGGCGTCTCGGGGACGCAGTGGTGGTTGTTCGGCGTCCGGGACGGCCGGTTCACTCGCTGGCATCTGTACGACGACCGCGCCAGCGCCCTCGCGGCGGTGAACGGGTGAACGACCGCCTGTTCGACAGCCCCTCGGATCGCGGTGACGGCCGCACCCCGGTCCCGGCGGCCGAGGCGCCGCTGGCGGTGCGGATGCGCCCCCGCTCGTTCGCCGAGCTCGTCGGCCAGGAGCATCTGCTCGGCCCCGGGTCGACGCTGCGGACGGCGATCGAGACCGGCGAGCCGCATTCGATGATCCTCTACGGGCCGCCGGGGAGCGGGAAGACGACGCTGGCGCGGATCGTGGCGCTGGCCGCGCGCGGAGCGTTCGAGGAGGAGTCGGCCGTGAACGCGGGGCGGCCCGAGGTGCGCGCGATGATCGAGCGCGCCGGCGAGCGACGCCGCGCCACCGGCCAGCCGACGATCTTCTTCCTCGACGAGATCCACCGCTTCAACAAGGCCCAGCAGGACGCGCTCCTGCCGGCGGTCGAGGAGGGGCTGGTGACGCTGATCGGGGCGACGACGGAGAACCCGTACTTCGAGGTCAACTCGGCGCTGCTCTCGCGCAGCCAGATCTACGAGCTGCGGGCGCTCGAGCCGGCCCAGGTCCGCGAGTTGCTCGACCGGGCGCTCGCGGATCCGGAGCGCGGGATCGCCGCGCCGCCGCCGGTCGGCGACGAGGCGCTCGAGCTGCTCGCCGTGCGCTCGGGCGGTGACGGGCGAACCGCGCTCTCGGCGCTCGAGCGCGCGATCGAGGCGGCGCGGGCGGGCGGCGGAGCCGTCGACCTGGGGATCGCCGAGGACGCTCTGCAGCGCAAGGCGGTGAGCTTCGACAAGGGCGGCGACCAGCACTACGACTACGCCTCGGCGCTGATCAAGTCGATGCGCGGATCCGACCCCGACGCGGCGCTCTACTACCTGGCCGCGATGCTCGAGGGCGGCGAGGACCCGCGGTTCATCGCGCGCCGGATGGTGATCCTGGCCTCCGAAGACGTGGGCAACGCCGACCCGCAGGCGCTCGTTGTGGCCACGGCTGCCGGAGCGGCCGTGGATCGCGTGGGCTTGCCCGAATGCGCGCTCAACCTCGCCCAGGCGGCCGTCTACCTGGCGATGGCGCCGAAGTCGAACCGCTCCTACCGCGGACTGCGCGACGCCGGGGCCCACATCCGCGAGCACGGCGCTGAGCTGCCGCCCGACTACCTTCGCGACGCGCACTACCCGGGCGCGAAGGCGCTCGGCCGGGGCGCCGGCTATGAGTACGCCCACGACGAGCCGGGCGGGGTCTCGGAACAGCCGCTGCTGCCGGAAGCGGTTCAGGGGCAGCGCTTCTACGAGCCGACCGACCGCGGCTTCGAGGCTGAGCTCGGCGAGCGTCTGCGCCGGGCGCGCGAGCGCCGCTCGAGCTGAGCGTCCGGGAACATCCTCCGAGCACTTCACTCCACAGTGGCGCATAATCGACTTCGAGGTCGATCCGGCCGCAAACGGTTGACGGCTGGGGGAGCCGGGAATTACGTGTTCAGACCGTGAGACGCGTCGCCACAGCGCTCGCCTTGCTCATCGTCGCGGTGCTGCCGCAGACCGCGCAGGCCCACTCGCTGGTGCGCCCGGGCGGGGCCGTGATCTCCTACCTGTCCCAGGACGCGACCTCGCTCAACACCCTCACCGTGGGCCCGAGTGCCGGCCGGATCGAGTTCACGGACCCGACTGTCGACGGCGGCATCGACCCCGGCGGCTGCACGCCCGGCACCGTCTCGGGCGGGTTCATCACCCAGGCCTTCTGTCCCGCGTCGGGGGTCGCCCGGGTACGGATCGACCTGGGCGAGCGCGAGGACACGGCGACCGTGTCGCTCGCCATCCCGGTAACGATCCTCGGGGGTCCGGGCGCCGACCGGCTCACCGGCGGTGCTGCGGCCGACGAGCTCAGCGGCGGCGACGGCAATGACGGTCTCGGCGGCGGCGACGGCGACGATACGATCGACGGCGAACTCGGGATCGACGATCTCGATGGCGGCTCGGGGGCCGACCGGCTCCTGACCCGCGATGGGCTCGCCGACGTCGTCCGGTGCGGCGACGGGGCCGACGTTGTCGATGCCGACGCGCTCGACGAGGTCGCGGCCGACTGCGAGGCCGTCTCCCGGACCGCGACCGAGGCGCCGGTTGGCTCCGGCGGCGACGAACCGGGGCGACCATCGCTCGAGGTCGGCGCCGAGACCGTGCAGCGCCCGGGCGCCTCGCGCCGGGTGCGCGTCTACGCGAGCTCGAGCGAGCCCGGAGCGGTGAGCGCCTCCGGGTTCGTCGAGATCGCGGGCCTCCTACTGCCGCTGAAGACCGACCGCCGCCGCGTCCGGGTCGGCGGTGCCGGCGTCGCCTTGACCGCCAAGCTCAGCCGCAAGCGCTGGGGGCAGGCGCGGCGGGCGCTGCAACGAGGACAGCGGGTCATCGTGCGGCTCGGGGTGGTGGCGACCGACGTCGCCGGCAATTCGAGCAAGCGAGACGCACCGCCCGTTCGGCTTGCCCCCGGGGAGGGCGCGGGGGTCGGGTCCGCGGCGCGGCCCGCCCGCCACCCAGAGCCCGGTGACATGGACGGAGACGAGGTCTGGGATTGGAACGACAACTGCCCGACGGTCAAGAACGGAAGCCAGATCGACACCGACGGCGACGACGAGGGCGACGCGTGCGACGCGGACGACGACGACGACGGTGTCCCGGACACGGACGACAACTGCCGCATCGACCCGAATCCGGATCAGGCCGACGGCGACGGTGACGGATACGGAGACGCGTGTCCTCCCGTGGACAGCGACGGGGACGCGATCATCAATGACGACGACAACTGCGATCTGGACCCGAACCCCGACCAGGAGGACCTCGACGGCGACGACAGGGGCGACGTCTGCGACCGAGACGTCGACGGTGACGATTTCGACAACGCGTACGACAACTGCCCCACCGTTTACAACCTCGAGCCGAACGACGTCGACGGCGACGGGCTGATCAACGACCAGCTCGACCGGGACGGGGACGGCATCGGCACCGCCTGTGACCCGGACGAGTCGGTGATCCCCCCTCCCGGGCCCGCGCCGGATCCCGATCACGATCCGCCGGGCGGAGGCGTGCTCGCTGGCCGCAACCAGACGCTCGCCCAGCTGCGGGCGGGGATGATCGTTCGCATCCGCTGCTCGGAGGCGTGCGCGGCGACCGCCGAGGTGATCCTCGACCGCCGCACCGCCCGTCGGCTCGGCCTCGGGCGCAGGCGGATCGTTGCGAGCGGTTCAGCCCGCCTCGACGGCGCCGGCAGGACCTACGCGTTCTCGCGGCTCGACCCCCGCGCCGGCCGAGCCCTGGCGAAGGGGGGAGGCGTGCGAGCAAAGCTCTCGACGACGGTCGTCGACGACGCCGGCAACGCCCGTCGTCTCGCTCGTCGCATCGAACTGCGCGGCTGAGGCCGCGTTCTGCGCAACGTTCGGCCGGGCTGACGCAACGCCCTTGCGAATAGTCATGTGACGGTTGCAACGTGGGCGCGCGGTGTGATTGGATGCCGACGGGCTCGCGCTCGGGGTGACCGGGCCCGGGTCTGGCCATCGGGGGGATGGCCCTCTGCAAGGGCGATGAAAGGATCCAACTTGCACTCCATCGGCTCCCGGGTTGCGCGAACGATTGTTCTCGGCAGCGCGCTGACACTGGTTTCGGCTCCGGGCATCGCGTCGGCGGCGCGGGATGACCGTGCGGCCGCGGCGCTCGACTGGTCGGACAAGCAGTCGCTGTTCGAGCCACCGGGGTCCGCGCGCCACCACGACGGTTTGGCGGACCACCTGCCGCCCGTGCAGCAGGAGCTCGACCTCGTGGGCGAGCTCGAGGTCAGCGGTGAGTTCGGAGACGTGGTGCCGGGACAGATCGCCGATCTGGCGGTCCACAAGGGATTCGCCTATCTGAACTCCTGGGACGAGCCGAGCTGCACGCGCGGCGGGACCTTCATCGCCGATCTCGACAATCCCGCGGCGCCGGAGGAGATCGGGTTCATCCCCGCTCAGCCGGGCTACTACCACGGCGAGGGCGCCCACGTCGTCTCGATCGACACGCCGCAGTTCACCGGCGACCTGCTGGCGGTCAACGACGAGGCCTGCTCGAACGACGACACCCGGCCGGCCGACGTCCCGGTCACCGCGGGCGGCTTCGACCTCTACGACGTCAGCGATCCCGCGGACCCCGTGACCCTGGTGCAGAACTTCGGCGACACGACGGTCGACGGCTCACTCGACCCGGACCCGGATCCCGCCCGGCTGCCGAACTCCTACCACAGCGTGTTCGTCTGGCAGGACGGGCCGCGTGCCTTCCTCGTCGGCGTCGACAACCTCGAGTTCGCGGACGTCGATATCTACGACATCACCGATCCCACCGCACCGGAGTTCATCGCCGATTTCGACCTGTTCACGCTGCCCGAGTACGACCAGATCGTCGGTGAGGCCGCGAACGGCAACTCGATCTTCCACCACGACATGGTCGTCAAGCAGATCGGTGGCCAGATGCGACTGCTGCTCGCCTACTGGGACGCGGGCTACGTCCAGCTCGACGTCAGCAACCCTGCGGCCCCGACCTACATCACCGACACGAACTTCGACGAGCCGGATCCGCTGCTCGGATTCGACCCGCCTGAGGGCAACGCGCACGAGAGCGAGTTCTCGCACGACAACCAGTTCTTCCTCGCCGCCGACGAGGACTTCTCGCCGGATCGCGTCGACGAGGTCGAGATCACGACCGGCCCCGACGCCGGCACGTTCGACGGCAACTCGATCGCCGGCGCCGCCCCGATCGACACGCTTCTCGACGGCGTTCTCAACGGCCCGACCGTCTACGGCGGCTACGGATGCGACGCATCGGCGGCGATTCCGCCCCGTGACACGGCCGGCCTGCCGCCGCTCGCGGCCGGCGAGGAGGCGATCGTCGTCCTCCAGCGCGGACCTGGGGCCGACCCGGGCACCGGCGCACCCGACGACCCCGAGGGTCCGGAGCTGGCCTGCTTCCCGGGCGAGAAGGCCGAGAACGGGATCGACGCCGGCTACGACGCGGTGCTGCTCGTCAACCACCACCGGGGCGAGCCCGACGGCGTGTTCTGCGGCTCGGGGGACTTCCCGGCCGCCCCGCCGATCGTCGCCGTTTGCACCACGCACGAGGCGTACCACCTCATCTTCGGTACGGATCCGAACACCGAGATCCCGTACGACCCCGCGGCGGAGCCCGACATCGGCGACCTCGGCGAGAAGGTGCGCTCCGAGGCGTCATTCGACGGCTGGGGCTACGCCCACCTCTACGACGCCGAGACGAGCGAGGAGCTCGACGCATTCGCGATTCCCGAGTCGCTCGACGAGCGCTACGCGTCCGGCTTCGGAGACCTCTCGATTCACGAGTTCGCCACCGACCCGACCGAGAATCTCGCCTACAGCTCCTACTACGCGGGCGGCATGCGGGTGTTCCAGTTCGGTCGCGACATCGGCCTGCGGCAGACCGGCGCCTACATCGACGACGAGGGCAGCAACTTCTGGGGCGTCGAGCAGTTCACGACGCCGGGCGGCGAGCGGTTGATCGCCGGTTCGGATCGTGACTTCGGGCTTCAGATCTTCCGCTATACGGGTCCGGGTGCGGCGGCACCGCCGAGCTGCAGCAATGTGGACGTCGAGACCGCCCCGGACGCGCCGGTGTCGGTCCCGCTCGCCTGCACCGATCCGAACGGCAACGCGCTGACCCGGCGGATCGTTGATTCCCCCAGCAACGGCACCCTGGGCGAGATCGCCGGCGACGCGGTCACCTACACGCCGAACTCGCGCTTCCTTGGCGTCGACGGCTTCACCTTCGCCGCGAACGACGGCGCCGCCGACGACACGGCGGAGGCGAAGGTGACCGTGGCGGACAAGGACGCGCCCGAGACCGACATCACCAAGAAGCCGAGGAAGCGGACCGAAAAGCGCAAGGCGAAGTTCCGGTTCAGTTCAAACGAGCCCGGCTCGAGCTTCGAGTGCAAGCTCGACAAGGAAAACTGGACGTCCTGCGACTCTCCGCACGAGGAACGCGTCGACACGGGCAAGCACCGCCTCCAGGTCCGTGCGATCGACGCCTCCGGCAACGTCGATCTCACGCCGGCGAAGCGCAAGTGGAAGCGGGTGTGACGGCCGCCCGCACGCTTCGCCGGGAGCGGTAACAACTCACACAAGCGGCCGCCGCCGGTGTCGACAAGCGGCTCGGCCCGCTTGCGACGGCAGTCGGCGACGGCCGCATCCGTCGGTTACCCGTCTTCCATACCTCGGAATCACCCGATCGGGGGTTGGTTCACGCCGACCGTACTCGCGCCCCCGCGGCGGCGTCAACCATAGAATCCGCCACCGCATGGGCCAGCTCGAATCCTTCAACCCGGCGAGCGGCGAGCTCGTCGGCACGGTCGAGACGATTACGCCCGACCAGGTCCAGGGCGTCGTCGACGAGGTCGCCGAGGTGCAGCCGTTCTGGGCCCAGCTCTCGCTCGCCGACCGGGCGCGCTACATGCGCCGCGCCGCCGACGTCCTGGTCGAGGACCTCGAGGAGGTCGCCGAGCTGCTGACCCGCGAGCAGGGCAAGCCGATCGTCGAGAGCTACGTGATGGAGCTGATCCCGACGATCGACGCGCTGCACTGGTGCGCGGCGAACGGGCCGAAGATCCTCGCCGACGAGAAGATCCGCTACCCGCAGGCGTTCCTGAAGACGAAACGCAGCTTCTTCAGCTACGAGCCGCTCGGTGTCGTCGGGGTGATCGCGCCCTGGAACTACCCATGGTCGATCCCGTTCGGCGAGGTCGCGCTGGCGCTGATCGCCGGCAACGGCGTCGTGCTGAAGCCGGCCAGCCTGACCCCGCTGCTCGGCGAGCGGATCCAGCGGGTGTTCGACGACGCCGGCTTCCCCCCGGGGCTGGTGCGGACCGTGCACGGCGGCGGCGCGATCGGGCAGGCGCTGTGCGAGGCGTCGACCGCGAAGATCTTCTTCACCGGCTCGGTCGAGGTCGGCCGCAAGGTCGGCGAGATCTGCGCCCAGCGGATGAAGGGCTCGGTGCTCGAGCTCGGCGGCAAGGACCCGCAGATCGTCTGCGCGGACGCCGACCTCGCCAACGCGGTCTCGGGCTGCGTCTGGGGCGGGTTCGCGAACGCGGGCCAGACCTGCTCGGGAATCGAGCGCACCTACGTGGTCGAGTCGGTCGCCGACTCCTTCCTCGACGGGGTGCGGCGGGAGACCGAGCGCCTCACCGTCGGCGACCCGCTCGACTACGAGACCGAGATCGGGCCGATGGTCTCGGTCGACCAGGCGGACCTGGTCACGGGCCTGGTCGACGACGCGCTTGCCGCCGGCGCCGACCGGATCACGGGCGGACCGCGCGAGATCGACGGCTACAGCGGCCGGTTCATCGCCCCGACCGTGCTCGCCGGGGTCGAGGACGAGATGCGGATCATGAACGAGGAGATCTTCGGGCCGGTGGTGCCCGTGATCGTGGTCAAGGACGAGGCCGAGGCGCTCGAGCGCGCCAACGACTCCAACTTCGGCCTCGGCGCCTCGGTCTGGACCAAGGACCGCGCCAAGGGCGAGCGGATCGCCCGCCGGATCGAGTCGGGGATGGTGTGGATCAACGACCACTCCTACTCGCACGGCGCGATGCAGTGCTCGTGGGGAGGTGTGAAGGAGTCCGGCCTCGGTCGCTCGCACTCGAAGTTCGGCCTCTACGAGTGCGTCAACGTGAAGCTGGTCGCTTGGGAGCCCGGGCTGACGCGCGACTTCTGGTGGCAGCCCTACGACGGCGACCTGGGCTCGGCCCTTCGGTCGTCGGCGCGACTGCTCTACGGCCGCGGCGCGACCCGGATGAGGGGCCTGCGAGAGGGCCTCGGCCCGCTCGCCCGGGTCGGCGCGAAGACGCTGCGCAAGGGCAAGTAGCGCCGCTTAGAGGCTTCCCGCCGCGGGCGTCGAACTCCTCGGCGGAGAATCGACCCGCGAAAGGGAGTCACACATGGAGTCAGGCACGGCGCGCAAGGGCGACTCGGGCTGGGCGGCATTCGCCGGAGTGATCATGTTCATCGTCGGGTCGCTGGACGCCCTCTGGGGGCTCGGCGGGATCCTCAACGACGACGTCGTCGTCGTCGGCGGCCAGGGGGCGCTCATCGCCGACATCACCACGTGGGGCTGGGTGCACTTCCTGCTCGGCTCGGCGATCGCGCTGACGGGTCTCGGCCTGCTGACCGGGAACGCCGTCTCGCGCTGGCTCGCGATCTTCTTCGTCTCGCTGAATGCGATCTCGCAGGTCGTCTGGTTCCCGGCGGCGCCGCTGTGGGCGTTCCTGCTGATCCTCCTCGACGTCGTGATCATCTACCAGCTGACCGCCCGCTGGGACGCGCAGGCGCGCTGGGACTGAGTCAGGCCGCCGGCTGAGGCGGGTGGGCTCGGCAGAAGCCGGCGATCGCCTCGTTCACCCGCTCCGGCCGCTCGAGCGTGCTGCAGTGCCCGGCCCCCGGGATCACGAGCAGTTCAGCTCCCGGGACCGCCTCGTCGAACTGGCGGGCGACGTAAAGCGGCGAGCGGGTGTCCTCCTCGCCCCAGATCAGCAGCGTCGGCAGCTTGATGCGCGGGAGCATGTCCCGCTGATCCGCCTCGGCCATCACCAGCAACTGGCTCTCGAGCATCGCGGGCCGGACGTCGGCGGTCATCTCCTCGACCAGCGCGACCGCGTCGGCCGGAGGATCCGGGCCGAAGATGCCGGGCAGGCTCGGATCGAAGTCCCCGTCCGGCACCGCGAGCATCGCGTGCACGCCCTCGACGCGGGCCCGCACCTCCTCGGCCGGCAGCGATCCCTTCCAGCCGGCGTAGGTGTCGATCAGGATCAGGGTCGCGACCAGGCCCGGCTCGCGCCGGTAGAGCTCGAGCGCGACCGTGCCGCCCCAGGACAGGCCGGCGACGTGCGCGGGGCCCAGCTCGAGGGACTCGATCAGCGCCGCCAGGCAGCGCGCGTAGTCGGGGAGGCCGAAGTCGCGGGGGCGGTCCGACGAGCGCCCGGCGCCGGGCTCGTCCCAGGCGATCACCGTGAGCTCGTCCGCCAGCGCGTCGAGCTGCGGGCGCCAGAACCGGCCGTCCGAGCTGGCTCCGTGCAGGAGTACGAGCGGTGGGCCGTCACCGGCGCGCCGGTACGCGATCTCGAGCCCCGACGTCCTCAGGACCTCCACGCGCCCAATTTACTGCGACCCGATCCGAACGTGCAGGTGGTTGTCGTGGTTGACAAGCGGGCTGACGATCCCGGGCGGCCCGCTCAGCGGTAGGTTCGGGCCCACGTAGATCGTCACTGCGCCGGCGGCGACGAACAGGTCGACGAGCTCCTGGGCGCGCGGCGCGTCGACCTGGTCGACCGAGGTCGGCGGCTGCTCGGCGCGATCACGACGCGGGTAGTAGACGTCGACGTCGAGGCCGTTCTGGTGGGTCGCGTGGCCGATTCCCCCGCCGACCTCCGGCCCGAAGTAGCCGCCCTGCCGGAGACCGAGGTCGCCGACCCCGACCCGCGGCGCGTGTGGGTGGTCGCGGTGGAACTCGCGCACGACGCCGAGCGTCGTGCGGACGAGGTCGTCGGTCCCCCAGCGCCGCCAGGTGCTGTTCGGCCGCCGTTTCAGGACCGGGTCCCAGGTGAAGTACGAGCCGGCCTCGGCGGGCAGGCGGACGCCGTGCACGAGGCGGCCGGCCTCGGGGCTCCCGATCGCGACCGAGTCGCGCCATTCGATCCGCGGCGGGCGAGGCTCGGCGGCCGGCTGCGGCCCGCTGAGCGTGAGGCACGCGAGCGCGATCGCAATCAGGTTCGCCACACCCCGGGTACGGCCCCGGGCCGGGCTCAGGTCCCGCGCTACGCGGGATTGGCCAGGTAGCTGCCGCGGTCGAAGCGGCGGGTTCGGCGCCAGAGGTCGACCGTGAATCCCGGCCACCAGACGCCGTTGCGGCCGTTGGCGTCGATGTACCAGCTGGCGCAACCGCCGCGGTTCCACACCGAATCGCCGAGGCGGCGCTCGGTCTCGCGGTTGAACTCCTCGTAGACCTCCGGGCGGACCTCGACCGTCGCCACCCCGGCACGGTCCATCTCGCGGACGGCGCGGGCCACGTAGTTGATGTGCGACTCGGAGGTGAAGATGATCGAGTTGTAGCCGCCGGCCGAGTTCGGCCCGACGAGGAAGAAGAGGTTCGGGAAGCCTGCGACGGCAGTCCCCAGGTAGGCGCGGGGGCTGCCCGCCCAGGCGTCGAGCAGCGACACCCCACCGCGGCCCTTCAGGGCGGCCATGCCGGGGTTGTTGAAGACCCGGAACCCGGTGGCGAGCACGATCGTGTCGAGCTCGCGCTCGGTCCCGTCGGCGGTGCGGATCCCGGTCTCGGTGACCTCGGCGATCGGGTCGGCGACGACCTCGGCATTCGGCGCGCAGAGCGCGGGGTAGTAGGTGTTCGACATCGTGATCCGCTTGCAGCCGAGGACGTAGTCGGGGGTCAGCTTGCGGCGCAGCTCGCGGTCGCGGACCTGGCTGCGCAGGTGGCGGCGGGCGATCTGCTCGAAGACGGTCGACAGCCGCCGGTCGACGATCGTCCCGAGGACGGTCGTCTCCTGGAGGCCGTAGATCAGCCAGCGCATCGCCCGCTGGGTGGCCGGGACGTTCCGGAACAGCCATCGCTCGAGTCCCGTGACCGGCCGGTCGAGGTCCGGCATCACCCACGACGGCGTGCGCTGGAACAGCGTCAGCGTCCCGACGCGCGGCTGGATCTCGGGGACGATCTGGATCGCCGAGGCCCCGGTGCCGATGACGGCGACCCGCTCGCCGGTGATGTCGTGGTTGTGGTCCCACTCGGCGGAGTGGAACATCGTGCCCCCGAAGCGGTCGAGCCCGGGGATCTCCGGCGGCGCGGGCTCGCTGAGCCCGCCCATCGCCGTGACCAGGACGTCGGCGGTCAGCTCGCCCTTGGAGGTCTGCAGCCGCCAGCGCTTCGCGTCCTCGTCCCATTCCGCGCCGTGCCCCTCGTGGCCGAAGCGGATGTACGGGATGACGCCGCGCTCCTCGGCGACCCGCCGCAGGTAGTCGCGGATCTCCGACTGCAGCGGATAGACGCGGCTCCAGTCGGGGTTGGGCGCGAACGAGAACGAGTACAGCGCCGACGGGATGTCGCACTGGCACCCGGGATAGGTGTTGTCCCGCCAGGTGCCGCCGACCTCGTCGGCCCGCTCGATGACGAAGAAGTCGTCCATCCCGTCGGCGAGCAGGCGAGCCGCCATCCCGATCCCCGAGAAGCCCGCTCCGAGGATCCCGACCCGGGCGTGGGTGGCCGGGCCTGTGCCGTTGCCGGAGCCTGACGCCGCCATCGCAGCGCAGTATGTCGCAGCGCGCGGGGCTCCCGTCTCAGTGATATTTGGGCGATGGCAGCTGCCGTCAGCCTGCGCTCGCTGCGCCGCGACTACAACGACCGCCCGGTGCTGCGCGGGGTCTCACTCGAGCTCGCCCCGGGGCAGACGCTGGCCGTGATCGGGCCGAACGGGGCGGGAAAGAGCACCCTGCTGCGGATCCTGGCGACGCTGCTGCGCCCGAGCGCCGGCGAAGTCGAGGTGCTCGGCGCGGGCCTGCCGCGCGAGGCCTGGAAGGTCCGCGGGCGGATCGGCTATCTGGGCCACGAGCCGCTGCTCTACCGCGAGCTGAGCGTGCGCGAGAACCTGGTGTTCAACGCCCGCCTGCACGGCCTCGAGCGTCCCGGCGACCGGATCGACTCGCTGCTCGAGGCGGCCGGAATTGCCCACCGCGCCGGCGAGCTGGTCCGCAACCTCTCGGCCGGGATGCTCCAGCGGGCGGCGATCTGCCGCGCGTTGCTCTGCGAGCCGGCGCTGTTGCTGCTCGACGAGCCGCGCTCGCACCTGGACCTCGGCGCCGCCGCGGTCGTCGACGAGCTGCTCGGGCCGGCCCCGGAGCGGGCCCGCGTCCTCGTCACCCACGAGATCGAGTCCGGCCTGTCCGAGGCCGACGTGGTCCTGGCGCTGCGCGCCGACGGCTCGGTGGCCCACGCCGACGCGGCCGCCGCGCTCACGGAGGGCGACGCCCGCGCGATCGTCGAGGGGAGAGCATGAACGCGTATCGCGCCATGCTGGGGAAGGACCTGCGCACCGAGCTGCGCACGCTCGAGTCGGTGCCGGCGATGGCGCTGTTTGCGGCCACCACCTTCGTCCTCTTCCGGTTCGGGCTCGACCGCGAGTCGCTCGAGGGCAGCCTCGCCGCGGGGGTCTTGCTGACCACCATCCTGTTCGCGGCGATCCTGGCCGTCAACCGCGTCTTCGTCGCCGAGCGCGAGCAGGGCGGGTTCGACGTCGTCCGCCTCGCGCCGGTCGACGGCGCGGCGCTGTACGCGGCGAAGGTCTCGGTCCTGGTCATCTACCTGGCCGCCTTCGAGCTGATCGCCGTGCCCGTGTTCGCCTTCCTCTTCCTCGACGACGCCGGCGGCCTGCTGCCGCTCGGCGGCGTCCTTCTGCTCGCCGACCTCGGGCTCGCCGCGATCGGCGCCCTGGTCAGCTCGATCGCCGTCAACTCGCGCGCCCGCGACCTGATCGCGCCGCTGCTCCTCCTGCCGCTGCTCGTTCCGGTGATGATCGGCGCGGCCGGGGCGGCGGAGGGATTGCTGGCCGCAGGCGGTCCTTCCTACGACGGTTTCGGCAAGTGGATGGGAGTGCTTGCTCTCTACGATGTCGTGTTCTGCCTCGTGGGCTATGCGGTCTACGACTTCGTGCTCGAGGACTGAATTTCGATGAGGTTTCGCGCTCCCAGAATCCTTCCCGCGCTCACCGTCGCGACGCTGGTCGCCGGCTTCTCGCTGGTCTTCTTCTGGACCCCCAACGACGCCGACCAGGGTTTCATCCAGAAGATCTTCTACCTCCACGTGCCACTCGCGACCATGGCGCTGATCGGCTTCATGGTCGCCGCCGTCCAGGCGATCCTGCACCTGCGGACCGGCCTGTCGAAGTGGGACGTGCGCTCGTACGTCTCGATCCACATGTCGGTGATCTTCGGCGTGGGGGCGCTGATCACCGGCTCGATCTGGGCAAAGGCCTCGTGGGGGAAGTGGTGGGTCTGGGACGAGCCGACGCTGGTCAGCTTCCTGATCGTCTTCCTCCTCTACTGCACCTACTACCCCCTGCGCTACGCGATCGAGGATCGCGAGCGCCAGGCCCGCTACGCATCGGTGTTCGCGATCACCGCCGGCGCCTTCGTGCCGCTCAACTTCATCGCCGTGCGGCTGGCCGAGACGCTCGTCCATCCGCGCGTGTTCGCGACCGCCGAGGGCGGCCTGACCGCGAAGATGATGTTCACCTTCCTCGTCTGCTTCGCCGGCATGGCGCTGCTCTGGGAGACGCTGGTCCGGTTCGAGCTCGCGGCGAAGTCCTCGCGGGCGCGGATCGGGCGCCTCCGGCGCGCGCTCGAAGGCGACGAAGTCGCGGCGGCGACCTCGCGGATCGCCCCGGTCCCGCGGGAGGCCGGATGATCCCCGTCGCCGCGCCGGCGCTGCCGCTCGACGATGCCGGCGAGTACGTCGCCGGCGCCTACGTCGTCTTCCTCGCGCTGCTGCTGATCTACGTCGCGATCATGTCGGTCCGCCTCGCGCGGATCGACCGCGAGCTCGGCGAGCTCGCCGAGCTGGCTGAACAGCGACCAGCCCGGCCTGCTTCAGACCCTGACGGTGCGGACGCGGGAGCACAAGAAAATGTCCGCGGCGTAGCCGCGGACAATTTGCTCCAAGCGGGAGCGGAGCAACCGTCAGGAGGCATTCCCCATGGCTGAGCTCCTGGCGCTGGGCGTCTCGCACAAGACCGCGCCGCTGGAGCTGCGCGAGCGGATGGCGCTCACCGAGGGCCGCGCGGTCGGCGTGCTCGGCGAGCTGCTCGAGCGCGGCGAGGTCCTCGAGGCCGCGGCGATCTCGACCTGCAACCGCACCGAGCTCTACCTCTACGCGGCCGATCCGGTTGGCGCCGAAGCGGTCGCCCTCGGGCTGCTCTCACGCGAGGCCTCCACTCAGCCGACCGACCTCGTCGGGCACCTGTACTCCCTGCGGGCGTCGGCGGCGGCCGAGCAGCTGTTCCGGGTCACCGCGGGCCTCGACTCGATGATCATCGGCGAGACCGAGATCCAGGGCCAGGTCAAGCGCGCCTACGAGCTGGCGCTGGTCGAGGGTGCGACGGGTCCGATCCTCAACCGGCTTTTCCGCGCCGCGCTCGCGGCCGGCAAGCGAGCCCGGACGGAGACCGCGATCTCCGAGCGCTCGATGTCGATTCCCTCGGTCGCGGTCGAGCTCGCCCAGCGGACGCTCGGCGAGCTCGACGATCGCCGGGTGCTGGTCGTCGGCGCCGGGGAGACCGCCGAGTTGACCGCGCGGGCGCTGGCCTCGAAGGGGGTCGAAGCGATCTTCATCGCCAACCGCCACTACGACCGCGCGATCGGACTCGCCGAGCGTTTCGGCGGCCACGCCGTTCGCTTCGAGGAGCTTCCGGAGGAGCTCGTCGGCGCCGACATCGTCGTCACCTCGACCAGCTCGCCCCACCACGTGATCGAACGTGAGGAGCTCGCCGAGGTGATGACCGCCCGCGGCGGCCGCCCGCTGCTGCTGATCGACCTCGCGGTTCCGCGAGACATCCATCCCGCCTCGCGCGAGGTCGCCGGCACCAGCCTCTATGACATGGACGACCTGCAGGCGCTGGTCGAGCGCAACGTCTCCGGACGCGAGGCCGAGGCCCGCCGCGTCGAGGGGATCCTGCGCGGCGAGCTGGCCCGCTTCGACGGCTGGCTCGCGACCCAGGACGTGACCCCGACGATCGCCGCGTTGCGCGAGCGCGCTGACGAGGTGGTGGAGCGGGTGCTGGCCGAGAACGAGCAGCGCTGGGAGGGGATGACCGACGCCGACCGGGTCCGCCTCGAGGCGGCCGCGAAGTCGATCGCCTCGCGGTTGCTGCACGAGCCGACCCTGCGGCTGAAGCGCGACGCCGACGACACGAACGCCTACGCCAAGGTCGCCGTCCTCCGCGAGCTGTTCGGGCTCGACCCCGGCAGCGAGCCGCTGGAGCGGGGCGGCGCCGAGGTCTCCGACCTCGACGAGCGGCGCAACAAGAACCGCAGCCACGGGCGCTGACCCGGGCGCCGCGAGGGCTCAGCGCCCGGCGAGCAGCGAATCGACGAGCGCCAGGATCACGGGCTCGACCTCGCCCCGGGGTGCGCGCCCGTCGACCGCGAACAGCCCGAACTCGCGGGCGAGCGCCGGGTAGCGCAGCTGCATCCGGGCCAGGACGCTCGGCACCTGGTCGCCGGGCTTGCGTTCCGCGGACGTCTCGGCGTCGATCTCGAGCAGGATGGCCAGGTCCGGGCGGGGAACGCCCGCCCGCAGGATCCGGTCGGCCAGCCGGTGGCGCCCGTAGCGGAGCTCGAAATCGACCAGATGGTCGACGAGCCAGCGGTCGATGACGATGCTCTCGCGCCGCAGCCCGCGGGCGATCCTCCGGCAGGCGAGCGCGTTCTCGCGCCGCGACGATCGCCGCCCAGAGCCAGGCGATCCCCCGTCGCGGGGCCACGTCGGGTGCTCTGTCGCGGGCGTCGTCGCCGGCGTCCCCGGCCGCGAGGCGATCGGCGATCGGGTCCCGCCGCCGCAGGACCCGCTTCGCCGGGCCGGCGATCCGGTCGAGCGTCGCGGTGTGGCGCCCGATGCGGACGATCTCGTCGCGGGCCGGCATGCCCGCCGCCTCCAGGTGGGCGCGGACGGCGCGGGTGAGCGTCGACTTCCCCGCGCCGTCCATGCCGCTCAGGGTCACGAGCACGCCGCCGTCCCGACGATGGGAGCCGCGACCGCGCCGCGCGCTCACCCGCGCGCGCAGTGCCCGCCGCGCGGCGCCCGAGCGCAATGCGGTGGCGACGGCGGCCGGATACGGCAGCCGGCCCCGGCGCCGGCGGCGCTCGAGCCGGTCGGGGTCGGCGACCAGCGCGGCCAGCGACTTCAGGTCCTCGGCCGCCGCGACCCGGTCCAACCGCTCGCGTGCCCCGGGCGCCGCCAGCAGTGGGCGGGCTCGGCGCAGCACCTTCGCCAACGGGCGCCCGGCGACCGCCTCGGCGCCGAGGATGAGCAGCTGGTCCGCGGCCGAGGCCACCGGCGGCAGTCCCTCCACGTCGCTCGCGCGCGCTCGCAGCCCATCGAGCGAGGGGTAGTAGGCGGGCCAGCGTGCCGCCGGGAGGACGTCGATCTCGATCTCGGGCCCGGCCGGGTGAGACCACATCACGTGCCCGGGGTCGCTGAGCGCGGGCCGCAGGCCTGCCCGCGCCAGGGTCGCGTTCAGCCGCGCCTCGGCGCCCGGCAGGACGAGCAGGTCGACGTCCGATCCATCGAACCCGGCCCCCCGCCAGAGCACGGTGTCCGCCCCCAGCTCGCGCGCCACAGTCATCATCAACGCGCGCGCCGCGGCCTCGTCCATGGCGGCCATATTGCCAGGGCAAATGTCCGGAACCGCGTGCGAGACTGCCGATACGCCTCACATGGACGCCCTGGTCACCGCCGCCGACGTTCCAAGTAGCGTGGCCGGGCTCCGTGCGCTCGGCCGGGCCGGCCTGCGCGTGCTCGCCGTCGGGCCTCGCCGGACGGCCCCGGCGTTGTGGTCGCGCTACGCGGCCGCGCGGGCGCTGGCGCCGGACCCGGTCGCCGATCCGGACGGGTTTCTGGCCACGGTCGGCGAGCTCGCCGACCGCCACGGGCCGCTGGTGGTCTACCCCGGGGAGGATGAGGGGCTCAACGTCCTGATCGGAGCCGGCGGGCGGCTGCCCGAGCGGGCGTCGCTGCCCTACCCGGGCCCAGGGCCGCTCGCCGCCCTGCGCGACAAGCGCCGCCTCGCCGACCTCGCGGCCGCGTCGGGCCTCGCCACCCCTCGGACGCTGTTCGGCGGGCGCGTCGCCGAGCTCGCGGGCGGTGACCTGCCCGACGGCGCCGTCGTCAAGCCCGCCCGTCCAGGGGGCGCATTCGCGAAGGTCCGCGTGGCGGAGTCGGCGGACGACCTGCGCGAGCTGTTGGCCGCCGTCCCTGCCGACGAGGAGCTCGTCCTCCAGGAGCGGCTCGCCGGGCGGCTGATGGCACTCGCCGTGGTGATCGGCCGCGACGGGACGCTGGTGCGCCGTTTCCAGCAGGTCGCCACGCGCACCTGGCCCGAGGACGCCGGGATCAGCAGCCTCGCGTTCAGCATCGAACCCGACGAGGACCTTGCCGAAGCAGCCCGCTCGCTGCTGGCCGCGGCGGGCTACTGGGGGCTGGCCCAGCTCCAGTTCATCGACACCGGCGACGGACCGGCACTGATCGACGTCAACACCCGTTACTACGGGTCGATGGCGCTGGCACTCGCGGCGGGGGTAGACCTTCCCGGCGCCTGGCACTCGGTCGCCCTCGGCCGGCCCGCGGGCGGACCGGGCCCGTACCGGGTCGGCGTCGCCTACCGGTGGCTCGAGGCGGATTTCATCGCCGCGCTCAGCGGGGTCAGGGGGCGCCTCTTCCCACGGCCGCCCGGGCCACGGACCGGACCGATGTGGACGCGTGACGATCCCGCCGCGAGCGCGATGTTCGCCGCCCTCGGGGTGACTGGTCCGCTGTGGCGGCGACTGCGAGGGGGCGCCCGATGGCTGAGCCGCTGACCGCATCCGAGGCGGCCGGACAGCGAGCGATCGCCAACACGCTGCTGCGCTCCGGCGGCGACATCGTCGGCAAGCTCGCGTCGCTCGTCCTGTTCGCCGTGATGGCGCGCGAGCTCAGCAATACCGACCTCGGCGTGTTCATCTTCGGCTTCGCGCTGCTCCAGATCGCGATGGTCCCGGTCGCGTTCGGGTTCGACCGTTATCTGCTGCGCCGCGTGGCCAAGGAGCGCGCCTCGGTCCACGAGCTGTTCTTCGACATCGTCGCGCTGAAGCTCGTGCTGACGGTGCCGATCCTCGTCGCCGTCGCCGTCGTCCTGGCGGTCGCGGGCTATGACGACCAGACCCGTGAGGTCGTCTGGGTGCTGGCGATCGGCTTCGTCCTGGACGCGCTCGCGAACACGATCTACAGCCTGTTCCTCGCGCACGAGCGCAACGGGCTGATCGCGGCGGTGGTCGTCGTCGAGCGCGTTGCGGCGGCCGGCGCGGGCCTCGTGGTCCTGGCGCTGGGTTACGGCGTGGTTGCGGTCGCCGCCACCTACAGCGCCTGCGCGGCGCTCGGGCTGGTGATGGCCTCGGTGCTGCTCGTCCGGACGATCGGGCTCCCCCGGCGCTCGGTCTCCAGCCGCGGCTGGCTCCGCCTCACCTCGGTCAGCCTCCCGTTCGGGCTCCAGGACGTGTTCAGCGTGATGCTGTTCAAGCTCGACACGGTGATCCTCTCCTTGATGGCCACCGCGGCGGCCGTCGGTCGCTACGGGGGCGCGTACCGGCTGCTCGAGTCGAGCCTCTTCATCACCTATGCGCTGACCGGAGCCTTCGCGCCGATGTACACCTACCTGGGCTCGGACACAGAGCCGACCGTCGGCGGCGCGTTCGAGCGCTCCCTGAAGCTGGCGCTGGTCGGGCTGGTCCCGATCGCCGCGGTGTTCGGGGTGCTCGCCGAGCCGGTCTGCCGGCTGCTGTTCGGAGTGGGCCTCGAGGACGCCGCCGAGCCGCTTCGGGTCCTCGCTCCCGTGGTCGTCCTGATCGGGATCGTGACGCTCGCGTCCTCGCTGATCGTCTCGCGGCGCAACCCGATGGTCATGGTCTGGGCAACGGCCGGCATCGTCGTCGTCAACGTCGTCCTGAACGTCGCCCTGATCCCGATCTGGGACGAGACCGGCGCCGCGGTGGCGATGCTCGTCAGCGAGGTCGCCTTCCTGTGCGCCGTCGGACCGCTCGCCGCCCGCACCGTCGGCGGGGTTCGCTGGCTGCCGACGATCGCCGGTCCGCTGCTCGCCGGCGCCGCGATGGTCGGGCTGCTCTTCCTCCTGGACGGCGTTCCGCTCCTCGCCGTGGCGGTGGGATCGGTGGCCTACGTGGCGGTGCTGGTGCTCGTCGAGCGGCTCGTCGCTCCCCGCGACGTCGAGCTCGTCACCCGGATCGCGCGGCACTGGCTCACCTCGCGCGCGTGAGGATCGGCGCCCTCGGCCACGTCCCCGCTGCGGAAGCGGCATCCTAGGGCCGTGGCCGAGCGCGTCGAAATCCTGCGCCTGGGCTCGCGCGGGAGCAGGCTGGCGCTCGCTCAGGCCGGGACCGTCGCCGCCGCGCTCGGCGACGCGGAGGTCGTTGCGGTGAGCACGGCCGACGGCGACGTGGGCGACAAGTCCCGCTTCGTCCGCGGGGTCGAGCGGGCCCTGCTGGACGACGAGGTCGACCTCGGCGTGCACTCGGCCAAGGACGTGCCGGGAGAGCTCCCGGACGGCCTCGAGCTGGTCGGCGTGCCCGGCCGCGAGGACCCGACCGACGCCTTCATCGGCCACGCCCGGTCGCTCGACGAGCTCGCCGAGCGCGCCCGGATCGGGACCTCGAGCCTGCGCCGCGCTTCGCAGTTGCTCGCCCTGCGGCCGGACCTCGAGATCCTCGAGCTGCGCGGCAACGTCGACACCCGGCTCCAGAAGCTTGCTGAGGGCGGTTATGACGGGATCATCCTCGCGTCCGCCGGGCTCGCGCGGCTCGGGCGCGCGGACGAGGCGTCGTTCCGATTCGCGCTGGACGAGCTCACGCCCGCCGCCGGCCAGGGCTGCCTGGCGCTGGAGGCGCGCGCCGGCGACGAGGCGACCGCGACGGCGGCCGCCCGGCTCACCGACCGCGGCGCGCTGGTCGAACTGACCGCCGAGCGGGCGGCGACCAGGGCCCTCGGGGCGAGCTGCGACACCCCGGTCGGGATCTGCGCGCGGGTGACCGGAGACGAGCTCGTCGTAATCGGCTACGGCGGCGCTGCCGACGGCACCAGGTGGGTTCGCGACCGTGTCGCCGGCAACCCGGAGCAGCCCGTGGCGCTCGGCGAGGCGCTGGCGGAGCGGATGCTGGCCGCGGGAGCGCGCGAGATCCTCGCGGAGGCGGGAGGATGAGCGTACGTCCCGGAGTCGCCTACCTGGTCGGCGCCGGCCCGGGCGACCCCGGGCTGATGACGGCGCGCTCGCTGGAGCTGATCGCGGCCGCCGATGTGATCCTCCATGACCGCCTGATTCCGGCCGCGGCGCTCGAGGGCGCGCGCGCCGACGCCGAGCTCATCTACGTCGGCAAGCGGCCGGGCGAGAACGCGCTCGAGCAGGACGAGATCGAGCGGTTGATGATCGACCGCGCCCGCGCCGGGCGCAGCGTCGTGCGGCTGAAGGGCGGCGACCCGTTCGTCTTCGGCCGCGGCGGCGAGGAGGCCGAGGCGCTGGCCGGCGCCGGGGTGGAATTCGAGGTCGTTCCCGGGGTGACGGCCGGGGTCGCAGCGCCCGCCTACGCCGGGATCCCGGTCACCCACCGCGACGACGCCTCGGCGGTCGCCTTCGTCACGGGCCACGAGGACCCGGCCAAGGACGAGTCGGCGCTCGACTGGGAGGCGCTGGCGCGCTTTCCGGGCACGCTCGTGCTCTACATGGGAGTCAAGAACCTGCCGCTGATCGCCGAGCGGCTAGCGGCGGCCGGCCGCGATCCGGCCGAGCCGGCGGCGGCGATCGAGCAGGGCACCCGGCCCGGCCAGCGGACCGTGACCTCGACCCTCGCCGAGCTGCCGGCGGCGGTCGCCGAGGCGGGCCTGCGGGCGCCGGCCGTGCTCCTGTTCGGCCCGGTCGCCGCCCGCCGCGAGACGGTCGCCTGGCTCGAGCGCCGGCCGCTGCACGGCCGCCGCGTGGTCGTTACCCGCGCCCGCGCTCAGGCGAGCGGCCTCGCCGCCACCCTGACCGCGCTCGGCGCGGAGGTGATCGAGTTGCCGGCGATCCGGATCGAGCCGCTGCTCGAGGGCCCCGCCGTCCGCGACGCGGTCGCCGACCTGCACGCCTACGCGCTCGTCTGCCTGACGAGCCCGAACGGCGTCCGGCTGCTGTTCGAGGCGATGGCCGCCCAGGGTCGCGACGCGCGGGCGCTCGCCAACGCGATCGTCGCCGCGATCGGGCCCGGCACCGCCGCGGCGCTCGCCGAGCGTGGCGTGATCGCGGACGTCGTTCCGGAGCGGTTCGTCGCCGAAGCGCTGGTCGAGGCGCTCGCCCACGTCGAGGTGGCGCAGCGGCCGGTGCTGGTCGCGCGCGCCGCCGAGGCCCGCGACGTGCTCCCCGACGCGCTCGCCGAGCGCGGCGCCAAAGTCGACGTCGTCGCCCTCTACGAGACGGTTCGCGAGGACCCCGATCCCGAGGCCGTCGAGGCGGCGCAAGCGGCCGACTACGTCACCTTCACCTCCTCGTCGACGGTCCGCAACCTGCTCGACGCGATCGGCGACCGCTTCCCGCGCGACGCCCGCGTTGTCTCGATCGGCCCGGTGACGAGCGCCACCGCCCGCGAGCTCGGGCTCGAGGTCCACGCCGAGGCCACCAGGCACGATCCGTCGGGCCTGGTCGAGGCGCTGCTCGCCGACGCGGCGCAGGACCGGGCATGAGGCTCGCGGTCGCGGCCGGCGGGTGCTCGCGTCCGCGCACGTCGACCGCTCCGATCGCGTGCGTGACTGCGAGGACGTCGACGTTCGGACCACGGACTAGATTCACGCCGTGACCCGCCCGATCACATTTCTCTCCGACTACGGGACCGGCGACGAATTTGCGGGCGTCTGCAGAGCGGTGATTGCGCGGATCGCGCCCGACGCGCAGGTGATCGACCTCAGTCACGGGATCGCGCGCCACGACGTCGGCCACGGCGCCGCGGTGCTCGCCAACGCGCTCGGCTTCGCGCCGGCCGGCGTGCACCTCGCGGTGGTCGACCCCGGAGTCGGGACCGCGCGGCGCCCGGTCGCCGTCGCGGCGGCCGAGGGCGAGCGCCAATTCGTCGGGCCCGACAACGGGCTGCTCTCGCTCGCCCTCGAGCGCTTCGGAGGGGCAGCCGAGGCGATCGACATCTCCCGGACCCCGGTGCGCCTGGAGCCGGTCTCGGCGACCTTCCACGGCCGCGACCTGTTCGCCCCGGTCGCCGCGCGCCTGGCGCTCGGGGATCCGCTCGCCGGGCTCGGCGAGCCGATCGACCCGGCGACGCTCGAGACGATCGACCGCGGCGGGCCCGAGGTCGAGGCCGGCAGCCGGCTCGAGGCGGAGGTCGGGCACGTCGACGCGTTCGGCAACCTGTCGCTGGTCGCGACCGCCGCAGACGCCGACGACGCCGGGCTCGCGGTCGGCGACCGGCTGCGGGTGCGCGGGCCCCGGCGCTCCGACGAGGCCGTCTACGCGCTCACCTTCGCCGACGCCGAACCCGGCGAAATGGTCCTGCTCGTCGATTCCGCCTACTCGCTGGCGCTCGCGGTCAACCGCGGCGACGCCTCGCGCCGGCTCGACCTCGAGCGCGGCGATCGGGTCGTGCTGAGCGTTGTGTGACCGAGTTCGGCGCGCCCCACCTCCACCTGCGGCTCACCGAGTCGACCAATGACGTCGCCCGCGACCTGGCGGCGGACGGCGCTCCGAGCGGGGCCGTGGTCACCGCGGACGAGCAGAGCGCCGGGCGCGGCCGCCGGGGGCGCGTCTGGTCGGCGCCGGCGGGGAAGGCGCTGCTGTACTCGGCGATCCTGCGGCCGCTCGCGCTCGAGCACGTGCTGCTGCCGCTCTCGGTCCCCGTCGCCGTCTGCGAGGCGATCGAGTCGACGGCGGCGATCGAGGCCCGGATCAAGTGGCCGAACGACGTCTGGATCGACGAGGCCAAGGTCGCCGGCGTCCTGATCGAGGCACGGCCCCCCGCGTGGGCGGTGATCGGGGTCGGCGTCAACGTCGCGATCGCGCCGGACGAGTTCCCCGCCGACCTGCGGTGGCCGGCGACGTCGATCGGTGACCCGGTCTCGGTGGCGGCGGTCCGGGACGCGATCTCGGCCGCGCTCGGTGACTGGGTCGAGGCGCCCGCGGAGCGCACCCTGGCCGAGTTCCGCCGTCGTGACGCGCTCGCCGGGCGCGCCGTGAGCTGGGAGGGGGCGGGAATCGACCCGGGCTCCGGAACCGCCGTCGGGATCGACGAACGCGGCAACCTGGTCGTCGAAATCCGGTCCGGCGAGCGGGTCGCGCTCGGCTCGGGGGAGGTCAGCCTCCACCTTGACCGAGAGAAGTAATCGGGTAGGTTTGGCTCGTGGTGTCGGGAGGGAAGCGGAGATGGCTGGCAGCGGCCGGGACGGCGGCGACCGTTGTCCTGGTGGCGGCCGCCCCGGCCTCCGCGCAGGAGGCCGGGATCTGCACGAAGTGGAACGACCACCTGAAGCCCCAGAGCGGGCCCTACCGGCTCGGCAACGACAAGGACAGCGTGATCGGCACCGACAAGGCGGACCGGATCTTCGGTGAGGGCGGCGGCGATCTGATCAACGGCGGGCGCGGCAGCGACCACGTCGACGGCGACAAGGGCGATGACGTGCTCTGCGGCGGGCGCGGCAACGACGTCCTCGAGGGCGGGCCGGGCCACGACGTGATCTTCGGCGAGGAAGAGAACGACACGATCATCCCCGGCCCGGACCGGGACCGCGTCCTCGGCAGCGAGGGCGACGACAAGATCATCGGCTACGGAGGCAAGCCCGGGTCGATCATCGACGACGGGATCGACCTTCTCGACGGCGGCTTCAACAACGACGTGATCATCGCCGGCGGCGCCGACACGCTGCTCGGCTTCACCCACAACGACCTCCTGAAGACGAAGACCCCCGACGTGGCCCCGAAGCTGATGGACGGCGGCGGCAACGACGACACGGTGATCGGCTCGAACGCCAACGACAAGATCAAGGGCGGCGAGAACGGCATCGACATCCTCAAGGGCGGGGGCGGGAACGATCAGATCGACGGCGGGAGCAACAACGACGATCTGTTCGGCGAGGAGGGCGACGACCACCTCGACGGCGGCGACGGCAAGGACCGGCTCGACGGCGGGCCGGACGACGATGTCTGCATCGGCGGCCCGCTCGATGACCGCGGGTTCGCGTGCGAGGACGAACGCAGCATCCCGCGGGTAGTCCCGCGGTTCGCGTTCTGATCCGCTCGGCACGATGACCGAGCTCGTCACCGGCTTCCCCGGGTTCATCGGCCGGCGCCTGGTCGCGGCTCTGCTCGAGGCCGACGCGAAGGCGAACGTCGTCGCCTTGGTCGAACCGCGGATGGTGGAGACGGCGCTCGAGGTCGCCGACCGCATCGATCCGAAGCGAATCGACGTCGCGCCCGGTGACATCACCGACCGCAGGCTTGGCCTCGAGGCGGCCGACTACGAGCGCCTCGCCGGCGAGGTCAAGCGCGTCTTTCACCTCGCTGCGATCTACGACCTCGCCGTTCCGCTCGAGGTCGCCCAGCGGGTGAACGTCGACGGCACCGCCAACGTCCTCGACTTCTGCCGCGCCGCCGGCCAACTCGAGCGGCTCGCCTACGTCTCGACGGCATACGTCGCCGGCGACCGCACCGGGGTGGTCTACGAGCACGAGCTGGTCATGGGCCAGGGGTTCAAGAACCATTACGAGTCGACCAAGTTCCAGGCCGAGGTCTGGGTGCGCGAGGAGCTCGACCGGGTGCCGACGACCATCCTGCGGCCGGCGATCGTCGTCGGCGACTCGACCACGGGCGAGACCGAGAAGTTCGACGGGCCGTACTACGTCCTGCGCGCGCTCGGGCGCTCGCAGCGGATGGGCCAGCCGATGCCGCAGTTCGGCCGGTCGGGCGCGGCGTTCAACGTCGTCCCGGTCGATTACGTGGTCGCCGCGATGGTCGCCGCCGCCGGCGACCCGGCGACGCTCGGCGAGACCCTCCACCTCGTCGACCCGGATCCGCTCTCCGCGCACGAGCTGGTCGAGCTGCTCTCCCACGCCTACATGGGGCGGGGGACGCGCGGGCGGGTCCCGGCGGGCATGGTCGAGCGCGCGCTACGGCTGAAGCGCGTGCGCGAGATGTTCGAGGGCATCCCGGCCGAGTCGATCGGCTACCTCAACCACCCGGTCGTCTACGACGCCCGGCGCACGGTCGACCTGCTCGCGCCGCACGGTCTCACCCCGCCGCGCTTCCCCGAGTACGTCGAGGCGATGGTCGGCTTCTACCGCGCCCACGAGGACGATCCGGCGCTGCGCCCGAAGCCGCCCTCCTAGCCGCCCGCGTCAGACGTCGACGATCACTTCGAAGCCGCCGTATCGGGGTAGTGGCAGACAGCCTCGATGTTGTTGCCGTCGGGGTCGAGAACGAAGGCGCCGTAGTAGTTCTCGTGGTACGGGCGTGGGCCGGGCTCGCCGTTGTCGCGGGCCCCCGCGGCGATCGCCGCGGCGTGGAAGGCGTCGACCGTCGCCCGGTCGCGGCAGGCGAAGGCGACGTGTGCGGACGGCGTCGCCGGGTCGCGTTGGGCGATCCAGAAGTACGGCTTCTGGTCGTCGCCGAAGCCGCACGCGATCCCCTCGAACTCCATCACCGGCTTGATCCCGAGCGGCTCGAGCGCGGCGACGTAGAAGCCGCGCGCCGCGGCGAAGTCGCTGACGTTGACGCCGACGTGATCGAGCACGCGGCGAGCCTATTCGTCGGTCGTGTCCGCCGCCGGCTCGGGCCGGCGCTCGCCGGCTTTGGCGTCCTCGTTCTCGCCGCCGCCGTCCTCGACCGTCTCCTCCGCGACCGCGTCGGCGTCGATCACCTCGCCCTCGCGCTCGCCGTCCTCGGCCTCCAGCCGCTCGCGCCCGCGCTCCTTGCCGGATCCGTTCGCGTCGCCGCCCTTGGAGCGGCGCCGCCGGCGCTTTCCGCCCTTCGGGAAGTTGCGCAGCAGCTCGCGGGCGACGGCCGATGGCTTGCGGGCCATCCGCATCCGCGCTCCGCGCAGGACCTCTTCGGCCTCCGGCGTGTGGGCGACGGAGGCGGCGAGCAGCGAGACCGCGAGGCGCCGGTCCTGCTGGCGCGCGGCGTGGACGATGCGGCGCGCGTTGCGCCCGTGGGCGCGGCCCGACGAGTTCACGAACAGGCCGAGCAGGCGCTTGGTCTCGGGCCAGCGCTGGACCGCGTACTCCTCGTGGAGCTCGCGGGTGATCTCGGCGAGCCGCCAGACCCAGGCCTGGGCCTGGTCGCGGCGGCCGATCCGCTTCTCCGCCAGCGCCTGGAGCAGGATCTTCGCCCCGGCCCGTCGCTCGTCGCGGGGCCAGGCCGCGACCACCTCGACCGCGTCGTCGAACGGCTCGGCCTCGCGCAGGGCGGCGATCTCGGCGAGCGCCTTCAGCTTCAGCTGGTGGTTGCGGTTGCGCTGCAGGCAGGTGAGCAGGAAGCGGCGGCGCAGCTCCTTGGCCTGGTCGTGCTGGATCATCGCCTTCGCCCGGCGCCAGTTGTTGGCGGTGACCCGAGAGCCGGCGAGCGCCGCCCAGGCGTGCTGCTCGGAGTAGTTCAGGTTCTCGACCGCGATCCGCCAGAGCTCGCGCTCGAGGACGGCGAGCCGCCGCTCGGGATCGCCGGAGACGGGAACCACGCGGCGCTCGACCCGCACTCGGCGCCCGCGGCCGCGGCGCACCGGGCCGACGACGATCGCGCCGCCGCGGTAGACGTCGCGGTCGAGCAGGCTGTGCAGGGTGACGATCGTCTCGTCGTGGGTGGTCGCCGGGTGGACGAAGTCGATCACCAGGCCGGCCTCCTTGCCGGGGTTGCGGCGGGTGACGCGGCCGACGCGCTGCTGGTAGACGCGGCGCGAGGCCGTCGGCGCCAGATGCATGCAGATCGTCGCGCGGGGCGAGTTCCAGCCCTCGGCGAGCAGCATCGCGTTGCAGAGCACGTCGACCTCGCCGCGCTCGAAGGCGGCGAGGATCTCGGCCAGCTCGCGCTTCGGCGTCTCGCCGGAGACCGCCTGCGCGTTGATGCCGACGTCGCGGAACGCCATCGCGACGTGGTTGGCGTGCTGGACGCCGGCGGTGTAGAGGACGCCCGGGACCCGCTTGAAGCGCGACTGGTAGAGGTCGGCGATCGCGACGTTGAAGGGCTCCTGGTCGAGCAGCTTCGCCAGCTCTTCCTGATCGAAGTCCTGGTCCACCTCGCCGCGGCGGAGCGGCACCTTGGCGATCGTCCGCACCCCTGGACCCGGAGGGATCCGGATGCAGCGCAGCGGCGCGATCACGCCGCGCCGCGCCGCCTGGGCGAGGTCGAAGCGCGAGGTCTGGGTCGGGAACAGGTCGGCGACGTGGCGAGCGATCAGCGCCCCGGTCGCGGTCATCCCGATGTAGACCGGGGTGGTCCACTTGCGGATGCAGGCGCTGGTCTTCTCGCCGAGCGCGGTGTGGGCCTCGTCGCAGATCACGATCGAATAGGCGTCGGAGACGCGGCCGGCGTTGCGCACGAACCACTGGTAGGTCTCCACCGTCACCGGCCCGTACGGATGGTCGGCGCCGTCGAGCAGCGCCGGCGAGAGCCGCTCCTTGTAGCCGCGGTCGGAGATCTCGCCGATGAACTGGTCGACGAGGTTGCGGCGGTGGGTGAGGATCAGGATGCCACCGGTGCGGGAGGCCTCGATGAAGCCGACCGCGGCCACCGTCTTGCCGGCCCCGGTCGCGTGCTCGAACCAGAACCGCCGGTCGGCGCCGGGATCCTCGGGCGCGTCGGCGACGACATCCTCATCCTCGGTCTGGGGCTCGTCCCAGTCCTGCGGCTCCTCGTCGGGATCGAGCACGTCCTCGGAGTCGGCATCCGGCTCGCCGGCGCCGTTGGCGCCGGAGCCCTCGCCGCCCTCGCCGTTCGACCGCGCGCCGTTGCGGCCGTTCTGACGACCCGCGGCCTCGGCGTTCTCGAGCTCGGTGACGATCGCTGCCAGCGTGCCCGAGAGGGCGTCGACCTGGTGGTCGTTGAGCTCGGCGCCGTCGCGGAGCGCCGGCTTCTCCTCGTCGAGCACGCGCTCGAGGCCGAGCATCAGGGAGTAGTCGCTGCGCCAGTCGAAGCTCGGCACCTCGGCACCCTCGTCGAGCTCGGTCAGCGCGTCCTCGACCGCGATCCGGCGGGCGGTACCCGGGGCCAGGTCGGCGATCGTCTCGCCGGCAAGCAGTACCGGCTCACGGGTGAACGACCGGACCCGATCGAGGTCGGCCTCACTCAGCTCGTCAGCCGCGCTGGCGGCTACGTCAGTGGTCTTAGCCATTGGCAAGGGAATTGATCCCGGGCTCGCCGTGATCCAGGATGGAGACGGCGAGCGAAGTAAGCTCGGAAGAGGCGGGCGCCGGGTCTGGATCCCCTCAGGCCGAACCGACGTCCCCCCGCGGTCCAAGAACTGGGACCAGGGGTTATTGAACCACACTGGGCAGCGAATGGGACGGAAAGCCAAAATTACGGCCGCAGCCGTGGTCACGATCGCGATCGTCGGCTTGTCCGTATGGGGACTCGCATCGGGCGGCGACCAGGCGGCCGATCCCGGATCGGGCAATCCGGAGTCGAAGGCGACCGACTACGAGCAGGCGCTCGCCGACGCGCCGCCGGCGCTCGCGAGCCTGTACGCGAACGGCGACGCGATCATCCCGGGCGGCGGCGAGGAGTTTCACGCCCAGCTCGAGAACCTGCGCGGCCATCCGGTGGTCGTCAACGTCTGGGCCTCGTGGTGCGGCCCGTGCCGGCTCGAGTTCCCCGACTTCCAGGCGGTCGCCGCCGAGCGTGGCGAGGAGGTCGCATTCCTCGGCGTCGACACCGACGACTCGACCGACGCCGCCGACGACTTCCTCGCCGAGCTGCCGCTGCCCTATCCGAGCATCGGCGATCCGGACTCCGAGGTCAGGAAGGAGCTGGGGCTCCGCGGCCTGCCGGGAACCGCCTTCTACGACGTCGACGGCGAGCTCGCGTACCTGAAGCAGGGCCCGTACCTGTCCGAGGCCGACCTCAACGCCGACATCGACAAGTACGTGGGCTAACGATCGCCGAACGTCCTTGAGTAGCCCCTCCAGGGCACGTTCCGGGACGTTCGCCGCGTGGGGACCCGCCCGCGTTCAGGAGGCGAGGGTCGCGGGTGGTGATAATTCCCCTATGAGGTTCCGCGGCTCGATCTGGCTGTTCGCCGTCCTCGCCGGCCTCGTGCTGCTGATCTCGGGCCAGGCCGCCGGGCAGTCGTCGACGACCGTGCCCTCGATCGAGCTCGACGGCGATATCTCTCCGGCGACCGAGAAGTGGGTCGGCGCGGCGCTCGAGGAGGCGGCCGATGACGACGCGCCGCTGGCGATCATCCGGATCGACACGCCGGGTGGGCTCGAGAGCTCGATGCGGGAGATCGTCCAGGACATCCTCGAGGCGCCGATGCCGGTCGTCGTCTACGTCTCGCCGAACGGGGCCCGCGCCGCCTCGGCCGGCGCCTTCATCACCGAGGCTGCCGACGTCGCGGCGATGGCGCCGCAGACCAACATCGGCTCGGCCAGCGCGATCCAGTCGAACGGCGAGGACATCGGCGGCACGCTCGGGGTGAAGATCGAGAACGACTCCGCCGCCTTCATCCGCGTGCTCGCAGAAAGCCACGGCCGCGACGGCGCGCTCCCCGAGCGGATGGTCACCGACGCCGACAACTTCACCTCCGAGGAGGCGCTCGACGGTGGGGCGATCGACATCGTCGCCACCGATCAGGACGACCTGCTCGCCCAGCTCGACGGCTTCCGGGTCCAGGGGCCGAAGGCGCAGACCCTGGCGACCGATGGCCTGACGGTCGACGAGCGCGACACCCCGCTGCAGTACGAGCTCCTGCAGTTGCTCGTCAACCCGACGATCGCCTACCTGCTGTTGCTCGTCGGGCTGGTCGGGATCGCGATCGAGGTCTTCTCTCCGGGGCTGATCATCCCGGGCACGCTCGGGGCGGTCAGCTTCCTGCTCGGCGCCTACGGGACCGCCCAGCTGCCGGTCACCGCGGCCGGGATCACGCTGCTCGTGATCGGGATCGTGATGATCATCGCCGAGGCGCATCTGGACACCCACGGGATCGTCGGCGCGGTGGGGGTGATCGCCCTCGCCGCGTCGGGGCTGCTGCTCTTCGACACGGACTCGAGCACGTTCGAGGTCTCGGCGCCGGTGGTGATCGCGTTCGCGGTCATGCTCGGCGGCGGGATGGCGATCGCGGTCTCGAAGGCGGTCCAGGCAGGCCGGGCGCCGCCCGCGACCGGACGCGAGGAGATGGTCGGCAAGACCGGCGAGGTGCGCGTGCCGTTGACCCCGGTCGGCCAGATCTACGTCGACGGGGCGCTCTGGCGCGCGACGCTCGCCGACGACGCGGCGCCGGAGGACGCCGAGCGGGTGCACGAGCGCGGCGGTAGAGTGGCGGTCGAGGCGGTCGAGGGGCTGACGCTCCGGGTCCGGCCGCTGGCGGAGGTCGTCGCAGACACCGAGGAAGGAGTGCGTTCGTGACAGTCGCCCTCGCGGTCATTGCCGTAGTCGCAGTCTTCATCCTGATCATCCTCGCCGCGGCGATCCGGATCCTGCGCGAGTACGAGCGCGGCGTCATCTTCCGGCTGGGCCGGCTGATCGCCCAGAAGGGGCCGGGGCTGATCCTGCTGATCCCGTTCATCGACCAGATGGTCAGGATCGACCTGCGGACGATCACCCTGAACGTGCCGCCGCAGGAGGTGATCACCAAGGACAACGTCACCGTGCGCGTCAACGCGGTCGCCTACTTCCGCGTGATCGACCCGAACAAGGCGGTCACCGAGATCGAGAACTTCCTCCTCGCCACCTCGCAGATCTCGCAGACGACGCTGCGCTCGGTGCTCGGCAAGGCCGAGCTCGACGCGCTGCTCTCCGAACGCGAGCGGCTCAACCTGGACCTGCAGCAGATCATCGACGAGCAGACCGAGCCCTGGGGCGTGAAGGTCTCGACGGTCGAGGTCAAGGACGTCGAGCTGCCTGTGGAGATGCAGCGCGCGATCGCCCGCCAGGCTGAGGCCGAGCGCGAGCGGCGGGCGAAGATCATCGCCGCCGACGGCGAGTTCCAGGCCGCCGAGAAGCTCTCGCAGGCCGCGAACATCATGAGCTTGAACCCGGCGACGCTGCAGCTCCGCTACCTGCAGACACTGGTCGAGATCGGCGTCAACAACAGCTCGACGATCGTCTTCCCGCTGCCGCTCGACCTGCTGAAGCCGCTGCTCGAGGTGCACTCGCAGCCGGTCGTGCCGCCGCCTGAGCATCCGACTCCGCCGCCCTCAGAGTCCTGAGCCAGCCCGAGGTCCGCATCGACCAGCTCACCGGCCTGCGGGTGATCCTCGCGCCGGGCCGGGCCGATCGCCCCGACGCCTTCGATCCGCGGCCGGCCGAGCCGCGCCCGGGCGGCGCCGAGCGCTGCCCCTTCTGCGAGGGGCGCGAGGATCGCACCCCGCCGGAGGTCTGGGCGGCGCGCCCGGGCGGCGGCCCTCCGGACTCGCCCGGCTGGACGTCCCGTTCCGTGCCCAACCTCTACCCGGTGCTCACCGAGGCGGCCGCCGACGGCCCCGCGACCGAGCGCCCGGCGACCGAGTCGGGGATCACGAGCTCGATCGACCCGCTCGGCGCCGCGACCCGCGGCCAGGCCGATCTGTTCCGCTCGCAGCCGGCGGTGGGCGCGCACGAGGTGATCGTCGGCGCGCCCGAGCACGAGATCTCGCTCGCCGGGCTCTCCGAGGAGCGGCTCGCCGGGGCGGTCGCGGCATGGCGCGAGCGGATGCGTGCGCACCCGGACGCCTCCTGCGTGCACCTGATCGTCAACGAGGGACCGGACGCGGGCGGCTCGCTCGAGCACACCCACGCGCAGCTCTACGGGCTCGGCTTCGTCCCGGCGGCGATCGCCCGCGAGCGCGAGCGCGCCTTCGCCTACCACGAGCGCACGATGGGCTCTCACCTGCTCGGCGACGTCGCGACGGAGGAGGTGCGGCGCCGCGAGCGGCTCGTGGCGGTCGACGACGACAGCTTGCTGATCTGTCCCTGGGCCTCGCGCTCGCCGTTCGAGCTTCGGATCATCCCCCGGCGGCCGGCGCCGCGGTTCGAGGAGGACGAGGGCGCGGCGGGGATGCTCGCCACCGCGCTGCGCGCGCTCACCGGCGCCCTCGGCGCCCTGCCGCAATTCAACCTCTGGGTCCGCACCGCCCCGCGGGGGACCGAGGAGTTCTGCTGGCACATCGACATCGTCCCGCGGCTGACGATCCGGGCCGGCTTCGAGCTGGGCACCGGGGTCGAGATCAACGTCTACGAGCCGGAGCGCGCCGCGGCCGACCTCCGCGACGCGCTCGGTTAGGGGCCGTTCGCCTACCGCGTCTGGAATGCGCCGGAGGACAGCGTCTGGTTGCCGCTGCGCTCGATCGCCAGCACCTCCCAGGCGTACTTCGTGTGGGGCTCGAGGAAACCGTCCGGAATCTCGATCTCCGTCACCTTCGGCGACAGGTACATGCTCAGGCCGAACTTCCCGATCATGTGCTTGTGTGGGTCAGCGTCCTTTTCGATGATCAGCTGGTAGGCGATGATCTTCACCGGGTTACCCGTGATCGTCTTGCTCACCGGCCTCCACCTGGCGACCTGACCGGTCGTCGGCAACGTCGCGTCCTCGGCGGGCTTCACGAGCTTCGGGCCCTTCGGGATGTCGTGCGTCAGCAGCGCCGTCCCTGAGGTCTGGCCCATGCTCACGCCGTTCTCCTGCGCCGGTCCCGAGATCGTGTAGTTGCCCTCCGGGAGCTTGGCGAGCATGTCCGCGATCGGCACGTCGGCGTTCTCGGGCTCGACCGTCTCGAAGAACAGCTCGGTCAGGCCGAGCCGGCCGAGCGATCCCCGACCCTCGAACGCCAGGACCTGGCCCCCGGGGCCGGTGACGTCGAGGTGCTGCCAGCCCTCGCTGTCGATGGCTCCCTGAAAGCCGGTGTCCTTGTCGGTCGCGTTGTGCTCGATGTTGAGCTTCGCCTCCTTGAGCGGGATGTCCGGTGCCTGCGCCTGCGTCCGCTCGACGGTGCGGGCGCCGGTGACGATGAGCGCACCGGCGAACAGCGCGGCAATCAGCACCAGCGGGCGGGTGGGGTGGTTCATTGCGTCTCTCCTCCTGCGTTCGGGTGTTCCGTCCTGAAACCGACGCTAAGGAGGGCGGATGAAAGTCCCGTGACAACGAGGGCCGGGTCGACGCGCCGCTAGCCTGCGCCGCTGACCTCGAACGACAGGGAGGAACGGACGATGGCGGTGGAGCAGGAGCTGGCGCAGTTCAAGGAGACCGAGGGCGGGGAGGCGTTTCGGCTCCAGAACTCGAAGCTGCTCAAGGTCGAGCTCGCGGGCGAGGAGATCCAGACGAAGCTCGGTGCGATGGTCGCCTACCAGGGCGACGTGCGCTTCGAGCACGCCGGCTCCGGCGGCCTCGGACGGATGCTGAAGAAGGCGGTCACCAGCGAGGGCACCGAGCTGACCAAGGTCAGCGGCACCGGCGAGGTCTTCCTCGCCGACACGGCGCAGGAGATCCAGCTGCTGAAGCTCGAGAACGAGAAGATCACCGTCAACGGACCCCACGTGCTCGCCTTCGAGAGCGGGATCGACTGGGACATCAAGAAGGTCGAGGGTGTTTCGGGCGCACTCTCGGGCGGGCTCTACAACATGGAGCTCTCCGGGACCGGCACCGTCGCCCTGGTCTCCGACGGGCCGCCGGTGCTGATCGAGATCGACGGCCAGGACACGTTCGCCGACCCGCAGGCCGCGATCACCTGGTCGGAGGGGGTCGCCAGCTCGGTGAAGACCGACGTCAACCTGAAGACCTTCGTCGGCAAGGGATCCGGCGAGACGGTCCAGATCTCGTTCTCCGGCAAGGGATGGCTCCTGATCCAGCCGTCCGAGGGCCGGGTGTCGCCCGGGACCGCCTCCGGCGGCGCCTCTGGAGCGCTCGGCAACCTGCTCGGCGGGCGCTGAGCCGAGGGCCGGGGCAGCGGCCGCGCGACGGCCGGCGTTCGACAGTACGCTGGCCGCGCATGCCGCCGACGAAACGGCCGTTCCCGCGCTTCATCGCCGACGCCTCCCAGGAGACGTCCCCCTACGGCCGCTGGGAAGACCGGCTGCTGGCGGAGTTCGCGACCGCCTGCGAGCCGCTGGCGGGCGAGGCGGGCTCGGCGCTCGACCCCGAGACGGTGCGCTGGTTCCCGGACCGCGCCTGGGGCGGGCGGGTCTACGTGCCGGCCGTGGGCCGCGCCGCCGAGCCGACGACCGCAGAGGACGGCGAGGCGGTGCTGGCCGAGTACTACGGCTGGGTCTCCTACGACCCGGGCGGCGACGCCGAGGCCGAGGCACCCGCCGACCTGCGGGCGAAGGCCGACTTCACGGACGTCACCGCCGAGGACAACCCGGATTGGCGGATCGACATCAACGACGACGTGATCGGCTCGTGGCGAACCGACGGCGGGCGCGGCGGCGACGTCACGCTCGTCTGGGGGCTGCCGCTGGTCCGCGGCGCCGTCGCCGCGACGGCGGAGCTCGACGGCGAGGCGCTCGACCAGGCGCCGGTCACCGACGGGCGCTTCACGGTGATCGCCGTCGACGCGGTGCACGGGTTCGGCGACGACCTCTTCCTCGAGGTCAAGCTCTGGGACCGAGGCGTCCGTGAGCTCGCCTCGGAGGGCCTCTACGCCGAGTCCGAGCCCGACGAGGAAGACGACGAGGACGAGGGGGCCGAGGGCGACAGCCCGCCGTGAGCGGCTGGCTCGCTTGGGCCGTTGCCATCGTCGCCGGCTTCGGCGCGGCGCCGGCAGAATCCGCACCGCGGGAGGAGGCCGGAGGCGGCGCCGTCCACTTCACCGTCTCCGCGAGCGGCGACCTGCTGATGCACCAGCCGCTGCTCGACCGGGCGCGCGCCAGCGGCGGCGGCGACGAGTACGACTTCGCCCCGTTCTTCAGCCGCATCGAGCCCTGGGTCGCCGGAGTCGACCTCGGCCTCTGTCACGTCGAGACGCCGATGGGTCCGGGGCCGCCGTCGACCTATCCGATCTTCAACACCCCGACCGGGCTCGCGGCCTCGATCCATCGCAGCGGCTGGGACGCCTGCTCGACCGCCTCCAACCACTCGCTCGACGGCGGCCAGGCGGGGATCGACGGCACCGTGAGGGCGCTCCACCAGCACGATGTCGAGCACACCGGGTCGTTCAGATCGAAGGCGGCCGCCAACCGGCCGACGATCCTCGAGATCGAGGGGGTGAAGGTCGGCTTCGTCGCCTACACCGACGCCACCAACGGCATCCGCGCCCCGCACGAGTGGTCGGTGAACGAGTACGCGGCTGCCGGCCCGAAGGCGGGCGCGAAGGCGATCATCCACGACGCCCGCGACGCACGCGACGCGGGCGCCGACGCGGTGATCGCCCAGCTCCACTGGGGTGACGAGAACTCGCAGCGCCCGAATTCGTCGCAGGTCGCGGTCGCAAGGAAGCTCACGAGCGCGAAGGTGATCAGCGCCGTCGTCGGCCAGGGGCCGCACGTCGTGCAGCCGATCGAGCGGATGAACGGCAAGTTCGTCGTCTTCAGCGAGGGCAACCTGGTCTCAAACCAGAGCGCGACCGCCGGCCTGCCCGCCGCGACGCAGGACGGCCTCATCGCCCTCCTCCACTTCAAGGCGGTGGGGGATCGGGTCGTCGTCCGCCGGGTCACCTACGCGCCGACCTGGGTCCGCCTCGGCGATTACGTCGTCCTGCCGGCGAAACCATCGGCGGACGCCGCGCACGCCTCGGAGCTGCGCCGCTCGCACGATCGCACCGTGCGCGTGGCCGGCAGGGGCGACGGCTTCGGGCCCGAGTTCTGAGCCTGGCTCGCCGTGGTTATGCTCGCCGCGGGAGAGCCTTGAACGACGGCGTGACGATCGAGCTCGGGCCGGGCGGCGCGACCGCCGCCGACGTGATCGCGGTCGCCCGCCACGGCGCCCGCGCCGAGCTCACCGAAGAGGCCACCGAGGCGATGGCGGAGACGGCGTCCGTGGTCGCGCGCCTTGCCGAGTCGAACGAGCCCGCCTACGGGATCTCTACCGGGTTCGGCTCGCTCGCCCAGACCCGGATCCCGGCCGAGCGCCGGACCGAGCTCCAGCGAGCCCTGATCCGCTCGCACGCCGCCGGGATGGGGCCGCCCGTCGAGCGCGAGGTGGTCCGGGCGATGCTGTTCCTTCGCGCCCGCTCGCTGGCGATGGGGCGTTCGGGAGCGCGGCCGCTGCTCGCCGAGACGATGCTGGCGATGCTCGCCGCCGGCCTCGACCCGGTCGTCCCCGAGCACGGCTCGCTCGGCGCCAGCGGCGACCTCGCGCCGCTCGCCCACTGCGCCCTGGCCATGATCGGCGAGGGTGAGGTGCTCGGCAGCGACGGCATGCCGGCCGCGGCGGGCGAGGCGCTGGCGCACGCCGGGATCGAGCCGCCCGTCCTCGGCCCGAAGGAGGGACTGGCGCTGATCAACGGCACCGACGGGATCCTCGGGATGCTGGTGCTTGCGCTCGGCGACCTCGGCGAGCTGCTGCGGGTCGCCGACGTCGCCGCGGCGGCGAGCACCGAGGCGCTGCTCGGGACGGACCGCGCGTTCGCCGCCGACCTGATCGCCCTGCGACCCCAGCCGGGCCAGGCGGACAGCGCCGCCAACCTGCGCCGCCTGCTCGAGGGCTCGGCGATCGTCGCCAGCCATCGCACCGACGACCCGCGGGTCCAGGATGCCTACTCGATCCGCTGCAGCCCCCAGGTCCACGGCGCGGCTCGCGACACCCACGCCCACGCCGAGCGGGTCGCCGACGCCGAGCTGCGCTCGGCGATCGACAACCCGATGGTGCTCCCCGATGGCCGGGTCGAGTCGTGCGGGAACTTCCACGGCGCGCCGGTCGGGCTCGCATGCGACTTCCTGGCGATCGCGGCGGCCGAGGTCGGCGCGATCTCCGAGCGGCGGACCGACCGGCTGCTCGACGCCTCCCGCTCGCAGGGCCTGGCCGCCGTTTCTCGCACCTGACGCGGGCGTCGACTCGGGGCTGATGATCGGCCAATACACGCAGGCGGCGATGGCGGCCGAGAACCGCCGCCTCGCGGCGCCCGCCTCGGTCGACTCGCTGCCGACCAGCGCGATGCAGGAGGACCACGTCTCGATGGGCTGGGGGGCGGCGCGCAAGCTGCGGACCGTGGTCGCGAACCTGCGCCGGATGCTCGCGGTCGAGCTCACCTGCGCCGCTCGCGGGCTCGAGCTGAGGGCGCCGCTCGAGCCGGCGCGCGGGGACCGCCGCCGCGCTCGCGGCCCTGCGGCGCGTGGTCCCCGGAGCCGGCCCCGACCGCTGGCTGTCGCCCGAGCTGGCGGCGGTCGACGAGCTGCTGGCGACCGGCGGCCTGCTCGGCGCGGTCGAAGCGGAGATCGGGGAACTCACATGAGCGCCGCGGACGATTTCCGCCGCGACGGCGCGGTGCCGATCCGCGGCCTGCTCACCGCCGCGCAGGTCGAGACGCTGCGCACGGGAATCGACCGCAACCGCGCCGATCCCGGGCCGCTGGCGCAGGGACACGGCGCCGACAAGTCGTTCTTCGAGGACTTCTGCAACTGGGAGCGGATCGACGAGTACGAGCAGGTGATCCGCGAGGCGCCGTTCGGCGAGCTCGCCGCGGAGCTGATGGGCTCGGAGACCGTGCGCCTCTTCCACGATCACGTCCTGGTGAAGGAGGCGGGCAGCGCCGAGCCGAGCCCCTGGCACCAGGACCAGCCGTACTACTGCGTCGACGGCGCGCAGAACGTCTCCTTCTGGGTCCCGGTCGACCCGGTGAGCCGCGAGAACACGCTCGAGTTCGTCGCCGGTTCCCACGCCCCGGGCACCTGGTACATGCCGCGCACCTTCCTCACCCAGACCGCGCTGGTCTTCGAAGAGGGCGAGCTCGAGGAGGTCCCCGACGTCGATGCCGACCGCTCGGCGCACGAGATCCTCGGCTGGGAGCTCGAGCCGGGGGACGCGGTCGCCTTCCACATGCTCACCCTGCACCAGGCCGGCGGCTCGCCGACCCTGCGGCGGGCGTTCTCCGTCCGGGTGCTCGGCGACGACGCCCGCTTCGCGCCGCGGCCGCACCCGACCAGCCCACCGTTCCCTGGGCTCGACGAGGAGCTCGACGCCGGAGACCCGTTCGACTCGCCGCGCTTCCCGCTCCTGCACGCGAACGGAGAAGGCCCGTGAGCGGCCCGCGCGAGGTGCGCTCGGCCCGGGGCCTGGAGCTCAGCTGCCGCGGCTGGCAGCAGGAGGCGCCGCTGCGGATGCTGATGAACAACCTCGACCCCGAGGTCGCCGAGCGTCCCGACGATCTGGTCGTCTACGGCGGCACCGGCCGCGCCGCCCGCTCCTGGGAGGCCTTCGACGCGATCGTCGCCGAGCTGCGCCGATTGGGCGACGACGAGACGCTGCTCGTCCAGTCGGGCAAGCCGGTGGGCGTCTTTCGCACCCATGAATGGTCGCCGCGGGTGCTGATCGCGAACTCGAACCTGGTCGGCGAGTGGGCGACCTGGGACGAGTTCCGGCGACTCGAGGACCTCGGGCTGACGATGTACGGGCAGATGACCGCCGGCTCGTGGATCTACATCGGTAGCCAGGGGATCGTCCAGGGCACCTACGAGTGCTTCGCAGAGATCGCCCGGCGGCGCTACGACGGTTCGCTCGCCGGGACGATCACGCTCACCGCGGGCCTCGGCGGGATGGGCGGCGCGCAGCCGCTCGCGGTGACGATGAACGACGGCGTCGCGCTCTGTATCGAGGTCGACCCCGAGCGAATCGAGCGGCGCCTGGAGACGCGGTACCTCGACGAGCGCGCCGACGATCTCGAGGACGCGGTCGAGCGGTGCCTGGCGGCGAAGCGCGAGCGGCGCGCCCTGAGCGTCGGCCTCTGCGGAAACGCCGCCGAGGTCGTCCCCGAGCTGCTGCGGCGCGGATTCGAGGCCGACATCGTCACCGACCAGACCTCCGCCCACGACCCGCTGGTCGGCTACGTCCCGGCCGGGCTCGGGCTCGACGAGGCCGACGAGCTGCGCGAGCGCGACCCGGCCGAGTACATCGAGCGGGCCCGCGCCTCGTGCGCCGCGCACTGCTTCGCGATGGTCGGCTTCCAGGACGCCGGCTCCGAGGTCTTCGACTACGGCAACAGCCTGCGCCGCGAGGCCGAGCTCGGCGGGTTCGAGAACGCCTTCGCCTACCCGGGCTTCGTGCCCGCCTACATCCGGCCGCTGTTCTGCGAGGGCAAGGGGCCGTTCCGGTGGGCCGCGCTGTCCGGCGACCCGGCCGACATCGCGGCGACCGACCGCGCCGTGCTCGAGGAGTTCCCCGAGGACGAGGCGCTCGGGCGCTGGATCCGGATGGCGTCGGAGCGGATCGCCTTCCAGGGCCTGCCGGCGCGGATCTGCTGGCTCGGCTACGGCGAGCGCCGCCGGCTCGGGCTGCGCTTCAACGAGATGGTCGCCGCCGGCGAGATCAGCGCGCCGATCGTGATCGGCCGCGACCATCTCGACTCGGGCTCGGTCGCCTCGCCCTACCGCGAGACCGAGTCGATGCTCGACGGGTCCGATGCGATCGCCGACTGGCCGCTGCTCAACGCGCTCGTCAACACCGCCTCCGGAGCGACGTGGGTCTCGATCCACCACGGCGGCGGGGTCGGGATCGGGCGCTCGATCCACGCCGGGATGGTCTGCGTCGCCGACGGCACCGAGCTCGCGGCCGCCAAGCTCGACCGGGTGCTGACCGCCGACCCGGGGACGGGGGTGATCCGCCACGCCGACGCCGGTTACGACCGCGCCCGCGAGATCGCCGCCGAACGCGGCGTGCGGGTGCCGATGGCTGATCAATGAGGCTCGACATCCGAGAGGTGGGCGACCCGGTGCTTCGCGAGCGCGCCCGGGAGATCACCCCGGAGGAGCTCGCCTCCCCCGAGGTGCAGACGCTGATCGACGACATGATCGAGACCAAGCGGGCCGCGAACGGCGCGGGGCTCGCCGCCCCGCAGGTCGGGGAGCCGGTGCGGATCGCGATCGCCGAGGTCCAGCCCGGCAACCCGCGCTATCCGTACAAGCCGGCGATCCCGTTGACGGTGTTCGTCAACCCCGTGATCGAGCCGCTCGACGACGAGCTGGTTGCGATCAACGAGGGCTGCCTTTCGGTTCCGAACCTGCGCGGCGAGCTCGATCGCCACGTCAACGTGCGGGTCCGCTACCTCGACCGCGACGGGGTCGAGCACGAGGAGGTGAAGCGCGGGCTGACCGCCGGCACCTTCCAGCACGAGGTCGACCACCTCGACGGGGTGCTGTTCGTCGACCGCACCGATCCGCGGACGCTGACCACCTGGGAGCAGTACGAGCGCTTCCATCGCGAGGATTTCGAGCGTCGCGCCCGCGAGCTCGTTGAGCGGGTGGGGTCATGACGGCTTACTGGTGCGAGCTGGCTTGGCTCGGCGGCGAGCGGGCCGAGCCCGGCGTGCTGGTGGCGCTCGACGGCGAGCGGATCGCCTCGGTCGAGACCGGCTGCGCCGGGCCGCCGGCCGGGGCCGACGCGGCTCGACGGCCTGACGCTGCCCGGGTTCGCAAACGCCCATTCGCACGCCTTCCACAGGGCCCTGCGCGGCCGCGTCCAGCGCCGGGGCGGCAGCTTCTGGACCTGGCGCGAGGACATGTACGCGGTCGCCGCGCGAGTCGACCCGCCGGGCTACCGGCGCCTGGCCCGCGCCACGTTCGCCGAGATGGCGCTCGCCGGGATCACCGCCGTCGGCGAGTTCCACTACCTCCATCACGGCCCGCGCGGCGAGGCGTACGCCGATCCGAACGAGATGGGCGCGGCGCTGATCGGGGCTGCCGCCGAGGCGGGGATACGGATCACGCTGCTCGACACGTGCTACCTGCACGGCGGGATCGGCGAGCCGCTGAACGAGGTCCAGGAGCGCTTCGCCGACGCCGACGCCGAGGCGTGGGTCGAGCGCGTCGACGCTCTCTCCGACGCCGACGGGGTGCGGATCGGCGCCGCGATCCACAGCGTCCGCGGGGTCGACCCGGACTCGGCGGCGACCGTCGTGGCCTGGGCCGGGGCCACCGATCGCGTGCTTCACGCCCACGTCTCCGAACAGCCGGCCGAGAACGAGGCCTGCCGCGAGGCCTACGGCGCCAGCCCGACTGCCGTCCTCGAGCGCGCCGGGGCGCTCAGCGATCGGTTCACCGCCGTGCACGCGACGCACGTCGACGAGTCCGACATCGCCGCGTTCGGCAGGGCCGGCTGCTGGTGCTGCCTGTGCCCGACCACAGAGCGCGATCTGGCCGACGGGATCGGCCCCGCCATGGCTCTGAGCAAGGCGGGCGCGTCGCTGGCACTGGGCTCCGACTCCCATGCGGTCATCGATCAGTTCGAGGAGGCGCGCGCGCTCGAGCTCGACGAGCGGCTCGCGTCCGGCAAGCGCGGCCGCCACCACGCGGCCGCGCTGCTCGAGAGCGCGGGCCCGAACGGCCACGCGGCCCTCGACTGGCCCGAGGCCGGCGCGATCGCCCCGGGCGGCTACGCCGACCTCGTCACCGTGGGCCTCGACGGGGTCCGGCTGGCCGGGACGACGGCGGAGACCGCCCTCGAGGCGGCCGTGTTCGCCGCGACCGCCGCCGACATCGAGCGGGTGATCTGCTCCGGCCGCGAGATCGTCCGCGACGGCGCCCACGTCGGCCTCGACGTCGCCGCCGAGCTGCGCGCCTCGATCGCGCAGGTGGTCGGATGACGGCGTCGGTGATCGACCGGATCGGCCTCCTGGTCACCAACGACCCGGGGCTCGGGGAGGGCGAGCTCGGGATCGTCCGCGACGCGGCGCTGGTGATCGAGGACGGGCACGTGGCGGCGGTCGAGGCCGCCGGCGCCGAGGCCGACAAGCGCTTCGATGCGGCGGGGCGCTGCGTGATTCCCGGCTTCGTCGACAGCCACACGCACCTGATCTTCGCCGGCGATCGGGCCGACGAGTTCGCGGCCCGGATGGCGGGGGCGCCGTATGAGGCTGGCGGCATCCGGGTGACGACCGAGGCGACCCGGGAGGCGTCGGACGACGAGCTGCTCGGCCTCGCTCGCGCGCGGCGGGCCGAGGCGCTAGCGGCCGGGATCACTCATCTGGAGATCAAGTCCGGGTACGGGCTGACCGTCGAGTCCGAGCTGCGCCTGTGCCTCCTGGCCCGTGAGCTCACCGACGACGTCACGTTCATGGGCGCCCACCTGGTGCCGCCCGAGTACGAGGGCCGCGCCGACGACTACGTCGCCCTCGTCTGCGGCGAGATGCTCGCCGTCTGCGCCCCGCACTGCAAGTGGGTGGATGTGTTCTGCGAGCGCGGCGCCTTCGACCCCGAGCAGTCGCGAGCGGTGCTCGCCGCCGGGCGCGACGCGGGCCTCGGCCTCCGGGTCCACGGCAACCAGCTCGGTCCCGGCGACGGCGTCGCGGTCGCGGTCGAGATGGGCGCCGCCTCGGTCGACCACTGCACCTACCTCGCCGACGCCGACGTCGAGGCGCTGGCGGCGAGCGACACGGTCGCCACCTTCCTCCCGGCGACCGACTTCTCGACCCGCCAGCCGTATCCCGACGCCCGCCGCGCGATCGACGCCGGGGTCGACGTCGCCCTCGCGACCAACACCAACCCCGGCTCCAGCTACACGACCTCGATGCCGTTCTGCATCGCGCTCGCCGTCCGCGACTGCGGGATGACGATCGCCGAGGCGCTCGCCGCCGCGACCGTGGGTGGGGCCCGGGCGCTGCGCCGCGACGACATCGGCCACCTCGCGCCCGGCGCACGCGCCGACGCCGTCGTCCTCGACGCGCCGTCGTTCACGCACCTGATCTACCGGCCGGGCGTGCCGCTGACCGCCGCCGTGTTGAGCGGCGGCGAGCTCACGTCGTTCCGGTAACGTCCGGGCACAACCGAAGGGGTTAGGGGAAGGATGTTGACGACGCTGAAGCCGGCGATCGCGCTGGCGGCTCTCGCGGTCTCGGTCGCCGCGGTGAGCGCGGTCTCGACCGCGGGTGGCCAGGGCGTCGACACGACGTGCATGCTGGCGCTGACGAAGTCGGACCCGGCGACCCTCAACATCGCGTATCCGGACGAGAGCGCGACCTACTGGGTCGGCGGCTACCAGGCGCTGCCCGGCACTCGGCTGCGGATCGAGGGCGAGTTCCCCCACGCCCGCTACATGTCGTTCAACGTCTACGACCAGGCTCAGCGGCCGATCGACGCGATCGCCGACGTCCAGGTCGTCCCCGATCCGGGGAGCAGGAACCCGTTCCCACCCGGCGCGAAGCGCAATCCGAAGCAGCGTTCCTACACGGCGTTCGTTGAGTTCGGGGCGCGGCCGGAGCGCCCGGAGGATCGCGCGCCGAACACCCTTTACACGGGCACCGGCCAGAGCGGAGCCCCGAACGTCAACGGGGCGCTGATCTACCGCGTCTACATCCCGGACCGCGGTCGCGACGAGGCCGGCGGGACCGGGATCCCGACCGTGACCCTGCAGGCCGCCGACGGCGGGCCGGCGCCGCGCTCGGCGTGCAGCGACCTCGCGAAGCCGCCCGGCCCGGGCGTCAACGAGCAGGTCGCGGCCTCGGACGCCGAGCTTCCGTTGCCGGGCCGCACCGCGAGCGATCCGCCGGCCTGGCGCAAGTTCGTCAACGTCCTCTACACGGCCTTCCCGAGCCAGACGACGCAAGAGCTCGGCGGCAGCGGCGGCTTCTTCTCGAACGTCGACAACGCGTACCTGGCGGCGTCCGTGAGCCGCGAGCTCGGGAAGATCGTCGTCACCCGGATGCGGGCTCCGACCTTCCCCGACACCCGCGACGGGGCGAAGCGGATGCCGCGCGGCGAGCTCCGCTACTTCTCGCTGTGCGAGAACGAGTTCGCGTCACAGCGCTTCATCGCCTGCCGCGCCGACGACCAGACGGTCGTCGACCGCGACGGCTTCGCGACCTACGTGATGAGCACGCCGGCGCAGCGACCCGAGACCGCGACCGCCCGCTGCGGGGTCACCTGGCTTCCCTGGGGACCGTTCCGCAGCGGCCTGCTGATCTACCGCCACATGCTCCCGGCGCCCAGCTTCGCGGAGGCGATCCAGTTCGCCAGGGTCGAGCACGAGGCGGAGACGATGCGCGCCTACTACCCGCGGTCGCGCTATTACGCCGACGCCGCCGCCTTCGACCGGCGGGCCGGCTGCTGACCTAGACCGTCAGCGTCGGCGCCGACCCGATCAGTCGATCGTGATCAGCCCGTGCGTCGTGTCGAAGAACACGTTGCCCACGGCCAGGACCCTGATCACGCCCTTCTTCGTGGTTACGCCGGCGGGCAGATTCACGGTCGCCGAGCCGTCGTTCGGGGTCGAGCGCGCGAGCCGGTACGGGAACGACTTGCCGCCGTTGGTCGAGAGGTGGATCCGGACCCGGGGCGTGGCCGTGAGCACGTCGGTCTGTGCGACGTCCCACGTCAGGGCCAGCGGCTCACCCGCGTTCGCGGTCGTCGCGCCCGCCGGCGCCGTCACCCGGAACGGGCCGGCGCCCTGGGCGAGCGTCAGCGCGGTGTCGTCATGGCTCACGGCACCGCCGCCCGGGTGGTTGTCGCGCATCGTGACGCGGAAGTGCAGGATCCCGTCCCCCTCGACGCCGACCCACTGCGGCGTCGGCAGGAACTCGGAGTAGCAGTCGACGACGGCGGGCGGCACGATCCCGGCGGGCACGACCGGCGGGCAGCTGCCCGACTGGGCGTTGGTGTTGTCGGACGCCACCTGAGGGGCGTCCGGGAACGACCGCGTGGGATTGGCGGTCGCCAGGTTCTCGCCCGGCGACGGCGAGATATAGGTGTCGTCCGGGTCGGCGAACACCGCGCGCGTGCCGAAGGTGCGGAACAGCGGCCCGGTCGTCTTGTGTGTTGTCGACCAGGCTCGTCCCGACCAGCGGCGGGCCGGGATCGTTCTGCTCCCACAGGTACGTGACCGGGTCACCGTCGTCGTCGGAGCCCTGCGCTGCGAGCCGGAACGGGGTCTGTACCGGGATCGTGTGCGCCGCGGCGGTGGTGACCTGGGGCGCGTGCTCGTTGCCGGTGTCGGTGAACCACCTGCCGCCCTCGTTCGTCGGGCCGCCGGCGATCGTCTCGCCGACGAACCCGGTCGTCCCGCTCGGCGAGCGCAGGTAGAGCAGCGTCGGCTGCTGGCCGGCGAGTGAGCCGCCGAAAGTGACCTGGAAGCCCTTGTCGTCGAGGCTGGCCCCGTTGAAGCCGGTCACGGTCACCGTCGCGCCCGCGGGCCAGCCGGGGGTCCCCTCGATTGCGCTCTTGATCCCCGCGGCGGTGTAGTTCGTCCCGCGCGTGATCGTCTGCGAAAGGCCGCCCGCGTAGAAGAGCCGGAACGAGTCGGTTCCGTCGAATCCCTCGAGCGCGACCTGCTGGACGCTCGAGAGGTTGCTGGGCCCCGAGTCCATGTACGCGTTCATCTCGTCGATGCTGCTCTGCGAGAAGTAAGGATCGCTGTGGGCCTGCAGGTCGTCCTGGTCGCAGATGCCGGCGTAGGCCATCACCGTGATCCCGCTGCCGGGCTCGACCGTGGTCTCGCCGGTTGCGTTGCGGTTCGTCGCCGAGCAGGAGCCGAGCGTGCCGTTGAAGGTGTGGTTGCCGCCGAACTCATGGCCCATCTCGTGGGCGACGTAGTCGATCGCGAAGAAGTCGCCGATCGGCTTCGCCAGGCCGGTGCAGCCGCGCGACTTGTTGGCCCGGCCGACGACGCCCAGCTGGGCGATCCCGCCGCCGTCGGTGCCGAGACCGATGTGGCCGATGTCGTAGTTGCGCGCTCCGGCGATCATCCCGGTGACGAAGCTGTTGCGCGTCAGCGTTCCCGAGCCGCAGGTGGAGATCTGGCTCGCGGTGAAGCACGGGTCCACGCCGCACGGCCCGTTGGGGCCGGTCGCCAGCGCGTTGGTGTTCAGGTTCAGCTCGTCGGTCGCATCGATCAACACCATGCGGACGTTGAAGTCGGCCTCGTAGACCTGGTTGATGCGGTTGACCAAGGTCACCTTTGCGGCGGTGACGTTGGCGTTCAGCTGCTGCCGGTAGTCCGGATCGCTCGGATCCAGGCCCGCGGCGGCGCCGGAGTTCTGCGCGTAGGTTGGGTCGGTGACCAGGGCGAGCCGGTAGTTGCGCCGCTGAAGCGGCGGCGCGGGCGCGGCCGGCGCCGCGGGATCGGACGATCCCTGGGCTTCCTCGCGCGGATCCGGGCCCAGGACGCCGACCTCGTCGAAGCCGCCGGAGGAGTCGGGCAGCGTGCCGCGCCTGTAGACGGCGTAGCGGGCCGTGTTGCCGGCGAATTGCGGATCCACGTACCACGGGCCGTCCTCGCCGCGCACCGACGCGTGGAAGCCCATCGGGCCGGTGTCGAGGCGGATGGTCGCGGTCGGATCGTCGACGCCGCGGCCGGCATAGGTGCGGATCCCGGGATGTGCCCGAGCGAGGCCGGGCTCGACGACCGGCGACTCCCGGACGGCGAAGCGCGAGAGCGAGCCGTCCGGCGCCGGGATTGAGACAGTCACCGGAGCGGCGGCCGAGGTTTCCCTGGGGGCGGCTGCGAGCGCGGTCGAGATCGCGTCGAGGTCGAGCCGGAACGCCGCAAAGCTCTCCGGTTCGACCAGGGGCTGGGGCCGGGCGGCCGGCGGCGCGGTCGTGGCGGGGATCCGCTGCCAGGCGTCGGCAGGCGCGCTCGCTGGGACGATCAGCGCGGCAAGGGCCACTCCGACCGCCGCGATCTTGACGTGGACGCTTGCGTGCATGGCCTCCCCCGAGGTTCCGTGTTCGTGGTGGGGTGCGCGCCGTTGCAGGTGCTCCCCGCGGCGGCCGCACCCCCTAACGATGCGGTCAAGCTAACACCGCACCCGCGGAGCGCGCGCCGGTTCCCGCTTCCGCTCAGCGCCCTATGGCGCCGTGTAGGCCCAGGTGCCCTCGGCGCGCAATGTTGGGGCGACGCTCGCCTGCCCACCCTCGGTCATGTTGACCATCCGGACCTCGAATCCGAAGCGGTCCGCGTTGCTGAGTGCGTCCGCGGCGGTGAGCTTGAAGCCGGTCAGCGTCGCATTGCTCCGCGTCTCGTCGTCGACGTAGATGCACACCAGGCCGGGGGGAGCGGTTGGGCTGGCGGCGCTCCCGGTGCAGGCGGGATCGGCGTCGCCCACCGGCCCGGGTGTGTTGGCGCCGAACTGCACCTGACTGTCGCTGAGCGGCACCGGGGCCGGGAGCGGGAAGCTGGAGGAGAGCAGGTAGCTGCTCGTCTGGTTGCCCTGCTGCGAGTTCACGTAGCGCCCGCCCCACGCTCCGGTGACCGTCGTCCCGGAGGGAATCGATCCTCCGCCCAGTCCAGACGGCCCCGTCGGCCCCTGCGGCCCCGTGGCGCCCTGCGGGCCGGTGGCCCCTTGCGCACCGGTCGCGCCCTGGGCCCCGGTCGCGCCCTGGGCGCCCTGCGGGCCCTGCGGCCCGGTTTCGCCCTGCTGGCCCCGCGGCCCCGTGGCGCCCTGGCTCTGCAGTGCGGCCCGGGCCTTCGGGCTCAGGTCCTTGAGCTTGATCGTCCGGTTCTTGATCTCGGCGCTGGTGATCTTCTGGATCGCCACTGCTGTTCCGGTGCAGGCGACGACGAGCGCGATGATCGAGATCACGAGCGCCGGCGAGGGATGGCGGCTGGACGCTCGCTGGGTGGGCTCTGTCCCTGGCCCTTGATCCATGCTCGAGAGTCATATCACTCACCCGAGCCGCGCGCTACTGATTGGGCGAGGAGCTCAGCGAACCCTGAGCCTGTCGCGCTCGACGAACGCGACGTACGGGACGATCGTCAGCTTCGCGGTTGCCCCCGCGTCGAGCGCCTCGCGAAGCTTCGGGCCGAGCCGCAGCCGCACCGAGCGGGAGCCGGACCCGTCGGGCGGCGGGCGGTCGCCGAACCTGAAGCGCGCCCTCGCGACCCCGGGCTCGCCCTCCGCGCGCACTTTGAGCTTGCCGGCGCAGCGGCCGGCGAAACTCCATCGGCACCTGGAAGGCCACCGTTCCCTCGGGCGGCTGCGTCACCTCTCGCTGAGCGAGCGGTCATCATTGCGCCCCGGCCCCGATAGCTCAGCTGGATAGAGCGACTCCCTCCTAAGGAGTAGGCCGCAGGTTCGAATCCTGCTCGGGGCATGCCGGGGGCCTGAGTACGATCTTTGCCGTGGCGCAGGCAACGGGTTCGGCGGTTCTCTCGCAGGGTCAGCTGGCGACGCTCGCCGAGATCGGGGAGGAGCGCACCGCGGCGGTCGGGGAGAAGCTGTACGAGGTCGGCGACGAGCGCTATCCGCTGATCGCGATCCTCGAGGGCGAGGCCGCAATCCTCGACGCCGCCGGCAACGAGATCATCCGCCACGGCGCCTCGGGCTTTCTCGGCGAGATCAACCTGCTCTCCGGTCAGACCGTCTACCTGACCGCGGTCGTGACCGAGCCGATGCGTTACATCGCCGTCGACCGGGATCCGCTCCGGGCGCTGCTGACCGAGGACAGCTCGCTCGCCGACCTCCTGCTCTCCACCTTCATGCAGCGCCGCGAACTGCTCCAGCAGCTCGACGGGGTCGGGCTCGAGATCGTCGGCCCGCGTTCGTCGGATGAGACCCGGCGGGTGGTCGACTTCGCCCACCGCATGCGCCTCCCGCACACCTGGCGCGACCCGGAACACGGCGACGATCCGGAGGCGGCGTCGCTGATCTCCGGGCTCGTTCCCTCGCAGCTGCCGCTGGTCCGCCTGCCAGGCGGGATCGAGCTTCAGAACCCGAGCAACGGCGAGGTCTCGCGCACGCTGGGGATCGGGCTCGAGCTCGACCCGCAGGAGGAGGTCGACCTGGTCGTGGTCGGTGGTGGTCCGGCGGGGTTGGGGGCCGCCGTCTACGGCGCTTCTGAGGGGCTCGACACCCTGCTGGTGGAGAGCTCGGCGCTCGGCGGCCAGGCCGGGACCTCGCGGCGGATCGAGAACTACCTCGGCTTCCCGGCCGGGATCAGCGGCTTCGAGCTGACCAGCCGTGCGATCACCCAGGCGCGCAAGTTCGGCGCCCGGACCGCGACGCCGTACCGCGCGCTGGCGCTGGAGCCGGGTGATGAGCGGCATCGGCTGCGCCTCGAGGACGGGCACGAGGTCCTCGCCCCGGTCGTGGTTCTCGCGACCGGGGCCGATTACCGCCGCCTGCCCGTGCCCGGCCTCGCCGACTTCGAGGGGATCAGCGTCTTCTACGCCGCCGGCCCGCCCGAAGCGCGCCGCTGTGGCGGGACCCGGGTGGGCGTCGTCGGCGGCGGCAACTCGGCCGGGCAGGCCGCCGTGTGGCTGGCGCGCGGTGGGGCGCTGGTGACGCTGCTGCACCGCCGCGCCGACCTGCGCGAGACGATGTCGGACTACCTGATCGCCGAGCTCGAGCGCTATGGCGTCGCGGTCCGCGACCGCAGCGAGATTGCCGAGCTGCACGGGGTCGACGGCGAGCTGGAGGCGGTGACGCTCGTCGACGGCGAGCGGCTGCCCTTCGGCTCCCTGTTCCTGTTCCTCGGCGCCGTGCCGTGCACGGACTGGCTCGGCGACGCGGTCGCGCGCGACCAGAACGGGTTCATCCTGACCGGGGCGCAGGCGGGCGCGGAGGGTCTGCTCGAGACCAGTGTCCCGGGCGTGTTCGCGGTCGGCGACGTGCGCTCGGGCTCGGTCAAGCGCTGTGCGACCGCGGTCGGCGAGGGGGCCACCGTCGTCCAGTTCGCCCATCAGCGCCTCTCCGCGGTCCTCGCCTGAAGTCGTGGACGGCCGCCGGTTTCAGGTCACGCGCATCGACGAGCTCGAGCGGATCCCGCTCGAGGGCAAGCAGTGGCGTCCGATCCGCCGCGCGCTCGGGGTCACCGGGTTCGGGATCAACGCCTACACGGCGGCCAACTCCGGCGATGAGGTGATCGAACCCCATGACGAGACGAGCACCGGCGCCGGCGGCCACGAGGAGCTGTACGTCGTCGTCTCCGGGGCGGCCGAGTTCACGATCGACGGGGAGCTGGTCGAGGCGCCGGCCGGGACGCTGATCCTGATCCCGGTCGCGGCGCACCGGGTCGCGACCGCGACCGAGCCCGAGACCACGGTGCTGGTGATCGGCGGCCCCCCGGGCTCGCTGCCGGTCTCGCCGTTCGAATACTGGTATGCGGCCCAGGGGCCGTACTCCCGCGGCGAATACGACGCGGCGGTCGCCGTCGCCTCCGAGGGGCTGGCCCACTACCCCGACCACCCGACCCTGCACTACCAGCTCGCCTGCTACCACGCGCTCGCGGGCCATCGCCACGACGCGCTCGAGCACCTGCGGATTGCGGAGGCTGGCAACCCGCAGGTGCTCGAGTGGGCGAACGACGACCCGGACCTCGACTCGATCCGCGACGACCCGCGCTACCCGGGCTAGCTGCGCCGCGGGCTCAGGCTCCGCAGGACGCGGTGACCGCGGCCGTGGCCGTCACGGGCGTGCAACTCGCGCAGCTGCGCGACCCGCAGCATTAGCAGCGAGCGAGCGGCGTCGGTGCGGGTGAACGGGTCGGCGACGATCTCGCCGGTGGTGATCGACATCGCGGCGATCAGCCGGCCGTCGGCCTCGGCGCCGAGCAGCTCGCCGGCCGGGCGGGTGGCGGAGTCGCGGCCGGAGATGCGGTCGAGCGCCTCGGCGTCCCCATCATCGAGCCGGCGGATCGCGAGCTCTTCGAGGGGCCGGGCCGCCGGGCGCGCCGTGAGAGAGTGGCGGCGCTGCCCGGCGAGCCGGCGGGCCGAGGCGTAGTCGCGAAGCTCCTTGCTTCGGTGCTCGGCCATGTTCATCAGTAGTGCGGTCATCGTGGGGTCCTTTCCTGGTCGTCGTTGACAACGAAACTACGCCTAAGAACCGGCTTGCACATCGGCTTTTCGGGCCGATCTGGGCCCCCCGACCCCTTACTTTTCGAGCGCGACCCCTTACTCGCTTTCGGCGCCGAGGCGGCCATACTGAGTGCGTGGCCCAGCGCGTCACCAGCACCAGTTTCGTCGGCCGTGAGGCCGAGCTCGCCGAGCTCGAGCAGGCGCTGGCGGGGACGGTCGGCGAGGAGCTGCCGGCGATCTACTTCGTCGCCGGCGAATCGGGCGTCGGCAAGACGCGGCTGCTGCGCGAGCTGATCGAGCGCGCCGAGGCGGACGGCGGCCGGGTGCTCGGCGGCACCTCGATCGAGCTCGGCGAGGACGAGCTCCCCTACGCGCCGCTGGTTGCGATGCTGAGGCCGCTGCACCGCAGTTGCGAGCCGGTGCTCGAGCAGCTCTCCGACGGGACGCGGGCGGAGCTGGCGCGGCTCAACCCGGAGATCGGCGAGCCGTCGGCCGAGCCTGAGGCCGAGCGCGGCGAGGCCCAGCGACGCCTCTTCGACGCGATCCTCGAGCTCGTCTCGCGGCTCGGCGAGGAGGGCCCGGTGCTGTTGTGGATCGAGGACATCCACTGGGCCGACCGCTCGACCCGCTCCTTCCTGCGCTTCCTCGCCGCCAGCCTCGACGACGAGCGGGCGCTCGTGGTCGCCACCTATCGCGCTGACGAGCTTCACCGCCGCCACCCGCTCCGTCCACTCCTCGCCGAGCTCGAGCGCGCGCCCCGTGCCCGCCGGATCGAGCTCGAGCGCTTCGACCGCGACGAGCTCGCCGACCAGCTCGCCGACATCATCGGCGAGGTTCCGCCCGCCGACGTCATCGAGCGTCTCTTCGGCCGCAGCGACGGCAACCCGCTGTTCACCGAGGAGCTGCTCGCCGCGGGAGTCGACGGCCGCGGCTCGCTGCCGCCCAACCTGCGCGAGGCTCTGCTGCTGCGCGTCGAGCGCCTCTCGCCGTTGAGCCAGCGGACCCTGCGGCTGTTGGCGGTCGCCGGGCGCGCCGACCAGGCGCTGCTCGCCGAGGCCGAGGCCGCGGACGCCGACGAGCTCTCCGCGGCGGTGCGCGAGGCGATCGAGGCCCAGATCGTGGTCACGCTCGACTCCGGCCGCTTCGGCTTCCGCCACGCACTCCTGCGCGAGGTCCTCTACGACGACCTGCTGCCCGGCGAGCGTGCCGAGCTTCACCTGGCGCTCGCCCGCGCGCTCGAGCACATGCATACCAACGGCGACGCGGCCTGGCTGGCGACCGGGATCGCGCACCATTACTACTCCGCCGGCGATCAGCCGCGGGCGCTGAAGGCGGCGCTGGAAGCGTCCGGCGCCGTCCGCAGTCTGCACGCCTACGGCGAGGCGGCGGCGCTGCTCGACCGGGCGCTCGAGCTCTGGGCCCGCGTCGACGACCCGGAGCTGGTCACCGGGATCGACGAGGCAGAGCTGCTCGGTCGCGCCGGGCGCCTGCACTACCTGGCCGGCGAGGACGCGGTCGGCGCGGCGCTCTACGAGCGGGCGACGGAGGCGCTCGGCGAGGACGGCGATCCCGAGCGACTCGCCGCGCTGCTCGCGGCGCTTGCCACCTGCCAGTGGTTTCTGGGGCATGCGGAGCGCAGCCGCGAGACCCAGGGCCGTGCCCTCGACCTGCTCGCCGGAAACGCGGATTCCCCGGCCCGCGCTCGGCTGCTCGCCCAGCAGGTCCGCTTCCTGCTGTTGCAGGGACGGTTCCGCGAGGTTTGCGAGGCGGCGCCCGAGGCGCTCGCCGCGGCCGAGCGGCTGGGGCTGGATTCAGAGCTATCGGGGATCCTCAACCGGCTCGGCTGCGCGCTGTTCGCGCTCGGCCGTGAGCAGGAAGGTCGCGAACGCCTCAACGAGGCGATCGAGGTCGCCGAGCGCACGGGGTTCAGCGACGACCTCGCGACCGTCTATCTCAACTTCGCCGACGCCCTGCACCTGGCCGGCTACTCGGCCGAGGCCCGGGAGGTCGCGACGGTCGGCGTCGAGCGGGTTCAGGGGAAGACCTCGTTCAGTTCGGGCGGCTCGACCCGCGCCCTGCGCTTCATCCATCTCAACCTCGCCGAGATCCACTTCGACCTCGGCGAGTGGGAGCGCGTCGACGAGGACCTGCGCGCGGTCGGCGACGCCGGCGAGGGAGTGCTCGCCGCTCACGCCCACTTGCGCCGCGCACAGCTGGCGCTTGCCCGCGGCGAGACCGACGGGCTCGCCGCCGCGTTGGACCGGGCGGAGGAACTGCTCAGAGGCACCCTCGAACCCCCGCACATCGCCCTGCTCGCCGCGCTCCAGGCTGAGCTCGCGACACGCGAGGGTGACCTCGAGCGGGCCCGCGCCGCGGCCGATCGGGGCGTCGACCGGATCCAGTTCTGCAGCGAGGACGGGATCCGGATCGCGACGGTCGCCGGGGCCGGGCTCGCTGTCGAGGCCGAGATCGCCGTCCGCGCCCGCGACCTCGGCGAGGACGACGGGGAGCGGGCAGCGCTCGATCGCGCCCAAGCGCATTGCGCGATGGTCGGCGCGGCGGCGGAGGAGGCCGAGGGACGCCCGGTCGAGGCCGCTCTGCTCGCGGTCGCGGAGGCGGAGCTCGCCCGGGCCGAGGGCGAGGACGACCCGGCGTTGTGGAGCGCTGCGGCCGACGCCTGGCAGGAGCTCGGGCGGCCCTACCCGACCGGGCTCGCGCGCTGGCGGCAGGCGCAGGCGGCGCTCGGCCGCGCCGACCGCGATGGCGCCGTGATCGCCCTCGTCGAGGCCGCGGCGAGCGCCGAACGCCTCGGCGCCGGCTGGCTCGCGGGCGAGGCCGAGGGCCTGGCGACACGCGCGCGGCTGAGCATCGCCGCGCCGGCCGTGGCTGCAGAGCCGGAGCCCGAGCCCGATGAAGTTCCGTTCGGCCTCACGCCGCGCGAGCTGCAGGTGCTCACCCTGGTTGCCTCGGGGGCGACCAACCGCGAGATCGGCGAGCGCCTCTACATGGCGGAGAAGACCGCCAGCGTCCACGTCTCGCGGATCCTCACCAAGCTCGACGTCCGCGGCCGCACCGAGGCGGCCGCGGTCGCCCACCGTCACGGGATCGGCGTCTAGACCGTCGCCTTCAGCTCGTCGAGCGCGTCGCCCAGGAACTCGATCAGCCGCCAGGCGTCCGGGATCTGGTCGCGGTCGGTGACGATCCCGATGTCCATGTTGCCGCGGTAGCTCATCACGGTGATGTTGAGGCCCATGCCGTCGGTGACCACCGAGACCGGGTAGTTCGCCTTCAACTCGGCGCCGGCGCAGTAGAGCGGGAACTGCGGCCCGGGTACGTTCGAGATCACCAGGTTCCAGGTCGGGCGGCCGCGCTGGCTCGACGCCATCGTGAAGGTGGCGCGGGCGGCGCGGGCGAAGACCGCCGGCGGGACGAAGTGGTTGACGTCCTGGAGCAGGTCGGCCGGCATCGCCCGGTGTCGCTTCTTCATCGAGGCGAGCGCCTCGTGCGTCTGGCGCAGGCGGTCGAGCGGGTCGACGACGTTGGTGAACAGCGGGACGCTCATCAGCATGATCCGGTTGCCGTAGGTGCCCTGGTGCTCCTCGCTGCGGACCGAGACCGGGATCTGGGCGACGAGCGGATCGGCGGGCAGCTCGGTGTGCGAGATCAGCCAGCGACGCACGGCGCCGGCGCAGATCGCGACGACGACGTCGTTGACCGTCACCCCGTGGGCGTTCTTGACCTGCTTGACCTCGTCGAGCGAGAGCTGCCCGAAGACGAAGCGGCGGTGGGGTGAGACGCGGCCGTTGAACGACGTGCGCGGCGCCTTTACGTTCGAGCGCTCGAGCTCGCCGCCCTCGCGCTTGCCGCGGACGGTCTTGCGCAGCCGTTCCGAGACCTTCGCGAGCCGCTCGGCGCCGGGAAGGTTCCCGAACGGGGTCGCGTCGAGGTTCGGCAACGCCCCGGGCAGCGAGCGCAGCATCCGCACCGGGTAGCGCGGCAGGCCCATCAGCCCGCGGGCGAGCATCTCGACCTCGCTCGGGTTCTCGCCGTTGCGGCGCCCGCGGGGCTCCGGCAGCTCACGCCCCTGCGGCTCGAGGTCGAAGAGGACGCCCATCACCTCGGCGCCCGAGAGGCCGTCGATCGCGGCGTGATGGATCTTGGTGAGCATCGCCACCGACCCGTCCTCGAGGCCGTGGATCAGATACAGCTCCCACAGCGGCCGGGCGCGGTCCAGCGGCCTGGCGACGATCCTGGCGACCTGCTCGGCGAGCTTCAGATCCGTCCCGGGGGGCGGCAGCGCCAGCTCCCGGACGTGGAAGTCGAGATCGAAGTCCGGGTCGTCGATCCAGTACGGGTAGTCGAGCCCAAACGGCACCTCGGCGAGCCGCCAGCGCATCGGCGGCAGCAGCGGCAGCCGCTCGGCCAGCATCTGCTGGACGTCGGTCAGCTCCAGCTTGCCGGTCGGCGTGGTGCTCGGGTCGAGGATCGCGAGCCCGCCGACGTGCCCGCTCTGGCGGGCGTTCTCAAGCGCCAGGAACTGGGCGTCGACGCTGGTCAACTGCCGCACGGAGGCAGTCTCTCACGCCTCGGCCGAGATTTGCGCTCCCTTCGCGTGGTCGGCGCCCGGGTCGTTCTGCTCGGGCGGGTCGGCGATCGCGATCGTCCCGGCGACCGCCAGCAGCGCCGCGCCGCCGCCGGCTCGGCGGACGATCTCCCAGCGTCGCTTGATCAGCGCGGGCCTCGGCGAGGGGGGCGGTTGCGCAGCGTTGTCGCTTGCTTCGGTCATGCCCCCAGCGAATCGCCCCCGCTTAAAGGCAGCCCCAAGGTGGGCTAATAGTTGGGGCGAAGCGCTACCGATGCAGTCCGGCGGCTTCGATCGCCTCGGCCTTCGTCCGGAAGACGCTGAGAAAGGTCGCCCGTCCGTCGCGCACGTTCCATAGCTGCACGAGGTCGCGATCCAGCGGCACGCCGGTATCCCGCATCGTGGCCGTTTCGTGCACCACTGCGACGACCTCGTCGCCCGCGTCGATCAGCTCCTTGAGCTCCGCCGAGTAGTCGTTCCACCCGCTCACGTAGGTGGCGAGCATGGTCGTGACGAACGCGTCGCGCCCGCGACCGTGGTTTGGAACATCGGGGAGCGGGTGGGCGGAGATGTCCCAGCCGATGTCCGGGTCGAGCGTCTCGAGCCAGGCGTTGACTGCGCCGCTACGCCAAAAGTCGAACGACCTGCGCATGACCTCGACGGTCTCTGCCGACATCTTGTCCGCAGGATCTCGCGGGAGGCGGCTAGTGGCGCCTGCGCCCGGCGCGGCGCGGGATGAACTCCGGCGCGCCGCGAACCCCGATCCAGACATCGAGGATCGCCTGGTGGGCGGTGTTGCCCGACAGGAACGCCTGGTTGGCGATCATCAGCCGGCGGCCGAGGAACATCGCGCTCGACGGGTTGTCGAACGGGACCGCGGAGCCGTTCTCGCCGCCGCCGGGGCCGCCGGGGAACCGCTCGAGCTCGAGCCCTCCGGGGGCGATCACGGCGATCTGGTTGGCGACCAGCAGGGTGATGTAGATCCGCCCCGCGGCGTCGACGGCGAACCCGTCGGGGCCATCGAACGGCTGGCTCTCCCAGACCGTGCGGATCGCGCCCGGGTCGCCGCCGGCGCCGATCTCAACCTCGTAGAGCTTGCCCGTCGCCGGGTTGCCGTCGCCGCCCCCGGCAGAGCTCTGCTGGGCGACGAGCAGGTGCCGGCGATCGGCGGTGAGGACGATCCCGGTCGTCCCGAACTCGAGCCCGTTGAGCACCGGGTCCTCCAGCCAGGGCTCGGCCTCGCCGCCTCCCGGCGGCACCCGCCAGAGCGTCGCGTGGGTGTAGTCGGTGACGTAGAGCTCGCCGCGCCTACCCCAGGCGGCGTAGTTGGGCGTCGCCGCGGAGGGGAACGTGGCCCAGGTGCGCTGGCGGCCGTTGCGCGGGTTCAGGGTCACGACCCGCGCCGGCGACTTGTCGAGCAGGACGAGGCGGCCGCGCGAGTCGCTGGACGCCACCTGGACGCCGTGATCCTGCGAGAGGTCCTGGCCGGCGATCGTCCACGAGCGCAGCAGGGTGCCGGTGCGCGAGTACTCGAGCACCCGCGAGGGGGCCGTGTCGCCGCTCGGGTTCGTGTAGGTGCCCTCGTAGACGCGGCGGCTGGGGGCGACGTAGGCGCGGGCCGGAAAGCCCGGGGTCGGGATGAGCGCGAACACCTGGGTGTCGAAGCGCGTGCGCGTGGCGCCGCTGGACGTCGGCACGACGGCGATCAGCGCGATCACACCGACCGCGGCGAGGACCGCGCCGCGAACCCTCACAGTTTCTCCATCACCTCGACCGCGGCGCGCTCGCCGGACCGCACGGCGCCGTCCATGTAGCCGGCCCAGTAGTTCGAGGTCTCGGTGCCGGCCCAGTGGATGCGGCCGACCGGCGCGCTCAGCTCCGCTCCGCGCGCCGCGATCTGCCCCAGCCCCGGGATCCCGACCGGGCAGCCTCGGGTCCACGTCTCGCGCTTCCACATCGTCTCGATGTACTTCAGCGGGGTGGCGGCCTCGGGGCCGAAGAACTCGACGTAGTTGGCGATGATCGCCTCGCGCCGCTCTCGCTTCGAGAGCTTGGCGAAGTCGCGCGCCTGGTCGCCGCCGACGAAGCCGAAGACGACGCCCTTGCTGCCGTCCTCCGGTGAATCGTCGAAGGTCGCCGCAAGCGGCCCCTTGTCGTAGAGAACCTGGCCGCTGAGCCCGTCGTCGCGCCAGAACGGCCGGTCGTAGACGCAGGCGCATTTGGTCATCGTCCCCTGCGGGTAGTGGTCGATCAGCTCGACCCGCTCGTCGGGCAGCCCGGGCTCGTAGTCGATCTTGCCGGTCAGGATCGGCGGCACGGCGACGATCACGCGCTTCGCCTCGACCTCGACGCGGTCGGAGTGGACGGTGACCCCGTGGCGGCCCTGGACGATCCGGCGGACCGGCGATTCGAGGACCAGCGAGCGCCTCAGCTTGCGCGCCATCCGGTCGCAGATCAGCTGCGATCCGCCCGCGAACCGGTACATCTGCGCCCCGTTGCGGGTGTTGAAGTTCCGCTCGAAGGTGCCCGGGTTGTCCTCGTTGCCCGAGGAGGCGATGTAGAAGAGGACGAACAACAGCGAGAGCTCGCGCGGCTCGGCCCCGAAGATCGGCCGGGTCGCGATCGGAACGAGCGCCTTGAACTGGGGCGTGGCCGCGTTCGCGTCGATGTACTGCTCCAGCGTCTGCGCGTCCCACTCGGCGGCGTTCGCCGCCTCCCACGGAGCGTCGACCGGGACCGTGGTCGACTTCGTGTCGAGGTCGGTGACGATCAGCGCCAGGTCGGGCAGGATCACCGGGTCCGGCGGCGCCGATCCGGTCGGCGAGGTATCGGCGAAGCGCAGCCGCTGGCCGTTGGCGATGTAGAGGTTCTCGCCCGTGTTGTAGGTCTCGAAGGTGCCGACCTTCATCTTCGCCGCGAGCGCCAGCATGTGGTCCTGGGTCGGCCCGACGAAGGTGCCCCCGCGCTCGGTGATCTCGCCGCCGCCGATCTCGGCGTTGAGGACCCGACCGCCGACGCGGTCGCGGGCCTCGAGCACGACGACGGAGTGGCCCTTTCGGGCGAGCTCACGGGCGGCGGTCAGGCCCGCGAACCCCGCCCCGACGATCGCGACTTCGGCGCGGCGCTTCCGCGTCCGGCGAGGCCGGCGCCGGGAGTCGCCCGCGGCGGGCACCGAGCCGAGCACCGCGCCGGCCGACGCGGCGGCGCCGGTGCCGAGCAGGCGCCGGCGCGAGATCCCGAGCGAGGTGTCGTGGTCGTCTGCCAAGGCGGCCATGTTGGCAAGTGGGCGGCGCCCGTGCGCCGTACAGCCGGGACGGAAATCGGCGATTAGCATGGCCCGCGTGTCACCCCTGGGACGGGAGTCGAAGCGGCTCGAGGCCGAGCGCCGGGCGGTCGCGGTCGCGGCCCGCCGGCTGGCGGCCGAGGGCCTCGTCTTCGGCACCTCCGGCAACGTCAGCGCCGCGGCCGGCAACCTGGTCGCGATCACGCCGACGGGAGCGGTGCTGGCCGAGCTCGAGCCCGCTGACGTCGCGGTAGTCGACCGGGACGGCACGCTGGTCGAGGGCGCACTGGAGCCGACCTCCGAGATCGACCTGCACCTCGGCGTCTACGACCGCTTTGGCGTCGGCGCCGTCGTTCACACGCATGCGCCGATGGCAACCGCGCTCTCCTGCGTGATCGACGAGCTGCCCTGCGTCCACTACTCGATGCTGCTGCTGGGCGGCACGGTGAGGGTGGCCCCGTACGCGACCTTCGGGACCCGCGAGCTCGCGGGCGGGGTGGCCGACGCGCTCGACGGCCGGACCGCGGTGCTGATGGCGAACCATGGCGCGGTCACCACCGGCGCCGACGTCGACGCCGCCGTCGAGGCGTCGCTGCTGCTCGAGTGGGCATGCACGGTCTACTGGCGTGCGCGGGCGATCGGTGAGCCCAAGGTCCTCGACGAGGACGAGCGCGCCGCGGTCGTCGCCGCGGCTCTCGAGCGGGGCTACGGCTCGACCAAGCCCGCCGGAGACGGTCCGTGAGCGCCAAGATGCGGGCCGTGGCCATGGGCGTGCACGTGCTCGACGTCCTCGTGCGTCCCGTCGAGGCGATTCCCGAGGGACAGGGCGGCGAGCTGGTCGAGGAGATCAGGATCACCGCGGCGGGCTCGGCCGGCGGCACCGCCCTGACCCTGGCGAAGCTCGGAGCCGAGGTGCGAAGCGCTGGCGCGATCGGCACCGACGCCGTTGGCGAGATGCTGGCCGGGTTGCTGGAGCGCGCCGGGATCGACACCTCCCTGCTCGCGCGCCGCGACGACGTTCAGACCTCGGCCAGCGTGTTGCCGATCCGACCCGATGGCAGCCGTCCCGCCTTCCACGTGGTCGGCGCGAACGCCACCTACGGGCCCGACGACGTCGACGAAACGATCCTCGATGAGGCGACGCATCTGCACCTCGGCGGGCCGGAGTTCATGGGTGGCGAGGCGGCGGCGAAGATCCTCGCCGTGGCCCGCGCTCGCGGCGTGGTCACGTCGGCCGACGTGCTCGCGCCCGGGGAGCCCGGGCTGCTCGAGTGGATCGGGCCCGCGCTCGGGCACCTCGACTACTTCCTCCCCAACGACGATCAGGTGCTCGCGCTTGACCGGCGCCGGCGACCTCGACGCCGGCTGCCGGGCGCTCGTCGACCGCGGGGTCGGATGCGTCGCGGCGACCTGCGGCGCCGACGGCGTGCTGATCGTTGACGCCGGGGGCTCACGGCGGGTGCCGGCGTTCGAGGTCGAGGTCGTCGACACGACCGGCTGCGGCGACGCCTTCTCGGCCGGCTTCCTGCGCGGCCTCTCGCTGGGACGCGACCGGGCCGCCGCCGCGGCGCTCGGCAACGCCGCCGCGGCGCTGGTCGCCCAGGGGCTCGGCTCCGACCACGGCGACTTCGACCTCGAGGCGGCGGAGGCCTTCGCCGCGCGGACTCCGGTCGCGGGCTAGCCGAGTCCCGCGGCGCGCAGGGCGTCGTCGCGGTCCGCGCTCACATTCGGCAGGTTCCCGACGTTTCCAACTCGTGATCCTGAAGCTCGAACACCGCGCTCCGATCGACGCCGGCGGCCTGATCGCGTTCTTCGCGGCCCGCGCCGTGCCCGGGGTCGAGGAGGTCGACGGCGGCGCGTACCGGCGCAGCCTGCGGCTGCCGGGCGGGCCGGCGGTGATCGAGCTTCGAGCGAAGCGCGGATCGGTGGTGGCTCGCCTGCTTGCGAGCGATCCCGGCGACCGCGGGGCGGCGCAGGTCGCGGCTCAGCGGCTGTTCGATCTCGACGCGGAGCCCGACGCAATTCAAGCGGCGCTCGGTCGTGACGACTTGCTCGGACCACGCGTGCGCGCCAATCCCGGCTGCCGGGTTCCGGGCCACCCTGATCCAGGTGAGCTTGCGATCCGGGCGGTGATCGGCCAGCAGGTCTCCCTGCGCGCCGCGGCGACGATCGCCGCCCGCCTGGTGGCCGCGTACGGAGAGCCTCTGCCGCGACCTGTGCGCGGCGTGACGCATCTGTTTCCGGCCCCCGCCGTACTCGCAGAGCTGCGCCCGGACAGTCTTCCGATGCCGGGCTCGCGCGCGCGAGCGCTGATCTCCCTGGCCGCGGCGCTGGTGAGCGGCGAGCTGGTGCTCGACCCGGCGGCCGACCGGGCAGCGACGCGCGAGCGCCTGCTCGAGCTGTCCGGGATCGGGCCCTGGACCGCGGCCTACGTCGAGATGCGGGCGCTCGGCGACCGCGATGCCTTCTTGCCCACCGATCTCGGCGTGCGGCGCGCGCTCGAGCGCCTCGGACGAGACGGCGATCCCGCTTCGGCCGCCCGGCTCGCGGAGCGCTGGCGCCCGTACCGCGCCTACGCCGTCCAACACCTCTGGTCAACTCTCAATTGAAAGGAACCATGATCACCACCAACGAGACCACCACCACGATCTACTGGACCGTCGACTCGCCGATCGGCGAGCTGCTGATGACGGGCGACGGCGAGCGACTGCAGCGCCTGCACATGCAGGGTGGCCGCCGGCCGACCCGCGTCGGCGCGGATTGGGTGCGCGACTCGGAGCCGTTCGCGGATCTCTGCGACCAGCTCGACCAGTACTTCGCCGGCGAGCGGCGCGAGTTCGACGCCGATCTGGATCCGCAGGGGTCGGAGTTCGAGCTCCACGTGTGGCGGGCGCTCCGGCAGATCCCGTACGGGGAGACCGAGTCCTACGGCGCACTCGCCGAGCGCATCGGCCATCCCGGCTCGGCCCGCGCGGTCGGCACGGCCAACGGGCGCAACCCGATCGCCGTCGTGATCCCGTGCCACCGGGTGATCGGCGCCGACGGCAGCCTCACCGGCTACGCCGGCGGGCTGGAGCGCAAGCGGCTGCTGCTCGACCTGGAGGCGCCGTTGGCGCAGCTCGACCTGAGCTCGCCTTCGGCCCGGTGACACGCACCTACACCCTGATCGGCGCCGACGGCTTGCCCTCCGAGTCGTCGGCGCCGGGCACGCTGGGCGGCCACCGGCGGACGAAGGTCTACGGGCGCCTCGACTGCGCCGGCGCGCTGCGCTGGATCGCGAAGGGCCACTACGTCAACCACCGCGTCTTCTTCGCCGACGAGCCGACCGCGATCGCCGCCGGCTACCGCCCTGCGCCCGCTGCATGCCGGAGGAGTACCGGGCGTGGAAGGCGGCGCGCGATACTGACGCGGCGTGAGCGAGCAGGGTGCCGATCAGATCGCCAGGTTGCGGCGGGCGTATGCGGCCTTCAGCCGGGGCGACTACGACGAGGCACTCGGGCTCGGGGTCCATCCCCAAGTCGAGTTCGTCCCGCCGGGCGGCCAGCCGCCGATTCGAGGCGTCGACCGCTTTCGTGCCTGGATGGAGCCGGATGCGTTCGAGTCCCAGATCATGGAGCCGCTCGAGTTCCGCGCGGCCGAGAACGGGGTCCTGGTTCGCTCGCGGATGATCGCCCGGGGGGCGGGGAGTGGACTCGAGATGGACATGGAGATCTGGAACCTGTGGACGTTCGACGACGCCGGCCTGGTCACCCGAGTTCAGGTCTTTCTCCCGCATGAGGGCGCGGAGGCGCTCGCGGCCGCCGGGCTCGCGGAGCCGCCGTGACGCTCAGCTTCCGCGCGGCCCCGATGGACGCAGAGCCGGCGCGATCGCTGGCAGCCGCGATGGGCGACGAGATCGCGGTCATCTACGACGGCCTGGCCATCGACGGGCCCGCGATGCCGAAGGGAGGCCCAGACGAGCTCGGTCCGCCGGGCGGCGTGTTCCTGGTCGGTTACGAGGACGACGGCACGCCGGTCTGCTGCGGGGGGATCAAGGACCTTGGCGATGGCGCCTGCGAGATCAAGCGGATGTACGTCGTCCCGTCGGCTCGGGGCGGCGGTCGAGCGCGGGAGCTGCTCCTGGCGCTCGAAGACGCGGCCCGCGGGCTCGGGTACGAGGTCGCCCGGCTGGACACCGGCCCGCGCCAGCCGCAAGCCGAGCGCCTCTACAGATCGGCCGGCTACTCGCCGATTGCCAACTTCAATCGCAACCCGATGGCGAGCTTCTTCGGCGAGAAGCGGCTCAGCCGCGCGTCAGCTCCTCGAGGGTGAAGACGAAGCTCTCGTAGGTGCGGCCGGTGCCCTGCTGGAGGCCGATCTCGCAGGTGCGGTTCGAGCACAGGTGGGCGTCGAAGCGGCGGTCGCCGAGCTCGGCGGCCTGGTCGGCGGTCGCCGCGACCGGCAGCTCGGGGTGGAGCATGCCGCGGTCGCCGGCGAAGCCACAGCAGGTGGCGGCGAGCGGGACGACGACCTCGTCGGCGAGCTCGGCGGCGAGCGCGCGCAGCTGCGCGTCGAGCTCCAGGTGCCGGGTCGAGCACGGCGGGTGGACGGCCACGGCCGCCAGCTTGCGCTTCAGCTCGAGCTGCGGCAGCAGCTCGCGGGCCCACTCGATCGAGTCCAGGATCCGCAGCCGCGAGTGGCGCTCGGCATTGACGTCGCTCAGCAGCGGTACCGCCTCCTCGGCGAGCCCGAGGGTGCAGGAGCTCGCGTCGCAGACGATCGGCAGGGAGCCGCCGTCGCTCCAGCGCCAGAGCGCGTCGACGCTGTGGTTTGCCATCCGCCTGGCGCCGTCGGCAAAGCCCTTCGACGTCCAGGGAGTCGCGCAGCAGTGGCCACCGACGTCCGGCGGGATCCAGACCGGCATCCCGGCACGCGCCGAGACGGAGACCAGCGCCTCGGGCAGGCCGGGGCTCTCCGGCACACCGTCCCGGGCGCGCCCGAAGATCCGGTTGACGCAGGCCGGCACGTAGACCGCGCTGGCCCCCGCCCGGTCGGTCGCCGGCAGCGCCGCCGCCGCCGGGCGCGGCATGTTCCGTGGCCACTCGGGCACCAGCTCGTCGCTGATCGCCCGGCGTGCGATCCGGCTGGCGCCCCGCAGCGCCCCGCGGGCGACCCGGCCGCGGTCGCCGGCGGCGAGCCCGCGGCGGGCGGCGCGCTCGACCGATTCCCAGCGACCGGCGAGCCTCAGGGCGACCTTCTCCGCGCGGGCGGAGTGCTGCTGCGCTCGCAGCGACTTCACGAACTTGCCGGTGTCGATCCCGACCGGGCATGCGAGCACGCAGGTGCCGTCGGCGGCGCAGGTCTCGACCGCGTCGTACTCGTATTCCCGCAGCAGCGCCTCGAGCACCGGCGAGCCCGGCCCCTGCCGCGCCATCTCGCGCCGCAGGACGATCCGCTGGCGCGGCGTCGTCGTCAGGTCGCGGCTCGGGCAGACCGGCTCGCAGAACCCGCACTCGACGCAGGTCGTGACCTCGTCCTCGACCGCCGGCGTCGTCTTCAGGTTGCGCAGGTGGGCGCCGGGGTCGTCGTTGATCACGACGCCGGGGGCCAGCACCCCGTCGGGGTCGGCGAGCCGCTTGATCCGCCGCATCAGCTCGGTCGCCTTCGCGCCCCACTCGCGCTCGACGAACGGCGCCATGTTGACGCCGGTCCCGTGCTCGGCCTTCAGCGAGCCGTCGTACTTGTCGACGATCAGCTCGATCAGGCCCTCCATGAAGGCGTCGTAGCGCTCCAGGTCCTCGGCCTTGGCGAAGTCCGGGGTGAGCATGAAGTGCAGGTTCCCGGCCGAGGCGTGGCCGGCGACCCCGGGCAGGAAGCCGTGCTCGCCGAGCAGCGCCTGCAGGTCCTTGGCGCACTCGGCGATCCGGTCGGGCGGTACGCAGACGTCCTCGACGATCAGCGCGGTGCCGGGGAGCCGCAGCTTGCCGATCAGCCCGTGCAGGCCCTCGCGGGCCGTCCAGTAGATCTCGATCGTCTCCGCGTCGCGATGGAAATCCGGCTCGCGGATCAGTCCGTGCCCGGCGAGCAGCCTCGCCGCCGTCGCCTCGGCGGCGTCGAGCTCGGCGTCGTCGGAGCCCCCGAACTCGACCAGCAGCGCCGCCGAGGCCGGGTCGAGCTCCTTCCAGTACTCCGGCGTGCCGCGGATGTTGTGGGCCGCGACGATCAGCGCCGGGGCGACCATCAGCTCGACCGCGCGCGCCCCGGCCCTGACGAAGTCCTGGACCGGCTCGATCGCCGCGTCGACGCTCGGGAAGTGAAGCCAGGAGACGGTCGTGCGAGCCGGCTGAACGACGGTCTCGAACACCGCCGCGGAGATGAACGCGAGGGTTCCCTCCGAACCGACCAGCAGCCGGCGGAAGATCTCCAGCGGAGTCTCGGCGTCGAGGAACGCGCAGAGCCGGTAGCCGGTCGTGTTCTTGATCTCGAACTTGTGGCGGATCCGCTCGCCGAGCTCGGGGTCGGCGAGGATCTCGTCGCGGATCTCGAGCAGGCCGGCAGCGAGCTCGGGCTCGGCCTCGGCGAAGCGCTGCTCGGCGTCCTCCGCGGCGCTGTCGATCACCGTCCCCGAGGGCAGCACGAAGGTGAGGGCGCTGACGGTCTCGTAGGAGTCGTGGGTCACCCCGCAGCGCATGCCGCCCGAGTTGTTGGCGATCACCCCGCCGACGCAGGCGATGTCGGTTGACGCCGGGTCGGGCCCGAGCTTGTAGCCGTGCGGGGCGAGCACCCGGTTGACGTGGCCGAGCACCGTCCCCGGCTTGACCCGTGCCCGCGCTCCGCCGTCGAGCACCTCGACGCCGCGAAAGTGACGGCGGACGTCGACCAGGATGCCGTCGGACTGGCCCTGGCCGTTGAGGCTGGTCCCGCCGGCCCGGAAGGTGACCGGCGTCCCGGTGCGGCGCGCGTAGGCGAGCACCTTGCCGACGTCGTCGGCGTCCCGGGCCATCACCACGGCCTTCGGGAACAGCCGGTAGGGGCTGGCGTCGGAGGCGTAGGCGACGATGTCCGACGCCCGGGCCAGGACCCGGTCGGCGCCGAGCAACGCGATGAGTTCGCCGCGCATCGGCTCCGGCGTCCCGGCCGCGACCCAGGCCGGCGCCGCGTCCGGGCTCGCCGGCGAGCCCTCCGGGGCGATGCGCTCGACCTTCCGCTCTAGAAGAGCCACATCCCCGGTGCCACCCCGACCTCGACCAGCTCCGGGCGCTCGGCCGCGATCGCGCCCGCGAGCGCCTCGCGAAGCTCGTCGGCGGTCTCGACCCGGACCGTGCCGAGGCCGTAGCCCGCCGCGATCGTGGCTGTGTCGAGCGCCGGCAGGTCGAGCCCCGGCGCTCCCTCCACCTGCTCGAGGCCCGCGAACCACTTCAGGATCGCGTACTCGCTGTTGCGGAGGACGAGGAACGTGACCGGCACGTCGTAGGCGACCGCGCTCCAGAACGCGGTCACCGCGTACTGAGCCGAGCCCTCGCCCACGACGCAGACGACCGGGCGGTCCGGCTGGGCCAGCTGGACCCCGACCGCCGCGGAGAGCCCGAACCCGAGCCCGCCGCCGGCGCCGAAGTAGTAGCTGCCCGGCTTCGAGAGGCGGAGCTGGTTGCGGGCCGCACCCGTCGCCGACGGAGCTTCGAGGACGAGGATCCCATCCTCGGGGAAGGCGGCGGCGAGCGCGTTCATCGCCGCGGTGCCGGTGATCGGCTCCTGCTCCTCGCCCGCGGTCGGCTCGGGCAGCGACTCGCCGAGGTCGCGGTCGGACTCGCCGACCTCGGCGACCAGCAGCTCCAGGGTCAGCCGCGGATCAGCCACGATCGCGTCTCCCATCGGGGCCCGGGCGGCCTCGTCGGGGTCGGAGGTGATCTGGACCAGTTCGGCGTCCTCGGGGAGCAGCGGCCCGGGGATGTTGGGGTAGTACGGGAACACCGAGGAGCCGACGACGAGGATCAGGTCGCGGCCGCGCAGCGTCTCGGCGACCGGCCCGACGGCCGGTGGCAGGACGCCGCGGAAGTTGGGGTGGCCCTCGGGGAACCCGAGCCGCCCGCCGCCGGTCGGCGGACTCGCGTAGACGGGCAGGTTCTGGCGCTCGGCGAGCGCGACCGCCGCCTCCCACGCGCCGCTCGCGTCGATCTCGGGCCCGGCGACCAGCACCGGGCTCTGCGCCTGCTCGAGCCGGCGGGCGATCGCCGCGATCGTTTCGGGCCCGGGCGCGGCGCGACCGTCGACCTTGTGCTTGATCGCCTCGGCCACGGCGGCGTCGTCGACCTCGGCCGCCCAATCGTCCATCGGGATCGAGACGAAGGTCGGTCCCTTCGGAGGCAGGGTCGCCAGGCTGGTGGCACGGGCGAGCGCCAGCGGCACGTCCTCGGCCCGCGCCGGCTCGTAACTCCACTTGACCAGCGGATGGGGCATCCGCGTCGCATCGCGATTGGTCAGGTTCGCCTGCAGGCCGATCAGCGCCCTGGTCTGCTGCCCGGCGGTGATCACCAGCGGCGTGTGGTTCGCCTGCGCGTTGAAGATCGCCCCCATCGCGTTGCCGACCCCCGGCGCCGTGTGCAGGTTGACCAGCGCCGGGCCGCGGCTCGCCTGTGCGTAACCGTCGGCCATCCCGACCACGACCGCCTCCTGGAGCCCGAGCACGTACCTGAAGTCGTCGGGGTAGTCGCGCAGCATCGGCAGCTCGGTCGACCCCGGGTTGCCGAACATCGTCGTCATCCCGTGAGCGCGGAAGACTTCGAAGGAGGCCTCGCGGACATCGGTCATGGCGGCTGACTCTATGGCCTCGCCGACGCAGGCACCATTACATCGAGTGGTGTAACGGTCGGCGCGGAAGTGGTGTAATCGTGAGCCGATGGCTGAGCCCGGCGACGACGCCGACGATCCCACCACCGAGGCCGAGCGCACGATCGGACCGAAGCTGATCAAGGCGATGAAGATCGCCCGCGATCTGCTCCCCGGCGACAGCCGCTACGGCGACCCCCTCTCGACCACCGGTTCGGAGCCGCGGACCGTCGTCGCGAGGCGACTCGGCGAGGCGGCTCAGGAGCGGCCCGGGTTCCTCAAGGAGGCGGGGCTCTCGGCGCTCCAGGTCTGGGAGGCGGTCGCGGTCTCGGAGAGCGGCAAGCTCGGCCATGAGCGGATGGCGATCGTGTTCACCGACCTGGTCGGTTTCTCCGACTGGGCGCTCGAGGCGGGCGACGACCTCTCGCTCGAGCTCCTGCGCGAGGTCGCCGAGGCGATCGAGCCGCCGGTCCGCCGCCATCACGGCGAGGTCGTGAAGCGGCTCGGCGACGGGATGATGGCCGTGTTCGACAATCCCGACAACGCGGTGGCCGCGGTCTTCGAGGCCAGCAGCCGCCTCGATGCCGTCGAGGTCGCCGGGTACCGTCCGCGTATGCGCGCCGGGATGCACATCGGGACGCCGCGCCGGCTGGCCGACGATTATCTGGGGGTCGACGTCAACGTCGCCGCCCGGGTTGCCGACGGCGCCTCCGGCGGTGAGTTCCTCGTCTCCGGCGACGCGCTGGAGGAGCTCGAGCCCGGCAACTTCGCCGCTCGCAAGAAGCTGATGTTCCGCGCCAAGGGCGTGCCCAGCGACATCAGCGCCTACTCGTTGAAGCCCGTTTGATGAGCGAGGAGCCGGAGATCCTCGACGAGGCGGCGATTGCCGACGACGAGCGGGCCCTCGAGCGCCGGGGCCCGATCGACCTGATGCAGGTCCCGCGCCTGCTCGGCAATGCCCTCGGCGACCTCCGCACGATCGCCGACGGGATGGCGACGCTGCCGAAGTTGCTGCTCACCCTGCGAGGGATCCAGGACGAGGTTCGCGAGCTGAATGACGAGGTGAAGCAGATGCGCGCCGCGGTCGAATCGATGGGCGGCGACGTCGGCGAGCTGCGCGGCGGGATGGAGGACGTCTCCCGCGTCGCGCACCCGCTGCGCCGCCTCAACCCGGCACGCCGGCGCACCGCCGGCGGCCAGTGAGGCGAACTCCGCTCGTCGTCCTGCTCACGGTCGCGCTGGCCGGCTGTGGCGGTTCGGGCGACGAGTCGTCGTCGACGACCACGACGCAGCCGAAGCCGCCACCGAAGGAGACCCGCGACTCGTTCCCGGAGCGGCCCAAGGAGTGGGAGCCCTACGTCAACGCGCGCGGCGGTTACGCACTGCTGCTGCCGCGGGGGTGGAAGGCCGACGCGGACGGACCGCAGACGCTGATCCGTTCCTACGACCACCTCGTGGCGATCTCGATCGCTCCCGACCGCTCGCCGGAGGCGCGGGCCACCGAGATCGAGGACTACGCGACCAGGACCGCCGACGGGCTGCGCGGGTTCGAGGACGGGTTCGACGCCAAGGGGATGCGCCCGCTCGACCACCGCTACGACGCGGTCGAGATCTTCGGCACCGGGAGCTCGCGCGACGGGGTGGACCAGCGGGCGTCGGTGATCGTCCTGCGCCGCGACGATCTCGCGACCGTCACGGTCGTGCTGGCCGCCAACGCCAGGCCGGGCGCCCGCGAGAGCGTCCGCATCGCCCGCCGCGCGATCGCCACCCTGCGCACCCGCCCGCCGCGCGGTTAGGCTCGCCGGCGATGTCCGAGGAGATCGTCGAGGTCGTCCGCCGGATCTACGAGCGCTGGGGCGAGGGGGACTTCAGCGCCGGCTTCGAGCTCTACGACCCGTACGTTGTCCTGGTGCTGCGACCGGAGTTTCCGGAGTCGGGCCCACACTACGGCCGAGACGGGATCGGCACCTACATGCGAGGGGACTTCCTTCGGGACTTCGCCGGCGCGACGATCACCGGCCAGGAGTTCCTCGACGCGGGGGACACCGTCGTCGTCCGGGTCGATCAGCGGGCAACCGGCCCGAGGAGCGGCGCACCGGTCCGCATGCGCTACTACCAGGTGTGGACCTTCCGGGGCGGGTCCGTGATCCGCATCGAGAGCATCATGGAGCGCCGCGATGCCCTCGAAGCCGCCGGGCTGGCGGAGTAGCGCGCGTCTAGCGGTCCGGCCGGTCCGGGTAGACGTCGTCGATCGTGACCAGGGCCTCGAACGGCCCATCGATCGCCGCGGCGATCGCCTCGGCGCCGCCGGCGAGCCGGTCGACGACGCAGACCCCGCCGACGATCTCGAGGCCCTGCTCGCGGATCCGCTGGACCGCATCGATCGTCGACCCGCCGGTGGTCACCGTGTCCTCCACGACGAGAACCTTCGTCCCCGCCTCGACCGGGCCCTCGACCATCCGCTGCAGGCCGTGGGACTTGGTCTCCTTGCGGACGAAGAAGCCGACCAGGCCGTCGCCCTCGGGGACCGCGATCGCCGCGCAGGCGAGCGGGATCGCCGCCATCACCGGCCCGCCGACCGCCTCGGCGCCGTGGCGGACGGCCGCGGCGGCGATCAGCTCGCCGGCGGCGCGAAACCCGGCGGGGCGCAGCAGCGCCCGGCGGGCGTCGACGTAGTACCGGGCGGTCTGGCCGCTGGAGAGCACGACCTCGCCGAGCACGAGCGCGTGCTCGCGCAGCTCGGCAATCAGGGTCTCGCGGGGGTCCACGCGCTCAACCTAGCGGGAATAACTCCGCCGGCTCCTCCGCTCCCGCTCGAATCAATTGTCCGCGGCTACGCCGCGGACTTCTTGTTCTGCTCCCGCGTCCGGGGCCGGCGGGTGGTCTCTCGGGAACCGCGGGGTGATGTCTACGCCTTACGCGTAGACATACATCTTGTCGCCCAGATCGATCCAGTTGTAGATGAAGATCGAGTCGGGGATCGGGTTGCGGATACAGCCGTGGCTGGCCGGATAGGGCGGCACCGAGGCATAGCCGTGGGTCGCCTCGCCGCGGTTGTAATAGACCGAGTAGTACATCCCGAGCGAGTTGTAGCCGGGGTCCTTGCTGTAGAAGGTGAACGCGCCCTGATCGGACGGCGTTGCCGCCGCCCCGGTCGCGATGTGGAAGACGTACTTCGCCCTGCCGCCGTCGACGAGCGCCATCACCTGCTTCGAGATGTCGACCTCGACGTGCTTGCCGGCGGTGTACCTGGGGTCGAACCCGCCCTTGCCCTCGGCGAGCTGCTTGAAGATCCCGGGTGTCGCCTGGAAGTTGCGCGCCATCCCGTTGACCTTCCGGAACGCCATCACGGCGCGCTCGGTGTGGGAGCCGTAGCCGTTCTTGTCGGTGTCGAAGTAGCCCTCGTCGCGAAGCAGCTCGTTGAACAGGCTGACCGCCGGACCGCTGTTGCCCGGGTCGAGATCCGGGAACTTCAGCGAGAACTTCTCCGACTTCGCCCTCCCGCCGAGCTGGTTGCCGGTCGCCTTCTTGGACGCCCGGGCGCGGTACTTGCCCGGCTCGACCAGCGGCTTCGAGCGCAGCTTGATGCGGCCGAAGTGACGGCCCTTGACCTGGCGCACGTACGGATTTGCCTGCAGGACGGTGTTGCCGCCGGTCCCGAGCCGGACCCGGACCTTCTGGTGGCCGACGAACGGGGTCACGGTGCCGACGATCTCGACCCGATCGCCGACCTTCGCCCTGCCGCCCTCGAGTCCGTTGATCTTCAGCTCCAGCTTCGCCGGCTTCGGCCCGGGCGCTGGCGGTGCGGGGTCGCCCCCCGTTCCGCCCGTTCCGCCGGCGCCACCCGATGCCTGAGCGGCCGGGGTTGCGTCCTGGGCGAGCGCGAGCGAGGGAAGAACCGACATGGCGACTGTCGCCAGCATCCCTGCGGCGACCTTGAGCAGCGTTTTCACGCCGCGAATGTAAGCAGGAGGCCGCGACGAATCGCCGGACCCACTAGGTGCTGACCAGGATCGTGAACGCGATCGCGTTGTTGACCATGTGCACCGCGATCGTCTGGTAGATCGACCCGGTGCGCTGGTAGAGCCACGAGAGCCACAGGCCGAACACGGTGATCTGGACGACGACGCCCCAGGTCCCGGGCCCGGTGTAGTGGAACAGGCCCCAGATCGCGCTTGCGAGCAGGGCGGCGACAACACCGCCCATCGTCCGGCTCAGGCCGCGAAACAGGAAGCCACGGAAGAAGATCTCCTCGCTGAGCGGGGCGACGATCACGATCAGGAAACCGGCGATCACCGTGCCGACGGTTCCGGAGTCGCCGCCCAGCTCACGGGTGATGTCCTCCTGCTCGGGCGCCAGCAGCAGCGAGATCACGATCGCGCAGGCGACGTACCCGAGGTACGTTGCGACCGCGAGCCAGACTCCCGTCCGCCACCCCCGGCGCAGCCCGAGGGCGGCACGAGGGGCAAGGCTGCGCAGGTCCGGGCTCGCAAACAGGAAAGCGGTGAGGATCAGGCTCGCGGCGAGCAGCGCCTGCAGCGTCACCTGGGCGCCGAGGCTCTCGATCTCGGGATCGAAGGCGCCGACCAGGAGCGCGAGCCCGATCGCGGTGACGATCAGGAACCCGAGGCCGCCGAAGGCGCGCCCCGCGCCCCATTCCGCCTCGGGGAGCGAGCTCCCCGCCGGCGCGGTCGCGGGCGCGAATCCCCCGGCCGGCGCGCTCAGCGGCGGCCCGGTCGGGGGCGGGGGCTGGCTGCCGGGGTCGCCGGTGACCCGCGGCGGCGGCTGGCTGGAGGGCGGGTCGAGCGGCTCGGTCAAGGTCGGAGATGCTCCTCGATCTCGGCGAGCGAGGCTACTTGCCCGCCACCGCGACGATCGATCAGCAGCGCCGGGATGCCCGCGGCTTGCGCCCCGGCGACGTCCTCGGATTCGGTGTCGCCGACGTGCAGCGCCTCGCCGGGCTCGCAGCCGGCGAGCTCGAGCGCCGCGCCGAAGATCGCCGGGTCCGGCTTCGCGACGCCGACCCCGGCCGAGGTGACGACGGCGTCGAGCGAGCCCTCGAGGCCGCAGCGCCGGAGCACCTCGGGAAGCGAGGCGTCCCAGTTCGAGACGCAGACCAGGGAGAGGCCACGCTCGCGGAGCCCCGCGAGCGCGGGGGCGGCATCCGGATAGGCGCGGAAGCGGATCGCCGCCATCATCGTCGGGACCTCGACCTCGCGCCCGAGCTCGCGCGAGAGGACGGCGGCGCAGCGGGCGCGCAGGTCGGCGAGCGACGCCTCGTCGGCGCCCTCGGTCGCGTGCTCGCGGTAATAGGCCATCTCCTTGCGCCAGGCGGCCTGATCGCCGAACCGCGCCCAGGGCGGTTCGAGCTCGACCATCGTTCCCAGCGCGTCGAGGAGCACGGCCTTCGTCATCCGGCGGCGAAGACTGGCAGGATCGGGCCCGTGGACGAGACCTTCTGGGAATCGAACGGCGACTGGATCTCGGCCGCGATCACGCTCGTGATCGCGTTCGCGATCGCCTTCATCGTCGACCGCTTCGTGATCGCCCGGGCGACCGGGGTCGCCTCCAAGGTCACTGACAGCACGATCTCGCGGGCGACGACGACCCGGCTGCGGATGGTCCGCAGGCTCGTCTTCGCGGCGATCATCATCGTCGGCCTCGCGATCGCGCTGAGCCAGTTCGAGAAGCTCAACAAGCTCGCCAACGCGCTGCTCGCCTCGAGCGCGGTGCTCGGGCTGGTGCTCGGCTTCGCGGCCCAGAAGATCCTCGCGAACCCGCTGGCCGGGATCCTGCTGGCGATCTCACAGCCGATCCGGATCGGCGACTCGGTGACGATCGAGGACGAGACGGGCCGAGTCGAGGACCTGACCCTGTCGCACACGTTCATCGACACCGGCGACGGGCGGTTGGTGATCGTCCCGAACGAGACCGTGGTCACGAACGTGGTCGTCAACCGCTCGACCGGCAATCTCAGCGCCCCGGTCGCCGTTTCGGTCTGGGTCCCGCCCGACGCCGACGTCGGGCTCGCGCGCCAGGCGCTGGCACCGCTCGAGTCCTCGCAGATCGACGTCGCCGAGGTGACCCCCGACGGCGTCCGGCTCGAGATCCACGGGCCGCAGCGGCCGGGCGGGACCCGCGCCGCCGGCGAGGAGGCGGCATTGCGCGAGCGCGCGCAACGGGCGCTTCGCGAGGCTGGAGTGCTGCAGGCCGGATAGCCGGCGAAGGCGTCCGTGCGCCATCCGTGATGCGGGCCGGCCGGGTCAGCCCGCTCAGTACCCTTGGGGCTCGCCATGACGGCTCGCCAACGCAGACGGCACCGGCGCTCGCAGGGCGGCTCGGTCGGGAAGAAGGTCCTGCTCGCCCTCGCGGGGATGTTCGCGATCGTCGCCGCCGCCCTCGGCGGCGCCGCGCTCTGGGTCCAGGACATCCGCGCCGAGGCGCCGGACATCGACACCCTGCAGCCGGCCGAGAGCGGCGCGAACTCGGAGGTCTTCGCCGCCGACGGCACCAGCCTCGGTTACGTGCAGTCGAGCATCATCCGCGACCCGGTCGGCCTCGAGAAGATCCCGAAGGTGCTCCAGCACGCGACGATCGCGATCGAGGACGAGAACTTCCATGAGCACTCGGGGGTCGACTACGGCGCGATCATCCGCGCCGCGATCGAGAACCTCGAGGCCGGCGAGGTCGAGCAGGGGGCGTCGACGATCACCCAGCAGCTGGTCCGCAACCTCTACATCGACGACCCCGAGGACACGATCGAGCGGAAGATCAAAGAGGCCGAGATGGCGCGCCAGTACGAGGACGAGCACACCAAGCAGGAGATCCTCGAGGAGTACCTGAACACCGCCTCGTACGGGACCAACGACGGCAAGACCGCGGTCGGGGTGCAGGCGGCGTCGCAGGTCTACTTCAACAAGGACGTCTCCGAGCTCAACCTCGACGAGGCGGCATTGCTCGCCGGCCTGCCGCAGGCGCCGACCGACTACAACCCGTTCCTCAATCCCGACGGAGCCACGAACCGCCGCAACCAGGTCCTCACCGCGATGGCGGACCAGGGCTACATCAGCCTGGCCGCGGCCGAGCAGACGAAGACCGACGGGCTCGGGCTCGAGCGCGGTCTTCGCTACGAGTCGCGGACCCAGCAGTACTTCTTCGACTTCGTCCAGCAGGAGCTGATCGACAGGTACGGCGTCGCCACGGTCCGCGACGGCGGGCTCAAGGTCTACACGACGCTCGATCCGAGGCTGCAGGCGGTCGCCGAGGACGCGATCGCCGCGCACCCCACCTATGGCGCGGCCCAGGCGCTCGTTTCCACGGAGGTGGACACGGGAGAGATCATCGCGATGGCGTCCTCGGAGTCCTACGAGGACAGCCAGTTCAACCTCGCCGCGCAGGGGCGCCGCCAGCCGGGGTCGTCGTTCAAGCCCTACGCGCTGACGACCGCGGTCGACCAGGGGATCGACCCCGACTCCACCTACTACGCGGCCCCGAGCTCGATCACGCTCTATCCGAACGGCCAGTACGGCGAGGCCTGGTCGGTATCGGGCGGCGGCGGCGGCTCGATGAGCCTTCGCTCGGCGACCGCGAACTCGGTCAACACCGTCTTCGCCCAGCTCGTGCTCGACATCGGCGTCGACGAGATGGACGAGATGGCGAAGCGGATGGGCGTCACCAGCCCGCTGTCCGGCTATGCCCCCGACGTCCTCGGAGCCAGCGACGTCACCGTCCTCGACCAGTCGAACGGCTTCGCGACGATCGCCGACGGCGGCGTTCACCATGAGCCGACCGCGATCGCCAAGGTCGAGTTCCCCGACGGCGAGGTCGACGAGCCCGAGGATCCCGAGGGCAACCGGGTGATCTCCGACGGCGTCGCCTACACGGTCGCCGACGTGATGAAGGGGACGCTCGAGTACGGCACGGCGGCCGGGAACGGAATCGGCTGTCCGGCGGCCGGCAAGACGGGGACCACGGAGGAGCAGGCGGACGCCTGGTTCGTCGGCTTCACGCCGCACATCTCGACCGCGGTCTGGGTTGGCAACCCCGACGAGCGGGTGCCGCTGCCCGGCTACGGCGCCGACCTCGCGGCCCCGATCTGGCACGACTACATGATGGTCGCGGCCACGCAACCGTGCGACGACTTCCCCGCGCCGCAGAACCCGGCCGACCTCTCGGGCTACTACAGCGAGCACACCGTCGACCCCGACTACGAGTCGACCGACGAGACGACGACGCCGACGACGACCACCGACGAGGAGACCGACGACGCCAACGCCGACGAGCCGCCGGCGGGCGGCTACGACCCGGACCTGTACGCGCCGGGTGTCGGCCAAGAGCCGGCGCCGACGCCGGACCCGCCCGACCCGGGCGACGTGACGCCTGGCGGAGGCGGAGGCGGCGCCCCGCCCACCGGCGGCGCGGGCGGCGTCGACCCGAACTAGGCCGACTCTGCCGTGAGGCTCGACGAGTTCGAGCTGATCGCCGCGATCCGCGAGCGGATCGCGAGCGCCGGCGCCGACGAACCGTCGGGCACGCTCGTGCTGGGCAGCGGCGACGACGCCGCGATCACGGTCCGGGAAGGGGCGACGGCGACCAGCGTCGACGCGCTGGTCGAGGGGGTGCATTTCCGGATCCCGCCGTTCGCCGCCGCCGACGTCGGCCACAAGGCGCTCGCGGTTGCCCTGTCCGACCTCGCAGCGATGGGGGCCTCTCCCGGGGAGGCGTACGTGCAGCTCGGTGTTCCCCCGGACCGCGATCAGGAGGAGCTGCTCGAGCTCGCCGGCGGCCTCGCCCGGGTCGCGGCGGCCTACGGCGTCGCGGTCGCCGGCGGCGACGTCACCCGGGCGCCCGCGCTGCTGGTCGCGGTCACCGTGGTCGGCGGCGCGGACGCCCCCGAGCTGCTGGTTCGCCGCCGCGGGGCACGGCCCGGCGACCTGGTTGCGGTCACCGGCGAGCTCGGCGGCGCGGGGGCCGGCCTGTTGCTGCTCGAGCATGAGGAGCTCGGCGAGTCGGTTCGCGACGACGTGGCCGCGGCGCTGCGCCGCCGCCAGCTGGCGCCCGAGCCGCGGCTCGACGCGGGGATCGCGCTGGCCGGAAGCGGAGCGACGGCGATGATCGACATCAGCGACGGCCTCGGTGCCGACGCCGGCCACCTGGCGAGTGCCGGCGAGGTCGGACTCGAGCTCGAGCTCGACCGCCTCCCGGTCCAGGCGGGCGTGGCCGAGGTCGCCGCCGCGGCCGGCCGCGACCCGCTCGAGCTCGCCTCGGCGGCGGGCGAGGACTACGAGCTGCTGGTCGCGCTGCCGGCCGAGCGCGCGGCCGAGGCCGCCGTGGCGGTCGGCGTCGCCGGCTCGACCCTGACGGTGATCGGCGCGGTCACGAGCACCGGTGCGGTCGTCCTCAGCGGCCCCGAGGGTCCTCGGGAGCCGGCGGGGTACGACCAGCTTCGCTGATCGGCGTCGTGCCACCGCGCCGCTTCAGCAAGCGGATCTTGTGCAGGATGGCGTCGGCGACCGCAGGCGCGTCGACGTCGTAGCGACGGTTCTCGATTTCTCGCTTCAAGGTCTTGACTTTGGCTCTCGGGTCCGTGCCCACTTCATCGGCTCCTCGGGCGTCGCGCACGACCGGAATTTCGTCCATATCACCCCTCATTGCGCCTGAGTGCAAGCCCTGCCGCACCGACCAGGGCGCCCCCTAGGAAGCACAGGGAGAGGCTCGTCAGGAAGCCGATCTGCCCGTCCGCGACCATGATCGCGAACGTCCAGGGCGCGTCGGCGCCGAGCTCGAGCGCCTTCGCGACCGCGACGAACGCGGCGAGCAGCGGCACGGTCGCGATCGCGCTCGCGGCCACGACCGCCACGCGTCTGGTCACGGTCGGCGCGCCGGATGACAGCAGCCAAAGGTGGGGAATCGGAGTCACGAGCAGGGCAACGTAAGGGTTGGCGAGCCAGAGGGCCGCGGAGCCGACGGCGGCGACCGCACCGATTCCGCAGACCGCCGGTGCGGGTGCGCGGACCGCCGTGATCCGGCGCGATCGCAGCAGCCAGGCGCTGCCGGCGGCGACCACGGCGATCACCGCGAACGTGACCGCCGCGCGGGCGCCGAGCTCGTAGAGGCCGGGATCGAACGGAAACGGCGGTCGGGGGACCGCGCCGACGGCGGCCAGCCCGTAGAGGACCGCGAGCGCGCCGACGAACGGGAGGCTGCGAGCCGCCGCCCAGGTCAGCGCGGCGCCGACCGCCAGCCGCTCGCGGTGAGCCCGGGCGCAGGCGTCGATCGCCGCCACCCAGGCCGGCGCCAGCAGGGCCAGCGCGAGCATCGTCAGCGCCCAGCCCGGCAGCAGGTTGTTGCCGAGCTCGACGTAGGTCTCGGGGCCGTGGACCGGGCTCCCCACCGCGACGTCGACGGCGACGACCGTCGACTGCACGGCGCGTCCGAATTCGTCGATGCTGCGCGCCGAGACGTCGTCGGGCTGGTCGTCGTCGGCGGCCAGCGGGCGCTCCCCGGCGGAGGAGATCGCGATCGCGTCCTCTCCCTCGCCGATCAGGACCGCCTGATCGCCGAGCCCGGAGGGGATCGCGATCCGCGCAAGCTGCGTGAAGGCGCTGTCCTCGTTCGAGAGTGCCCCGGCGGCCTGTACCTCGACCGCCCGCTCGGCGGTCCGCTCGAGCTGGGCGGGGGCGGTCGGCTCGCCGGTCGAGCTGGTGACGACGAACGGGCGCCGGGGATCGGCCGCGCCGGGCTGGGAGATGACGATCACCGCCTCGATCGCGTCCCGCTCCGGCAGCCCGTCGATCAGCTCACGGATCCCGGCGCCGCCCGCCGTCGAGCCGCTGACCGAGGCGAGCACGAAGGTCTTCGAGTGGCTGACCCGGAACGCGTTCGCGAGCTCGACCAGGATCCCGGTCGCAGCGGCGCTCGACGCCGCGCCCGGTCCGGGGTCGGCGTCGCGCCCGGCTGCGACCACGATCGTGGCGCCCGCGTCGCCGGGAAGCGTCAGGAGGACGTTGCGCAGCGACTCGGGCTCGCCGTCGACGTCGGCCTCGAAGCGCTGCTCGGCAACCGCGCCGGCCGGGACCTCGTCGAACCGCTCGGCGACCAGGTCGGCGACGGCGTCGTCGCCGGGGCTGCCGGGGGAGCGCTCCGGGGCCGTGGTCGCGATGTGACGAGCGACGGCGGCGGCGCGGTCACCCTCGAAGGTGCTCGCCGGGGTCGCCGGCTCGAGCGCGTCCGGTGCTCCCTCGAGCGAGAACATCACGACGACTACCGCCAGCAGGGCCGGCAGGAAGCAGAGGCGGTAGAGGCGGAAGTTGATCAAGGACATGCGCGACCGGCGAGCCCTGCATCTTGCCGACCGGGAATCGCGAGGGCTCACGATTACGCTTCCGTGCATGGCCTCGGGCGCTTCTACCGCGGGCGAGAGCTCACCGCGGATCCTGCTCGTCGACGACGAGCACTCCGTTCAGACGCTGCTCGCCTATCCGCTGCGCAAGGACGGGTACGAGGTGGTCCCCGCATTCGACGGCCGCGAGGCCCTCGACCGCTTCGCCGAGCAGCGATTCGACCTCGTCGTCCTCGATCTGATGCTCCCGAAGCTCGATGGGCTGGAGGTATGCCGCCGGCTGCGCGGCCGCAGCCAGGTCCCGATCATCATCCTGACCGCCAAGGACGACGAGGGCGACAAGGTGCTCGGGCTCGAGATCGGCGCCGACGACTACATCACGAAGCCGTTCTCGGTCCGCGAATTCCGCAGCCGGGTGAAGGCGGCCCTGCGGCGATCGGAGATGCTGCGCGGCCGCCCGGCGAGCGAGCCGATCGTCGCCGGTGATCTCCACATCGACTTCGAGCGCCGCCTGGCCACCGCGCGCGGCGAGCCGGTCCGGCTCACCTACGTCGAGTTCGAGCTGCTCGGCTCGCTCGCCCGGGTGCCGGGAAGGGTGATGACGCGCGAGATGCTGCTCGAGCAGGTCTGGGGGGACTCGGCCTACCGCGACCCGCGGACGATCGACGTCCACATTCGCCATCTGCGCGAGAAGCTCGAGCGCGACTCCCGCCGGCCCGAGTACCTGCTCACGGTGCGCGGCGTGGGCTACCGCTTCCGAGACCAAGAGTGAGCGGCTCACGGAGATTGGCGGCATGAGCCCGCACCCGCCGACACCGGACGCGAAGCGGAGGATGTCGGCGGAGTTGTTCCGGAGGATGTCGGCGGAGTTGTTCCGGAGGATGTCGGCGGAGTTGTTCCGATGAACAGCGTTCGCAACCGGCTGGCGCTGCTGTTCTTCGTGATCACGGCGGCGGCGGTCGGGTTCATCTACCTCTACGTCGTCCCGCAGCTGCGCTCGAGCCTGACCGCGGAGAAGCTTCGCCGGCTCGAACAGGTGGCGACCGAGCGCAGCCGCCGGCTCGACGCGGCGCTCGACCGGCGGATCCCGCAGGCCCGGCTGCGCGCCCTGCTCAGCGAGATCGACCAGCGGGTCGGGGCGCGGGTCACCCTGCTCGGCGTCCGCGATCAGGGCGCCGGCCCCGAGCCGCAGTTCGTGATCGCGGACTCCGAGCTCGACCGCAGCGCGGTCGCCGCCGGCTATCCGGCCGGTGCCGCGACGGCGCTCACGGGCGAGCTCGCGAGCGCGGTCGAGGGCGTCGGGAGTGAGCGGATCGGTGAGACCGCGGTCGCGCTCGGCGACCGCCCCGTCCCCGATTGGGTGGCGGTCTTCTCCGTCGACCTGGCGGACGTCGATGACAACGTCGACCTGATCCGGCGCCAGATCCTGATCGCCGGGGCGATCGCGCTCGTCGCGGCGCTCGGCGCCGGATACCTGGTCGCGGGCGCCCACGCGCGCCGCCTGCGGCGGCTCGAGGCCGCCGCCGAGAAGGTCGCTCAGGGCGACTTCTCGACCCCGATTCCGGTCGACTCCAACGACGAGGTCGGCCAGCTGGCGATGACCTTCAACGAGATGCAGGGGCGGCTCGAAGTGCTCGACAGCGCCCGCAAGGAGTTCATCGCCAACGCCTCGCACGAGCTGCGGACGCCGATCTTCTCGCTCTCGGGCTTCATCGAGCTGCTCGCCGACGAGGATCCCGAGCCGGAGGCGAGGGCCGAGTTCGTGGCGGAGATGCGGGCGCAGGTCGACCGGCTGACCAAGCTCACCGTCGACCTGCTCGACCTCTCGAAGCTCGACGCCGACGCGCTCCAGGTCCGCCGCGAGCGAGTGGACCTCGCCGGCGTCGCACGGCGGGTGGTCGCCGAGTTCGGGCCGATCGCCGATCGCCGCCGGGCGGAGATCTCGATCGAGGAGGGAGCCGAAGCGGCCGCGAGCGCCGACCCCGAGAGGGTCGCGCAGATCATGCGTATCCTGATCGACAACGCACTCACCCACACGCCGGAGGGAACGGCGATCAAGGTAGGGATTCAGACAGCCAGCGATAACGGCTCGGCGAGCCTCGTGGTGACCGACGACGGTCCCGGCATCGACCCCCGCGCGCGTGAGCGGGTCTTCGAGCGCTTCTACACCGGCGACGAGGTCTCGGGCTCGGGTCTCGGCCTGGCGATCGGGCGGGAGCTCGCGTTGCGGATGGGCGGCTCGTTGGCGCTCCGCGTCCGCCGTGGGCGGACCGAGTTCGAGCTGCGGCTGCCGAGCGCGGAAGCGGCGCGGAGCTGACGTGATCGCCCGGGTGATCGCGGCCGTGCTCGCCCTGCTCGCCGCGGCTCTGCTCGCGGCCGGCTGCGGCGGCTCGGACTCGACGACCACGGTGACGGCGGGCGCCGCGGAGACGACCGGCGGCGACGACGCGCAACGGGTCGTGATCCAGGCCGAGGACGGCGCCTTCAACGCGCGCACGATCTATGAGAGCGCCGCGCCCGGGGTGGTCACGGTGATCACGGTCTTCGACGGCGGCAATGGCGGGATCTTCGGCGGGGGCGGGGGAGGCGGGCAGGGGTCGGGGTTCGTGATCTCCGACGATGGCGAGATCCTCACCAACGCCCACGTGGTCACCGACGCGTCAACGACCGGCAGCCCGACCCGACCGCTGCACGAGGCGAACGAGATCTATGTCCAGTTCGCGGACCGCAACCAGGTCAGCGCGGAGGTCGTCGGCTTCGACCCGTTCGCCGACGTGGCGCTGCTCAAGGTCGACCCGGAGGGGCTCGACCTGCACGCGCTCAGCCTCGGCTCGGAGTCCGACGTCGACGTCGGCGACGCGGTGGCGGCAATCGGCAGCCCGTTCGGCCAGAACCAGTCGCTGTCGGTCGGTGTCGTCTCGGCCACCAACCGGTCGATCGAGTCGCTGACCGACTTCGGCATCGACGGCGCGCTGCAGACCGACGCCTCGATCAACCCCGGTAACTCGGGCGGTCCGCTGCTCGCCGCGAACGGGAAGGTGATCGGCATCAACCAGCAGATCCAGACCTCGTCCGGCGGCAACGAGGGGGTCGGGTTCGCGGTCCCGATCGATCTCGCCGAGCGCTCGGTCGAGCAGCTCCGCGACGACGGCGAGGTCGCCTACGCATATGCCGGCGTCACCACGCAGCCGCTTTATCCGCAGCTCGCCGACCGGCTCGATATCGACGCCGATACCGGCGCCCTGGTCTCCGAGGTCGTCCCGAACTCACCCTCCGACGACGCCGGGCTCCGGGCAGGCGACGATCGGATCCGCTTCCAGGGGCGCGAGGTCGAGGTCGGCGGCGACCTGATCACCGCTGTCAACGGCGAGGCGATCACGGACAACGCCGACCTGCCCCGGATCGTCTCGCGCCTCAACCCCGGCGACGTGGTCACGGTCGACATCTTGCGCGACGGCGACGAGGAGCAGGTCGAGCTCGAGCTCGGCGAGCGGCCGACCTCGGTCGATCCCTAGCCGCCGCGGGTCACGCGGGGAGCGGCGTTTGGCTAGCCTGCCGCGTCGTGCTGCAAGAGGTACCTCTCGGACACAAGGCCCTCGCCGACTACACCCACATCGCCGGACGCGGGATGATCGAGCGGATTCGCGAGCTCGCCGAGCCGCTGCAGGGCAAGTCGGTGCTGCACCTGAGCGCGACCGCGTTCGGCGGCGGGGTCTCGGAGATCCTCTACACGCTGGTCCCGCTGATGCGCGACGTCGGCCTCGACGCCCACTGGCAGGTGATCTCCGGCCAGGAGGAGTTCTTCAACGTCACCAAGCTGATGCACAACTCGCTGCAGGGCGACCCGCAGGAGATCTCCGACCAGCAATGGGAGGTATTCGAGGCCTACAACCTGATGAACGCGCAGACGCTCGAGGGCGACTGGGACGTGATCATCGTCCACGACCCGCAGCCGGCGGCGATGAAGCGCAACGCCGGCGAGCGCGCGCGGCGCTGGATCTGGCGCTGCCACATCGACCTCTCGGCCCCGAACCCGTCGACGATCGCGCGCCTGATCCCGCTCGTCAGCGACTACGACGCGACCGTCTGGCACTTGGAGCAGTACATCCCGGCCGACCTCGACGGTGGGATCCGCAGGATCTGCCCGCCGGCGATCGACCCGCTGTCGCCGAAGAACATGGCGCTCTCGCCGGAGGACGCCGCGTTCGTCTGCGAGCAGTTCGGGATCGACACCGACCGGCCGCTGATCTGCCAGGTTTCGCGCTTCGACCCGTGGAAGGACCCGATCGGGGTGATCGACGCCTACCGGATCGTGAAGGAGTCCGTCCCGGACGCGCAGCTGGCGCTGGTCGGCTCGATGGCGACCGACGACCCCGAGGGCTGGGAGTTCTTCCACAGGACCTTCCAGCACGCCGACGGGGATCCCGACATCAAGATCCTCAACAACCTGAACAACGTCGGCGCGATCGAGGTCAACGCGTTTCAGTCGCAGGCCGACATCTGCATGCAGAAGTCGATCCGCGAGGGCTTCGGGCTGACGGTCACCGAGGCGCAGTGGAAGGGCAGGCCGACGATCGGCGGCAACGTCGGCGGGATCCCGCTGCAGATCGAGGACGGCGTCTCGGGCTTCCTGGTCGACTCGCCCGAGGCCGCCGCGCGGCGGTCGATCGAGCTGCTCGAGGACCCGGAGCTGGCGAAGCGGCTCGGGCGGGCCGGCAAGGAGCACGCGCGCGAGCACTTCCTGACCCCGCGCCTGCTCCGCGACTGGCTCGACCTGTTCACGGAGCTCCGCACCTAGCGTCCCTCGGCTGACCCGGCCGCCCCCGGAGGCGAAGCCGAGGAGGCGGGCGGTAGTTTCTTCTAGGTGCCCGATCAACGATTGGTAATCGTCTCCAACCGGGGGCCCGCCCAGTTCGAGCGCGAGCTCGACGGCGAGCGGACCGTGCAGCGCGGCGGCGGCGGCCTGGTGACCGCGCTCTCCGGCCTGGTCGCGCACCGCGGGGCGCTCTGGATCGCCTCGGCGATGACCGACGAGGACGTCGCCGTTTCCCGCGAGGCCGCCGGGACGCCGGTGGAGGTCGAGCTCGACGAGGTCCCCTACGAGGTGTTGATGGTCGAGTCCGATCCGACCGCCTACGACGGCTTCTACAACGTGATCGCCAACCCGATCCTCTGGTTCGTCCAGCACTACCTGTGGGACCTCTCGAACGCTCCCGACATCCGCCAGGAGGAGCTCGACGCGTGGGAGCGCGGCTACGAGGTGGTCAACGCGGACATCGCCCGCGCGGTCCTGGAGACGATCGAGGCCGAGGAGGCGCCGCTCGTGATGTTCCACGACTACCACCTGTACACGGCGCCGGCGCTCGTCCGCGCGGCGCGGCCGGACGCCTTCCTGCAGCACTTCGTCCACATCCCCTGGTCGCAACCCGACAGCTGGCGGATCCTCCCCGCCCGCTGGCGCGAAGCGATCTACCGCGGCCTGCTTGCGAACGACATCATCGGCTTCCACACGACGGCGTACTGCCGCAACTTCCTCCACTGCTGTCGCGAGCTGGTGGAGCTCGAGACCGACTACGAGCGCGGCTGCGTCATCCACGACGGGCGCGAGACCTGGGTGCGCGCCTATCCGCTGGGGATCGACGCGCAGCGGCTCGAGCGCGCCGCGGCGTCGGAGGAGGTGCTCGAGGCCGAGCGTGAGATCCTCCGCCGCCGCCGCGATTTCCTGGTCATCCGCGTCGACCGCGCCGACCTCTCCAAGAACGTGCTGCGCGGGTTCACGGCCTTCGACACGTTCCTCACTCAGCATCCGGAGTTCCGCGAACGGGTGACGTTCATCGCCCACCTGCAGCCTTCGCGCCAGGACGTGCCCGAGTACGCCGAGTACCTGGACCGGATCGAGGCCCTGGTCGCGGTCGTCAACCACCGCCACGGGACGACCGACTGGATGCCGATCGACCTGCGCATCTACGAGAACTTCCCCGAGGCCGTCGCCCGCTACAAGCACTTCGACCTGCTGATGGTGAACTCGATCTTCGACGGCATGAACCTGGTCGCCAAGGAGGCGCCGGCGGTCAACACGCGCGACGGGGTGATCATGCTCTCGGAGAACACCGGCTCGCACGAGGAGCTCGGCGACTGCACCCTGACCGTGAACCCGTTCGACATCCAGGAGCAGGCCGACACGATCTATCGGGCGCTGACCATGGACCCCGAGGAGCGCCGCCTGCGCGCGACCCGGCTGCGTGAGATCGTCCGCGAGCGCGACCCGGGAGTCTGGATCTCGGAGCAGCTCGACGACATCCGCGCGAAGCGCGGCGTCACCGTCGCCGGCGGATCTTGACCCTCGCCGTCCGCGAGTAGCCGCGCTCGTACGGATAGCCGGCCGCGGCCGGGACGAGGGCGCGGAACCGGTAGCGCTTCGCCCGCGAGGTGGCACGGAGCCGGTAGCGGGCCCGGAAGGCGCAGCCCTGGTCGGCGCGGTCGGTCCGGAACACCTGCCATCGACGCTTGCCGAGCCGGGCCTGCAGCTTGACCAGGCGGTCGAAGCACAGCGGGCCGGGGAGGACCCCGGCGAAGTGGAGGCGGTCGCGGTTTCGGAGTCCGTGATTCGGGGTCACGCGCAGGGAGGGGCGGGCCGCCGACCGCGAGACGAGCCCGTGTCGCGCGATCACCCGGTCGCCGACCGCGTGGTGGACGTAGATCTCGCGGCTCGGGCCAGGGGGTAGCTCGAGCGCGTAGGAGCCGTCGGCGCCGGTGGTCGCGGTCGCGCCGACGACGATCGGCTCGCCGTCGGCGAGCACCCGGGTCAGGGCACACACGGTCGCTCCGGCCGGCGCCGAGGCCAACCGGCCGCGAATCACCGCCCCCCGGTCGGAGCGGACGATGCTCTCGGTCGCGGAGCCGTCGCCGAACCCGGCGCTGATCGCGGTGCCGCCCCCGACCGCCGAGGTTGGGCATGCGTTGTCGACCCAGACCCGGTGCTCCTCGCAGGTCGTGTTCGCGGCGCCGTCGAGGGCGAGGTCGGCGACGCAGGCGCGGACCGTGTTCTGCGGTCCGGTGACGAAGGCCGAGCTCGCCGTCGGCACGGCCGCGGACTCGGTCGTGGTCAGCGGGCACGGGGTGAGCGCGGTCGCGAAGCCGGCGGCGAGCGCGCAGTTGCGGACGTCGGCGGCCAGCGGCGCGCCGTTGCCCTCGAGGTAGACCGTGCGGATCCCGCTCCCGGCGTCGGCCGCCGCGAACGTCAGCCCGCGGGTGCCGCGAATCACCTCGCCGTCGAACAGCGAGCCACCGGTCACCGTCAGCCGCGGCGCCGTCCGATCCTCGGTGCGCAGGTAGACGCCCCGCACGTAGGCGTGAGCGGCGTCGTTGCCGGCCCGCCCGCAGGGCTGTCCGGCGCCCGGGGCGACGCAGCGAAGCCAGCTCGTGAACTGGGTGAACTCGCCGCTGATCGAGTGGACCCGAAAGTCGGCGTGCTCGGAGCCGAACCCGACCGGCTCACCGCTCGGGCGGGTGGCGACGAGCTCGCCGTGGTGGCCCGCCTGGTGGGCGAGGCTGGCGTTCGCCTGCACGTCGGTGAACACGGTCCCCGCCGGGGCGCGCCATACCCAGCCGCCGTAATGCCAGAGGTCGGTGGTGTCGGCGTCGTGGAAGGCCTGCAGGCCGGCGTCGCTCCCGCACAGCGGCCGCCCTCCGTAGTGGTCGCTGCTGCGCTCCCAGCTCGCCTCGGAGAACGGGGTCACCGAGCTGCACTGGGTGACCGTGTAGGTGCCCGCCTCGGCAGGCCGGGCGAGCGTCAGCGCGACCGCGGCGGCGACCAGGAGGGCCACGACGAGCAGCCGCCCGCGCCCAAGTCGTCTCGGGCCGGTGACACTGGTGGCGTAACGATCGTCGCTCATCTTCTCCTCTCAGTGCTCGAAGCCGAACTGGCTCGGGGCGGAGGGCGGGTCGGGGTCGGGGGCCGGCGGATCGGGCGGCGGGGGCTCGGGAGCGGGTGGAGGGTCGGGGTCTGTCGGCGGGACGGGTGTGGGCGCCGACGGCGGTGGCGGGGGCGCGATCGGGGCAGGCGACGCGGGCGGCGGTGGGGGCGGTGAAGGGGGAGGCGGGCCCGGCCGTCGAGGCTTGGACGGGGCCTGATCCGCGTCCCGCCCAGAACGAACGTGGGTTGACCCGCTTCCTGTCCGGGTCAACCGGCGTTCGTGATCCTTCGTGCCGTGCGCCGCGGTCCGCGCGACCGCCAGTACGCCCCTGTCATCGCCACTCACCAGCCCCACGTCGGGCGGCAGCGGCGGCGGCGCCGGCGCGGCGGTCAGTCCGGGCAGGACAACGAGCGCCACCACGCCCGCCGACAGACCGCCGAGCAGGCGGGCGAGGTTGGTCCAGCGGATCCGTGTGCGCTCCATCCTGCCCTGACAAGCCCACGGCGGGTGCCCATGCCCCCCGCTATAGTCATCCGCCGCTCATGAGCGCCGAATATGAACTAGTCCTGATGCTCGATCCGGAGGTCCCGGACGAGCGCCGCGACGAGATCGCGACCAACGCCCGCGGGCGGATCGAGTCCAGCGGCAGCCTGAAGGTGGAGAAGACCTGGGGACTGCGCAAGCTCGCCTACGAGATCGGCCGCCGCAACGAGGCCGACTACCGCTTCTTTCGCTTCGAGACCGAGAGCCCGCTGCTCAACGACCTCGATCACAACCTGAAGATCACCGACGGCGTGCTCCGCTTTCGGATCTTCAAGGTCGACCCGGACTCGCCGGTGATCGACCCGCCGCCCCACGCTCCGCTCGCCAGCGCCGCGCCGCGTGGCCCTGGCCGTCGCGGCCCCGGTCGCGGGCGCGACGACTACGAGGACCGCGATGCCGAGCCGGCGCCCGCTCTCCCGCCGGCCGCCGAGGCCGCGCCCGAGGCGCCGCTCGAGCCCGCCGCAGCGGAGCCGGCCGCAGCGCAGCCCGCTGCGCCTGAGCCCGCCGCAGCGGAGCCGGCTCCGACGGAGCCCGCTGCGACCGAGCCCGCGCCGCCGCCGCCCGCGGAGCCCGCGCCGGCGGAGCCCCAGGCCGAGGCCCCCGAGTCCCCTGAGCCGCCGGCCTCTTAGCCCGCTGCTTACGTGGTTTTTCTCGCCCGCCGGGGCGAGAACACGCCGATCGCGGTCTTAGACTGGGGACCGATCAAGCAATCAGAGAGGTAGTGATTTCAAGTGGCGGCTTCCAACATCAATTCCGTGGTGATCACGGGCAACCTGACCCGTGACCCCGAGCTCCGCAGCACCGGCGGCGGAACCCCGGTCTGCGAGCTGCGCGTCGCGGTCAACTCACGGCGCAAGGACCAGAGCGGCAATTGGGTCGACAAGCCCAACTACTTCGACGTCACCGTGTTCGGCGCCCAGGGCGAGAACTGCGCCACTTACCTGTCGAAGGGCCGCCCGGTCGCGGTGGAGGGCCGCCTCGACTGGCGGGAGTGGGAGGCGAAGGACGGTTCGGGCAAGCGCCAGGCGGTCTCGATCATCGCCAATACGGTCCAGTTCCTCGGCAGCCGCGACGGCGGCGGCGAGAGCGGTGGCACCCGCTTCGCCGCGCAGTCCGACGTCCCGGCCGACACCTCGGACTTCGACTCACCGGAAACCCCCGCGGCCGTCGGGGCTTCCGACGACGACATCCCCTTCTGAGCCTGAGGGGCGAATAGGCGGCGCGGGGCGGCGTCATCGGTCGCTCGTGTGCGGAGCACACGTCGCTTCCTGCTTCCTTGCCCCGCTTGCCTCTCGCCCCCCAGGCTCGGCCGGTAGCTAGAATCACGCATCCGCGCCGCCGTCCTGCGGCGCGTTTGCGCGAGATGAAGAGCTTTTCCGAGATCGACGAGGGGCGCGGCTGATGGCCCGCAAGCAGCGTGCGCAGCCGACCCCGCCCGGCGCCGGACCCGCAGGCGGGCGGCGCCGCGGCGGCCGCTTCAGCGACCGCTTCCGGCCGCGCAAGTACACGCGGATCAACGTCGAGAACATCGACTACAAGGACCTGACCACGCTGCGCCGGTTCATCTCCGACCGCGGCAAGGTGCGATCGCGCCGGGTGACCGGGCTCTCGCGGCGCCACCAGCAGCAGCTCGGGCTGGCGATCCGCCGGGCCCGCGAGCTGGCGCTGCTGCCGTACGTCGGCGACCGGTAGTCGAGATGGCCCAGGCGATCCTGCTCAAGGACGTGGAGGACCTCGGCGAGGCCGGACAAGCCGTCGACGTCTCGCCCGGCTACCTGCGCAACTACCTCGTCCCCCGCAAGCTCGCCCAGCCGGCCACCGATCGCTCGTTGGAGGAGGCCCGGCGCCGCCACGAGGCCGCCGAGAAGGCGGCCCGGGAGGCCGAGGAGCGCGCCGAGCAGACCGCGGCGCTGCTGTCGAAGACGGTGCTCACCATCCAGCACCGCGCCGGCGAGGACGGCAAGCTCTACGGCTCCGTCACCAGCGCCGAGATCGCCGACGCGATCCAGGAGGCGCGCGGCCTCAAGGTCGACCGCCGCAAGATCAACCTCGAGCAGCCGATCCGCGAGGTCGGCACCTACATGGTCGACGTCGAGCTTCCCGGCGGCGCCACCGCGTCGGTGAAGACGATCATCGCCGAGCAGAAGTAAGTTCTGCTCGCCGCTTGAGTCAGCCGGAGCGAGACAACCGCGTCCTGACGATCGCGGTCGCCTGCCTGGCGACCGCGATGTTGATGCTCGACATCAGCGTCATCAACACCGCCCTCTCGGAGATCGCGGACGGCCTCGACACCGGCCTCACCGGACTTCAGTGGGTGATCGACGCCTACACGATCCCGCTCGCCGCGACCGTGCTCACGGCCGGGGCGATCGCCGATCGGCTCGGCCGCCGGAAGCTCTTCCAGATCGGTCTCGTGGTCTTCACGGCCAGCTCGGCGCTCTGCGGAGCGGCCCCCGGGATCGAGGTGCTGGTCGGCGCGCGGGCGATCCAGGGCCTCGGGGCGTCGCTGATGTTCGCCACCGCGCTGGCGCTGATCTCGCACGCAACGCCCGACCCCCAGGATCGCGCCAAGGCCCTGGCCGCATTCGGGGCGGCGATCGGCGCCTCGTTCGCGCTCGGGCCGTTCATCGGCGGCGGGCTGACCGAGCTGTTCGGGTGGCGGGCGATCTTCCTCGTCAACGTGCCGATCGGCGCGATCGTCATCTGGGTCACCTACCGCTCGGTCGCCGAGAGCCGCGACCCGACCCCACGGCGGATCGACGTGCCCGGGCAGGTCACCCTGATCGGCGGGCTGTTCCTGTTGGTCCTGGCGCTGCTGCGCGGCAACGAGGACGGCTGGGGCAGCGCCGGGATCGTCGCGGCGCTGGCCGGGGCCGTCGCGTTTCTGATCGCGTTCGTGATCATCGAGGCGCGCTCCCGCGAGCCGATGCTGCCGCTCCGCCTGCTGCGCCGGCGCCAATTCGCCGGAGCGCAGGTGGCGGTCTTCGCGATCGCGGCGTCGTTCTTCGCGGTGTTCCTCTACCTCACCCTGTATCTGCAGACGGTCCTCGGCATGTCGCCGATCGAGACCGGCCTCGTTTACCTCCCCGGCACCTTCCTGGTCTTCGTCGTCTCGGGGATGACGGCGCAGATCGGGGCGCGGTACTCAGCCGCCAAGATCGCGAGCGTCGGGCTGGCGCTGGTCGCCGCCGGCCTCGCGCTGATGCTGTTCAGCGGGGTCGACTCGTCGTGGACGGTCCTGCTGCCCGGTCTGCTCGTGACCAGCATCGGGACCGGCCTTTTCAACCCGACGGGGAGCGCGCTGGCCCTCAACGCGCTGCCGAACGAACAGAGCGGTCTCGCCTCCGGCGCCAACGACACCTTCCGCCAGACGGGTGTGGCGGTGGGCATCGCGGCGCTCGGAACGCTGGTGCCGGCGGACGCCGCCCTCGGCGGGAACCTCCAGTCGTACGTCGACGGGCTGCACCATGCGCTGATCGCAAGCGCCGTGATCGCGGCCGCGGGCGCCGTCGCGACCGCGTGGCTGCTGCTTCCGGTCGGCTCGCGGGGTCAGTCCGAGGCGGTCACCGAGACCGCCTGAGTCCAGGCGCCGTCAGGGCCGGCGCCCGGCGGCTCAGAGCTCGACGCACGTGCTCGGGTCCGGGTCCGGGCCCTGGCCGGAGTTGCTGCCGTTGTAGAACGCGACGCAGGCCCATGCGGCGTTGCGGACGATCACGGTGATCGTGCCGACGTGGCCGTTGGAGCCCTCGAGGGAGTGGTCGCATCCCTGGTCGTCGCCGTGGTGCCAGGTGGCGCTGTCGTCGGCCGGCACGTTCGGCTCGAAGAGCACGCAGGTCGCGTCGTTGTGCTCGACCAGGGTCCACTCGTAGCTCAGCGGCCGCTCATCCGGACCGGTGGCCTTCTCGGTGTAGACGGTCTGGCGCTTGTCGGGGTCGAAGACCGCGACGATCGGCTTGAGCTGCGGGCGCCCGACGAGCAGCAGCTCGAAGGGCAGTCCTTCGACGAGCTGATGCTTGTGCGTCACCGCCTCGAGGAGCTTCGCTCGCCGGGTCTGCCTGTCGCCGTCCTTCAGCGCGCGCCGGGCCGCTTCGTCGAGGCGGCTCGCCTGCTCGAAGTCATCCTTGAGCTTCTCGAACTTCCCTTCCGATCCCTCCGCCGGCGGCGGCCTGCTGGGCGAGATCGAAGGCGTCGTTGAGGCTCTTCTCCGCGAACCGGAGCGCTTCCTTCGGATCGTGCGCGTTGACGCTCGCCGCCTTGAGCTCGAAAGCGATCGCGTCCTGCAGCTCCCTGCCCAGGGCGCTGGTCCGAGGCAGTGGAATGACCCGCCAGCACGACTTCGCGTTCGTCTTGTCCTCGCGGATCTCGCCCTTGAAGTGGAGGTAGCCGCACTTCGCGTTCGGTCGCCTGACGTGTCCCCTGGCACCGTGGCGGCCGTCGTCGACTCCGCCGGAGGCGTCGGACTCGATCAAGGAGCCGGCCTGGGGCCCGTCGGCGACGAAATAGAGGCCGCTGAGGTCGTCTGCGGATCGCGACGGCGCCGCAAGGACGAGAGCGAGGACGCCGGCGAGCACGAGCAACGCGGCGAACGCCGGTCGGATCGCCTCCTACGCTCTCGACGAACTGGGGGAAGGCCCCACGAACCCGATTATTCCAGGCCGCGCAACCAGCTCGCCACCGCGTCCCGGACGGCGGGGAGGTCGGCCTTCAGCCCGTGGTTGCCGGCCACGGTGACGACCTCGCGCTTCGGTCCGCCGGTCGGCATCCCGAATGGATCGCTGGAGCCCTGGACGACCAGCACCGGGACCTCGACCGCGTCGAGCTCGCCCTGGCGCGACTTCGACGGGTCGTCCCCCTTGCCCGGCGGGTGGACGGGGAAGGCGAGGCAGAGCACGTCGTCGGCACCGACCGCGGCGGCCGTGCGGCAGGCGACCCGGGCGCCGAGCGAGCGGCCGCCGGCGATCAGCGGCGCGGCGATCAGGCCGCGCTGGCGCAACTCGGCGAGGACCGCCTCCCAGGCGGCGTCGAGCTGCTTCGCCGGGGCCGGTGAGCGCCGACCCGCCACCCGGTAGGGCTGCTCGACCAGGACCACGGTGAAGCCCGCCCCGCGGGCGACATCGGCCGCGGCTTGGATGTCGACGGCCTCGACCCCGCCGCCGGCCCCATGGCCGAGCACCAGCGTCCCGGCCGGCCCGTCCGCAGCGTCGACCTGGGCTCTCGCCGGACCGTGTGGCGTCTCGATCTCGATCGCGTCCATCGCCCGAACACCTTATGGCCGTGTTTGCGGGAACGCCTCGCACGCACCCGCGACGCCTGTGGTTCGATGGGCACGAGGGCTCTCGGAGGGGAGATTTTCTCCGACCGACGCGCTCTCTAAACCCAACAGACCATGGAAGCCGCGACAGCCCACGTACCGCCCCAGAACCTCGAGGCCGAGGAGTCGGTCCTGGGGGCGCTGATGGTCTCGGAGATGGCGATGAACCCGGTGATCCTCGACGTCCGCCTGACCGAGGAAGACTTCTACCGCGAGCGCCACCGGGTCATCTTCGGGGCGATCAAGCGCCTCTACGAGCGCTCGGAGCCGATCGACGCGCTCACCGTGTCGGAGCTGCTTTCCCAGCAGGGCGAGCTCGAGAAGGTCGGGGGCCGCGAGGTCGTCTCCAACCTCGCCTCGACGGTGCCGGTCGCCGGCAACGCCAAGCACTACGCGCGGATCGTCCAGCAGAACTCGCTCCTGCGGCGCCTGCTCGACGCCTCGCACAGGATCCAGAGGTCCGTTCACGACCGCGACGGCGAGCCGATCGAGCTCGCGGAGCGCGCCGAGCGCCTGCTCTTCCAGGTCGCCCACGAGGAGCAGGCCGAGGACTTCCACGTCCTCAAGGACATCCTCTCGCGGGAGGTCGATCGCCTCGAGGAGCTCGCCACCGGCAAGGCGGAGGTGACCGGGACGCCCTCGGGGTTCACGGACCTCGACCGGATCACGGGCGGCTTCCAGCCCGGCAACCTGATCATCCTCGCGGCCCGCCCGGGCATGGGCAAGTCAGGCCTGGTCGCCAACATCGCCGAGCACGTCTCGATCAAAGAGCGCCGCCCCGTCGCCTTCTTCTCGCTCGAGATGTCGGATTCCGAGCTCGCCCAGCGGCTGATCGCGAAGCGCGCCCGGATCCCCTCCGACAAGCTCCGCAAGGGCCAGGTCCGCGAGGGGGAGTGGGCGAAGGTGCTGAAGGTCTGCAACGAGCTCGAGAGCGCGCCGCTGTGGATCGACGAGTCCTCGGACCTCTCGCTGCTCGACCTGCGGGCGAAGGCGCGGCGCCTGCACGCGCAGGAGATCTCGGCCGGTAACGGCGGCCTGGCGATGATCATCCTCGACTACATCCAGCTGATGCGGGCCGAGGACGTGCGCGCCAACCGCGTCGAGCAGGTCGGTCAGATGAGCCGCGGCCTGAAGATCCTCGCGCGCGAGCTGAAGGTTCCGGTGATCGCGCTCTCGCAGCTCTCCCGCGCCCCCGAGCAGCGCACCGGCCGGGACAAGCGCCCGATCCTCTCCGACCTGCGCGAGTCCGGGAACCTCGAGCAGGACGCGGACCTGGTCGCGTTCATCTATCGCGAGGACTACTACAAGAACTTCGGCGACGACGACGTCGACGAGACAGAGCGCGCGAGCCTCGAGGGGATCGCCGAGCTGATCGTGCGCAAGAACCGCAACGGGCCGATCGACACCGTCAAGCTCGCCTTCCTCGACAAGTACGCCTCCTTCTCGAACCTGGCGCGCACCGACTTCGCGATCCCCGCCGCCGATGACGAGGGCGAGGAGCCGCCGCTCGTGGACGCCGTGGATCAGTGACCGCCCGAGTCGAGAGGCTTCCGCACGCCTGCCCGCTCGGCCGCTGCGACGGCAGCGGCTGGATCGAGAACGAGCAGGAGAACACCGCAAGCCCCTGCGAGTGCCGCGAGCGGCGGATCGCCCAGGCGCGCACCCGCGGCGTCCGCACGGTGCTCCCGGCCAAGTATCAGGGGGTCGGCTTCGAGCGCCCGCCGATCTCGGACATGGCCCGCGATCCCGGCAAGCGGGTGGTGCTCGACGCGGTGCGCGCCTACATCGAAGATCTCGACGCGCAGATCGCCGCCGGCCGCGGGCTCTGGCTCGAGGGCGACGTCGGCACCGGCAAGACGACGCTCGCGATGCTGGTCTCCAAGCGCGCGATCGAAGCCGGGCACTCGGTGGCGATCTACTCGTTGCCCCGTCTGTTGGCACGGATCCGGCGCACCTACGACGGCGACGCGCGCGAGCTCTCCTACCTGCAGTTCTTCGAGCGCCTGACCTCGGTCGACCTGCTGCACATCGACGACCTCGGCGCCGAGAAGCGCAGCGACTGGGTGCTCGAGCAGCTCTACGCGATCGTCGACGAGCGCTACGCGACCAACCGTTCGATCATCGTGACCACGAACATGGAGGTCTCGGAGCTCGAGGACCAGATTGGCCGGCGCACGGTCTCTCGCCTCGCCGAGATCTGCGAGACGCTGCCGATGTACGGCGACGATCGGCGCTACGCCGCCTGATCGAGCGCCTTTCACCTGCATAATCAGGCGGTCATGCCGGGCATCGTGATCATCGGGACCCAGTGGGGCGACGAGGGCAAGGGCAAGGTCGTCGACCTGCTCGCCGAGCGCGCCACGGCGGTCGTCCGCTTCCAGGGCGGCAACAACGCCGGGCACACGATCGTCCGCGACGGCGAGACGTTCAAGTTCCACCTGATCCCGTCGGGGATCCTCTACCCCGACAAGCTCTGCGTGATCGGCAACGGGGTGGTGGTCGATCCGGCCGTACTGACCGCCGAGATCGACGGCCTGCGGCGGCGGGGGATCAGCGCCGGCGGGCTGAGGATCTCCGCCAACGCGCACCTGATCATGCCCTACCACGTGATGCTCGACACGGCCGGCGAGGCGCGGCTCGGCAAGCTCGAGATCGGGACCACCAAGCGCGGGATCGGCCCGTGCTACGCGGACAAGTCGGCGCGCCTCGGAATCCGGGTCCAGGACCTGCTCGACCCGAAGATCCTGCGCAAGAAGATCGCCACCGCGCTCGAGCCCAAGCAGCAGCAGCTGCGCCCCTTCGCACGCGACCCGAAGCTCGACCTGCACGCGATGACGGAGGAGTACCTGCGCTACGGCCATCGGCTCGAGCCCCATATCGCCGACACGTCGCGCCTCTGCTGGGAGGCGCTCGACGCTGGGCAGACGGTGCTGTTCGAAGGGGCCCAGGCGGCGCTGCTCGACCTCGACCACGGCACCTATCCGTTCGTGACCTCCTCCAACCCGGTCGCCGGCGCGGCCTGCGTCGGCGCCGGCGTCGGGCCGACCGACATCACCGAGGTCTGGGGCGTCTGCAAGGCGTACACGACCAGGGTCGGCGCCGGGCCCTTCCCCTCCGAGCTCACCGACGACGTCGGGGCGCACCTGCGAGACCGCGGCCACGAGTTCGGGACGACGACCGGGCGCGAGCGCCGCTGCGGCTGGCTCGACCTCGTCGCGCTGCGCTACGCGACCCGCCTGAACCGCCTCTCGACCCTCGCGATCACGAAGCTCGACGTGCTCTCCGGGTTGCCCAAGGTGAGGCTCGCGGTCCGTTACCGCGGCCTCGAGGGTGCGGTGTTCAACGAGTTCCCCTACCACCAGTCGATCCTCCATTCCGCGGTCGCCGAGTACGAGGAGATGCCGGGGTGGGAGGAGGAGATCGCCGAGGCCCGCACCGAGGGCGAGCTGCCGCCCGAGGCGCGCGACTACCTCGCCGCGATCTCCGAGGGCGCCGGGGTACCGATCGCTCTGGTCGGCGTCGGCCCCGGCCGCGACCAGGTGATCCGCACGGGCGCCGCCGAGCTGAAGGCCGCGTAGTTGAGCCGGCTCCCGCAGCTCGACGGCGACCTCTTCCTCACCGACGGGGGCATCGAGACCGTGCTGATCTTCCACCACGGCATCGACCTGCCCGCGTTCGCCGCCTTCGACCTGCTCAAGGACGAGGCGGGGACCGAGGCGCTGCGCAGCTACTACGAGCCGTATCTGGAGCTCGCCGCCGAGCGCGGGCTCGGGTTCGTGCTCGAGAGCCCGACCTGGCGCGCCAATCCCCGCTGGGCGGCCGAGATCGGGTACTCGGAGGACGAGCTCGACGCCTTCAACCGCAAGGCGATCGGGCTGATGGAGGCGGTCCGCACCGCGGCCGCGGACCCGTCGAGGATCGTGATCAGCGGTTGCGTCGGCCCGCATGACGACGGCTACGACCCGGCCGAGATGCTGACCGCGGACGCGGCGCGCGACTACCACTCGACGCAGATCGGGACCTTCGGCGACACCGCGGCCGACCTCGTCACCGCGATCACGATGACCTACGCCGAGGAGGCGATCGGGGTCGCCGACGCGGCCGCGGCCGCCGGAATGCCGGCGGTGATCTCGTTCACGGTCGAGACCGACGGGCGGCTGCCGAGCGGCCAGCAGCTCGGCGAGGCGATCGGACAGGTGGACGCCGCGACGGGATCAGGGCCCGCCTACTACATGATCAACTGCGCCCACCCGACCCACTTCGACGGCGTGCTCGAGGGCGACTGGGTGAACCGGATCCAGGGCCTGCGAGCGAATGCCTCGATCCGCAGCCACGCGGAGCTCGACGAGGCACCCGACCTCGACGAGGGCGATCCCGCCGATCTCGGGGCCCGCTACGCCGCGCTGCGCGAGCGCCTGCCGCGGCTGAACGTGCTCGGCGGCTGCTGTGGCACCGACCACCGCCACGTCGCCGAGATCCGCGACGCCTGGCTCAGCGGTGCCTAGCGCTCCCGCCGGCGCTCGTGGATCGCCATCGCGACGATCCCGGTGATCACGGTCAGCGGCGCGAGCGCGAAGCCGATCGTGGTCAGCCAGTGGCCGGCGTGGGCGACGAGCAGGCTCATGCCGGCACCTCCCGCGGAGTGCTCGCGCGCGGCGCGGGCGCCTGGTCGCGTCGGGGCCGGTCGTCCTCGGGCTTCGCGATCCGGTTCAGGACCCAGCCCAGCAGCAGGAGGAGGCCGAGCACGATCGCGGCGACGACCGAGTAGGCGATCCCGGCGAGGTAGCCGGGGACGTCCGACTTCAGCTCGCGCTGGAGGATCTCGGTCTCGTCGACGAACGGGCGCTCGAAGCTGGCTGTCGCCGGCACCGCCGGGGCCGGGATCTCGGTGTCCTCGGGCATGTAGACCGGGACACCGGCGACGTAGTTGTCGCGCTGCAGGCGGATGAGCGTCTTCCAGGTCCCGTGCACGGGGACCGGCTCGGTCGTCTCGTACACGCCCGGCGAGACCCGCTCGAGCTGATCGACGACCAGGCCGCCGCCCTGCCAGGCGATCGCCTGCACCCAGTAGGCGTCGTCGCCGATCGTCGCGGGGTCGAGGCGGACGGTCGCGTTGACGGTCCGCTCGGGCCCGGATGTGACCTCGTCGAGGTCGATCTGGGCGCTCCAGCCCCGCGGCGTCTGGTCGCCGACGTTGAGGCCGACGACGGCGACGATCGCGGCCGTCGCGAGCGCCGCGGGCACGATCGCGGGGGTGGGGAACCGCGGCCGGCGGTCGCCCGCCGCGGCGAAGCAGCCGCCGAGGTATGCGCCGACCAGCCCGGCGGCGATCGCGGTGACCAGCGTCGGCAGGATCGCCTCGGAGATCAGGCTCTGCGGCCACGGGACCGGCATCCAGATGTGCGACCAGGCGTACTCGGCGAAGAAGCCGACCGTGCCGATCAGCACGCCCGACAGCGCGCCGAACGTGTAGATGCGCCGGGTCGAGACGACCAGCGCGAGGCCCTCCACGCAGAGCGCCTCGGCGAGGTAGAGCGGGAAGTGCGGCATCGTCTGGTCGAAGCCCTCGCCGACGATCAGCGCGATCGCGCCGCGAACGGCGATGAAGAACACGGCCGCGCCGAGCGCCGCGCCGCGGCCGATCCAGATTCGCGCCGCGACCAGGGAGACGCCGGCGGCAAACGCCAGCATGATCGGCTCCAGCACGAGCTGGAACTGCGGGACCCCGAAGTCGAACTCGGCCTGGAAGGTGGACAGCCCGATCAGCAGGCCGCCCATCGCGAAGAAGCGCCGGCCCGCGGCGAGGCGGGCGACGATCCGGTCGATGAGCCCGCGGTCGGGGGCGTCCTCGGCGACCTCCTCGCCGCGCCCTTCCACGATCAGGATCGCGCTCCCGATCAGGGTCAGGCCGGCGCCCCCGATCAGCATCAGATGGGTCGGGCCCCAGAGGGTGACGTCCTGGCCGAAGATCCGGTGCCAGACGTCGTCGAGCGGGAACCCGATCAGCGCGAAGGCCGACGACGCCATCATCGCGACGCCGCCGAGCGGCGCGTACCAGTCGCCGGAGATCCGGATCGAGCGCTCCGAAGGCTTGCCGTCAGGGAGCACGATCGCCAGGAAGCCGGCAGCGAAGATCCCGTAGAGCCCGAAGAGGATCAGGTAGTGGGCTGGGTTGGCGAGCGGGCCGGCGTCGCGGCCGTCGTCGATGTGCAGCGAGATGTCCCAGTACATCCCGAGCAGGGCGACGAGCAGCGAGCCGGCGGCGATCAGCGAGGGCAGCGCAGCCCAGGGGGCGAAGCCTGTGTCGCGCGCGGCGAAGTCGGAGACGCGGCGGAGCAGCGTCGTGCGGCCGGTGCGGTGGGCCCAGCCGAGCCAGAGGAGGGCGACGGTTGCGATCAGCGCGCCACCGGTGGCGATAAAGACCTGGTCGAGTGCGGCGCCCGCGGCGGGGGCGCTATCGGTTGTGTTCATCACAGCTCCTGTTTGACATCGGCCAATGTAACACCAACTGATGTAATGGTTACCGTGAACCTCGTCACTTAAACGTCATACCCGCCACGCCGCCCGCAGATCGGGCGACGCACTAACCTGCCGCGCGATGTTCGAGAAGGTCCTGGTCGCGAACCGGGGTGAGATCGCGATCCGGGTCATGCGGGCGCTCAAGGAGATGGGGATCGCTTCGGTCGGCGTCTACTCGGAGGCGGACCGCGACACGCCGCACGTGCGTGAGGCCGACGAGGCCTTCCTGCTCGGCCCGCCGACTCCCGCCGAGAGCTACCTGAACATCGAGAAGATCATCGAGGTTGCGCGACAGGCCGGCGCCGAGGCCATCCACCCCGGATACGGATTCCTGGCCGAGAACGCCACCTTCGCCAAGGCGCTCGAGGAGGCCGGGATCGTCTTCATCGGCCCCCCCGCCGCGGCGATCGAGGCGATGGGCTCGAAGACCAGGGCGCGCGAGATCATGCAGGAGGCCGGCGTGCCGATCGTTCCCGGGTCGACCGAGCCGTCGCCCGACGTCAAGGCTGCTCGCAAGGTCGCCGATGAGATCGGCTACCCCGTCGCCTGCAAGGCGGCGGGAGGCGGCGGCGGCAAGGGCTTCCGGGTCGCTCAGACGCCCGACGACCTCGAGGAGGCGTTCGAGGGCGCGGCGCGCGAGGGTGAGAAGTTCTTCTCCGACGACCGGGTCTACCTGGAGCGCTACCTCGAGGACCCACGTCACGTCGAGGTCCAGGTGCTCGCCGACTCGCACGGCAACGTGATCCACCTCGGCGAGCGCGACTGCTCGATCCAGCGCCGCCACCAGAAGCTGATCGAGGAGGCGCCGGGCCCGCACGTCGACGACGAGATGCGCGAGCGGATCGGCAAGATCGCCACCGACGCCGCCCTTGCCGTCGACTACCGGGGCGCCGGCACGGTCGAGGGGATGCAGGTGGGCGAGGACTACTTCTTCCTCGAGATGAACACCCGGGTCCAGGTCGAGCACTGCGTCACCGAGATGGTCACCGGCTTCGACATCGTCCGCGAGCAGGTGCGGATCGCCGCCGGCGAGGAGCTCTCGATCTCCCAGGACGAGGTCGAGCTGCGCGGGCACTCGATCGAGTGCCGGATCAACGCCGAAGCGGCGCACAAGAACTTCGCCCCCGCACCGGGGAAGATCGACCACTACGTCGAGCCGGCTGGCCCGGGCGTGCGGGTCGACTCCGGGCTCGAGGCAGGATCCGAGGTGACGCCCCTCTACGACCCGATGGTCGCGAAGCTGATCGTCTGGGACAACGACCGCGAGCGGGCGACCGCGCGCATGCTGCGGGCGCTGGGCGAGTACGAGATCGAGCCGCTGACGACGCTGATCCCATTCCACAAGGCGATCCTGGCGACCGAGCAGTGGGCCAACGGGGAGACCTGCCGCGACCTGACCGAGGACAAGAAGTGGCTCAAGTCATTACAGCCTCAGCCTGCCACCGACCCTGCCGCCCCCGGACGCGAAGCGGAGGAGGCGGCAGGCAGTGATTCGGTCGAGCGTGACTACACGGTCGAGGTCGACGGCCGGCTCCACAAGGTGAAGGTGATCGGCGCGGCGGTGCCGGCTGGCAACTCGGCCCCTGCGGCGGGCGCGCGCCGACCGCCGAAGCGCGAGCGCTCCGGTGGCGCCGGGGGCGGCGGGGCCGGGGGACCGGCGCTGATCTCGCCGCTCCAGGGCACCGTGCTCAAGGTCGCGGTCGAGAAGGGCGCCGAGGTGGCGGAGGGCGACCTGATCTGCGTGATCGAGGCGATGAAGATGGAGAACGAGATCACCGCCCATGTGGCCGGCAAGGTCACCGAGCTGAAGGTCAGCGAGGGCACCGCGATCAACTCCGGCGACGCGATCGCCAAGATCGAATGAGCGATCTGCCGCTGCCGCCTGGGAAGGTGCCGTTGCGGCGAAAGGGAAGCTGGCGCAAGCAGTGGCGCTACCTGGGCGCGTTCAGTGACGAGCTGCTGCTGTGCGCGGCCCGGGTCCAGGTCGGCCCGGCGGGCCAGACGTTCTGGGCGATCTGGGACCGCGAGCGTGGCGAGCTCCACGAGCGCACGAGGATGGTCGCCCCGCGGATCGCCCGCGGCGAGGTCTGGACCGAGCTCGCCGAGGGTGAGCACACCGGCCGGATCGACTGGGCGCCGGAGGAGGGCGGCACCATGGTCCGGATCGAGGCGGCGCCGAAGGACGAGGAGCAAGAGCAGATCCGCGCCTTCCTGCACGCCGGTGAGGGCCAGTGGCACCAGGCCGTCTGCCCGACGGGCGAGGACGACGGCTACGTCTGGACCCGCAAGCGCCCGGTCGCGGTCGAGTGCGACGTGCGGATCGGCGAGCGGCGGATCCGTTGCGAGGCGCGCGGGGTCGAGGACGAGTCCTGCGGCTATCACCCCCATCACACGGTCTGGGACTGGTCGGCCGGGGTCGGCGAGACCACCGACGGCCGCAGCGTCGCCTGGAACCTGGTCAGCGGGATCAACGACCCGCCTCAGGGCTCCGAGCGGGCGATCTGGGTCGATGGCGAGCCGCGGGAGCCCGGGCCGTCGACGTTCGTCGATCTCGACGCGATCGAGGTCGACGGGGCGCGGCTCGAGTTCACGGCCGAGGCCGAGCGGAGCAAGGAGGAGTCGAGGCCCTGGGCCAAGTACTCCTATCGCCAGCCGTTCGGGACCTTCAGGGGGACCCTCCCGGGCGGGTTGGAGCTCGCCGGCGGCCTCGGCGTGATGGAGCACCACGACGCCCACTGGTAGGGGAGTTCGCGCGGCTCAGGGGTAGACCGACTCCACCTGCCACCGCCACGGCGGCTCCTCGTTCGCGGCCCACTCGTACTGGTTGCGCCCGTCGAGCGTCTCGAGCGGGACGAGCGCGGGCACCGCGTCGTCAAGGAGCGGGGTCGAGGCGAGCGCGGCGACCTCGGCGGAGCTCGCCTCGCGGACGATCCGCTCCCAGCCGACCGTCGGCCGGTAGAGCCAGTAGGTGATCTCGGCGACTCCGGCGGACCGGCGACGGTCGTCGACGGCGACGAAGCCGGTCACCCGGCGGTTCGAGGCGGTGTGACCGGGGTCGGGGCCCGGTGCGGCGCAGCTCGCCGAGCGGCAGTAGCGAAAGTCGACCGGCAGCAGCCCGGAGCGCGCGACGGGCGCCGGGGCGACCGCGCGGACGGCGCCTGCGAGCGGACGACCGTAGGCGAGCGTCAGCGGGTCCCGCCAGCAGGGGCCGGGACCGACGGCGGCGCAACGCAGCTTCCTGGCCAGGGTCGAGCCGACCTCGCGCCCGCTGTGGTCCGAGCCGGCGGCGATCGCGGCGATCGCGGCCGCGAGCAACAGCGCGATCAGGAGCACGAGCCCGGCGTGCTCGACGGTCGCGGCTCCTGCCTGCGAGCGAGTGCGCATCGCCGCCCACGGTAGGCGCCGTCCTGTGTCTCAGGGCGCGACGGGCGTACCGGGTCAGTGACGGGTCAGGAAAGGCCCTCGCGGGCCTCGCGCACCAGGGTGACCGCCTCCGGGAAGACGACTCGGATCGCGTCGCGGACCTGCATCGCCTGCTCGTCGCTGGAGCCGTGCAGCTCGAGCCGCGCGATCGCGGCGACGGTCATGTCGACCGCGAGCTTGATCGCGTTATCGGCCCAGGCGACCTTCTGGGCGCCCTGCATCTGCTCGGCCATGTCGGCCAGCCGGGCCCGAAGCTCGTCCGGGTCACCGAAGAGGCCGAAGGGATCGCTTCCTTCCATGCACCGATCATAGACCGGGACGGTCGGTTCTCTACGCTGCCCACCGTGTTGCGCCGCGTCATCCCACTTCTCGCGCTTGCGCTGATCGCCGCCGGCTGCGGGGAGAAGTCCGAGCCCGACCTCTCCGAGATTCCGCCACCGCCGCCGCCGCGCCCGCCGACGCCTCCGCAGGGCCTGCCGCAGGCGGTGATCGGCGATTGGCGCGGAACGCTGGAGCAGAAGGGCATCCAGCCGTTCCCGATCCGGGTCACGATCGTCTCGGCGACCGATCCGCACAAGAACGCCGTCTTCTACGGTGGCCAGATCAACTGCTCGGGCACCTGGGCCTACCTCGATGCCGACGGACCGCAGGTGCGCTTCCGCGAGCGGATCGACAGCGGGGTGGGCGGTAAGTGCAAGGGCACCGGCACGGTTACCGTCGAGCCGCTTGGCGGGAACGGCCCCGACCGGCTCCGCTACCGGTTCACCGGCGGCGGGATCTCCAGTCAGGGAGTTCTGGACAAGGGCTGAGCGGTCAGCCGTCGCGGCGCGCGGTCGCGGCCAGCTCGCCGCCGCGGCGGGCGAGCGCGGCGCCGAGCTCGAGCGGCGCCGAGACGAGCAGGACGATCGGAGCGCCGAGCACGGTGACGACGAGGTCGATCACGAATCGCGGCCGGCTGCGAGCGTTGCCGGGACGCAGGCGCCCGGCGCGGAGCTCGCGGGCGAAGTTGGCGTGGAAGGTGAGCCCGTTGAGCAACGTCTGCCACATCCACACGTGGGCGCGGCGCGAAACCGGCGAGCGGGTCCGCTCGAGCGCCTGGCCGTTGTGCCCGGCGAGCAGTTCGAGGCTCGCCGGGGTGTGGATCAGCCGCCCCGGATAGCGGTCGATCGCGGCCCAGCCGGCCTCGCCGATCCACGCCTGCAGGCTGGTCCGGTTCGGGATCGAGATCGCGCGCCGGCCGGCTTCGCCGGGACGGCAGACCGCCTCCCACTCGGCGGCCAGGTCGACGGCGCGCTCGCGCTCGACCGCGACGCCGCAGTTCTCGCAGCGGTCGATCACCCGCAGGGCGCTCTCGGCGATCGGGATCCCGACGACCTCGGCGCCGGCCGGGGGCAGGGCGATCCAGCCGTAAAGCTGCTGCTCGCAAAGGGGGCAGGGCCCGGGGTCGGGCCGTTCTCCGTTGCTCGACGACAGTGTCATGGACGCCGCAGGTTAGGGACCCGGATATCGTTCGCCCCATGCAGCTGCGCGAGATCATGACCGCGGGCGTGGTCACCGCGGGCCCCGATACCGACGTGCTCGCCGTCGCCCAGTTGATGCGCGACCACTCGGTCGGCTCGGTGGTGATCTGCGACGCGGAGGGCGAGCCGGCAGCGATGGTCACCGACCGCGACCTGACCGTGCGCGCGCTTGCCGAGGAGCGTCCCGCCGGCGAGCCGGTCGCCGAGCACTGCTCGCGTCCGCTGGTCACCGGCGATCCCGAGATGGACCTCGAGGAAGCCGCCGCGCTGATGGTCCAGCACCGGGTCCGACGCCTGCCCGTGGTCGAGGACGAGCGCCTGGTCGGGATCGTCACCCTCGACGACATCGCGGTCCGCACCGGCAACCTCGAGGTTGCGCAGCGGATGACCCAGGAAGTGATCGAGGGCGCGTTGCCCGGCTTCTTCTTCCACGAGCGCGGCTGACCCTCGCCGGTGCCCTCGACGCCCCAGCAGCTCCGCACCCGCGCCCGCTTCGAGACCCTGATCGGGCTCGGCGCGCCGCTCTTCGACCTGGTGCTCGCCGCCGGCGACCGGGTCTCGCGGATCGCGGGCCGCAACGACGACTACGTGCCGATCCGTCCCGCGGCCGAGCGGCTCGAGCTCGAGGCGGCCAGGCGCCGCTCGCCGCGCTCGGGGAGCGGCTGACGGGCGCTCGCCGATGAATCGCCAGCAGATCCTCGAGCGGGAGCGCGGCGGACAGCGGCTCGCGGCCTACGCCGCGATCGGCGCCGCGCCGCTGTACATCGTCTCTCTGTTCGGTCTCCGCGGAACCGGGGTCCCGATCACCGGGATGGCGACCGAGCAGCTGCGCGCGGTCGATCAGGTCGGCGGGCTGGTGATCCTGGCCGCGGTTTTCTCCGCCGCGGGCCTGGCGCTGGTCACGATCCCGCTCTATTACCTGTTCCGGGCGACCGAAGCCCGCAGCGAGCGGGTCAACTCGGCGATGGTCGGGTTCGTCTTCATCGGACCGCTGCTGCTCGCGGCGCAGACGGTGATCAAGGCGATCGCTCAGGTCCAGCTCGCTTCGGACTTCGTCGCCGATTCGGCCCGCGGCGGCGACATCTACACGCTGCTCGACGACCTGATCGACGGGAGCACCCTGAACCAGGTCGGCTCGTACCTGATCCTCCCGGCGCTGCTCGCCCTGGTCGTGGCGATGGTCTACGTCCCGCTGAACGCGATGCGGGTCGGCCTGCTGTCGCGGTTCTTCGCCACGCTCGGGATGGCGCTCTCGGTCTCGCTGGTCCTGATCCAGCCACAGCTCTCGCTGCTCGCGCTGATGATCTGGTTCGGCTGGCTCGGTTTCTTGATCCTCGACAAGGTGCCGCGCGGCCGCCCGCCCGCCTGGGACGCCGGCGAGGCGATCCCCTGGCCGCGACCCGGCGACGAGCCGCGCCCGGCGGTCGCCGCCGAGGGGGTCGTGGACGGCGATGCGACCGAGGTCTTCAGCGAGCCCGCGCCTTCCCCGGACCACTCCGCGCGCCGTGAGCGCGCCCGCAAGCGCAAGCGCAAGCGGCGCCGCTGACCGTGACTTAGCGGTCGGCATCGGTTAGATTCCCCTGCAACGGACCGCGTCGGCCAGGAGGTGCCTAGATGCGTTCGGCCATTGCGATGACCGCGCTTGTCGCGACGGGGGTTTTTCCGGCGTCGGCATCGCTTGCCCGCGAGGTCAAGGGGGCCGACCCGCATTCGGACTTCGCGGTCACGCTCGAGGGGCCGAAGGAGAGCTCGGTCGGAGGTCGTGCCACCTACGAGATGGAGATCACCAACGCCGGCCCCGACAAGTCGGAGGTGAAGCTGCGGTTCACGCACGGGCACGGGTTGACCGCGCGCGACTTCGACAACAGCGAACCGGTTCGTACCTACTCGCAGACGGCGTCGAAGGGCAGCTGCAACGTCGACCCGCACGGCGTCGTCTGCCGGCCGGGCGCGATCGCGGTGGGCGAGACGGTCAAGGTCGAGGTGGTGATGAAGGTCTTCGATTCCGACATCCCGAAGCTCGCCGTGCAGGCACTCGTGGTCCCCGAGCTGGTGCCGCAGGCCGACACCAACGACGCCAACGACCGCGCCGAGACCTCGACCAGGGTGCGCGCGCCGATCACCGTCGACGGCGTACCCGAGGGCTGCGCCAAGCATCCGTTCAAGGTGACGGTGAAGACCGATGTCCCGAAGGCGAAGCGGACGAAGCTGCTGGTCGACCACAAGGTCCTCGACACGTCCGCGTCGTCGAACCTGACCACGACCGTGAAGCCGCACGACCTCGACAAGGGCTCGCACCGGCTCTCTGTGGTCGTCCAGGGTGGCGGTGGGTCCCTGGCCGTCCTGAGCCGGAAGTTCAAGACATGCTGAGGACCTGGGAGGCGTAGCCGAGCCGCAGCGTCCCGGTAATCGATCGATTACTGTACGTAATCGGTTGATTACCAAATGGCCGCACCGCGCGACACCCGGGCCCGGATCATCACCGCCGCGATGGAGCTGTTCGCCGCGCGGGGGTACAGCGGCACGTCAATCGGCGAGATCGAGGCGGCCGCCGGGCTCGCACCCCGCTCCGGCGGCCTCTACAAGCACTTCGCCAGTAAGGAGGAGCTGCTCGAGGCGGCGCTCTCCGAGCGGATCGCCGAGATCGACGCCTTCAACGCCAGGCTCGAGATCGAGCCGCTCGGCGACCTGCGTGCCGAGCTGACGCTCGTCGCCCGCTGGGGACTTGCCGAGCTTGCGCGCGAGCGCCAGTTGATCCGGATCGTGATGCGCGACGGCGGCCGCGTCCCGGAGCTCGCCGAGCGCTTCCACGCGACCGTTGTGCGCCGCGGAATCGACCTCGCGGTCGGCACCCTGGAGCGCTACGCCGCCCAGCGCGGCGTCCGGGTGCCCGACCCCGAGGCGCTCGGCGAGGTCCTCTGCGCCTCGCTGGTCGGGTTCAACCTCCAGCAGGTGATGTTCGGCGACGACTTCGTGGACGTCGACGCCGAGCGCGTCGTTGCGGCGTGGGTCGATACCTGCGTCGCGGTCATCGAGACCCTCGAAAGGAGCCAAGTGCATGCCTGACCCATGCTCAACCCCGACCCGCCACCGGACCGCGATCCGCGCCGCGCTCGCGGGTGTCGGCCTGATCCAGGTCGTCGACGGCCTCTACGCGCTGCTCGCGCCGACGTCGTTCTACGAGGACTTCCCGCTCGGGCGCGGATGGGTCGAGGCACTGCCCTCCTACAGCGAGCACCTGGTCCGGGACGTCGGGGGCCTCTTCCTCGCGACCGGGGCCGTCCTGCTCGCCGCCGCCTGGACGCTGCAGCGGCGCCTCGTGATCGTCGCCGCGGCCTCCTTCCTGCTCTTCTCGGTCCCGCACGCGATCTACCACCTCCTCAACCTCGGCCCGTACTCGACCGGCGACGCGATCGCCAACGGGCTCGGGGTCGTGACGATCGTCGTCCTGCCGGCTTGGGTCCTGTTCGAGCTGCGCCGCCAGAGCAGCCACCCGGCGCCGAGCGCGCGCGGGGCGGCGGCCGGCGACGGCAACGCGCGGATCGCCGGGGTACCCGAGGACACCCGCAACCCGCTCGTGCGGGTCAGCTACCGCGAGTCCCGACGCCGCTATGGCGAGGTCGTCGACCCGCTGCGGATCTACGCCCACAACCCGAAGGTGATGCTCGGCTACGCCGCCCTCGAAGCGGCTTCGGAGCGCTCCCACCTGGTCGACGAGCGCCTCAAGCACCTGGCCGAGGTCCGCGCGGCGATGATCAGCGGCTGCGAGTGGTGCCTGGACTTCGGCTCGTCGATCAGCGAGGAGGCCGGCGTGAGCGAGGACGACCTGCGCGAGCTGCCCGGCTACGCGACCAGCGACCGGTTCAGCGAGCTCGAGAAGCTGGTCCTCGACTACGCGACCGGGATCTCGCGCAGCCCGGTGGATGTGCCCGGCGAGCTGTTCGACCGCCTGCGCGCCGAGCTGGACGAGGCACAGCTGGTCGAGCTCACCAACATCATCGCGCTCGAGAACTACCGCGCCCGCTTCAACTGGGCGTTCGGGATCGAGGGCCAGGGCTTCTCCGAGGGCGCCTACTGCGTCCGCCCGGAGGCACGCGACGAGGCTGCGCTCGCGGGCAATTCCGTTCCCTAGTGGGGCCTCTCACAACGTTCCACCCGAAATGACGGGCCCAGATCGCCGCCAGGCTGCGTCCTCAGTCGCCCGAATAGCGCTGCTATTCGGGCTCCCTGCGTCCTGGCTTGGCGACGCCTGGACCTCGTCATTTCCGGGCGAACGTTATGAGACACCCCACTAGAGTCCGGGGGGTGACTACGGGACGGATCGCGGCAGGGGCCGCCGTGGCGCTTGCGCTTGCCGCGCTGCCCCCGCCGATCGCTTCGGCGGACGATCTCGCCTCCCAGCGGTCGGCGACTCGCCCCGCGGTGGTTCGCGACTACTGGACGCCGCAGCGGATGCGGGCGGCCGGCCCCGCCGACCTCGTGGTCACCGCCCCCGGCGAGCTCGCCGGCGTGGTCGGCGAGCCGCGGACCTCGACCGACGTCAGCGCCACGAGCTCGAGCTTCCCGTCGCGCGCCCACGGCAAGGTCTTCTTCACGATTGCCGGCGGGAGTCAGCCGGGCGACTACGTCTGCTCCGGGACCGCGGTGCGCTCGAACCGGCACACGCTCGCCTGGACCGCGGGGCATTGTGTCCACGATCCTGAGTTCGGCGGCGGGTTCGCGACCAACTGGATGTTCGTCCCCGGCTACCGCGACGGCGAGCAGCCGTTCGGCGAGTGGCCCGCCGCGAGCCTGCTGACGACCAAGGCATGGCGCGACGACGCCAACGTCCGCCAGGACCTCGGCGCCGCCGTGCTCGCCCGTAACGCCGAGGGCCAGGGGATCGAGGACGCGGTCGGGGCGCGAGCGATCGCCTTCAGGCACTCGCGCAACCAGCAGTACACGGCGCTCGGCTATCCCGCCGAGCCAACCCTGTTCCACCCCACCTTCGACGGGGAGCGGCTCTACTCGTGCGACTCCGGGGTCACCGGCTCGGACAGCCCGCCCGGGAGCGGACCGGCGACGATCCAGATCGCCTGCGACCTGAGCGGTGGCTCGAGCGGCGGCGGGTGGGTGAACCGCTCAGGGGCGGTCAACGGGCTGATCAGCTATGGCTATGCGCTCGACCTCGAGCACCTCTACGGCCCCTACTTCGGGGTCGACGCGGAACGCCTCTACGAGCAGGCGTCCGGCCCGGAGCTGCTCTGCGGCGGGGTCGCGGTGACCAACCTCGGCGGCGCCGGGCCTCAGGACTTCAGCGGCGGCGACGGCGCCGAGACGTTCGCGCTCAAGGGCGACGCCGATCGCGCCCGCGGCTTCGGCGGGGATGACACCGCCTGCGGGGGCGGCGGCGGCGACAAGCTCAAGGGGGGCGAGGACACCGACACGCTCCGCGGGGGCGCCGGAGCCGACGTCCTCAACGGCGGCCCCGGCGACGATCTCTGCATCGGTGGCCCCGGCCGTGATCGCGGCCCTGGCTGCGAGCAAAGGCGGCAGATCCCGTAATACCGTCGGCGCGTACCTCTAGGTTGCTCGTCGGATGCAGCCGCCCACGCTCGCCGCGCTCGTACTCGCTGTCGCCGGAATCGTCATCGGGATCCTGGCGCTCGCCAGGGATGACCCCGCCTTCGAGCGCCAGACGCTGTCGCTGACCGAGGCGGTCGAGAACGAACAGCGCCTCGACGTGGGCCGCGAGCCCGCGTTCACGTTCAGCTCGCCGGTTTCGGGCGACCTCGAGGGCGAGGTGGCCGGTAACTGCCTCCCGGTCGGAGACGACGGGATCGCCTGCGAGACCACCTACTTCTTTGCCGACGGGACGATCACGACGCAGAACGCCCGGCTTGCCGACACCCCCGACATCACCGCCCCGATCGTCGGTGGCACCGGCGCCTACGAGGGCGCGCTCGGCACGCTCTCGATCCCGGACGCCGACGCGCACCAGCACACGCTCGAGATCCTCCTCCCTGCCGACTGAGTCAGCCGAGCGTCGAGACGCCCGGCGGGGCGTCGGATGCCTGAGCGGCGGCGATCCGCTTGCGGTGGGTGCGGATCTCGCTCAGGATCCGCTCGAGCCGCGGCTCGGTGCTCGAGTCGACGTGGGTCATCGCCGCGGCGACCGCCGGATGGACCTGGGAGATGCGCTCGTGCATGGCCTGGGCGACGGCCCGGTAGGTCGGATGTCCCTCGCGGCCGGAGCGCAGCTCGCACAGGTGCATCGCCTCGCGCGCGTTGAGGTCGAGCACGTAGCGGATCCGGTAGCCGAGGCAGAGCGCGTACGGGGCCGCCGCGGTGAGGCCCTCGCCCTCGAGCCGTTCGAACTCGGTCCGCGAGAGCTCGAGCGCCGCCTCGTAGTCGTCGCCGACGCCCGCGTCGCGGACCTCGTCGGGGACGCCGGCGCCGAGCTCGGGACCGAGCCGCTGCCACTGGCAGGTCAGCATCCGGTGGCGCTGGAGGTCGCGGAAGCCGCCGTAGTCGGAGACGACCTCGAACCGGTAGCGGACCGCCTCCCAGCCGCGGCCGGGGCGGTGGCGACGGTTGCGCCGCTCGCCCGCCAGCTCGCCGATCAGCTCCGCGCGCTCGATCGGGTCGAGGGTGGCGACCCGGGACCGGATCTCGGCTTCCGCGGTCCCGGCCGACTCGTAGAGGGAGGCGGCGAGCAGGTCCTCCTCCGAGCCGTCGACGTGGATCAGCTCGACCGAGGGGGCGGCGTCGCCCTCGCGGCGGTCGAGACCGAGCCGGGCGGCGGCGCGCTCGGCGGCCTCGCGCCGCTCGCGGATGTCGGCGATCCAGTCACCGCCGCGATCGGGACGATCGACCCTCGCGACGAAGCTCGGGATCACGCGCTGCAGCTCCTCGAGCAGGAGGTCGCCGAAGGCTCGCGCTTCCGGCAGCGGCGAGCCGGCAAGGCGGAGGAGCAGCTGCTCGTAGGCCTGCCCGCTGGCGAAGATGCCGACGTGGCTCAGGGTCGAGGCCGGGAGGAGGCCGCGCAACAGGTCGAGCGCCTTCGCCCGGATCGAGCTTCGCCAGGCGCCCTCCGGCTGGCCCTCGTCGCGCGGCCAGCGCTCGGCGGCCCAGGCCTGCACGGCCTCGAGGCTGCGCGAGTAGATGCCGAACAGCTCGTCCATCGCCGCGCGGTAGGCGGGACCGAGCTCGTCATCGGAGTAGTAGCGGTAGCCGCCGACCCCCTCGATCGGCGCGTCGTAGGGGATGTAGCGGGTGGACTGCTCGAGGTAGGCCGCCAGCCGCCCCCGTTGGAGGACCTTGGTGAGCACGTTTGAGACCCACTCGCAGGCGACGTGAGCGCCGCCGACCTGGGCGATCGAGTCGTCGCCGTAGCCGATGAAGACGCGCTCGTAGAGGCCCGCGGCGCGCTCGCCCTCGATCCCGTCGAACGGCCGCTCGCCGGCCGGCACGTCGCCGGCGAACTCCTCCAGGAACATGCGCCTCAGCGTCCCCGGGTAGCGCGAGTAGCGTGCGAACATCGCCCCTTTGACCGTCTCGGGCAGGTTGACGAGGGCGAAGACGGGGCGATCGAGGTTGGTGAAGTGCGGCTCCAGGAGCCGGCGCTCCTCCGGGGTGAATTCCTCGATCGGGTACCGCACGCGGGCGATCGTAGTGATCGCGGCGGCGGGGCTCGGCTCGGCGCAATCGGGGTTGGCTCAAGACGAGGCGGGCCCTGACGAGCTTCAGCCCGCCGATGGCGGCGGGGCCGCCATCAGCTCGACCCGGTGGCCGGCCGGGGCGATCGCGAACGCGCGCCGCGCCCCCCAGAGCTCGCGCGTCTCGGCGACCTCGTGGCCCGCGGCCGCCACCCGCTCGAGCGCCGCGGCGAAGTCGTCGACAACGACCGCGGCGTGGCCGAGCACCGGGACGCTCGCCTCCTCGGTGTGGATCAGGTGGATCTGGGTCCCGGCCCGCTCGACCCAGGTGACGTAGCCGCCGAGCGACTCGGGCGAGTCGACCCGCTCGAAGCCGAGCAGGCTCCAGAACTCGACCGTGGCCTCGACCTGGTCGGGCGGGATCTCGATCGAGACGTGCTGGAGCAAGGCACTCAGGCCAGCCCGGCCGCGCGCCGCGCCTCGTCCCAGTCGGCGAACGCGTCGATCTGGACGACCTCGTCGCCGCGGAAGGTGGCGAGATGCGCGTAGGAGGTGGTCACCTCGTCGCCCGACTCGCGCTCGGTGCCGTGGAAGGTGATCAGTGCCAGGACGCGGTCCTCGCCGGCCGCCTCGAGCGACTCGATCTCGAGCTGGAACAGCGCCCACGGTTCCTCGATGAACGTCGTCCAGAACTCGACCATCCCCTCGCGCCCGTGGTAGGCCGGATCGATCCCGGGGAAGATCTGGGCCGTGTTGAATTCCAGGTCGGGCGAGGCCTGCTCGAGGATCCAGACGAGGTCGCGGCGGTTCCAGGCCTCGAGCGCCTCGCGGTAGCGCTCGACGTTGTCGGATGGGGAGCTCACTCCCGAATCAGTATCACGCCTCGTACAGTCAGCCGACCGAGACCCCGAGCTCGCCGATCACTGCCGCGAGCGCGTCGACGGCCCGCTCGATCTGAGCCTCGCTGAGCGCCGCCGAAACCTGGATCCGGACTCGCGCGGTCCCTTCGGGGACGACCGGGTAGCCGAAGCCGGTGACGTAGACGCCGCGGTCCAGCAGCCGCCGGCTGATCTCGATCGCCCTCGCGGTCTCGCCGACGATGATCGGCAGGATCGCGCTCTCGCCCGCGAGTGGGCTCAGCCCGGCGGCCTCCAGGCTCCCGCGCATCGCGGCAGTGTTCGCGCGCAGCGCGGCGACCAGCCCGGGTTCGTCGCGCAGCTCGGCGAGCGCGCGCCCGGCGCTCGTGGCGACCGTCGGCGGGAGGCCGTTGGAGTACAGCTGCGGGCGCGAGCGCTGCTCGAGCACCGCGCAGAGCGCCTCGCCACCGGCGACGAAGCCACCGGCGGCGCCGCCGAGCGCCTTGCCGAGGGTGCCGGTGATCACGATCGGCGCGCCGAGCAGGCCGAAGCGTTCGAGCACGCCGCGGCCCGTATCGCCAACCACCCCGATCCCGTGCGAGTCGTCGACGATCAGGGTCGCGTCGTGCGCGGCGGCGAGCTCGGCGAGCTCGGCCATCGGCGCGAGGTCGCCTTCCATGCTGAAGACGCCGTCGGTGACGATCAGCCGCCGCTCGGTCGCCGGCGCCTCGGCGAGCAGCCGGCGCAGGTTGGCCGGGTTCGCGTGCTCGTAGACGGCCTTGTGTGCGGGGCGCGCGAGGCGCGTCCCGTCGATGATCGAGGCGTGGTTGAGCGCGTCGGAGAAGACCGCGGTCGGGCGGTCGCAGAGCGCGTCGAGCAGCGCCGCGTTCGCGTTCCAGCACGAGGCGTAGGTCAGCGCCGCCTCGGTGCCGAGAAAGCCCGCGAGGTCGCGCTCCAGCTCCACCTGGGGTCGGAACTTGCCGCAGATGAAGCGCACGGATGCGGTCCCGGCGCCGTATTCGGCCAGCGCCTCGACGCCGGCGTTGACGACAGCAGGGTGGTTGGCGAGGCCGAGGTAGTCGTTGGAGCACAGGCAGAGGACCTCGCCACGCCCCTCGATCTCCACCAGCGGCCCCTGCGGCGAGTCGAGCACCGGGATCGTCTTCAGCGTCCCCGCGCCCTCCATCCCCTCCAGCTCGTCCCGGAGCTCTGCCTCGAGACGGCTCACGCTCTGCCGCCGAGAACCGACTCGATCGACTCGTCGACGATCGCGTAGACACCCTCGAGACGGGCGGGTGGCATCACGAGCGACGGCTGGATGTTGAGCGAGGTCGTCGACGAGTCGGCGATCACGCCGCGGCGCAGCATCTGGGCGGCGACCGCGTCCTGGAGCTCGGGGTCGAGCTCGGCCGTCTCGCGATCCCGCACGAACTCGATCGCCTGGAAGCAACCGACCGCGCGCACGTCCCCGATCCGGCCGTGGCGCTCGTACAGCTCGCCCAGCCGCCGGGTGGCAACGGCCTCGAGCTCGGCCACGTTCTGCAGCACCGGCTCGGTTTCATAGACGTCGAGCGTGGCGAGCGCCGCGGCGCACGACGCGGGCAGCCACGCCCACGTGCTCCCGGTTGGCACGTCGTCGAAGCCGCCGAGGGCGCGCTCGCTGCCCAACAGCGCCCCGATCGGCATGACGCCGCCGCCAAGTGCCTTGCCCAGGCACATCAGGTCCGGTTCGACCCCCCAATGCTCGACCGCGAACAGCGTGCCCGAGCGGCCCATCCCGGTCTTCACCTCGTCCGCGCACAGCAGCCAGTCGTGCTCGCGGCAGAGCGCGGTCAGCGCCGGCCAGAACGAGTCAGGCGGGGCTACGCAGCCGCCCGAGCCGAGCACCGGCTCGATGATCACCCCCGCCACCTCGGACGGGTCGAGGGCATGGAAAAGGACGTGATCGCGGATGTAGTCGACCGTGGCGTCTCCGCTGCCACCCGGCCGCGGCTCGCGAAACGGGGTCCGGTAGGCGTGCGGGTAGGGCACGTGGGCGAACCCCGGCACCAGACCCCGCAGGCCGCGTGAGATCTCGGCGGACTCGGCGCCGAGCGCCGCCGTGGTCGTCGACTCCCCGTGGTAGGAGCCGTGGAAGGCGAGGATCACCGGGCGCCCCGTGGCGCGGCGCATGATCTTGATTGCGATCTCGACCGCCTCGGTCCCGTTGAGGGCGATGTCATAGCGGCTCAGACCTGCCGGGGCGACGGACAGGAGGCGCTCGCCGAGCTCAGCGGTGAGCTCCGAGGCGAGCGCATGGCTGTCCTCGTTGCCGAAGCCCTTGAGCGTGTCGATCGCCGGCTCGAGCAGCTCCGGGCGACCGGCGCCAAGTGGCACCGAGGCCGATGCGGAAGCGCAGTCGAGATAGACGTTGCCGTCGACGTCGGAGGCCGTCCAGGCCCGCTTCTCGGCGAGCGCGAGCGGAGCGAGACCGCCGGCGAGGCCCGGATAGGCGGTCGCTGAGATCCGCTCGAGGATCTCGCGGCTACGCGGCCCCGGCGGCTCGACCACGATCGCGGGAGCCTGAATCTCGTCCCACGCGCTGGGGTACAGAGGGCTCACCGGCCCAAGCCTCGCACGCGACGGACCCTGCGGCGTGCGTCGCGAAGGACCTCGCGGGCACAGTTGCGCCCGTTGGCGCCGGTGACGCCACCGCCGGGATGGGTGCCGGCCCCGCAGAGCCAGAGACCCTCGACCGGGGTGCGGTAATCGGCCCAGCCGCGCACCGGGCGGAGGTTGAAGAGCTGGTCGAAGGCCATGTCGCCGTGCAGGGCGTGGCCGCCCCAGATCCCGAGCAGCGCCTCGAGATCGGGTGGCGCGAGCACCTGGCGTTCGATGATCGAAGCGGGCAGGTTCGGAAAGTGGGCGCCGAGCTTCTCGATCGCTCGATCGGCGACCGCGTCGCGCTGCTCGTCCCAGGACCCCTCGGCGAGGGTGTAGGGCTGGGAGTTGACGTCGATCGTGACCACGTGCTTGCCCTCCGGCGCAAGGGACGGGTCGTGGACGGTCGGGAAGCAGAGCTCGATGTGAGGGTCGGTGGCCGGGCGTCCGGCGCGCGCCTCCGCCTGACCCGCGTCCATCGCCGCGACCCACGGATTGACCTCGACGATGCCGCGGTGGTAGGGCTGCACGCCGCCGCCCTCGATCGCCGCCGCGCGCGGCAGCTCGCCGACGGCGAGATTGATCTTCACGCTGGTCCCCTCGCAGCGGTAGGCGCGCATCGCCGCGGTGAACCGCTCGGGCAGCGCCTCGGTGCCGACCAGGCCCAGGAAGGTGGTCTTCGGGTCCGCGTTGGAGAGGACGCGGGCTGCCCGGATCTGCTCGCCGTCGGCGAGCTCGAGCCCGACCGCGCGCCCGTTCTCGATCATCACCCGCGTGACCGCTGCCCCGGTGCGGACGACGGCGCCGGCCTCGCGCGCGGACTCCGCCATCGCCTCCGTGACCTTGCCGATGCCGCCGCGGACGAACCCCCATTGGCGGATTCCGCCGCCGGCCTGCTCGGCGGCGTGGTCGTGCAGCAGGACGTAGGCGGTTCCCGGCGTCGAGGGGCCGGCGATCGAGTCGTTGATCGCGTGCCAGCCGAGCGCCGCCAGCACCTGGTCGGAGCTGAAGTGCTCGGACAGGTACTGGGTCGCCGAGGTGCCGAAGAGGAAGAGGGCGTCCGAGATCCGGGAGCGGTGGCGAGCGGCGCGCAGCCCGAGCCCGGCGAGCTCACGGGGGCGGATCCGGGTCGGGTCCGGTGGAGTCGTGTCGATCAGCGGCGTGATCAGCTCGGCGATCTCCGCGAGCTCGGCCTCGAACCCGGGAAGCGCCTTGGCGTCGGCCGGCGAGAAGCGCGCGAACTCGCCCTGCGTCTCGGCGAGGTCATCGGAGATCTGCAGGGCCGAGCCGTCCTCGAACAGGTTGAGCGAGGGGCCCGCCGGGTCGACCGCAACCCCGCGCTCGGCCAGGCGCAGGTCGCGCCACACCGGCTCGCGCAGCATGCTCAGCACATAGGCGCCGGTGGAAGCGTGAAAGCCCGGGGCGAACTCCTCGGTGACGCAGCAGCCGCCGACGATCTCGCGGCGTTCGAGCACGATCGTGCGCAGGCCCGCCGTCGCCAGGTAGTGGGCGGCGACCAGGCCGTTGTGGCCGGCGCCGATGATCGCGGCGTCGAACGTGGAGGCCGGCGGGCTCATGTCTCGAGCTGCTTGATCTTCGCCAGCCGGTAGGCGATCACGGCGAACACGCCCGAGGCGAACAGCATCAGCAGGCTCATCGCCGCCCCCCCGTTGAGGTCACCGCTCTCGAGCACGAGGTCGTTGACCACCTGGCCGAGCATGTAGCCGCTGGTGCCGCCGACCAGCGTCGGGCTGGCGAAGTCGGTGAACAGCGGGATGTAGACCAGCAGCAGGGCGACGAAGATCCCGGGGGCGATCAGCGGCAGCAGCACCCGCCGGGTCGTCGTCACCCAGCCGGCGCCGAGATCGCGGGCGGCCTCGAACAGGTTGCGGTCGACGGCCTTCATCGCCGCGTAGATGGGGATCACGGTGTAGGTCAGGTAGCTGGTCGAGAGCACGACGATGACCGCGAACTTGCTGAACAGCAGGGCCTCGATCGGCTGGTCGATCAGCCCGAGTCGCTGGAGGCCCTCGTTGATCAGCCCCTCCCGGCCGAGCAGCATCCGCCAGGCGTAGATGCGAACCATCGGGTTGAGCTCGTCGGCGAGTACGAGGAAGAGCAGCAGCGGCAGCTCCCACCGGCCCGCCTTGTACGCGAGCACGTAGGCGATCGGGACCGCGATCGCGAGCTGGATCAGCATCGCGAGCGTCGCGATCTGGAACGTGGTCCAGGCGACGTCACGGTAGAGCGGATCGCCGAGCACGTCGCCGAAGTTGGTCAGCGTGAAGCCCGAGCTGCCGCTGAGCACCCCGTACTGGAGGCTGATCACCAGCATCGCGATCATCGGCCCCAGGAAGAGCAGCAGCAGGAGCGCGGTCGGGGCCGCCATGAAGGCGAGCGGTCGCAACAACGAGCGGCCGCGGCTGGACTCGTGGCGGAGCGGGACCGACGCGGCCTCCATCAGCGGGCACCGCCGGTGAGCAGCTCGGTGAGCGCGCTGTCGCCGCCGCGATCGCGGGTGAGGCGCTTCATCAGTCGCCATCCCGCGAACACCACGATCACCTGGGCGAGCGCGATCACAGTCGAGACCGCGTTCACCATCGGCAGGTTCTCGGACTGGCGCAGGATCGAGAAGACCCAGACCGGGAAGGTCTGCTCGAAGCCGCCGGTGAAGAACGAGACCTCGAAGTTGTTGAACGACCAGGCGAAGGCGAAGATCGCCGCCGCGGCCAGCGACGGGGCGATCTGCGGCAGGACGACGTAGCGGATCATCTGGGCCTGCGAGGCGCCGAGGTCGATCGCGGCCTCCTCGACCGAGCGCGAGAAGCGGACCAGCCCCGCGGAGATGATCGCGACGACGAGCGGAAAGGTGACCACGAGCTGCATCAGCGCGACGGTGGTCAGGGAGAGCGAGATCCCGCTCTCGCTGAAGAAGATCAGCCCGGCGACGCCGATGATCAGCCAGGGGACGACGAGGACCGAGCCGTGGAGCCCGGCGAGCGCCCCGCGGCCGCCGAACCGCAGCCGGGTCAGGCCCCAGGCGGCAAGCGTGCCGAGCACCAGCGAGCCGGCGGTGACCGCGGTCGCGACCACGAGCGAGTTGACGATCGCGTCCTTGGCCTCCGGGGTGGACCACGCTTCCTCGTACCAGCGGGTGGTGAAGCCCTCCCAGGGCAGCGAGATGATCGAGGAGTCGTTGAACGAGAACAGGGCCAGCATCAGCACCGGCCCGAACATGATCAGCATCGCGAAGGCGACGACCAGGACGCTCGCGACGCCCGGAAGGCGGCGGCGCAGGCGAACGCCGAGGCTGCGGCGGTGTGCGATCGGTGGCCCGCTCGCCGCCGGCGCCCGTGCCGCTGCCGCGGTCGCCTCGCTCACCCGGCGGCGACCTCCTGCCAGGCGCGGTCGTAGAGCTCGGCGGCGCTCGGCTGCGTCTCCGGGATCGCCGTCTGCAGCGACTTCGGGTCCGCGGACTCACGGTACTCCGGCGCCATCAGCGGCAGCGCCTCCGGGGTCATCGCGACGAAGCCCTGCTCGCCGGAGACGGCCTGCGCCTCGGGGGAGGCGTAGTAGTTGATCAGCTTGTAGGCGGCGTCGATGTTCTCCGCCGATGAGGTGATCGCGAGGCCGCAGACCCAGGAGAGCACACCCTCCTCGGGGGCGATCCACTCCGCCGTCACGCCGTCGCGGATCATCGCCTCGGTCGTGCCGCGCCCGCCGTCCGCGATCACCGCCTCGCCCGACTTGAACAGGTTCGCCATCGAGGCGTCGGACTCGGGGAAGTCGCGGAACTGGTCGCGGTGGTCGAGCAGGTAGTTCTTGACCTCGTCGATCTCGGGCGGCGAGAGGTTCATCGGGTCGTCCATCCCGAGCGCCATCGCAGTCACGCCGACCGCGGTCAGCGGGCTCGACTCGAGCGCCGCGCTGCCGGCGTAGGCGGGGTCGAAGAGGTCGGCGTAGGAGTCGACGCCCGTGACCGCCTCGGTGTTGACGATCAGGCCGTGAGGGCCGGCGGAGGCGGGCACGAAGAGGACGTCGCCGGCGTCGTTGCGGACATCGGCTGAGTCCGAGAAGGCGAGGTCGTCGAAGCCCTTGACCGCCTTGGGGTCGAGGGGGCGAATCAGGCTGCGCGCCAGGATCGGCTCCATCTCGTCGGTGCAGACCTCGACCACGTCGGCCTCGAAGCCGCCGGCGAGCTTCGCCGCGGCGGCCTTGTTGGAGTTGAAGCTCGCCTTCTGCAGGTCGAGATCGGGGTTCGCCCGCTCGAACGGGGCGATCATCTCCTCGGTCATCGTGTCGCCGTAGGCGAAGAAGCGCAGGGTGCCGGCCGCCGGCGCGCCCGGGTCGTCGGGCGGCGGGGCGACCGAGGTCTCGCCCTCGTCCCTGCCGCACCCGGCGGCGACGGCCAGCGTGGCGAGCAGGACGCCGGTGAGGACTCGCGCGTTCACGCGCCCGCCCCGTTCTCGTCACCGAGCGTCAGGCTGTGGCGAGCGTGCCAGCTGAGCACCACCCGCTCGCCGGGCTCGGGCGGCGGGCGCTCGTCGTCGTTGAGCTGATGGACGACCAACCGTTCGCCGGTGGTCACCTCGATCACCGTCTGCGAGAGCGAGCCCAGGTACACGGACTCGACCACGGTGCCCGAGAGGCGAGAGCACTCGCCGTCGAGCTCGACCCCGATCCGGATCTTCTCCGGGCGCACGGTGATCCGCTCGCCGGCTTCCTCCGGGGCGATGATCCGCATGCCGTCGCCGAGCTCGAGTACGGCGTGCCCGTTGCGGCGCTCGGCGCCGGCGATGCTGAGCATGTTCGAGGTGCCGATGAAGTCGGCGACGAACGAGGTCGCCGGGCGCTCGTACAGCGCCCGCGGCTCGTCGACCTGCTGGACGACGCCGCCGTCCATGACCGCGATCCGATCGGACATCGTCAGCGCCTCCTCCTGGTCGTGGGTGACGTAGACGAAGGTCGTCCCGGTGCTCTGCTGGATCCGCTTCAGCTCCAGCTGCATCTCGCGACGCAGCTTCAGGTCGAGGGCGCCCAACGGCTCGTCGAGCAGGAGCGCCGCCGGGCGGTTGACGAGCGCGCGGGCGAGGGCGACGCGCTGGCGCTGGCCGCCGGAGAGCTGCGCGGGCCGGCGGTCCTCGTAGCCGTCGAGCCGGACCACGGTCAGCATCTCGGCCACCCGGGACCTGAGCTCGGCGGCCTGGACGCGCTTCAGCTTGAGGCCGAAGGCGACGTTGTCGGCGACCGTCATGTGCGGAAACAGCGCGTAGTCCTGGAACACCATGTTGACGTTGCGCTTCTTCGGCGAGACGAAGGTGACGTCGTCGCCGTCGAGCAGGACCCGGCCCGCGTCGGGCTCCTCGAAGCCGGCGATCACCCGCAGGGTCGTGGTCTTGCCGCAGCCGCTCGGGCCGAGCATCGAGAAGAACTCGCCTGCGGCGATCTCGAGGCTGACGTCGTTCACCGCGCGCACCTCGCCGAACTCCTTCACCAGCCGGTCGACGACGATCATCGGCTCGCCGGCGCTCATTCGCCCTGCTCGATCACGATCGCGAACAGGTCGTTGACGTTCGTCCCGGTTGGCCCGGTGACCAGCGCGTCCTCGAGCGCCGAGAGCGCCACCTGGGAGCGGTGCTCCAGCAGGGCCGTGCGCAGGTCGACCCCGGCCGCCGCGGCCCGGGCGACGGTCAGCCCGTCGACGATCGCGCCGGCGTGGACGGTCCCGCCATCGGAGCCGTCGGTGTCGAGGAAGACCGCGGCGACGCGCGCGCCCTCGAGCTCGAGGGCGGCGGCGAGCGCCGCCTCCTGGTTCGGGCCGCCCTCCCCGAAGCCCCCCTCGCGCGCGAGGGTGACGGTGCTCTCGCCGCCGCAGCCGAGCATCACCGTGCCCGGCGCGAACGGGGTGCCGTGGTCGCTCGAGTGCCGCGCCAGGTTGGCGAGCAGCTTGCCGGTCTGATGCGCCTCGCCCTCGAGGCTGGTCGAGATCACGACCGGGGACAGGCCCAGCTCGGCCGCCCGGACGGTCATCGCGTCGCAGGCGGTGCCGCCGGTGACCAGCAGGACGGTCTCGATCGGCTCGCCGGCGAGCTCGGGGGATTCGGCGTCGGGCCCCTCGAGGTGGTCGCGGACCGACTCGGGCGTCCGCTCCCAGAGCCCGTGGCCGCGGAGCACGGCGATCGCGTCCGCGGCCCGGGTCGTGTCGGGGACCGTCGGGTCGGTGATCGCGTCGATGTGGTCCCCGGCGACGTCGGAGACGGTCAGGTTGATCAGCGTCGCGGGCAGCGCCGCGAGCGCGAGCCGCCCGCCCTTGAACGCCGAGACGTGCTTGCGGACCGTGTTCACCTCCACGATCCCGATTCCGGAGGAGAGCAGCAGCTCGTGCAGGGCGCGCTTGTCCGCGAGCGACACGCCGGACGGTGGCAGGCTTGCGAGCGCCGAGCTGCCGCCGGTGAAGCAGGCGATCACGATGTCGCGCTCGCCCGCCTCCGAGGCGAGGTCCACCAGGCGCCGCGCCGCGGCCTCGCTCGCCTCGCTCGGCAGCGGGTGGTCGGCGGTCAGGACCTCGATCGTCCCAAGCTCGGCCTCGACCCCGTTGCGGACCGCGATCGCGCCGCCGTCGATGCGATCGCCGAGGATCTCCTCGAGCGCCGCGGCGATTCCCAGCGACGCCTTGCCGGCGCCGACGACCAGCACCCGGCCCGCCGGGTCGAGCCGATGACGAACCCCCTCGACGACCAGCTCGTCACCGGCCAGCCCAACGGCCCGCATCGTCGCTTCGCGGACGTCGCAGGCCGCGAGCCCGGCCGCCGCGATCTCGAGCGCCGCAGCCCTCGCATCCCGCTCGCCCTTGGCGGACAGCCGGTCGGCGCGCTCGATCCGCTGTAGCGCGGCGGGTGGGGCGGCGGGGGCTGTCGACTCGGCCGCCACGTCGCTCAGGCGGCGACGGCCGGTGCGGCGAGCTCGGACCCCGGGTAGACGGCCGTCTCGCCGAGCTCCTCGGAGATCCGGATCAGGCGGTTGTACTTCGCGGTCCGTTCGCCCCGGACCGGGGCCCCGGTCTTGATCTGGCCGGCGCCGAGGGCGACGGCGAGGTCGGCGATGATCGGGTCCTCGGTCTCGCCCGACCGCTCCGAGACGACGACCCGGTAGGCGCTGCGGTGCGCGAGGTCGGCCGCGTCGATCGCTTCGGAGAGGGTGCCGATCTGGTTCACCTTCCAAAGCAGCGCGTTCGCAGCGCCGGCGGCGACCCCCCTGCGCAACCGCTCCGGATTGGTCACGAACAGGTCATCGCCGACGATCTGGATGCCGCTCTCGGCGGTGAGCCGGGCGAAGCCCTCGAAGTCCTCCTCGTCGAGGGGGTCCTCGATCGTGACCACGTCGAAATCGCGAATCAGCTCCAGGTAGAGGTCGATCATCGCGTCGGTGTCACGGGTCGCGCCGTCGAGCTCGTACGTCCCTGTGGCGCGGTCGTAGTAGTGGGTCGCCGCGCAGTCGAGCCCGTAGCGGAAGCGGCCGTCATGCCCGGCGTTCGAGACCGCTTCGTGCAGCAGCCCCAGCGCCTCCTGCGGGCTCGAGATCGCCGGCGCGTAGCCGCCCTCGTCGCCGGTGTTGAGGGCGCTCTTGCCGTAGCGCTCGAGCAGGATCTCGGCCAGCGCGAGATTGACCTCGGTCGAGATCTGCAGTGCCTCGAGGATCGAGTCGGCCCCGACCGGGATGACGATGAACTCCTGGAAGTCGAGGTCGTTGGAGGCGTGCTTGCCGCCGTTGATCAGGTTGACGAGCGGAACCGGGAGCACGTGCGCGTTGGCGTTCAGCGCCCGGTACAGCGGAATGCCGGCCGCCCGGGCGCGGGCGCGCGCGGCGGCGAGGGAGACGCCGAGGATCGCGTTGGCGCCGAGCCGGGACTTGTCGGGGGTGCCGTCGAGGTCGATGAGCGAGACGTCGAGCGCCCGCTGGTCGGGAAGCGGGGTGCCGACCAACATCCCGGCGATCTCGCCGGTGACGTTGGCGACCGCGTCGCGGACGCCGAAGCCGCCGAAGCGGTCGCCGCCGTCGCGCAGCTCACAGGCCTCGTTCGACCCGGTGGAGCGGCCCGACGGGACGTCGGCCGTCCCGGTCACGCCGCCCTCGAGCTCCAGGTCGACCTGGACCGTGGGCAGCCCGCGGCAGTCGAGCACCTCGCGGGCGCGAAGGGCGGTGATCGGGGACGCTTCGCTCACAGTGTTACCTCCTCGGCTTTCTCGCCCTCGCCGGATGTCAGGGCGTTGCTCAGGTTCTGGACGGCTTCGGTGAGGTGCTCGCGAAAGAGCTCCGAGGCGCGGTCGGGGTCGCCGGCCTCGATCGCGGCGAGCAGCTCGGTGTGCTCCGCGGCGACCTGCGAGGGGCGCTCGTAGTGGGGGCGCAACTGCACCATGCAAAGTTCGATCTCGGCCTCGACGCCGTCGTAGGCGCGGGCGATCCGGGGGCTCGCGGCGGCGTCGATCACGGCGCGGTGAAAGCGCATGTCCGGCTCGACGACGTCGCGCCAGGGCGCGCCGTCCGGGACCGAGGAGAGGTCGTCGACCGCCTGGCGGGCCCCGTCCGGGACCCGGCCGGCGGCCATCGCGAGGCGCACGGCCTCGATCTCGAGCGCGGCTCGCAGGCGGAAGGTGTCGAGGATGTCGGCGGCGGTCAGCACCCTCACCTGGACGCCTCGGTGGGGCTCGCGGTGGAGCATCCCCTCGGCGATCAGGACCTGGGTCGCGGCGCGGAACGAGTGGCGCGCGATCCCCAGCCGCTCGGCGTACTCGGCCTCGCGCAGACGGGCGCCGGGCTCGAGCTCGCCGTCGAGGATCAGCTCGCGGAGCACGTTGGCGGCGGCGTCGACGGTCGAGACCGTGTTCAGGGAGAGCGCTTCCATTCGCCCATTCTCGCACATGTTTGTAGAATTGTGCAACAATCCATCGATCAGCAGGCAAAGGAAGGGATTTCCGAGATGACGGCGAGCGCGTTCACCCGCAGGCAGGCACTAAGGAGCGGCGTCCTCGGGGTCGCCAGCCTCACGATCGCCGACCGGCTGCTCGCGCTCGGCGGCAACAACGAGGCGCTCGCGGCGATGAAGCCGACCCTCGCCAAGGCCGGCTACGGTGATCTCGTTCACAAGGATGGCGCGAAGCTGGCGCTGCCGAAGGGCTTCGAGTACGTCAACTTCGACCGTGCCGGGACGCTCATGTCCGACGGCCTGCCGATGCCGACCTGCCACGACGGCACCGGCTACTTCTCCGGCGGCAGGGGCAAGGTCTGGATCGCCCGCAACCAGGAGGGCTTCCAGGTCGGCCGCGCCCACGGGCCGGTCAACGCCTACGACCCCTATGCCCAGGGCGGGGTCACGGTCACCCACTTCAACACCAGGACCGGTCAGGTGCTCGGCAACGCGCTCGTCCTCAACGGCACCGACAACAACTGCAACGGCGGGGCGACGCCGTGGGGAACCTGGCTCACCGGCGAGGAGAACACCGTCGGCGTGGAGCAGGGCTACGGCGCCGAGCACGGCTACGTCTTCGAGGTCGACGCCCGCGCGACCTCAACGGTCGAGCCGGTGCCGATCAAGGCCATGGGCCGCTTCGTCCACGAGGCCTGCCCGGTCGATCCGAAGACCGGGATCGTCTACCAGACGGAGGACAACGGCGACCCGGGCGACGGCTTTTACCGCTACCTCCCGAACCACAAGGGCAAGCTCCACCGCGGCGGCAAGCTGCAGATGCTCGCGATCAAGGGCCGGCCGAAGTACTCGACCCTCAACGACCAGACCGTCGGCGAGAAGCTCGAGTGCACGTGGGTCGACATCAAGGACCCGGATCCGAACGGCGCCGACCGCTTCCCGCAGGCCGTCTACATGCAGGGCCGCCACGCCGGCGGCGCCAAGTTCAGCGGTCTCGAGGGCGGGACGTTCTCGAAGGGCAGCTGCTACTTCACGGCGTCCGACGGGGGGAACCAGGGCCAGGGTCAGATCTGGAAGTACACCCCCGACAACAAGAACTTCAAGCGCGGCACGCTCGAGCTGGTGTACGAGTCACCGAAGCACAGGGTCCTTGCCGGGCCCGATGCGATCACCCAGAGCCCGCGCGGCGGCATCCTCGTTTGCGAGGACGGGTCGAGCGAGGACGTTCCCGGCCAGCCGTCGCGGATGAAGTACATCGCGCCGAACGGCAAGCTCCACGACTTCGGCCGGGTCACGGAGCCGATGCAGCTCCACGATCACATCGCCGCGGACCTGTTCCCGTACAACCCGGAGCGCTGGGACAACCCGCCCGAGGAGGGGGAGGGCGTCGGTCGCAGCGAGGTCGCCGGCGTCGGCTTCAGCCCCGACGGCAAGTGGCTCTTCTGCCACATCCAGTATCCGGGCGAGTCGTTCGCGATCACCGGGCCGTGGCACAAGGGCTGGCTCTAGTAGTTGTTCCCGCGTGAGCCTGATCTCGCGTGATCTGATCGGCGACCTGTTCGCGCGCGAGCGCGAGCGTTTCGCGGCCGAGCATCCGCGCTCGCGCGAGCTTCACGAGCGCGGCAAGGAGTCGCTGCTCTCAGGGGTGCCGATGAACTGGATGACCCGCTGGCCCGGCGATTTCCCGGTCTTCATGGAGTCGGCGGAGGGGGCCGAGCTGCGCGACGTCGACGGCAACTCCTACGCCGACCTGTGCCTCGGCGACACCGGGGCCATGACCGGCCACGCGCCGGCAGCGACGGTCGCCGCGGTCAAGGAGCGCCTCGACCGCGGGATCACGGCGATGCTGCCCACCGAGGACGCGCTCGCGGTCGGCGAGGAGATGCAGCGGCGCTTCGGGCTGCGCGACTGGCAGTTCACGCTCTCGGCGACCGACGCCAACCGCTTCGTGATCCGGATCGCCCGGCAGATCACCGGCCGCTCGAAGGTGATCGTTCACAACCACTGCTACCACGGCTCGGTCGACGAGACGGTGGCGACGCTGATCGACGGGGAGGTGCGCCCGCGCGAGGGCAGCGTCGGGCCGCCGGTGGCCGTCGCGGAGACCACCCGGGTGGTCGAGATCAACGACCTCGACGGCCTCGCGCGCGAGGTTGCGCAGGGCGACGTCGCCTGCATGCTGATCGAGCCGGCGCTGACGAACATCGGCATCGTCCTCGCCGACGAGGGCTACCACGAGCGCGTCCGCGAGCTGTGCACCGAGACCGGGACGTTGCTGGTGATCGACGAGACCCACACGCTGTGCTGCGGCCCGGGTGGCTACACCGCCGCCCATGGGCTCGAGCCCGACTTCCTGACGATCGGCAAGCCGATCGGCGGCGGGATCCCGACGGGCGCCTACGGTTTCAGCGCCGAGGTCGCCGACCGGATCCTCGCGGCCACCTTCTGGAAGGAGGCCGACGTCGGCGGAGTCGGCGGGACGCTGGCCGGAAACGCGCTCTCGCTGGCGGCCGTTCGCGCGACGCTCGCCGAGGTGCTGACCCCCGAGGCGTTCAAGCACATGATCGGCCTCGCCGAGCGCTTCGAGGCCGCGGTCGCCGAGACGATCGCGGAGCGCGGCCTGCCCTGGTCGATCACCCGGCTCGGATGCCGGGCCGAGTACATGTTCTCGCCCGCCCGCCCGCGGACCGGAGGCGAGGCGGCGGCCGCGATGGACGATGACCTCGACGCCCTGCTGCACCTCTACATGCTCAACCGCGGCGTCCTGCTGACGCCTTTCCACATGATGGCGCTGATGTCGCCGGCGACCACCGAGGCGCAGGTCGACCGCCACACCGACGCGTTCCGCGAGGCCACGGCCGAGCTCACCGGTGGCTGAGCCGGTCGCCGGCCGGCGACTCAGCCGAGCAACGAGCCGATCGCGTCGCCTGCCGCGTTCGCCCAGTCGACCAGCGGCGAGGGGATGACGCCGAAGAACACGGTCGCGGCGGCCGCGAGGGCGGTCAGCCCGAGGATCACCCTGCAGTGGGCGCCCGTGACCTCGGCGTCGGCCTCCTGCGAGCCGCCGGCGATCGCGGGCGCGGGGCCGCCGGGCGCGGGCTCGGCGCCGGGGCCCATCCAGATCGCCGCGATCACCCGCAGGTAGTAGGCGAGCGAGATCATCGTCCCGACCGCGATCATCACGCCGAGCCAGGTGTAGTCGGCGTCGACGGCCGTCTCGATCAGGTAGAGCTTGCCGATGAAGCCGACCGTCCCGGGGAGGCCGGCGAGCGCCAGCATCGAGATCGTCAGCGCCGTCGCCAGCCCGGGGCGCTCGCGAGCGAGCCCCTCGACCGAGCGGATGTCGTCGCCGAACGCGGTCTCGCGCTCGCGGATCGTGATCACCGCGAACGCGGCCAGGTTCATCAGCGCGTAGCCGGCGAGGTAGAAGACGAGGGCGTTGACGCCGGCCTCGCTCGCCGCCACCACCGCGACCATCATGTAGCCGGCCTGGGCGACACTCGAGTAGCCGAGCAGGCGCTTCAGCGAGTTCTGGCCCAGGGCGCCCGCGTTGCCGACCACGATCGAGACCGCGGCGAGCGCGGCGAGCGCCGGCTGCCAGTCGCCGGTGGCGGGGCCGAGGGCGACCTCGAAGAAGCGGACCAGGACGCAGAACACCGCCGCCTTCGTGGCCACCGACATGAACGCGGTGACCGGGGTCGGCGCACCCTGGTAGACGTCGGGCGTCCACTGGTGGAACGGGGCGATCGAGAGCTTGAAGGCGAGCCCGGTGGCCGCGAGCGCGATCCCGATCAGCAGCAGCGGGTCGTCGAGCACCGAGGTGCCGACCGCGGCGCGGATCCCGGAGAAGTCGGTCGAGCCGGTCGCCCCGTAGACGAAGGCGAGTCCGTAGAGCAGCGTCGCCGAGCCGAGCGAGCCGATGATCAGGTACTTGAGCCCGGACTCGAGCGACTCCTCGCGCCGCAGCGCGGCGCCGCAGAGCACGTAGAGCGGGATCGAGAGCAGCTCGAGGGCGACGAAGAACGAGACCAGGTTCTGCGCCTGGGTGATCATCGTCATCCCGAGCACCGAGCAGAGCAGCAGGGCCTGGAACTCGCCGTGCCCGCTGGGGCCGAGCGGCCGGTCGAAGGCCTGCTCCCGCCACGACAGCGGGATGCAGAAGGCCGCGGCGCCGATGCAGATCAGGCTGGTCGTGATCGCGAGGTCGTCGAGCCGCAGGGCGCCGGCGATCAGGTTCTTGTGCGCGCCCCACTGGGCGATCAGCAGCCCGGCGGCGGCCGCGAGGGTGGCGAAGCCGATGATCGAGACCACGATCCGCTGCTGCTTGCGGCTCCCGAACAGGCCCGCGATCAGCGCCAGCACGATCCCGCCGGTGAGCGCGATGATCGGCGAGATCCCGGCGTAGTTGATGTCGGGGGCGTTGAAGTCCATCAGTCACCGAGGGGCGCGTAGCCGGTCCAGCCGCGGCCACCGACGCCGGCCGTCTCCCCCGCGGGCGGGGCGGTCGCGGCCTCGACGGCCGCCGCGGTGGACTTCTCGCCGCGCTCGAGGATCAGCCCGGGCCACAACGCCAGCGCGACGATCACGGCGACCAGCGGCGCCAGCACCACCCCGTCGCGCCAGGAGATCTCGCGCGACTCGGCGCCCTCGGGCAGGCGGTTGTGCATGGTCCGCTGGTACATCCGCAGGCTGTAGAAGGCGGCGAGCGCGATCCCGATCGCGGCGACGAAGGCGAACGCGATCTTCGACTCGAAGACGCCGTTCAGGATGTAGAACTCGCCGATGAAGTTGGCGGAGCCGGGGATCGCCAGGTTCGCCATCGCGATGACCAGGAACAGCGCGGCCAGGAACGGCGCCCGCATCGCCTGGCCGCCCATCTTCGTCACGTCCTCGGTTCTGGTGCGCTCGTAGAGGATCGCGATCACCATGAACACCCCGGCGACGACGAGCCCGTGGTTGACCATCTGCAGTACGGCCCCGTCGGCACCGTCGGCCCGCAGGCTGAAGATCCCGAGGGTGATGAAGCCGAGCTGGGCGACCGACGAGTAGCCGGCGATCAGCCGCACGTTGGTCTGCGTGAACGCCATCACCGAGCCGTAGAGGATCGAGGCGAGCGCGATCAGCATGATCAGCTCCTGGAACTCGTTGGTCGCCTCGGGGAAGAGCGGCAGCGCGACCCGCAGGAAGCCGTAGGCGCCGACCTTGGAGAGCACCGCGGAGAGCAGGATCAGCACGGGCAGCGGCGCCGCCCGGTAGGCGTCGGGCATCCACCCGTGGATCGGGAAGGCCGGCATCTTGACCAGGAAGGCCGCGGCGAAGAAGCAGAAGATCCACTCCTGGCTGCCGGTCGACAGCAGATGCTGCTGGAGGACGGGGATCGAGAAGCTGAGCTCGCCCACCGAGTCGGACGCCAGGATCGCGGTCGCGATCGCGCCGACCAGCATCAGCAGCGAGCCGACCAGCGTGTAGACGATCATCTTCGTCGTCGCCGGGACCCGATTCTCGCCTCCGAACGTCCCGATCAGGAAGAAGAACGGGATCAGCATCAGGTCGAAGAAGAGGACGAACAGCAGCAGGTCCTGGGCCATGAAGGCCCCCAGGGCCGCCGTCCCCGCGAGCCCGACGAGGAAGTAGTAGAGCTTGTCGCGCCCGTCGCCCGGCTCGCCGCGCAGCGCCGACCACAGCGTCGCCGCGAACCACAGCACCGCGGTGAGCAGCACGAGGAAGACGCTGATCCCGTCGACGCCGAGGAAGTAGCGGACGCCGAGGTCGGGGATCCAGGACTCGTCGACGACGTGCTGGAGGCCGGCGGCGTCGGGGTCGAAGCCGGCGGCGAGCCCGATCGCGAGCCCGAGCGTCACCAGGGCGCCGACGACGGCGAGCCAGCGCGCGGCGACCCGGGGCGCCAGCAGGATCAGCACCCCGGTGATCAGCGGTGTCCAGAGCAGCACGCTGAGCATCAGTGAGTCACCACTAGTTGCTCACCGCCAGGAAGTAGATCCCGAGCGCCGCGAAGCCGCCGACCAGCAGCAGCGCGTAGGCGCGTACGAAGCCCGACTGGGCGCCGCGGACGATCGACCCGGCGCCCTTGACGACCCCGGTCGCGGTGTCCACGATCCCGTTCACGACGACCCGCTCGAACACCGCGTTCGAGAACCGCCCGATCGCGATCGCCGGCCGGTAGATGAGCGCGTCGATCAGCTCATCGAAGTACCACTTGTTGAGCAGGAAGGTGTGGATGCGCCGGAAGCGCTCCGCCATCCGCACCGTCACCCCGGGCCGGCGCACGTAGCAGTGGTAGGCGAACGCGATCCCGATGATCGAGATCGTGCCGCCGATCGCGAGGCCGATCCACGAGTCGGCCGTCGATGGCTCCTGCGCGTACAGCGTCGAGCTCTCGAAGGTGCCCTCGAGGAAGGTCGTGATCACGTGGTCCACGCCGGGGACCTGGAGCAGCCCGGCGAACAGCGCCCCGAACCCCAGGATCGCCATCGCGACGCGCATCGGCCACTCGCGCTCGGCGATGTGGTGCTCCTCGCCGGGGAAGCCGACGTCGACGTCCTCCGCCTCGCCGGTGTGCGGGTTGGTCGGCTCGGCATGGTGCATGTGACCCTGCTCGAGCTCCTCGGCCTCCTTGCACGGCGCCCCGGCGGTCACGCGGAAGCCGATCCGGAAGGCGTAGAAGGCGGTCATCAGCGCCCCGATATAGCCGCCGATCGCGAAGATCCAGTACATCCCGCCGCGGTTGGCGGCGAAGGCGAGGATCTCGTCCTTGGAGAAGAACCCCGACGTGCCGGGGAAGGCCGCCAGCGCCAGGCAGCCGACGAGCAGCAGGGCCGATGTGAACGGCAGGGCGCGGCGGAAGCCGCTCATGTCGTCGACGTTCTGGTTGTTGGCCATCGCCGAGATCACCGAGCCGGCGGCCATGAACAGCAGCGCCTTGAAGAAGGCGTGCGCCATCAGCATGAACATCCCGCCCGCGTAGGCGCCGATCGCGACGCCCATGATCATGTAGCCGATCTGGCTCATGGTCGAGTAGGCGATGATCCGCTTCAGGTCGGTGACTGCGAGCGCGATCGTCGCCGCGATCAGCAGCGTCGCCAGGCCGACGAACGCCGCGATGTCGGCGGCGGTCGGGGCGAGCTCGAAGAACGGGAACATGCGCGCGATCAGGTAGACGCCGGCGGTGACCATCGTCGCCGCGTGGATCAGCGCCGAGACCGGGGTCGGGCCCTCCATCGCGTCCGGGAGCCAGGTGTGGAACGGGACCTGGGCCGACTTCGCGAACGCGCCGACGCAGATCAGCAGGCAGATCGCGATCGCGACGCCCTGGTTGGGCGAGAAGGTCTCGCGGGCCGCGTCGAAGCTCGCCAGGTAGTCGAACGTGCCGAGCTCGCGGAAGATGAAGAAGGCGGCGAGCACGAGGCCGATATCGCCGACGACGTTGATCACGAACGCCTTCATGCCCGCCTTGGTCGCGGTCTCGCGCCGGTACCAGTAGCTGATCAGCGCGTAGGAGGCGAAGCCGACGAACGCCCAGCCGACGATCAGGAGGACGAAGTTGCCCGCGAGGACCAGCAGCAGCATCGAGAAGACGAAGAAGTTCAGGTAGCTGAAGAAGCGCGCGTAGCCGCGGTCGGAGCCCATGTAGGCGAGCGAGTAGAGGTGGATCAGGGTCGAGATCCCCGTCACCACCAGGCACATGTAGACCGACAGCGGGTCGACGAGGACGTTGAGCTGGATGTCGAGTCCGGCCGCCGAGGCGTAGCTGTAGAGCGAGTCGGTGAGCTGGCGCTCGTCGACCGGATGGTCGAGCAGTGCCAGCAGCGCCCCGATCGAGCAGGCGAAGGCGAGCGCGATCGCGCCGGTCCCGATCCAGGCCGGGGTACGGCCGGGCATCGCGCCGCGGCCGAAGGCGATCAGCATGCTCCCGGCCAGCGGGAAGGCGAGGACCAGCCAGGCCCAGGTCGTGGCGCTCATCAGCCCTTCAGCTCCCGGATCGAGTCGACGTCGAGCGTCATCCGGCGGCGGAACATGGCGACGATCAGGCCGAGGCCCACGACCACCTCACAGGCGGCGACGACCATCACGATCAGGGCGAAGATCTGTCCCTCCTGGTTGCCGTTCGAGCGCGCGAAGGCGACCAGGGCGAGGTTCCCGGCGTTCAGCATCAGCTCGAGGCAGAGCAGGATGACCAGCGGGCTGCGCCGCAGCAGGACGCCGCAGGCGCCGGTGGCGAATAGCAGAGCGCTCAGGACGAGATACCAACTGACATCCATGATCAGCCGACCTCCCCCGGATCGACACCGCGCACGCCCGGAGGCGAAGCCGAGGACGTGGCGCGAGTAATTCCCGAGGACGTGGCCGGTTTATTCCGGCCGGCCAGCACGATCGCCCCGACCGCGGCGATCAGGAGCAGCATCGAGGCGGCCTCGAAGGCGACCAAGAAGCGTTCGAGCAGCAGCCGGCCGATCTCCCCCGGCGAGCCGAAGCCGGCCTGGATCACCGGGCCCTCGGTCTCGATCGAGGTGAGCGAGGTGCCGATGACGGCGATCGAGACCTCGACGAAGAGCGCCGCGGCGAGCAGCGGTCCGAGGAAGCGCTGGCCCGGGATCGGCTCCCAGAGCGGCTCCTCGACGCCGCCGACGTAGGCGGCGACGAACAGGTAGAGCACCATCACCGCGCCGGCGTAGACGACGATCTGCGCCGCGGCCAGGAACTCGGCGTGCAAGAGCAGGAACAGCCCGGCGAGCGAGATCAGGTGCACGACCAGCGCCAGGACGCTGTAGAACGGGTTGCGAAGCGCGATCACCGCGATCGCGCCGCCGAGGGCCCCGATCGCGCCGGCGAAGAACGCCACTTGAACCACTACGCGGCCACCTCCTCGGCTTCGCCTGCGGGGGTGCCGCGGTTAGCCGGCGAGCTGCTCACTCACTCCCCTTCCCGCCGCAGCGGGTTGCGCTCCAGCGGCTCGGCGAGCAGCATCTCCTTGGTGAAGATCAGGTCGCCGCGGTCGTAGTCGGCCATCTCGTACTCGTGCCCCATCGTGATCGCGTCGAACGGGCAGGCGACCTCGCAGTAGCCGCAGAAGATGCAGCGAGCGAGGTTGATCTCGTAGACGGCGGCGTAGCGCTCGCCGGCCGAGACCCGGTCGGCGGGGTCGTTCTCGGCCGCGACGACGCGGATGCAGTCGGCCGGGCACGCGGCGGCGCAGAGCGAGCAGCCGACGCACTTCTCCAGATCCGTGTCCTCGAACTTGTGCAGCTTGTGGCGGCCGCGGAAGCGCGGGTACACCGGCGTCTTCTCCTCCGGGTACTGGATCGTCATCGGGCCCTCGATCAGCCGCGCCATCGTCGTCTTCAGGCCGCGCAGGGTCTCGCCGAAGGCGCGATAGGCGCCCCTGGCGCCGCCCGGCTCTGGCCCGCGCTGGACCGAGACGACCTCGTCGGCGTCCTTCAGGTACGGGAACTCGGGCTTCGCCGCTTCTTCGCTCATGCCACCACGATCAGGACGGCGGTTACCAGGACGTTCAGCGTCGCCAGCGGCAGCAGGACCTTCCAGCCGAGACTCATGAGCTGGTCGTAGCGCAGCCGCGGCAGCGTCGCGCGGACCCAGATGAAGAAGACGATCAGCGTGAAGATCTTGGCGAGCATCCAGATCGGGTCGAGCCACTCGGGCCCGGGGCCCATCCAGCCGCCGAGGAAGAAGGCGGCGGCGATCCCGGAGACGACGAAGATCTCCAGGTACTCGGCGAGCAGGAAGGAGGCGAAGCGGGTGCCGCCGTACTCGGTCTGGTACCCCTGAACGAGCTCCGCGTCCGCCTCGGGGAGGTCGAACGGAGTCCGGTTGGTCTCCGCGAACCCGGCGAGCATGAAGACGATGAAGCCGACGAACTGGGGAACGATGTTCCAGACCTCGCCCTGGGCCTCGACGATCGAGACCAGCGACAGCGAGCCGGACATCAGGATCACGCCGAACAGCGACAGCCCCATCGCCACCTCGTAGGAGATCAGCTGCGCGGCGCCCCGCATCGCGCCGAGGAAGCTGTACTTGGAGGCCGAGGACCAGCCCGCGATCAGCAGGCCGTAGAAGGCGAAGGAGCCGAAGGCGAAGAAGTAGAGGACGCCGATCGGGACGTCGATCCCATACAGGCCGACCCCGTCCTGGACGTCGCCGAACGGCAGGATCGCGATCGTCGTGATCCCGGAGAAGATCACCAGCGCCGGGCCGATCGCGTACAGGAAGGGGATCGCGGCGGCGGGCCGGAACGCCTGCTTGCCGGCCAGCTTGATGATGTCGGCGAGCGGTTGCATCAGCCCCACGTAGCCGACCCGGTTCGGCCCGTAGCGATGCTGGAAGCGACCGATCAGCTTGCGTTCGACCACCGTCAGCACCGGGACGATCGCGAACACGATCAGGAAGATCACGATCGACTTCACGACCATGATCCAGGTCGCCTCGGTGAAGCTCGTGTCGGCCAGAATCACTGCCCGGCCACCTCCTCGACTTCGCCTGCGGGGGTGCCGGGGTCGGCCGGGATTCGAGTGATCTCCACGGTCCTCGCTCCGTTGAGCAGGTTGGCGTTGTTCTGCGCCGTGCCCTCGATCAGGAACGCCGCGCCGGGGCGGATGCGCTCGCGGAGCTGGACCCGGGCGCGTACGGACGTCCCGTTCGACCGGACGTGCACTTCGTCTCCGTCAGTCAGACCGAGCTTCTCGGCATCTGAGGGCGCGATCTCCACCCGCTGCTCTGGAACCAGGAACTTCAGCGCGACGTTGCGCTCCGTGACCTCGTTCGCCCACAGGTCTCGGTAGGTCCCGAGGCGGAGGCCCGAGGGCGCGGGGGATGGGGTTGCCGCCTGGGACCGGACATCCTCGACAACAACCTCCCCGCGCTCCATGCGCTTGCGGCGTCACGGGTCTGCCACCTGATGCCGGTGCCGCCGATCTCCTCCGGCGTGAGGCCGCCGTAGAAGGGGACGTCCGAGGCGATCGCCGCGAGGGCTTCCGGGGCCGAGTCGATGTCCGTTTCGTCGCCCAAGGCGGCGCTGAGCTCGGCGAGGACCTGCCAGATCGGGCGGACTTCGCCCGGGCGGGGGACGGACGGGCGGAGGCGCTGCAGGCGGCCGTCGGGGTGAGTGACCGTCCCTTCCTTCTCCGCGTACGCCTCGGCGGGGAAGACGATGTCGGCCGCCTTGGTCGAGGCGTCGTCGAAGGATGAGATCGAGATGACCGTGCGGGCCTGGTTGAGGGCCTTGGCCCAGCCCGGTCCGTCGGGGAGGTCGCGGACCGGGTCGGCGTGCAGGAGGATCACGCCTTCGAGCTCGCCGGAGGTCAGGCCGTGCTTGATGGCGTCCAGATCGTCGCTCCGGTCAGTGGCGGTGAATCCGGGGCCCGCGCCCGGGACGCAGCCGACCTCGCGGACCCCGCGCGCGTTGGCGCCCTCGGGAACCGAGAAGACGCCGCCGCCCGCCTCGGCGCATTTCAGCTCCGCCGTGCAGCTGAGGAGGGCGTTCAGAGCGGCTTGGCCGTCGGGACCGCGGCCAAGGCGCTCGCCCCAGATCACGAGCGTCTTCCCGGGGCGCAGCTCCCCGGCGACTCTCTCCGCGTCGGCTTGGTGCGGCCCCTCGGGGGCCGGGTCCGGGCCGAGTTCCGCCTCGAGCGCGGCCAGGAAGGCCGCGGAGTCGCCCGGGGCGTAACGGGCGGTCTCCTCGGCGCCGCCGTCGAGCGCGGTCGGGTGGTCGGACGCGATCACCAGGCGCAGCCCGTTGTGGCGGACCGCCTTGCGCAGCCGCAGGTCGAGGATCGGCATCGAGTTCAGCGGGTCGGCGCCGATCAGCAGCACCGACTCGGCCGCGTCGATCGCCGTGATCGAGGCGCCGAGCTCGGCGGTCGACAGCGCCGCCAGCTGCCCGGCCGGGAGCTCGTCGATCGCCGTCGCGTTCCCGCCGGCGATCCGCTGCGCCAGGTAGGCCTCCTCGTTCGAGGCCTGGCCGCCGACGATCGCAGCGATCCGGCCGGAGCCGAGCTTCGCAGCCGCCACATCGAGCGCCTGCTCCCAGCCGGCCCGGTTGCCGGCCAGCCGCGGCTCGGTGATCCGCTCCTCGGAGGAGATCATCTGGAAGCCGAAGCGGCCCTTGTCGCAGAGCCAGCCGTTGTCGACCTCGTGGTTGTCGCGCGCCAGCACCCGCTCGACGCGCTCGTCGCGGACCGTGAACTTGACGTTGCACTGGCTCGGGCAGAGGGTGCAGATCGAGCCCGAGTCCTCGATGTCCCAGGGCCGGGCGCGGAACCGGTAGGCCTCGGCGGTCAGCGCCCCGACGGGGCAGAGCTCGATGATGTTGCCGTGGAAGGGGGCGATGTAGGGGTGGTCGTCGAAGGTGCCGACGTAGCTCGACGAGCCGCGCTCGAGCAGCTGCAGCTGCTCGTCCTCGGCGACCTCCTGGCTGAACCGCACGCAGCGGTAGCAGAGGATGCAGCGCTCGCGGTCGATCCGGACAAGCGGCGAGAGCGGCACCGGCTTGCGGAAGTGGCGCTTCGGGTCGGTGACCCGGCTGCGCCCCGGCCCCCAGCCCATCGCGATGTCCTGCAGCGGGCACTCGCCGCCCTTGTCGCACACCGGGCAGTCGAGCGGGTGGTTGACGAGCAGGAACTCGACCACCGCGTTCTGGGCCTCGATCACCCGGTCGGTGCGGGTGTAGACCACCATCCCGTCGCGGACCGGGGTCGAGCAGGCGGTCTGCAGCTTCGGAATCCCCTCGATCTCGACCAGGCACATCCGGCAGGCGCCGACCGGGCCGCCGAGCTTCGGCTCGTAACAGAAGACCGGGATCTCGACGTCGCCGCCCTTCGCCGCGTCGACGAGCATCTCGCCCTCGGGCGCGTTGACCTCGACGCCGTCGACGACCAGGGTGATCTCGGGCCGCTCCCTCATGCCGCCACCTGTCCTGCGGCTGACCCGGCCGCCCCCGGACGCGAAGCGGAGGAGGCGGGCGGAACGTTGGATATGCGATCTTCGAACTCGCTGCGGAACTTCTTCACCATCGAGCCCACGGGCATCGCCATCGAATCGCCGAGCACGCAGAGGCAGTTGCCGATGATGTTCTCCTGCACCGAGGCGACGATCTCGAGGTCGACCGGTGTCGCCTCGCCGCGGGTGAGCCGCTCGAGCATCTTCACGGTCCAGTTGGTCCCCTCGCGGCACGGGGTGCACTTCCCGCACGACTCGTGGTGGTAGAAGCGCGCCGTGCGCAGCGCCAGGTCGGGGATCGAGACGGTGTCGTCACAGACGATGATCGACCCGGAGCCGAGCATCGAGCCGGCCTCGGCCATGTCCTCGAACGTGTACGGGAGGTCGAGCTCGGCCTCGGTCAGCACCGGCGACGAGGAGCCGCCCGGGAACCAGGCCTTCACGCGGCGGCCCTCGGGCACGCCCCCGGCGAGGTCGAAGATCAGCTCGCGCGACGGGATGCCGAGCTCGACCTCGTAGTTGCCGGGCTTCTGCACGCAGCCGGAAACCGAGACCACCTTGGTGCCCGGCGACTGCTCGGTGCCGAACTCCTTGAACCAGTTGGAGCCGTTGTTGACGATGTGCGGCAGGTTGGAGAGCGTCTCGACGTTGTTGATCAGCGTCGGCCCGCCGTAGAGCCCCTGAATCGCAGGGAACGGCGGCTTCAGCCGCGGGTTGCCGCGCTTGCCCTCGAGCGCGTCGAGCAGCGCCGTCTCCTCGCCGCAGATGTAGGCGCCGGCGCCGCGGTGGACGACGAGCTCGACCTGGGTGCGGGTGTTGAGCACGTTCGACCCCAGGTAGTTGGCCTCGTATGCCTCGGCGACGGCGCGGTCGAGGATGTCGGCGATCTCCCAGTACTCGCCGCGGATGAAGATGAAGGCGTAGGTGGCGCCGACCGCGAGGGACGCGATCGCCACCCCCTCGATCAGCTGGTGGGGGTTCTTCATCATCAGCTCCCGGTCCTTGAAGGCGCCGGGCTCCGACTCGTCGGCGTTGCAGCAGACGTACTTGCGCATCTCGCCGCGGGGCAGGAACGAGCCCTTCTTGCCCATCGAGAAGCCGGCACCGCCGCGGCCGCGCAGGCCCGAGTCCTCGAAGCAGCCGATCAGGTCGGACGGGTCGAGCTCCCTGCAGGCGCGCTCGAGCGCCTTGTAGCCGCCGAGCTCGCGATAGCGATCGATCGACGCCAGGTGCGGGTCGTCGATGTGGCGGAACAGGACTCTCGTCTCAGGCAACGTCGGTCCCCTCCAGCCGCGGGTCGGGATCCGGCTCGGGGCCGCCGGCCGCCGGCCGCTTGCTGAGCGCCTTCGCGTCCGGCGGCTCGGCGCCGGCGCGCAGGGCCTCGATCGCCGCGACCGCGTCCGCGGCGTCGAGCGGGCCGTAGTAGCGGGCGTCGATCGACGCCATCGGCGCCAGGTCGCAGGCGCCGAGGCACTCGAAGCCCTTGACGAAGAACTCGCCGTCGGCGGAGCTGGCCCCGTGGTGGGAGGCCTCGTGGTGGTCGGCGCCGGCCGCCTCGCAGAACGACTTCAGCAGCTCGTCACCGCCGCGCATCCAGCAGGAGATGTTGGTGCAGACCAGGACCCGGTGGTGGCCGACCGGCTCGGTGGCGAACAGGTCGTAGAAGGAGGCGACCGACTCCAGGTAGGCCGGGGTGACCCCCATCACCGCTGCCGCCTGGCGGATGCCGCCCGGCGTGCACCAGCCATACTGGCGCTGCACGGCCCAGAGCGCCGGGATCGAGGCCGACCGCAGCTGCGGGTACTTCGACATCGCGGTCTCGATCTGCTCCTGGAGCTCGGGCGGGATCTGGACCTCGTGCAACTCGGGCACCCCCTCCGCATCTGAGGGGCGCATCGAGGCGATCAGCCGCTTGCGCTCCTCGGCGGTCAGGTCGTCAGTGGGCTCGAGGAGGTGTGCGGGCTCCTGGAACTCGGCGCTCATCTGTCGACGCCTCCGAGGATCGGATCCAACATTCCGAGATTTTGGATCAGGTCGGCGACGTAGCCGCCGACGCACATGTCGCGAAGGCTCTGCAGGTTGACGAACGACGGGTCGCGGAAATGAACCCGGGCCGGCTTCGCTGAGCCGTCGGCGAGCACGTAGCAGCCGAGCTCTCCGCGCGGCCCCTCGATCGGGTAGTAGATCTCGCCAGGCGGGACCCGGAAGCCCTCGGTGACCAGCTTGAAGTGGTGGATCAGCGACTCCATCGAGGTCGCGAGCTCCTCGCGCGGCGGCAGCACGACCTTGCGGTCGTCGGCGATCCACGGCCCCTCGGGCAGGCCGTCGAGGCACTGCTCGATGATCCCCACCGACTCGCGCATCTCCTGCATCCGGCAGCGGTAGCGGTCGTAGCCGTCGCCGACGGTGCCGACCGGGATCTTGAAGTCGACCTCGCCGTAGGCGAGGTACGGGCTCGCCTTGCGCAGGTCCCACGGCTCGCCGGACGCCCGCAGCAGCGGCCCGGTGACCCCGAGCTCGAGCAGACGCTCGCGGGGGACGATCCCGACCCCCTTCGTCCGCGACAGCCAGATCTCGTTGCGGTTGACGAGGTCCTCGTACTGGCTGATCCGGTTGGGCATGTCGGCGAGGAAGGCGCGGAGCTTCTTCTCGAACCCGACCGGGATGTCCTCGAAGACGCCGCCGACCTGGAAGTAGCGGGTATGCATCCGCTGGCCGGTCGACATCTCGAACAGGTCGATGATCGTGTCGCGCTCGCGCAGCGCGTACCAGAGCATCGAGACCGCGCCCAGGTCGAGGGCCGTCGTCCCGAGCCAGAACAGGTGCGAGTGGATCCGGTTGAGCTCCAGGTGGATCGTCCGCAGGTACTTGGCCCGCGGCGGGATCTCGAGCTCGAGCATCCGCTCGACCGCGCCGCAGAACGCCTCCATGTTGAAGAAGTACGAGAGGTAGTCCATCCGCTCGATGAACGGGATCACCTTCCAGTAGCTCTTGTCCTCGCAGCTCTTCTCGATCCCGGTGTGGACGTAGCCGACGATCGGCTTGAGGTCGAGCACCTCCTCGCCCTGGAGGCTGACCAGCAGCCTCAGCACCCCGTGGGTGGCAGGGTGGTGGGGACCCATGTTCACGGTCAGCAGCTCGTGCTCCGGCTCGAGCGCCTCGCCGGCCTCGGTGCGCTCGACCGGCGAGGTGCCGATCACGGTCGCCGTGGTTGCGGCGATCACGTCGCCGCCGTGGGCCGGCGCGCTGCCGTGTTCGCGCGGCTCAGTCATCGGACGACCACGCCGGGGCTTCGCGCTCGTTGTGGGTGAAGATCACGGGCTCGCCGCCGACCGGGAAGTCGCGGCGCTGCGGCCAGCCGACGTAGACCTCGGGCATCAGGATCCGGCGCAGGTCCGGGTGGCCGCGGAAGAAGATCCCGAAGAAGTCGTAGACCTCGCGCTCCTGGAAGTCGGCGGTCGGGAACAGCGGCACGCAGCTCTCGATCGACGGCAGCAGCATCCCGTCGATCTCCTCGGTCTCCCCCGATGAAGGCCCGGAGGGCGCGCCGGGGTCGGGGATCGCAGCCCGCACCCGGATCCGCTCGACCCGGTCGCGGTTCATGAGCTCGTAGTGGACGCCGAAGCGCGGCTCGGCGGGCAGGTAGTCGACCCCGTGGACGCTGGCCAGGAAGCGGTACTCCTGGCCCGGGGTGTCGCGCAGCCAGCGCAACACCGCGAGGATCTGGTCTGGGTCGACGATCAGGCACGCCTGGCCGTGCTCGTGGTACGTGCCGAGGACGCTGCCCGGGTGAGCGTCGCGAAGCTCGCCGGCGATCAGCTCGAGGCCCGGCGCGTCAGGCACGGTCGACCGCATCCCGCGCCCGTGCATAGGCCGCCTCCGCCGCCTCCGAAGGCCCCGCGATCGCGTCGTCGTGCGCCCACTCCTCGGTGCCCTCCGCGTTGTAGCGCCGCCGCCAGCCCATGTCCGGGTTGCCCTGGATCTGGCGCTGGAGCTTGTTGAAGCCGTAGAAGAGCGCCTCGGGCCGAGGCGGGCAGCCGGGAACGTGAATGTCGATCGGCATGAACTTGTCCGCTCCCTGGACGACCGCGTAATTGGCGAACATCCCGCCCGACGACGAGCACGCCCCCATCGAGATCGCCCACCGCGGCTCCAGCATCTGGTCGTAGAGGCGGCGGATGACCGGCGCCATCTTGATCGAGACCCGGCCCGAGAGGATGATGAAGTCGGCCTGGCGGGGCGAGGCGCGGAGCGCCTCGGCGCCGAATCGTGCCTGGTCGTTGCGAGGCGAGCCGACCGCGGCGATCATCTCGATCGCGCAGCACGCGAGGCCGAAGGTGAGCGGGAACATCGAGTTCGACGCGCCCCAGGCGAGCAGCTTGTCGAGCGACGTCGTCAGCACCGACTGGGAGGCGTGCTCCTCGAGGTCCGCGTCGTCGAGGTCGCCGCGCAGGAGGTCACGGGCGCGCAGCTGGCGCACCCGCAGGTGCTCCGGCGAGCCGGGCTCGGCAAGCGGAGCCAGTCCCCGCAGCTTCTCGCGCCTTACCTCCAATCGAGCGCTCCCCGGCGCCAGACGTAGACGAGCGCGACCAGCAGCAGGACGACGAAGATCAGCAGCTCGACGAGCACGAAGATCGAGTCCGCCGCCTTGAAGATCACGCCGACCGGATAGAGGAAGACGACCTCGATGTCGAACAGGATGAACAGCATCGCGATCATGTAGAAGCTGACCCCGAAGCGGAAGGTGCGCGAGACCTCGCTCGGCAGCCCGCATTCGTAGGGGTCGGCCTTCATCTTGCGGCTGGTGATGCGCTTGCGGCCGATGAGGTGGTTGAGCAGCGCGAAGGCCGTGCCGACGATCGCTCCGAGGGCGATGAAGACGAGGACGGGCAGGTAACTCTCCAGCACGAGCCCCCGAGTTCTATCCGAGTTTGTGATGGGTTGCTACATAGTGAGCTTCCGCATCAGAAAGCGAAAAATCCGACCTAAACGAACAGGTATGCGTCGCCGTTGAGGTGCGTGCTTTGATCCGCCGGCGATGGAGACCCTCCACCTGGTCGTCGGCGTCGGCGTTCTGATCACCAACCTCGCCGCCGGCGTCGTCGGCGCGATCGCCTGGCTGCGGCGCGAGCCGAGCGTCCCGTTCTGGTATCTGCTCCGGGTCGCCCAGGCCGCGGTCGTCCTCCAGATCCTGCTCGGGACGATCCTGCTCCTGCTGGGACACGAGGCGCCCGACGACCTGCATTACGTCTACGGCGTCCTGCCGCTGCTGGTCACCCTGCTCGCCGAGGCAGCGCGCGCCGGCGCCGCCGAGCGCGAGCTCGAGGGGATCGACTTCGACGCCCTGCCGAAGGACCGCCAGCACCGCTTCGCGCTCGCGATCGTGCGCCGCGAGACGGGAATCATGGCCGTCTCGGCGCTGGTCGTGTTCGCGCTCGCCCTGCGTGCCGCAGGCACGACCGGGGCCCTGTTCTAGGCGTGGAAACGGAAACTACGGCCCGAAATACGGACGAAAGTACGGTCTAAAACCGAGACTTCGGTGCCGATGTTCGGTTTAGACGGAAGATGGCCGAACACGCCGCCGAGCGAGCCCAGACACCGCCCCGGACCCGGGGCGCCGCGCGGACGCAGAATCCGGCGGAGATCGCCCGGCGCGAGCTGATCGCCTGGTGTCAGGCTCACCAGCTCCCGGTCCCGGTCGAGCACCGAGCTCAGTCCAACGGCCGGTAGGCCCCGGCGTAGAAGATCAGCGGGTCGCCGCCGCCCCCGCCGGCACCGAGCACCTCCCCGACCGCGATCTCGTGGTCGCCGCCCGGGTACAGCTCGCTCAGCCCGCAGGCGACCCAGGCGATCGCGCCGTCGAGGATCGGCACCCCCTCGCGCTCGCTCCAGCCGACCTCGCGGAACTTCTCCGTGTGCGGCGCCTTGGAGGCGAACCCGCGGGCGAGCGCCTCCTGGCCGGCTGCGAGCACGCTGACCCCGAAGCTCCCGCCGGCGCGGACCACCTCGAGCGTCCGCGAACCGCGATCGAGGCAGGCGAGCATCAGCGGCGGATCGAGCGACAACGAGGTGACCGCGTTCGCGGTTGCGCCCGCCGGGCCGTCCGGTCCGATCGCGGTGACGACCGTGACCGCGCTCGGCGCCAGCGCCATCACGCTTCGTAGCTGGTCGGGTGTCGGCGCGGCCACGGGGTCGAAAAGTATGATGCCGCCGCGGTGCGACTCCTTCTCGCCCTCACAGCTGCGACCGTCGCTGCGTTGGCCCTCGCGGCCTGCGGGACCGAGGGCATCCAGCTCTCCGATGACGATGCGAACTACGACGGCGCCGTGCTCTTCTCCGAGCGCTGCGGCGGATGCCACACGCTGACCGCGGCCGGCACCCAGGGCTCGGCCAACCGCGTTGTGCGCAACCAAGGCCCGAACCTCGACGAGCGGGTCGAGAGCCCGGAGGACGTCCTCTATGCGATCCGCAACGGCGGCTTCTCCGGGGCGATCATGCCGCAGAACATCCTCGTCGGCGACGAGGCCGAGGCGGTCGCCGACTTCGTCGGCGAATACTCGGGCGACGACATCGACCGGCCGCCGGCGCCGGGCGACGCGAGCGAGGTCGAGTCCGAAGAGCAGCAGTCCGCGGCCGGCGGCTAGGCCCGGCCGGCCAGGTGCTCGACCTCCGCGCGATCCGCGAGGACCCGGAGCCGGCACGCGCCGCGCTCGCGCGCCGCGGCGCCGCCGCCGACCTCGACGAGCTGCTGGCGCTGGACGCGCGCCGGCGCGAGCTGCTGCCCGAGGTGGAGGGCCGCCGCGCCGAGCAGAACAGAGCGTCCGACGAGATCGCGGCGGCAAAGCGCGAGGGCGGCGACGCGAGCGATGTGATCGAGCGCATGAAGACCCTCTCGGCCGAGCTCAAGAAGCTGCAGGCCGAGCTCGCCGAAGTCGAGGAGCGCCGCGACGCGCTCGCGGCAACGTTGCCAAACCTGCCGGCGCCGGAGGCGCCCGACGGCGGCGAGGACGACGCGGTCACGCTCCGCGAGGTCGGCGAGCCGCCGAGCTTCGACTTCGAGGCCCGCGACCACCTCGACCTCGGGCTCGAGCACGGGTGGATCGAGATCGAGAAGGCGGCCGAGGCGTCGGGCTCGCGGTTCGCGTATCTGATCGGCGACCTCGTGATGGTCGAGCTGGCCCTGGTCCGGCTTGCCGTCGACACCGTCCGCGCCGAGGGCTTCGAGCCGGTCGTGCCGCCGGTCCTGGTCCGCGAGTGGCCGCTCCAGGGGACCGGGTTCTTCCCCGGCGAGCGCGAGATGATCTACGAGATCGAGCGCGACGAGCTCTTCCTGGTCGGCACCTCGGAGGTCTCGCTGGCCGCCCTGCACGCGAACGAGATCCTCGACGCCGCCGAGCTGCCGCGCCGCTACGCCGGGATCTCGACCTGCTTCCGGCGCGAGGCGGGCGCCGCCGGCAAGGACACCCGCGGGATCTTCCGCGTCCACCAGTTCGACAAGGTCGAGATGTTCTCGTTCGTGCGGCCCGAGGAGTCGAGCGCCGAGCACGAGCGGATCCTGGCGCTGGAGGAGCGGATCCTCGCCGCACTCGAGATCCCGTACCGGGTCGTCGACATCGCGCTCGGCGACCTCGGGGCACCGGCGGCGCGCAAGTTCGATTGCGAGGCCTGGATCCCGAGCCAGGGCCGCTACCGCGAGCTGACCTCGTGCTCGAACACGACCGACTACCAGGCGCGCCGGCTGGGAGCCCGCTTCCGGCCCGAGCCGGAGGCATCCCCAGAGGTCCTGCACACCCTGAACGGCACCGCGGTCGCGATCAGCCGCACGCTGATCGCGCTGATCGAGAACGGCCAGCAGGCGGACGGCTCGGTCGCGCTGCCGGCGGCGTTGGTGGAGGCCGGGGCGCCCGAGGTGATCGGAGCCGGGTAGGGCAGGCAGGGGAGGGTGGTCCCGCGGAACCTCGCGTTTTTCAAGCGAGCCGCGCCGAAACCCCCTCCAGCGGGGGTAAGACGCGGCTCACCGTCCGAAACTGCTCAACCCACCCCTACCCGGCAAAAGACGGCCGGGCTCGGAGTTACGCGTCGTCCTTCGGCGCGAAGTCCAGCGAGCAGCTGTTGAGGCAGTAGCGCAGCCCGGTGGGGTTCGGCCCGTCGTCGAACACGTGGCCGAGGTGGCCGCCGCAGCGCTTGCAGACGACCTCGGTGCGGCGCATGAAGAGGCTGTTGTCGGGCCGGGTCTCGACCGCGTCGTGGTCCATCGGGTCGAAGAAGCTCGGCCAGCCGGTGCCCGAGTCGAACTTCGTGTCCGAGTCGAACAGCTCGGCGCCGCAGCCCTTGCAGCGGTAGACGCCGTCCTCGTGGTTGTCCCAGTAATCCCCGGTGAAGGCGCGCTCGGTCCCCTGCTCGCGGAGCACGTGGTACTCCTCGGGGGAGAGCTCCGCCCTCCACTCAGCCTCGGTCTTCTCGACGTTCTCCATCGCTTGTCTCCTAGGTTAGTGCGCTGATGTCCTCTGCCTTCTATGTCCCCGAAGGGGGCGAATTCGTTTCATCCGAGCTGACGCGCGGGCCCTGGGATCCGGGTTCCCAGCACGCCGGACCGCCGGCGGCCTTGATCGCCCGCGAGCTGGAGCGAGCCACTCCGGAGGGCTGGTTCATCGGCAGGATCACCTTCGAGGTCCTGCGCCCGGTGCCGATCGCGCCGCTGCGGGTGGAGTTCGAGGTCGTACGTCCCGGGCGGTCGGTCGAGCTGCTCGCCGCGACGCTGCTCGACCGTTCCGACGAGCCGCTGGTCCGCGCCGCCGCTTGGCGGCTCGCTGAGCAACCGACCGAGCTCCCGCCCGGCCTGCCGCGCGCCGATCCGCCACCGGGCCCCGACGCGGCCGAGGAGAAGCCCTTCTTCGACACCGGCTGGGATGTCGGCTACCACACGGCGATGGAGTACCGGTTCGTCTCCGGCTCCTTCCTCGAGCTCGGGCCGGCGACGGTGTGGATGCGGATGCGCCACCCGCTGGTCGCCGGCGAGCGGCCGAGCCCGCTGCAGCGCGTGCTGGCGGCCGCCGACTCGGGCAACGGGGTGAGCGCCACGCTCGACCTGGGTCTTTACATCTTCATCAACGTCGACCTGAGCGTCCACCTGCACCGCCTGCCGGCGGGCGAGTGGGTCGGCCTGGACGCGATCACGCTCCCGGAGCCGAACGGCGTCGGGCTCGCCGACACGGCGCTCCACGACGAGCGCGGGCCGATCGGCCGCGCCCTGCAGACCTTGCTCGTGCGTGAGCGATAGCTTGCGGATGGGGCCTGCTGTCCCTAGTTCCAGCCACCCGCGTTAGGCTTAGGTGGGTTATGGGGTCGATCACGATTGTGCTGGCGGATGACCATGCGGTGGTTCGTAGCGCGCTACGCCTGCTCCTGGACGCCGAGGAGGATTTCGAGGTCGTCGCCGAGGCCGGGGACATCGAGTCCGCGATCCGCTACACCCGCGGCCACAAGCCCGACGTGCTGATCCTCGACCTCAACATGCCCGGCGGCCCGAGCATCGGCGCGGTGCCGGAGCTGCGCAAGGCCTCAACCGAGACCGGAATCGTCGTGCTGACGATGGAGAACGAGCCCGCTTACGCCCGTCAGGCGATCCAGACGGGCGTGCTCGGCTACGTGCTCAAGGAGGCGGTCGACGAGGAGCTCGTCCACGCGGTCCGGCTCGCCGCCGACGGGCGGACCTACCTGCAGCCGGAGCTCGGCGCCAAGCTCGCAGCCGACCCGGGCGAGACGGTCGACGGGCTCTCGGACCGCGAGCTCGACGTCCTGCGCCTGATCGCGCTCGGGCATACGAACTCCGAGATCGCCGACGAGCTCTTCCTCAGCGTGCGCACGGTCGAATCGCACCGTGCCCACATCCAGCAGAAGCTGCAGCTGACGAAGCGCTCCGAGCTCGTCCGCTACGCGCTCGGCCGCGGGCTCCTCGAGAAGGCCGAGTCGGGCTGACGCCGCGGCCGCCGGGAGAATGCCCGGCGTGCTGAACGAGCGGATAGCCCAGCGGGCGGCGCGCGCCGTCTACGGGTCGATCGTCGCGCTTGCCGTGATCCTCGTCCTCGAGGAGGCCAACGCGGAGGCCGACGAGGTGATCGCCGCCGTGATCGGCTCGGTGATCGCGGCGACGCTCGCCGAGCAGTACGCCGAGTACATCGGCCACGTGATCCGCGAGCGCCGCCACCTGACCCGCCGCGAGGTCGGCCAGCAGGTAAGAGACGCCGCCGCCGGGACGGTTGCCGCGATGGCCGCGTTGGTGCCGTTCCTGCTCGTCGAGGTCGACGCGATCGAGCTGCCGACCGCCTACGACATCGCGCCGTGGCTCGGCCTCGGCGTGATCGGCTGCTACTCCCTGCTCGCCAATCGCGAGGCGGGGATCTCACACGCCCGCAACATCGTCGTGACCGGGGTCGCCCTGGCCATCGGCGCCTCGCTGATCGCGATCAAGGCGATCACCCATTAGCCCGCCTTGAGCGGGCCGAATAGAGTCGTGGCACACGACGCGAAGGAAAACCGGGATGGGTTTCATGGACAAGCTGAAGGGTGCCGCCGAGTCGGTCCAGGCGCAGACGAGCAAGGTCGGGGTCGGCGCTGACCGTGGCCAGATGGACCTCGCCAACCGGGCGAAGAAGCTGATGAACGAGGGCGTCGATACGCCGGCGAAGATCGACGCGATGGAGCCGACCGGTGCCACCGACACGCCCGGCGGCGCCGAGAACGTGATCACGGTGACCGCTCATCCGGTCGGCGGCGAGCCCTACCAGATCACCTTCAACCAGTACATCTATCCCGCGGCGCCGTTCAGCGCGGGCGACGCGGTGACGCTCAAGGTCGATCCGGACGACGCGAGCGTGGCGATGCTCTTCGGCAAGGGCTGATGCCGCGGCCGGGGCGGGGCGGGGGCGAAGGCGAGCGCGGCCGCGGGCAGGGCCGCGACCGGCCTCGCGCAGGGGGCGGGCGCGACCGCCGGGACCGTGAGTCCCAACGTCCCGAGCCCGAACGCCGGCCGGCCGAGCCCGAGCCGCAACGATCCGAGCCCGAGCCGCAACGATCCGAGCCCAAGCGGCGGGCGGCGGGCGCGGATCGCGAGCAGCGGGCGGCCGAGCCGAGGCCCGAGCGAGACCCCGGGCCCAGGACGTCACGGCGTGAGGCCGTCGCCGGGCGCCGGCGCGAACAGCCCACGGGTGCCCCCGCCCGGCCCCAGCCTCCCGGCCACCGCGAGGATCCTGCGGTTGACGACGGGCCCGCCGGCCCGCCGCAGACCTCGATCGCGGTCGGGGCGACCCAGGACGAGCCGGAGCTGGTCGAGACCGTCCCGATCGCGACGGCGCCCGGCTCGCGCCACGTCGTCCTCTCGCTCGGCCCGGGGATCGAGACCGAGACTCCGCTGCCCGAGCTCGCCGCCGGCGACCGGCTGCTCGCCTTCGCCGAGCTCGAGCTGACCACCGACGCCCCGGACCCGAACCACCCGGGCCTGATCGGCAACGCGTACTCGTACGCACCGAACGTCTCCGCGACCTTGGTGCTGGCCCCAGGCGCCGACGCCGTCGACGGGATCGAGCTCTCGAAGTCACCGTGGCGGCGGGCGGTCACCCACGAGCTCCACCACGCAGTGGTCACGTTCGGCGACGCCGAGGCGCGGATCCCGAAGGGCGGGCTGCCCTGGCAGGGGCCGCCGCACGTCAACCTGGTCGTCGACGTCAGCCACCCGGACGCGAAGCCCGGCGACGTGATCCTGGTCGGTCAGAACGAGAAGACGCCGGTCGTCGACCAGGACATGGCGGGCATCCGGGTGGTCCGCTTTCGGCCCGGCGAGGCGCGCGAGCCCGCGGCGGAGATCCAGGGCTCCTGCCTGTGCGTCGGCGTTCCGATCGCGAAGCGGGCGACGGTCGTGCTCTCGCACGAGCTCGCCGACCTGCAGGCCGGCGAGCAGTTGCTGGTCCGGGGCGAGCTGGTCACCGACGCGGACGCGCTGGCGGCGCCGGCACGGATCACGACCCGGATGTTCCTGGCCCAGAGCCCCGGCCAGGCCGACCCCGCGCGGGTGACGGAGCTGACGTGGAAGGGTCAGCTGTCGAAGCCGACCGGCTTCAACTGCATTCCCGGCGAGGGGCCCCAGACGTCGAACAAGTACGGGGTCGCGATCGTGCGCACGGCGCCCGGGCGCAGCCTCTACGTCAACCTGGTCGCGGTCAGCGCCGCCCCCTTCGGTGGCAACGCGCCCACCGACGAGCTGCCGATCGACACCGGCGCCAGCGCGCTGCGGATCACCAGGTTCCCGCCCGCGGCTTAGGCCGCGGCGCGGAAACCGGAGAGAGAGCCGTCGGTGGCGAGGCGGGCAAGCGCCCTCGCCTCGAGCTCGCGGGCGGCGTTCTGGGTCACGCCCAGGGCACGCGCGGTCTCGCGGATCGAGAGCTCGGGCCGGCCGCCGGTACCGAAGCGGGCCTCGATCACGCGGCGCTCGGCCTCGGGAAGCTTCGCCAGCGCCGAGCCGACGGCCTCCTCCTGCTCGCGCTCGAGCACCTCGTCCTCGAGCGCCGCGGTGCTCTCCGCGTGCAGCTCGCCGAGGGTCGTGTCGCCCTCCCCGACCGGCATGTCGAGGCTGGTCGTCACCCTGGTCAGGTCACGGACCGCCATCACCTCGTCGAGCGGCAGCTTCGTCTTCTTCGCGACCTCCTCGTCGGTCGGCTCGCGGTTGAGCTTCACGGCGAGCTCGGAGGTGACGCGGTTGACGGTTCGCTCACGCTGGGCGATGTGGGCCGGGATCCGGACCGGGCGGCCGGTGTTGTCGAGCCCACGCTGAATCGACTGCTTGATCCACAGCACCGCGTAGGTCGAGAACTTGTAGCCGCGCCGCCAGTCGAACTTCTCCGCGGCGCGGATCAGCCCCAGCATCGCCTCCTGGACGAGGTCGCCGAGCGGCAGGCCGAAGCCCTGGTAGCGGCGGGCGAACTTGATCACCAGGCGCAGGTTGGAGTTGACCATCCGCTCCTTGGCCTCGAGATCGCCCTTCTCGATCCGCTTCGCGAGCTCGATCTCCTCCGCCGCCGTGAGCAGCGGGTACTTCATCGCCTGGTTGATGAACAGCTGCAGGCTGTCCGTGGTCGGCTCGGCGACGGCGTGCGTGTCCGTGCGCTGTTGCGCCCGTGCACGCGAAGTCTGGTTGTCGTGGTCGCCGCGCTTGCGGCGTACTTGGCGCTGGTCGGCAGCGCCCCTCTGGCGAGGCATCTTCACCTCTCGTATTCGTCGTTGGTCCCCCTGTACTGGTCCCCTGACTTCAGAAAGTATAGCGAAAACTAGTTGCCGGTGCAAGCAAGCCCGTAAGCGGCCCAAACGGCGCTCACTGGGCGGCCAGCGCCGGCTCGGGCTCGAGCGCCTGCTCGAGCACCTCGTCGATCGAGAGCACCGGGTGGAAGCGCATCTCCTCGCGGACGTCCGCGGGGACGTCGTCGAGGTCGGCGCGGTTGCGCTCCGGGATCACGACGTCGGTGAGGCCGGCGGCGTGCGCGGCGAGCACCTTCTGCTTCAGGCCGCCGATCGGCAGCACCCGGCCCTGGAGGGTGAGCTCGCCGGTCATCCCGACCGTGTGCTTGACCGGGCGGCCGCGCAGCAGCGAGACCAGCGCCGTGGTCATCGTGATCCCGGCGCTCGGGCCGTCCTTGGGGATCGCCCCGGCGGGGACGTGGATGTGGAACTCGCGCTCGGCGAACGCGTCGTCGTCGATCCCGAGCTCAGCAGCGTGGCCGCGGACGTAGGAGAGCGCGATTCGCGCCGACTCCTTCATCACGTCCCCGAGCTGGCCGGTGAGCACGAAGCCCTCCTTGCCGGGCATCGAGGTCGTCTCGATGAACAGGACGTCACCGCCGGCACCGGTCACCGAGAGGCCGGTTGCGACCCCTGGAACGGCGGTGCGCTCGGCGGCCTCCTGGAAGAAGCGCTGCTTGCCGAGCGCTTCGCGGACGGCGTCGTCGTCGATCGCCACCGGGGGCTTCGCCCGCTCGGAGGCGATCCGGGTCGCCGTCTTTCGCAGCAGCTTGCCGAGCTCGCGCTCGAGCGAGCGGACACCGGCCTCGCGCGTGTACTCGGTGACCACCTTCTCGATCGTCTCGTCGGCGACCTCGACCTCCTCGGCACGGAGGCCGTTGCGCTCGACCTGGCGGGGCCACAGGTAGCCGCGCGCGATCGCCACCTTCTCGTCGGTGGTGTAGCCGTCGAAGCGGACCACCTCCATCCGATCCAGCAACGGACCGGGAATCGTCTCGGCGACGTTCCCGGTCGCGATGAACAGGACTTCGGAGAGGTCGAGCTCGACGTCGAGGTAGTGGTCGCGGAAGCTGTGGTTCTGGGCCGGGTCGAGGACCTCGAGCAGGGCCGAGCTCGGGTCGCCGCGCCAGTCGGCGCCGACCTTGTCGACCTCGTCGAGCATGATCACGGGGTTCATCGTCTTCGCGTCCTTCAGCGCCCGCACCAGTCGACCGGGCAGAGCGCCGATGTAGGTGCGCCGGTGGCCGCGGATCTCCGCCTCGTCGCGGACGCCGCCGAGCGACATGCGCACGAACTCGCGGCCGGTCGCGCGGGCGATCGACTCGCCGATCGAGGTCTTGCCGGTCCCCGGCGGGCCGATCAGGGTGAGGATCGCGCCGCCGCCGCGGCCCTCGTCGGAGAGGCCGCGCTCGCGGCGCAGGCCACGAACGGCGATGTACTCGGTGATTCGGTCCTTGACGTCCTCGAGCCCGGCGTGGTCGGCGTCGAGGACCTCGCGGGCGGCGACCGGGTCGAGGCGCTCGTCCGAGCGCTCACCCCAGGGGACGCCCAGGAGCCAATCCAGGTAGGTGCGGATCATCGATGACTCGCCGGTCGACTCACCCATCCGCTCGAGCCGCCCCAGCTCGCGCTCGGCCTGCTCGCGGACGGCGTCGGGCATCGCGGACCGCTCGATCTTCGCCCGGTACTCGTCGACGATCGAGGCGTCGTCCTCGCCGAGCTCCTTGCGGATCGACTCCATCTGCTTGCGCAGGAAGTACTCGCGCTGCTGCGCCTGGGCGCCGGACTCGACGTCGTCGCGGATCCGCCGGCGGACCTGAAGCTCCGCCAGGCGCTCGCGCTGCAGCTCGAGCGCCAGCTCGAGCCGGTCTGTTACGTCGACCGTTTCCAGCAGCCGCTGCTTGTCGGCGAGCGAGATGTCGGGGCTGTAGCCGGAGGTGTCGGCGAGCGGGCCTGGCTCGGAGATCGAGCGCAGGAACGCCCCGACGCGGCCGTCGTCACCGCGCAGCTCGAGGATCTCCTCGACCACGGCACGGTAGTCGCGCTCGAGCTCGAGAATCCGGCCCTCGGTCGGGACGGCATCGGTGAGCGGCTCGACCTCGATCGTCAGCTCGCCGTTGGCGGCCGGCGAGGCGGTGCCGGCGCGACCGCGGTTGACGCCGGTCAGTGTGACCGCGTTGATGCCGCCGGGCAGGCGCCCGGTCTCGACCACGTCGGCGATCGTTCCGGTCGTGCCGTACTCGCCGTCGGGACGCGGCAGCAGGAAGACCTGCTCGGCGTCGCCGACGTCGGCGGCGATCGTCACGGTCATCCCCGGGAAGAGGATGCTGTCGTCGAGGGGTATGAGGAGGAGCTGCATGCCGATCCTTTTCCAAATGAAGGAGCTTTACTTTCTGAAGTAATGGTAGCTGGCGCGAATCCCGCCGGTCCGCGAATCGCGCCGAAGCTCAGCTCCCGCCGTCGAACTCGTGGCCGAGCCAGGACGCGAGCAGCGCGAGCTCGGCGGCGAGGGCGTCGCGGGTCTCGGCCGGCGCGCCGTCCTCGAGATGGGTCGCGCGCGCCCGCAGGACGCCCGCGCCGCGATCGGCCTTCAGGTCGACGCGCGCCACGAGCCGGTCGCCGAGCAGGAACGGGAGCACGTAGTACCCGTGACGGCGCTTGGGCGCCGGGACGTAGATCTCGAGCTTGAACTCGAAGCCGAAGATCCGCTCCACCCGGCTGCGTTCCCAGAGCAGGGAGTCGAACGGTCCGATCAGCGCCGCGGCGTCGACCCGCCGCGGGATCCGCGCCCCGGCCGCGAGGTAGCCCTGGGTGCGGCCCCAGCCCTCGACCGCCACCGGGACGAGCTCTCCGGCCTCCACCAGCTCGGCGACGCGCAGCTTCGCCGCGGCGGCGGGAAGGCGGAAGTAGTCGCGCAGGTCGCGCTCGGCGGCGACGCCCAGCGACCGCGCCGCGATCCGGATCAGCGCGCGCTGCGCGTCCTCGGGCGACGGGGTCGGCGCCGCCAGGACCTTCGCCGGCAGGACCCGTTCGGGGAGGTCGTAGAGGCGCTCGAAGCGCCGCCGCCGCGCGGCGGTCACCTGTCCGGACCAGAACAGCCACTCGAGCGCGCGCTTCGAATCCGACCAGTCCCACCACGGGCCGCTGCGCCGCGGCCGCTCGGCGGTCAGCTCCGAGGCGGCAATCGGGCCGCGCTCGCGGACCTGCTCGAGCACCTCGGCGACGAGGGCGGGGCGGTCGCGCTTGATCCGCAGCATCCCGCCCCAGGCGTCGTGCTCGGCCCGGTCCATGCGCCAGCGCAGCAGCGGATGGAGCTCGACCGGCAGCAGCGAGGCCTCGTGTCCCCAGTACTCGAACAGCCGCCGCGGGGCGCGCTGCGAGAGCCGGTCGAGGAGCTCGTGCCGGTACGGCCCGAGGCGGCTGAACGCCGGCAGGTAGTGGGCACGCTCGAGCACGTTGACCGAGTCGATCTGCAGCAGGCCGACGCGTTTCAGCACCCGGCGCAGGTCCCAGCCGCCGGGCTCCGATGGCGGCCGCGGGTCGGCGAATCCCTGGGAGGCGAGCGCCAGGCGGCGGGCCTCCGAGGCGGAGATCGAGGTGCGGCGTGGCATCCCCTGCATACTTTCGGAGATGAGGTACCGGGCCTCGATTGCCGCGGCCGCCGCGTTCGTGATCGGCGCCGCCGCGGCCGCGGGCGACGCCCCGTCGCCCGCCGGCTTTGCGGCCCTCGGCGAGTGCCCCGAGCACGTTCGCCCCGAGCGGCTTCGCTGCGGCACGCTCGTGGTCCCGTTCGAGCGCGCCGATCCATCGCTCGGGACGATCCCGATCACATTCGGGGTCCGCGCGAGAACCGATCGCGACCGCCCGTCGCGGGGGGCGATCATCGCCGTCGAGGGCGGCCCCGGCTACGGCTCGATCGGCAGCGCCCGCTACTACGTCCACATGCTCGGGCCGCTGCTCGAGCGCCGCGAGCTCGTCGTCGTCGACATGCGGGGCACCGGCCATTCGCGGGCGATCGATTGCCCGCGATTCCAGGCCGGCCGCGGGTCCGAGCGCTCAGCCGCGGCCCAGTGCGCGCGCGTCCTCGGACCGACCTTCGCCTCCTACCGGACCGCGGCGGCCGCCGACGACATCGACGCGGTCCGCCGGCTGCTCGGTTACCGGCGCGTCTCACTCTACGGCGACTCCTACGGCACGTTTCTCGGCCAGTCGTACGCCTATCGCCACGGCGGCTCGCTCACGGCCTTGGTCCTCGACGGCGCCTATCCGGTGCGCGGCGAGGATCCGCTGTATCCGAGCCTGTGGAAGACCGGCATCGAGTCGCTCACCACCGTCTGTGAGCGCGCCGACCGCTGCCACGGCGACGCGGGGCGTCGTCTGGCGCACGTGGTCGCGCTGTTGCGGGAGACGAAGCGCGGCGTCGGCCCGCTGCTCGACGTGCTCGCCTTCGCCGGCTACGAGCCGCCGCGCCACAACTACCTGAGGATCGACCGGGCGCTCAGCGCGTACCTCGACGGCGATCGCCGTCCCTACCGGCGGCTGACCACCGGTGGGGGCGATTACGGGAACTACCGCTACTACTCAGGCGGCGACGAGCTCGCGGTGAGCTGCAACGACTACCCGATGTTGTGGGACAAGGAGGCCGGCAAGGCCACGCGTCGGCGCCAGCTCCGCGCCCGCCTCGCCACGTACCCGCGGCGCGAGTTCGCGCCCTTCACCCCGCGCGAGATCGGGCTCGAGTCGACCGCGGGCTACCTGGACTGCCTCGAGTGGCCGCGGCCGACGGACCTCTACGAGCCGCCGGCGCCGCCCGGGGCTCCGCCCCCGCGGATGCCGACGCTGGTGATCTCCGGCGAGCTCGACGACGTCACCAGCGCGACGGAGGGCAGGATGGTCGCCGCCGACTTCGCCAACTCCCGCTTCATGGTCGTTCACGGCGGCGGTCACGTCTCATCGCTCTACGGGGGCCGTTACCGATCACGGGACTGGGTGCGCGACTTCCTGCGCCGCCACGGCTGACCGGACGGGTCAGCCCGGTGGACGGCCGCGCAGGCGCTCGGTCTCGCTGGCGATCTCCGCCTCGCTGATCGGCTTGCGCCCGTAGACGTCCCAGGCGTTGGCGATCAGGCCGATCCCCCAGCCGCCGAGCACGAACACCGGCCAGAAGAACCCCGCGCCGGTGACCGCCCAGATCCCGATCAGGAACGCGTTGATGACCACGTACATGACCAGGTGGGTGCGGAAGTCGCGCTTCTTCTTGAGGCTCTGAAGCGCCTGCTCGCGCAGCTCCTGGTCGGATTGCGGGCCGGCCCCTGCTTCCACGCGGCGAACCCTACCGGCGCCGTCGTCGGCGGGGTTTTGTACCCTGACGCGCTCGATAACCGGTAAAGCCGAATCTCGGAGCCCGCAGGGCAACGAGATCGGGGGACCCATCTGTTTGGGGCTAACTCGCCGCGATTGGCGAGGGCGCAGGCTCTTTCAGCGCCAGCCCGTCAGCTAACCCCGTAGGCCGACGAAAGGGACTGGACAGTGATCGGAAAGTGGAAGAACCCCGGCCGCCGCGCGACCGTGGCCGGGCTGATGGCGGCGGCCGCGGTCTGCGGCTTCGGCGCGCAGGCGATCGCCGCGACGAGTGGCGGGATCGGCAGCGACGGCGGGACCGGGGACTCCGGCAATGGCGGCGACGGCGTCGGCGTCTTCCCGATCCGCGGCCACCACACCTACGGAGACGGGCTCGGGGCGGGGCGCGATCATCAGGGACAGGACCTGATGGCCAAGTGCGGCAAGCCCGTCGTCGCCGCGCAGGCGGGGCGGGTCGAGCTCGTCGATACCCACCCCGCGGCGGGCAACTACGTGGTCGTCGACGGGGTCGGCAAGGCGCCCGACACCGTCTACATGCACCTCGCCGGCCGCCCGTCGGTCCACAAGCGCGAGGCGGTGGACCCCGGTGAGCAGCTGGGCGTGGTCGGGCAGACCGGAAACGCCAGCGCCTGCCACCTGCACTTCGAGATGTGGTCGGCGCCGGGCTATTACACGGGCGGATCGGTGATCGACCCGCTGCCCTACCTGAAGCGCTGGGACAAGTCGAAGCGCCGGGACAGGTCGAGCTGACGCTCCGTATCTGCGGTCGCGTGCGCTAAGCCGGAGCGCCTTCCTTCTCGCGCTCGCCGGCGGCGAGCTCGACCAGCTGCTTGTAGCGGATCTGCTGCCCGGCGGCGCCCCAGTTGCCGTCGGTGACCTCGTTGATGATCGTCCAGACTCGCAGGCCCTCGCTCTCCGGGAGTCCGGCGGCCTGCAGGACGGCCTGATTGAAGGAGTCGACGAGGATCCCCTTGCGGCGATCGGAGAGCGCGCCCTCGGGGACCGTGACCTGGACGCGGAACCGCGGCTCGGCGCCGGAGCGGCCGCCGACGGCGATCGAGCCCGGGTCGATCTCGTTCGCGTAGACCCAGGTGATCGAGCGGAAGAACTCGGTGTCGGGGGCCTTCTCGGCGGCGAGCATCTTCGTCGCCAGCTCGTCGAGCAATTCCTCGCGGGCTTCGGGGGCGATCGCTCCCTTCGGATAGGTGAGCTCGAGCATCGGCATGGACGTCCTCCTGGCGCGCGTCGGTGAGTGGGGCCGCCGAGCATACTATGATGAACGTCATAATGAGTTCCGCCCCAGGACCCACCCGGACCTCCGCCGGCGAGCGGACCAGAAACCGCATGGTCCGCGGCGCGGCCGAGCTGCTCCGCCAGCGCGGCTACACCGGGACCGGATTTCGCGAGGTGATCGAGCTCACCGGGGCACCGCGCGGCTCGATCTACCACCACTTCCCGGGCGGCAAGGCGCAGCTCGCCGGCGAGGCCGTGGACTACGTCGGCGAGCGCGCCCGCGAAGCGATCGCCGCGCCGCTCGCCGCCGGCGATCCGATCGCCGCGCTCCGCGGCTTCGTCGAGCTCTGGCGGACCGACTTCGAGGACTCCGGCTACCGCGCCGGCTGTCCGATCGCCGCGGTCGCGATCGAGAACCACGACGAGGCCCCCGAGCTCCTCGACGCCGCCGCGCGCTCGTTCGGCGCCTGGCGCGAGGCGTTCTCCGACTGTCTGCGCGAGGCCGGGCTCCCGGCCGCGCGGTCCGACCGGCTCGCGGCGCTGGTCGTCTCCGCGGTCGAGGGCGCGATCGTCCTCAGCCGCGCCGAGCGCGACCCGGGGCCGCTGCTCGACACCGCTCGCGAGCTCGAGGCGGCGATCGAAGCCGCGCTCTGAGCGGGGAGCCGCAGACCCGCGGCGGGCGCGGTGCCAGAATCACGACGACCGCCGGGGAAGGCGGCACTGCCCGGAAGGAGGTCTCGGTGCGGGTCGAGCGGGCGCTGCGGCTGGCCGCAGGCGAGGTGGTGGCTCTGTTGTGCCTCCTGGCCATCGCGGGCTGCGACGCCACCGGCAGCGGGCCGGCCGAGGAGGCCGCGGCCGGGGAGCGGGGCCTCGAAGCTCGCCTCGACCGCATCCTCGCCGATGCGCGCGATGACCTCGGCGTGCCGGCCGTCACCGCGGCGCTGATCCGCGACGGCCGAACGGTCTGGAGTGGAGCCGCCGGGGTCGAGCGGGCGGGCGGATCCGACGCCGTCACCTCGGCGACGCGCTTCATCACCGCGAGCAGCGGCAAGACCGCGACCGCGGCGATCGTCCTGCGGCTGGTCGAGGCGGGGCGAGTCAAGCTGCGGGCCCGGGCCGCGCGCTACCTGCCGCTGCACGACGCCGCTCGGCGGATCCTCGTCGTCGACCTCCTCCGGCACACGAGCGGGCTCCCCGACTACCTGGGCAGCCGGCGCGTCAACCAGCTCATCGTCGGCCACCCGCACCATCAATGGACCCGCCGCGAGGTGTTGGGATCGGTGCGCGGGCTGCGCTTCCGGCCGGGGAGCCGCTACAGCTACTCGAACACCAACTACATCGCCCTCGGCGGGATCATCGAGCGGGTCACGCAGCGCTCGATCCAGCAGAGCTTCGAGCGCCTGGTCGCCGACCCACTGGGTCTCGATCGATCGGATTGGCGCTACGGCAGCGTTCCGTTTCGCGACTTCGCGGTCCCCTACGTCGGCCACCGCGACGGGTCGATGCGCGACCGGTGGCCCGACGGCTTCGTTCCGACCGACTTCTGGGGCGAGGTGTGGACCGACGGCGGCTTGGCGACGACGTCCGCGGAGCTCGGCGAGATCGCCAACGCGCTCGTCGCCGGCGACCTCCTCGACCCGGCAACGAAGCGCGAGATGCTGCGCTTCGGACGGGGCGGCGCGGGCCTGGGCGTCTTCCGGATCCGCCTCGATGGGCGCCGCTGGGTTGGCCACGATGGCCTCTACCTGGGGTTCTCGACCCAGCACTGGACCGATCCAGCAACCGGGGCGACGATCGCGGTGATGACCGACCTCGAGACTCCTCCCGGGAGGGCCGACACCTCCTGGGCGATCTTCAAGCGCCTCGCCCGTGCCTTCGGCGGCGCGGGGTGAGCGACGGCGTACCCGAAACGTTCATCGGCGCTTGACCCGTCCACGCCTCGCGGTACGGTCGCCGACACTGTCTCTCTGCGACACCAAGGAGGGTGAAGCGTGAACAAGCTGCAGAGGGTGCGGCTACCCGTGCTGCTCGGCTCGTGTGCGGCGATCGGCGTCGGCGCAGGCCTGGCGGCCGCCAAAGCTCCAGACAACCCCCCTGCCGTGCAGGCGAGCGCGCACCGGGTCGACTGCGCGGCGATCCCGAACACGACGTTCAGGGAGGCGAGCCAGCTGCGTGGCTGCTACGTCACCGAGGTCGAGTTCGCGCCCGCCGACGCCGGCGTGGAGGAGATCGCGGCGGCGAAGGCCGCTGCGCTCTGTGCCGCGATCGCCAACCCGGCGGAACGGCCGGATGCGTGCACGTTGCTGACGGACGACCAGGGGGAGGACGAGCAATGACCGGGGCGGTCTCGGCGAGGCGGCGGCTGGCCCTCGGCGGGCTCGTGCTGTCGCTGTCGTTCGCCCTCGCCTACGCCGGCTACTCGACGGCGACGCAGTTCGGGGACGACGACAACTGCGGTCCGGTCACCAACGGCACCGGCGGAGCGGACGTCTACTTCATGGGCGGCGGCTCGGACTGCGCCCAGATGTTCGGCAGCGGCGATTTCCTCGACGGCCAGGGCGGCAGCGACGGCGCGCTCGAGGGTGACGAAGGCGCCGACTGGGTCTTCGGCGGCGGCGGCGGCGACCAGGTCTTCGGCGGACCGGGCGGTGACCTCGGGGAAGGCCAGGACGATGGCGACTACGTCTGGGACCACAACGGGATCGACACCCTGAGGGGCGGCGAGAATGGCGACATCGTCTCCGGCGACGACGGCGCGGGCGGCGACTCGGTCAACGGCGGCAACGGCATCAACGATTACTGCGCCTGGGACGGCGGCGACAGCCAGAGCGGCTGCGAGTTCCGCTACTTCGACTAGCGGCTCGTAGGACCCCTCCTGTCACGGCAGCCGGCGAGGCGCAACTATCTCAACGATGGGCTCGCAGCGATCGATGCGGCGTCTGCTCAGCACCCAGGACGGATTCGCCGCGTTCTACGAGCGGCATGGGCGAAAGCTGGTCACGTTCTTCGCCCGCCGGGTCTACGACCCGCAGCTGGCGCTCGACCTGACCGCCGAGACGTTCGCTCAAGCGCTGCTCAGCGTCCGGCGCCTGCGGGCCGAGACCGACGAGGAGGCGCTGGCCTGGCTCTACGGGATCGCGCGCAACCAGCTCAAGGCCTTCTATCGCCGCGGCCGCGCCGAGCGTCGCGCCCTCGAGCGCCTGCGAATCGAGGTCCCGGAGCTGGACCCCGACAGCGAACGCCAGATCGAGCGACTCGCCGAGCTGACCGAGCTGAGGGCGGCGGTCGCCGCCGGGCTGGCCCAGCTCTCGGGAGCCGAGCGAAGCGCGGTGGAGCTGCGCGTCGTTCACGAGCTGCCCTATCCGGAGGTCGCCGCGCGCCTGCACGTGTCGGAGGTCGCCGCCCGGGCCCGGGTCTCCCGGGGCCTGAGGGCGCTCGCGGCGGCGCTCGACGCCCCTGGCTCGATTGAGGAGGAGGTGGGACGTGGCACCGCCTGAACCTCGGATCGCAGCCCTCGACGAGCTCGGCGTTGCGCTGCGTGACTCCTTCGAGCAGCCCCGGCCGCGTGACCGCGTCCGCGTCGCGATGGCCACGGCCCTGGCGCTGCTCGCCGTGGCGACCGCGACCGTGACGACCGCCCCCGGCCGCGCCGTCGCCGGTTGGGTCGCCGATCTGGTCGGGCTCAGCGACGACACCAAGCCCGAAACGGACCAGCAGCGTCTCTCGAATGCGGTGCTGATCGCCACCGAGGCCAGCCCCGGCGGAGAGCGGTACGAGGTCTATGCGGACTACGACTTCGACGAAGGGCTGTGCTTCAACGTCCTCTGGCCCGGAGACCGGCGTCTGGCGAGCTGCCAGCTGACCGGCATCCGCGCCGACCTCGCGGTGCCGATCGTGAGCGTCCTGGCTCCGGGCACTCTTGCGGCGGGCGGCGTGGCGCCGGCCGGAACGGCCGAGGTCGAGGTGACCTACCGGCGATCCGCCGGCGCGGCAACCGACGTCGCGCCCTCCCGGGTCTTCTCGCTCGACTCGACGCTGCGCACCGACCTTCGGATCACGCCCGAGCAGGACTACGCGTTCTTCGTCGCCTTCCTGCCGGAGGGAATCGGCGACATCGCCGGACCTTCCCAGGCCCAGGTCGTTGCCTACGACGAGAGCGGTGACCCGCTCGGCCGATCCCCGATCCGCTGGGCGAAGACCGGCCTCGCCGGTCCGTCGATCGTCTCCTGCACCGACGGCAACACCGTCACCGAGCAATTCTGCCCCGGCGGCCCGGACTAGTCGTCTTCGTATTCCCCCGGCCGGGCGGTGGGCCAGCCGATCTCGCCTCTGGCCAGGGCCAGCGCGACGGCGTGCGCCCGGCTCTGCGCTCCCAGCTTCTGGCGCGCGTTGGAGAGGTGGCGGCGCACCGTCTCCGGAGCGATCCGCAGGCGACCGGCCAGCTCGGTGCCCTCCTCGCCGTTGGCGATCCTGCTCAAGACCTCGCGCTCCCGATCGCTCAGCGCCGGGCCGGGAGTGATCCCCTCCCCGAGGTCCGCGCCGGGAACCAGGACCAACAGGTGCAGCTCGCCGGCGATCCGTGGCGTGGCGCTGTAGTGGACTTCGACCACGCCACCGTTGGGCCGCCGAACGAGCAGCCGGCCGTGGCCGTGGCCGGCGGCGAGCAGCCGGCGCCACTCCGAGTCGAGCGCCTCGGTCGAGGTCCTGGCGACGAGCTGGTCGAGGCGATGCCTGGTCAGGGCGCTGAGCTGGAGGCCGAGCATCTGCAGCGCGGCGCGGTTGGCCTGGCGCAGGCGGCGGTCGTCGTCGAGGAGCAGCATCGGGGCCGCCGCCCGGGCGAAGAAGCTCGCCGGGATCGAGGTGCGGGCATCACCGCCCCCGGTCAGCGACCTCGGGGGCTGGCCGGTGACAGACGAGCGTGGAGGCAAGTGCTGTTTCGTCCCTGATCGCGTGGCCATTTTCTACGTGCCACTCAGTAAGTGGCCGCCCTGCCCGGTTCTGTGACAAGCGGCGAGAACGAGAAACGGCGCCCTGGGGCGCCGCTCTCGCACAAGGGGGGTTGTGAGGTTCTTCTGGTCTCCTCATCGGATCTCCCGGCCCGGAGTTGAGCCCGTCGCCGCCCCGCTTACCCGTTTCGTTCATCGACCGGAACACCCCGACCAGGGCAGGTGGCCGACCGAGACGCCATGGCGCTCGGCCATCCGCGAGGCGATCAGGGACCTGTGACACGCCTGGGGGTCACGCTCCACGCACATCAGGGCAGCGGGGCCGTCGGTCGGGAGCGACTCGACGATCGCCCCCAGGTCTGCCCGATCGAGGATCTCGCTCGTGTAGCGGCTCACGTACTCCGTTGTCAGATCGACGCGCGCCCTCCGCGCGATCCCGCGGCGATCGTCCTCCGCGTATTGCTGCTTGCGCATCGCGGTCGTCGGCGCCAGCTCCGGCCGGTGCTCGTACGGGATCCCGGCCTCGGCGAGCGCGGCCTGAAGGCGCTTCGAGTTCGCCCACGCGTATTCGGCCCCGCGCACGCCGCGGCGCTGGCGCACGTCGAGCAGGAGCCGCACTCGAGCGTCGGCCAGAGCCGCGAGGAAGCTCTCGACCGTGAACCCGTAGACCCCGATCGTCACCACGCGCCGCACCGTGCGCCCGGTCACTCGCAGTCCGGGCTGCCCGGAGCGCCGTCCTGGCGCGTTCCGTTGCAGCGTTGCAGCACGGACACCCGCTCCCTGAGCTCGTCCTCCCGTTCCTCGAGCTCGGGGGTGGCGCCCGGAAACAGGTTGTCCAGCTCGAACGGGTCGGCCTGCAGGTCGTAGTGCTCGACCTCGAGATCGGTGACGCAGGCGCCCGCGTCGTTCTCGATCTGCGTGTACCGCGCGTACAGCGCCTCCTCGGTCCGGATGGCCGCGTACTCACAGGCGCCGCCCTCGGCCCGGCGGCCGCCGGAGCCGTGGGGCGCGCGGTACTCGATCAACACACCGCGTTGCCCGAAGCCCGCCGCGTCCCCTTCGAGCAGCGGCACCAGCGAGCGGCCGTCCAGGGTGCGGCACTCGCCGTCCTCCCCGCACGGCTGCGCGCCGGCGAGCTCGAGCAGGGTGGGAGCGAGATCGATGTTCGCCACCACCTCGGGCACCGCCGGCACCGCCTCGCCGTCGATGAGATACCGGCTCGGGACGCGCATCACGAGCGGCTGGACGATCGACTCCTCGTAGGGGAGGCCCTTGCCCCGGCGGAGGCGGTGCTCGCCCAGGAAGTAGCCGTTGTCGCCGGTGAGGATCAGGACGGTGTTCGCAAGCTCCCCGGTCTCCTCCAGCGCTCCCACGATCGCCTTCACGCCGCGATCGACCTGTCGCAGCGACGCCGCCCGGCATCGGTACTTGCGCCTCAGCTCCTTGACGTCGGCGGGCCGCAGCGGCCGCAGCCGGTCGATGAACGCCGGCTTGTCCAGCACGTCGGCCTCGCCGAAGGACGGCGGAGGCGGGTCGGGGAAGATCGCCCGCGAGTAGCGACCGATGTCGCGCGGGGCTGGCTCCGCCGCGTCGTCGCAGACCGATCCCCTGGTGTCGTGGCTGTGGGGCGCCACGTGCGCGACGTGGATGAAGAAGGGGTCGTCGCCGGCGGCGAAGTCGCGGATCAGCGTGACGGCGCGCTCGTTGATCACCGAGGTCGCGTAGTCCCGCGGCTGGCCGCCGAACCGGACCGGGACGCCGTCGTCCGAGATGACGTAGCGGTAGTAGCTGTTGACGAGCAGCCCGAACCAATCGGTGTATCCGGGGGCCGGCATCGCCGCCGGCTCGACCGCGTCCTCGTACCCGTGCATGAACTTGCCGACGAGCGCCGTGCGATAGCCGGCCTCGTGAAGCCAGACGGGCAGCACGTTCTCCTTGCCGTTCAGCGCGACGTAGCCGGGCGTGTTTTGAAAGACGCCGTTGTTGTGGGCGTACTGGCCGGTGTAGAAGCCGGCGCGGGACGGGCAGCAGATCGGCGTCGTCGCGACGAAGTCGCTGAACACCGTCCCGGGCTCGACCAGCAGGTCGTGCGTCCAAGGCATGAACTGCTCGGTCACCGTCGAGGCCGACTGGTCGTCGGTCATGATCACGACGATGTTCGGCCGCGGGTCGGGCTCGCCGTCAGGCGCCGAGGTCTCGCCGCTGGTTGGCGCTGCGATCAGGAGGGCCGCCGCACCCCCGGCGACCGCGGAGATAATCGACCGGTTCACGCGCCCACGCTATCCGGGCCGGTCGGAGGTCGCGTCCGCAGGACGATGGCTGCGCGGTAGTCGAACGCAACTGGAGCTCCGCCGTGATGCGAGAGACTGGGGCGCATGAACGCGTCGAAGCCGGTTCTGGTCGCGGTCGACGACGACCGCGAGGCGTTGGCGCGGATCCACGACGAGCTCGAGCGGCGTTATGACGACGACTACCGGGTCTGGAGCTGCGGCTCACCGGCAAGCGCAGTCGCCGGGCTCGAGGAGATGCGGGCGGCCGGGGAGGAGGTCGCGCTGGTGCTCGCCGACGTGTGGATGTCGGAGCAGCACGGTCCGGAGGTGCTCGAGCGGGTTCGAAGCCTGCACCCGCATGCGAAGCGGGCGCTCATGATCGACTGGGGAGGGTGGGGAGACCGGCCGACGGCGGACGCGCTACTGCATGCGATGGCCACCGGCAGGATCGACTTCTACGCGCTCAAACCGGCGGGGGCCGGCGACCAGCAGTTTCACCGGTTCGTCGCCGAGTTGCTGGACGAGTGGTCTCGCGAGCGTTCGTCGGTCGCGCACGAACTCTCGATGATCGCGGACCCGGCCGAGCCGCGCACGCACGAGATCCGCGATCTGCTGAAGCGAAGCGGCGTGTCCTACGGGTTCGAGCCGGCCGCCCGCGCGGTCCCGACCCTGCGCATGCGCGACGGACGCACGCTCCGGAACCCCACCAACGAGGAGATCGTGGCCGCCTTCGGCGTCGACACCGAGCAGGTGGAGCAGACCGACTGGGATCTGGTCGTCGTCGGCGCGGGCCCCGCGGGCCTCTCGGCAGCCGTCTATGCGTCATCGGAGGGCCTGCGGACGCTGGTGGTCGAGCGCTACACGATCGGGGGCCAGGCGGGATCGAGCTCGCTGATTCGCAACTACCTTGGGTTCCCCCGGGGGGTCATCGGCGCCGAGCTCGCCCAGCGCGCCTACCAGCAGGCGTGGCTGTTCGGCGTCCGGTTTGCGATCAGCCGCGAGGCGAGGACGCTCGAGATCGACTCGCACCCGTACGCGCTCGTCTGCGACGGCGGGTTCACGGTCCGTGCGAGCGCGGTGCTGCTCGCCACAGGCGCCTCCTATCGGCGCCTCGAGATCCCCGGCCTCGAGGATCTCACCGGGGCCGGGGTCTACTACGGCGCCTCGACCGTCGAGGGCCTCGGGCTCGGCGGCGGGGACGTCTACGTCATCGGCGGTGGGAACTCGGCCGGACAGGCGGCGCTCCACCTGGCTCGCACCGCGGGCCGCGTGCGGCTGCTCGTCCGTAGCAGCACGCTCGCCGATTCGATGTCCGAGTACCTGCGGACCACGATCGACGCGACCGGGAACGTCGACGTGCTGGTGGAGACCGAGGTCGTCGACGGCGGCGGCGAGGGCCGGCTCGAGTGGCTCGAGCTGCGTGACGCGCGCGGCCTGCGGAGGGAGGTCGAAGCGGCCGCCCTGTTCGTCCTGATCGGAGCGAAGCCGCTCACCGCATGGCTCCCGGACGCCGTGGCGATGGACCCGAGCGGGCACGTGCTGACGGGCGCGGACGCGTTCGCCGCCGCAGGGTCGGGCTGGCCGCTGGAGCGTTCCCCGACGACCTACGAGACGAGCGTCCCCGGCGTCTTCGCCGTCGGGGACACCCGCTGGGGCGCGATCAAGCGGGTCGCCTCCGCCGTCGGGGAGGGATCGGTTGCGATCCCCGACGTGCACAGGTGGCTACAGACGACCCCGACCGGGTGACGGCCGCGCTAGGACCTCTCCGCGCGACTCAACTCAACCGCAGCCGGTGTTGTTGCCGCAGGAAGAGCACGTGTAGCAGGAGCCCGTGCGCTGCATCATCCCGCCGCACTGCTCGCAGGCGGGGCCGAGGTCGCCGCCGGACGAGAGCTTCGCCGGGATCACCGGCGGGGAGTCGGTGAGCGCCGCGGCGGCCGGCTTCGCCTCGGCCTTCGGGGCGGCCAGCGGTTCCGCGGAACCGTTGCCGTTCCCGTGACCGTTGCCGCCGTTCGCCGGCGCAGCGGTGTCGTCCGTGAACATCGCCAGCTGCGCCTCCTTGCGGGCCCGCACCTCGGGGGTGAGGATGCCGAGGTCCTCGAGCTCGTCGAGGTCGTCGATGAAGCGACTCCCGAGCCAGCGCATGATGTAGTCGGGCATCGACTTCGCGAACGGGATCTCCGGGTTGCCGGTGATCCCCTCCGGGTCGAAGCGCATGTAGCTGAACTTCTTCACGAACGTCTCCAGCGGCACCCCGTACTGCAGGCCGATCGAGATCGCGGTCGCGAACGCGTTCAGCATCCCGCGCAGGGTCGAACCCTCCTTGCCGATGTCGGTGAGGAAGATCTCGCCGATCGTGCCGTCCTCGTACTTGCCGGCGGTGATGTAGCCCTCGTGGCCGGCGATCGAGAACTTGTGGGTGATCGACTCCCGCTCGCGCGGCATCTTCCGGCGCACCGGCGCCGGGTCGGCGGCCTGCTCGGCCCCGGCCTCCGCGTCGTCCTGGGCGTCGGTGCGCAGCGCCTGGGCGGTCTTCGAGCCGTCGCGATAGATCGCGAGCGCCTTCAGCCCGTGCTTGTGGCCCTCGATGTAGGCCTCGGCGATGTCGGCGACGGTCGCCGTCTGCGGCAGGTTGACCGTCTTCGAGATCGCGCCGGACAGGAACGGCTGCGCCGCGGCCATCATCTTGATGTGGCCCATGTGCGAGATCGCCCGCTCGCCGACGGCGACGTCGAACACCGGCAGGTGCTCGTCCTTCAGCGCCGGGGCGCCGACGATCGTGCTCTTGTCGTTGATGTAGGCCTCGATCTGCTCGACCTCGTGCTCCGAGTAGCCGAGCGTCTCGAGCGCCATCGGCACGGTCCGGTTGACGATCGTCATCTGACCGCCGCCGACCAGCTCCTTGAACTTGACCAGTGAGAAGTCGGGCTCGATCCCGGTCGTGTCGCAGTCCATCAGGAACGAGATCGTCCCGGTCGGCGCCAGCACCGTCGCCTGGGCGTTGCGGTAGCCGTGCTCGTCGCCGAGCTCGACCGCCTCGTCCCAGCTGCGGCGCGCGGCCTCGACCAGCTCGCCCTTGACCCCGTGCTCGGAGAGCTCGTAGGAGGCGTCGCGGTGCATCCGCATCACGCCGTTGTGGGCCTCGCGGTTCTGCGGATACTCCTCGTAGGGGCCGACCGCCGCGGCGATCTCGGCCGACTTGCGGTAGCCGCGCCCGGTCATCAGGGCGGTGATCGCGCCGGCGATGTTGCGTCCCTCGTCGGAGTCGTACGGGACCCCGTCGGACATCAGCAGGGCACCGAGGTTGGCGTAGCCGAGCCCGAGCTGGCGGAAGGCGCGCGCGTTGCGGCCGATCCCCTCGGTCGGGTACGAGCTCGGGCCGACGACGATCTCCTGGGCGAGGAACACCGTGTCGACGGTGTGCTCGAACTCCGCTGTGTCGAACGAGCCGTCGGCGCGGCGGAACTTCATCAGGTTGATCGAGGCGAGGTTGCAGGCCGAGTCGTCGACGTGCATGTATTCAGAGCACGGGTTCGACGCGTTGATCCGCCCGGACTCGGGGCACGTGTGCCAGCGGTTGATGATCGAGTCGTACTGGACGCCCGGGTCGGCGCACTGCCAGGCCGCCTCGGCGATCTGGCCCATCAGCTCGCGAGCCTTGACCGTCTTCGTGACCTCGCCGCCGTTGCGGGCGATCAGATCCCAGTCGGAGTCGGCCTCGACCGCGGCCATGAACTCGTCGGTGACCCGGACCGAGTTGTTGGCGTTCTGGTACTGGATCGAGGTGAAGCCGTCGCCGTCGATCGACATGTCGAAGCCGGCTTCGCGCAGGGCGTTGGCCTTGCGCTCCTCCTTGGCCTTGCACCAGACGAAGTCCTCGATGTCGGGGTGGTCGACGTCGAGCACGACCATCTTCGCCGCGCGGCGCGTCTTGCCGCCCGACTTGATCGTCCCGGCCCAGGAGTCGGCGCCGCGCATGAAGCTGACCGGGCCGGACGCGAGCCCGCCCTTCGAGAGGTGCTCGACCGAGCCGCGGATGTTGGAGAGGTTGATCCCGGAGCCGGAGCCGCCGCGGAAGATCTGGCCCTCCTTGGTGTTCCAGTCGAGGATCGACTCCATCGTGTCCTCGACGCTGAGGATGAAGCAGGCGGAGCACTGCGGGTGCTCCTCGAAGCCGACGTTGAACCAGACCGGGCTGTTGAAGGCGGCCTTCTGGTGGAGCAGGATGTGGGTGAGCTCCATCTCGAACGCGTCGGCGTCCTCGTCGGAGGCGAAGTAGCCGCCCTCGCGGCCCCAGCCGGCGATCGTCCCGGCGACCCGGGAGATCATCTGCTTGACCGAGGTCTCGCGCTCGTCCGATCCGAGCCGGCCGCGGAAGTACTTCTGGGCGACGATGTTGGTGGCGTTCTGCGACCAGGTCGCCGGGAACTCGACCCCGCGCTGCTCGAAGGCGGGCTTGTCCGGATCGCCGATCACCGCGTCGCGGAGCTCCCACTCGACCTCATCGAAGGGGTGGACCGCCGGGGTCGTGTGCCGCCGTGAGCAGACCACTCCGTCGTGACCCGGATTTACGGTTTTTGCAGCGCTTTCAGACATCCTCTGCCTCCTCCTCAACTACTGAACATCAAGCCTTCAGCCCGCCTGAGCGGGTAACGATGCACTCTCGCGGGCGCCCCGGACGGAACCCTCCGCAGCCGACTCCGCAAACTCCGGGTTCGGCGACGGGAGGGTGCCGAGGAACTGCAGGTAGGCGCCGTGGTCGAGGTCGCGCAGGCCCTCGAGGCAGAGCTCGCCGATCCGCTCCGCCGGCAGCTCGCCGCCGCCGGTCTCGAGCGCCAGCTCGACCCGCTGGACGAGCGCCTCGACGTCGTCGGCTCCCACCTGCCGCTTGTGGGTCGAGCGCAGCAGCGCCGCGCGCAGCTTGGTGCGGTCGAAGCGCTGTCGCGACCCGTCGCGCTTGATGACGAAGACCGGCTCACGATCGCGGCGCTCATAGGTGGTGAACCGGTGGCCGCAGGTCGCGCAGGCCCGCCGGCGCCGGACGGCGTCGCCGTCGTCGGCGCGGCGGCTCTCCAGGACCCTGGTCGGCTGCTGGCATCGCGGACAATCCATCGAAGGAGATTCTACTAGGCGTAGTGGTTTCCTTCTCGGCCGTGGCGCTAGATGTAGCGTTTACGAGGCTGGGTGGGGTTGGGGGTGGAGACGAACGTGGGTCTACACGGCTATAGCCCGGGTCAACCCACGTTCGTCACGCGACCCCCTCATTGATCGTTGTTGTCCGCCTCACCGACGCGGCCCGGCCCGCGCCCCGCGATAATGCCTGGCGATGAGCCCGCGCGAGAAGTTCAACGAGCGCCGCGACGCGGCGATCGAGGCGTTCGGCGAGCGCCGCGACGCCGCGGTCGAGCGCGTGACCGACGCCCGCGACGCCGCGGTCGACCGGATGACCGACGCGCGTGACGCGGCCGCCGAGCAGATGGCGAAGATGAAGCCGCGCCTGCGCGGCGTCTCCCACGAGTACGCCTTCTTCGTCTCGCTGGTCCTGGGAATCGGCCTGATCGTGATCGCCAAGGGCGGCGAGGCCCGGCTCGCGGTCGCGATCTACGCGGTCAGCCTCTCGGCCCTGTTCGGAGTCAGCGCGCTCTACCACGTCCACGAGTGGGAGCGGCCGTCGGCCCGTCGCTGGATGCGGCGGCTCGACCACACGATGATCTTCTTCCTGATCGCCGGCACGGTGACGCCGTTCGCGATCCTGGTCATGGAGCCGCCGCTGTCGACGGCGCTGCTGATCGCCGTTTGGTCCGGTGCGCTGGCCGGGACGATCGTCGAGCTGCTCTGGGTCGACCACCCGAAGTGGGTCGCGGCGATCGTCTACATCGCGGTCGGGATGATCGGCGCGATCGGGTTCCCGGCGATCGTCGCCGAGGCCGGGATCCTCGCCGGCGTCCTGATCGCGCTCGGCGGTGCCCTGTACGCGACCGGGGCGATCGTCTACGCCGCCCAGCGCCCGAACCCGAGCCCGGCTGTGTTCGGCTACCACGAGATCTTCCATGTGCTCGTGATCGCCGCCGCGGCCGCCCACTTCGCGGCGATCGCGCTGTTCGCCCTTCCGGCCGCGTAGCTCTTCGCGGCTAAACCTTCGTCGCTCAGAAGCCGATCTACCGGACGTGGACGACGGTACCCAGTGCGATCGCCTGCTGGCGATCATCGACACGCAGAACGAGATCATCTCCTCCGAGCTCGACCTCGACTCGGTGATCCAGCTGGTCGCCGGGCGCGCCCGGTCGCTGACCGGTGCCGACGCCGCGGTGATCGAGCTCATCGAAGGGGATGAGATGGTCTGCGCCGGGGTCGCCGGGGCCGCGGAGCCGCACCTCGGCGCCCGCGTGCGACGCGACTCGAGCCTCGCCGGGAACTGCCTCGAGCTCGACCGGGTCCTGCGCACCGACTACACGACCAGCGCCGACCGGGTCGATCCCGAGCCCTGGGCGGAGGGCGGCGCCGGCACGATGGTCTGCGTGCCGCTGCGCAGCGGCGACGCGCCGATCGGGGCGCTGAAGGCCTACTCCGCTCCACCGCATCACTTCGGGACGGCCGACGAGGAGGCGCTCGAGCTGCTCGGTCGCCTCGTCGTCGCGCAGCTCTCGCTGACCCCGAGGCTGAACGCCGACGGCTCGGTCGCCAACGACCGCCGCGACCCGGTCACGGGGCTTCCCAACCGACGCGCCTACGAGGATCGGCTCGCGCTCGAGGCCGAGCGCGCGCGCCGCTACCGCTACCCGCTGGCGCTGGTCCTGCTCGAGATCGACGGGCTGCGGGCCGTCAACGACGAGCTCGGCGAGCGCGCGGTCCATGACGTCCTCTGCGAGGTCGCGGATCTACTCGACGGGTCGCGGTTCGCCGACGAGGCCTTCCGGATCGGCGACCAGGAGTTCGCGATCCTGCTCCCGCATACCGACCGTGCCGGAGCCGAGGCCGCCGCGGCGCGCCTCGTGATGCAGATCACGGCCGCCGAGGTGGGCGGCGGGCGAGTCGGCGCCTCCTGGGGGGCGGCCTCCGACGAGGGTCATCCGGCGGCGCTCGCACAGCGCGCCGGCAAGGCGCTGTTCGCCGCCAAGGACGGCGGGCGGTACGCGAGCGCCGGCTGAGCATCGAGGGCACCCGTGACGCCCACGGACTCAGAGCGGCTGCTGGCGATCATCGCGGCCCAGAACGAGATCATCGCGACCGGCCTCGAGCTCGACGCGGTCATGCACCTGGTCGTCCTGCGGGCGCGGTCGCTGACCGGGGCCGACGCCGCGGTCGTCGAGCTCGTCGACGGCGATGAGATGGTCTACGAGGCGGTTGCCGGCACCGCCGAGGCGCACAGCGGAGTCCGCCTGCGGCGCGACTCGAGCCTCTCGGGGATGTGCGTCGCGCTCGACCAGATCCTGCGCTCCGACGACACCACGGTCGATCCCCGCGTCAACCGGGCACTCTGCGCCAGGGTGGGTGCCGGCTCGATGGTCTGCGTCCCGCTGCGCCACGGCGACGCCGTCATCGGCGTGCTCAAGGTCTACTCGGCCGCGTCGCACGCGTTCACGGCTTCCGACGAGGAGACGCTGGACCTGCTGAGCGGGCTGATCGCCGCTCAGATGACCCACGCGACCCGGTTCGAGGACGACGAGGTCGAGGCCGGCCAACGCGACCCGCTGACCGAGCTCTACAACCGGCGCGCCTACGACGGCCGGCTCGTCCTCGAGGCGGAGCGGGCGCGGCGCTATCAGCATCCGCTGGCGGTCGTGCTGCTCGACCTCGACGGCTTCAAGGCGGTCAACGACGAGCTCGGCCATCCCGCGGGCGACCAGGTCCTGGCGCAGGTCGGGGCCGTGCTCGCCGGCTCACGCTTCGCCGACTCCGCGTTTCGGATCGGCGGCGACGAGTTCGCGGTCCTGCTGCCGGAGACCGACATCTCCGGCGCCCAGGCCGTCGGCGAGCGGCTGGCCGCGCAGATCTCGGTTTCGGCCCTCGGCGGCGGTCGGGTCACGGCGTCATGGGGAGCGGCGAGCGGCGACGGCGACCCGGTCCTCCTCCACGAGCGGGCCGACATGGCGCTGATGACGGCGAAGTTCGAGCGCGGCCGCCGCTTCGCGTCCGACGCCGACGCCGACCCGGCCTAGCGGTGCTTGACGCCCTCGGCGGCGAACGGCGCCAGCCGCTGGCCCGCGATCACGACGCCGTCGAGCGCCTCGTCGATCGCCGCCAGCGCCTCGGCGCCGAGCTCGATCCCGGACGCGGCCGCGTTCGCGTGTACCTGCTCGGGTCGCGAGGCGCCGACGATCGCCGAGGCGACCTCGTCGCGCCGCAGGATCCAGGCGAGCGCTAGCTGGCTCATCGTCAGCCCGGCGCCGTCGGCGATCGGCCGCAGCCGCTCGACCGCCGTGAGCACGCGGTCGTCCATGTAGCGCTCGATCGCAAAGCTCATCTCGTCGCTGGCGGCCCGCGACTCCGCCGGCGGCGGCTCGCCGGGCCGGTACTTGCCGGTCAGCACCCCCTGGGCGAGCGGCGACCAGACGATCTGCGAGATCCCATGCTCGGCGCAGAGCGGCAAGACCTCGTCCTCGGGTGCCCGCCAGATCAGGTTGTACTGGGGCTGCGAGGAGACGAACTTCGCCGCTCCCTCGACCTCCAGACCGGCCCGGATTTGCTCGGGGGTCCACTCGCTGAAGCCGACATGGCGGGCCTTGCCCGCGTCGATCACCTCGGTCAGCGCCTCCATCGTCTCCTCGATCGGCGTCGCGGGGTCGGCGCGATGGCACTGGTAGAGATCGACGTAGTCGGTGCGCAGGCGCCTCAACGACGCGTCGATCTGCTTGTGGATCTGCTCGCGCGAGAGCCCCGAGTCGGTCTCCGACATCGGGAAGTGGACCTTGGTCGCGAGCACGTACGAGTCGCGCTGGTAGCCGGAGAGGATCTCTCCCCAGGCCTCCTCGGCGGCGCCGGTCCCGTAGACGTTGGCGGTGTCGAAGAAGTTGATCTCGGCGTCGAACGCGGCGCGCGTGCAGGCCTCCGTCTGCTCGCGCTCGATCCCGCCCGAATAGGTGAGCCAGGAGCCGAGCGAGATCTCCGAGACCTCCAGATCCGAGTCGCCGAGTCGCCGCCGATTCATCGCTTCACGAGCGATGGTTGCAGACTCGGCCGCCTCTCCTGGCCGCAGTCGCCCGGTGCGTCGCCGGCCGCCCAGCGAATGCCGCCGAGCAGGTGGTGGCGGAAGGCCGGCTCTGAGTAGGCCTCCGGCGGGTGGCCCATCGCCGAGTACCACGACCGCCCGTCCCGCAGGCGCCGGCACCAGGTGATCGGGTGGACCGCGCCCATGCCGCCGCCCTCGTAGGTCGACTCGTCGACCGTCGCCAGGACGTGCACCTCGCCGCTCGGGTCGTGGTCGAACTCATACCACTCGTCGGTGCGCACCCAGGGCCGTGGCAGGCGCTCGGTCGACGGATGCCTGCGATCGGCGATCCGGATCGTCGCCGCCTGGATCGGGGGATGGGAGACGAATCGGGCCCCGACCAGCTCGCCCCAGAAGGGCCAGTCGGGCTCGGCCGTCGACGCCGCGTGGACGCCGACGAAGCCGCCGCCGCGGCGGATGAAGCGCTCGAAGGCGGCCTGCTGGGCCTCGTCCATGACCTCGCCGTCGGGGCTGACCATGACCACGGCGTCGTACCGGCGCAGGACCTCGCTGCGGAAGACGATCGGATTGGTCCGCGAGGCGACGCCGAAGCCGCGGCGCTCGCCGAGCCGCTCGATCGCCGCGACCGCGGCCTGCACCGATCCGACCGAGGCGTGATACGAGTCGGGCTCCGTGTAGAGGAGGGCGCGGAACTCGGGCCGGCGGGCGTCGGCCGCGCCCGGTCCGGCGGGGGCGATCGCCAGCGTGGCCAGGGCCAGCGCCGCGAGCGCGAGCATCAGTCCTGGAAGCGGTAGTTGCAGACCTGGCAGCGGCCCTTGCCGAGCTCGACCTGGGCGCCGCACAGGTGGCACTTTCGGGTCGGGTGGTGCCGCCAGATCCGGACGGTGATCGAGAGCGCCAGCAGGACGGCGACGAGGCCGACGTAGATGTAGAGCGGGTTCACCCGGAGCCGACGGCAGCGCCGTGGCTCTCCTTCGCCGCTTCGATCAGCGCCAGCACCTCGCGCTCGCGGCCCTCGCGGACCAGCTCCACCGGGTCCGGGTCGCCGTTGACGATCCCCTCGAAGAAAGCCTTGCGGTCCTGATAGGTGGGCAGGGTCGCCTTCGCCCAGCCGCGGGCGTCGTTGAGGATCACGGCGAGGCGCGCGTAGGGCTCGCCGAACTCCTCGGCGATCTCGCGCTTGATCCGCTTCGCGAGCGCCGGCGAGGCCCCCGCGGTCGAGATCGCGATCGCCAGCGGGCCGCTGCGAACGATCGCCGGGAGGATGAAGTTGCAGAGCGGTGGCACGTCGACCACGTTGACCAGCATCGCCCGCCGCTCGGCCTCCTCGTAGACGGCGATGTTGACGTCGGTGTCGGCGGTCGCGGCGATCGCCAGGAACTTGCCGTCGAGGTCGGAGTCGACGTACTCGCGCCGCTCCCAGGCGACCGAGCCCTCCGCGGCGAGCTCGCGCAGCTCGGCGACGGCGTCGGGAGCGACCAGGGTGACGGCGGCGTCGCAGGCGAGCAGGCCCTCGACCTTCTCGAGCCCGACCTCGCCGCCGCCGACGACCAGGCAGTTGCGCCCGGAAAGCCGCAGGCAGGCGATGTAGAGGGGCGTCTCGAGCATCCCGCGGACGCACGACTGGTCGCAGACCCCCTTGCGCAGCTGGCAGACGCATTCCTTGCCTGCGAAAGCCTGGGCGGGCATGGGGCAAGGGTAGTGAACCGGCGTCCGCCCGCCGGGCGTGGTCTACGTTGGGGTCGGGTGCGTGGAATGGGGACGGCGATCCGGTCAATTGCGGCGGTCGTGCTGGCGGTGGCGCTGCTCTGCGAGGCCGCCGCGGCCCGTCCGGCGGAGCCGCTCGGCCACGCCGGACGCTGGATCACCGACGCCAAGGGGCGGGTCGTCGTCCTGCACGGCGTCGCCGTCGTCGTCGGAGGCAGCTTCGACGAGAGCCCCGAGCTGACCGCGGCCCAGGTCGGCTTCCGGCGCGCCGACGCCCGCTTCCTCGCCCGGCAGGGTTTCAACGTCGTCCGCCTCGGGATGTTCTTCCGCGGCTACTCGCCACAGCCGGGCGCCCATGACGACGCCTACCTGGAGAGCTTCGCCCGCTCCCAGCGCCAGCTGGCGCGCGCGGGCATCTACAGCCTGGTCGACTTTCACCAGGACCAGCTCGGCCCGCCCTACAGCGGCCGCGGCTTCCCCGACTGGTTCCTGCTCGACGACGGCCTCCCGAACCCGGCGACGCCGTTTCCGGCCGGCTACTTCGACAACCCGGCGCTCAATCGGGCGTACGACCACCTGTGGGCGAACGATCCCGGCCCGGGCGGGGTCGGGCTCCAGGATCGCTTCGCCGCCGGCTGGGCGAGCGTCGCGGCCCGCTTTGCCCGCGCACCCGGGGTGCTCGGCTACGACATCTTCAACGAGCCCTGGCCGGGCAGCGCTTACGCCGCCTGCGCCAACCCGGCGGGCTGCCCGCCGGGCGGCTTCGACCAGGTCCAGCTGACCGCGTTCTCGAACCGGATGATCGCCGCGATCCGGTCCGCGGACCGCCGCCACCTCGCCTTCTATGAGCCCAACCTGCAGTTCGACGTCGGCGCCGCCACCGGCCACGGTCAGGTGGACGACCCGAACGCCGGCTTCTCCTTCCACAACTACTGCCTCGGGGCCGCGCCCGGCCTGCCGCACGTCCCCGATCCGGCCAACCTCTGCCGCGACGTCGGCGAGACGCTGGTCTTCCAAAACGCCGAGGCCCACTCGGCCGAGACCGGCGCGGCGCTGCTGATGACCGAGTTCGGCGACACGGAGGATGGCGTGATCGAGTCCCGGGTCGCCGACCTCGCCGACCGGTTCATGGTCGGCTGGACCGACTGGGCGTACATGGGCTCGCCCGGCCAGATCAAGATCGACGACGCCGCGCCGCCCACCCGCGACAACATCCGCCGCGAGCACCTGGACGCGATCGTGCGCCCCTATCCGCAGCTGGTCGCCGGGACGCCGCTCGACTACGGCTGGGACGGCGAGCGCTTCGAGCTGGCCTTCAGCACGCGCTCGGCCGCCGCCTTGGGCTACGAGCCGGTCGCCGGCAGCGCCGGGCGGCGGCGCTTCGGGCGCGGCGCGCGGACCGAGATCGTCGTCCCGAGGGCACGGTTCAAGCACGGCTACGGGGTCGAGGTCGAAGGCGCCCGGGTGGTCTCGAAGCCGAACGCGAGGCCGCTCGTCCTGCGGACCTGTGCCCACGTCAGGCGGGTCGAGGTGAGCGTTGCGAAGGACCTCGCACCCCCGCTCGGCTGCCGCGCGCAGGCGTAATCGCGCGCCCGCGAGGCCTTCGGGGCCGTTTGGACCTGCTGCTACTCTCGCGCCGCAATGCGGCTGATCATCACGGAGAAGAACAACTCGGCCAAGAAGATCGCCGAGATCCTCTCGGGCGGCGAGGCGAAGGCCGACGCCACCTACAAGGTGCCGTTCTACGTTTGGACCGACTCCGGCGGCGATCAGATGACCGTCGGGCTCAAGGGCCACGTGATGGGCGTCGCGTTCCCGGAGGGCTACTCGAACTGGCAGGAGACCGACCTCCACGACCTGATCGACGCGCCGCTCGTCCCCGAGCCGACGGACAAGAACGTGGTCAAGGCGGTGCGCAAGCTGGCCAAGGAGGCCGACTCGGTGGTGATCGCCACCGACTTCGACCGCGAGGGTGAGCTGATCGGGCTCGAGGCCCTGCGCGAGGCGGTCGACGTGAGGCCGGAGGTCGCCGGGGCGGAGCTCGACGCACGGCCGCCGGTCCAGCGCGCGCGCTACTCGGCGCTGACCAAGGATGAGATCGAGCGCGCGTTCTCGAACCTCGACGAGCTCGACTACGACCTCGCCTACGCCGGCGCCGCGCGTCAGGACATCGACCTGATCTGGGGCGCGACCCTGACCCGCGCCGTCTCGCTCGCCAGCCGCCGCTTCGGCTCCAACTTCCTCTCCGTCGGCCGCGTGCAGAGCCCGACGCTGGCGCTGATCGTCGAGCGCGAGCTCGAGCGCCGCGCCCACGTGCCCAAGCCCTACTGGGAGCTGCTGGCCAAGTTCGCGCACCCCGACGGCTCGTTCGAGGCGCACCATGCGACCGACAAGTTCTGGGAGAGGGCCGAGGCCGACGCGGCGCTCGCCGGGACGAAGAGCCCGGGCGTCGTCAAGGAGGTCTCTTCGCGGCGCAACACCCGCAAGCCGCCGACCCCGCTCAACACGACCGCGTTCACCACCGACGCCTCCAGCCGGCTCGGGATCACCCCGGCGGCGGCGATGCGGCTCGCCGAGGACCTCTACATGGACGGGTTCATCTCCTATCCGCGTACCGACAACACGGTCTATCCGCCGTCGCTGAACACCAAGGAGCTGGTCGCCTCGCTGGTTCGGATCCCGGAGTTCTCGGCCGCCAAGGGCCTGCTCGACAAGCCCCTGGAGGCGACCCGGGGCAAGAAGGAGACCACCGACCACCCGCCGATCTACCCGACGGCGGCGCTGCACCCGAACGCGCTCGGCGAGGGCCCGAAGCAGCGCGTCTACGAGCTTGTCGTCCGCCGCTTCCTGGCCACCTTCAGCCCGCCGATGATCACCGAGTCGACCCGCGCCGACATCGAGGCCGGGTCGGAGACCTACTTCGTCCGCGGTTCGGTCGTCGTCGACCCCGGCTACGCCGCCATCTACACCTACGCCCGCTCGTCCGACGAGGAGATCCCGAAGCTCGAGGAGGGCCAGAGCCTCGACCTCGACGGCGAGCCCTGGATCGTCGACAAGGAGACCCAGCCGCCGTCGCGGATCAGCCAGGGCAAGCTGATCGAGCTGATGGAGGAGGCCGGCCTCGGCACCAAGGCGACCCGCGCCGACATCATCCAGAAGCTCTACGACCGCGGCTACGTCTACTCGAACCCGCCCGAGCCATCGGAGACCGGGATCGCGATGTACAAGGCCTTCCACGACCACGTGCCGCGGATGGCGACCCCGGAGATGACCGCCGAGCTCGAGCGCGACATGGACCAGATCGCGGCGGGGCAGATCTCCAAGGACGAGGTCGTCGGGATCAGCCGCGAGATGCTGCACGCGACGACCGCCGCGCTCGAGGACCAGCGCGAGGACTTCGCGAAGAAGATCTGGCAGGGGATGGACGAGGACAAGTTCATCGGCCCGTGCAAGGTCTGCGAGGAGGCGGGGCGAAAGCGCGAGAACGGCGAGCCCAACCGGCTGCGGATCATCGACCTCAAGGGCGGCAAGCGGATGTACGGGTGCGAGGGCTGGATCAGGCCTCCCGAGACCGAGGAGGGCGCGCCGCCGCCACCGCCGAATCCCGACTCGTGCCCGGTCAGCGGCCCGCTCCCGGGGCGCTTCTTCGAGCTGTGGCGGCTGGAGGAGCGCTGCTCGGTCTGCGGCGAGCGCCCCCGCCTGACGGTGAAGAAGAAGGGCCCCGGGCGGCCGTGGAAGCTGTGCCTCAACGACGACTGCCCGACGATGGTCGAGATGCGGGAGAAGCGCGCCGAGCGCGAGGCCGCGAAGGCGGCGCGCGAGGCGGCGAAGGGGGCAGGCGAGGGCGACGGCGCGGGGGAGCCCGAGGGCGCCGAAGCGCCCAAGGCCCCGGCCAAGGGCGGCGCCCGCCGCCGGCCGAAGAAGCCGGCGCCGACGACCGCCCGGACCAAGCGCGCCCGCTCCAAGACGTAGGTCCTAGGCCGCGGTGTTCGTCACCCTCGAGGGCATCGACCGCTCCGGGAAGACGACACAGGCTGCGTTGCTCGCCGAGGCGCTCGGGCCGCAGACGGTCCACCTTCGCGAGCCCGGCGGCACGCCGGCCGGCGAGCGGATCCGCGAGCTGCTCAAGGACCCCGCGCTCGAGCTCAGCCCCGGCGCCGAGCTGCTGCTCTTCAATGCGGCTCGCGCGCAGCTCGCCGGCGAGGTGATCGCCCCGGCCCGTGAGCGCGGCGCCGACGTCGTCTGCGACCGCTACATCGACTCGACCGTTGCCTACCAGGGGGTCGCCCGCGGGCTCGGGATCGAGCTCGTCGAGCAGCTCAACTCGTTGGTCGTCGGCGACTGCATACCCGACCTCACCGTCCTGTTGCGCGTTGATCCGGCGCTCGCCGTCGACCGCTCTGGCGACGCGTCGGACCGGTTCGAGTCCGAGGGGCTCGAGTTCCAGCGCGCCGTCGCCGCCGCCTACGACGAGCTCGCCGAGCGCCACCCGGAACGGATCGCGGTGGTCGACGGTGCCGGCGAGGTGAAGGACGTGGCGGCCAGGATTCTCGCCCTCGTGGAGGCCCGGCGATGATCGCCGACGCCACCGCCGACCAGCCGGCCGCCCGCGTCGCGCTGACCGCCGCGGTCGCCGACCCGTTCCACGCCTACCTGCTGGCGGGGCCGCCGGGCGCGGGCAAGGGGGCAGCGGCGCGGGCGCTGGCCGCCGAGCTGCTCGCCGCGGGCGCTGTCGACCCCGATGGCACTCGCCGCCGGGCGTTGGCCGACCCGTCGCCGCACCCCGATCTCGTCTGGCTGCGCCCGCCCGGCACCCAGCACCTGGTCGAGGCCGTGCGCGAGCAGGTGATCGGACAGGTCTTCTACCGGCCGTTCGAGGGCGAGCGGCGCGTGTTCGTGATCGAGGATGCCGAGGCGATGGCCGAGGAGAGCCAGAACGCGCTTCTGAAGACGCTCGAGGAGCCGCCCCCGTTCGCTCACCTGATCCTGGTCAGCGCCGAGCCGGAGGCACTGCTGGAGACGGTCCGCTCGCGCTGCCGGACGGTGCGCTTCTCGCGGCTGTCGGCGGACGCGGTCGAAGCGCGGCTCGCCGACCATCCGCCCGGGGCGGAGCGCACGGCCGCCGCGCGCCTGTCCGGCGGCGACGCCCGGCGGGCGCGCTTCCTGCTCGGCGATCCGGGGCGCGAGCTGCGCGCCGCGGTCGAGGCTCTGGCGCGGGCGGTGCGCACGGGCGAGCTCGGCGAGGCGCCCTGGGAGGCGCTGGCCCAGGCCGCCGACGCCGCCGGCGAGGCCGAGTCGGCCGCGGTCGCGGCGGCCGCGGCGGCGGCGGAGGAGGAGGCCGCCGAGCGCACCGGTCCCGCCGCCCGCCGGCGCGCGCGCGAGGCCGAGGAGTCGGCGAAGCGCGCCGCGCGCCGGGCCCGTACGGCCTCGCTCGACCTCGGGCTCGGCCTGCTCGGAACCTGGATGCGCGACCTGGCCGCGGTCGCGGAGGGGGCTCCCGAGCTGGCCCTCAACTCGGATCGCGGCGCCGAGCTCGCCGAGCTCGGCGCCGGGCTCGACGCTCGCCGTGCCCGGCGCGGCGGCGAGCTCGTCCTCGACACCCGCCGCCGGCTGACCGTGAACGTCTCGGAGACGCTGGCGCTCGAGGCGCTCGCGTTCCGGCTCGAGTTCCTGCTCGCGCCGCGCTGAGCTACATCTCCCGCTCGAGCACGATCTCGGTCTGGTCGATCGAGGCGCGCGTGCCGGGCGTCTCGGCCGCGTCCATCTCCCGGAAGACCGCGTCCGCGTCGCGCATGTCCTGCTCGTTCGCGAAGAACCCGACGAACAGGGCAGTCGACTGGTCGGCGTCGTAGAGCAGCTTCATCCCGGTCGCGTTGACGCCGGGCGGCGGGCCCTCGTTCTCCTCGACCCGCGCCTTGATTAGTTCGATCCGGTCGGGGGTGACATCGGTGAACCTGACCACTCGCGCGTGCATGCAAGGCCTCCTTGGTTGGTTGGACCGATCCTAAACCCGCCTCGTCGCCCGACGGCCGTTGGATAATTCGCGGATGGCGCGCTCGACCCGGGCATCCACACCGCGCTCGGTGCGCCGGCGGCCGTTCGGCGTCCGCCTCTATCTGGCGATCGCGTTCGCGGCGGTTGCGATGATCACCGCCGGGCTGGCCTACCTGCTGGTCTCCGACACCGGCCAGGAGGCGGCCGACGAGGATCTCGTCCAGCTCGCGGTCGGGCGCACGGTCGGGCTCGCCGACGAGCTCGGAAACCGGCCGCAACGCGATTCGCGGGCGACGCTCGCCGGGATCACCGAGCAGGCCTACTCCGCCTGGGTGTTCGACGTCGACGGCCGGCTGCTGACCGCGAACGCCAATGGCGGCGTCGAGCTGCTCGCCGTTCCCGGCGGCCGCAACGGGGTCCTCCGGGCGCTGATCGGCAGCCGCTACGTCGACGAGCTGCCGGGCGGGGTGACCGTGGTCGCGGTGCCGATCTTCCGCGACGGCGCGATCGACGGCGCGATCCTCGGCCGCTCCGTGCGCTCGCCCGAGGTCCAGCAGGCGATCGAGGCGCTGCGCGGCGACCGGCTGGCCGCGCTCGGAGTGGCGGTCGCGGTCGCGGTCCTGATCTCGTTCCTGATCGCGAGCGCGATCACCTCCCGGGTCAAGCGGCTCGCCGAGAGCGCGGCGCGGATCAGCGAGGGCGAGCTCGACGAGCCGCTCGAGGGCGCCGGCGGTCGCGACGAGATCACCGACCTCGGCCGGGCGCTGGAGCGAATGCGGGGCGCCCTGCGACAGACGTTCACCGCTCTGCGCGAGGAGCGCGACCGGCTCTCGGCGATCTTCGAGGCGCTCTCCGACGCGGTCATGGTCGTCCAGCCCGACGGCGAGGTCCGCTTCTTCAACGCCTCCGCGCGCGACCTGATCCGGCCTGACGGCCGCGCGATCGAGCCGCTGGTCCCCTGGCTGCGCCGGGCGGCGCGGACGGCGGTCGCCGAGAACGACGCCCTGCGCGTCGGCGATCGCGTCTACTCGCTAAACGCCCGCCAGCTCCCGGCCGAGGACGCGGTCCTGGCCGTCGTCCGCGACCGCACCGAGGAGATGCGCCGCGAGGTCGCCGAGCGCGAGTTCGTCTCCAACGCCGCTCACGAGCTGCGCAACCCGATCGCCGGGATCTCGGGGGCGATCGAGGTCCTGCGCGCCGGGGCCAAGGACGACCCCGAGGCCCGCGAGCACTTCCTGGTCCGCCTCTCCGAGGACGCCGAGCGGATCAGCCGCCTGACCGAGTCGCTGCTCACCCTGGCGCGGATGGAGGCGGTCGGCGAGGGCGGCGCCGAGGCGCTCGACGTCGGCCTGGTGGTCGAGGAGTCGGCCGAGGCGGTCGCCGCGCCGAGCGGGATCGACGTCGTGCTCGAGGTCGGCGCCGACGTCGTGGCCCAGGGCGACCGGGTGCTGCTGCGCCAGGTCCTGATCGGCCTGCTCACGAACGCGTTCAAGAACACCCCGGCGCCGGGCATGGTGACGATCCGGGCGCGGCGGGGGCGTACCGAGGAGCTCGAGGGGGAGGGCGAGGTCTGGATCGAGGTCATCGACACCGGGACCGGGATCGTCTCGGCCGAGATCGACCGGATCTTCGAGCGCTTCTACCGCGGGTCGGGGTCGCTCGAGCAGGAGGGGTTCGGGCTCGGCCTCTCGATCGCCCGGCGGATGGTGGACGTGATGGGCGGCGAGATCGGGGTCGACTCGGTCGAGGGTGAAGGGAGCACCTTCTGGGTGCGGCTGCGCGCCGCGCAACCGGCGACGACCCCAGTAGCGTAAGCGCGCGATGAGCGACCGAATCCTGATTGCCGATGACGAGCCCTCGGTGCGCGACGCCGTCGGCTACGCCCTCAAGCAGGAGGGCTTCGACGTCACCCTGGCCGTCGACGGCGAGGACGCCGACGGCAAGCTCGGCGGCGCGGACCCGGGCTTCGACCTGCTGATCCTCGACATCATGATGCCCGGGCGCTCGGGGCTCGACATCTGCCGCGACGTCCGCGCCCGCAGCCCGGTACCGATCATCCTGCTGACCGCCAAGGACCAGGAGGTCGACAAGGTCGTGGGGCTCGAGGTCGGCGCCGACGACTACGTCACGAAGCCGTTTTCGGTCCGCGAGCTGCTTGGCCGTGTGCGCGCGCAGCTCCGCCGGCGTGAGCTCGATCGCTCGAGCACGGTTAGCGAGGCGAAGACGATCGACGCCGGTCCGGTGCGAATCGACCTCGCCCGCCACCTGGTCTCGATCCGCGGCGAGCCGGTCAACCTGACCCGCTCCGAGTTCCAGGTCCTGCGCCTGCTCGCCGAGCGCCCCGGGCAGGTCTTCAGCCGGCTCGAGATCATGGAGGAGCTGTGGCAATCCGAGTTCTCCGGGGACGTGCGGGCGTGCGACGTCCACATCTCCAACCTGCGCCAGAAGGTCGAGCTCGACCCCCAGGACCCGGAGCTCGTGCTCACGGTCCGCGGCGTCGGCTACAAGCTCGCCGACCGCTGACGCGCCGCCTATCATCGGCACCTCGCCGGGATAGCTCAGTTGGCCAGAGCACCTCATTCGTAATGAGGGGGTCATGGGTTCGAATCCCATTCCCGGCTTTCCCCGTCAGCGCAGGACCTCGACCAGGCGACTGATCAGCCAGCGTCTCGGCTCGGCGCCGGGCGGCAGCTTCTGGCGCTCAAGCCGTGGCGCTTCCCGCCTTCCGCCCGCAGACGGGACAGGCATCGGTGAGGCCGTTTCCCCCGCAATAGGGGCAGACGCCGATCTCCTCGAGCACACCCAGGAGCTCCCCGACGCGGCAGACGAGCAGCTTCTCCTCGTCGACCTCGACCCAGGCGCCCGCAGAGGCGGGGAAGACGACGTGGTCACCCGGCTTCACCGGCATCGAGACGCCGGCGCCCTCCCACCAGTCGAGCCCGGGGCCGATGGCGAGGACGATCCCGTGCTGGGGAGGCGGCTCGTGCGTGCCGGGCGGGACGACCAGGCCGGATCGCCGGACCCGGTCGGGCTCGAGCTCCTTGATGATCACGCGGTCGAAGATCGGGCGCAGCAGGTGCTTCATCGCCGACCCCAATCGTAGAGCCGCGGGCGCCTGCCGGCGGGGTACGCTCGCCGCCTCAGAGCGCCCCTCGAAGCAAGGAGCAGCCAATGGTCACGTCCATCTCGTCGTACATCCGCACCCACCACCTCGGGCTGATCGCGATCTTCATCGCGCTGACCGGCACCGCCTGGGCGGCGGAGAAGGTCGGCCAGCGCGACATCGCCAAGAACGCGGTCCGCGCCAAGCACATCAAGGACGGCAAGGTCGGCAGCGCCGAGCTCGCCGACGAGAGCAGCGGCAAGGCGCTCACAGGGATCGACGTGGCCGCCAACGGCCTCACAGGCGCCGACGTCGAAGAGTCGACGCTGTTCAACGACAACTCACTGACGGCCGCGGACATCGGGCAGGGCGCGGTCGACACCAGCGAGATCGCCGGCGGCGCGGTCGGCAGCGGCGAGATCGCCAACAACTCGATCGCGTCCGCGGATATCGCTCAGGATGCGGTCAACGACGCGGAGATCGCGAACGGCGCCGTCCGGAGCGCCAAGATCGAGAACAACACGATCACGGCGGAAGACATCGTCGACGACGGCACTGCCGGGGTCGGCCTGCGCGCCGATTTCGCCACCGGGTCGCTTCCGACCGCCGGAGACTCGAAGGCCTTCTTCACCGTCACCGGGGATTTCGTCGGGATCTCGGAGGCGCCGGCCGGTGGGGGCGGCACGTCGGTGCTGAGCATCAACACCGACGTCCCCTCGGCGAGCCTGTTCTCCGACCTGAACATCGACGACAGCTTCATCGAGCTGGACGAGATCACCCAGCCCTCCAGTCCCGGCGCGACCGCGGCGCGCATCTACGTGCGCGACAACGCCGGCACTTCTGAGCTTGCCGTCCGCTGGCCGAACGGGACGGTTGACGTGCTCGCGAGCGAGTGACGCTCTCGGTCGTCATCGTTACCCACGACTCGCGCGAGGCCGTGGTCGCGACGCTGCCGGCGCTGACGGCGCAGCTGCGCGACGATGACGAGCTGATCGTCGTCGACAACGACTCCGGCGACGGCACGCTCGCCGCTGTACGCGAGCTCGCGCCGGCGGCGACCGTGATCGAGACCGGGGGCAACCTCGGCTTCGCCGCCGCGTGCAACCGGGGCGGCGCGGCCGCGAGCGGAGAGCTGCTCTGCCTGCTCAACCCCGACGCCGTGCCGCAGCCGGGGTGGCGCGAAGCGATCGAGCTGCCGGCGACGGACGGGCGCGGCTGGTCGGCGTGGCAGGCGCTGGTCACGGCCGAAGGCGGGCGCGAGATCAACACCCGGGGCGGCGTCCTGCACTTCACCGGGATCGGCTGGGCGGGCGGCGCGGGGACGGCGATCGCCGACCTGCCGGCGAGCGAGTCGCTCGCGCTCGAGGAGCCGGGCTTCGTCTCCGGCGCGTGCCTGGTGATCGCCCGCGAGCTCTACGAGGCCCTCGGCGCGCTCCCTGAGCGCTTCTTCCTCTACCACGAGGACGTCGACCTCTCGCTCCGGGTTCGCCTCGCCGGCGGCAGGCTCGGGGTCGAGCCCGCCGCGCGCGTCGATCACGACTACGAGTTCGCAAAGGGCGGCCACAAGTGGCGCTATCTGGAGCGCAACCGGTGGGCGACCCTGATCCGCACGTATCCAGGCGTCCTGCTGTTCCTGCTCCTGCCGGCGCTGCTCGCGACGGAGGTCGCGCTCGTCGTCGCCGCGACCGCCGGTGGCTGGCTGCCGCAGAAGCTGCGCGCCTGGGGTGAGACGATCGTCTGGCTGCCACGGCTGGTCGGCGAGCGGCGGCGGATCCAGCGGGTGCGGACGATCGGGGCGGGCGAGTTCGCCGCCGGGCTGACCGCGGAGCTCGACTCGCCCTACCTGGGCCGGGCCGGGCGCTCGCGGGTGTTAGCCGCTGTCCTCCGCGCCTACTGGTCGGTCCTGAGACGGCTCGTCGGCGCTCCCTGAGCCGTTCGCACTCGGCGTCTCGCCGCGCGCCTGGCGCAGCTCGAGATCCAGCCGCGCGTTCTCCTGGGCGAGGATCTTGGTCTCCTCGGCCAGCCGCGAGGTGGCGACCGAGAAGTGCAGGAGGAGCACGAAGACGACCCCGAAGGCGAGGATGAAGATCGCGTTCGCGGGCTCCTGGATCCCCATCAGGTCGGCGATCACGTCGAGCCCGTCGGTCCATATGGCGAGCACCAGGATCGCGACCGCCGCCAGCATCCAGAGCAGCGCGTAGCGCTCCGCCAGCCGCCGGCGCCGGACCAGCTCGAGGACCAGCAGGAAGATCGCCAGGGTCGCGACGAGGGCGACGATCTGGGCCTTGGTCTCGATCGACGAGCCGCTCTCGTCCTTGGGGTTCTTCGCGGGCGCGATCGTCGCGTTGACCACGTTCGAGGTGCTGACCGCCGCGCCACCGCCGGTCGGGACGATCGTCGTCACGCCGGCGCCGGCGCCGCGCAGCGTGTTCCCCTGGGCGACCAGCGTCTCGCCCTCGGTCAGCGGGAAGCTGCCGGGTCCGAGCTCGATCGTGTCGCCGGGCCCGGCCCGCAGGATCGTGTCGCCGAGGGAGCCGGGGCCGGTCTCGTTCTGGTTCTCGACCTCCAGCGTCGCGGCGGCGGCGCTCGCGCTGAACGCGAGCGCGCAGGCGAGCACGATCGCGAGCAGGCGGGCGCTCACGCCGGATCCTCCGCCGGCGGCGCGACGCCGGGCTCGTCCTTTCCGGTCGCCTCGACCGGCGTCGGGCGGCGGCGGAACAGGCCGACGAACAGGGCGAGCATCACCTTGACCATGTAGTAGGCGCTGCGGAAGTAGTCGATCGAGCTCTCGCCGAAGCCACGGGCGTTCATCGAGGTGTGGACCTCGTGGATGCGCAGGTGATGGGCGTGAAGCATCAGCAGCGCCTCGACCTCGGGGTAGTCGTGCGGATAGTCGCGGGCGAAGAGCTCGATCCCGCGCCGGTTGGTCATCCGGAAACCCGAGGTCGGGTCGGTGATCTTCTGGCGGGTGAGTGTGCTGAGCACGACCGAGAAGATCAGGTTGCCGAGCCGGCGGCCGAACGGGACCTTGTAGCCGGGGTCGCCGCGGAAGCGGCTGCCGCAGACCATGTCGGCCTCGTCGCCCGACGTCTGCAGGGCCTCGAGCATCCGCGGGATGTACTCGGCCTTGTGCTGGCCGTCGCCGTCGACCTGGACGGCGACGTCGTAGCCGTGGCGGAGCGCGTACTTGTAGCCCGACTGCACCGCGCCGCCGATCCCGAGGTTGTAGGGGTGGGTGACGACGACCGCGCCCTCGTCCCCGGCCACCGCCGCGGTCGCGTCGGTGGAGCCGTCATCGACGACGAGGACGTCGAATCCGGGCGCCTCGCGGTGGATCTCGCGGACGACGCGACCGACCATGTCGGCCTCGTTGTACGCAGGAACGATCGCCAGTTTGGTCAGCTCTGCGGCGGGCGGCATCGAGTGCCGCAGGGTAGAGCTAACTGCGCTCCGTAAGGATCTGATCGCGCTCCGCGAGACGGTTTGCCCGCCGTAGCTCGGCCTCGCGCTGGCGGCGCTTCTCGTCCTCGGTCTCGGCGATCACGGGCGGCACCGGCGTGGGGCGCCCCCCGTCGTCGAGCGCGACCATGGTCACGTACGCGGTCGAAGTGTGGCGGTGCCTGCCGCTGCGCGGGTCCTCGGCCTCGACCCGGACGCCGACCTCCATCGATGTCCGCCAGGCCGCGTTCACGGTCGCCGAGCAGCACAGCAGCTCGCCGACCAGGACCGGCTCGGTGAAGGTCATCCGGTCCATGCCGGCCGTGACCACCCGCCCAGCGCAGTGGCGGATCGCGGCGATCGCGGCGGCCTCGTCGCAGGTCTTCATCACCATTCCGCCATGCACGAAGCCGGCGGTGTTCGCGTCCTGGACCCCGGCCCAACGGATCAGCTCCGAGCGGGACGCGGAAGCGGGGCGCGGGTCGAGGCGTTCGCTCACTTGGCCGTCGCGTCGTCGGCCGCCGCCGACGCGGTGGCGGCGACCGCGGCGGCGGTGGCGGCGAGCGGGCGGCCGACTCGGTCGTTGAGCACCACCAGGTGCTGCGCCTGGCAGCCGCCGATCGAGGCGGCGGTCGTCGCCAGGTCGGAGCTGTCGAGGCGGGGGCCCTCGGTGCCGTAATACGTGAGCTGTTCGTCCTCGAGCGAGAGCAGGACGTCGAGCAGCTGGTCGAGGCCGTTCGCGTCGGCGATCTCGCCGAGCCGGTCGTCGAGGCGCTTGGCCGCCTCGTCGTCGAGGCCTTCGACGCCGTCGAACACGCCCGTGTCCGTGGGCGAGTCGGGCGGTTCGGGCGGGTCGAAGCCGAGCTCGTCGATCGCGCTGCGAAGCGCGTTCGCGTGCGCCTGCTCCTGGTCGCGGAAGGTCTCCAGGGTCGACTTCAGGTCGGCGCCGGCCTGGTCGGCGGCGGTCGAGTACGCGAGCACGGTGACCTGCTCGAGGCCGATCGCCTCGACCAGGAAGTCGCGCAGGTCCTCGTCGTCGGACGCCTGCGCCCCCGCGAATCCCGGACGGACGAGGCCGGCGGCCGCCAGCGCTCCGGCCGCGAGCGCCGCGCGGCGGATCGCTTCGCGGCGGCTCTCGACGGCAGCGCTCACTGTTCCTCGTCCGTGGTTGACGACGACGACGTGGTCGACGACTCGCCCTCGTCGCCGGAGTCCGGCTCGTCGGTCGACTCGTAGGGCTTCTCGTCGCCGCCGGTGACGAACGAGTCCGGCACCTCGGGCTCGCCGGCGAAGTTGTTGACCACCGCGAGCTCGGCGGCGCAGGCGGCGAGCGAGGAGCTCGCCAGCGCGCGACCCTCGACCTCGTCGAGCAGGCCGGCGGCTTCGAGGTGCGCGGCGATCGCAGCGTTGGCGAGGTTCGCGCAGGCGCTGAGCGCCTCCGGCGCGTCGGGGCCGCCGTCGGGGCCCGGCGCCTCGGAGGTCGGCTGACCGAACTCGACCGCGCGCTTCTTGGCGGCCTCGGCGAAGCGTTCGAGCGTCGCGCGCTGCGTGCCGGGCGTCACCTGGGCGGCGGCCACGTACGCGCCCGCGAGGTTGGTCTCGACCTCCGCCTCGGCCGCGGTCAGCTCCTCGGCCGAGGCTTCCTCGCGCGGCTCGGTCGCCTCGCCGCAGCCGGCGAGGGCGACGCCGGCGGCTCCGGTGCCGCCGATGGCGAGGAGGCCGCGACGCGTGACGGTGAGCATTGGCGGCACCCTACTGGGGCCGATGCCCGAGCCGTCCCGCAGCGCCAAGCTCGATCAGCTCGCCGAGCGGATCGCCGCCTGCCGCCGCTGCCCGCGGCTCGTCGCCTGGCGGGAGGAGGTGGCTGCGGATCCACCACGGCGCTATCGCGGCGAGTCCTACTGGGCGCGGCCGGTGCCCGGGTTCGGCGACCCCGACGCGCGGCTGGTCGTCGTCGGTCTCGCCCCGGCCGCCCACGGGGCCAACCGCACGGGGCGGATGTTCACCGGCGACCGCTCCGGCGAGTGGCTGTACGGCGCGCTGCACCGGGCCGGATACGCCAACCAGCCGACCTCCGAGCGCGTCGGCGACGGACTCCGCCTGCGCGACGCGTGGGTGAGCGCCGTGGTCCGCTGCGCGCCGCCCGCGAACCGGCCGGCGCCGGCGGAGCGCGACGAGTGCCTGCCGTGGCTGGTCTCGGAGCTCGAGCTGCTCGAGTCCGCGCGGGTCTTGTTGGCGCTCGGCTCGTTCGCCTGGGACGGCGCGCTGCGCGCGGCCCGGGCGCTCGGCCATCCGACCCGGCGGCCGAAACCGAAGTTCGGCCACGGCGCCGAGGCCCAGCTCGGGCCGTACCGGCTGCTGGGCTCGTTTCACCCCTCGCAGCAGAACACGTTCACCGGCAAACTCACCCGCGAGATGCTCGACGGGGTCTTCGCGCGGGCGCGCGAACTGACCGGCGCGGCCGCCTGACAGCGCCATACTGGCGGTCCGATGTTCCCCATGAACGTCCCGAACGTGCTCACGATGCTGCGGATCGTCGCGGTCCCCGTGCTGGTCGTCGCGCTGCTCGACGAGACGCCGGACGGCGATGTGATCGCGGCGATCGTGTTCGCGCTCGCCGCCCTCACCGACGGGCTCGACGGCTACATCGCCCGGCGCCACCAGCAGGTGACCACCTTCGGCAAGCTGATGGACCCGCTCGCCGACAAGCTGCTGGTGATCGCGGCGCTGATCTCGCTCGTCTCGCTCGACCGCCTGGCCGCATGGGTCGCGATGGTGATCATCGCCCGCGAGCTCGCGGTCACCGGGCTTCGCAGCGTCGCCGCCGAGCGCGGGGTCGTGATCGCGGCGAGCTGGATGGGCAAGCTGAAGACCGCCCTGCAGATCGCCGCGATTCTCGCGCTGATCGCGTTCGATCCGGCGCCGACCTGGGTCGACGTGCTGCTCTACATCGCGGTCGCGGTGACCGTCATCTCGGGGGCCGACTACTTCTTCGGGCTGCGCAAGCGGATCGAGGAGCACCAGGCGGCGACGGCCGGGGCCGAGCGCGTCTAGCGGAACCCATTACGTAGAAAGCCGCGCTCCCGTGCGGAAGCCCCGGGCGACATCTGCGGGATTGTGCGCTGGTTCTGCAGCCGGTCGTCGCGCATCGTATGCACCGGCATTCATCGAGTACGGAGGTGATGGGTTTGGTGGCGGTTCGCTGGGGACGCGGGATGATCCTTGCGCTCTTCGCGGTAGCGGTCTCGTGGGTGGTAGCGGCGCCGGCCTCGGCGTGGACACACCCCGATCCACTGCCCTATCGCGAGGTGAGCGTGCCGGTCGGGGGCGATCCCGTAGGCGCCATCATGGTGATTCACGGCGGCGCCTGGAACGGCGGCAGAGAGCGTGCCGTCGCCGTCCGCTCGCAGGCTCAACGCTTCGTTGACCAGGGCTGGCTCGTCTGGAACGTCGACTACCGCTCGGGCGATGACTCGATCGGGGACGTCCTCATGTGGTACCGCATGTTGGTGGCCGAGTTCAGTGGCCCGATTTGCGCGTGGGGGGAATCGGCAGGCGGGCACCTCGCGCTGATGTTGGCGGCGCTTGAGCACGTCAATTGCGTGCTTTCCGAGGGCGGACCGACCGATCTGACGAGGATGAACCCAACCCTCGATCAGTCTCCCGTCCCGGCCGATCGCTGGCAGAACAGCCCCCTTCGCTACGCGATCGACCAGCCCGAGGTCTTTGCTGAAACGGAGATGCTGCTCGGCAGCGCGGAGAACGACCTCGTCATCCCGGTGGCGCCGGTGCGCGAGTTCGCCGCCGCGCTCTCCGACGACACCGAGCTCCAAGTGATGCGCGACGGGACCGCAACGTTCATCCACCGGAACGTCGATCCGGCCGAACTCGAGGTGCACCGGCACGCCGAGCGGCGCCTGCTCGCACGCGTGGCGGGGGCCTCGGCCGAGGACACCGTCGGATCGGTGGGAGTCGAGAACGGGACCCTGACGGTTCGCGGGGCCGCCCATGCGGCCAGCAACCTGGTGGTCACCAAGACCGCGCGGGGGTTCGACGTGACGGATCCGGCCGGTCTCCAGGCCCTCGACCAGTGCGCCGAGGTGACGATCACGCGGATCTCATGCGAGACCACAGTGGGGACGGCATCGATCCTCGCCGGGGATCTGAACGACCGCGCACGCATCACCGGCGGCGTGGCGACGACGATTGCCGGAGAGGACGGAGACGACACGTTGATCGGCGGCCCCGGTTCCGACCGGTTGGACGGGGGCGCCGGCAAGGATTCGCTCGACGGCGGTGCGGGTCCGGACCAGATGATCGGTGGAGCCGGAACGGACGTTGCCGACTATCAGTCCCGGAGCTCGGCGCTCACGCTCACGCTCGACAGCAAGGCCAACGACGGCGCTGCCGGCGAGGGCGACACGCTCGCAAACGACCTCGAGTGGGTCGTCGGCGGCTCGGGCAACGACAAGATCGTCGGCTCGGCGGCCGGCGAGGCGCTGATGGGCCAGGGCGGAAACGACACGATCGACGGCGGGCTGGGCGCCGACTGGATCCGGGGTGGAGCCGGAACGGACGTTGCCGACTATCAGTCCCGGAGCTCGGCGCTCACGCTCACGCTCGACAGCAAGGCCAACGACGGCGCTGCCGGCGAGGGCGACACGCTCGCAAACGACCTCGAGTGGGTCGTCGGCGGCTCGGGCAACGACAAGATCGTCGGCTCGGCGGCCGGCGAGGCGCTGATGGGCCAGGGCGGAAACGACACGATCGACGGCGGGCTGGGCGCCGACTGGATCCGGGGTGGAGCCGGAACGGACGTTGCCGACTATCAGTCCCGCAGCTCGGCGCTCACGCTCACGCTCGACAGCAAGGCCAACGACGGCGCTGCCGGCGAGGGCGACACGCTCGCAAACGACCTCGAGTGGGTCGTCGGCGGCTCGGGCAACGACAAGATCGTCGGCTCGGCGGCCGGCGAGGCCCTGATGGGCCAGGGCGGAAACGACACGATCGACGGCGGGCTCGGGGCCGACTGGATCCGCGGCGGCGCCGGCAAGGACAGCGCGGATTACCAGATCCGGGTCGAGCCGCTGACGCTGACGCTCGACGGTAAGTCCGGCAACGACGGTGCCGTCGGCGAGGGCGACACCCTGGCCGACGACCTCGAGTGGGTCATCGGAGGAGCGGGCAACGATGTGCTCCGGGGCGGCCCCGTCGCGGACACCCTCGACGGTGGCGCCGGCGACGATGACCTCGACGGTCTTGGCGGCAGGGACGAGGTCAACGGCGGGCCGGGGGCGGACGTGGTCCGCAGCCGTGACCTCCTGATCGACGCGATCGGCTGTGGTGGGGACGAGGACTCGGTGGTCGGGGACCTGCTGGATTCGCTGCTCTCGGACTGCGAGCTGCTCGACCTGATCTGAGACCGAACGCGCTGCGGCCTAGCCGGCCGGAGCTTCCAGCCACTCGCGCTTCGTGATGTGATGGCGCGAGTGGTCGCCGGTCTCGAGCTCGGCGAGGATCTCGTCGAGGCGGCCGGAGCGCTCGGCGACGACTGAGTGGCGGTGGATCGTCTCCAGGTTCTCCTGGCGGGCGAGGACGAAGCCGTCCTCGCGCAGGTGCGGGTAGGACTCGGCGACGCGGCGGATCATCTCCCGCACGACGTCCTCGACGAAGCGCGGGTTGCGATGGGCCTTCTCGACCACATGGGCCTCGTCGGAGCGCTTCATCAGCTCGTAGATCTCGGAGCTCATCGACCCCTCGACGATCTTCAAGAGATCGCGCGCGTCGACGGACGCGTTGACGCCCTCCGGCTGGCCGATGTGCAGCTGGCCGATCCCGCGCTGGTTGTGGGTGGCGCCGGGGACCGCGGCGAAGATGCGCTCGATTTCGTCCTCGTCGAAGCCGTCGTCGACGAGGCGTTCGCGGGCGTTCGCCTGAAGCAGGCCCTGCGCGCACGGGCAGGCGGTCATCCCCTGCGCCTCGACCCCGGTCAGGGTGCGGGTGCCGCGCACGGAGGCGACGGCGGTCCCGAACAGCGTGTAGATCTCCTGGGTGTCGACGCCGGAGGCGGGGGTGGGGACGGTCTCCGGATAGCGGGCTGCGATCCGCACCTCGGCACGCAGGCCGTCCTGGCGCTCGCGGACCCGCTCCGCGATGTGGCCGGCGAGCCCCTCGGCGCGCAGCGACTCGTGCAGGACGACGTCGTCGATCGCCTCGTTGACGACCTCCTCGAAGCGCGACATGTGGACGCCGGCCTGCTGCGGGTTGAGATCGACGAAGCACTCGAGCTCGGCGAAGTAGTAGTCGCCCGCGCGGCGGTCGCCGTCGGCCGAGGGCGCGTCGGCCTCGGCACCGCAGACGCGGATGACCTTCTCGACGCCGCGCACCCCGACCCGGGTCAAGCTGACCTCGGTCACTGGGCGGCCGGCCTGGACGTCAGGCGTGGAGACCGTGGGAATTGACGATGCCATTCCGTAGAGATTACGGACCGTGGAGCCAATACCGAGGCGTATACTCAGCCGCGCCCGGCGGGAGAGGTCGGGCAGGAGAGGACGGGCGAGTGGCTGAGAAGGCGGAAGCTCTTCTGGTAGCGGAAGCCCCCGGTAACACGGAGGCAAACGGAGGGGGACCGGACCACGACGGCGAGACGGCGCTGCCGGACTCCGAGGACCTGCGGACGCTGATCGCCGCCGGGCGGGAGCGCGGCTACCTGACCTTCGAGGAGATCTCGCAGACGCTCGAGGAGGTCGAGGTCACCAAGGAGCACGTCCAGGGCCTGCACGCACACCTGATCGAGCACGGCGTCGACGTGATCGCCGAGGATGGTCTCACCGCCTACAAGGAAGCGAAGGGCGACGGCCAGCCGGGTCAGCAGAAGAAGGCGGAGCTCGACCTGACGATCGAGCCGAGCCTCGACTCGCTGCGCCTGTACCTGCGCTCGATCGGCCGCGTCGAGCTGCTCACCGCGACCCAGGAGATCGAGCTCGCTAAGCGGATCGAGAAGGGCGACATGGGGGCCAAGCGCCACATGGTCGAGGCGAACCTGCGGCTCGTGGTCTCGATCGCGAAGGGTTACCTCGGCCGGGGCCTTTCCTTCCTCGACCTGATCCAGGAGGGTTCGCTGGGACTGATCCGCGCGGTGGAGAAGTTCGACTACCGCCGCGGCTACAAGTTCTCCACCTACGCGACCTGGTGGATCCGCCAGGCGGTGACGCGGGCGATCGCGGACAAGGCGCGGACGATCAGGATCCCGGTGCACATGGTCGAGAAGCTGAACCGCGTCGCGCACGTCGAGCGCCAGCTGGTCCAGCGGCTCGGGCGGGAGCCGGAGCCGCAGGAGATCGCGACCGAGCTGGAGATCACGGTCCGCGAGGTGCGCGACATCCTCCGCGTCGCGCAGATGCCGATCTCACTCGAGAAGCCGGTCGGCGACGAGGACGAGTCGGAGCTCGGCGACTTCGTTGCCGACGACCAGACCGAGGAGCCGTTCGAGGCGGCGACCGAGAACCTCCAGCGCGAGGACATCCAGCGGGCGCTGGACGCGCTTCCGGCACGCGAGCGCCAGGTGATCGAGCTTCGCTACGGCCTGCGCGGCCACGAGCCGCTGACGCTCGAGGAGGTGGGCCGCGCCTTCGGCGTCACCCGCGAGCGGATCCGCCAGATCGAGAACAACACGCTGAAGAAGCTCAAGCAGCTGCCCGAGGCACAGCGGCTCAGGGAACTCGCCTAAGACGCCGCGAGTTGCTCACTCGCAGAACGGCCCGGCGCCGGGCGCGTCGCGCCCGCCGATGCCCGCGCACTCGCGCAGCAGTTGGAGCCGGCCGGCCAGCCTCGACTGCAGCGGCGAGACGACGCCCGTCAACGGGCTCGTCGCCAGGTTGTCGAGCTGGTACGGGTCGTGCTTGAGGTCGTAGAGCTCGAACTCGGGCCGGTCGCAGACGCCGGTCTCGGGGTCGACCCGATCGAGCTCGATGTAGACGTAGCGCTTCGTGCGCAGGGCGTCGTAGAAGTTGTTGAGCCCGCGCTCGGGCGGGATCTCGCCGCAGTTTCGCTTGCCGCCGAGCTGGTAGAGGAGGGTGCGGCCTTGGGCCCAGTCGGGGCGCTTGCCGCGCAGGAGGGGGAGGAGGGAGCGGCCGTCGAGCGTTCGGCAGTCCCCTGACGCGGTGCAGGGCTGCGCGCCGGCGAGGTCGAGGATGGTGGCGGTGAGGTCGAGGTTGTTGACGGGGGTGGCGACCTCAGCCGGCGGGCCGTCACGGCGGGCGGCGGGGCCGAGCAGCGAGTCCGGCGAGCGCACGACGAGGGGAACGCGCACCGCCTCCTCGTAGGGGAAGACCTTGTTCAGGTAGATGCGGTGCTCGCCGAAGAAGTAGCCGTTGTCGGAGGTGAAGATCAGCATCGTGTTGTCGAGCTCGTGCTCGCGCTCGAGCTGGCGGACGAGCCCGCCGACGCCGCGGTCGACCGTCGAGAGGGTGGCGGTCGCGCAGCGCAGGCCGAGCTTCAGGTTGGTGCGCCGGTCGTGGCCGAGGGGAGGCCGGGTGGCGACCCAGTGGGGCTTGTCCTGGATCTGGACCTCGTCGAATGAGGGGGGCTTGGGCAGCGGTTCATCGCGGAACGGGCGATAGGCGCGCGCGTCCTCAGGCTGCGGCAGGCCCTGGCCGCAGGTGCCCGCGGCGGGGAAGTTGGACGAGTGCGGCGCGAGGTGGGCGACCATGAGGAAGAAGGGGCGTGGGTCGGAGCGGGCGTCGCGGACGAAGTCGAGGGCGGCGCGGTTGATCACCTTGGTCGAGTAGCCGGTCGGGCCGGTGCCCGCCGTCACAGGAGCGCCGTTGTCGGAGAAGGAGGCGCCCCAGTAACGGGTCAGCGACCCGACGTAGCCGAACCAGTCCTCGACCCCGGGCGGTGCGGCGAAGCCGAGGTCCGTGTCGTAGTCCTGGCCCGGCACGGGTGGGAGGTCGTAATTGAGCAGGAAGCGGCCGGCGTGGCCGGTGCGGTAGCCGGCGGCGCGGAGCCACGAGTAGATGGTCGAGTCCCGGTCGGTGAGGGCGGCGTAGCCGGGCTCGTTGTCGAAGACGCCGGAGTTGTGCGGGTACTGGCCGGTGAGGAAGCCGGCGCGCGAGGGGCAGCAGAGGGGGCTGGAGACGATCCCGGCGGTGAAGGTGGTGCCGTGACCGGCGAGGTCGCGCATCGTCTGCGGCATCGACTCGCTCGAGAGCTCGGCGACGGTCTGGTCGTCGGTGAGGATGACGATCACGTTCGGGCGCGCCTGCGGCGCGAGGCGGGCCGAGGCCGAGGGCTCCGATCCGGCGCCCACCGCCAGGCAGCCGGCGATCGCCGCGACCGCGATCGCCACCACCGCTCGTGTTCGTCTGCCCGTCTGCATGCTCACCTGCCTGTTGCGCACAGTAGATGAGCACGCACACGGAGCCGGAGTTTCGGCGCCGCCGTGGCGGGCAGGAGGACTACGCCGCCACCAGTGCGGCTGAAATCGACGAAAGGAACGAGAACATGGGTGAGAACATCGACGAGGCGAAGGGCCGAGTGAAGGAAGCCGCCGGCGACCTGACCGACGATCAGAGCCTCAAGAACGAGGGCAAGGTCGACCAGGCGACGAGCACCGTCAAGGACAAGGTGGGCGACGCGGCGGACAAGGTCAAGGACGTCGTCAATCCCGACGACGACAAGTAGCGGTTCGCGCGGGTTCAGTCCTCGCGCGCGTCGGGATTGAAGCTCGCGTCGGCCTCGGTGAGCGCGGCGGCGTCGCCTGCCTTCGCCGCCGCGCGCCGGGCCGCCAGGGGGCCGATCCGGCCGGATGAAAACAGCGCCGCGAGCACGAAGTCGGCGATCCCGAGTGCGACGGCGGCGAAGGCGACCGGGGAGATCACGAACCCGAGGGCGATCCCGAGCACGATCGTGATCGCACCGGAGAGGTAGAGGATCCCGACCAGGCTCCGGACGCTGTCCTGCTCGGCGGCAGTCGGGGCGGGCACGCGCTCAGCCTAACCCGGCGGTGGGTCGATCCGCTCGAGGATTACGCGGCCGGCGCCGTCGGCAGTGAGCTCGAGTCGATCGCCAACTTGTAGGCTCGCGCCTTCGAATGGGACGCTCGGGATCGTGATCTGGTGCTTGGTCGAGATCCGGGTGCGGCTGAACTTCGGTGGGCGCCCTCGGCTCTGCGGCGCCGGGTCCTCAGCAGGGGGATGGGGGAGGAGGGATTCGAACCCACTCAGCACTGGGGCACTCGGTTTACAGCCGAGCCCGGCTCTCCCACTCCGGCGCTCCCCCGGGTTGGGGCGGTCGATTCTAGAGCCACCTGTCGCAGCGCCGTAGATGAGTGGGAGGATCGCCGCTACCGGCTCGATCTCGTACTCCGCGTACTTCGGTCCTCCGAGAGAAATGGTGTTGGTGGCCTCTACCGCGGCGCTCGGGATGCACCAGCGTCGGCCGTCACCCACCAGGACGAAGAGCGCATCGACGGCCTCCGGATCGAACCACTTCGTCGTCCCGGTCCAGCTCTGGTTCCCACCGTTCGTCCGGATGGCGACTTGCCAGCGTTTATCGCTGTGCAGCAGCTTCGCCTGACAGGTTCCGGTCTTGACTTGGACGCGAACGAGCCGGCCATCGAGCTCGGCGATCAGGTCGTAGTCGGGGCTGTGACCGAGTGGGGCGGAGACGGTCGCGCCCTGGCGCGTGAGCCACTCGATCGCCGAGGCCTCGCCGAGGTCGCCCTGCTGGCGGCGGTTGATAAGTCGCGATCGCATGGGCCAAACATACGTTCGCAGCACGCGCGTGTGGCGCGACGAATGTGCCAGGAGTAGGACTGCTGCGACGCCCGGCGCGTATAGCCGGTTACCTTTGCCCGGCGATGGCCACCTCGGATGTAGTCGTCCTCGCCGCCGGGCGCGGGGCTCGCCTCGGCGAGCACGGCGTCGAAACGCCGAAGTGGCTGCTCGAGGTCGGCGGCGAGCCGATCGCGGCGCGCCAGCTTCAGGCGCTGCTCACGGTCGAGCGCGACTACCCCGGGCGGCTCGGCGCCGTCCGCGTCGTCACGGGCCACGCCGCCGCCGAGATCGAGCGCTTCCTCGGACGCGGTTTCGAGCTCCCGGTCAGCACGCTGTTCAACCCCGAGTACGCGCGGCTCAACAACTGGTACTCGGTCCTGCTCGCGCTGCGCCAGCGCTCGCCCGGGTGCGATTCGGTCGCGATCGTCAACAGCGACCTCTTCGCGGACGCCGCCTGGTTCGAGGCCTTCTTCAGCGACGCGCTCTCGACGGACCGCGAGTCGCTCATCGGCGTCGACCTCGAGCGGCAGCTGACCGACGAGTCGATGAAGGTTGCCGCGGCGAACCGATCCGAGCCGGGCTCGCTCACCCTGACGGCGATCGGCAAGACCGGCGTCGCCGAGCCGGTCGGCGAGTACGTCGGCCTGCTGCTGGCCCGCGGCGAGGTCCTGCGCCGGCTCGAGGCGAGCCTCGAGGCGTTCGTCGATCGCCCGGAGATGGCCGATGCGTGGTACGAGCACGCGGTCGGCGAGACGGCAAGCGCGGGCACGCCCTGGTGGATCTGGCCGACCCCGAGCAGCCACTGGATCGAGATCGACGACGCCGCTGACTACTCGGCGGCGCAGGAGATCGGAGCGAGGACCTAGTGGGGTGTCTCATAACGTTGGCCAGGAAATGACGAGTCCCAGGCGCCGACAGGCAAGGACGCAGGGAGTCCGAATAGCAGCGCTATTCAGACGATCGAGGACGATGCATGGCGGCGATCTGGGACCGTCATTTGCGGCCAAACGTTGTGAGAGGCCCCACTAGATGCGCTCGCGCGCGATCGCCACGCCGCGCCTGCTGGAGATCGGCGAGGGCTGCCTGCGGTCGGTGGCCCCGTTGCTCGAGCGTCACGAGTTCGACCTCACCCGCGTCTGCGTCGGCAGCGGGTGCGGGCCGACGCTGCCGCTCGGCCGGACGGTCGCCGACGACCTCCAGGCCGTGGGCATCGACGTCATCCTGCGCGCCGACCTCGACGGCCACCTCGATCAGGCCGGCGAGCTTGCGGGCGAGGTCGTCAAGGGCGACATCTCGCTGATGGTCGGGGTCGGCGGCGGGCGGGTGATCGACACCGCGAAGCTCGCCGCCTCCAGGACCGGGATCGAGTTCGTCAGCGTGCCGACCGCGATCTCGCACGACGGGATCAGCTCTCCGGTCGCCTCGCTCCTGCACCCGGAGAGCGGTCGCCGCTCCTATGCGGCGACGATGCCCGCCGGGATCATCGTCGACACCGCGACGGCGAATTCGGCGCCGGAGCGGATGATCCGGGCGGGGGTCGGCGACCTCGCCAGCAACCTGACCGCGGCGCTCGACTGGCGCCTCGCGGACCACGGCGGCCACGACCGCTACGACGCCTTCTCGGCGATGATCGCCGAGAGCGCCGCCAGGCCCGCCCTCGAGCTCGACGAGATCGGCTCGCCCGAGAGCAGGGAGTGGATCGCCAAGGGGCTGCTGCTCAGCGGGCTGGCGATGGCTGCCGCCGGGACGAGCCGGCCCTGCTCGGGCGCCGAGCACCTGATCAGCCACAGCCTCGACATGATGCTCGGCGAGCGGGCGGCGCTGCACGGCGAGCAGGTCGCGCTCGGCTGCCTGGTGTCGGCGACGGCCCACGGCTCGGAGCTGCTCGAGCCGTTCCGGCTCCTCTTCGAGCGCCTCGGACTGCCGAGCCACCCCGACGATGTCGGGATCTCCGACGCGGAGATGGTCGAGGCGATCGCCGCGGCGCCGGCGACGCGGCCGCGGCGGTACACGATCCTGACCGATTACGAGGGCGACCTCGGCGAGCTCGCCGAGCGCGCCTTCGCGCGCTGAGATCGATGCGACCGGGCCGGCTGCCGGGGTTGCGCCGCGGCGTCTCGGCGGTGCGGCGCGTCGACCCCCGGGTGATCCTGTTCGAGAGCTGGCACGGCGCCTACAACGACAGCCCGCGCGCGATCTCGGAGGAGCTGCACCGCCGGGGCGCGGACTTCGAGCACGTCTGGGCGGTCTCCGCCCAAACCCCCGACGTCCCCGAGTGGGTCACCGCGGTCGAGCCGGAGAGCCGCGCCTACCTGGAGGCGCTCGGCCGCGCCGGCCACGTCGTCACCAACAACACGATGCCGGGCTATTTCCGCAAGAAGCCCTCGACGACCTACCTGCAGACCTGGCACGGAACACCCCTCAAGCGCATCGCGTTCGACATCCCCGGCCGCTCGCCCGCCAACCAGCCGAGGTACATGCGCAACCTCGGCCGCGACATCGCCGCCTGGGATCGCCTGGTCTCGCCAAACCCGTTCAGCACCGAGGTCTTCCGCCGGGCCTTCCGCTTCGACGGCGAGATCCTGGAGACCGGCTACCCCCGCAACGACCTGCTCTCGTCCCCGGACCGGGAAGCGATCCGCGCCCGCGTCCGTGCCGCGCTCGGGCTCGAGCCGGGCGTACGGGCGATGCTCTACGCCCCGACCTGGCGCGACGACGACGCCTTCTCGCTCGAGCTCGACGTCGCCGGGCTGCTGGACCGGCTCGGCGACGGCCACGTGCTGCTCCTGCGCGCCCACCAGCTCGTCGCCCGCACGGTTACGGCCGATGCCCGTCCCGGGTTGCTCGACGTGTCGACCTATCCCGACAACCGCGACCTCTACCTCGCGGCCGACCTGCTGATCACCGACTACTCCTCGGCGATGTTCGACTTCGCCGTCACCGGCAAGCCGATCCTCCTCTTCACCTACGACCTCGAGCGCTATCGCGACGAGATGCGCGGCTTCTACTTCGACTTCGAGCGCGAGGCGCCAGGGCCGCTGCTGGGCACCAACGAGGACGTGATCGCCGCACTGGGGGACCTCGACCCCGTCAGCGCCGCCCATCGAGAAACCTACGAAGCCTTTCGCCGGCGCTTCTGCTCGCTCGAGGACGGCCGCGCATCCGAGCGGGTGATCGAAGCGGTGTTCGAGCGAGGCGGCCGGTGAGCGACGACCTGCGGCTTGCCGCGGTGCTCCCGGTCGGGGGCGACCTCGAGCTGCTCGACGGGGCACTGGCGGCGTTGCGCGCCCAGGAGCGCGCGCCCGACGAGATCATCGTCGTCGACGACTCCCCCGGCGGAGCGCTCGGAACCCCGCCCGGCGTTCGCGTCCTGCGCAGCGGCGGCCGCGGACCGTACGCGGCCCGCAACGTCGGCTGGCGCGCCGCCGACGCCGACGTGATCCTGTTCTGCGACGTGCGCAGCCGCCCGCGCCCCGAGTGGGCGAGGCGAACCGCCGAGCTGTTCTCCGACCCGTCGGTCGCCCTGGCCGGCTCGCAGGTTCGGATCCGCGGGGGCGGCTCGCTCGCCGAGCGCGCCGGTGAGCGCCACCAGTTCTTCGAGCTGCACAAGTACATCGAGGACGGGTTCTTCCGCCCCTACCTGCCCACCTGCAACCTCGCGGCCCGGCGGCAGGACCTCGCCGACGCCGGCGGCTTCGAGGAGGTCCGCAGCGGCGCCGACGCCGAGCTCTGCTGGCGGATCCTCGACCGCCCGGACCGCCGGCTGGCGACGGCGCCCGACGTGCTGATGGACTGGGTTCCGCGTGACCGGATCCGCGACTACCTCGAGCAGAGCTACCGCTACGGGAAGAGCAACTACGCGCTCCGCCGCGCGTGGCGTGACCGCGGGGCGCCGCAGCGCCCGCCGTTCACGCGCCGGCTGCTCGTCCGCCGCGGGCTGGGAACCGCCGCCCGGACGGCCGCCGCTCTGATCGGCCGGCGCCGGGAGCGGGTCCTCGAGCTGATGCGCGAGTGGGCGCGGCTCGCCTTCCAACTGGGCTACCGCGTCGCTTCCGATCGGGAGCGCCGTGGCGCCCGGGGATCGGGATGAGGGCCCTGTTCGTCGACCAGGGGCGGGCCATGTCCGGCGCGGCGATGGGCCACGTGCGGGTCCGCCACGCGCTGCACGCCGGGCTGCCTGAGGTCGACGGCCTCGAGGTCGACGAGCTGGACGTGCGTCCGTTCACCAGAGGGGAGCGGCGCATCGTGCGCTACGTGCCCCGCCTGGACGGAGGGGGCTTCGGGTCGGTCCGGTTCCACCTCGCTCGCAGCTGGCTCGCCCGGCGCCTGGTCGCCGAACGCCTGCGTCACCGGCCGGCTGACGTCGTGCACCTGACCACCGACCAGATCTCGCTGCTGCTCGGCCGCCTGCACGACCAGGTCCCGTTCGTGCTCTCGCTCGACATCCTCACCGTGGACTGGGCACGGCTGAGGCGCTACGTCTATCCGGGCGTGGAGACACCCGGGTATCTGAAGCCGCTCGGAAGGCTCGAGAAGCGGGCCCTCGAGCGGGCGCCGCTTTCGATCGCGTGGACGGAGACGGTCGCGGAGACGATCGCCGGCCTCGCGCCCGCAGCGCGGGTCGAGGTCCTCCATCCAGGGCTCGACCTGCGTGCTTACCGGCCCGGGCCGGATCGAAACGGCCGCGGGCCGCTGCGGGTCCTGTTCGTCGGCGGACGCTGGGAGCAGAAGGGCGGGCCGCAGCTCGTCGAAGCGCTGCGCCCGGCTCTCGGGCGGACGGTGAGCCTCGACGTCGTCACGACTCAGAACGTGACCGCGGTCGACGGGATGTCGGTCCACTCCGGCGCGCCGGGCAGCTCCGAGGTTGCCGAGCTGTTCGCGAACGCCGACGTCTTCTGCCTGCCGACCCTCGTCGACGCCTGTCCCTGGGTCGTCCTCGAGGCGATGGCGTCCGGCGTCCCGGTCGTCTCGACGACCGTCGGCTCGATCCCCGAGCTCGTCGGCGCAGGTGGCGTGCTGGTCGGACCCGGCGACGAAGCGACACTCGGGGAGGCGCTGGACGCGCTACTGAGCGACCGCGACCGGCGCAGGTCGATGGGCGAGGCCGGAAGAGCGCGGGCCGAGGAGCTCTACGACGCCCGCCTCAACACCCCCCGCCTCATCGAGCTGCTGCGCGAGGTCTCCCGGTGACGGGCCCAGCGGCGCGGATCGCGCGCGGGGCGGCGGCCCGGGCGCTGCAGAGCGTCCAGCGCCCGGACCGCGGTCGCGTCCTCTACAACAGCTTCGACGGCCACTTCTCCGACAGCCCGCGGGCGATCTACGAGCACCTGTGCCGCGGCGCGGACGAGCGCGCCCACGTCTGGGTCGAGGGCGGCCTGGCCAGGCTGCCGCCCGGCGTGCCCGGCGTCGAGCTCTACGGGGCCGCGTTCCTGCGCGAGCTCGGCCGGTCGGGCTACGTGGTCTCGAACGTGCCGATGCCGCGCAACTTCCGCGTGCGCCGGAGCCAGACCTACCTGCAGACCTGGCACGGCACGCCGCTGAAGCGGATCGGGTTCGACAACGAGCAGTGGCGGTCGAACCCGTCCGGCTTCGGCGAGGTGGCGCGCGACTCGGCCCGCTGGGACTACTTGCTGAGCCAGAACCCGTTCAGCACCGAGGTCTTCCGGCGCGCCTTTGGCTTCGAGGGCGAGATCCTCGAGACGGGCTATCCGCGCAACGACGTGCTCAACTCGCCGCAGCGCGACGAGCTGCGGGCGCGGATCCGCGCGCAGCTCGGCGTGATCGAGGGCGAGACGGTGATCCTGTACGCCCCGACGTGGCGCGACAACCTCGTCGACGAGGGCGGCGACCTCGGCTTCGCGCTGCAGCTCGACGTCGACCGGCTGACCGCCGAGCTCGGCGACGGTCATCGGCTGCTCATCCGCGTCCACCATTTCATCGGCGCGCAGCTCGGCCGGCTGGGCGATCGCGCGCACGACGTCTCCGCGTATCCCGACATCCGCGACCTCTATCTGGCCGCCGACGTCCTGATCACCGACTACTCCTCGGCGATGTTCGACTTCGCGGTCACCGGCCGGCCGATCGTGTTCTTCGTCTACGACCTCGCCGAGTACCGGGACGAGGTCCGCGGCTTCTACTTCGAGCTCGACGAGGTCGCGCCCGGTCCGCTGTGCGCGACCGGTGACGACGTGATCGACGCGCTGCGCGACCTCGACGCCATCGGGACCTCGTACACAGACCGCTACAGCGCTTTCCGGGCACGGTTCTGCCCGTTCGACGACGGGCGCGCGTCGCAGCGGGTCGCCGACCGGGTCTTCGGGGGAGCTAGCCGTGGTGGACGAGTCGCGACAGCACGACCTGCGACCGGGTTCGCTCGACCAGGCCGTTTCGCTGCAGATCGATGATCAACCGCTCGAGGTCGGCGTTGTCCGACGTGCGCACCCGCGCGATCGCGTCCGCCTCGCCGGTGACGCTCCACGCCTCGGCCACCTCGGGGTGCTCGCGCAGCGTCCGCGCGACCTCGGCCAGCGTCGTCCCGGGGCGGTAGAAGAGCTCGACCAGCGCCTCGGTGTCCCAGCCGAGCGCGGAGTGGTCGACGACGGCCGTGTAGCCCTGCAGCGCCCCCGAGGCCCGCAGCCGGTCGACGCGCCGCTTCACCGACGGCGCGGTCAGCTTCACCCTCCCCGCGATGTCGTCGTAGGTTCGCCGGCCGTCCTCGATCAGCAGCGCAAGAATCTCCCTATCAATCCCATCCATTCGCAGGATTCTTGCGCACCGCCACCACAAAATCAATATTGACGACGCAAGGCGCGCCCACTACCGTATGAATTACATGACGGCCGTGCCGAAAACCGCCCGCGTCCTCTTCGACGAGTCGCACTCCGAGGCGTGGACCATCCGGCCCGAGGTGGCGGGGGCGATCCAGCCCTCCCACCCCGCCGACTCGTCGCTCGCCCACGCCGCGAGGGCGCTCGCCGGGCGCGAGTTCGAGATCGACGCCCACACGTCCGGCCCGCTGACCGAGGCGGTGCTCTCCGAGACCGACGTGCTCGTCATCGCCCATCCGTCCGACCCGAAGTGGGAGGCGACCGTCGACGGTGGCTCGCCCCTGCTCGAGCCGGCCGAGATCGAGGCGATCGACTCCTTCGTCCGCGCCGGCGGTGGCCTGATCGTGCTCGGCGAGACCGAGCAGGACAAGTACGGCTCGAACCTCAACGACCTCCTCGCCCGCTTCGACGTCCGGGTCGAGTCGGCGACCCTGCAGGACTATCAGCACCATCACGGCGACGCCCCCTCCTGGGTGCTCGCGGCGCTCGGCGACGCTCCCGGCGAGCCCGCCCCCGCGGGCGCCGACCCGCTCGCCGGCGTCGCCTCCGCCTGCTTCTACCGCGCCGGCTACCTCTCGACCGCCGAACACCTGCATTCACGCGCGGGCCAGAACAACGGCTCCTTTGGTGACCCGCGCGCTCGTGCCCGGGTGATCGCCCGCGCTCACGCGACCGCCTCGCATCCCAACGCCCCGCTCGCCGCCGTCCTCGGCCACGGCGACGGCCGCGTCGTCGTCTTCTCCGACTCCGACCTGTTCGGCGACGACTGCATTGCCGACCTCGACCACGAGGCCCTGTGGCTCAACCTCGTCTACTGGGCGGCGCAGCCGCGCTTCGCCGCCGACCCCGCCGACCACAGCTCGCCGGTCACTGACGACCCGGCGTGGATCCGCCTCAAGGCCGCGGTCGAGGAGCTCCGCGTCACCGAATCGTCCGACGGCTCGATCGACACCTCGGAGCACGACCCCGAGAAGCTCCGCAACCTCGCGCTCGCGATCGCCGAATCCGCCCAGGCGCTGAAGTCGCGTTTCCCGCATCAGGAGGACTACATCGACGCCCTCAGCTCGGACACCGTCGCCTGGGCCGACGCCGGCTTCCCGAAGCCCGCCTTCGACCGCTCGCTCGAGGCCTTCCACCCCGAGCGCGACCGCCGCGACGCGATCGAGCACCTCGCCGTCTTCCCGATGTACAAGCAGAACGCCTCCACCGACACCTGCTTCGAGGCGCTCATCGTCCGCGTCCCGTGGCCCGAGTGGATCGCCGAGCTCGAGTCCGCCCGCTTCGACAACCCGAAGTTCCTCCCGGTCACCTTCGCCGACTGCACCTCCGGCTACGACTCGGAGTGCGCAGTCCTGTTCCCGGAGACCTTCTCGACCGCCGAGCGCCCCTCCGACTACTACTTCGGGGCGATCTTCTGCGACCGCGAGGCCGAGCGCTTCCGCCGCGTCTGCGGCGGCGCGGCCGAGATCCTGCGCCTCAACCTGCCCCCGGACGCCGCCTGCCTGCTCGAGTCGCGCCGGCTGTCCGAGTCCGCATACATGCTCTGGGACCTGATCCACGACCGCACCCACATGCGCGGCGACCTCCCCTTCGACCCGTTCATGATCCGCCAGCGCAGCCCCTACTGGATGTACTCGCTCGAGGAGCTCCGCTGCGACCTGACCGCGTTCGCCTCCGCCGTCGAGCTCGAGCGCGAGGGATTCGCGTTCGCCCGCCACGTCCAGTACGCGATCCTCTTCGACCGCCTCTTCCGCTTCCCGGTCACCGGCTCGCGGGTCCGCAACTACGACGGCCTCGGCGGCCAGCTCCTGTTCGCCTTCCTGCACCGCGAGGGCTATCTGCACTGGACCGACAACCGGCTGACCCTCGAGTGGGGCCGGATCGCCGAGGGGGTCGAGCGCCTGCGCGAGCGCGTCCAGGAGCTCTACCACTCCGGGATCGACCGCTCGAAGCTGGGCCAGTGGATCGCCGCCCACGACCTGGTCGCCGAGTACGTGCCGCCCGCCGAGCGCTCCGTCTGGGCGCGCGAGCGCCGCGACCTCCCCGAGGTCGAGGAGCCGAAGCAGCTCGTCGACCTGGTCCGTGACGACGAGTTCCCGCTCAGCCTCTTCTACACCCAGCTGCAGCCGAAGCTCGAGCCGGTGCTGACGCGGGCTTGACCGCCCCGTAGCGGTGTGGTAGGCCTGACACATCCATCGGCTCCGGATCGAATCGATGAGCCAAAGCAGTAGCTGAAGCGGCCAGACGCGAGTCCGGCTTTCGGGATGGAGCCCGAACCACGACAGTTGGGAGGACCCAATGTCGAAGCGCTTAGGCGAGCACCTGCGCTCGAACGTGGTCGGCTACGTCGCGATATTCCTGTTCGCGATCGGCGGCACGGCCTACGCCACGCATCCGGGCGGCGCGAACACGATCGACAGCGGCGACATCATCAACGGACAGGTCACCGAGCCCGATATCGCCACCAACGCGGTGCGATCGCCGGAGATCCTGAACGACTCGGTGGCCGGTGGCGGCCTCGAACAGCAGGACCTCCAGGCGAGCTCGGTCGGCGCCTCTGAGATCCGCAACAACGCGGTCGCGGGCGCCGAGGTCGAAGACGACTCGCTGGGCTCGGCCGATCTGGGCGGGGACTCGGTCGGCAGCTCCGAGGTCCTCGACGGCAGCCTGGGCCAGAGCGATCTGGGCACTGACTCGGTCGGCAGCGACGAGATCCAGACCGGCGCGGTCCACAGCGACGAGCTCGCCGGCACGGGATTCGGCAACAACGGATTCAACGGTGACGAGGAGATCGTCGACGGGTCGATCACCGGGTTCGACATCGGAGCCAGCGAACTGGGCGGCGGCCACATCGCCAACGGCTCGCTCAACGGCGCCGACATCGCCGGCGGGCTGGCCTCGGGTGCGGCGCAGAACGCCGCAGTGGTCACGATCGCGGGCGGCGCCGGCACCGACGTGGTCACAGCCGCGATCACGAACGAGAGCACGAGCCAGTTCATCATCAACGGGGTCGCCGAGCTGCAGGGCGCCGAGTCCGACGAGAGGGCGCTGTGCCGCGTCCTGCTCGACGGCAGCCAGCTCAGCCTCAGCTACGAGTCGACGTTCGACGACATCGGCACAAGCAACGAGGCCACGGTGGCCGTGAACACGCTCGCGAACGCCGTTGCCCCCGGGGCGCACACGGTGGCGATGAACTGCATCTCGCTAGCCGGGACGATCGTCAAGGACGACGCGGGCATCAACGCGATCGCGATCCCGTAGGAGGCGCTGAAGCTCCGAGCTTGGGCCGGGCCCACGCGGGGCCGGCCCGGCCGGACCCAGGAGGACAGGTGTGGTCAACGCAGTGACAGATCGATGATTGGGCGCAGGGTGTGGCTCATCACCACGCTCGTCGTCGTCGGGCTTGGCGCGGCCGGGCTCTACGCCGATCATGAGGCCCGGTTGGGCGGTCCGACGACGGAGCCGGTCGCGGCGGCGCCCGCCGGCGTGCAGCCCCTCGGCGGCGCGGAAAAGGAAACGACCATCACGGCCGCGCCAACGAGCGACGAGAGCCCGAGCGACGACGGCGTCGAGAAGTCCCTCGCCAAGGCCGGGGTGGCGCCGACCAGTGCGGCCAAGGCTCGTTCGGACGCGTCCGAGCAGAACAAGGACGATCGCGGCGCGCCGCCGACGCCGGCCAAGCCCGCGCCTCCGGCGGGCGAGCCCGACCCGGTGGGCGACATCCCGGAACCGCCGGAAGGCAACGTCCCGGCCCACTCGCCTGCCCTGCAACACCCCCACCGGTACGGCGATCGCGAGTCGTACGAGGGAGTGCCGCCGGGCCAGGCACCCGAGACCCGGGGCGGCGCCGGCCGCGGCAACTGAGTCGCGCTTTGGCCCGGCCGCCGCGAGCGGGCCCCCGGACCGCCGCGCAAAAGGGCCGCTCTAGTCGGCTGTCGGAGAACTAGAATCCGCACGCTCAGCCAGACCATCGAACCGGTGGGGGAACGACCGCCGGCGACCGCCACACCAAACATGGAGGTTTGGAATGACCGGTCGGATCCGACACCACATCCGTGGCAACGCGGTCGCCTATCTGGCGCTCTTCTTCGCCCTCACCGGCACCGCAATCGCCGCGAACACGGTCGGCTCCGCCGACATCATCAACGGCGAGGTGAAGGCGGTCGACATCGGCACCGGCGAGCTGACCTCTGCCGACATCCTCAACGGCACCGTCGACCGCCAGGATCTGGCCAACAGCGCGGTCGCCGGCCCGAACATCCTCAGCGGCGCGGTCAGATCGCCCAAGGTCGCCAACGACAGCCTCACCGGCGCCGACATCGACGAGGATCACATCAATCTCATGCTCGGAGCCTGGCACGAGGTCGGCGAGGCCGGGGAGCCGCCGTTCACCGCCACGGCCACCTGCAGCTGGAAGAACTTCGACTCCCTGCACAACTCGGCCGGGTTCCTGCTCGACCGTCACGGCTTCGTGCACCTGAAGGGCATGGTCGACGCGGAGGACGTCGACCTCGGGTGCGACCTCACCGGCTTCCCGGCGGAGGCGATCATCTTCCAGCTGCCCGACGGCTACCGCCCGGCGTCACATGAGGTCCACGTCGCGATCAGCAACGGCGCGCTCGCCCAGGTCAACGTCGACCCGTCCGGCAGCGTCGCCGTGGTCAGTCCGCCGACGACGACGGACGACGCGAAGGAGTGGGTCTCGCTCGACGGGATCACCTTCCGCTGCACGCCATCGGGCGACTGTCAGTAACGACATCCGGCGTACCGGAGGCATAGCCGCCCTTTAGGGGCCCGCCTAAGCTCTCCGGGTCCATGGACGAACGCCGGCCCCGCATCGACCTGTTCGCCATCGCGCTCGGCGCGGTCGGACTGCTGACGCTGAGCTTCTTCAGCTCCCGCAACGGCGCGGCGGTGGTGATGTGCACGATCGTGATCGTCGGCCTGCTCTGCGCCCGGCTGGTCGGCCTCTCCAATCGTGCCCTGGTGCCGGTTGCCCTCGGCTTCGTCGTCCTCCTCTACCTGGTCTGGATCAACCCGCCGTTCGAGTCCGACCATCGCAACAGCGCGCTGATCCACGGCATCGGCGGGGTGCTGGTCGGGTGGGCGGCCGCCGAGTACCTGCGCGGCCGGGTCGAGTGGCCGCTGTGGGCGATCGGCGCCGTCGCGGTCGTTTTCGGGCTGACCCTGGTCTGGGAGCTCGGCGAGTACCTCGGCGACCGGGCACTCGACACCGCGCTGATCCCGAGCAAGCGCGATTCTGCGATCGACATCACCTTCGGGACGATGGGCGGCGCCTTCGGCGTCCTGCTCGCCTCGCTCGTGCCGGCGCGCTTCTGGCGATAGGTTGGGGGACATGGCTTCGCTCGAAGGACGCGTCATCGCGATCGCCGGCGCCGCCGGCGGGCTCGGCCCGGTGGTCTGCGAACGCCTCGCCGCCGCCGGCGCCACGCTGGCGCTCACCGACCGCGATCAGGGCCGCCTCGACGAGGTGGTCGCCGATCTCGGGCTCGGCGACGACCGCATCGACGCCCGGGTCGTCGACCTGCTCGACGAGCCGAGCGCGGTCGGCTGGGCGAAGGCGCTCGGCGAGCGCTTCGGGCGCACCGACGGGCTCCTGCACCTGGTCGGCGGCTGGAAGGGGGGCGAACCGCTGGCGACCTTCCCGCTCGACGACTACGAGTTCCTGCACGACCTCCTCGTCCGCACCGTGATCCACACCACGCGGGCCTTCCACGACGCGCTCGCGGCGTCCGAGCACGGCCGCTTCGTGCTCGTCTCCTCCTCGCAGGCGCAGGCCCCCGACGGCACGAACGCCGCCTACGGCGCGACCAAGGCGGCGGCGGAATCCTGGACCCTGGCGCTCGCCAACAGCTTCCGCAAGGCCGACTCGGCGGCGACCGCCAACATCGTCGTCATCAACGCGATCGTCACCCCGCGGATGCGCGAGGAGAGCCCGGACAAGGCGTTCAAGACCTTCACCTCGGCCGAGGAGATCGCCGCGGCGATCGAGTTCGTCTGCTCCGACGGGGCGCGGAAGATGAACGGCAAGCGGCTGGCCCTCTACCCGGCGTAGCCGAGCTCGTCCAGCTTCGGGCCGATGATCCGGTCCAGAGCATCCCGCTCGTCCTGCTTCAGGTTCTCCCGCCAGAGGCCGGGCGTGGCGGCCCGGTAGAAGCGCTGGGAGCCGCGATTCTCGGTCGCAATCGACTCGAACGCGTGGTCCGCGACGATCCGCGCGAGCTCGGCCTCGCCGATCGGAAGCTGCAGGAACTCGAAGACCTCACGCAATTTCTCGACCGGACTCGCCAGCAGATCCTCGTAGCGCAGGGTGTGCGTGGGACCCGGATGGGTGCGGACGGCGGCTTGGACCATCTCGGTCCGCCAGAGCCACTTGTGCGCCTGCTCCTCAACGAATTCGAGACGCTGCGACTCCTGGATCCCCTGCGCTCCGGGGAACTCCTTCGACACCCAGGAGCCCGCGAGGTTGGCTGCCAGCCCGGAATCGACGACGTCCCGTCCGTCGCGGAGCAGGAAGAGGAGCCGCGACTTCGGCAGCGACGATGAGATCAGATCGGCCGATTGGGACCCGGCGGGTTCCTTGATCACGGCAACCGCCTTCGCGACGGACGCCTCGGGTGGATAGCGGACCACCTGGGCCAGGAATCGCTCGCGCAGGAGCTTGCCCAGCGCCGGCGTGACCACATGCGAGAACTGGGTTGCGAAGAACTGATGGGGCTTTTCCGCCTGGGCCTTGCGGAGCGTGAACGAGTCGAGGTCGAGATGCTGGTGGGTCAAGCCCCGCTCATCCGACAGAAACGGGGTCAGGTAGGCGCCGATATGGGGTTCGTTGATCGGCACCACCCTGCGATCGTCGGCGAGCATGTAGAGGAGCCAGGTGCTGCCGCTCCGAGGCGAGCCGAGGATCCACGCGATCCGTGATTCGAATCCGCGCCTTGCGCTCACCGTTCGGATTCGATCGCGTAGCGCGACCGCTGCCCGCCGAGCCGGGCCCCGAGCTCTCGCCGCGCCGCCGATCGCGCAATCCTACCTTCGTGGGCGGCCCAGGCCGGCCAGCCGGGTTTCTCGCGGTCTAGCGGCGCAAATCGGCCAACGACCGCTTAGGATTTCCCCCTTGCGGGGGAGAGTCGACATCTGGGCGTCGGTGGTGGTTTTCGCGGTCCTCTGCGGCGCCGCGGTCGGCGTCCCGGCCGCCGGATCGTCCACCGTCGGCCGCGCCGCGACCTGCTCCTTCGCACCCGCGCAGCACCGGCTGACGATCAACTCGAGCGACCTCAAGGTGATCGTCTCGATCCGGCGCGAGGGCGAGCAGCTGGTCGTCCGCCAGGACGGCGGTCCGATCGCGTGCGGAGGCGCCGCGGCGACCGTCGCCAACGTGGACACGATCTCGGTCTTCGCGAGCACCGAATTCAGGATCGAGCTGGGGGGCGGGCCCCTCGCTCCCGGGTTCACGGACGAAGGGGACGGATCGTCGGAGATCGAGGTTGCCGCCAGGTTCGGCCGCGCCGGCGGGCTGCGCGTGCTCGGTTCCGGAGGCAAGGACCGGATCGTGATGGGCGACCGCGCCGGCCTTCACGCCGTCGATCTCAACGCCCGCGAAGCCCAGCGCGACGCCGACGTCACGGTCGAGGGGGGACACCCGGTCCTTTCGGTCATCGGCCATCGAGGGAACGACAGGATCTCGGCCCGCGGGGGTGCCGGGTTCGACGGACCGCTGAGCTGGCAGACCGCGATCAGCGCCGGAGGCGGACGCGACCGGATCAAGGGCGCGCCCAAGCGCGACCTGATCGGCGGCGGTCCCGGCGCCGACCGGATCAACCCCGGCAAGGGGAGGGATCGGATCAGGTCGCAGGGCGGCGTCGATCGGTTGCGGTTGCGCGACCGCGAGCACGACTTCGCACGCTGCGGGCGGGGCGAGGACAAGGTCAGGGCGGATCGCAGGGACAAACTCGCCGGCTGCGAAGTGCGCTGAAGCGCCGTAGGGTTCGAGCGTGGCGGACTCCATGCGGGGCCGCCTCAGCCGATGCACGACTTCGCTTCCGACAACCACGCCCGCGCCCACCCAGAGGTGCTCGAGGCGATCGCCGCCGCGAACGAGGGCCACGCGGGCTCCTACGGCGCCGATCCGTGGACCGAGCGCGCCGCGGGGGTCCTGGGCGAGCACTTCGGCGCCGACGCGCGAGCCTTCTTCGTCTTCAACGGCACCGGCGCGAACGTGAGCGCAATCGACGCTCTGACCAGGCCGTTCGAGGGCGTGATCTGCACCGAGACGGCGCACATGAACGTCGACGAGTGCGGTGCTGTCGAGCGCCTTGCCGGCACGAAGCTGCTGACCGTCGGCACCGAGCATGGCAAGCTCGGCCCCGACGACATCGCCCGGTGGGAGTCGAGCCGCGGTGACGAGCATCGGGTCCAGGCGCGCCTCGTGTCGGTCACCCAGGCGAGCGAGCTCGGCACCGTGTACACCGTCGACGAGACCCGCGCGATCGCCGACGTCGCCCACCGGCTCGGGATGCTCGTCCACGTCGACGGCGCTCGGCTGGCGAACGCGGCCGCGGCGCTCGGCGCCTCCTTCGCCGAGCTGACGACCGACGCCGGCGTCGACGCCGTCTCCTTCGGCGGCACCAAGAACGGCCTCCTGTTCGGCGAGGCGGTCGTTTTCTGCCGTCCCGCCCTCGCCGAAAGCTTCCTGTTCACCCGCAAGCAGCTCGGCCAGCTCGCTTCGAAGATGCGCTTCGTCGCGGCGCAGTTCGAGGCGCTGCTCTCCGGCGACCTCTGGTTGCGAAGCGCCCGCCACGCGAACGAGATGGCCGCTCGGCTGGCGGCCGCGGTCGAGGCGATCGACGGCGTCGAGGTCAGCCACCCGGTGGAGTCGAACGCCGTCTTCGCGCGGCTGCCCCGCGCGGCGATCGACCGTCTGCTCGCCGAGCTGCCGGGAGAGCACCCGTTCTACGTCTGGGACGAGGCGCGCGACGAGGTCCGCTGGATGTGCTCCTGGGATACGACCGAGGCGGACGTCGACGAGTTCGCGGGGAAGATCGCCGAGGCCATCGGCACCGGGCGCTCTTCTACGTGATCGCGGACGACTGACCCGCCCGCCACTCGCCGGCGGAACGCGAGCGAGGAGGGCGCCACGCCGACCAGAGCCCCGCCAGGTGGCGGAGCGCGATCTTTGCCGCGTGAACCGGCCGCATCGCGGTGATCCGCCACCGCGCTGAAGCCGGCAGCCGGTACATCGACTCGATCTCCGCCCGCGTGACGAACAGCTCGCGCCTCAGGAAGTGGCGGAGCTCGCCCGGCGGGCTGAGGAGGGCGTCGACCGTCGCGATGTTGGCGCGCAGCTGGTCGGGCTCGCCGACCTGATTCCAGTTCGCTAGGTTCGCCGCGAGGCGCGATGTGAGGTTGACCTGCCGGGAGTCGGGCACCAGCTCGGCGGCCGGGATCCCGACCACCCGTTCGGCGGCCAGGGCGGCTGCCGCGAACGCCCGGCGCAGGAGTGGGTACTCGCGCCAGTGCCGCTCCAGCCAGCGACCTCCCTCTGGCTGGTGGAGATCGCACCAGGCCGCGATGTCGACGACAGCGCGCAGCCCGTAGAACCCGTCGCGTGCGTAGAAGAGCATCAGCGCCGCCAGGTCATCGCGGGGCTCGGGCTCGAGAAACACCCCGTGCCTGCGACTGTTGGCGAGGAGTCGCTCCGAGAACCGGTCCTCGTACCAGTGAACCCGCCAGTGCAGGTCGATCCGGGGAAGGTCGACGGTACGGCTCCTGAGGATCGAGTGGATGTCCGGCAGGCCGTGACTGCGCAGGGGCGTTGCGGGCTCGACCGCGTAGCCGAATGTGGTGAGCGCTTCGGCTGCGGGAGCGAGGTGTGTCCGCGACACGAGGAGATCGATGTCGTTCGAGAATCGGAAGCCGACATCTCCGTGGAGCCTGCGCGCCTGCAGCGGCCCCTTGAGAACGAGCGCCGGTATCCCGGCTTCCTCCAGGCCGGCGACGAACTCCGCGCTCAATGCCTCGAGCGCCAGCCCCCGGGACCGATTCGCCGCGACCTCGGCCTGGACGGCCTCAACGAAAGCGGGCGGTGCGACCTCCGCGCCCCAGAGGGCGATCGCGCGCGAGCCGAGCAGCGCGAGCAGGCGCTGATCCCGAAGCGCGTGCAGGAGCGCGGTCGAATCGCACGCGTCGAGCGCTTCGCGCGCGCCAAGCGCCGGGACCGTCAGACGCTGTGCCAGCAAGCGCGCTGCAGCCAACTCCGGCTCCGCCGCGGCGTCCACAGTCGCCATTCTGTTCGGCCGCTAGGCGGAAGCCCCGGCGGCCGAGGTTACGAGAACGTCAGGTCCCGCTTCGGAGTCATGACCGGGAAGTCGCGGTCGGTGTAGTCACCGTCCATCTGCCCGGCCGTGAGTTCCTCGAGCTTGCCGAAGTCCTCGATCGTAGGAGTCTCGTAGTGCATCGCGCCTGTCTTTTTACCCGGTTCGCCGCAACGACGCGCCGGTTCGCTCGCCTACGAGAACGTGATGATGTTCCGCGGCGTATGGATCGGAAAGTCGGCGTCCGTGAACTCGCCGTCGTTCAGCCCGGCCGTGATCTCGACGAGGCTGCCGAAGTCCTCAATCGCGGGACTCTCGTACTGCATGTGGTCACCTCCGCTTGCGACCGAGTTGGGGCGTGCCCCCCTTCGGTCTCCTAACCCAACCGGGGGAGCATAACGTCACCGATCGGATGATGCAAGCGTCCATCGACCGGACGAGTGGATCACTGAAAGTGGTGCCGCGCCCAGAGGCACGCGGTGGCCACGCGCCACGCGACCAGCGGGCCGGCGTGGTCCGAGACCGCGTCAAGCCGATCCGGCCGAAGCGCCCATCCGATCGCCTGTCCCGGATCCTGGAGCAGGCGTGAGAGCGGTTCCGAATCCGGCCCGGCCAGCGCGTCGTCGAGGAGCTCGTTGAAGAACGGCTTCCGGGCGGAGAGCCTCACGCTCTCCGGGATCAGCCCGCGCACGGCCTCGCGGGCGAGCGGACGATCGTGCTCGGGGTCGAAGCTCAGCTCGGGGGGCAGCGACAGCACCAGCTCGACGAGGGTGAGGTCGCGCCACGGATGGGCGACGTCGAACCCGCCTCGACCGCCCGAGCGACCACCCTCGTCCTGGGCCGCCAGGCGATCCGGGCCGTCGACCAGCGAGAACGCCAGCGACGACCACCACCGTGGGCCGGGCAGCGACTTCCAGGCGTCTTGCTCCAGGGGAGGACCGAGCAGTTCGCGTGCCGCTTCGGTGAGCCACGGGGTCGTCGTACGTCCGCCGTTTCGCAGGCGCCGGAGCCGGGCGTGGAGCGCGGGCGGCAGCGCCCCGCGAACGCCCCATTGGGCGATCGCCCGCCTGACCCGGCGGCGTGGCGGGTTGGGGCCCATCCCCGGTATCCGGCGCGCCTGAGCAAACAACTGCGCGAGGCGTCCGGCCACCAGGAGGTCGGCAAGCAGCCGCGGTGACAGTCCGAACAGCTCGTCGCCCCCCTCGCCATCGAGCATGACGTCGACACCGCCGGTGCGAGCGGTCTCATAGAGCGGCTCCCAGACGAACCAGTTCGGCGACGAAGGCGGAAGGGCCCATGCCCGGATGTATCGCTCGGCCGCGGCGAGCGCGCTCCCGCCCCCGAACCGCAGCTTGTGAACCTGAATCCCGAGCTCGTCCTCGAGCTGTTCGATCGCATCCGACTCGTCGATCTCGGGGTGGGAAGGGAACACTCCCGAGTAGGCGCGGGCGGGGCTGCCCTGCTCCCGCGCGAACCCCGCGACGCACGCCGAATCCAGGCCGCCGCTCAGCAGGACCCCGGGGTCCGTCGCGCCTCGGAGCGCCCGCTGTACCGCGCCGGCCATCGCGTCGCGCAACTCCGCCACGGCATCCTCGCGAGCGATCGTTTCTGGCTCGCGATAACGCGGCTCCCACCACCGGCGGACCTCCGCACGGCTGTCGCTCACGCGGATCAGGCGGCCCGCCCGCAGGCGCGAGGTGCCGGCGAACAGGGTCCGGTCGTCCGGGATCGGACGCCGGGCGAGCCAATGGGCCAGGGCCACGCGATCCGGGGCCGGCGGCGACGCGGTCGCCGCCAGGACGTCGCGGACCTCCGACGCGACGATCAGACCGTTTCCCTCGGTCCGGTAGTGGACCGGGCGCCCGCCGAGCTGGTCACGGGCCACGACACCGACCCTCGTTTCCCGGTCCCAGAGCAGTACGGCGAACGGGCCGCGAACGCGATCCAGGACCGCCTCGCCGAGGCGTTGATACCCGTGGGCGAGGATCGCGGACTCGTCGCCGGCGATCCCGAGCTCGGCGCCGAGTGCCTCGACCCCGTCGATCGAGCCGTCGATCAAGCAGAGGACCCGCCCGGAGCCCGGCGGCTCGGCATCGGCGGGCGCGCGCCATGCGAGCTCCAGACCGGGCGTTGCGGTCGCGGCGGTCCCGCTCTCGGAGCCAAGCGCGGCACGCAAGCGCTCCGCACCTTCGGGCCGTCCCGCGTCGCGGGCGAAGCGGGCCAGAAAGGGCAGCGATCTCAAAGCTGTGTGAGGCGCTCGAGGGGTGGCCGGCCGGGCTCGAGCAGCGCGGCGCCGTCGTGCTCGACCCAGGCGTGGGCGGCGAGCTGCTCGCCGGGATGCACCGCGAGCACCAGCTCCGTCCGGATGCCGCGCCGGCTGAGGAGCCCGGTCAGCACCAGCGAACGGACCAGGCAGCGCCCGTCGGCCGGGAGCGCCCAGAGCACTCGGGTGGTGATGGCTCCGAGCACGCGACCCGCGAAGAGCTGGTCCTCGGCGCTGCCGGGCGGCGCCCCGGCTGCCGGCTGATCGCGTAGTCGCGACAGCGCAGCGGGGAGATCCTCGCGGCGCAGGAGCCATCGCGCTCGCGCGTAGAGACCGAGGATCTCGGCGCTGAGGCGCGCCTTGTCGACCACGGTGAGCCGCAGGTCCTTCGAGGGAAGCACGGGCTTCATCGCGGTCACTCGCCGCCGCCGGCGGAGGCGTGCTCCCAGATCGCCTGCGCGAGGGGCGCCGCGCCCTCTTCGTAGTCGGCCTTGACCCTCCATAGCGGGACCGCGGCTTGGAGGCGAGCGCAGAGGTCGAGCAGGCCGACCAACCGCCTCCGTGAGTCGACTCCGGCGATGAACGTGCTTGCCAGCAGGCGTCGCGGATCCACCCCGGGCTCGAAACGCCGCTGAGCGTCGCCTGACGCCCGTTCCAGGAAGTAGAGCCCGCCCAGCGGAACCGGCGCCGGCTCGCGCTCGACCCCCACGTAGATCTTGCCCGAGCGTCCGAGGACGCGCCCCAGCCGGCGTCGCTCGCTCGGCTCGAGCGCGGCTCGCTCGGCTGGGCGCAGCGCAGCGATCGCCGGTCCCGGGTGGGCGAGCACCTGCTCGCCCCGCTCTGAGAGGGCCAGCACGTCGTCGGTGATGAAGCGCCCGCCGTGAAGCATCAGGCGAGCGGCGATCGAGGTCTTGCCGAACCCGCTGTCCGCGAGCACGCCCACCGCGCGGTCGCCCACGCGCACGGCGCTGGCGTGAAGGAGCTCGCGACCTCGCAGCAGCGCGGCCCAGGGCAGGACTCGCCCCACCAGGAAGCGCTGCCACCGCCAGGCCTCGACGGCCGGGGGGGCGCAGAGGACGCGGTCGCCGGAGGGCGAGATCAGCGCGGTGCCGAAGTGGCGCGCGTAGAGGAGATACTCGTTGCGCGCGCTGCGGTCAATCGTGCGGTCCGGCCCTTGACCGCGCCGCGACAACGTCTCCTCCCCCAAGCGCTCCGCGCCGCCGGCGTCCCAGTGCTCGGCGATCGTCCGCTCCGACACCCGCTCGACGCGCGTCCTGGGGAGGCGCCCCGAACCCTCGGGCAGTCCCGGCGCCTCGAACGTCGACTCGACGTTGATGCCGAAGGCATGGCTGCGCAGCGCCCTAGCCGGCATCGCCGGCATCGGCGACGATGAGCCCGCGGTCGACCAACCCCTGAAGCAGCTCGGCGAGGTCGCGCTCGATCACCGCGGCCGGTTGGTCGTACTCGGCGGCGAGGCCGGCGATCGCGTCGCGCGGCGTCGTCGTCTCGCCGCTTGCCTCGAGCATCCTCATCGCCACCTGGTTGAGCCCGTGGTAGCTGCCCGACTGCAGGTTCAGGAGCACGGTCTGCTGCTCGAAGGCGCGCGAGACGACGTGGTCCGGAAGTTGGAAATTATGGTCGAGGATCGAGGGCGAAGCCGCGTTCATCGCGGCGATGGTAAGGCCAATCCGGCCCTGATAACGCCGCTTGCCTGCGCGCTTCAGCCGATCCTGACGGTTCGCCTCACGCGAGCGCCCGAATGGTTCGCGTCGGCGCGATAGCGCGCGATCAGAACGTAACGGCCCGTGCGTCGATGCTTGGGCAGGCGAAAGGCCGCCCGGAACTCCCCGTCGCGGACCTGGGCGTGCTTGATCCTCCGGTCCCGACGATGGCCGAACCGGCGACACGCGACCTCGATCGGCCCCGAGCTTTGCGGCTCGACCGTGCCGGACGCGACCAGCCGGCGTCCGGTGATCTGCGGCCTTGCGAGCCGCAGCCGGGCATCGGCGGCGGCGGGGGGCCGGAGGGTGGGGAATCGGAGGCGGCGGGCGCCCCGGCGCCGGCGAAGGGCCAATCCGCAGGTTGCTCGCATTGGCGCGACGCATCCGAGCAGGTCGTGCCCCGCTGCAGCATCTGCAGGTGCTCCCAGGGGAACTCCCGCATGAACTGAGCCGTCGCGAGTTGGGTCGGATCACTCTCGAACAGACCCTCGACCCCGTAGTAGGGGTCGCCGCTCCCGGGATGGCCGCGCCAGCCCTCGGCGTAGAAGCTGACGCCGCTGCCGGTCGTGTTGTTGAGGACCATGCCGTAGTCCTGGACCGCCTCGGCCAGCATCCGCACGATCGGGTTGCCGATCCCCTCGACGTCGAAGCTCGGGTCGAGGCGAAAGCGCGCACCCTGGGGGATGTCGGCGCAGTACTGGCCGGCAAGGCCCCGGCAGCGACCGTCGGTGCGCTGCGCGGGATAGGCCCAGTGACCGGGGTCGTTCGACCAGGTCGAGAAGACCAGCGCATGACCGATGACGCCCGACCGAAGCTGGTCCACGGTGAGCAGCCCGGGCAGGTTCGGGATCGACGACGACGGCCCACCCCACGAGTGACGCTCCAGATAGTCACCGGCGGGATCGACGACGTCTTCGTAATGACCGGGGTTCTGAGAGACGTCTCCGATCACCCCACCCCAGCCGGCGTGCCAGGCGCCGGTGATGTCCTTGCGAGCGCGCCAGAACTCCCACATCGTGTCGCTCGACGGCTGGTAGACGATCAGCTGACCGTCGGTTCCACCGGCGGGTTGAGCCTCGGGTGGGATCGGTACGCCTGCCGCGAGCGCCGCCCGCAGAGCCGAGTCGTTGGCGTCGAGCGCGACGGGAACCCGCGGCTGCTCCGCTGGAACGGTGTAGAGCATCGGCGCGTACGCGTCGTAGTTGATGCCCGCGCGGTAGGTGAGCTTTTCGCAGAACCGCTGCTCATCCTGCGTCCACAGCAGTGGGTCGTCGATCATCACGGCGCTCTGGCAATCGAAGGAGTTCTGCGGCGCGACCCCGTAGGCCATGTTCCGAAGCTGAGTTACCATCACCGCGCTGTCGGGATCGATCGGCGCATTGGGAGCCAGGCGTTGGCAGAAGAAGCTCGACGGGAAGTAACACCGCTGCACGGAGGCGTTCGCCGGCTGCGCGCCGAGCATCACCGCCCCCCACGCACTCGCGAGCACGGTCAGCACGATGGTCCGCTTGAGCAGCGCCATAGCAAGCCCATCGGCAGCGCGCCCACCGTCCTTGACGCTCCGTTCCGGCGGCGGACGGGCTTTCAGCCGCTTCCGTGGGTCCGCTCTTGAGCGAGCCGCACAAGTTCGCCTTCGTCGGCGGCCTTCACCGCAGCGGCACGACCCCGTTGACCCGCTGGCTGGGCGAACACCCGGACGTCAGCGCCTTTCGCGATACCGGCGCCCCCGAGGACGAGGGCCAGCACCTTCAGGACGTCTTCTTGCCCGCCGGGGGACACGGGGGCGCGGGCCGGTTCGCCTTCGACCCGGACGCGCGACTGACCGAGGCCTCCGCCCTGGTCGGCGAAGGCACGCGCAACCGGCTCTGGGAGGGGTGGTCACCGCACTGGGATCTCGCGAAGACCGTCCTCGTCGAGAAGTCGCCGCCGAACCTGATCCGCACGCGCTTCCTCCAGGCCGTCTTCGGCGAGTCGACGACGTACTTCATCCTGATCATGCGGCATCCGACCGTCGTCGCCTACGCGACCAAGCGGTGGCGCGGGCACCGGCACTACAGCGTCCGCTCGCTCGTCGAGCACTGGCTCGCGGCCCATGAGCTCCTCATGGAGGACGCGAGCCGGCTGACGAACCTCCGGCTGGTCCGCTACGAGGAGCTGATCGCCGATCCGAACGCCGTCCTCGCGTCGCTCTTCGACTTCATGGCCCTCCCCCCGCACACCGGGGATTGGCCTGCCCGGGCGGGCCTGAACCGGCGATACCTCAAGCGCTGGCGCCGGATCCCGCTGGGCCCGCTGACTCGTCCCGTGCTTCCAGCCGGCCTCGACGAGTCACTGGAGGCCCGCGTCCGAAAGTTCGGTTACAGCCTCGACCGGCCCGAGGACCTGATCCGTCCCGACTCCGCGGTGGAGCGCCGCCTCGTTACGCCCGGATAGGCAGGCTCCGCGGCTCTTTCGCCGATCCGTAGGCGACACCCGCCCAAAGCCACAACAGCGCGTTCGGGAAGGCGAAGCCGAGCGGCACGAAGTTGGCGACGATGAGCCACTGCGTGGCGATCGCAAGGAGCCCGATGCGCCAGCCGAGGAGGTCCGGCGGCCCCCGCCTGCTCAGCCAAGCCCCGCCGACGGCCAGGGCCAGGGCAGCGGCCCACAGCGTCGTGGCGGGAAGCCCCAGCTCGGCGGCGCGCGCGAGGAAGACGTTGTGCTCGTCGAGGTGGGCACGCGTCATCGGGTGATCGGCGGCGAGCCGCTGATAGCCGCGGTTTTCCTGTTTGAACGTGCCCCAACCGAAACCCGCGAGCGGACGTGCTTCGATCATGCGCAGCGCCGCGCCGTTTGCGTTCTCGCGGTCCCAAACCGGCCGGTCGTCGTTGACACGGTCTGAGGCCTGGCCCCGGAGCCCCGGCACGACCGCAAGCGCGCCGACTACAAGCACGACGGAGGCGACCGCGACCGGGACGAAGTAGCGGCGGGTCTGGGGAGCCACCAGGAGTGCGACCAAGAGCGCGACGCCCGAGGCGACCCACACCGAGCGCGTCAGGGTCAGTTCGATGCTCAGCGCGCAGGCAAGCGCGACAGCGATGCCGCCTCGGCGAAGCCAACGTTCGCTGGACGTCACCGCGAGCAGGACGGCGGCGACGCCGCACTCGAACAGGGCGAGGCCGTCCGCCCCGGCGGCGACGAAGGGCCCCCGTGCCCGATCGGCGTGGATCCCGACGCTGGGGTCGACGATGTAATCGGGGAAGACGAGTGACGCGGGGCCGAGGTGCCCGAGGATCGACGTGTAGGCGAGGTACGCACCGACCGCGGTCAACGTGCCGAGCAGGATCCGCCGCCGCCGCTCGTCGTTGAAGACGGCGGGCGCCACAGCGAAGAGCACGAATGGGACGAAGCCGAACTGATCGACCAGTCCGTAGCGCGGCACCGGATTCTCGAAGGTGTGGCTGAAGACGGCGGAGAGCAGCGCGTATGCCGACACCACCAGGAGCATCCAGTGAACGGCACGAGGCGGCCCGCCGAGCAGGTCCTCCAGCCGCCGCGCCCGCAGGACCAGGCCGAGGAGGCCGATCGCGATCAACGCGCGATCGAACGGGATCGGAGACCCGGCGAGGTCCCAGTTGCCGTTGAAGATCGCGGCCCCGATCCCGATCGAGAGCGCCCAGGCCGGATCCGCGCGCAACAGGACGATCCCGCCCGTGATCCCCGCGAGGCCGAACAGCACGTGCCCCGCCGTCGCCGCGCCCCCCGGCGATTCGGAGGCGAGCGGATCCACCCACTCCGTCAGCGCGAAACCGCAGACCGCGAGCGCCGCGATCCCGACGAGCGCGGTCGCCAGCGTACGCTGGCTCAGGGTCAGCGAAAGCGCCCGCGTCGCCACGAGACCGGTAGCACGAGCGCCAGCAGGACTCCCAAGACGGCTCCGCCCACGGCCCCCGCGAAGCCCGCCCGCTGGGTCGCGGAGTCCTGATCGCTCTGAGCCAGCGAGGCGGGAGCGAGCGGGATCAGGGTGTTCGGCGAAGCCTGACCCGCCTGGCTCGAGCCGTAGAGGCTCGCGGCGGCCTTCATCCGGAGCTTCGCCTCGAGCAAGTCTGCCTGCGCCGAGGTCTCCGCTTCGACGGTGCCGGACTGCCGCGCGGCGTCGCGTGCGATCTTCGCGCTGCTGAACTCGGCCGCGGCGCGGCGGTAGCGATTCAGCAGGTCCCGCGTCTGCGGGTTGAACCGGTTGGTCTCCTGTACGTAGTCGACCAGGGTCCGGCTGGCGACGTTGGCGAGTGCGATCGCCGCCGCGCCCGACTCTTCATCGGCGAGCACCTGCATCGTCGCCGTCTCCGGGATCGGCGCCGCGGTGACCCGATCGATGACTTCCCGGGGCGACAGCCCGGTCTTGCGCGAGATGCGGCCCACGACCTGCCGCGCCGTGATCGCGCGGCTGTAGGTGTCGGCCAGGGTCCGGGACGCGGCCACGAACCCGGGGATCGCCTGGGTCGCCACGTCGACCCGCCCCACGCTGAGCTCGGCCTCGGCGGTGTAGACGGAATTGCGCTGGAGCCCGTAGGCGAGCCCGACGCCGGTGCCGATCAATGCCGTGAGGCAGATCACCCACCAGAATTGGCGGAGCCGGTCGAGGACGGTGGGACCCGTTCCCCACTCAGCCGGAAGGCTCGACGGAGCCGAGTCCGTTCTTTCCGTGTCGGATTGCATCTGTGCCATATCCCCCCGCTGGAGGTGGCCGCCCCGGGCCCCCTCGAACCAGCGTCCAAGCAGGCTACCGACCTCTACGCTGAAATACGCCGGTTCGATTTTGCCTGCAAATGCGATGACGATCATGTTCGCGACGACGGTGCTCCCGGTTGATCGCCGCACCGGAAGCGAGGTCGCCTCGTCGAGCTTCGTCGAGGAACTGCGCTCCTGCGGGCATCGGGTCATCGTGCTCGGTTACCGCCGCCCGGGCTCCGCGGGGACGACGGACGGTGACGCGATCAGCGCCGGCACCCGCCCGATCGAGACGCGGGGAGGAGGGGCGCGTCCGGCCCTCTGGCTCGCCGCGGCGATCGCCCGGAACCTGCCTTACTCGGTCGCGAAGTATCGCTCCCGCCACTACCGCCGCCTGCTCGGGGAGACGATGGCGGCGAAGCGCCCGGACCTGTTGGTGATCGATCACGCGCAGATGGGATGGCTCTTGCCGGTCGAGGAGCTGGACGCACCGGTGGTCCTCGTGGCTCACAACGTCGAGCACGACGTCTATGCCGGCGCCGGCAACCGTGACGGCGGTGCGATCGGCTGGCTGAACCGGCGCGAGGCCCGCGTGATGGAGACGTTCGAGGGCCGGGTGGTGAACGGCGTCGATCGCGTCTGGGCCCTGACGGAATCCGACGCGATCTCATTCGAGCGCCTCGGGGCGCGCTCGGCGCGGGCCTTCCCGGTGCCGCCGGCGATCGAGTTCGCCGAGCGAGCTCCCCAGCCGAGCCGGGACGTCGGAATCCTCGGCACCTGGACGTGGGATGCCAACGCGGTCGGGCTGCGATGGTTCCTCGACGACGTGCGCCCGCTCCTGCCGGATTCGCTCACCGTTGCGATCGCGGGGACGGGAAGCGAGCGCTTCGCGGCGCATCCCAACGTCACCGGCCTCGGCCGCGTCGAGGACGCGGCGTCGTTCCTCCGGGCGAGCCGGGTGGTCGCCATTCCGTCGGTCGCCGGCGGCGGGCTGCAGATCAAGACGCTCGACGCGATCGCGAGCGGCGCCGCGGTCGTTGCGACTTCCACGGCCCTGCGCGGCATCGACCGTCCACCGCCCACGGTGCGGGTCGCCGACGACCCGAAGGCGTTCGCCGCGGCGATCGAGTCGCTGCTGCGCTCCCCGGACGGGGCCGGCGACCGGGCGCCGGCGCGCGACTGGGTCCGCGAGCGGCGGGAGCTGTTTCGATCGACGCTCGGCGACGAGCTCGCCGCGGCGATGCGCAAGTGACCGGGCCGGGCCGCGCGTACATCGTCTCGCGCTATCCGTATGTCTCCCATACGTTCGTGCTGCGCGAGGTCGCGGCCCTGCGCGAGCGGGGGCTGGAGATCGACACCGTCACCGTCAGGCGCCCCGACCCCGAAGACGTGATCGGGCCGAACGCGCTTCGCGAGCAGGCGACGACCCACGCGATCCTGCCAGCCGGCCCGGGGCGCGTTCTCGGTGCCCATGCGCGAGCGGTCCGGCGCGGCCCGCGCGCTTACCTCGCCAGCTTCGTGGAGACGTTGAGGGACTCGCCCGGCGGCGCCCGCGCGCGGCTCTGGCAGAGCTTCTACTTCGTTGAGGCGATCCTGCTCTGGGACCACCTGGACCGCCGTGAGATCCGCCACGTCCACGCCCATCACGCGAACGTCGCCGCCGACCTCGCGATGATCGCGACTCGCTTCCGCAACCGGCTCGAGGGAGGCGGCTCGACCTGGACGTTCACCCTGCACGGGCCGCGGGAGCTCGACGACCCGGCAGGCCACAACCTCGCCCTGAAGGCCGAGCGAGCCGACGCCGTGATCGCGATCAGCGATTACGCACGTGACCGCCTGCGCGCGATCACCGCGCCGCGGGATGTGCGGATCGAGGTCATCCACTGCGGCGTGGACCTCCGCGAGTACGAGGGCGCGGGCGTCCCTCGAGCCCCTACGGATGCGCCGCGCGTCCTGACCGTCGCCAGGCTGGAGGAGCGCAAGGGCATCGAGACGTTGCTGAGGGCGGTGGCGCGGCTGCGCGATCGGGACGTCGAGGTCGAGCTGACGATCGTCGGCGACGGACCGGACCGCGACCGGCTCGTTCGGCGCGCCGCGGAGCTCCAGGTCGATGGCAGCGTGACGATGACCGGCGCCGTCGCGGAAGGCGAGGTGTCCGGCTTCTACGCCCGGGCCGATGCCTTCTGCCTGCCGAGCTCCGCCGAGGGGGTGCCGATCGTCCTGATGGAGGCGATGGCGAGCCATGTCCCGGTGGTGGCGACGGCGATCGCCGGCGTGCCCGAGCTCGTTCGCGACGGCGAGTCCGGGCTGGTGGTTGCCGCTGGAGATGACCTTGCTCTGGCCGACGCCCTGCAACGACTCATCGAGGATCCGGACCTCGCCGAACGGCTCGGGGAGAACGGCCGGGAGATCGTCGCTCGCGAGTTCTCGCTGCAGGGATCGGCCGAGCGGATCGACGCGCTGTTCGTCGAGCTGACTGGGGCTTAGCGGCGGTGAGCGAGGTTATGGTCGGGCGCGTTGTGTTCTCGCTTCGCGACGTCGTCAAGCGCTGGAACGGAATGCCGGCGGCCGTGCTCGATGGGGTCAGCCTCCGGGTTCTCGCCGGCGAGGCCGTCGGGGTGCACGGCCGCAACGGGAGCGGAAAGACCACCCTGTTGCGGATTGCGGCCGGCCTGATCACCCCCGACTCCGGCGAGGTCGAGCTGCAGGGAGCCAGCCCCGAGGCGAGCCGGCGCGACTTTCAGCGCCGCATCGGGTTCGTCTCCGCCGGCAACGGAGCGCTCTTCGCCCGGCTGACGGTCGATCACCACCTCGCGTTCGCTGCGCGCCTCGCGCTCCTCGACGGGGAGACGACCCGCGACGCATGCGCGCGAGTGGTCGACGACTTCGCGCTCGACGAACTGCGCGGCAAGCGCGTCGATCGGCTCTCGAGCGGACAGCGCCAGCGTCTGCGACTCGCGCTCGGGTTCCTGCACGACCCGGCGGTCCTCCTCCTCGACGAGCCCGGCACCAGCCTCGACGAGCCGGCCCGCCGATTGCTCGCGGACGCGCTCGAACGGCGGCGCGCGCGCGGCGCGGCGGCGATCATCTGCTCGCCGAGCGCATCCGCCGAAGGGCTCAGCCTCGATCGGAGCTTCCTCGTGCTCGACGGAAGCCTGGTCGAGGAATGACGGCGGCGGTCCGCGCCGCCGCCGCGGTCTGCACTCGGGACTTCCGCATCTGGGCGAGCTACCGGATGCGGTTCTTCTCGACCCTCTTCGCCGCTGCCTTCGGCGTCACGCTCTTCTACTACGTGTCGCGGCTGGTGAACTCGCCGGAAGTCGGCTCGGCCGACGACTACTTCGGGTTCGTCGTGGTTGGCACGGCGACCCTCGAGCTGCTCACCGCGACGCTCACTGCGCCGGTCGCGACGCTGCGATCCGAGCTGGTCGCGGGCACCTTCGAGCGGATGGTCGTGTCCGCTTTCGGGCCCGTGGCGTCGATCGTTTCGCTGATCATCTTCCCGTTGCTCCTGGGCTTGCTGGTCGGGGCGGTGACGATCGGCACAGCTGCGGTCGTATTCGGGATGAGCCTGGACTGGGCCACGGTGCCGCTCGCCATCCCGGCGGCGCTCCTGGGAGCGCTCTCGTTCGCGCCGTTCGGATTGCTGATCGCCGCCGCCGTCCTCGTGATCAAGCAGACCAATGCCGGAGCCACGTTCGTGATCAGCGGGCTGGCGCTCGTCTCGGGCCTCTACTTCCCCGTCAGCCTGCTGCCCGACTGGATCGAATGGGCGTCCCACGTCCAACCGCTCACCCCCACGGTCGACCTGCTGCGCTATCTGCTTATCGGCACCCCGATGTCCGTGGGGACGCCCCTCGGCGCGGCGGCGAAGCTGGTCGCCTTCGCCGCCGTCATGCTGCCCATCTCGGCAGCGGTGTTACGTGCGTCGGTGCAGCGCAGCCGCCGCAACGGGACGATCACCGAGTACTGACGATGGCGGTGGGAAAGCGCGACACCGTAAGCCTCATGGGGGTCGCGATCGACCGTCTGACGCAACGCGAGACCGTCGACCGAGTCATCGCCGAGCTGGATTCGGAACGAGGCGGTTGGATCACGACCCCAAATTTGGACCAGCTCAGGATTGCCAGCCGCTCGCCCGAAATCCGGGAGCTTCTTGCCCAGGCTGACGTTTCCGTCGCCGACGGGATGCCGCTCATCTGGGCGAGCGCTCTGCTCGGCGACCGGCTGCCCGAACGGGTCCCCGGGTCGGACTTGATCTGGACGCTGACCGCTGCGCTCGCGGGGCGGGGTGGCGATGTGCAGCTGATCGGGGGCGCCGGCAACGCTGGTGCGAAGGCAGCGGACATCCTCGCGACGCAGAACCCGGCGCTGCGCACCTGCGCCCATCTGCCGCTCCAGATGAACTTCGACCCCGCCTCTCCGCAGGACGTAAATGGCGTTCGAGAGGCCCTACGGGCGTCGACGCCGGCACTCGCGTTCGTCGGGCTCGGGTTCCCGAAGCAGGAGCGGCTGATCGCCGCCATTCGCACCGACTTCCCCCACACCTGGTTTGTCGGAGTCGGCATTTCCTTCTCCTTCGTCTCCGGTGAGGTCCGGCGAGCGCCGCGCTGGATGCATGCGCTCGGTCTCGAATGGGTCCACCGTCTGATCCAGGAGCCGCAGCGCCTGGCACGGCGCTACCTCCTGCACGACCTGCCATTCGCCCTGCGCCTCGCCGGACATGTCCTTGCGCGCCGGCTGGCGGGCCTGCGTCGCTCCTCCAGGAACGGTTCGGGCGCCTAGACGCCGCGCCGGCGGACTACGTGCGAGGCGGTCTGCAGGAGGATCTTGACATCCGACCACAGCGACCAGTTGACGATGTACATGTAGTCCATCATCACCATCTCGCTGAGCGGCACGCGGGTCTCGCCCATGATCTGCCACGCCCCGGTCATTCCCGGCGTCAGATGGAGGCGCCGGCGATGCCATCCGACGACCCGCCGGTCCTCGTCCTCGACCAGCGGCCGGGGCCCGACGAGACTCATCTCGCCGCGCAACACGTTGATCAACTGCGGCAGCTCGTCCAACGACGTACGCCGCAGGAACCCTCCGACCCGCGTGACGCGGGGGTCCGTGGTGAGCTTGAAGAGGCCCTCGGTTTCGTTCAGGTCGGCGAGCTCGGCGTGCATCCGGTCGGCGCCCGCGAGCATCGTCCGGAACTTGATCATCGTGAAGCGGCGGCCGTCCTGGCCGACCCGGGTCTGGGCGAAGAAGACCGGCCCGCGGGAGTCGAGCTTGATCGCAGCTGCCGCGAGCGCGAACAGCGGCGCGCCGATGACGAAGAGCGCAAGCGAGCCGGCGATGTCGAATCCCCGCTTCAGCAACTGCGACGAGCGCGAGAGCCCGAACGACCGCACCCCGAGCAGCGTCGTGCCCCCGAGCTCGTCAAATTCGACGCTCGAGCCGACGACCTCGAGGATGCTCGGCATCACGCTGACCTTGAGCGCGTGCTCCTTGAAGTAGCGCACGGTTTGCAGGACGCGGTCCGAAGAGGCGTCCTGGGCGACGATCACGCGGTGGATGTTGCGCTCGACCACGTAGCGGGCGAAGTCGGTGCCGCGCGGCCGTTCGAGCTCGAACCGCTCGAAGGGCAGGTGAGCGACGACGTCGGCGTGGGCGGTCTTGAAGTGCCCGAGCTTTTTTCGGATCGCCACCGCCTGCGTCTCGCTTCCGAGCACGAGGCAGCGCTCCGGGCCGGTCGTCGCGCGGCAGAACTCGCGCGCGATGCCGCGGCCGATCATGGTCGCGACGAACAGCGTCGCCCAGAGGGCCGCGATCGACTGGAGCGCGAACGGCGCCGACTGCGCCGAGGAGACCATGGTCATGATCAGGGCGTAGAGCGTTGCGAGCTGGAAGAGGGCGGGGATCTCGTTCAGCGTTCCCTTGCCGATCAGCAGCTCGTCGCGGTCGTAGAGGCCGATCGCCTTGCTGACCCCGACGACCGCGAAGATCGCGATCCAGAGCACCGCGGACGCGATCTCTGCCCCGGTGACGATGTGCGTGAACGCGAGCGCGAACAGCGCTCCGGCGACGTCGGCGACGGCGAGCGCGCGGCGGAAGATCGCGTCGCGCTTCGCCGAGCGCCGCGAGACGACGGTCTCGGCGCGCTGGACGGAAAGGTCGCGCAGGTACGGGATCTCGGTCCGTTGCTCGGGCGGCGCCTCACGGGTCCGCTCCGGCCCGGGCAGCGGCACCGCGATCGTGCCGTTCGGCTGTATCCGGTTGACCCTCAAGGAGGCAGCGTTTCGCGAGACCTGCTCGCGCCAGCGATCGAACTCCTCGTTCACGGCAATTCGCGATGCGCTTGCGCGCTTAGGATCTCCCACGGGGAGCCCGACCCCTCTTGATTCGCCCATAACCCGCGCCGAACCTACACATTCCTTGCCCGTCATGCGCCGGTTCGGCCGGGCGGCCAGTTTGGTTCGGATCGCCGCCCGATTTGGCTGCGCCGGCTGTGCCGCCGAGCGTGTAACGATTGCGGGGTGAGCCCCGATCCCAGATCGCAAAGCGAAGGGCGGCGGCCGGGGGCGGCGCTCCGGCGGCGCCTGCTGCGGGCCCGCTTCCTCAGCCGCACGGTCAGGGAGCGCGGGCGGTTCATCGCCCGCGAGGCGATGCCGCGCCGGGCCACTTCGCGCTACCGGCTGCGCGATCGCGACACCCTGGTCTCGATCCGCCATCACGAGCACGGCCCGTCCGCGGGTTCCGGTGACGCCTGGACTCTCTACGAGGTCTTCCGCAGCGTCGACTACCGGTTTCCAGAACCGGTCGTCGCCGCCCTCGCCGACCGTGCCGCCGCGCTGAGGCTCGTCGACATCGGCGCCAACCTCGGGTTCTTCTCGCTGGCGACCCTGGGCCGGTATCCGGGCGCTCGGGTCACGGCGTTCGAGCCCGATCCGGAGAACGCGACCCTGCTTCGTTCGAACCTCCGGGACAACCGGGTCGAGGACCGCGCCGAGGTGATCGAGGCATGCGCCCACACGCGTGACGGCACGCTGACCTTCGTCGGCGGACAGGGAAGCATGTCCCACGCCGCCGTCGACGGCTCGGAGGGCGGGACCGCCCTGCCCGCGGTCGACGTGTTCCCCCACCTGCGCGACGCCGATCTGGTCAAGCTGGACATCGAGGGAGGCGAGTGGGACCTGCTCGGTGACCCGAGGTTCCTGGACATCCCCGCCGCAGCGATCGCGTTCGAATACCACTCGGTCGCCTGTCCGGGCGAGAACGCGCGGCACGAGGCGACGAGCCGGCTCCGGGACGCCGGCTATGAGATCCACCACCCGCGGCCCAACCTGTTCCCGCCGACCGGGGCGTTTTGGGGGGCCTCGGTGCTGTGGGCCTACCGGGCGCCGTGATCGGACTGGCGGGCGCCTGGCGGGGCCTGCGATTTCGGCTCTGGACGACCCGCCTGCAGCTCTCCCTGCTCCGCCACGGAGCACGGTTGATCGTCGACGCTCCGTGGCGGGTGGATTTCCGCGGGGCACCGGGAGTGCGGCTGACGAGGGATGTGGACGGCCGCGGAACCTTCAGGCTTCGCGTCGGCCGGGCGGCGCGGATCGAGCCGGGCGTAGGTCTCCAGGTCGAGACCGGCGCCGAGAACGAGCTCGAGCTCGGCGACCGCGCCGTCCTCCAGGCCGGGGTCCGCATCTGGCTGACGGGTGGGACGATCCGGGTCGGCGCTGCGACGATCATCCGCGACAGGTCGGTGCTCAAGTCCGGCGGACAGCTCGTGATCGGCGATCACGTCCGGGTCGGCTACGCGACGGTGATTCATTGTCACGAGCAGGTCGAGCTTGCCGCCCGCTCGGTGCTGGCCGATCTCGTCGTGATCGTCGACTCCGATCACGTCCATGACGGGTCGGAGACCTGGGTGATGGCCCAGCCGGTGGTCGCGGCCCGGATCCGGGTCGGCTCGAACACCCTCGTCGGCGCCCACAGCGTGATCACCCGGGGGGCAATGATCGGCTCCAACGCGATCGTCGCGGCCGGGGCCGTGGTGCGGATGGGCGACCACCCGGACGGCTGGCTGATCGGCGGGATCCCGGCCCGGCCCCTGCGCGAGCTGGGCGAGGAGGCCGCGACCCCGGCAACCGCCGAGCCCTAGAGGTAGCCGAGCAGCTTCATCCGGTCCTCGAGATCGCGGCGTTCCGCGTCTGACACGACCGGCTCGGCCGGGGCTCTGAATGGGCGACTTGCGGTCGCGGCGGGATGGTCGAGCGCGGCGCGGAGCCGCGCGAAGGCCTCGGCTTCAGGAGGCGGATTCGATCCGGTCGGCTTCGGATCGAGCTCGAGCGGATCGGCGTCGAGGTCGAACCACAGCTCCTGATCGCCTCGTCGCAGCAGCTTGTGCCGACCGGAGACGGCGCAGGTCAGCGGGGTCGTGAACTGCTCGAGCGCGCGTTCGTCGAGGCCCCAGCGATCGATCACCGTCCGGCCCGCCTCGGGCCCGTCCAGCTCCACGACCGGATCGAACTGCGCGATGCCGACTCCCTTCGGGAGGTCCTCCGCCGCCCACGGATGATCCTCGAGCGCGGCGCATTCGGCGACGAACCTGGGCAGGCCCGCCAGTGAGTCCAAACCGTTGTCGCGCGCTCCCGGGCCGGCGGCCACGAAGGGGACGTGGATCAGGCGGTTGTCGAGCGACAGCCCGTGCGAGATCAGCCCGCCCTCGCCGAAGTTCTCGCCATGGTCGGCGGTCACGATCACGAGTGTCTCGTCGAGCCGGCCGCTGCGGTCGAGCTCCTCCAGCAGCCGGGCGAGCCAATCGTCCATGTAGCGAATCGAGGCGGCGTACTGGCGACGCAGTCGCGCGAGGGCCGCCTCGGACACCGGGAACCCACCGAGGCACGTCCTCCAGATCGCCTGCACCGTGTAGTGCCTGCGGGAGTCCTCGATCACCCGGACCCTTTCGATCGGCGAGCCCACCGCGTACGGCCGCGGCGGGAGGTAAGGCGAGTGACACTCGCCGAGGTTGACGAAGCAGAAGAACGGATCGTTGCTCGCGCCCAGCCAGTTGTGCAAATTCGTCTCGATCTCCGCCGCACCGTCATCGGCGGTTGCGGCGACGGCATGTCGCCAGCGGGAGAGCCGGTTGCGCAGGCCGTCCGCGTAAAGGTTCGACTGGCGGCCCGAGTTCACGGCGACGAACTCATCGAATCCGATGCCGTAGCCGCCCTCCGGCGTGACCCAAAGGTTCGCGCTCATCGCCGCGGTGCGGTAACCGGCCCGGCGCAGCACCCGGGCAAGGATCCGCTCCCGCTCGGCCTCGAGGTGCGGCCTGATGTCGGGCGGCTTGCCGCCCGGTACCCCGGCGAGACCAAGTGCACGCGGCAGCCTGCCTGTGAAGAACGAAGCGTGCGAGGGCGCCGTCCAGCAGGCAGTGGCGTAGACCTCGTCGAACGCGGCCCCGCGGCCGGCGAGCTGTGCGACCGCGGGAGATGCTCCGGGCAGCGCCCCGTACGGCTCCAGCGCGTCCCTGCGACACGCATCGAGCACCACCACGATCACGTTCGGCGGCATCCCGGGCGAGTATATGGTTGCCGCGATGGAGGGCGAGGAGAGTCGCGGCGGGGCACGCAACCTCGTCGTCGTCGTTCTCGACAGCCTCCGCTACGACTCCTGGATCGCGGCCGAGCCCGAGGCCCTGCGCGCGCTCGGGCCCGTGGAGCGGCGCTGGAGCTACGCCACCTGGACCGCGCCGTCGCACTACAACCTGCTGATGGGGCTGCTTCCGCACACCAGCCCGCCCGAGGTCTACGCGTCGGAGTACTACAAGCAAGACTTCCTTCGCTACGCGGAGCGACTGAACGTCGAGGGGATGGAGTTCAAGGCGCTGCTGCCATCGATCTTCCTGCCGACCTACCTCAAGCGCTCGCTCGGTTACCGGACCCACGCGCGCGTCTCGATGCCGGTGCTCAACCCGCACACCGCGATCAACCGCGATTTCGACAGCTTCGAGCTGATGCCGAAGCACAACGACATGGCGGCGATGCTCCCCGATCTCAGCTTCGACGAAGACGCGCCGTCGTTCTACCTGCTCAACGTCGGCGAGACCCACTATCCCTACGCGACGCCGGACGAGGACCCGAGCCAGTGGCCGCGGATCTCCGGCGTCCACGGCGTGTTCAAGCGCCTGGACGATCCGGACGAGCAGGTCGCCGCCACCGAGTTCTTCGACCAGGCGAAGCTACGCGAACTGCAGGACCGCCAGGTCGAGGCGACGCGCTATGTCGACGGGGTCTTCCGGCGTCTCTTCGACGTCCTGCCGGACGACACCTGGGTGATCGTCACCTCCGACCACGGCGAGCTGTTCGGCGAACAGCGCTACTTCGGGCATGGACCGATCATGCACGAGAAGGTCCTCGAGGTCCCGTTCGTCGAGGGGCTGGTGCCGTAGGCGAGCTAGGCCGGGATCGCGTCGGCCGGCTGCGACTTTCGCGTCCGTGACACCACGTAGCCGAACATCTCGCGGAGGAGGGTGCGCTCGAACAGCAGCGTGAACGCGATCGTCGCAAGGAGGTAGACGACCAGCTCGCCCGTGGCCTGCGCCAGCGTCCGGTCAGCCGGGCCGATCGCGCGGGCGAGCAGGACCAGGCCGGCCGCCGGGACCGTGGGCGCGATCGCGCGGACCAGGTGGCGCAGGATCCCGAAGCCGGGGAACAAGCGGCGCAGGTAGTAGTCGCGCACCGCGAGCTGGATCACGGTGACCGCCGCGTAGCCGATCACGTACCCGATCAGGTCGAGCGTCGCCAGTGCCGGGATCATGACCACGAAGAAGCTCGCCAGCGAGACCACCGACGCCCACATCATCGGCTTCGTGTTGTTGACAGCGCGCATGAAGATCCCCCAGTTGAAGGCGATCTGGCCCGCCCCGGCGGTGAGTCCGAGCCCGATCAGCAGCTCCTTGGCGGGTTCCCAGCGTTCTCCGAGGACGAACTCGATCAGGTCGCCGGTGAACAGCGAGAGGCCGACGCCGAACGGGATCGCCCACATCAGGATCACCCGGTTCGACTTGACGAACGCCTCGTGCAGCAACCGCGTCCGATCGGCGACACGGCAGATTGCCGGATAGAGCGCAGAGCTGACGATTCCATCCACGCGGTCGGCAAACGTGACAACCGAAGCCGCCAACCCGATCGCGCCGACCCCGGCGAGGCCGACATACCGGTTGGCGACCAGGAGCGTCCCCTGGACGAAGATCAGGTTGCTCATGGCGAGACCGACGAGGGGCCAGGAGAAGCTGGCGTACTCGTTCAGCGTTCCGCGGCTGTAGCGCAGGCGGATCGGATAGGGGCAGGTCACGACCGCCACGATGCTTCCGGCGACCGCCCCTGCGACCGCCCCGATCACCAGGCACCAGTAGCCGGCGCCGGCGACCCCGAAGATCACGGTGACCGCGAACGCGACCAGGGGGTCGACCGACAACAGCGTCCGCTGGCGGACGAACTCGAGCCGCCGGTAAGGAATCCAGATCGGCGTTTCGAAGGCGCTGATCGGGACCACCAACGCGAGCACGAGGCCCGGGACGATGATCTCCGAATGCCCGTACGCGAGCCCGTAGACGGGAATCAGCGCGGCGACGATCAGGAAGTAAGCGACCGAGACCCCCAGCTCGAGCGTGAACGCCTTCTGGAACGCCAGCTCCTGGTCAGGTTCGGACTGCTGCACGTACTTGTCGCCGATCCCGAGCCGCTTCAGCCACGAGAGCGTGGTGAGCGTCGCGATCAGGATGCCCCAAAGCCCGAACTCCTCCTGAGTGAGGAAGGCGGCCACCAGCACCCGCTGGAGCAGCCCGATCCCCGCGAAGCCGATCTGGAAGGCCGAGTTGACGACCACGCCCTGCGCCGTGCGGCGGCGGAGGTTGCGCTGCGGATGAATCTCGGCGGCCGGCTCGAGCTCGCTCGGGTCGAGGTCAACGTCCCCCGGCGGCGTCTGTGCCTGCTCGATGCGTGAGTCGCTCATCCCTAACCCCCGCGCCAGGGTAGCCGAGCTTCCGAACCGGGGACCCCGGTTCGGACCGGGGCTCGCGATGCGTGCCCTGTGCAAGAGTGGCGGCCGTGAATCCGCTCGAACAGGCGCGTGGACGCTCCTGGTATCACGCGATCGAGCTCGGCGATGGCAACGTCACGGAGGGCTGGTTCGACCTGCGCCCCTTCGTCCGCCATTACGGCCTCCCGGACGACATGACCGGGATGCGCGCGCTCGAGGTGGGCACCTGGGACGGATTCTGGGCCTTCGAGATGGAGAGCAGGGGAGCGGAGGTCGTCGCGCTCGACCTCGACCGCGAGAGCGACCTGGACTGGCCGCCGCGCCGCCGCCCGAAGGAGTGGTCGACGGAAATGCGCGGCGACGGCTTTCGCCTGGCGAAGGAGATCCGGGGGTCGGCGGTCGAGCGGGTCGACATGAGCATCTATCACGCGACCCCCGAGGAGCTGGGGAGCTTCGACCTGGTCTTCTGCGGCTCAGTCCTGCTGCACCTGCGCGACCAGCTGCTAGCCCTCGAGCGGATCGCGAACCTCTGCACGGGGACCTTCATCAGCGCGGAGGAATACGACCGCGTGACGAGCCTGCTTCCGTTTCCCGCCTCCCGCTATCTCGCGGACCGCGACAAGGCCGTGCTCTTCTGGCTGCCGGCGATCGACACTTGGAAACGGATGATGTGGACCGCCGGCTTCGACCGCGTCGAACGTCACGGGAAGTTCGTGATGGAGGCGACGGACGGCCTCAAGGTCCGCCACGTCGTCCACCACGCCTACAAGGGCTGACGCGGGGTCCGCTGCAGGCGGACGAAGCAGAACTGGGTTCCCTCCCCGACGATCCGCTCGACCGACATCCCGGCCTCCGACGCGGTCGCCCGCAGTTCCGTGAGGTCGATCGCCGAGCCGCGCCAGGCGGGATGCGTCTGCCCGCGCGGCCCGCGGCCGAGCACCGAGCGGAGGCCATGGCGGACCCGCTCGCTCACTCCACGGCGACGGTGGATCCCCGGCTGATTGGAGATCTGGAAGGCGGCCCAGCCGCCGTCGGCGAGGACCCGGCCCATCTCGCGGATGTAGCCGAGCGTGATCGCGGGATCGGGGATGTGCTGGAAGACGACATGCGAGAAGCAGACGTCCGCGCTCGCGCTCTCGATGCCGGTCAGCGACACGCCGTCGCCGTGGCGCCAGCGCACGTTCTCGAGCCCGGCGTTGTATCCGCGGGCGAGCTCGAGCATCTCGGCCGAGACGTCGATGGCGTCGACCCGGGCGCCGCGGCGTGCGAGCTCACGGGTCAGCCTGCCGACACCGCAACCGATCTCGACGATCCGGTCATCGGGGTCGATCTCGGCGCCGACGAGCTCGAGGATCTGGTCGACGGCCTCGACGCCGCGGGCCCAGAAGAGCTCCTCCTCGGGTGAGCCGTACTGAAGGTCGTTGTCGACGAAGAACAGGGCGTTCTCGCGGGCGCGCGCGTCCCAGAAGCGCTTCATCTCCTCGCCGCGCATGACGACCCGGCAAGCTACCCGAGATGTCGATGACCGGTCGCGATTGCGAGATCGCCGTCGTGGTCCCCGCACACGACGCCGTGGGGACCATCGGTGCGACGCTCGCCGCGCTCGCGGCCCAGGACCTGGACCGCCCCTTCGAGCTGATCGTGGTCGACGACCGCTCGGACGACGACACGGCGGCGATCGCCGAGGGGGGCGGCGCGCGGGTGGTGGAGATGACCGAGCAGAGCGGGCCCGGCGCCGCCCGCAATGCCGGGGTCGCGGCCACCGAGGCCGCCGTGATCGCGTTCACCGACGCCGACTGCGAGCCCGAATCGGGGTGGCTGCGCAAGGGGGTGGCGGCGATCGAGAACGGCGCCGACCTGGTCACCGGGCCGATCGAGCCGGTGCGCCAGCCCGGCCCGTTCGACCGCACCCTGAACGTTCGCGGCCCGTCCGTCCTGTTCGAGAGCGCGAACGTGATCGTGCGCCGCTCGCTGCTCGATCGGATCGGGGGGTTCGAGCGGCCGGCCCGGCTCGACCTCGCGATCGAGGCGGGCCACTTCGGCGAGGACGTCGTCTTCGGGTGGCGCGCCGTCCGCGCCGGCGCCCGGGTCGCGTTCGAGCCCGGCGCCGTCGTCCGTCACGCCGTCTTTCCGCGCGACGCCCGCGGGTACATCGCCGAGCGCCGGCGGCTCCGCTTCTTCCCGATGCTGCTCGGCGAGGTCCCGGAGCTGCGCGACTCGCGGCCGCTGCGGCTCTTCCTGAGTCCTCGAACGGCCCGCTTCGACCTGGCGCTGGCCGGGGTCGTCGCCGCGCTGCTGGGCCGGCGGCTCCTGCCGATGCTGGCCGCGGTTCCATATCTGCGCCGCGACTTGGGGCGGCCGCCCTGGCGGCGGTCGGTCGCGCGCGTCAACGCCGCCTACGTGGCTGGCGACCTGGTGGGGCTGGCGGCGCTCGTCCGCGGCTCGATCGCCCACCGACGCGTGCTCCTGTGAGCATGTACAACGGGGCACCCATGAGGCGGATCGTCCGATCGATCGTCCCGTCGAGGCTACGCCGTGCCTGGCGCGCCGCGCGATACCGCCGCCTCTTGAGCCGCCTCGCGGGCCCGAAGCTCCTGCAGGCATTCGGCGCGGCATACCCGAGCGCGATGTTCATCGAGATCGGCTCGAACGCCGGCGACCATCACGATCACCTGCGGCCCCTGATCCTCTCGCGAGAGTGGCGAGGGCTGATGGTGGAGCCCGTCCCTTACGTCTTCGACCGGCTGCGCAGCAACTATGGAGACCTGGACCGGGTCACGCTCGTCAACGTCGCGATCGCGGACCGGGACGGAAGGCTGCCCTTCTACCACCTGCGCGAGGCCGGCGATTCGGACCGCGATGGCCTGCCCGAGTGGTACGACGGGCTCGGTTCGTTCTCGCGCGAGGCCGTGCTCAGCCACGGGCACCGGATCCCGGACATCGAGCGGTTCCTCGTCACGATCGAGGTCCCGTGCCTCACGTTCGCGTCCCTATGCGAGACGCACGGAGTCGAGGAGGTCAACCTGCTTCTGCTCGACACGGAGGGCTACGACTGGGAGCTGCTGCAGACGATCGATCTCGATGCGGTGCGCCCGCGGTTGATCATCTACGAGCACTACCACCTGGGTCCCGGTGACCGGGCCGCGGCGCTGGAGCGGCTCAGGGGACTCGGCTACGAGATCCTCGAGGAGGGCTTCGACACGTTCTGCCTGGACCCCGTCGATGACGATCTGACGAAGCGCTTCCGCAGCCTGGCCCCGGCTGTCGCCCCCGTCTCCGTGCACGATGAGCCCTGAGCTCCACCTGGCGTGCGCGGCACGCGGCTCGTACGTCGAGCACAGCGCTGCGATGCTCCGCTCGGCGCTGGTGAACTCGGGGCCGCTCGACCTGCGGGTCCACTTCCTGTGCGATCGGGGGCTCGACGGCGAGCTCAGGGATCCGCTGGCAGAGACGGTGGAGGCGTCTGGAGGGTCGATCGACTTCCTCGAGATCCCCGCCGACGCGGTCGCGGACCTGCCCACGGATCCGCAGTTCACCGCGGCGATGTGGTACCGGATCCTGCTGCCCGAGCTGCTGCCATCGGTGGCGACCGTCCTCTATCTGGACGTCGACACGCTCGTTCTCGACTCGCTCGAACCGCTGTGGGCGACCGACCTGTCGGACAGCTACCTGGCCGCGGTGAGCAACGTGTTCCAGGCCAACCACATCCACCGCCCGAAGAACCTGGGCCTGCCGCCATCGCAGGCGTACTTCAACAGCGGCGTGCTGCTGATGAACCTCGAGCTGATGCGCCACGACGACTGCACCGCGCAGTTGCGCGAGTGCGCGCGCTCGCGTGCCGACGAGCTCGAATGGCCGGACCAGGACGCGCTCAACCTCGTGCTCGGCGCCCGCCGTTTCCCGTTGCATCCGCGCTGGAATCGCATGAACAGCCTCGACTTCCCAAGCAGCGCCGAGGTTTATGGGAGCGAGGCCGTCCGCGAAGCGCGCGAGCGACCGGCGATCCGCCACTTCGAGGGCCCGGCGCTCAACAAGCCGTGGCATTACCTTTGTGCGGCGGAGGACCGCGAGCTGTATCTCGAGCATCGACGCCGAACGCCCTGGCCCCAGTTCTCGCCAGAGGGCCGCACGGTCGCCAACATGATCCGTCGCGGCTGGGGGTGGCTGCGTAACCGCGGCTAGCTAGGCGGGCAAAGAGCAGAGGTACAGATCGTTGCGGAGGGGATCGGCGCTGGGAACCAAGCCGAAGCGGCGCGCGTCGTCAGCGGAAAACCGCTTCGCGTACTCGCTGACCACGACTTCAAACCCTGCGCGTTCCAATCGTTGATCCAGATCGCATCCGTAGACCCGGACATGGTCAACCTGCGAGAAGTAGCGCAATCGGTCCTCGGGACCCATCGAGGGATCCTCGAAGGTCTCGGGCTCGTCGTAGTTCACCGGCGATTGGATGACTGCGAGGCCGCCGGGCGCCAGGACTCTCGCAAGCTCTCGCATCGCCGCATCGTCGTCTGGAACGTGCTCCAGTACGTGGCTGCAGAGGATGAGATCGAAGGCGTCGGCCTCGAACGGCAGAGCTGTGATGTCGGCCTTGACCTCCGCGCGAGGGCTCTCGAGGTCGGTGGTCACGTAGCGCTTGGTGTCCAGCGATCGCAGACGGCGCTCGACGAGGTGAGCGACTAGCGCTTGACGGCGAGTCGCGCCGAGTAGTCGATCGGGGTCAGCAACGGGGCGCGTTCGACCTGTGCGAGGTACTCCTCCACGGCGCGCCGCGACCCCTGCCAGTGCCCGAAGTCGTCGACGATCAGCACACCACCAGTGGCCAAGCGCGGATACAGGTGGCGCATCTCGTGCACCGTGGAGTCGTACCAGTCGGTGTCCAGGCGCAGCAATGCGAGCTCCTGCGGGGCCTCGCCGGGGATCGTTTCCTCCACCCGGCCGCGGACGAAATGCAGGCGCTCGATCGGATAGCCGGTGCCGGCGAGGAGCTCGCGAACGGCGTCCTCGTTGAACGTCGAGGGGTCGAAGAGGTACGACCAGGCGCGATCGTCCGTGTGCTCCGCCTTGCGCCATGTCTCCAGCGCGGGCGGCTCGAGCTCGGAGACGTCCAGCTCGGACGGTTCCGGCATCCCCTCGAAGGTGTCGTAGAGGTAGATCTCCCGATCCTCGACCCCGAGGTTCTGGAGGGTGGAGATCATCGCCAGCACCGAGCCTCCGCGCCAGACCCCGCACTCGGCGAGGGCGCCCGGGATCTCGGCGTTCACGCAATAGCCGACCGCTTCGACCAGGGCCCGCAGCCGGGCGACGCCGGTCATCGTGTACGGGAGCGAGCGCTCGATCGTCTGCCTGTCCTCCTCCTTGAGGCTGACGAGCTCCTGTTCCGGGATCGCAATGGCGCCGCCCTTTTCTGCGGGTTCGGGCCGGCGCCCCATGGCGCGTCGCAGCGCGGCTGTCACCGAGCGTCTGGTCATCGTGCGAGCGCTGATCCTCGCAGAGCGACGGGCTCCGGATCCTCCTCCCGTGTGGCGGAGGGACGGGCTCCACCGGCGGCGCAGCCGCAGGAAGGGCGCCTCGATGGCGCGGTAGCTGATCAATGCGATTGCGATCGAGGCCGGAACCCCGATCAGGCCGAGGACCGCGGGGCTGGGGACGCTCGAGAACCCGTCCTCGATTGTCTCGATCACCGGCAGGTGCCAGAGGTAGAGGTTGTAGGAGGCGACCCCGACGGCGACCAGCGGCCTCCAGTCCAGGACGCTGATGAGCGGGCCGTCGCGGAGCGGGAGCACGCACGCGGCGATCGCAACGAAGGACGCGGCGCAGATCAGAAAGTCGAGGTCGTAGCTGATCAGCAGCACCGGCAGCCAGAGCAGGAGCGAGACGCCGAACCACAGCTGGGCGTTACCCACCACCGGCTCGCGAGGTCGAGCCCCCGCTCCTGCCTGCGGACGCGCGCAAGCGCGAGCACCATCCCCGGGACGAAGAACACGAAGGTGGCTGGGAGGCGATCGCGTGCGCCCCAACTGCGATCCTCCAGCGCGATGGGTGCTCCTGACGTCAGCGTGGTCGTCCCCTCCCACGGTCGCGAGCTGCGGCTCTGGTGGCTGCTCAACGCACTCGAGGAGCAGACGGTCGATCCCCAGCGCTACGAGGTTGTGCTGGTGCACGACTACGCCGACCCGCGCTTCGTCGACCTGCTCGACCGCCATCCTCTGGTCGGCTCCGGGTCCCTGCGGGTGATGCAGATCGAGCCCGGCACCGGGAGCCCGGCGCGACAGCGCAACATCGGCTGGCGGGAGGCGCGCGCCGAGTTGGTCGCATTCACCGACGACGACTGCCGGCCGGACTCTGGATGGCTCGAGGCGCTGCTCGAACGCGCTGCGGCGTCGCCGGGGGCGATCGTCCAGGGCGCGACCCGCCCGGACCCGCTCGAGCGAGCGGTGATGGCCGCTCCGCACCACCGGACGCTCCGCGTCGATCCACCGAACCTCTACGCGCAGACCTGCAACATCGCGTACCCGCGGGAGCTGCTCGAGCGGCTCGGCGGCTTCGACGAGGCGATGCCGGCGCCCGCCGGCGAGGACACCGACCTGGCGCTGCGGGCGCGGGAGGCCGGCGCCGAGGTGGTCGGTGCGCCCGTCGGGGTGGTCTTCCACGCCGTCGAGGAGTACCCCTTGCTGCAGGCGGTGCGGCTGAACCTGAAATGGCAGCACCTCGTCTACGTGTTCGGCAAGCACCCGCGGCTTCGTAACGAGCTGGTAGCGGGAGTGTTCTGGCGCAAGTCGCACGCCGACCTCGCGCTCGCGCTCGGCGGTGTCGCGCTCGCCCGCCGCCGACCGGCGGCGCTCGCGCTCGCGATCCCGTATGTGCGGCGGGCACTGAACCGCCGCGGCCCACGACCGCGTTCGCGGCTCGTCAGCGCGCTTGAGCTCCCGGGCCAGGTCACCGTCGATCTCGCCGAGCTGCTCACGATGGTTCGCGGCAGCATCCGCTACCGCCGGTTGGTGCTGTGAGTGATCCGGCCGCGCTGCGCCCCGCGCTGCTCAACTTCGCCTACTGGCCCGAGGTCCGTCGCGGCAACGAGCGCCTGGTCCACGACCTGGCGACCGAGCTCGCGCGCCGCGGCGGCTCGCCGGCGATCGTCACCAGCCACCCCGGCCGCACCGAGCGGTCGGTCGAGGGCGGGGTGCACGTGATCCGCCGGTGGCGCCCGCCGGAGGCGCCGCTGCGCCTGCGCCGGTTCCAGCCCAACCTCGCCCATGTCCCGTTCACCTACCGGGAGCTGGTCCGCGGAGACTTCGACCTCGCCCACGCGTTCTTTCCCACCGACGCGCTTGCGGCTACCCGCTGGCGCGCCGCCACGGGACGCCCCGCGCTGTTCACAATCACCGGGGTCATGGGACGCGAGAACGTCTCCAACCTGCGCTTGCGCAAGCGCCTGCTGGAGACGGCGGTCGCCGGCTCCGACGCCGTCGTCACGATCAGTCGCGCCGCCCGCGATGCGATCTGGCGCTGGCTGGCGATCGAGCCGCGGGTGATCTACCCCGGCGTCGACCTCGCCCACTTTCAGCCGGGCGATCGCGCCGAACGGCCGACGATTGCGTGCGCGTCGGATCCGGGGGACCCGCGCAAGCGCGTCGACCTGCTCGTGCGCGCGTTCGCCCGCGTGCACGGCGACCGGCCGGACGCGGAGTTGTTGCTCATGCGCCCGGCCGATCCGACCCTCGCCGCGCGCCTCGAGTCGCAGGGAGGCGTGCGCCTGCTCGCGGCCGATGAGGACACCGCGCCGCGGATGCTCGCTGCAGCCTGGGTATCGGCACTGTGCTCGCTCCGCGAGGCGTTCGGCCTCGTCCTCGTCGAGTCACTCGCCTGTGGGACGCCCGTGGTCGCCGCGCGCGACGGGGCGCTGCCCGAGATCGTCGACCGGCCCGAGGTCGGTGTCCTCTTCGACGGGGACGACGAGCGCGAGATCGCCAGTGCCCTCCACCGGGCGCTTGCGCTGGCCGAGGACAGCGCGACCGCCGCCGCCTGCCGCGGGCGCGCCGAGGAGTTCAGCGCAGCCGCCACGGCCGCGGCACATGAGGAGCTCTACCGGGAGCTGATCTAGGCCCAGGTGATCCCGGTCCGCAGCGTGCGAGCCGGCGTGCCGCCGGCAAGGGATCCGGGCTCGACGTCGGACAAGACCACGCTTCCGGCGGCGACGACGGCTCCGTTCCCGATCCGGACGCCCGCACAGATGATCGTCCCTGCGCCGATCCACACGCGGTCGCCGATCTGCACCGGCGCGATGCGCTTGTGGCCGTCGAGCTCGTGGAAGTCGCTGTCCATGATCGAGACGTTCCAGCCGATGTTGCAGCCGTCCCCGATCACGATCCGCTCCTCCGCGTAGATCTTCGAGTCGTCGTTGAGGAACACATTCCGGCCGATGTGAAGCTCCGAAGTCGGGTGCAGCAGGACGAGCATGAGGCCCCGCCGGGCCCTAAACCCGGGCCCGATCCTGATGACCGCGCCACGCGGCTTCTCGACGTGGACCTTGCCCAAGAGCAGCGAGCGCTCGACCCGCTGACCGATCTGGATGCCGAGGCGGACCTGGCGGGCGGTCTTCACGGGACCGAAGCGGCGGAGGTGCCGAGCCTCGGACATGAAACGGGCACCGCCCACGGCGGGAGATTATCCCTCCTGCTGCGAGCCCCGAGGCACTAGGTTTCGCGCATGGCCCAATCCGCCACCGCAGCGTCGTCCGCTGCTACGGGCGCGCGGCCCGTCTACGAGCCACGGCGTACGGTCCCGCTCGCGAAACAGGCGGCCGTCTACGCATCCCGGTTCCGTCCCTCCCGCCTGCGCCCGATCGCCGCGGGGCGCGTCTCGTTCGTGATCTTCGCCCAGGGCCGGACGGGCAGCACGCTCCTCGCCGATCTCATGAACAGCCACGAGGGCGTGCACTGCGACAACGAGATTCTCGGCTGGCCGGTGCGCTTTCCGGACGCTTGGGTGGACGCCTGCCGGCGGCGCTATCGGGATCGGCACTACGGCTTCAAGGTGAAGCCGTACGAGCTGACAGTCGACCAGCGCCTGGACCCGGGCGCGTGGCTCCGTCGGATGGACGGCCGCGGCTGGAAGCTGATCCACCTACGCCGGAACAACGTGCTCCGGCACGCGCTCTCGAACATCGTTGCCGAGCACATCGGCCGGTACACCTTCCGTAACGCCGACCCGGGCGAGTCCGCCGGACTCACCGTCGACCCCGACGTGCTGCTGGGCGCGATGGAGGTCCGGGAGGAACAGGGAGAGGTCGAGCGCGTCGCGCTCGAGGGCCTCCCCCACGTCTCCCTGTCCTACGAGGACGACCTCCTTCGCCCGGAGCGCCACCAGGCGACACTCGATCGCATCTCCGACGCACTCGGGCTGCCGCGCGCGCAAGCGCGGACGGCGCTCCGCCGGATCACGATCGATGACCTGCGCACGACGATTTCGAACTACGAAGAGGTGGCGACCGCCGTCAGGTCGACCCGGTGGGCGCCGCTCCTGGGGGAGTAGTCAGGCCGAGCAGCGGATCAGCTCCGCAAGCCGGGCCGTCTCCCGGTTCAGGTCGCAGTGCTCGATCACGTGGGCGCGGGCGGCCCGTCCCATCTCGATCCGGCGCGCGGGCGGCACGTCGACCAGCTCGGTGATCGCGCGGGCGAGGGCGTCGGAATCGCCCGGCGGCGCGAGCCGCCCGAACTCATCGCGGACCAGCTCCGGCAGGCCGACCTCGTCGCTGGCGACGACCGGGACCTCCATCGCCATCGCCTCCTTGACCACGACCGGCATCGAGTCGCGGTCGCCGTTGGCGGCGACGATCGCCGGCATCGCCAGCAGGTCGGCGCGCTCGAGGACGTCGCGGACCCCGGCCGGCGGCAGGGCGCCGGCGAGCTCGACTCGACCCGTCAGGCCAAGGCGCTCGACCTGCGCGGTGAGCTCGTCGCGCAGCGGGCCCTCGCCCACGATCGTCAGGCGCTCGACCGGCCGGCTCGACTCGAGCGCCGCGACAGCGTCGATGAGGTGAGCGAACCCCTTCTTCTCCACCAGACGCCCGACCGCGACCACGTGCCGGCCGCCCGGATAGGGGATCGAGCGCCGGAAGGCATTCGGATCGACCCCCATCACGATCACGTGGATCCGCTCTGCGGCCACGGGGGAGACCAGCGTCCGCAAATGGCGGCGGTTGTACTCGCAGCCGGTGGTCACGAACGCTGCCGACTCCAGCTTCTCGCGCAGGTTCGCCGGCTTCTCGAAGATCTCGTAGGCGTGCGCGGTGACGCTGAACGGGATTCCCAGGATCCGCGAGAGGCGCATCGCGTCGAGCGCCGCCCCGGCGGCGAAGTGCACGTGCATGTGTGAGACGCCGGCCCGCCGCAGGCGCCGGGCGCGCAGGGCCAGGGCGCGGAGGCGGCGCACCGGCTCCTCGGCAGCCCACCGCGCGCGCGAAGCGCGATCGCGGGCCGCGGCGACCGGGTGGCGCAGCGTCAGCTCGAGCAGGGCGGCGGGCTTGCGGCTCAGCGGGTCGCGATCCAGGTAGGCGACCGGGCGGGTGCCGGGCGGCGCGTCGCGGGGCCGGCTCCCGGACTCGATGATCAGCGGATGGCCAAGTCGCGCCAGCGCCTCGATCTCGTTGGCGACGAAGGTCTCCGACCCGACCGGGAACCGATCGGTGATCACGGCGAGCACGGGGCGGGATTATCGCGTCCAGAGGCGCCAGGTCGGCTCAAGGACCCGATCGCGACCACCGATGAAGGAGACGTGGACCCCTCCGCCCAGAGCCTGGCGACCGACGAGCTGACCGGCCTCAACAACCGCCGCGCGTTCTTCGAGCGCGCCACGGCCGCCTTCGGCGAGGCGCGAGCGGCGGGGCTCGAGTGCGCTGCCGCGATCATCGATCTCGACCGCCTCGACTTCGTCAACGACACCTACGGTCATCACACCGGCACCGAGCTGATCCGCGAGACCGGCGCCGCGCTCGCCGCGATCGCCCGCGACGGCGATGTGATCGGCCGCATCGGAGGCGACGAGTTCGCGCTCCTGCGCTCCGGCGCGCCGGCGTCGAAGGAGGAGCTTTGGTTTCAGATCTCGACGACGGCCAACCACGCGAGCGGCGCCGACAAGCCGTTCGCGCTCGCGGTCAGCGTCGGGGTCGCGGTCGCCCGCGCGGACGAGGTCGAGTCGCTCGACGCGCTGATGGCGCTCGCCGACGACGCCATGTACGAGCACAAGCGGGCCGGCGGCGGCTCGCCCGGCCCGCCCCACGCTCGGCGGGCCGCGCGGGCTGACCGGATCAAGCCTTGACCGGGCGGTAGCCCGAGGCCGCGTACATCCGGGCGACGCGGTGGGCCTCGTCCGTGAAGGATCGGTTCCGCAGCGTCCGCCGCGGGCGCTCCAAGGCCGAGCCGCGCGGGGTGAAGATCGAGAAAGCGTCGATCAGCTGGCGCCCGAACTCCCAGTTGACCAGCTCCTGCGCCACGCATGCGAGCCCCGCCTCCTCGCATCGGCGCGCGAACAGCTCCGCGGTCACGCTCTCCGCTCGCCAGGCCGGGAGGTTGATCAGCAGGCCGCGGCGCATCAGCGGCGCGAGCGCCCAGGACGGCGCCCGCCGCGCGAGCCGCAGCGATCGCGGGTAGCTGCCGATGTTCGAGTGGTGGAGGAAGCCGACCCCGTCGGGCTTCAGCTTCCTCGCGAGCTGGTTCAGATACGCCGTCAGGACGTCGTCCTCGACGTGGACCAGCGAGTCGAAGCTGAACGCGAGGTCGATCGAGCCGTCCTCGACCATCTCGAGGGACCGGCCGTCGTTGACGTGATATTCGATGTTGGTCGAGTCGGCGAACCGCTCCCGGCATCCCTCGATGCACTCGTCCGCCAGGTCGACGATCACCAGGCGCTCCGCGAGGTCCTTCAGATATTGGGTCCAGCGGCCGAACCCGGGAGCGATCTCCAGGATCGTCGCGGCGGGCACGAAGGCGTGGATGCGCGGCAGGATCCCCCCATGCCAGAGCGCGGGCGTGCCGCCCCACCACCGCGACCACTCGTCCCCGCGCCGCGACCAATCCCAGTCCCTGCCGAAGTTGGTGAGGTTCTCGTCGACGCCGGGCATCGAAACCGGACTACTAGCATCCGGCCGATGTCTGGTGAGGCGCCCCCGCGGTTTCAGGCCGAGCGCCCGCGCGACATCCGCGAGGCGAAGCCGTGGCACCGCTACGCCCACCTCACGAGGATGCTCCAGGCCCGGATCCGGGCGTTGTCCGCCGAGCTGCTGCCCGCCGGAGCCGGCCGCCTCCTCGACTACGGCTGCGCCGACGTTCCGTATCGGCACCTATTCGCGGCCGACGCCGACTACGTCGCCGCCGACCTCGCGGGGAATCCGCACGCGACCGTCCACCTCAACCCGGACGGCACGGTCCCCGAGCCGGACCAGAGCTTCGACGCGGTGCTCTCGACCCAGGTGCTCGAGCACGTCACCGATCCCGGCGTCTACCTCGCCGAGGCGCATCGGGTCCTGCGCCCGGGCGGGCGGATGCTGCTGTCCACCCATGGCACGTTCGTCTACCACCCGGACCCCGACGACTACTGGCGCTGGACCTCCGCGGGCCTGCAGCGCGCCGTGCGGGAGGCGGGCTTTGAGGTTGTTCGGTTCGAGGGGATCATCGGCCTGATCCCGACCGGCATCCAGCTGGTCCAGGACGCGCTGTGGTGGAAACTGCCACGGCTGGTCCGAACCCCCTTCCTGTTCGTCATGCAGGCGCTGGTCCGGCTCACCGACCGTCTCCACCACCAGACCGCCCGCGATCGCGACGGGCAGGTGTACGCGCTGATCGCCGAGAAGCCGGGCCCGGCCGCTCGATGACGACGCTCGACGTTGCCTGCGCCGCCGAGGGCGCGGAGTACGTCGCCCACAGCGCCACGATGCTGCACTCGCTGCTCGCCGCGCACCCCGGGGAGCGGGTCCGCATCCACTTCATGCACGGTCCCGACATCGGCCGACGCGACCGCCGCAAGCTGGCTCGGATGGTACGGCGGGACGGCGGCGAGATCAGCTTCCTGTCCGTCCCCGACCGGCGGGTGCGGGGGTTGCCGACGGTCGGCTTCACGCGCAAAGCGACGTGGTACCGGATCTTCCTCCCGGAGTTGCGTCCCCACCTCGATCGGATCCTCTATCTCGACTCCGATCTGCTCGTGCTGCAGTCGCTCGTGCCGCTGTGGCAGACGGACCTGACCGGCAACTGGGTCGCGGCGGTGACCAACGTCTTCCAGGACGATCATCTGGATCGCCCGGCCGAGCTGGGCCTGGCCGGGCCCGAGGCGTACTTCAACGCGGGCGTCTTGCTCCTGAACCTGGCCGACATGCGAGACGATGGGTGCACCGAAGCGCTGCTCACGTTCGCGGTCGAGAAGGCCGAGCGGCTTTCGTGGCGCGATCAGGATGCGCTCAACGTCGTGCTCGGATCGCGGCGGCTGGCACTCCACCCGCGCTGGAACTGCATGAACAGCATCCTGCTGTTCCCGCGCGCCGCGGACGTGTTCGGTGCCGACGCGGTGGCCGAGGCGCGCGAGGACCCGGCGATCCGCCACTTCGAGGGTCCCGGTGTGAACAAGCCGTGGCATCCGGACTGCGAACGCGAGCTTCGCGACCTGTACCTCGAGCACCGGCGCCACACGCCCTGGCCCAGTCCGGCGTCCTGAACGCGCCTCTATCCTGCGCCGACCTTGCGGATCGAATCGCCAAGACAGGCGTGGCTGAGGTTCCGGGCGCGGACCCGTCGGCGTGCCGGCACGCGCCGGTTTCACCAGGACCTGATCGTGAAGACCAAGCACTTCGGCGAAATCACCTGGGTCAACGAGCCGGTCTGGCAGAACCCGCTCGACCTCTGGACGATCCAGGAGACGATCTGCGAGATCCGCCCGGCGCTGCTGATCGAGATCGGGACCCACAGGGGCGGATCGGCCCTCTTCTTCGCCCATCTGATGGACCTGCTCGGCAGCGGCCGCGTGATGACGATCGACATCGTCAAGAAGCACGAGCTCGAGCATCCGCGGATCGAGTTCGTGATCGGCAGCTCGACCGACGACGAGACCGTCGAGGGCGTGCGCAAGGCAGCGGCCGTAGCCGACGGGCCGGTGATGGTCATTCTCGACGGCCTCCACGACCGCGACCACGTCGCCCGCGAGCTCGAGCTCTACGGCCCCCTGGTCACCCCGGGCAGCCTCCTGCTGAGCCAGGACGGGATCATCGACGAGCTCGGGATGTTCCGCGACTCGAGGCCAGGCCCGCTCGGAGCCAACCGCGACTTCCTCGAGCGCCACCCCGAGTTCGAGTACGACGGCGAGCGCAACGAGCAGTTCCTGCTCACCGACCACCCCCTCGGGTGGATGCGCCGCCGATGAGGTCGCCGTCCTCGGCACCGGTGCCACTGGCCTGATCGCCCCGCCCGCGGCTAGAGATCCTGCGCCGTTAGCCTGCGGCAATGCCGGCGCTGCGCCAGCGGATCGAGGCCGGGGCCGCCCGGGGCCTGGCGGCGCTGCCGCGGCCGGTCGCGCGGCTGCTCGCCGGCCGCGCGATCAGGATCGAGGGCCAGGAGCTCGACCCGCTGGTCCAGATCGCGATCCGGCTCGAGCGGCTGACGGGCGGCTTCGAGCCGGCCCCGGTCGACGAGGTCCGCGCCCTGCGGCGCCGCGACGCCGAGACCTTCCGCGGCCGGAGGATCGAGGTCGGCCGGGTCAGCGAGCTCGAGATCCCGGGTCCCGCCGGCCCGGTCGGGGCGCGGCTGTACGTCCCCGCCGGGGTGCCCGACCGCGCGCCGATGATCGTCTACTACCACGGCGGCGGCCACGTGATCTGCGACCTCGACACCCACGACCAGCCCTGCCGCTTCCTCGCCGCCGAGGTGCCGGCGCTGGTGCTCTCGGTCGACTACCGCCTCGGCCCCGAGCATCCCTTCCCGGCGGCGGTCGACGACTCCGTCGCCGCCTTCGAATGGGCCGCCCGCGAGGCCGTCGCGCTCGGCGCCGACCCGGAGCGGATCGCGGTCGCCGGCGACAGCGCCGGCGGGAACCTTGCCACCGTCGTCGCCCAGCTGGCGGCCGCCGGCGACGGGCCCACCCCCGCGTTCCAGGCGCTGATCTACCCGGTCACCGACTACTCGTTCAAGCGGCCGTCCTACGACACCTTCGCCGAGGGCTTCTTCCTCACTCGAGCCGAGATGGACTGGTTTCGCGACAACTACTTCGCCGACCCCGGCGACCGCGAGGACCCGCGAGCGTCGCCGATCCTCGCCGAGGACCTCTCCGCCGGCGCGCCCGCGCACATCGTCACCGCGGGCTTCGATCCGTTGCGCGACGAGGGCGAGGACTACGCCGGGGCGCTGCGCGCCGCGGGGGTCCCGGTCACCCTGCGGCGCGAGCCCGATCTCGTCCACGGGTTCATCAACGCGGTGGGCCTCGGGGGGCGCGCACGGGAGGCGATGACGGAGATCGCCGCGGCGATCCGGGCGGGCGTTGCGTAGCTCAGCGTCATCGCCGCCGCCCGAGACCCGGGGCTCGCCAGGTGGACGCTAGGCTAGGCGCGGCGCCCGGGTAGCTCAGCTGGTAGAGCACCTCCATGGTAAGGAGGGGGTCAGGGGTTCGAGTCCCCTCCCGGGCTTTCGCGTGCGCCCGGGCGGCGTTCAGCCGATCCGGAAAAGGTTGCGCGGGCCGGTGTTCCCTGTTTAGGGTAGTGCTGGTTGGCATGGGGAACCAAGGAACCACAATCGAAGAACCATCCAGGATTGAAAGGCGAGGAGAGCCGTCGCCGGCGGTCTCCTCCGGTGGCCTGCGCACCTCCAGGTTCCCCCCGGAGGCGCGCTCGGACACCGCCGGCGGCCTCCAGCCGATCCATCGGCGCGTCGACGTCCGCAGCTACCGGATCCATCGAATGCTGGCGCTCGGCGACTCGATCGCGATCACGATCGCGATCCTGGTCGCGCTCGCCGTCGAGCGCTGGATGGTGCCCGCGCTCGAGGTGACGTCGCCCGTGCTCCTGATCCCGATCAGCATCGCCCTCTGGCTGGTGATCGGGGCGATCGTCGGCGCCTTCCACATCGACGACCGTCGGATCGATACCGCAGCCGCCGACGAGGTCGGGCGGATCGTCCAGGGCACCGCGCTCTGGACCTGGGCGGTGTTCCTGTTCGAGGGCATCGTTCTGGGCGGCTCGCAGCCGGTCGCCCCGGTGATCGTCCTCTGGGTGGTCGCCATCCCGACCATGCTGTTCGCCCGCCATCTGGTGCGCTCGATCGCCCGCGGCGACGACTGGTACACGCAGTTGGCGCTGATCGTCGGTACGGCAGCCGACATCTGGCGGGTGCGGACGCTGCTGATGCGCCACCCGGAATACGGGGTCCGGATCGTTGGCACGGTCGAGGTCTCGACCACCAGCGATGACGCGGACCGGGTCCGCACCCTCACCGAGGAGGTGGAGCGCACCGAGGCCGACCGGGTGATCTTCGCCAGCCAGTACGAGGGTCTCGACGAGCGGACCGGCGCCCTGAGGTACCTGGCCGACCGCGGGGTCAAGATCGACCTCGTCCCCGGGGACTCGGAGGTCTTCCGCACGGACGCCGAGATCCACTTCGTCGAAGGCGTTCCCTTCCTCACCCTCCCGTCGACCAACCGGCGGCGCTCGTCGGCCCTGGTCAAGCGGGCGATCGACATCGCCGCCGCCGGCGCCGGGCTGATCCTGCTGTCGCCGCTGTTCGCCTACTGCGCGATGCGGATCAAGCTCGACTCGCCGGGCCCCGTGTTCTTTCGCCAGCGCCGGGTCGGCTGGAAGGAGCGACCCTTCTACGTCTTCAAGTTCCGCACGATGATGCCGGACGCGGAGGATCGGCGCGACGAGGCGGTCAGGCAGGCGCCCGGAGGCGAGCGGGCCAGCGAGCGGGCCATGTTCAAGCTCAAGGACGATCCGCGCGTGACGCGGTTCGGCGCCAGGCTCCGCCGCCTCTCGATCGACGAGCTGCCGCAGCTGATCAACGTCCTCCGGGGGGAGATGAGCCTGGTCGGGCCGCGGCCGCTGCCCGTGGACGAGAGCGACCAGGTGCCGGAGCCGTATCGCGCCCGGTTCAAGGTCCGGCCCGGGGTCACAGGCCCGTGGCAGGTCCTCGGCCGCAGCTCGATCCCGTTCGAGGACATGCTGAAGCTCGATTACACATACGTGACCAACTGGTCGTTTGGGGACGACGTAAAGCTGCTCTTCCGCACGCTGGGCGCAATTGCGCAGGGCAACGGCGCCTACTGAGCTGATCGGACAGCCGATCGGCCGTGTTCGACTTCATCCGCAAACCGCTGCTCTGGCAGGCGTGGGACGAGGGACTGGACCGCGAGATCGGGCGGCTGCCCGAGTTTCAGCTCAAGAGCATGCAGGACCTCGCCGTCTACCGCCACCTGCGCGACCTGCGGGATCAGACGATCGCCGAGATCGGCGCCGGCCACTCGCGGGTGCTGCCGGCGCTCGCCAAGCACAATTCCTGCCTCGCGGTGGAGAAGTTCGAGGGCAAGGGCGGCGGGCCGACCAGCGAGCAGGGGCTGCCCGGGGTCCGGACCGTCTCCGCCTACCTCGGCGAGAACAGCCCGAAGCTGCCCGACGCCGGCATCGACGTCGTCTTCTCGATCTCGGTCGTCGAGCACGTCGGCGGGCAGCAGGCCCTGGCGGCCTTCCATGCCGACCAGCTGCGGATCTTGAAGCCCGGGGGAATGTTCCTGCACGCGATCGACATGTACCTGGCGGACGCGCCCGGGCGGCACCACCAGCGTCGATTCCGGATCTACCGCAACTGGGTAGCATCCACGCCGAACGTCGAACCGGCCGGAGAGGTGTACGACGGTCCGTGCCGGTTCACAGCTGATCTGGCCACGAACCCCGACAATGTCATGCATATGTGGGGGCAGGTTTCTTCCAAGCTGACCGAATTGCGCCAGCGGGCTCAGTGCGCCTCGCTGCTCGTCGCCGGCCGCAAGCTGGAGGACGCCGGTTGAAGCGACTGGCCTACTACCCGGCGGTCGAGACGCCCGAGCAGCTGATCGACATCGTCTCGCGCGCGGCGTGGTTCTTGACCTTCTCGCCAATCGAGCGGATCTCGATCCCGGTCTCCGATCCGGAGCTCGCGCGCCTCGGCTGGCAGCTCGCTCCCGGGATGGACCCGGAGATCGCCACCCGGTTCGACGCGCTGTGGCCGCTCGTCGAGTTCGTGCCGGTCCGGCGTTCGCGAGAGCTCAAACGGGTCCTGGCGGGCGCCGATGCGATCCTGCGCTGGCGGGCCGGCGACGGCGGCCTCGGTCTCCGTTCGTCGCGAAAGCCGGTGTTCGAGGTCGATCCCCGCGCCACCCGGACGGAGGGCGGGAACTACATCAACGTCAGCTACCGGCTCGGTCCGAACACCCTCGACCTGCGCGCCGAGCACGAGGCGCGGTTCGGCGCGATCGCGGGCGAGCTGGGCGAGTTCGACCGCGCCTTCGTGCTCGCGACCGGTCCCTCGGTCGGCGCCTACGGCAGCTTCGACTACGGCGACTCGCTCGGGATCGTCTGCAACACCGTGGTCCTCGACGAGGAGCTGATGAGCACCGTGCGACCGCGGTTCGTCGTCTTCTGCGACCCGATCTTCCACTTCGGGCCGTCCCAGTACGCGGCCGAGTTCAGGGCCAAGGTCCGCGAGGCCGCGCAGCGTTACGACTTCACGATCTGCCTGCCGGCGAAGTACTTCTGGGTCTGGGCCGCGGCCGCCCCGGAGCTGGCCGCCCGCACGGTCGCGATCCCGTTCGAGATGGAGCGGCCGTTCAACTTCGACCTGATCTCGGACTTCGAGGTCGCCACCACCTCGAACGTGCTCACATTCGTGATGCTGCCGCTGGCGACAACCTTCGCGAAGCAGATCAGCGTGCTCGGCTGCGACGGGCGCCCGCTGAGCGACGACGGATACTTCTGGCAGCACAACCCCGCGACCCAGCTGACCGAGCAGATGGCCAACGTCCGCGCCGTCCATCCCGGGTTCTTCGATCTCGACTACAACGACTATTACCTCGAGCACTGCAATATGCTGGAGCGGCAGCTTCAAGCGGGCGAGGCTGCCGGGTATCAGTTTGAGAGTCTGGTGGAGTCGCACATTCCCGCACTGAAGCGGCGGACAAACGGAGCACGGTCCGGCACGGAGGGGGCGGAGTCGGTGAGCGCGCATGCGGGCGAAATTCCCGGGGAGCGCCCCCCGCGGCTGCTCGTGATCGACGCGACCCGGGTCAGCGGCCGCACCGCGACCGGCCAGCTGAAGCGAAACTTCCTCGACGGCTGGCGGGACAGCTACTTCCGCCAGCTCTGGCTCTTCGGCGGCGCCGAGTTCCGCGTCGCCCGCGCGCTCGACGACCCTTCGGGCGATCTGACCCTTTCGTCCGCCGAGGTGCTCGAGGAGATCTCGGCCTTCGAGCCGGAGGTCATCTACTACCGGCCGACGATCGACAAGCACCCCCAGCTCCACGAGCTGGCGCTTCAGGTGCTCGAGCGCCATCCGGTGCCGCTGGTCACCCAGATCATGGACGACTGGCCGCAGCGCCTCGCCGAGACCGACCCCGACCGCGCCGTCGCGGTCGACCGCTCGCTGCGCGAGCTGCTCGCCCACAGCGACAAGCTGCTGAGCATCTCGGAGAAGATGTCGGGGGTCTTCCGCGAGCGCTACGGGATGGAGTTCGAGCCGATCGCCAACGGCGTCGATCGCGCCACCTACGTCGAGGCCAGCCGCGCCGCCAAGCCCGACAAGGCGAAGCGGGACGGGATCGTCGTCCGCTACTGCGGCGCGCTCGCCGAGGACATGACCTTCGACACGATGGTCGACGTGGCGCGGGCCGTCGACGCGCTCCAGGGGGAGGTGGCGATCCGGTTCGAGGTCTACACGATGCCGACCTGGAGGCCGCCGTTCGAGCAGGCGATCGCCGGGTTCCGCGGTACCAAGGTCGGCAACGGTGTCTTCGGCGCGGGGTTCCCGACCCTGCTGGCCGGGGCCGACGTGCTGGTCTTCGGCTACAACTTCGACAGCCGCACGATCGGCTACATCGGCCTCTCGGTGCCCAACAAGCTGCCCGAGTACCTGGCCTCGGGCGCGGCGGTGCTGGCGGTCGGCCCGATGGAGGTCAACGGCATCGAAGCCGTGGTCTCCCGCGAGCTCGCCTGCTCGGTCACCGAGCGCAGCGACGAGCAGCTCGTCGCGGCGCTGCGGCGGCTGGCCACCGACCGCGCGTACCGCGAACAGCTCGCCGAGAAGGCGCAGGCATGGGTGTTCGAGCACCTCGACCTCCGCCGGATCTCCGGCCGTTTCCAGGCGATCGTCCGCGAGGCCGCCGAGAGTCGCCCGAGCGGCCCGCTGCTCGGCCCGTTCACCCGCGCCCACGGGGCGAAGGTCGACGAGGGCGACGTGATCGCCCACCTGATCGACCCGGCCGGCAGGCGGGGCACGCTGCTCGACGTCGGGGCCCACCGGGGCACCTCCTCGGCGACCTACGCGGAAGCCGGCTGGAGGGTGGTCGCCTGCGAGCCCGACGACGCAAACCGGACCGTCCTGACCCGGCGCTTCCGCCGCAAGAAGAACGTCACGATCGATCCGCGCGCGGTCAGCGACAGCGCCGCGAAGGCGATCCCGTTCTACTCCTCCAAGGAGAGCACCGGGATCAGCAGTCTGCACGCCTTCCACACCACGCACGAGGCAAGCCAGTCGGTCGAGGTGACCACGGTCGCAGAGCTGGCCGACGCCCACGGATTCACCGAGGTCGACCTGCTGAAGATCGACGTCGAGGGGTTCGACCTGAACGTGCTCAAGGGCGTGCCGTGGGACCGGTTCCAGCCGCAGGTGATCGAATGCGAGTTCGAGGACCGCAAGACCGAGAGCCTCGGGTACCTCTACACCGACATGGCGGACTTCCTGGTCGCCAAGGGTTACACCGTCTACGTCAGCGAATGGCATCCGATCGTCCGCTACGGGATCCCCCACCAGTGGCGGCAGCTTTCGAGATATCCCGCGACGGTGGGCTCCGAGGACGCCTGGGGCAACTTCCTCGCCTTCCGGGACGATCCGGGTCTGGCGGCGGTGCGGGAGGCGTTCGAGGCGCACGTCGAGGTCACCGAGGAGGCGCCGGCCGCCGCCGAGACCGCTCCCGAGGCGCCGAGCCCGGACGAGACGCAGGTCGCTGCGGTTCCGCAGTCTGCGTCGACCCCGGAGAGCCCCGCCGACCCGCCCGCGGCCCGCGCAGCGGCGCAGCCGCGCCGGGGATTGAAGGAGCGGGCCTGGGCGGCACGCATGGGCAGCTCGGCCCACCCGATCAGGGTGATGGGCCGCCTGTTGACCTGGTGCGCCCGCCTGGTGCGAAAGCATCCGGTGCTGGTCGCCGCCTCCGTGCTGATGCTCGGGCTGCTGACCGCCGCCGGTTTCGTCCCCGAGCTCGATCCGTGGGGGAAGCTCGGCTGGGCGGCCGCGGGCCTGCTCCTGTTGGTGGGCATCCTGGTCGCCGCCGCCGGGTTCGCGAACTTCCTGGTCGGCGAGCTGCGCAGCCAGACCCGCCTCTACCAGCGAGACCTGCGGCGCCGCTTCGAGCGCGACGAGGAGCAGCTTCGCTCCGGGCACGGCGCGAGGATGAGGCTCGAGCGCCGGGTCGAGGCGCTCGGCGGCGTCGAGCGGCGGGTCGAGACGCTCGACGGTCTCGCGACGAAGATTGAGACGCTCGACGGCCTCGCGGCCAAGGTCGAGACGCTCGACGGCCTCGCGGCGAAGGTCGAGACGCTCGACGGCCTCTCGGCGAGGGTCGACGCTCTCGCCCGCCTCGAGGGGCGGGTGGGCGGGCTCGAGGCGCGCCTCGCCCGGGTGGCCGCGACCGAGCGGCGGCCGGCGAGCAGCGAAGCCTCCACCGAGCGGCTCACCGAGCAGCGGCTGAGCCGGCTGGAGGAGGCGCAGCACGCCGGTCGGGAACAGGCCGGGGCCGACCTGGACACGCTGGACGCCGAGCACCGCGCCGCGACCGCCGGCCTCAACGTGAGGATCGGCTCGCTCGAGTCCAAGGTCAACGAGCTCGCGGGCGACCAGGCGAGGATCGCCGAGAGCGCCGCCCGCGGGCCGGACGAATCGCGCGTCGACGCGCTGGAGAGTCGTCTCACCGGGATCGAGGCCGCCCAGGCCGACACGGCCGCCGGCTTCGAGCGTCGGCTCGACGAGAACGAGGCCGCTCAGGCGCGGGCTCTGCGGCGGCGCCTGGCCGAGCTCGAGGCCGCCCAGGCCGAGGCGCTGAGCGCCCTCGACCAGCGGCTTCGCAAGACCGCCTCGGGAGGGCCGAGCGCGGCGGTCCGCCGCCACGTCTCGCTGCAGATCGCGCGCAGCAGCCCGTCGGCCGACTTCGACGGCGTGGTGCTGGTGCTGGCGCCGCAGCGATCGGGCAGCACCTGGCTGCTGGACCTGCTGCGCTGCCACCCGAACGCGCTGATGACGCCGACCGCGGAGATCTACCGCCGGCTGGACGTCAGCGGCCGCCGCTACCCGCCGGACCTCTCCGACGGCTCCGATGCCGGCCTCAGCATCGAGGTCGAGCCGGGGGTGGGGTCGGAGATCCCCGTGTTCGAAGCCGGCGCGATCGGATCGGAGCGGCGCCCGCGCCTGGCGGTCGAGCGGATTCACCCCTCGGCGATCTCGTTCGACTCGGCCGCCTTCCTCGCCCATGTCGCGGAGCTGGAGCGGTCGCTCGGCGGCGAGGTGCGGATCTGCTATTTGACCCGGGATCCGGGTGAGCTGGTGCGGTCGTATCGCTCGTACAGGGCCCGCGAGCCGCGCTGGGGGGCCGAGGTCGAGAGCTCGGCCCCGGAGGTCTACCGGCGCTCCTTCGAGACCCTCAACGAGATTGCATCGAGCCGTCCGGGCCCCCTGATCCGCTACGAGGAGCTGGTCACGGACCCGGTCACCGTGGTGGCCGGCCAGTTCCGCTGGCTGTGGCCGGCGATCGGCTGGGAGGAGTCGGTGACGATCGCGGCCAGGGCGGTCGACCTGACCCGGATCGACCGGCGCCAGACCAGCCAGTCGGGTCCGTTCCTCGGCCCGACGCTGATCTTCAACGGCGGCCCGGAGGCCGATGAGGCGGACGGTCTCGACGATCCGGCGATCCCCGAGTGCCGCCGGCTCAGCCGCCGGCTCGAAGGAATGCCCCCCGAATGAGCCCCGAGGCGCGCTCCGCGATCGGTGGCACCGCGTTCGTGCTCGGCAACGGGCCGTCGCTGCGCGACGTCGAGCTCAGCGAGCTCTCGCGAGTGGCGACGATCGGCATGAACGCGGCCTACCGGGCCTGGGAGCGGATCGACTGGTACCCGACCCATTACTGCTGCCTCGACGAGGAGCTGATCGCGACCCATCACGAGGCGATCCGCTCCCTGATCGACGAGGGCCGGGTCGAGACCGCGTTCCTGACCGCCCGGATGCTCGACTTTCACCCCGACCTCGCCCGCCACGAGCGCTGCTTCTACCTCGACTCGTTCCGCGCCGGGGGCCGCTGGAAGGAGCGGCGCAAGAAGTACGACCTGCCGTACTCGGAGGAGGAGGCGTTCCAGTCGTCGGCGCCCTCGAAGCTGACCACCGGCGCCTACGCCGTCCGCTACGCGATCTTCCTCGGCTACCACCGGCTCTATCTGCTCGGGATCGACTGCAACTACGTCGAGCTGCTTCCCGCCGCCCGCAAGGTGGGCGACATCGCGCTCGAGATGTCGGCCACCCCGGACAGCAACCCGAACTACTTCTTCGACGACTACCAGCAGGCCGGAGACCGCTACAACATCCCGAATCCCGAGGTCCACGGCGGCAACCTGCATCTGCAGGCGCTCGAGGCGGTCCGCGACGACGTCGCCGAGCGCCGGCTGCCGGTCGAGATCCGTAACTGCGCCCGCAAGTCGAAGCTCAACTCGGCGGGCGTGTTCCCGTTCGAGGACGTCGACCGTGCGCTCGGCAGGCCCCGCCTGGGGGGGGTCGCGGTGCCGATGACCCACGGGGAGGAGGAGGCGCTGATCGCCCAGATGCGGCTCTGGGCGACCCCGCAAGCCCGCCCCCGCTTCCCGACCAGCGGCTATCCGGTCCCGCTGATCGCCGTTCTCAACGGCCGCAGGGACGAGGCCCTCGAGGCCCGCCTGCTGGCCGCCTTCGATCAGGCGAAGCTCTGCCCTGACGCCTTCTCGGAGCTCCGGTTCATGTACTGCGAGCTCAGCGAGGAGGAGGACAAGTACGAGCGCGACTACAGCAAGAAGGCGGGACGCGGAGGGTTCAAGTCGGGCCCGAACGCGCAGTTCTTCAGGTCGATGGAGCTGCTGCGCGGAGTCGGACGGTACGTGTTCATGATGGAGACGGACTGCTTCGCGATCCGGCCGGACTGGCTCGGCGAGCTCGAGCGGATCGTCGAGGGAAGCGAGCCCTTCTGGATCATGGGCAGCCTCTATCGCGGCGTCGACAGGATCAACCAGCGTTACCGGACGCACATCAACGGCAACGCGGTCTACGCGGTGGGGGACGACGGCTTCCAGGACTTCGTGCGCGACGTCTGGCGCCCGCGGCTCGAGGTCCAGGTGCAGAAGGTGCGCACGCTCGCCTACGACTGCCTGCTGCCGCTGTACTTCACGGGCGAGAACACGGCCCCGACTGGCAAGAAATGGACGCAGTTCCAGCAGCTTGCGCACCGATTCCGCTACACGGAGTTCATCCAGAACCACGCCTCGATCGGCGACGGGGTGCTGGACGAGGAGTTCCTCAGCGCGGTGCGCGACGCCGCCCCTCACACCTACGTCGTCCACGGGCGCAACGTGCGCCTGTCGGCGTCAGGGGAGTCGGAGGCGCCCGGGTTCGAGGCCGTCGCCGTTCATCAGATGGGCAAGGTCGGCTCGCGGAGCCTCGTCAACGCGATCGAGGGCATCGGCCGGTGGCCGTGTTTCCACACGCACGTACTGAGCCCGACGCACAACCCCTCGCTGCGGCCAGAGGCGACGCCGACCGTCCCGGCCCGCCACGAGGAGATCCCCCGGCACATCTTCGACGCCCGTGAGCTGCGCGCCGAGTTCATCGACACCGGCCGCCCGATCGCGGTGATCACGCCGATCCGCGAGCCGATCGGTCGCAACGTGTCGGCGTTCTTCCAGAACCTCGACGGGTTCACGGCCGGCCAGGACGTCGATCCCCAGGACGCCGAGCAGCTCTATGAGCTGTTCCGCCGCGAGTATCCACACAACCTCCCGCAGCGCTGGCTCGAGCAGGAGCTCAACGAGCCGTTCTCCGTCGACGTGTTCGCTGAGCCCTTCCCGGAGACGGGCTACGTCGAGCTCACCTCCGGGCCGCACCGGATCCTCTTGCTGAAGGCCTCGCTGGAGGATGTGGACAAGGCTCGCGCGATGAGCGCCTTTCTCGGCACAGACCCGCTGAACATCTCACGGGTGAACGTGACCAAGGCGAAGGCGAAGCGCGGCGGCCGGCTGAGCGTCCTGGAGCGCTTCCGGGCGCTGGTGGGCGGGGACGGCGACTACCTCGACGAGATGCTCGGTCTGCCGATGGCCCGGCATTTCTTCAGCGCGGCCGAGCTCGAGGCCGTCCGCCGGGAGTGGCGGGAGGCGGCCGGGGAGGACCCGAGCCCCTCGCGGCCGGCGCCCAAGGCCGAGCCCGCGCGTGCCGAGCCGAAGGCGGGCTTCGAGGCGGTCACGGTGCACACGATGGGGAAGGTGGGCGCGGCGGGCGTGACCGTGGGCGTGCGGCGGCTCGAGAATCGGCTCGAGACGTGGCCCTCGTTTCACACCCACATGCTCAATCCGAGCGTCAACCCGTCGCTCGACCCCGCCCAGCCGGCCGGCGCCGAGGGGCAGGCGCTACCCGATCACGTTCGCGATGCCCGCAAGCTGCGGGAAGAGTTCATCGACCGCGGCCGTCCGATCGCTGTGATCACGCCGATCCGCGAGCCGATCGCCCGGAACGTGGCGGTGTTCTTCGCCCAGCTCGACGGCATGCTGACCGGGCCCGGCAAGGGCGTCGACCCCCACGACGCCGATCAGCTGTACGAGCTGTTCCGGCGTGAGCACTCCCATCACGTGCCTCAGCGCTGGCTCGAGCAGGAGCTCAACCAGCCGTTCGGGATCGACGTGTTCGCCGAGCCCTTCCCGGAGACGGGCGTGTTGGAGCTCGCCGCCGATCCCCACAAGATCCTCCTGCTCAGGTCGTCGATTCCGGACCGGCGGAAGGCGGCAGCCCTGCGGCACTTCCTCGGCGCCGGAGTGAGCATCCCGCCCGAGGACCCGGGGGCGGAGAAGCTCGTGGCCGACCGCGGGTTGCCCGTGCGGGAGTTCCAGCGGCGCCTCGGCCGCGACCGCGACTACATCGACGAGATGCTCGACCTGCCGATGGCCCGCCACTTCTTCACGGAGCAGCAGCGCGAGGCGATCCGCTCGCGCTGGCTCGGGATCCGTCGTCGCGGGCGTCAGGTCGACTTCAGCGAGTCAGAGCGGGATGCGACCCGCGTTGTCCATGCCTGAGCGTCGCCCCGGCTTCGATGCGGCCGCGGTCCACACGATGGGCAAGGTCGGTTCGCTGAGCCTCGCGGTCGCGGTGCGCCGGCTCGAGCGGCGCTTGAATGAATGGCCGTCGTTTCACACGCACCTCCTCAACCCGGCCTACACGCCGTCCCTGCGCCGAGGCGTCGCGCCGATCATCGGCCCCAGCCGGGACGCCCCCGCCGGCCACATCCTCGCGGCGCGGCAGCTGCGCTGGAGGTTCCTCGACCAGGACCGGCCGGTCGCGGTGATCACCGCGATCAGGGAGCCGATTTCCCGCAACGTGTCGGCGTTCTTCGCGCAGCTCGACAGCCATCTCGTTCGCCGGGGCAAGGGCGTCGACCCCGATGATCCCGAGCAGCTCTACGACCTGTTTCGCCGCGAGCACTCCCACGACGCGCCCCAAGACTGGCTCGAACGCGAGCTCAACGAGGTGTTCTCGGTCGACGTGTTCGCCGAGCCGTTCCCGGATCGCGGCGTGCTCGAGCTGGCCGCCGACCCCCACCGGATCCTGATCGTCCGCACCTCGCTGTCGGACCAGCGCAAGGCGGCGGCGATGCGCGATTTCCTCGACAGCGGGGGGCTGCGGGTCGGGCGGGCGAACGTGACCAACCAGAAGCTGAAGAGCCGCGGGCGACCCCGCCCGGTGCAGGAGTTCCGGCAGCTCCTCGGCCGCGACGAGGCGTATCTGGACCAGATGCTCGCTCTGCCGATGGCGCGTCACTTCTTCACCGAGCACCAGCGCGACGCGATCCGCGAGCGCTGGCTGCGGTGGGGGCGGCGGGCGGACGTCGCCCGCCAGGCCGCCTGACGACCCGGCGCGCCGTATATAAACTGCAGCCAGGTGAAGGACGGGACCGTTACGTCGCGGGGAGGAAGGTATTCCCGAGTGCGTGGTCGCTGGTCGAGCGACCGCGTTCACCCGATCCTGGTCCTCGGGCGCCTCGCGGTGTGGATCGCCCGCCGGATCCGCGAGCACCCGCTGATCAGCGCGGTCTACCTGCTCGCGCTCGGCGGCCTGATCGCGGTCGGCTTCGTCTCCGAGCTCGATCCGTACGGCAAGATCGGCTGGGCCGCGGCGGGGCTCCTGATCCTGCTCGGCACGGTTGCCACCGTGGTGGGATTCGCGAACTTCCTGGTGGGCGAGCTGCGGGTGCACGGCGAGCGGCAGCATCGGCACCTCCGCGAGCGGTTCGACCGGGACGAGGACCAGTTGCGCTCCGCGCACCGCTCGCGGGAGCGACTCGAGGCGCGGGCGGGCAAGCTGGAGGCGGCGCAGGCCGAGATCAAGGACCTCGCCGCCCGTGGTGCGACCGGCGCGGACGCCGCCGCCGGCGAGCTCGAGCGGCTCACCGCCGAGCGCGAGGCAGACAAGCGGGAGCTCAGCGCGACGCTGAACCGGATCGCGGACCAGCGCGCGGCCGACGCCGAGTCCGCCGCGGCGGGATTCGAGCGGATCGACACCCAGCGCGCCGCGGACCAGGAGGCGCTCAGGGCGCTCGAGCCGAGGTTGATGGCGGCGCTCGGGTCGAAGCACGAGACGCTCGAGACCGAGCTGCGCGCGGAGCTGGGGGCGAGCCGGGCCGCCCTCGAGACCGAGTTGCGGGAGGCGGTCGAGGACAGCGCACGGGGCCTCTCGCGGGCGCGCAAGGCGCTGAAGGCCGATCGGGCGCGCCTCGCGGAGCTCGAGGCGGGGCAGACGGCCCTCCGCGGCGAGATCCAGGAGCGGATTGCGAGCCTGGACGCCGCGTACCGCGAGGAGCTGACCGTGAAGCTGCACGACATCGCCGGTGAGCAGGCCGCGAACACGGACGAGCTCCGGAGCAGGCTGGAGGAGATCGAGACCGGCCGTCAGCCCGAGATCCAGGGCCTGAAGGTGAAACTGAGCGAGCTCGCGGCGAGGCAGAAGTTCGGAGCCGAGGAGATCGAGGCGAAGCTCGAGGAGCTCACCCGCAGGACGGCCGAGACGGAGGACGTCGACGCGAAGCTCAGCGAGCTCGCCGGGCGGGCCGCCGACGCGAAGGAGATCGAGGCGAAGCTCGAGGAGCTCGCCGGGCGGACGGCCGACGCGAAGGAGATCGAGGCGAAGCTCGAGGAGCTCGCCGGGCGGACGGCCGACGCGAAGGAGATCGAGGCGAAGCTCGAGGAGCTCGCCGGGCGGACGGCCGACGCGAAGGAGATCGAGGCGAAGCTCGAGGAGCTCGCCGGGCAGACGGCCGACACGCAGGCGATCGAGAAGAAGCTCGAGCGGGTCGCCAAGCAGGGCGCCGCCGAGGGATCAGCGCTGGAGGAGAGGCTGAACCGGCTCGGCACGAAGGTGAACCGGGTTGCGGATCGCAACGTCTCGCTGGAGATCCTCTCGACGCTGCGGCAGGTTCGCGCCCTCTGGGACCAGCGGGTCGACGGCGCCGCCGCTCGGGTCGACGGCAACGAGCACGGCCACGCGCTGATGATGGCCCAGCTGATCGCCGACGAGCTGGACAGCCCGGGTGCGCTGCGGGGCAAGGTCCTGGTCGAGGTCGGGAGCACCCGCGAGCGAGACCCCGATCAGGGATCGACCGAGAAGCTCGCGATCTTCACCGCGCTGACCGAGATGCGGTTCGTCACCGTCGACATGGACCCGGCCAACACGAAGCGGGTCCGCACCCTGCTGCGCCACCTCAACCCGCAGGCGATCGCGGTCGCGGCGCGTGGCGAGCTGTTCCTCTCCGAATGGGACGGGCCGCTCGACTACGCCTACCTGGACGCGTTCGACTTCTACCACGAGAACCACTCGGCCGAGCGCCAGGAGAGCTACCGGCAGCACCTCGACACGGAGATCAACGACGAGGAGTGCTGGCAGATGCATCAGGCATGCGCGGCGGCTCTGATCCCGCGGATGTCCGACGGCGGGATCGTCGTCATCGACGACACCTGGAGGGACGACGCCGACGAGTACCACGGCAAGGGCAAGCTCGCGGTCCCACTGCTGCTGGCGAGCGGATTCGAGACGGTCTCCGAGATGCCCCGCGCCCTGGCGCTGAAGCGCACCGGCGGCGGTCCCGCGCAGTCCGAGGCGGACGTCTTCGAGCGCGAGTGGCAGGCGCTGCGCCAGGCGGCCGAGGCGCCCTGAGCGCGCCGCCCGGTTAGCCCGCTTCGCCGGATTCCGCCCCCGCGGAGGGAGCCGGGCCGCGCAACAGCCGGCGCCGCAGCGGGTACCCACCCGACCCGATCCGCCGCAGCCGGCGGATCTCATGGCGCGTCAGGTAGGCGCCGACGCGCGTCTGCAGCACCCGCACCGGGACCACCGTCGTCAGCAGCCGGTCGCGCGCTGCCCGGGAGCGGGCGCCGTCCGTTCCACCGGGCCGCCCGTTCGCGGCCAGCTCGAGCACGGTCACCCCGCCAACCGCGCGTGCCACGAGGGTGAGCCAGCGGCGTGGGCGCGGGCCGGCCCGCCGCCCCGGGGGCGGGAACGGAATCAGGTAGCGCAGCAGCTGACGGCGGAAGAGGATCGGCCCGCGGCCCGGCTCCTCGCCGTCGGCCAGCGACTCGATCCCGGTCTCCAGCTCGCGGGGCGCCTGCGCCGAGCCGAGGCCGACGTCGCCCGCCGAGCCCTCCGCAGGGTCGTCAAGGATCACGGCGTTCGATCCCGAGTCGAGCGCGGCGAGCATGTCGGCGAGCAGGGTGGGGGGCCAGTCGTGGTCGAGGTCCGTGAGGACCGCGTACGGCGCGTCCGCCGGGGCCAGCTCCAGCGCCCGCTCGAGCGCGTCACCGACGCCTGCCGCCGGGTCACGGCGCTCGAGCGTGAACCGGGGCCAGTCCTCGGCCAGTTCGCGGAGCTGGTCGAAGCGCCTGGCGGGCGAGCCGGCGTCGCAGACGATGCAGACCCAGTTGCGATACGTCTGCGCGCGGAGGTCCTTCGCCAGGGTCCGAAAGCGCTTGACGTCGAGCGCGTCGGTGGCCAGGCAGATCGCGATCTTCGGACCCAGGGAGCGGGCGCCGGTCACCGAACCGTCGCCACGGTCGGCGGCCTCCTTGAAGTCGAGCTGCGGTGGCGCCCAGCCCGGGACGAGCCGGACCGTTCCCAGCGCCCGGCGACGGCGGCGCCTGCCGATCCTGGCGTCGAGCTCGACCAGGACGCTGCGCGGTTCCTCGGTCGCCGGAAGATCGGCCACCGCCCACCATCCCTGGGCTCCGGACGAGCCGGAGCCCGCGAGCTTCCCGCCGAGGGCCTGCGCTTGGCCGTCGAGCAGCAGGCGCACGGAGCGCACGCGGCGCCCGTCGGCCGAGCACGATCCCTGCAGCACCGCACAGGTTCCCTGGCCGACGGGGATCTCCTCGGGGAGGCCGCCGGCGACCGTCGCCTCGAGCTCTTCCGTCATCGCCGGGAAGGGTAGTGGGGGTCCACCGGCCACGGCCCGCGGGGGCGCGGATCGGCCGGGCCTTCTAGCATTCCCCCGATGGCATACGCGATCGAGGCACGGGACCTCGGAAAGTCATTTCTCGTGCCGGAGCGGAAGGTCGAGACCCTCAGGGAGCGGGTCGCGACCGGCAAGCTGAGGCCGAAGGCGGACCTGATGCCGGCCCTGCGGTCGGTCTCCTTCGGGATCCGCCCCGGAGAGTTCTTCGGCGTCGTCGGCCGCAACGGATCGGGCAAGAGCACCCTGCTGAAGCTGATGGCGGGGATCTACCGCGCCGACTCGGGGACCGTCACGGCGCGCGGCCAGGTGGCCCCGATCATCGAGCTCGGGGTCGGCTTCAACAATGAGCTCAGCGCGGCCGACAACGTGCTGATCAACGGGGTGATGATGGGCCTCTCGGAGACGGAGGCGCACCGGCGCCTGTTCCGGATCATCGAGTTCGCCGGCCTGCAGCGGTTCATCGGCCTGAAGCTGAAGAACTACTCCTCCGGGATGCGGGTGCGCCTGGCCTTCTCGATCATGGTCCACATCGACGCCGACGTGATGCTGATCGACGAGGTGCTGGCGGTCGGCGACGGCGCGTTCAAGGCGCAATCCGAGGCCGCGATGCGCGAGCTCCACGCCTCCGGACGGACGATCGTGCTCGTCACCCACTCGATGGGCGTGATCCAGAAGCTCTGCGATCGCGCGATGCTGCTCGAGCGCGGCACGATCGACACGATCGGCGATCCCGCCACGGTCGCCAACCGCTATCGCGAGGTCCTCGGCCAGCGGGTGTCGGCTCCGCCTCAGCCGGCCCAGGACGCGACGCCGAAGGCGAAGGGCCGGGCGAGGCCGAAGCGGCGTGCGTCGCGGAGCCGGGTGTCGTCATGAGCGAGTCCGCGGCGACCGCCCCCAGCTTCGTCATCCCCGGCCCGGCGGCGATCGGCCCCGACCGGAAGCGGTTCTGGAGCCTGCTGTGGTTGACCTCGCGGGTCGAGTTCCGGCTCCGTTACCACGGTTCGGTCCTCGGCTACGTCTGGACGCTGCTCAATCCCCTGCTCTATTTCGGAGTGATCTACGTGTTCTTCACCCACGTGATCCACTTCGGCCACGACATCGACCACTACGCGGCGCTGCTGCTGTTCAACATCATGCTGTTCCACTTCTTCACCGGTGCGACGACCGGGTCCGTCGCCTCCCTGGTCAAGCGTGAGCGGATGCTGCGGTCAACCGACTTCCCCCGGCTCGTGATCCCGGTCAGCGGCGTCGTCACCGCGATGTTCGTGCTCGTGGTCGGCCTGCCGGTCGCCTTCATGTTCCTGATCAGCGACGGCGGCACGCCGGTCTGGACCTGGCTCCTGACCCCGGTGGTCGTCGCGGTGCTGTTCGCCTTCACGCTCGGGGTGACGCTCCTGCTCTCGACCCTCTACGTCACCCTGCGCGACGTCTCGCAGATCTGGACGGTGGCGACCAGGGCGCTGTTCTACGCGAGCCCGGTCATCTACCCCGTCGAGCGCGTGCCGGAGGACTGGCGCGATCTCTACTACCTGAACCCGATCGCGCCGGCCCTCACCCAGTTGCGGAGCTGGGTCGTCGATCCGTCGGCCCAGAACGCGATCGAGGCCGCGGGGCCGCTCGGACTGCTGCCGTCGGTGTTCACGCTCGTGGTCGTGCTCACACTCGGGTTCTGGCTGTTCATCCGCCGCGCGCCGCGGGTCGCCGAGCTGCTCTGACGGCGCGTTCGTACGCGCGCTCCAGGCGCGCCACGGCGACCGGGGCCGAGTAGGTGCGCTCGTAGATCGCGCGGGCCCGGGCTCCGGCCTCGTCGACGAGGTCCCCGTCGCGCAGCCTCGCGATCCCTTCCGCCCACGCGTCCGGGTCGCCGGCCGCGACCAGCCACCGCGGGCCCAGCGCGCCGGCGATCGTGGCGGTGGCGCCGAGCTCGGAGCCGAGCACCGGCAGGCCGGCGGCGAAGGCCTCCGCCGCGCCCCTGCCGAACGGCTCCAGCGCGCGGGAGGGGAAGACGAGCGCCCGGGCGCCGAGCATCCGCTCCCGGACCGCACCCGGCTCGAGGCGGCCGCGGAAGCGCGCGCCGGGCGGCGGCTCGCGCTCGAGCTTGGCGCGCAACGGCCCGTCGCCGATCAGCTCCAGCTCGAGCCCGCCGCGATCGGTGACCCGCCGCCACGCCTCCAGCAGGGTGTCCGGGCCCTTCTCCGCCGTCATCCGGCCGACGAACAGGATCCGGTTGGAGCTCGACGGCGCCGCCGGCCGCGGCCCCGGGTCGATGACCGCGTTCGGGACGACCTCGATCCGCTCCGCCTCGAGCCCGGCGTCGACGAGCGCGCGCTTCGCCGTCTCGCTCAGCGCCAGCAGGACCTCGGGTCGCGTCCAGCTTCCCCGCCGTCGGGCCGCCGAGATCGTCCGGGCGGCGATCGCCGACAGGCTCACCGAGCCGCGGTAGCAGCGATGGCGCACCCCGGGCAGCGGCGAGTGGCCGACGCAGTCGGTGCAGACCGCCCCGTCGCGGAACAGGAGCCCCTGCATGCAGGTGACGCGGTAGTTGCGCAACGTGAGCACGGTCGGGAAGCCATGCTCGGCGAGCGCGTCGAGGACGAGCGGCGAGAGCGAGAACCAGGTGTTATTGACGTGGACGACGTCGGGCCGGAACTCCCGGGCGGCCTCGACCACGCGCCTCGCCGCGCCCCGGTTGCCCGGAGCGCGGGCGACGGCGGCGAGCGTCGCCACGGCGCGTTCGGGATTGCGGACCTGGAACTGGCGGACCTCGTGACCCGCCTTGCGCAGCAGCTCAGCCTCGGTCGCGACGCTGACGTCCTCGCCGCCGGGCTCACGGTATGAGTTGTGGACCTGCAGGATCCTCATCCGGCCGTCCCCCGCGCCCGGAACAGATCCCGCGGCCCGACCGCGATCAGCGACTTGACCAGCGGCCCGACTCGCTCCTCGAGGATCAGCGCGTCGTCGAACAGGCTCGCCAGCTCGGCGCGGTCGAGCAGGCTCAGCGACTCCTCGTAGTCGAGTCGCCGCGGCGACGCCCGCCACGCGATCCGCCGCGCCGAGGCCGGCAGGAACTGGACCCCGGGCAGCAGCGCGTGGGGCTCGAGCGGAAACCGGTAGTTCGGCGTCTGCACCCAGTAGCGCCCGGCGACCCGGCGCAGCTCGTCCGCGAACTGCGGCCGTCGTTCCACCGCGATGTGCTCGACCAGGGAGCTCGAGTAGCCGACGTCGAAGCTCTGGTCCGCGAACGGCAGCCGGCAGGCGTCGGCTGCGACGAACTCCTGGTTCGGCCGCTCGAACCCACCCCGGTCGACGAGGTCGACTCCGGTGACCAGCGCCTCGGGGTCGAGGTTGGCCAACGACCAGCCGCCGCCGCAGCCGACGTCGAGCAGGCGCTCCCCCGGCGCCGGCCTCATCGTGGCCAGGAAGCGCCGATAGCGGCGCCCGCGGGCCCGCCGGGCGAAGCCGCCGGCCAGCGCGACCACCGGACCGAGGCCGCGACGGTGGGAGCGCCCGTATGGGTTCTCGGTCATCTCCGCAGCAGCTGCTCGAAGTCGGCTTTCGGGAACACCGTCAGGTCGCCGCCGACGGTCGCGTCGACGATCCGCCGCCCGTCGGACTCGAAGGCCCGCTTCGCGATCTCGTAGGAGCGCTCGGAGGCTGCCAGGTCGGGAAGCTGCCATTGCACCCCGGGCCCGAAGTAGCGCGGGTCGAAGTGGTCCGGGTCGTCACCCGTGGCGGTCACCAGGCGGTTCGGCGGGCCGGAGCGCTGGAAGCGATGGTCGACGCCGACCAGCACGGCCTCGGCAAAGCCCATGAAGTAGGCGAGCTGGAGGGCGGCGAAGGTCACGGTGCCACCCTCGTGCACGCCGCGCTTGCTCGAGTCGCCGGCGAAGCCGACCGCGTGCAGGGTCGGCATCACCAGCAGGCGGTCCGACGGCTCGAACCGCTCGCCCGAGCCCGCGGCCAGGAAGCGCACGGCCTCGAGCTCGCGGAAGTCGGCGGCGAACTGGCGCAGGAGGTGCCTGTTGATGCAGACGAGGTAGTCGGTCTCGAAGCCGATCTCGTCGAACTTGAGGTAGATCCGGTTGACGCCGAACGTGGTCTCGCCCCGCAGCCTGCCGAGGTCGACCAGGTTGAGGCTCGGGGCGTTGCCGAGCACGAAGCAGCGCTCGCCGCGGTGGCGGTCGCGCATCGCGGTCATGCGGCGGCGGCTGGCGCGGTTCGGGCCCAGCCACCAGTCGGCGATCGCGCGAGCTGTTCCGATCCGCCGCGAGGCCCCGGATCTGAGCCGTGATCTCACTCGGTCGACAGCCGTGCCAGCGCGCCCCCGTCGGCGACCAGCGCCTGCCCGGTGATGAACGACGAGCGCTCGCCGTCGGCCAGGAAGGCGATCGCCTCCGCGATCTCCCGTGGCTCGGCGACCCGGCCGAGCGGCGTCCGCGCGCCGAGCGCGGCAATTCCCTCGCGCCGCGCCTCACCCTCGGTCCCGGCCAGCAGCATCGCCGTATCGACGGCGCCCGGGACGACGGCGTTCACGCGGATCCCGAGCGGGCCGAGCTCGACCGCGGCGGCCCGCGTGAAGGCGACCAGGCCGCCCTTGGCGGCGGGGTAGGCGCCGAGCCCGCCGCGGGTGGCGAGCGCGTGCACGGAGGCGACGTTGACGATCGCCCCGCCCTGCGCCCGCAGCGCCGGGACGGCCGCCGACGCCGCGACCATCGCGGCGGTCAGGTTGACGTCCAGGGTCGCCGAGATCGTCGCGGCATCGAGCTCGGCGAGCGACACCTCCGGCATCACCGCGGCGTTGTTGACCAGCGCGTCGACTCGCTCGAGCGAGGCGATCGCGTCGCGAAGGCGGTCGTGCTCGCGGACGTCGAGCGTGATCGAGCCCTCGGGGTCGGCTCCGCGCCAGTCCCGGGCGATTCCGACCACGCTCCAGCCGCGCTCGGCGAGCAGCTCCGACGTGGCGGCGCCGATCCCCTTGGCCGCGCCCGTGACGACCGCCGTCCGGCTCATCGCCGCAGGCCCTCGAGCAGGTTGTCCACCGCGCGCTCGCTGGCGCGCAGCACCGCCTCGCGCGTGTTCGATCCGTTGTGCGTTCCGAAGACGCAGCTCTCGAAGCGCCGCAGCTCGTGGTCATCCGGCAGCGGCTCCTGCTCGAACACGTCGAGGGCGGCCGCCGCGACCCGGCCCGACTCGAGCGCCGCGACCAGCGCCTCCTGATCGATGAGCGGGCCGCGGGCGACGTTGATCAACAGCAGGCCGTCGCGGGCTTGGCCGAGGCGCTCGGCGTTGATCAGGTGGTAGGTCTCGGGGGTGAGCGGGCAGCAGAGCACGACCACGTCGGCGGCGGCGAGCAGCTCGTCGAGCGACGCCGGCCGCAGCCCGAGCGCGAGCGTCGCCTCGTCGGGTTCGACCACGTCGTGGCCCACCAGGGTCATCCCGAAGCCGGCGCCGCGGCGCGCCACGGCGCGGCCGATGTCACCGAGACCGACGATGCCGAGCGTCTTGCCGCTCAGCGACATGCCCTCGTGCTTGTGCCAGCCGCCGTCGAGCACCGATGCGTGCAGTCGGTGGAGCTGGCGGGCCAGCATCACCATGTAGCCGATCGCGACGTCCGCGACCTCCTCGCCGAACATGTTGGGCGTCCGGGTGACGACGATCCCCCGGGCCGCCGCAGCCTCCAGGTCGATCCCGTCCGTGCCGACCCCCCACTTGGAGATCACGCGGAGCCGATCCGCGTGCTCGAGGACCGCCGCGCTCAACCGGTCGTCGCCCGCGATCATCCCGTCGACGCCGCGGATCATCTCGGCGAGCTCCTCCTCGCCGGGCTGCTGTCCGGCGACCGGCGGCTGGACGACCTCGATCCCCGCCGCCTCGAACCGGTCGGCGAACTGGTCGATGCAGGACTGCATCTGTCGGCAGGTGATCAGGACCTTCATCGCATGGCGCGCGGAGTCCGCGAGGCGCCGCTATTTGTCCGGCGATTGCGTGTTCGTCGCATACGCGGTAACGAATCCGAGTGGCGCCGCGTCCTCCGGCAGCGGTGCCGCGGCCTCCACCTGGCTCTCATCCGTCTGCCGAGCCATGATGATCGTGTAGTAGACGCCCGGGCCGTCGAGGCCGTAGAACGCGTAGTTGGCGTTGCCGCCCAGGCTCTCGAGCTTCGTGTCGGGCGCGGCGTCGAGCACGTCGGCGATCGGATTGTTCTCCTCCGCATAGGCGCAGGTCGCGTCACGGTCAGCCGCGCCGGGCCCGACCCGGCGATTGGCGACCTCGAGAAACTTGTCGCAGTCCCGGGCCGCCAGCGCGTCGACGGAGTCCTGCGCGGCTGCGTCGAACTTCGGGTCGAACCTCGTCCCCGCGCTCTCCTCTCCCAAGAAGGCGTCCACGTACGCGACGTGGAAGCGCCCATCCTGGTCGAGGATCATCACCGCAGTCTGCGTCAGATCGTCGCGTACGTAGTCGATCACCGCACCGCCGGCGTACGCCTCCGACCCCGTGCTCTCCGCACCCTCGAAGCGCGTCTGCAAGGCCTCGCAGCGTTCCGGCGTGTCCAGTTCGCTCGCCACCGGGTTCAGGGAGTTGATCTTGTCGCAGTCGCCCGAGTCGATCGCCTCTTCGATGCGCTTCTTGGCGTTGTCGATCGACTGCTTGGCCTCCGGAGGCCCGGGCGGGTCTCCGTGGAGCTTCACCGGCTTGTCGGTTCCCTTGCCGCCGTCGTCGGCATCGCTCGATTGGGTGGTTTCGTCGTCCGACCCACCGCAGCCGGCAACCACAGCGGCCGTGGCGATCGCGAGCAGGACGAGCAGGACAAGCGCGAGAAATCTGCGAGTTTTCATCCGCCGCAACATAGAGAAGTTGCCCGTGAAGGTCGGAGCGACCTGCTTCGGAACCCAGGCTGAACGGGTACGATCGCGCGCATGCCGACCGAAGCCGACGTGCGTTCGGGAGCGGTCCCGATCGGTGACATGCTCTCCAAACGGAGCGTCAGCGGGTTCCAGGACCTGCTCGCCGCCTACCGCAAGGCCGGGTACGAGCTCGAGAACGCGGTCGACGGCGGCGCCGGCGCAGGGGGGACGGCGAAGGGGATGCTCCCGCACCTGGACGGGGACGTCTACGCGTTCGAGCCGTTTCCCGGAAACCATCGGTTCTTCGACGACCTGGACCCCCGGATCCGATTGTCTCCCTGTGCGCTGGCCGAGGCGCCCAGGACCCAGTCCTTCAGGGTCCGGTCAGTCGTGACCCCCGACTCCGCGTGGGGGAAGCGCGGGCGCACCGGTTACTCGGCCACGGGCCGCCTGGTCGGCGAGGACCAGGATGGCGACTACACCGTCGAGTGCGTCCGGGCCGACGACGTGATCGACGCGGCCGCTCGCGTCGACTTCATCAAGCTCGACCTGCAGGGCGGGGAGATCGACGCGCTGCGCGGGATGCCGCGTCTGCTCTCACAAGCGCGCTTCCTCTGGGTGGAGTACACGGGGCGCGACCGCCTGTTCGAGTACCTGGGCGAGAACGGGTTCAGGATGTTCGACACCGAGTACCTGTTCTACGGCCGGCCAACCCCCGCCGCCAAGAAGCACTTCCGCGTCAGCCAGCCCAGCATCACCCTGACCACGGGAAGGACCGCCTGGGAGGGATTTCGCAAGACCCCCTGGGCGGACTACGTAGCCGAGTTTCAGCACCATCGGGAGGCTTCCGGGGTCGTGCAGACGGATCTCGTGTGCGTCAAGCAGGACCGGATCCCCGAGTTCAAGCGCGCGGTTCAGTGCCTCGAGTAGCCACTGGCCCCGACCGCTAGCCGGCGCACAGAGCTTCCGCGATCCGCCAGTCGGACTCGTCGTCGATGTCCCAGGCCTCATCGCGCTCCACCGGGAACAGCAGCGGGCGCTCGCCGATCCGCCTCCCGGTGCGGCTGAGGGTCGCGGCGTCGAACAGGTAGAGGCACGAGTTCTCCTCCATCACCGGCTCCAGGTCCTGGGTTCGCAGGAGGACGTCCGGATCGTGGTTGACCGGCTCGCCGTGCGGGGTCCACAGACGTGCCTGCAGCGGGGTGACCGTGAACAGCGAGTCGTGTTCGTCGCGACGCTCCGCAAACGCGGCGATCGCGGCGCGGATCGTCTCCCTTCGAAGCAGCGGGTTAGTGCTGTGGGTCTGCAGGTAGAAGTCGGCGTCGACGACCGAGACGTCGTGGGCGAGGACGGCGGTCATCGGCACCTCGCCACCGAGCAGCTCCTCTGGCCGATCGATGATGCGCACCGCCGGGAACGAGGATGAGACGTCGTCCTTGATCAGCTCGCTGTCGGTGTCGATCACGACCTCGGCGATCTCGGGGCAGGCGAGCAGCGACTCGACGATGTGGTGGAACAGCGGCTTGCCGCACAGCGGCCGATAGTTCTTCCCCGGCACCCGCTCGCTGCTGTGGCGCATCGGCACGAGCGCGACGATCCGGGCCGGTGGCTCAGTCATCCAGCGCTCGCAGGACCGCTCGCGCGGGAGCAGCCTCGCGTCCGGCGAGCCGCAGCGGCAGGCAGATCAGCTCGTAGCGGCCGGGGGCAACCCCCGCGAGCCACAGTCCCTCGAGGATCGTCACCCCGCCGCGAAACAGGACCAGGTGGGTGTCGAGCGGGTCGCCGAACCGCTGGATCGAGAGGTAGTCGATCCCGACCAGCTTCACCCCGCGCTCGACCAGCCACTCCGCCCCGCTCAGGGTCAGCGCCGCGTAGTCGGTCGCAAACGGCGGCTCGCGCAGCTCCGCGCGGGCCGAGTTGCGCGTCCGCAGCAGCACCCTGCGGGCATCCGCGGGCAGCTCGATCGTGGCGAGCAGGTCGGCGTCGAGCTCGTCGGCTTCGCCGGTATCGACCACGACGACCTCGCCGAGCCCGGTGGCGAGGTCGTAGTCGTCCATCGTCGGCGCCGCGGCGATCATGTGGGAGGGGGCATCGAGGTGGGTGCCGGTGTGGACGTCCATCCGCAGCTCGGAGACGTCCGCCTCGGCGCCGTCCGCGAGCGATTGCAGCGAGGTCAGCGATGCACCGGGGCTCTCGGGCCAGACGGGAAGCCGGTCGGAGACCGGCATCGAGATGTCGATCAGCTCACCGATGCGTGGTGGTCTCGTAGTCGATCGCGTTCCCCGTCGGCGGATGGAACTCCGCGCCCGCGTTGGCCTCCGGCGGGTAGTAGAACCGGCGCCGCAGCGACTCGGTGACCGGGCCGCTCTGCGAGAACCCCCGCAGGGTTCCGTAGAACTGGGCGCTGCGGAAGGCCAGGATGTCGATCATGTGGCTGCCGAGCTGCTGCTCGCGGCGAGCCGCGGACAGGTCCTTGACGATGTTCGCGAGCCCGAGCCGGATCGCCGTCCCCGTGCGCAGGCTCTGGCCCGGATAGATCTCGCGGTGGGCGATCGCCTCGCGCCGGTAGCGGTTGACGACCTGGGCGAAGGACTCGTCGTGGACGTGGACCACGGGGGCGTCGGCGGCGTAGGCGAGCGAGTAGCCGCGCCCGGTGATCGACTTCGCCCACGCGAGGTCCTCGAGGCCGGTGAGCCGCTCGTCGTAGGGCTGCTCGCGCCACAGCTCGCGGCGGATCGCGGCGTTGGCGTTGTTGCAGAAGGGGTGCTCGCGGTCGCGGCGCGAGCGGTTCGGGAACCACTGCTCGAGCAGGCGGCGCTCCGAGAAGCGTCCGCCCGGGGGCACGGTCTGGCGGCCGAAGCTCAGCCCGACCTCGGCCTGCTCGAGCGGGTCGAGCAGCCGCTCGAGCCAGTCGTCGAAGATCGGGTACACGTGGGCGGAGGCGATCACGACGACGTCGGCCTCGGTCGCCTCGATCCCGCGGTTGAGGGCGCGGCCGAACGAGAACTCCTCGCGGGCGATCGAGACGACCTCGCAGTCGAACGCCTCGGCGATCGAGACGGTCGCGTCGGTCGATCCGGAATCGACCAGGATCAGCTCGTCCGGCGCGAGCGTCTGGTGGCGGATCCCCGTCAGCAGGCGACCGATATGGGCCTCCTCGTTGAAGGCGCGGATCACGATGGCGACGCTCATGGGCAGCTCCGCGGAGACTACGTGAACCGGTAACCGAGGTTCAACCTGTTGCTAGCCTGCCGAAACGGTGGGCCCAAGCGCTCCCTGACGACCATGCTCATAGTCAGCAACGCTCCCTTCAAGACCGGTTCCACGTGGCTGGAACGAATCGTCAGGCAGATGGTCGACTCGAAGCCTGACACGAGGCCGATCCCCGACCGGTTCCGCAATACCGACTGGGTGCATCGATCCGTGCGCGCGGAGCTCTTCGAGCAGTTCCTCCTCGAGGTTGACGTGGCGAAGCACGACTATCTGTCGCAGAACCACACGCGGGACCCCGAGGCGCGAAAGGTGTTGCTCGCCGACGACCGCGTGCGGGTGCTGAACATGACCCGCGACATTCGCGACGTGCTCGTCTCGGCGTACTTCCACGATCAGCGCCACGGCCGCGCCAAGGGAGAGATCGCCGACTACTGGCAGAAGCTCGGCCGCCGCCGCGTGCAGCAGGTGCTGGCACATCACCGGCTCTGGAACACGGGCCACGCGCAGGTCTTCGTCACCTCGTACGAGGCGTTGCAGGCTTCCTTCACGGCGCAGATCGAGGCTCTGGCGGCGTTCATCGGGGTCGATGACGTCGATCCGGAGCAGCTCGCCGAAGCAACGAGCTTCTCGAGCATGCGCCGCCCTGGGCCCAAGCCGCATCAGCGCAAGGGGATCGTCGGCGACTGGCGCAACCACCTGTCGCCGGAGATCCTCGACGAGCTCGCCGAGATCGTGGCGTCCCCGTCCGCCGCGGCGCCGCCGTCGGACTCCGCCCCGGCGCCGGCGTCGGAACCGGTAACGAGCTAGCCTGCTGAGCGCGATGGCCGTTGAAATGAACGCAAAGCCGATGCCGGCGAGGATGATCTCCGGCCACCCGGCGTTCGGGGGCCCGTGGTACTACGAGATGGAGCTCGCCCCCGGCCTGTTCTCAGCCGGTCGCGAGCAGCGCTCGGTTGCTCAGACGCGTGAGCTGCTGCGCCGCACCGACGTGACCGGCGCCCGCTGCCTGGACCTCGGCATGCAGGAGGGTCTGGTCACGACGCTCCTGGCCCGGCGCGGAGGCGCCGAGGTGGTCGGTTACGACCGGGCCCTGCGGAGCGGCCGCCTCGCCCTGGTCCAGTCGGCGCTCGGCGTCGAGTTCGACCTGGTCGGCGGGATGAAGCTCCAGGACCTGCCCGCGGCGGTGCAGGGGGCGTTCGACGTGGTCGTCTTCTCCGGCGTCCTCTACCACATGCTCGATCCGATCGCGGGCCTGGCGACCGTGCGCGGGCTGGTCCGCGACGGCGGCATCTGCCTGGTCGAGACGATGGTCAGCGCCGAGCGGTCGGACTCGATGTTCTTCAACGTCAAGGGCAACGTCAGCAAGTGGAGCCTGTGGCTGATCACCCCGCAGCTGCTCGACTACATCCTGCGATTCCTGCGCTTCGAACCGCTCGACGTCGTCTACCTCGGCCCGCCCGGCCGGGTCGCGATCGCCTGCCGCGCGATTCCCGACACGGTCGCGGAGCCCGACGACGACTGGATCGGCAGCGAGTACTACGAGCGCGACATGGCCGAGTACCTCGACTGGGGCAGGGTCGCGTCGGACCTGCCCGAGGTCCCCTACGACGACTCCCGCGCCGGCCTGGTCCGGCGCGGCCCGGGCCCCGCGATCGACGTCGCCGCCTCGATCGACGCCACCGATCGGCTCGAGGTCGAGCCGAGCCAGGCTCGGTTGGAGTTCGGCGCCACCGACTAGCAGCCGGCCTGCTGGTGCGCGGGACCGCGAGCAACGAGGGCGAGCCGCTGCGCGTCGCCTTCTTCGCGATGTTCCCCGTCGACAACGTCGCCACCCGCGTCTTCTGCGCCTGGCCGGTCGACCACGGAGAGGCGCTCGGGGTCAGCGGGCGGCTCTTCGTCCCATCGGGACCGGACCTGCACGCCCGCATGAACGCCCGGGGCGGGCCGATGCGACGGCTGCGGATGATCGTCTACTGGTATGCGATCGTCTTCCCGCGCCGGCTCTGGCAGATCTTCCGGGCCCGCCGCTTCGACGTCGCCCTCATCCAGCGGGGCCTGCTGCACCCGAAGTCGCTGCCGCTGCTCGAACGGCTCCTGGCGAGGCTCGGGCCACCGATCGTCTATCACCTGGACGACGCGCTCTGGGTGCTGCGGCCGCGCGCCTATCGCACCCGGGTCAGGCTCGCGAGGCAGGTGATAACCGGGAGCGAGACGGTCGTCGCGTTCGCCCGCGCGGCCGGGGCGACGGTCTCGATCCTGGAGTATCCGGTCGACGCGAGGCGCTATCCGCTGCGCGAGCACGCCGACCGCGACCCCGTCCGGATCGGCTGGGTCGGGTCACGGCCCGAGGCATACCTGGCCCCCGCGCTGCCCGGAGTCGTTGAGGCCTGCCGTCGCACCGGCGCCCGGTTGACGATCCTCTCCGCCACGCGACCGGCCTCCCTGGGCCCGGTCGACCAGTTCCTGGACTGGGTGCCCTGGACGCTCGACGGAGCGCTCGAGGCGATGGCGGAGCTCGACATCGGGATCCTGCCCCTCGAGGACTCCGAGCTGCACCGGGGCAAGGAGCCGTTCAAGCTCAAGGAGTACATGGCCTGCGGGCTCCCGGTGGTCGCCTCGCCCGTCGGTCAGATCCCGGCGGCGATGACCGAGGGGCGCGAGGGCCTGTTCGCGCGCGACCAGCGCGAGTGGGCCGCGCAGCTGATCCGCCTGATCGAGGCGCCCGACCTGCGGGCGCGAATGGGGGCGGCCGCCCGTGCCCTGGTCGTCGAGCGCTACGCGCTGGACCGTCAGATGGGCGAGCTGGGCAGGGTGCTCGACTCGGCCGCCCGCGCCTCCACGTAAGCGAGCCAGACGCGTGTTCGACTTCATCCGCAAGCCGCTGCTCTGGAACGCATGGGAGGAGGGCCTGGATCGCGAGATCGGGCAGATCAAGGGTTTCAGGCTCAAGAGCGCCCAGGACCTGGCCGTATACGCGCAGCTGCGGGGCGCGCGACGGATGCAGATCGCCGAGATCGGGTCAGGCTACTCGAGGCTGCTTCCCGCGCTGGCGAAGAGCAACGATTGCATCGCGGTCGAGAAGTTCGAGGGCAAGGGCACCGGACCAACCCGCGAGCACGAGATCGAGGGGGTTCGCAGGGTCCACGCCTACCTCGGCGAGAACAGCCCGGAGCTTCCGTCCGCCTCTCTGGACGTCGTCTTCTCGGTCTCGGTGGTGGAGCACGTCGCCGCCGACGGGATGCGGGTCCTCGCCGCGTTCCACCGGGACCAGCTGCGGATCCTGAGGCCTGGAGGCAGATTCATCCACGCGATCGACGAGTACCTGGTGGACGAGCCCGACCAGCCCACCCGCCAGCGGTTCGAGGCCTACCGCCGCTGGGTCGCCGACTCGCCCGGCGTCGAACCTGTCGGAGACGTCTACGACGGGCCCTGCAGGTTCAGCTGCGACCTCGTGACCAACCCCGACAACGTCATGCACCGGTGGGGACAGATGGAACCGAGTCTGGACAGGCTGCGCCAGACGGCTCAGTGCGTCTCCGTACTGGTCGCGGGGCGCAAGCTCTAGGTCGGATTCGGGTCGGGGCGCAGGATCAGATCGACCCATCCGCGGCCCCGCTTGTCCTGGGCGACCACGTGGGCGAGGAACTCGTCGATCTCCTCCGCACCGATCGCGATCGAGAACAGCGACTCGAGTGAGGAGGTCCCGAACCGCACCCGGGCCGGGAACTCCGCAATCTCGTAGCGCTGCACGATGTAGGCGAGGAGCTCACCGGGGTCGGTCCCCTGCGAGCGCAGCCAGTCCGGTGCGAACTCCATCTTCAGCATCCACTCCGGCGAATCCCGTAGCCACGGCTCGAGCCCCTCGAGCACCTGGCGCTCGAACCCCTGGGTGTCGACCTTGAAGAACGTCGGCCCCTGAACGCTGGCCGCGTCGAGGACCCGGTCCATGCGGACCATCGGCACCTGAATTGCCGGCCAGTCCGCGGACCTGACGCGGTTGTCGAGGCTGCTCGTCGGGTTGAGGGCGAAGTCGGTCGCGGGCAGCTCTTCGTCGCCGGCGATGGCGGTGATGACATCGGCCGCGGCGAGCTCGTGGCGCCGGAAGTTTCGCCGCAGCAGGCGCACCAGGCGGGGGTCCGCCTCGACCGCGACGTTGCGGATCGACGGGCAGCTGCGCTTCGCGAGGATCGAGATCAGGCCGACGTTGGCGCCGATGTCGACGAAGTTGGCGAAGCCCGCCGCACCGATCAGGGGGTAGAGCAGCGACCGCTTTTCTTCGAAGGTCTTGCGCTGCGTGTACCACTTGGCGTCGTGCAGGCCCGCGATCACCTCGAGTGAGAGCCCATCGATGTTGACCTCGGTCGACTCGTCGTCGGGCGGGATCAGCTCGTCCGGCTGCACGGCCTGATGCTAGATGCCCGCCGGCTGCTCACGGTTCTCGACCGGCAGCCGGGCTTCGACGTAGAGCGAGCCCGGCTTGTGCTCGCCCCCGGCCTCGTCGCGGTCGAGGCCGTAGGAGGACCAGCCCGGGATCGCGCTGCGCTCGTCGTCGACCCGTTCGACGCGGTCGAAGCCGGTCCGCTCGAGCAGCGCGGTGAGGTTCGCCCAGTCGTACATCCACTGGTGGGTCTCGCCCCGCCGGCGGGCGTCGCCGACCACCAGCTTCTCGATCGCCACCGCCATGCCCCGCCGCCCTCGCGTCGCCGCCGAGTCCCGCCGCACGGCCTGCTCGAGCAGCGCCTCGATCCGCTCGTCGTGGCGCGATCGCTCGACCGGGTCGCCGCAGGCATCGAGGTGATCGACGATCGCCCGGCAGAGGCGCTCGAGGTCCGGGACCACGATCCGCTGGACCCCGCCCGGCTTCAGGACGCGGCCAACCTCGCGCATGAGCCGCTCGGCGTCGGGGCGGTCGAGATGCTCGAGCATGTGCGAGTGATAGACGGCGTCGGCCGACGAGTCGGCGAACGGGATGCCCTTGGTCAGATCGTGGGCGACGACGTTGTCGGGGATCGAGCGCAGCCGCGCCCGGCGCTTCCGGCCCAGCGGGCGGACGAGGGCCCGTCCGGCCGGTCCGAGCCGCTTCAGGCGCAGGTACGGTGACCAGTCGACGTTGATCACGTCGGGGCTGTCGCTCGTCTTCACTCCGCAGCCGAGGTTGAGGATTCTCATGCGAGGATGTGATCGGTTGGCGAGGGCGGTGGCACCAGGTGAGGGGAAGCAAGGTGAGATACCACGTCATCACGTTCCACAAGTGCGGGTCGACCTGGGTGCGTCGCCTGTTTCGCTACCTCGCCAAGCAGGAGGGCCTCAACGTATGGGTCAACATGGACAATCCCGGCGCACTGAACCAGAATGTCGACCGCGGCGCTTCCGGCACGGTGATGCTCTATGCGGTTGGCCCAGCCGTCCCTGGACGCCAAGTCCGAGCACGATCGGCGTCGCATGCCGGGGGAGAAGACAGTGGTCTTCGTCCGCGACCCCAAGGATGCGCTCGTCTCTCAGTACTGGTCGTGGCGAAACTCGCACCGGCTGAACACCGATGAGATGGATCGCACCCGCCGGGTTCTGCGGGACGTCGGCCTCAGGGAGGGTCTCACCCACCTGATCGATGAGGACCTGGTGGCCTTCTGCCGCGGGATCCGCCCGTGGTACGCCGATCTGACCGACGACCATCTGCGCATCGTCAAGTACGAGTCCCTGCTGTCGAGGTTCCCGGGCGAGATGCGTGGCGCCCTCACCCATCTGGGCCTGCCCGTCAGGGCGGGAGTCGTGCGTCGGATGCAGGAGCGGCATTCGTTCCAGTCCTCGACCAAGGGTCGAGCCGCCGGCGTCGAAGATCGGTCGAGTCAGCTGCGCAAGGGGGTCGAGGGTGACTGGATCAACTACTTCGACGCCGACCTCGCGGCCAGGTTCGACGCCGCCTACGGGGACGTCTGCGACCGCCTGGGCTATCAGCGTGCCGGCGAGGGGCCTTCTTTGCGGCCTGTAAGGTCGCGGAGACGGGACGTATGAGCCGGTTTGGAAGGTCACAGACCAGCGATGAGTTCACGGCTGCCTACGACGAGCACGTCTGGGGTGTCTACGGGTTCTTCGGCTATCGGGTCTCCTCGCGCGAGGAGGCCGAGGACCTCACGCAGCTCACTTTCGAGCGGGCGCTGAAGGCGTGGGCCCGCTTCGACCCGGAGCGGGGGTCGATGCGCACCTGGCTGCTCGCGATCGCCCGCAACCTGCTCGTCGACCACTACCGCCGCGCCGGCGAGGCCGAGCACGAGCCCGTCGACGACCGCGATGCCGAACTCGGGCGGCTCGGCGGCGTGCCCGGACCCGAAACGGATCTCGGGCTCGACCCCGACCTCGAGCGCGCTCTGCAGGCGCTGCACCCGCGAGCCCGCGAGCTGATCGCGCTGCGCTACGGCGCCGAGCTCACCGGTCCCGAGATCGCCGAGCTCACGGGCCTGACGCTGGCGAACGTGCAGCAGATCCTCTCGCGGGCGCTGCGCCGGCTGCGCCGGGAGCTCCAATCCGAGACCACCGTCGCCTGACCGGCTGTATATTCGGTCCGGCTGGGGTACGCGCATGTTTCCGGAACGCGGTGTTCGTCTAACTGAGCTACCGCGGCCGGTGCAGCGCTACGCCGGTCGACACGAACGATGAAAGCTCTGATCACCGGCATAACCGGCCAAGATGGCTCGTACCTCGTCGAGCACCTGCTCGATCACGGCTACGAGGTCCACGGGGTCGTCCGGCGCTCCTCCTCGTTCAACACCGGCAGGATCGACCACCTGTACCACGACCCGCACGAGTCGGGCGTCCGCATGTACACGCATTACGGCGATCTGTCCGACCCGGTGTCGCTGACGCGCCTGCTCTACGAGCTCGCCCCCGAGGAGATCTACAACCTCGGCGCCCAGTCCCACGTCGGGGTCAGCTTCCGGGTCCCCGAGTACACCTTCGACATCACCGGGGCCGGGACGCTGCGGCTGCTCGAGGCGGTGCGCGAGGCCGAGGTCGAGACCCGCATCTACCAGGCGGGCTCGTCGGAGATGTTCGGCGCGACCCCGCCGCCGCAGTCGGAGGGGTCGCCCTTCCACCCCCGCAGCCCGTATGCGGTCGCCAAGGTCGCCGCCCACTGGATGGCCGTCAACTACCGCGAGGCCTACGGCATCTTCGTCTCGAACGGGATCCTCTTCAACCACGAGTCGCCCCGCCGCGGCGAGACCTTCGTCACCCGCAAGATCACCCGCGCGGTGGCCCGGATCAAGGCCGGGCTGCAGGAGAAGCTCTACCTGGGCAACCTGGAGGCGAAGCGGGACTGGGGCTACGCGCCCGACTACGTCAAGGCGATGCACCTGGTGCTCGCGCATCCGAAGCCCGGCGACTGGGTGATCGCGACCGGCGAGATGCACACGGTGCGCGAGTTCTGCGAGCGGGCGTTCGACCATGCCGGCCTCGGGTCCTACGAGCAGTACGTCGAGATCGACCCGCGCTACTTCCGCCCGGCCGAGGTCGACGCGCTCCAGGGCGACGCCTCGAAGGCGCGCGCGGAGCTCGGCTGGGAGCCGGAGGTGGCGTTCGACCGCCTGGTCGAGATCATGGTCGAGGCCGACATCGCCCAGCTCTCCGACCAGCTCGCGGGCAAGGTGCAGCGCTTCAGCCACGAGGCGATCGGGTGACGGGATCCCAGCCCGACCCCGCCTACTGGCGGGGCAAGAGCGTCGCCGTCACCGGCGGCGCCGGGTTCCTCGGCAAGCCGACCATGGCGCTGCTCGACGAGCTCGGCGCCGAGGTCCGCGTGGTTCGCTCGAGCGAGCACGACCTCACCGATCCCCAGGCGGCCCGCGCGGCGGTGGACGGCGCCGACGTCGTCCTTCACCTCGCCGCGAACGTGGGCGGGATCGGCTACAACCGCAACAACCCCGCTCCGCTCGCCTACGACAACCTGATGATGGGCGCGAACGTGTTCGAGGGGTCCCGCGCCGCCGGGGTCGAGAAGCTCGTCGCCGCCTGCTCGGTCTGCGCGTACCCGCTGCACACCCCGGTTCCGTTTCGCGAGGAGACGATCTGGGACGGCTATCCGGAGCCCTCGAACGCGCCCTACGGGCTGGCGAAGAAGATGCTCCTGGTGCTCTCCGACACCTATCGCCGCCAGTACGGGTTCAACAGCTGCGCGCCGGTGATCGCGAACCTCTACGGGCCCGACGACAACTTCGACCTCAACGACTCGCACGTGATCGCGGCCATGGTGAGGAAGTTCTGCGAGGCCACCGATCAGGGTCGGCCCGATGTCACGCTCTGGGGGTCGGGCGAGCCCTCGCGCGAGTTCCTCTACGTCGAGGACGCCGCCCGCGGGCTGGTCCTCTGCGCCGAGCGGCTCGAGACCTCCGAGCCGGTCAACCTCGGGGTCGGCCAGGAGACCCGGATTCGCGATCTCGCCGAGTTGATCTCCTCCGCCGCCGGGTTCGAGGGCGAGGTCGTCTGGGACACGGAGATGCCCGACGGGCAGCTGAAGCGCGGCCTCGACGTCTCCAAGGCGCGCGAGCTGGTCGGCTTCGAGGCCGAGGTGCCGCTCGAGCAGGGGGTCGAGCGCACCGTGGCCTGGTGGCGCGAGTCCGGCTGACTCGCGTCGGGCGTCAGTGGCGGCGCAGGAACGGCTTCCGGCGCACGATCCGGACCAGGAACTGCGGCAGATCGACGGCGTAACGCCGCCACAGCCGCCGCGGCTCCTGAACGAGGCGATAGAGCCAGAACAATCCCAGCGGCCCGAGCCAGGCCGGCGGCTGGCTCTTGAGCCCGGCGTGCACGTCGAAGGCCGCCCCGACCCCGATCATCACGGTCGGACTCGCGACCCGTTCGACCATCTCGGCCATCCACAGATCCTGCTTCGGGGTCGACAGGCCCACCCAGACCAGCTGAGCGCCGCTGTCGGCGATCGCCTCGGCGACCTCCTCCTTCTCGGCCCCGGTCAGGCCGCGAAACGGAGGCGAGTAGGTGCCGACGATCTCAATCCCGGGGAACCGCCGCTCGAGGCCTGCGCGCAGCGCATCCGCGACCCCCTCGCGACCGCCGTAAAGGAACGACTTCCAGCCCCGCTGCCGCCCCTCTGCGCACACGGAGGCCATCAGGTCCGGGCCGTAGACGCGTTCGATCTCGCTCGCGCCCGCGTAACGGCCCGACCACACCATCGGCATCCCGTCGGGCACGGTCATCCCGGCGCCGTTGAGGGCGCTCAGGACCGCCGGGTCCCGTTGGGCGGTCATCACGCCGGAGACCGGCGTCACGCAAACGTACTCCCGGCTCCCGTTCCTGATCCAGGCATCGATCTGCTCCAGGGCGTCCCCGGGGGTCGTGACGCTGATCCCGACACCGAGCACGTCGACGCGGACGGCGGACGGCGCGCTCATCGTTGCGGTCGGTGCGCTCATGAACCCTTCCTGCTGCAAAACCTGCTGATCGAACCCTACCCGCGCAAATCCGCGGCGCAAGCCCGTTCACCGGCGGCCACGGACCCCCTCGCACCGGCGGCTCGCGCTATCCTAACCGCACCTCGTGCCTCGCCCTGTTGAGTGGGTGCGGCGGAGGTCTTTTTTCTGTCGGGACCGCTTTGCGGCCGGCACCGAGTGACCAGGAGAGCAGCAGATGGCTCGCGGAGACGTTCGAATCGCCGTAACCCTCGCCTGTGAGGAGTGCAAGCGGCGCAACTACCAGACCAACAAGTCGCGGCGTAACACGCCCGATCGGATTGAGATGCGCAAGTACTGCCGCTGGTGCGGCCACCACACCGCGCACAAGGAAACGCGCTAACCCCCGGATCGTGGCGAAGACGCGAGCACAGCGAAAGGCCGAGCAGCGGCGCCGCCAGGCGCAGCAGCAGCAGGGACGCACGGACGCCGAGCTGACCGACGAGTCGCGGGCCCAGCACGACACCCAGGTCGGCGAGACGGGCTACGAGATCGAGGCCGAGCTCGCCGAGCGCGGCGTCCCGCTCGAGGAGCTGACCGGCAAGGTCGAGGAGGCCCCGGAGGCGCCCGCGCCGTCACGGGCGGACGTCCCGCCGGCCGAGCCCGAGCCCGCGCCGGTCGACAAGATCAGCCGCCGCGCTCAGCGCCAGGCCGAGAAGGAGCGCAAGCAGAAGGCCAAGGAATCGGAGAAGCGGCGCGCGCCGAAGGCCGCAGCGCCGGTTGAAAAGCGCCAGCGCGGCGGGGTGATCGGGTTCTTCATCTCCTGCTGGGCCGAGCTCAAGCGCGTCCAGTGGCCAGACCGCGAGACCCTGATCCAGGCCTCGGCGATCACGCTCGTCTTCATCACGATCATGGCGGCTTACCTCGGCATCCTCGACGCCGTCTTCAACTGGCTCGTGCAGCGGATCATCTAGCGCCGGCCGGCCCACCCCACTAACGAAAGCTTCGAATCACCAAATGTTCCGCTGGTATGTCATCAACACCTACTCCGGGCACGAGAACAAGGTCAAGGCCAACCTCGAGCACCGGGTCGAGACGATGGCCGCGCGCGGCCGGGTGCGCCAGGTGGTCGTCCCCACCGAGCAGGTCGCGGAGCTCAAGGACGGCCAGCGGATCCAGGTCGAGAAGCGGACGATGCCCGGCTACGTGCTCGTCAACATGGAGATGACCGACGACGCCTGGAACCTGGTCAAGAACACGCCCGGCGTCACCGGCTTCGTCGGCTCGCGCAACAAGCCGATCCCGCTCTCCCAGCCCGAGGTCGACCGGCTCCTGCACCGGGAGACCGCCGAGCGCCCGCGCGCCCACGCCCAGTTCGAGGTCGGCGAATCGGTCAAGGTGATCTCCGGCCCGCTCTCCGACTTCTCGGGCGAGATCGCCGAGATCAACGAGGACGCCGCGAAGCTGAAGGTGCTGGTTTCGATCTTCGGCCGCGAGACCCCGGTCGAGGTCGGCTACGACCAGGTGAAGAAGGTCTGAGCTCCGCCCGAGCGCCTACGCGGCCAGCGGGCCGGCGCCGGCGACCCCGACGGCGGCGATCAGGAGGAGCGTGAAGCCGGAGCCCGCGTAGACGGCGACCAGCCGCCGCGCCCGGGCCGGCCTGCCTGCCGGCGTCTCCGTGATCAGGTGCCTGCGCAGGGCGCCTCGGAACGCCGCGCTCGGCACGGGCCTGGAGCGGTTCAGTCGCTCCTCGATCTCGATCGGCTTGGTCTCCTGCTCGTCCATCCGTGCTCCTAGCCGCTGAACAGCGGCGATTGGGGATTCAACTCCTTCGCTTGCCGGTAGGCGTCGACGGCGGCTTCGGCATTTCCGGCCCTGGCCTCGAGCCGCGAGAGCACGAACCACGTCTGCCAGTCGTCGGGATCGTCCTCGGTCGCGTCACGCGCCGCGGCCGCTCCGGCCGCGAACTGCCCGTCGAGCTCGAGCACGAGCGCCTCCTGCAGCGCCGGGGTGCCCGCCCAGGGCTCCGCGTCGCCGGCAAGCCGGGCCTTGTTGAGCGCCGACCCGACCTGGTTGTTGTTGACGTCGTCCTGGCTTGCTCGGACCAGCTTCGTGCCGCCGAGCGGGATCGAGATCGCGGCGATTGCGATCACCGCGGCGAGCCCCCAGGCAACGCGCGTGCGAACCGGGTGAGGGACGGGCTCCGCGGTCTCGTCCCCACGTCGGTACGCGACGAGCCCCCCGGCGAGCAGCAGGAAGGCGATCGGAAGCACCGCCTGCTCCCAGGCCCAGTCGACCCCGGCCGCAACCGCGAAGGCGACGCAGCCCGCGGTCGCGGCGGCGAGCCACGGCCGCTGTGCGGCCATCCCGCGAAGCGCGTAGCGGGCGCCGACCACGATCACCCCGCCGACGAAGAGGACGATCAGCAGGAAGCCGACGATCCCGAGCTCGGCGAGGTTCTCGAGGTACAGGGAGTGGGCGTCGCGGATGTTCAGGGCCCACGGTCGCTCACGGGTCCAGTAGGTCTCGTACGTCCCGGGCCCGATCCCGACCAGCGGGTTGGTCGCGTTTGCGTCCAGAGCCGTCTCCCAGTACTGGTAGCGGTTGTTGCCGTTCACGCTCGCGAACCGATCGCCCGCGCGCGCGTCCTCGACCCCGGTCGCCTTGAACTCGTCCCAGCGCGACGAGACCTCGCCCGAGGCCACGGCGATCACGGCGACGATCAGCGCCGCCGCCGCCGCGCCCGCCGCCACCCGTCGCGTCATCGTGCGGCTGGGCCGAGCCGCCGGAACGAGCCCGTAGCGGATCGCCAGCCCGAGCGCCGCGGACACCAGGCCGACGCCGACGCAGACCACGAGCACGACCGCGAGCATCTCGTCGCCCTGGCTCAGCGCCGCCGAGTTCCCGAGCGCATCCTCGAGCGCATCGCGCTGGGTCAGCGACGCGATCAGCAGCACGCTTCCCGCGCCGGCGATGATCGCCGTCGCGAGGGCGCGGAGGCGACGCGGGTAGAGCACGAAGAACGCGATCAGCGCGAGTACCGCCGCCGCCGCGCCGCCGCGCGAGAGGGTCATGAACGTGACCAGGGCGACGACCGGCAGGATCGCGGTCGCCAGCGCCTGAACCCAGACGCGACGCGCCTCCACCGCCGCCCCGAGCAGCAGCGGGGCCCCGATCGCCATCAGGGTCGCGAGCCCGTTCCAGTAGTTGAGGGGGTAGTTGAGGCGCGCTCGGTCGAACGCGGCGCCGGCGTCGTCGGCGGGAAACCACGACGGATGCAGCCGCGACAGCAGCGCCAGGGTCGCGATCAGCGCGATCGCCGCCGCCACCGAGCAGACCGTGCGACGCAGCCCCTCGCGGCCCTGGGCAAGCAGGGTCAGCGCGAAGACGCCGAAGTAGGACACGACGCGGGTTACCTCGATCATGCTGCGCTCGGCGGAGCTCGACCAGCCGACCCCGATCGCCGTCCAGACGAGATAGGCGCCGAAGCATCCCAGGGCCACCTTCGCCCATCGGGTCAGCGGTGAACCGGGCAGCAGCCCGACGACGACGCCGAGCAGGACGATCCACCAGATCGCGAGCCCGACCTCGTCGCGAACGACGGTGTCGTACCCGGCGCCGCGCATCGCGAGGTAGAAGACGAGCGCGAACGGCAGCACGACCTCGGCGAGCAACGGCCCGATTCCGGCGCGCAGGGTGGTCCAAGCGCTCGCAATCAGGTCACGCGGCAGGGCGTGCGCGGTGGGCGTGGTCATCCAGCTGTACATACGTGACGGATGCGACGAGGCTGACACTTCTTTTCCGAACCCGATGTCAGCTTTTCGCCCCCCGGCACGTAGATCAAGACATGCTCAAACTAATTCCGCCCACGCTTGCCCTGATCGCTGCCCTCGCGCTTCCCGCGCCCCTGTTCGCGCAGGGCAACTCGACGATCGACCAGTACGGGGAGGCGCCCCCCGGCGCGGGCGGCGGTGGCGGCGGCTCGGCGGGTGGGGGCGGCGGCACCTCGGGCGGCGGCGGCGGCTCGGGCGGCGGCGGCACCTCGGCCGGTGGCGACACCAGCACCGGCGGCTCGGCGGGTACCGGCGGCTCGGCGGGTGGCGGGGGATCCTCGACCACCGGCGGCGCCGCGGTGGTGCCCGACGAGACGGCGGCTGAGCTCGAGGCGGCCGGCTCGGACGGCCAGGCGACCGCGGATCTCGCCCAGGAGACCGCGCCCGCGACCGGTGGATCGCAGGCGAGCGGTGGCGACTCCGGTCAATCCGGTGGCGGCAACGGTCAGGGCGGGGGCGCTGGAGCGGGCGGCGGTGCCGGGGAAGACTCGAGCGTGTTCTCGGAGAGCTCCGGCTCCGGGTCGACCGACGACGACCCTGAGGGGATCGGCGGGGTGATCGACGCCGTGCTCACCGGGGCGACCGACACGGGGATGGGGGTCGCGTTGCCGATCATCCTCATCGCGTCGCTGATCGGGGCGATCGGTGTCCTGGTCGCGCGCCGCCGGGGGTACATCGGTTGAAGCACTCGGCTCTGCTCAGGCTGAAGCTCGCCTTCGGCCTGATCGTCGCGGCCTCGCTCGTCTGGGCGCCGGGGGCCGCGGCCAAGTTCACCACCGGAATCGACTCGGCGGGCCTGTTCCTGAGCTCCGACGCGGGTGAGCGCGACCGCTGGTTCGACACCACGGCCGGCGACCTCCGGGCGGGACTCGTCCGCATCGACCTCTCGTGGGACCGGGTCGCCGTCGGCCAGCCGGCCAACGCGGCCGACCCGAACGATCCCGCCTACAGCTTCGGCTTCCTCGACGAAGCGATCCGCGACGCGGCCGCTCGGCGCCTCGACGTGGTGCTCACGTTCCACGACGCCCCGAAGTTCGCCCGCGGCGCCGGAGAGCCCGCGTCGGCCGAGGCCGGAACCTGGAAGCCCGACGCGGCGGCGCTCGGCAACTTCGCGAAGGCGGTGGCGACCCGGTATTCGGGCAACTTCGCGGACCTGCCCCGGGTGCATTACTTCGACGCCTGGAACGAGCCCAACTTCCCGCTCTTCCTCCAGCCCCAGTACGAGGGGAACAAGCCCGTCGCGGTCGAGATCTACCGCAAGATGCTCAACCAGGTCGCGGCGGGGGTCAAGTCGGTGAGCAAGAACAACTCGGTGATCGCCGGCAGTCTGGCGCCGTACGGCGACGATCCCGGGGGGAACCGGGTCCGGCCGCTTGCCTTCCTGCGCCGCCTGCTGTGCCTGAACGGCAGGCTGAAGGGGACGAAATGCCCCTCCAAGCCCCGCTTCGACATCCTCGCCCACCATCCGATCAACCTCTCCGGGGGCCCGCGCCGCAGCGCGGAGGATCCGGATGACGCCTCCTCTCCGGACATGAAGCACGTCGCCGAGGTCCTGCGCGCCGCCGAGCGCGCCCGCACCATCAGCGGCGGTGGCAAGCGCCATCCCCTCTGGGTGACCGAGTTCTGGTGGGAGAGCTTCCCCGAGCCGCCGAGCCCCGACCGGCCGGTCCCGGGGCTCGAGAAGCACGGCCGCTGGGTCGAGGAGTCCCTGTTCCTGTTCTGGAAGGCCGGGGTGAGCACGGCGATCTACTACCAGTTGCGCGACTCCCACCTCGACCCGCAGCACCCCGACCAGACCCTGCAGATCGGGCTCTTCCTGGAGGGTGGGACGCCGAAGCCCGCGGCGACCGCCTTCCGCTTCCCCTTCCTCACCCATCGTGCCGGCGGCGGCCTGCAGGCCTGGGGCAGGGCCCCGGTCGGCGGCAAGCTGAGGATCGAGCGGAAGACGAAGGGTGGCTGGCGCAGGGTCGGAGGCGAGAAGGTGCGCGCGGGCGAGGTCTTCACCGAGCGCCTGAAGCTCAAGGGCAAGGAGCAGCTGCGCGCCAGCGTCGGCGGGCAGCACAGCCTCGTCTGGAAGCAGGGCGGCAGCGGTAAGCGGTCAGCGGGGCTCGGGGTGGATCCGAAACCGGACCCGGGCCGGCGAGGGGTCGGTGTTGCCGGCGGGGTCAGTCGCGGCGACGCGGAATCGGTGGCGGCCGTCCACGAGGCCCTTGTAGCGCCGCGGTGAGGTGCACGGCTTCGCCTCGCTGCCGTCGAGGCGGCAGCTGAAGCTCGAGCCGGGCTCGCTGGAGCGGAAGCGAAACCGCGCCCGCCGCTTCGCGCTGTTCGGCTTCGGAGCCTTGGTGATCGTCGTCCGCGGCGGCGTCCGGTCAGCCGCCGCGCCGACCGCCCAGTCGGGGTCGGCAGGCGAGCCGGCGGGCCCGGTCGGCAGACCCGTGGGCGCGCCGCCGCCCGCCGCGGCCACCACCAGGCCCTGGTCGGCGACGTAGACGACCTCCGTCGAGTCGGGCGAGAAGGCGGGCGAGCGCTCGCTGCGGGCCGGGTCGACGGCGAGCGGAAACTCGTCGGTGCCGTCGTTGGAGTAGGCGGTGAGGATGTCGCTCGGGCCGGGGCTCGCCGGGTTCGACTGCGCGTAGGCGACCCGCACCCGATCGGGCTGGATCGCCGGGCCGGTCTCGTCGAGCGAGCTGCGGGCCGTGATCGACGTGGCGGCGGCGTGCGGGGCGCCGGCGACCGTCACGTAGGCGATGTCGAAGTTGCCCGAGGCGTTGGTCGCCAGGACCACGTGTCCGCCGTCGGCCGAGTACTGCGGCCAGAGATCGTCGCCGGGCCCGGTGAGCAGCGGCCTCGGGTCGGACCCGTCGGCGGCGATCGTCCACAGGTCGGAGCCGCCGGTCCCGGCCCGATCGGAGGCGAACGCGATCCGGGCGCCGTCCGGCGCGAACGCCGGCATCCGGTCGGCGAAGCCGTCGTCGGTGAGCTGCCGGGGCGCCGAGCCGTCGGAGCCCATCGTCCAGATCTCACCCGCGGCTCCGGTGCCGACCGTGAACGCGACCGCACCGCTCGGCGCCACCGACGGATCGTGCCCCTCGCCCGGTCCTTCCGGGAGGTCGGTGAGGTTGACGAGCCCCGAGCCGTCCGGGTTCACGGACCAGACGTCGGCGGCCGGCGCACCCGGCGCGAGGGCGCCGAAGAAGATCCGGCCGCTGGGTCCGGCGAAGGCGGCGCCCGCGGCGGCGGGCAGCGCCAGAGCCGCCGTGATCGCGGCCGCGGCCAACCACCATCCCTGTATCCTCGTCCGCCGCGCGATGGCTAAGAAGGTACTCACCCTGATCAAGCTCCAGATCCCCGCCGGGGCGGCGAATCCTGCCCCTCCGGTCGGCCCCGCGCTGGGCCAGCACGGCGTCAACATCATGGAGTTCTGCAAGGCGTTCAACTCCCGCACGCAGGCCGACGCCGGGACGATCATCCCGGTCGAGATCACCGTCTACGAGGACCGCTCGTTCGACTTCATCACCAAGACTCCGCCGGCCGCGGTGCTGATCCGCGAGGCACTCGGGATCGAGAAGGGGTCCGGGGAGCCGAACCGCGAGAAGGTCGGGACCCTGACCGCGGCGCAGTGCCGGGCGATCGCCGAGCGCAAGATGCCGGACCTGAACGCCAACGACCTCGACGCCGCCTCGAAGATCATCGCCGGGACGGCGCGCTCGATGGGCGTACTCGTGGAAGGCGTCGACGCTTAGCGGTGACTCCCGCGACCCGACACCCACTCGCGCGGTCCTCGGCGACCGCCATGCTGCGTCCTCGGTCGCGGCCATGGCGCTGCCATTGTCCGCTCCCTGCGTCCTTGCCTGGCGACGCCGATGCCTCGCGCGAGCAGGCGTCGGGCCACGGGAGGCACCGCTGATGTCCGACAAGCGCGGCAAGCGCTACCGCGAGGGGATCGCGAAGGTCGACCGCACGCACGCGTATCCGCCGGCCGAGGCGGTCCGGCTGGTGAAGGAGACCGCGAGCACGAAGTTCGACGAGACGATCGAGGTCCACATGCGCCTCGGCGTCAACGTCCGCCACGCGGAGGAGCAGCTGCGCGGGACGCTCGCGCTTCCGAACGGCCTGGGCAAGTCGATCACCGTCGCCGTGTTCGCCGACGGCGACGCCGCGCGCGCCGCCAACGAGGCCGGCGCCGACTTCGTCGGCGCGCAGGACCTCGCCGACCGGGTCGAGGAGGGCTGGACCGACTTCGACGTCGCGATCGCGACCCCGTCGCTGATGGGGCCGGTGGTCTCGAAGCTCGGCCGGGTACTCGGCCCGCAGGGCAAGATGCCGAACCCGAAGGTAGGCACGGTCACCGACGACGTCGGCAAGGCGGTCAGCGAGGCGAAGGCCGGCAAGGTCGAGTACCGCACCGACCGCCAGGCGATCGTCCACCTGACCATCGGCAAGGCGAGCTTCGACGAGCGCGCGTTGCTCGAGAACTACGCCGCGATCATCGACGAGATCGTGCGCGCCAAGCCCGCCGCCGCCAAGGGCCGCTACCTGCTCTCGATCACGCTCGCGACCTCGATGGGCCCGGGGGTCCGGGTTGACTCCTCGCGCACCCGCGAGGGGGAGATCCTGGCCGAGCTGGGCGCACCCGCCGGCGGCGACGAGACCTCGGATGCGGCGGCCGCGGACTCCGCGGCGCCCGAGCCCGCCACCGCTTAGACCGCTGCGCCCTCCCAGCGCTCGACGTTCTGCTCGTGCATCTGGGTGAGGATGTCCTCGATCCCATAGCGCAGCGACCAGTCCGGGTAGTCGGCCTCGAACGGGCCGAGGTCACTGATCCACCAGCGATGGTCGCCGATCCGCGGCTCGGGCCCGAGCTCCCACGAGAGCTCGCGGCCGGCGATCCGCTCACAGGCCGAGATCGCCTCCAACATCGAGCAGTTCGAGTCGCGCCCGCCGCCGATGTTGTAGACGGCGCCCGGGCGCGGGGCCTTCCGATAGGCCTCGAAGGCCGCCACCAGGTCGGCGGAGTGGATGTTGTCTCTGACCTGCTTGCCGGCGTAGCCGAAGACGGTGTAGGGGGTGGCGGTGACCACGCACTTCATCAGGTAGGCCAAAAAGCCGTGAAGCTTTGCCCCGGCGTGCTGGGGGCCGGTCAGACAGCCGCCGCGAAAGGCCACCGTCGGGAGCTCGAAGTAGCGCCCGTACTCCTGGACCAGCAGGTCGGCGGCGGCCTTGGAGGCGCCGAACAGCGAGTGGGTCGAGGCGTCGATCGACATCGAGGTGTCGATCCCGCGGTGATAGCGGTGCGAGTCGGGGAGCTCGAGGCGGGTGGCGAGGTCGGCGAGCGGCAGGCGGTTGGGGGTGTCGCCGTAGACCTTGTTGGTCGAGCAGAAGATGAACGGCGCCTCGGGGCAGTGAGCGCGCGCGGCCTGCAACAGGTTGAGGGTCCCGTTGGCGTTGACGGTGAAGTCGGTCTGGGGCTCAGACGCAGCCCAGTCGTGCGAGGGCTGGGCGGCGGTGTGGATGACGACCTCGATCTCACCGCGGTGCTTTGCGAACAGCCGCTCGATCCCCTCGGCGTCGCGGATGTCGAGCTCCAGCGAGTGAAACTCCGCATAGGTGGCCGCCAGCTCGTCGGTGACCGACTGGGTCGAGGCCTCGGGACCGAAGAAGTAGGCGCGCATGTCGTTTTCGATCCCGACCACGTCGAGGCCCGACTCGACCAGGTGGCGGACCGATTCGGAGCCGATCAGGCCCCCGGAGCCGGTGACGATGGCGACGCTCATAGGGGCGGAAAGTTAGCGAGCGCGACGACGTCCGGACGACCGGTACTTTCGCCAACCCCGCGGGTATATGCAGCAATGGTGCCTCGGCGGGGAGTCCTGATCGGCGCAGTCTGTGCCTTCGGCCTGGCGGCCGGGGTCGCGTCGGCTGCACCGGGCGACCTCGACCCGAGCTTCGGGAACGGCGGCATAGTCGCTCTCGGCGACGACTACTCGTGGGCTTCGGACCTGCTGATCGACCCCAGGCGCAGACTGATCGTCAGCGGCGTCGATCGCGGTTCCGGTCCGGCGCTGTTTCGGTTCCGCCGGAACGGGGCGCTCGATCGGTCGTACAGCGGCGACGGACGCAGGCTCCTGGATCCGGGCGATGTGTACCCGAACCAAGAGATGCCGATCGTCAGGCAGGCCGACGGCAAGATCGTGGTCGGCTTCGCGCTCGGCTACGAGCCGCCGACGATCGGGCTCGCTCGGCTGAATCGCGACGGGACGCTCGACGGCAGCTTCGGCGACGGGGGCGTCGCGAGAACCGGCGTCCCGCTCGCCGGGTATCCGTGGACCCTTGGGATCGACGTCGCGGCCGACCGGCGGATGGTGGCTGCCGGTCCTGCGCCCTGCACTTGCCCGACCGGCGCCGGCGGCGGGCTGCTCATCGCCCGCTTCCTGGCGGACGGCTCCGTCGACAAGTCGTTCGCGGACGACGGCTCGAAGGTGATCCGCGGGGAGGAGTTCAGTTCGGCCACCAGCGTCGAGGCGCTGCGCCACGGAGGGATCGTGGCGGCCGGAACGCTCTTCGACACGGGGCTCACCGTCGTCAAGCTCCACAGGTCCGGCGCGTTCGACGACCGCTTCTCGGGCGATGGGATCGCCGTCCCATATCCCGGCAGGGGCGTGGTGGCTAATGACTTGACGCTGGGAGCCAGGGGCCGCCTCGTGCTCGCCGGGGAGGCGCTCTGCTGCAACAGCGATTTTGTCCTCCGCCTGAACCGCGGCGGCGCCCGGGACCCGTCGTTCGGCCACCGGGGCGTCGCGCTCGCGCCTTGGTCCCGCGACGGCACGTTCGACAGCTCGGGAACCTTCACGGCCCTGGGCCTCGACTCAGCGGGACGGATCGCCGTCGCCGGATCGACCTATGACCCCGACACGGGAGCCCAGTCCGAGGCCGTGACCCGATATCGGTCGAACGGGGAGCTGGCGGCGTCCTTCGGCGAAGGCGGGACGGCACAGACGCTGTTCGGTGACGACGCTGCCGCGGCCGCGGCGATCGCCATCCAGCCGGACGGCAAGATCGTGACGGCCGGCTCGTCGCTTCACTACGAGTTCCGCAGCGAGTTCAGCGTTCTGAGCCTGGCGAGGTACCTCGTCTCGAACAAGAAGCGGCGCTGAGCGCCGAGTTCGTCGACAGCTCAGCCGCCGTTGCCGGCCGCCGCGCCGAAGCCGGCCGTCCGCCGCTGGAGCTTGCGGTGCTCGACGATTCCGTCGACGAGGCCGTACTCGAGCGCCTGCTCGGCGCTGAAGAAGCGGTCGCGCTCGGCGTCGTCGTGGATCCGCCCGGCCGTCTGGCCGGTGTGCCTGGCGTAGATCTCCTCCATCCGCCGACGCAGGTCGAGCGCCTCGCGGGCGTGGATCTCGATGTCGGTCGCCTGACCGCGGCGCCGATGTCGGGACCGATGACCTGGATGGCGACCGTCGGCGCCGAGTGGGACGACCGGCTCGCGGCGCTGCGGCGTCATCTGGCGGGGCGGACGGCCTCGCGCTGATCCCGGCACGAAGTGCGCTGGTCTGGCGCACCTCTGAGTGGGACAATTCGTCGCGGTGAGCTCCGAGGACCGCCACAAGGACCTGCTCGACCGTGCCACCGCTGCGCTGGAGCGGATCGACGCGACGGTAACCCGGCAAGCCGAGGCGTTCGACCGTCAAGCCGAGGTGTTCGACCGCCAGGCCGCGGCATTCGACCGCCAGGCGGAGACGCACGAGCGGATGATGCACCGGATGGACCGCCGCGATGACACCCTCGTAGAGGCGATCGGCGACATCGACCTCAGCTTGAAGCGGAACACCGAGCGGCTCGAGGACATGGGCGACGCCATCCGCGCCAATACCCAGGCGGTGCTTGCGACGCTGGACCGCCTCGGTCCGGCGACGGGCTGAGCCGCGGGTGATTCGCTAACCTCACGCCTCGCACAACCGCCCGAGACCGTCGGCGGGGCCCCAGGGCCCGAAAGACCGGCGCAGGTGAGTTCGAGAGCCCACGCTTTTTCGAGCCTGCCTGAGCGCAGGCTCTTTTTCGTCGGCGGGGGCATCGAATCGAAGACTTCGCATGGATCGAACTCAAAAAGAAGCGGCCGTCGCCGAGCTGACCGAGGACCTGAAGGGAGCCGAGGCGATCTTCGCCGTCGACTACCGCGGGATCAGCGTCACCGAGGCGGCCGAGCTGCGCGCCAGGCTGCGCGAGGCCGACGCCGTCTTCAAGGTGGTCAAGAACCGGCTCGCCAAGCGCGCCGCCGCCGACGCGGGCACCGCGGGTCTCGACGAGTTCTTCGTCGGCCCGACCGCGCTGACCCTGATCCAGGGCGACGCGGTGATCGCCGCGAAGGCGATCAACGACTTCGCGAAGGTCAACGATGAGCTCGAGTACAAGGGCGGGATCATGGACGGCGAGGCGCTCGACCCGGACGCCTTCAAGGTGATCGCCCGACTGCCCGGCGTCGACGTCCTGCGCGGCCAGCTGACCGGCCTCGCGGCGAGCCCGATCACCGGCCTCGTCCGCGGACTCGGCTCGATGATTTCGGGCCTCGCGGTCGCGCTCGGCCAGATCGCCGAGCAGGGCCTGGTCAGCGGCGAGCCGCCGGCGGCCGAGGAGGAGCCCGCGGCTGAAGAGGCTGAGGAGCCCGCGGCGGAGGCCGAGGGTGACGAGGACGCTCCGCCCGCCGAGCATGCCGAGGAGGAGGCCCAGCCCGCCGAGGAGGACTCGGCCCCGGCCGAAGAGCCGCCAGGCGAGCCTGGGCCCGACCCAGACGGCCCCGGAGGCGAAGCCGAGGAGCCGGCGGGCGTTGATACAGAGACTTCCAATGACGACGAACAAGAGCAGGAGGAGCCAAGTGGCGACGAAAGTGACAACTGAGGACTGGATCGAGGAGCTGAAAGGCATCTCCGTGCTCGAGCTCTCCGAGCGCATCAAGGCGCTCGAGGAGGAGTTCGGCGTCTCCGCGACCGCGGTCGCGGCAGCGGCTCCCGCCGCCGGTGGCGGCGCCGATGAGGGCGCCGAGGAGGAGTCGTCGACCGTCGACGTCGTCCTCACCGAGGCCGGCGACAAGAAGATCCAGGTGATCAAGGCCGTCCGCGCAGCGACCGGGCTCGGGCTGAAGGACGCGAAGGCGCTCGTCGATGGCGCTCCGCAGGCCGTCAAGGAGGGCATCGAGCGCGAGGAGGCCGAGAAGCTAAAGTCCGAGATCGAGGAGGCCGGCGGAGCGGTCGAATTGAAGTAAGCGCCTGGGTACGGCTCAGGCACGCGCCACGCTTGAGCTAACAATCAAGCGTGTGGTATATTTGTGCGTCGCGCGCCGTTGAGCTCTTTGCCTGCCGAATCTCCGCGCCCCATCCGTCCCACGACCACCTGAGGAGTCGCCCAGTTGGCCAGATCTGCCGCTGCCCCTGTTACCCGGAGAAATTTCTCACGCCTTCCACAGCCCCTTGAACTTCCACATCTGATCGATATCCAGCGCCGCTCGTTCGAGGCGCTGACCAACCCGAAGAACGGGCTGCTTCGGGAGACGATCAACGACATCTCCCCGATCGAGGACTACACGGGGAACCTGGCGATCGTCTTCGGCGACTTCAAGTTCGACGAGCCGACGCACACGATCGCGGAATGCCGCGAGAAGGACATCACCTACTCGCGCCCGCTGAACGTGACCGTCGCGTTCCAGAACCGCGAGACCGGTGAGATCCGCGAGCAGACCGTGTTCATGGGCGACTTCCCGTGGATGACGGAGCGCGGCACCTTCATCATCAACGGCACCGAGCGGGTCGTCGTCACCCAGCTCGTCCGCTCCCCGGGCGCCTACGTGATGGAGCCGAAGGACCGCGAGAAGCAGGTCTTCATCGCCAACCTGATGCCGTCGCGCGGCTCGTGGCTCGAGCTCGAGATCGACAAGAAGGGCCGCGTCTACGCCCGCATCGACCGCAAGCGCAAGCTCCCGGTCACCGTGCTGCTGCGCGCGATGGGCTTCGTCACCGACGAGGAGATCCTCGGCCTGTTCGACAACTCGGTCTACATCCGTCACACGATCGAGGCCGACACCGAGCCCACCCGCACCGAGGAGGGCGCGCTGATCGAGCTGTTCAAGAAGCAGCGGCCGGGCGAGCCCCCGTCGGTGGACGCCGCCCGGGCCCTGCTCGAGCAGCTGTTCTTCGACACCAAGCGCTACGACCTCACCCGGGTCGGCCGCTACAAGCTGAACGCGCGGCTCGACCTCGACGTCGACCTTGACCACCGCACCCTGACCAAGGACGACATCGTCGCCCTGATCAAGGAGCTGGTCAGCCTGCCGCGCCTGCTCGGCGTGCCGGAGGAGATCGACGAGGAGAACCCGATCAAGGACTACGCGGCGGAGGCGATCACCTATCCGCGCGATCCGATCTCGGACCACCTCGACGAGTACGAGCACTTCGGCAACCGCCGCCTGCGCACCGTCGGCGAGCTGATCCAGGACGCCTTCCGGGTCGGCCTGTACCGGATGGAGCGCGTGGTCCGCGAGCGCCTCACGACCGAGGACGCCGACGCGATCACTCCGCAGACGATCATCAACATCCGCCCGGTCGTCGCCGCGCAGAAGGAGTTCTTCGGCTCCTCGCAGCTCTCGCAGTTCATGGATCAGACGAACTCGCTCGCCGGGCTCAGGCACCGGCGGCGCCTGTCGGCGCTCGGCGCCGGCGGGCTGACGCGCGAGCGCGCCCCGATCGAGGTCCGCGACGTGCACCCGACCCACTACGGCCGGATGTGCCCGATCGAGACCCCCGAGGGCCCGAACATCGGCCTGATCGGCTCGCTGTCCTCCTACGCGGAGATCTCCGAGCACGGTTTCGTCACGACGCCCTACCGGGTCGTCAAGGACGGTGTGGTCACCGACGAGGTCGTGCACATGGACGCGACCCAGGAGGAGGACCACGTGATCGCGCAGGCGAACGCGGAGCTTGACACCAAGACCAGCAAGCTCAAGGGCCCCCAGGTCCAGTGCCGCTCACGCGACGGCGAGTACGTCGTCGTGCCGCCCAAGGACGTGACGCTGATGGACGTCTCGCCGACCCAGATCTGGTCGGTCACGACGTCCCTCATCCCGTTCCTCGAGCACGACGACGCGAACCGCGCCCTGATGGGCTCGAACATGCAGGCCCAGGCGGTGCCGCTGCTCAAGCCCGAGGCGCCGCTGATCGGCACCGGCATGGAGCGCCGCGCGGCGATCGACACGGGCGACGTCATCCTCGCGGAGAGCGCCGGCGAGGTCGCCTACGTCGACGCCGAGCGGATCGTGGTCACCCACGGCTCGAAGAAGGACGAGTACCCGCTCGACAAGTTCATGCGCTCCAACCAGGGGACGATCATCCATCAGACGCCGACGGTCGGTACCGGCGACAAGGTCAAGGAGGGCGACGTGCTCGCCGACGGCTCCTCGACCGACGACGGCGAGATCGCGCTCGGCAAGAACTGCCTGGTCGCCTTCATGTCCTGGGAGGGCTACAACTTCGAGGACGCGATCATCCTCTCGAACCGGCTGTTCAAGGACGACGAGCTCACCTCGATCCACATCGAGGAGTACGAGATCGACGCTCGGACCACGAAGCTCGGCGACGAGGAGATCACCCGCGACATCCCGAACCGCTCCGAGGAGAGCCTGCGCAACCTCGACGAGCGCGGCATCGTCCGCGTCGGCGCCGAGGTCGTCTCGGGCGACCTGCTGGTCGGCAAGGTGACGCCGAAGGGCGAGACCGAGCTGACCGCCGAGGAGAAGCTGATCCGCGCGATCTTCAAGGAGAAGGCGCGCGAGGTCCGCGACACCTCGCTCAAGGTGCCGCACGGCGAGGGCGGAGTCGTGATCGACGTCGTCACCTTCGACCGCGAGTCGGGCGACGACCTCGCCCCGGGCGTCAACAGCCTGGTGCGCGTGTTCGTCGCCACGAAGCGCAAGATCGCCGAGGGCGACAAGCTCGCCGGCCGTCACGGCAACAAGGGCGTGATCTCGAAGATCGTGCCCGAGGAGGACATGCCCTTCCTCGCCGACGGCACGCCGGTCGACGTGATCCTCAACCCGCTCGGCGTCCCGAGCCGGATGAACATCGGCCAGATCCTCGAAACCCATCTTGGCTGGGTGGCAGCGAACGGTTGGTGGAACGACGGCTCCGACGCCTACAAGGAGATGAAGGCCGGTGGCCACAGCCGCATGAACATCGCCACCTCGGTGTTCGACGGGGCGACGGTCGAGGACGTCGACGAGGCGCTCGTCCAGTGGCAGGAGGAGAACGCCGACCGCGGCGTCGACCTCGGGATCGACAAGTCCGCGCGCCCGGGCAACCAGGCGATGGGACGGGCACAGCTGTACAACGGCCGCACCGGCGAGCCGTACGAGGGCAAGGTGACCATCGGTCACATGTACATCCTCAAGCTGCTGCACCTGGTCGACGACAAGATCCACGCACGCTCCACGGGCCCGTACTCGCTCGTCACCCAGCAGCCGCTGGGCGGCAAGGCGCAGTTCGGCGGCCAGCGGTTCGGCGAGATGGAGGTCTGGGCCCTGGAGGCCTACGGCGCCGCCTACACGCTGCAGGAGATGCTGACCGTGAAGTCCGACGACACCGTCGGGCGGGTCAAGGCCTACGAGTCGATCGTCAAGTCCGAGAACATCCCCGAGCCGTCGGTGCCGGAGTCGTTCAAGGTGCTGCTGAAGGAGATCCAGTCGCTGGCGCTCGACGCCAACCTGGTCGCCGACGACGGCGAGGTCGACCTCGGCGAGGAGGACGACGAGCTGCTGCGCGCTGCCGAGGAGCTCGGCATCGACCTCTCCGGCGTTCGCGCCGGCGGCGGCGACGGCGATGCCGCCGACGAGAAGGAAGAGCAGGTAGTCGCCGAGGGCGAGTCAGGAACCACCAACGGCGCGGAAGCGAAGGAAGCAGAGACAGCGGCCGAGGCGAAGGAGTAGCGGGAACCACATGGACATCAACAATTTCGACGCAATCGAGATCGGTCTCGCCTCTTCGAAGAAGATTCGAAGCTGGAGCCACGGCGAGGTCACGAAGCCGGAGACGATCAACTACCGGACGCTGAAGCCCGAGAAGGACGGGCTCTTCTGCGAGCGCATCTTCGGTCCGACCAAGGACTGGGAGTGCTACTGCGGGAAGTACAAGCGGGTCCGCTACAAGGGAATCGTCTGCGAGCGCTGCGGCGTCGAGGTGACCCGCTCGAAGGTCCGCCGCGAGCGCATGGGCCACATCGACCTCGCGGCCCCGGTCTCGCACATCTGGTTCTTCAAGGGCGTTCCCTCGCGGATCGGCTACCTCATCGACATGGCTCCGAAGGAGCTCGAGAAGGTCCTCTACTTCGCGGCCTCGATCGTCACCTGGATCGACGAGGAGGCGCGGACCAAGGACATGAACAAGCTCGAGAAGGAGGTCAAGAAGGTCCTCGACGGCTACGCCGCCGACAAGGAGCAGCGCACCCAGGAGCTCAGCGAGTCGCTCGAGCGCCGGGTCGCCTGGATCGAGGGCGAGGGCGACAAGTCGAAGTTCGACCCCGAGGACGAGCTCTGGGCCGAGGGCCTGGGCGTCAACCCGAAGAAGCTCGACGACGCCGAGCGCGCGAAGCTGGTCAAGGAGACCAAGAAGGCGGTCGAGTCGGAGATCTCCGACACCGAGGCCTACCTCGACGACGCGATCGAGCGCATGGAGGAGGTCTGGAAGATCTTCAGCGAGATGAAGGTCAAGGACGTGATCAACGACGAGGCGGTCTTCAGGGAGCTGAAGGACCGCTTCGGCTCGCCGTTCGGCTGGGGTGAGTACTTCCGCGGCGGGATGGGGGCGGAGTCCGTCCGCGACCTGCTCGACCAGGTCGACCTCGAGGCCGAGTGCGAGGAGCTCGAGCAGACGATCAACACCTCCAAGGGGCAGAAGCAGTCCCGCGCCGTGAAGCGCCTCAAGGTCGCCTCGGCGTTCCTGAACTCTTCGAACAAGCCCGAGTGGATGGTTCTCGACGCCGTTCCGGTGATCCCGCCGGAGCTGCGGCCGATGGTCCAGCTCGACGGCGGCCGGTTCGCGACCTCCGACCTCAACGACCTCTACCGGCGGGTGATCAACCGCAACAACCGGCTCAAGCGCCTGCTCGACCTCGGCGCGCCGGAGATCATCGTCAACAACGAGAAGCGGATGCTGCAGGAGGCCGTCGACGCGCTGTTCGACAACGGCCGCCGCGGGCGTCCCGTGACCGGCCCGGGCAACCGGGCGCTGAAGTCGCTCTCCGACATGCTGAAGGGCAAGCAGGGGCGCTTCCGCCAGAACCTGCTCGGCAAGCGGGTCGACTACTCGGGCCGCTCGGTGATCGTCTCCGGGCCGAACCTGAAGCTGCACCAGTGCGGGCTGCCGAAGCTGATGGCGCTGGAGCTGTTCAAGCCGTTCATCATGGCCCGGCTGGTCGAGCGCAAGGCGGTCCAGAACATCAAGGCGGCCAAGAAGATGGTCGACTCGATGATCCCCGAGGTCTGGGACGTGCTCGAGGAGGTCATCCGCGAGCACCCGGTGCTGCTCAACCGCGCGCCGACCCTGCACCGGCTCGGGATCCAGGCGTTCGAGCCGGTCCTGGTCGAGGGCAAGGCGATCCAGGTCCACCCGCTGGTCTGCCACGCCTTCAACGCCGACTTCGACGGCGACCAGATGGCGGTCCACGTGCCGCTGTCGGCCGAGTCGCAGGCGGAGGCGCGCCTGCTGATGCTGTCGTCCAACAACATCCTCTCGCCGGCCAGCGGCACGCCGCTGGCGACGCCGTCGCAGGACATGGTCCTGGGGATCTACTACCTCACCTACGGCGTCGACGCCGAGGAGCTGGCAAAGCTCGACGCGAAGCTGAAGCAGGCGAAGAGCCCGAACGGCAAGCGGCCGCACATCTACCGCTCCGCCCAGGAGGCCGAGCTCGCCTACGAAAACGGGATCGTCAAGCTCCACGATCACGCCGAGTACCGGCGCCCCGGCCACGAGCACTTCCTGACCACGGTCGGGCGGATCATCTTCAACGACCGGGTCGAGCGCGCGATCGCCGTCGCCCTGGGCGATGAATGGGATCCGGAGAAGTACGAGTTCGTCAACTACGCGCTCAAGAAGCGCGAGATCAACGAGATCGTCTTCAACCTGGTCGAGGCGTACGGCGCCCCGGCGATCGCCCAGGCGCTCGACGCGTTCAAGGAGCTCGGCTTCCACTTCTCGACCCAGGCCGGGATCTCGATCTCGAAGAACGACGTCGTCTCGCCGCCCAACAAGGAGGAGATCCTCGACGGCTACGAGAAGCTGGTGACCGAGATCGAGGCCCAGTACGACGACGGTCTGCTCTCCGAGGAGGACCGCAAGGAGCAGCTGCGGGTGCTCTGGGACCGGGCCACCGACGAGGTCGCGAAGGCGATGGAGGACAACCTCGACGAGCTCAACCCGATCTACATGATGGCCAACTCCGGAGCCCGCGGATCGTTCAAGCAGATCCGCCAGCTCGCCGGGATGCGCGGCCTGATGGCGAATCCGAAGGGCGAGATCATCGAGCGCCCGATCAAGGCCAACTTCATGGAGGGCCTCTCGGTGCTCGAGTACTTCATCTCCACCCACGGCGCCCGCAAGGGTCTCGCCGACACGGCGCTGCGGACCGCCGACTCGGGTTATCTGACCCGGCGCCTGGTCGACGTCTCCCAGGACGTGATCATCCGCTCCGAGGACTGCAAGACCAAGGACTTCGTCGAGATGCCGCTGCGCGACGACGAGGGCCTGAACCAGAACCTGGTCGGCCGGATCGCGGCGAAGAAGTTCGCCACCAAGCGCGGCCGCGAGCTGCTCAAGCGCGGCCAGGAGATCGACCTCCCGGAGCTGGAGCTGATCGCCGAGGCGTTCGGCGACGAGGAGGTCGAGGTCCCGGTCCGCTCGGTGCTCAAGTGCGAGCTCGAGAGCGGGGTCTGCCAGGCCTGTTACGGCCGCGCGCTGGCCACCGGCTCGATCGTCGAGATCGGCGACGCGGTGGGGATCATCGCCGCCCAGTCGATCGGCGAGCCCGGCACGCAGCTGACGATGCGCACCTTCCACACCGGCGGTGTCGCCGGACTCGACATCACCCAGGGCCTGCCCCGCGTGGTCGAGCTCTTCGAGGCGCGCAAGCCGAAGGGCATGGCCGAGATGGCCGAGGTCGACGGCAAGGTCTCGATCGAGGAGTCCGACAAGGAGATCAAGCTCACGATCACCGACGCCAAGGGCGAGGAGCATGCGTACAAGCTCCCGCCGCGAGCCCGCCTGCTCGTCAAGCACGGCGAGAAGGTCGAGGCCGGCAGGCAGCTCGAGGAGGGGTCGCTGTACCCCGCCGACCTGCTGCGGATCCGCGGCCGGACGTCGATCGAGCTCTACCTCGTCCAGGAAGTGCAGAAGGTCTACAAGGCCCAGGGCGTCGACATCAACGACAAGCACATCGAGCTGATCGCCCGGCAGATGCTGAAGCGGGTGCGGATCGACTCGAAGGGCTCGACCACCCTGCTCCCCGGCTCGCTCGAGGATCGCCACAAGCTCAAGGCGCTCAACAAGCAGGTCAAGGACGAGGGCGGCACGCCGGCCAAGGGCGAGGAGGTGATCCTCGGGATCACCAAGGCCTCGCTGGCCACCGAGTCGTTCCTCTCGGCCGCCTCCTTCCAGGAGACGACGAAGGTGCTGACCGACGCGGCGCTGGAGGGCAAGCGCGACAAGCTCGTCGGCCTGAAGGAGAACGTGATCATCGGCAAGCTGATCCCGGCCGCCACCGGCCTGCGCCACTACCGGACGCTCGAGATCGAGCCCGTGGAGCCCGCGCAGCGCCCGGAGGAGGACCTGCTCGACGAGGAGGAGCTCGCCGCCGAGCTCGGCCTGGCCGACGATGGCGAGGGCGCGACCGAGCTCGAGGGCTTCGGCCCCTCGTTCGCCGAGGAGCTCGAGGAGCTCGCTCAGGAGATCGAGGCGGGGGAGAGCACCTCGGAATCGCAGGCGTAGCGCGCTAGAGGGGGCCGGCCCCGGCCGCCGGGGGCGCTCCGGGGGGCGAAGCTCAGGTGTTTGGCGACTTTCGAGTCGTATGGACCCGAAAGTCGCCAATCCGGATGCCGTGGTGGCCGGGATCGCCGCCAAACAACACGGGGTTCTCACCCTTACCCAGCTAAGAGCCGCTGGTCTCTCGCCGACGCAGGTGCGAAAGCGCCTCAACGCCGGCCGCCTCCACCGCATCCACCGCGGCGTCTACGCCGTCGGCCATGACGGCCTCGGCAATCACGGCCGCTGGATGGCCGCCGTCCTCGCCTGCGGCCCGGGCGCCGTCCTCAGTCATCGGGCCGCCGCCGAGCTGTGGCAGCTCCTGGAACCGACCCGAGGCGACATCCACGTCACCGTCCGTGGCCAGGGCGGTCGCAAGAGACGCCGAGGCCTTCGCACCCACCGCTCCCACTTGCCCAGGAGCGCAACGACGGTTCGCAACCGCATCGCAGTCACGACCCCCGCTCGCACGCTGATCGACCTCCGCCGCACCGTCGCCCCGGAGATCTTCCGCCGCGCCCTCCGCCAGGCGGAGTTCAAGAAGCTGGACTTGGGCGGCCTCGAGACCGACGGCACCCGCAGCGATCCCGAGGCCGACTTCCTGCGCCTCTGTCGCCGTTATCGCTTGCCTCCGCCCGAGGTAAACCAGCGCCTCGGCCGCTACACCGTCGACTTCCTCTGGCGCCCGCACCGGTTCGTCGTCGAGCTGGACAGCTGGTCCGCCCACGGCGGACGCCAGGCATTCGAGGATGACCATCAGCGCGATCTCGACCTGCGCGCATGGGGCTACACGCTTCGCCGGTTCACGACTCGCCAGCTCGAGCGTGACCCGGCTGCCGTCGCCGCCGTGGTGAGGACCAGGCTCGGAGCGTGAGCGAGCTTTCGCGCTTGGCGAGAGTGCCCCGAACCGAGGGTTTCGTCAGCGGGGGCGGGCCCCTCGGGCGATCACGCGGCCGCCGCGTGACGGGATCATCGTCACGTTGCGGTGGAGGGCGCGCTCGGGCTCAGGCGTATCGGCCTCGAGGTCGAGGCGCAGGGCGATCTCGCGCAGGACGGCGCGCATCTCGGCCATCGCGAGCGCGGCGCCGAGGCAGCGGCGGATCCCGCCACCGAACGGGATCCACTCGTAGGTTCCCGGCTTGTGGTCCGCCCAGCGCTCGGGCCGGAACGCGAACGGGTCCGGATAGAGGTCTTCGCGGTGGTGGAGCAGCAGGATGCTGATCAGGACCGGCGTGTCGGCCGGCACGTCGTAGTCGCCGAACCGCCATGGCACGGTCACGCGGCGGCCGATGATCGGGATCACGGGGCGGGACCGCATCGCCTCGACGATCACGGCCTCGATCGCCTCCGCCGATTCCTCCTCGTCACCCGAGCGGACCGCCTCGACCAGATGCTGCTGCGCCGCCGGCGTCCGCACGAGTCGCTCCCACGCCCACGACAGCGTGTTCGCCGTCGTCTCGTGGCCGGCGAGCACGAGCGAGAGCAGCTCGTCGCGGACCTCGTGGTCGGTCAGCGCCTCGCCGTCCTCGGTGCGCGCCTGCAGCAGCAGCGAGAGGATGTCGCGGCGCTCGTCGAGGTCGGCCGCGCCGCGGCGGGCCGCGATCACGGCGTAGGTCGGGCGATCGAGGAAGCCGAGGGTGAACTTCATGAACCCCCGGGGCTCGTCGCTGCCGATCTGCGCGAGCTCGCCGAGCTGCGCAATCGGTGTCGACGAGAACCGCGTCAGCGACTTCACCGCCTGGCGCAGCTGATGCTCGGGCGTCCCCGGAGCGGGTCGGCCCTCGATCCCGAAGATCCCGGCCATGATCACGTCGAGCGTGATCGCCTGCATCCGCGGCGCGAGGGCGAACGCCTCGCCTTGTCGCCACCGCTCGATCTCGCGCCCGGCGACGTCGACGATCATCTGCGTGTACTGCTCGATCGCCTCGCCGTGGAAGGGCGGGAGGAGCAGCTTGCGCTGGCGCATGTGCCGCGCGCCGAGGGCGGTCAACACCGAGTTCGGCCCGACGATCGGCCGGAGTGGCGACTCGGGCGTCAGCGACGGCGCCAGTTCCGGCTTCGCGGTGAACAGGGAGCGGACGTGCTCGGGGTGCGAGGTGATCACCACCGCCTCGTCCGTGCCGTCCATCCGGAACACCTCGCCGTGCTCGCGACGAGCGCGAAAGACGAACTCGATCTGGCGCTGGTTGAAGCGCAGGAGCTGCAGCAGCTTCGGCAGCCGAATCGCCGGCGGCAGCGGGCGCGAAGGCGGCCCGTCCAGCGGGCCGGCCGCGGACGGGGTGGCTTCGCCGACCAGGGAATCGAGCTCCGCCAGCGCAACCATTACATCGATCAGTGTCTCATCAGCGTGTGGCGTCTGACTGTGACGTCACCCACACCATAGGCTGAGAGGGTGGACGCCGGTACAGGCAGCAGCGAGATCCACGACTCCGTCCTCGACCTGATCGGCGGAACGCCGGTCGTGCGGCTGTCGCGCTTCGATCCCGAGTTGCGCACCCCGCTGGTCGCGAAGGTCGAGTTCCTCAACCCCGGCGGATCGGTCAAGGACCGGCCCGCGGTGGCGATGATCGACGCCGCCGAACGTGCCGGCCTGCTGAGGCCGGGGGGGACGCTGGTCGAGCCGACCTCGGGCAACACCGGCCTCGGGCTGGCGATGGTCGCGGCCCTGCGCGGCTACAAGGTGATCGCGGTGATGCCGGACAAGATGAGCCGCGAGAAGATCGACACGCTGCGCGCCTTCGGCGCCGAGGTGGTCGTCTGCCCGACCGCGGTCGAGCCCGATTCGCCGCAGTCCTACTACCGGGTCGCCGACCGGCTCACCGAGGAGGTCGACGGCGCCTTCCAGCCGAACCAGTACTTCAACCAGGCGAATCCCGAGTCCCACTACCGCTCGACCGGTCCCGAGCTCTGGCGCCAGACCGGCGGCCGGATCACCCACCTCGTGATCGCGGTCGGCACCGGGGGCACGATTACGGGCATCGGCCGGTACCTGAAGGAGCAGAACCCCGAGATCCAGGTGATCGGCGGCGACCCCGAGGGGTCGATCTACGCCGGCGGCCCGGTGCATCCGTACCGGGTCGAGGGGATCGGCGAGGACTTCTGGCCGGAGACCCTCGATCCGGAGATCATCGACCGCTACGTGACGGTCAGCGACCGCGACTCGTTCCTCGCCGCCCGCCGCCTCGTCGCGCGCGAGGGGCTGTTCGCAGGCGGCTCGACCGGGACCGCGCTCTGCGCGGCGCTGACGATCGCCCGCGAGCTCGACGACCCCGAGGCGCTGGTGGCGACGGTCATCCCCGACGGCGGGCGGCCATACGTCTCCAAGGTCTTCAACGACTCGTGGATGCGCGAGTACGGCTATCTGGGCGACGAAGGCGCGCTCACGGTCGGCGACGTGATTCGTGCCCGCGGCGTGGACCGTCCGCTGCTGACGGTCGGCAGCCACGACGCCGTCGGCAAGGCGCTCGAGCTGATGCGCGAGCACGGCGTCTCCCAGGTGCCGATCGTCTCCGGCGACGAGGGACGCGCGTTCATGGGCACGGTCAGCGAGCGCGGCCTGCTGATGGCGTCCGCCGAGCACCCCGGGATCCTCGGCGAGCCGGTCACCGAGGTGCTCGAGCCCCCGTTGCCGGAGCTCGCCGCCGAGAGCCCGGTCAGCGAGGCGATCCACATGATCCTCGGCGAGCGCAAGCCGGTGATCGTCGTCGACGACGGCCGAGCGCTCGGGATCCTCGTCTCCGTCGACCTGATCGAGGCGCTGAACGCGTGACCCGGAGCTTCGACACCAAGGTTGTCCACGCCGGGCTCGAGCCGGACCCCACCTACGGCTCGGTGATCCCGCCGATCCACCAGACCTCGACCTTCATCCAGCCGGCGCCCGGCGAGTTCGTCGAGGAGTACGACTACGCGCGCTCGGCGAACCCGACCAGGACCGCGCTCGAGCGGGCGCTCGGCGAGCTCGAGGGCGGCGAGGCGACCGCCTTCGCCAGCGGGATGGCGGCCACGCACGCGCTGCTGACCGCGGGGCTGGCCCAGAACGAGCACCTGATCCTGCCGCTCGACCTCTACGGCGGCACCTTCCGGCTCGTCGACAAGGTTCTCGCCCACTTCGGGCTCGACTACGACCTCGTGGACCAGCGTGACCTCGACGCGGTGCGGGCGGCGCTGCGTCCGGAGACCCGGCTGATCTGGGTCGAGACGCCGACCAATCCGCTGCTCAACGAGATCGACATCGCGGCCGTCGTCGAGGCGGCCGATGGCCGCCCGGTGGTCGTCGACAACACCTTCGCGACGCCGGTGATCCAGCGTCCGCTGGAGCTCGGCGCGACGGCCGTCGTGCACTCGACCACCAAGTACCTTGGCGGTCACTCCGACGTCGTCGGCGGGGCCGTGATCAGCGCCGACGCGGAGCTCCACCAGCGGGTCCGCTTCATCCAGAACTCGGTCGGCGCGGTGCCCGGACCGTTCGACTGCTTCCTCGTCCACCGCGGCCTGCGGACGCTCGCGCTGCGCGTCGCCCGCCACAGCGAGAACGGGCGCGCGGTCAGCGAGTGGCTGCGCACCGCGCCCGGGGTCGAGGAGGTGCGGTGGCCCGGGTTCGGCGGCATGGTCTCGTTCCGCCACCCCGACGCGCTCGGGATCGTCAGCCGCACCGAGCTGTTCTCGCTCGCCGAGTCGCTGGGCGGGGTGGAGTCGCTGATCGAGGTGCCGCAGGCGATGACCCACCAGTCGGTCGAGGGCTCCGCCGCCGCGGTGCCGGCCGACCTCGTCCGCCTGTCGTGCGGGATCGAGGCCGCCGAGGACCTGATCGCCGACCTGCGCCAGGCGATCGAGGGGTAGTAGCCTGCGGTCCGTGACTCGTCGGGAGGGGACCCGGGCGGCTGGAGTGGCCGCGGCGCTGCTGGCGCTGGCGGTGCTGATCGCGCTCGTCTTCGCTCCCCGGGCGAGTGCCGCCAAGGCCGCCTGCGGGGCTCCGTTCTCCGTCCTCCACAACGACCGGATCGGCGCCCTGAAGCTACAGGCCGGCCAGTACGACATCACCCTGATCCGACCGCAGCGGATCACCTGCGCCAGGGCCTCGCACCTGTTCTCCAGGTTCCTGCAGGACTACAACGGCGTGCTGCCCGACGGCTGGAGGTTGAACGTCGCCAAGGCCCGCTTCAGAAAGGGCGGCGGCTTCGGCTTCGAGGTCGCCCCGAGCTCAGGCGGCGGTGGCGGCGGCGGTGGCCAGCACCCCCAGGGCAACTCCACCAAGTGCCCGACCTTCCGCGTCCTCCACGACGACCTGATCGACGGGCAGCGCTTCCGGCAGGGCACCTACCAGATGACCGCGCTCGGCGGGCTCTCCTGCCAGAAGGCATCGACCCTGTTCACCGGCTTCCTCGCCAACAACCAGAACGACCTCCCCGGCCGCTGGCGCCTCAACGCCAGGTCGGGCACCTTCCTGCGCGACGGCACCGGCAAGGGCTTTCAGGTCAACCTCTGGCGGTAGTTGGTACTCAGGCGGCGCGGCCGGTCAGGGCTCGACCGGTTCCGCGGAGCCGCGCTGAGCGCCGTGGGCCGTCGCCGCACGGACCGGTACCGGCGCGGTGATCACACGGCTGCGTCCGCCGGGCGGGCAGTCGGGAAGCGGAAGCGCCTCCGGGCCGTGGCCGCCGCGGCGCGGCCCGCCGGGCCGCTTCGGCTCGCGGCGGAAGCGGCGGAAGCGGTGGTCCTCGGCCTCCGGCGGCGCCTCGTTGGGCTGCGTCTCGGCCCGGAACGCCCACCAGACGATGTAGAGCAGCAGGGCGACCGGGATCTTCAAGACCACCATCAGGAACAGGATGGGGACTACTCCGTCCACTCGGGCGCAGTGTAACCGTCACGAACCCAGGCCAAGAGGGCCTCGGTATGCGCCTCGGTGAGCCCGATGTCGGAGTCGGTCGGGCAGAGCAGCGTCGGCGCCTCACGCTCCGAGGCCCACACGTGGCAGCTGTGGTCGAACGAGTCGTCGATCCAGGCGAGCGGGCGGTTGCGCCCGTACTCGCTCAACGCCTCGAGCTTCCAGTGGGCGCTGCCGAATCGCGCCCTGCCATCGAAGCTGAGCACCGGCAGCTCGCCGGGTAGCCCGAGGATCAGCGGCAGGTGGTCGTTGGCGCGCTGCTCCCAGCCGGTCGCCCAGACGAGCTCATAGACCTCGCTCAGGCGGACCAGCTGCGGGCCGGCCACCTCGGATATGCAGTGCGCCATCCCGTCGATCAGCCGGAATCTTCCCCCGGCCTGGTTGATCGGCCCGTCGAAGCCGAAGAGGCTGATCACGCCGTCGACGTCGACGGCGCAAACCGGGCGTGGATCGGCGTTCGGTGCCATCTACCCGGCCAGCGTAGCGGCGCGGCCCTGCTAACTTTCGCCGCCGTGCCAAGCACCAACCAGCTGATCCGCAAGGGGCGCAAGCCGCCGCAGAAGAAGGTCGCCACCCCGGGCCTCAAGTCGGGCCAGGGGCGCAAGCGCCGGATCGCCGCCCCGCAGCGGCGCGGCGTCTGCACGCGCGTCTACACGGCGACGCCGAAGAAGCCGAACTCCGCCCTGCGCAAGGTCGCCCGCGTCCGGCTCACCAACGGGATGGAGGTCACCTGCTACATCCCCGGCGAGGGCCACAACCTTCAGGAGCACTCGGTCGTCCTCGTCCGCGGCGGCCGCGTCAAGGACCTGCCTGGCGTCCGCTACAAGGTGATCCGCGGCACCCTCGACGCCTCCGGCGTCGCGGACCGCAAGCAGTCGCGCTCCATGTACGGCGTCAAGAAATAATGCCCCGCCGCGCGCGCGCCGCCATCCGCCCGGTCGACGCCGACCCGGTCCACCGCAGCCGTCTGGTGCAGCAGGTGGTCAACAAGGTCATGAGGCACGGCAAGAAGGCCGTCGCCGAGCAGATCACCTACGACGCGCTGGCGATCGTCGGCGAGCGCTCCGGCCGCGCCCCGGTCGAGGTGCTCGAGGACTCGATCAAGGAGCTGACGCCGGTGCTGGAGGTCCGCTCGCGCCGGGTCGGTGGCGCCACCTACCAGGTTCCGGTCGAGGTCCCCGCCCGCCGGGCCCGCACGCTCGCCGTCCGCTGGCTCGTCGGCTTCGCCCGCAGCCGGCGCGAGAAGTCGATGGCCGAGCGGCTCGCGAACGAGATCCTGGACTCGATCTCGCAGCAGGGCGGCGCCTGGAAGCGCAAGGACGACATTTACCGCATGGCGCAGGCCAACAAGGCTTTCGCCCACTACCGCTGGTAGCCCGGCCCGGCGGCCGCTCGGTGGCGCTGGGCGGCGTCATCGGTCGCTCGCGTCCGTAGGACGCCACGCTCCCTGCTTCCTTACCCAGCGCGCCGACCGGCCGCCGGTTGAGCGCGTAGCGCGCTCCCCGGTAGAGCTAGCTGCGCTGACGCGCCCGGGTGCGGGCGAGCTTGCTGAGCCGTCCCTCGCCGCGCTCGTCGGCCTTGTGCTTCGACGCGGCCGGATCCGAGTCCGGCCCGTCGGTCGGGCGCGCACGCTTGCCCGGTCGCAACGCGCTCAGCTGCTGCGGGGTCAGGGTGGCCAGCGCGACGCCGGTGACGGTCAGCGCCAGCGCTCCGAGCAGCTCCATGTAGAAGCCGCCCTTCGGGACCGCCTCGGCCTCGAACAGGAAGCCCTGGCTCGCCCCGCAGGCCTCGCTCAGCGACCCGGCGGCGTTGGCCACCCGCAGGTCGCTGATCAGGAAGATCAACAGCGCAAGCACTCCCATCGCCGCGACGGCGAAGGCCGCCGGCCGCGAGCCGCCGTAAACCGCGAAAACCGTCCCGATGATCGCGAAGGCGGCGATCACCATCTGCGCGTTGCTGTGTCGGTCGCCGGCGTCCTGGGCGCAGAGCGCCTCGCCGCCGGGCGGCGTGAACTCGAACATGACCATCAGCTCGGAGGCGAACAGGCAGACGGCCGCCGCGATCACCGCGATCGGCAGCAGCCTGGTGAGGCGGCCCGGCCGCTCCGCAAGTTCAGCCGCCTCGCCAGCGGGCGTCGCGTCACTCCGCGTCACGTCCCGGCCCCCTGGACCTTGCGCTTGTCGCGCCCGCTCGGGAGCTTGCGCCCGCCGCGGCTCCCGGACGGCCGGCGCGGACGCCTGATCTGCGGCCGGCGCCGGGCGAGCCTGCGGGCGGTGGCGGCCGCGCTCTGAAACAGGGTCGGCCCGGTCGGCGCCGGCGTGGCGCGGGCCGGGGTCGGGCGCAGGTACCGGGGCAGCAGCAGCCCGCAGCCGATCAGCACCACCCCGGCGGCGAGCTGGATCCAGAAGCCCTCGAGCAGGCTCGCGCTCGCGCCCTCGTAGGCGACCGAAGCGGCGCCCTCGTCGAGCCCCTTGGGGACGTCGACGATCAGGGCGATCGCGATCACCGCGATCCCGATCGGGATCAACAGCGCCGCCGCCCGCCGGCGCCCGCTGAGCGCCACCGTCAGCGCCACCAGCGCGCCGACCGCGAGCGGGAGCATCACCCACCCGTGGGCGTTGCCGGCGATCTCGGACTCGATCTCGGGCGCCGGCGCTACGTCGCCGACCGCGCCGGAGTAGGCGTCGGCGCCGACGCTGACCGAGTGGTAGTCGAGCCATTGCGAGGCGACGAGCGCTCCCACCGCCACCAGGCTGACGGCGATCACCCCGTGCGCCGGCTTCACGTGGTCCTGGGCGAAGCGCAGCGTCGCCCGCCCCGTGCGCCAGAGCCAGACCGCCAGCGGCCGAACGGCGCGCAGCCATACGCGGAGCACGATCGCACCGGCGATCTCGGCGCCGGCGAGCCAGAGCTGGACCGGGATCGAGACCATCTCGCGACCGAGCTTCAGCAGCTCGGCGCCCACCGAGCGCACTCCGGTGCCGACCTTGCCCGCTCCGGTTGCGAGCGCCCGACCGCCCTTGGCGGCGGCGGCCGGCCGCCGCGGACGGCGCGGCTTCGACGGTCGCTCGGGGCGCTTCTCGGAGGCGGGCTTGCCGCGGAAGCGCGCCGGCTTCGCCGCGGCGACCTTCTCCTTCGGCTCGGCCTCCGGCTTCGGCGCGGGCTTGCGCGTCGGCCGCGACTTCACCTCCGGCTTCGGCTTCCGCTCGGCCTTCGGCTTGCGCACGGGTTTCGACTTCCGCTCGGGTTTCGACTTCCGCTCGGGCTCGGCCTTCGGCGTCTCCTCCACCTTTGCCGGGTCGCCGGCCGTCGTCTTCCTCTCCGACCTCGCCTTCGCCCGCTCCGCCCGCGCCTGCTCGCGGTCGGCCGCAGTCGCGCCGGACTTCGCGCGCTCCGCGCGGCGACGCTCCTCACGGCGCTTCGCCCGCTCGCGGGCGCTGCGCTCGCGAGACTCCGAGATTCGCTTTCTGAAGCTCATCTGCGCCCTCTGGAGGCCATCATGCCTCTGCTATAGTCATGCGTCGCTCGCGGGCCGGGACTCGCTCGGTTCGCGGCGGAATTTCCTTCCATGGAGAGCCGCACGACATAGGACGTTTCCGGGCTAAATGGCGATCCAGCGCTGAGGCCCGTAAGGGCCTTTTTTGTGCGCTGAGACCGCTCCTCCCGCCGGTTCGTCTCCTCTCCCGACGTTTGCCAGGTCCGTTCGAAAACTACAGCAACCAACACCTGACTCCAACACACAAATGCCCCGCACGTTCCCACTAGAGAAGACCCGCAACATCGGGATCATGGCGCACATCGACGCCGGCAAGACGACGACGACCGAGCGGATCCTCTTCTACACCGGTCGCACCCACAAGCTGGGCGAGGTGCACGAGGGCGCCGCGGTCATGGACTGGATGGAGCAGGAGCAGGAGCGCGGGATCACGATCACCTCGGCCGCCACCGCCTGCGAGTGGAAGGGCCACCGGATCAACATCATCGACACCCCGGGCCACGTCGACTTCACCGTCGAGGTCGAGCGCTCGCTGCGCGTCCTCGACGGCGCGATCGCCGTCTTCGACTCGGTGGCCGGGGTCGAGCCCCAGTCCGAAACGGTCTGGCGCCAGGCCGACAAGTACAAGGTCCCGCGGATCGCGTTCATCAACAAGATGGACCGCGTCGGCGCCGACTTCGGCAACGCCGTGCAGACGATGCGCGACCGCCTCGGTGCCAACCCACTGCCGATCCAGCTCCCGATCGGGGCCGAGGACGGCTTCGTCGGCGTCATCGACCTGATCGAGGACAAGGCGCTGGTCTGGAAGGACGAGCTCGGGACCGAGTTCGAGTACGAGTCGATCCCCGAGGACATGGTCGACGCGGCCCACGAGGCGCGCACCCATCTGATCGAGGCCTGCGCCGACTACGACGACGAGCTGATGGAGATGTACCTCGAGGAACAGGAGATCCCGCACGAGCGGATCGGCAAGTCGCTGCACCGGGCGACGCTCGACCTCAAGGTCACGCCGGTGCTCTGCGGTTCCGCCTTCAAGAACAAGGGCGTCCAGCCGCTGCTCGACGAGATCGTCGAGCTGCTCCCGTCGCCGCTCGAGGTCCCGCCGATGACCGGCTGGGAGGTCGACAACAAGGGCGAGCGGGGTGAGGAGGTCATTCGCAAGCCCGACGACTCCGAGCCGTTCTCGGCCCTCGCCTTCAAGGTGATGGCGGACCCGTTCGTCGGCAAGCTGACCTACTTCCGCGTCTACTCGGGCAAGCTCTCGGCCGGCTCGCGCGTGCTCAACGCGACCGCCAGCAAGACCGAGCGGGTCGGGCGGCTGCTGATGATGCACGCCAACCACCGCGAGGAGATCGAGGAGTGCTACGCGGGCGACATCGTCGCCGGCGTCGGCCTCAAGCAGACCTCCACCGGCGACACGCTTTCCGCGCCCGACGCCCCGGTCGTGCTCGAGGCGATCGACTTCCCCGACCCCGTCATCGCCGTCGCGATCGAGCCGAAGACGAAGTCCGACCAGGAGAAGCTGGGCAGCGGCCTCGCCCGCCTGGCCGAGGAGGACCCCACCTTCCGCATCGAGAGCGACGAGGAGACCGGCCAGACCCTGATCCACGGGATGGGCGAGCTCCACCTCGAGGTGATCGTCGATCGTCTCCTGCGCGAGTTCAACGTCGACGCCAACGTCGGCCGCCCGCAGGTCGCCTACCGCGAGACGATCCGCGAGCGGGTCGAGAAGGTCGAGGGCCACTTCGTCCGCCAGACCGGCGGTAAGGGCCAGTTCGGCCACGTGGTGATCAACCTCGAGCCGGCCCCGGAGGAGGGCTTCGACTTCGTCAACAAGATCAAGGGCGGCGCGATCCCGACCGAGTACATCCCCGCCGTCGAGCAGGGGATCGAGGAGGCGCTCGGGTCCGGCGTCAAGGCCGGCTATCCGGTCGTCGACGTCCGGGTCGAGCTGACCGACGGCAAGTACCACGAGGTCGACTCCTCGGAGATGGCGTTCAAGATCGCCGGCTCGATGGCGGTCCAGGCGGCGGCCCGGAGGGCGAAGCCGGTCCTGCTCGAGCCGGTGATGTCGGTCGAGGTCGTCACCCCGGAAGAGTTCCTGGGCGACGTGATCGGCGATCTCTCGCGCCGGCGAGGCAAGGTCCAGGGGCAGGAACCGCGCGGTAACGCGGTCGCCGTGCACGCCTTTGTCCCGCTCGGCGAGATGTTCGGCTACGCGACCGACGTCCGCTCCTCGACCCAGGGCCGAGCCACGTACACGATGCAGTTCGAGCGCTACGAGGAAGTGCCGAACAACATCGCCGAGCAGATCACCGAGAGCACGACCGCCGAGCCGGTCGGGGCTGGTGCCTGAATTCTGTAATTCTTCCGGGGTTGCCCGGAAATAGAGCAACTTGAGAACGAGAAGGAGTTAGAGAAACGAGATGGCGGAGAAGTTCGATCGCAGCAAGCCGCACGTAAACGTCGGCACGATCGGTCACATCGATCACGGCAAGACCACGCTGACGGCGGCGATCACCAAGGTGCTCGCCGAGCAGGGCGGCGCCGAGGAACGGTCGTTCGAGTCGATCGACAACGCGCCCGAGGAGAAGGAGCGCGGGATCACGATCGCCACCTCGCACGTCGAGTACGAGACCGAGAAGCGCCACTACGCCCACGTCGACTGCCCCGGGCACGCCGACTACGTCAAGAACATGATCACCGGCGCCGCGCAGATGGACGGCGCGATCCTCGTCGTCTCGGCCGCCGACGGCCCGATGCCGCAGACGCGTGAGCACATCCTGCTCGCCCGTCAGGTGAACGTTCCCTACGTCGTCGTCTTCCTGAACAAGGTCGACATGGTCGACGACGAGGAGCTCGTCGAGCTGGTGGAGGAGGAGGTCAAGGACCTGCTCAACGAGTACGACTTCCCGGGCGACGAGACCCCGATCATCAAGGGCTCGGCGCTGAAGGCGCTTGAGGGCGACGAGGAGAGCAAGAAGGCGATCCTCGAGCTCGCCGAGGCGCTCGACAGCTACATTCCGGAGCCCGAGCGCGACCTCGACAAGCCGTTCCTGATGCCGGTCGAGGACATCATGACGATCACCGGTCGCGGCACCGTCGCCACGGGCCGGATCGAGCAGGGCATCGTCCACACCGGCGACGAGGTCGAGATCGTCGGCATCCGGGACACCCAGAAGACGGTCGTCACCGGGGTGCAGATGTTCCACAAGGACCTCGACCAGGGGCAGGCCGGCGACAACGCGGGCTGCCTGCTGCGAGGCACCAAGCGCGAGGAGATCGAGCGCGGGCAGGTGCTCACGAAGCCCGGCGCGATCACCCCGCATACGAAGTTCAAGTCCGAGGTCTACTGCCTGAAGAAGGAGGAGGGCGGCCGTCACACCCCGTTCTTCTCGGGTTACCGCCCGCAGTTCTACTTCCGGACGACCGACGTCACCGGGGTCTCCAACCTGCCCGAGGGCACGGAGATGGTGATGCCCGGCGACAACGTCGAGATGACGATCGAGCTGATCAACCCGATCGCCATGGACCAGGGCCTCCGGTTCGCGATCCGCGAGGGCGGGCGCACCGTGGGCTCGGGAGTCGTTACCGAAGTAATCGAGTAACGACAAAGAGGGCCGGCGCGACCCGCCGGAAGCCCCGTCGGCAGCGGAGGCGAAAGCCGAGCAGCCGAGGGGCAGTTGTTAGACCGATACGACCTTGGGGCGCTGTCCCCCTTTTGGACGGCGCCCCTTTTGCGCCCACAGAGGGCGCTCAGAACAAGACAGGACAGGCACGAGACAAGTGGCCACGCTGGCGACAAACAAGATCCGAATCAGGCTGAAGGCGTACGACCACGACGCCATCGATCGCGCTGCGCGCGAGATCGTCGACACGGCCACCCGCACCGGCGCCTCGGTGTCCGGGCCCGTGCCCCTGCCGACGGAGCGCAACATCTACTGCGTGATCAAGTCGCCGTTCAAGGACAAGGACTCACGCGAGCACTTCGAGATCCGCACCCACAAGCGGCTGATCGACATCCACCAGCCGACCCCGAAGACGATCGACTCGCTGCAGCGCCTCGACGCGCTCCCGGCCGGGGTCGACATCGAGATCAAGATCTGAGCGGGCGGAGCGGGCAGGCGAGATGGCGGCGATCGTTGGCAGGAAGGTCGGGATGACCCAGGTCTTCACCGAGGACGGCACCCGGGTGCCGGTCACGGTCGTCGAGGCCACCCCGAACACGGTCACCGCGGTCCGGAGCCCCGATCGCGACGGCTACGCGGCGGTCCAGCTGGCCGGCCTGGCAACCGACGAGGCGAAGCTCACCAAGGGCGAGCTCGGCCACCTCAAGAAGGCCGACGCGCCGGCGTCGCGGAAGGTGAAGGAGTTTCGCGACGAGGCGCCCGAGGCGACGATCGGCGACACGCTGACGGTCGAGCAGTTCGAGCCGGGCACAAAGGTCAAGGTCTCGGCGGTCTCGGTCGGCAAGGGCTTCCAGGGCACGATCAAGCGCCACAACTTCGGCCGCGGGCCCGTCTCGCACGGCTCCCACAACGTCCGCGCGCCGGGCTCGATCGGCGCCAGCGCCGACCCGGCCCGGGTATTCAAGGGCACGAAGATGCCGGGCCGCATGGGCGGCAAGCGGGTCACCCAGCGCGGGCTGACCGTGTTCCAGGTCGATGCGGAGAACAACCTGCTGCTCATCCGCGGCGCCGTGCCGGGCCCGAAGGGCGGCACGGTGGAGGTGCGCACCGATGGCTAGTCAGTGGCCAGCAGCGTCCCACCGGCACGCCGTTGCCGGCTGCAAGTCTTCGCATGGCCGCGTCCTCGGGTTCGCCCTTGCCTCGGGCAAGGGCTTCACCCTGCGTCCTCGCCATGCTCGACTTTCGCACGGCAACGTCGCACTGGAGGAACGCTGATGGCCACCGCGCTGAAGGCGACGACGCTCGGCAAGCAGGCGAAGACCGACCTGCCGGCGACCGTGTTCGGCGAGGACTTCCACGAGAGCCTCGTCCACGAGGCCGCGCGCGCCGACCTGGCCGCGCGCCGGCGCGGCACCGCGTCGACCCTCGGCCGCGGCGAGGTCTCGATGACCACCGCGAAGGCCTGGAAGCAGAAGGGCACCGGCCGCGCACGCGCCGGGGCGCTGAGCGTCCCGCACCGCCGCGGCGGCGGCGCCGCGTTCGGCCCGAAGCCGCGCTCGCACACCTTCAAGGTCAATCGCAAGGCGCGCCGGCGCGCCCTGCGCTCCGCGTTCTCGGTCCACGCCGCCCGCGACAGCATCGCGGTGCTCGACGGCGCGGCTTACGAGTCGCCCTCGACCAAGCAGGCCGCCGAGGCGCTCGGGAAGTGGGGGCCGAAGGGACCGACCCTGGTCCTCTGCGACCCCGAGGAGGCCGGTGTCGTGAAGAGCTTTCGCAACATCCCGAAGATTCACGTGCTGCCGGTCGGCTCCGCGGGGGTCGCCGACGTCATCGGCCACGCCTCGCTGATCGTCACCCAGACGGCCCTCGACTCGCTCGAGGCCCGCGTCGGCGACGTGGAGCGGATGCCGAAGGAGGCCGCCGAGTGAACGCGCGCCAGGTCATCCTCGAGCCGGTCGTCTCGGAGAAGAGCTACGCGCTGATGGCGGACGGCAAATACACGTTCCGGGTCGACGAACGTGCCCACAAGACCCAGATCCGCCGTGCGGTCGAGGAGATCTGGGGCGTCGGCGTGGTCGAGGTGCGGACGATCAAGGTCCGCTCGAAGCCGAAGCGCCGCGGTCTGCATAGCGGCACCACCCGGTCGTGGAAGAAGGCGATCGTCCAGCTCGCGCCGGGCGACCGGATCGAGCTCTTCGAGGGCGCGGCGGTGGCTGAATAACCATGGCGATGCGAAAGACAAAGCCGACCAGCCCGGGGCGCCGCTTCGCGACCTACCAGAAGCGCGAGGAGCTGACCGGGGGGAACGAGCCCCACAGGGCGCTGACCAAGGGCAAGGGCCGCAGCGGTGGCCGCAACTCCCGCGGCCGGGTCACCGCCCGCCACCGCGGCGGCGGGGCGAAGCGCCGCTACCGCGAGATCGACTTCAAGCGCCGCAAGGACGGCGTCCCGGCGAAGGTGGCGACGATCGAGTACGACCCGAACCGCACCTGCTACATCGCGCTGCTCCACTACGTCGACGGCGCGAAGAGCTACATCCTCGCCCCGCAGGGCGTCAGCCCGGGGGCGACGGTCGAGTCCGGCGAGAAGGCGGATATCCAACCCGGCAACGCGCTGCCGCTGCGCTTCATCCCGACCGGCACCGTGGTCCACAACGTGGAGCTCGTCGCCGGCCAGGGCGGCAAGCTCGGTCGCTCGGCGGGCTCGGCGATCCAGGTGGTGGCCAAGGAGGGCGACATGGTCACGCTGCGCCTGCCGTCGTCCGAGATGCGCCTCGTGCGGGCCGAGTGCCGAGCGACGGTCGGTACCCTCTCGAACGCCGAGCACCAGAACGTCAAGGTCGGCAAGGCCGGCCGAAACCGCCACAAGGGCAAGCGGCCGCAGACCCGCGGGATCGCGATGAACCCGGTCGATCACCCACACGGCGGGGGCGAGGCGCACAAGACCCCGGGCGGCCACCCGGTGACCCCCTGGGGCAAGCCGACGCTCGGCTATCGCACGCGCAAGAAGGGCAAGAAGTCCGACGCCCTGATCGTCCGCGGCCGCCGCCGCGGCAAGAAGAGGAAGTAGGGAAGTAACGAGTGAGCAGATCTTCGAAAAAGGGCCCGTGGGCCGAAGAGCGCCTGATGAGGCGGATCACCCAGATGAACGAGGCGAACCAGAAGCAGATGATCAAGACCTGGTCGCGGACCTCGACCGTGTTCCCGGAGATGGTCGGGCACACGATCGCCGTCCACGACGGGCGCAAGCACGTGCCCGTGTTCGTCTCCGAGTCGATGGTCGGCCACAAGCTGGGCGAGTTCGCGCCGACCCGGACCTACCGCGGCCACGGGGGCCGCGAGCGCTGATGGCCACGGCCGCGAACAAGACCGAGGCGCCCGAGGTGCCGATGGTGCGCGCGAAAGCCCGCTACGTCCGGGTCGCCCCGCGCAAGGCGCGCCTGGTCGCGGACCAGATCCGTGGCCTGCCGGTCGAGGAGGCCCGCACCCTGCTCGCCTTTTCGACCCGGGGCGCCGCCCAGGACCTGCTGCGGCTGCTCGACTCCGCCGCCGCCAATGCCGAGGCGAACCACGAGCTGGTCGCCGATGACCTGCGGATCGCCGCGATCAGCGTCGACGAGGGCCCGACCCTGAAGCGCTGGCGCGCCCGCGCCCGCGGCCGCGCGACCCCGATCCACAAGCGAACCAGCCACCTGTCGCTGGCGCTGACCCCGACCACGGACGCCTAGGAGAACGCCGAATGGGACAGAAGATCCACCCCGAGGGCTTCCGCGTCGGCTACATCCACGACTGGAAGTCGAACTGGTTCGACGAGCGGAACTTCGCCGACCTGCTGCTCGAGGACATCGCGATCCGCGAGCACATCGAGAACAAGCTTTCGCACGCCGGCCTCTCGGACATCACGATCGTCAAGCAGCGCGGCGAGATCACCGTCGACATCCACACGGCGCGTCCGGGGATCGTGATCGGCAAGTCCGGCGCCGAGGTCGACGCGCTGCGGCGCGACCTCCACAAGATCACCGGTAAGCCGGTGAAGGTGAACATCCGCGAGATCAAGCGGCCCGAGCTCGACGCGAAGCTGGTCGCCCAGTCGATCGCCGAGCAGCTGCAGAACCGGGTGGCCTTCCGCCGCGCGATGAAGCGCGCCCTGACCTCGGCGATGCGCTCCGGCGCCAAGGGGGTCAAGGTCCAGGTCTCCGGCCGCCTCGGCGGCGCCGAGATGGCGCGGACCGAGGGCTACTCCGACGGCCGCGTGCCGCTGCACACGCTGCGTGCCGACATCGACTACGGCTTCGTCGAGGCGAAGACGACCACCGGCCGGATCGGCGTCAAGTGCTGGATCAACAAGGGCGAGGTGATGCCCGAGGGCTTCCGCGCCGGGGGCGAGGAGGAGGAGCTCGCGCCGCGCTCCTTCCGCCGGCGTGACGACCGCGGTGGCCGCGGCGGCCAGCGCGGCGGCGGCGGCGGCGGCCAGGGCGGCAGGCCGCCCCGGCAGCAGTCGGCACCGCCCGCGCCGGCCAAGCCCGCGCCCGCGAAGCCCGCACCCGCACAGCCCGCGGCACAGCCCGCGCCCGCACAGCCCGCGCCCGCACAGCCCGCAGAGCCCGCACAGCCCGCGCCCGAGGCGCCGGCCCCTGCGGCCCAGCCCGAGGGAGGTGTGTCCTAGCGATGACTCCTCCCACGACAGCACGCCTCAGCCGGCTGCAAACCTTCGCCGGTCCTCGTCCTCGGTCGCTCGCGTGCCTACAGGCACGCGTCGCTCCCTGCGTCCTCGACCAGCTCGGTTTTCGCTCGGCTGAGTCGCACTGCCGCGGAAGGAGGCATCGCTGATGCTGATGCCGAAGCGGGTCAAGCACCGCAAGCAGATGCGCGGCAAGCGCCGCGGCTACACGAAGGGCGGCGCCGGAATCGCGTTCGGCGAGTACGGGCTGAAGGCGATCGATCGCGGCTGGATCACCAACCGCCAGATCGAGGCCGCCCGTGTCGCGATGACCCGCAAGATCAAGCGCGGTGGCAAGGTCTGGATCAACGTCTTCCCGGACAAGCCCTACACGAAGAAGCCGGCCGAGACCCGGCAGGGCTCGGGCAAGGGCAACCCGGAGGGCTGGGTCGCGGTCGTCAAGCCCGGCAAGGTGATGTTCGAGCTCGCCGGAGTGCCCGAGGACCTCGCCAAGGAGGCGATGCGCCTCGCCGGCCACAAGCTGCCGATCAGGACCAAGTTCGTCACCCGCGAGGGGGTGAGCCAGTGAAGGGCGCCGACGTCCACGCGCTCGGCGACCAGGACCTCGTCCAGGCCGTCAAGGAGGCTCGCGAGGAGGTCTTCAACCTGCGCTTCCGCCACGCCACCGGCGAGCTCGAGAACACCTCCGGGCTGGGCGCCTCGCGGCGCGACATGGCCCGGCTGATCACCGTCGCTCGCGAGCGGGGGATCGACATCGACAAGGAACTGACTTCATGACCGAGGAAGAGAAGACCGAGGAGCCGGGCGAGGAGCCCGCCGCCGAGGAGGCCCCCGCCGAGGAGGTCGAGTCGGACAACGCCCAGCCTGAGGCGGACCCGGCCGACCCCGGAAGCGAAGCTGAGGAGTCGGCCGGCAGTGATTCTGACGTGGCCGAAGCGGCTGCGGAGCCGGAGGCTGCCGAGGAAGAGGCTCCGGCCGAGGAGCCCGCCGCGGAGGAGGCCCCCGCCGAGGAAGCCCCTGCCGAGGAAGAGGCCCCCGCTGCGGAGGAGGCTCCGGCCGAGGAGCCCGCCGCGAAGGCCCCAGCCGCGCCGGCCGAGGACGCGGAGCCCGAGGAGGTCCTGAGCCCGAAGCAGATTCGCAAGCAGGCCCGCTCGCAGCACACCGGCGAGGTGAAGCCCGAGCGCGCACCCGAGGAACGCGCCGCCGAGCGCGCCGCCACTCGCAAGGCCAACGCCGCCGCCCGCCGCCGCTCGCGCGCCCGCGCCCGCTCCAAGCACCAGCCCGGCGAGGGAACGCCGCCCGCCGAGCGCGTCAAGGGGGCGAAGAAGGTTCGCCAGGGCACGGTCGTCTCGAACAAGGCGGACAAGACGATCACCGTCCGGATCGAGGTCGTCCGCCGCCATCCGCAGTACGAGAAGATCGTCCGCCAGACGGCGACCATCCACGCTCATGACGAGGCCAACGACGCGAACGAGGGCGACGTCGTCCGGGTGATCGAGTCGCGTCCGCTCTCGCGGACGAAGCATTGGCGCCTGGTCGAAGTCTTGGAGCGCGCCAGGTGATCCAGCAGGAGTCGAGACTGAAGGTCGCCGACAACTCCGGCGCCCGCGAGATCCTCTGCATCCGCGTCAAGGGCGGCTCGCACCGCCGCTACGCCGGGGTCGGCGACGTGATCACCGCGACCGTCAAGCAGGCGACCCCGCGCGGCGGCGTCCGCAAGGGCGAGGTCGTGCAGGCGGTCGTCGTCCGCACCCGCAAGCAGCTCGGGCGCCCCGACGGCACCTACATCGCCTTCGACGAGAACGCCGCGGTGCTGATCGACCCGCAGAACAACCCGCGCGGCACCCGGATCTTCGGCCCGGTCGCCCGCGAGCTGCGCGATCGCAACTTCATGAAGATCATCTCCCTGGCGCCGGAGGTGCTCTGATGGCCAAGGGGATGCGCATCCGCAAGGACGACCAGGTGATCGTGATCACGGGCAAGGACAAGGGCAAGACGGGGCGCGTGCTGCGCACCGAGCCCGGCGCGCCGGCGCGTCTACGTCGAGCACCTCAACATCGTCAAGAAGCACACCCGGCCGCGCTCGGTCAAGGACACCCAGAAGGCGCAGTCGAGCGGGATCATCGACCAGGAGGGCCCGATCGACGTCTCCAACGTGATGCTGCTCGAGCCGACCGACAACAAGCCGACCAGGGTCGGGTTCCGCGCGACCGACGGCGGGCGCCGCGAGCGCTACGCGAAGCGGACCGGCAAGGCGATCGAGTGACCATGGAAGCAACGGCGACAGAACCAGCAGAGGCGAAGGAGCCGGCCGGCAAGGCGGCCCCCCCGCCGCGCCTGCGCGAGCTCTACGAGAACGAGCTCGCCGGCAAGCTGAGCGAGCGGTTCGGGTACTCGAGCCCGATGCAGATCCCGCGGCTGCTCAAGATCACGGTCAACATGGGCGTCGGCGACGCGAAGCAGTCCACGCCGACGCTCGAGGCCGCGACCGAACAGCTGGCGACGATCACCGGACAGCATCCGAACATTCGCCGGGCGCGCAAGTCGATCGCCAACTTCAAGCTCCGCGAGGGGATGCCGGTCGGCGTCTCGGTGACGCTGCGCGGCGCCCGGATGTGGGAGTTCCTCGACCGCCTGATCTCGATCTCGATCCCCCGGATCCGCGACTTCCGCGGCCTCAACCCGCGCTCCTTGGACGGCCGCGGCAACTACACGCTCGGCGTCCGCGAGCAGCTGATCTTCCCCGAGATCGACTACGACTCGATCGACGAGACCCGCGGCCTCGACATCGCGATCACGACGACGGCGGCGTCCGACGAGGAGGGCTTCGAGCTCCTGCTCGGGCTCGGGATGCCGTTCGCCGCCGAGGGCCGCCCGGGCGAGATCGACACGGCCGCCGAGGAAGAGGAGGAGCGCCGCAAGGAGGAGGCCCGCCAGCGGGCCGAGGCCGAGCAGGCGGCGCTCGAGCAGCTCAAGGAGGAGAACCCCGACGCCTATGCCAAGCCGGTCAGGGCCGAGGAGGGCGAGGAAGGCGAGGAAGGTGCCGAGGGCGCCGAGGCCGGCGAGGACACCGAGACTTCAAGCGAAGAGAGCTCCGAGGAGTAACTGCATGGCGAAGACGTCACAACGGGTCGCGCAGAAGCGGACCCCCAAGTACAAGACCCGCGGGTACAACCGCTGCCGCAAGTGCGGCCGCTCCCGCGCCTACTACCGCAAGTTCGGCCTCTGCCGGATCTGCCTGCGCGAGCAGGCGCACCAGGGCTACGTGCCCGGGATGAGCAAGGCGAGCTGGTAGACGAGGCAGGCTGAAGAACGTGCTTACCGATCCAATTTCCGATTACCTGACCCGCGTCCGCAACGCGCTTGCGGCCGACCACACCGACGTCGAGGTGCCCGCCTCGCGGCTGAAGAAGGAGCTCAGTCGCATCCTCACCGAGCAGGGCTACATCACGTCGTACGAGGTCGAGCCGACCGCGGTCGGCGAGGTGATCCGGATTCAGCTCAAGTACACGGAGGACCGCCGCCCGGTGATCAGCGGCATGCGCCGGGTCTCGCGGCCGGGCAGGCGCCGCTACGTCAACCACGGCGACGTGCCGCGCGTCCAGGGTGGGATGGGGACCTCGATCGTGTCCACCTCCTCGGGCGTGATGACCGGCCACGAGGCGAAGGCGAAGGGCGTCGGCGGCGAGGTCGTCGCTTATATCTGGTGATCGATGAGTCGCATCGGTAAGAAGCCAATCCCCGTACCGGACGGCGTCACCGTTTCGATCGCCCCTGGGCGCGTCACCGTCAACGGCCCGAAGGGCGAGCTCCAGCAGACCGTCTCCTCGCGGATGGAGATCGTCCAGGAGGACGGAACACTGACGGTCGCGCGCCCGACCGACCGCGGCGACGACCGCGCGATCCACGGGCTCACCCGGAGCCTGGTGGCGAACATGGTCGAGGGCGTCACCGACGGGTATGAGAAGCGGCTCGAGATCACCGGCGTCGGCTATCGCGCGAAGCTGGCCGGCAAGGCGCTCGAGCTCAGCGTCGGCTACTCGCATACGGTCTCGATGCCCGCCCCGGACGGGATCGAGTTCGAGGTCCCGCAGCCGACCCAGGTGATCGTCCGCGGGATCGACAAGCAGCTGGTCGGCGAGATCGCCTCCCAGATCCGGCGCGTGCGCCCCCCCGAGCCCTACAAGGGCAAGGGGATCCGCTACGCGGGCGAGCACGTCCGCAGGAAGGTCGGCAAGCGCGCATGAGCATCACCACCAAGCCGCAGCAGCGACTCCGCCGGCGCCGCCGGGTCCGGGCGAAGGTGATCGGTACGGCCGAGCGGCCGCGCCTCTCGGTATTCCGCTCCAACCGTGGCGTGTTCGCGCAACTGATCGACGACCGCGAGGCCAAGACGCTCGCCTCGGTCTCCTGGATCGAGCCCGACCTGCGCAAGCTCAGCCCGATGGAGCAGGCGACGCGGGTGGGCGAGCTGATCGCCGAGCGCGCCAAGGCGGCCGGGGTCGAGACCTGCATCTTCGACCGCGGCGGCTACCGCTACCACGGCCGCGTCAGGGCGCTTGCCGATGGCGCCCGCGAGGGCGGACTGAAGTTCTAGATGGCCGCGCCCCGGAACCCGCTACCTTCGACGATCCAGTGAAGACCAGACACGACATCGAGCTCGTCAGCCCCCAGGGGCTCGACCTGCAGGAGCGCGTGATCGAGATCAACCGCGTCGCCAAGGTGGTCAAGGGCGGCCGCCGGTTCTCGTTCACCGCCCTGGTCGCCGTCGGTGACGAGAACGACGTGGTCGGGATCGGCTACGGCAAGGCCCGCGAGGTCCCGCTGGCGATCCAGAAGGCGGTCGAGAACGCGCGCAAGAGCCTCGTCCGGGTCCCCAAGTTCGGGCAGACGCTCCCCCACGGGACGATCGGCCGCTTCGGCTCCGGCCATGTCGTCCTGCGCCCGGCAAGCCCCGGTACCGGCGTGATCGCCGGCGGCGGCGTTCGCGCCGTGCTCGAGCTCGCCGGCATCCGCGACGTGCTCTCGAAGTCGATCGGCACGCAGAACCCGATCAACCTTGTGAAGGCGACGATGGACGGGCTGACCGGCCTCCGGACCCCCCAGGACGTGGCCAAGCTCCGCGGCCTGTCGATCAAGCAGGTGCTCGGACTGGATCTTCTGGAGGCTGCGAAGAAGGCGGAGGCTCCGGCTCCGGCCAACGGCGAGCCCGCCGAGGCCGCGCCGAGCCCCGAGTCCGTCGTCGAGGCCACGCCCCCGGTGGAGACGCCCGCCGAGGTGGTGGAGGCTCCGGCCGAGGAGGCTCCGACCAGTGAGTGACGTCAAGCTTCGACAGGTCCGGTCCGCGAACGGCGCGAGCCCCAAGCAGCGCGGGACCCTCGAGTCCCTGAAGCTCGGGCGCATCGGCCGTGAGTCGACGATGAAGGACACGCCGCAGCTGCGCGGCGCGCTCGACCGCGTCTCCCACCTCGTGGAAGAAGTGAAGGACTGATGGCGCGCCTGAATCCCGAGGACATCGGCCTGCACTCGATCCGCCCGAAGCCGGGCGCGACCCACCCGCGCAAGCGGCTCGGGCGCGGCAAGGGCACGGGGCAGGGCAAGACCGCCGGCCGGGGCCACAAGGGCGCCGGGGCCCGCGCGGGTGCCAAGGACAAGCGCAACTACGAGGGCGGGCAGAACCCGATTCACATGCGGATGCGCAAGCTGCGCGGCCCGAACAAGAAGATGTCGATGCCGTTCGAGCAGTTCCGGACCCACACCCAGCCGGTCAATCTCTCCGACCTCGAGTCGCGCTTCGACGCCGGCGCCGAGGTCAATCCCGAGACGCTGCGCGCCGCCGGCCTGGCGAAGCGCAAGCACCCGATCAAGGTGCTGGGCCGCGGTGAGATCTCGAAGAAGCTGACCGTACGCGCGCACGGGTTCAGCGCCACGGCGAAGGAGAAGATCGAGAAGGCCGGAGGCACGGCCGAGCTGATCGAGGGCTAGTCCTTGCTCCAGACCATCGCCAACGCCTTCGCCGTCCCGGAGATCCGCCGGAAGATCTTCTTCACGCTCGGGATGCTGGCGCTCTACCGGCTCGGGGCCTTCATCCCGGCGCCGGGGATCGACGTCGACACGCTCGACGAGATCGAGGACAACTTCACCGGCAACAACGTGCTCGGCTTCCTGAACCTGTTCTCGGGCGGGTCGCTGCAGCGGCTGTCGCTGTTCGCGCTCGGGATCATGCCCTACATCACCGCCTCGATCATCCTGCAGCTGCTGACGGTGGTGGTCCCCTCGCTCGAGCGCCTGCAGAAGGAGGGCGAGGTCGGCCAGCAGAAGATCACCCAGTACACGCGCTACCTGACCGTCGGGCTCGCCTTCGGCCAGTCGATCGGCTACGTCTACCTCTTCCAGAGCTTCCAGAACTCGGCCGGCCAGAGCGTCGTCGGCGACCTCAACTTCGCGAAGCTGATGCTGATCGTGATCTCGCTGACCGCCGGCTGCGTATTGCTGATGTGGCTCGGCGAGCTGATCACCCAGCGCGGGGTCGGCAACGGGATCAGCCTGATGATCTTCGCCTCGATCGCCTCCGGGATCTTCCCGGGCCTGTCGTCGTGGTGGAACAACCCCGACCAGGTCTTCGTCGTGATGATGCCGTTCATCGCCCTGGCGGTGATCGTCGGAATCGTCTTCGTCCAAGAGGGGCAGCGGCGGATCCCCGTCCAGTACGCGAAGCGCGTCGTCGGGCGGCGGATGACCACCGGCGGCTCGACCTACCTGCCGTTGCGCGTGAACATGGCGGGCGTGATCCCGGTGATCTTCGCCGCCTCGATCATGGCTTTCCCGCCGACGATCGGCCAGCTGCTGAACACGCCCGCCGCGCTCGACTTCGCCGCCTTCTTCAGCCCGTCGAGCTGGGCCTACGTGGTCGGCGAGGTCTTCTTCATCATCATCTTCACCTACTTCTACACCGCGGTCACCTTCAACCCGGTCGACCAGGCGGACAACCTGAAGAAGTACGGCGGCTTCATCCCCGGGGTGAGACCCGGCCGGCCGACGGCCGAGTATCTGGACCGGATCCTCTCGCGGCTGACCTTCCCCGGGGCGCTGTACCTGGGCGCGGTCGCGGCCCTGCCGACGATCCTGATCAACCAGACCTCGGCCAACTTCTTCTTCGGCGGAACCTCGATCCTGATCGTCGTCGGCGTCGCCCTCGACACCGTCAAGCAGCTCGAGTCGCAGCTGATGATGCGCAACTACGAGGGCTTCCTGAAGTAGTTCCGGCACGCTCCGCGCGCCACACGTAACACCCTCCCGGCCACCCTCGAGGGGTGACTGAGGAAACCACCGCATTTCGGTACCTAACCTCAGCCACCCCCTGGCGATGGGGGTGAGGGACGCGAGAATCGAGAGCCTCGCGGCGAGTCAGTACGGCGTCTTCGCCGTCTGGCAGCTCGAAGGGATTGGCGTCAGCCCTCGCGCCGTACCTGCCCGCGACCGTGACGGGCGCCTGCGGCGCCTGTTTCGCGGTGTCTATGCGACCGGTCCCTACCTCTCGGTCCGTGGTCAGTGGATGGCCGCCGCGCTGGCGTGTGGCCCCGAGGGTGCGGTCAGTCACCGCGCCGCCGGTGCACTGTGGGAGACGATCGACTGGCGAGGCGGCCCGGTGGATGTAACGGTCCCGGCGATCGGCCGGCGAAGTCGGCATCGCCTCCGAATTCACGCGGGACGGACGCTTCTGTCGCGGGACCGCACCCGGATCGATGGCATCCCAGTCACCTCCCTCGGCCGTACCCTGCTCGACCTCGGGGCCATCCTCCCTCCCCTCGAGCTCCAGCGCGCGTACGAAGCGGCTGAGCGCGCCCAGGTCCTCGACCGGCGCGCGATCACCGACCTCCTCGCCCGCAGCAACGGTCATCGTGGAAGCGGTCCCCTTACTGCCCTGCTCGACTATGACCCGACCGCCGCGGCGAATGCACTCTCGGAGCTCGAGCGTCTCTTCCTCGACCTCCTGCGCGCCCACGAGGTGTCGCTCCCGCTCACCAACGTGCTCGTCGACGGCTACCTCGTCGACGCCTTCTGGCCCGACGCGAACCTGGTCGTCGAGCTCGACGGTTACGAGTTCCACAACGACCGCAAGGCGTTCGAGGCCGATCGCCGCAAGCTCGCCGAGCTTCGCCGCAGCGGCCGTGAGGCGATCGCGCTGACTCATCGGCAGGTGGTCGGCGAACCGGACTGGGTCGTCGACACCGTCACCGCCCTGCTCCGTCTAGGCTTCGCTGCCGCATGTCGGAGTTGAATCTGATCCTGCTCGGCCCGCCCGGGTCCGGGAAGGGGACCCAGGGCGAGCGCCTGCAGCAGGACCTCGACCTTCCCTACTACGCCACGGGCGACATCCTCCGCGCCGCGGTGCGCGACGGCACCGAGATCGGCCGGCAGGCGAAGGAGTACATGGATGCCGGCGACTTCGTCCCCGACGAGGTGATCGTCGGGGTGATCGCCGAGCGGATCGCTCAGCACGAGGCCGAGGACGGCTTCATCCTCGACGGCTTTCCCCGCACCCAGCCGCAGGCCGACGCCCTGGGCGAGAAGCTGGCCGAGCTCCGCCGCGCCGTGACCGCGGTGCTGCTGATCGACGTGTCCGACGAGGAGGTCGTGCGCCGCCTCGGCGGCCGGCGGATCTGTCCCAACGGCCACATCTTCCACGTCGACTTCGATCCTCCCGAGAAGGAGGGCGTGTGCGACGTCTGCGGCGAGCCGCTCGAGATTCGCGACGACGACAAGCCAGAGGTGATCCGCAAGCGGCTGGGCCTCTACCACGAGAAGACCGAGCCGCTGATCGAGTACTACGAGTCCCGCGGTTTACTGAACCGGGTCGACGGGGATCAACCGCCTGAGGAGGTCACCGACCGGATCCGGGCCCTGCTCGCGACCCTGGCGATGGAGGAGGAGGCATAGGCGTGTACCGCGGGGGGATCATCATCAAGAGCCCGGCTCAGATCGAGCGGATGGCGGCGGCCGGTGCGATCCAGGCCCGCTGCCTGAAGATGCTGCGTTCGAAGGTCCACCCCGGCGTCACCACCGACGAGCTCGACATGGCCGCCGAGCGCTTCATCACCTCGCAGGGCGCGACGCCCTCGTTCCTCGGCTACCGCGGCTTCCCGGGCTCGATCTGCGCCTCGCCGAACTCGATGGTCGTCCACGGCATCCCGGGCCCCTACGAGCTGCGCCGCGGCGACATCATCTCGCTCGACGTCGGCGTCACCTACGAGGGCTGGGTCGCCGACGCCGCGATCACGGTCGGGGTCGGCGAGATCGCCTCCGACGCCGAGCTGCTGCTCGAGGTCACTCGGGAGTCGCTGTTCGCCGCCGTCGAGCAGGTGGTGCCGGGCAACCACCTCGGCGACGTCTCCCATGCGGTCCAACGGCGCGTCGAGGCCGACGGGCTCTCGATCATCCGCTCGCTGGTCGGCCACGGCGTCGGCCGCGACATGCACGAGGACCCGCAGGTCCCCAACTACGGCGAGCCGGGCAAGGGCCCGCTGCTCGAGCCCGGGATGGTGTTCGCGATCGAGCCGATGGTCAATGCCGGCGGCCCCGAGGTCCGCCTCGGCGACGACAACTGGGCCGTCTACTCCGCGGACAGCTCGCTCGCGGCCCACTTCGAGTTCACCGTCGCGGTGACCGAGGACGGCCCCCGGATCCTCACCCCCTGGCACGAGCTCTAGCCCGGACCCGTCGAACCGGCGCATGAGCCGCGCCCCGGGCCTATATTCGCCGCCGGGTTGGCGAGGAGGATTCTCAAACCGGGGCTGATCGCCGCCGTGGCGGGGGCGCTGCTGCTGGCGGCGCCGGCCGGCGCGCAGGTCGATCCCTACGGCGCGAACGACGCCGGTGGCTTCCGCAACGTCCTGCCGCCCGGCGAGGCGGGCGTCGACAACGTCACCCAGCTCGGGGGCTTCCTGACCACCGGGGCGCTGCCGTCGCATTGGGACGACCAGCAGCCGCTCTACGACGGGCTCGTCGCCGCCTCGGCGGCGAAGGGCTTCGGGATGCCCGAGGTCGCGCAGTACTTCAAGGACGCGACCTTCGGCGTCCCGGACGGCGGCGCCGAGTCGACGATCAGCCCGCGGCCCGGCGTCACGATCGTCCGCGACAGCGCCTACGGGGTCCCGCACGTCTACGGCGTGACGCGCGACGACGTGATGTTCGGCGCCGGCTACGTGAACGCGGCTGATCGCCTCTTCCTGATGGACATCCTGCGCCACACGGGGCGCGCCCAGCTCTCGTCGTTCATCGGCGGGTCGCCATCCAACCGGGAGATGGACCGAGCCCAGTGGCAGTTCGCCCCGTATACGGAGGCGGAGCTGCAGGCTCAGGTCGACAACGCCGAGGCGCTCTACGGGCCCAAGGGCGAGCAGGTCATCACGGACGTCCGCGGCTACGTCGACGGCATCAACGCGTACATCAACGAGGCGCTCGCCGATCCCAGCAAGCTGCCGGCCGAGTACGCGGCCCTGGGCAAGGTGCCGGACCCGTGGACGATCACCGACACGGTCGCCGAGGCCTCGCTGATCGGCGGCATCTTCGGCAAGGGCGGCGGGCGCGAGCTCGACTCGGCGCTGACCATGCAGGAGTTCGTGAAGCGCTTCGGCAAGCGTGCCGGGCGTCGCGCCTGGGCCGACTTCCGCTCGCGCAACGATCCCGAGGCGCCGACGACCGTGAAGGAGCGGTTCCCGTACGAGACCGGGCGGGCCTTTGCGAAGCAGGGGCTGGCGCTCCCCGACCCGGGCTCCGTCACCTCCGAGCCCGTGGCCCCGCCACTGCCCCGCCGATCGGCGGCCGCGCAGCCCGCGCCCTCCGGCTTCGGCGACATCGGCGCCCAGCTGCGCGTCGCCCTGGAGAACCCGGGCCATGCGTCCAACTGGGAGCTCGTCTCCGCGGCGGAGTCGAAGACCGGCCATCCGATCGGCGTGCTCGGCCCGCAGGTCGGCTACTACCAGCCGCAGATCCTGATGGAGATGGACCTCCACGGCCCGGGCGTCGACGCCCGCGGCGCGACCTTCCCGGGCGTCGGGCTCTACGTGCTGCTCGGCCACGGTCGTGACTACGCCTGGTCCGCCACCACGGCCACGAGCGACAACGTCGACACGTTCGCCGAGGTCCTCTGCCAGGACGACTTCCACTACCGCTACAAGGGCCAGTGCCTGGCGATGGACAAGCTCGAGCGCGCCAACTCGTGGGCGCCGAACGGGGTCGACAGCACGGAGCCAGGCTCGGAGACCCTCACCGCCTACCGGACCGTCCATGGGATCGTCTTCGCTCGCGGCACGGTCGACGGCAAGGAGGTCGCGTTCGTGATCTCCCGCTCCACCTATGGCCACGAGGCGGACTCGGCCCTCTTCTTCCGCCGCATGAACGATCCGGGCTTCATGAAGAACGGCCCGAAGTCGTTCCTGAAGGCCGTGAAGTCGATGAACTTCCTCTTCAACTGGGCGTACATCGACCACGACCACATCGCCTACGAGCAGTCCGGCTGGATGCCGCAGCGGGCGCCGGGCACCTCACCCGACTTCCCGATCCTCGGCACCGGCAAGTTCGACTGGAAGGGTTACGAGCACGAGACCCACACGGCGAAGTGGCTCCCGGCCAAGAAGCACCCCCAGGCCGTCGACCCGCCCTACCTCGTCTCCTGGAACAACAAGCAGGCGCCCGGGTGGGCGGCGGCCGACGACATCTACACCTACGGCCCGATCCACCGCTCGCAGCTGATCGAGGACCGGGTCAAGCGCGGCATCCGCGGCGATCGCAAGCTGTCGCTGCCGCAGCTCGTGCGGGCGATGGAGGAGCCGGCGACCGAGGACCTGCGCGCCGTCAAGCTCCTGCCGCTGCTGGTCGAGGCGATGGGCAACCCGTCGAAGGGCAAGCTGGGCAAGGCGGTGAGCATGCTGGAGAAATGGCGAGCGGCCGGCGCGCACCGCCGCGACCTCGACGGCGACGGCACCTACGACCACGAGGCCGCCGTCGTGCTGATGGACGCCTGGTGGCCGCTCGCGGTCGACGCCGAGTTCCGGCCCGCGCTCGGCGGCGCGGTCTTCGACGCCCTCGAGAGCATGGCCCCGCTCGGCTCCGTCGGCCGCACCGCCCCGGCCGCCCCCGACTACTTCGCCGGCTGGTACGGCTACGCGTCCAAGGACCTGCGGGCGCTGCTCGGGCGCGACCCACGCGATGCCTACAGCCGCATCTACTGCGGCGGCGGTTCGGCTCCCAAGTGCGCCCAGGCGCTCCGCAAGTCGCTCAAGCAAGCGCTCGCCGTGACCCCGCAGGAGCTCTACGCCTTCGGCGACTGCGAGAGCGATCCCGACCCGCAGTGCTACGACCTGAACCGCGCGACGGTCGCCTCCGGGATCGAGCTGCCGCCGGGCCTGTTCCAGAACCGCCCGACCTTCCAGCAGACGGTCTCGGTGAGAAAGGACCTCCCGTAGCCGTCGGAGACCGGCTAGCGACGCCTGGGTTGCTATATTTCCTCGTCGGCCTCCGGGCCGTTTTCGTTGTGCCCGCCGCGCGATTCATGGTGCGGAGGGGCCTTCTCACGTAAGTTGTTGATCGATACGACCCACGAAGGGCCGATGAAGGTACGAGCGTCCGTAAAGCCGATGTGTGAGCGCTGCCGGGTAGTCCGCCGGCGCGGCGTCGTGCTCGTGATCTGTACGAACCCCCGACACAAGCAGAGGCAGGGCTAGATGGCGCGGATCGCGGGGGTGAACCTCCCCCTCAACAAGCGGGTCGAGGTGGGGCTCACCTACGTCCACGGCGTCGGTCGCTCGACCTCGAACGAGCTGCTGAAGAAGGTCGGTGTCGACCCCGACACGTACGTCAAGGACCTGACCGAGGAGGAGACGGTCAAGCTCCGCGACGCGGTCGAGGAGCTCGAGGTCGAGGGTGACCTGCGGCGCGAGCGCTCGCAGAACATCAAGCGTCTCTCGGAGATCGGCTCCTACCGGGGCCTGCGCCACCGGCGTGGCCTGCCGACCCGCGGTCAGCGCACGAAGACCAACGCCCGCAGCCGCAAGGGCCCGCGCCGGATGAGCATCGCCGGCAAGAAGAAGGCACCGGCGAAGAAGTGAGGGCCTGACCGATGCCGCAGCCAAAGAAGGGCAAGGGACGCGCCCGCCGCCGGGTGAAGAAGAACGTCCCCTACGGGATCGCCCACGTCAAGACCTCCTTCAACAACACGATCGTCACGATCACCGACCCAGAGGGCAACGTGGTCTGCTGGGAGTCCGCCGGCTCGGCCGGGTTCAAGGGCTCGCGCAAGTCGACCCCGTTTGCAGCTCAGGTGACCGCCGACGCCGCCGCCCGCAAGGGGATGGAGCACGGCGTCGAGCGGGTCGAGGTGCACGCCAAGGGCGCCGGATCCGGCCGCGACACGGCGATTCGCTCGCTGCAGGCGGCCGGCCTGCAGGTGACGACGGTCAAGGACGTCAGCCCGCAGGCCCACAACGGCTGCCGCCCGAAGAAGCGGCGGAGGCCCTAACCGATGGCAAGAGACACCGGACCGCAGTGCAAGCAGTGCCGCCGCGAGGGCCAAAAGCTGTTTTTGAAGGGCGAGCGCTGCCTGACCGAGAAGTGCGGCGTCGAGCGACGCTCATATCCGCCCGGCGAGCACGGGCGCGGCCGCGTGCGCGCCTCGGAGTACCGCAACCAGCTGCGCGAGAAGCAGAAGGCACGGCGTTTTTACGGCGTGCTCGAACGTCAGTTCAGCGGCTACTACGCGAAGGCCTCGCGCCAGGAGGGCGTCACTGGCGACAACCTCCTGCGTCAACTCGAACGCCGGCTCGACAACGTCTTGGTCCGCCTCGGATTCGCCGCCTCGCGGCGCCAGGCGCGACAGATGATCAACCACGGCCATTGGCTCATCAACGGCCGGCGCGTTGACATCCCCAGCTATCAGGTCCGTCCAGACGACGTGATCACGATCCGGCCCAACTCGGGCGTCGCGGACACCGTCCGCCAAGCGACCGAGTTGACCGCGGCGGTCCCGCCGTGGCTGCAGGCCGACCACGACGCCCTGACGGCGAAGGTGCTCAGGCTGCCGGAGCGCAGCGAGATCACCGCGCCGATTCAGGAGCAGCTCATCGTCGAGTTCTACTCCAAGTAGAGCTCCCCTCAGTACCCGAACCAAGCGAGGAAGCAATGACCACCCTGCCCGAGTTCCAAATCCCGAAGATCACCAGCGAGGACATCGACGAGCGCGCCGGAACCTTCGTCGTCGAGCCGCTCGACAAGGGCTTCGGCTACACGTACGGGAACTCGCTGCGCCGGGTCCTGCTCTCGTCGCTCGGTGGAGCGGCGATCAAGAGCGTGCGCATCGAGGGCGTCGCCCACGAGTTCTCGAACGTCGCCGGGGTCAAGGAGGACGTCACCGACATCGTCCTCAACCTCAAGGACATCGTCGTCAAGATGCACACCGACGCCGACGAGGTCGAGGCGCCCCTGGTCGCCACCGGCCCGGGCGAGGTGAAGGCGAAGGACATCGACCTCCCCGCCGGGGTCGAGATCCTCAACCCCGAGGTCCCGATCGCGACGCTCGAGAAGCGGACCAAGCTCGAGATGTACCTGACGATCGGCAAGGGCCGCGGCTACTCGCCGGCCGAGGACAACAAGACGGAGGACCAGCCGATCGGGGTAATCCCGATCGACTCGATCTTCTCGCCGATCCGGCGCGCGTCCTACGACGTCGACTCCGCCCGCGTCGGCCAGCGCACCGACTTCGACAAGCTGACGCTCGAGGTCGAGACCGACGGCTCGATCGAGCCGGGTTCAGCGGTCCGAGAGGCGGCCGAGATCCTCATCAAGACGATGGCGATCTTCACCGACGCCGACCGGGTCGAGGAGCTGACCGCGCGCGAGGCGACCGACGGTGCCGGTCCCGACGCGGCGGCGGTCGGAGCGCCGTCGGAGGGCGACGAGCGCCTGATCGAGGAGCTCGAGATCGGTGTCCGGGCCTACAACTGCCTGAAGCGCGCCGGAATCCAGACCGTCGGCGACCTCGTTCAGCGCTCCGAGTCGGAGCTGAACGCGATCCCGAACTTCGGTAAGCGCTCGACCGAAGAGGTCATGGAGGCCCTGCACGCGCTCGGGCTCAAGCTCCGCGACGAGTAGGTAGCTTCCCGGTCCGACCATGCGCCACGCCAAGCAGCGCAACAAGCTCAGCCGCGACTCCGCCCACCGGCGGGCGCTGCTGCGCAACCTCTGCCGCGAAGTGATCGAGCACGAGCGGATCCAGACCTCGCAGGCGAAGGCGAAGGCGGTGAAGCCGAAGCTCGAGAAGCTGATCACGCTTGCCAAGCGCGGCGACCTGCATGCGCGCCGCCAGGCGCTCAGCGAGCTGAGCCAGGACAAGTTCCTGGTCCACAAGCTGTTCGAGGAGATCGCCCCGCGCTACGCGGACCGCCCCGGGGGCTACACACGGATCGTCAAGCTCGGCCCGCGGCGCTCGGACTCGACCGAGATGGTCTTCCTCGAACTGGTCTGACCGGCGGGCTGCTCCGCTTCGCGTCCGCGCCCGCCGGGTTTGCATAGGCTCGGGCGGTGCCCACCGCCCGACTCGACATCGCCTACGACGGCTCGCGGTTCGTCGGCTGGGCGGCGCAGCCTGGCCAGCGAACCGTGCAGAGCGAGCTCGAGTCGGCGCTCGAGCGGATCGTCGGCGAGCGGATCGAGCTGACGGTCGCCGGGCGCACCGACACCGGGGTCCACGCGACCGGCCAGGTCGCCAGCTTCACGCACGAGCGTGAGCTTCCTGACCACTTCGCCGAGCGGCTCAACGCGGTTCTGCCGCGCGACGTCGCGGTGCTCTTCGCAGGCCCCGCGGCGGAGGATTTCGACGCCCGTCGCTCGGCCCGTGCCCGCGTCTATCGGTACCGGGTGCTGGCGGCGCGGGTACGCAACCCGTTCGAGGAGCGGCGGGCGCTGTGGTGGCGCCATCCCCTCGACCGGGACCTGCTGGAAGCCGCCGCGGCGCTGGTCGTCGGCAAGCACGACTTCACCGCCTTCACCCCGACCCAGACCGAGCACGTGCTGTTCGAGCGCAACGTCGACGAGTGCCGGTGGAGCGAGGACTACCCCGGCCTGCTGGCGCTCGAGATCGCCGCGCCGTCGTTCATGCGCAACCAGGTCCGAGTGCTGGTCGGGACGATGCTCGAGGTCGGCGGCAGGCGGCGAACCCTCGCGGACTTCGCGGCGCTGCTCGACGGGGCGCCCCGCGACAGCGCAGGAGAGACCGCCCCCCCGCACGGTCTCTACCTGGTCGCCGTCCGTTACTGACTAGACGGCGAGGGCCTCCTTTCCCACTTCCACGTCGTCGGTGCGGAGCTCGAGGTCTTCGCACTCGAGGTGCGAATGCGAGGGGCAGTAGCGCCGCTCGCCCAGGGGCTCGCGCCGGCAGGGGTCTCCCCGCCGGGTCATCGCCGGGCACGTGCGCGGCAGTTCGGATGCCTGCTGCTCGAGGATCGCTACGGCGACGACCAGGTCGCGGTCGATCAGCCGTCGCACGCGCCGCTGGGCATGGATCGGATACAGCCAGCGGATCGACGAGAACAGAAAGCGGTCCGGCCGGGCGAAGTAGCGGCGGTCGGTGGCCAGCCGCATCATCGTCATCTCACACGCGTCGAGCAGTGTCTGGCGGGCTCTCGCGAGCTCGTCCCCCTGGAACTCCTCGTCGAGCACTCGCGCCAGCCTGCGATACAGCGACCGGCTGAGGTGGTGGTACATCCATGACCCTCCTTGTCCGTGCATCCTCCTGACGCCCGGTTGTTACCCGCCAGGCTCGTGCGAAATCAAACGAATTTGAAGTTCGCGTTAAGCGGGCGCGTAGCGGTGGTGGATCGCGAGCGAGTTGCCGTCGGGATCCTTGAAGAACGCCTGCCAGCAGACGCCCGAGTCGATCGTCTCGCCCTCGAACTCGATCCCGCGCGACTCGAGCTCTGACTTCGCTGCCTCGAAGTCCTCCACGCGCAGCTCGATCGGCAGCGAGTGGGGCTCGAAGTCGAGCCCGAAGGCGTCGGGCTGCATGACCGCGATCGTCAGGTTGCCGGTCTCGAACTCACCGGCCGGCATGTCGCCCCAGCGCTTCGAGAACGGCAGGCCGAGCACCTCGCCGTAGAACTCGGCGGCGGCGTCGTAGTCGCGAGTCGGCACGCAGATGAAGTCGGTGCCGGTGATCAGCGGAGCCGGGTCGGCCATTGGCCTCATCCTGTCACACCCGCGAAGGCCGACTGAATGACTCGGGTTTGTGTAGGGTGCCCTTATTAGGTGAGCCTAATTCGGCTGCCCTTATTTACAATTTCCGACCTTGTGGAGGACGCCTGAGTTGAAGAAGACGATGACCGCCCTGCTCGCCGCCTCGGCGCTCGCCCTCGCCGCCTGCGGGGATGACGAGAACGGTGAGGAGACCGAGGCCACTGTCACCGCGGTCACCGCGATCGTGGAGATCGGCGCCGTCCGCGACGGGCTCGACGAGGCCGCGGCCGCGTACGCCGACGGCAGCGCGGAGTCCGCCGCCGAGACCGTGAACGAGACCTACCTCCAGCACTTCGAGCTGGTCGAGGGACCGCTCGAGGAGGTCGACGAGGAGCTCAACGAGGAGCTCGAGGAGCAGATCCGCGAGGAGCTCGTCGACGAGATCGAGTCGGGAGCGCCCACCAAGGAGGTCGAGGACCTGATCGCCGAGATCGAGGCCGGCCTCGACGATGCGGAGGCGGCGCTGTCAGGAGCGGGGGCCGCCTAGCCCGTGGTGCGCCTGCGCCGATTCGCGATCCTCGCCGCGGCCGCGGCGAGCCTGGCTCTGCCGAGCTCGGCCGCGGCGCAGGACGTGACCATCGACGAGGCGCTCGACGAGGTCGAGATCGCCCGGGAGCTCTCCGATCAGGCTGTCGACGCGACCCGGGCGGGTGACCGCGAGCGCGGCTACGAGCTCGCGCGTGAGGCGTACCTCGAGCACTTCGAGTACACCGAGGTCCCGCTGCGCCTGCGCGACCCGAACCTCGTTCTGGACCTCGAGTTCGACTTCGCCGACTTCCGCGACGGGATCCGCGACGGCGCACCGGTGAGCGAGGTCGAGAAGGCTGAGCGCACGGTCCAGAGCGGGCTCGACGACGTCCAGCGGGCGCTGACCGAGAAGGGGGTCGCGGCGCCGCTGGTCGCATTCGGATTCTCGTTCTCGATCCTCTTCCGCGAGGGGCTCGAGGCGGTGCTGCTGATCGCGATCCTGCTCGGCTCGCTGGAGGCCGCCCGGGCCGCGAACTACCGGCGGCCGCTCGCCTGGGGCGCGGGTGCCGCAGTCGCCGCGACCGCGGTCACCTTCGCGCTCTCGATGACCGTGATCGAGCTGGCGCCGGTGAGCCGGGAGGTGCTCGAGGCGGCCGCAGCGCTGCTCGCGGTCGTCGTCCTGTTCATGGTCACGTTCTGGCTCGTCTCGCGGCTCGAGCAGCGGCGCTGGATGGAGTTCATGCGCTCGCGGGTCTCGGCCGCGGTCGCCACCGGCGGGGTGATCGCCTTCGCGGGCCTTGGCTTCACGGCGATCTATCGCGAGGGCTTCGAGACGGTGCTCTTCTACCAGGCGCTGACCCTCTACGCGGAGGGGCTGATGCTCTGGGTGGCGCTCGGGGCCGCGGTCGCGGCCGCCGCGCTCGGCGGGGTCGGCTACGCGATCTTCGTGCTCGGCAAGAAGCTGCCGATCAAGCCGCTGCTGATCACCGGCGCGGCGATCCTGTTGCTGCTCTCGGTCGCCTTCGCCGGCAACGCGGTGCGCTCGCTGCAGTCGGTCGACGTGATCGGCGCGACCCCGATCGATGACAGCTGGGCGCGGCTGCCGATCTTCCTCGCCGAGCTCACGGGGATTCATCCGACCGTGCAGGGGATCGCCGTCCAGGCATCGCTGCTGGCCGTCTACGCGGCCGGCGCGGTCTGGGTGTTCGCGATCCGCCCCGCGCGCCAGCGGCGCACGGGCAGGCTGGCGGAGGAGGGCGTCCGCACGTGAGCTCCCCCGCCGTCACCGCCCCCGCCGCCGAGGCGGCCACCCGGGCCGGACTGCGGGTCGGCGTCGACGTCGGTGGCACGTTCACGAAGGCCGTGGCGCTCGATCACGACGACCTGCGGCTGCGCGCCCAGGCCGTGGTCCCGACGACCCACGACGCGGAGACGGGGGTCACCCAGGGGGTGGTCCAGGCGCTCGGGCAGCTGCTCGACGACCTCGGCGAAGACCGCTCCGGGATCGCCCTGGTCGCCTTCTCGACCACGCAGGCGATGAACGCGCTGCTCGAGGGCGACGTCGCGACGGTCGGCGTGATCGGCCTCGGCTCGGCGCCCGACCTGCGGGTGGCCAGACGGCGGACCAGGGTCGGCGAGATCGACCTCGCCCCCGGTCGCGCGCTGCGCACCGAGCACGAGTTCCTCGATGCGACGCGCGGCCTCGACGATGCGGCGATCGACGCCGCCCTCGAGCGCCTGATCGCCCTCGGATGCACCTCGATCGCGGTGTCGGGGGCGTTCGCCGTCGACGCGCCCGAGCACGAGCTGGCGGTGGTCGAGCGCGCCGCGCGGCTCGGGATGCCTGCCTGTGCCGGCCACGACCTCTCCGGCGCCTACGGGCTCGAGACGCGGACCGTCAGCGCCGCGATCAACGCCGCGATCCTGCCGGTGGTCGAGCGCACGGCGACGCTGGTCCGCCACGGGCTGGCGCGGGCCGGGGTCGAGGCGCCGCTGCTCGTCCTGCGCGGCGACGGTGGCGCGATGGGCGCCGACGCCTTCCGCCGCCGCCCCTCGTTCACGGTCGGCTCCGGGCCGGCCGCCGGGGTCGCGGCGGCCCTCCACCGCGTCGGGGCCTGCGACGCGATCGTCGTCGAGTGCGGCGGCACGAGCACGAACGTCTCGGTGATCAAGCACGGCCGGCCGGTGCTGCGCTCGATCAAGGTGATGGGGCGGCCGACCGCGATCCGCTCGATCGACAGCTGGGTTGTCGGCGCCGCGGGTGGGAGCATGCCGGTGCTCGGTCGCCGACGCGTCGACGAGACCGGGCCGCGAAGCGCCCACCTGGCGGGCCTCGAGTACGCGGCGTTTGCCGCTCCCGAGGCCCTGCGCGGGGCCCGCGTCGAGCGGATCGCGCCGCGCCCGGGCGACCCCGACCGCTACGCGGTGATCGAGGCGGATGGCGGGCGCTTCGCGCTCACCGCGACCTGCGCCGCGAACGCGCTCGGGCTGGTCGCCGAGGGGACCCACGCTCACGGCTCGCGCGAGGCCGCGCTGGCCGGGTTCGAGGCGCTGGCGCCGGCGATCCGCGAGCGCGACGCCGAGCATGCCGCCCGGGCGGTGCTCGACGGCGCCCTGGCGAAGATTGCGGCCGCGGTCGATGACGCCGCGAGCGCGCACGAGCTCGGGCCGGAGGTGCCGCTGATCGCGCTCGGCGGATCGGCCGAGGCGCTGGTCCCCGAGCTCGCACGCCGCCTGGGGCGCCCGGTGACGCGCCCCAGCGATCCTGAGGTCCTGTCGTCGATCGGCGCCGCCGTCTCGCTGGTTCGGGCGGAGGTTGCGCGGGCGCCCGGAGCCGCGCGGTCGAACGGTGATCGCAGCGAGGCGGCCGAGGCCCGGCTGGCGATCGTCCACGAGGCCGAGCGCGCCTGCGTCGAGGCCGGTGCGGCGCCTGGAACCGTTTCGGTCGAGACCAGCTTCGACCCCGATCACGGCCTGATGCGGGCCGTGGCGACCGGGGCGGTGGCCCTCGAGGCCGGCGCCGCCGGCCGGCGGATCGCCTCGTTCGAGGTCCGCCGCGAGGCTGCCGCCGCGGCGCTCGACGTTCCGGCGGACGAGCTCGAGCCGCTCGCCGCGGAGGAGTTCTACGGCGTCTACGCCGGGCGTCGCAACGGCCGCCGCCCGGTCGCCGTCGTCGACGCGCTCGGGGGCGTGCCGCTCGCCGAGGAGCGCGCGGACGTGGTCGCCGGCGAGGGGGGCGACTTCCTCACCGCGCTCGAGCGGGCGGTCGACGCGGCCTCGACCCACCTCGGGATCACCTCGATCCTGCCGCGGGTGACACTGCTCGCCGGGCCGACGATGCTCGACCTCTCAGACGCGCGCCGTGGTGATGAGATCCACCGCGCCGCCGCCCGCGCGATCGCCGACCACCCGGGTCAGGCCGCCGCGGTGATCGCCCGCTAGTAGTGCCGACTCACGCAACCACGCCCCGGTCTGACGGCGTCTGGGCGCGCCTGGCCACGCCCAGCCCCGCGTCAGAGCCGGCGCGTACTTGCGGGAGGCGGCACTAGTGTCGCTGTACCGCGAGGCGAGGCGGTCCAGGGCCCGGACGGCGCTCGTGGTCGTCGTGGTCGCGCTGCTCGCCGGATTGGGCGGCTACCTGCTCGGCCGGGAGACGGCGCCCGAGCCGACGCTCTCCGAGTTGATCCCCGACGCCCGCGAGCAGGCACGCCCGGCTCTGAGCTCGCTCGAGCTGGTCGAGATCGAGTACGCGCAGGGGGTCGACGCGTCCGGCGACGTGGCGGCGCCGACCGAGCTCGAGGCTGCCGGCGACCATGCCGCCGCCGCCGCCGCGGCGCTCGACGCCGCGGGTGACTTGAGCGCGGTGGATCCGGCGGGGATCGACGCCGCCGCCGGGGCGATCGCGGAGCTCCAGGCGGCGATCCGCGCCGAGGCGACCCAGGCGGAGGTCCGGTCCCTGGTTGCCGACGCCCGCGCCGCGGTCGAGGATCTGCTCGGCGGTCCCTCCGGCGCCGGCTAGGACTCCCCGGAGCCGTCCGTAGAATCGGCCGTCGGCCGACCTACGAATAGATGCTCGTCCTGCTCACAAACGACGACGGAATCGGCGCCCGCGGGCTCCACGAGCTGCGGCGCGCGCTCGGCGAGCTCGACGGCGTCGAGGTCCGGGTGATCGCCCCGCACACGAACCGCAGCGGCACCGCGCGCAGCATCACGACCCGCTCGCCGATCTGGGTCGAGGAGGTCGAGTTCGACGACGGGACCACCGGCTTCGCGACCGAGGGCACGCCCGTCGACTGCGTGCGCTTCGCCGACCTCGGCCTGCTCGGCGCGCGGCCCGAGCTGATCGTCTCCGGGATCAACCACGGTTCCAACCTGGGCGACGACGTCACCTATTCCGGCACCGTCGCCGCGGCCTTCGAGGGGATCGTGCTCGGCCTGCCGGGGATCGCGGTCTCCCAGCAGGCCGGCGTCGGCGGGATGGGCTACGCGGGCCGGGAGTTCGACTTCACGTACTCGGCCGGGATCGCCCGCGAGGTGGTGCGCCGGGTGATCGACGAGGGCCTTTCGCCCTCGACGCTGATCAACATCAACTGCCCGGCGGGGGAGCCCGACGGGATCGAGGTCGCCAGGCTCGGCAAGCGCCTCTACGACGACGAGCTGAAGCTCGTCGAGACGGACGAGGGGCGCCGGCGCTACAAGATCTACGGCTTCGAGCCGTCGCACGAGGACGAACCCGGCACCGACCTGAACGTGGTCGCCGCGGGGCGCGTCGCGATCACGCCGATCCACTTCGACCTCACCGACCACGGCGAGATCGAGCGGCTGGAGAGCTGGGACCTGGCGGCGCTCGGCGCCGAGATCGGCCTCCCGACGCCTGGATGACTGACTCCAGCGCAGAGGAGCGCGCGGGGGAGCTGCGGCGGCTGATCGCCGAGGCGGATCACCGCTACTACGAGCTCGACGACCCGACGATCGGGGACGACACCTACGACGACCTGATGCGCGAGCTGCGCGAGCTCGAGCAGGAGGACCCGAGCCTGATCACCCCGGATTCGCCGACCCAGAGGGTCGCCGGGCGCGCGACGGACCGCTTTCCACAGGTCCGCCACGTCGAGCAGATGCTGTCGCTCGGCAACGCCCGGGGCGCGGACGAGTTCCGTGCCTGGGAGCAGCGGCTGCTGAACCGCCTCAAGCGGCTCGACATCGAGCCCGGCGAGGTCCGGTTCGTCGCCGAGCCGAAGATCGACGGCATCGCGATCTCGCTGGTGTACGAGAACGGCGAGTTCGTCCGCGGCGCCACCCGCGGCGACGGCGTCATCGGGGAGGACGTCACCCCGAACCTGAAGACGATCAAGGCGATCCCGCACACGATCGACGACGCACCGGAGCTGATCGAGGTCCGGGGCGAGATCTACTTCCCGCGGTCGGCCTTCGTGGAGCTCAACGAGCAGCGCGCGTCCGAGGGCCTGGCGACGTTCGCCAACCCGCGCAACGCGACCGCCGGGACCGTCCGCAATCTCGATGTCGAGGTGACCGCTTCGCGCCCGCTGTCGATGTGGAGCTACGGGATCGGCGGTACGCGCGGGATCGAGTTCGAAAGCCATTCCGCGGAGCTCGAGTGGATGGGCGAGCGCGGCTTCCGCGTCAACGAGGACATCTCCCACCACGACGACGTCGACTCGGTGGTCGAGCGCTGCCTGTGGTGGGAGGAGCGCCGCGAGTCGCTCGACTTCGAGATCGACGGCGTCGTGGTGAAGGTCGACCAGCGCTGGCTGTGGCGCGAGCTCGGCGTCACCGGCCGCGAGCCGCGCTGGGCGGTCGCCTGGAAGTTCCCGCCGATCACCGCGACGACGACCCTGAACAGGATCGTCTGGAACGTCGGGCGGACCGGACGGCTGCTGCCGTTCGCGATGCTCGAGCCGGTTCACGTCGGCGGCGTCACGGTCTCCACCGCGACCCTGCACAACGAGGAGGACCTGGCGAAGAAGGACGTGCGCGAGCGCGACGAGGTCATCGTCACCCGGGCCGGCGACGTGATCCCGCAGGTGATCGCGCCGCTGATCCAGCGCCGGGAGGGCAAGCGGCTGCGCAAGGCGCGGCCGCCGAAGAAATGCCCGATCTGCGAGACGCCGACGATCAAGCCGGAGGACTCGGTCTGGACGATCTGCCCGAACCGCCGCGGCTGTCCCGGCCAGACGTTCCAGCTCGTCAAGCACTTCCGCGGCGCGATGGACATCGAGGGTCTGGGCGAGAAGAACGTGTACCGCTTCCTCGACGAGGGCCTGATCACCGACCCGGCGTCCATCTACGACCTGACCGCGGAGCGGATCGCCGAGCTCGAGGGCTTCGGCGAGACCTCGGCCGAGGCGCTGATGACGGAGATCGAGCGCTCGAAGCAGAGCCCGTTCGGCCGCGTCCTCTACGCGCTCGGCTTGCCCGGGATCGGCTACGTGAACGCGAACGCGATCGCCGACCATTTCGGCTCGATCGGCGCCCTGCTGAATGCCGATACCGAGGCGATCACCCAGGTCGACGGGATCGGCCCGGTGCTCGCCGAGTCGCTGCGCGAGGAGCTCGCCGACGAGGCGAACCTGGAGCTGATCGACCGCCTGCGCGAGCGCGGCCTGCGGTTCGAGCTCTCCGCCGCCGAGCGCCGCGCCGAGGGCGGGCCGCTGGAGGGCAAGACCTTCGTGCTCACCGGCACCCTCCCGGGGCTCAGCCGCGAGGAGGCGACGAAGCTGATCCGCGAGGCCGGCGGCAAGGTCACCGGCTCGGTCTCGAAGAACACCGGCTACCTGGTCGCCGGCGACAGCCCGGGCTCGAAGCTCGCGAAGGCGGAGGAGGTCGGGACGGAGATCCTCGACGAGGCGGGTCTGCGCGAGCTCTTGCCGTGAGCGGTCGCTCCGGGGCGCCAGGTTCTACGCTCGCGCGCATGTCCACGCTCCGCGAGGCGGGACGGCGGCTGCGAGCCGGCGTCGGCGGGATGCTCCCCGAGCGGGCGCGCTACCTGATCTGGCAGCGGGCGGTACCCCGGCTAGGGCTGGCCCGGGCGCTGGGCCACCGGCTGCCGGAGCCGATCGACCTCTCACGGCTGGCGCTGATCGTCGAGTGGCCGGAGGAGGTGTTGCACGACGCCGTGGAGCTGGAGCGGCGGCTTTGGGACCTCGGCGTCAACGACGAGATCGCGCACGTCCTCCCGGCCGAGCGCCGCGCCGCCACCGGCGAGGGCCTGCGATTCACCCAGTTCCCCAACCAGTTCGCCCGGTATCTGGTCGCGATCGGCGAGCTCGGCGTCCGTTCGTACGCTGAGATCGGCGTGGACCACGGGGGCACCTTCCTGATCACCACGACCTACCTCAGCCGGCTCGGGCCGGTCGAGCGCGCGACCGCGATCGACCGCTTCGAGGTCCCGGCGCTGCGCGAGCACCCGGGACCGGCGCGGACCACGGACGTGATCCGTGCCGACAGCACGTCCCGCCGCGTCGCCGGCTACATCGCCGACCGTGGCCCGTTCGATCTGGTGCTGATCGACGGCGACCACTCGGAGGAGGGCTGCAGGCGCGACCTCGAGCTCGTCCGTCCTCACGCCGGCGCGATCGCTTTCCACGACATCGTCGGCCAGAACACGCCGGGCGTGCGCGCCGCCTGGGGGTCGATTCGCCGCGACCACGCCGACGAGTACGAGCTGCACGAGTTCACCGCTCAGTACCCGGAGACCGCCGAGGCGCTCGGGGGCGGCACCGCACTCGGGATCGGGCTGGCGGTGCGCCGCGGGGGCGCGCCCTCCCGCTCGGCTCGTGACGAGATCCTGACTCGCGCGTAGTGGGGTAGATGGATAATCGGACCCAGCCGATGACCAGGATGCTCGGAGCCGTATTGGTGCTCGCAGCCGCGGCGCTCGTGCTGCTCGACGCCCAGACCGTGCCGCCGGCCGGAGCCAAGCCGAGCGGCCGCCCGCCGGCCCTGCACTCGATGCGCTCATGCCCGCACCTGCGCTCGTTCCTGCAGCGGCATGGAACGACCCAGCCGCCGATCGCGGTCGGGATCGCCGTCGAGGGCGACGCGAGCGCCCCGGCGCAGGGCGGCGCGGACTCGAGCGTGGCCGGCTCGCCGACGAACCTGCAGGAGGTGGGCGTCGACGAGCCCGACATCGTCAAGACCGCCGGCGACACGATCCTGACCGCCGACGGCGGGACCCTGCGGGCGGTCGACGCGAACGGCGGCGCGCCGGTCCGACGCGATTCGATCGAGCTGCCCAACGGCCCCGACAACAGCCCGGTCTCCGAGTACGAGCTGCTCGTCTCCGGCGATCGGCTGCTGGCGATCGGGGCAAGCTATGGCTACGGTCCCGTCGGCGGGACCGGCGCCGAGGGCGTGGTGGTCCCCGACGTCGGCTACCCGGGCGAGCCGCAGACGGTGCTGGCCGAGATCGACATCTCCGACCCGTCGGCGCTGCGGATCGCGCGCACGATGACGATCGAGGGCTCGTACGTGAGCGCCCGGCTGACCGGCACGACCGTGCGGCTGGCGAGCTCCAGCTATCCGGCGCTGCCGGCCGCGAAGGCCGGACACGGGCGCGCGATGCTGCCCAACTTCACGCTCACCCGCGGGCGGACCGGCGCCGAGCGTCAGGGCAAGCTGGTCGGGTGCCGCGGCGTCGACCGCCCGTCGCGCTTCGCCGGCACCGGGATGCTGTCCGTGCTGACGATCGACCTGCGCCGGGGCCTGCCGGGCGTCGACGCCGACACCGTGCTCACCGACGGCCAGATCGTCTACGGGTCGCCGACCTCGCTCTACGTCGCGACCGAGCGCTGGTCGGACCCCGGTGACGGCTGGAACTCTCAGGCGAGCACCGAGATCCACCGCTTCGACACCTCGGCGGCCGACGAGACCGAGTACGTCGCGAGCGGCCGGGTGACCGGATACATGCTGAGCCAGTGGTCGATGTCCGAGCACGAGGGCCTGTTGCGGGTCGCGAGCACCGCTGCGCCGGAGTGGGCCGAGGACGGCTCGGAGCAGACCGAGAGCGAGAGCTTCGTCACCGTGCTCGCCACCGACGGCGACCGGCTGCGCCACGTCGGCCGGCTCGGCGGACTGGGTCGCGGCGAGGACATCTACGCGGTCCGCTTCATCGGCGACGCGGGCTACGTCGTCACCTTCCGCCAGATCGATCCGCTGCACGTCATCGACCTGCGCGACCCGACCGCGCCGCGTGCGGTCGGCGAGCTGAAGATCCCCGGTTACTCGGCCTACCTGCACCCCGTCGGGCCGGGCCTGCTGCTCGGCGTCGGCCGCGAGGCGAGCTCCGATGGCGTCGTCGGTGGCGTCCAGGCCTCGCTGTTCGACGTCTCCGACCCCGCGCACCCGACGCGGCTCGATCGCGAGTCCTTCGGCCGCGGCTCGAGCAGCGAGGTCGAGTACGACCATCACGCGTTCTCGTGGCTGGCCGATCACTCGCTCGCCCTGCTGCCGTTCGACGCGTACACCGCGGCGGGCGAGGAGCACGGGTTCGTCGGGCTGCGCGTTGACGCCGGCAGCGCCGACCCGCTCGGCCGGGTGGCGAAGCCGGCGACCGCGGGCCAGGTGCGGCGCACGCTCGAGCTCGACGGACGCGTCCATGCCGTCGGCCCGGGTGGGATCGGCGTCTACGACCCGGTCACGCTGACCCGGCTCGCGACGCTCGACTACTGACCCCCTCAGTCCGGTCGGGGATACTGGGCGGGCAGTGTCGGAGGAGAACGTGAACGTCGTCAGGGCATTCGCCGACGCCTCCATGCGGCAGGACTGGACGCGAGTCGCCGAGCTGGCCGATCCCGGCGTCGAGCTGCACGGGACCGTCGGGGGCGTTGCGGAGGGCCGTGTCTACCGCGGTCTCGCGGAGGTCATCCGCGAGTACGACGAGGTGGACGGCGAGGCGTGGGAGGAGCGCCGCATCGAGCCGGAGGCGTTCCTCGACGCCGACGACGCCGTGGTCGTGCTGTTGCACGAGTTCCGGCGCGGCAGAGGCAGCGGCGTCGAGTTGGAGATCGACACGGCGGTTGTCTTCAAGGTGCGCGACGGACGGGTGGTGCGCATCCAGGGATTCATGGATCGCGCAGCAGCCCGGAAGGCAGCCGGGCTGTCGGAGTAGCGCCTGGCACGGAAGGCGGGGTAGAGTGGATCCGCCGGCACGGGACGCCCGGTCCGCAAGCGAAGGAGTTCACATTGAACATGGCAAGGCGCGCACCACTCAGGGCGTTCGTCGCCTCCCTCGCGCTCGCCGTCCCGTGGCTCGCGGCTGCGACGCCTGCGTCCGGCGCGGTCTGGCCGGGCGGGACCACGGTCTCGTTCGCGGATGGGGTCAACGTGTTCGGAGACAACCTCAGCGGGCTCGCCTATCAACCCTCCGGCTCCGCCGCCCCCGGCGTCCTCTGGGCGGTGCGAAACAGCACCCCCAGCCTCTTCCGGCTGCTCTGGGACGGCACGAAGTGGACGAAGGACACGACCAACGGCTGGACGAACGGGAAGCGGCTGCGCTACCCCGACGGGATGGGCAATCCGGACGCGGAGGGGGTGACCCTGGCCACCGGCGACCCGAACGGCGTCTACGTGGCCACCGAGAGCAACACCAGCGTCCCGAGCACCAGCCGGCCCGCGGTGCTGCGCTTCAACGTCACGGGTACGGCGACCAGCCTCAACGCGACCGACGACTTCAATCTGACCGCGGACCTGCCGGGACTGGGCTTCAACGCGGGTCCGGAGGCGATCACGTGGGTGCCGGACGATTTCCTCGTCTCGAAGGGCTTCTTCGACGAGGCCACGGCTGCGGCGTACAACCCGGCGACGTATCCCAACCACGGCCGGGGCCTGTTCTTCGTGGGCGTCGAGGAGGACGGCAGGGTCCTGGCCTACGCGCTCGACCGGACAACGGACACCTTCACCCGGGTCGCGACGATCGCGAGCGGATTGCCGAAGGTGATGGCGCTCGAGTACGAGCCAGAGAGCACCCACCTGTGGGCGGTGTGCGACAACCTCTGCGACGGCCAGCACAACACCCTGGACATCGCGCAGTCCGGCCCCAATGACGGAAAGTTCGTCGTCACCAACACCTATGACCGTCCCGGCGGGATGGCGGATCTCAACAACGAGGGCTTCGCGATCACCCCCCAGGCGGAGTGCGTCGGCGGCCTCAAGCCGGTCATCTGGGCCGAGGACGGCGCCACCGATTCGCACTCGCTGCGCCAGGGGACGCTCGACTGCACGGTGCCGCCGCCCTGCCTGGGATCGACGGCGACGATTGCCGGCACCTCCGGCAACGACACGCTGACGGGCACCGCGGGCTCGGACGTGATCGCCGGCGAAGGCGGTGACGACACGATCAAGGGCCTCGGCGACGACGACAAGATCTGCGGCGGCGTCGGCGACGACACGCTGACCGGCGGGGACGGCAACGACACCGTCAACGGCGGCGCCGGCAAGGACACGTTTGGGGAGGGACCGGCCGACAGCGGCGCCGACCTCCTGATCGGCGGCAGCGGCATCGACGTCGCGAGCTACGCCAGCCGCGTGGCCGCGGTCACGGTCACGATCGACGACAGCCCCGCCGACGGGGCCCCGGGCGAGGGCGACAACGTCAGGACCGACGTCGAGACCCTGATCGGTGGCGCGGCCGGCGACACGTTGACGAGCGGCTCGAACCTCGCCAACAGGCTCCTCGGCCGGGCGGGCAACGACACGCTCAACGTGGTCGACGGGATCGGCGGCAACGACTTCGTCGACGGGGGCGCCGACGTCGATACCTGCGCGGCCGACGTCGGAGATACGCAGGTCAACTGTCCCTGAGGCTGACCCGCCCTACGGCCGGTAGCGGGCGATCGCCGCCGCGACGCGGTCCTGGGTGACCCGGGCGGCGTTGACGTCGACGCCGTTGTTGAGCACCGAGAAGGCGATCGTGCGGCCGCCGGCATCGCAGTAACCCGACAGCGCGGAGACCCCGTCGAGCGTGCCCGTCTTCGTCGCGCAGTTGCCCTCGGCGGCGGTCCCCCGCATCCGGTCGGCGACCGTGCCCTCACGCCCCGCCACCGGCAGCGAGTCGCGAAACGCTTCGGCGTTCTCGCGGTCCCGCGCCATCCCGACCAGCAGCTTGACCACCTCCTGTGGCGAGACCGCGTTGCGGCGCGAGAGCCCCGAGCCGTCGACGGCCTGGATGTCGGTGCCGACCGACTGCGCGAAGCGCTCGACGCCCTCGGCACCGGCGAGCCTGGTCCCGCGCGAGCCGTCCGTGGCCGCCAGCCGCTTGAGCAGCATCTCGGCGAAGAAGTTGTTCGACGGTACGTTGGTCTCCTCGATCAGCGCCGAGACGCGCGGCGAGGCGACCGCCGCCAGCGGCTCGGTGCGGAGCACGTTGTCGGGGAGGTTCTGGTGCCCGATCCGGCCCCTGACCTTTATCCCGCGCTTGCGCAGCGCGTGCTTCATCGCCTTCGCCGCGACCAGCTCGGGGTCGTGCGCGTAGCCGCCCTCGTCGATGCCGTTGTTGAACGAGAGGCCCGAGAGCGGGCTCAGGTCGGGCCCGGCGGCTCGTTTGCGGTCGAAGATCGTGTCGTCGGCGAGCACCCGCCCGGTGATCCGCTTGATCCCCGCTTGGGCGACGTTGCCGGCCAGCGTGGCGACCCGGCTCACCGGCTGGTCGTGGGCGCGCGCGAACCTCGCGGTGCCGAAGGCAGGGTCGCCGTCGCCGACCACCACCAGGTCGCCGTCGAGGACCGAGTCGCCACGACCTGTGAGCTTCCCCACGGCGTAGGCGCGTGTCTCCAGGTGGGCGTCCGGACCGAGCGCGGCGAGGAACGCGGCGGTCGTGAACAGCTTCTCGTTCGAGGCCGGGACCCGGCGCTCGCCGGCGTCCTCGCCGAAGAGCTCCCCGCCCCCGTCGACGTCGAACACGAAGGCGCCGCTGGCGCCGCCGGCGTAGTCCATCGCGTCATCGAGCTGCTCGCGAAGCTCCGAGCGCGAGAGCGCCTTCTGCGAGGCGGCCGCCGTCCCCGGCCGGGCGACGGGGGTCGACCCGCCCTCTCCGGGCCCGGCGAGGGCCGGGGCCGCAGCCGCGAGCACGGCGGTCAGAACGGCGATGAAGAGCGCGATGCGGGTCATCGGAAGCAGGCTAGCCAGGCACGGCCCAGGCGTGCGTGCGCCGGTACCCGGGGCGCGATTGGAATAATCACCCATACCGATGGGCAAGGTCGTCGACTTCGAGCCCCCAAGCGAGCCCAAGGGGACTCGTCGCGCCCGGGCGCGCAAGCGGCCGTCGAAGACGGCCCTGGTCCTCGGCGGCGGCGGCTTCACCGGCGGCGTCTACGAGATCGGGGCCCTGCGCGCGATCGACCTGCTGGCGACGAACTCGACCGTGAACGAGTTCGACATCTACGTCGGAACCAGCGCCGGCGCCTTCGTCTCCAGCATGATCGCCAACGGGGTCACCCCGGAGGAGATGATGCGGGTCCTGAACAAGGACCTGCCCTCGCCGATCCGCGACATCGACCTCGGCACCCTGCTGTCGCCGAACTACAAGGGATTCCTGAAGGGCGGGCTGACGCTGCCGTTCAAGGTCGTCTCGACCCTGCGGGAGACGATCAGCCAGATCGGCGAGGTGTCGGCGGTCGATCTCGTCCTCGGGCTCTCGGCGGCGCTCCCGAACGGGATCTACTCCGGGAAGGGGATCGAGCGCTACGTGGCCGAGGTCCTCTCCGACCCCGACCGCACCGACGACTTCCGGCTGCTGACGCGGGAGCTCTATCTGACGGCGACCGACCTCGACACGACCGAGCGCGTCATCCTCGGCGAGGGCGAGTGGGCGGAGGTGCCGATCTCGAAGGCGGTCGCCGCCTCGGGCGCCCTGCCGGGGATCTACGAGCCGGTCGAGATCGCCGGTCGCGAGTTCATCGACGGCGGCATCCTCTCGACCACCAACGTCGACGTCGCGGTCGAGCGCGGGGCGAAGTTCATCATCGTCATCAACCCGCTGGTCCCGTACGTCAACGACTTCCAGAAGAACATCCCGACGATCACCGGCTCGCGTGCCCGCCGGGTCTCGGACATGGGGATCGCGGCGGTCGCGAACCAGGCCTTCCGGTTGCTCTCCCACGATCGCCTCCACCGTGCGGTCGAGATCTGGGGCGAGCGCTACCCGGGCGTCGACATCATCCTGATCGAGCCGGAGCTCGACGACGAGCTGATGTTCGGCACCTCGATCCTCGATTACCGGGCGCGGCTGCAGATCGCCAAGCACGGGTTCGAGTCGGTGACCCTGAAGCTCGCCCGCGACTATGACCGCTACAAGGCGATCGCCGAGCGTCACGGGATCGAGATCTCGGCGCGTCGCGTCCGCCACGTGCTCGAGCAGGTCGACCGGGAGCGGGAGAAGATGTCCGCGTGGCGCCGGGTGCTCGAGCTCACCAACTCGGCGCTGCTGCGCTCCTCGCCCGCCGAGGAGCAGCAGGCCGACGAGCCGGCCGCCGACGCCGACACCCAGGTCTAGCGGCAGATCCGCACCTGCTTCTGCAGGCTGAGCTCGCGGCCGTCGAGCAGCTCGGCGAGCACCCTGATCTCGGGCCGCTTCTTCGCCCGCAGCAGCCGCGGGCGGATCTCCTTCTTGAACGGGCCGGACCTGTCGTGGCCGGCCTCCGAGCCCCCCACCGTGAACCCGGCTCGCACCAGCTGCGACGCGCCCGAGCCGCGGACGCGGGCGATGAAGTCCTGCGGATCGCGGCACGAGCGGCCGTGCTCGCGGTGGGACCTCGGGAGCTTCAGGTTCAGGTCGGGCTTGGTCCGGCAGCTTTCGCCGGCGCAGCTGCGCAGCGAAGCAAGCCGCGACGCGAGCGCGGCCTCGACCGCGTCGTAGGCAGGGTTGTTGATCTGGTTCTGGAGCTGGTAGGGATCGACGGCGAGGTCGTAGAGCTCGCGCTCACCGGTGATGTTCTCGACGTAGACGTAGCGGCTCGTGTGGACCGCCGAGAACGTGTCGCTCTGCTGGACCTCGTCGTCGTCGCCGTCCACGACGCTGCCCTTCTCGAGCAGCAGCTCACGCCCGTGGAGGCGCTTCGGGTGCGCGGCGAACGGGAGCAGCGAGCGCCCGTCCTGAGGCAGGCCGGCCGCGACCCCGGCGGCTTCGAGGATCGTCGGCGCGAGGTCGGCGTTGATCGCGAGGTCGTCCACGGTCACGCCGGCGGGCACCCCCGGCCCTCGGATCACGAGCGGCACGCGCACCGCCTCCTCGTAGACGCGGTTCTTGCCCGTCTGGACGCGGTGCTCGCCGTGGAAGAAGCCGTTGTCGGAGGTGAAGACGACGAGAGTGTTCTCGAGCTCGCCCGCCGCCTCGAGCGCGTCGAGGATCCGCCCGACGCCGTCGTCGACCGACAGCAGCGACTCGATCCGGCAGCGGTACTTGCGCCGGATGGCCTGCGTCTGATCATCGGTGATCGGCGGCAGGGCCTGGATCGCGGCCGGCTTGTCGGACACGTCCGCCTCGTTGTAGTTCGGCGCTACCGGAAGCGGCTCGGAGTTGAAGGCGTCCGCGTGGCGCGGGGCGGGCTTCGGGGCGGCGCCGAAGCAGTTGGACGGCGGGTTCGGATTCGGGTTCGGCCCCCCCGAGTGCGGGGCCGTGTACATGACCCCGAGGAAGAACGGCCCGCCGGGCGCGTTGCGCTGAATCGCGTCCACCGCGAGATCCGAGAACACGTCCTGCTTGAAGTCGGTGACCGCCGCTCCGCGGCTGACGAGCGAGCCGTTCTGGTTCAGCGTGTAGTTGTAGACGGTCTGGGTCGTGCCGGCGGTGGCGGCGTACCACTCGTTCCAGCCCGGGGGCACGTAGGCCGGGTCGTTGGCGTCCTCGCCATAGCCGTTCAGGTACTTGCCGACGTGGACCGTGTGGTAGCCCGCTGCCTGCAGCCAAACGGGGAGCGTGTTGGTGTCGTTGAAGCTGCTCCAGCCGCCGACCGGCGGCTGGTTGCCGAGCACGCGGTGGTTGTGCGCGTACTGGCCGGTGTAGAAGGTGGCCCGGGAGGGGCAGCACAGCGGCCAGTTCGTGAAGCTGTTGGCGAAGGTGGCGCCGTTGCCGCCCAGCTCGGACGCGACCGTCGGCATCAGCGGCAGCGACGCCTGCGCTTGGTCATCGGTCATCACGACGACCACGTTCGGCGGCTGCGCCTGCTCGCCGGCCCGGGCCGGCGACCCTCCGCCGCCCACGGCGGCGCCGAGGCCCACCATGGCCAGCGCCGCGATCCCCGCGTAACGCCTAACTCCCATCACATCGTGAACCCCGCGCGCCGCCAAAAGTCGCACGGGGGCGAATTCGGGGTGAGCCGCGTCTTGTCCACCGTATGGGTGGATTGGACGCGGTTCGCCGAAAAGTCGCGGAGTTGGCCCGCCCCCAGCACGGAGTGATCACGCGCCGCCAACTGCTGCGGCTTGGAGTGACGGATCGGCAGGTAGAGGGGTGGGTTGCTCGGGGCGAGTTCGTGCGCCTCCATCGCGGCGTGTATCTCGTCGGTCTGATGGAGGGCGTCCATACCTACGAGATGGCGGCGCTTCTCGCTTGCGGTCTCGGCGCGGCCATCAGCCATCGATCCGGCGTGCACCTCTACGAACTCCTCCCCTACCCAGCCCAACCCGGCCCTGTGCACGTCACGGTCACGGGCCGTCACGTTCCCGGCAACGCGAAGCTCGTCGTCCATGAGACCGCGGCGCTCGCTCCGTATGAGATTCGGGATCGCGAGCGGATCCCTGTGACCGCCCCAGCGCGGACGCTGATCGATTTTCGCCGGCGACGATGCGACCGACGAGGAACTCGAGCGGGCGGCGGCGGAAGCGTTCGCGCTTCGGCTCATCCAGCGCGCGCCGCTATTGCGGGAGGTGGAAAGGCAGCGAAGGAGGCGGGGGACCGGGCGCTTGCGCGTGTTGCTCGACGGCGAGGGGCCCAAGCGGACACGCTCCACCCCAGAACGCAAGCTACTCAAAGCCCTGCGGACCGCGGGAGTTCCGGATGCCCAGACAAACGTTCGCGTGGGCAGGTGGGAGGCGGACTTCTACTGGCCCGAATCTCGGCTCGTCGTCGAAGTCGACGCCTACTCCACGCACTCATCGTCCGAGGCTTTCGAGCGTGATCGGACGAAGACCGCGGAGCTCGAGGACCTCGGCCTGAAGGTCCGCCGAGTCACCAAGCGCCGGATAGACAGCGAGCCGGCCGCTGTGGTGGCCGAGATCCAGCGTTTACTCGGACGAGCCGCGCTTTTTCAACCGTAGAGGTGGATTAGTCGCGGCTCAACGCCTAGCCGGCGTAGAGGGCTTCGATCCGGTCCGCGTACTTGTCCGCGACGATGTTGCGCTTGATCTTCATCGTCGGCGTCAGCTCGCCGCCCTCCTGAGAGAGGTCCTGCGGGAGGATCTCGATCTTCTTCACCTGCTCGACCCGGGCGTACTTCCGGTTGATCTTCTCGACGTGCTCCTCGATCGATTCGCGGACGTCCGGATTCTGGGCGATCGCCGCGAGGTCCTGCGGCAGGCCGCGATCGCGCGCGTAGGCGCTCGCCTCGTCCGGGTCGAGGGTGACCAGCGCAATGAGATAGGGGCGCCGGTCACCGATCACCACGCATTGAGAGACCAGGGGATGCTGCTTGATCTCGCCCTCGAGGTTCGCCGGGGTGATGTTCTTGCCCCCGGCGGTGATGATGATGTCCTTCTTGCGGCCGGTGATCTTCAGGTAGCCGTCGGCGTCGTACTCGCCGATGTCGCCGGTGTGCAGCCAGCCGTCGACGAGCGTCTCGGCGGTCGCCTCCGGGTTCTTGTAGTAGCCCTGGAAGATGTTCGGGCCCTTGGCGAGGATCTCACCGTCGTCGGCGATCTTCACCTCACAGCCTGGGAAGGGCTTGCCGATCGTCCCGAACTTGAAGTCCTCGGGGGTGGCGATTGTGGCCGCGGTCGAGGTCTCGGTCATCCCCCAGCCCTCGAGGATGAGCACGCCCGAGGCGTCGAAGAACTCGAGGATCTCGGGGTTGATCGGCGCCGCGCCGCTGACCGCGAGCTTCAGGTTGCCGCCGAACAGGTTGCGGATCTTCGACAGCACCTGCTTGTCGGCGATCCGGTGCTGGAGCGCGAGCAGCGGCCCCGGGCGCTTGCCCTGGCGTTCGAGCGCCCTCACCTGCTTGCCGACCCGCACCGCCCAATCGAAGACGGACTTCTTCAGCCCGCCCTCCTTCTCGACCGCCGCGGTCGCGGCCGTGTAGATCTTCTCGAAGATCCGCGGCACCGACGGGAAGTAGGTCGGCTTCACCTCGGAGAGGTTGGGAAGGATCTTCAGCGGGTCGCGCTCCCAGTAGGCGAGCGCGGCGCCGAGGTCAAAGGTGCCGAGCTGGATCAGGAGCGCGAACGAGTGCGCCAGGGGGAGGAACAGGTAGGTGACCTCGTCCTCGTTGAGGACGCTGACCGAATGCACCATCTCGAGCATCGAGCGGTAGTTGCCGTGCGAGAGCACGCAGCCCTTGGGCGGCCCGGTGGTGCCCGACGTGTAGATGAAGGTGCAGATGTCGTCGGCGGTGACCGACGTGTAGCGCTGTTCCCACTCGGCCTCGGAGCCCGAGGCCCCGCGCTCGGCGAGGTCGGCGAGCGAGATCGCGTCGGCGGACTGGCCCGTCATCCGGATCACGTGCTCGAGCTGCGGGCAGTTGTCGCGGATGCGGCGGATCTTCTCCAGCTGCTCGTCGTCCTCGACGACCACCGCGACCGCGTCGGAGTTCTCGAGCACGTACTGGCACTCCTCGGGCGAGTTCGTCTGGTAGATCGGGACGACGGTCGCGCCGGCCGAGAGCGCCGCGAAGTCGAAGTAGGTCCACTCGGGGCGGGTGTTGGAGAGGATCGCCACCTTGTCGCCCTTCTCGATCCCGAGGTCCATCAGCCCGAGCGAGAGCTTGCGGACGATCTCACCGACCTCGGTGTATGTCTTCGAGACCCAGGTGCCGTCGTCGTCCTTGTAGATGACCGCGCGCCGCTGCCCGTGCTTGGCGACGGCTGCCGGGAACAGGTCGGCGAGCGTCTTCGCGCCCGTTGCCGCGTCGGTCGCGGACCGTTCGACCGTGGCCGATTCCATTCAGTTCCTCTCCCTTGGGGTAGCCGAAAACAGAGGCGGTGACCCGCCCGGGGGAAAGCTACCTGAGTGTGGGAGGGTGCGACCCGCGAATAAGGCCTAGGCGACGGCCTCGCGGGGGTCCGGTGAGTGTCCGAGCTCGCGCATGGTGGAGACGAAGAGCGTCTTGTCGATGCGGCCCTGGAAGATCGGGACGTTGAGCTCCATGCATTTGGAGATCACCTCCCGACGCTTCATGTTCATCTCGTCGGCGAGTTCGCCCGGCGTCAGGTGGTTGGCCACGTATCTACTCCCTTCCCGCTGTCATTCAGCACCGGAAGTGTTATCGGTCCGAGCGGACGTAGTCAACTGAAATGACCGCAAATTGGGGATACATGGCCAGCGAGGCGTAGCCGAGCCGCGTCGGTGTTGAGGCGCCCGTTCTCCGTACGATGTCGGGCCGATGACGGAGCCGATCGCGACAAGCGGCCACAGCGAGTTCCTCGACTCGCTGATGGACACGGAGCTGTACTCGATCGGCGCCTATTTCTGCGACGAGCACCCGGATTTGGTCGATCAGGTGATCGCGCTCAGCGAGGAGATCGAGCGCCGGGGGCTCGAGGCTTACGCGGGTGAGGCGGGGGGCGGCCTCGAGCAGACCTTCGAGACCCTGCTGACCGGGCTCGCGGTCCGCTACTACAAGGCGGTCGCCGGTTAAGTGCCGACTCCGGCACTAGCGTGAACGCCTGGGTGCCCCGCGTGCTGCTCGGCCTCGGGCTGGTCGGCGTCGCCGGCGCGGTCTACTCGATCTCGGTCGGCAGCGGCGGCCCGCAGCCACGGGAGATCGGCGGCGTCAACGATGTCCAGCGGATCTTCGGCGGGATCCAGCAGGACGGCGCCTACCTGGGCCCCGCCGACGCCGCGACGACGATCACCGTCTTCAACGACGTCCAGTGCGAGCCGTGCGCCGAGTTCGAGATCGAGACCGTCGATCCGCTGGTCGAGGAGTACGCCCGCACCGGCGAGGCGCGACTCGAGTTCCGCCACTTCTCGGTCGCGCCAAACGACACCACCCTCGCGGCGATCGCGGCCGAGGCGGCCGGCCTGCAGTCACGCCAGTGGCAGTACCTCGACACCTTCGTTCGCAACATCGACGCCGCTCAGGCGGGGGAGGTCGACGAGGAGTTCCTGCGCGAGGTCGCCGAGGCGGTGCCGGAGCTCGAGCCGGAGCAGTGGGCCGAGGACTTCGGTTCGCCCGAGGCCGAGGAGCTGGTTCGCGACGATGCGATCCTGGCCGCCGACCTGAAGCTCCCGGCCGAGCCGGCCGTGGTCGTCTCGGGTCCCGGCGGCCAGCGGGAGCTGATCGATACCCCGAGCCGCGAGCAGATCGAGGCGGCGGTCGATCAGGTCTCCGGCTCGGGCTCCGGCTGAGCCTCGGGCTGGGCTTCCGGCTGCGATCCGAGCTGGCCGCGCCCCCATCGCCGGCGGACCCGGCGGGTCACCACCAGCAGGCCGATCAGCACCGCGGCGCCCAGCCACAGGATCGGGTCGGTCGGCGAGAGCTCCTCCAGCTGGCTGCCGAGGTACACGAAGACCACGGTCAGCGGGAGGTAGCCGACGACCGTCGTCCAGATGAACGTGAACAGGTCGGCGCGCGCCGCGCCGGCCACCATCGAGAAGAGGCTGAACGGGATCACGGGCACGAGGCGCATGCCGAGCAGCAGGGTCGCGCCGCCGGCCTCGACGGCTTGCTCGAGCCGGTCGAAGCGGTGCTGGCCGACGAACCGGTAGAGCGCCGGCCGGGCGGCGTGGCGGCCGATCCAGTAGGCGATCAGGCCGTTGGCGAGCCAGCCGACCATCACCAGGACCAGGCCCCCCCAGAACCCGTACACGTAGCCGACCGCGAGGTCGAGGATCTCGGCCGGATACCAGATCACGACGTGAGCCAGCGCGAGCGTGAGCGCGATCATCACGCCGCCGAAGCCGAGCCCGCGCAGGTCGCCGCGCAGGTCGCCGGTGTCGCCGCTGATCGCGTCGCCGACCCCCGACCGCAGCGGCTCGATCGCCAGGATCAGGATCGTGAGCAGGACGATCCCGCTGACGGTCGCGACCACCGCGTACAGCGGTCTGACCTCGTGCTCGTCCTCCCCCTCCCCGGTGGCGCTCAACGGATCACCCTGCAGGGGAGTCTAGTTTCGCAATACTGAGAGGCCTCGGGGCGTGGCGCAGCCTGGTAGCGCGCACCGTTCGGGTCGGTGAGGTCCCCGGTTCAAATCCGGGCGCCCCGATTGCAGGACGCCGGGCGACCTCCGCGGTCGCCCGGCGTTCGCGCTTGCGGTCCTACGGCCCGGCGAAGCCGCCGTCGTAACAGGGCCCGAGGCAGGTGTCGGTGATCGCGCTCTGCGCGTCCGGGCGCAGGAAGTCGGAGACCATCTGCTGCTCCTCGGGCTCGCGGCGGGGCAGGCTATGGGGGTCCTGGCCGCTGGTGTTCGGGATGTTGCCCAGCGGCGGCACATTGGTTCCGATGACGGCCGGCGGGGGGGCCGGGTTGTCGCGCACGGGCCCGCCGTCCCAGTAGACGATCGCCGAGTCGGAGAAGGGATAGCTCGAGATCGGATCGATGCCCCAGCCGACGTCGACCCCCGGCCAGCGGTCGGCGTAGACGATCGGCATGTGGATGCTCGCACCGATCGTGCGCGCCTCGACGTCGGCCATCCAGTTGGTGACCTGATGGTCGCCGAGGGCGACGTTCAGCAGCACCTCGTGGGGCGGCGTGTTCGGGAGCGGGCGGTCGGTCATCACGTGCGCGTAGCCGTTCGGCTCGGAGCGGTCCCAGAGCATCTGGATCAGCGACAGCAGCAGCGGCCGCGAGAGCTCGTCCGGGTAGGCCGGATAGAGGATCTGCGAGTACGCGTCGAAGTCGATCGACCGCGTCAGCAGGGTCGAGTAGCCCATCCCCGGCACTCCCAGCGACGCCCGCGTGAAGTCGGGCGCCAGCGCGGTCATGACGCCGCCCAGGATCCCGCCCTGGCTGTTCCCGTTGTAGAACAGCTTCGAGCCATCCAGGACCGGCGCGCTCGCGGTGCTGACCCCGTCGACGTGGAAGGCGGGGTGCGAGAGAAAGCCGCTCCCGTTGATCATCAGGCGCCCGAGCAGGAGCATGTTGAGCTCGCCCTGCTGGGTGCGATCGGTGAGCTCCGGGAACCGGCCGAGGTTCTGGAGGATCCCGATCGTGTTCGGGACGTCCTCGGACGCGAACCCGATCACGTCGGTGCCGCAGAAGGCGAAGTTGTGCGTTTGGGCGAGCGACCGCTGCGGGCTGCTGTTGACCTCGTCGGCCTCGCCCAGCAGGCCGTGACCGTAGAGCGACGGCCGCGCCGGGCTGGCGCCGGGATCGTCGACGGCGGCGTGCGGAATGATGCAGTCGTAGTTGGCGGTGTAGGTACCGTGCTGGATCGGGTCGCCGTTCGGGTCGAGGTCGAAGACCGCCGGCGCCTCGCAACCGTTGGTCAGGTAGCACGGGACCGTGAACGTGCCCCGCACCCGGCGGGCGATCTCGGTGCTCGGGTTGTTGTCGACCGTGTCGACGGTGAACGCCGGCGCGTTGCCCTGGACGAGCCCGTCGGCGAGGTTGGTGTCGCCGAGCTGCGCGAAGGCGTCGTCGCGGATGTGCAGGAGCCGCTCGGCGATGTTCTCGTCGCTGGCGACCGTGAAGTCCCAGGCGAGGTACAGGTTGGCGCGCTTGACGTCCGCCTTGCGCAGGGCGCGGAAGAGGTTCTCGAACCGCTTCGTCTGGTCGGTGATCGGCCGCTTCTTCGTGGGCAGCTCGTCGCGGTAATAGCGGAACCCCTCCGGCGCGGCGAGCGTCTTGCCACCGGCATCCCGGAGGTTGCGCATCGCGACGATGTAGCGGTGACCCGACTCGAAGTTGACCGCGGGGTGGATCAGCAGGGCGGTCTTCTCCGGGGTCGGTGCGTTGGAGTCGAGCTCGACCCAGATCGGCACCCGCTTGTTGCTCTGCGTGTCGATGACCACGATCGGCTCGTTCGACGTCTGCGATTGGTTGCGGCTGAGGTCGCTCAGCGGGAGCGGATCCGTGTTCGCGAACGCCGCCGGCGTGTCGAGCCCCGGGACCTTGAGCGTGATCACCTGGCCGGGGCTGAAGCCGTCGTTGCGGTTGTACGGGGCGGCCGCGAGCGGCGTCCCGCCGAGGTTCTGCGGCATCCCGGCGTCGGTGAAGGTCGACGCGGCGGTCGCTCGGCGTGCTCCTGTCCTTGACCGTGTAGTAGTCGTCGGGGAACGGCAGCATGCAGAGCGAGCCGTCCTGGACGGCGATGAAGTCGCAGTCGTCCGCGCGGCTGAGGTCGATCGGCTTCGGCTTGCACTCCTTGGTGTTGCGCTTCAGCTCGACCGTCGTCTTGCCGGCGCCCTTGCCGTTGACGAGGATCTTCCGCGCCTCGCAGCTCTCGACTCTCTGCTCCCCCTTGTGGGTGAGTGGAAGCCGGACGGTGGCGGTCTTCGAGTGTGCCCTCAGAGTCGCGCTCTTGGTCAGTTTCCTCGGCTTCTGCGCGTCGAAGGTCGACGACTTGGCCTTCAGCTTCACCTTGCGCTTTCGTCAGGTTCTTGACCGTGACCGAGATCCCGCCCTTCCTGAGCATCTTCTTCTGACTGGTCGCGACCTTCAGCTTCGCCTTCTTCGCCGCGGCGGGGTCGGTGGCGGCCGCGGCCGCGGACGCGGACGCGGCGGCGCCCATCACGACGATCGCGACGATCGCGACGACCAGCTTCGAAATCCCTCTCACGCTCACTCCTCCCGGGTTCCCTGCGATCGGGCGACCCTATCAACGAGCCCTGCGATAGAACGACCTGGTGAGGGTTTTCGTCGCAGGCGCGAGCGGGGCGATCGGGCGGCCCTTGCTGCGGCAGCTGGTCGCCGCCGGACACGAGGTGACCGGGATGACCCGGCGCGAGGAGCGCGCCGCCGAGATCCGCGCGGATGGCGCGCGCTGCGTGGTCTGCGACGTCTTCGACCGGCCGGCGCTGAACGAAGCCGTCGCAGCGGCCAAGCCCGAAGTCGTCATCCACCAGCTCACTTCGCTTCCGCCGGAGCTCGACCCGCGCAAGAAGGGCATCTACGACGCCAACAACCGAATCCGGCGCGAGGGCACGAGCAACCTGGTCGGCGCCGCGGGGGCCGCCGGGGCGCGGCGGATGGTCGCCCAGAGCATCGCCTTCATCTACGCGCCGACCGGCGGCTGGGTGAAGACGGAAGACGCCTCGGTGATCTCGATGCCCGGCGAGTTCGGCCGGGCGGTGGAGGCGACGATGTCGCTCGAGCAGCAGGTGATCGGCGCCGCGGGCATCGACGGGCTGGTCCTGCGCTACGGGTTCTTCTACGGGCCGGGCACGTCCTACGCGCCAGACGGGCACCAGGCGTCGGAGGTCCGCCGGCGCCGGTTCCCGATCATCGGCAACGGTGCGGGCACCTTCTCGTTCGTCCACGTCGAGGACGCCGCCTCGGCGGCCGTGGCGGCCGCGGCGCGCGGGGATTCCGGCATCTACAACGTCGCGGACGACGAGCCCGCGCCGACGAGCGCCTGGCTTCCCGTGTACGCGCGGGCGCTCGGCGCGAAGCCGCCGCGGCGCGTACCGGCATGGCTGGCGCGGCTGGTCGCGGGCAAGGAGGTGGTGGCCTTCGCATCGACGATGCGCGGCGCCTCGAACGAGAGGGCGAAGCGGGAGCTTGGGTGGCAGCCTCGGTACGCGAGCTGGCGGCAGGGCTTTTCCGAGGCGCTCGGATAACTTCTACTCAGACCCCCGACTGGAGGATTAGATGGCTTACGAAGTACCGGATCTCCCGTACGACTACGACGCGCTCGAGCCCCACATCGACGAGGCGACGATGCGCGTCCACCACGACAAGCACCACCAGGCGTACGTCGACAAGGCGAACGCCGCGCTCGAGGGCACCGAATGGGCCGACAAGGACGTCGACGAGGTACTGCAGAACCTCGATTCGCTGCCCGACGACAAGCAGGGCCCGGTCCGCAACAACGCCGGCGGCCACTCCAACCACAGCTTCTTCTGGCAGATCATGAGCCCCGACGGCGGCGGCGAGCCCGAGGGCGATCTGGCGGCGGCGATCGACGAGAAGTTCGGCTCCTTCGACGCGTTCAAGGAGGAGTTCAAGAACGCCGGCGTCGGCCGCTTCGGCTCCGGCTGGGCCTGGCTCGTGCACGACGGCTCCGGCCTCGCGGTGACGAGCACCCCGAATCAGGACACGCCGATCTCCGACGGCCAGACGCCGCTGCTCGGGGTCGACGTCTGGGAGCACGCCTACTACCTCAAGTACCAGAACAAGCGCCCCGACTACATCGACGCGTTCTGGAACGTCGTCAACTGGGACGAGGTCGCAAGCCGCTTCGGCGAGGCGAGCTAGAGGTCGTCACGAACGTCGGTTGACCCGCCCATGTGCGGGCCGACCGACGTTCGTCATCGAGCGCCCACCCGCGCGACGCCAAAGCACTCATTTACTGACCTGCGGGGTGCCGCGCTGGTATCTTCAGGATGCCAGAGAGGCCGCCGAGCGGCACGTAGAGAGGCCGCCGAGCGGCATGAAGAGAGGGGAATCACGGTGCACAGGGATGAGAGCCGCGGGAGCGACCCGCTGAAGGTCGTCGTCGCGGTCGTCGCGATGCTGGTCCTCGCACTCCCCGCGGTCGCGTTCGCCCATCTCGAGCGTCCCTCCTACTGGCCTGACCCGCGGCCGGACAAGTCCGTGAACCCGCCGGCCGGCGGCGAGGTGCCGACGGCACGGTCGCTCGGCTCCGCGGTCACCGGCGAGGGCCCCGGCGAGGTCCGCGTCGTCTGCGTCGGCGACGACGGCAAGCGCTCGCTGGACATCCTCCAGGACTCGATCCGCAAGGCGAAGAAGAAGGGCTTCCGGATTCGGCCGAGCCAGCCCAAGAAGGAGCTCTCCGACAAGAAGGCTCGGAAGCTCGTGGACATCAACCTGGCGCTCGCCCAGCGCTGCAAGTACGACGAGATCCAGCCGGCCGTCCTCGACTCCGGCAACAACGACCGCGTCGTCGTGATGCCAGGGCACTACAAGGAGCCGACCTCCCGCAAGCAGCTCAAGAACGATCCCGCCTGCGCCTCCCTGACCCAGACGTCGACCGGCGGCGCCAAGACGCCGAGCTACAAGTACCACGTCGAGTGTCCCAACGACCAGAACCTGATCCACATCGCGGGCCGCTCGGTGCCGGAGACCCCGCCACCGTCGCCGCCGCTCGCCGACCGCCACGGGATCCCCGACGAGGGCGAGTGCATCACCTGCAACTTCCAGCTCGAAGGCTCGGGCGTGAAGCCGGTCGACGTGATCATCGACGGCGGCACCGGCTACGACGGCAACGGGCCGGAGGCGAAGCCGAGCGGCTATGCGAAGGACGTGATCCTGCGGATCGACCGCGCCGACGGCTTCGTCGGGCGCAACTTCCTCGTCCGCGGGGCGCTCGAGCACGGGCTCTACGTCGAGGAGACGGACGGCTACCTGCTCGACAAGGTGAAGTTCTTCTGGGCGGCTGACTACGGCAACCTCACCTTCACGTCCGACCACGGCCTCTACAAGCGCTGCGATGGCTTCGGCTCGGGCGACTCGGTCGTCTATCCCGGCTCCGCCCCGGAGACCGGCGAGCAGGCCGACAAGTCGTTCTATCCCGACGCGCCGCGGATCAACACCGTGGTCAAGAAGTGCGACATGCGGGGCTCGGCGCTCGCCTACTCGGGCTCGATGGGCAACGCGGTCCGGATCACGAAGAACCACATCTACGGCAACTCGACCGGGATCTCCAGCGACACGATCTCCGCCTCGGGGCACCCTGGCTTTCCCGCCGACAGCTCGGAGATCGACCACAACTACATCTACTCGAACAACCTCAACCTGTTCACCGGCGACAACCCCAAGCCGCCGGTCGAGCCGGTCGTCGGCGTGCCGATCGGCGCCGGGACGATCTGGCCCGGGATGAACAACGGCGAGTTCCACGACAACTGGGTCTTCGACAACTGGCGCTACGGCGCGCTGCTGCTGTCCATCCCGGATTTCGTCGTCACTCCGGAGGGCGAGGTCGACGCGGGCGTCTCCTGTCCGACCGCCGGCACCTACTCGACCTCATGCAACAACACCTTCCATGACAATCAGATGGGCCAGCGCCCGCCCGATTTCGAGTTCCCGAAGGCGCTTCAGCGCTTCAGCGTGCCGCACGCGACGCTCGCCGAGTCGATGCCCAACGGCGTCGACTTCTGGTGGGACGAGGCGCCGACGCTGGGCAACTGCTGGATCAACAACACCGGGTCCGACGGCACCGCGGCCAGCGTCACCGGCCCCGGGGCCGGCGAGCCGCCTGACGCGCTGGCCACCGACTGCGGGACCAGCCAAGGCCCCGGTGACAGCGTGAAGCTCGCGACGTTGGTGGACTGCTCGACCTGGTCGCGCGGCGACACGGGCGCCGACCACCCGGCGTGCCCGTGGTTCCAGATGCCGCCTCAACCCGGCTCTGCGGCCGCGAAGCGGGAGGCCCGCGAGGCCGCCGCGCAGGCGGAGCGCTACCTGCAGACCCCGGATGCGGCGAAGCTCCGTGAACATCTCGACGCAGCCGCGGCGTCGCAGCCATAGGGGCCGGTTGCGCCGGATCCTGCTCGTAGGGGTGGCGGCGGCCGCGCTCGCCGGCTGCGGCGACTCCGACGAAGCAACGACCGACGAACCGGTTCAGGGCGTCGGGGGTGTCCGGGTCGGCTCGATCTCCCAGCTCGCCCAGTGCCGCGATTGGGTCGCGGGCACCGAGGAGCAGCGACTTGCGACGATCGCCGACATCCGCAGCCAGATCAACACCGGCGACCCCGGGGTCGAGAACCCGGCGCTGAGCGACGAGCAGGCCTACGACGTGTTCGAGGGCGCCTGCCGGCACGCCTACGCTGCCGGGTTTCGGCTCTACAAGCTCTACTTCCGGGCCTCGGCGTACGAGTCCCTGATCGACCCGGCCGGCGACGGAACCGGGACGGGGTGACCCGTTGCGTTTGGACGGCTGCCGCGCTTAACGTGAACTCAACGTAAGCGCCACGAAACCGGCATTCCAGAGCCCTTTTCGGGCACGGTTGTCCTTTGACACCCCGAGTCGGCGGTTGTTAGGTTGCGGAAGCCCGGGATTTCCCGGCTGGTTAGGGGATTAGGAACGGAGAGTTGAGTAGCTCGTCGCTGAACGGCCGCATCGCGGCCCTGATCGCTTTGGTCATCGCGGTTCTCGCCGTCGTCGTCCTGATGGGCAACGGCGGCAGCTCGTACGAGGTCACGGCGGAGTTCGAGAACGCCGGCCAACTGGTCAAGGGCAACGAGGTCGTGGTCGGCGGGACCGCGGCCGGGACGGTGAAGGAGATCCAGCTCGGGCCCGAAGGCGAAGCCCTGGTCACCTTCTCCATCGACGACGACTACGCCCCGCTTCGCCGCGGCACGATCGCCACGGTCCGCTCGCCCTCGCTCTCGCAGATCGCCGGCCGCCAGGTCCAGCTCACCCTGCCGCCCGACTCGAGCGCCGGCGAGGAGATCGCCGACGGCGACACCCTGACCCAGGCAGAGACGGTCTCGGCCGTCGACCTCGACCAGCTCTTCAACACCCTGTCGCCGAAGACGATCAAGGACTTCAAGCACGTGATCCAGGGCTTTGAGCTCTCCTATGAGGGCGTCGGCCCGCAGGCAAACCGCGGCCTCAAGTACTTGAACCCGCTGCTTTCGACCTCACGCCGGGTCTTCTCCGAGCTCAACTCCGACCAGAGCGCGTTCGAGAACCTGATCGTCGACAGCTCGAAGCTCTCCGGGGCGCTCGCCGCCCGCGCCCCCGACATCTCGGCGCTGATCGGGAACCTGAACCGGATGATGAACGCGATCGGCGAGCGCAAGGAGCGCCTCGCGCTGGCGATCTCCCGGTTCCCCGACTTCATGCGCAACGCGAACACGACCTTCGTCAACCTCAGAGCGGCGCTCTCGGACGTCGACCCGCTCGTCGACGCCTCGAAGCCGGTCGCCGAAGAGCTTCGCCCCTTCCTCGCCAAGCTCCGCGCCGCGGCCGCCGACGCGGTGCCGACGGTGATCGATCTCGACGCGATCATCAAAAAGCCCGGCGCCGCCAACGACCTCGTCGAGCTGACCGGGCTCGCCCCCGCGCTTGCCAAGGCGGGCGTCGGAAGCGGCTCTCCCGACTGCGGCCCCGGCCCCGCCGACCCCGAGGACCTGAAGGTCGCCGCCGACGACGACTTCACCCAGGGCGCCTTCGGCGAGGCGGTCTGCTCGCTTGACAACGGCGAGCTCAACCTCGCCTTCTTCCGCGCCTACACCCCCGAGCTGGTCGGCTGGTTCGACGACTTCGGGCACTCCGGCTACGTGGACGCGATCTCCGGGATCGGCCGGGTCAGCACCTCGCTCAACGCCTTCACGATCTCCGGCCCCGGCGGCGCCCCCGACCTCACCGACCCGCTCACCCCCGCCGAGCTCGAGGCCTCCCTCGACACCGGCAACACCCGCCGCTGCCCGGGCGGCAACGAGCACCCGGTCACCGACATCGACCCCTCCGACACCTCGGTCCCGTTCACCGACGGCGGCGCGCTCGACGATGGCCGGGCCGGCGACTGCGACCCCAGCCAGACGGCTCCCGGTTCATGAGACGGCTGGCCCTGATCTGCGCCCTGATCGTCACCCCGGTGATCGGCCTCGCCGCGACCGCCGGCGCCGACGACACGCACACCTACGAGATCGAGATGTACAACGCCTTCGGCATCGTCGAGGGCTCGCAGGTGCGGATCGCGGGCGTCAACACGGGGACCGTCACGGGGCTCGACATCAACGCCGCCAAGCGGGCGATCGTCACCGTCGAGCTCTCGGGCGAGCTCGGCGAGCTCGGGACCGAGACCAAGTGCTCGTCCGAGCCCCAGTCGCTGATCGCCGAGTACTTCATCTCCTGCGAGCCCGCCGGGCCGCCGATCGACGAGGACGATGACGTGGACGATCCGCAGCCGGACATCCCGGCGAGCCGGGTGGCGCAGACGGTCCAGAACGACCTCGTCCAGAACACGCTGCGGCTGCCGTTCCGGGAGCGCCTGACGCTGATCATCAACGAGTTCGGCACGGCGCTGGCGGGCGACCCGGACAGCCTCAACGAGGCCGTTCGCCTCGGCGCCCCGGCCCTCACCCAGCTGCGCAAGGTGACCCAGATCCTCGCCAGCCAGAACACGATCATCCGCGACCTGAACGCGAACTCCGACGAGGTGATCGGCCGCCTCGCCGCCCGTCGCGACGACGTGGTCCGGTTCATCCGCGAGGCTCGCGACACCGCGGAGATCTCGGTCTCGCGGCGCGAGGACCTGTCGCGCAACTTCGAGATCCTCGACGACTTCCTCGCCGAGCTGCGCCCGACCCTGGTCGAGCTCGACAACCTGGCGGTCGAGCAGACCCCGCTGCTCACGGACCTGCGCGCCGCCGCCCCGGGCCTCAATCGCCTCGCCGTCAACCTGCCGCCGTTCAACAGCGCCAGCGAGGCGTCGCTGGCCAGCCTCGGCAGCGCGTCCGCGGTGGGCGAGCAGGCGCTGCGCCGCGGCGCCGACGAGATCGCCCAGCTCGGCGAGGCGGGCAAGAACGCGCCGGCGACCGCGGAGATCCTGTCCGACTTCCTCCGCGACATCGACGACCCGCGCCGCGCGGTGGAGATCGACGATCGCGTGCCGGCCGACACCGGCCGCGACAACCCGCAGCCCGGGCAGAAGGACACCAGGGGCTACACCGGGCTGGAGGGCCTCCTCAACTACGTCTACTACCAGGCTGGTTCGCTCAACCAGTACGACCAGATCGGTCACATGCTCCACTTCAGCCTCTACAACGTCAACAACGGTCCATGCGGGAGCTTCTCCAGCGGCCGCGACCCGGAGACCGGCGAGCCCGGCGTCCCCGCTGAGGACGGCGGCACCACGACCAACATCCTCGAGACCGACAACTGCGTCTCCTGGCTCGGGCCGAACCAGCCCGGGATCAACGAGCCCGACAGGCTGCCGCCCTACGACCCGTCCGTGTGCCCGAACGGCACCGAGCCGCCCGCCGCGGAGAGCCTCTGCAGCCCGAGCGGCTCGGCGCGTCACGACGCCCGTGCGGGTGGCGACTCGGCGAGCGGCGGCCGGGGCGAGGGCGGCACCGAGCAGAACGGCGGCGGTAGCGACACCGGCGGGAACGCGGGCGGCGGAGCCCCGGCACCCGAGGCCCCCGGCGGCCCGGTCCCCGACGACATTCTCGACCAGATCCTCGACCTGCCGCCCGAGGCGCTCGACCAGCTGCCCGAGGGTCTGCAGGACGAGCTCGGCGGGGCGCTCAACCAGACCGGCCAGAACGGCGGCGGCGGCGCGGACGCGGGCCCGGCGGCCGGCGGCGGCGGCGCGGCCGAAGACCTCCTCGACTTCCTGTTCTCGAGCTGATGAGGGGCCGGAGCTCAAGCATCACAGCCTCGCCGACGATGGTCGGCGCGGTGACGACGCTGATCGTGATCGTCGCCGTCTTCCTCGCCTACAACGCGAACGCAGGGCTGCCATTCGTGCCCGTGTACCGGGTCTCGGTCGAGATCCCGGACGCCGCGCGACTGACCAACAACAACGAGATCAGGATCGGTGGTCACCGGGTCGGCGTCGTCGAATCGATCGACGCGATCCAGAACCCGGGGGCGAGCGCGACCGCGCAGACGAGCGGCGGGAGCGAGGCCGCCGGGAGCACGCAGGGCGCGGTCGCGAGGCTGAACCTGAAGCTCGAGAAGACCGCCGAGCCACTCCCACAGGACTCGGTCTTCCGCGTTCGCTACCGGTCCTCGTTCGGGCTCAAGTACCTGGAGATCATCCGGGGCGAGGGGGAGCCAGCGCCGGAGGGCTTCACCTTCGACGGGCTCGACGACGCGACCGACAGGGCGACGGCATGCTTCCTGCCCGGCGATCCGCGCTTCGCAAGCACCGAGAACTCGAAGAACGGCTGCTTCCAGCCGCAGACCGAGTTCGACGACATCGGCAACACCTTCGACATCCAGACGCGGACCAACGCGCGCACCAACCTGCTCGGGTTCGGCAACGCGTTCGCGGGCCGCGGCACGTCGCTGAACGACGCGATCACCAGCCTCGAGCCGCTGTTCCGCGGCCTGAAGCCGGTCACCCACGTGCTCACCGAGCCGGACACCCAGCTCCGTCGCTTCTTCCCGGAGCTCGGCGACGCGGCGCGGATCGTCGCCCCCGTGGCGATCGAGCAGGCCGACTTCTTCACCAAGGCCGGGATCGCCTTCGCCGCGATCTCCTCCGACCCGACCGCGCTCCAGGAGACGATCAGCGAGGGACCGCCAACCCTGGAGACCGGGATCGAACTGCTCCCGCGCCAGCGCCCGTTCCTGCGCGAGTTCGCGCTCCTGAGCCGGGAGCTGCGGCCGGGGGTCAACGACCTGAGGGCGACGCTGCCGGTGCTCAACGAGGCGATCGACGTCGGCACCCCGGTGCTGAGGCGCTCGCCGTCGACCAACGAGAAGCTCGAGGGCGCGCTGCGCTCACTCAACCAGCTCGTCTCGCAGCCGACCACCAAGGTCAGCCTGCAGCGGCTCGAGGAGACGTTCGACCTCGCCAAGCCGCTGGCCAAGTGGGTGGCGCCCGCGCAGACGGTCTGCAACTACTGGAACTACTTCTGGAACTACCTCGCGAACGGTCTCTCCGACCGTGACCAGGTCGGCTTCGCCTTCCGGCAGATGCTGACCGGCTTCCCGGAGTCCTTCGAGGTCGAGTCCGCGGCAACCGCCTACGCCGGCATCCAGGCGAGCGGCCGCCAGTCGGCGGCGCTCGGCGGCAAGTTCGAGCCCTACGAGATCCCGATCCTCAACGCCCATGCGTATCAGCCCACCGGCCAGCGCAACGCCGACTGCCAGGGCGGCCAGTTCGGCTACGCGCTCGGCCAGGGGCTGGTGCCGGGCCAGGACCCGAGCAACCCGGCCTATGGCGTCTCCGACCTGCCGGGCTCGCGCGGGCCGACCACCCTGTTCAACAACGACGACGGCGAGCGCGAGCTCCGCGACACGCGGATCGCCTCGCGCGCGCCGGAGACCTGGGGGAACGGCAAGTGAGGGCGAACCACTCCTCCCGCCTGCCCAGCTGGGCGATCGGCCTCGTGCTCGTGGTCGTGATCGCGATCGCTTCGGTGCTCGCCTTCACGAAGCAGCTGCCGTGGGGCGACGCCTACGAGGTCCGCGCCGTGTTCGAGTCGTCGCAGAACCTGCGCACGGACTCGCCGGTCCGGATCGCCGGCGTCAACGTCGGCAAGGTGACCAAGGTCGAGCCGCTGACCAGTGCCGAGAGCGAGGAGGTGACCGCGCAGACCGGCGACGGCGAGCAGCCCCCAACGACCGGCGAGGCGCCGGTCCAGCAGGCGGCGCTGGTGACGATGGAGCTCAACGAGGACGCCCTGCCGCTGCATCAGGACGCCACCTTCAAGCTGCGCCCGCGGCTCTTCCTGGAGGGCAACTACTTCGTCGACATGGAGCCCGGAAGCCCCAACGCAGCGGTCACCGACGACGGCTACACCTACCCGGTCAACCAGACCGCGTACTCGGTCCAGCTCGACGAGATCCTGACCACGTTGCAGGGCGACGTCCGCTCCGACCTGCAGGTCTTCCTCGATCAGCTCGGCAACGCGTTCATCAAGTACGGTGGCGCCGAAGGCTTCCGCGAGCTCTACCGGACCTCGGCGCCGGCCGGCAAGTACACCTCGCAGGTCAACCAGGCCGTCCTCGGGACCGAGCCCGGCGACCTGACCGGCCTGATCCGCGGCCTCGACCGCGTCGTCCGCGGGCTCGGCCGCAACGAGGCGACGCTGCAGGACCTGGTCACCAACTTCCGCACCTTCGCCGGCTCGTTCGCCGCCGAGGATGTCGCCCTCGGCCAGGCGATCGAGGAGCTCCCGAACACGCTCGAGGCGGCGCGGCCGGCGTTCGCCAACCTGAACGCGTCGTTCCCGGCCCTGCGGGCGTTCGCCCGCGAGGCGCTGCCGGGTACGCGCTCGGCCCCGGAGACACTGCGCGCGGCGATCCCCTTCGTCGAGCAGGTCCGCAAGCTGGTCTCCGAGCAGGAGCTCCGCGGGCTGGTCGCCGACCTGCGCCCCACGATCCCGGAGCTCGCCGAGCTCTCGCAGCGGACGGTGGGGTTCCTGAACCAGTCGCGGGCGCTCGCCTCGTGCTTCAACGAGGTGGTCATCCCGTGGGCAAACGACACGGTCAACCCGGTCGATCCGGGCAACCAGTACCCGCATGAGCCCGCCGGGCGTGTGTTCGAGGAGACCGGCTACGGGCTCACCGGGATCGCCTCGGAGAGCCGCTCGGGCGACGCCAACGGCCAGTACATCCGCGTCCAGGCCGGCGGCGGCACGAACACGGTCAAGCTCCCGAACGCGATCCCGAGCTTCAACGGGATCGGGCTCCAGGACGCGGTCGGCCTGACGCCGTTCCCGATCCTCGGCTCGATGCCGAACATCGAGGACTCGCTGAAGACGCCGTTCAAGCCGAACAGACCGTGCGAGACCCAGGAGCCGCCGAACCTCGGTGCCGGCGTCGGCCCGGCGCCGGAGTCGGCCGGCACCGCCTCGCAGCCGGACGCGGCCTCGTTGCTCGCCGACCTGCCGGCGAGACAGATCGAGAAGGCCGCGCTGTCGATGGGCCTTCCGCCCGAGGCGGCGGAGCAGGTCTCGAGGCTGGGAGCGGACGGCTGATGACCGCGATCCGCAAGCACATGACCGACTTCATCGCCGTCGCCGGCCTGATTGTGATCGCGCTGGCGATCACCGTCTACATCCTCGAGGAGCAGCGGCTGCGAATCCCGATCTTCGAGGAGAAGCCGTTCGAGCTCAAGGCGGAGTTCGACACGACTCAGGCGGTCGTTCCCGGCCAGGGCCAGACGATCCGCGTCGCCGGCGTCCGGATCGGCGACGTCTCCAAGGTCGAGCTCGAGAACGGGCACGGCGTCGTCACCTTCGAGATCGAGCGCAAGTTCCTGCCGATCTACAAGGACGCGACGATCCTGATGCGCCCGACGACCGGGCTCAAGGACATGTTCTTCGACATGGACCCGGGCAGCGAGTCGGCAGGCGAGTACGAGGAGGGCGCGACGGTCCCGGTCGCGAACACCGCCCCGGACGTCAACCTCGACGAGATCCTCGCCGGGCTCGACTCCGACACTCAGGCCTACCTGAAGCTGCTCATCGTCGGCGCCGGTGAGGGGCTCAAGGGCCGCGACGAGGACCTCGGCCGCCTACTCGGCGGGCTGGGACCGATCAACCGCGACCTGGCGAAGCTCAACTCCGAGGTCGCGAAGCGCAAGGAGAACCTGGCCCGCCTGATCCACAACTTCAACCTGCTGACGACCACGGTCGGCCGCTCCGAGCAGGACCTGACCGCGCTCGTCTCGGCGTCGAACGGAGCGCTCGGGGCGATCGCCGAGCAGGACCCGAACGTCCAGCGCGCGGTCAGCCTGCTGCCGGGCACGCTTCAGCAGGCGACCCAGACGCTCGAGGACACCGCGAAGCTCGCGGCGGTCCTCGGCCCCGCCTTCGACGAGCTGCGGCCGTTCGCGCGCAATCTTGAGCCGCTCAACGCCTCGACCAAGTCGCTCGCCGAGTCGGCGACTCCGGTGCTCGAGAACGAGATCCGGCCGTTCGTCCGCGCCGCCCGCAAGCCGATCCCGGACCTTCGCACGGCGGCCCGGCGCTTCAACAGCGCGACGCCGGGCCTGACGACGGTCGCCAACAAGATCAACCGGCTCGGCAACATGGCGGCCTTCAACCCCGACGGCGCCGAGCCGTCGGGGACGCCGAAGCGCGACGAGGGCTACCTGTACTGGGCCGCCTGGCTCGGCCACAACGGATCGAGCGTGTTCTCCACCGGCGACGGCAACGGCTTCTTCCGCCGCATCTACTTCACGGTCGGCTGCGACCAGCTCGAGAACATCGTCGAATCGCAGATCGAGGCCATCCAGGCGCTGCAGGAGATCGTCACCGGCCTCACCGGCGCCACCCGAGAGCTCCTCTGTCCAGGACTGCCGTGAGCGACTGAACGATGCAGAAGCAAGCACCATCCATAGGCCGCATCCTGATCGCCGTCGGGTTCACCCTGTCGTGCTTCGGGCTGATCCTCTTCCTCTGGATCGCCTTCGGCGGGCCGATCCCGCTGAAGCCCGAGAGCTACCGGATCACCGCCTACTTCCCGGAGGCGACCCAGCTCGCCGTGGAATCGGACGTGCGGATCGGCGGCGTCTCGGTCGGCAAGGTCAAGGAGATCCAGCTGGCGCCGCCCGACGAGCGCGTCAACGGCAAGGACACGACCGAGGCCGTGATCGAGATCGAGCCCGAGTTCGCGCCGATCTCCGAGGACGCCGAAGCGATCCTGCGCCAGAAGACGCTGCTTGGCGAGACCTACGTCGAGCTCACCTCGGGAACCGAGCCGGGCACCAAGGCGGCCCCGGTCGCGCTCGGGGCGGCCGCCAACGTCTCCGACGCTGACTCCGAGTCGGTCGAGTCGATCGCAGAGGGCGGCACGCTCGGCGTCAGCCAGACCGAAGAGGCGACCCAGATCGACGAGATCTTCAACGCCCTCGACGAGGAGACGCGGACGTCCTTCCAGCGTTGGCAGGCCAACGCGGCGACCGCGATCGAGGGCCGCGGCCTCGACCTCAACGACTCGTTCGGCAACCTGGGCCCGTTCGTCACCGACGCCTCGGAGATCATCGACGTGCTCGGGCGCCAGAAGGAGGCGCTCAAGGGTCTGGTGCGCGACACCGGCAAGACGTTCGAGGCGCTGACCGCGCGCGACCGGGAGCTCGCCGGGGTGATCGTCGGGTCCGACAACACCTTCGACGCGCTCGCCTCGCAGGATGAGGCGCTGGCGCAGACCTTCCAGATCCTGCCTACCTTCCAGCGCGAGTCGCGGCTCACCCTCGAGCGCCTCGACCAGTTCCAGGTGAACACGAGGCCGCTGGTCCAGGAGCTGATCCCGGTCGCCCGCGACCTCTCGCCGACGCTGAAGTCGGTGCGCGAGCTCGCGCCGCACCTGCGCAACCTGTTCGTCGACCTCGACGACCTCCAGCGGGTCTCGGAGACCGGGCTACCCGCGGTGCGCAAGTTCCTCGGCGGCCTCGCGCCGGTGCTCGACAGCCTCGATCCCTTCCTCGCCAACCTGAACCCGGTGATCCGCTACCTCGAGTTCCAGAAGGCGAGCATCACCGACTTCCTCGTCGGCCCCGCGGCCGCGCTCTCCGGCAGCTACGAGCCTGTGGCCGGAGATCCGGCGCCGCGCCGCGGCCTGCGCCAGCTCGGCTACCTGGGCCAGGAGGCGTTCGGGCTCTGGCCCTCGCGGCTGGCGACCAACCGCGGCAACGGCTACCTGGAGCCCGGCGTCCTCAACGGCTACAGCTCGGCGAAGAACGGGATCTTCCCGAACTTCGACTGCAAGAACACCGACTACCGCCAGGGCGCGCCGGCGGACGCACAGGACACCGACGAGGACGAGATCCGCTCCGGGCAGTCGGTGGAGGGCATCAACCAGGGCGATCCGCCGGGGGCGACGCCGCGCCAGTTCGCGCCCTGCTTCATCGCCGGCGACTTCGCGAACGACAACGACTTCCAGGCCGCCCAGAACGGCGCCTTCGGCGACGGCAGGTTCCCGGAGCTGTACACGGATCCGTAGGCCGGAACAACTCCCGCCACGTCCTCCGCTCCCGCCTGAATCAATTGTCCGGCCGGAATACCCCCGGCCACGTCCTCCGCTCCCGCCCGAATCAATTGTCCGCGGCTACGCCGCGGTCTTTTTCTTGTGCTCCCGCGTCCGGGCGTGCCGGGTGAACCTTGGGGCCCAATAGGGTTTGCAGCAATGGCGCTCTTCCACGACCCCCAGGACGTCTACGACACGCTTGGGAAGCTGTTCGTCGAGATCGCCGGCGACGAGGAGCTGGCGCCGAAGTTCCGCAAGGCGAACACGATCGTCCGCTATCAGTACTCGGAGCCCGAGTCCGCGATCACCGTGCGACTTCAGGATGGCGAGCCCGGCGACGTCGACTTCGGCGACTCGGAGATGGAGCCCGAGGTGACGATGACGATGACCGCCGACACCGCTCATCGGTTCTGGCTCGGGCAGGTGAACGTCACCGTCGCGCTCGCGCGCGGCGAGATCAAGGCGGAGGGGCCGGTGGCGAAGATCCTCGCTCTGGTGCCGCTCGCGAAGCCGGTCTTCCCGCGCTACAAGGCGCAGCTCGAGGCGCAGGGCCGTACCGACCTGCTCGCATGAAGGCGGAGGAGTGGGCGGAGACCGTCCAGGGGCTGGCCGCCAAGCGCGGCCTCACGTATGAGCCGATCGGCGGCCTGAACCCGACGGACGGCCCGCCGACGCTCTGTCCCGGCGGCACCAACAGGATCAAGGGTGAGCTCGCGCCGCAGTTCTGGGGCGCGTCCTGCGACTCGGACGAGCGCGAGGAGGGCGGACTGTTCTCGAAGACCGTGTTGCCCGGGGCGGTGCTCGCCAAGGCCCACATGCCCGATCTGGCGCAGGTGGTGCCGTTGTTCAACGTCGAGTCAGTCGAGGGCGGCGAGCGGGTCGAGCAGCTGGCGAGCAGGCGCAGGGTGGAATTCGAGTCGATCGACTTCAACAAGCGCTTTCTGGCGACGGTGCCCGCCGACCACGACCCGGTGGCCCTGCGCGAGCTGTTCAGCCCCGGGTTCCTCGATTGGGCCGCCCAGATCCGAAACGAGGTCGACTTCGGGATCACCGACCGCCAGCTCTACTTCAGCTGGAAGCTCGGTGACCGCACGGCCGACGAGTACGGCACGGCCCTCGACCAGGCCGCCGGGTTGTTCAAGCGGCTGCGCAACGAGATGGAGGAGCACGGCCTGCACACCTACCAGCCGGGTCCCTGGCACGCGGGGCTCGAACCGTTCCCGGACGAAGCAGCCCTAGATGGGTGATTCCACGCCTCCACGCACGCGGATGCCGCACGGACACCGTCGCTGGATCGCGCCGCTCGGGACTCGCCCATGTCCACCGACATGGGCTTCGCCCGATCGCCACGCCCAGCTCGGTCCCGCGCGCCCCCGCGCACAAGGGGCCGCGGAATCACCCATCTAGCTGGTTCGCGCCGCGATCCGTGCCTTCGCGGTCCGGTGGAACCGGCGGTGGTTGTCGATGAAGGCCTTGAATCGGGCGATCCCCTTCGGCAGCTCGACTCCGCCGACCACCTTGTGCGGGACCAGCGACCATGCGCCGCCCGCCTCCACCAGGTCGCCGCGGACCTGGAAGTTCTTCTGCCAGGTGAAGTCGGGAGCGTGCGAGTGGGCGGTCAGGCAGGCGCGGCCGGTCGTCATCGGCAGGCCGGCGGGCTCGGCCTCCAGCCGGATCCGCCGCTCCTGCTGATCGAGCGAGATCGGTAGCCGGGCCGCGATCGGGAAGCCGTCGGGCCCGACCCACGACAGCACCGCCTCGCGATAGCGGCTGCCGAGCTCCGTGAACCTCGAGTCCCAGGCGGTCGCACCGCCCTCGGCTGGGACATGCGGCTCCAGCGGCTCCTCCGAGTGCCCGGAGCGCACCTCCTCCAGATGGGAGTCGAGGATCTCCGGGGGGCTGCTGGGATCGCCGTCCGACCAGATGAAGACGCGCTCCGGCCGCACCTCGACGTAGATGCGCGAGTAGTACCAGTTGAGCCGTTCGCGGAAGAACTTCGGCGGGTGCATCTTCGCCGTCGCGGGCAGCTTGGCCAGCGACTCGCGCATGTAGCGCTCGCGGTTCGCGTCCAGGTCCGCGTCATCGATGTGCGCCGTCCCCTGGACGAGAACCTCGATCCCGCTCGAAACGCCGGATCCCTCCGGCTCGCTGAACAGCAGCGCGACGTGCGGGTTGCGGGCCGCGTCGTCGGCCTTCTTCGGCAAGCCGATCCCGGTGGTGACGTCGATCGACGGCCCGCCGCGCTCGTAGTACGGGGTAACCGGCCAGGTGATCGGTTGCTGGCGCGCGTCGATCGTCGTGTACTCGGTGGTGACGAAGCGGGAGAAGACGTCCTGGACGTCCTGCGGCAGGCTGGCGGTCACGACGGCAGCTCCCTGACGTCGGTGGCGGCGTCCTCGTAGCCCTCGTCCCACGGCAGGAGGACGCGAGGGCTGTCGCGGGTGCCGACGACGCGCGGCAGGATCGGCTCGACCTCGCGGGTGCGGGCTGCCTCGATCACCGCCTCCGCGGTCTCGTGCTCGAGCAGCGTCTCGAGCGTCTTGATCGTCGGGAAGACGAGCTTCAGCTCGCCCGCCGCATGCGAGTCGAGCGCCTTCCGGGGCACGAACCAGCCGGCGTCCGTGACCTCGGCGCCGTCGGGCACCGGCTTCGTGTGCGGCCCGGCCAGGGCCACGAAGAAGTGGGTGTCGAAGCGCACCGGGACCACCTCCGGGGTGATCCACCGCGACCACGCGACCAGCTCGGCCTCGCTGCCGAGCTCGATTCCCGTCTCCTCGGCGAGCTCCCGCCCCGCGCACTGGTCGGCGCTCTCGCCCGCCTCGATCATCCCGCCGGGGAAGACCCAGACGTCCGGCATGAACGAGGCCTCGGCCGAGCGCCGGACCATCAGCACCTCGACTCCATGGTCGGTGTGCTTGCCGCCGTGTCGCAGGAGCAGGATGGTCGCCGCGGGGCGGGGGGTGGCCGGCGCGTCGCTCACTGAGCGGACTGTAACCTGCCGACCGGTGACGACCGAAACCGACGTCAAGCAGCTCTACATCTGCACCTCGTGCGGATTCATCTACGACCCCGACGACGGCGACCCCGACGGCGGGATCCCGCCGGGCACCGCGTTCGCCGAGATCCCGGACACCTGGTTCTGCCCCGTCTGCGGCGCCCGCAAGGCGGACTTCGAACCGTACGAGGACTAGAACAACTCTCGCCACGTCCTCGGCTTCGCCTCCGGGCGTGCGGGGGCTGGGGTAAGGGCTCGGCTAGGCGTCCAAAGCCCTGTCGCGGCTGCGGCGGCGGCCGAGGCCGATCGCGAGCGCGATCAGGGCGGCGACCAGCGACAGGGGGAGCAGGATCGCGAGGCTGACGAGAGCGATCCCGCCGATCGTCTCGAGCACGTCGCCGGCGTCGTCGACGGCGTCGCCGAGCCCCCAGTTGCCGTCGTCGGAGGCCGGCCCGTTCGAGGTCACCTCGACGCTCACGGTCGCGAACCGGCCCTGGCGGCTGACCTGATTGAGCTCGGTCTCATATGCATCCGCGGTCGCCGCGAGCGAATTGATCTGCGCCTTGATCACCAGTCGCTGCTCGCGCGTGTCGGCGCGGATCAGCGCGATCCGCTGCTTGCGGAGCTGCTCGAGGGTGTTCGCCAGGTCCTTCCGGGCCCGGACGGCGTGGCCGGTGATGTCGTCGCCGGACTCGGTGCGCGAGATCACGTCGGCGAGCCCGGAGAGGTCGGTCAGCGCGGCGTCGAGCCGCTTGTACGGGATCTCGAGCTCGAACGAGGCGCGTGCCCCGGCCTGGTCGGTGGTCACCTCGGAGTCGAGGACGACGCCGTGGTAGCGGTCGGTGACCTCGACGACGTCGTTCGCGACGTCCTGGACCTCGTCGGCGTCGGCGCCGAGCGTGATCCGGGCGGTCGCGTCGACGATGCGCCGCTCCTGGCCGCGGGCGAGCCCGGCTCCTTGGGATGCGGTGTCGAGGACGCTGCGCTCGGCGCTCGTGGCCGCGCTCGGCTTCTGTCCCGCGGCGCTCTCGGGCACGGTCAGGTTGTACTCGTCGCCGGCGGCGGCGGGCGGAGCGGCCTCGGCGGCGCCTCCGGCCCGTCCCGCGCTGCCGCCGGCATCGCCGGCGCTCACTGCCGAGACGGTCTCGTCCGAGCTCGGGGAGATTCGATCCGAGGTGTTGATCGCCACGCCGGCGACGACGATCACGGTCGCGACGGCGCCCGCGGGGAGCAGGATTCGCCGCGGCGGGGTGGAGGTGAGCCGGTCCCAGGCGCGCGCCAGCGGTCCCTGTCGCTCCGCGAGCCGCGGTCCGAGCCCGCGATCGCGCGGGAACCCGGCCTCGGCCCACTCGTCCAGGCGCCGGGCGAAGTCCTGGCTCGGCTCCTGTCGCTCGGCGCGCAGCTCGTGCTCGAGCTCGTCAACCCTCATCGCATGCCTCCCTCAGCTTCTCCATCGCCCGGTGCAGCTTGGTGCCGGCGTTCGACTCGCTGACCCCGATCACGGCGGCGATCTCGGCGTTCGCGAGCCCGGCGAAGTACTTGAGCGCGATCAGCTCGCGCTCGCGCGCCGACAGCTTCGCGAGCGCCGCCCGCAGCGTCGTTCGCCGCAGGGCCGCCTCAGCCGCCTCTTCGTGCGCCTCGCCGGCCGCCGCGTCCTCCGGCTCGCCGACCAGCTCCGCCTGCCGGCTGCGCCGCCGCAGCTCGTCGAGCGCCGCGTTGCGGGCGATCCCGAACAGCCAGGCGCGGTGCGTGCCGCGCTCGGGCTTGAAGCTCGCCCGCCGGCGGTAGGCGCGCTCGAACGCCTGCGCGGTCACGTCCTCGGCGGCGCTGCGGTCGCGCAGCAGGCCCGAGACGTAGGCGTAGACGTCGTCGCGGCTGGAGCGGTAGAGCGCATCGAAGGCCGCCTCGGCCTCGGAAGGCGCGTCGATCGCTGGGGCGACGAGCGTCTGGTTCACGGCCGTACTACGGGGGTCCGCGGGATCCGTCACAGGCTCAGTATCGACGCCGGTAACGTGACGGCGTGGGCGGTATCGCGCAGTCGGCAACGGTGGTGGCGGTCAGCCGTGGCTTCAGCCATGGGCCCGGCAAGGGCAACCTCCACGCGATCCGGCTCGTCGCCGGGCACGGGGTCGAGGGCGACGTCCACGCCGGCGGGACGGTCAAGCATCGCTCGCGGGTCCGCCGCGATCCCACGCAGCCGAACCTGCGGCAGGTGCACCTGATCCACGCCGAGCTCCACGACGAGCTGCGCGAGCGCGGATTCGTGCTCTCGCCGGGCGAGATGGGGGAGAACGTGACCACGGCGGGGCTCGACCTGCTGGGGCTTCCGCGCGGCGCCAAGCTGCGGCTCGGTGGCCAGGCGGTGATCGAGGTCACGGGGTTGCGCAACCCCTGCGCGCAGCTGGACGGGATCGCGCCGGGTCTGATGGAGGCGACGCTCGGCCGCGACGCGGACGGAGAGCTGGTCCGCAAGGCCGGGGTGATGGCCATCGTGGTGACGGGCGGCGAGGTGCGGCCAGGCGACGCCATCGTGGCGGAGTCACCGGCGGGCCCGGTAACGCCGCTCGAACCCGTCTAGCCTCAGGCCGCCGCGCGGAGCTGCGGCGGCTCGGCCGCGCCGTACGCGGACTCGTAGGCCGCGGCGATCGAGTCCGCCGTGATCGCCACCAGACGCTCGAGGTCGGCCTTCGAGATCGCCAGCGGCGGCATCAGGACGACGGTGTCGCCGAGCGGGCGGATGATCGCGCCGCGCTCCCGCGCGGCCAGCGTCACCCGGTGGCCGAGGCGAAGCGCCGGGTTGTGCTCGCCGAGGTCGATCCCGACCATGAAGCCGCGGCCGCGGACCTCGGCGATCCCGGGCATCCGCGCGACCGGGGCGAGCAGCTCGCCGAGCAGCCGGATCTTCGGCTGCAGGCGCAGCAGCGTCTCCTCGCGCTCGAACACCTCGAGGCTGGCGAGCGCCGCCGCGCACCCGAGCGGATTGCCGGTGAAGGTGTGCCCGTGGAAGAAGGTGCGCTGCTCGGTCGCCGCTCCGAGGAAGCCCTCGTAGACCCGCTCCGTCGCCAGCGTCGCCGCCAGCGGCAGATACCCGGCCGTCAGCCCCTTGCCGAGGCAGAGCAGGTCGGGCGCGACGCGCTCCTGCTCGCAGGCGAACATCGTCCCGGTGCGGCCGAAGCCGGTGGCGACCTCGTCGGCGATCATCAACACCCCGTGCGCGGCGGTCAGCTCGCGGACCCGGCGCAGGTAGCCGGGCGGTTGGACCCGAATCCCCGCGGCCCCCTGGACCAGCGGCTCGACGACCACCGCGGCGATCTCGCGCGCGTGCAGCTCGAGCACCCGCTCGATCTTCCGCTCGTCCCCGGGGTCGACGCGGTAGGTCTTGAACAGCAACGGCCCGAAGGCGCCGTGGAAGAGGTCGATCCCCCCGACCGCGACGGAGCCGAGCGTGTCGCCGTGATAGCCGCCGGTCAGGCAGACGAACGAGGTGCGGCGGCAGAGGTCGCCCTCGTGTTGCCGCCAGTACTGGAACGCCATCTTGAGCGCGATCTCGACCGCGGTCGAGCCCGACTCGGAGTAGAAGACGCGCTCGAGCCCGGGCGGCGCGAGCTCGGCCAGGCGCGCGGCGAGCTCGACGGCGCCGGGGTGGGTGAGCCCGAGCATCGTCGAGTGGGCGACGCGGTCGAGCTGCTCGTGCACCGCGGCGTCGATCAGCGGGTGGCGGTGGCCGTGGACGTTGCACCACAGCGAGGAGACGCCGTCGATGTAGCGCCGGCCCTCGGCGTCGATCAGCTCGATGCCCTCGGCCGACTCGATCACGACCGGCTCCTCGGCGCACCAATCGCGCTGCTGCGTGAACGGGTGCCAGAGGTGAGCGTGATCGAGCGCTGCGATCTCCGGCTTCACGAGGACCGACCCTAGAGGCGAGCCCGGAGGGAAAAGCGGTGGCCGGGTTGCGGGCCTGTGTGACCGACGTCACATGGTTCCACTTGTGAAATAGTTGCATTTCTGCAACGATCTGGGAGATGGAATCGGCGACGATCGACAGGGCCGACCGCGAGCTCGGCTACCGGCTCGGCGCGGTGATGCTCAGCTGCTTCGGCGGCGGCGGCGGCGCCGCGATCCGGGCGATCGACGAGAGCGGCCTGACCTTCACCCAGATGAAGGTCCTGATGACGCTCGCCGGCTCCGGCGAGCAGGCCCCCGGGTTGAAGCCGGTGGCCGAGGGCCTCGGGCTCTCGCTGCCCTCCGTGAGCCGGGCGGTCGACGGCCTCGTCAAGCGCCGGCTGATCGCCCGGACCGAGGATCCCGCCGACCGCCGCCAGCGGCTGCTCGCCGTGACCGCGGAGGGCGAGGGCCTCGCCGGCCGGATCATGGCCGCACGGCTCGAGGGCCTCGGGCAGTTCGCCGCCTCGCTGACCGACGACGAGCGCGAGCGCCTCGACGCGGCGTTGGAGCTGCTGCTCGAGCGCGACGAGATCGCCGCCGTCTACCGCAGGTATCGAAAGCAGGCCGAGCTTTGACCCGCTACCGCCACCTGATCACCGAGGACAACTCGAAGTGGTGGACGCTCGGAGCGATGTGCTTCGCGCTGTTCATGATCATGCTCGACAACACGGTCGTCAACGTCGCCCTGCCGTCGATCCAGCGCGACCTCGGCTCGAGCCTCTCGGGCCTGGAGTGGACGGTGAACGCGTACACGCTCAGCTTCGCCGTCCTGCTCGCCACGGGTGGTCGCCTCGGCGACATCTTCGGACGCCGGCGCACCTTCCTGATCGGCGTCGTGATCTTCGCCGCCTCCTCGGCCGCGGCAGGCCTCGCTCCCGGCACCGGCACCCTGATCGCCAGCCGCGTCGCCCAGGGGATCGGCGGCGCGCTGATGATGCCGGCGACGCTCTCGATCGTCACCAACGCGTTCGAGCCGCACGAGCGCGGCAAGGCGATCGGCACCTGGGCCGGCGTCTCGGCGCTGGCGCTCGCGATCGGACCGGTGCTCGGCGGCCTGCTCACCGAGCACGTCTCCTGGCGCGCGATCTTCTACATCAACATCCCGGTCGCGATCGGCGCGATCCTCGCGACCCTGTTCGCCGTCAAGGAGTCACGCGACGAGTCGGTCGGCCGCGAGGTCGACTACCTCGGGGTCGTGACGCTGACCGCCGGCCTGACGGCGCTCGTCCTGGCCCTGATCGAGGGCAACTCCTGGGGCTGGGATTCGACCGCGATCGTCGGTCTGTTCGCCGTTTCGGTGGCGATGCTGGTCGCCTTCGTCGCGATCGAGCGCCGGGTCAAGGCGCCGATCGTCGAGTTCCCGCTCTTCGCGAGCCGTAACTTCGTCGGCGCCAACCTGGTCGCGCTGATCGTCACCTTCGCGATGCTCGCGCAGTTCTTCTTCATCGCGATCTACCTGCAGAACATCCTCGGGCTGTCGCCGGTCGAGGCGGGCGTCCGGTTCCTGCCGGCGACGCTGATGATCGTCGCGATCGCGCCGGTCGCGGGACGGCTGACCGACCGGGTCGGCCCGCGCTGGCTGATCGGCGCCGGATTGACCCTGGTCTCGATCTCGCTCTACTGGCTGACCACGATCGAGATCGGCACCACCTACGGCGACATCTGGCCCTCGTTCGTCCTCATGGGGATCGGGATGGCGCTGGTGATGTCGCCGATGTCGACCGCGGCGATGAACGCCGTCGACGTCGCCAAGGCCGGCGTCGCCTCGGGCATCCTGTCGATGAACCGGATGATCGGCGGCTCGCTGGGCGTCGCCGTGATCGGCGCCGTCTTCCAGGCCGAGGCTCCGAGGGGCGCCCGTGACCCGGTGGCCTTTGTCCACGCGTTCAGCAACGCGATGTGGGTGGCGACCGGGGTCGCGATCCTCGGCGCGGTCGTCGCGATCGCCCTGCTCCGCGGCCGCGCCGAGCACCGGCCGGATCCCGCCGAGGCCGGGGCGCCCGCCTCGCCGGGGGGCGAGCTGGCGGCCGGTCACGGCGCCGCCTGAGCGCCGCGCTCAAGCATCGCCCGCCGCGGGTCGATGGCGAGGTCGATGTTCGAGCCTTCCCCTTCGTCCGATCTGCCCCGCGAGCGAGTGGCTGCCGCCCGGCTGCTCGTTGGCGTCCTCCTGTGCGCGGCGCTGTTCGCCGCGTTCATGATCGGGGTGGCGCTGGCGGTCCCGGAAGGACAGAGCGCGGGCGAACGCGCGCTCGGGGTGGGGATCCTGCTCGCCGCGGTTGCGGGGATCGTTCAGCTGCTCCGCTGGGCCCGCGGCCATTCCTGGTCGTACGACCGGCCGCAGAGCGGCCTTGGCGCCGGTGAGACCTTCCTGCTCGGCTGCGGTTGCGTCCTGCTCTTCGGCCTGCTGGTCAACCCGCTCGGCGCCGCGGCGCTCTTCGCGTTCGCGCTGCCGGTCGTCCCGATCCTCCGCCTGCGTTACGGGCTCTCGGTCTCGCAGGCGCTTGCGGTCGGCGTCGGCCTGGCCGTCGCGCTCGCCGTCATGCTCGGCTACGTGCTCGCGGGCTGAGATCCCTGCATCGCCAGGGCCGGCCAGGCCCGCGGCTCGCTCAGGTCGAGCCAGGGCAGGGTCTCGACCGGCACCGAGCCGAGCTCGGCGATCGTCTCGAGGTTGGAACGCTCGAGCTCGCCCGGCTCCGCGGGCCACGGCGTGAGCACGACCATCGCCGGCTCGAGCCCGGCCGCGCGCACCGACTCGATCGTCAGCAGGGTGTGGTTGATCGTCCCCAGCGCCGGTGTCGCTGCGATCACAACCGGCAGCTCGAGGTCGACGGCGAAGTCGCGGACCAGGTAGCCGGGGCGCAGGGGGACGAGGAAGCCGCCGACGCCCTCGACCACGAGCACGTCGGCGCCGGCCCGGGCCGCCGCCGCGGCGCGGCGCAGCCGCTCCGGATCGATTGCCTCGCCGGCGAGCCGGGCGGCGAGATGGGGCGACACCGGCGGTCCATAGCGGTATGGCGCGATCTCGTCGTCGGCCTGCGACGAGCCGGCCGCCCGCCGCAGGAGCGCGTGGTCGGCCTCGGCGTCAACGAGGTCGTCGAGGCCGCTGACCGCCGGCTTGAACACGGCCACCTCGAGACCGCGGGCGGCCGCGGTGCGAGCGAGGACGGCGGCGACGACGCTCTTGCCGACCTCGGTGCCGGTGCCGGTGACGAACACCGCTTCGCTCGCTGCGGCTGCGGCCACGAGCGCAGCCTAGATGGTTGATTCCACGGCCTCGCGTGCGCGCGTCATCCGCGGGCGTGAAGGCGGTGGAATCACCCATCTCGTGGGCGGCTCAGCGAAGGATTCAGGCGGCGCGGCGAAGCTCGGCGCTCTCCGCGCTGATCCCCAGCTCGGCGGCCGCGTGGGCGATCACGCCCGCCGCGGCACGGAGATCGTCGCCACGGTGGTTCGCCATCACCGTCAACCGCAGCCGCGAGCTGCCGGGTGGAACGGTGGGCGGGCGGATCGCCTGGGCGAAGACCCCGCCCTCGAGCGTCCGCTCGCAGAGCGCCATCGCCCGGCGCGCGTCGCCGACCATGATCGGGACGATCTGGGTCCGCGAGCCGTTTGCGCTCAGGCCCTGTGCCGCGAGCGCCTCGCGCAGGACGGCGCCGTTGCGGCGCAGCTGCTCGACCATTCCCGGGCGCGATTCGAGCAGCTCGAGCGCGGCGAGCGCCGCCCCCACCGAGGGCGGCGGTGGCGCGGTCGAGTAGATGAACGGGCGGGCGGTGTTGACGAGCAGCTCGACCAGCTCCCGCGAGCCGCACACATACGCGCCGTAGCTGCCGAGCGCCTTGCCCAGGGTGCCGACGATCACGTCGACCTCGGCCTCGAGCCCGGCCGCCGCCGCGGCGCCGCGGCCGCCCGGGCCGAGCGCGCCCGTGCCGTGGGCCTCGTCGACGGCGAGCAGGCAGCGATGACGCCGCGCGAGCTCGACTAGCTCGGCCAGCGGCGCGACGTCGCCGTCCATCGAGAAGACGCCGTCGGTGACGATCAGACGGGCGCCGGCTCCGGCCTGGCGCAGCCCCCATTCGAGGTGTTCGGTGTCGCGGTGGCGGTAGACGAAGGTCTCGGCCCTCGACAGGCGGCAGCCGTCGATGATGCTTGCGTGGTTGAGCTCGTCCGAGAACACCACCTCGCCCCGCCCCGCCAACACCGAGGCGATCGCGGCGTTCGCCAGGTAGCCGGAGCCGAACAGGAGCGCAGCCGGCGAGCGCTTGAACGCGGCCAGCCGGCTCTCGAGCGTTCGGTGCAGCGACATCGTCCCCGAGATCAGGCGCGAGGCGCCGGCGCCGGCGCCGTAGCGCTCCGCGGCCTCGGCGGCGGCGGCGCGGACCCGCGGGTGATCGGCGAGGCCGAGGTAGTTGTTCGAGCACAGGAGCAGGACCTCGGCGCCGTCGAGCAGCACCCGGGGTCCCTGTGGCCCCTCGATCACGCGCAAACGGCGGTGGAGCCCCTTGCCACGGAGCTCCGCCAGTTGCTCGGAGAACGAGCTCAATCGCCCCAGCCGGCAGCGGCGCGCTCGGAGGGACGTTCCGGGTAATCCGGGCTCGGGCCCTGCTTCTTGATCACCCGGAGCTGGGTCGAGGGGTCCCAGAAGTTGGCCTCGGCCTGGCTGTCGATGAGGTCGTCGACCGGAGTCCGGGGCGTCTCACCCTCGAGCCACCCCGAGCGGTTGTCGGGCCGCGGGTTCGCGCCGTTGTCGGGCTGGCGGGTGACGTTGAGGCCGAGCTCCTCGAAGCTCGCTCGATCCTCTCCCGGGTCGACCCCGAGGGTGGTCAGGAAGTTCCCCATCATCACCCCGTTCAGCCCCGCCCTGACGGCGAGCGGCTGCAGCTCGCCGAGGTTCTCGACCCGGCCGCCGCAGAGGCGGAAGAGGGCGTCGGGGAGGATGAGGCGGAAGATCGCGACCCACTTGATCACCTCCCAGGGATCCATCAGCTCGCGGTCGCCGAACTTTGTCCCGGAGCGCGGGTTCAGCAGGTTGATCGGCACCGACGTCGGGTTGATCTCCGCCAGCTCGAACGCCATCTCGACTCGCTGGCGCGGCGTCTCGCCGAGATTGAGGATCCCGCCGACGCAGGTCTCGAGCCCGGCCTCCTTGGTTGCCTCGATCGTCCGGATCCGGCCCTCGTAGCGGACGGTGGTCGAGACCTCGTCGTAGTAGGAACGGGCGGTCTCGACGTTGTGGTGAACGCGCTGGATCCCGGCCTCGGCGAGCCGCCGCGCCCGCTCGACCGAGATGTGGCCGACCGAGGCGCAGCGCTTGAGGTTGGTGTGCTCGGCGACCAGCTTCGCGCCCTCGACGATCGTCTCGAAGTCGCGCTTCGAGAGACCCTGACCCTGGGTGACCATGCAGAACCGGTGCGCGCCGGCGGCCTCGGCGGCCCGCGCGTGCTCGAGGATCTGCTCCGGCTCCATCATCGCGTGCATCGGGGTGTCCGCCTCGGCGTAGCGCGACTGGGCGCAGAAGCCGCAGTCCTCGGCGCAGCCGCCGGACTTGGCGTTGACGAGCGAGCAGAGGTCGGTGGAGTCGCCGAAGCGGTCGCGGCGGACCTCCCAGGCGCGCTCGACCAGGTCGCCGATCTCGTCATGACCGGTGAGGTCTCCCAGCGCCAGCGCCTCGTCAAACGTCAGCAGCGGCGGCATCCGGACCTGAATCTAGGTCCGGGCTCGGACGGCTAGAAACCGGTTGTCGTCAGTCCGCCGACGAGTCGACCAGGCTCGGCAGGAGCGCCGGCAACGCGCCGCGGCGGACCGACCGCGGGACCGGAAGGCGGTGCAGCCTCGGCTGGAAGTGCGAATCGCGCGCGAAGCGCTCCTCGTCGCCGACGACGCGGGTGGCCGCGGTGACGACCTCGGGGTCGAAGGCGAGCTCCGCCTGCGCCGACAGCGCCAGCATCGCCTCGGTCTGGCTCATCTCCGCGGTCCCGGCCGCGGTCAGCCCGGCCCAGGCGTCGGCGACGGCGAGGATCCTGCTGCCCTGCGGGATCGCCTCGGCCGGGAGGCCCGCGGGGACGCCGTTGCCGGCCCAGCGCTCGTGCGAGTGCAGGGCGAGGAAGGCGATCCTCGAGACGTCGGCCTCGCGCCAGTCGAGCCCGCGGGCCCCGGCGGGATCCTCGGTCGACGAGACCAGGTCCGCTGCGCAGGCGAGCTCGCGGCGCTCGCTGCGTGAGATGTCGAGGACGTCGGCGATCGCCGCCGTGTAGAGGCGCATCGCGTCGGCGCGCGCCAGGCGCGCCGTCGAGGCGGCGTTGGTGATCCGCTCGAGGGCGACCTGCGGGATCACGATCACGGCCGCGAGCGGGGCGAGCGCGAGGATTCCGATCTCCTCGACCAGCACCGCGGCGGCGACTCCGACGATCAGCATCCCCAGGACGGCGGGCGCCAGGTCGACGAACTCGTCGCGGATCAGCGCCGCCGGGCGGTAGCCCTGGTAGAAGGGCGCGACCGTGAGCCGCGCGAAGCAGAAGTTGATCGCCGCCATCGCGACCCCGGCGGCGTAGAGCGACGGGGCCATCGCGGGGCCGGTCGGCGATCCGGCGAGTTCCAGCAGCAGGGAGCCGGCCAGGACCGCGAGCGCAAAGCTGGTGACGGTTGCGACCAGGCCCGGCGAGAACCGCGGCTCGACCCGAAGGATGAACCTCGCGATCACGTCCGGAACGATCCAAACGAGGAGCGCGGGAAGGGGACCGGCAACGGCGAGGGCGACGAGGGCGATGATCAGGGTGGCGCCGAAGAACGCGCCGCTCGCGACCTTCAACCGCGCCTCGGCGCCGTAGGCGATCGCCGCGACGGCGGCGAGGGCGCCGATCAGGACCGGATCACTCCAGTCCGATGCGGGCGCGATCAGGACGAAGCCGGCGATCGCGACGAGCGCGGGGACGAGGTTGAGAGCGATCGCCACCGACACCCGCCGACGCGAGCTCACCGGAGGAATCCACCGCTTCAGCACGCGCATCCTTGCGCGCTCCTTACCTCGTGCATCGAGCCAATCCTACGACCCGGGGCCGCCGTCTGCGACCCGGATATGCGTCTACTAGCTGGTGCGCCAGCCCACTGGGGCCTCCCTTGCGTCGCCGTGGACGCCTAGGAACCTACCAAAACCTATGCAAACTTGTGCGAATCTGGACGAACGTCCGAGCTCGACCCGCGCGCCGCTGCAAGCCGGCGCTCAGACCGGCTCGTTGGCGAGGCTCTCCCAGAGGTAGATCGAGGCGAGCGAGCGGTGCGGGCGCCAGGGCTCGGCGATCGCCTCGAGCTTGGCGGGCGACGGCATCTCGTCGAGCCCGTAGGCGACCTGAACGGCACGGCGGATCCCGAGATCCCCGGTCGGCAGGACGTCGGGGCGGTCGAGGAAGAAGATCAGGAACATCTGCGCGCTCCAGACGCCAAAGCCCCGGACCGCCGTGATCTCGGCGATCACCTGCTCGTCGGAGAGCTGGTCGAGGCGGTCGAGCTCGAGCTCTCCGGAGAGCACGTGCGCGGCGAGGTCACGGACGTATTCGACTTTCCGCCACGAGAGCCCGGCGTCGCGCAGCGCCTGCGGCTCGACGTCGAGGAGCTTCCGGGGCGGCGGCGTATTGCCGCCGAACAGCTCCAGCACCCGGCCGTAGATCGTCGCCGCGGCCTTGACCGAGAGCTGCTGGCCGATCACGCTGCGCAGCAGCATCCCGTAGGCGTCGACCTGGGGCCGTCGCCGGCGCCGTGCCTCGATCGAGAGCTCGCCGAAGCGCTCGACCAGCGCCGCGATCACCGGATCCGAGCCGGCCAGCTCAGCCACCGCGTCCGCGCTCATCGCCGCGCACGCTATACCGGACCAAGCGCCCCCCGCCGCAAGCCCCGCCGCGTCGGGCGGCTGCGAATCGGCGCCTGCCGTCGTCCTCGGTCGCCCACATGGCGCTGCCATGCGGGCTCCCTGCGTCCTAGGCATGCTTGATTCTCGCTCGCCCGACCGCGACGGTGCTTACGACGGGGGGCACTTAGGAATCCGTGAGACCCGCTCGCTATCCTGCCGCCGTCGGCGTCCCGGGCCCGCGCCGCGACTTGGACCGCGGGCCGGTGTTTTGACGCCCGAGGCAGGATGCCCGCCGGCCCTCTATGAGCCCGAAAGCCTCCGCAAGACAGCCAACTCGAAGCTGGCCGCGCGTCCTGGCGGCCGGCGGCGCCGCGCTGGCGCTTGCCGGGTCGGTCGCCCTGGGGCTGAGCGTGCCCGCCGCTCAGCCGCCGTCGGCGGGCGCGCAGACGACGCCGAAGCCGAACATCATCGTCCTGCTCACCGACGACCAGGAGGCGCGCTCGATGCGGGTGATGAAGATCGTCGGCAAGGAGCTGAAGCGCAAGGGCGTGACCATGAAGCGCTTCTACGACAACTTCCCGCTCTGCTGTCCCTCGCGGTCGACGATCCTGACCGGCCAGTACGCGCACAACCACAAGGTGCTCTCGAATCAGCCGCCGGACGGCGGCTACGGAGTCTTCAACGAGCTCCACGGCGACAACAACCTGCCGCTGTGGCTGCAGGCGGCGGGCTACCGGACCTCCTACGTCGGCAAGTTCCTGAACGGCTACGCCGAGCCCGACGAGTACGGCACGGTTCCCAGCGACGTACCCCAGGGATGGGACGACTGGCACGTCCTCGCCCCGTCGCGCGCCCAGTACTTCGGCTACACGCTCAACCACAACGGCAGCCTGCAGCAATACACCGAGGCCGAGGAGGACTACAGCACCGACGTCTTCACGAACAAGGCACGGCGATTCATCCGCGAGAACGCACGGACCGCGACGCCGTTCTTCCTCGAGCTCGGCTACGCCGCGCCGCACGGCGGCGGCGGCGGCGAGCCGGGTCGCTCCTGCAACCGTGCCGCGGTCCCCGCGCCGCGCCACCTGGCGACGCTGAAGGGCAAGTTCCGCACCACGTTGCCGCCGTCGTTCAACGAGGCCGACGTCTCCGACAAGCCGACCACGGTCAGCGAGAAGCAGCCCCTGACCCCGGGCCAGATCTCCGACACCCTGCGCAAGCGCCGCTGCGCCTGGGAGTCGCTGCTCGCGGTCGACGAGAGCGTCGGCGCCCTGATCAAGGAGATCAAGCGTGACGGGGTCAAGAAGAACACCTACATCTTCTTCCTCTCCGACAACGGGTTGCTGCGCGGCGAGCACCGGATCCGCGACAACAAGCGCTACGTCTACGAGGAGTCGGCGCGGGTCCCGTTCATCGCCCGCGGCCCCGGGATCCCGCACGGCAAGAGCTCGGAGGACGTCGTCGTCAACGCCGATCTGACCGCGACGATCACCCAGCTCAGCGGTGCGACTCCGGGTCTCGAGCCGGACGGCCAGTCGCTGATGCCCCGGTTGCTCGATCCGAGGGGCGAGAGCGGACGCGCGATCCTGTTCGAGGCCTACGCGGGCGAGCAGATCCTCGGGGTGCGCACCTCGCGCTACCTCTACACGGAATGGGACGGAGACACGAACCCGGTCCTGCCGCAGCGGGAGCTCTACGACACCTACGCCGATCCGTACCAGCTCAACAACCTCGCCAAGGACCCGGCGTACCTGCCGGTCGTGCTCCAGCTCGGGGATGAGCTCAAGCGCCTGATCAAATGCGCCGGCGCCGATTGCCGCACCGCGCCGACCGGGCTGCTCGGCTTCAGCAACGGTGGGGTCGGCAAGAATGGCTGCATGTTCCCTCCGGTGACGGCGCAGTTCCAGGGGTCCGACGAAGACAAGATCGTCGGCGTCTCCTTCCGCGCCGGCAGGTTCGCCGTCGGCGACGACACCGAACCGCCCTTCGAGATCGCGATTCCCGACTCGGCGCTCCGCGACGAGCTGCCGGAGCCGGCGGAGGTGGTCGCGAGGGCTCTGTACGACGACGGCCGGCGTTTCGCCCTGACCGCGGATGTGAGGGTCTGCGAGTGAGGCGGAGCGGAGCGAAGCCGAGCCGCGCCGCCGTCGAGGCGCCTCGTTGAGGCGGTTCACGGTCGCCGCCGCGATGGCGGCGGCGGTTGCGTTCGCGGTCAGCGCCTGCGGCGACGACGAGTACAAGCCGACGGCGGACCCGGTCTACGGCAGTCAGCCGAACGTCGTCTTCATCCTCACCGACGACCAGAACCTGACGCAGTTCAATCGCCGCTACATGCCCCGCACCCGGAAGCTGATCGCCGACCCGGGCACCGAGTTCACGAACCACTACGTGGCGACGCCGCTCTGCTGCCCCTCGCGGGCAGCGATGCTGACCGGCCAGTACGGCCACAACAACGGCGTGCTCTCGAACGTCCCCGGCTACGCGCTCCTCCGCGACCCGGAGAACATCCTCCCGGCCTGGCTGCAGACGGTCGGGTACCAGACGGCCGCGGTCGGCAAGTGGCTGAACGGGTACGAGAAGACCGTCCCGACCCACGAGGTCCCGCCCCCCGGCTGGGACAAGTGGCACGGGCTCGTCGGCGCCCACGGCTACAACAGCTTCAAGGCCTCGCAGAACGGCGAGAAGGTCAGCTTTCGCCAGTACATCAGCGACTGGATCGCCAAGACGTCGGTCGAGTTGATCGACAAGCTCTCGGCGGACGAGGGCCCGTACTACCTGCAGATCAACGAGTTCGCGCCCCATGTCGAGGCCGAGCGCGCCCTGAGCCCCGGGCGCTGCTCGGGCGAGGCCGTGCCGGCTCCGCAGGACAACCGCCGCTTCGAGGGGGTCGGACTGCCGGACTCCCCGTCGATCAACGAGCGCGACGTCTCCGACAAGCCGGGGTTCGTCGCCGGCAAGGGCGAGCTGACCTCCGAGCAGCTCGCCGAGCTCGCGCTCCGCTACGAGTGCCGGCTCGAGGCCCTGCGCAGCCTCGACCGCACCATCGGCACGATCATGCACGCGATCGAGGACTCCGGCGAGCTCGAGGACACCGTCGTCATCTTCGCCTCCGACAACGGCACCTTCCACGGTGAGCACCGCCTGCCGGGCGGCAAGGGGCTGCCCTACGAGGAGGCGGCGCACATGCCGCTGGCGATCCTGGTGCCCCAGCGGTACCGCGGCGGCAACCCGGTCGTCCCCCAGATCGACGAGCCGACCTTGAACATCGACCTGGTACCGACGATCGTCGAGCTCGCGGGCTCGCCGACGTGCATCGCCGAGGACGAGTGCCGGGTGATGGACGGGCGCTCGCTGGTCGGGCTGCTCGCGGGCGACGATTCCGAGTGGCCGGCGAACCGACCGCTCCTGCACGAGCTCGACCTCAACGTCGAGGCGCTCAAGGACGTCGACCGCGGGATCTCCTGCGAGTTCCAGGGCGTTCGCGACGGCAACTGGCTCTACGTCGAGCACACCGTGGTGCCGACGCCGGGGCTCGGGACCTGCGTCGAGGCGACGCCGCCGGTGGTCGAGCTCTACGACACCGCGCGCGATCCGTACGAGCTCGACAACCTCGCCGCCGCGCCGGAGAGCGCGACGTCGCAAGCGGTCGCCGACCGCCTGAGCGCGATCACCGCAGAGCTCGCCGACTGCGCCGGAATCGAGGGTCGCGACCCCGAGCCCGAGAGCGGGGACTACTGCTCTTAGGGCCGCGGCACAGTCGGCTCAAATCCGACTGGGCAGTAACGGGGAAGGGCCGAAAGGCCGGTGGCACGGCCCCGCCGAGGGGGTGGTGCACGTTATGACCTCATATCGGTACCTAACGTTCCGGACCCCCTTCGCCGGCACGCACCGGCGGGGATCCACGCTCTTACTGCCCGGTCCCGCTACTTGCGCTTCGACCCGTCCGCGACCCGCACCGAGCCGCGCATGAACGGGTGGATGCGGCAGAAGTAGGTGTAGGTCTTGCCGGGCTTGGTCAGCGGCGGGGTCGTGTAGACGTTCGAGCCGGTGGTCACCTCGCTGCTCAGCCCGGAGCCGTAGCCGAGCTGGCCCGAGTCGAACTTGATCGGTCCCTGGGCGAGCGGGTAGCCGACCCCCGAGCCGCGGTTGCACGGCGCCCGACACGAGGTGATGCTGTGCCAGGCCTGCTCTTCGTCGGGCGCGCCGAACAGCGCGTCGAGGTTGGTGAAGGTGATCGTCGAGCCCGGCTTGACGACCGGCGGGCGCATGAACCGGGTCGGGATGCTGCGGAAGGCCGAGTAGCCGCCGACCCCGTAGTCGAAGCCCTCGATCGAAAGGCCGCCGTCGCGCACCCGCCGGCCCTTGCTGGCGAGCTTTCGCGGGTCGGGCAGGTTGAGGTCCTTGTTGGCCTTCTTGTCGATGTTCTCGGGCAGCCGGCCGTGGGTGAGGATGCCGCCCTGGTCGTACATCGCCCGCACCGCCGCCTCGTCGTCGTAGGGGTCCTTGGCCGCGGGGTCGTCGTACGAGCTCACGGCGAGCGGAAGGATCCCCATCGACTCGTACCACGAAGCCTTCTTGACGTCGTAGGTCGCGTCCACCGAGACCGTGTCGCCGGCCTTCAGCCTGATCCGCCAGTCGCGGGGCGTCCCCTCCATGCTCACGTCCCAGCTGACGGCGCCCGCGGGCTCGTAGTAGCGCGCGTCCGAGCGGAACAGCGGCCTGACCTCGGCAGGGTCGTCGCCGTCCGCGGTGCCCGCGTCGGGGCCGTCGCGCGCGACCTCGATGTCGACGTGCAGGCCGCCCGGATGCAGGTGACCGACGCCGAAGACGAGGGTCTGCGGGTTCCGCAGGGTCCACGTCCCGAAGTTGCTGATGTTCTCGCGCTCCTCGTATCCGGGCACGGCGGGATCGGTGGGAACGTCGTCCGGGAACGTGTACTCGCCGTCCCCGTCGTTGTCGAAGCCGCGCTCGGCGTCGAAGACCGGATAGATCTGCGGGAAGCCGGCGACGTCGAGCCACTGGACCCTGGTCTCGCTGATGCCCGCGGCCGACGGGCTCGTCGCCGGGACCCAGTCGATCTCCCAGGTGAGGTAGACCGAGCGCCCACCGCTCGCGTTGAGGCTGTGGATCATGTAGTTGAGGCTCCAGTTGGCGTCGCCGCCCACCTTGAGGCCGTAGCCCTGCGGCAGGGAGACGATCGTCTTCTCCTCGCCCGAGGCGAAGGTCGGCCCGCCGCCCGGGGCAAGCCAGACGACGTGGTGGAGGTGGAGGTCCCAGACGCTCGGCGTGGTCAGCGAACCGTCCTCGTGGACCTCGACCATGCTCGGCTTGAAGCGGGTGACGTATCCGTCGGCGGTCGAGCCGGGAGCGAACGGGGAGGTGTCGCCGGGGCCGCTGACAACCTGCGCGTTCGGGCAGGTCTTCGTGCCCCCGAGCAGATTGGTGTTCTGCCCGGCAGAGATCGGGATCGCATCCGTCCGGCAGCTGTAGGTCGTCGTGTCGGAATAAGTCGCCGGAGCGATGACCGGCTCGTCGGCGCTCGCGGGCGCGGCGAAAGCCAGTGCCGCGACGGCGGTGAGTACGGTGATCTTCCACTTCCCTGCGGATCGCATCTCTCTCCCGAACACCGAGGGTAGCGTCGAGTCTCGGTATTCTTCCCGTGAATATATCAACCATGAATACTCCGGCGAAGAGACTCGAGCCCGTTCAAGCCGCCGACCTCGCCCCCTCGGCCTACATGGTCCTGGCGATGATCCGCGACGGCTTCGACACCGGCTACCGGATCAAGCAGTTCATCGAGAAGGCCGCCGCCTTCTTCTGGTCGGTGAGCTACGGCCAGATCTATCCCGAGCTGCGGCGGCTCGAGGGCGCCGGGCTGATCAGCGGCCGCGACGTGACCGAGAGCGGCCGCCGCCGCCGCGAGTACTCGCTGACCGCCGCCGGCAGGGAGGAGCTCGGCCGCTGGCTCGGCGATCCGGCCGAGCCCTCGATGTGGCTGCGCAACGAGGGCCTGCTGCGGTTGATGCTCGTCGACTGGGACGACCAGGAGATGGTCCGCAAGAACCTCGCCGACCTGCGGCGGATGAGCGTCGAACGCCTCGAGACGATCCGCTCCCTCGAGCCTCCCCGCGAGCGCGGGCGCCGGATCCAGGAGCTCGGCGTGCGCCTGCTCGAGGAGACGGTTCGCTGGTGCGACGAGACCGAGGCCGGGCTCGCCTAGCGCCGGCCTAGCGGCCCTTCCATTGCGGCTTGCGCTTCTCGGCGAAGGCCTGGATTCCCTCGCGGAAGTCCTCGGAGGCAAAGCACGAGCGGCGCAGCTCGATCAGCTCGTGCTCCTGCTCGGGGGCCAGCCGCCGGAAGCCGGCGAGGGTCTCGATCGCGAGCTTGTTGCCGACCGTCGAGAGCGGCGCGCCGGCCGCGATCTCGGCCGCGAGCTCGACCGAGGCGGACTCGATCTGATCGTCGGCGACGGTCCAGTTGACGAGCCCGATCCGCTCGGCTCGGTCGGCCGTCTGGTTGGCGCCGGTGAGGAAGAGCTCGCGCGTGTAGGCGACCCCGACCGCGTCGATGAAACGCTCGAGGCCCGTGTGGCTGTAGATCAGCCCGAGCTTGGCGGGCGGCATCCCGAGCTTCGCGCCGGCGGCGCAGATCCGCAGGTCGCAGCGGACCGCGAGCTCGAGGCCGCCGCCGAGGCAGTGGCCGTTGATCGCCGCCAGCACCGGGTAGCGATGGGCGCTGACCGCCTCCATCGCGGCGTGGAAGGGATGGGCGACGAGCGACTCGGCGTCCCGCTCGAACGACTGCTCGGGGATCGTGCCGATGTCGTAACCGGCCGAGAACGCGCGCCCGGACCCGGTGATGATCACGCACCGGACGTCGATCCCCTCGGCGAGCTCCGGCAGCGTGGCGGCGATCGCGTCGAGGACCTCGTGGTCGAGCGGGTTGCGCTTCTCGGGGTTGTTGAGCGTGAGGCGGGCGACCGCTTCAGCCGGACGGTCCAGGAGCAACTTGCCGGAAGCCAGCTCCTCGGTCACTCGAGTACGACTAGTACGTCGCCCTCTTGCACCGACTGGCCCTCCTCGCAGCGGATCTCCTTGACGACGCCGTCGTCCTCGACCTCGACCGGCATCTCCATCTTCATCGACTCGAGGATCACGACCGTGTCGCCGTCGGCGACCTCGTCGCCGACACCGACCTCGATTTTCCAGACCGTCCCGGTGATGTGCGCTTCGACGTCCGTCATCCGGCCGAGACAATATCCGTCGCGCTGGATTGCAACGGCCACCCGATGACCAATCTGCTGGTGATAATCGCCGCCCAGAACGAGGCGGATCGGATCGGAGCCGGGATCGACGGGCTGGCGACGGCCTTCCCCGGGGCGGAGATCTGGGTCGGCGACGACGCCTCGATCGACCGGACATCCGAGGTGGCACTCGCCCATGGCGCCCGGGTGGTCAGGCGTGGCCGCAGCCACGGCAAGGGCGGCAACGTCACCGCGGCCGCCGAGGCGGCGCTCAGCAACCGCGACCGGCCGCCGGAGCTGGTGCTCCTCTGCGACGGCGACCTCGGAGCCTCGGCCGAGCGGCTCCGCGGCCTGGTCGCGGCGGTCGAGGATGACGAGTGCGACTTGGCGATCGCCTCCTTCCGCCACCGGGTCGGGGGCGGTTTCGGAGTCGCGCTGCGGTTCGCCCGCTGGGCGATTCGCAGCCGCTGCGGCTATCTGGCCGGGGCGCCGATCTCCGGCCAGCGCGCGATGCGCGGCGAGGTGCTGGGCTCGGTGCTCCCCTTCGCCGCCGGGTACGGGATGGAGATCGGGATGACCGTCGACGCTGTTCGCGCCGGATACCGGGTCGCCGAGATCGAGCTCGACCTCGAGCACCGCGCCACCGGTCGCACCGTTTCCGGATTCCTGCACCGCGGCCGTCAGCTGCGGGACTTCGTCCGGGTCTGGTGGAGCCGCCGCCTGGACGTTCAGTCCGGTTCCGGGCCATCCGGGTAACCGGTTCGCCGCGGGCGTCGATAGTGGGCTCGTGGCTCGCACCACCGGCAGCCGGATCTTGGGGGGGCTGTCGGTGGCGCTTGCCCTTTTCCTCGCGACCTCGGCGATCGCCTTTGCCGGGAGCGGCAACCGGGTACGCGCCGAGCTGCGCCAGGCCGACGAGGCCCTCGGCCACGTCTGGGTGGAGGCCGCCGACGACGAGGACGCCGACGACACCTACGACCTCGGCGCAGTCGCCGCGAACCTCGCCCACACCGAGGCGGCTCGGCGGCTGGCGATCAAGCACCGTCGCTCCCGGGCGACGCTGCTGGCCGCGGTCAACGACCAGGCCGACGAGAATGTCTACGAGTACGCCGACGACGCCGCCTGGGCGCCGCCCGAACAGCAGGGCGTGCTCGCGCAGGCGCTGGCGACCAGCGCTTCGGTGCGCGCCTCGGTGACCGCGGCGATGCTCTTCAGGGCCGACCGGCTCGGCCGGGGAGCCCGCGCGACGGTTCTTCGCTCGGTCACGGATGCCCTCTCGGACGGCGATCCGGACCTCCTGCTCGAGGGGCTCGCGGAGGAGGACGGCGCCACGGACGCGACCAAGGCGGCCCTGGCCGGGACGCTGGCGGTGATCCTCGCCGACAGCGAGGACACGCTCGACGGCCTGGACCAACTCTCGGCGAGGCTCGAACGCGCCGAGCGCGCCAGGGTCCGCGGCGCGATCGAGGCGATCGCGCTGAGCCTCGACGAGCTCCCTGGCTGGGTCGACGAGCTGCTCGCCGAGATCGCCGACGATGCCACCGATCCCGAGGCCCTGGCGGGCTCGTTCTGCGCGCTGGTGGCCGCGATTCCGCTGCCCACGCCCAGCGCCTGCGGATAGCCTGCGCGGGTCTTGATCCTCGCGATCGACCAGGGCACCACCGGGACCACCTGCCTCGTCTTCGACGGCGAGGGCAAGATCCGCGGCCGCGCCTACAGCGAGTTCCGCCAGCACTTCCCCCAGCCGGGATGGGTCGAGCACGACCCGAACGAGATCTGGGAGGTGACCAAGCGGGTCGCTTCGCATGCGCTCGCCGACGCGAAGGTCGATCCCACCAGCCTCGACGCGATCGGGATCACCAACCAGCGCGAGACCGTGGTCGCCTGGGACCCGGCCACGGGTGAGCCGGTCCACAACGCGCTCGTCTGGCAGGACCGCCGTACGGCCGCCCGCTGCGACGAGCTCCGCGCCGCCGGTCACGAGCAGCTCGTCCGCGAGCGCACCGGCCTCGTCATCGACCCCTACTTCTCGGCGACCAAGATCGAGTGGCTGTTGCACAACGTCGAGGCGGCGCGGGACGCCGTCTTCGGCACGATCGACTCCTGGCTCGTGTTCAAGCTCACCGGTCGTCACGCGACCGACCTCTCGAACGCGTCGCGAACGATGCTGTTCGACATCGGCGAGCTGCGCTGGGACCCAGAGCTCTGCGAGCTGCTTGGGATCGACCCCGCGGCGCTGCCCGAGGCGCTGCCCTCGGCGGGCGTCTTCGGGACGACCTCGGAGTTCGGCGGCGAGGTGCCGGTCTCGGGGATCGCCGGCGACCAGCAGGCGGCGCTGTTCGGCCAGGCGTGCACGAGCCCGGGAATGGCGAAGAACACCTACGGCACCGGCAGCTTCGTCCTCCTCAACGCCGGCCACGAAGTACCCGAGCCCGGCGACGGGCTGCTGACGACCGTCGGCTGGGGGATCGGCGATCGGGTGACCTATGCGCTCGAGGCGGCTGTCTTCGTGACCGGCGCGGCGGTCCAGTGGTTGCGCGACGGACTCGGCCTGGTCGCCGAAGCCGCGGAGACCGAGGGCATGGCGGCCTCGCTCGAGTCGAACGACGACGTCTACTTCGTCCCCGCGCTCACCGGCCTCGGCTCGCCGCACTGGGACCCCTACGCGCGCGGGACGATCGTCGGGCTTACCCGGGGCACGACCCGCGCCCACCTGGCGCGCGCAGCGCTCGAGGGGATCGCCTACCAGACGGTCGACGCGGTCCGCGCCCAGGAGCGGCTCGCCGGCGAGCAGCTCTCCGAGCTGCGCGCGGACGGCGGCGCGGTCGCCAACCGCTGGCTGATGCAGTTCCAGGCCGACATCCTCGGCGCGCCGGTGATCGTCCCCGAGATCGCCGAGACGACCGCGCTTGGCGCCGCCTACCTGGCGGGGATCGGCGCCGGCACGTGGACCGCGGACGAGGTCGGGTCGATGTGGGGCGAGGCGGCCCGTTACGAGCCGGCGATGGACGAGGCCGAGCGCGAGCGGCTGCTCGGCCGCTGGACGGAGGCGGTGAGCCGGGCCGGCGGCTGGGCGAAGCCGGAGGAGGCGAGTAACCGGGGAGAACCCAGGGGGTAGGGAAGCGCAGACGGCATGGCCCCCGATCTAAAGCCGCAGCGCTACAAGGAGACCCGTCCGGCCGAACTGTTTCAGCCGGTGCACGACTGGTCGCGCACCCACCAACCGACCTGGGTCTACGAGGCGGTTCGGGTGATCCTCACCCCGGTCGCGCTGTTGCCGTACCGAACCCGGTCGATCGCGACGGCGAACGTGCCTGCCGACGGCCCCCTCATCCTGGCCCCCAATCACTTCTCGAACATGGACCACTTCTTCGCCGCCGTGAACATCCGGCGCAAGGTCCGGTTCATGGCCAAGTCGCAGCTGTTCGGGCAGAACCCGATCCTCGACTACATCTTCAAGTACGGAGGCGTCTTCCCGGTGAGGCGCGGCCACCACGACCAGGAGGCGTTCATCACCGCGCACTCGATCCTCGACCGCGGTGGATGCGTCCTCATGTATGCCGAGGGCGGCCGCTCGCGGACCGGACAGCTCGGCGAGGCCAAGCCCGGCGTCGGCAGGTTGGCGCTCGAGTCCGGCGTGCCGGTGATTCCGGTGGCGATCCACGGATCGCAGGGAGTCAGGCGCTGGAAGCGGCTCAGCTTTCCCAAGGTCACCATCCAGTACGGCGAGCCGATGCGCTTCGACCCGGTCGCCGAGCCGACCAGGGAGCAGCAACTCGTCGCGGCCGAGGAGATCTTCGCCTCGGTGAAGCGGATGTACGTGGAGCTCGAGGAGCGCGGCCGTGGCAGCGTGATCAAGTCGCTGCGCGAGGGCGCGGCCGCCGCCGCGACTCCCCCGGGCGAGCGCGCTCACTCGTAGCGCTTCTCCACCGTCTTCCAGTGCTCGGGGTCGTGGCCCGGGACGATCACCGCCTGCGGATAGGTGCGCGCGAACTGGCGCAGCTCCCGCATCGAGCGTCGCCAGTTGTGGCGGTCGACCGGGCGCGGCGGCTCGGGCGCGTCGCCGAGCTGGCCGATCGTGTAGATCGCGTCGCCGGCGATCACCAGGTCGCGATCGCGCAGGCGGCAGATCACCGATTGATGGCCGGCGCTGTGACCCGGGGTCGAGGCGAGGCGGACGCTGCCGTCCCCGAACAGGTCGAAGGTCCGCCCGAACGTGGCGTAGGAGCTGACCGACGGAGCGTTGTAGCTGACCGTGCGGTAGTCGAATGCGTAGTCGAAGTGGGCGGGCCGGTAGCCGCGCAGCACCGGCCGCGGGTCGGTCGTTGCCGCCTCCCACTCCTCCTCGGTGACCACGAAGGTTGCGGCCGGGAACTGCGACATCCCGGAGGTGTGGTCGAAGTGCATGTGGGTCATGACCACGAGCTTCACGGCCTTCGGGTCGACCCCCCGGGCGCGAAGCTGAGCGGGCAGGTCCTCGCCGGGCTCGATCACCGGATCTGCCCTGCCACCGCCCATGATCCGTCCCAGGTTCTCGGCCGGGCTGCTGGCCACCGAGGCATGCAGGCCGGTGTCGACCAGGACCGGCCCGGCGCCGGGGTGATGGATCACGAACGCCGGGATCGGGATCTTCAGCCACTTCGACCTCGATGTCCCGAAGCCGAACATCCGCAGGGTCTGGAAGGGGCCCGCGCTCTCCAGGAAGGCGCGCGGGCAGGCCATCGTCCCGGTGAGGATCGGCTCGACGGCCACCGTGGCCCCCTCGCGGCCCCCCGGGAGCGGGCCGCCGAGCGGCTTCGTATCGACCCGCACCTTCATCGCGCCGAGACTTTAGGCCCTTAGGGCCTGCCGCAGCCGTATAGCCTGCGGGCGCCATGGCCTCCGAGGGCTCGCGAATCTTTGCGCCCGGCCTGCTCGAGGGCAGCGTATGCGTGGTCTCGGGCGCCGGCACCGGGCTCGGCCGCGCGGCGGCGCTCGAGCTGGCCCGCGTCGGCGCCACGGTTGTCGGGTGCGGGCGCCGGCCCGAGCCGCTCGCCGAGCTGGTCGCCGCCGCCGAGCCGCTCGCCGGCGCGGCCGAGTCGGAGGCGATGGACATCCGCGACGAGGAGGCGGTCGAGCGGCTGTTCGACGGCGTGCTCGAGCGCCACGGGAAGCTCGACGTGCTGGTCAACAACGCCGGCGGCCAGTTCCTCGGCCCCGCGGAGGCGATCTCGCCGAAGGGGTTTCGAACGGTGATCGAGCTCAACGTGGTCGGCACCTGGCTGATGACCCACGCGGCGGCGACGAAGGCGTTCATCCCTCACGGCGGCGGCAAGGTGCTCAGCGTCACCCTCTCGCCGCACAACGGGATGCCGGGCATGGTCCACTCCGGGGCCGCGCGGGCCGCGGTCGAGAACATGATGCGGACGCTGTCGATCGAGTGGGCGCGGTTCCAGATCAAGACCTGCGCGCTGGCGGCCGGGCAGTTCGGCACCGAGACGATGCGGACCAAGTACCCGCCGGAGGTGGTGGCCGCGGTCCCGTCGACCGTGCCGCTGCAGCGGCTTGGCACCGAGGAGGAGTGGGCGTGGCTGATCGCCTACCTCGCCTCGCCGGCGGGCGACTTCTTCTCCGGGACGACGATCACCATGGACGGCGCCCGCGACAACTGGTTCGGTCCCTGGCCGCCGGGGGTCTACGGCGACAGCGGCGAGCCGCCGGCCGAGGAGCGCAGGCCGAAGGGGTAGCCACCATTGCTGGCCGCCCGGCCAGCCGAACCGGCGCACCGCGGACATGATCTGGCTACGGTGCCGATCGTCCGTTAGGGGATTGATCGGGCCGCAGGCCCGGGGGTTGAGAAATGAACTTGTCCGGGCGTAATCGTCGGTGGGGGTACGTTCGCGTCTCCGCCGCGCTCGCACTCGGCGCGACCGGCTTCACGATGCTCTGGTCCGCCGCCACAGCGACAGCGACCCCCGTCGCGACCAGTGACGCCTCCTACGGCGCGCTCGGCCGGGTCTTTCCCGACCCGCTCGCCGGCTGCCAGAACGTCGGCACCGATCCGTGCTCGCCGAACGCGCAGGGCAACGTTCCGGCGGTGCAGTTCATCCAGATCGGCGAGTTCATCGACGCGCTCGAGTACATGAACACGAAGCCAGAGTGGGAGAACTACATCGAGGTGCTGCCGCTGGACGGCAAGATCGGCGCCAACGGGGTTGGCGAGGAGGTGCCCGACGACGCCCTCGGTCCCGGCGATGTTCCCGGCGACGCGATGTTCCCGGGCAACACCATGCCGCTGGAGTTCGATCCGAAGCCGCACTACAAGTCAGCCGGGTTGCCGACCAGCGCCCTCGGCCGCACGAGATCGGACCTGATCGCGGTCCGGGTCACTGACGAGTCGGTCCCCGACGCCGGCAAGAAGCGCTACGCGCTTTCGCTCTCGATCCACGGGATCGAGCGGGCCGGGGTCGAGGGCGGCACGCGCGCGATCGAGGACCTCGTCACGGCCCACGCCCGGGGGACGGCCGAGGCCCCGATCGTCCCGGATTCGGTCGAGCAGGACGGCCCGACCTTCGCGGACGTCCTGCGGGAGTCGATCATCTACTTCACCTATCCGAACCCGGACGGCTGGCGGCGTGGCTCGGTCAGCGAGGGCGGCTTCTTCTTCCAGCGCTACAACGGCAACGGCGTCGACGTCAACCGCGACTGGCCCGACATCGGGTTCAGCTATCGCCCGTACAGCGGTCTCTCCGAGCCCGAGAGCATCGGCCTCTCCGGCTTCCTCACCGACGTCCAGGACTCGACGGGCGGCGACTTCGCCGCCGGCGACGACCTCCACGGCCAGCCGTTCGCCGACGCGCTCTCCTACACGCTGCTGCCCCACGGGCGTCACAACTTCGCGAAGAACGAGCGCATCCGCGACACCGCGATCACGATCCACCGGGCCTCCGAGGCGGCGCTGCTGTGGTCACCGATCGTGCAGCCCAACGACGCGCCCCAGGGCGGCGGGCCGCCCTGCACCCCGGACGTGGCCGTCGGGCCGCAGTGCTCCCAGATCTACGGCCAGACCTGGGGCACCGTCTACGACACGATCAACTACACGACCACGGGTGCGCTCGGCGACTGGTTCGACTCCTCGATCGGGCTCGGGGCCGACGGGATCGACAACGAGATGTCGTTCTCGCACCTCGACAAGAACGTCAACTTCGACCCCCACACCGAGCAGCTGCACGTCGACGGCAACAAGTCCCTGATCTACGCCCACCTGACGACGATCCTGGACCCGGTCGAGCACGTCTTCGACCCGGGCGGGACGGGCGGGTACGTGCCCGGACTGCGGGTGCAGCGCGACCCGAAGCCGTTCCAGGCCGAGCCCCCCGCGGGGACCGTCGAGCAGACGGACATCAGCGGCGAGGTGGGGACGATCGGCACCGACGGCACCGTGACGATCCCGTTCGACGTCAAGTCAGGGCCGCAGCCGGACGACGGCAGCCCGGACGCGAACAACAACGTCTTCAACGGCGGCATGCAGGTGAACGTGGTGGCCCAGAACGTCCAGGGCGTGGGCACCGGGATCGCCCATCTCGCGATCCAGTGCCAGGGCTGCGACGAGCACCCGGGGGTCGAGGGGAGCGACGAATGGATCACGGTGGCGGAGGACTTCAACCAGTCGCCGGCGTACTTGCAGTCGGGCGTCACCGCGTCGCTGAATCGCCCGCAGGCGCTGAGGGCCGACGGGACGACGCCGGTCGGCTGGCGAGCGGTGCTCAGCGGCAACATCGTCGACGTCGTCAATCCGCCGAACCCGGGGACAGTGGTGGCCTCGATGGACGTCGACTTCAAGCATGGCCCGGCGAGCACCGACGGAGCGACCGGCGGCGACGACCCACCCTTCCTCCATGGCTACGACGTCGCGAACACCGACTTCTTCGAGGACCTGAACGGGTTCATCGAGGATCCTGCCGAGCGCCTGGGCCAAGTCGATCCGCGCGCCGTGATCGCCGGCACCCAGTCGCTCTCCGGGCTCGACTCGCTGGTCCTCGCCGACGACGCGCTGCCCGGCTACACGGGCAGCTACCCGTCGAGCAATCCGCCCACCGGCCCGCCGACCGCCGACTTCACCTTCGCGGGGTCGGCCAGCGTTCCCGGCGCGAGCTCGGGCGCGCCGGGGACCTTCGAGGAGTTCCCGTTCACGATCGGGCCCAACGACGCCAACGGCAAGCTCACGGTGCGGATCGAGTGGGGGCTGGAGGCAAACGATTTCGACATGTTCCTCGAGCAGGTCGAGTCGAACGGGGATCGGACCGAGATCGGCTCGTCCACCCAGACCCAGGGCAGCTCCAACTTCGAGGAGATCGTGGTCCGGAATCCGGGCCTCGGCGACTACGTGATCCGCGTCGACAACTACACCTCGGCCGACCCGAGCTTCTCGGGCACCGCGACCTTCGAGGCTCCGGCGGCGGCGCCGCGGTCGGACGGCCGGGCGGGCACGGGCGACTACACCGTCGAGGAGAAGGACGCCTGGCTCGACGCGCTCGAGGGATACGTGCGCGGGGGCGGGAACCTGGTGATGACCGACGGGGCGCTCGAGGCGCTGCCGAATCTGATCGGGATCCCCGAGGCGGCGGTCGCCCGCCGCACCGTTTACGTCGGCCAGTCGACCTTCGACCTCAGCTCCACCGACGGCGACGAGACGCTCGCCGACCCGCTCTCACGCGACGTCGACCAGGAGGGGTCGCGGTTCAACCTGGGTGAGCGCCGCCAGACCTTCGAGCCGACGCCGCTCGGCTTCTCGATCCAGGATGCCGAGACGGGCGGTAACCAGTCGCACGCGCGTCAGTACGACGTCAACCGCACCGCGTGGGAGGGGGCCGGCGGGCGGACGGTGGGGACGTCGACGAGCTCGGATCCGGACGCCGCGCCCGTCTACACGCGCGTCACCTATGGCGAGCTGCCGCTCGGCGAGGGCCAGATCCGGATCGCGGGCGCCCTGCTGCCGCAGCCCAGCGAGGAGTTCGACCATACGCTCGGTCTCGAGCCCTACGCGGTCACCTACACCGGCTACATCCTGATCTGCAACCTGCTCGATTGCGCCGTCCGCGACGCGACGACCCCGCCCGGCGGTGGCGGTGGCGGCGGCGGTGGTGGCGGCGGTGGTGGCGGCGTCGTCTGCGCGAACAAGATCCTCGGCACCTCGGGTGCCGACAAGCTGACCGGCACCGAGGGCGCGGATCGGATCCGCGGCCACGGCGGCAAGGACAAGATCAAGGCCGGCGGCGGCGACGACTGCGTCAGCGGTCAGGGTGGGCGAGACCGCCTCAAGGGCGGCGAGGGCGCCGACGAGCTCAAGGGCGGCCGTGGCAAGGACCGGATCAAGGGCGGCCCCGGGGACGACACGATCCGTGTGCGCCGCGGCGCGCGCGACCGGGTCAAGTGCGGCCCCGGCGACGACACCGTCTATCTGAAGAAGCGTTTTGACCGCGCGCGGGGCTGCGAGACGGTCCGGGGCGGCGGCCGCATCTAGCTCAGCGTTCGGGCGATCACCAGCCGCTGGATCTCGTTCGTGCCCTCGTAGATCTGGGTGATCTTCGCGTCGCGCATCATCCGCTCGACCGGGTACTCGTTGACGTAGCCGTAGCCGCCGAGCACCTGGACCGCCTCGGTCGTGACCCACATCGCGGTATCGGAGGCGATCAGCTTCGCCATCGCCGAGTACTTGCCCATGTCGCGGTCGCCGGCGTCGATCTTCGAGCAGGCGCGGTAGAGCAGCTCGCGCGCCGCCGCGGTCCGCGACTCCATGTCGGCGAGCTTGAACTGGATCCCCTGGAAGGCGGCGATCGGCTTGCCGAACTGCTTGCGCTCCTGGGCGTAGGCGGCGGCGTAGTCGGTCGCGCCCTGAGCGATCCCGACCGCCTGCGCGGCGACCCCGAGCCGTGAGCGGTCGAGGGTGCCCATCGCGACCTTGAAGCCCTCGTTCTCGTTCCCGATCAGGTTCTCCGCCGGGACGCGGACGTTGTCGAAGATCGGCTGCCCGGTCGGCGAGCCACGGATCCCCATCTTGTGCTCGAGCTTGCCGACCGAGAAGCCGGGCCGGTCGGCCTCGACCACGAATGCGGAGATCCCACGCGAGTGGCCCTGCTCGGGGTCGGTGACCGCGAAGCAGACGTAGAAGTCGGCGATCCCGAGGTTGGTGATCCAGTTCTTCGTCCCGTCGATCACCCACTCGTCACCGTCGCGGACCGCCTTCGTCCGCATCCCGCCCGGGTCCGAGCCGGCGTCGGGCTCCGAGAGCGCGAACGCCGGGCTCCACTCGCCCGAGGCGCAGCGAGGAAGGAAGCGTTCCTTGAGCTCGTCCGAGCCGAACAGCCGGATCGGCAGCGTGCCGAGCTCCTGGATCATCAGGATCAGGGCCGAGGACGCGCAGGCCTTCGCCACCTCCTCGACCGCGATGTTGAGCATCAGGGTGCCGGTCCCCGTGCCCCCGTGCTCGGTCTCGAACGGAAGGCCGAGCAGGTCATGGGAGGCGAACAGCTCGCGGATGTCGGTCGGGTACTCGGCCTGCTCGTCGATCTCGGCCGCCCGCGGCGCGACCCGCTCGACGACCATCTTGCGGATCGTCTCGCGGAAGTCCTCGAACTCCTGCGGCAGCGTGTACGCGGATGCGGACGCGGTGAGGGTCATGGCCCCCGCAGCCTAGCGACGCTCGCCGGAGCGGCGGGCGCTAGCGCGTGACCTTGATCGTCGCCTTCTCGGAGGAGCCGCCCGCCGAGAGGGTGACGTTGGCCTTCGCCTTGTACCCGTCCTTGAGCAGGTCGAGCAGCTGATTGCGCTTCTTCTTGGCGAGCTTGAGCTTCAGCTTCGCCGTCCCGTTGGCGTTCGCGGTGGCGCTCGCCTTCTTCAGCTTGAAGCTCTTCTTGGCTGCCCGCTTCCCCGAGCCCTTGGCGACGATCTTGCCCGACGCGGTCAGTTCGCAGCCCACGGCGCCGCAACCGCCGGTCACGGCGAGCTTGTTCAGCTTCTGCTTGCCCTTCGCCTTCAGGTCGAGGCCACTCTGGACGTCGATGCTGACGGTGCTGGTGCCGGTGGCGCCGAACGTGTCCGTCGCCTGGACGGCGAAGGAGTCCGGCCCGCCATAGCCGCCGTTCGGCGTGTAGGTCAGCGCCTGACCGCTGCCCGTCAGCGTGCCGTGGTCCGGCGGATCGCTGACCGCGTAGGAGAGCGGGTCGCCGTCGGGGTCGTTCGCCTGGACGTTCACGGGCACCGGCGCGCCGGGGGCGGTGATGGCCTGGTTGGCCCCGACCGGCGCGCCGTTACGGAACTGCGCCGTCTGCGCGTGCATGCGCTCGGTCTGACCCGCGCTGAACACGTGCATGCAGATGTCGTCGCTGTAGTCCATGAAGTTCTCGACGGGGTCGAGGCCCGGCGACGCGCACGTGTTGCGGCTGAACGGCGGCGGGCAGTCGCCGAAGTAGGGACTCTGCTCGAAGGGGGTGTCGTCGACCATGTCGCCCGGGGGGGTGCAGCCGCCCTGGAAGGTGTGGAAGAGACCGAGCCAGTGGCCGATCTCATGGGTGGCCGTGTCGCCAAGGTTGTACGGCGCAAACGTTCCGCCGGGCACCGACTCCGTCTCGACCACGACGCCGTCCATCACCGGGTTCCCTGTGTACTCGTCCGGGAACGTCGCCCAGCCGAGCAGGGTGGCGAGGCGGACCAGGTACATGTTCAGCGATCGGGCGCCGCCCTCGTGCAGCGCCGTCTTCATCGCCACTTCCTCCGGCGTGCCGTACTCGAGGCTGTCCCAGTCCGGGTTGATCGTGACGTCGGTGTCGACCAGGTTGAAGACGACGGCGGTGTTGTCTCCGCCGGTCGCACCGCCGAAGGCCTGGTTCAGCACGTTCATCTGGGCGTCGATCTCGGACTGCGGGACGGCCGCGGTGCCGGCGTTCGGCTGGATCACGTGGATGTAGACCGGGACGTGGATCGGCCCGGTGACGCGCGCGGCCCTGCGCTTGGAGAGCGGACGCGCTTCGAGCGCCCGCTCGTACGCCGCCGCGACGTTCGGCTCCGCGACACCGGCTGCCGCGGCCCCCTCCGACACACGGGCCGCCGAGGAGGACGACGCCACCGTGGGCGCCTCGATCGCGAACGGGTCGCAGTCGGCTCCGAACGCGGGGCCGCCCTGCTTGCCCGCGGCCGCCGACGGCATCAGGGCGAGCAGCGCCACGACGAGTGCGACGCCCCCGAAAGCGGTGCTGCGATCCCTCACGGGGCGGGAGCCTAGCCGCGATGGCCGCAATGTCAACCCCCGGTTTGGGGCCAGGCGACCCTAGGATGCGCTCGATGAGCGTTCCCGAGGCCAGCGTCGTCAACGACTCCGACCGCGAGCCATTTACCACCCGGGACGGATCGACCGTGCGCGAGCTGATCCAGGTCGCCGACGGGGCGGTGAACCAATCGCTTGCCGAGGCCGTCGTGCCGGGCGGCGGGGAGACGATCGAGCACCTGCACCGGCGCTCGGAGGAGATCTACCGGTTCGTCTCCGGGCGCGGCCGGATCCGCGTCGGCGGCGCCGAGGCGCGGGTCGAGGCCGGCGACAGCGTGCTGATCGCCCCCGGGACCCCGCACAAGGTGTGGAACGACGGCGACGAGCCCCTGGTGCTGCTGTGCTGCTGCGCGCCCGCATACAGCGATGAGGACACCGAGCTGCTCGAATAGCTAGGTTCCGTCGGCCCGCGATCCACACCGAGGAGGAGGGCGCGTGCTCAAGGGTTTCAAGGACTTCATCACCAAGGGCAACCTGATCGAGACCGCGGTGGCCCTGGTGATGGCGCTCGCCGTGGTGGCGCTGGTCAACTCGCTGATCGAAGACCTGGTCACGCCGCTGATCGGCGCGATCGTCGGCGAGCCCAGCTTCGAGGGCCTCACCTTCACGATCAACGACAGCGAGTTCTTCTACGGCTCGTTCATCAACGCCGTGATCACCTTCGTCTCGATCGGCGCCGCTGTCTACTTCTTCATCGTCAAGCCGTACGAGGTCTACCAGGCGCGCCGCGGCGTCACGCCGGAGACCAAGGAGTGCCTGGAGTGCCTGTCGACGATCCCGCTCAACGCCCGGCGCTGCTCGCAGTGCGCGCAGCCCGTCTAGATCTAAGGCGCTGAGAGCCGGCGGGCAACCAGCTCGCCGAGCAGGCGGTAGCCGGCGATCGAGGGATGGTCGCCGTCGGCGGTCAGGTTTGGCGCCATCGTGCCGGGCGTGCCCCGATCCTCGAGCGCGTCGTGCCAGCGGATCACCGGCACGTTCTCGGCGGCGCCGAGCTCGGCGATCAGGCGGTTGAGGTCGGCGATCGGGCGATCGGCGGCCGGATGGCCGTTGTTCCAGGGCAGCACGTCGACCACGTAGACGTCGAGCCCGAGGTCCTTGCCCCTCGAGACCATCGACCGCAGGTTGTCCGCGGCGCCGCGGACCGGCTGCCCCTGGGCGATGTCGTTGATCCCGCCCTGCACCACGAGCGCGTCGGCGCCCTGGGCGCAGTCGTCCAGCCGGGTCGCGATCTGGTCGGTGCGCTCGCCGTAGACGCCACAATTCCGGAACCTAAAGGGGTCTGACCCCTTTAGGTACCGCGAGCGCTCGGCCCAGTGTTCGTACTGGCTGCGCTCGTCGTCGCCGAACCCGAGCGCCGCCCGCTGAGCGGGGTCGGGGTCGTACGCCGGGTTGCCGGCCGTGATCGAGTCGCCGAGCGCGGCGACCACCGTCCCGCTCTCCTTCAGCGGGGCCGGTGGGTCGCCGCTCGTCGACGCCTCAGATCCGCATCCGGCCACGAGCGCCGCGACGAGCGCTAGGTGTACATACCGCCGAACTGTCCGCCGGTCACGTTCAGGCATTGGCCGTGGACGTAGTTCGACAGCCCTGAGCTCAGGAAGAGGACCGGCGCGGCGGCCTCCTCCGGCTGGGCCGGACGCCCGAGCGGAATGATCGCCGAAGCCATCGCCCGCATCTGCTCGGGGATCCCGAGGTCGACCTTCTCGCCGGTTGCGGTCTCCAGCTGCTCGCCTTTCTCCTTGGCCTGGGTCAGGCGCGTCTCGATGAACCCGAAGGCCACCGCGTTGCAGTTGATCTTGAAGCCGCCCCATTCCTTGGCGAGGGTCTTGGTGAAGCCGACGACGCCGGCCTTGGCGGCCGAGTAGTTGACCTGGCCGGCGTTGCCCATCGTCCCCGAGATCGAGGAGATGTTGACGATCTTGCGGAACCGCTCCTCGCCGGCGGCCTTCTCGGCCTTCGCCGCCTCGCGCCAGTGCGGGGCGATCGCGCGGACGACGCGGAAGGGGACGATCGTGTGGATGTCGAGCATCGCCTGGAACTGCTCGTCGCTCATCCGGTGGACGACCCCGTCCCAGGTGTAGCCGGCGTTGTTGACGATGATGTCGACCTCGCCGAATGCCTCGACCGCCTTCGCGACCAGTTCGTCCGGCACCCCGGGCTCGGTCAGGTCACCGGCGAAGACCGCGGTCTCGCCCTCGATCTCGCCCGCCGCCTGCTCGGCGACGTCGCCGTCGATGTCGTTGATCAGGACCTTCGCACCCTCTTTGATGAACAGCTCTGCGGTTGCCCGGCCGATGCCTCGCGCCGAGCCGGTGACGATCGCCGCCTTGCCGTCAAGCAATCCCATGTTCTCGATTCACTCCCGTCGATTACGTCGGTTGATGTAAGGGTCGGGCACTCTAATCAGTCGGGGTCCGCGAGGCCGCGCTAGAGCAGCGGCTCGGCGAGCCTGCGGCGCAGGGTCGCCAGCCGGTCGCGGATCCCGGCGATGTCGCCGCGCGCCCCGTCCTCGAGCAGCTCGCCGCGCCGTTCGAGCTGGGCGACGGAGCGCTCGATCTCGTCCAGGATCTCGGCGACGTCCGCTGGAACAACCGAGGTCGCCGTTCGCTGCGCCGGCACGACCGGGGTGCGGAGCTCGAGCGGGATGCTCGGCCCGACCTCGCGGCCGCGGGCTCGCGCCGCCGCCAGCACCGCCTTGCGGATCTTCGAGAGCGAGGTCCCCTTCTCGACGTAGGCGTCGGCGCCGGAGGCCAGGGCCCGTCCCTCCATTCGCCCCGCGTCCATCCCGGAGAAGACCACGATCGCGAGGTCGGGTGCGAGCTCGCGCAGCTCGGGGATCGCTTCGAGCCCGTCCATGTCAGGCAGGGTCAGGTCCAATAGCAGCGCATCCGGGGAGACGGTGCGGACGGCGTCGAAGCATTCCTCCGCGCTACCGGCTTCGCCGAGGACGCGGAGCCGCAGATCCTGTTCGAGCCCGTAGCGGGTCAGCTCCCGGAGGTCGGGCATGTCGTCACAGAGGACGACTCCGATCGTCCGTCCGTCGCCCCCCAGGGCGGAACCCTCGGTCCTTCGGTCCCGGGTCTCCTCCATCCAACGCCGTAGTTAATCGCGATCCGGGCCAGATCGCGACGGTCCCGCCGCGATCACAACCCGAGCTGCTTGCCGAGGATCTCCTTCATCACCTCGTCGGTGCCGCCTCCGATCGGTCCCAGGCGAGCGTCGCGCAGCGCCCGCTCGACCCCGTATTCGCGCATGTAGCCGTAGCCGCCGAGGATCTGCACGCACTCGTCGGCGACCTCGACGCAGGCGCGCTGGGTGTACAGCTTCGCCTTGGTCACGTCCGCGATCACCTCCTCTCCGGCGACGAAGCGGCGCAGCGCGTGGTAGGTGAGCGCGCGTCCGACCTCGGCCTTGACGCCGATCTCGGCGATCTTGTGGCGAATCGCCTGGAACCGACCGATCGGGCGGCCGAAGGCCTCGCGCTCGCCCGCGTACTCGATCGCGACGTCGAGCAGCCTGCGCATCGCCCCGACCGCGCCGAGCGCCATCGACAGCCGCTCCCAGGCGAAGTTCTCCATGATCAGGTAGAAGCCGCGGTTCTCCTCGCCGAGCAGGTTTTCGGCCGGGACCTCGACGTCGGTGAACGAGAGCTCGCCGGTGTCGGACGAGTGCCAGCCCATCTTCTCGAGCTTCGTGACGACCTCGTAGCCGGGCATGTCGCGCTCGAGGATCAGGAAGGAGATCCCCTGGTGGCCGCCGCCCTCGGTCGTCTTCACCGCGCAGACGAGGAAGTCGGCGCGGACGCCGTTTGTGATGAAGGTCTTCGAGCCGTTGACGACGTAGCCGCCGTGGACGGGCCGCGCAAAGGTCCGGATCGAGGCGACGTCCGAGCCCGCTCCCGGCTCCGTGATCCCGAGCGCGGCGATCCGCTCGCCGCGGATCGCCGGGCGCAGGAAGCGCTCGTGCTGGTCGGGGGTGCCGAACCTGTAGACCGGGGGAGTGGCGATCGCCGTCTGGGCGCCGAGACCGGCCCCGACTCCGCCCGATGACCCGGCGGCGGCCAGCTCCTCTGCCCAGACGGCGTCGTGGACGTAGTCGCCCCCCTGGCCACCGAGCTCCTCGGGGTACTTGAGCCCGAGGAACCCGAGCTGGCCGGCCCGGGTATAGAGGCTGCGGGGAAACTCGCGCACCGCCTCCCACTCGTCGACGTGGGGAGCGATTTCCTCACGCACCCAGCGATGGATCGTCTCGCGCAGCTGCGTGTGCTCGTCGGTGAACGGTGGCAGGATCGCCCGCTCACCGCTGTCTTTGACGACGCTCACGCTCGCCGCTGAGCCTATCGCTCCGTGCGTCGTGGCACGCGAAGTGCAACCCCGGCCTGCCGAGGTTGTTGAATAAGGGGTGATGGCAGCTACGCAGCAACCTCCGACCCCGCCGCCCGTGCCGGGCGGCTCCGCCTGTGCCAACTGCGGCGCCGCGCTGGCTGCCGACCAGCGGTACTGCCTCGGCTGCGGGGCCCGGCGCGGGGAGCCGCGGGTCCCCCCGCGGGCGGCGCCCGGCGAGCCGGCGACCCCGGCGGAACCCGCCGCCCGGCCGGCGGACGTCTCGCCGCTCGCCGCGGTGATCGGGATCGCGCTCCTCGGCGGGATGCTGCTGATCGGTGTCCTGATCGGGCGCGAGACCGGCAACGACGAGCCCGCGCCGGCGCCGGTCGTCACGGTCGGAAACCCAGGCTCGGGCGCCGCGACGACCCCGCCCACCTCGACCACGCCCGACGACGGCGAGGGCGCGAGCGCAGCCGTGGTCAGCGAATGGCCCGAGGGGACCGACGGGTTCACGATCCAGCTCAGCACGATCCCGAAGGACGGGGCGACGCTGGAGACCGTCGATTCCTCCAAGCAGGGAGCCGTGGACCAGGGGGCGACCGACGCAGCGGTGCTCGATTCCGACCGTTACTCGAGCCTGCCGCCGGGTCAGTACGTGATCTACTCGGGTATCTACACCGACCGCAAGTCGGCCGAGGTCGGCCTCAAGGACCTCGGTAAGAACTTCGCGAATGCGACCGTGATCGAGGTCTCGACCGGTGGCGAATCGGCGCCCGAGGCCACCCCGGCGCCGCCGGACGACAGCGGCGCCGTCGCACCCGGGTCCCGCGGCGCGGACGACCTCTCGCCCGAAGTGGGAGGCTCGAAGGAATGACCCCGCGACCGATCGAGCGACTGAAGCCGTACTTCAAGCCGCGGCGACGCGGACGAGCGGCACCGACCCAGCCGCAGGCCGCCCAGCCGCCGCAAGCCGCGCCGCCGCAACCTGCGCCGGCACAAGCCGCACCCGCGGCGCCGCCACCTCCCGCGCCGGCACCGCAGCAAGCTGATGGCCTCGCCGGCCGACGCGAGCAGCTCGCCGGCCGTTACCGCGAGCTGGAGTCCGAGCTCGGTGGTCTCGTGTACGAGATGGCGATCCGCGATCACTTCCGCCTCGACGTCGTCGTCCGCCGCGCGGCCGAGCTGCAGGCTGTCGACGCCGAGCTGACCGCGGTCGAGCAATCGCTTGGGATCGCGACGGCCACGCCGTCGCTCGCCACCTGCCCGAAGTGCGGCACCATGGCGCCGGTCGGGGCGGCGTTCTGCGGCCGCTGCGGCGCCGCGCTGCGCGCGGCCGGCCAGCCGGCGGACCGCCCGCCCACGCCACCGCCCGCCTCAGCGCTGCCGGCCGCGGGGTCGCCCACCGCAACGGCGCCCGCCGCCGCGCCGCCGCCCGACGCGCCGCCGCCCGCCGCGACGCCGCCGCCCGCGACGTCGGCGCCCGCCGCAGCGCCGCCCCCCGCCGCACCGCCGCCACCCGCCGCAACGCCGCTTTCGCCGCCGCCGCGGCCCGCCGCAACGCCACCGTCAGCGCCGCCGCCGAGCCCCGTCTCGCCCCAGACGCCGGGGACGCCGCGATGAGGCTCGGAAGGCTGGTCCGAGGCTCGGTTCGCCCGGATCGGGACTCCCTGGCCCGCTTCGTCTCCCTGCGCTGGGCGGCGCTGCCGATCATCGACCGCCGCTGGACGGCGCCGATGGCTGCCGGCGCGCTCGGCTTCGGCCTGTTCGTCGGCGTCGCGATCGGACCCCAGGGGAGCCTGGGGACGACGAGGCCGCCGATGATTGAGGTCGCGGCGCCGCCGCCGACCGCGACCGCGACCGTGCCCGGTGACGGCGCCGGCGGCGCGAACGCCGGCGGCGCTGATCCCGCGGATGCGTCTGGCGGCGGCGACGCCGCGCCGACGCGGCCCACACCACCGGTCGATGTGCCGAGCTCGCCGCCACCGGTCACGACGCCCCCGATCTCGCCTCCGGTGACGACGCCGCCGGTGATTCCGACCACCCCGACGACCACCACGACCACCACGACCACCACCACGAGCACGACCACCGAGACGACCGAGGAGCCGGCGACCCGGCTCGGCGGCATCGTGGTTCACATCAATCCCGAGGCCGCGAGCTACACGATCGCCGACGACGCCGGCCTGGTCGCGATCCACAGCCACCGCCCGCCCGACCTCGGCCAGGAGATCGAGGTCGATGCCCAGCAGCTCGCCAACGGGACCTACGTCGAGGACGGCAAGCGCGACGCGCACGGCCGCCACGGCCAGGCCACGTTCGAGGGCACGGTCAGCTTCAGCGACGATTCAAACCGCGTCTACACGGTCTCCGCCCCCGGCGTTTCGCTGCTGGTTCGCGGGACCGCAGGACGCAAGCCGCCCGCGGTCGGCGACGAGGTCGAGGTCCGGGTCCGGACCGCCGAGAACCTGGAGCCCGTGCCGGTGCGCCCCGCCGGTGAGCAAGGCTGCGGCAGCCCGCCGGCTCTGCCAAAGCCCCCCAAGGCCGCGCTCGAGCAGGTCAGCCTGCGGATCGGCGACGGCGACCCGGCCACCGTCACCGACGTCGAGGCGATCGTCGAAGGCGTTTGCCGCGACAGCCGCAAGCTGCTGGTGAGCGCCGACGACCTGCGCGAGTCGGGACGCGACATCGGGCTCGCGGTACCCGAGGAGATCAAGCTCGGCAAGCTCAAGCCGGGCCAGGTCGTGAAGCTGACGGCCGAGATCTTCGAGGGCGGATCGATGCAGGTGAGCAAGGTCGCCGGCGACAAGGGCAGCAGCGGCGCCGACGATCCGGACCTCGTCCAGCCCTAGGCTAGCCCTCCCCGTCGAGCGTCGTGTAGCCGCGGCCGGCGAAGTCGAAGCCGAGCAGGTCGCCGCGCGGGTTCCGCGCGTCGCCGTGGTGGTAGGCGCGGACCTCGGCGATCCTTCCCCCCTCGAGCCGGAACCACTCGGTGCCGCGATTGAGCCGGCGCTCGCCCGATTTCGGGTCGCGCCAGGTCATCGTCCACTCGATCACCGCCTCGTCGCCCTCGGCGATCCCGTGCTCAAACCACCACTGACCGTCCATGTTGTCGATCCCCCAGCGGGCGTTCTCGGCGATCTCGCGGCCGCGGTGGGGGCCGAGCCGGGTGTAGTAGTGGACGGCGTCGTCGGTGAAGTGCGAGGCGATCAGGTCGACCTCGCCGGTGTTGAGCGCCTCGTAGTAGCTGCGGATGTGGGCGAGGGTGTCGATTTCGGATCCCTTCGTTCGTCGTTACTGTGAGAGCGGCGACAACGGCGCCGCGCGAAGCCGAGGAGGCAACGATGAAGTACATGCTGATCATCGCGGGACACGAGGGTGGTTGGGAGGACCGGACGCCGGAGGAGGCGAAGGCCGAGATGGGCCGCTGGTTCGCCTACACCCAGGAGCTCGAGGACGCCGGCGCGCTGGTGGCCGGCGAGGGCCTGCAGGAGAGCGCCACCGCGACCACGGTGCGGATCGCCGACGACGGCGAGCGCGTCGTCACCGACGGGCCGTTCGCCGAGACGAAGGAGGTCGTGGGCGGCTTCTACGTGATCGAGTGCGAGAACCTCGACGAGGCGCTCGAGTGGGCGAAGAAGATCCCGGCACGAGCCGGCGCGATCGAGGTTCGCCCGGTCATGGACTACTCGGTCCCCGGCGCGGATGAGGAGCCCGCGGCCGTGGAGGCCTCCTCGTAGCGGCCGATCAGATCGTCGTCGACCGCCTGTTCCGCGAGGAGTCGGGACGGGCGGTCGCGACCCTGATCCGCATCCTCGGCGACTTCGACGCGGCCGAGGAGGCGGTCCAGGAGGCGTTCGTCGTGGCGCTCGAGCGGTGGCCGCAGGACGGCGTGCCGGACAACCCCTGGGCATGGATCATCCGGGTCGCCCGCAACAAGGCGATCGACCGGCTCCGCCGCGAACAGACCCTGGCGGCGAAGCGCCCGGAGCTCGAGGCGCTCGAGGCGCTGCGGGCCCCGGGCGATCAGGCCTTCGCCGACCCGGCCGCCCCCGGACGCGAGGCGGAGGAGGCGGACGGCATGGGTTCGATGCCCGACGATCGGTTGCGCCTGATCTTCACGTGTTGCCACCCGGCGCTCGCGCCCGAGGCGCGAATCGCGCTCACGCTGAAGACGCTCGGCGGCCTGACGACGGCGGAGATCGCGCGCGCCTTCCTGGTCGCCGAGACGGCCATGGCCCAGCGCCTCGTGCGGGCGAAGCGCAAGATCCGCGACGCCCAGATCCCGTATGAGGTGCCGGCGCCGGACCAGCTCGACGAGCGGCTCAGCTCGGTCCTGGCGACGCTCTACCTGATCTTCAACGAGGGGCACCTGGCCTCCGGCGCGGACTCGCTCGTCAGGGCCGAGCTCTGCGCCGAGGCGATCCGTCTCGGCCGCGTCCTGGTCGCGGTGATGCCCGACGAGCCGGAGGCAAAGGGGCTGCTGGCGCTCATGTTGCTCACCGACGCGCGCCGGCCGGCACGCACCGACGCCGCGGGTGAGATGGTGCTGCTCGGGGACCAGGACCGCGTGCTCTGGGACCGCCGGCGGATCGCCGAGGGACTGGCGTTGTCGGCCCAGGCACGTCTCTCGGGGCCGCGCCCGTACGTGGTCCAAGCCGCGATCGCCGCGGAGCATGCGCGTGCCGACGATGCGGCGGACACGAACTGGGACCGGATCGTCAGCCTCTATGCCTGGCTCGCCGAGCTGGCGCCGTCGCCGGTGGTCGAGCTCAACCGAGCGGTCGCGGTGGCGATGGCGGACAGCCCGGAGGCGGGGCTGGAGCTGATCGACCGGCTCGATGAGCTCGACGATTACGGCCCCTACCACGTCGCCCGCGCCGACCTGCTCCGACGTCTCGACCGGCCGGAGGCAGCGGGCGCGTACGAGCGGGCGATCGAGCTCGCCGCCAACCCGGTCGAGCGGGCGTTCCTCGAGCGCCGGCTGGCCGAGCTCTCCGGCTAGCTCGCCGGCTGCTCGTCGACCCAGCGCAGGATCGCCTTGGACGGCGTGATCACGGCGCCGTCCGGGAGCTTCAGGGCCGGCAGCTTCTTGGCGCCGGTCGCCGCTTCGAGCTCGTCTCGCGAGCCCTTGCGCAGGAATGGGATCGGGTTGCCGTGCGCCGCGATCACCTTCTCGTAGGCGATCCCCTTCTCGCGCAGCGCCTCCTGAACCCGCCGGCACGGATGCACCTTCGGGCCGCCGTCATCGCCATGGCACACGTACAGCGTCGGCTTCTCGGCCATCGCGAGGCCCGTACCCGCTAGTACGAGCGCGGCAAACCCAGCGAGTGCTCGGCGACGTAGTTGAGGACCATCTCGCGCGAGACGGGGGCGGTGCGGGCGACGCGGGCGCCCCAGTACATCTCGCTGAGCCCGTACTCGAGTGCGAAGCCGTTGCCGCCGTGGGTCTGGATCGCCTGGTCGACGGCGTGGATCGCCGCCTCGGCGGCCGCGTACTTGGCCATGTTCGCCGCCTCGCCGGCGGGCGCGCCGGCGTCGTAGAGCGCCGCTGCCTTCTGAGTCATCAGCCGCGCCAGCTCGAGCTCGATCTTCGCCTGCGCAAGCGGGTGTGAGATTCCCTGGTGGGCGCCGATCGGCTGGTTCCAGACCACCCGCTCGCGCGCGTAGGCCGAGGCGAGCTGGAGCGCCCGGCGGCCGGTGCCGTTGGAGAGGGAGGCGCCCATGATCCGCTCCGGGTTGAGCCCGTCGAAGGCCGCCTTGAGGCCGACCTCCTCGGACTCGCCGATCAGCCGCTCGGCGGGCACCTCGACGTCGTCGAAGAACAGCTGCCACTGCTTGTCGGCGCCGCGCACCGCCATCGGGATCGCCTGCTTCTCGAGCCCGGGCGAGTCGACGTCGACGATCAGCAGCAGCGGCAGGCCGAGGTTGCCGTCATCGTCGCGCTTGCGCGCGATCACGAGGATCGCGTGCGCGTCCTCGACTCCGGAGATGTAGTACTTCGTCCCCCGCAACACGTAGGAGCCGTTCGAGCGCTTCGCCGCGGTCGAGAGGTTGTGCGAGTTGGTGCCGGCGTCGGGCTCGGTGATCGCGAACGCGACCCGGGTCGTCCCGGCGGCGATCCCCGGCAGCCAGCGGTCGCGCTGGGCCTCGGTGCCGTGGCGGACGAGGATCGAGCCGACGATCGCCGGCGAGACGACGATCAGCAGCAGCGCGCAGCCGGATGCGGTGATCTCCTCCCCGACGACCTGCAATGCCGACATCCCGAGGCCTCCGCCGCCGTAGCGCTCGGGCAGGTTGACGCCGAGGTAGCCCTTCTCGGCAAGCGCATCCCACAGTTCGCGCGGCGGCTCGCCTTGCTCGACGCAGCGGCGGATATACGGCGGTCCAAAGCCGTCGCAGATCCCCCGGACCGTCTCGCGGATCTGCCGCTCCTCGTCGGAGGGGACGATGGCCAGTGAGGGGTGTGAGTTCTCCATCCTGTTTCGAACCCCGACGGCAGCGGAGGCGCAGCCGAGCAGCCGGCGGGCAGTTGTGGTTCCTATGGCCTCCTAGAGGCCATAGGAACGGCCTATGACGTCGAGCATGATCTCGTCGGTGCCCGCGCCGATCCGGTTGAGGCGCTGGTCGCGGTAGGCGCGCTCGATCTCGTACTCCTTCATGTAGCCGTAGCCGCCGTGGATCTGGACGCACTCGTCGGCGACCTCGTGGCAGACGCGCGTGGCGAACAGCTTCGCCATCGTGATCTCGCGGACCGGGTACTCACCGTTCGCGAACCGCCAGGCGGTGGCGTGGACCATCTGCTTCGCGGCCTCGATCTTCGTCGCCATGTCGGCGAACTTGTGGCGGATGACCTGGAACTTGCCGATCGAGCGGCCGAACGCCTCGCGCTCCTGCGCGTAGGCGAGCGTCCGCTCGAACATGCGCTCACAGGCGGAGTAGCAACCGGCGGCGGCGACCAGCCGCTCTCCCTGGAGCTCCCAGCTGATGTGGTAGAAGCCCTTGCCGATCTCTCCGAGGACGGCTTCGGCCGGGACCCGCACGTCCTCGAAGGCGATCTCGCCGGTGTCGGAGGCGTGCATGCCCATCTTCTCGAGCTCGCGTGACACCGTGAAGCCGGGGACGAGGTTGCCTTCCTCGTCTCGCAGGTCGATGGCGAACAGCGTGATCCCGTCGTGGCGCTTGTCCGGGTCGGTCTTCGTGACCAGGACGCAGAAGTCCGCGCGCGGGGCGTTGGTGATGAACGTCTTGGCGCCGTTGATCACGTACTCCTCGCCGTCGCGGATGGCCGTGGTGCGGATCCCCGCGACATCGGAGCCGGCGCCCGGCTCGGTGATCCCGAGGCAGCCGATCTTCTCGCCCTTGATCCCGGGGACCAGGTAGCGCTGCTTCTGCTCCTCGGTCCCGAGCAGGTGCACCGGGGGCAGGACCATGTCGGTCTGCACGGCGAAGCCCATGTTCGTCCCGCCGGACCCGGAGTAGCTCATGCACTCGGCGCGGACCAGCGAGTAGAAGTAGTCGCCGCCCTGCCCGCCGTACTCCTCGGGGAAGCAGAGGCCCAGATAGCCGAGCTCGCCGGCCCGGGCCATGATCTCGCTCGGCCAGTAGGTGTCCTCCCACTCGTTGCGGTGGGGCTGCATCTCCTTCTTCACCCACGAGCTCATCGACTCGCGCAGGTCGAGGTGCTCGTCTGAGAACAGGAAGTGCTTTCGCGTGCCGTCGTGCTCGGGCTTGATTACTGTGGGCGCTGCTGTTGCCACTGGCGCGATCTCCTTGATATCTGTGCCTGGAAAGTAGAAAGTGTAGAGTACTACTTCACACTATGTCCTACGAGAAGATCACCTACGACGTCGCCGACCACGTCGCCACGATCGCTTTCGACGACCCCGAGACCCGCAACTCGCTGTCGACCGAGCTGCTGACCGAGCTGCTCGAGGCGCTGCGTGCCGCGAAGGCCGACGACGACGTCCACGTGGTCGTCCTGACCTCGACCCACGAGAAGGTGTTCTCCTCCGGCGCCAACCTGGGGGGCTTCGGCGCCGACGCTCCGACGGCGCACAAGTACCTGGGCACCGCGACCTTCCCCTCCGTGTTCAAGGAGCTCGGCGAGCTCGGCAAGCCGTCGATCCTCGCCGCCAACGGCCACGTTCTCGCCGGCGCGCTCGGGATCGCGCTCGCCTGCGACCTGATCATCGCCAAGGACACCGCGGGCTTCGGGACGCCCGAGATCAACGTCGGCTTGTTCCCGTTCATGATCATGGCCCTGATCTACCGCAACGTCCCGCGGAAGAAGACGACCGAGATGCTGCTGCTCGGCGAGCGACTGACCGCCGAGGAGGCGCGGGAGGCGGGGATCGTCAACAAGGTCGTGCCGGCCGAGGAATTCGATGGCGCGGTCGCCGAGTGGGCGCAGAAGCTGGCCGGAAAGTCGCCGCTGATCATGCGCCTGGGCAAGGACGCGATGTGGAGACAGCTCGACATGCCGCTCGCCGAGGCGCTCGACTACCTGCGCTCGCAGCTGACGATCGAGCTCTCGACCGAGGACGCGGTCGAGGGCGTGACGGCGTTCTTCGAAAAGCGCGAACCACAGTGGAAGGGTCGGTGAATTGAGCGAAGCAACCGAAGCAGAGAAGGTCGCGGCCGCCGCGAAGGAGGCCGGTGCACCGGAAGCCCAGCCTGCCGCCGACCGGACCGCCCCCGGACGCGAAGCGGAGGAGGCGGGCCGCATGTATTCCCTCACCGACGATCTGCACGAGCGCCGAGCGAAGGCGAAGCTCGGCGGCGGCGAGGAGAAGATCGCCAAGCAGCACGCGGCCGGGAAGCTGACCGCACGCGAGCGGATCGATCTGCTCGTCGACCCGGGCACGTTCGTCGAGATGGGCATTCACGCCGGCCCGCACTTCGCGCAGCGCGCGATGGACGGCAAGGAGGCGCCGGCCGACGGCGTGATCACAGGCTGGGGCGACGTCGACGGGCGCACGATCGCGATCGCGGCCTACGACTTCACCGTGATGGCCGGGTCGATGGGGATGACCGGCGAGATCAAGATGGCGCGCCTGCGCGAGCTGGCGCTGCAGAAGCGGATGCCGCTGGTCTGGCTGCTCGACTCGGCGGGCGCGCGGATCCAGGAGGCCGCTGGAAGCATGTTTGCCGGTTCGGGGCATCTGTTCCGCGAGGAGGTCGTGATGTCGGGCGTCGTGCCGCTCGTCGCGGGGATGCTCGGCCCCTGCGCCGCCGGCACCGCGTACATCCCGGGGCTCTCCGACTTCGTGCCGATGGTGGTCGGCCAGGGCGCGATGGCGCTGGCCGGGCCGCACCTGACCAAGGCGGTGACCGGCGAGGAGATCTCGATGGAGGACCTCGGCGGGGCGAAGGTCCACTGCCGCAAGTCAGGGGTTGGTGACCTGGAGTGCAAGGACGATGCCGAGTGCATCGAGGCGATCAAGACCTACCTCTCCTTCTTCCCCTCCAACTGCGAAGAGCGTCCGCCCGTGCGCGAGACGTCGGATCCCTCCGACCGGATGTCGGAGACGCTCCTCGACATCGTCCCGGAGTCGAACCGCCACCCGTACGACATGTACGAGGTGATCGCCGAGATCGTCGACGACGGCGAGTACTTCGACATCAAGCCGCGGTTCGCAAAGACGCTGATCACCTGCCTGGCGCGGTTCGGCGGGATGCCGGTCGGGATCGTCGCCAATCAGCCGAAGCAGCTCGGCGGGATCCTCGAGAACGACTCCGCCGACAAGGCGGCGCGGTTCGTCAACCTCTGCGACGCCTTCAGCATCCCGCTCGTCTTCCTCCAGGACGTGCCGGGGTTCATGGTCGGCTCGAAGGTCGAGCACGCCGGGATCATCCGCCACGGGGCGAAGATGCTCTACGCGGTCTCGCGGGCCACGGTGCCGAAGGTGACGGTCGTGATCCGCAAGGCGTACGGCGCCGGCTACTACGTGATGAACGGCAAGGCGTACGAGCCCGACCAGATCTACGCCTGGCCGAGCGCCGAGATCTCGGTCATGGGGGCCGAGGGCGCGGTCAACATCATCGGCCGCTCGGCGATCGAGGCCTCCGACGATCCCGAGGCGACCAAGGAGGCGATGCTGAACGCCGTCCGCGAGCAGATCGACGTCTACATCGCCGCCCACAACGCGCTGATCGACGACGTCATCGACCCGCGCGAGACCCGGCCGCGGATCATCTCGGCCCTGCGGATGTCGAAGGACAAGCGGGTCGAAAGGCCGTGGAAGAAGCATGGGGTGATGCCCGTATGACCGCAGGCCAGCCGACCGAGGTGCGGCTCGGCGACCTGGTGGTCGCGTTCGACGGTCGCGTGCTCGAGTTCTTCGGCGAGGGCAACGCGTCGCGGCGGATCCACGTCGCCACGATCGAGGACTCGGGACCTCGGACGGCCGGTTCACCGGGGCGATGATCCAGGTCAAGGTGCGCGGCGAGTCGGACACCTACTACAGCCTCAAGGGAGACGACGCGCAGCGGGCCGCGCTCGAGGCGCTGTTCGCACAGGTGGAAGCAGCACGATCGACAGGAGGAGTCCCGTGAGCCGTTTCGAAGACCCGGTGATCATCAGCTGCTCGATCAGCGGCGCGATCGCGAACCGCGACCAGTGCCCGGCGATCCCGTACACGCCCGAGGAGTACGCGGCCGAGGCGCGGCGCGCCGTCGACGAGGGCGCCTCGCAGATCCACATCCACGCCCGCACCCCGGACGGCGTCCCGAGCTACGAGATCGAGGACTTCCGGGCGATCACCGAGGCGATCCTGGCCGAGGTCGACGACGTGATCGTCAACTACTCGACCGGCGCGATCGGGGTCCCGATGGAGAAGCGGCTCGCCTACCTGCGCGAGCTGAAGCCCGACGTGGCGGCGCTCAACATGAGCTCGATGAACTACGCGAAGTACTCCCGGCGGCGCAAGGACTTCGTCTTCAAGGCGGTGTTCGAGAACTCGTTCGACACGATCATCGAGTTCATCACGGCGATGAACGAGCTCGGGATCCAGCCCGAGCACGAGTGCTTCGACGCGGGGCACGTCGCCAACCTCGACCCGCTCCTGGACATGGGCCTGCTGACGCCGCCGCTGCAGATCTCCCTGGTGATGGGGGTGACCGGCGGCATCCGGCCGACGCCGCGCAACGTCACCTTCATGTCCGACCAGATCCCCGAGGGTCCCGAGGGCCCCAACAACTGGCAGGTGATCGGGGTCTCGCGCGACCAGTGGAAGCTGCTCGCCGCGTCGCTGGACCTCGGCGGCAACGTCCGCGCCGGGCTGGAGGACAACCTCTACCTGCCCGACGGAGAGATGGCGCGCTCGAACGGCGACCTGATCGCGAAGGCGCGCCAGATGGCCGAGGACATCGGCCGCCGCGCCGCGACGGTCGAGGAGGCTCGCCGGATGCTCGGGCTCACCCGGGACGCCGACGGCAGCGGACGCGAAGCGGAGCAGCCGGCGGGCAGTGGTGCTACCGCTTAGCGACGTTCGAGTTCTCGATCTCACCCGCCTGCTTCCGGGGGGCTTCTGCTCGCAGCTGCTCGCCGACTTCGGCGCCGACGTCGTCAAGGTCGAGGACACCGGGATGGGGGACTACATCCGCTGGGCGCCGCCTTTTTACGGCGAGGACGAACAGCAGGGACTCGGGACCCGCTCGGCGCTCTACCTGTCGCTGAACCGCAACAAGCGCTCGATCCGCCTCGACCTGAAGTCGGAGGGAGGCCGCGATGCGCTGCTGCGGCTGGCCCGGGACTTCGACATCGTGCTCGAGGGCTTCCGCCCCGGGGTCCTGGACCGGCTCGGGGTCGGCTACGAGCGGATGCGCGAGCAGAACCCGGCACTCGTCTACTGCGCGATCACCGGCTACGGGCAGACCGGTCCGAACGTGCAGAGAGCCGGCCACGACATGAACTACCTCGGCCTGATCGGGCTGCTGGGCCTGACCGGCGAGCCCGACGGCCGGCCGATCCAGTCGGCCGGGCAGATAGCGGACCTCGGCGGCGGCGGGCTGATGGGCGCCTTCGGGATCATGGCCGCGCTGCACGAGGCGCGGCGGTCGGGCGAGGGCCAGGTCGTCGACGTCTCGATGGCCGACGGAGCGCTGGCGTGGCTGGCGATGGTCGCCGGCGCGTACCTGTGCGACGGCGAGGTGCCGAAACGAGGCGATGGCCAGCTGACCGGGCGGTTCGTCTGCTACCTGCCGTACGAGGCCGCCGACGGCCACATCACGATGGGCGCGCTGGAACCGCAGTTCTGGGCCCGCTTCTGCGCCGGCGTCGGCCGCGAGGACCTGGTCGCCAAGCAGTTCGAGCGCACCGGCTCGGAGGCGTGGGCGGAGATCGCGGAGATCTTCCGGTCGAAGACCAGGGCGGAGTGGAAGGCCTTCAACGACGAGCACGACGCGATGATCGAGCCGGTGCTCGACGTCGACGAGGCGCTCGACTCGGAGCTCGTCCGCGAGCGCGAGATGGTCGTCGAGTGGGAGCAGCCGGCGATCGGACCGGTGCGCCAGCTCGGGGTGCCGGTGAAGCTCTCGCGCACCCCGGGGACCGTGCACGCTCCGGCCCCGGCGTTCGGCGAGCACACGGAGGAGGTCCTGCGCGACGCCGGCTTTTCCGCCGAGGAGATCGGCGAGCTGCTCGCGTCCGGCGCCGCCGCGGGTCCGGCGGCGGATGCCGCCGAAGCGAGGTTCATGGGATGAGCCGACCTTCGGCGGACCCATCCGCCCCCGCAGGCGAAGCCGAGGAGGCGGGCGGAACGTTGATCCGGATCTCCGAGCTCGCGGAGCGCGCCGACGTACCCGTGGCGACGGTCCGCCACTACCTGCGCGAGGGGCTGCTCCCCGAGCCGGTGAAGACGTCGCGCAACATGGCGTACTACCCGCCCGAGTTCGCCGAGCGGATCCGGCTGATCAAGCAGCTGCAGGAACAGCGGTTCATGCCGTTGCGCGTGATCCGCGAGCTGCTGGACTCGGCCAACGGCGACCTCGAGCGGCTCCGCGCGCTCGCCGATTCGAGCGACCAGCTCGTCACCCGGGCGCTCGGTCCCGAGCGCGAGCGCACGCCCGAGGCGGAGCTGCTCGAACGGCTCGAGATCCCGGAGCGAGCCCTGCGGCGGCTGACCGAGGTCGGCGTCCTGAGCCCGAACGAGGACGGCTACTCGGACACCGACGTGCGGATCATCGAGGCGGTGGCGAGGTTCCGCGGAGCCGGCTGGAACGAGAAGACGGGTTTCGGGGCCCGCGACGTCGCCCGGCTGATGAGGGGACTGGAGCCGGTGATCGACGATGAGCTCCGCCTGCTGATCGAGCGCTTCACCGCCCTCGATCCCGAGCGGGCGGCGTCTCTGGTCGAGGGCGGCGCAGCTCCGTTCCCGGCGCTGATCGGCGCCCTGCACGCGAAGCTCCTCACCCAGGAGCTCGGCCGCGAGCGGACGACCCGCTGAGCTCGGCGAGCCCCTCGGCGCGCGCCTTGATCGGCGCGTAGCCGAGCTCCGAGCGCGCCTTGGAGATGTCGATCGTGCACTCCTGGGAGGAGACCCAGACCGCGAACCGCGTCAGCGGCGGCTCGCCGCCTAGTCGCAGGAGCCGCCAGACGGTCTCCGAGGCCGCCGCCATCGGCCCGGCCACGGCGGCCGGGACGGACCGGGTCGGGGGCTCGGCGCCCTGGGTCTCGATCAGCGCCGTGACGAACTCCCGGAAGACCACCCGGTCGCCGTCGGTCACGAAGTACGCCTCGCCGGCCCGGCCCCTGGCTGCTGCGGCCAGCAGCCCCTCGACGACGTTGTCGACGTGGGTCGTGTCGGTCAGGTGGGAGCCGCCGCCGATCCAGGCGAAGCGTCCCTGCTCGACCATGCTCAGGATCCCTGGCAGAAGCGTGGTGTCGCCGGCGCCCCAGACGAACCGCGGCCGCAGCACCACGGCTTCGAACCCGTCGGCGCCCGCTCGGCGGACGGCCTGCTCGGCGAGCGCCTTGGTCGCCGAATACAGCGCCTTCGAGTCCGGGCGCAGGGGCGCCGTCTCGTCGACCTCGATCAGCGGCTCGCCGGCGATCAGGGCGGCCTCGGTGCCGCAGTGGACGAACCTGCGAACGCCGGCCGCCCGGCACCCCGCGAGCGTGTTCTCCGTCCCCTCGACGTTGTCGCGCATGAACTCCTCGCGCCGGCCCCAGGTTCCGAGGTGGGCGGCGAGGTGGAAGGCGGTCTCGCAGCCGGCCGCGCCGGCCTCGATCGCCGCTCGGTCCGCGAGGTCGCCCCGGACCGGCTCCGCCCCGAGCGCCTCGACCGCCGCGGCCGAACGCTCCGACCTCGCCAGCGCCCTCACCGAGCTCCCTTCGGCGACCAGCCGCCGGACCAGGGCGCCGCCGATGAACCCGGAGCCGCCGGTGACGAAGGCGGTGGCTGGACGCGCGCTCACGGCCGCAGCCTAACCGCCGGCTAGTTGACCACCGGTGGCTCCGTCGCCTGGCGCGGGTAGTGGTCGGCGGTGATCTCGCTCAGGCGCGAAACGACGGCGCTCACCGATGCCGGGATCGCCGCCCCCACTGAGTCGTCGTAGGAGATCGTCTCGCTGCCGTAGGCGACCTCGTAGACGTAGCAGTCGGCACACCCGGTCGGCCCCGGGGGCAGGGCGATCTCGTCGAAGTCGGCCGCCTCGAGCTCCGAGCGCAGCGTCTCGAGCTCGTCGGCGTCGAGGACGAACTCCTCGCGGGCGCCTTTGACCCCGGCCTCGACCGTGGCGCTGCCGTCGTTTCGGACCACCAGGCTCTCGGGCATGCTCGCGATCCCGCCGCTGCGCGCGTAGGTGACCAGGGCGCTCGAGTCGGGCGCGGTGGTCGCCGGCTCGTCGTCGCCGCAGCCGATGGCGACCAACGCGACGCAGGCGCTGAGCAAGACGGGGCCCTTCATCGGCCCTAATACTGCCGGGACGCGATTACGTCACGACACGCAACGGGCCCCGTGTGGATGGGGCCCGTTGCTCACCACTCAGAGAGGAATCGGCCTTGCCGCCAGTTGCTGGCGGTCGCCGGGGTTGGGGGGTCGCCCCCGGCGAAGCCTTTCCCGAGCCGATCCCTACCCGTGGAGAGCATGGACAAACCCACGGGCGATGGGGTTGGCCCTGGGGTAAAGCGGGTACCTGGCTAACCTAGATCTTGCCCAAGGGGCCGCCCCGCGCGGGGCGGCCACTAGCAATGAAGCTAAGGGCGATCACCGGCCGGGATCTCGATCCCACAAGGGGGACGGTTCGTCGCTACGAAGTCGAACCATCCAGGAGGTCGAGTTGTCGGCGACGCCGCGGAGCGGCGCAACCAATCGGGGGGACGAGTCGGATCTGGCCCTGCTGCGCAGGTACGCCGCCGACCCGACGCCCGAGTTGCGCGAGGAGGTGATCAGGCGCTTCATGCCGCTCGCGCGCTCGCTCGCGCTGCGCTACCGGCGCCAGACCGAGTCGCTGGACGATCTGGTCCAGGTCGCCGGGCTTGGCCTGGTGAAGGCGGTCGACGGGTTCGATCCGGAGCGTGGCAAGCCGTTCGCGGCGTACGCGGTGCCGACGATCCTCGGCGAGCTGCGCCGCCACTTCCGCGACCACGTCTGGACCGTGCGCCTGCCGCGCGGCCTGCAGGAGCTGACGATGAGCGTCGACGCGGCGACCACCGAGCTGACGGAGGAGCTCGGGCGGCTGCCGACGGCGGCCGAGCTCTCCGAGCGCCTGGACGTCTCGGTCGAGGACGTGCTCGAGGCGATCGAGGCGAGCCATGCCCGGCGCACCCTCTCCCTCGACGCGCCCCGGCGGACGGACGGCGAGGACCCGGGACCCGCGATCGAGGCGCTGCCGGCCTCCGAGCCCGGGTTCGACCGGGTCGAGGCCGAGCTCGCTTCGGCCGCCGCCGACCTCGATACCCGCGAGTGGGACGTGCTCAAGATGCGCTTCAACGACGAGCTCACCCAGACCGAGATCGCGCAGCGGCTTGGCGTCTCGCAGATGCAGATCTCGCGGATCAGCCGGCGCGCGCTGTGGAAGCTGCTCGCCGCCGTGCGCGGCGAGGAGGCCACCGACGGCCCGCCGCCGTCGGGCACACGAGATCTTGCCGAGAGCTGATTCGCCCGCCGGTTACCGGATCAGGCGGCGGCGGCGGCGAGCGCCGCGACGGCCTCGTCGCGGGTGTCGAACAGACCCACGGCCTGGTCGATCCCGGTCAGCTCGAGCAAGCGGCGCACGTCGGCGTCCGGGCAGCAGACCCCGAACGGCCTCGAATCCTCGGCCAGGTGGCGCTTGGTCTCGACCAGCAGGCTCAGGCCGGTCGAGTCGATGAACGCGCAGTCGCTGAGGTCGACGAGCACTCCGCCCGGCGCCTGGTCGAACGCCCCGCTGAGCGCAGCCCGCAGCTCGGGGGCGGTGCTCTGGTCGAGCTCCCCCGAGACGCTCACGGCCTGCAGCGTGTTGAGCGATTGCGCCTGAACGCGAAAGGTCGAAGTCACGGGGGCGGATCTTAGAGCTATTCACCGGCGCGGCCGCCCGGTAGATTGAATCCGTGCTGGCGTTCGGTCGCGCCGGGTTAAGGGGATCTTTGATGCGAGGTCGGTTTCGCAGATTGCGCGAGTGGAAACCCGGGGGGACCGGAGGCTCGACCAACGACTTCGTCGGGGTCGCCGCCGGCCTCGTCACCCTGGCCTTCTGCATCGGCGCCGACGTCCTCCTGACCCAGGAGTCCGCGGCGCTCGTCGGGACCTTCGTCGCCGCGCCGTTCGTCGCCGCGCTGTTCGCCCGCCCTGCCGCGACCGGGCTGGTCGGGGCGGCGGCGATCATCGCCGCGGCGGCGAGCCCCTCCTGGAACGCCGGCAGCGGCGACTCGGAGCAGGTGGTGCGGCTGCTGGTGATCGCCGTCGGCAGCGGCCTCGCCGTGCTCGGCGCCTGGCTGCGGTGGCGCTCCGCCGGTCGCTCCGAGCGCATGCGACTGCTCGATTCGGTCGGCGCCGTCGCCGACGGGTCGCTGCCGCTCGCCGAGACGCTGCGGCGGGTGACCGAGGTGATCGTGCCCGCGTTCGCCGATATCTGCATGGTCGACGCGGTCCACGACGGGCGCGTCACCCGGATCGCGACCAGGGTGCGCGGGCGGGACGACGCCGGCACGATCCAGGAGCGGATGCGAGCCCGCCCGCCGGCGCTGCCCGAGTGGCTTGTCAAGGTCGAGCGGAGCTGGCGCCATATTCCGGAATGGTGGCCGCGGATTCGCGACGAGGAACTGCGGCGGATGGCGAACTCCCCCGACGACCTCGAGTTCCTGCGCTCGCTCGGCCTCCGCTCCTCCGTCGTGATCCCGATCCGGGCGCGCGATCGCAATCTCGGGGCGCTGACCCTGGTGACGGCCTGGTCGGGGCGCCGCTACGGGGCCGAGGACGTGCGCTTCGCCCAGATCCTCGCCAGCCGGATCGGGCTCGCGCTCGACAACGCCGGATTGTTCTCCGACCTCGAGAGCATCGAGCGGCGGATGGACACGGTGATGTCGATCCTCGACGAGGCGATCGTCATCCACGGCGCTGACGGTGAGCTCGTGTTCGCGAATCCCGCGGCGGCGCGGATGCTCGGCTTCGAGACGGTCGAGGACGCGGTCGCGTCCCCGACCGCCCAGGTTCGCGATCGCTACGAGATCCGCGACGAGCTCGGTCACGAGGTCGGCGCCGACCGGCTGGCCGGCCGGCGGGCGCTGGCCGGACAGCGGCCCGAGCCCCAGACCCTGCGGACCACCGATCGTGTCACCGGCGTCGAGCGCTGGACGCAGACCAAGGCGCAGGCGATCCACGGCCCCGACGGCGAGGTGCTGTACTCGGTGAGCGCGATCGAGGACGTCACCGAGATCAGGAGGGCCGAGTTCGCGAACCGCCTGCTCGCCCGCACCGGAGAGCTGATCTCGCCGTCGGCCGACTACCGGGCCACCCTGGAGCGCGTTCCGGAGCTGCTGGTCCCGGAGTTCGCCGACTGGTGTGCGATCGAGGTCCCCGGCGAGGGCCGGCTGCTCGAGCGGGTGGCGATGGCCCACCAGGATCCGGCCCGCCTCGAGCCGATCAACGAGCTCCGGGAGCGCTACCCGCTGCGCGCCGATCAGCCGTCGCGGATCGGCGACGTCCTGCGCACGGGTAAGGCGCAGCTGATCCAGGTGACCGACGAATGGCTGGGCGAGATCGCCGACGACGCGGACCACCTGCGGCTGCTGCGGGCGATCGCGATGGGGTCGGTGCTCGCGGTCCCGATGAGCGCCGGGGGACCAGTGCTCGGGGCGCTCGTGTTCGTCAACCACGCGGGTTCGCGCCGGTTCGACGAACACGACCTGGTGATCGCCGAGGAGGTCGCGCGGCGGGTCGCGCTGGCGATCGAGAGCGCCCGCCTGGCCGAGGAGCGAGCCCGCGTCACCGACGCGCTGCAGCGCGAGCTGCTGCCGCCGAGCCTGCCGCCGATGCCGGGCTGGGAGGTGGCGACGATGTACGAGCCGGCGGGCGAGGTGAACGAGGTCGGTGGCGACTTCTACGAGGTCTTCCCGGTGGCCGGCGGCTGGGCGGTGGTCCTCGGCGACGTCTCCGGCAAGGGTGCCGCGGCGGCCGCGCTGACGGCGGAGGCTCGGCACACGATCCGCACCGCCGGGGTCCTGACCTCGGACCCGATCCGCGGTCTCGAGGTGCTCGACCGCAACCTGCGGGGCCGCGACGACGTCGCGCTGTGCTCGGTCGCGATGCTCGTCCTCCCGGATGCCGATTCGGCGAGCGAGGAGGTGAGCGTCTACCTCGCGGGGCACCCGTACCCGATCCTGATCCACCACGGCGGGCGGGCCGAGCCGGTCGGCGAGACCGGTCCGCTGCTCGGCGTCGTCGACGAGCCATCCTGGCCGCGGTTCACGGTCACGGTCGAGCCCGGCGACCAGCTCGTCCTCTACACCGACGGGGTGATCGAGGCGCGGGGCGACGGCGGCGAGCGCTTCGGCAGCGAGCGGCTGCGCCAGGGCCTCGCCGGCTGCGCGGCGCCGGACCTCGCCGTCGAGCGTGTGCGAGGCGCTCTCTGGGAGTTCGGGGCGCGGGCTCGCGATGACGACGCCGCCCTGGTGGCGATTCGCCGCACGACCGCCGGCCCGTCCCTACGCCGCGGCGCGGTCGCCGTTGGCGCCGGTGCGCATCGCGTCGAGTAGCTCCGAGGCGAGTTGGGCGCCGTCGCCGCCGGTGACGGGAGTGGCGGCGACCTTGAGCACCACCTCGTCGCGGTCGAGCTCCTCGAGGGTGACGTCGGGCGGGTAGCGGAGCGGCACCGAGATCCCATCGTCGAGCCGTTCCTGGAGCTCGGCCGGCGAGATCGAGGCGTCGAACCGGGCCCGCATCTCGACCCGCTCGGGCTCACGCAGCGGGATCACGGCGAGCTGGAGGATGACGCTGTTCGGGACCATGATCCGGTCGGCTCCGGAGACCAGCGTGGTGTAGAAGAGACCGAGCGAGCCGGCGATCCCCTCGACCTCGCCGGCGAGCGCGCCGCCGCGGAGCTGGCCCCGCTCGCCGACCCGGAACGGGTGCGTGCTCAGCAGGACGAGGCCGGCGAACAGGTTGCCGAGCGTCTGCTGGGCCGCGAGACCGAGCACTACCGCCGTGAACGCTCCCCCGACCGCGAGCGCCCCGGCGTCGAGCCCGGCGACCCGCAGGGCGACGATCAGCATCCCGGCGATCGCCAGCAGCCTGACGAGGAACCCGACCGTCCCGGCCGTCCCCGGGTCGAGCCGCCGGTAGAGCATCGGCGCGATCCCGCGCGCCAGCGTCCGGGCGAGCGCCCAGCCGAGGACGACGAGAGCGGCGACGGTGGCGATCTTGACCCCGGTCCCGCCGCCGGGGAACAGATCCTTGCGGTGATCGAAGGCGATCAGGACCGCGACGATCAGGGCGAGAACCACGACGGCGGCGCCGCGCGCACGCTGGGCCTCGCCACGATCGACCTGTTCGCCGAGGCCGACCTGGCGCCAGACCTCGGTCCGGCTCTCGAACACGTTTGGGCGCTGGCGGAAGAGCATCCCGTTCCGTATGACCACCTGAGCGCACGCAAAACCTCTTGCGTGAGCTCGTCACACAACGCCTGACGGTCTGAAATGCTCGCCCTGATGCAGCCGGAGCGCATGCATGAGCGCCGCGCGACGCTGGTCGTGGTCGCCGGCGCCGCGACCGCGATCGTCTCGATCCCGCTCGCCGCGGCGGGCGGTCCGCCGTACCTGTCGCTCGATTCGCTCAGTCCCTGGATCGTCACCTACGCGATCGGCCTGTTCGCCGCCCTGTTCGCGACGCCGTTCCTGATCCACTCGCGCCTCACCGGGAACCTGGAGGCGGATGCGCGCTGGGAGCGGGCCCTGCTCTGGTGGGGAGCGGTGGCGCTCGCGGTGCTCGGTGCGTCGGTGATCTGCGGCCTGCCGTCGGGATTCGACCCGGACACGCTCGGCGGCGCCCTCGGGATCGTCGGGATCGCCGACGCGGGGCTGATCCTCGCGACGCTGCTGATCTGGATGCTGAACGACTAGCACTAGGCGCGCAGGTAGGTGAGGACCGCGAGCACGCGCCGGTGATCGGTCGGGCTGGTCGCGAGGTCGAGCTTGGAGAAGATGCTGGTCACGTGCTTTTCGACCGCCCGCTCGCTGACCACCAGCTGGGCGGCGATCGCCTGGTTCGAGCGGCCCTCGGCCATCAGCGCCAGGACCTCGCGCTCGCGCGGGGTGAGCGCGGATAGCGGGTCCTCGCGCCGGCGGCGGCCGAGCAGCTGGGAGACGACCTCCGGGTCGAGCGCCGAGCCACCCTCGGCGACCCGCCGGACCGCGTCGATGAACCGGTCGACCTCGTCGACGCGGTCCTTGAGCAGGTAGCCGACCCCCTCGGCGCCGTCCTCGAGCAGCTCGAGGGCGTAGCCCTCCTCGACGTATTGGGAGAGCACCAGCACCGCGACCTGAGGCAGCTCGGCGCGGATCTCCTGCGCGGCGCGGAGCCCGTCGTCGGTGTTGGTGGGCGGCATCCGCACGTCGACCACCGCGACGTCGGGCTTGTGGGCGCGGACCTTGCGGACCAGGTCCTCGGCGTCGCCCGCCTGCCCGACGACCTCCATCCCGGCGTCCTCGAGCAGGCGCACGATGCCCTCGCGCAGCAGCACCGAGTCGTCGGCGACGACTACGCGCATGGGATCACCGCGCGGACTGTCGTTCCCTTTCCCGGCTCGCTGACGACCGCGCAAGCAGGCGCTTGCGACCGAGCTCATGAACGGGCCGGTCGACGTGAGCGTCAACCCGGCCGGGACGGTCGCCGTGATCTCCAGTCCGATGGGGGGCAACGGCACCGACACGACCTCGGTGAGCGCGCTGAGCGAGCTGCGCGAGGACGTGATCCCCGCAACGCTCGGCCAGGTCGCCCAGATGAACGGCCGCGCGCCGATCGTCTTCGCGTTCGTCCTGGGCCTCGCGTTCATGCTGCTGATGGCCACGTTCCGCTCGATCGTGATCGCCCTGAAGGCGATCGTCCTCAACCTGCTCTCCGTGGCCGCGGCCTACGGCGTGCTGGTCTGGGTGTTCCAGGACGGCCACCTCGAGTCCCTGCTGGGCTTCGAGTCCAACGGCGGAATCGCGTCATGGCTGCCGCTGTTCCTGTTTGTGCTCTCGATGGACTACCACGTGTTCATCATCAGCCGGATCCGGGAGGCGTTCGACGGGGGCATGAGCACCAAGGACGCCGTCGCTCACGGGATCAAGTCGACGGCCGGCGTCGTCACCAGCGCCGCCGTGGTCATGGTCGCCGTGTTCTCGGTGTTCGCGACGCTCGGGATGCTCGACTTCAAGCAGATGGGCGTCGGGCTGGCCGTTGCGGTGCTGATCGACGCGACCATCGTCCGCGGGGTGCTGCTGCCCGCGTCGATGAAGCTGCTCGGCGATTGGAACTGGTACCTGCCGAGCTGGCTCGGCTGGCTGCCGAAGGTCGCCACCGAGCCGCAGCCGGAGGGCGCGCGCGCCTAGCGAGTCCGCATCCCCGGTCAACGCGCGGCCGTCTCCTCGGAGGCGGCCGCGCTGCGTCCGGCGCCGGAACCACCGGCCGACTCGGGCTGTAGAAGAGGCGCAGTGGAGGACCGGCCACTGGACGAGACCAGGCTCCTGGCACGGGCCAGGGTCGGTGACGAGGAGGCGTACAGGGAGGTGGTTGCCCGCTACGAGACGATCGCGTTTCGGACCGCGTGGCTGATCACGCGCTCGGCCGCCGACGCGGAGGAGGCGGCGCAGGATGCGTTCCTGAAGGCCTACCGCGCACTCGACCGCTTTCGCGAGGGCTCGCCGTTTCGCCCCTGGCTGCTCAAGATCGTCGCCAACGAGGCGCACAACCGGCGCGCCTCTTCGGCTCGGCACGAGCGGCTGGCGGCGCGCGCGGTGGAGGAGCGCCGCGCGGTCGACGCGGTCCCGTCGCCCGAGGCGGCGCTCCTCGACTCCGAACGCCGCGAGCGCCTGGTCGCGGCGCTCGACCGCCTCCCGGAAGCGGACCGCACCGTGCTCGCCTGCCGTTACCTGCTCGAGCTCTCCGAGGCCGAGACCGCGACGGTGATCGGCAAGCGCATCGGGACGGTCAAGTCGCGCACCTCGCGCGCGCTCGAGCGCCTGCGCGCGGAGCTGGGGGGAGACGATGCCTGACCTCGAACGCGAGCTGCACGCGCTCGCCGACGCGATCGAGTACCCGCCGACGCCCGACCTCGCGACGCGGGTGGGGGCGCGGCTGGAAGCCGAGCGGCGAGCGCCGGGGCGCCGGCCCGTCGGCCGCCTGCTGGCGATTGCCGCGGCGTGCCTGGCACTGAGCACGGCCGCGGCCCTGGCGGCGGGACGTGAGGCGGTGGATGCCCTGCTCGACGCCCTCGGGCTCCAGGGTGTCGAGATCGAGCGCACGGTCGCGCCGCCGCCGGAGCCCGTCCCCCGCGACCTCGACCTCGGCCCGGCCGCCTCACTGGACCGCGCGGCGAAGGAGCTCCCCTTCGAGCCGCTGGTGCCCGCGGTCCGCGGGCCCGTCGACGCCCACCTGCTCAGCGCGCCCGGCGGCGGGGTGCTCTCGCTGGTCTACGACCCGCGCCCCGGCCTGCCGCCGACGATCACCACCGGCACCGGCATGCTGGTCACGGAGTTCCGCGGCGACCTGTTCCCCGAGTACCTGCGCAAGGTCGCCCCGCAGGCCACCACCGTCGAGCGGCTGCGGATCGACGGCCATCGCGCGATCTGGATCGCGGGCGCACCGCACTACTTCCTCTTCCGCGCGCCTCGAGGCGAGATCGCCGAGCGGGAGCTCCAGGTCGCGCAGAACGTCCTCCTGATCGAACGCGGCCCGGTGCTCGTGCGGATGGAGGGGGCCTTCGACCGCGACACAGCGGTCCGCCTCGCGGGAACCCTGCGGCCGCTCGGGCTGTAGGACGGGTGAAGGAGGAACTCATGCTCACTCGCCTGCTGTCGCTCGCATCCGCCACGATCGTCGCCCTCGCCCTCTTCGCCGTCCCGGCCACCGGCAAGGGGATCAAATCCGCGACCGTCTGTGGCACCGACGACTGCGTCGCCGCGGGCATCGACCACGGCGACGAGGAGCTGATCTTCGGCGGCGCGGCCTCCGACCCGCCGTCGCGGGCCGACGCGAGGGCGGAGGGCTTCTACCGGCTCGAGATCGCGATCGGCGCCCGCAACGTCGAGGAGCGGCTGACGCTCGAGCTGCTGCCCGGCCTGGGCTACATGCACAGCGCCGACAACCTCGGGGGCTCCGAGTGGATGGCGATGAGCGCCGATCAGCGGGCGCTCTTCCAGCCGCTTGCGGCCGGCCTCCGCCCGTTCCCCGGGACGAAGCTCGAGGGCCTTTCGAACCCCGAGCTGCCGGCGGCCAACGTCTCGCCGCCGCCGAGCCCGCCGGCCGAGCCCGCGGACGACGGCGGCGGCATCTGGGCGTGGCTGGTCGCGGGCCTCGGCGCGGCGGTCGCCGCAAGCGTCGTCGTTCGCCGCTTCCGGCGCCGCCCGGAGCCGGCGGGCGGGCTGGGGGCCTGAGCCAACGCCCAAACGCGAGTCCCTGAACGGCGCCGCCCACTGACGGTCATCGCCCGATCTATCGTCTAGATTGACTGGTCAGTCAACGGACCCGCCGCGCGGATGCGGGGGGTCTCCAGAGAAGGGCGTTTGACGATGCGCGCGGCCGCGATCCAGCTCAATTCGACCGCCGACAAGGCTCGCAACCTCGAGGTCGCGGCGCGACTCGTCGCGAGCGCCGCCGCGACGGGCGCCGAGCTCGTCGTCCTGCCGGAGAAGTGGAACCTGCTCGGCGGCTCGGACGAGCTGGTCGCCGGCGCCGAGCCGATCGAGTCCGGTCCGACGATCGCCGCGGCTCGCGGCTGGGCCCGCGAGCTCGGCATCCACCTGGTCGCCGGCTCGATCGCGGAGCGCCCAGAGGGCGCCGACCGGCTCTTCAACACCAGCTGCGCGATCGACCCCGAGGGGGAGATCGTCGCCGTCTACCGCAAGATCCACATGTTCGACGTCGACGTCGGCGGGGTCAGCTACCGCGAGTCCGATACCGAGCAGCCCGGTGAGGAGATCGTCAGCGCGCCGCTGGCCGGGATCGAGGTCGGGCTGACGGTCTGTTACGACCTCCGCTTCCCCGAGCTCTACCGGATCCTCGCGGTCAGGGGCGCGCGCGTCCTCACGGTGGCCTCCGCGTTCACGGTCCCGACCGGGCGCGACCACTGGGAGGTGCTGCTGCGGGCGCGGGCGATCGAGAACCAGGCCTTCGTGATCGCCCCCAACCAGTTCGGCGAGGCGCCACCCCACTACGACTCCTACGGCCACTCGATGATCGTCGACCCCTGGGGGGTCGTGCTTGCGGAGGCGGCCGACGGGGAGGGCGTGATCGGCGCCGAGCTCGACCTCGCGCGTCAGGACGAGGTCCGCTCCTCGCTGCCGTCGCTCGCCAACCGCCAGGCGCAGGCCTACCGGTGGCCGACCGAGGTCGGCGTCTGATGTCCGGAGCAAAGGCTCCGCCGGTCGATCGCCGGCGTCAGATCCTCGACGCGGCGATCCGCGTCTTCGCGCGCCAGGGCTTCAACTCCTGCCGGGTCTCGGACATCGCCCGCGAGGCGAACGTCGCCTACGGGCTCGTCTACCACTACTTCGACTCCAAGGACCAGGTGCTCAACGAGCTCTTCGTCGAGCGCTGGTCGCTGCTGCTGCAGGCGATCGAGGAGGTCGACGGGCGCTCGATCCCGGCGCGCGAGAAGCTCGACGCGGTTGCCGGCTTCATCATCGACTCCTACCGCCACGACCCCGAGCTGATGAAGGTCATCATCGTCGAGGTCACCAGGGCGGCCAACTCGTTCACCCGCACCCACCTGAACGAGATCCGCCAGGCGTTCGACCTGATCGCGAAGATCGTCCGCGACGCACAGGCCTCGGGCGACTTTCGCGACGACATCGACGCGGAGTTCGCGTCGATGTGGTTCTACGGCGCGATCGAGCAGCTGCTCAGCGCGTGGGTCTTCGAGATCATCCCCGATGGCGAGGGTGACTTCGACCGCGCCCGCTCGATGGTGGTGGAGACGATCTGCGGCGGCCTGGAGAAGGGCGCGGCGAACGGCCGCTGACTGATTTACTCCCCCCGACCGCGGGTATGCGCCCGGGGAGCGCGATGGACAACGAGATCGTCAAACGACTGATGTGGACCGGCCTCGTGGCCGGCACCGGCGCGCTCGCCAGCGTCGTCGCGATGCGTGTCTCGGCTGCGATCTGGAGGCAGATCTTCAAGGAGGACCCGCCCGAGTGAGTGGGGCCGCGCCGCAGCCGCCGCCGGGTCCCGAGGACGACCGCGGCGTCGGCGAGCTCGTCTTCGACGTCTCCGAGCGCGTCTCGTCCCTGGTCCGCGAGGAGTTCGAGCTCGCGAAGACGGAGGTGATCGAGAAGGTCACGAAGCTGGTCAAGGGATCGGCCGTCGGCGCCGCCGCCGGCGTCTTCGCCTTTCTCGGCCTGATCCTCTTCATGTTCTTCTTCGCCTACCTGCTCAACGACCTCTTCTTCGAGGACGACGTCTGGGCGGGCTTCCTGGTGGAGGCCGTGCTCTTCTTCCTCATCGCCGGGATCGCCGGCTTCGTCGCCTACCGTGCCCTACAGGCGGGCGCGCCGCCGGTCCCCGAGATGGCGATCGAGGAGGGCAAGCGGATCCGCCAGACGCTCGAGTCCGGAACCACTCCGGACCCGGTCAAGGAGCCACGTCCATGAGCAACGAGCCGGAGATCTACCGCTCGGGCGCCGGCGAGCCGGTCGCGAGGCGCGCCGCTCCGCCGCCGGGTCGCAGCTCGGCCGAGATCCGCGCCGACATCGAGCGCCAGCGCGAGGAGCTCTCCCACTCGGTCGAGGCGCTGCGCAGCCGGGTCACCGAGCTCACCGACTGGCGCCGCCAGGTGCGCGAGCACCGCCGCGAGCTGATCATCGGAGCGGCCGTCGTCGGCTTCGCGGTCGGTGCCCGGATCGCCTTCCGCCGCCGCCGCTAGCCGCTCGGGAACCCGCTCGGTCGCGACGGCTTGACAGCCGCGTCCATTCAATGTACGTTTGTACTAATGAATGGTACAAGGACCTATCGAATGGCTACGAGGGCTGCTGCGGCCGAGGTGACGAGGGAGCGAATCGTCGAGGCCGCGGTCGAGGCGTTCTCGAACCGCTGGTACGACGAGGTGACGCTTCGCGGCGTCGCCCGCGACGCCGGCGTCGCCCTGCAGACGGTTCGCAACCACTTCGACGGCAAGGAGGAGCTCTTCCGCGCCGCGGTCGAGCGGATCGGCGAGGGGATCCAGTCGGTCCGCTTCGCGGTCGAGCCCGGTGACGTCGACGGCGCGATCGCCACCCTCGTCGACGACTACGAGCGCAACGGCGACGCCAACCTGCGCCTGCTCGCGATGGAGCCGCGCCTGCCCGTCGTCCGGCCGCTGATGGCCCAGGGCCGCGCCGGCCATCAGGCCTGGGTCGAGCGCGTCTTCGCGGCGGCGATCTCCGGCCTGCGCGGCAAGGCGCGCTCGCGCCGCGTCGCCCAGCTCGTGGTCGTCACCGACGTCTACGCCTGGAAGCTGCTTCGCCGTGACAAGGAACTGGACCGCGATCAGACGATCGCCGCCATGCGTGAGCTCGTGCTCGCGCTCCACGACAACAAACACGGAGGTTCGAAATGAGCGAGATCCTGATGACCACCTGGGACGGGGCCGGCTGCATGCCTCCGCTGATGAGCGTCGCCCGGGGCCTGGTGGCCCGCGGGCACACCGTCCGCATCCTCGCCGACCCCGTACTGCGAGCCGACGTCGAGGCAACCGGCGCCGAGCACCTGAGCTGGACGCGCGCCCCGCACCGGACCTCGCCGGACGTGGAGAGCCTCTTCGTCCACGACTGGGAGGCCGGCCCCGACGGCTTCGCGGCGATGCGGGACGGGATCGCCGTGGGCCCGGCCGCCGCGTTCGCCGCCGACGTGCGCGAACAGCTCGAGGCGCGGCGCCCGGACGTGATGCTGACCGAGATGCTGCTGTTCGGCCCACCCGTCGCCGCCGAGGCGGCCGGCGTCCCGTACGTCGTCCTCAACCCGACGATCAACGTCGTCCCGGCGCCGGGCGTGCCGCCGTTCGGGCCGGGGTTCCTGCCCGCGGTCACCGACGAGGACCGCGAGCGCGACCGGCTGGCCGGCGAGCTGGGAATGCAGGCGTGGGACGCGGCGTTGCCGGCGCTCAACGCCGCGCGAGCCGAGCAGGGTCTCGAGCCGCTCGACCACGTCCTCGATCAGGGGCACAGCGCGGCGCTCACGCTCGTGATGACGAGCGCTGCGTTCGACCTCGTCGGCGAGTTGCCGCCGACCGTCAAGCACGTCGGCCCTCGGCTCGACGACCCGGCGTGGGCCGAGGCCTGGGCCGCGCCGCCCGGCGACGAGCCGCTGGTGCTCGCCGGCTTGAGCTCGGACTTCCAGGACCAGGGCGACCTGCTGCGACGGATCGTCCTCGCGCTCGGAGAGCTGCCCGTGCGCGGCGTGGTGACCACGGGCAAGGGGATCGACCCCGCGGACCTGCCGGCGGTACCGGGCGTTCAGGTCGTCCGCTCCGCTCCCCACGCGGATGTCCTGCGCGAGGCCGCGGCCGTCGTCACCCACTGTGGCCATGGGACCACGATCAAGGCTCTGGCCGCAGGCCTGCCGATCGTCTGCCTGCCGATGGGACGCGACCAGCTGGACGTCGCCGCCCGGGTCGTGCATCGTGGCGCCGGCGTGCGCCTCGAGGCCACGGCTGAGCCCGGCGAGATCGTCACCGCGGTGCGCCAGGTCCTCGACCAGCCCGGCTATCGCGATGCGGCGCAGCGGATTGCGGCCGCGATCGCCGAGGAGACGGCCGAGGACCGGGCCGTGGAGGAGATCGAGGCGCTGGCCTCCGCGCGAGCGCCGGCGTAGGCGGTCAGCCGGGCCGCAGCGGGTCCGACCGCAGCCCCCCGAATCCGAGCAGGCCCGGACCGACGTGAGCGCCGATCACGGGGCCGATCTCCGAGACGAAGACGGGCTCGCTGCCGAAGATCTGACGGCACTCCTCGACCAGCCGCCGCGCCGCGTCGGGGTCGTGGATGTGCTGCACGACCCAGGTCTCGGCCCCCGCCTCCTTGCGCTCGCGCGCGAACTCGACCATGCGCTCGAACGCGCGCCGCCTCGTGCGGACCCGTTCGATCGGGGTGATCTCCTCCTCGAGCGTGAGGATCGGCTTGATCTGCAGCGCCGAGCCCAGCCAGGCCTGCGCGGCGCCGATCCGCCCGCCCCGGCGCAGGTACTCGAGGGTGTCGATCGAGAACCACATCTTCAGTGACTGGTGGGCGCGTTCGGCCGCCGCGAGCGCCTCGTCGGCCGGTGCACCCCGCGCGGCGGCCTGCGCGGCGATCAGCGTCATCAGCCCCTGTCCGCCGCAGCCGCTGCGGCTGTCGAGGACATGAATCCGCTCGCCGCCGGTTCCTTTGTCGATCAACGCCTGGCGCGCCTGCAACGCCGAGTCGTAGGTGCCCGAGATCCCCGACGAGATGTGGATCGAGACGATGTCCTGTCCGGCGGTCAGCAACGGCTCGTAGAGGTCGGTGAAGTCGCCGACCGACGGCTGGGACGTCGTCGCGCCCTCCGGGCTGCGTCGCAAGCGCTCGAAGAAATCGTTGTACGCGTCGGCCCTGATCTCGCTCTCGCGGTGCTGCTCGCCGTCGAGCGTCACGTAGAGGCTGATCGTGTGGATGCCGTGCTCCGCGATCAGATCATCGGGGAGGTACGCCGTCGTGTCCGTGACGACCGCGGTGTTGGCGTCGGTGCCCACTGGGTTCAGTCTTATCAGCTTTAGAGTGCTGCCCGATGGCGAAGACCCTGGTCACCGGCGGCAGCGGCTTCCTCGGCTCGCACCTCGTCCGCGCGCTCGCCGAGCGCGGTGACGAGCTGCGGCTGCTCGCGCGCCGCAGCTCGAAGCTCGGCCACCTCGACGGGATCGAGTTCGATCGCGTCACCGGCGACGTCACGGACCGGCGCGCCGTCCGCCGGGCGATGCAGGGCGTTGATCGCGTCTTCCACGTCGCCGGCCGCACCTCATTGCGGGCCGCCGATCGTGAGGCGGTGTTCGCGACCAACCTGCGCGGCGCCCAGCTCGTCTTCGCCGAGGCGCTCTCGGCCGGGGTGGAGCGCGTCGTGCACACCTCGACCGCCGGGGCGATCGGGGTCGCGAAGCCGAAGGGGGCCGCCGACGAGTCGAGCCCGTTCGAGATTGGGTATCTCGGCCTCCCCTACGTCAACTCGAAGCACGAGGCCGAGCTCGAGGCTTTCCGGTTCGCTGCCCACGGCCTCCCGGTGGTGATCGTCAACCCGACCTTCGTGCTCGGGCCCGACGATCCGAGCCGGACCTCCATGGGGCTGGTGCGCCGCTTCTGCCTCGGGCAGATCCCCGCCTACGTCGACGGAGCCATCAACGTCGTCGACGTTCGCGACGTCGCCCAGGGGCACCTGCTCGCCGAGACCAAGGGCGAGGTCGGCGAGCGCTACATCCTCGGCGGGCGCAACTTCACGTTCGATCGCCTGTTCGCCGACCTGAGCCGGATCTCCGGGGTCGACCCGCCGCCGCTGAAGCTGCCGAAGAGCCTCGCGCTCGGCGGTCTCGGAGTCGCTTCGCGGCTTCGGCTTCCGCTGTCGACCAGCCAGGGAGAGATCGTCTCGGCCTCGCTGTGGTGGACCTACCGCAACGCGAAGGCGAAGCGCGAGCTCGGCTTCAAGCCACGGCCGCACGAGGAGACGCTCGAGGACGCCGTCACCTGGCAGCTGGCCCAGCTCTCGAGCCGCGGCGAGCGCAGCGGCCCCGAGCGGGTGGCGATCAAGGCGCTGAACCGGGCCCTGCGGCCGCTGAACCGATGATCGCCCTCTATCGCTGCCGAACGCCGACCAACATCCTCTGCCCGTGCGGCGCGGTCGAGCGGCGCCTGCGCAAGCTCGACCTCGAGCACGAGACGAGGCGGGTCCCGTACAAGCGCCAGAGCAGGCCCGAGATCGAGGAGCTGACGCAACAGCGGCGCGTCCCGGTCCTGGTCGACGGCGACGAGGTGATCCACGACTCGAAGCGAATCCTTCAGTACCTGGACTGGAAGTACGAAAAGAAGCCTGGAAGACCCTCTACCATTGATGCCGATGGACACGCCTGATTCAGTAGTGACGATCACGGACACGGCCGCGGAGAAGATCCGCGACCTCGTCGCGGCGAACGAGAACGAGGCTGCGAGCGGGACCGAGGCTGCGAGCGGGACCGAGCAGGTCCTGCGGATCGCCGTCAAGGGCGGCGGCTGCTCGGGCTTCCAGTACGCGCTCGCGCTCGACGCCGCCAAGGAGGACGACAACGTCTTCCAGCACAACGGCGTCGCGGTCGCCGTCGACAAGGTCAGCATGCAGTTCGTCTTCGGCTCCGAGGTCGACTACGTCGACGGCCTCCAGGGCGCCGGCTTCACGGTGAACAACCCGAACGTGGTCGCCGCCTGCGGCTGCGGCTCCTCGTTCCAGGTCCGTGACGACGCGGCCGAGCAGGCCGCGACCGTCTGAGCCGCGAGCCCGGGGGACAGCGTGCCGGTGATCACGGCCTCCGGGCTGAGCAAGCACGTGGGCGCCCGCCCGCTGTTCGGAGACGTCTCGTTCAAGCTGGACCGCGGGGAGCGGATGACCCTGGCCGGGCGCAACGGCAGCGGCAAGACGACCCTGCTGCGGACGATCGCGGGCGAGGCGGGCCTCGACGGGGGGACGATCTCGCTCGGCAAGGGCGTGCGCGTCGCGCTCCACGACCAGCGCCCGCCGCGCGCCGATTCGTCGCTGCGCGAGTACGTCACCGAAGGGCTGCAATGGATCGCGGCGATCGAGGCCGACCTCGCTCGGCTCGAGCGCCGGATGGCCGATGGGGTCGCCGACGAGGCGACGCTCGCCGCCTACGCGGACGCCCAGGGCCGCCTCGAGCACGCCGGCGGCTACCGCTGGCGCGACGGCGTCGACGCCGCCCTGCACGGCCTCGGCTTTCGCGATCACGAGCTCGACCGCCCGCTGGCGAGCTTCTCCGGCGGGGAGCTGACCCGCGCCTCGCTCGCCCGGGCGCTCGCCTCGAAGCCGGACCTGCTGCTGCTCGACGAGCCGACCAACCACCTCGACATCGCGTCGCTGGAATGGCTGGAGGGCTACCTGGTCGAGGTCGACGCGGCGGTCATCCTGGTCGCTCACGACCGCTGGTTCCTGGAGTCGGTCGGGACCTCGGTGCTCGAGCTCGAAGCCGGGCGGGCGCGCTACTTCAAGGGGCCCTGGCACGCGTGGCGAGCGGAGCAGGCCGCCCGCGAGCTCGCCGCCGGCCGCGACGCCGCCCGCCGCGAGGCCGAGATCGCGCGGATGGAGCGGTTCGTGGAGAGGTTCCGCTACAAGGCGACCAAGGCGCGCCAGGCGCAGTCGAAGCTGAAGGCGATCGAGCGCGTCAAGCGGGGGGCGATCGAGGCCGACCCGCGCGACCAGCGCTCGCTGTCGTTCTCGTTCGGTGACGCCGAGCGCTCCGGCCGGGTGGTGCTCGAGCTCACCGGCGCGACCGTCACCGCGGGCGACCGGACGCTGATCGCCGACGGGGAGCTGTGGCTGGAGCGCGGCGAGCACGTCTCGCTCGTCGGCCCGAACGGCTCCGGCAAGACGACCCTGGTCGAGTCGCTGGCCGGCAACCGAGAGCTCGGGCGCGGGAAGCTGCGCCGCGGCCACAACGTCAAGCTCGGCTACCTCTCTCAGCACCCCGAGGTCGGCGGCGCGGGGGCGACGACCCTGCTCGCCCACGCCCAGGGTCAGACCGGGCTCTCAGAGGCGAAGACCCGGGCCCTGCTCGGCCGCTTCCTGTTCTCGGGGGACGACGTCGGGAAGCGCCTCGACCAGATCTCCGGAGGCGAGGCACAGCGCCTGGCGCTGGCGCTGCTGACCAACTCCGACGCCAACCTGCTGATCCTCGACGAGCCCACCAACCACCTCGACGTCGAGAGCCGCGAGGCGCTCGAGGACGCGCTCACCGGCTTCGGCGGCAGCGTGCTCCTGATCTCCCACGATCGCGCCCTGCTCGAGGCGGTCGGGAGCCGCACGGTCGTGATCGAGGACGGGCGGCTTCAGAGCCATCCGGGCGGCTGGGCCGAGTACCGCTCGCGGGTCGAGGCCGAGCGCGCCGCCCCGGCGCCGGCGAAGAAGGCCCGTGTGCCGAGGAAGGCGGAGCCGAGCAAGAACGCGCGCGCCGCGCTCGCGCGGCTCGAACGCGAGGTCGAGGAGGCCGAGGCGGAGTTCAAGCGCCTCGAGGACGAGCTCGCCGACCCCTCCCACTGGTCGGACCCGGGGCGCGCGGCCCGGTCGACGCAACGTCACGAGCGGGCGCGGAAACGCCTCGCCGAGGTGATGGCTCGCTGGGAGGAGGCGGCGGAGAAGGTGGAGCGCTAGCCGAGCTGCATCGGCGGGCTCGTCTGCGACCCGCCGGGGAGGATGCGCTCCGGCTCGGGGGCGGTCATGCCCTCGGGCTGCTCGACCCCGAGCAGCTCGCCCAGCTCGCCCGAGTCGAGCATCTCCTCGACGATGTCGCAGCCCCCGACCAGCTCGCCGTTGACGTAGAGCTGGGGGAAGGTCTGCCAGTCGGAGAGCTCGGTGGTCACCTCTCGCAGCGGCTGGAGGGCCGGGAGCACGTCGATCGCCCCGTAGTCGACGCCGAGTTGCTCGAGCACGCCGACGACGCGCATCGAGAAGCCGCACCGCGGCGCCTCGGGGGTCCCCTTCATGAACAGGAGGACCGGGTTGTCGGCGAGCGCCTGCTCGACCTGCTGCTTCAACGCGGGATCGGCTGCCATGAGCCCAGGGTAGCGAAGCTTGGAGACCGCTCAGCCCCCGAAGTGGCAATCAGCGATCATGGGTCGGTCATGGATGGCTCTCGCCTCGTTCGGGGCGCACTCTCGGCCATGGTCGGCCTCCTGCTGGTAGCCGCCTCCCCGGCGAGCGCCGCCGAGTCGGTCCTCGGCGCCGCGAGCTACCCGGGGATGACGACCTATGACTGCGCGACGGATCCGATCACGATCCATCCGGGCCAGAACCTCGACCTCTACGCGCTGACGAAGACCTGTGAGAACGCCGAGGTGGTCAGCGGCCCCGGCGACACCTCCCCGTTCGCCCCGGGCTCGACCGCCGAGGGCTACATGACCCGCTTCACGCCCAGCATGGTCGAGATCCACGACGACGGCTCGGTGACGACGCCGAGCGTCTGGGACCTGCACCTCCACCACGTGGTCTGGATCGGACCCGGGGTCGGGTTCGGGACCGGCGAGGAGAAGTCCGAGTGGAAGCTGCCGCAGGGCTACGGCTTCAAGCTCGCCGGCGATCAGACCTGGGGGATCAACTACATGATCCACAACCTGACCGCCGAGGGCGGCCGGCAGGTGCGGATCACCTGGCAGATCGACTGGGTGCCGGAGACCGTCCCGGCGCGCACCGACCTCGAACCGCTGAAGACCATCGGGCTCGACGTCGCGGGCTTCCCGCAGCTCTATCCGGTCTTCGACGCCGAGCGCGGCTTCGACAACGACGGCGATGGCCTCTACACGTTCCCCGACGACGTGCCGACCGATCCCGCCGTTCCGGGCTACGAGGAGGCCGGCAAGGTCAGCGACTTCTCCCGCTGGACGGTGCCCGCCGGCGGCCGGACGCTGGTCTTCGCCGTGGGTCACCTGCACCCGGGCGGCCTCTACATGGACATGCAGGTGGCGCGCGACGGCCCCGACGCCGGATCGACCGCCGGCGACGACCCTGCCGAGGTCAGGCCGCTGTTCCGCTCCAACGCCAACTACTACGAGCCCGCCGGCGCGGTGAGCTGGGACGTGTCGATGACCGCCACCCGCCCCGACTGGCGGATCCATCTGAAGGAGGGCGACGTGGTCTCGGTCAACGCCACCTACGACGTCCGCAAGGCGTCGTGGTACGAGTCGATGGGGCTGTTCCCGCTGCAGGTCAGCACCGGCGACGACCCCGCCGCCAAGGACCCCTACGACGACGAGGCGGCGGTGCGGGCGATGTACGACGCAGGGCGGCATCCTCACCCACGGCCGGCTGCCCGAGAACATCGACAAGAAGGCCAACAAGGACCTCAACCTGCCCGACCCGCGAAAGCTCGCCAGCAAGGGCCGGCGGGTGCGCGACGGCGGCCTTTCGATCGAGGGCTTCGACTACGGGGTCGGCGGCTACTCGGCCTTCCGCAGCATCCCGACCCGGTTCATGCGCCCGCCGGTCGTCAAGCCGGGCTCGACGATCACCTTCACCAACCTCGACGCGCTGTTCGGCGCGCCCGACGAAGAGCAGGCCTGGCACAGCATCACCTCGTGTCGGGCGCCGTGCAACCGCGGCTCGGGGATCGGCTACCCGCTCGCCCAGGGACCGATCAAGTTCGACTCGGGCCAGCTCGGCTACGGCTCCGGGCTGAGCAGCGAGGTGACCACCGGCTCGAACGTCTACACGACCCCGCCGCTGACCAAGCCCGGCAAGACCTACACCTACTTCTGCCGCATCCACCCGTTCATGCGCGGCTCGGTGCGGGTCGCGGACGGGTCGAAGCGCAAGTAGTCGAGCGCGAGTCCGCCGGGGCTAGCTCGGCACCGACGTCTGGATCGAGAGGGCGTGGATCTGGCCGTCGTCGAAGCGGGGCTTGACGGCGGCCCGCACGAGGCGGTGCTGGTCGATTCGCGACAGACCCTCGAATTGCGGGGCCGTGACGACGGCGCGCAGGTGGTCGCCGCCGCCCTCGTCGAGCACCTCGACCTCGGCGCCGGGGAGCGCGCCCTCGATCAGCGCCGCGATCTCCGCCAGGTCGGCCATCGGCGCGGATCATAGGTCGCGGCTCGCGAGGCGCCGAGCGAGGGCCGGCTCGAAGCCGGCCCTCCGTGCTCGGGGATGGTTCAGCTGCCGGTCCTCAGTTGCGCCCTGCCTTCATGCCGATGACGCCGGCCTGGGCGCAGATCGCCCACCCGTAGCCGCCCTGCTCGGAGCCGCTGAAGTTCTCGACGGTGACGGCCCAGCCCGTCGGCACGTCTTCGCCGTCGACGTCGTTCGGGATCGGGGCGCTCTGAGTCATGTAGACGCCGAGGGCGCCGCCGGTCGCGGCGCCGCCGGCGAGCGCCTTCTCGCCCGCGTCGCAGTCCGCCTGCAGGACGGTGAGGTTGCCGTCGTCAGTGATGGTTGTGGCGGGGCCCTTCCTGGTCAGCACGCTGAGGTCCGCGGCGCCGACCGCGCCGTCCTGGATCTCGTTGCTCTGGATCGCGTTGTTGGGGATCTCGATGTCGCCGAAGCTGATCGCCTTGACGATGTCGCCGGCGAAGAAGGTCGAGTCGGAGATCTCGTCCGTGCTCACCGACCCGGGGCCGAGCTCGGCGTCCCCCAGCTCGCCGATGTCCGCCGGGGCGAGGCTGTTGGTGTTGGCGATGTCGAGGTTGGTGAGGCTGTCATTGGCGACCTTCGGCGAGCTGACCGAGCCGGTGATCAGGTTCGCGCCGCCGACCGCGCCGTTGGCGAGGTCCTGCTGGTCGATCGTCCCGTTGAGGATGTCACCGGACGTCAGCTCGCCGGTGCCGATGTCGGCGGCGCTTACCTCCCCGTTGACGATGTCGTCTGAGAAAACCGTGTTGGTGCCGTCGAGCGCCATCGCGGTTCCGCTCATCGCAAAGCAGAACAGCGAGATGTAGCCGACGACGTTGCTGCGCAGATGGGATCGGACTCGTTCCGACATGAGGGCCTCCGTGCATATAGCTGAGTCCCGGCCGGGTCATCCGCATCGGCCGGCAAGGGGTAGGCGTACCACTCGTCCCGGCCCCGGTCAAGGTGCCGAGCGGACGGGCACGCGGCGACTAGCGGGCAGCCGGGCTCGAGCTGCGGCTGGCCTCGACCATCTCGTGAACGCGGCAGAACTTCACCCGCGGGCGGCCGTGGGGCTCGCCGGCGGCCTGCTCGGCACGGTCGATCGCCTGCCAGCCGGCGTAAGTGATGTGGTCGCCGCCCCTCTCGTCAAGTAACTCCTCAATGGGAATAACTCCCGCCACGTCCTCGGCTTCGCCTCCGGGCGTGCGGGGTGAACCCAGCTCCGGAATTGCGCCGGTCTCAAGGTCGGCCAAGATCGATGTCACCGTGTCGAGGGCGTCCTTCTTGTTGGTGCCGATCACGCCCGAGGGGCCGCGCTTGATCCAACCGACCGCGTAGTGGCCCGGGACCTGCTCGCCGGTTTCGGGATCGAGCACCCGGCCGGACTCGTTCGGGATCACGCCCTTGCCCGGGTCGAACGGAAGGCCCTCCAGCCCGACGCCCTTGTAGCCGATCGAGCGCAGGACCAGCCCGCACTCGAGCTCCTCGCGCTCGCCGGTGTCACGCGCGGAGATCCGGCCCGACTCGTCGGCGACCAGCTCGTTGCGGCCGATCACGATCGACTCGACCACGCCGTCGCCGCGAATTTCCACCGGCGAGCAGCAGAAGCGCATCACGACGCGCTTCGGCTTGCCCTCGGGCTCGCGGTGGGAGAAGTCGGTGAAGATCTCGACGTTGCGCCGGTGGGTGGGGTCGCAATCCTCCGATTCGACGTACTCGCGGCTCGCGGGATCCAGCTCCATCTCGGCCGGGTCGATGACGATGTCGGCGTCGGTGAGCTCGCCGAGCTCGCGCACCTCGGGGTTCGTGAACGCCGCCTGGGCCGGGCCGCGGCGCCCGAGGACGACGATCTCCTCGATCCCCGAGCCGGAGAGCGCGTCGATCGCGTGGTCGGCCGTGTCGGTGACGTCGAGCTCGGCGCGCGGCAGGGCGAGCATCCGGGCGACGTCGGCGGCGACGTTGCCGTTGCCGATCACGACCGCGCGCTTGACCGAGAGGTCGAAGTCGTGGTCGGCGAAGTCGGGGTGCGCGTTGTACCAGTTGACGAACTCGGTGGCCGCGTGCGAGCCGGGCAGGTCCTCGCCCGGGATCCCGAGCTGCCGATCGGTCGCGGTCCCATAGGCGGAGATCACCGCGTGGTAGCGCTCCTCGAGCTCGGCGACGGTGACGTCGGTGCCGATGTCGACGTTGCCGAAGAACTGGTAGCCGTCGCGCGCGGCGGTCTTCTCGTACATGCGGATCACCGACTTGATCTTCGGGTGGTCGGGGGCGACCCCGGCGCGGACGAGGCCGAACGGCGTCGGGAGGCGGTCGAACATGTCGACGACAATGCCCGGCGACTCCTCCGCTTCGCGCCCGGGGTCGCCGGGGTCGGGTGCGGGGTTGCGCTTGAGCAGGTGCTCGGCGGCGTAGAAGCCCGCCGGACCCGAGCCGACAATCGCCACGCGGAGCGGGTTTTCGGGTGTTCCGAGCGCGGTCAAGGGCGGAAAAGGGTAGAGGGATTGCGTTCGCCGACCCGTGGGATAGGGTCGGCCCATGAAGCGACTTTCGATCTCCCTCGTCATCGGCGCCGCGGCGCTGGCGATCCTCGCTCCGGCGGCCTCGGCGGCGAACTTCAAGTTCTTCCAGACGCCGAGCGGAAACATCGCCTGCGCGATGGGCGGCGGCGCGGTCCGCTGCGACATCCAGCAGCACAGCTGGACCCCGCCGCCGAAGCCGTCGTACTGCGACGTCGACTGGGGCGGAGGCGTGCAGATCGGCCGCAAGGCCCCCGCGAGCTTCGTCTGCGCCGGGGACACCGTGTTCTCGCCGGACAACCCGGTCCTTCAGTACGGCGAGAAGATCTTCAAGAACCGCTACAAGTGCGCCAGCAAGCAGAAGGGCGTGCGCTGCAAGAACCAGAAGAGCGGGCACGGGTTCCTACTCGCGCGCGATCAGGTCAACCTGTTCTAGATCTAGGCGAGCGCGGCGCGTGACCCGGCGACGCCGTCGAGGGCGTCGAGCGCGCGGCCGGCCGACATCGCGACGCAGGTGAAGATCGGCGTGTCGCGCAGCGTGTAGGCGCTCGACTCGGACGTCCGCAGCTCCTGGACCAGGTCGAGGAACTCGCCCGGGTCGTCGCACTCGAACGAGACCACGAACTCCTGATCGTCGAGTCCGAACGAGTAGGCCGTGTTGATCGTGATCTCCGGGTAGCGGCGGCCGATCGCGATGTGCTCGGCCATCACGCGGCGACGCTCCTCGAGCGGCAGCCGATACCACTCGCGCTTCTTGTCGAGCGGGTAGACGATGCAGTACTTGCGCTGCGAGGTGCAGATCTCGGTCCGCGCCTGCGACTCCGAGTAGGGGGAGGGCTTGGTCATCGCCAGGTAGGAGTGCGGGATCGACATCCACCGCGCCAGGCCACTTTGCGAGAGGACGACGTGGAATGTGTGGATGTCCTCGAGCACAGGGCTCTGGGCGAGCAGCATCAGGTCGGTGTCGCCACGCGTGCCGACGGTCGAGTAGGCGCGCAGGCTGCGATCGACCGCGTAGTCCTCGCAGGCGGCGAGGAACTCCCGTTTATCCTCCGCCCGCGTCTCCGGGTCGCGCCGCTGCCAGGCGGGATCGAGCTTGAAGAAGGTGAACTTGGCAAAGGTGCGACCCGCCATCGCGGCAATGCTAGTGGCCCTCGTAGCGGCCGCCGTGGGCGACGCCCGCGCTGCCACAGACCCTGCCGCCCCCGGACGCGAAGCGGAGGAGGCGGCAGGCCGTGTTGTTATTGCTGTCCTGCCGTACGAGACCTCGGTCGAGCAGATCGCCGCGGTGCCCGAGCTGGCGCCCGGTCTGATCAGCGCGGGCCTCGGGTCGGTGCCGGTCGCGCAGACGTATCTCGACATCTCGCAGGGCAACCGCGTCAACGAGAAGCTCTACGACGGCGACCTCCCGCGCCTCTACGCGCGCGACGGGCGCGTCCCGGAGCCGATCTGGGACCGGGTCGTCAGCCGCGCCGACAGCGCCCCGGCGAACATCGTCCCGGGCCTGCTGGCGTCGACGCTCGCCGACGCCGGGATCGAGGTGACGGCGGAGGCCGACAGCGGCCTGGCGACCCTGATCGGCGTCGATCGCGGCGGCTCGGTTCCCGTCGCCACCGACTGCGCGGCCGGCTGCGGACCGGGGCTGAGCGTGATCCGGATCAGACTCGGCGAGCTCGCCCGCATGGCGAAGGACCTCGGTCCGAACGACCTGCTGATCGCGTTCGCCGCCGGGGCCCGCGCCGACCAGGAACTGCTCCCGGCGGGGATCGCCGGCGCCGGCTACGACGGCAACCTGACCTCGAGCTCGACCCGCGCCGACGGCCTCGTCGTCTCGACCGACATCGCTCCGACCGTGCTCGACCAGCTCGGAGTCGAGATTCCCGACGAGGTCAGCGGCAGTGAGATCACCTCTGGCGGCGACCGCGATCCGGCGGCGGTCGCCGATCTTCAGGCGCGCCTCGAGCAACGGCCGGACCGCGAGACCGTCGTCCTGCTGCCGCTCGGGGTCTGGCTGGCGCTGACCGGGCTCGCGGCGCTCGTCTGGCGAGCCCGGGGCGCGCGCGTCGCGCTGCGGCTGCTCGCGCCGGCCGCGGCCTGGGCGCCGCTGATCCTGCTCGGGCTCGCGGCCTTGGACGCCGGGGAGGCGGCCTCGGCGCTCGCGGTCGGGATCGGGGCTCCGGCGCTGGCGCTGGTTGGCGACCGCGTGCTCGGCGGCTGCGCCGCCCTCGCGCTCGCCGCCGGGCTCACCGTGCTCGCGTACGCGGTCGACGTGATCGCCGGGTCGCCGCTGACCTCGCTCTCGGTGCTCGGCCCGAACCCGGGCGGTGGCGTGCGCTTCTTCGGGATCGGCAACGAGCTCGAGGCGATCCTCACCACGCTGACCCTGGTCGGCTGCGGCGCTTTCCTCGAGACGCGCCCTGGCGACCGGCGGCGGGCCGCGACCTGGTTCGTCGCCGTCGGGCTCGCGGCCGCCGCCGCGTTCGCGCCCGGGCGCTTCGGCGCCGACGTTGGCGCCGCGATCGTGCTCGGCGTCGGCGCCGCGACCGCCGCTGTGATCGCGCTCGGCCTCGAGCGCCGCCGCGCGATCCTGGTCGTCGCCGGCGGGGGCGCCGTCGCGCTCGCCGCGCTGCTGGCGATCGACGCGGCGCTCGGCGGCGCACACCTGAGCCGCTCGGTGCTCGGCGCCGGGGAGGCCGGCGACGTGCTCGACGTCTTCGACCGGCGCCTGAGGCTGATGGTCAACACCTTCACCCACCCGGTCTACCCCGAGCTGCTCGTCGCCAGCGCCGCGCTGCTGATCGCGGGGGCGGTCCGCCACCGGCAGGTCAGCGCCTGGTTCGGCCCGCGCTGGGCGGCCCGCGCCGGGTACCTCGGGGCGCTCGCCGGCGTCCTGGTCGGCACGGTGGCCAACGACTCGGGCTCGGTCCTGCTGGTGATCGGGACGATCTACCTGGCGACCGCGGCCGGCTTCTACTGGGCCACGGAGCGGGAAAACCGCACTACCACCACCTGATGGACCCTCCCCGGCTACCATCGTCGCGTGCGCGTAGCCATAGTCTCGCCCTACTCATGGACATATCCGGGGGGCGTGAACGGACACGTCGACGCGCTCGCCCGCGAGCTGATCGCTCGCGGCCACGAGCTTCGGGTCCTCGCCCCCACCGATCCGCCCGGGCGCCTCAGCCGGGTGCTTCACCATGCCGACCCCGAGACCGTCGGGATCCCGGACTATGTCGTCGGGCTGTCGCGGACGAAGGCGTTCGGCGCCAACGGCTCGGTCTCCAACATCGGGATCTTCCCGGACGGGCTGACGAAGATGCGCCGCGAGCTGCGGGCGTTCGCACCTGACGTCGTCCACGTCCACGAGCCTCCGGCCGGGCCGATCGCCTGGGACGCCTGCACCTACGACGGCGCCCCCGTGATCGCGACCTTCCACGCCTACTCGACCAAGCCGCTGCTCAACCACGTCGCGACGCTCGCCGGGGCGCGGCGCAAGTTCAACCAGCTCGCCGGGCGGATCGCGGTCTCCGATGCCGCCGCCTGGACCGGCCGCCGCTGGTTCGGAGGCACCTACGACGTGATCCCGAACGGGGTCGACGTCGACGCCCCGCCGGCGGCGCCGAAGCCGCCCGCCGACGAGTTGCGGCTGGTCTTCGTCGGCCGGCCGGAGGATCGCAAGGGCCTGCCGGTGCTGCTGACCGCGTTCGAGGCGCTGATCGAGCACGAGGACGCCCGGCTGGCCGTGATCGGCGCCGACCGCGTCGACGTCGCCCGCCACCTGGGCGACCCGGACAGCGAGGAGCGGATCGAGGCGCTGGGGCGCGTCCACGGCGACGAGCTCTGGCGCCGCCTGCACGAGGCCGACCTGCTCTGCGCTCCGTCGCTGACCGGGGAGAGCTTCGGGATGATCCTCACCGAGGCGTTCGCCGCCGGCACGCCGGTACTCGCTTCCAACATCGCCGGCTACGCCGACGTGGTCACCGCGGGCGAGAACGGGATCCTCGTCCCACCGGCCGACCCGCAGGGCCTCGCCGAGGAGCTGCAGGCGCTGAGCCGGGCCCCGGAGCGGCTCGAGCGCATGGGGCGGGCGGCCCGCGAGTCGGCGCAGCGCTACGCCTGGCCGGCGGTCGCGGCGCAGGTCGAGGAGGTCTACGAGCGCGCGACCTCGATCCCCGCGCCCTCGACCGCCGGCGAGCGGCTCGAGCGCCGGCTCGGGTTGAAGACCGCCGACGGTTTCGACCGCGTCCCCGCCCGGCGGATTCCCTCGCTCGACCCGGAGCCGGCCCAGGCCCGCGACCGCCACCGGACCGCGCGGCGGATCGGGCTCGGCGCCGCCGCCGCGCTCGGCCTCGGACTCACCTTCATCGCCGCGCAACGGATCGGCGTCGACCGCGTGGTGACCAGCATCGTGCGCTCCGACGCCACCTGGGTCCTGGTGGCCACCGGGCTGATGATCGCCTCGATGTTCCTGCGCGCCAGCGCCTGGTACTCGATCGCGAGGTCGGCGCTTCCCCGCAGGCCGCTGCGGCGCCGCGACGTCGCCTCGGCGACGATGATCGGGGTGCTGATGTCGGCGACCCTGCCGGCCCGGCTCGGGGAGCCGGCGCGTGCGATGGTGCTCTCGCGGCGCACCGGGCGCATGCGCGAGACCTTCCCGGTCCTGCTCGGGACGCTGGTCTCGCAGAGCGTGCTCAACATCGTCGCCCTGGTGCTGCTCGGCGGGCTGATCGTCTCCTCGACCGACCTCTTCCACTCGAGCTCGGAGCGCCTCTTCCTGTTCAGCCTCGCGCCCGTGCTGTTGCTCGTCGGCGTCGTCCTGGCGCCGGCCGTCGTTCGCGAGGGCGGCTCCGGGCGCGTGGCGCGGGTGATCGCGGCGATCCGCGCGGCGCTGCTCAAGGTTCGCCGCGGATTGGTCGTCTTCCGCGATCCACGACGCGGGCCGGCGGCGGCCGTCTTTCAGCTCGGCGCCTGGGCGTTGCAGCTGCTCGCCTGCTTCGCTCTGTTCACGGCGCTCGGGCTCAATCACGAGCCGTCGATCAACATCGGCGCCGCCGCCGCGGTCCTCTTCGCGGTCAACGTGACCGCGGTGATCCCGGCGACCCCGTCGAACATCGGCGTCTTCCAGCTCGCGACGATCAGCGTGCTGACCACCGGCTTCGGCGTCTCGACCGCCGATGCGCTCGCCTATGGCGTAATCCTGCAGGCGGTCGAGATTGCGACCGCGGTCGCCTGCGGGCTGCCGGCGCTGGTCCGCGAGGGCGTCACCTGGCAGGACATGCGCCTGCGGGCCCTGTCCGCCGCCCCGGTGCGGTTGCGGCCTGCCGGAGCGGCAGAAAACGGTTAGGTCACGGGGTTTGTGGCGCTCGCGGCCGGGTCGGGCTGGGTAGAGGACGGGTTGGCGCCGGCGCCCGCCGGAAGTCTCGGTGAGCCGCGCCTTACCCCCGCTCCACCGGGGTCAACAGGCGGCTCGCTGACAGAAACAGGCTGCGCGGCTGAATCGACACCGCCTCACCCAGCCCCGTAAACGCCCCGCAGAGCGACCCCGTGCCGCTATCCTGATCTGACCATCCAGAGCGGCTGAGGGACCCGGACCGCGGAAGCCGCCGCAACCCACCGAACTCCCCGGAGCAAGGCAAGGTGCGACAGCCGGGAGCGATGGAGGTGAACGAACTGCCAACTCCAGATAGAGATTTCCTCGCCGCGATTCGCGAGCGCGTCGTCGTCTTCGACGGCGGCATGGGCGCGACCCTGGAGCAGTTCGAGCTGACCTCCGAGGACTACGGCGGGCTCGAGGGCAAGTGCCACGAGGCGCTCGTGCTGAACCGCCCCGACGTGATCGAGGGCGTCCACACGTCGATGCTCGACGCCGGCGCCCAGGTGCTCGAGACCGACACCTTCCAGGGCTCGCGGATCAAGCTCGACGAGTGGGGCCTGGGCGAGCACACGCTCGAGATCAACACGAAGGCCGCCGAGATCGCCCGCAAGGCCGCGGGCGAGTCGCGTTTCGTCGCCGGCTCGATCGGTCCGACCGGGTTCCTGCCCGCCTCCGACGACCCGACCCTCGGAGGGATCAGCTTCCGTGAGCTCGCCGACTGCTTCGCCGAACAGGCCCGCGGCCTGGTCGCGGGCGGCGCCGACCTGATCATCATCGAGACGGCCCAGGACATCCTCGAGGTCAAGGCGGCGGTGTTCGGGGCCCGTGAGGCGTTCAAGGAGGCCGGCAGGACGCTGCCGATCCAGACCTCCGTCTCGCTGCTGCCGCAGGGCGGCAAGATGCTGCTCGGCACCGACATCCAGGCGGTGCTGACGACGCTCGCGGCGCTCGAGGTCGACGTGATCGGGCTCAACTGCTCGACCGGCCCCGAGGACATGCGCGACGCGATCCGTTACCTGGGCGAGTACTCGCCGGTTCCGGTGCACTGCATCCCGAACGCCGGCCTGCCGCTGCAGGGGCCCGACGGCGAGACGATCTTCCCCGAGACGCCCGAGCAGATCTCGAAGGTGCTGGGCGAGTTCGTCGAGCGCTTCGACGTCTCGATCGTCGGCGGTTGCTGCGGCACCACGCCCGACCACATCCGCGCGCTCGCGGAGCGGGTCTCCGGAAGGGTGCCCAAGCAGCGCCCCGAGCCGGGGCCGCCGGAGGTGGCGAGCATGATGACCTCGACTCCGTTGGTTCAGGAGCCGCGCCCGACGCTGGTCGGCGAGCGGGTCAACTCGCAGGGCTCGCGCAAGGCGAAGGAGCTGCTGCTCGCCGACGACTACGACGGCCTCGTCCAGGTCGCCGAGGATCAGGTCAACGGCGGCGCCCACGTGCTCGACCTCTGCGTCGCGCTGACCGAGCGCCAGGACGAGGACGAGCAGATGGCGGAGGTCGCCAAGCGCGTCTCGCTCACCCAGCCGGCTCCGCTACAGATCGACTCGACCGAGCCCGACGTGATCAAGGCCGCGCTCGAGCGGACCCCCGGCCGGGCGATCGTCAACTCCGTCAACCTCGAGGCCGGGCGCGACAAGCTCGACACCGTCGTGCCGCTCGCCCGCGCCCACGGTGCGGCGCTGATCGCGCTGACGATCGACGAGGTCGGGATGGCGAAGACCGCCGATCGCAAGCTCGAGATCGCCCAGCGGATCAAGGAGCTCGCCTGCGACGAGCATGGGCTCGATCCCGAGCTGCTGATCTTCGACGCCCTCACCTTCACCCTGACCACCGGCGACGACGAGTGGAAGCCGTCGGCGGTCGAGACGATCGAGGGAATCCGCAAGATCAAGGCCGAGCTGCCGGAGGTCAAGACCTCGCTCGGCGTCTCCAACGTCTCCTTCGGGGTCGGACAGCCGGCCCGGGCGGTGCTGAACTCGGTCTTCCTCCATCACTGCGTCGAGGCCGGGCTCGACCTGGCGATGGTCAACCCGAACCACATCACCCCCTACGGCGAGATCCCGGGGAACGAGCGCGAGCTCGCCGACGACCTCGTCTACAACCGCCGCGACGACGCGCTCGAGAAGTTCATCGAGCACTTCGAGTCGAAGGGCGAGGATGCCGAGGCCGAGGTCGAGAACCCGACGGAGGGCATGGAGCCCGAGGAAGCCCTGCACTGGCACATCCTGCGGCGCAAGAAGGATGGCGTCGAGGACTGGATCGACGCCTCGGTCGAGAAGATCGGCGCCGTCCCGACCCTGAACACGGTCCTGCTGCCGGCGATGAAGGAGGTCGGCGACAAGTTCGGCGCCGGCGAGCTGATCCTGCCCTTCGTCCTGCAATCGGCGGAGGTGATGAAGCGGGCCGTCGCCCAGCTCGAGAACTACCTCGACCGGATCGAGGGCCACACCAAGGGCAAGGTCGTGATCGCGACCGTGTTCGGCGACGTGCACGACATCGGCAAGTCGCTGGTCAACACGATCCTCACCAACAACGGCTACACGGTCGTCGACCTCGGCAAGCAGGTTCCGGTCGAGAAGATCATCACGGCGGCGGTCGAGGAGAAGGCGGACGCGATCGGGCTCTCGGCGCTGCTCGTCTCGACGTCGAAGCAGATGCCGCTGTGCATCGGCGAGCTGCACGAGCGCGGGCTCGAGTTCCCGGTCCTGATCGGCGGCGCGGCGATCAACCGCGACTTCGGCCGCCGGGCGCTCTACCCGAAGGGCAAGGAGTCCGACGAGGTCTACGAGCCCGGGGTCTTCTACTGCAAGGACGCCTTCGCCGGGCTCGACACCGTCGACGCGCTGATCGACGAGGCGGCGCGCGAGTCGCTGGTCGCGAAGATCCGCGACGAGGCCGACGAGCTGCGCAACCGCCCCGTGGAGGAGGACACCGGCCCGCCGGTCACCGACGACTCGGTGCGCTCGGCGGTCGGTACCGACACCCCGATCCCGGAGCCGCCGTTCTGGGGCGTGCGCGAGATCGACATCGACCTCGACGAGGTCTTCCCCTACCTCGACCGCCACGTGCTGTTCAAGCTCCACTGGGGCGGGCGCGGCAAGAAGGGCGAGGAGTGGCGGCAGATCGTCGAGGGCCACGACGGCGAGGAGGGCTTCGCCCCGAAGCTCGAGCGCATGTGGCGCGAGCAGGACTACCTGCGCCCGCGCGCGAAGCTCGGCTACTTCCCCTGCAACGCCGACGGCAACGAGCTCGTGATCTTCGACCCCGACGACCAGGACCGCGAGATCGAGCGACTGGTCTTCCCGCGCCAGCCCCGCCACGACCGCATCTGCCTGGCCGACTTCTACCGTCCGCTGGAATACAAGCCGGACGGATCTCCCGATCCGTCCGGGTCGGAAAGGGACGTGGTCGCGCTGCAGGCCGTCACCGTCGGCTCGGAGGTGACCGAGCGGATCACCCAGCTCGAGGCCGACGGCGAGTTCGCCGAGCAGCTGTTCACCCACGGGCTGGGCGTCCAGGCGGCCGAGGGCAGCGCCGAGTGGCTGCACGCCGAGGTCCGCCGCGGGCTCGGGATCGACCTCGACCAGGGCCGCCGCTACTCCTGGGGCTATCCCGCCTGCCCGGAGCAGTCCGAGCACGAGAAGGTCGAGCGCCTGCTGGCGATGTCGGAGATCGGGATCGTCCTCTCCGGCGGTCACGCGCTCGAGCCCGAGCAGTCGACGGCGGCGATCATCGCCCACCACCCCCAGGCGGTCTACTTCGGCATGAAGTCGGGCTTCGTCCCGGCGGAGAAGAAGAGCGACGAGCTGATCGCCGGCACCGACCGTGGCGGCGAGCTGCCGCCCGATGCCGACCCCGACGGCGACGGCACGGTCGAGGCCGAGGCCGACGAGCCGTCGATGGACGCTGCCCCGGCCTAGCTCTCTCGGTTCGGCTCTGCGCCCTCGGCGCAGGGCTATTTCAGCTCGAACGTGCTCAACGCCTCGTCGCAGGCCTGCTCGACCTCGTCGCGGTGGTCCGGGGTCGACTGGCAGTTGATCAGGTACTCCTGATCGCGGTCGAAGATGAAGGTCAGGTCGCTGACGCCGCCCTCGAGCGACGGCACCTCGACGTCCTCGGCGGTGAACGCCGGGAGCCCGCCGACCTTGGAATCCTTCAGGCTCGGGCTCTGATCGATCTGCGAGATCAGGTCGGTGATCTCCCGTCGCGCCAGGTCGAGGTTCGACTCGTCGATCGCGATCTTGAGGGTGAAGAGCTGGACGATGATCACGTTGTCGTCGTCCATGCCGACGCCTCCCGTCGCCTCCGCCGCGGCACCGAGCTCCTGACTGAGCGTGACGTCCTCGGCGACCTGAAAGCCGTCGGGGTACTCGAAGGTGAACGGGAACTCGGATTCGTCGAAGGTGCCGCCGCCGGAGTCGCCGCAGGCGGCAAGCAGCAGGGCGCACAGCAGGGCGGCCAGCCCGGGTACGGCATGGCGCTTCATCGGGCGGATCCTATTCCTGGTCGGCGACCGGCTCCGGCGCCGCCGGGCCGCTGTCGTGTTCGCCCAGGCGCTCGGCGGGAAAGATCGAGAAGCTGCCGATCGCGGTCGCAAGCAGGCGGCCCTCTTCGTCGCTGACCTCGGAGCGGAGCACGGCGACGCGGTCGTTACGACGGTCGAGCACCGAGTCGCAGATCACGTCGCCGTCGCGGGCGGTGCGCAGGTAGTTGATCGAGATGTTGATCGTCGCGATCCGCTCCCCGCTCTGGCGCTCGACCCAGAGCGCCGAACCCATCGAGTAGTCGATCATCGCGTAGGCGACCGGGCCCGACAGCAGGCCCGCCGGGTTGATCAGCTCCGGGCGGACGGTCAGGCGAACGCGGTTCGCCGACTCCCAGCGCAGGCCCAGCCAGCGGGTGAGGCCGTCGATGCCGCCGTATTCCTCGCGCATCCGGCAACCCTATTTGTGAGCGCCGTGAAACGGGCCGTTGAACGATTTCCGAATCGGGGTTGAAACGACCCCCGATGTCGTTAGCGTGAGGTGATCGCTCAGAAAGCGAGGCGGCCGATGCGTTCGGGCGCCGGAGAGGAGAGCGATGGAGATCGATCCGCAAGCGATCGAGGTGCAGGGCTCCGAGCAGAGCTACGCGGCCGATCCGACGCGCACCGATATCGAGTGGCTGCGCGCCGTCGGCGACTGGTACCGCGACGAGGCGAACCGCCTCGAGGAGCAGATCCCCGCATGACGTAGGATCGCCGCCATGGAGGCGGCGACGGCAGCCGGTCGTCGGGAGAGGCCGCGAGCCCTCGACGCGGCGACCATGTGCGAGGCCTTTCAGGCGACCGCTGCCGATCATCCCGATGTGGTCGCGATGAGGACGCCCGGCGGAGCGGTCGAGATGACCTACGGCGAGTACGCGGCCCGCGTCCGGTCGGTCGCGGCCGGGCTCGCGGCGCTCGGAATCGAGCGCGGGGACACCGTCGGGATCATGCTTCTCAACCGGCCCGAGTTCAACATCGTCGACGCGGCGGCGATGCACCTCGGAGCGACCCCGTTCTCGATCTACAACACGTCCTCGTCAGAGCAGGTCGCCTATCTGTTCGGCAACGCGGGCAACCGGGTCGTGATCACCGAGCGCCAGTTCCTGCCCACGATCGAGGCCGCGGACGTCGAGGGTGTCGAGGATGTCGTCTGCATTGACGACGGGCTCGAGGAACTCGAGTCGGCCGGCGACCCGTCGTTCGACTTCGAGGCGGCCTGGCGCGCGGTCGAACCCGGCGACCTGATCACGCTCTGTTACACGTCCGGTACCACGGGCCCGCCGAAGGGCGTCCAGCTCACCCACGCCAACCTGATCGCGGAGGCCCGGGGCGTCTACGACGCGATCGGCTATGAGCCGGGCGACACCACCGTGAGCTATCTGCCGCACGCCCACATGGCCGACCGCTTCACCGGCCACTACGGGCCGATGGTCTACGGCGAGACCGTGACCGTGGTTTCCGACCCGCGCGAGGTGGTGGCTGCGCTCCCCGAGGCCCGGCCGACGATGTGGGTCGCGGTCCCCCGGATCTGGGAGAAGCTCAAGGGGGCGCTCGAGGCGCAGGGGGTGACGGATCCGGCCGCGATGCCGGACGAGGCGCGTGCCGCGGTGCGCGCGAAGCTCGGCCTCGACCGGGTCCGGGTCTCGTTCGCGGGCGCGGCCCCGACGCCGATCGAGGTTCTGGAGTACTTCCGCGACCTCGGCCTGCCGATCACCGAGGTGTGGGGGATGTCGGAGCTGACCTGCGTGGCGACCAGCAACCCGCCGGGGGCCGAGCGGCTGGGCACCGTGGGCAAGCCGATTCCCGGCGTCGAGGTGCGGCTTGCCGAGGACGGCGAGCTCCTCGCCCGCGGGCCGATCCTGATGGCGGGATACCGCCACGACCCCGAGAAGACCGCCCAGGCGATCGATGCCGACGGCTGGCTGCACACGGGCGACGTCGCCGAGATCGACGACGAGGGGTTCGTCAAGATCGTCGACCGCAAGAAGGAGCTGATCATCAACGCCGCGGGCAAGAACATGTCCCCGGCCAACATCGAGGCGCGCCTGAAGACCTCGAGCCCGCTGATCGGCCAGGCGATCTGCATCGGCGACCGCCGCCCCTACAACACGGCGCTGATCGTCCTCGACCCCGACGTCGCCGCCGAGTGGGCGGCCGAGCGCGACCTCGACCCCTCACCGGCGTCGCTTGCCCGCGATCCGTCGGTGGTCGCGGAGGTCGAGCGCGGGGTCGAGGAGGCCAACGGCCACCTGAGCCGGGTGGAGCAGGTGAAGCGCTTCGAGGTGCTCGGCGTCGACTGGCTGCCAGGCGGCGACGAGCTCACGCCGACGATGAAGCTCAAGCGCAAGCCGATCGCCGCGAGGTACGCGGCCGAGATCGAAGCGCTGTACGACTAGCGCTTGCCGAGTCCCAGGCGGTTCTTGAGGCCGCGGGCGTTCAGGAACGTGTAGATCCGCCGGACGAAGCCCCGCTTGCGGGCGCTGTAGGGGAACCACACCGGTTCCGACTTCGACGTCGGCAGGCGCGGGATCGTCACCGCTTCGGTGTGGCAGAAGCGGCGGATCCCCTGGGTGCCATGGCGGACGCCGATCCCCGAGTTCTTCCAGCCGCCCATCGGCAGGCCGAGGACGTTGTAGTTGACGAGCACGTCGTTGACGTTGCAGTGCCCGGCCTCGATCCGGCGGGCGATCCGCTCGCCCTCGTCAACGTCGCCGGCGAACACCGAGGAGCCGAGCCCGTAGGTGGTGTCGTTGGCGAGCTCGATCGCCTGCTCGACGTCGCGCACCTTCATCACCGGGATCACGGGGCCGAACGTCTCCTCACGCATCACCTTCATCGAGTGGTCGACGTCGGCGATCACGGTCGGCTCGTACCAGTCGCCGGCTTCCTCCTTGCGCTTGCCGCCGGTGAGGATGCGGGCGCCCGCTGCGCGCGCGTCCTCGACCTGGTCGGAGACGATGTCCACCTGAGCCGGGGAGGTCATCGCACCGACCTCCGCCGTGTAGGTGTCGCCGTCGGCGCCCTGGCGCAAGGTCTTCACCTTCTCGGTCAGCTGGGCGACGAACTCGTCGTAGATCGGTTCCTCGACGTAGACGCGCTCGATCGAGATGCAGATCTGGCCGGTGTTCAAGAGCCCGCCCCAGGCGGTCGCGTTGACCGCGCGCTCGAGGTCGGCGTCGCGGGTGACGATCATCGGGTCCTTGCCGCCGAGCTCGAGGCTGACCGGGGTCAGGGTCTCGGCGGCGCGCTTCATCACGATCTTGCCGGTCTTCTCCGAGCCGGTGAACTGCATGTAGTCCGATTCGTCGATCAGGGCGCCGCCGGTCTCCGCGGTCCCGTTGACCACGGCGAGCACGTCCGGGGCTCCGACGTCCTCGCGCCAGGCGCGGACCATCTCGACCACCGTCAGGGGGGTGATCTCCGACGGCTTGATCACGACCGCGTTGCCGGCCAGCAGCGCCGGGATCGCGTCGCCGATCGAGAGGATCACCGGGAAGTTCCAGGGGCTGATCATCCCGACGACCCCGAACGGCCGGTAGACGATCTTCGCCCGCTTCGCCTTCAGCAACGGGTTGTGCGGGGAGATGATCTCGTCGGCGAGGAACTTCGGTCCCTGGTCGCACCAGAAGTTGATCGCGTCGAGGACGTAGAAGGCCTCGAGTGCGGCGTCGGCGCGGACCTTGCCGGTCTCCTCCTGCATGAGGTCGTCGATCCGGTCCTGGTTGGCGAGCACCCAGTCGCGCAGGTTCTCGAGCCAGCGCTTGCGGCCGGCGAACCCGATCGCCTCCCAGGCGGGCTGCGCGGCGCGCACGCGGGCGACCGTCGCGGCGACCGAGGCGGGCGAGTCGATCGGGACCTCCCGGATCACCGAGCCGTCGATCGGCCGGTGAACGGCAAACGTCGCGGCCTGCTGCGCCTCTTCGGCCGGGGCGCCGTTGCCGGCCACCGCCGTGCCCGTCTCCGGCTGCGTCGCGGACTCCATGCTCTCTCCTCCTAGGTCGCCGAGGTGATCAGCCCCGGAGACTACTCCGACCGCGCCCTATCCCTGAACCAGCTTGTAGACGGGCCCGCTGTGCGAGACGACGTAGATCTGGCCTCCCTTGCCCTCGCCGAACGAGCTCGTGGCTCCGGGCGACGGGATCAGCCCGGTGGACGAATCGCTCGGGCCGGGGTTGTCGGGGTCGAAGGAGCGGATCACGCTGTTGCAGTAGTCGCTGTAGAGGTAGCGCCCCTCGAGCGCCGGCAGCGAGGGGTCGCGGACCACGTAGCCGCCGATCAGCGAGCAGTTGCCGGTCCCGTTCGCGGACGAGACCTCGAAGATGGGCGGGTGGTAGTTGGGTGGGGCCCCGCCGCCCTCGTACGGGTGGTTGCCCTCGAAGATGTCCCAGCCGAAGTTCGCGCCGCGCAGCCCCTGCTTGCTCGCGCGGTCGATCTCCTCCCAGTTCTCCTGGCCGACGTCGCCGATGTAGATGTCGTCGGTCTGGCTGTCGAACGAGAACCGGAAGGGGTTGCGAAGGCCGAGCGCGTAGACCTCGTCCTTGCCGCCGCCGCTCCGGAACGGGTTCGATTTCGGGGTTGAGTAGCCGCCGTTCTTGCGCGGGTCGATTCGCAGCAGCTTGCCCAGCAAGCTGTTGCGGTTCTGAGCGTTGCCCTCCGGGTCGCCGCCGCTGCCGCCGTCTCCGGTCCCGAGGTAGAGGTGGCCGCCGGGGCCGAATTGGAGCTGGCCGCCGTTGTGGTTCGTGTTGATCGGATGCGAGATCACGATCACCTTCTCGCGCGAGCGCTCCTTCGCCTTGGTCGGGTTGCCTCCGGAGCGCCGGAAGCCGTCGACCTCGATGTTGCCGGCGCGATTGACGTAGTAGACGTAGAAGCGCCGGTTGCGCGCGTAGCCGGGGTCGAAGGCGATCGAGAGCAGGCCCTGCTCACCGCCGTACAGGACCCTGTTGCGGATGTCGAGGAAGTTGCCCTTCACGGTCTTCCCGTTCCGCAGCACCCTGATCCTCCCCGGCTGCTCGACCACGAAGAGCAGCTTCGAGGAGCCCGGCGCGTCGTCGACGTAAACCGGGAAGTTGAAGCCCCCGCCGATCCGGGTCAGCTTCAAGTCCCCTCCGCCCTGCGCGGCGGCGGACCGGCCGTGAACCGCGATCAACGCGATCAGCAACGCCGCGGCCCCCGCGGCGCGAAGCCCCCTGCCAGAGCTGCCCGCCATGAAATACAGGTTAGCCATCGGCGACCAGCCGGTAAACGGGTCCGGCGAGCGAGACCACGTACAGATGGCCCGCCAGATCCTCGCCGAACGAGCTCAGCTGGTCGACCCGGAGCCCGAGGGGGTGGTCGTCGCGCGCCGGCCGCCCCGGCTCGGCGGTGAAGCTGTGCAGGTCGCCCTCGCAGAAGTCCCCGTACAGGTAGCGGCCGTAGAGCGAGGCGAGCTTCGGGTCGCGGACCACGTAGCCGCCGGTCACCGAGCAGCCGCGGTCGCGGCCGTACTCGTAGACGGGCGGGATCGCGCCGGGGGCCCTCTGGTCGGCGTTGAAGAGGCCGGTGCCCTCGAACCTCGACCAGCCGAAGTTGAGGTCGGAGGCCGGGGCGCGGAACTGCTTCGCGGTCACCGCGTCGATCTCCTCGAGCGCGTCCTGCCCGACGTCGCCGATCCACAGGTTCCCGTTCGCGCGGTCGAACGTGAACCGCCATGGGTTGCGAAGGCCGAGCGCAGCGACCTCGTAGCCGCCGGCCCTGCCGGTGTCGATCCGCAGCAGCTTGCCGAGCGGGCTGTCCGGATTCTGGGCGGTGCGCTCCGGGTCGCCGGCGCCGCCGCCGTCGCCGGTCCCGGCGTAGAGGCTGCCGTCGGGGCCGAACAGCAGCAGGCCGCCGTTGTGGTTCTCGGCGAAGTCGTCGATTGCGACCAGCTCGCGGGCGCTGGCCGGGTCGGCGACCGCCGGGTCGTCGGCCGAGCGCCGGTACTCGACGATCCGCTCGTCACCGGCCGTGTCGGTGTAATAGACGTAGAGCAGCCCGGACTTCTCGTACGCCGGATCGAAGGCGACCGAGAGCAGTCCCTGCTCGCCTCCGCAGGTGACCAGCTCGCCGATGTCGAGGAAGACGCCGGGCTCGCCGCCGCTCGGCGACAGCCGCTTGATCCGCCCGCATTGCTCGACGACGTAGAGCCTGCCGTCGCCCGGGGCCTCGGTGATGTAGACCGGCTGCTCGAACTCGCCGATCCCCTCGAGGCGCACCCCGCCCTGGCCGTCACCGACCTGCGGACGCCCCCCTTCGCGCTCCTTGGTCGTCGACGGCGGCCCGCCGTCGCCGTTTGCGATCGTGGTCACGTCGCCGCCGTCGCCGCCGCAGCCGAGCACTCCGGCCGCCAGCCAGAGTGTCGTCAGCCAGGCTGTGATCCGCCGCACCGGCACCCTCCGGCACGGTAGCGATCCGGCTCCGCGGACTGGCTCCGCGGACTAGGGGTTCTCGATCTCGACTTCGCCGTTGGCGCCGACCGTGGCGCGCGCGGGCTTGTCCGTGATCGTGACCACGAACTCGCCCTCGACCGGGCTCCCGTCCTCGGCAACGGCCTTGGCCTTGCCGTTCAGCCCTGCCGCGAGCTCGTAGTGCAACGTGTAGGTGCCGGCCTGGACCGGGGTCACCTGCCAGACGATGTCCTTGCTGTCGCCCGGGTCGAGCGGCCCGAACGCGAAGGTGTCGGTCTGCGCGACGTCGGCGCCCGCGGGCGGCGCGTCCTCGAGGTCCGCGCTGCTTTCGTCCGAGCTCGACGCCAGCTTCGGGAACCCGTTCTCGAGGATCCACACCGGCCGGTTGGGATCGGACAGGCCGGGCTGGTCGGAGGCGATCGAGAACGATCCACCGCCCTTCTCGTCACCGGTCCAGACCGTCACCGCGAGGTTGGGCACCTGCTCGCTCCCCGTGTTCTCGATCTCGAGCCGCAGGTCGCTGGTCTGCGCGAGCCGCTGGTCGGTCGGGAACTTCGCCGCGTTGACGGCGACCGCAAAGTCGCCGGAGGGCTCGTCGGCGTCCTGGCGCTCCTTGTCGTCGCCGCACGCCGCGAGCGCCAGCGAGAGCGCCGCCACGATGCCCAGCGCGCAGGCGCGAGCCGACCCCCTTCGGGAGGTCATCGGCCGACGATCGCTTTTGGCGGTCTCCTCCCCCAAAGCGCGGGGAACATACCACCGCACGCCGCTGCGCTCGCCGGATCCGATTCGGCCGCCTGGCCAGTTCGCTCCGATTGGGCGGGCGACGGTTGTGGGTGGCGCGTGCCGATTCCATCGAATATTGTTTTCCCCCTGGCAGCGGGCTGACGCCTGCGTGCCGGAGGAGACAATGGTCAGATCAGTCGCTGACAGGGCATTCCTGCCCGCCAAGAGCCTGTTCGAGCAGGTCGGGAACATGATGATCCTGACCGGCAAAACGATCACGGCCACGGTCAGGCCCCCCTTCCCCTACGGGGGCGAGTTCATCGGCCAGTTCCTGTTCGCGCTCCAGCTCTGCTGGTTCCCGATGATGATCTCGACGATCGCCTTCGGCTTCGGCGCTCCGGGCCTGCAGGCCGCCAACTTCCTCAGCCTCTTCGGCGCCCTCGACCGCCTCGGCGGCTTCTTCATCTTGGCCTCGGTGCGCGAGTTCGCACCGTTCGTGACCGCGGTCGTCGTCGCCGGGGTCGCCGGGACCGCGATCACCGCCGACCTCGGGGCGCGAAAGATCCGCGAGGAGCTCGACGCGCTGCAGGTGCTCGGCGTCGATCCGATCAAGAACCTCGTCGTTCCCCGCTTCCTCGCCCTGATGCTGATCACCGGGCTGATGGACATCTACGCGCTCCTGTTCGGGATCACCGGCGGGATCTTCGCCGAGCTCGCCTACGGCCAGCCGCTCGGGGGCTTCTTCGCCACCCTCTTCAACAACGCCTCGGTCACCGACCTCTGGGGATCGATCCTCAAGTGCACGATGTTCGGGGCGATCATCGCGATCGTCTGCTGTTACAAAGGGATGAATGCGTCCGGAGGCGCCGAGGGGGTGGGACGCGCGGTCAACGAGGCTGTCGTGATCGCCTTCTTGGGGGTGTTCGCGTTCAACTACGTGTTCACCCAAACGCTGCTCGCGACCCATCCGGAAATCAGCGTCATCAAATGACCCGGAGCTCCTGCCACCGAGAGACACCCGGCACGCCCGGACGCGGGAGCAGCATCAAATGTCCGAGGCGAAGCCGAGGGCCAGTTGCTCCGTGCGAGAGCGGAGGACGTGGCCGGAGGTGTGAGCTCTGATGCCCGGCTGGATGGCAGTCCCGCGCGATTGGCTGGGAAGCCTCGGCGACATCGCCCGCTTCTCCGGCCGGGTGATGGGGATCGTCTACTCGGGGCGGGTCTTCCGCTTCTTCGGCGAGGCGCTGCGCCAGGCCGGGATCCTGATCCTCGGCTCGACGATCGTGATCTGGGGCCTGGTCTTCATCCTGGGGTTGCAGTGCGGGATCGAGGGCGCCTACTTCAACCGCTCGGTCGGCGCCCCCGCCTACGCCGGCGTCTTTGCCGCCTGGTGTGACCTGCGCGAGGTGATCCCCTACGCCTTCGGCTACATGATGTCGGCGAAGGTCGGGACCGGGATCGTCGCCGAGCTCGGCGCGATGCGGATCTCCGACGAGGTCGACGCGCTCGAGGTGATGGGCGTCAACCCGATGATCTTCCTCTGCGCGACGCGGCTCTTGGGCGCCTGGCTGACGCTGCCATTCATGTATCTGGCGGCGATCGGGGTCGGCTACCTGGCCTCCTACCTGGCGGTCGTCGAGCAGATCGGCGAGGTCTCCTCGGGCGGCTACTTCCTGATCTTCTGGATGTTCCAGAACCCGCCCGACCTCTTATTTTCCCTGATCAAGGCGATGTTCATGGCGACGGCGATCGTGCTGGTCGGCTGCTACTACGGCTACACCGCCTCGGGCGGGCCGGTCGGCGTGGGCACGGCGACCGCGAAGTCGATGGTCTTGAACATCGTCCTGGTGCACATCATCGGGATGATGGGAACCCTGGTGTTCTGGGGTGCGAATCCACGCGCGCCAATTGGCGGCTGACGAGATAAGGAAGGGGCCGATGGCTGACGAACGACAGGATGTAGACGACGCGGGGACCGACGAGACGGTCGCCGAGGAGCAGCCGGAGGACCGCCAACTCTCCCAGGAGCAGGAGTTCGGGCGCTTCGCCGACGAGACGGACACCGGCGAGGCCGCCGACGATTACGAGGAGCCGGCGCCGGAGCTCGGCGACCTGCACAAGGACTACTCGATCCCGGGCGTCGATCCCAGGGAGACCAACCCCTACCGCTGGCACACGGGCGAGAAGCGCGACCACGGCGGCGAGGACGCGATCGAGGTGATCGACGTCGTCAAGCAGTTCGGGCGCACCCGGATCCTCAACGGCCTCAATCTCGGGCTCCCGGACGATCAGATCTCGATGGTGCTCGGCCCGTCAGGGACCGGCAAGAGCGTGCTGATCAAGCACATCGTCGGGCTTCTCTATCCGGACTCGGGCGACCTGCTCGTCCACGGCGAGTCGGTGCCGAACATGTCCGACGACGAGCTGTTCGAGATGCGCAAGAAGTTCGGGCTGCTGTTCCAGGACGGGGCGCTGTTCGGGTCGATGAACATCTTCGACAACGTCGCCTTCCCGCTCCGCCAGCACACCGACAAGTCAGAGGACGAGATCGGGGAGATCGTCAACCGCCGCCTCAACGAGGTGGGCCTCTCCGAGGCGCTCGAGAAGATGCCGAACGAGCTCTCCGGCGGGATGCGCAAGCGCGCCGGCTTCGCCCGGGCGCTGGTGCTCGACCCGGCGATCGTCATGTTCGACGAGCCCGACTCCGGCCTCGACCCGGTGCGCACGGCGCTGCTCTGCGAGCTGATCCGCGAGATCCACGAGGAAAACGGCGGCTGCTATCTGGTGATCAGCCACGACCTCGGCACGGCGCGGCGGATCGCCGACTTCATCGCCGTGCTCTGGAAGGGCAAGATCGTTGAGTCGGGCCCCTCCGACGAGCTCTTCAACTCCGACAACGAGTTCGTCTCGCAATTCCTCAACGCCGAGACGGCTGGCCCACTGTCAATGGACTAGGGCGCCCTGGGCGGCGTCATCGGTCGCTCGCGTACGAAGTACGCGTCCCGCCCTGCTTCCTTGCCCAGGATGGCTAGACGGCGCCCCGGGGTCCGAGCGTCCGTAGCATTCCGAACGTGAGGGATCGCTTCGCACGGATCGCGGGCTGGTGCGTCGAGCGGCCGATCCCGGTGGTCGCCGCGGTGGTCCTGCTCGCGGTGATCGCGGGGGTTGCGGCGCTGCGCCTCGAGCCCGACGCGGGCACCGACCAGCTCGTCGACAGCGATTCGAGCGCCTACCGCGCCACCCAGGACTTCAAGGAGCGCTTCGGCGACGACGCGGTCGTCGTCCTCGTCAAGGGGGACCTCGACCGGCTGGTGCTCACCTCCGAGCTCGGCAAGCTGCTCTCGCTCGAGGGCTGCCTGTCGGGCAACGTCGAGGGCGGCCGCGTGTTCACCGACGAGCCCGCACCCGAGCCCTGCGCCGCGATCGCCGCTGCGCAGCCCGCGCAGGCCGTGCTCGGGGGGGCCACCTTCCTCAACCAGTCGGCGATCCAGGCGACCAACGTCCTCCGCGATCAGGCGCGAAGCGCGAAGCGCGAGGCGCGCGCCGCGGGTCTCGCGGCCGCGCTTCGGGCGCGTCGGCAGGGCCTCGACGAGGTGCAGCAGCGCGCCGCCGCCGAAGCCGCCGCGAACGAGGTCCTGACGCGCTTCGAGCAGCAGATCATCCAGCTCTCGATCGACTACGGGCAGAGCGGCGTCCCGCGGCTCGATGATCCGACCTTCGTCAGCTCGGTCGTCTTCGATCCCGCCAACCCCGGGCAGCCGAAGCCGCGCTTCTCGATCTTCTGGCCGAGCGCGGACGCCGCCCAGATCCTGGTCCGGCTGAAGCCCGACCTGAGCAGCTCCGAGCGCAGCGAGGCGATCGACCTGATCCGCGACGCGGTCGCCGATCCGGCGTTCCGGCTCCGCGGCGCCGAGTACGTCGTCAGCGGCGCGCCGGTCGTCGTCGAAGGTCTCTCCGAGGAGCTCACCGACGCGATCCTCGTGCTCCTGATCGCGGCGCTGGTCGTGATGACGTTGACCCTGGCGCTGATCTTCGGGCCGCCGGCGCGGCTGCTGCCGCTCGGCGTCGCCGTGATCGCCGCGGCGATGACCTTCGGGTTGCTCGCCGCCTTCGGCGGCTCGCTGACGATGGCCTCGATCGCCGTGCTGCCGATCCTGATCGGGCTCGCGGTCGACTACGCGATCCAGTTCCAGGCGCGCTTCAACGAACGCCGCGCCGAGGGCTCGTCGCCGGCCCGCGCCGCGGTCGAGGCGGCGGCGCTCGGCGGCCCGGTGATCGCGACCGCGGCGCTGGCGACGGCGGCCGGCTTCCTCGTCCTGCTGCTCTCGCCGATCCCGATGATCCGCGGGTTCGGGATCCTGCTCGTGGTCGGGGTGGCGGTGGCGTTCTGCGTCGCCCTGACGGCGGGGCTGGCGCTGCTCTCGCTCACCGGCCGGTCGTCGGCGGGTCCCGCCAGTCGCCGGTCGTCACCCGGTACTCGGGTACGCGCCGGCCGGTTCCAGAAGGTCGGCGACGCCAAGCGCGCCGTTTCGGAGCGGGTTCGCGCGATCGGCCGCCGGGCCCTCGCGGTGTCGGTGGCGGCTCCCGGGCGGGTGCTCGCGGTCGGGCTCGTGATCGCCGCCGTCGGCTGGGCGGTCGGTACCCGCGCCGAGCTGATCTCCGACCTCCGCGAGCTCGTGCCCGGCGACCTGCCCGAGCTCCAGAACGTCGACGAGCTCCAGGACGCGACCGGCGTCTCGGGCGAGGTCGACGTCGCCGTCCGCGCGGACGACATCACCGACCCCGCGGTCGTCGCCTGGATGGCCGATTTCAAGCAGCGGGTTCTCGACGACGCCGGCTTCGGCGGCCAGGCGACCCCGTGTGTGGAGCAGGACACGCAGCTCTGCCCGTACATCGCCCTCTCGGACCTGTTCGGCGACCAGCCGCCCGGCACCAGCGACCGCGTCGAGGGCATGTTCGACCTGCTGCCCGCCTACTTCCTCGCCGCGTTCGCCGACCGCGACGACGACTCGACCGCGGCGACCGCCGTGATCCCGTTCGGGATCAAGGTGATGCCGTTCGACGAGCAGAAACAGCTGATCGACTCGATCCGCGCCCAGATCGACCCGCCGGGCACCGAGAACGATCCGCCCGGCGGCGTCACCGCCGAGGTCGTCGGGCTGCCGGTGCTGGCCGCGGACGCGAACAGCGCGCTCGACAGCAACCGCTACCTGCTCACCGTCGCCGGCCTGGCGGCGGTGGCGCTGGCGCTGCTCGCCGTCTACCGGTCCGTGCGCCGTGCCCTGGTGCCGCTGATCCCGATCGTCTTCGCGACTGGCTGGGCGGCGCTCGGATTGGCGATCGTCGGGGTGCCGCTGAACCCGATGTCGGCCACCCTCGGAGCGCTCGTGATCGCGATCGCCACCGAGTTCAGCGTCCTGCTCGCCGCCCGCTACGAGGAGGAGCGCGGGCCCGGTGTCGCGTACGGGGAGGCTTTGCGGCGTGCCTACTCGCGCACCGGGATGGCGGTCCTCGCTTCGGGAATCACCGCGATCGCCGGCTTCGCCGTGCTGGCCGCGACCGACATCCGGATGCTGCGCGACTTCGGCCTCGTCACTGTGCTCGACCTCGGCGTCGCCCTGCTCGGCGTCCTGCTCGTCCTGCCCGCGGCGCTCGTCTGGGCGGAGACCGGCTTCGCGCCCTTCGGCTCGCTGCTGCGGCGCCGGCCTCGCGTACGCCCGGCGCCCGACCCCGGATGAACGACGTCGATGAGGACTCGGGCGAGCAGCGGCGCAAGCCTCAGAGCCGGTACTCGCTGTACGTCGGGATCGCCTTCGTGATCTTGATCGTGGTCGCGACCGCGAACACGCTCAGCACCCGCGACGACGGCATCCTCGGCACCGGCGCCACCGAGCGCGGCGAGCCGCTGCCCCAGTTCGCGGTCCCTGAGTTGCTCGGCGAGACCGAGGGCGACGCGAACGTCTTCCAGGACGACTGCGAGACGGGCTCCAACCCGTGCCCGGCCGACGACCGGCGCACCCCCGCCTGCGAGGTCGATCTGCCCGCGGTGATCCGCGTCTGCGACCTGTTCGACAAGCCGCTGGTGATCTCGTTCTGGTTCACGGGCGGCGCGGACTGCCTGCCGACCCAGGATCTGGTCGATCGGGTCGCCGGGCGGTTCGCCGGCCGGGCCAACTTCCTCTCGATCAACGTCCGCGACGACCGCGACAAGGCGCGCGAGATCGCCGCCGAGCGCGGCTGGCGGATCCCGGTCGGCTGGGACGCCGACGGCGCGGTCTCCAACCTCTATCGGGTGGGCGGCTGTCCGACGGTCGCGTTCGCGTACCCGGGCGGCCTGATGAGCGAGGCGCGGATCGGGATCGAGCAGCTCTCCGAGCAGGAGCTCACCGCCGACGTCGAGCGCCTGATCCGCGGCTCCGAGCGCCGCGCCGAGGAGGATCGATGAGCCAGCTCGACGATGCGGTGGCCGCCGGCCGGGTCGCGCCGGAGCTCAGCGAGGAGTTCCCGGGCCTCGGGCTGGCGCAGCTGACGGTCGAGCGCGGCTCGGGACGCTCCCCGCGCGAGGTCAAGGAGCGCCTGCAGGTGCTCTCTGACCGCTTCGCGGGCGGCCAGGCGATCAACATGCGCCATCAGCCGATCCCCTGGGCATACCGCGTCTTCTACCGCCATATCGGTCTCGACCCCGACGTCCAGCGGACGCCGGTCGAGGAGCTCGCACTCGAGCGGATGAAGAAGGGCGGGTTCAAGAGCCAAAACCGGCTCGACGACGCGCTGACGATCGCGATCATCGAATCCGGTGTCGCGGTCCGCGCCTTCGACGCGGATCGCGTCTCGGGGGCGCTCGAGATCAGGCCGAGCGTCGCCGGCGAGGAGCTCGAGGGCCGCCCGGGCGAGCTGCCCGCCGGGACGCTGGTCGTCGCCGACGAGCGGCGGCCGCTCTCGCTCCTCTTCGGGGCGCTGGCCGCGGGGCGCGGCGTGGGACCGAAGACGAAACGGACGCTGCTGGTCGCGATCCAGGTCGGCGGAGTCCCGGCGATCGCGGTCGAGGAGGCGTTGTGGCTGGCCGCCGGGGTCCTACGCGCGTGAACATGAATCATCTCCGGGCACTCGCCGACCGGGCATCAGTCATTTAGAATCCCCGCCGTAGGCGACGGGCCGGAAGGAGTTCGCTTGCCCGCAGTTCTGGATCAGATCGAGCCGACGACGTTCCCGCCAGGGACCCGGGTCACCGAGGGCACCGAGCGCCTGGCCCGGCAAGACCTCCGCCGCCAGATCGCCGGCCTCGAGCGCCGGCTCGGCGAGCTCTTCGCCTCGGCCTTCCCGCGTCGCGGGTTCGAGTGGCGGGTCGGCGCGGTCGGCGGACCGCGAGTGCTGTCGACCGGCGACCTCGAGCGGGTGCGCGACGCGCTCGCCGTGCGCCTGCGCGACGCTCAGGCCGAGCTCGGTCGCCAGGCCGAAGTCGAGGAGGCCAACCGCGGCCTGCTCGAGCGGCTGATCGCCGACCCCGACGAGCACCGCTGGGTGATCGTCTCCAACCAGGACATCGGCGAGCGCGGCTGCAAGCACTGGCACTCGCGGCCGCGCTGGGGCATTCTCGGCATGCTGATGGGCTGGTGGCGGGTCCGGGTCTCGTCGGGTTGTCCATTAGCCGGGGGGCTGCGGCCCCCGGCGCGGATCGCCAAACCCTCAGCTGATGGCCCGTAAGCGCCGCAAGCCGCGCCCGCGGCGACCGCCGCCGGCGGCGAGCGCGGCCTCGTCGCCGCCGCAGCCCGCGAAGGCCGCGGCGGGCGCCTCGAACAAGCCGCCTCAACCGCGGCGGGCGCCTCGCCGGCCGATCGAGGACGAGCGTCCGCCGGCCCCGTGGGGGTCGTTCCCGCTGGTCGAGCTGGTCGTCCTCGTCGCCCTCTTGATGCTTGTCGCCGCCTTCATCACCGGCGGTTCGCGCAGCACCGCCCTGCTCGCCACCGGACTCGCGCTCGGGTCGCTCGCCGGGCTCGAGCTGTCGATCCGCGAGCACTTCGGCGGCTACCGCTCGCACACCGCGCTGCTCGCCGGTGCGGCCGGGGTCGCGACCCTGGCGCTGCTCTTCTACGTCGTCCCCGACCTCCTCCCGCCGGTGGGCCGCCTCGTCGTCGCCGGGGTCGTGGCGGGGCTGGCGGCGTTCGGGCTCGCCCGCGCGTTTCGGGCCCGATCCGGACGCCTCGTCAAGCTGCGTTGAGCGGGCCGCGGCGCGCGCGCGTGGCCAAGTGCCTGCCCTAATCTGAGGGCACGATGGTGGCCCGGATCAGGGAGATCATGGCCGGTCCCGCGAGCGCGGCGCTGGTGCTCCTGATGCTCGCCGGATGCCTGGTGCTCTGGGTCGGCGTGCCGCTGGGATGGCTGTGGATCGGGTCCCAGGTGCAGAGCTCGGCCTCGCTCGGAACCGCGCTGATGGCGACGATGGCGGGGATCCTCGTCTCGATCGTCGTCCTCGTCTCCGGGCTCAGCTGGCTCAACCGCCGCCACGCGGAATTGCTCGAGCAGCGCGACAAGGTGACCGGCTCGACCGCGCTCGAGGTGATCCTGGTCTCGTCGGCCGCGATCGCGATCGTCGGCTTCGGGATCTGGTTCTTCGGCTTCGCCGGGGCCAGCCCGCTGCCGCTCAACATCGGCTTCTAGCAAGGCCCGCCGGCGTGGCGGCGGGGCGGGCGCCGGGCGCCCGCCCCTTCAACCGATCGATGGAACCTTCCTGGTTGGGCGTTCAGACGACCGCGGCCGAGCGGGGTCGCTTTGCCTCGAGCTCCTCAGCGAGCAGCTCTCGCTGCCGGGCTGTGAGTCTCCCGAGTTGCCGGTTCTCGTTCACTGCGACCGAGAACAGGAACTTGCGCGCTCGTGTACGGCCCCAGCGGCGCTGGCTTCGCAGCAGCTCGCCAACCGTCATCGAGCGGACCTCCCAGGGGCACTGCCGGACGATCACCGCCGCATCGACGGTCCCGGACGCGATTCCGCGCTTCAGCGAAGCTCGCGCAAGGCGAATTCGATTCGCATGGGCGAGCGCCTGCATGTGCTGCGGCATCGCGGCAGGGGCCAGGGTCGAGGCAGCTTCCATTCTCACTCCTCCTCCGAGTGTGGTGGGTCGGGTAATTGCGGGGTACCAGGGCGTCAACGCTCCGGGCGGGCGTGGGGCCCACGTCAAGACGTTCGTCCGGGACGGTGATCTCTCTCTGTCCCGTCCGCCCCCTTGCCTCGGGTGCGTTCGGCGCGAGTCGCAACCTAGGGCGGCCGCGGTCGCGCGTCAACCGGGAAACCCCGCAGCCGGTAACAGTTCGTTCGCTTAGAGCAGACTTTTTATTCACAACTTCGCTTTGTTCAGAAACGGACAAGACGAATCTCCCCCGAGCGGGGGAGATCAAAAGGCGCGGCGGCCGGTCCTATTCGGCCCGAGGCAGATCGGGGAAATCGGCGATCGTCCGCTCGACGATCGCCAGCGCCCGATCGAGGTGGGGACGCTCGTGGGTCGCCATCAGTGATGTCCGCAGCAGCGCCCCGCCCGGGGGCACCGCCGGATGGAGGGCGACGTTCGTGTAGAGGCCGGCGTCGAAGAGCGCCTTCCACAGCAGCGCGGCCTGGTAGTCCTCGCCGACGACGACCGGGACGACCGGGGTCGTGGCCTCGCTGCCGTCCGGCAGCTTGCCGGGCTCGATCGCGACGAGACCGAGGTCGCGAAAGCCCTGGCGCAGGTAGCGCGCGTTGTCGAGCAGCTTCGCCATCAGCTCGGGCCCCTCGGCGCGGATCACGCGCAGGGCGCCGAGCGCCGCGCCGACCGCCGCCGGGACGGCCGAGGCGGTGAAGATGAACGGGCGCGAGGCGTAGCGCAGGAACTCGATCACGTCCGAGGGTCCGGCGATGAAGCCACCGCAGGAGGCGAGGCTCTTCGAGAAGGTGCCCATCCGCAGGTCGACCTCGGACTCGAGCCCGAACAGCTCGCAGGTGCCGGCGCCGCGCGCGCCGAGCACGCCGACCGCGTGCGCCTCGTCGACCATCAGCCGCGCTCCGTAGCGCTTGGACAGCTCGACGATCGCCGGCAGGTCGCAGAGGTCGCCCTCCATCGAGAAGACACCGTCGACGATCACCATGGCCCCGCCGCCATCGCCCGCCGCCCGCTCCAGCATCCGCTCGAGCTTCGGCATCTGGTTGTGGCGGAACGGTCGCAGCTTGGCGCCGGAGAGCATGCAGCCGTCGAGGATCGAGGCGTGGTCGGCCGAGTCGCAGATCACCGTGTCGCCCGGCTGGAGGATCGTCCCGATGCAGCCGACGTTGGCCTGGTGGCCGGTCGTGAAGACGAGCGCCTCCTCGACCTCCATGAACTCGGCCAGCTCGAGCTCGAGCTCGAGGTGAAGGGGTGTGGTGCCGTTCAGCAGCCGCGACCCGGTGAGCCCGGTCCCGTAGGTCTCCAGCGCGTCGCGGGCCGCCTCTTTGACCCGCGGGTCGCCGGTCAGGCCAAGGTAGTTGTTGGAGCCGAGCATGATCGTCTCGCGCCCCTCCATCTCGACCACCGGCCCGGCCTCGGAGGTCAGGATCCGGAAGTAGGGCAGCAGGTCGTTCTGCTTGGCGATCTCGAGCAGCTCGCGCCGGTCGTGGGTGCGTGCCTTCTCGAACACGTCGGCCGGCGCGCGAGTCGTCTCGGACATGCGCACAAGTGTAGGTTGCCCCGCGTGACGGAACTCACGATCCGGTCGGGCGCGAGCAAGCGCGACCTGAGCGCGTTCATCGAGGTTCCGTACACCCTCAGGGCCAACGATCCCCAGTGGGTACCGCCGCTGCGCTTCGAACGGCGCCAGTTCCTCAACCGCGAGAAGAACCCCTGGTTCGACCATGCCGAATGCGAGTTCTTCCTCGCCGAGCGCGGCGGTGAGGCGGTCGGCCGGATCACAGCGCACATCGACCATCGCTGGGACGAGTTCCAGGGTGGCAGCGACGGGATGTTCGGCTTCTTCGACTCGGCCGACGACCCCGAGGTCGCCGCGGCGCTGATCGGAGCGGCGACCGACTGGCTGGCCGAACGCGGCCGCGAGCGGATGCTCGGGCCGATGGACTTCACGACCAACGACGAGTGCGGGCTCCTGATCGAGGGCTTCGACGAGCCGTCGATGATCCTGGAGCCCTGGCACCCGCCCCACTACCAGCGGCTGCTCGAGGGCCTCGGCCTGACGAAGGCGATCGACCTGCTGATGTGGGAGCTGTGGTTCGGGGAGCTCAAGGAGGGCACCGAGCTGCATCCGCTGATCCACGCTGCGGCCGCGAAGTCGCGCGAGGAGGGTGTCGTGCTGCGCAAGATGCGAAAGCGCGACATGGAGGCCGAGGTCGGGCGGTTCATGGACGTCTACAACGAGGCCTGGGGACACAACTGGGGCTTCGTCCCGATCACCGAGGCCGAGGTCGCCTTCCAGGCCAAGAACCTGAAGCCGGTCCTCGACGAGAACTGGGCGATGATCGCCGAGCTCGACGGCGAGGTGATCGGCGCCGCGCTCACCCTCCCGGACGTCGAGCAGGCGCTGGCGAGGATGAACGGCCGGGTGCTGCCGTTCGGCTGGGTCCACTTCCTGCGCCGCAAGCGCTACATCGACCGGCTGCGCGTCTTCGCGCTCGGGGTCAAGGACGCCTACCAGCACCTCGGCGTCGCCGCGGCGCTGTATGAGCGCCATGTGGCGACCGCGGCGCGCCCGGGCGAGATCAAGGGCGGTCACATGGGCTGGATCCTGGAGACCAACGACGCGATGAACCGCGCGATGGAGGGGATGGGCGGGACCGTCGTCCAGAAGTACCGGATCTACGAAAAGCGCCTCAACGGGGCTCCGCTTGACTAGCCCTTATAGTCGGACCGGGATGAGAGAGAAGCTTCTGGAGACCGAGGCGGTGGAGATGCCGGTCCTGGAGGGGGAGGACGACTTCGCCGAGCCGACCGCACGGCCGCTGCCGGCGACGATCGATCAGCAGGCCGAGTTGTCGGCATGGAAGGGCGAGGCTCGTACCGTCGCGATCGCCGCCGCGGGCGGGCTCGTCGCGGGCGCCGCGACCGTCGCCCTTGCGCGCGCGACGCGGGGCGGCTCCTCGAAGCGCCCGGCAAAGCGCCAGAAGGCGAAGGAGCGCCCGCTCAAGGTCCTCGCCAGCCGCTCGTTCCTGGTCGACGTCCATCTGGTCGATCGCTAGATGAGCGAGTCCACCCTCATCTAGCGTGACGGGGGTTCGCCAGGGCGGCCCGCGGCCGCTCGAGGTCGAGGTGCGCCCGGCGTGGCCCTACCGGCTGCGCAGCCGCCTCGGCGGTGACGGCACCGCGCGCCGTCGCGGGATGGTCGTCTCGCGCCTGCTGACGACGCCCGGCGGGCGGGTCGTCGTCCACGCCTGGCAGCCGGAGTCGGCGCGGGTCGTCCTCCGCGCCGGGCCCGCCGATCCCGACCGCCCCGCCGGTCGCGAGTCGCTCGCGCTGGCGATCGAGCGGATGCGGTTCGCGGTCGGCGTCGACGAGGACCTGAGCGAGTTCGCGCGCACGTTCCGCGGCGACCCGCTGATCGGCGAGATCATTCATCACCGGCCCTGGCTGCGGCCCCGGCGGCGGCCCTGGCCGTGGGAGGCGCTCGCCTGGGCGGTCACCGAGCAGTTGATCGAGGTCAGCCGAGCGGTCCAGATCCAGCGGCGGGTCGTCTGGCGGTGGGGCGGCAAGCTGATGCCCGACGGCCGGGTATGGCTCGGCCCCGGGCCGCTTCGCGACGTGCCCGGGCCCGAGGTCGTCGCCGGGGTCGCGCCCGCCGAGCTCGCCGCGTTCGACCTGGCGCCGTCGCGGGCGATCGCGCTGATCCACTGCGCGCGCGAGGTCGCCCGCGGACGCGTCGATCCCGCGAATCCCGAGGGCGACAGCCGCCTCGCGCGGATCCCCGGGATCGGCCCCTGGACCCTCCAGATCCTCGGCTTCCACGGGCGCGGCGAGCCGGACACGCTGCCGGCCGGCGACCTCGCCTACGTGAAGCTGGTCGGCGCGCTCGCCGGGCTCGGGCGTCGCGCGACCGTCGAGGAGGTCGAGGAGTACTTCGCCCCGTACGCGCCCTTCCGCGGCCTCGCCGGGAGCTTCGCGCTCGCCCGCTGGCACGGTGCCGTCGGCGCGGGGCCACCGCTCCCGATCGCCGCCTGATCGGCGCGAGCGCACGCGGACCGGGGTCGGCATGGTGAATTAGCTAGGAAGGGGCCCGAGCTCCTGCTCCGCTGACGGCAACTCCATCAGCCTCGATCCCATCAGCTTCCGCCGAGGCGGGTAGCCGCGCACTCCGGCCCGGCGGTTGCGGCCTGAACCTAGCGGCGCATGCGCGGGTCGACGAAGACGTCGTCGATCAGCGCCCCGGCGCCCCGCGCGGTGAACCGCAGCGCGATATGGGTGCTCTTGATCGCCCCGCCGCCCTGGCCTTCACCACCGGGCTGACCGTTGCCGCCACCGTGGCCGTTGCCGCCGGCGTTGCCGTGGCCGTTTCCGTTTCGTTTCCGCCGGCGTTGCCATGGCCGGCCGTTGCCGCCGGCGTTGGGGTTGCCGTTGCCGTGGCCGTTTCCGTCGGCCTGGCTCCCGTCGCTTCGGCCTCGCCGGCGTCTTCGGCTTGACTCTCGTCAGGGGGCCCGCCGCCCTGCCCGTTGCCCCCGCCATTTCCGTTGCCCGGGTCGGCCGGCGGGCCGTGCACGCCGTCGGGCTTCGCGTTGGCGTTGAACTGCCCCTGGGCGAGCGAGAACTTCCGGGTCGGCCCCCACTCGGCGCGCGGGCTCAGCTTGCCGGCCTTCTTGACCTTGCGTACGTCGCCGTCATCGTTCAGGTACAGGACCTCTGCCCTGAGCCCCGGCTGACGCGCCTTGCTCGCGTCGAGCGAGCGGGCGAACAGCCGCGCGGTCGGATTGCCCTTCGCGACGCAGATCGGAGGCGAGGTCGCCGTGCTCCCCGCCGGGAGGCTGAGCGCGGTCGCGCTCGAGTCCGGCCTGAACGGGTTTCCGCCGGCGGTCGTCGCGGCGCCGCCCTCGAGCGTCCAGTCGGCCGCGGGGGACTCGAAGTCGCCGCCGTCGACGAGGACATACGAGGCAGAGTCGTGCCAATCGAGGAACGGCTGCTGCATCCCGACGCCGTCACACGGCGCCGCCTGGGCGACGGGGGCGACGATCGCGGCGCCCAGAAGGGCGGCCGAGGCGATTGCACTGGTGACGACCTTACGCACTGGACGTCCTTGTCGGACGGCGTCATTACGCACCGGCTCCTCTCGATTCATCGGGACGCCGCGGCGACGTCTTGAGCGATCCGCGCTCGTATATCTGTCGGCGATAGCTCGCGTCCGGCTGCGGTTCGCGGACCGTCGCGACCAATGCTTCGACGACAGCGGGGTCGAACTGCGTGCCCGCGTTCGCCCGCACCTCCGCGAGCGCCCATGCCTCGGAGCGGCCGGAGCGGTAGCTGCGATCCGTCGTGATCGCGTTGAACGCGTCGCAGCAGAAGATGATCCGCGACTCGATCGGGATCTCCTCGCCGGCCAGGCCGTCGGGATAGCCGGTCCCGTCCCAGCGCTCGTGGGCGGAGCGGACGATCCTGCCGACCTCGGCCATCAGGCCGCCGATGCGCCCGAGCATGCGCTCGCCCTCGACGGTGTGGGTCTTGATCACGGCCCATTCCGTCGTGGTCAGCGGACCGGGCTTGTTGATGATCTCGTTGGGGACCGCGATCTTGCCGACGTCGTGCAGCAGGGCCCCGAACTCGACGTGGCGCAGTTGGGTGGCGTCGAGCTCGAGCCGGTTCGCAACCCGCAGCGACCATCGGCGCGGATGGGTGCGGCCTTTACGTGGACGACCGCGGTTGCCGGCTCAGGCGGTGGGCGGGTCAGCGACGGCGCGCTCGAGGACCGCCGCCATCTTCGCCACCTGGCGGCGCACGTCGTGTTCGGCCGCCGCACTGCGAGCCGCCGGATTCGGCGTCGGCAGCTCCGTGGCGCGCTCGAGCGCTGCGGTCAGCGCCTCGTGATCGGTGGGATCGACCAGGACGCCCGCCTCCGGGGTGACGAACTCGGGCGGCCCGCCGACCGTGGTCGCGACCACGTTGCGCTCCATCGCCATCCCCTCCAGGGTCGCCTGGCCGAACGGCTCGATCAGCGACGGCTGGCAGAGCACGTCGCAGGCGGCGATCCAGCGCGGGACATCGGCCTGGGGGATGCGGCCGGTGATCCTGACCGCGGCGCGTCGCTCGAGCTGCGCGCGCAGGGGACCGTCGCCGACGAACGCGAGCCGGCCGCGGCCGAGCCGTTCGAAGGCATCGGCGAGGGCGATCACGTTCTTGCGCTCGATCAGCGACCCGAGGCAGAGGAAGGCGGGCCCCTCGCCGTCCCAGCCGAGCTCTCGGCGCGCCTCGCCGGCGTCGCCGGGTGCGAAGGCGTCGAGGTCGATGCCGCAATTGGCGATCTCGATTTTCGGCGCCGCCGCCGGGACGCGTTCGGTGAGCCGGTTGGCGAGCCAGCGCGAGTTCGCGATCACAGCGGCGGCGCGGTCGGCGATCCTGCGCGTCAGCGGGGTAACCCCGCGGACCTCGCTCAGGTTGGCGACGTCCTGGCCGTGGGCCATGACGACCAGCGGCGTCCGCGCGGCCAGCGAGGCGATCGCGCCCGCCCCGCCTGCCGGGAAGAGGACGTGGGCGAAGATCACATCGGGCCGGGTGCGCCGCGCGCGGCGGACCGTCTGGGCGGCGAGGCGCGCGTACTTGGTCCGCGACGGGCGCCGGTGGTCGATCGCGACCACGTCGACCTCGTGACCGAGCGCCTCGAGCTCGCGGACGACCGGGACCAGGAACGCTCCAAGGTCCGGATCGTCCGGCCCGGGCCACATCTGGGTGCAGAACAGGATGCGCACGGGCGGGATTATCGTTAGCGGCATGGACACCGGTTTCGCCCGCACGAGGATCGTTGCGGATCCCGGCGAGCGCTTCGTCTCGCTGCGCCGCGAGCTCGGCGTGACGAGCTTCGGTCTCAACGAGATCGTGCTCGAGCCAGGCCAGCGCGGCCGGATCCACCGCCACGAGCTCCAGGAGGAGGTCTACTTCGTGCTCGAGGGGACCCTGACCCTGCTGCTCGCGGACGCCGAGGAGGTGCTGTTGCCGGGTGAGCTCGCCCGCGTCGGCCCGGAGCTGCGTCGCCAGCTCGTCAACAAGGGCCGTGACCGCCTGTACGTCCTCGCGTTCGGCGGCGCGGGCGCGCACACGGGCCGCGACGGCCTCGCGTACACCGACTGGGATGCCCCCGCCCACAAGGGCCGCCCACCCCAGGAGATCCCGCTGCCGCCCGATCTGGCGTAGTCCCCCCCGAGCGTCCCTGGCCTTTGCGCACACGCACAGATGAGGGACGCTCACCGTGGGGCGAGGGCGAGGAGGCGGTCGGAGCGCTCGTACACGTCGTTGGATGGCAGGCGCTGCACGGTCCACCCGGCGGCTTCCCACACCGCCTGCTTGCGCGCGTCCTCGCCGACATCGAGGTGAAACGGGCGGCCGTCGATCTCGATGATGAGGTGGTGAGCTGGCCAACTCAGGTCGGCCTCCTCGCCGGCGATGCCGCAGTTCAGGTTCGGGAGCGTCCTGCCGGCGTCTCGGAGGATCTCAAGCGCTCGCACCTCGGCGCCGCTGCGGGCCCGGGAAAGTGGTATTCCCGCGTAACGGGCGAGCGTTTCGCCCAGCCGTCCTGCGCCTCGCCGACCGCTGTGCTTGCCGAGAGCGTCACCGATCGCAGTGAGGGTGACCAGGTCCAGGCGCACGGCTCCCTTACCGCCCGCGCGAGCGCTCGGTCGCTTACTCCGCGTGCGAGATCGAGCAACGTCCGGGCGACGGTCGTAACGGGTATGCCACTCAGCTCAGTCCAGTCGCCCGCGAGCGTCTCGCTGCGGTAGACGAGGATGCCGCCGTGCCGCCGCGGGCCGCCGGACCCGGGCCGAGTCACGGTCTCGAACGGTCGCGGCAATGACCAGAACCCGTACGCGGCCGCCGAACTCTCGTGGCTCAGGAACGTGTGAGGGGCAGTGAGGGTGGCGCCCATCCACCGGCCCAGCTCATCGTGTCCGAGAAGAGGTGGCACCGCAAACACCCCCTGCTCAACGACGATGAGCCGATTGGTGCTGGTGTAGCGCCAGATCGCGTTGTCGTCGAAGCCGAGAGCGAGCAGTTGCCCGCGCGAAATGCGATTGAACTGCCGGCCCGCGACAGCCGCCACTTGAGCGTCCCTCATCTGTGCCTACAAGCCCAGACGAGGGACGTTCGCCCCCGTGGGGCTAGTCCGGGATCTGCCCCGGCAGCAGCTCGTCGGTGAACATCTCGCCGGCGGTCGGGCGGGTGGAGATCAGGCCCTGGTCGGCGAAGAAGCCCGCGAAGGCCTCCCACTCGCGGGCGTCCATGTAGCCGTAGCGCTGCGACTCCTTCTCCGGCAGCAGGAGCGGCAGGGTGCGGTCGATCTCGGCCCTGGTCAGCTTCGGCTCGAGCCCGTCGCCGGCGGCGAGGATCGCCTCTGTTGCGCCGGCCGGATCATCGACGGCAGCGTCGGTGCCGCGCTCGAGCGCGGCGATGAACAGGCGCAGGGCCTCGGGATCCTCCGCGACTCGGTCCTCGCTCGCGACCAGCACCAGCTCGTCGTAGGTCGGGATCCCGAGCTCGTCGACCGGGACCACGCGGGGGTCCTCGCCGCGCTCTTCGAGGTCGACTCCCTCGACGTTCAGAAACCCGCCCAGCATCGCGTCGGCGCTCCCGGAGAGCACCGCCGGCAGCAGGTTGAAGCCGACGTCCTTCTGGCTCACGTCGTCGGTCGAGAGGCCGGCCCGCTCGAGGATCGCCTCCAGGTATGCCGCCTGGTAGGGGATCCCCGCGGTCGCGATCGTCTTCCCGCGCAGGTCGGCAGGCTTGGCGATCTGACCCTCCGGGAGCGAGATCAACGAGGTCAGCGGCCGCGGGACGAGCGCCGCGACGGCGATCACCGGCAGGCCCTCGTTCTGGGCGAGCAGGACCTCGGGCTCATAGGAGATCGCGAGGTCGGCACGGCCGGCGGCGACCTGGCGGATCGGCGCCGAGGGATCCGACGGCACCTGCGGCTCGACCTCGAGTCCCGCCTCGTCGAAGTAGCCGCGGTCGAGCGCCGTGTAGATCCCGGCGTGGTCGGGGTTGACGTAGAAGTCGAGCATCAGGGTCAGGGGCTCGGCGTCGCCGTCCCGGCTCTCCTGCTTCTCGCCGCAGCCGGTCGTCAACAAGAGTGCGAGCGCGGCCACGGCCGCCAGGATGCGCTTCATCCCGCCGGCCGCCATCCCGCGGCTCGCCCGATGCGGCGCGGCGTCCACCAGCCGAACCGCCGCTCGATCAGCGCCAGGCCGCCGAACAGGATCAGGGCCAGCGCCGAGAGCACGACCACGGCGGCGAACACCCTCGCCGTCTGCAGCTGTCCCTGGGCGATCAGGATCAGGTGCCCGAGCCCCTCGTCCGCGCCGGCCCACTCGCCGAACACGGCGCCGATCACCGAGATCGCGGCGGCGATCTTCGCGCCGCTGAACACGTACGGGAGCGCCGAGGGAACCTCGACCCGGCGCAGGATCTGGGTCCGACCGGCGTCGAGCGTTCGCATCATGCGCGGCAGGTCGGGGTCGACCGAGCGCAGCCCGTCGAGGGTGTTGACCGTGATCGGGAAGAAGCAGACGAGGGCGATGATCGCCAGCTTCGGGCCGATCCCGAAGCCGAGCCAGACGATCAGGATCGGCGCGATCGCGATCACGGGCACCGTCTGCGAGGCGACCAGGAGCGGGTAGAAGGCCCGCCGCAGGGTGTCGGAGAGGTGGAGGACGATCGCGAACCCGAAGCCGAGCACGAGCGCCAGCGCGAAGCCGAGCAGCACCTCCTGCGCGGTCACCCAGGCGTCCTCCGCGAGCAGCTCGCGGTCGTTCCAGAGCGCCTCCCCGACGTCGCTGGGGGCGGGGATCAGGAACGGCTTGATGTTGAGCGCGTCGGCGATCAGGTCCCAGCGCGCCGCCAGCTCCCAGAGCCCGAGCAGGACGACGAGCACCGCCAGCGGCAACAGCCAGCGCTTCATCGCGCGCCCTTCGCCAGCGCCTCGAGGGCTCGTTCGCGCACGGCGGTGAACGCCGGCGAGGTGACCGCCTCGAACCGCGGCGTCGCGCGCGGCGCCGGCGAGCTCAGCGAGGCGACCGTCCGCGCGGGCCGGCCGCTGAGCACCGCGACGCGGTCGCAGAGGTACAGGGCCTCCTCGACGTCGTGGCTGACGAGGACCACCGTGACCGGCTCGGCGGTCAGCGCTCCGGCGAGCCACTCCTGCATCTCGGCGCGCGAGATCGCGTCGAGTGAGGCGAACGGCTCGTCGAGCAGCAGCACCGGCTTGTCGGCCAGCAGGGTGCGCAGGAACGCGACCCGCTGGCGCATGCCGCCCGAGAGCTCGGCCGGCCGTGCGCGCTCGAATCCGGCGAGCCCGAAGTGCTCGAACAGCGGAGCGGCTTCGGCCCGCGCATCGGTTCGCGACGCGCCGCGGTTGCGCGGCGCCAGGGCCGCGTTGTCGAGGGCCGAGAGCCAAGGCAGCAACAGGTCGCGCTGTGGCATGTAGACGCAGCGCGCGAGGCGCTCCGCGGCCGGCTCGGCGCCGCCGACCCGCAGCGAACCGGCGCTCGGCTCGAGCAGCCCGGCGATCAGCTCGAGCAGGGTCGACTTGCCGCAGCCCGACGGGCCGACCAGGCCGACGACCTCGCCCGCCGCGACCTCGAGCCCGAGCCCGCCGAGCACCTCGAGCTCGCCGAAGCGGTGGCGAAGGCCGGCGATCTCCACCGCCGCACCCGCTCCTGAAACTGTTCGAGGCTCCTCGACGGGAGCCTCAGTTGCCGTTGCCATGCTCCCTCCGCGCGCATTACCGCACAGGTTCTAAGGGTCAGCGCCGGGGCCCTTGAAGCGCTATCTCAGCCCGCTTGCCCGCGAGCACCCCTGGTCTGCGGCGCAGTCTACCTGCGTTCACCGGCGCTTCAGCTTCAGCTTCTCGGAGTCCTTGGCCGCGAGCCCGTCGGTAGGGGCGAGCTTGACCTCTGCCTTCACCTTGGCGCTGCCGTCATCGCGCAGCTTCTCGGCGAGCTCGCCCTTCGGCTTCACCTTCAGCTTCACCTTGCCCGCCTCGTCGACGTCCTTCTTCACCTTCTTCAGGTGCTTGCCCGACAGCGCCAGCTTGCCGGGGCCGCCGACGGTGACCGTGAGCTTCGCGGTTCCGTGCTTGGTGTCGCGCTTCAGCTTGCCGAGCTTGAGGTTCCTGCCCTCCTCGAACCAGACCGGGCTCGAGTAGACCTCGATCCGGTTCGCCGTCGGGTCGGTGCGGATCACCCTGATCGAGTAGCGGCCGGTATAGGCCGCCTCGAAGGTGTGGGTGAAGTCGTCGTTGGTGACGGTGTCGAAGTCCGCGAGGGCCCCGTTGAGCAGGAACTCGACGATGTACGTGCCCGGCCGCGTCGCGCCCGGGCCGGCGCGCAGGACCTCCACCTCGAGCTTCAGGGACTTGCCCTTGATCGTGTCGCCGATGATCGCGTCGTTGGCGCCCGGCGAGCGGGCGGTCACCCGGATGTCGGGCCCGTCGTTGCCGTAGGGCTTGGCGTAGGTGTGGTCGTCCCGGATCCCCTCGACGATCGCCGCCTTCGAGAGCTCGTTTGCGTAGACGACGGTCGCCCCGCGCCCGATCGGGGCGGTCAGCAGGTCGGTGAAGTCGGCCCGGTGGGAATCGCTCGACGCGACGGCGGCGATGTGGTGGCCCGCCGCGAGCGCCCGCTCGTAGAAGGCGATCGCGTCCAGTGTGAACGGGTTCTGCGAGCCCCCGATGTCGGCGGGGCCGGTTTGGATCTCGGTCGCGTCGACCTTCGAGTAATCGGTGTCGGCGTCGCTGTAGTCCCACGCGCAGCCGCGGCAGGCGGCCGGCGCGTTGCGGAAGATCGTCGGGTGGTTGATCTGGGTCCAGCCGCCGCCCGCCTGGAGCGGGCCGAACTGCCCGGCGGGGAGCGCGGCCGGGGCGAGCTGGGCCATCGAGGGGTAGGCCAGCACGGGCCCGCCGCGGAAGTCCGCGAAGGCGCTCGACCCGATCGAGTTGTAGTGCCCGTGGTAGGTCGTCACCTCCGTCCCCGGGATCACCAGCTTGCCGGGATGGCCCGGCTCGTATCTGCCGACCTCCCCGCGGCTGACGTCGTTGTTGTGGTCGACGAGGCCGATCCAGTCGAGCCCGGCTCCGCCCTGCGCGAGCGGCTTGAAGCCGAAGTCGAGGCTGGTCGACACGACCGCGTTGCCCGGCTCCTGCTCGCCGTGCGCGTGGACGTCGCCCGCGTACCACCCCGGGTTCGGGTTCGCCGGCGCAGTGCCCTGCCCCACCGGGGAGTAGGGCTGGTTGGACCAGTCCGTGCTCGAGGTCGTTTCGACCCGGACCGCGTAGTCGACCGAGGGGCCCCCGAGCGCGGCGATCCCGAGCTCGGCCGTCCACTGGCCCGGCGGCAGCGGCCCCGGCTGGTACGCGCGGGTGGTGTAGCCGTGCACGTAGGCCTTGCGGTCGGCCTCGTAGACGGCCGGCGGCGAGAAGCCGTTGACGGCGATCGCCAGGTCCCTGACCGCGCTGCCGCTCCAGCCGCGCCGCTCGGGCGCGCCGGGGACCGCGTTTCCGGCGTGCAGCGGCTCGTAGACGCCCATGTCGAGCGTCGTCCCCGCCGGCGGGTTGTCCCAGCAGTAGCGGATCCGGACCGCCGTCGTCCCCGCCGGGACGTTGAACGGGATCTGCACGTAGGCGCCGAGCTCGGCCGTTGTCACGTTGCCGGCGAAGTCCTGGGGTGGGTCGAAGCCCGCGTCCGCGGCCCCGGGCACGGTGCAAACGGCGTGCGCCAGCCCCGGGACGGTCAGCGCGCCGACGACGGCAACCGAAACCACGATCCCGTACCGGCGAACCCTGCGCACCCGGCGAACGCTACCGCAGGCCCCTGAGCGCTCCCGGTCGGTCGCCGAGCGCCCGGGGAGGCGGCCAACGTCAGTCCTCGACCCGCTGGCCCCCCGCGATCACGTTGACGAAGTTCTCCAGGTGCTTGGTCGTCCAGCACTCGAACGCGTGGTCGCAGTGGCGCTCGTATGCGGACATCACCGAGTCGCCGTAGTTCCAGTACAGCCGCGGCTCGGGATTGAGCCAGAAGGTCCGCCCGGCGCGCTCGGAGATCCGCGCGAAGATCTCGGCGTGCGGCTCGCGGCCGTTGGTGCGGGCGTCGCCGAGCACGATCACGGTCGAGCGTGGGTCGAGGTCCTCGGAGATCTCGTCGTAGAACTCGAGCCAGACCCGCCCGTAGTCCGTGTAGCCGGAGACGTCGGCGACCCCGCCCTCCTGGCTGATCTTCTGCGAGATCGCGCGAAAGTCGCGCTCGCGCTCGAAGACCTCGGTCACCTCGGAGATCCGCTCGATGAAGACGAAGCTGCGCAGCTTGCGGAACGAGTCGTGCAGCGCGTGCAGGACGGAGAGGAAGAACACGCTGGCCGAGGTCACGGACGTGGACACGTCGCAGAGCACGTAGATCTCCGGGCGGCGGGGGCGCTTCGGACGGTACTTGAGCCGCAGCGGCACGCCACCGGTCTCGAGCGAGGCGCGCATCGTCCGCCTCATGTCCACCGCCGCGGTGCGCTTGCGGCCGCGCTGCTCGTGGCCGAGCGTCGCCAGGCGGCGCTTCAGCTGCGCGACCGCGCGGTGGACGGCGGCCAGGTCCTGGGTCGGGCTGGTCGGCAGCGCCCGGTCGAGCTCCGCGAGCGGCCGCGAGGGCGGCATCTTCTCGGTCCGCTCGATCAGCGCCCGCTCGAGCTCGCGGCGCAGGTGGCGCTCGAACGCCTGGATCTGCTCGCGGTCGAGCTCGACGCCATCGCCGTCGGCGTCGCGGTTCCCCGCCTGCAGGCCGAGCGTGCGGCGGATCCGCTGCACGTCGACCCCGACCACGCCGGAGCCCTCGCCCTGGCGGCCGAAGGCGGCGATCGCCAGCCGGGCCGCGTCGCGCATCTCGCCGTCGTTGCCCTCGGCGATCGCCGCCCGGATCGCCTCGCGGAGCTGCTCGAGGTCGAGCCGGTCGCCGCCCTCGTAGCGGCGCTCCTCGCGGATCCCCTGCTCGAGCGCCTCGGCCTCGGCGGCGCGGAAGAAGAAGCGGTCGAACAGCAGCTCGAACACCCTCCGGTCCTCCTGCGACTTGGCGATCGTCGCCGCGAGCGCCTCGCGGAAGTCCGCCGGCTCGGTCCACGGCACGACCCCGAGCGCCTCGAAGGCGTCGAGCAGCTCCGCGGTCCCGACCGCGACGCCCTCACCACGCAGCTCTTCGCAGAAGGCGGCGATCCGGGGGGCGAGGCCGGGCGGCAGCGAGCCGGCTTCAGGAGCCGCTGGCAAGGTCGAGCTTGCCTTCCTCGCCGAGCTGCACGCCGACCCGCTCGGCGACCAGGTCGATGTCGGTGCGGTGCTTGACGATGATGCTCATCGTGCGCTCGAACAGGGCGCGGTCGATGTCGTCGGCGCCGAGCAGCAGCAGGGCGCGCGCCCAGTCGATCGACTCGGCGATCGAGGGCGGCTTCTTGAGGTCGAGCTGGCGCACCATGTGGATCACCTCGACCAGCCGCCGGGCGAGCTGCTGGTCGAGCTCGGGTGCATGCAGGCGGACGATCTCCATCTCACGCTCGACCTCCGGGTAGTCGAGCCACAGGTACAGGCAGCGGCGCTTCAGCGCCTCGGTCAGCTCGCGCGAGTTGTTCGAGGTGAGGACGACGATCGGATGCGTGCGGGCCTCGATCACGCCGAGCTCGGGGATCGAGATCTGGAAATCCGAGAGCACCTCGAGCAGCATCGCCTCGAACTCCTGGTCCGTCTTGTCGATCTCGTCGATCAGCAGGACGACCGGCTCGGTCGAGGCGATCGCCTGGAGCAGGGGCCGGGTGAGCAGGAAGTCCTCGGAAAAAATCTCATCGAAGGACCCCGAATCACGTCCTTCATCGGACCCCGACACCCCCGGACGCGAAGCGGAGGAGGTGTCGGGCATTTGTTCGGCCTGGATCCGCAGCAGCTGCTTGCGGTAGTTCCACTCGTACAGCGCCTTTGCCTCGTCGAGGCCCTCATAGCACTGCAGCCGGATCAGCTTGCGGCCGGTGGCGCGCGACAGCGCCTTCGCGAGCTCGGTCTTGCCGACCCCGGCCGGGCCCTCGACCAGGATCGGCTTGCCGAGCTCCTGGGCGAGGTAGCCGACGAGCGCCGCCGGCTCGTCGGCGAGGTAGCCCGCCCGCTCGAGCGATTCCTTGACTTCGGCGACGTTGTCGGGCTGCGCGGCCATCGGGCCTGAATAATGACGCGATGAGCTTGCTGAGCGCCGGTGCGCTGCTGCCCGACACGATCGAGCCCTACCTGGCGTTGATGGTGGGCGGCTTCCTCGTCGCGATCTACGGCCACCTGGCGAAGCTGCGCTGGCTGGTCGCGATCGGGATCATCATGGTCCTGCTGGCGACCCTGCTCTTCCCGCTCGCGCTCCAGTTCTTCGCCGAGGAGCCGCCGCCTCCCGGACCGGAGGTCCCGATCGCTGCGCTGCTCCCCTGAACGGTGAAAGGATTGGCGTCGTGGGCCGCCTCGACGAGGTCGATCTCTCCAAGTCGCTGTCCAAGAAGGAGGAGGCGAAGGAGCTCGAGCGCGCGCAGGACGCGGCTCGCCCAGCTGCGGCTGACGCTCGGCGGGCAGCTGCCGCCCGACGGCGAGCGCCGGATCGGGCCGCCGCTGTTGATCCTGCTCGAGGGCTGGGACGCGTCGGGCAAGGGAGGAGCGATCAAGCGCCTGGTCGCGCCGCTCGATCCGCGCCACGTCCGGGTCTGTCAGTTCGCCGCCCCTACCGACGACGAGAAGCGCCACCACTTCCTCTGGCGTTTCTGGCCCAAGCTTCCCGGCTGGGGCGGGATGGCCGTCTTCGACCGCACCTGGTACGGGCGGGTGCTGGTCGAGCGGGTCGAGAACTTCGCGACCCGCGAGCAGTGGCTGCGCGCCTACGACGAGATCAACAACCACGAGCGCTCGCTCGCGGCCGAGGGGATGATCCTGGTCAAGATCTGGATCCACCTCTCGGACGAGGAGCAGCTGAAGCGGTTCGAGAGCCGCAAGCAGGATCCGCTGAAGAGCTGGAAGCTCACCGACGAGGACTGGCGCAATCGCGACAAGCGCGACGCCTACATCGAGGCGGTCGAGGACATGCTCGCGCGCACCGACGAGCCGAACGCGCCGTGGAGCCTGATCGAGGGCGACTCGAAGCGCTGGGCCCGGGCGGCGGTGATCGACACCGTAATCGCCCGGGTCGAGGAGGGGATGCGCGAGTGGGGGATGGAGCCTCCGAAGCCGCTCGATGCGGAGGAATAGCGGCGTGCGGCGTCATCGGCGTTCGATAGGCTCGCGCGCGTGGCATCGAAGCCTCGTTTGCGCGCCGTCGAGCCCACCCAGGAGCACGTGACCGAGGCTGCCGCGGCTGACGCGAAGACGGCAGCGGCTGGGCTCGGGGACGCGGCCGGCGTGGCGCGGCGCGAGACCGCCGCCGAGCTCGCGTCCGAGGTTCGCCAGGCGCGCCACGAGCTGGTCGACGCCAAGCACATCGCCGCCGAGTCCGAGCGCCGGGCGCGTGAGGCCGAGGCGTCGCTCGCCGACGCCGAGCTGCGGACAAGCGAGATCGACGAGCAGCGGCGGCGGGCTGAGCTGCGAGCAGAGCACGCCCACGCCGCGATGGAGGCGGCGATCGAAGCCGCGACGGAGCAGGCCGAGCGCGAGGTCCGCGACGCGCGCGCCGACGCCGTCGAGGAGGCCGAGCGCGTCCGGGCCGCCGCCAAGCGAACCGGCGACGCTGCCCGGGCCGAGGTCGATCGGATCCGCGCCGAGGCCGCGGCAGCGAAGGCGCGTGCGCGGGAGACGATCGACGAGCGGGTCGCCGCGGCACGCGAGCAGCTGCGCGAGAAGGCGCAGGCGAAGCTGAGCGAGGCCGCGGCGACGCTCAAGGCGCAGGCCGCCAAGCGGCTCGAGGCCCGGGTCGAGGCGGCGAAGGCCGAGGCGCTCGCCGAGGCCCGCGAGCAGGTCCGCGCCGAGCTCGCCGACGAGCTCGAGGCGGCCGACGCCAAGGTCGCGAAGGCGGAGCGCAACGTCGAGCTCGCCGCCGAGCAGGCGCAGCGCAAGATCCGCGCCGAGGCCCAGCTGCGTGTTCGCACCGAGCAGGCCCTGGCCCGGAGCGAGCAGAAGCTCGAGACGCTCGTCGGGCGGCTCGCACGCGAGGCCGAGCAACGAGCGCGCGAGGAGGCCGAGGTTCGCCACCGCGAGCAGGCCGAGCACCTCGAGTCGGAAGCCGCGGCGGCGGCCGAGCGGGCCCGCGAGCGGGCCGAGGAGGAGGCCAAGGCGGCGCTCGAGCAGAAGCTGCGGGAGGAGGAGGAGCGGTTGCGCTCCGAGGCCGAGGACCGCGCCCGCGAGGAGGCATCGAAGCGGATGAAGGCGGTCGAGGCGCGGCTGGAGCGCGAGATCGCGGCCCAGACCCGCGTCGCCGAGCGCGCCGCGCGCGAGGAAGCGCAGCGGCGTCGCGCGGAGCTCAGCGAACGCTTCGCACGCGAGGCGGAGGAGGCGGCCGAAGCAGCCGCCGAGGCCGCGCGGCGAGACGCCCTAAGCGCTCCGTAGGGGGACGAACAACGGGCAAGTAGGGGTGGAGCTCGGGCCCGAGTGCGGCCGCGCGAGGCCTTCCGGCGATCGAGCCGCGTCCAACCCCCCTACACCGGGGTCAAGACGCGGCTCACCTGAAATTCAGCCGTTTCGGCAGCACCCCTACCCAGCAAGAAGCGGCAGCAGCTCGGCGGTGCGGCGACTCACTTCGGCAGCGTCGGCGCCACGATCCGGTAGGCCTTGAGTCCGAGGCCCAGCCGCTCGCGGTCGTCGCCGATCGCCGGGTCGAGGCCGGTGAGCTCGCGGATCCTGCTCAGCCGGTGGGCGACGGTGTGGCGGTGGGCGAAGACGGTCCGCGCGGTCGCGTTCATGTTGCAGTCGTTGGCGAGGTAGGTCTCCAGGGTGCCGATCAGATCGGTGCGGTACTGGCGATCGTGGGCGACCAGCGGCTCGACCGTCTCGGCGTAGAAGCGGTGGACCTCCTCGGGATCGGAGGCCATCGCACGGAACAGCAGCCGGTAGACCCCGTTGGAGATCTCGTCGCCGACCGCCGCTGCGATCCGCTCGTCGCTTGCGATCACATCGAGCATCAGCTCGGCTTCGGCAAGCGCCCGTCCGAGCTCGGCGGGGTCGGCGCAAAAGGAGGAGAACGCGGCTGGGCCATGCGATCGCAGCCGCGACGCGATCTTCTTCGCCGAGGCGGTGGCGCGTTCACCGCCGTCATTGCCCCGCGTCGCGGGCAGGATCGCGTAGATGCGAGTCGCTTCGACGCCGGGGCTCGCCGTCAGCGGCTCGGCGATCGCGCCCGGGTGCTCGCCCGTGATCAGGGCGGCGGCGTGACGGGGTCGCGACGTGTCGAGCTCGGCGACCAGCGCAACGGCGCCGCCGGAGAGGTCACACCCGAGCCGCGCCGCGCGGCCGACCGTCTCGGCCCCGTCGGCGCGCCGGGCGCGCAGGTCCTCGAGCAGGCTGCCGCGGACGTCGGCCGCAACCTCGTCGCGAGCGCCGGCGACCGCGACCTCGGCGATCGCGGCCAGCGCCGCGATCCTCAGAACCTCATCGAGATCGACACGAACCCGCGGCATGCCGTTGCCCTGCGCGCCCAAGGCGAGCGCGTAGCCGATCGCCTCGCCGCCGGCCTCGACCTCCGCGGCCGCCTCCACGTCGACCGCCCCCTCATTGCCCGGGTCTTCCCCGCGCAGGCGTGCCACCGCCCGCTCGCCCAGGGCGTCGAGCGGGACGTCGTCGCTCGAGGCGGCGGCGAGTCCCCTCGCCGGGAGCACGATCGCCACCGGGACGCCCGCCTCCTCGGCCGCCAGCTCGGCGATCCCGCGCAGCCCCTCGCCCTCGAGCAGGGCGGTGAGCATTCGCGGGTGCAGGTCGCGCATCGTTCCCCTACCCCGGCTGATGGGCGGGACCGGCCTCGTGACCGGTCCCGCCGCACCAGGCGGTCAGCGCACTAGGCCGCGATCTCCGCCTCCGTGTGCGCCTGCAGCACCTCCTCACCCTCCTCGCCCGTGCGGATCCGGATCGCCTCCTCGACGGGAAGCACGAAGATCTTCCCGTCGCCGACGTCTCCGGTCCGCGCGTGCTTGAGGATGGTCTCCACGACCAGGGACTTGTCCTTGTCCTCGATCACCACCTCGATCTTGAGCTTCGGCCGCACGTTGACGGTCAGGGTCGAGCCGCGGTAGGTCTCGACGACGCCCTTCTGGCGTCCGGACCCCTTCACCTCGCTGATCGACAGGGAGGGAAACCCCTTGTCGAGCAGCTCGGCTCGGATCGGCTCGAACGCCTCGTGGCGGATGAACGCCTCGATTTTCTTCATTTCGCCACTCCCTCCTCAGGCCTCGGAACGGCCGGTCGGCGGTGATCGCTGTTACCGGCGCCGGAGCTGGGCAGGCGCCGAGTCGCCGCCGGCGCCGCCCGGATACTCCGCCTGCGGGATGAACTGTTCCGGATACCCATACATCCCATGCTCGGAGATGTCCAGGCCGGCGTCCTCCTCGTCCTCGGTGACGCGGAGGCCGTAGATCTTCTTGATCACCCAGAACGTGGCGAAGCTCATCGCGAAGACGAACGAGAACGCGATCACGAACCCGGCCGCCTGGTGCGATCAGCTGGTCGAACGAGCCGCTGTACCACAGGCCGCCCTCGGGGTCGCCGAAGGCGTTGTACTGGGCCAGCCGCGGTGCGGTGAAGAGCCCGCACGCGAGCGTGCCCCAGATCGCCGGCCAGGCCGTGGGCCGAGAGCGCGCCGACCGGGTCGTCGATGACCTTGTCGATCGCGTAGACGCCCAGGACCACGATCACGCCCGCGACCGCGCCGATGATCGGCGCCGCCCACAGCTCGACGTAGCCCGACGGGGCGGTGATCGCGACCAGACCCGCGATCGCGCCGTTGCCGGCCATGCCGATGTCGATCGTGCCCGTCTTCAGCCGCGCCGTGACCACCGCCGCCAGCACGCCGAACGCGGCGGCCAGGTTGGTGATGATCAGGATCTCGGCGAAGCGCCCGTCGAGCGCGTTCAGCGTCGAGCCCGGGTTGAACCCGAACCAGCCGAGCCACAGGATCAGCACCCCGAGCCCGAACAGCGGCATGCTGTGCCCGGGGATCGCCCGTGGCTTGCCGTCGGCGCCGTACTTGCCCTTGCGCGGACCGAGCAGCAGCAGCGCCGCCAGGGCGCCGGTCGCGCCGATCAGGTGGACCGCCGTCGAGCCGGCGAAGTCCTGCATGCCGACGATGCCCGTCCCGAGCCAGTCACCGGTCTGCAGGAAGCCGCCGCCGAAGACCCAGTGGGCGCCGATCGGATAGATGACCGTGCTGAAGACGATCGCGTAGATGACGTAGACGCCGAACTTGATCCGCTCGAGCGTCGTTCCCCAGACGATCGCCAGCGACACCGCGCAGAAGACGAACTGGAAGAAGAACTTCGACTCGATCGTCGCGTCGGAGAGCGACATCACCGGGAAGTCCGGCCGGAACGTCGTCGCCCCGTCGGCCGTCGCGGACCAGGGCCCGAGGTCGGTGAGGAAGAACCCGCCGCTGTGCCCGATGAACTCGCCGGCGCCGAAGGCGAAGGCGAATCCGCAGACCCACCAGCCGACCGCGGCGATCGAGAAGTTCGTGAGGATCTTCGCGACGACCGTCCCGGCGTTCTTGCCTCGCGAGAAACCGATCTCGAGGAACGCGAATCCCGCCTGCATGAACATCACCAGGCAGGCGGCGACGATCACCCACATCGAGTTGATCCCGACCGACTGGTCGAGCTTTCCGGCGACCGCCTTCTCGAGGTCCGTGGCGTCGGCGAACGCCGATCCCGGGACCGACCAGCAGTGCCGCTGCTGCGAGGAGGAGCCCTCCCACGGCGTACTTTCGTCTCATCCGATACACACTCCTTGCCGCCCGCGCGCAGGCGCACGGCGTCGCAGTTACAGGAATAGCGAGGCGAACGTAGGCGGGCGAGGGGCCGGGTTGCTTATCCCGGTGTCGAAAGTTCTGCCTCGACCACTTGTACCGGCGGTCGACGCCGCCGGCCCTCAGGCGTGGACAGGCGGGGCAGCCGCGCCGCTGCCGACCTCGGTCTCGCTGCCCTCGGCGGCCAGCTCGAGCTGTGCCGGGTCACCGCCCATCCGCGCCCAGTCGGCGCGCGCCGTGGCGCCGAGATCGTCGAGGAACTCGTCGGCGTGCAGCGGGTCGTGGTGGAACATCATCAGCCGCCGCGCCTCGACCCGGCGCGCGAAGGTGAGCGTGTCCGAGAGCGCCGAGTGCCCCCAGCCGACGTGACCCGGGTACTCCTGGTCGGCGTACTGGCAGTCGTGGATCAGCAGGTCGGCGCCGCGGGCCAGGTCGAAGCCCGAGATCCACTCTGGCTCGAGGCCTTCGAGCGGCGCGCCGAGCGCCGGCTCGTGGTCGGGGATGTAGGCGAGCGTCGTCTCCCCGTCGGTGATCCGATAGCCGAGCGTCGGGCCGCGATGGGTGATCGCCTCGGCGCGGATCGTCGCCCCGCCGATCTCCCATTCGGTCGCCGGGGTGTCGCGGAAGGCGACCGAGCAGGGGAGCTCGCGGACCTCGACCGGGGACAGCGGGGCGGAGATGTAGCGCGCGATCCGGGCCTCGAGTGACGCCTCGGGCGAGGAGGGCCCCCAGATCGTGATCTCCGAGTCCGCCCGGAAGCAGGGCGGGAAGAACATCAGGCCCTGGATGTGGTCGAGGTGCAGGTGGGTGAGCAGGATGTGGATGCGCCGACCCGGCGTCAGGTCGATTCCGAGGTTTCGGATCCCGGTCCCGGCGTCGAGGATCAGCGTCTCGCCCCCGGCCAGGGTGAGTTGGACGCAGGAGGTGTTGCCGCCGTAGCGGTTCATCTGCGGCCCCGGGGCCGGGACCGATCCGCGCGCCCCCCAAACCTTCAGACGCACTACCCGGCCACCTCTTCGGCTTCGCCTGCGGGGGTGCCGGGGTTGGCTGGGGTCCCGTTCTCGCCGAGCGGCCAGAAGAGGATCATCGCCCCCGACGAGCCCGCCTCCGAGGCCACGATCGGGAATGCGCTCGCCTCGATGTCCTGCTTGACGCCGCCCGCCGCCTTGATCGTGAAGGTCGCGTGCGCCGGGCGTCCCTTGCGGATCGCCTCCGTCGTCTCCAGGGTGTCGACCTCGTACGGCGTTCCTTTGACGTCGAACGGCCCGAACGCCTGCGTCCACTGCTCGGCGTCCATCCGGCCGTTCTCCTCGAACGAGCGCCCGAGCAGCGCCGCCGCCGCCTCGTTGTAGAAGACGACCGCGGCCTCGGCGTCGAGCAGGAAGCCTGGCGTCGAGATGCTGGTCAGGAGGTTGCGAGCGAGGATCAGTTCGAGCGGCTTCTGCGGTCGCGGGGCTGCCATGGCTGGCCGCCCATTCTTCCACCGATCGCGCCGATTGCCACAGGGCACGCGCGAGGACGGCGTCCTCCGGCCGTCCGCGCCCGTCAAGCACCGCCGCCTGATAGCCGATATCCCGGGTGCATGTACGGATCGCGCAAGAGGGCGAGGCTGGCCTCGAGGCTCGAGGCAGCGCAGGCCCGGATCATCGAGCTCGAGGCGGAGCTCGACCGGGTCGTGTCGCGAGACGCGATCTGCGGCGAGTTGCTCACCGTGCGGAGCTTCCGCTTCCAGCTCGGGCTCGAGGTCCGGCGGGCCGAGCGGTACGGCCGTCCGCTCGCCCTGGCGCTGCTCGACATCGACGCCTTCCGCCAGTTCAACCTGCGCCACGGCTACGACGCCGGGGACATGCTCCTGCGTTTGGTCGGCACTGCCATCAACGACGGCACCCGCGACACCGACCTCGGCTGCCGGATCGGGGCCGACGAGTTCGCCGTCTTCTTCCCGGAGACCGAGCACGACGGGGCAGCGGAAGCCCTCGGAAGGATCCTGGTCGTGCTCGAAGAGCTCGAGTGCGCGGGCGTCAGCGGCCATTCGGCGTCGGTCGGGATCGCGCTGTTCGAGCCGGGACAGACGGCCGAGCGGCTGCTCGCCTCCGCGGGCACCGCGCTGGAGGCCGCGCGGGCCGCCGGCGGAGGCCAGACGGCCGCGTTCGCGACCGCTGCGGAGCACTCGGTCGACGCCGCGGTGGCAAGCGCCCACGGGGACGTGATCGCCGCGCTCGCCTCCGCGCTCGGGGAGCGCGACCGCTACACGGGCGACCACTCCGACTCCGTGGTCGACCTGGCGGCGAAGGTCGGCGAGACCCTCGCCCTCGACGGCCCTGAGATCGCTCGGCTGCGGACCGCGGCGCTCCTGCACGACATCGGCAAGCTCGGGGTCCCCGACGAGATCCTCCACAAGGAGGGACCGCTCGACGATCGCGAGTGGGAGATCATGCGGCAGCATCCGGTGATCGGCGAGCGGATCCTGCGCGCGATCCCGGGGATGGGTGCGATCGCACGGGTGGTTCGCCACGAGCACGAGCGCTGGGACGGCAAGGGCTATCCGGACGGGATCTCGGGCGAGGAGATCCCGATCGAGGCGCGGATCATCCTCGCCTGCGACGCCTACCACGCGATGGTCTCCGACCGTCCCTACCGCAAGGCGATGTCACAGGGCGACGCGATGCACGAGCTGACGAGCAACGCGGGCACGCAGTTCGACCCGGAGGTCGCCGGCGCGCTGGTGGGCTACCTGTACGGCCGCCGGCAATCGGGCTTGACGGCCGTCTGAGAGCACGAAAATGTCGGGAAACCTGGACGGCCGCCGTCGTCGGGCTTGACGGCCGTTTGCTGGTCGCGGCCCGACCGCGACCGAGGGGTATCAGCCCTCGAGCTTGCCGATCTTGAAGATCTTCGTGCCGCAGTCCGGGCACGTCCCCTGGATCGCCGGCCGGCCATTCTTCATCGTGACCTGCTGGGGATCCTGGATCTCGACCTTCTTACGCTCCTTCACGCAGTAACCCTCGGGCATCGAGCCTCTCCTTTCAGGGAGTTCGCGCGACCGTAGACCAGCCGTCGGACGCACGCACGGAAACTTAGTGCGTTTGATTACAAGTGTGCGTCGGCGCGCGGCGGCCGACCATGGAAGGATGGGCGCCCGTGATCGCCCGCACCTGCGCTCGGATCGCCGACTCGTCCCGGTTCCAGGCCTTCATCATGGGCGTGATCGTCGCCAACGCGGTGACGCTCGGCCTCGGCACCTACGACGACTTCAGCTCCGGCGTCCAGTCGTTGCTGAACACGCTGGACGACGTCTTCCTGGGGATCTTCGTGGTCGAGCTCGCGATCCGGATCACGGCGTTCGGCCGCCGCCCGCAGGACTTCTTCCGCGACGGCTGGAACCTGTTCGACTTCATCGTCATCGGCCTCGCCTTCGTCCCCGGCGTGCGCGACAACGTCACCCTGCTGCGGCTCGTCCGCCTGCTGCGGGTCGTCCGCCTGGTCAGCGTGATGCCCGACATGCGGATCCTGATCCGCGCGATGAGCCGCTCGCTGCCGCCGATCACCAGCCTCGCCCTGCTCACCGTCCTGCTGATGTACGTCTACGGGATGGTCGGCTGGATCCTCTTCCACGAGGAGGATCCCGAGCAGTGGGGCGACATCGGCCAGGCGATGCTGAGCCTGTTTCAGATCCTGACGCTCGAGAACTGGCCTCGGTACCTCGAGGCCGGCCAGGCCATCCACCCGTCCTCGTGGATCTTCTTCGTCTCCTACGTCCTGATCGCCTCGTTCCTGGTCATCAACATCCTGATCGCGATCATCATCAACTCGATGGACGAGGTCCACGAGGCGGAGCGGGCGCGGGAGCGCGGCGAGCTCGAGGACGAGCTCGCCGCCGGCGACGGCACCGTGGCCGAGCGCCTGCACGAGATCCGCCACGCGCTCGACCGGCTCGAGGCCCAGCTCGCCGAGGGCGGGGGCGACCTGCCCGGGCCCGCGAGGTCGGTGAAGCGACCCACCAAGGGCGGGCGGATGCGCGGCTGAGCCCGGCCTACCGGGCGGCTACTGGCTGTCGGAGCCGCCGGAGGACGGTGGCGGCGAGGTGTCGATCGCGGCGACCTCGTTCTGGAGGTCGGTGATCTGGCCGCGCAGCTCCTCGATGTCGTCCTGGGCGACCTCGAGCTCGGCGTCGGAGGTGCGCTGGCTGGAGGCGATCGTGGCCACCCGGGACTCGAGCGCGTCGATCCGATCGCTGATCTCGGCGATCGTGTCTTCGGTCGCCTGCGAGACCTCCTGGTTGCTGGCCGTGACCTGATCGCGCAGCGACTCGACCTCCTCCTTGGTCGCGCTCTCGTCCTTTGCGCTCGTCGCCAGCACGACGCCGACGATCCCCGCGGCCAGGGCGAGGACGACCGCGAGGCCGCCGGCGATGCTGCGGATCCCGAGCCGGCGGTCGATCTGGGCGATCCAGGCGCGCAGCCCCTCGACCTGCTCCTCGACCGACTCGGGCCGCACCTCCGGCTGCGAGCCGGTCGGCGTCTTCTGATCGCCTGCTTCCACGCGCGGGGATGGTAGGGGTCAGGAAGGCGGGAGCGGCTCGGCGACCTCGCCGTCCACGGGCTCGAGCGGACGCCCGTCGCCCTTCCAGGCGGCGATCCCGCCGCGGAGGTTGTGCGCGTCGTAGCCGGCCTGCTGGAAGGCGTCGGCAGCCATCGACGAGCGGTTGCCGCTGCGGCAGTAGAAGACCACGGGCCGGTCCCGCGGGATCTCCTCGGCGTGCGCGGTGAGCGCGTTCATCTCGATGTTCCGCGCGCCCTCGAGGTGGCCGGCCTCGAACTCGTAGTCGCGGCGCACGTCGATCAGCGTCGCGTCGGCCTCGATCAGCTCGGCCGCCTCGGCCGGCGCCACCGCGTACGGCTGCGGCCCCGCATCCTCGACCTCTGCCTCGTCGCTCACGGGCGAATCATTACCAGCGCCAAGCCCGCACGGGCTGGGTAGCGACGGTCGAGCCGCATGTTCACCGCCCATCTGACGGTCAAGATGCGGCTCGCTTGCCGGAAGGCCTCGCGCGGGCGCGCCGGGGCGGCGATGGCGGCCCGACCATTACCATCTGCGCCCCTCTCTTCCGACCGCAAGGAGTCTCAAACACATGCCCGAAGCCGTGATCGTCGACGCCGCCCGTAGCCCGATCGGGCGCGCATTCAAGGGGTCCCTGGCCCAGCTTCGCCCCGAGGAGACCGCCGCCTTCATCGTCGACAAGCTGCTGGAGCGCAACCCCGACGTCTCAGCCGAGATCATCGAGGACGTCTACTGCGGGTGCGGGATGCCGCAGGGTCTGCAGGCCTTCAACGTCGCCCGGATCATCTCGCTGCTCTCCGAGCAGCTCCCCCAGGAGGTCACGGGGACGACGATCTCTCGCTACTGCGCCTCGTCGCTCGACGCGATCCGCCACGCCGCGAACGCGATCAAGGCCGGCGAGGGCGACGCCTACGTCGCCGCCGGGGTCGAGTTCGTCAGCCGCTTCAACGAGGCGACCGAGCCCGCGCGGGTCGCGGACCGCAACGAGAACCTGATCGGCGAGAACGGCCAGCCGAACGCCTACATCGACATGGGCCTGACCGCGGTCAACGTCGCGAAGAAGTACGAGGTCAGCCGCGCCGACATGGACAAGTACGCGCAGCGCTCGCAGGAGCTCGCCGTCGCCTCGCAGGAGGACGGCTTCTTCGACCGCGAGATCGTGCCCGTCTCCGACCACGACGGCAACGAGGTCGCCAAGGACGACGGGCCGCGCGCCTCGTCGACGCTCGAGAAGCTCTCCGAGCTCCCCGAGGCGTTCGGCGACGGCGGCGTCACCGCCGGCAACTCGTGCCCGCTCAACGACGGCGCCGCCGCGGTGCTGGTGATGTCGGACACGAAGGCGAAGGAGCTCGGCCTGACGCCGAAGGCGCGGCTGGTCACGGCCGCGACCTGGGGCAACGAGCCCGAGTACATGGGCGTCGCCCCGATCGGCGCGATCAAGAAGGTCCTCGACCGCACCGGGATGACGATCGACGACATCGACGTCGTCGAGCTGAACGAGGCGTTCGCCGCCCAGGTGATCCCGATCATGGCCGAGTGCGACATCCCGCTCGAGAAGATGAACACGCACGGCGGCGCGATCGCGCTCGGGCATCCGTTCGGGATGACCGGCGCCCGGATCATGACCACGCTGCTGAACGTGATGGAGACCGACGATCACTCGGTCGGCCTGGAGACGATGTGCGTCGCCGGCGGCCAGGGCGAGGCGATGATCGTGGAACGCCTGAACTAATTCCGCGCCACGAACAACTGCCCGCCACGTCCTCGGCTTCGCCTGCGGGCGTGCGGGGGCTGGGCTAAGGGACAGCGTTCGCGGTGGACCTAGTCCCGACGCTGATCTCCAGTGGCTGGGCCTCGGGCGTCAACGCTTGGGCGACGGTGCTCGTGCTCGGCCTCATGGGGAGGGCCGGGATCGGCACCGAGGCGGTCCCCGAGCAGCTCACCGAAACGCCCGTGCTCGCCTTCGCGGGGATCATGTACGTGGTCGAGTTCGTCGCCGACAAGGTGCCGCTCTTCGACAGCGTCTGGGACCTCGGCCAGACCCTGATCCGCCCGGCGATCGGCGCCTGGGTCGGCTACGAGTTCGCCGGCGCCGACGGTGCGTCGAGCTTCGACCAGGCGGTGGCGGCGGCGGGGACCGGGACCCTGGCCCTGGTCAGCCACGGCGTCAAGGCGACCCTGCGGCTCGGGATCAACGCCTCACCGGAGCCGTTCACGAACATCGCCGCGAGCGTCGGCGAGGACTTCGCGGTCGCCGGGGTGACCGCGCTCGCGCTCCAGCAGCCCGAGCTCGCAGCGGCGATCGCGGTCGTGCTGCTGATCGCCGGAATCGCGCTGGCGGTCGTCGTCTGGAAGGCGGCCCGCCGGGCGTGGGCCCTCGTGCGCGAGCGCTACGGAAAACGGGGCGGACGCCGGTCGGCGTCCGCCCCGTCTCGCACGGATCGGCTCTGACCTAGCCGGCTGCCTGCAGGGCCTCGGTCGCCTGCTCCGCGGCGGTCTGGCAGGCCTGGATCGCGAGGTCGCGGCCTTCGCCCTCGGGCGTCGACTCGGCCTGCTGCGCGCATTGCTCGAACGCGTCGCGCGCCTGCTCGCACGCGGTCTGACCCGCGGACTCGGCCGCAGTGCCCTCGATCACGTCGATGCAGGCGTTGTAGACGTCGTCCGGTGTGGCGAAGTCCGAGTCAGACGTGTCCGTGTCTTCGCTCGTCGTCTCGTCAGCGGTGGTGTCCGTGGCCTCGGTCGCGGTGTCCGCGGCCGACGTGGTCTCGTCGTCGTCGCCGCATCCGGCGGCGATCAGCCCGCAGGCCATCAGCGCGACCACTGCGATCAGCCACTTCGCGTTTCGCATATGACTCCTCTGGTGGTGTGCCCGCCGGCGGATGCCGCGGTCGGGCGCGATCCTAACCGCTGGCCAGGCGGCGGGTGCGTGCGTGAAGGCGTGGGATCACCCTCTAGTCCTCGAACAGCGCGTAGCCGTACTCGCCGCGCTTGTAGGCGAGCTTGGCGATCGCTCCGACCCGCTCGTCGTCGTTGCGCTCGATCTGGCGGAAGTTCGATCGCACGCGCCCGGCGGCCCGGGTGCAGAAGGTGTCGGCGATGAAGCGCTCCTGGCCGGAGGGCTCGACCCCCTGGTCCTCGAAGATCGACGTCACCCGCGACAGCACGGCGATCTGGGCGTAGATGTCGGAGATTGCCGCCGAGATCCGCTTCTGCTGGAACTGGGCCTCGACGATCCCCTTCTTGTGCTCGCGCAGGAGCGATTCGCTGACCCCGCGCAGCTCGTTGACCTGGTCGGCGACCGCGTCGGCGTGGTCCTTGAGCTCGGGGTGGGCCATGCTGATCCGGTCGGGGCGGACCTGGCTCTTGATCCGCCCGCCGACGTAGTCGGCCAGCACGCCGATCGAGCCGATCGGGTCGCCGAGGCCGATCTCGCCGAGCCCGGAGAGCTTCTCGCCGACCGGCTTCATCCCCGACAGCGCGATGAAGGCGCGCATGACGTCGTTGGCCCCCTCGAAGATCGGGAAGATCCGGATGTCGCGCAGGATCTTCTCGTAGGGCTCGTCCTTCATGTAGCCGGCGCCGCCCTTGAGCTGCATCGCCCGGTTGGCCGCGTACCAGAGGAACTCGGTCCCGGCGACCTTGCAGATCGCCGATTCGAGCGAGTAGTCCTCGACCCCGCCGTCGACCAGGCCGCAGGTCAGGTAACACATCGACTCGAGCCCGAACAGGTAGGTGACCATCCACGCGATCTTGTCCTGGACCAGCTCGAAGTCGGCCAGGGGGCGGTCGAATTGGCGCCGCTCCTTGACGTGGGCGATCGCCAGGTCGATCAGCCCCTTGGTCGCGCCGACCGAGCCGGTACCGAGCCCGATCCGGCCGTTGTTGAGGATCTGCATCGCGATGTGGAAACCGTCGCCGGGGTCGCCGAGCACGTTCTCCGCCGGCACCTTGACGTCGTTGAAGTAGAGGCGCCGGAGGTCGTTGCCCCGCAGGCCCATCGTGTCGAAGCGCTCGCCGACCTCGAACCCCTTCATCCCCCGCTCGAGGATCAGCGCGATGTGGCGGTCCTTGCCGTCGACCTCGCAGCGGGCGAAGGCGGTGAACACCTCGCCCTTCGAGCCGTTGCCGATGTAGCGCTTCTCGCCGTTCAGGACGTACGACCCGTCGGGCTGCAGGACCGCGCGCGACTGGATCGCGTAGGCGTCGGACCCGGCCTCCGGCTCGGTCAGCGCGAAGCCGGCCAGCTTGCGGCCGCTGGCCAGGTCGGGCAGGAAGCGCTCCTTCTGCTCGTCGGTGCCGAACATGTGGATGCCCTTGAAGCCGATCGACTGGTGGACGCCGAGCACGATCGAGAGCGTCCCGTCGATCTGCGCGAACGTCTCGAAGACGCGCGCGTAGCCGGTCTGCGACAGGCCCTGGCCGCCGTACTTCTCGTCGACGTACAGGCCGCAGAGCCCGGCCTCGCCGAGCTCCTTGATCGTGCCGTCGCCGATCCAGCGGTCCTCCTCGACCTTGCGAAGGTCCATCCGCGAGCCGATCTCCCGCGCGGCGCCGTTCAGCTCCCGGATCCGCTCCTGCTCGGCGGGATCCGGCGCCGGCCACGGAAAGACCATCTCCTCGTGGATCTCGCCGAGGAAGAGCGACTTGGTGAACGACGAGACGGCGCGCTCGGGCTGGTCCTCCAGCTCCGCCTGGGTCGCCGCTTCCACGCCCGCAGCCTACCCCCGACCGGCACGGCTACGCGGGGCCGGGATCGCTCCCGGCCCCGCGTGTTGCCGTCCTGCCCTTCGCGCCCCTGCGCGCTAGAGGCAGCTTGCGGACGCGACCAGGGTGCGGTCGACACCGAAGTCGTTACCGCCCTTGACCGTGACCGTTTCGGCGCTGTGGTCGAGGATGACCTCGCTCAGCACGAGCTCCTCGCCGTTCGCCTCGCCGATCCAGTGGCCCGACCCGCTGATCAACTCCTCGCCCGGAGCGCAGCTCGCGGTCACGGAGTTGAAGTTGTAGTTCGAGTTCAGGGCCGTGCCGCCGTCAACCACAACCGTGTCCTGGTGGTTGTGGATCCCGTCGCCGATCTCCTGCGCGTTGACCGAGTTCGGCGCCAGGTCGTTGCTCTGGAGCGTGTCGCTTGCGACATCCGCGCCGGTGATCGCCTGGTTGGCGACGTCGGTCGACTGCAGCGTCTCGTTCTGGACGTCGCTGCTGGCGATCGTGTCATCGGTGACATCGGTGCCGGTGAGCGACTCGTCGACGACGTCGTCGCCGGTCACGGCGGCGCCGTCCTTGAGGTCGACGCTCTTCACCTTCTCGTTCTTGATGTCGCCGGAGTTCACGGTCTCCGTGCCCGGCAGCGCGAGCGCGGCGCCGGAGAGCGCGGCGAACAGCGCAACGAGGCTGATCACGAGCGCCGGCGCCTGCCGCCAGCGGCTGGATCGGGGTCGTGTGGTGGTCTGATCACTCATTGGGAACCTCCCTGGATTCGTTTTCATTCCCATGGGAGGAGGATCGGGCCGCGAGGCCCGTTCGGACAGAGGCCCAGGGAGTGGACGCGCGCCACCCGGGGTGTGGTCGCTTTGAGCCCTTGGTGGCGGTCGCCGGCGCGCCGCTACTCCGACAGCCCGGCGGCTGCGAGGGCTTCCTTCGGGTCGAGATACTCGCGGACCCGAATCACCTTGCCACCGTCGAACTCCACGATCCAGGCGATCGCCGATTCAGTGATCGCGCCGCTCTCCTTGCCGCGCGCCCGGAGGCGACCGATGGCAACGACGCGCTCGCCGAGGTCCCGGAGCTCTGATGGCGTCGCCTGGATTTCAGAGAAAGCTTCTTCCCCGTCTCGGATTCCCTCGCGCACGCCCTGGTGTCCCCGATATACGTTGGCTCCCCCACCGAGTTGAATCTGCAGCCAGGGGTGCCACTCGATCTCGGGGTGAAGTTCGCCCAGCATCGCTCCCACGTCGCGGCGGTTGTAGGCGTCCGCCACGCGGCGAACGCTCTCGACGTTCTCCTGCGACATCGCCCCGGTGCTCAGCCGTCGAGCATCCGCTCGAGCGCGGCGCGGTGATAGGGCCACGGATTGCCCTTGCTCGCCCGCCCGGACGGATCGAACTCGCGGGTCAGCGCCAGGCCGGCGACCGTGTTCATCGCCACCGCGAGCTTGCGGTCGAAGCCGGGCTCGGCTCCGAGCTCGCCGGCGACCTCGGCCGACAGCCGGGCCATGTTCGCGTGGATCCGCTTCTCGACCGGGACGAGGCGCTGGCGTAGCTCCTCGTCCTCGGCGGCGGCGACCCAGAGCTTCACGGCGACGTTGAAGACCGCGCTGGAGAAGTCCTCCCAGAGCAGGTCGAGCAGCGCCCGCAGCCGGGTCTCGCGGTCGGGGGGAGCTCGCGGGCGCGCTCGCGGTAGCGCTCGACCCGCTGCTCGGCGAGCCGCTCGAAGGCGCTCGTCACGAGGTCGATCCGGTGCGGGAAGTGGTGGCTCTGCGCTCCCTGGGAGACCCCGGCGAGCTCGGTGACGCGGCGGATCGTCGTCCCCGCGTAGCCGACCTCGATCAGGCTCTCGACCGTCGCGTCGAGCAGCCGCCCGCGGGTCTCCTCGCGGCGCTCGGACTGGCTGCGCCGCGGCTTGCCCGTGGCTGTGCGCGCCTGGCTGCTCAAGAAACCTCGGCGACCCCGTCCTTGATCACCACGGCGCCGGCGTCGTTCGCGGTCTCGTAGGCGTAGCGGCCGCCGTCGAGGTCCCAGATCCGGGTGGTGATCGTCTGCTCGGGCAGGGCGATGCTCGCGAACCGGACGGCCAGGCGCTTCAGGCGGGTCGGGTCGTCCGGGCAGGCGTGCTCGATCGCCGCCACGGAGGTGAAGGCCATCGTGCAGAGCCCGTGGATGATGATCCCGGGCATCCCGACGGCCTTCGCGAACTCGTCGTCGAGGTGGATCTGCATCGGGTCGCCCGATGCCTCCGCGTAGCGGAACGTCTGGTCGGGGTCGAAGGTCTGCTCGACCTCGGCGTCGGGACCGCGCTCGCGCAGCGAGTCGTCGAAGCCGTGGCCGGGCGCCTCGTCGCCGACGTCCTCGACGCCCTGCGCGCCGCGGACGAAGGTGGTCATGAACTGCTCGACCACGAGGTCGCCTCCCGCCTCGCGGGTCTCGGCGTGGGTGATCACCGTGACCCCCGAGGACCGCTGGCGCATGCCGATCGGGGTGGCGGTCGTGCTCAGCGTCATTCCGGGCTCGATCGGCCGGCGGTAGTGGAAGTCCTGCTCGCCGTGCAGGATCGCGCCGAGCAGCTCGCCCGGGATCACCTGCATGCTCGCCATCCCGGCGGCCTGGAACGCCGGGACGATCGCGAACACCGGCGGCGCGACCTCGCCGGCGGCGTGGGGCGCGATCGTGTCGTTGGTCGCAGCGGCGTACGCGGCGATCCGCTCGCGCGTCACCTCGAACTCGACCGGGTCGCCGGTGGTGCCGATCGCGTCGGCCTTGAAGGTGGGGGCTGTGTCGGTAGTCATGCAGGAGTTCTAACAAACCGGGCGCTTGTTCTGTATCTTTCCGGCCGCACTTCCGAGAAGACGAGAGGATCGAATGAGCAACCGCACCTTTGTGATCGGCGTCGGAATGACGAAGTTCGACAAGCCGGGGACCAAGGAGGGCGACTACCCCGACTGGGCCAAGGAGGCGGGCGAGCGGGCGCTCGCCGACGCGGGGATCCCCTACGACGACGTCGAGCAGGCCTACGCCGGTTACTGCTACGGCGACTCGACCTACGGGCAGCGGGCGCTCTATCAGCTCGGGCTGACCGGGATCCCGATCGTCAACGTCAACAACAACTGCTCGACCGGCTCCTCGGCGCTCTTCCTCGCCCGCCAGGCGGTCCGCGGCGGGATCGTCGACTGCGCGCTCGCGGTCGGCTTCGAGAAGATGGAGAAGGGGTCGCTCGGGGTCAAGTACACCGACCGCACGAACGCGATCGACAAGCACGCGATCGCGATGTTCGCGCTCCGCGACCCGGAGGAGTCGCCGGCGGCGCCGCAGATGTTCGGCAACGCGGGACGCGACCACATGGAGAAGTACGGCTCCGAGCCCGACCACTACGCCTGGATCGGGTGGAAGAACCACAAGCACTCGGTCAACAACCCCTACGCCCAGTTCCAGGACGAGTACACACTCGACGAGATCAAGGACGCGCGGATGATCCACGCGCCCCTGACCAAGCTGCAGTGCTCGCCGACGTCCGATGGATCCGCGTGCGCGATCGTTGCTTCGGAGCGCTACGTCGACGCGCACGACCTCTGGGATCAGGCGGTCGAGATCGCCGGCCAGGCGATGGTCACCGACCTGAGCTCGACCTTCGCCGACGGCACCGACTGCATCAGGATCGTCGGCTACGACATGTCGAAGCAGGCCGCCGACCGGGCCTACGCCGAGGCCGGGATCTCGGCCTCCGACGTCGACGTCTGCGAGCTCCACGACTGCTTCTCGGCCAACGAGCTGATCACCTACGAGGCGCTCGGCTTCGCCGCCGAGGGCGAGGGCCACAAGCTGGTCGAGGCCGAGGCGACCACCTACGGCGGCGACGGCCCGGTCGTCAACCCCTCCGGCGGCCTGATCTCCAAGGGCCACCCGCTCGGGGCGACCGGCCTCGCGCAGTGCTCGGAGCTCACCTGGCAGCTGCGCGGCGACGCCGACAAGCGCCAGGTCGAGGGAGCCGAGGTCGCGCTCCAGCACAACATCGGGCTCGGCGGCGCAGCGGTCGTGTCCGTCTACAAGCCCGCCGCGGCCTAGCAAAGGAGACAGAGCATGAGCACCACCCTGGCCCGGATCGAGGGCCTCACCGACGAGCAGCGCGACTTCCAGGCCGCGATCGCCGACTTCTGCGACCGCGAGCTGGGGACGAAGGAGCAGCGCGAGCGGATCACGAACGGCTACACCGAGCTGCACTCCAAGGAGATGTACGACAAGCTCGCCGAGCTCGGCTGGCTCGGGGTCTCGATCGACGAGGCCTACGGCGGATCCGGCGGCGGCCTGGTCGACGCCTGCATCTTCCTCGAGGGGACGATGCGCGGGTTGGTGCCGATCGCCGGTTACGGGGTCAGCCTGATCGTCGCCGGGGCCTATGAGCGCTTCGGGACCGAGGAGCAGAAGCAGGAGATGCTCGGCGGGATCAGCTCGGGAACGGTCGAGGCGATCGCGATGTCGGAGCCGGAGGCGGGCTCGGACGTCGGCAACCTCTCATGCCGGATCGAGCGTCAGAACGGCGGCTACGTCCTCAACGGCCAGAAGACCTGGATCTCGGCCGCGCACATCGCCGACCACATCCTCGTCATCGGCCGGTCCGACCCCTCCGGCACCAAGCACGAGGGGCTGACGATGATCTCGGTCCCGACCGACGCCGAGGGGATCGAGATCCGCGGGATCGAGACGATGGGAGGCAAGGAGGTCAACGACGTCTTCCTCACCGACTGCTACGTGCCCGAGGAGCGGGTTCTCGGTCAGGTCGACGGCGCCTGGATGCAGCTGATGGCCGGGCTCAACGTCGAGCGGCTGATCCTCGCCGCGAGCGCGCTCGGGATCGCCCAGCGCGCCTTCGACGACCTGCTCGCCTACGTCAAGGAGCGCAAGCAGTTCGGGCGCCCGATCGGGTCGTTCCAGGCGCTCCGCCACCGGATCGCCGACCTGGCGACCGAGATCGAGTGCACCCGGCTCCTGGTGTACGACGTCGCCCGCAAGGTCGACGCCGACCCCAACCAGCTGCTCCCGCGCGAGGCCTCGATGGCGAAGCTGAAGGCGACCGAGGTGGCGAAGAAGACGGCGCTCGAGGGGATGCAGATGATGGGCGGCTACGGCTACGCGACCGAGTACGACATGGAGCGCCACGTGCGCACGACGCTGGTGATGTCGATCTACGGCGGCACCAACGAGATCCAGCGCGATATCGTCTCGAAGACGTACGGGCTGTAGAACCAAGCGGGAGGCAAGGATGCCGACGATCCGCCTCGGCGGCGAGGCGCATACGTTCCCGGGCGAGGGAGGTCCGGGCAAGACCGCGCGCCTGCGCAGCCGCGAGGTCGAGGTCGGCGGGGTGCCGACCCGCGCGATCTCGGCCCGGGGCCAGGGGGTGCCGGCGATCCTCCTGCACGGCTGGCTCGACAACGCCGACACCTGGCTGGCCGTCCTCGACCGGCTCGCGGTCGCCGGCCGTCCGGCGATCGCCTACGACCTGCCCGGGTTCGGGACCGCGCCGCGGCTGGAGAAGGGCTCGGTGCTCGACCAACTGGTCGACTTCACCGCCGCCGCGGTCGCCGAGGTCGCCGAGCGCTCGGAGAGCAAGGTCGTCGTCGCCGGCAACTCGCTCGGCGGCTGGGTCGCGCTGCGCCTCGCCCAGGACCCCGACCTGCCGCTCGCCGGGATCGTCCCGATCGGCCCGGCGGGGGTCCGGATGGCGCCCGCGTTCTTCACGCTCGACCGGATCCCGGCCGTCTCGCGGATCATCGGCATGCCGGCGCCGGTGCCCCCGCAGGTCACGCGGTCGGTCGCGGGACGGCTCTATCGCCAGCTCGCCTTCGCGGACCCCAACGGGGTCGACAAGGCGGTCGTCGACCGCTTCACCCGCTTCCACGTCGACCGGCCCGTGATCCGCGAGCGGATCGACTACGCGAAGCGCCTGCGGGCCGAGCTCGACGACCCGTTCGACGGCGATGCGATCAAGGTGCCGGTGAGCGTGATCTGGGGCGAGGCCGACCGCCTCTGCCCCGCCGACGGCGCCGAGCAACTCGCCGAGCGCCTCCCTCACGCCCGGATCGAGCTGCTGCCGGGCATCGGCCATACACCGCAGATCGAGGCGCCCGACGTGGTGGTGGCCGCGATCGCCGAGCTCGCCGGCTGATCAGCGCGCGCAGAGCTTGGGACGCGGAGGGATGCGGTCCGTCTCCGCGCCCGGGCCGTCCCCGCGCACGAGGATCGTCTCGCAGGCCGCCTCGGGGTCGAGCTCGACGACGAAGACGCTGAACGGCCGCGCCGCTCCCACCGCCCGGGCGAGCTCGGGTCCAACGGTGAACACGGCGGCCGCGGTCTCGCCCGAACGATGGCGCGCGACCACGTGCCGGGTCGTCAGGGGGGCCTTGCCCCAGATCACCAGCCGGTAGCCGCTGACGGCCTGGGACGGGATTCCCATGTCGAGAACCCACAGCCGCCTCCCAACGGGGTTCCCCGGACAGTGGGCCGGAATGTAGACGCCGAGCTGGCCGCGGCCCCGGTAGGCCGGGTTCACGCACAGGGCGGGCCGGCGACCGATGCGCTCGGCGGCGGCGCTGAACTCGACCGGCCGGCCGCTGACGCCGAGCCGGGCGCAGCCGATGATCGCGAGCGGGTCGTCGGGGCCGGGGCCGGGGACGAAGTAGTCCGGGCGCTCGCCCACCTCACAGGACGACCGGGTGGTCGTCGCCGCCGGCCGAGTGGCGGCGGGCTCGTCGTCGTCGCAGCCGGCCAACGGGCCGAGGAGCGCCAGCGCGACGAGCGGCACTCGCATCGGATCAGGCATCCCACCCGTATACGCCGGGGCGACGCGCTCAGGTCCGGGTTGCCTGCCCGGCCTACCGCAGCAGCGGCTCGGCCTCGTCGGCGATCAGGCGGGCGAGCGGCAGCGACGAGGTGGCGGCAGGGGAGGGGGCGTTGCGGACGTACAGGGCCCGCTCGGTGCGCGAGACCACGAAGTCGTCGACCAGCGACCCGTCGCGGCCGACCGCCTGGGCGCGGACGCCGGCCGGTCCGGCGACGAAGTCGGCCGGGCGGAGCTCGGGCACCAGGCGCTGCGCGGAAGCGACCAGGGCCCGGCGCGAGGCGGCGTGGCGGATTTCCGTCAGCCCGGCTCGCCAGTACCGCCGCGCCAGCCGCCAGGTCCCGGGCCAGGCGAGCGTCTCGCGCAGGTCGGCGGCGCGCAGCCGGCCGAGCCGGTAGGCGTCGCGCGCCCCCACGATCAGCGCCGTTGGCCCGAGCAGCACCGTGGCGTCCGGGCCGCGGGTGAGGTGGGCGCCGAGGAAGGGCAGCTCGGGGTCGGGGACCGGATAGATGTTGGCCCGCACCAGCCCGGCGCGCTGCGGCCGCAGTCGTAGGTAGGCGCCGCGGAAGGGAACGATGCGCGGCTCGGGGTCCGCCCCGGCCGCACGGGCGAGCCTGTCCGCCCAAGCGCCGGCGCAGACGACGACCGCTCGCGCGCTGGTCGTCCCGGCGGCGTGCGTCACCGTGTCCTCGTCGATCGTGCTCACGGCACAGCCGGTGAACAGCTCCCCTCCCGCTGCGCGCAAGTCGTCGGCGTAGGCCGCGGCGACCCGCCCGAAGTCGACGACCCCGGTTGCCGGCGAGTGCAGCGCCGCGATCCCGGCGGCGTGCGGCTCGAGCTCACGGATCTCCTCGGCTCCGACCCGGCGCAGCCCGGCGACGCCGTTGGCGGTCCCGCGGCGTTCGAGCTCCTGCAAGCGAACGAGCTCGGTCGCGTCCGTCGCGACCACCAGCTTCCCGGTCCGCCACGCGTCGATCCCGCGCTCGTCGCAGTACTCGTAGAGCTCGCGGGCGCCGGCCACGCAGAGTCGCGCCTTCAGCGACCCGGGCTCGTAGTAGATCCCCGAGTGGATCACGCCGCTGGAATGGGTCGTCTGGTGGGCGGCGATCCGGGGTTCCCGATCGAAGACGGCAACGCCGATTCCATCGTGGCGCAGCGTCAGCTCGCGCGCCACGGCGAGGCCGACGATCCCGGCGCCGACGACAACCACGTCGCACTCGCCGGGTGGATGGGAGACTCGTCGCGAAGGCATGTACCGCGTCGTCATCTTCGCCGCTATCGGCGTCCTCTTCCTTTTCCCGCCGGCGGCGGAGCTGGCCGGGGTCGAGCTCTCGACCTGGGGGCCGATCGAGATGGCGATGGTGACCGCGGTGGTGCTCGGGATCGACGCCTTCTGGTGGTGGGTGCTGTTCATCCGTGACGAGCCGCGATCGGTGGCGAGCGGCTCGACAGCGACCGACCGCTCGGCGCGCCGGGCGCTGGCCGAGTTCAAGTTCTGGCAGACGTGCATCGTGCTCGCCGTGATCGGCGGCTTCTGGTTGTTCACCGGGGGTGACCTCGAGCATGGTGTCGGCCGCGACGAGATCGTGATCTGGGTGGCGATGGTGCTGCTGCCGACGCTGATCCTCGTCCTCCGCCTTTCCACCGGGCTCGGCGGCGCCCGCGCGTCGTGATCCGCGGCGTGGAATCACTCATCTAGCATCGCCCGGGATGGCGCTCCCGCTGAAGCCCCCGATCGAGCCCCAGCTCGCGCTCTCGCGCAAGACACTCCCGACCGACGAGGGCTGGGCGTACGAGCCCAAGTACGACGGCTTCCGCGCGCTCGCCTTCGTCGACGGCGGCGAGCTGTTCCTGCAGTCGCGAACCGGCCGCCCGCTGGCGCGCTACTTCCCCGAGCTCGAGTTCCCCGAGGGCCGCTACGTGATCGACGGCGAGCTGCTGATCCTGGGCGACGACGGGACCGAGATCTTCGACGCGCTCCAGAACCGCCTCCACCCGGCCGAGTCGCGGGTGAGGATGCTCGCCGAGCAGACGCCCGCGGTGTTCCGCGCGTTCGATCTGCTCGCGGTCGGCGACGAGTCGGCGCTCGAGAACCCGTTCACCGAGCGCCGCGCCGCGCTGGAGAAGCTCATCAAGGGCTTCGGCCGCAAGCGCGGCACGGTCGAGCTGACGCCGCTGGTCGGCGACGCGGCCGACGCCGAGCCGTGGCTCGAGACCGGCGAGGGAGTGATCGCGAAGAAGGTCGACTCCCCCTACCTCCGCGGCGAGCGCAAGGCGATGGTCAAGGTCAAGCGCCTGCGGACGATCGACGCGGTCGTCGCCGGCTGGCGCCCGGGCAAGGAGGAGAACACCGTCGGCTCGCTGATGCTCGGGCTCTACGACGACGACGGCGAGCTTCACGTCGTCGGCCACACCTCGGGGCTGAAGGCCAAGGAGAAGCGCGAGCTCGTCAAGACGCTCGCCCCGTACGAGTCCGGCGAGCGGGGCTCGGCCGACCCGAGCCGCTGGTCGGCGGACCGCGACCTCGAGTGGGTGGCGCTGCGCCCCGAGCTGGTGATCGAGGTCAGCTTCGACCACGTCAGCGCCGGGCGGATCCGCCACGGCGCGAAGATCCTGCGCTGGCGCGACGACAAGCCTCCGTCGGAGTGCCTCCTGGATCAGCTCGACTCGTGAGCGATAGGGTCAGCTCGACGCCACTTCGACCGAGGGGTTAGCCATGGACCTTCAGGAGTACCGCGAAACCAGTCTCCAGACTTGGGATGAGATGGCATCGGGCTGGGAGGACCGCCGCGAGTGGCAGCTCGGGATCACCGGGCCGATCAACGAGTGGATCGTCGACCGGGTCGATCCGCAGCCCGGTCAGACGATCCTCGACGTCGCCGCCGGGACGGGCGACCTCGGTTTCGCGGCCGCCCAGCGGGTCGGCGACGAGGGCGGCGTGATCTGCACCGACTTCGCCCCCGAGATGATCGAGGCGGCGCGGCGCAACGGCGCCGCGCGTGGGCTCGAGAACGTCGAATACCGGGTCCTCGACGCGGAGAACATGGACCTCGCCGACGACAGCGTCGACGGCGTCGTCTCGCGCTGGAGCTACATGCTGATGGCCGATCCGGGCAAGGCCCTCAGCGAGACCAACCGGGTCCTTCGCGACGGCGGGACGCTCGCGTTCGCCGTCTGGCAGACGCCCGACCGAAACCTGTGGGCGGCGATCCCGGGGATGACCCTGGTCCAGCGCGGCCATATGCCGCCGCCGGAGCCTGGCGCGCCCGGGATCTTCGCGCTCGGCGAGGCCGACCGGCTCCGCGAGGTCGTGACCGGCGCGGGCTTCGAGGATCCGCAGATCGAGGAGCTGACCTTCGAGTGGCGCTACGCCGCCGACGACCTCTGGGAGACGATCACGAAGCTCGCCGGGCCCCTGGCCAGGGTGATCAAGGGGCTGCCCGCCGACGAGCGGGCCGCGACCCGCGCGGCGATCGAGGAGGGTCTCGCCGAGTTCCGCGACGGCGACGAGCTCGCCGTCCCGGCAGCCTGCTGGGGCGTGGTCGCTCGCTAGAGCGCCCGGTGCATCACGTGCAGCCCGACGTAGCGGCCGTCGGGCAGGCGAAACGCCTCCGGCACCGTGCCGATGAGCTCGAAGCCCAGTGACCGCCAGAGGCCGACCGCGCGCTCGTTCGTCTCGACGACGGCGTTGAACTGGATCGCCCGGAAGCCCTGCCGGGTCGCCCAATCGACCACCCACTCGCCGAGCGCCCGGCCCGCTCCGCGGCCCGCGTGGGAGGGATCGACCATGAAGCTGGCGCTGGCGACGTGCGCGCCCGGCCCGTCGCGATTCGCGTAGGCGTTGGCTGTCCCGATCACGCGGTCGCCTTCGGTGGCGACGATCGTCACCGCGGGCGGGCCGACCATCCACATCGCCTCCGCCGCCGCCGCGTCCATCTCGGGGTCGTAGGCGTAGGTCTCGCCGGCGGTGACGATCTCGCGGAAGAACGGCCAGATCTCCTCCCAGTCGGCGGGGAGGGCCTCGCGGACCTCCATCCTCATTTCTTCTTCGCCCGGCTCGGCTGGACGCGCTTCGGCTCGTCCTTCTGCTTGCGGAAGTGCGGCGGCCACGGCGCGTCGCCGAGCCCCTCGGCCTCGTCGCGGTCGGCGAGCTCCAGCAATGAGTCGAGCGAATGATGGACGTCGTCGATCGTCGCCGAAGGGTCGCCGCGCTCGGCGAGGCGTGCCGGGACCGTGTCGAGGCGCAGCTCGGCCGGGTCCACGTCCGGCACCTCGTCCCATTCGACCGGGGTCGACACCCGGGCGTCGGCCACCGGGCGCACCGACCAGGCCGAGGCGACGGTGCGGTCGCGCGCGTTCTGGTTGTAGTCGACGAACACCCCGTGGCGCTCCTCCTTCCACCACTTCGAGGTCGCGAGGTCGGTGCGCCGCTCGACCTCGCGCGCCAGCGCCAGCGCCGCGCGGCGCACCTCGGTGAACGACCACTTCGGCTCGATCCGGACGTTGACGTGGATCCCGCGCGAGCCCGAGGTCTTCGGGAAGCCGAGCAGGCCGTGGTCGGCGAGCGTCTCGTTGACGACCATCGCAACCTGACGGACCTCGGCGAAGTTCGACTCCGGGGTTGGGTCGAGGTCGACCCGCAGCTCGTCCGGGCAGTCGAGATCCGCGCGCCGCGCCGGCCACGGGTTGAAGTCGATCACCCCGAGGTTGACCGCCCAGACCAGATGGGCGGCGTCGTTGGCGACCAGCTCCGTGGCGCTGCGCCCGCTCGGGAACTTGACCGTCGCCGTCTCGAGCCAGTCGGGCGCGTTCTTCGGGACCCGCTTCTGAAAGAAGAACTCGCCGGTGACGCCCTCGACGAAGCGCTTCATCGTCGTCGGGCGCTCGCGCAGGTGCAGGCAGGCGGCGTCGGCGACCGCCAGGTAGTACTCGGCGACGTCGCGCTTGGTGTGACCGGGCTCGGGGAAGTAGACCTTGCTCGGGCTGGAGAGGCGGATCTCGCGCCCCGCGGCCTCGATCGTGATCACCTCCTTGGCCATGGCGGGATCTTCCCAGGCGGGATAGGGTTGGCCCGTGGCGATGCTGATCTTGGAAGCGATCGGCCCCCGCGGCGAGGAGCTGGCGCTGGCAGCAGCCGACGCGCGCGGCTACCCGGTCGGCTGGGACTCGGAGTTCAACTCGGCGACGATCGATGCCGACGGCGTCGACGACGAAGAGCTGCGCACGGTGATTTTCGAGGAGCTCGACTCCCGCGACCCCGAGTGGCGGTCCCAGCTCCAGGAGGTGGAGTGACGCGATGAATCTGACGCGGATGATCGAGGGCACGTTCTCGAAGGTCAACGCGACGGTCTTCCGCCAGGTCAACCGGGCGACCGACTGGTGGAACCTGCCGACCCCGGTCGCCCTGCTCAACCTGCGCGCCCATCGCGACGACCTGCGCGAGCACAACCTCTACGACACCGAGGCCCCGCGCGAAAACGGCGACACGGCGACCGCGGACCTGCCGCCGTACCGCACCTACGACGGATCGCGCCAGGATCCGATCGACCCGAAGATGGGCATGGTCGGCAGCCGCTTCGGCCGCAACGCTCCGACCGATGCGACCGCGCCCGAGCCGCTGCCCGAGCGGATGCAGCCGAGCCCGCGCGAGGTCGCGAACCGGCTCCTGCTGCGGCGCGAGTTCATCCCCGCGACCAGCCTCAACGTGCTCGCGGCCTGCTGGATCCAGTTCCAGAACCACGACTGGTTCGGTCATGGCGAGAACGCGCCGGACACCTACATCGACATCGAGCTCGACGAGAACGACGAATGGCCCGAGGGCACGCCGATGCGGATGCGGGCGACAAGCCCCGACCGCACCCGGACCTGGAAGTCCGGCCTGCCGCCGACCTACGTCAACACGGTCACCCACTGGTGGGACCTCTCACAGGTCTACGGCTCGACCGAGGAGCGCTGCCGGGCGTTGCGCTCGGGCGAGGACGGCAAGCTGAAGGTCACCGACGACGGGATGCTGCCCAACGAGGACGATCCGAAGCTCGACGGCGTCGACCTGACCGGCTTCTCGGACAACTACTGGATCGGGCTCTCGCTCCTGCACACGCTGTTCGTCAAGGAGCACAACTCGATCTGCGACCACCTCAAGGGCGCCTATCCGACCTGGGACGACGAGCGGCTGTTCATGACCGCGCGCCTGGTCAACTCGGCGCTGAGCGCCAAGATCCACACGGTCGAGTGGACGCCGGGGATCCTCGCCAACCCGGTGCTCGAGCGGGCGATGAACGCCAACTGGTACGGCGTCCTGCCGCGCTGGGTGCGGCAGAAGTTCGGCCACGTCGGCACCGAGATGATCGGCGGCATCGTCGGCTCCGAGCAGGAGCACCACGCGGCGCCCTACTCGATCACCGAGGAGTTCGTCTCCGTCTACCGGCTCCACCCACTGCTCCCCGACGACTACGAGATCCGCGACCACCGGACCGGCGAGCTGGTGGCCGAGACCGACTTCGACCCGATCCAGGGCCACGGGACGCGGCCGACGATCGCCGAGCACGGCTGGTCGAACCTGCTCTACTCGTTCGGCGTCGCCCACCCGGGCGCGATCACGCTCCGCAATCACCCGAAGGCGCTATCGAACCATGTGCGCCTGAACGGCGACCGGGTCGACCTCGGCACGATCGACATCGTCCGCGACCGCGAGCGCGGCGTCCCGCGGTACAACGACTTCCGCGAGCAGCTGCGCAAGAGCCGGATCAAGAAGTTCGAGGACCTCACCGACGATCCGGAGCTGGCCGAGGAGATCCGCGACGTCTACGACGACGACATCGACCGCGTCGACCTCCAGGTCGGGATGCTCGCCGAGCCGCTGCCGCCCGGGTTCGGCTTCTCCGACACCGCGTTCCGGATCTTCATCCTGATGGCGTCGCGGCGGCTGAAGTCCGATCGCTTCTTCACCAACGACTACTCGGAGGAGGTCTACACGCCGGAGGGCCTCGCCTGGGTGGAGGGCACCACGATGGTCGACGTCCTGCTGCGCCACCACCCGGAGCTCGCCCCGGCGCTCGAGGGCTGCGAGAACGCGTTCGCGCCCTGGCGCCGTTTGGCTTGAGCGCTCCCAGCAACGCATCGCTCTACGAGAACGCGCGCTTCAACGCGCTCGTGATCGTGCCGAACGGTCTCCAGGGCGTCTTCCGGCGCCGCCGCAACGCGGTCGCGGTGGCGACCGCGGCGAACGTCGACGGGCAGGCGATCGGCCTGCTCTCCGGGATGCGGCGGGGCCACAACGGCGGCCCGGTCTGGGTTCGCGTCGTCCGCGACAAGGCGCTGCTGCTGCTGACCCCGGCCGACGTCCACCGGGCGCTCGAGGGATCGCCGGACCCGTTCGCCTCCGACCCGAAGCCGAAGAAGGACGGGATGAGCGCGTTCCAGCCCGACGCGCTCACGATCTCGCGCGGCGAGACTTGGCGCAAGCGCCGCGCCTTCAACGAGGCTGTCCTCGATACCGGTGGTGCGCTGGCCGGCTTCGCGGAGCGCTTCGCCGGCGTGGCCGTCGAGGAGGCCGAAGCGCTGGCGGTCGCCGATCACGCCGAGGGCAACGACGAGCTGCGCTGGGACGTCTGGAACGAGACCTTCCGCCGGATCGCCCGCCGGGTCATCCTCGGCGACTCGGCGGCCGACGACGCCGACCTCTCGGAGACGCTCGGCGAGATGATGGGAGATGGCAACGGGATGCCAGGCAAGCCGTCGGCCCGCTACCCGGGCTTTATCGCCCAGCTCGGCGACTACGTCACGGCCGGCGAGCCCGGCAGCCTCGTCGCCCGGTTCGGCGCCGCGCCGGCCGACGCGGAGACCAAGCCGGTCGCCCAGATCCCCCACTGGCTGTTCGCGACCGGGGACACCCTCGCGATCAACGCCTACCGCGCGCTGGCGCTGCTCGCCACCCATCCCGCACAGCGCGAGTCCGCGCTCGAGGACCCGGCCTACATGGAGGCCTGCCTCGAGGAGGCGATGCGCCTGTGGCCGTCGACGACGATGCTCTCGCGCGAGACGACGGCCGAGACCGAGTGGGGCGGGGAGACCGTCCCGGCCGGCACCCAGGTCCTCATCCCGAACACGTTCCTGCACCGCGACCGTGAGCGCCACGACTGGGCCGATCGCCTCGCCCCGGAGCGCTGGCTCGACGGCTCGGCCGCCGGAGACTGGTCGTTCAACCACTTCAGCCGCGGCCCGCAGGGCTGCCCGGGCACGGCGATCGCCCGGTTGCTCGGGACCGCGGCGCTGTCTACCTTGCTGCGCGGGCGCGAGGTCGAGCTTCTCACCACCTCGCTCGACCCGGCCAAGCCGCTGCCGGCGATGCTCGACTTCTTCGGCCTGCGCTTCCGGCTCTCTCCGCGCTAGCCGTGGATCAGCGGATCGAGGTGCGCTTGCAGCCCAGAGCGCCGAGTGACGAGATCGCCGGCTGGCGCGGCGGCCGGCTCGTCATCCGGGTCACCGCGCCGCCGGTCGACGATCGCGCCAACGCCGCGCTCTGCAAGCTGATCGCGAAGCGCGCCGGCGTGCCGCGGTCGGCGGTCCGGGTGGTCGTCGGCCTGCGCTCGCGCGACAAGGTGGTCGAGGTGTCCGACCTCGACACGCTGCCCGTCGAGCTTCGGCCGGTGGGCGGCTAGCGCGCGCCGGCGCCGCGACGGGGATGGCGCAGACGGGCGCGCCGGCCGGAGGCGTTCTCGTCGATCGGCGGCTTGCCGTACTTGATCGACTGGCGTGAGACACGCTCCTTGGGAGGCTCGGGCGCTTCCTCTGATGAGCGCGGTGCGATATCGCCGGGCTCGTTCATCTCTTGCTCCATCTCGCTTCCCTGCGCAATTGGCGGCTCGAGGGGCAGAGGGAAGCGAAAAGAACCCGGCGAACTCACACTCAGTCTACGCGCCCCGATAGCGTCCCGGCCGTGGAGCTCGAGACCCTGACGTACGAGCGCGACGGGCGGATCGCGCGGATCACGCTGAACCGCCCGGAGCGCGGCAACGGGATCACGATCCAGATGCCGCGCGAGCTCGCCGACTGCGTCGAGCGCGCCAACCTCGACCCGGAGGTCCACGTGATCGCCCTGGCGGGGAACGGAACCGGCTTCTGCGGCGGCTATGACCTGGTGGCGAGCGCCGAGAACATGTCACGCGGGATCCCGGCTGACCCGGCCGCCCCCGGACGCGAAGCGGAGGAGGCGGGCGGAACGTTGGGTATTCCCGGCTCGGCGGTTGACCCTTCGGTCATTGCGCAAAACCATGACCCGAGCCGGACGTGGGATCCCGTCGTCGACTTCCAGATGATGTCGCGCAACGTTCGCGGCTTCATGAGCCTGTTCTGGTCGGAGAAGCCGGTCGTCTGCAAGGTGCACGGCTACTGCGTCGCCGGCGGCACCGACATGGCGCTGTGCTCGGACCTGTTGGTGGTCGAGGACGTGGCGAAGATCGGCTATCCGCCGGCGCGGGTGTGGGGGGTGCCGACGACGGCTCTGTGGGCGCACAAGATCGGGCCGACGCGGGCGAAGCGGCTGCTGCTTACCGGCGACTCGATCTCGGGGCGCGAGGCGGTCGACTGGGGGCTGGCGACCGACTGGGCGCCGGCCGCCGGGCTCGACGCGGCCTTCGAGTCGCTGCTCGAGCGGGTCGCGCGGATCCCGGTCAACCAGCTGGTCATGCACAAGCTGCTCGTCAACCAGGTGGTCGCCGCCCAGGGCCTGTACCCGACCCAGGTGCTCGGCACCTTCTTCGACGGGATCGCGCGCCACACGCCCGAGGGCTTCGACTTCGTCCGCCGGGCCGCCGAGGCCGGTTTCAAGGAGGCGGTCCGTGACCGCGACGAGCCGTTCGGCGACTTCGGCCTCCCCGGCCGCACGGGATCCGCATGAAGGTCCTGATCACCAGCTCGCGGATGCCGTTCGCGCTCGGCATGGTGCGCCAGCTCGCCGACGCCGGCCACGAGGTCTACGCCGCCGACGACTACGAACGCTCGCCTGGCAGCCACTCGAAGTACCTGGCGGGGCACTTCGTCTACCCCTCGGCGACGCGGGAGACCGAGGCGTTCATCGACGCGCTCGAGCGGATCATCGGCGAGGCCGGGATCGACGTCGTGGTGCCCGCCTTCGAAGAGGTCTTCTTCATCTCCTCCCAGCTCGAGCGGCTCTCGCGCTCGGCCACGATCTTCGCCGCCCGGTTCGATTCCCTGGCGCGCCTTCATGACAAGGCCGCCTTCGAACGGCTGGTCCGCGGCCTCGGCCTGCCGATCCCGGAGACGGTCGTCGTCACCTCCGACGCCGAGTTGGCGGCGGCGATCGAGCGCTTCGACCATTACTTCGGCCGCGCCGTCTTCTCGCGCGGCGGCGTCGACCTGCTCACCAACACCGGCCCCCTCGCGGGCGCGCTGGACCCGGCCGACGTGCACCCGACCCCGGCTCAGCCGTGGCTGATCCAGCCGTTCGTCGAGGGCGAGACGGTCTGTACCTACTCGACCGCGCACAAGGGGACCGTCAGCTCGCACCTGGTCTACCGGATCCCGCGCCAGTGGCACCACTCGACCGGAATCCAGTTCGAGTCGATCGACGGCCTCGAGTCGCTGCGGCTGATCGAGCCGCTCGTCTCCGAGCTCGATTACACGGGCCAGATCTCGTTCGACTTCCTGATCACCGGCGACGGGCTCAGCTTCGTCGAGTGCAATCCGCGCGCCACCGACGGCGCCCTGCTGCTGCCGCCGGAACAACTCGCGAGAGGGCTGTTCGACGCCGATGCGGACACCTTCCTGCTGCCGCCGGGGGAGACGGTGCAGCTCGACCTGGCGCTGGTCGGCGATGCCTTCTCTGACCACTTCAAGCGCGTGCCGCAGACGATCAGCGACCTCGCCCGGGTCCGCGACGCCGGCGACGGCTGGCACGACCCGCTGCCGACCCTCTACTCGGCCTTCTCGCTCGCCCACTTCGCGGGCGTCTCGCACAAGGAGCACGCGCAGCTTCAGGACGCGATGGACGCCGACATGTGCTGGGACGGCGAGCCGATCAGGGGGATGTCGGACGCCGACGCGAAGCTGCTCGAGGACCTAACCGGCGACTGAGCACGACCGCGAACGCGATCCCGCAGGAGTCGATCAGGAAGTCGACCGGGTCCGAGTCGCGACCCTCGACGAAGCTCTGGTGCCATTCGTCGCTGGCCGCGTAGACGACGCTGATCGCGACCGCGGCGATCAGGCCGTGGCGACCGAACTGCGGCTCCAGCGCCCAGATCCACAGCGTCGCCAGGATCGCGTACTCGGTGAAGTGGGCGATCACCCGGGTGAACGCGGGCAGCTCGGGCCCGACCTGCTCCTGGCCGGAGAGGTAGAAGATCAGGCCCATCAGCGCGAGGGGCGCCAGCGCCCGAACCGCCGTCCTCGCGTTCATCGGGTCAGCTGCGCAGCTCGTCGAACAGCGCCCGCCAGCGTTGCTCGTCGCGCTCGGCCGGCAGCTGCAGGGTGATCCTGGTCGCGATGTCGCCGTAGCGGCGCTTGACCTCGGCGATCGCCTCCTCGGGCGTGCCGACGACCGCGAACGTCTGCACCATCTCGTCGTCGATCAGCTCCGCCATCCGGTCCCACTCGCCGCGCTTGGTCATCCCGCGCAACTCCTCCTGGAGCTCGCCCCAGCCGTGCAGGTCGAGCACCGGGCGATACGCCGGCGTCGAGCCGTAGAAGGCGATCTGCTGCTTGACCCCGGCGATCCCGGCCGCGATCTCCTCCTCGGTGTCGGCCGCGACGACCATCGCCGGCGCGGTGATCTCGAACCCGTCGCGACCGCGGTTCGCCTTCGCCCAGCCGCGCTCGAGCGCCGGCACGGTCGCCTCGCGCACGTAGCGCTCGGTCGAGAAGGCATGCACCAGCACCCCGTCGGCGACCTCGCCCGCCGTCTCGGTCATCAGCGGCCCGACCGCGGCGACCATGATCTTCGGATTGCCGTGGGGATTCGGACCGGGGTTGAAGAACGGCGCCATCAGCGTGTGGGTGTAGAAGTCGCCCTCGAACCCGAGCGAGCCGTCGGTCGCCCAGGCCTCCCAGATCGCCCGGATCGCGAGCACGAACTCGCGCATCCGCGCCGCGGGCTTCGACCACGGCATCGAGTAGCGGCGGGTGATGTGCGCCTTGATCTGCGAGCCGAGCCCGAGCATGAACCGCCCCTCTGACAGCGCCTGGACGTCGTTCGCCTGCAGGGCGACGGTCATCGGATTGCGGGCGAAGGCGACCGCGATCGAGGTCCCGAGCTCGATCCGCTCGGTGCGCTCGGCGGCGATCGCGCAGGCGAGGAAGGGATCGATCTGGGTCTCGAACGCCGCCCAGCCGTCGTAGCCATCGCGCTCGGCGTCGACGGCGGCCGCGCCGGCCGCGTCGAGGGTCGGCTCGTATCTGCCCGCGTCGACCTTCATCTGGCGGGACTCTATGGCGCGGTGGGGGGAGGGGCAGTAAGGGGGTGCGCCCCGGCGCCGCGGGCCACTTCCATCGGCGAGCCGCAGCCAAACCACCGTCAGCGGGGGTCTCGGTGCGGCTCGGCGAAGAACTCGACGTCCCCCCACCCCTACCTGCCCCAACCTGGCGGCGCCCGCTACGGCACGCGGTGGATCTCGAACAGGTTCGTGCCCAGGTCCTGCTGCGGCAGCCCCGCCGTGATCGCGATCAGGTCGCCGGACTTCGCGACCCCCGACTCCCGCGCCAGCCGGGCGCAGTCGTCGAGCAGTGCGGTGAGCCCGGTCCACTCCTCGGCGATCTTGCATTGGACCCCGAACAGCAGGTTGAGGCGGCGGACTGTCTCCAGCCGCGGCGAGATCGCCAGCACCGGCGTCCGCGGGCGGTGGGCGGAGACCAGCCGCGCGGTGCGGCCACTGCGCGTCGGGACCACGATCGCGGCAAGCCCGAGCGTGTAGGTGGCCCCGACCGCCGCCCGGGCGACCGAGCTGGCGACGTCGACCTCGTCCGAGCCGACCCGGTTGAAGACCCAGTCGCCGTAGGGGAGCTCGGGCTCGGTCTCACGGGCGATCCGGTCCATCACCCGGACGGCCTCGGCCGGGTGCTCGCCGACCGCCGTCTCCTCGGAGAGCATCACCGCGTCGGTGCCCTGGAAGATCGCGTTGGCGACGTCGGAGACCTCCGCCCGGGTCGGCCGCGGCGAGGCGACCATCGAGGCGAGCATCTGGGTCGCGGTGATCGAGGGCCGCGAGTACTTGCCGGCGAGCGCCAGCAGCCGCCGTTGCACACCCGGCACCTGCTCGATCGGAAGCTCGATCCCGAGGTCGCCGCGGGCGATCATCACCCCGGCGGTCACCGCCTTGACGATCTCCTCGGCGCGCTCGGCGGCCTGCGGCTTCTCGATCTTCGCGATCACCGGGATGTCGGAGCCTCCGGTGCGAACCCGGCGCTCGACCGGCGCGAGGTCCTCGGCGCGGCGGACGAACGAGACCGCGAGCAGGTCGATCCCCTGCTCGAGCGCGAAGTCGACCCAGGCCAGGTCCTCGCGGCCCGCCGCCGGCAGGCCGACCTCGGCCCCGGGGAGGTTGAGCCCCTGGTGCGAGGACACGCGCCCGCCGACCTCGACCGAGCAGCGGACCTCGTCGTCGCCGGCCTCCAGCACACGCAGCCGGATGCGGCCGTCGGCGAGGTACACGAGGTCGTCGGCCGTGACCGCCTCCGGCAGGCCGTCGTAGCTGACCGAGAGCCGCTCGTCCGACCCCATGCAGTCCTCGGTCGTGAGCACGATCTCCGAGCCCGGACGGAGGCCGACGATCCCGTCGGCGACGTCGCCGATCCGCAGCTTCGGGCCCGGGAGGTCGCCGAGGATCCCGACCTCCTTGCCGGTGCGCTCGGCGGCCTCGCGCGCCATCGCCACGTTCTCGGTGTGGTCGGCGACCGTGCCGTGGGAGAAGTTGAAGCGGAAGACGTCGGCGCCGGCCTCGATCAGCTCGACCATGCCGTCGACGCTGCGGGTCGCGGGCCCGATCGTGGCGACGATCTTCGTCCGGCGGTGGCTGTTCACGGTCTCCTCAGGGGCTCGGTCGGGGCGAGGGTCGTCGGCGCCTCCGCGACCGCGTCGAACTCGCCGGTCTGCGGCCGATGCGTCGGCTCCGGCCCGTCGTCGAGCTCGAGCTCGGCGCCTTCGGGCAGCTCCAGCCGTTGCACGTACGGCAGCTGCCAGGCGACGCCGGCGATGCCGAGCCCGATTCCGACGCAGAGCAGGGCGATGAACCACTGGCCGCCGGCGAGCTGGACGAGGTCGAAGAACTCGCGCACCGGCTCGATCGCGAGGATCCCCGCGAACAGCGCCCCGAGGATCACGATCATCGCGAGCATGTAGCTCTGCACCGTGATGTGCTCGCGGCCGGGGCCGCGCTCGAGCAGGACGATGAAGCAGAGCCCGATCACGACGAGCGTCGTGGTCGCCGCGGTGCGCCCCTCCTCGAGCGTGCCGCCGAAGATGCCGTCGACGGCGAAGAAGGAGAGCAGCGAGGCGATCCCCATCGCGATCCCGGCAGGGAACGCGAACGCCGCCAGCGCCTTCAGCAATCGGCCCCGGTAGAGCGGCCCCTCGCTCGGCGCCAGCGCGAGCACGAACGAGGGGATGCCGATCGTCAGCAGGGCGGCAACCGTGAGCTGGCGGGGCAGGAACGGAAAGTTGAAGTTGAAGATCGCCGCGAGCAGGATCAGGAAGCCGGCGTAGACCGACTTGGTCAGGTAGAGGCGCCCGAGGCGGTGGATGTTGCGGGCGATCCGGCGGCCCTCGGCAACCGCTCGCGGCAGCATCGAGAACTGGTCGCGCAGCAGGACGATGTCGGCGACGCCCTTGGTGATCTGGCTGCCCGACCCCATCGCGACGGCGAGCTTCGCCTGCTTCAGCGCCGGGACGTCGTTGACCCCGTCGCCGATCATCGCCGTGTAGCGGCCGCGGCTGCCGAGCGCTCCGACCAGGGCCTTCTTCTGCTCCGGGGTGATCCGGCAGAAGATCGTGTTGCGCAGCGCCGCCTGCGCGAGGCCGCCCTTGTCGGTCGGCAGCTCCGGGCCCTCGATCACGTGCGCGTCGGCCGGCACGCCCACCGCGTGGGCGACCGCGGTCACCGTCTCCCGCGCGTCGCCCGAGATCAGCTTCAGGTCGACCTGCTGCTCGCGCATGTAGGCGATCGTCTCGGCGGCGTCGGACCGCAGCGTCTCCTCGAGCACGACCAGCGCGCGCGCCTCCAGCCGGGGCGGCGGTTGTGCGGCGGGGTCGGAGGGCAGCCCGCCGCGTGCCTCGCCGAAGGCGATCACCCGCCGCCCGGCGCCGGTGTGCTGCTCGAGCGCCCGCTGCAGCCCCTCGGGGAGGCTGAGCGCGCCGGCGCGGGTGAGCACGTCGGGGGCGCCGATCACGTAGCTCGACCCGTTCAGGGTCATCCCGCTCCACTTCCATTGCGACGAGAACGGCACCTCGGCGGTCGGGCGCTCGGGGTGGGCCGGGTAGCGCTCGGCGATCGTCTCCAGCGTCCGGTTGCGCTCCCCGGCCGAGGCGGCGAAGGTGCCGAGCGCGCGCTCCACCGCGGCGGGCCCGGCCGGGTCGGCCGCCTCGACCGCGACCAGCTTCAGGGTGCCGTCGGTGAGCGTCCCGGTCTTGTCGACGCAGATCGTGTCCACCGCGGCGAGCGCCTCGGTCGCGGCGAGCTGCTGGACGAGCGTGTTCTGCCGCGCGAGGCGTACCGCGGCGATCGCGAGCGTGACGCTCATCAGCAGGACGAGGCCCTCGGGGATCAGGGTGACGAGGCCGGCGGTCGCCTCCTGGGCGGCGTCGCGGAAGTCCTTGTCGTGGAGGGTGAAGCCGGCGAGCACGATCAGCGCGATCGGGATCAACGCGATCGTCGTCGCCCGCAGCACCGTGTTGACCTCGACCTGCAGCGGCGAGAGGCCGTGGCGGAACTCGCGCGCCTCGCCGGCGATCTTCTCCGCGTAGCTGTCCTCGCGGACCGCGTCGACCTCGTAGTGGCCCGAGCCCGAGAGGCCGAACGAGCCCGAGAGCATCCGGTCGCCGATTCGCTTGCGGATCCCGTCGGACTCGCCGGTCAGCAGCGATTCGTCGACGGTCAGCCCGCGGGTGTCGACCAGCGGCCCGTCGGCGACCAGCTGGTCGCCCGGCTCGACCCGGACGACGTCGCCCGGCACGACCTCGTTCGCGGTCAGCTCGATCAGGCGCCCGTCGCGGATCGCCTTCGCCCGCGGCGCCACCAGCAGCGCAAGCTGATCGAGCGTCTCCTTCGCCTTCAGCTCCTGGCGGATCCCGATCGCCGAGTTGACGATCGCGATCAGGCCGAAGATCGCGTCGGCCCAGAGGCCGAGCGAGAGGATGAGGATGAAGAAGCCGCCGATGATCGCGTTGAACAGCGTCAGGACGTTGGCGGTGACGATGCTGGCGACCGAGCGGCTGTTCGGCGGCTCGGGCTCGCCGAGGCGGGCGAGCCTGCTCTCGGCCTCGACGCTGGACAGTCCCTGAGTGACGGAAGCGCTCACTTCGCCTCCATGTTTACCGCAGACCTCAGAGGTGGAAGCGGCGATGGTGTTGATGGTGCTGCAGCTCGCCCTCCGGCGGCGTCACCGGATCGGCCGGCGCGCGGACCAGCAGCCAGGTCAGGATCACCCCGGGCACGAGCACGATGACCGCCGGGATCAGCGCCGCGGCGACGGCGCCGGCGTAGCCGGACGGCAGCTCGCTTTGGAAGACGGCCCCGGCTGCGGCGAGGAGCATTGCTCCGGCGAGGACGCGGTTCATCGCCAGCACACCGGAGGCGATCCCCGCCTTGTCCCTCGGCATCGCGGCCATCGCCGCCGTCGACATCGGCGCGTAGACCAGCGCGAGCGAGATGCCGAAGAGCAGGAAGCCCGGCAGCAGCTCGCCGTACGAGCCCGAGTCCTGCGCCACTGCGATCAGCGCGACGCCGGCGACGGCGATGAGCATCCCGAGCGTCATCGTGGTCCGCACCCCGAGCCGGGCGATGACGCGGCCCGAGAAGGACGAGAAGACCGCCATCGGCACGGTGATCGGCAGCACCATGGCGCCCGCTGCGATCGCCGAGTAGCCGAGCTCCTGCTGAAGGAACGTCGGCTCGAAGAACATCACCGTCCAGTAGGAGCCGACGAGCGCGAACGCGGCCGCCGTCGCTCCCAGGTACGGGCCGTTGCGGAACAGCGAGAAGTCCACGAGCGGGTTCGGCCGCCGGTGCTCGAGCTTCCAGAACCCGAACAGGACCAGCGCGCCGCCGCCGAGCAGCGCGAGGATGCGGGCTGAGCCCCAGCCCCACTCGTCGGCCTGCACCAGAGCGAGGACGATCGACGTGAGCCCGGCCGCGAGGACGGCCGCGCCGAGCACGTCGACCTGGCGCGGGGCATCCGGGTCGCGCGACTCGGCGCCGCGCAGCAGGAGGATCGCGATCCCGGCCGCGCAGACCGGGATGTTGATGAAGAAGATCCAGCGCCAGCTCGCCGCCTCGATGAGCGCGCCGCCGACCAGCGGCCCGATCGCCAGGGCGATCGCCGAGACCGCGGCCCAGATTCCCAGCGCCCGCGCCTGCTGCTCGCGCGGGAAGGCGTGCGACGTCAGCGCCAGCGACAGGGTCAGGAGCGCGGCGCCGCCGATCCCCTGGACGACCCTCGCCGCGATCAGGACCTCCTCGGACCCGGCGGCGCCGCCCAGCACCGAGCCGGCCGCGAAGGCCACCAGCCCGGCCAGGAAGACGCGCTGGCGGCCGCGGATGTCCCCGAGCCGGCCGGCGGTGACGACGGTCGCGGCCAGGGTCAGCAGGTAGGCGTTCTGGATCCACTGGAGTCCGTCGGTCGATGCGTGGAGGTCCGACTGGATCGCCGGCAGCGCCAGGACGACGACGGTCGAGTCGAGCATCAACACGAACAGGCCGGCGCACGAGCCGACCAGCACCCACCAGCGGTTGTCTCGCTCGGCCACCGGCGGCGAGCGTATTCCGCGAGTAGGATCGACCGCGAGGTGGAGGAGGGCACGAGCCCGACAGCCGTGGGAGGGGAAGCGCTCCCGGTCAGCTTCCGGGAGGCGACCAAGGTCTATCCCGGCTCCGGCCGGCCCGCGGTCGACTCGCTCAGCCTCGACGTGCCGGCCGGGGAGATCTGCGTCCTCGTCGGCCCCTCGGGCTGCGGGAAGACGACCGCGATGCGGATGGCGAACCGGATGGTCGAGATCACCTCGGGCGACGTGCTGATCGGCGACCGCTCCGTGCGCGAGCGCTCGGCGTCCGAGCTGCGGCGCGAGACCGGCTACGTGATCCAGCAGATCGGCCTCTTCCCGCACCGGACGATCGCGCAGAACATCGCCACGGTCCCTGCGCTCTTGAACTGGGATCGCGAACGGGCGATGGCGCGGGCGGCGGAGCTGCTCGAGCTGATCGGCCTCGACCCCGAGTTGGGCGACCGCTATCCGGTCCAGCTCTCGGGTGGCCAGCAGCAGCGGGTCGGCGTCGCACGGGCACTGGCCGCAAACCCGGGGGTGATGCTGATGGACGAGCCCTTCGGTGCCGTTGACCCGATCAATCGCGAGCGCCTGCAGAACGAGTTCCTGCGCCTCCAGGCCGAGATCCGCAAGACGATCCTCTTCGTCACCCACGACATCGACGAGGCGATCAAGATGGGAGACCGGATCGCCATCCTCAAGGAGGGCGGCCACCTTGCCCAGTTCGCGACCCCGGCCGAGCTGCTGATGGCCCCGGCCAACGACTTCGTCGAGGACTTCGTCGGCGCCGACCGGGCGCTGAAGCGCCTCGCGCTGCTGCGGGTCGCCGACATCGACCTCTGGCAGGCGCCGCTCGCCCACGTCGGTCAGGCGACCTCCGAGGTCCGCGGGAAGCTCGCGGGCGCCGAGGTGCCGCACGCGCTCGTTGTCGACGCTGAGCGCCGGCCGCTCGGCTGGCTGTCGGACTCGGATCTCTCACGCGACACGGTTCCGGCGACCCCGAACGCCTCGCCCAACCCGATCCTCGAGCTCGAGGACGTGATGCGCGACGCGCTCTCCGACCTGCTGCAGGCCGAGACGCTCTACGCGCCCGTCGTCGACGCCCGCGGGGCGATCGCCGGAGTGCTCTCCGTCGAGATCATCTCCGAGTTCCTGACCTCCCCGGACGCGTTGGTCGAGGACCATCCGGCCGCCGAGCGCCCGCTGGCGGACTGATGCGTCGCGGCGCTGACCGCCATGCCTCCCGCTCGCCCAGGCCGGCGAGGACTTCGTCCGCGAGGCCGGCGAGGAGGGGACGAGCTGCGTCGCCCAGAACGACACCGTCTGCATCGGCTGGGCGATCGACAACGCCGATCGGTACGTGACCCCGACGCTCGAGCACCTGGTCCTGGTCGTCTCCTCGGTTGCAGCCGGGTTCGCGCTGGCGCTGGCGCTGGCGATCGTCTCGCACCGGCGACACTGGCTTGTCCCGGTCTTCACCGGCGTGACGGGCGTCATCTACACGATCCCGAGCATCGCCCTCTTCCTGATCCTGCTCCCGGTCAGCGGACGCGGGACGACGACGGCGATCATCGCTTTGACGCTCTACAACGCGCAGATTCTCTACCGCAACATGGTCACCGGGCTAGCGAACGTCCCGGCCGGCGCCAGGGACTCCGGGCGGGGGATGGGGATGACGGACCGCCAGCTGCTCTGGCGGGTCGAGCTGCCGCTCGCGGTCCCCGAGATCATCGCCGGCCTGCGGGTCGCGACCGTCTCCACGATCGCGATCGCGACCCTCGCGGTCTTCGCCGGCGCGGGCGGGCTCGGCAGCGAGGTCTACCCCGACATCACGTTCAAGACCGGGATCGTCATCGTCGGGGCGATCGTGATCGCGATGGCGATCTGCTTCGACGTGCTCTACATCGGCGCCCAGCGGTTGCTCGCGCCCTGGCGTCGGGTGCGGCCGATATGACCCACGTGTTCGTCCTGGGCTCGATCATCGACTCGTTCGGCGACGCGATCTCGTTCATCTTCGAGCCGCAGCCGGGGCCGCGGACCGTCGGCGGCAGCGGCGAGGTCGGCGGCCTCGACCAGGTCTGGGAGTTCCTGTGGCCGCAGATCTGGCTCAGCGTGCTGGCGCTGGCGATCGCCTGCGCGATCGCGATTCCGGTTGGCGTGTACTTCGGGCACCGCGGCACCGGGGAGCTGCTCGCGGTCGCGATCGGCAATGCGGGCCGGGCGATCCCCGAGCTGGTCCTGATCGCGTTCATGGTCGCGTTCGTCGGGGTCGGGGTGGTCAACGTGACGATCGCGCTGGTCGTGCTCGGGATCCCTCCGATCCTCACCAACACGTTCGTCGCCGTCCGCCAGGTCGATCCCGGCGCGATCGAGGCGGCGCGAGGGGTCGGGATGAGCGAGCTCGACGTGATCCGGCGCGTCGAGCTGCCGCTGGCCGTGCCGACGCTGATGAGCGGGGTGCGGACCGGTGCGATCACGATCGTCTCCACGGCGACGATCGCGTCGCTGGCCGGCGTCTCGACGCTCGGCGACTTCATCATCAACCGCGGGGTCTACGGCGACACGGGCCTGCTTGCCGGCGCGATCCTGGTCGCCGCCCTGGCGCTCGCCTTCGAGCTCGCCCTGGCCGGAGTCCAGCGGCTGCTGACGCCGAAGGGAATTCAGGTCGAACGCCAAATCGCCCTCGTCCGTACGTAGTGGGCCGTCCGCAAACGTTGCACCCGAAACCGCGGTCGCAGATCGCCGCCATGCGGCTCCTCAGTCGCCCAGGTAGCGTTGCTACCCGGGCTCCCTGCGTCCTTGCCTGGCGACGCCTGCAGCTCGCCGTTTCGAGCACAACGTTCACGGACGGCCCACCAGCGCATAGGCTTTCGCCAACCGCGAGTTCGCGCGGCAGAGCCAACAGACACGGAGGACCCCCGATGAGCACCCACCCCCGCCTGCGAGCGCTGTTCGCGTTGCTCGCCGCCCTGACCCTGACGCTCGCGGTCGCCGCGTGCGGCGACGATGACTCGGACACGACGAGCGCCGACACGGGGGCCGAGGCGAGCGCCGACCTGATCCAGTCCAACCCGGACAACGAGTCCGTCAGCCTCACCGTCGGCTCGAAGAACTTCACCGAGCAGATCATCCTCGGCGAGATCTACGCCCAGGCGCTGGAGGCCGCCGGCTACGACGTCTCAACCGACCTCAACCTCGGCGACGAGTTCGTCGCCCTGAAGGCGCTCGAGAGCGGCGAGATCAGCGGCTACCCCGAGTACACGTCGACCGCGCTGACCTCGTTCTTCGACACCGCTCCCGAGGACGTCCCCGGCGACGCGCAGGCGGCGCTCGACCAGGCGCAGCCGGAGTTCGAGGCCAAGGGCCTGGTCGCCTATCCGCCGACGCCCTTCAGCTCGGCGAACGCGGTCGGGATGCTGGCGTCGCAGGCCGAGGAGCTCGGGATCACGAAGATCTCCGATCTGGAGGACCACCAGGACCTGACCCTGTACGGGGCGCCCGAATGCCGCGAGCGGATCGACTGCCTGGCCGGGCTCGAGGAGTACTACGGCCTCACCGGGCTGCGTGAGAACTTCACGCCGGTCGACATCGGCCTGCGCTACGAGGTGCTCGACAAGGGTGACGCCGACCTGTCGATCCTGTTCACGACCGACGCGCAGCTCTTCACCTCCGACGACTACGTCCTGCTCGAGGACGACAAGGGCGTCCTCCCGGCCGGCAACGTGACCTTCGTCGCCAGCCAGGAGGCGGCCGACGAGGCCGGTTCCGACTTCGGCACCACGATCGAGAAGGTGCAGGGCAACCTGACGCTCGAGGTGATGCAGGAGCTCAACGCCCGGGTCGACATCGACAAGGAGAAGCCGGCCGACGCCGCGCAGCAGTACCTGCAGGAGTTCGGCTACGTCGAGTAAGAGTGGATTTCGCTCGCGCTCACGGGGTATGTCCGCCCCGTGGGCGCGGCGGCAATCCTCGACGTCGACGGCACGCTCGTCGACTCCAACTACCACCACGCGATCGCCTGGTACAGGGCGCTTCGCGAGCATGACGTCACGGTGCCGGTCTGGCGGATCCACCGGCTGATCGGGGTCGGCGGCGACCAGCTCGTCGCCCGCGCGGCGGGCGACGCGATCGAGGAGCGGCTCGGCGACGCGATCCGCGACTCGGAGTCGCGGCTGTACGGCGAGCTGATCGAGGAGGTCGTCCCGTTCGAGGGTGCCCGTGACTTGATCGCCGACCTGCGCGACCGCGGCCATGCCCCGGTGCTCGCCAGCTCCGCGAAGCAGGACGAGACCGAGCACTACATCGAGCTGCTCGACGCCGGCGACCTGATCGAGGCGTACACCACCGCGGCCGACGTCGAGCGGACGAAGCCGGCGCCCGACCTGGTGACAACGGCGATGGTCAAGGCGAGACAGCTCTCGGCGGTGATGGTCGGGGACTCGATCTGGGACGTCGAGGCGGCTCGCCGCGCCGATCTGAAGACGATCGCCGTGCTCACCGGCGGCTTCAGCGAGGCCGAGCTGCGCGATGCCGGTGCGGTCGACGTGTTCGAGTCGCTCGGCGACCTGCGCGAGCACCTCGACTCGACGCCGCTGCGCTAGCTACCCACGCCGCTACGGTACGCGGGTGGCCGGGCAGGAAAGCGATCGCCTCAGCGTCGACGATGCCCGCATCCTGGCGCTCGAGTCCGAGGCGATCGCCGGACACACGCTGAAGCTGGTCGTGCTGGCTGCCGGCGAGCCGCTGGACCTCGAGCAGCTGCGGGCCGCCGTCGAGGCGCGCCTTCCGCCTGGATCGCGCGGCCGCGACCGGGTCGAGCTCGGCGACCAACCCCGCTGGGTCCCCGACGAGGACTTCCAGATCGCCGCCCACGTGCGGCGCCAGCCGCAGACGGAGGGGATCTCCGAGCGCCGTGCCTGGGAGGTCGCCGCGGAGCTGATGTCGCAGCGGCTCGACCACCGCCGGCCGCTGTGGGAGCTCGACCTCGTCGGGCCGCTCGACGACGGGCGGGAGGCGATCGTCTGCCGGATCCATCACGCGATGGCGGACGGGATCAGCTCGGTGCGCTTCCTCCGCGAGGTGCTCTGGGACGAATCCTCTGAGCCGGCGGCCAAGCCGCACGCGGCGGGGCCGTCCCTCGCCGCGCCCCACGGGCGTCTGCGAGAGCTCGTCCGGATGCCCGGTGCGATCGCCCGCGAGCTCGGCCACCGCGGCTCCGACACGGCCCTCGACCAGCGGATCGGCAGCGCCCGCGAGCTCGCCTTCTCGGCCTTCCCGCTCGCCGACCTGAAGTCGATCGGCGGCGCGCTGCCGGGTCACGTGACCGTCAACGACGTTTTCCTGGCCGGTGTCGCCGGCGGCCTGCGACGCTGGCTCGAGCACGCCGGGGAGCGGCTGCCCCACCTGCGGGCGCAGATCCCGGTCAGCCTCCATCACCGCGACGAGGGCGAGACCGAGCTCGGCAACCGCGACTCGTTCCTGAACGTCGACCTGCCGATCGACGAGCCCGACCCGATGACGCGACTGCGGCTGATCAACGAGCAGACCTCGACCCGCAAGCGCCACGGCGACGCCAAGGAGCTCTACGACCTCTTCCACGCCCTCTCGCGCTTCAAGCACCTGGATCGCGCGGCGCAGCACCTGGCGGGCGGCCCGCGCGAGTTCAGCCTCTCGATCTCCAACGTCCCCGGGCCGTCGTCCGCGCTCAGCGTCGCCGGCCGGCCGGTCGAGAACCTGTTCTCGGTCGCCGAGCCTGCCGACCGCCACGCGCTGCGAGCATCGGCGATCTCGTGCTCGGGGACGATCGGGATCGGGCTCTGCACCGATCCCGAGGCGGTCGCGGGAATCGATCGCCTGGCCGAGGCGATCGAGGCCTCGTTCGCCGAGCTGCGCGCGGCCTCGATCGGTTGACGCCGGTGGGCCGCAGCGCGGCATGCCGGATTGGCTGCGTGGCCCTCCTCGTCTGTGCGGCGCTCGTCGCCGGCTGCGACGAATCGTCACCGGGCCCCGACCGCGGTCGGCGCCTCGAGCTGCACGAGCCCCGGGGAACGCCGCCCACGGGCGCCCCCAACGTCGTCCTGATCGTCACCGACGACCAGACGTACGGGGAGATGTCGGCGCTCGACCGGACCCGCCGCCTGCTGGGTCGCGGCGGCGCCACCTTCAGCCGCGCGTTCGCGTCGTTCCCGCTCTGCTGTCCGTCGCGAACCACGATGCTCACCGGGCAGTACGCCCACAACCACGGCGCGATCGGCAACCACCCCGCGGACGACGGCGGCGGCTACGTGAACCTGCGGCGGCCGCGCCGCACCCTGGCCGCCTGGCTGTGGACCGGGGGCTACGAGACCGCGCACTTCGGCAAGTGGGCCAACTCGCCGGGCCATCCGACCCCGCCTCCCGGCTGGGATGTGTGGGACCACACCTTCGACAAGACGACCGCCTACTACGACTACCGGTTGGGCCCGCGCCGCGCGACGTCGCGGCGGTACGGCTACGAGCGGGCCGACTACAACACCGACGTGGTCAGCGACCGCGCCGTCGGCTACATCGGTCGCGCGCGCCACTCCGCGCGGCCGTTCTTCCTCTCGGTCGCGTATCTGGCGCCCCACGACGGATCCGGTCGCGACGACGAGGCCGGCCGGCGCTGCGGCGGCGTCGGCGCCGACGGCGAGCCGACCAAGGGCGAGGCCCAGCCGCCGGCGCGCTACGCGGACGCGTTCCGCCACGCACCGCTGCCACAACCGCCCTCCTTCGAGGAAGCCGATGTCACCGACAAGCCGGGCTTCATCGGCCTGCCGCTGCCGGCCAACGCGGCCCGCATCGCGCTGATCACGCGCCGCTACCGCTGCGAGCTCGCCTCGCTGCTCGCCGTCGACGACGGCGTCGCCGCGATCGTCGATGCGCTGCGCCGGGCGGGGGAGCTCTCCGACACGGCGATCGTCTTCACCTCCGACAACGGCGCCTTCCACGGCGAGCATCGGATCTCCGGGGGCAAGAACCTCCCCTACGAGGCGGCGATTCACGTGCCCCTGCTCATCCGCGCCCCCGGGCTGCAGGCCGGGCGGCGGATCGCGAGCCCGGTCGTCAACGCCGACCTCGCCCCGACGATCCTCGCGCTGACGGGCGTCGAGCCGCCAGCGAGCCTCGAGCGCCCGCTCGACGGCAGGTCGCTCGTCCCCCTGATGGAGGGCCGCGACCGCGACCGCGACCGGCCGATTCTGATCGAGGGCCGCCAGAGCACGGTCGAGGGCGGGGGCGGGTACCGGGTCAGGTCCTACCAGGGGGTCCGCACGCGGCGGTACCTGTACGTGGAGCACTTCCTCTCCCGAGTCGGGAGCCCCGAGGAGGGGGCCGCCGTCCAGATCGGTGGCGGAGAGCGGGTCGCGCGCGAGCTCTACGACCTCGGACGGGACCCCTACGAGCTCCGCAGCAGGGCGGGCGCTCCGGGGTACCGGGAGACGATGGCGGTGCTGCGGTCCACGCTGGAGCAGCTCCGGGGATGCGCCGGGCGGGAATGCCGGCCGCAGATCGCAATCCCGCGACCGTGAAGCGTCGTCTCTCGCTAGGGTGCGGCGAATGGCGCTGAAGCTCGGGATCAACCTCGGCTACTGGGGGATCGGCCCCAAGGGCGAGGAGGCATTGGAGTTGGTGCAGGCGGCCGAGGCCGCGGGCTACGACTCGGTCTGGGTGGCCGAGTCCTACGGCTCGGACGTCGTCTCGGTGCTCGCCTGGTTGGCGCCGCAGACCGAGACGATCAAGCTCGGCGCCGCGATCATGCAGGTCCCGGCGCGTCCGCCGGCGGCGGCGGCGATGGCCGGGGTGACGATCGACGAGCTCTCCGGCGGGCGGTTCATCTTCGGCTTCGGCCCCTCGGGACCGCAGGTCTCCGAGGGCTGGTACGGCGTCCCTTACGCAAAGCCCTGGGGGCGGACCCGCGAGTACATCGAGGTGGTGCGCGAGATCGTCGCCCGCCGGGGCCCGCTCGAGCACAGCGGCCGGCACTACCAGCTGCCGATCGACGGCGGGACCGGCCAAGGCAAGGCGCTGAAGCTCAACTTCCATCCGCTGCGCAACGAGATCCCGGTCTTCGTCGGGGCGATCGGCCGCAAGTCCGTCGAGCTGGCGGCCGAGATCTGCGACGGCTGGATCCCGATCTTCTTCTCGGCCGACGCGTTCGAGGAGACCTGGGGCGAGCACCTCGAGGCGGGCTTCGCCAAGGGCGGGCGGACCCGCGACGACCTCGAGATCTCGCCGACCCTGCAGGTGGCGATCGACGGCGACCTCGACGCCGCCCGGGCGGTGGTCAAGTTCGGGCTGCTGCTCTACCTGGGCGGGATGGGATCGCGCGAGACCAACTTCTACGTCGACCTCACGCACCGCTTCGGGTTCGGCGAGGTCGCCGACGAGGTCCAGTCGCTCTACCTCGACGACAAGCGCGAGGACGCCTACGCGGCGATCCCGGACGAGCTCGTCGACGCGACCTCGCTGGTCGGCTCCGAGGACGAGGTCACGGCGCGGGTCTCGAAGCTCGCCGAGGCCGGCGTCGACCGGTTGATCGTCTCGCCGGTCCACGCTGAGCCTGCCGAGCGGCTGCGGACCGTCGAGCGGCTCGCCGAGCTGGTCGGCGCCGGCGCCCCGGCCTGAGCCGTCCAACCACCGCGAACCCCGAGAAACTCCGCCATCGGGCGAGTTTCTCGTATCTCGTCGCCTCTGGCGGCCGTTGGTATCCGCGTTCGGCAAGAGCCGCCGCCTGACTCCGCCCGCGCGCGGCTTCAGTGCTCGGCGTCGCGACTCCCGCCGCGTTTGGCGGCCCCCGGACGCGCCTCACACCGCGCGGCAACCGCCCGCGTGCCCACCGGCACGCGCGCGCTCACCGCGCGGCGCCAGCCGCGCCCGGTCGCTCGCCAAGCCGCGACGGGATCCGCAACGCCGAGCACTAGGATCGCGCCATGGCCGATCCGCTTCAGCCCGGGTCCGAGTTCGCCGGCCACCGGATCGAGGGACTTGCCGGACGGGGCGGGATGGGGGTCGTCTACAAGGCGACCCACATCGCGCTCGACCACGTCGTCGCGCTGAAGGTGATCTCGCCGGCGCTCGCCGAGGACGAGCGCTTCCGCCGCCGCTTCGGCGAGGAGTCGCGGATCGCGGTCTCGATCCGCCACCCGAACGTGGTCGCGATTCACCACGCCGGTGAGGAGCAGGGACTGCTGTTCGTGACCATGGACCTGATCGACGGCACCGACCTGCGCGGCCTGTTGCGGACGCGCGGGCCGCTGGAGCCCGCGCACGCCGCGAAGGTGATCGCGGAGGTCGCGGCGGCGCTCGACGCCGCCCATGCGCGCGGCCTCGTCCACCGCGACATCAAGCCGGGCAACGTCCTGATCGAGGGGGAGGGCGAGCACGAGCGGGTCTACCTGACCGACTTCGGGCTCGCGCGCCTGGTCGAGGCGTCGACCGGCGTCACCGCGACCGGCGCCTTCGTCGGCACGCTCGACTACGTCGCGCCGGAGCAGATCCGCGGCGAGCGGGTCGACGCCCGCGCCGACGTCTACGCGCTCGGCTGCGTGCTGTTCGAGCTCCTGACCGGCAACGCCCCGTTCGCCGCGCGCGAGGACAAGGTCGCGAAGATGTACGCGCACCTCAAGGACGAGCCGCCTTCGGCCGCGGTGCTCAACCCGGCCTGCGGGCCTGAGCTCGACGCGGTGATCCGCCGCTCGATGGCCAAGCAGCCCGACGACAGGTACCCCTCGGCCGGCGACCTCGCCCGCGCCGCCGAGGCCGCCGCCGGGGGGGCCGCGGTAACGGTCAGCGAGCGAACGGTCGCGATCGGCGCCGCCGCTCCGCTCGAAGGCGAGGAGGCCGTCGCCGCGCCGCCGAGCGGGGCGACGGCGGCGCTGCCCGCCGACGTCGACGAGCCGGCGGAGGCGTTCGAGGGCCGGCCGCCGACCCGCCCGACGACCCGGATGCCGCCGCCGGCCCCGGAGGCCACGGACGTGGCGGCGGCGAAGCCCGCCCGCGCACGAGGCCGCCCGAGCGCGCTCGCACTCGGACTCGGCACCGCGGCCCTCGCGGGGGTCGTGGTGGGCGCGATCCTGATCGGCGGCGGCGGGGGCGACGGCGAGCAGGCGTCCCAGCAGCCGACGGTGACCGATGGCGGCGGCGGTGAGCCGGGCGGCGGGGACAGGGGCGGCGGCGCGAAGCCGCAAGCGGAGAAGTTCGTCGCGCTGCAGCCGATCGCGGTCGGACAGCAGCCGGTCGGGATCGCCGCCGGCGAGGGCGGCGTCTGGGTCGCCAACCGCCAGGACGACTCCGTCTCGCTGATCGCCCCGGGAAGCGACGCCAGCAACGAGGTCAACCTCGAGGTCGGCCACCGGCCCGAGGGGATCGCGGTCGGCCAGGGCGGCGTCTGGGTCGCCGACCAGAGCTCGACGGTCACGCGGCTCGACCCGCAGAGCGGAGCCACCGAGGCAACGATCCAGGTCGGAGCGGGCCCGCGCGGGATCGCGACCGGCGACGGCGAGGTCTGGGTCACCAACAGCCTCAGCGACGACGTGTCGCGGATCGACTCGATCGAGAACGTCGTCACCGGCACCTTCGACGTCGGCTCCGAGCCGCACGGGATCGCGATCGGAGCGGGCGCGGTCTGGGTCACCAACCGCAACGGCGGCACGGTCTCGCGGCTGCCGCTCAACTCCGATGCCGCCGACGCGCCGATCCGGGTTGGCGCGAACCCGAAGGGGATCGCGGTCGCCGGCGACTCGGTCTGGGTCGCGAACACCGACGGCGGCACGGTCTCGCGGATCGGTGTCCAGTCCCTCGAGGAGGACGACGTGATCGACGTCGGGGTCGAGCCCCGCGGCGTCGTCGCCGCGTTCGGGTACGTCTGGGTCGTGGTCGGGTCCGAGAACGAGGTCGTGCAGATCGACCCGGACACCGGCAAGGTCGTCGACAGGCTGGCGGTCGGCACGAGTCCGGACGGGATCACCGCCGACGACGAGGCGGTCTGGGTCGCGGTCGGCGGGGACCACGAGGTCCGCCCGATCGAGCCGCGCTAGTGACGGCTCGATGAGGCGGCTCGCCGCAGCCGCCCTGTGCGCGGCCTGCCTGCTGGGCGCCGGGTGCTCGCTCGGCGGCTCCGATCGGGCCGAACCCGAACCAGCGCGAGATCGCACCCGCGGCCGGCCCGCGCCCGAGCCGCCGAACGTTCTGCTGGTGGTCACCGACGATCAGGCGCCGGGGACGCTGGCGCGGATGCCGTTTCTCTCCGACGCCCCCGGATTCACCCGCTTCGACTCGTTCTTCGTCAACAACCCGCTCTGCTGCCCGAGCCGCGCGACGCTCCTCACCGGCCTCTACTCCCACCACCATGGCGTGGAGACGAACCTCGTCGCCGACCGGTTCGACGACTCGTCGACCGTTGCCACATGGCTCCAGGACGCCGGCTATCGGACCGGCCTCTTCGGCAAGTACCTGAACGACTATCCGTTCGGCCGGCCGGCGTTCGTCCCTCCGGGGTGGGATCGCTGGGCCGCCTTCGACGGCCAGCCCGGCTACTACGACTACACGCTGGCGGAGGGGGACAGCCTGCGCGCCTACGGCGCCGAGCCGGCCGATTACTCGACCGACGTCCTCGGCGACCGGCTGGTCCGCTTCATCGACGGGGCGGAGGAGCCGTTCTTCGCCGTCTACACGCCGTATGCGCCGCACGCGCCGCGGACGCCCGCGCCGCGCCACGTCGGCGCCTACGCGGACGCCGAGGTCCGGCTGCCGGCGAACTTCAACCGCGTCGCGAGCGGGGCGCCGCGCTGGTGGGCGCGCCGTCCCCTGCTCGATCCCGCCGCGGAGATCGCGGCCGTGCGCGGGCAGTGGGAGAGCCTGCTCGCGGTCGACGAGGCGGTCGAGGACGCGGTCGATGCGACCCGGGCGAAGGCCCGCCCGACGGTCGTGATCGTCCTCTCGGACAACGGGTACTCGCTCGGCTCGCACCGCAACCCGCAGAAGGACTGTCCGTACGAGGAGTGCATCAACGTCCCCCTGGTCGTCAGCTGGCCCGGTGCCGACACGGCGCCGGTCGTCGACGCGCTCGTCTCCAACGTCGACATCGCTCCGACGATCGCCGCGCTCGCCGGGGTCGAGCCGCCTACCGCCCTCGACGGCCAGAGCCTCGTGCCGCTCCTGAAGGGCGAGGAGTCGACGCTCGGGCGGCCTGTCCTGCTGCGCCACGTGCGCTATCCGCGCACCGCGCCGAGCTTCTGGGGTCTGCGCACCGGGCGCTGGATGTACGCGGAGTACGAGACCGGCGAGACCGAGCTCTACGACCTCGAGTCCGATCCGTTCGAGCTTCGCAACCTCGCCGCGGACCCCGAGCTCGCCCCGGTGGCCGAGGCGCTCGCGGAGCGGATGCGCGAGCTCAGGGGCGGTGCCTGAGAACGGTTGTCCTTTGACGCCGGGAGCGTGGTCCTGTATTACCTCGTGCGCTTCTGCAAGCACGGGGAATGGGGATCTGAATGTCTTTTCGTTGCCGCCGCCGGCGCTTTGCGCTGCCGGCCGTCGTCCTTGCCGCACTGTTCGCGGCGCCAGCCGCTGCGATGGCAGCCGACGTGCCCCCGGGTGCGAACTGGTCCGAGGAGACGATCGAATCCACGGACGGGGTGAAGCTGCACGCCGACGTCCTGCGGCCGAAGAATCTGCGGGCGAACGAGAAGACGCCGGTGATCCTCTCGATCGGCCCGTACTTCAACCATTCCGGGCAGACCGGGCCGGCGGGACCGGTGGAGGGGACCTCCTACGACCCGGTCGGGCCGTCGACGGGCCCGTCGGAACGGTTCCTCGACTTCGTCGAGGGCGCGAAGCTGATGCAGCGCGGCTACACGTTCGTGATGGTCGACCTGCGGGGCTTCGGAGGCTCCACCGGCTGCCTGGACTGGACCGGGCCCGGCGAGCAGGCCGACGTGGTCAAGGCTGTCAAGTGGGCGGCGGACCAGCCGTGGTCGACCGGCAAGGTCGGGATGTACGGCAAGTCCTATGACGGCGTCACCGGCCTGATCGGCGTCAACCAGGCACCGAAGGGCCTCGCTGCGGTCGTCTCGCAGGAGCCCGTCTACGACCTCTACCGCTACCTGTACGGAGACGGCATGCGTCGCCAGAACTCCGTCCTAACGCCGGCGCTCTATGACGCGATCGACGCCACCCCGGGTCCGCTGCTCGACGACCCGTCGTACATCGTCAACGGCGCCAACGACACCCAGCGCCCGGGCTGCAAGCCGGCCAACTGGGCCGACCAGGCGGGCAACGACGATCACTCCTCGCCCTACTGGAAGAAGCGCAACCTGATCCCGGGGGCGAAGGGCTCAGCGGTGCCGCTGTTCCTGACCCAGGGACTGACCGAGAACAACACGGTCGCCGACGGAACCGCTCAGTACCTGCGGAACCACACCGGGTACGAGCGCGCCTGGCTCGGTCCCTGGGATCACGTTCGCGGTAACGAGCGTGAGGAGGACGGCACGCTGAAGATGGGCCGCGCGGGCTGGTTCGCGGAGGTGATCCGCTTCTACAACCGCTTCCTGAAGGGCGTCGAACCGCGGGTCGAGGACCCGCCGATCGCCGTCCAGACCAACGACGGCAAGTGGCGCGGCGAGCAGACGTGGCCGCCCGCGGACGCGAGCCGGTACACGAGCGCCCTGCTGCCCGGCTCGTACACCGATGACGGGGACGGCTCGGTCACCGACCCGAACGGCGTCTGGACGATCTCCCGGCCGCTGCCCTACGACGCCCACCTGTCGGGATCCGGTCGCGCGATCGTCGACGTGTCCTCGGCGCTGCCGAGGTCCAACCTCGTCGTCGACGTCTACGACCTCGACGAGAACGGCGAGGGTCCGCTGATCACCCGCCAGGGGCACATGATCTACGCGAACGGCGAGGTCCCGCTCGACCTCTGGTCGGCCGACTGGAAGATCCCGGCCGGGCACCGGATCGGGGTCAAGGTGACCGACGCGAACTCGGACTGGTGGGTCCACGTGCCGACGCTCCAGGACGTCACCGTCAACAGCGCGCAGGTCACGCTCCCGTTCCTGGCCCGCTGCCGCACCAAGACGATCCAGGGCGACCCGGGCACTCAGCTCGAGGGATATCTGTCGGAGACCGTGACGGTGCCGCCCGAGACGATCAAGAGCTCGCAGTCAGACTCCTTCGTGCTGCCCCCGAAGCAGGCCGGATGCAAGCCCAAGCCCACCGCCGGTCCGGCGCAGGCGCCCGTCGCGGGCGCGATCACCACCAAGGCGCCCGGCGTCGGCCAGCGGATCGAGGGCGTGACGAGCGAGTATCTCGAGTTCGACGTCGACGCCGTCCACGACAACGCCAAGATGCGGGGCATCGCCACGCCGTCACAGCCCGCGGATCTGGATCTCTACCTCCAGCGCCGGAACGCCGACGGGACCTGGACCGGGGCGGGCACCGGCAGCAACGGCGGTGACCTCGACCATGAGACGATCGGCGCCGGGCGCCTCGCCCCGGGCCACTACCGGGTCGAGGTCCACAACTGGGCCGGGCCGCCCGGCAACGCGGTCGGGATCGAGCTCACCTTCCTCAACTCGGCGGGCAAGCCCGGCACGTGAGCCGGGCTCCGGCGCCCTAACCGGCAGACTCCGTGGCGATGGCCACGGAGCGTGACGAGCGAAACACCGAGCGACTGCGGCAGGCCTACGCGGCGTTCAGCCGCGGCGACTTCGACGCCGCGATCGAGCTCGGGCTGGTTCGCCAGCACACGACCGCCCGCGGGGCCGGAAGCGGGATCGAGGTGGACACCTACACGTGGGGCGTCTGGACGATCGACGACGACGACTTCGCGATCCGGCTCGAGATCTTCCAGGAGCCTGACGAGGCGGCGGCGCGGCGCGCGACCGGGCTCGACGTCAGCTAGCTAGAGCTCCCGCTCGGAGACAAGCCCGCTCTGGAGGGCGCGCTCGACCAGGGCGACGCGCTTCTGGTTCTGGGGCAGGTCCTCGACCCCGAACTTCTCGAACAGGGCGCGCAGGTGGGTCTTGACCGCGTCGACGCTCAGGTGGAGCTCCTCGCCGATCTGGCCGTTGGTCGCCGGGGTCGCGAACGACGAGCCGTCCTTGAACGGGCGGCACAGAGCGACCAGGACCCGCTTCTGCGCAGGGGAGACGCCGGCGGCGGTGAGCGCGTCGCCGGAGAGCACCGTCTCGGAGCCGCTCTCGGCGGGCGCCCGGTAGATCACCCCGGTGCGGCCGAAGCGGAGCGTGTCGCCGTCGCGAAGGCGGCGCCGGCCGCTGACCCGCTCACCGTTCACGAACGAGCCGTTGCGCGAGAGCCCGTCGTCGACGAGCGTGCACTCGAGCCCGACCATCTCGAGCTGGGCATGCAGGCCCGAGACCTCCTCGTCCCAGGCGAGGTTGAGGTCGGCGGACTCGCTGCGCCCCACCCAGAGCGAGTCGACCTCCTCGCCGATCACGAGCAACCGCTGCTCGTCGGCGGCGTCGCGATGGACGAGGAATGGACGGCCGAGCCGCTCGGCCTCGATCTGGGCCTTCAGCTCCGGGGCGGTGCGGGCTCGGGGGCCCGACTGAGCGGCGTTCACGGTCGGGAATCTACCGGCGCCTCGGGCGGCCGCCTGCGCTAGCGTCGCGGTGGGGGACGTTCCGTAATCGGGAGGTTCTGGGATGCAGGTCAGAGGTTTCGCCGCCGCGCTCGTGGTGGCCGTCAGCGCGCTCGTTCCGGCGGTGGCCGCCGCCCATTGGCTCGATCATGCCGCGCCCCCACCGATCTCGGTGCCCGCGCCGTCGTCGACGTTCAACTCCGGCGGGCCGGGGGCGGAGTGGGAGCTGATCGACACGATCACGACCGGCAACCCGCACACCGACCTCGACTTCTTCACCCAGGGCGGCGAGACCTACGCCTCGGTCGGGACCCTGGCGGCCGGGCCGAACGGCGGTGGGCAGTCGATCATCCAGCTGACTGAGAACGGCCAGGTGAACCCGAGCCTGCTCGCCCAGCACCCGTCGGCGAGCTGCATCAGCAATCCCAGCGCCGCGACCGGGCTCCAGCACGACGTCGAGGCGTCGCCGAAGGGGAACGCGATCCTCAACGTCCAGAACCCCTACGCGGTGCGCACCGACACCCAGGTCCTGATCGACGCCAGCGACGCCCAGGGTCGCTGCCATGACCAGGGCGTGCTCGGGATCGAGCAGGCGCCGCAGGGCGGGCTCGAGATCGTCGACGTCACCGACCCGGCGACCCCGGTCGAGATCGGGCTCACCGCCCACATCGGCGAGGCGCACACGGTGAACGTCGACCCGAAGCGGCCTCATATCGCCTACGCCGTCACCTCGGACGCGATCACCGTCAACGAGGCCGGTGAGCGTCAGAACGAGGTCGAGGGCTCGGCCGACGCGCTCGACCTCGACGGCTTCGAGGTCGTCGACCTCTCCTCGTGCATGAACTTCCCGGCCGGGACCACCGTCGACCAGAAGCGCACCGCCTGCCGGCCGCAGGTCTTCCGTTACCGCTATCCCAACGTCGAGATGGCGCTCGGGCACACGGTCAAGACCGGTGGCTCGGCGATCTTCGGCTGTCACGAGCTTGAGGTCTACCCCGACGACAAGCTCACCTGCGGCAGCGGCAACTCGTTGATCGAGCTCGACATGAGCGGCGCCTTCAACGACATGGGCACGCCGACCGACTTCAGCGACGACAAGCCGCGCGGGACGCCGCTTCCCTGCCAGGTCCGCGCCAGCTCGACCGTCGGGCCGACGGCGACCGAGGCGATGGTCACCGACTGCGTCGACGGGCCCGCCGACGGCGCCACCGACCTCGACGTGCCCGGCTGGATCGCGGCCGGCTCGCCGTCGCTGCAGGGCGTCCGCTGGCTCGGCAGCGTCATCCACCAGGGCGGCGGCCCAGGCCAGACCACGCTCCCGCCGCTCGACTCCACCCAGGACATCGCCTTCAACCACGAGTCCGAGCTGAGCGGCTCGGGCCGGACGCTGCTCGCCACCGATGAGCGCGGCGGCGGCCTCATCCCGCCGGGCGCCGCTTGCGATCCCGTGGGCGCGAACATCCGTGGCAACGGCGGCCTGCACTTCTACGACCCGGCGAAGCTGATCACGTCGGCGACCACGCCCACCGAGGCCCAGGCGCACGAGGCGTACAAGCGGACGCCGGACGGGGAGTTGGCGATCTACCGGGCCCAGATCCGCACCCAGCCGGAAGGGTCGTTCTGCACGGCGCATGTCTTCCAGCAGGTCCCGGGCGAGAACCGGATCTTCATGGGCTGGTACTCGCAGGGCACCCAGGTCGTCGACTTCGTCGAGAACAACGACGGGACGATCCGCTTCGCCTATGCCGGGCACTTCATCCCCGAGAACGCCGACACCTGGGTCTCCCACGTGTTCAAGACCGAGGAGAATCGCGACGGCTCGATCACCTACTACGGCGCAACCGGCGACTTCCTGCTCGGCCCGGTCGGTCGCAACTCGGTCGACGTCTGGAAGGTGACGCTGCCTCCCGCGCCGGCCTCCGGTGCGTTCAATCCCGGCGGCGGTGGTGGCGGGGGTGGCGGCGGCGGCCTTCCGGGGGCCTGCGATCAGCGGATCCCCGGGACCAAGGCGGCGGACACCCTGCTCGGCAGCATCGCCGGCGACCTGATCATCGGCCGCCGCGGCGATGACCAGATCAAGGCCCGCGCGGGCGACGACTGCGCTCGCGGCGGCAACGGCCGGGACGACGTCCGGGGCGGGGCGATGGACGACCTGATCAAGGGCGGTCGCGGCGCGGACTCGCTGAAGGGCGGTGGGGGCGACGACAAGGTGCGCGACCGCAGCGCGGGCAGCGACCGGCTCGGGGGCAACGGCGGGGCGGACCGGCTGCGCTCCAGGGGCGGCGGCAAGGACGTCGTCCTCTGCGGCAAGGGCGAGGATCGGGCGGTCGTCGACGAGAGTGACCGGACGCGCGGTTGCGAAAAGGTCAAGCGCCGCTGACCGCGGAAGCAGGGGCGCGACCTCGCGGGCGGTTCGTTAGGCTGCCCCGTCTCGGAGGCGGCCGAGCCCGCCCTTACGGATGAAGATCGGCGTCCCCAAAGAAACCGCGCAGTCAGAGCGCCGCGTCGCGCTGATTCCGCCCGTGGTCGCGTCGCTCACCGAGGGCGGGGCCGACGTCGTCGTCGAGTCCGGGGCCGGTGAGGCCTCCGGCCATCCCGACTCCGAGTACACCGACGCCGGGGCCGAGATCGGCGACCCCTGGGGCGCCGACGTCGTCGTCCACGTCGCGGTGCCGAGCGCCGACGAGATCGCGAAGCTGAGGCAGGGGCAGGTCCTGATCGGCCATCTCGCCCCGCTGACCTCGGCCGAGACCAACAGGGCGCTCGCGTCGGCGGGCGTGACCAGCTTCGCGATGGAGGCGATCCCGCGGATCACCCGCGCCCAGGCGATGGACGCGCTCTCCTCGCAGGCGAACGTCGCCGGCTACGCGGCGACCCTGCTCGCGGCGCGCGAGGCGGGCCGGTTCTTCCCGATGATGACCACCGCCGCCGGGACCGTCGCGCCCGCGAAGGTGCTCGTGCTCGGCGCCGGCGTCGCTGGGTTGCAGGCGGTCGCGACCGCCAAACGCCTCGGGGCGGTGGTTACGGGCTTTGACATCCGCCGCGCCGCCTGGGAGCAGATCGCGTCGCTCGGCGGCCGCCCGCTGGAGCTCGACTTCATCCCCGACGCCGAGGCCGAGGGCGGCTACGCCCGGCCGCTGACCGACGAGGAGAACGAGCAGGTGCGCGAGGCGCTGGCCGAGAACGTCGCCAAGCAGGACGTGGTCATCACCACCGCCCAGATCCCGGGGCGTCCGGCGCCGATCCTGCTCACCGCGCAGGCCGTCGCCAACATGGCGCCAGGCTCGGTGATCGTCGACCTCGCCGGCGACTCCGGAGGCAACTGCGAGCTGACGCAGGCGGGCGAGACGATCGTCTCCGACAACGGCGTCAAGGTGATCTCGCCGGTCAACCTGCCGTCGGACATGGCCGCCCACGCGTCGCAGCTGTACGCGAAGAACGTCGAGAACCTGCTCGGCCTGCTGCTCGACGAGGAGGGCAAGCTGACCGTCGACTTCGACGACGAGGTGATCGCCGGCGCCTGCATCACCCACGAGGGCGCGATCAAGAACGAAAGGGCGGCAGGGGCCGAAGGCCCCGGAGGTAGCTGATGGACCTTGTGACCGAGCTGGTGATCTTCGTGCTCGCGGCGTTCGTCGGCTTCGCGGTGATCTCGAAGGTGCCGACGACCCTGCACACGCCGCTGATGAGCCAGACGAACGCGATCCACGGGATCGTGATGCTCGGCGGGCTGATCGTCGCCGGGGTCGCCGACGGCTTCCTCGAACAGCTGATCGGCTTCATCGCGATCGCCTTCGGCGCGATCAACATCGTCGGCGGGTTCATGGTCACCGACCGGATGCTCGGGATGTTCGTGAGAAAACCAAAGCCGGCCGAATCCTCCGCTGACGCGTCCGGTTCGGCCGGGTCGGGCGAAGGACGGGCTTCCTGATGCCACTCGCCGTGCTCGAGCCGGGCGGCGACGCGACCGTCCTCCTCTACACGCTGTCGTTCTCGCTGTTCATCTACGGCCTCATGCAGGGGACCCATCCGCGGACCGCCAAGAACGGCAACCTGATCGCCGCCGGCGGGATGGCGATCGCGGTGATCACCACCCTGCTGCTCGACGGGCTCGGGAACTGGGGCGTGATCATCGGCGGGCTCGCGGTCGGGACCGCGGTCGGCGTGGTCGCCTCGCTGCGCGTGCAGATGACCGAGATGCCGCAGATGGTCGCCCTCTACAACGGGGTCGGCGGCGGCGCCGTGGCCCTGATCGCCTGGTCGGAGTTCCGCCACGCGCCGCTCGACGTCCCGCTCGACGAGCTGGTCCCGGTGCTGTTCGCCGCGGTGATCGGCTCGGTCTCGTTCTGGGGCTCGAACGTCGCCTTCGCCAAGCTTCAGGACCTGATCCCGACCCGGCCGCTGGCGATTCCGGGCCAGCAGGTGATCAACGCGCTGTTGCTGGTGGGGATCCTCGCCGCCTGCGTCGTGCTCGTCTCCAACGCCGGCGATCTGGGCGGGTACGAGGCTCTGTTCATCGGCCTGCTGATCGCCGCGGCGGTGCTCGGCAACCTCGTCGTGCTGCCGATCGGGGGGGCCGACATGCCGGTGGTGATCTCGCTGCTGAACGCGGCCACCGGCCTGTCCGCCGCGGCCGCAGGCTTCTCGCTCGACAACGTCGCGCTGATCGTCGCCGGCACCCTGGTCGGCTCCTCGGGAACGATCCTGACGATGGAGATGGCCACGGCGATGAACCGCTCGGTCGCCAACATCCTCTTCTCCGGCTTCGGCGGCGCTCCGGCCGCGGGCGCCGGCAGCGGCGAGGAGCGCCCGCACGTCTCGATCGGCGCCCAGGACGCAGCGATCAAGCTTGCCTACGCCGACTCGGTCGTGATCGTCCCCGGCTACGGGCTCGCGGTCGCCCAGGCCCAGCACGCGGTCAAGGAGATGGCCGACCAGCTCGAGAAGCGCGGGGTGGAGGTCAACTACGCGATCCACCCGGTCGCCGGGCGGATGCCGGGCCACATGAACGTGCTGCTCGCCGAGGCCGACGTCCCCTACGAGAAGCTGCGCGAGATGGAGGACATCAACCCGGAGATGCCGCGCACCGACGTCGCCGTCGTGATCGGCGCCAACGACGTCACCAACCCGGCGGCCAAGAACGACCCCGACTCGCCGATCGCGGGGATGCCGATCATCGAGGTCTCCGAGGCCCAGCAGGTGATCGTGATCAAGCGCTCGCTGTCGCCGGGGTTCGCCGGAATCGACAACGACCTCTTCTACGAGCCGAACTCGTCGATGCTCTTCGACGACGCGAAGAAGGCGGCCTCCGAGATCGCGGCGGAGATCGAGGAGCTCTAGTCCTTCCGGCTCTCGCGCTCGCGCTCGGCGCGGCGGCTTCGGCGCACGTGCGGCAGCGCCCACCCGATCAGCGCGCCGAGCGCGCCGGCGATCACCAGGGCGACGATCAGCGGCGTCTCGGTCTCGACGAACAGGAAGTCGACCGTGACCTTCTGAGCGTTCTGCACGATCAGGATCAGGAGCAGCAGGCTCGCGACGCAGACCAGCCAGAAGCGCCAGCCGCGTCCTTCCTGCTTCGGCATTCCCTCCCAGCTCTGCTCGGCCACGCCGCGACAATATCGCGTCGATCCCGACCCGTAAACGGCGCGATCGCCGCGCCATGTGCGCGCCGGGGCGACCTAGCGTCGGGTCCGTGTCACTTGCAGGCGAGCGCGGCCAGAGCACGGTCGAGTGGATCGGCCTCGTGCTCGTCCTCTCCCTGGTGGTGGCAACGCTCGCCGCGGTGGCGGGGGTGGCGCTGCCCGGCACCGCGCTCGCCCGCGCGATCGGGGGACGGATCGTCTGCGCGCTCTCCCTCTCGGGCAACTGCGAGCCGCTCGCGGCCGGGGAGCTCGCGCTCGCCTATGGCGACGAGCTCGCCGGGCTCGTCGCCGAGGCCGCGCCTCAGATCCGCTACGAGCCCGGGATGCGGGCGCTCCCGGTCGACTTCCGGGAGTGCCGCGAGGACGCTTGCGCCGAGGGCCGCGACGGGATCAGGGTCGCCCGCTCGCTGACCGGCGAGCCCGCGGTCGCCTTCACTCACGTGGTCGACTGCCGGCCGGGTACCGAGACGCCGGGAACGAACTGCTCCGGCGAGGCGGCGGGGAACGTCTACGTGCAGTACTGGCTCTACTACCCGGGCAGTGCGACCGGTGAGGGCTCGGTGATCCCGGGCGTGGTGCGCGAGGTGACCGAGGCCGTCGGGACGCCGAGCTATCACCCCGACGACTGGGAGTCCCTCCAGCTGCGGATCCACCCCGTCGCCGGCGTCGAGATGCGCGCCAGCTCCCACCACGGCTACGGCCCCGGATGGTTGCCGGCGGACGGGGCGGCGTACCGGGTCTCGGGCGGCAGCCACGCCGGCACCGTCGAGCCCGCGGGCTTCGAGCGGCTCACGAACCCGCGCCGCCTCGGCCTGATTCCGGCCGAGCCGGTCGCGGCGTCCGAGGTTGACACCGAGTTCGCCGTCACCCCTCCGTGGGAGAAGATCGTCTGGCTCGACCCGGAGTACGAGGGCACGGACTGAACAGTGCCTAGACGCAGTAGGCGTAAACGCTCAGGTGGCGCTCGCGGCCGCCGTTGATCCCGGCGATCTTCCAGCGCCTGCCGCCGCCGGTGCGGCGCGAGCTGTAGATCTCGGCGCCGGTCGAGTAGCCGTGCGGGGTCGCGGCGTCGAACCCGCCGGCGACCGCCTCCTCGCCGCGGTGGCCGCGACGGCCAGAAGTCGGGATCGCGAGCAGCCCCCTTCGTGCATCACATGCAAGCCTATTCCGATGATCGCGAAGATCGTTTCCGGTGGGCAGACGGGGGTCGACAGGGCGGCTCTCGACTTCGCGATCGAGGTCGGGATCGAGTACGGCGGCTGGTGTCCGTTCGGGGGCTGGGCCGAGGACGTCCCGAACCCGCCCGGCGTGCTCAGGGCCTATCCACGCCTGGCCGAGACTCCCGGCAACGACCCGGAGCAGCGCACGCGCTGGAACGTCCGCGACAGCGACGCGACCCTGATCATCACCCGTGCGGATGCCCGCTCGCCGGGCACCGAACGCACCCGCAGCCTGGCTTCCGAACTGGGCCACCCCTGCGCGACCCTCGAACCCGGCCGCCCCGCCGCGACGGCGATCGACGAGCTTCTCGGCGAGGTCGACGGGCTCGTGACCCTCAACGTCGCCGGCCCGCGGGAGAGCGAGTCGCCCGGAATCTACGCCGAGGCCCGCGAGTTGCTGGAGCGCTGGTTCGCTGTTCAGGTGGCGCGGAGGTCCGGCGGAACCTCGACGACGTAGAAGCGGCTGCGACCAAGCTCGCGGTCGCCGGAGCGGATCACGACCGCGTGCGGGCCGGGCTTCGAGAACGCCGCGTTCGCCTGGATCGAGACCACGACCCGCTGGTCCTGGCCGGTGATCGAGCCGGGAGGGCGCCCGACCTCGACCTCGAACGAAAGCTCGTCGCCGAGCCGGTCGCCGTCGGGATCCTGGGTCTCGAGCTCGATCGTGTGGCGCTCGTTCGCCTCGTCCCAGTTGACGTCGATCCCGAACGCGATCCCGAACACGTGCTGGACCGGCAGCTCGTTGAAGCGCAGCATGTTCCAGCCCCCGCCCATCGCGTAGAGCTTGCCGTTCAGCGCCTCGCTGTGGTCGGTGAGCAGGAGGAAGCCGAGTTCCATCGCGTCCTACCTCGGCGGCATCCGCAGGGCGCCGTCGAGACGGATCGTCTCGCCGTTGAGCATCGGGTTGACGACGATCGCGGCCACCATGTCAGCGTATTCGGAGGGCTTGCCGAGCCGCGACGGGAACGGGATCCCGGCGCCGAGCGCGGCCCGGTTCTCCTCCGGGAGCGCGGCGAGCAGCGGGGTGTCGAAGAGCCCGGGAGCGATCGTGATCACGCGCACGCCGAGGCTGGCGAGGTCGCGGGCCGCCGGCAGGGTGAGGCCGGCGATCCCGCCCTTCGACGCCGAGTAGGCGACCTGGCCGATCTGACCGTCGAAGGCGGCGATCGAGGCGGTGTTGACGCAGACCCCGCGCTCGCCTTCCTCGTCGGGCTCGTTGCCGGCCATCGCGGTGGCGGCGAGCCGGAGCACGTTGAAGGTCCCGATCAGGTTGACCTTGATCACGTTGGAGAAGATCTCGAGGTCGTGGGGGCCCTGCTTGGAGACGGTCCGCTGAGCCCAGCCGATCCCCGCGCAGCAGACCGAGATCCGCAGCGGGCCGTCCGCGCTCGCGGCGTCGACCGCGGCCTGGATCCGCTCGGCCTCGAGCACGTTCGCCTCGACGAACTCGCTGCCGTCGCCGAGCTCGCTCGCCAGCGCCGATCCCCGCTCGGCGTTCAGGTCGGCGATCACAACCCGGGCTCCGTCGGCGTGTAGCCGCCGCGCGGTCGCTTCGCCCAGGCCGGAAGCCCCGCCGACGACGAGCGCGTTGGTTCCCTGCGTCTGCATCGGTCGCGCACGATATCCAGTCGGTCACACTCGCCAGGTCCGGACCTGGGTAGCCTGCTCGGATCGCCCCCACGGTCGAGGCCAACCTCAATCAACGGATCGCCGATCGCCTCGCGGAAGCGCGCGAGCGGACCGTGCTGCTGATCGAGCCGCTCGCCGACGAGCAGCTGAACACGGTCTACTCGCCGATCCTCAGCCCGCTCGCCTGGGACCTCGGGCACATCGCCAATTTCGAGGAGCTCTGGCTGGTGCGGCAGATCGGCGGCCGCGAGCCGATGCGCGGCGAGCTCGGGCGCTTCTACGACGCGATCGAGAACCCGCGCAAGGTCCGGAACGAGCTGCCGATCCTGCGCGGCGCCGAGTTGCGCGCCTACATGGACGAGGTCCGGGCGCGGACGCTCGACGTGCTCGAGAACGTGCCGCTCGACGACACGGGCGACCCGCTGACCGAGGAAGGCTTCGCCTACGAGATGCTGATCGCCCACGAGCACCAGCACAACGAGACGATGCTGCAGCTGCTGCAGATGATCGACGGCTACGAGCCGGTCCGCGTCGACGGCACGGTCGCCGGTGAGCCGGTCGACGACGGCCCGGCGACTGTCCGGGTCGAGGCCGCCGTCCACGAGATCGGCGCGCCGGACCGGGGATTCGCATACGACAACGAGCGCCCGCGCCACCAGGTCGAGCTGGCGGCGTTCGAGATCGACCGCACTCCGGTCACCAACGCGGCGTTCGCCGAGTTCCTCGCCGACACCGGCGCCGAGCCGCCGCTCTACTGGGAGCGCGACGGCGACGGTTGGGTGACGACGACCTTCGGCCGCCGCCGGCCGGTCGACCCGGCAAAGCCGGTCGTCCACGTCAGCTGGCACCAGGCCGACGCCTTCGCGCGCTGGGCGGGCAAGCGGCTGCCGACCGAGGCCGAATGGGAGGCGGCGGCGGCGGGCGCCGACCGCGAGCGCGCGAATCTCGACCAGCTCGCCTTCGGCTGCGCGCCGGCCGGCGCCTACGCTGACGCGCCGGCGTACTCGGGCGCGGTGCAGATGCTCGGCGACGTCTGGGAGTGGACGTCGTCGGACTTCGTCGCCTACCCGGGCTTCGCCGCCTTCCCGTATCCCGAGTACTCCGAGGTCTTCTTCGGCGACACCTACAAGGTCTTGCGGGGCGGCGCCTGGGCGACCCGCCGCGACGTGATCCGCGTCAGCTTTCGCAACTGGGACCTTCCCGAGCGCTCACAGATCTTCTCCGGCGTACGTTGCGTAAGGGACCTGTAGATGAGAACGGCCGATCAGATCGAGATCGAGGTCCACCTCCCCGAGGGCGGCTGGCTGGCCGGGCTCGCCGAGGACGTGCGCGAGGGCCTCTCGAGCCCGTTCAAGGAGATCCCGCCGAAGTACTTCTACGACGAGCGCGGCTCGGAGCTGTTCGAGGCGATCACCGAGCTGCCCGAGTACTACCCGACCCGGGCTGAGCGGGCGATCCTCGACCACCGCGCCGGCGAGATCGTCGCCGCCGCCGGGCCGACGACGCTGATCGAGCTCGGCTCCGGGGCCGCCGCGAAGACGCGCTGCCTGCTCGACGCGATGCGGGACGCCGGCTCGCTCGAGACCTACGTCCCGGTCGACATCTCCGAGGAGATCACCCGCCGGGTCGCCGACGAGCTGGTCGACGAGTACGAGGGCCTGCGCGTGCACGGGGTCGTGTCCGATTACGAAACCCACCTCGAGCGGGTCCCGCGGGAGGAGGGAGCCCTGATCGCCTTCCTGGGCGGCACGATCGGCAACTTCCGCCCGGGACCGCGGCGCTCGTTCCTGGCTCGGATCGCGTCGCTGATGTACCCGGGCGACCGCTTCCTGCTCGGCACCGACCTGGTCAAGGACGTCGCCGTGCTTGAGGCCGCCTACAACGACTCCGCCGGAGTGACGGCCGAGTTCAACAAGAACGTCCTCCATGTGCTCAACCGCGAGCTGGGCGCCAACTTCGACCCCGACGAGTTCGAGCACGTCGCCTTCTTCGACGCCGAGAACGAGTGGATCGACATCCGCCTGCGCTCGCTGGCCGAGCAGTTCATCGACCTCACCGAGCTCGACATGCGCACCCACTTCGCCCGCAACGAGGAGATGCGGACCGAGATCTCGACCAAGTTCACCCGCGAGCGGCTCGAGCAGAGCTACGCCGACGCCGGGCTCGGGATCGTCGAGTGGTGGACCGACCCGGACGAGCTCTACGCGCTGAGCTTGGCGCGACCCGCCTAGCGTCACAGACGGTGTGGCCGTTTCGTCTCATGGGTAGAGACGAAACGAAAGGAGCCATCATGAAGGTCTTCGTCGCCGGCGCCACGGGAGCGCTGGGAAAGCAACTGGTGCCGAAGCTGGTCGCGGCCGGGCACGAGGTCGTTGGCATGACCCGCAGCGAGGAGCGCGCCAAGCTGGTGCGTGACCTGGGCGCCGAGCCCGCGATCGCCGACGCGCTCGATCCCGACGCGGTCGGCGCCGCGGTCAGCACCGCCCGGCCCGAGGTGATCGTCCATCAGCTGACCGCCCTCTCGGGCTCGCTCGACCTCCGCCACTTCGAACGGGACTTCGCGCAGACCAACCGGCTGCGGACCGAGGGCACCGACATCCTGCTCTCCGCCGCCCGCGCGGCCGGGACGCGCAGGTTCGTCGCGCAGAGCTTCGCCGGCTGGCCGGCTGAGCGCACCGGCGGCCCGGTCAAGACCGAGGAGGATCCTCCCGATCCGGATCCCCCGGCGGCCGTGCGCCCGACGGTGGAGGCGATTCTCTACCTGGAGCGAGCGGTCGTGGGAGCGGCGCCGATCGACGGTCTCGCGCTCCGCTACGGGGGCTTCTACGGGCCCGGGACGTCGTTTCAGTGGGATCCGCCGGCCGGCGAGCAGACCGAGGCGATCCGCGACCGCAAGTTCCCGATCGTCGGCGGCGGGACCGGCATCCTGTCGTTCATCCACATCGAGGACGCGGCCGAGGCGACGGCGATCGCCGTCGAGCGCGGGGCCCCGGGCGTCTACAACATCGTCGACGATGACCCCGCGCCGGTGCATGACTGGCTCCCCGAGGCCGCCCGTGAGCTGGGGGCGAAGAAGCCGTTCCGGGTGCCGCGCTGGCTCGGCCGGCTCATGGCCGGCGAGGCGGCGACGGTGATGATGACCGAGCTGCGCGGGGCGTCGAACGGGAAGGCCAAGCGCGAGCTCGGCTGGACGCCGCGGCATCCGAGCCTGGTCGGATCGCTCGCCGCGACCGCGGCCTGATGGCGCAGGACGAGCAGCTCTACGAGGATCTGCGCCCGCGCGCGTTCGCGATCGCCTACCGGATGCTCGGCAGCGTCGCGGGAGCGGAGGACGTGGTCCAGGAGGGCATGTTGCGCCTGCACCGGGCCATGGAGGCCGGCGAGGAGATCGCCTCGCCGGCCGCCTACCTGGCGACCGTGGTCACCCGCTTGGCGATCGACGAGCTGCGCTCCGCTCGCGTCAAGCGGGAGACGTACGTCGGCGAATGGCTGCCCGAGCCGCTCGTCACGCCGGAGGGGGACGATCCGGCGGTCCGGGCCGAGCTCGCCGACTCGCTGTCGATGGCGTTCCTGGTCCTGCTCGAGAGCCTCACCCCGGAGCAGCGCGCGGTGCTCCTCCTGCGCGACGTCTTCGACTACCCGTACGACCGGATCGCCGAGATCGTCGGCAAGAGCGAGGCCGCGACCCGCCAACTCGCGGTGCGCTCCCGTCGCGAGGTCGAGCGCGGCCGCCCGCGGTTCGAGTCCGAGCCCGAGCAGGAGGAGCGGCTCGCCGCGAGCTTCTTCGCTGCCGCGCAGGAGGGCGATCTGGGCGCCCTCGAAACGCTGCTCGCCGCCGACGTGGAGCTCCACGGCGACGGCGGCGGCAAGGCTCCTGCCCTCGCCCACCCCGTCCGGGGCCGCGCGCGCGCCGCCAGGACGCTGGCCGCATGGGCGCGCGCCGGCGCGCGGTTCGGTGGCTTCACGCCGGAGGTCACCCGCCTCAACGGCGCTCCCGGTGCGATCTTCCACGCACCGGACGGCAAGATCATCAGCGTCATGGTGTTGGAGATCGCCGGCGGCGAGATCCGCCGGGTGAACGGGATCGTCAACCCGGACAAGCTCGGCCACCTCGGCGAGGTCGCCGACGTGAACGAGCTGCTCGCCTCGGCGCGGGGGCGCGATTGACCGCTTGACCGTCGATGGCCGGTGTGCGACGGTCGCACGGATGGCGAACGAGCCGAGCCCCTCGACGCTGCTGTACCTCTTCGGCGATCGCATGTTTCCGCCGGATCCCGGCGCTTCACGAAAGGTCCGAGTTCCGTCGGGCGCCGAGGTTGACGCTACGCCCCTGGTGCTCAACGTCCTGCTCGCTGCGGTCCTCAACCTCCGCGATGACGGCGTGATCTCCGTCGAGCCGGCCGATGCCGCCGCTCCGGCGCAGCGGGAAGCCCGGCTTGGAGGCCTCCTCGCTCAGATCAAGATCGGCAAAACGAGCCGGTGCAACGTCGTGGCGCACGAGAACCCGGAGCGGCCGTCGGTCGAGGGGCGGATCCTGAAGCGGGCTGCGAAGGACGGCATCGGACAGCGGGTCGAGCTGCGCAAGGCGGCTGGAGCGGTGCTGCGTACCGGCGACGAGAATCCATGGGTGAAGGCGCTCGAGCGCTGCCGCGACGAGGCCGACGAAGCGGGGCTGATCGAGGTCAAGGGAATCCTGCGCAAGAAGGTCTCGGCCGATCCCGCCGTCCTGAAGCCGTGGGAGCAGCAGTTCGAACGGGTCGTCGCCCGGCTCAAGCGTGCGGAGAACGAGGAGCACGAGCTGGTGGCGGCCATCTGTGAGGATTGCGACAACGGCCTTGCCGACCGGCAGGTGACCGTCACCTCCCACTGACGCTCCGCTTCGGCTTTCACGGTCGTTTCACGGGCCCGGCGTAGAACCCGGGGCCACGGTAACGACCGAAGGAGATCCAGATGACGTTCAGCAAGCGCAACAAGATCATCGCCGCCGGGGCCGCGGTCCTCGCGCTCGGCGTGGGCGGCGTGGCCGTCGCCGCGGGCGGCGGGGATGACGCGGCCGAGGGTCCGGATGTGCCGATCAGCGGCAGCACGCTCGACGAGGCGAGCGCCGCGGCGCTGGAGGCGACCGGCGGCGGCACGGTCACCGAGACCGAGCAGGGCGACGAGGAGAGCTACTACGAGGTCGAGGTGACCCTCGACGACGGCAGCCAGGTCGACGTCCAGCTCGACCGCGACCTCAACGTCGTCGGCCAGTCGGCGGACGGTGAGGACAGCGGCGCCGACGACTGAGCCGCGCGAGCTTCGGCGGCCGCCTCAGCGCTGGTTCACCGACCCGAGCCGGATCGCGGCGATCTTGGCGGCGCTGCCCTGGACGTCGCCTTCGCCGAAGTCCCCGCAGTTGATCGAGGCGTTATCGGTCGATCCGAACGTGTGGATGACCTCCAGCGGCAAGGTCGTCTTTGCGAAGTCGCTTTCGGTGTCGGTGTAGCTGGCGTCGTCGGTGTCGGCGTTAGCCATGTCGGAGCCGGCGACGAGCTGGCAGCCGACGAAGGTCTTGCCGTGCGCCCCCGGCTCGAAGAGCATGATCTTCGCGACGATCAGATAGATCCCGGCCGGGATGTTGTGCAGCGTCAGCTCGGTGCAGCTGACATCGCAGATCTGCCCGGTGTCATCGTCGAAGGCGTAGAACGCCGCTGGGCCCTGGTTGCAGGTCACCGTGCCGGTGGCGTTCACCGCCCGGACCGAATCCCCCACCGCGCAGCTGCCGTCGACGCGGCGTTGAAGGACGTTGGAGTCGAGCGCCGATTCGTTGATGTCGCTGCCGGTGAGCGAGTTGGAGGCCGCCTCCGACGTCCCCACGGCGCCCGGCGAGATCTCGCTCTCGCCGACCGCCCGGTCGGCGATCTTGGTCGAGCTGAAGCAGATTCCCGGAAAGAAGCACTCGTCGTCTGAGGGAATCGCATCCCCGCCCAGGTCGGCGGCCCTTACGGTGCCGTTCAAGAGGTCGACGCCTTTGACGTTGTTGTCCTTGTAGTCGACGCTCGTCAGCGAGTCGTCGACGATGTTGTCCCCGGTCCACTCGTTGGATGCGTACGCAGTGCCGGTGATCGCGATCAAGATCGCGATCAGCCCGAGCACGTTTGCGCGCATATAGGCGGCGATTCTGCTCGAGATCGCGCGCCTCCCCTCGCGTAGCTCGTGACGATCTACTCCTGGCCCGAGCCTTGGTCAACGCCCCGAAGCGGGGCGAGGGGGAGGGACTACGGTCAGCCCACCGGCGCCAGCGCGTCGATCAGCTCGCCGAGCTTGTCGGGGGTCGTGATCGGGGTCAAAACCGGGCAGGTGATCCCGCCGGCGACGAACTGATCGAGCCGGTCGCGCATCTCGTCGGGCGTGCCGAGGATGAACATCTCCTCGATCAGCTCCCACGGGGCGGCCGCGGTCGCGCGCTCGCGGTCCTTGGCGTCCCACGCCTCGCACATCTCGGCGATCGCGTCGGTGTGGCCGAGCCAGCGGTAGAACGCCGCGTACACCGGCACCGTCACGTATGAGGCGAACATGAAGCGGGCGAGCGGCTCGATCTGCTCGCGCTCGCCCGGCAGGCAGAAGAAGCGACAGAGCAGCTCGAACCCTTCCGGCGCGCCCTCGAGTTGCTCGCGGACCTGCGGCAGGCCCGAGATCGGCAGGAAGTTCGTGAACGCGCCGTCCGCCTTCTCGACCGCAAGCCGCAGCATCTTGCCGCGCAGGGCGGCGAGGATGATCGGCACCCGGGGCGGCGCCGCCTCCAGCTTGAAGCCGTTCGGCGTCCGCTCCCCGGCGAGCGCCGGGCGCAGGAAGTCGAGCGTCTGCGCGACCTTGGTCAGCGGCTTTTCGAACGGGATCCCGTTCCACCCCTCGACGATCCGGTCCGAGGACGCGCCGATGCCGAGCGCGAATCGCCCGCCGCTGCCATCGGCGAGCGCCGCCGCCTGCTGGGCCAGGATCGCCGGGCCGCGCTGGAAAACGCCGACGACGCCGGTGCCCAGGCGGACCGACTCGGTCCAGGCGGCCGCGAGCGCGAGCGGCGTGAAACCGTCGGGCCCGTTGGTCTCGCCGCTCCAGAGGTCGGTGTAGCCGGCGGCCTCGGCACGGCGAACGTGCTCGGCGGTCTGGTGCAACGGCGTCATCGGCAGCGGGAGGGTGAGGCCCCAGCGCTTCGTGTTGACAGCGGCTTCCATCCGGCGCGTCGCAGCCTATCCGTCGGATAGGCTCGCGGCTGCATGGATTTCTCGCGGCTGAACACGGGCCGGGTCGCGGCCGGGGCAATCGCCTCCCTCCTGCTGATCGTCTCGATCCTCTTCCTGTCCTGGTACTCGTACGACCTCGCCGACGTCGCGAAGACCCAGGACCCCGACGACTGGATCTGCGGAGTGGACGAGACCTCGTGCACGGCGTGGGAGACCTTCCCGATCCTGCGCTGGCTTCTGCTCCTGCTGGCGCTGGCGCCGCTGATCCTGGCCTGGATCCTCGTCCGCGGCCACAAGCTCTCCTACCCGCCCGGGGAGATGACGATGATCTCCGGGTTCGCCGGGGCCGTGCTGATCTTCTACAACGGCGTGATCGACAAGCCGGGCAAGGGCCCGGCGGAGATCGGGCTGAGCCTCGACTGGGGCTACTGGGTCGCGCTGCTGTGCGCGGTCGTGATCGCGATCGTCGGGTTCACCCGCTCGGTCGAGAGCGGACCGAAGAAGACTCGAAAAGCCCCCGGCACCGTGTGACCCCTACGCTCCCGGCCGGATGGGAGTGATTTCGCACGACGTGCGCTCGGGCTCCAAGCCCGACCGCAATCTGGCGCTGGAGCTGGTCCGCGTCACCGAGGCGGCGGCGCTCGCGGCATCGCGCTGGGTTGGCCGCGGCGAGAAGGAGTCCGCCGACGGCGCCGCCGTCGACGCGATGCGCCTCCTGCTCGAGACCGTGCCCATGGACGGCCTCGTGGTGATCGGGGAGGGGGAGAAGGACGAGGCCCCGATGCTCTACAACGGCGAGTCGATCGGGGACGGGAGCCCGCCAGAGGTCGACATCGCCGTCGACCCGCTCGAGGGCACGACCCTGACCGCGCGCGGGATGCCCTCGGCGCTCTCGGTGATCGCGCTCGCGGAGCGGGGGACGATGTTCGACCCGGGCCCCTGCGTCTACATGGAGAAGATCGCCGGCAACTCCGAGATCGCCGACTGCCTCAGCCTCGATGACCCGCTCACCGAGGTGGTCGGCCGGGTCGCCGAGCGCAAGGGGAAGGACGTTGGCGACGTCACCGTGATCATGCTCGACCGGCCCCGCCACGAGGAGCAGGTGGGCGAGCTCCGCGAGCTCGGCGCCCGGATCCGCTTCATCTCAGACGGCGACGTCTCCGCGGCCCTGTTCGCGGTCTCCGCCGATGCCGGCGTCGACCTGCTCTGGGGAATCGGCGGCACCCCCGAGGGTGTGATCTCGGCGGCGGCGATCAAGTGCATCGGCGGCCAGCTGCTCGGCAAGCTCTGGCCGCGCAACGACGAGGAACGCCAAGCCGCCCTCGACGCCGGCTACGACCTCGACGAGGTGCTCGACGTCGAGCGGCTGGTCTCGGGGCAGGACGTCTTCTTCGCCGCCACCGGGGTCACCGACGGCGAGCTCCTGCATGGCGTCCGGATCAGCCGCGGCAAGGCGACAACCGAGTCCTTGGTGATGCGCTCACGCTCGGGCACCGTGCGCACGGTCAGCGCCCGCCACGATCAGGCGAAGCTGCGCGAGGTCACCGGCGGCCGCTACGGCTAACGCGCGGCCGAACGTCCCTGAGTGGCCCCTCCAGGGCACATTCCGGGACGTTCGCCGCGTCGGGCAGGCGAACCGCCTAGTCGAGCGGCTCCTCGCCGGGGAACAGCCACGGCTGCGCGCCGCGCTGGCCGAGCAGCACCGCTCGGGTGATCGAGCGCGTGCCGTAGCGGCTGCGCAGCTCGTCGAGCGCGGCGTCGACCGCGCCGCCTGATCGGTCGAGCTCGAGCTGGACGCCCTCGCCTCGCCCCTGCAGGTTGCTGACCGCGACGCCGAGCAGGGTGATCCCGCGGCGCTCGATGATCGGCATCGCCGTCGCGAGCAGCCCGCGCGCCACCGCGAGCACCGTGCGGGTTGCCGCGGTCGCCTTCGGCAGCGTCCGCGACCGCGAGGCGCGCGAGTAGTCGCCGAAGCGGATCCGCAGGTTGACCGTCCGCCCGGCGCGGCCGCCGGCCCGCATCCGCCGGGTCACCCGGTCGACGAGCCCGACGAGGACCGCGTCGAGCTCGCGCGCCGACCGGGGACGGTTGCCGAGCGCGGACTGCGAGCCGACCGAGCGCCGGCCCGAGGTTCGGCGCACCCGCCGCGGGTCTCGGGCCCAGGCGAGCGCGTGCAGCTTGCGGCCCAGGGCTCCTCCGAGCAAGGCGACCAGCGCCGCCTCGGAGAGCTCGGCGACGTCGCGGACCCGCGAGATCCCGAGCCTGCGCAGCTTCGCCGAGGTCGCCGGGCCGACGCCCCAGAGCCGCTCCACGGCGAGCGGGTGGAGGAAGTCGAGCTCGCGCTCCGGCGCGACGACGAGCAGGCCGTCGGGCTTCGCGATCGCGCTCGCGACCTTAGCCAGCGATTTCGTCCGCGCGACCCCGACGCTCAGCGGCAGCCCGACCTGGCGGCGGACGTCGCGGCGCAGCCGCTCCGCGATCTCGGTCGCCGTCCCCTTGATCCGCTCGAGGCCGGCGACGTCGAGGAACGCCTCGTCGATCGATAGCCCCTCGACCACCGGCGCGACGTCGTCGAACAGCCGGAACACCTTCCGGCTCGCCTCGACGTAGGCCGACCACCGCGGCTCGACGACGATCAGCTCGGGGCAGAGGTTCCGCGCCCGGCGCCCACCCATCGCCGAGCGAACCCCGCGGGCGCGCGCCTCGTAGCTGGCGGCGAGCACGACCCCGCCGCCGACAGCGACCGGTCGCCCGCGAAGCCTCCGATCGTCGCGCTGGGCGACCGACGCGTAGAAGGCGTCGAGGTCGGCGTGCAGGATCGTCGCCTGATCGGGCACGAACATATGTTCGCATCAAGCCGGAGCGAAGGCAAGCGATTCACCCCTCCGATTCCGCGAACGCTCGCGCCCGCTCCTCCTCGATCGAGCCGGTCTCGTGGAACTCGAAGCGCAGCGCGTTGATCACCGCGCCGGCGAGCAGGCCGAGGCTGATCAGGTAGAACCAGACCAGGGCGACGAGGATGAAGCCGAGCGCGCCGCCGAGCTGGTCGATGTTCGACTGGCCGAGGTAGAAGGGAAAGATCGCGTTTGCGACCGCCGTGGTCAGGGTGACGAACAGGGCCCCGGGCCAGACCCCGCGCCAGGGAACGTGACCCTTCGGGACGACGTAGTAGATCAGCGAGCAGATCGCGAACGTGACCAGCAGCGCGACGGCGAGCACCGCGACGCTGCGCAGGCCGCCGATCTCGTCGAGGCCGAAGGGGAGGTTCTCGGCGCTGCTCGTCAGCACCCCTTCGGCGACCGGGACGACGACGCTGGCGGCGAGGAAGACGATGACCACGAGCAGCATCACCAGGGCGAAGCGCTTCTGCTCGACCCAGCCGCGGCACTCGACGTGGTAGATGCGGCAGAAGGCGGTATCCATCGCCCCCCAGAACGACGCCCCGATCCAGATCGCGCCGACCGCGGCCACGACCCCGATCGTCGTCGAGCTGTCGCGGATCCGGTCGACGATGCTGGTCAGCGAGCTCTGCTCGGCGGCCGGGAAGATGCTCTGCAGGTCGCGCAGCACGCTCGCCTCGACGTCGGGGTTCTTGATCACCTGGCCGAAGATGAAGAGGACCAGGAGGGCGAACGGGAACAGGGCCAGCGCCAGGTTGTAGGCGATCATCGCCGAGAGGCCGGTGATGTTCTCCCGGTAGGCACGCTCCCAGAAGACGCGCAGAAATCTCGCCGGGCGGGTGTCCGAGACCGAGGAACCGGTCCCCGACATTAGTGCTCACCGCCGCGAGTACCGCCGCGCTTGGGCGGCTGCGAATCGGCGCCTGGCGTCGTCCTCAGTCGCCCACATGGCGCTGCCATGCGGGCTCCCTGCGTCCTCGCCATGCTGGATTCTCGCTCGCCCAACCACGACGCTACTCGCGCCGGGGAGCACTCCGTCAAGTTCGCTCCGAGTTCCCCCGCAGGGCCTCGATCGTCTTGCTGAGCAGGCGGACGCCGGCGGTCGCGGCCTCGGCCGCGACCGCGACACCGGCCCAGGCGATGTCCTCGAGCCCGCCGGGGGCCTCGGCCTCGGTCGCCGCCGGCTCCGGCCGGGGACTCGCCGGCTTTCGCTCGCCGGTCGGCTGCGGCTTTGTGGCCGGCCTCGCGGCGGCCTTCGGCTTCGCCGCGGCGCGCGGCTTCGCTGACGCCTTCGCCGCCGACCGGCGTGGCTTGGCGGCCGGATCGCGAAGCGGGCTGCGCTCCCCGGGCCGCGAGTCGGGCAGGTTGCCGAACACGCTGCCCTGCTGGGCCTCGGCCTCGGCCTCGGCTGGGTCGGACGGGAGGTCGCTCATCCCCTGTATTCCATCGCGATCGGCGGACGCGCGCGTTGTGATTCGGCGTCACCGAGTGTGGGTATCGGTGTTCAACGCCGTCCGGCCGCTGCACGCTCGCGTTCGGGCGCCGGAAACGCCCCGCAAACAGCGAATGACCCGTTGACTTCGAATATCCGCCGACTACACTTGCAACCACGCGTCTGAGGGTTGTCACGGCCGCTGAAAAAGAGAGGGCTCTTGGCAGGGCCGGCGATGCCGAATGGACGCGACTCAACGAAATAGGGGCAAATAGGGCGCTCGGCTATCGCCCCCACGCAGACCGCCGATAGTGACCAGGCAACAGTTTTCACGGATGCAAGAACCAGGAAGGAATACGTAGGCACGCGATGCTGATCACCGAACTTCAGGAGCTCGAGGAGGTCAAGAACCTCGTCGTCAAGGGGCAGGCCGTGGGCGTCGTCACCTACGGCGAGGTCGCCGGGGCGCTGGCCGAGGTCGACGTCGACGAGGGCGACATCGAGGAGCTCTACGGCTACCTCGAGGGCCAGGGCGTCGAGATGGTCGACGACCTCGACCCGGCGCAGGCGTCGTCTCCCGACTCGGAGCGCGCCGAGCCGAAGCGCGGCAAGCGCCGCAAGTCGGCAGCGCTCGACCTGAAGCCGGACATGACCACGGACTCGTTGCAGCTGTTCCTCAAGGACATCGGCAAGGTCCGGCTGCTGACCGCCCAGGAGGAGGTCGATCTCGCGAAGCGGATCGAGCGCGGCGACCTCGACGCGAAGCAGAAGATGGTCGAGTCGAACCTCCGCCTGGTCGTCTCGATCGCCAAGAACTATCGCAACCAGGGCCTCCCCTTCCTCGACCTGATCCAGGAGGGCACTCTGGGCCTGGTCCGCGCGGCGGAGAAGTTCGACTACCGCAAGGGCTTCAAGTTCTCCACCTACGCGACCTGGTGGATCCGCCAGGCGATCGCCCGCGCGCTCGCCGACAAGGCGCGGACGATCCGGATCCCCGTGCACGTCGTCGAGAAGCTGAACAAGATCGGCCGCGCGGAGCGCAAGCTGGTCACCGAGCTCGGCCGCGAGCCGACCCCCGACGAGATCGCCGAGGTCACCGGGATCGACCCCGATGAGGTCGACCAGATCAAGCGTTCGGCGCAGGCCCCGGTCTCGCTCGAGAAGCCGGTCGGCGACGAGGAGGAGTCGGAGTTCGGCCAGTTCATCGCCGACGAGAAGGCCGAGTCGCCGTTCGAGCGCGCCGCCGACCTGCTGACGAAGGAAGCGCTCCGCGAGGCGCTGGAGAACCTCTCCTACCGCGAGCGACGCGTGCTCGAGCTCCGCTACGGGCTCGGCGGCGAGCACCCCCGCACCCTCGACGAGGTCGGGCGGACGTTCAACGTCACCCGCGAGCGCATCCGCCAGATCGAGAACCAGTCGCTGAAGAAGCTGCAGAGCCTCGCCGAAGCGCAGAAGCTCCGCGAAGTCGCCTAGCGACGCCTGAGGCGCTTGCGCCGATTGACACGAGGTCATCGGCGTGAGAGGGTCGGCGCCGTGCCGTGCCCCGGTCCGGCCGGCACGGTGAACCACAGTGCCGGCATCGACGCCGGCCCAACTGGGGAGGTGGCCCTTGATCAGCAAGGCCCTGCGCGACCACCTGCGGAGCAACGTGGTCGGCTACATCGCGCTGTTCTGCTTCGTGATGAGCGGCACGGCGATCGCCCTCGACGGCAGCAACACGGTGTTCAGCGATGACATCGTGAACGGCGAGGTCCAGCTCGCCGACCTCGGTCCCGACTCGGTGGGAACGACCAAGATCCAGGATGGCCAGGTGCGCAGCGGCGACATCGGCGACAACAAGGTTCAGAGCGTCGACATCCTCGACGCGACCCTGACCGGCGCCGACGTCCTCGACGAGTCGCTTGGCGCGGCCGATCTCGGTACGGGCTCGGTCGGCCCCGACGAGATCGCGTCCAGCGCCGTAGCCAGCGACGAGATCACCAACGAGACGGTCACGACCAACGACCTGCAATCGAACTCGGTCCAGTTCGACGAGATCGAGGACGGGACGATTGGACAGGCCGACATCGGTTCCGGCGCGGTCGGCGCGTCGGAGGTCGGCGACGGGGTTGTCACACGGTCCGGCACGCCCGTGAACGTGCCGGGCGGCGCGGGCGAGAACGGCTCGTACAACGTCGACACCGCGACGGCGGCGTGCAACGCCGGCGAGGAGCTGATCGGCGGCAACGGGCAATGGTCCCCGGACGACAACTCCTCGGCCGAATTCGAGCTCTGGATCGGGGAGGTGAGGCTGAACACCGCCACCGAGTCGATCATCGTCGACGGCGGCAACGACAGTGGTGCGGATCACAACCTCACGGCCGTGGCGGTCTGCCTGCAGGTCTGATCGGAGGAGGAGGGCCGGCTGGGCGATACGCGCGTGCTCGCCTCGGTAGCGTTGCGCGACCGTGGCAGGGAGTCGGAGACGTGGGCGTAGGCGTGGCCGCCCGGCTGCGCTCGCAGCCGCGCTCGCGCTGGCGACGGTCGCCGCCGCGCTGATGGCCGGCGAGGGCCCGGCGCCGGCGCAGGCGCCGGCCGGCCCGAACTTCATCGTGATCATGAGCGACGACCAGGCGCCGGGGATGATGCGGGCGCTGCCGACCGTCCAGCGCGAGCTCGGCGACCGCGGGACCGAGTTCGCAAACGCGTTCGCCACCTACCCGCTGTGCTGCCCCGCCCGGGCCACGCTGCTGACCGGCGAATACGCGCACAACCATGGGACGATCGGCAACAACCCGCTCAGCGGGGGCGGCTACCAGGCGCTGGTCGAACCCGGCAAGACCCTCGGGCGCTGGCTGCAGGCGAACGGCTACGCGACCGCCTTCGCCGGAAAATGGCTGAACGGCCTGCGTAGCCCGCGGGCGGCGCCGCGCGGCTGGGATCAGTGGTCCGGCCTGATCGGCGAGGGTGGCGACGGCCTGTCCTCCTACTACGACTTCGACATCTTCGAGCCCGACGGGACGCCCCGCCGGTACGGCGACCGGCCCGCCGACTACCAGACCGACGTCCTGACCCGCGAGTACGCGCTCCCGTTGATCGACGCGCAGGCGATCGACCCGCGCCCGTTCTTCCTCTGGCTCGCCTACCACCCGCCCCACAGCGGCGTCGGGCGCAACGACCTCGCGGGCCGCCGCTGCTCGGAGGGACCTCCCGACGACCGCGGCAGCAAGCAGGGGGCGATCCCGCCGAAGCGCTACGCGCGCCTGTACGTCAACGCGAGGGTGCCGCGGTCGCCGTCGTTCAACGAGCGCGACGTCTCCGACAAGCCGAAGCTCGTCGCCCGCCGTCCGCCGTTGTCGAAGGACGACCTGGAGGCGATCGATCGCGACTACCGCTGCGGCCTCGCCGCGCTGCGGGCGCTCGACGACGGCGTGGGCGAGATCCTCGACGAGCTGCGCGTCACCGGCCAGCTCGCCGACACGGTGCTGATCTTCCTCACCGACCAGGGCGTGATGACGGGCGAGCACCGGATCAAGCGGGGCAAGAACCGCCCCTACGAGGAGGCGATCAACATCCCGCTGCTGATCCGGGGGCCGGGCGTCGCGCGCGGCGGCGTCGTCGACGACCCGGTCGCCAACGCCGACCTGGCGCCGACGATCCTCGACTACGCGGGCGCCACCGTGCCCCCGGAGCTCGCGCGACCGATCGACGGAACCTCGCTCACCGGGCCGCTCTCCGGTGCGCCCGCGGACCCCGGCCGCGCGATCCTGATCGAGGGCCGCGACAACACGGCGCGGTCGCGCCATGGCTACAAGGTGTCCTCGTACGTCGGCGTGCGGACCGCCCGCTACGCGTACTTCGAGTACCACCGGGCCAACTACGCGGCCAAGGCGGAGGGGATCGAGGCGCCGATCGGCGCCGGGCGCCGGACCGAGCGCGAGCTCTACGACCTGGTCCGCGACCCGAACCAGCTCCGCAACCTCGCTCGCGAGCCGGCCTACGGATCCGCCCGCACGCAGCTCGCCGCGCTGGTCGACCAGCTCGAGGACTGCGAGGGCCCCGAGTGCGTGGTCAGCGCCGAGGTCAGCGGGCCGCGCGGCCTGCGCAAGCCCGCGCGGTAGTGCGCGCAGGCACGTTCTGTGGGTCTGCGGGGCTCAAGGCGCGGGCACGGACGCCCGATACAGGGTCTGATGTTCGACATCGATTCAGCGCTGCGGTTCCTGGTCGAGCGGGGCGGCTCGGACCTGCACGTCAAGGTCCCCTCGCCGCCGATGGTTCGCACCGACGGCGAGCTGATGCCCGTGCCCGACGTCGGGCCCCTGCAGCCCGAGGACACGGAGAAGGCGCTGCGCCAGATCGCCGAGCCGCTCGCGCTCGAGGAGTTCGACAACGTCGGCGAGGCGGACTTCTCGTACTCGATTCCCGGGCTCTCGCGGTTCCGGGTCAACGCCTTCCGCCAGCGGGGAAGCGTCGCGATCGCCTGTCGCGCGATCCCGTTCCAGGTCCGCACCGTCGAGGACCTCGGGTTGCCCGACGTGATCCGCACGCTCGCCGAGGAGCAGCGCGGGATCGTGCTCGTCACCGGAACGACCGGGTCGGGCAAGTCGACGACGCTGGCCGCCATGGTCGACCACATCAACTCGACCCGCTCGCGCAACATCATCACCCTCGAGGACCCGATCGAGTACCTGCATCGCGACAAGCGCTCGATCATCAGCCAGCGCGAGGTCGGCATGGACACCGAGAGCTTCGCGCGCGCAATGCGCCGGGTCATGCGCCAGGACCCGGACGTGATCCTGATCGGCGAGATGCGCGACGAGGAGACGGTCCGCACGGCGCTCTCGGCCGCCGAGACCGGTCACCTCGTGTTCTCCACGCTGCACACGCTCGACGCCACCGAGACCGTGAACCGGATCATCGACTTCTTCCCGCCGCACCTCCAGCAGCAGGCCCGGGTGATGCTGGCCGCGACGATCCGCGGCGTGATCGGCCAGCGCCTGGTCCGGGGGGTCGACGGCGGCCGCGTCCCGGCCTGCGAGATCCTGGTCGCCACCGGCCGGGTCCAGGACCTGATCCTCAATCCGCAGGAGACCGGCCGGCTCGGCGAGGTGATCGCCGAGGGCGAGTACTACGGGATGCAGACCTTCGACCAGGCGCTGCTCGGCCACGTCCTCGAGGGGCGCGTCGACGCCGAGCTCGCGTTCGAGGTCGCCTCCAACCCGCACGACTTCAAGCTCCTGCTCGAGGCCAAGGGCCAGCGATCGAGCGGGATCGAGCAGGTCCTCGGCGACCAGCCCGAGTCGCCGGGTTCGCCCGCCGATCCGTTCACGGAGACGACGCCTGCCGCGTCGATCTTCGGCGGCTGAACGGCCGCTCCCAGCTCCGAAAACCCCGCTTCATTTCCTGAAGCGTTGGCTATACTCGGAGACGAGCCGTGGCCGGTACACCACGCTCATCCGCGGTATGCAGTCATGAACGAGTCCCCCTGTCCCGTCGGTTGTTGCGCCGAGATCATCTCCGGCAAGTGGACCCTCCTCGTGATCCGCGACCTCGCGGATTCCAACCGCCGCTTCTGTGAGCTCGAGCGCTCCCTCGCGGGGATCAGCCCGCGGACCCTGTCGTTGCGTCTGCGGGCGTTGGAGGAGTGCGCGATCATCGAGCGGCACACGTACCCCGAGGTCCCACCGCGGGTCGAGTACGCGCTCACCGAGAAGGGCCGCGCGCTGGTCCCGGTGATCGAGGAGATGCGCTCCTACGGCCAGCGCTGGCTCGTCGCGGTCTAGTTCCTCGCGGCGTTTCCCGGGCTGGGTGGGGGTGAGGTGGCGGGCGTCCGCCCTTTCATGCCCACGAGTGGTGACTTGAGCACCGTATGGGTGCACAGATCGTCACTCGTGCCGAGTTCGCGGACGAATCTCGCCTGACGCATTGAACGGACCGATGCCCGCTGCAAGCGGGCTTGCAGTGCAGGAGCGCCCCGTGGCCGGGCGAAGCCTCCTGCCATGCGCGACCTTGTGGTTCGAGAGGCATTGGAGGCGGTCGCGTTCGACGCCGCCGAGCGGCTGCGGGAGCTGATCGCCGCCGGCCACGAGATTCCCTACGACGTTCGCGAGCCGGGTGACGGCTCGCCGCTCGTCCGCTACGAGCCCCGGACCGAGGACTTCGTCTACGACCACGCCGGCGAGCTGCGCGAGCTGGACTCCTTCGGAACCGCGTGCGCGGCGATCGAGATCGCCGGGCTCGGCCGCGCCTATCTCGAGCAGATGGGGATCGGAATCCCCGAGGATGCCCGCAAGCGGGCCGAGATCGCCACCCTCGCCTTCCTCTGCCGGCTGTGGATCGGCAGCTCCGACTTCACGATCGAGGATCGCGGCCTGGCGGCCGCGATCGACGAGGTCGAGTCCGGCATGGACATCGAGGCGGGCCAGATCGAAGTGATCGTGCCGCTGCGCGGGCTGCAGATGCCGGTCGCCAAGCTTGACCTCGGATTCGCGTCGATCGTCCGCTCCGACACCGTCGACGTGCCCCCGGAGTCGCGCCTTGCCGACGGGCTCGGTGTCTCGCCCTGGGAGCCGGCGATGCTCGCGGTCGTCCTCGTCGACGAGCCCGCGGTGGACGAGCACGGCGAGCTCGCCGACGTCGGCCTGACCGCGGTCGAATCGTTCCGTCGCCTGGTCACGACCCTGCGCCTGTTCAAGGCCGGTGGCGTCGGGCTCGGCCCCCATGCCTGGACGCGGATCTCCGGCGACCGCTGGCGGCGGATCGCCACCGGCTCCGGGCGGCAGCGGCCGGGTGGCTACCGGCTGACCGAAGGCGAGCTCGGCGAGCTGGTCGCGTTCGCGCGCTCGCTGGCCGTCGCCGGAACGCCGTTCCAGCGGCTCGGCCTGGGGCGCCCCGGCTTCCCGACCACGCTCGGGCGGGCCCTGAACCGCTTCGAGGCCGGGCTCGAGCGCAACGTCGTCGTCGAGGCGCTCAACGACCATCTGCTCGCCCTGCGCTTCGTCCTCGAGGGCGGCGGTCCCGCCGGCCTCGGCCTCTCGATGCGCGTCGCCGCGCTCTGCGCCGAGCCCGAGCAGCGGGCGGAGGTCAAGGCGGTCGTCGATCGCGCGATCGGGCTCGAGCGCGAGCTGTGGAGCGGCGAGCCGGCGGCCGGCGCCGGAGCGGCCACCCCGGCCGAGACCGCCGCCGCGCTCGAGGACCTGGCCCGCGCGATCCTCAAGGACTCCGCCGCCGGACACCTGGGCTCGGACCTGCGCGTGACCGCGGACGAGGTCCTGCTCGCCGACGGCCTCGCGGTGGGCGACGGCGCCGCCGAGCAGCGCGGGTCGACCACCGAGTGGGACCTGACCCCGGTCGACCCGGACGAGGTCGAGCTTGGCGTGGAGCTCGCCCAGCTGCTGCCGGAGCAGCCGGTCGAGGAGCCCGAGGCGGTCGTCTCGGAGCCCGAGGAGGTTTCCGAGCTCGACGCGCGAATTGAAGCTGACCCGGGCCCCGAGCACGAGCCGGAGGAGGAGTCGATGAGCAGAGCACGCGAGATCTTTGGACGGCTGGCAGGCCACGAACAGGAACCCACCACCTCGCTCGAGCTCGTCCCCGCTCCCTCCGCCGCCGAGGGCGAACCGGAGCCCGAGGAGCGGCCGATCTACGACCAGGGTGGTCGCCCCGCGAGCCCGGTGCTGCGCCTGATCGAGGAGACGCGTGCCGAGCGCGAGGCGCGCGGCGATCGCGTCGCCGGCCTCTTCCCGCGCCCCGAGACAACGGAGTGGGACGTGCGCGACATCACCTACAACCGCAGCCGCCGCGCCAAGGTCACCCCCGAGTAATCCAGAACTTCCTCCGATCACCCCAGGAAGAGCAGGTCGAGTCACCGGGCGAGACGCCCGGTGACTTCGGCCTGTTCGAACCGGTTCTCAGACCTGGGCGGCGATCGCGACCCGCTCCTCGCTGCCGGAGGCGAACAGGTAGCGGTTGATCTCGATCAGCCCCGCGAGGTCGTGGACGTCGTGGTCGAGGTACGGCACCTCGATCACGACGCTCGGGCCGAGCTCCTCCGTGAGCCGCTCGATGTTGCGGCGGTCGCGCGCCGAGAGCACCTGGAAGTCGGCGAAATTCTCGATCACTCGCCGGCCGAGCCCGGGATCGCCGAGCAACTCGCGCAGCTCGGTCCGGATCTCGTCGGGGTCGGGGCCGAGCTCACCCTCGTAGTGGACCTTGTTGACGATCACGCCCCCGAACGGCATCTCAGCCTGCCCGAGCTGACGGTGGAAGTAGACGGCTTCGGTGATCGGCTCGCCCTGCGGTGCGCAGACGACGAGGAACGAGGTCCGGTCGTCGGAGAGCAACTCGTTGACGCGCCGGGCGCGTTCGCGAAAGCCGCCGACCATGCCTCCGAACGCCTGGAAGAACTCGGCCAGGTCCTCCAGCAGGTCGGTGCCGGTGATCCGGCGCAGGACCGAGAACATCATGGAGGCCCCGCGACCGAAGACCCGCATCCCCAGCCCGGTCGGCTTCATGAACACCTGCAGCGCGCGGCCGTCGATGAACTGCAGCAGCCGGTTCGGGGCCTCGAGGAAGTCGAGCGCGTTGCGCGATGGCGGGGTGTCGAGAACGAGCAGGTCGTAGCGGCCCTCGGCGTGGATCTCGTAGAGCTTCTCCATCGCCATGTACTCCTGCGAGCCGGCGAGCGCGCTCGAGAGCTGCTGGTAGATGCGGTTGTTGAGGATCCGTTCGCGGGTCTCGTCGTCGGGCGCGTGCTCGCGGACGACCTCGTCGAAGGTCTGCTTGGCGTCGAGCATCATCGCCCACAGCTCGCCGCCGTTGGTATCGATCCCGGCGGCCTCGAACAGGGCCGGGTCGACGCGGCGCTCGGTGTTGCCGAGCTCGGGGAGCCCGAGCGAATCGGCAAGCCGCTTCGCCGGGTCGATGGTCAGCACCGCGACCCGTTTGCCACGCGCGGCCATCCCGGCGGCGATCGCCGCCGAGGTGGTCGTCTTGCCGACCCCGCCGGAGCCCGCGCAGACGCAGATCCGCTTGCCTTCCAGGAGGTCCGCGACCCCGGCCATCAGACGGCCACCAGGTCGGCGAGGGCGCCGATCTCGTCGATGCCGAGCTCGGGCTCGAACAGGTAGGGAAGCGTGCTCACCGGGGCCTCGCAGATCTCCTCGAGCCGGGCGAGCTGCTCGAGCTGGGCGCGGGCGCGACGCGACTCGGTGATCGCCGCCCGGCAGGCGGCGCGCGTCGGTGGCGTCGCCCGGGCCGCGGCGAGCGCGATCTCGGCGACGTCGTCCTCGGCGAAGCGCTCCGGGTAGAGGCCGTTGCAGAAGATCCGGTCGACTCCCACTCCGACCTCGTCGGCGAGGGCGCGCTCCAGCGATGCGGTCTCGTTGACCGGCATCTCCTCGGGCAGGGCGACCACCGCGACGCCGGTGCGCTTGCGGTTGCGGATGAAGCTGTCGAGCGTTTCGGCCTGATTGCGGATCGGGCCGACCCGGGCGATGTTGGCGAAGGTGCGCGGGGTCTGCAGGAAGCCGACTCCGTGCCCGGTCGCCGGAGCGTCGACGACCACGAGGTCATAGCGGTGCCCGCCCCGCGCCTTGCGCTCCTCGAGCGTCAGCTCCCAGATCTTGCCGATCGTCACCAGCTCCTTGAGGCCGGGGGTGGCGGCGGCGAGGTAGTTGAAGATCCGCGAGCGGAACAGCAGGTCGCGCATCGGCTTCACCTTCAGCTGCAGGAGCACGTACTCGCGCATCGACTCGTCTGGGTCGATCGAGATCGTCCACAGGTTCTTGTGCATCTCAACCTCGTGGAACCCGACGTGGCCGCTGTGGAACACGTGCGAGAGGTGCTCCTGGGCGCCGACTTCGCAGAGGATCGTTCGCTGGCCGCGCTCGGCGGCAGCCAGCGCCAGCGCCAGCGCCACCGTTGACTTGCCGACGCCCCCCTTGCCGGTGACGAACACCAGGCGCTTGTCGAGCAAGCTAGTGCGCACGACCGCAGGTACGGGTGTGCTCAGGCGAGCGAAAGCCGAGCATGACCAGGACGCAGGGAGCGCGAATAGCCGTGTGCTATTCGCGCGACCGAGGACGCAGCCAGGCGACGGCTTGCAGCCGCCTGAGTGCGGGCGTACTTGCGGACGGGCGCACTAAACACCGTCGCCATCATTGCAGGGGAAGGAAAGCCGCCAGTGCGTGCGAATAAGCGCGAACGATGGGACTTTTCAGCCGCGGACCCAACCCCGATCATGATCGCCACCGGGGCGTCGAGCACGTCGCCGCGCCCGAGCCGGAAGAGCCGCCGAGCGGTATCTCGCTCCCGGAGGCCGAGAGCGAAACGCCTCCTGAGCCGACGATGGTGGAGGCCGCCGCGCCCGAGCCCGAGCTCACCATCGAGCTCGAGCCCGAGCCCGCCCCTGACGCCGAGCCGACCCCCGAGCCCGAGTCGACCGAGGAGCCCGAGCCCACCCCCGAGCCGGCCTCGGCCCGCCCGTTCGCGGTCGCCGCGTCGGTGCCCGACCCGGAGCCCGACGAGGAGGTGCGGATCACGGCCAGCGAGGCGATCGCGCCGCGGCGCGCGCCGGTCGAGCAGGAGGCGCCCGAGGAGCCCGGCGGACGGGCGAAGGTGATCAGCTTCGCGAACCAGAAGGGCGGGGTGGCGAAGACGACCTCGACCCTCAATCTCGCCGTTGCCTTCGCCGACTCGGGCCACCGCGTCCTCTGCGTCGACCTCGACCCGCAGGGCAACCTGACGATGAGCCAGGGGATCGATCCCGACAAGGTCGAGAAGTCGATGTTCGACGTCCTCGTGCACCACATCCCGATCCGCGAGGCGATCCACGAGAAGGAGATCGACATCGCCGTCGCATCGATCGACCTCGCGGGAGCCGAGATCGCGATGTCCACCCAGATCGGCCGCGAGCGCTCCCTGGAGAAGGCGCTGAAGGTGGTCGAGCACGACTACGACTTCGTCTGCATCGACACGCCGCCGAGCCTCGGGCTACTGACCGTGAACGCGCTCACCGCGTCCGACAAGGTGATCGTCCCGGTCCAGTGCGAGTACCTCTCGATGCGTGGGCTGCTGCAGCTCCAGAACACGCTCGAGATGATCCGTGAGAACCTCAACCCGAGGGTGCAGATCGAGGGCATCCTGCCGACGATGCTCGATTCACGCACCGTGCACGCCAAGGAGGCGGTCGCGATTCTCGAGGAGAACTTCGGCGACCTGGTGTTCAAGTCGCGGATCAAGAAGGCGATCAAGTTTGCCGAGGCTCCCGTCCGTGGAATGAGCCTGCTCAAGTACGATCCCAACAGTAATGCGGCGGATTACTATCGCGAGCTCGCCGAGGAGGTACTGACCCATGGCGCGTCGTAAGCGGGCGAGTATGCGGGAGGGCCCGCTCGCCGACCTCTTCCGATCGACCGTCGATCCCGACGATCCGCCCGAGGCGCCGAAGCGCGGCGAGCAGCGGGCCGAGGACGAGACCGGCGTGATGCGCGAGCAGCCGCCCGCGCCGCGCGAGAGCCGTCCGCCGGACCCCGAGCCGCAGGCCCCACCCGAGTCGCAGCCCTTCGACCATACGCAGACCGAGCCCGAGTCCCCGCCCGAGGACGACGTGCGCGCCTACCGGACCGAGGAACCGCCCGCGGCCAAGGAGCGGCTCTCACGGATCTTCGCCGACGACGTCCTCGACGCCGACCCGCCCGCCTACGGACGCGACGAGCCCACCTACAGCGGTGACTTCCGCGACGCGACCCCGCACGCCCCGGTGATCCGCGTGGTCGGGGTCGGCGGCGCCGGGGTGAACGCGATCAACCGGATGGTCGACGCCGGCATCCCCGGGGTTGAGTTCATGGCCGTCAACACCGACCTGCAGTCGCTGCAGCAGTCGAACGCCGACGTCACCGTGCACCTGGGCAGCGGGATGCAACGCGGCCTCGGCGCCGGCTCGGATCCGGAGCTCGGCTACCGGGCGGCATTCGAGGAGCAGGACAAGATCAAGCGCCTGCTCAAGGGGTCGGACATGGTCTTCGTCACCTGTGGCGCCGGCGGCGGTACCGGCACCGGCGCGGCGCCGGTGATCGCCCGGCTCGCCCGTGACGTCGGCGCGCTCACGGTCGGAATCGTGACCAAGCCGTTCCGGTTCGAGGGCTCGCGCCGGGCCTCCCAGGCCGAGGAGGGCGTGAAGCAGATCGGGGCCGAGGTCGACACGCTGATCGTGGTCCCGAACGAGCGCCTGCTCACCGTGCTCGCGAAGACGACGACGATGGTCGAGGCCTTCCAGGTCGCCGACGACGTGCTCCGTCAGGGCGTGCAGGGGATCTCCGAGCTGATCACGCTTCCAGGGATGATCAACCTCGACTTCGCCGACGTGCGGACGACGATGCGCGAGGCGGGCACCGCTTTGCTCGGGATCGGGATGGGCGCCGGCGACAGCCGCGCCGTGCAGGCGGCCGAGAGCGCCGTCTCCTCGCCGCTGCTCGAGACCTCGGTCGACGGGGCGCGTTCGATCCTGCTCTCGATCACCGGCGGCTCGAGTCTCTCGCTGCTCGAGGTCTCCGAGGCGGCGAAGATCGTCCAGGAGGCCGCGCACCCGGACGCCAACATCATCTTCGGCGCCAACATCGACGACAGCATCGACGACGAGGTCTGGATCACGGTGATCGCGACCCGCTTCGACGAGACCGGGCGCCGTGCGGACCGTCCCGAGCTCGGCGAGCGCCGCGCGCTCGAGTCCGGCTCGCGCTCGAGCGGGCGCGCTACCCAGCGGGCCCCGAAGCCGCGCGTCCGCGACTTCGACGCCGACGTGCCCGAGTACGTCCCGGGCCGCTAGCGCCGCCTGCCGCCCTAGTCTGCGCATATGAGCTCGCCCGGCGTAGTGGCTGCCGGCCACGCGGCGACCGCCGAGGCGGGGGCGCGGGTGCTGCGCGAGGGCGGCAACGCCGTCGACGCCGCGGTCGCCGCGGTGATGACCTCGTGCGTGACCGAGAGCCCGCTCACCGGACTCGGCGCGGGCGGCCACATGCTCGTCCACACCGGCGCCGAGACGACCGTGCTCGACTTCTTCGTCGCCGCCCCCGGGGCCGACGGGACCGAGCGCGGCGCGGAGCTGGTCCCGATCCCGATCTACTTCACGCCCGAGTCCGCGCAGGTCTTCAACGTCGGCGCCGCCTCGTGCGGGGTCCCCGGAACACCGGCGGGGCTGGAGCGTGCGGCCGAGCTGTTCGGCACCGTGCCGCTGGCGGAGCTCGCCCGGCCGGCCGCGGCGCTCGCACGCGACGGGTTCACCATCAACCCTGAGCAGGCGTTCTTCTTCGAGATCCTGGCGCCGATCCTCACCCATTACGAGGAGGCGGCGGAGATCTATGCGCCGGAGGGCCGGGTGCTCGGCGTCGGCGACCGGTTCCGCTGGCCGGACCTCGGCGACGCGCTCGAGCGGCTCGGCGCCGAGGGCTCGGAGCCGTTCTACAGCGGTGAGACGGCGCGGCGGATCTCCGACTGGGTGGTGGAGCGGGGCGGGATCCTCCGGACCGCCGATCTCGCCGCCTACGAGCCGATCGCCCGTGAGCCGGTGTCGGCGCGGTTTCGCGACCGCCAGGTGCTCACCAATCCGCCGCCGTCCTCGGGCGGGATCCTGATCGCGTTCGCGCTCGAGCTGCTCGCCCGCGTCGAGGGGTCGCCCGGGACCGAGGACATCGTGCTCGCGATGGAGGCGGCGCAGAGCGCACGCACGCGGGAGTTCCTCGCCGGTCTCTACGAGGACGGGTTCGCGGCCCGCTTCCTGTCGGCCGACCGGCTCGGCTCGACGACCCACATCACCGCGATCGACGCCGAGGGGATCTGCGCCAGCGTCACCTGCTCGAACGGAACCGGGTCGGGGCTGGTCGTTCCCGGCACGGGGGTCCACGTCAACAACATGCTCGGCGAGGAGGACCTGAACCCGTTCGGGTTCCACGAGCATGCCCCCGGACATCGCCTGCCGTCGATGATGTCGCCGACGGTCGTCCTCCGCGACGGCGAGCTCGAGGCCGGGCTCGGCAGCGGCGGCTCGAACCGGATTCGCGCCGCGATCCTGCAGACGATCATGCGCCTCGTCTGCGATGGGATGGGCGTCGCCGAGGCGGTCAACGCCCCCCGGGTGCACTTCGAGCACGGCGCGATCCAGGCCGAGCCGGGGATCGACGAGGAGGCCCTGCGCCGGCTCGAGCAGCGCGGCTACGAGGTCGTCCGCTGGGCCGAGCGCAACGTCTTCTTCGGCGGCGTGCACGCGGTCGCCCGCGATCCTCGGACCGGCGCGCTCTCGGGCGGCGGCGATCAGCGCCGCGGCGGCGCCGTCGCGGTCGCCTGACGCGAGCCGCCCCGACGCGGCGAACGTCCCGGAATGTGCCCGGGAGGGGCTACTCAGGGACGTTCACCGAAGTTGCGCACCGTAACCACGGGTTGGGTCAGGGGCGCCTACAGGTCGCCGATGATCACGCGGCCGTTGACCTTGGCGCGCTCGGCGATCTCGCGCGAGCGGCTGACCGCCTCGACCAGCGCCCCGAGGGCGGCGGCGAGGATCCGCATCCGCTCGGGCTCGAAGCGCTGCTCGAGCAGCCGTTGCTTGGTCTCCGGGGGCAGCTCGACCCGGGCCGCGATCCCGTAGGAGTCGTAGGTCTCGAGCTCGTCCGGGCCCGGCGGCTCGCCGCCGACCCGCCGGACGAGGTCGGCGAACGCCTCGCGGGCCTCGGCCGCCGCGTCGGTTTCGGCCTCGTCGGGGGATCGGGGCTCGACCGGCTCGACCTCGCCGGCGGGGTAGTCGGAAGCCTCGAACCGGTCGAGGACCCGGAACGGGCGCTCGCCGGTGACGATGATGTTGAGCCGGCCGTCGTCGAAGCGCTCGGTGACCTCGGTGACCCGCGCCTCGCAGCCGACCCGTCGCGCGCCGAGCTCCTCGTCGCGGAAGACGATCCCGAACGGCTCGCCGTCCTCCAGACAGCGCGCGATCATCCGCTTGTAGCGGTCCTCGAAGATGTGCAGGGGGAGCAGCTCGCCCGGGAGCAGCACCAGGGGCAACTCGAAGATCGGCAGCTCGAGGCCGTCGCCCGCCATGCCCGAAGTCTAGGACGCGACAGAATGCGGGCTGCGGATGGCCGACGTCGACTGGGAAGCCGAGGGCCTGCTCGAGAGCCTCGACGGCGAGGCGCGGGCGGCGCGCGAGCGGCTGCTCGACGAGCTCGCCGGCGAGGGGGTCGAGCTCGAAGAGCTGCGGACGGCCGTGGCCGAGGATCGCCTCGCCCTGGTGCCGGTCGAGCGTGTCCTGAGCGGGGCCGGCGAACGGCTGACCGTCGATGAGGTGGCCGAGCGTGCGGGCGTCGACCGTGACCTCCTCGACCGCGACTGGCGGGCCTTGGGCATGGCGCTCTCGGACGACGACGAGAGGATCTACACCGAGCGCGACGTCGAGGCCGCGAAGCGGGTCAAGGCGCTGCTCGACGGCGGGATCCCGGAGCAGAGCGTGCTCGAGATCGCCCGGCTACTGGGGATGTCGATGTCGCAGCTCGCCGCCGCCAACCGCCGCGTGATCGCCGACGCGTTCCTGCGCGACGGCGACACCGAATACGACGCCGCGAAACGGTTCGCCGCCGCAGCCGAGGCGTTCCTGCCGCTGATCGGCGAGACGCTCGAATACGTCCTCTCCCTGCACCTGCGCGAGCAGATCCGCCACGACGCGTTCGGGCTCGCCGAGCTCTCCTCGGGGCGGGCCGCAGCCGCCGAGGAGGCGACGATCTGCTTCGCGGACCTCGTCGACTTCACGCAGCTCGGCGAGACGCTCGAGCCCGAGGAGCTGGGAGGGGTCACCGGGCGTCTCGGAGAGCTCGCCTCGGCTGCCGTTGAGCCCCCGGTCCGGCTGGTGAAGATGATCGGGGACGCGGCAATGCTGGTCGGCCCCGAGCCCGGCCCGGTCGTCGAGGCGGCACTCGACCTGGTCGAGGCCGTCGCCGACGAGGGCGAGGACTTCCCGCTCCTGCGGGCCGGCGTGGCGCGGGGCCAGGCGCTGCCCAGGGGCGGCGACTGGTACGGGCGACCGGTCAACCTCGCCAGCAGGATCACCGGGATCGCGCGCCCCGGCAGCGTGCTCGCGGACGCCGAGGTTCACGATGCGCTCGACGACGACTACGAGTGGTCGTTTGCGGGCGAGCGGCGGCTGAAGGGCATCGACGACCGCGTCAGGCTGTTTCGCTGCCGGCGCAACGGGGCCGACGAGGATTCGACGATCAGAGGTGCGCGAGCGCCTCGCCGGCGGCGCGCTCGCCCGAGCTGATCGCGCCGTCGATGTAGCCCGACCACCGGGTCGCGGTCTCGGTCCCGGCCCAGTGAACGAGCCCGACCGGCTCGCGCAAGGCGGGGCCCGACGCCGTCCAGCCGCCGGTCGCGAACGTCGCCACCGGTCCGCCGCCGCTCCACCGCTCGGTCGCCCAGTCCTGCTCGATGTAGCGCTCCGCGGCCTTGGCCCGCGGCCCGAACAGCGACTCGAAGCAGCCGAGCACCGCCCGTCGCCGCTCCGACTTCCCGAGCCGCGCGAAGGCCCGTGCGTCACGTCCGCCGACGAAGCCCACCAAGGCGCCGCGCGAGCCGCCCGGCGGGCTGTTGTCGAACGTGAGCGTCACCGGCCCCGCCTCGTTGAGCGCCTCGCCCGACAGCCCGTCGGCGCGCCAGAACGGCTCGTCGTAGATCGCCGTTGCCTTGACGAGCCAACCCATCGGCATCCGCTGGGCGAGCTGGGAGTGGGCGGCGGGCAGCGCCGGGTCGAACACGATCCGGGTGCGCAGCGCCGGCGGGACGGCGACGATCGCCCGCCGGGCCGTGACCTCGGTGGCGCCGGCGGCGATCCGCAGGCCGCCGGCCCGCTCGGTGATCTTGGAGACCGGCGAGCCGAGCACGACGCGGTCGCCGAGCTCGGTCGCGACCCGGATCGCGATCTCCTGGGAGCCGCCGACCAGCCGGTCCTGCTGGGCGCCGCCGACGGTGTCGGTCATCATCTCGAAGCTGCCGACCGAGTTCAGGAAGAAGGCGAGGTGGAGCATCGAGAGCTCCTCCGGCTCGGCGCCCCAGGCGGTTCGCGCGGTCACGCGCAGCAGCCGCTTTGCCGTGCGCGTGAACATCGTCCGATCGACCCACTCGGCGAGGCTGGTCCCGTCGAGGCTCGTCGCATCCGCCGCCTCCCACGGAGCGGCCGGGTCGATGTTGCGGGAGAGGCCGTTGAGCTTGCGCAGGCCACGGGCGATGTCCAGCAGGACGAGCGGCCCGAGCCGCGGGATCGTGCCGCGGTAGCGGCGCAGGCGCCCGTCGAGCCGGATCAGGTTCTCCCCCTCGGTATGGGTCGGGAAGGTCTCGACGCCGACCGCCTCGGCGAGGGCGTAGGCCCGATCCTGGGTCGGGCCGATCCACTGGCCTCCGGCCTCGACCACCTGGCCGTCGCCGATGTCGGCGTTGACGGTGCGCCCGCCGACCCGGTCGCGCGCCTCGAGCACGACAACCGAGCGGCCCGCCGTCGCGATCTCGCGGGCCGCCGCCAGGCCCGCGAACCCGGCGCCCACCACGGCGACGTCCACGTCGGCTCCGGGGCTCATCAACTGATCGGCTCCATCCACGAGACCGTAATCCGTCATGAGGCGCCGTGGGTTCAGTAACGGTTTACACGCTTGAACGACCATAGTTGAAGAGATGGTTCTGCTGATGCTGTTCGCGTTCGTCGCGGGCGCCGCGACGGCGCTCTCGCCCTGCGTGCTGCCGGTCTTGCCCGCGGTGCTGGGCGCCGGCGTGACCGGCGGGCGCCGCCGGCCCCTGGGGGTGGTCACCGGCCTCGTGCTCGCGTTCACGTTCGCGACGATCGCGCTGGTCTACGTGATCGACGCCCTCGGCCTTCCCGACGACCTCGTGCGCACGCTGGCGATCGTCACCCTGTTCGTCTTCGGCGTGAGCCTCCTGATCCCGGGCCTCGGCGACCGGATCGAGGCGTTCGGCAGCCGCATCGCCCCCGGCCCGGCGCGGGTCGGCGGCGAGGGCTTCGGCTCCGGCCTCGTCCTCGGCGCCAGCCTGGGGCTCGTCTACACGCCCTGCGCCGGCCCGATTCTCGCCGGCGTGATCACGGTCTCGGCGGCTCAGGACTTCACCGCCGGCAAGCTCGCGGTCGCGCTCGCCTACGCGGTGGGCTCGGGCGCGGTGCTCTACCTGCTGATGCTCGGCGGCCGCCGGCTCGTCGACCGCGTCAAGCCCGCCCGCGCCTTCGTCCAGACCGCCACCGGCGCGATCATGGTCGCGGTCGCGGTCGCGATGACCGCCGACCTCGACCTCAAGTTCCAGAACGCGATCGCCGACGACCTCCCCTCGGTGCTCGTCAACCCGAGCGGCGAGCTCGAGGAATCGGACGCCGTCGCCGACGAGCTCGCCGACGTGCGCGGTGGCCACGGGGCCGAGGAGGGGGGAGCGGCCGAGGCGGCGGCCGGCGTCAGGCTGCCCGACTACGGCGCCGCCCCGGACTTCACCGACACCCAGCGCTGGTTCAACACGCCCGGCGGCGAGCCGCTCTCGATCGCGGACCTGACCCGCGAGCAGGGCGGCGTGGTGCTGATCGACTTCTGGACCTACACCTGCATCAACTGCATCCGCACCCTGCCGTACGTCAAGTCGTGGGACGAGGAGTACCGCGACGACGGACTGACCGTGGTCGGCGTGCACGCGCCCGAGTTCGCGTTCGAGAAGGACGCCGACAACGTCGCCGGCGCGATCGCCGACGAGGAGATCCGCTACCCCGTCGTCCAGGACAACGAGCTCGGTACCTGGAACGCGTTCGCGAACCAGTACTGGCCGGCCAAGTACCTGATCGACGCCGATGGCCGGGTCCGATACGCGCACTTCGGCGAGGGCGCATACGAGGAGACCGAGCAGGCGATTCGCTCGCTGCTCGCCGAGGCCGGCGAGGCCCGGCTCGGGGGCTCGGCGAAGCCGGAGGGCGACGTCGAGACCGCCGACCGCGAGCTGCGCACGCCCGAGACGTACCTCGGCTTCGCGCGCGCCGAGGGATGGGTCAACGGACCGCAGCCGGGGCCGAAGGACTACGGCTCAGCCGATCCGGCGTCGCTGGATCTCAACCAGTTCGCCTACGGCGGCGCCTGGGACGTCGACGAGGAGGCGGCGACGGCCTTGCGCGACGCCTCGGTTGCACTCTCGTTCCAGGCCCGCCGGGTGTTCCTGGTCCTCGGCTCGCCCGGCGGCGAGCCGCGCCAGGTCGAGGTCCTGCTCGACGGCGAGCCGATCGCGGACGCGGACGCGGGCGACGACGTCTCGGACGCGACCGCGACGATCACCGAGCAGCGCCTCTACCGGCTCGTCGACCTCGCCGACGCCGGGCGCCACACGCTCGAGCTTCGCTTCGCCGACGGGATCGAGGGCTACGCGTTCACGTTCGGGTAGGGCGGCGCTAACCTCCTGCCGCCAACGAAGGAGGGAGCAGGATCTTGAGGTCACCGGGGCAGGGAAGCCGGCTGATCGCGCTGATCGTCGTGGTGGCCGCGAGCTCGTTTGCCGCGGCTCCGGCGCTGGGCTCCGCCGACGTGTCGCTGACGCTGAAGAGCACCCAGCAGGCGAAGCTGATCTCCTCCGGCAAGGCGAAGGTTGCCGTCAGGGCCGAGGACGAGCGCAGGTCGAGACTACGGCTCGACGTCAGACAGGGCGGCGAGCGCACGAAGGTGACGAAGACGGTCACCGCCAAGCTCGACGAGGGCAAGAACAACCTGAAGCTGCGGCTCAACGACGAGGGTGTGCGGCTGGTGCAGAGTTGCATCTCCACCAAGCTCGAGGCGACCGCGAAGAGCCGGGGCGGTAAGCGCCTGGACGGGGACGCGGGGAAGATGAAGCGCGACCCCGCCGTCTGCGACGGCTCAACGCCGGTCGGCGTCGATCTCGCGACGGCTGATCGCTGCGACTTCATCAAGCCGTCGGGAGAGGAGTGCCTCTTCCCGTACCCCAACGACTACTACACCCGGAGCGACTCCGGCACGGCCACCGGCAAGCGCCTGAACCTGAACATCGCCTCGACGCCGGCAAACGCGAGCGGAACCCACATCGACCCTGCCGACATCAACGGCAGCGACGGGTTCAGCCCCGGCGCGCTGATCGTCCTTCACGTTCCGGGGATGGACACGCCAGCGGCGTTCGGCGCGACGGGCGCGGTCCCGATCACCCGAATGGGCGCCTCGTTCGACGCGGAACAGCCCATCGTGCTCATCGACGCGCAGACCCACCAGCGCCAGCTGATCTGGTCGGAGCTCGACTCGAACGCGACGTCGCCGGGCGAGACCGACCTGCTCATCCACCCGGGCAAGAACCTGATCGAAGGGCACCGCTACATCGTCGCCCTGCGCGCCCTCGAGGACGCGTCCGGGACGACGCTCCCGGCGCCGCCCGGGTTCCGCCTCTACCGCGACAGGATTCCGACCGACATCCCGGAAATCGAGGATCGGCGCGATCACTTCCAGGAGGTGTTCAGAACGCTGAAGGGTGCCGGGATCGGCCGCGGGGATCTCTACCTGGCCTGGGATTTCACCGTCGCCAGCACGCGCAACATCACCGAGCGGATGCTGCACATCCGCGACGACGGGCTCGCGCAGCTCGGCGACACGACGCCCGGCGACGGAGTCCGCCAGGGGACGGCGCCGGCGTTCAACGTCACCAACGTGGTCGACTTCCCCACCCCCACCGGCCGCGGGGAGCAGGACATCCGCACGATCGAGGGAACCTTCACCGTCCCCTGCTATCTGAACCAGCCCGGCTGCCCGAGCGGCTCGCGCTTCGACCTCGGCGCCGACGGGCTGCCGCAGCGGATCCCGGGCAACACCTACACCGCTCGCTTCGGCTGCAACATCCCGCGCTCGGCGGTCACCGAGACCAGCCCCGGCGTGTTCGAGGTCGCGGACGACGCGCCGCCGACGATGTACGGGCACGGGCTGTTCGGCGAGTACGACGAGGTCTTCTCGCAGAACGTGCGCCAGCTCGGGACCGAGAACAACATGATCACCTGCGCTGCCGACTGGATCGGGATGGCGGACGAGGACGTCTTCCCGGAGGCGGTGCCGGCCCTCCAGGACCTGTCGAATTTCGCCCCGCTCCCGGACCGTCTGCAGCAGGGCTTCCTCGACTTCGTCTACCTCGGGCGGCTGCTGAGCCTGCCCGACGGGTTCGCGTCGAACGCTGCGTTCAAGTTCGACGGCGTCTCGGCTCTCGACCCGTCCAACGTCTCCTACTACGGCAACAGCCAGGGCGGGATCGCGGGCGGAGCGCTGACCGCGATCGAGCCCGACGTCACCCGCTCGGTGCTCTACGTGCCCGGGATGAACTACGGCGGCATCCTGCTCACCCGCAGCATCGACTTCGAGGACTACGCGTTGATCCTGTACCCGTCCTATCAGGACGAGGGGCAGCGTCCGTTGCTGCTCTCGATGATCCAGTCGCTGTGGGATCGCGGCGAGCCCAACGGCTACGCCAACCACATGACGTCGAACCCGCTGCCCGGGACGCCGGAGCACAAGGTGATGATCGCGATGGCATACGGCGACCACCAGGTCGCCAACGTGGCGACCGAGGTGGAGGCGCGCACGATCGGCGCGCCGCTGCGCCAGCCGGCGCTGGACGCCAACCGCCTGCCCGCCGGCTTCGACCAGCCGTTCTTCGACCTGCCCCCGCTCGGGCCGCTGCCCGCCGCCGGGGGCGGGAACGCGTTCTTCGTCTGGGACATCGGGCCGAAGCGCGACGAGGGCGGCACGATCAAGGGCACCGACCCGCCGCCGATCACCAACACGGCGCCCAACGACGGCTACGGCGTCGATCCGCATGACACGGTGATCCGCAGTTCGCCGTTGATCCGCAAGCAGATCGCCGACTTCATCAAGGCCGGCGGCCCGGTCACCGACCCCTGCGGCGCGACGCCCTGCTACGCGGCCGGATGGATGGGCGCTCCCTGAGCGGAGCGCAGCCCGGCGCGCAGCACGCGGGGAGCGAGGCGGGGGTCCAGGAGGCGCAGCGGAGAAGCCCGGCGGCTCGCAAACTCCTCGGCCGCGGCCCCGACCACCGGGTCGGCGGCGGCGGCGCGAAACAGGGTCCGCTCGTTGAGCCGCATCGGCCGTCCCGTGGAGTAGTCGGTCATCTGCAGGTGGTGCGGACCGAGGCGGCGTCGCAAGACGCGGCCGTAGCGATCGAGGGCGGCGTCGAGCTCGCGGTGGTCGAGGAGCGCCGAGCGAGTCTCGTCCACGAGCCACTCGGCGGACTGGAAAGCCCAGCCGCAGCCGACTCCGAACAGGGGGTCCGCCGTGAGCGCCGCATCGCCCACGAACGCCACTCCGGGACCGGTTGCGAGGCGCATCTTGTTCGTGATCTTGAGGCTGCCGATCAGCTTCGAGACGCGCTCGGCGCCGCCGAGCTCGGGGCCTTCGGGCAGCGCGTCGATCATGCGCCCGTACGCGGCCTCGGGATCGGCGCGAAACTCGGGCAGCCGTCGGCGATGGGCGACGGTGGCGATCAGCGTGATCTCATCCTCCATCGGAAAGACCGCGCCGGCGTCCGGATCGAGCAGCCAGAGCCGGGCCTCGTCCGGCGGCGAGTCGACGCCGCGCCAGTAGGCGAAGTAGGCGAAGCGGTTGTTGGGCCGCGCCCGGGCCGGGATCCGAGCCAGGCGGGCGATCGTCGAGTCGCGCCCGTCGGCCGCGACCGTGAGCGTCGCGCGCAGCGCAACCCGTCTGTGGTCGGGGCTCTGGACCTCGACCCCCTCGATCCGGCCTCGATCGGCGAGCAGCCCGACGACCGTCTGACCGAGGAACGACTCGACCCCGGGCGTCTGGGCTGCGAGCTCACGCAGAATCGGATCGAGGCGCCGGCGGCTGATTCCATACCCGCAGGGCGCGTCGCGCGGGGTGAGCAGCCAGCCGCCGTAGGGGGTCCAGCCGGTCGCCCGGCTGCGCACCGCGCCGGCGCGCTCGAGCAGCGGCGCCAGCCCGAGTCGCTCGATCGCCGGCGCGGCGCTCGACTGGATCTGATGCGTGCAGGTGACCTTGTAGGCCGCCGGGTCCGGGCGCCGCTCGACCAGGGCGACGCGGGCGCCGGCGAGTGCGAACAGGCGCGCCGTCGCGCAACCGGCGATGCTCGCGCCGACGACGACGACGTCGTAGTCAGACCGCTTGGGCACCGCGGATCGCCCGCTCCCGCATCAGCAGGAACAGCGGCAGCCCGAAGCAGAGGCCGACGAGCAGCGACGCGGGGTAGACAACCCACCAGTTCCTGATCCGGGACCTGGGCCCCTCGAGAGCGGCCCAGACGAAGAACGCGAGGGCGGCGATGCAGAGGTCGAGCGTCAGCTGGGTCGAGGGTGTGCTGTCGGTCCACAGCGAGAAGTACCCGCTGACGTCGAACCCCTCGTCGGCGATGAAGATCCCCAGCAGGACGTTCGGGACCACGAACCCGATGACGGTGAGGATGAGGAGCAGCCGTTCGGTCAGTCGTTCGGTCATGGGCCGCAGCCTATGCGCGCCGGTCCGATGCTGGCTACGCTGAACGCATGTGCAGAAACATTCGCACCCTTCACAACTTCGAGCCTCCGGCGACCAAGGAGGAAGTCCACGACGCGGCGCTTCAGTACGTGCGCAAGGTCAGCGGTTCGACGAAGCCGTCGAAGGCCAACGAGGAGGCCTTCGAGCGCGCGGTCGAGCGGATCGCGGCAGTGACCGGCGACCTGCTCGACGAGCTGGTCACCTCAGCGCCGCCGAAGGACCGCGAGGTCGAGGCCGCGAAGCGCCGCGCCCGCGCCGCCGAGCGCTACGCGACCGCTTAAGCGGGCCTGCGAGCGCTGAGCACGAGGTTGTAGAACAGCTCCGGCGGCAGCCGGGGTTCGAGCACCGCTGTGTCGAGTCGCTGGAGCGCCATGTAGCTGCGGTAGGCGAAGTGGCGCCAGCCGAACGGGACCTCGTTCGGCTCGGCGGTCGACTCGAGCGAGCGCAGCAGCCAGCCGTAGGCGTTTGCGATCAGCTCCTCGCCGCGCAGGCGGACGCGCTCGAACCCGGCGTCGCGGGCGATTGCGCGCAGGCCGTCGGGGGCGAACGCGTGCACGTCGACCTCGGACTCGAGCTCATGGTCGCCGTCGAGCCCCGCGGTGGTCCAGCCCGCCGCCGAGGCGCCGATCAGCCGCCGCCAGGCCGGGGCGACGAGCTGCCCGGCGCGCTTCGGAACGGCCGCCAGACGGTCGCCGTAGCGCGACGGCTCGCCGCAGAACGCGATCGTCCCTCCTGGACGCAGCACGCGGTGGAACTCGGAGAAGGCACGGCCCAGGTTCGGGATGTGGTGGAGGATCGCGTGGCCGAAGACGAGGTCGAAGCTCTGGTCGCCGAACGGCAGCGCCTCGGCCTCGGTGCGGACGGTCGCGACCTCGAGCCCGAGCTCGGCGGCGCTCCGCGACAGGGTTTCCAGCATCCCGGGTGAGATGTCGGTCGCGGTCGCGCGCCCGATCATCCCCAGCTGCAGCAGGTTGAGCGAGAAGTAGCCCGTCCCGGCGCCGATCTCGAGCGCGTCGCCGAACGGGCCCGCCGGCTCGCCGCCGAGCGCCTTGGCCAGCTTGGAGCGGACCTGGTTCTGCCCGACCGGGCCGAAGTCGATCCCCCACTTGGCGTCGTACTCGCCCGCCGCGGCATCGTGGTAACGGGTGTTGGCCTCCCGGATCTCGTCCGGGGTCGCGGTCGGGGAAGCGGGCATGGCGGGCTACAGGGTAGGCACAATCACACCCGACTTGACGCAGCTTCACGCCCAGGAGAACCAACCGGCCGGCGTGCCGCCGCTCGCGCTGACCGGCGAGCGGACGCTGCCCGACGTCCCCGAGGAGAACTACTGGTTCCGCCGCCACCTCGTCGTCTACGAGTGGATCGCCGAGCGGGTCCGCGGCCTGCGGGTCGCCGAGCTCGCCTGCGGTGAGGGCTACGGCGCCGACCTGCTCGCCACGGTGGCCGGCGAGGTGGTCGGCGTCGACGCCAATCCCGAGGCCTACGAGCACGCCCGGCTGCGCTATCGGCGGCCCAACCTGAGGTTCGAGCGGACGCTGGTCGAGACGTTCGCCGAGCCGTGCGACGCGATCACGTTCCTGCAGACGATCGAGCACGTCGAGGACCCGGGCGCGCTGCTGGCGCGATTTGCAGAGCTGGCGCCGATCTCCTACGTCTCGACCCCGAACCGGCTCACGCTCGCGCCCGAGGGCGCCGAGAAGTCGGAGAATCCCTGGCACCTGCGCGAGTACACCGCTGCCGAGTACCGCGAGCTACTCGAGCCGGCGTTCGGGACGGTGGAGCTGTATGGCCTCTACCACGCCGGCAAACTGCGCGCGCACGAACTGGCGCTGAAGGCGGGCTGGGACCGGGTCCACAAGGCGCTGCGGCTGACGAAGCCGTTCTACGACCGGTTCACGCCCGCCATCCGCGTCGCCGATTTCGAGCTTCGTCCCGAGGGCGCCTGCGATCTCGACCGGGCGCTCGACTTCATCGCCGTCTGCCGTTCATGAGCGAGTCTCGGAGGGACGACGCAGGCGACCTGGCGATCGTCCTGCATTCGCACATGCCCTACGTCGAGGGCTTCGGCACCTATCCGTTCGGCGAGGAGTGGCTGTTCGACGCCGTGATTCGCTCCTACGTGCCGCTCTCCGAGCTCGCCGACCGCCTGACGATGACCGTCACCCCGGTGCTCGCCGACCAGCTCGAGGCCGAGGGCGTGAGCGAGCGGTTGCTCACCTTCTGCCGCGACTACCGCGTCGGCTCGTGCGAGGCCGACGTCGAGGACGTCGAGGAGCCGCTCGCAGCCGCCTGCCGAGCCGAGGCCGATCGCTACCGTGCCGCGCTCGCGCGGCTCGAATCGCTCGGCGGCGACCTGCTGCGCCTGTTCGCCGAGCCCTCCGCCGAGGGACGGGTGGAGCTGCTCCCCTCGGCGGCGACGCACGCCGTCCTGCCGCTGGTCGCGACGACCCCCGGCAGGCGGCTGCAGATCGACGCCGGCCTGCGCTCGCACCGGCGGCGATTCGGGGAGCCGTCCGGGTTCTGGCTTCCGGAGTGCGCGTACGAGCCCGGGCTCGAGCGACTCCTGGCCGAACGCGGGATCGACTACTTCTGCGTCGACCAGAGCGTCGCCGAGGAGCCGCCGGCGGCGCTGGCGCCGATCGCCGCCGGCCCGGGACGGCTCGCGTTCACGATCGACTGGGAGGCGGTCCAGTGGCTGTGGTCGCTGGACGGATACCCCGCCGACCCGGCGTTCGCCGACTTTCATCGCAAGTCGCTGCGCGGCGCGCGCCCGTGGGCGATCGACGGCTCGCCGTACGATCCCGGCCGCGCCGAGGCCAGGGCGCGCGAGCTCGGCCGCGAGTTCGCCGCCGCCGCGGCGGAGCGGCTGCGGCGCTTCGCCGCCGAGCGCGGGCGCCGCGGGCTGCTCGTGTTCGCGATCGACACCGAGTTGCTCGGGCACTGGTGGTGGGAGGGCCCGCACTGGCTCGACGAGGTGCTGGCGACGGCGGCGCGACAGGGGCTCGAGCTCGTCACCCTGCGCGACGCCCACCGGCGGCATCCGGGCGAGGAACGCCGCCTCCACCGCTCCACCTGGGGTGAGGGCAAGGGCTTTCGCACCTGGGACTCGCCGGCGGTGGCCGACATGGCATCGGCGGCGCGCCGGCTCGAGCTGCGCGTCCTGCACGGCCTGCTGACGGGGGTGACGCCGGCGGCCGCCGAACGGGCGGTGCGCGAGCTGCTCGCCGTGCAGGCGAGTGACTGGGCCTTCCTCGACCAGCGCGGACAGGCCGGCGACTACCCCTGGCAGCGCAGCACCGCCCACGCCCGCGCCCTGCTCGAGGCCATAAACTCCGCCACTCACGCGCCCGACCCGCGGCTCCGCAACCTGGCGCCGGACCTCAGCCTCAGCCCCCTGCTCGAGCCCTGAACCCCCACACCCCTTGACCCGAGTCCTGATCCTCTCCTGGGAGTACCCGCCGCTGATCGAGGGCGGGCTCGCCCGGCACGTGCGCAAGCTCTCCGAGGGCCTGGCCCGCTCGGGGACAGAGGTCCACGTGCTGACCCGGGGCAGCGAGGAGTCGCCGCCGGAGGAGACCATCGAGGGCGTCCACATCTACCGGGTCCGCGAGCCGACCCGTCCGACCGACCTCGGCCAGTTCGTCGCCTGGGTCGAGCGGATGAACTCCGACATGCTCGCCGCCGGGGTCGAGCTCGGCGACCGCTTCCGCTTCGACCTCGTCCACGGCCACGACTGGCTGGTGGCGATGGCCGGCGACCACCTGGCACGGCGCTTCGACGCCCCGCTGGTGACCACGATCCACGCCACCGAGCACGGTCGCCACCAGGGCTGGGTCGACAAGCATCCGCAGAGCCACATCCACGGAGTCGAGCGCTGGATCACCAACCGCTCGGACCGGGTGATCGCCTGCTCGTATTACATGCGCGAGCAGATCGTCGACATCTTCGGCGTCGACGAGGGTCGCGTCGTCGTGATCCCGAATGGGATCGACCCGGATGACCTCCAGCCCCAGGACGAGCCGGAGCTCGCGCGGTTGCGCTCGGAGTTCGCGGCCCCGGACGAGAACCTCGTCCTGCTGATCGGCCGGCTCGTCTACGAGAAGGGCTTCCAGCTCGCGCTCGAGGCGATGCCGCGGCTGATCGACTCGGTGCCGGGCACGCGCTTTTTGGTCGCCGGCTCGGGGACCCACGAGCAGGAGCTGCACGTGCAGGCCGAGCAGCTCGGGCTGATGGACCACGGCACCTTCCTCGGCTGGATCGGCGACGACGTCCTGCACTCCCTCTACCGGATCGCCGACGTCTGCGTGGTCCCCTCGATCTACGAGCCGTTCGGCCTCGTCGCGCTCGAGGCGATGGCCTCCGACTGTCCCTGCATCGTCGCCGACACCGGCGGTCTGCGCGAGGTCGTGCCCCACAACGCGGCGGGGCTGCGCTTCCGCGCCCGCGATCCCGAGGCGCTCGGCGAGATGGTCGAGCGCCTGCTCACCGACCCGGCGCTTCGCGACCGCCTCGTCGCCGAGGGCTCCGAGCACGTGCTGCGCTTCGACTGGGCGGACGTCGCCGACAGCACCGCCGGCGTCTACGCCGAGCTCGCCGGCGAGCCCAGCCGGGCCTAGGCATAGTGGGCGTCCCCGGCCGCGAGAGCGCCGCCGAGGCGGACGCGGGCGATCCGCTGCGCGACTTCCGCCGGCGCTTCGCGCTCGGCGATCCCGATCGCATCTACCTCGAGGGGAACTCGCTCGGGGCGCTGCCGCTCGCCACCCGCGACCGGCTCGCCGCGGCGGTCGACGACTGGGGCGATCGGGGGGTTTCGGGCTGGCCCGACTGGATCGACCACCCGACCGCCGTCGGCGACCTGCTCGGCATCGAGCTGCTCGGAGCCGCTCCGGGCGAGGTCGTCGTCTGCGACTCCACCACGGTCAACCTGTTCAAGCTCTGCGGGGCGGTCCTCGACGCACCGGGTGCCCCGGCGACGGTCGTCACCGATCGCAGCAACTTCCCCACGGATCGGTACGTGCTCGAGGGCATCTGCGAGCAACGCGGCCTCGAGTTGCGGCTGTTCGACGCGGATCCGATCGAAGGCCCGCAGCCGAAGGACCTCGAGGCCGTCCTGGGCGAGACCGGACCGGCCCTGGTGGTGCTCTCGCACGTCTCCTACCGCTCGGGGGCGCTGATGGCGATGGCCGCGATCGAGGAGCTCGCCCGAGGGTGCGGCGCCACGGTGATCTGGGATCTCTCGCATTCGGTCGGGGCCGTCCCGATCGACCTGGCGGGATCGGCCGCCGCGTTCGCGGTCGGCTGCTCGTACAAGTACCTCAACGCCGGGCCCGGATCGCCCGCCTGGCTGTACGTCGCCACGCCGCAGCAGGAACGGCTGCGTTCCCCGATCCAGGGCTGGTTCGGCCAGCGTGCCCAGTTCGAGATGGACCGGCGATACGAGCCGGCGGCTGGAATCGCACGCTTTCTTGCCGGGACTCCGCCGGTGTACGGGCTGGCGGCGGTCGAGGAGGGCGTCCGGCTCGTCGCCGACGCCGGGATCGAGGCCCTGCGCGCGAAGTCCGTCGAGTTGACCGAGCTGGCGATCGAGCTTCACCGTGCCTGGCTCGAGCCGCTGGGGTTTGTCCTGCTCACACCGGCCGACCCGGCGCGGCGCGGATCGCACGTCAGCCTCGGACACGGCGGCGCGTGGTCGATCCGCTGCGCCCTGGCGGAGCGGGCGAACGTGATCGTCGACTTCCGGGCCCCGGACGCGATCCGGCTCGGGGTCGCGGCCCTGTACACGCGCCACGTCGACGTCTGGGACGCCGTCGACCGGATCCGGCGGCTGGTCGAGACGGGGGAGCAACGCGACTTCGCGGACGTGCCGCCGGGTCGCGTCACCTGATTCGCCCGACGGCTAGACGGAGCCCTCGCGCCAGGCGCCCGAGGAGTAGCGGCTCAGCCCCTCGAACAGCTCGCCGGTCTCGAGCGTCGCCATCCCGTGCCGGTACTCGTTGGCGAGCGCTTCGTCGAGCGACAGTGACCACTGCTCGTATGACGACTGCCGATCGCTGCGCAGCGCCGCCTGGGGGCGGCTCGCGATCTCGTGCGCCAGCGCGACCGCCGCGGGGACCGCCTCGCCCGGGGCGACGAGTCGGTTGGCGAGGCCGATGCGCACGGCCTCCTCGCCGCTCACCCCCCGACCGGTGAGGATCATGTCGAGCGCCTGGCTGTGGCCGATCAGCCGCGCGAGCCGGATCGTGCCGCCGTCCATCAGCGGGATCCCCCAGCGGCGGCAGTAGACGCCGAAGACGGCGTCCTCGGCGGCGACCCGCAGGTCGCACCAGACCGCCAGCTCGAGGCCGCCGGCGACCGCGTTTCCCTCGACCGCGGCGATCACCGGCTTGCGCAAGAGCATCCGGGTCGGGCCGACCGGGCCGTCGCCATCGGGCTCGACCCGGCTGACGCGCGGGGCGCCCGGCTCCTGCATCGCCTTCAGGTCGGCGCCGGCGCAGAACTTCCCGCCCCTGCCGCTGAGCACCGCGACGGCGACGGCGTCGTCGCCCTCGAAGCGACGGAACGCGTCGGCGAGCGCCTGGGCGGTCGGCCGATCGATCGCGTTCGCGACCTCGGGCCGGTCGATCGTCACCAGCGCAACCGGCCCGTCCGCGTCGTAGTGCACCGTCGTCGCGCCGCTCATCTCCGCACCTCCGGTCGTGGTCGTCGGGGTGGTTTCTATCGCGACGGGGTGAGTGGGCTAGGGCGCCAGCGAGGCGACCAGCTCGCCGGCGGGCCGGATCTCGTCGATCCGGTCGATGCACTCGCCGGCGTAAAGCGGTCCCGCCTCGATCAGGTTGTCGGGCCCGTCGGCGGTTGCCGCGACGGGCCCGAAGATCGGCCTCTCGGGCCGCTGCGAGGCGGCGAAGCGGGATTGCATGGACAACGGGGCGCGGGCGAGGACCGGGGCCGTCGCTCGGTTGAGCGCGCGCAGCCAGGCGGGCCCGCGCGGGTCGCCGCGGAGCCAGCGCGCCGTCGCCAGGTTGGCAACGACCCGATGCGGCGCCGGCCAGCCGGCCCCGAAGAGCTCGGTGACCACGGTCTCGGTTCCCTCGATCAGGCGCGCCTTGTACGCGGGATGGGCGTCGCTCTCCCGGCTGAGCAGGAATCGGGTCCCGCAGACGACCGCCTCGGCGCCGGCGTCGATCTGGGCCCGGACCTCGGCGGCGGCGACCACGCCGCCGGCCGCGAGGACCGGATAGTCGTCGGGGACGGCGGCCCGGACCAGCTTCAGCAGTTCCAAGACCGGTCTCGTGCCGCGAACGTGGCCGCCCGCCTCGACTCCCTGCGCGATCACCGCGTCGGCGCCGGCCCCCCGCGCCGCCACCGCCTCGTCGACGGACCCGACCTGGTGGATCCAGGTCTTCGTGGTCTGTCTTCTCGGGTTGCCCCAGAAGGTGACCACGATCTCGGCCTCGGACGCCGCCTCGAAGTGGGCCCGGCGTGCGAACGGCAGCAGCAGGTTGACCGCCAGCGGCCGGTCGGTCAGCCTCCGCGCCGCGGCGATCTCGGCGCGGAGCTGGTCCGGAGCAAGGAAGCCGATCGTGCCGAGGCCTCCCGCCGAGGACACCGCCGCGGCAAGCCGGTGCCGCGCCAGGCCGCCGCCCATGCCGGCCTGGACGACCGGCAGCTCGACTCCCGCTTGGTCCAGCAGCGGCGACATGCGCCTACAGCGGCGGGACGTTCTGGTTTCGGTGCAGGACGTTGCCGGGGTCGTAGCGCGTCTTCAGCGCTCGCAGGCGCTCGAACGTCGACGCTCCAAACGCGGCGCGGACGCGCTCGATCGGCTCGTCCGCCTGCATGTAGTTGACGTAGCCGCCGCTCATCGACCAGGGCTCGATGGCCGTCGCCGTCTCGCGGGCCCACTCGATCTGCTCCGCGTCGAGCGCCGGGTCGAGCCAGGCCGCCATCACGCTGAGGTTGAAGGCGGCGTCGCGAAAGCCGACCGCCGCGGCGTCGCCGTCGCCGTCCTTGGGCGCACCGTGCAGCGATTCGATCAACAGCTGCCCGGGCGGGCGTCCGAGGGCGGCCATCCGCGCCAGGAGGTCGTCGAGCAGTTCGTCGGGAAGCTCGCGGACGAAATGGCCCTTCCAATAGGCGCGCTCCAGGCCGTAGGGGGGATTGAACAGGTGCTGCTGGCTGACGAACGAATGCCCGCGAACCCCGTCGTCGATCAGGCCCGGCAGCGAACGCAGCGCCCGCAGCCAATCCGGCTCCGCGTCCGGGCCCGTGTACGAGGGCGTGACGACCAGGATCGGCTCGAGACCCTCGTCGAGCGCCAGCAGTGCCTGGCAGCTGAGGTCGGGCGGGGCGCCCACCGCGAGGTCGCGGTAGTGGCGCAGCGCCTCGGCGACCCCGGCGCCGCGGTAGATGAGGCGACCGCCGAGGACGCGCTCGAGTGGATGCAGGCGAAACTCCAGGGCCGTGGCGACGCCGAAGTTGCCGCCGCCGCCGCGGACGCCCCAGAGCAGCTCGGCGTCGTCGATCGGGCTCGCCCGAACCGTGGAGCCGTCGGGCGTCACGAGCTCGGCCGCGAGCAGGTTGTCGCAGGTGAGCCCGAATTGCGCGGTCAGGTGGCCGATCCCGCCGCCGAGGGTGAGCCCGGCGACGCCGGTCGAGCCGACGATGCCCCCGGGCGTGACGAGGCCGAACGCCTGCGTCGCCGAGTCGAAGTCGAGCCAGGTCGCGCCCCCCTCCGCGCGGGCGAGGCTCGCGCCCGCGTCGACCTCGACCCGCCGCATCGCGGTCAGGTCGATCACCAGTCCGCCGTCGCAGACGCAGTGGCCGGCCGGGTTGTGACCGCCTCCGCGCACCGCCACCTCGAGCCCGTTCGCCTGCGCGAAGTCCAGGGCCGTCGCCACGTCGCCGGCTCCGAGGCAGCGGACGATCGCGGCCGGCCGGCGGTCGACGAGCGCGTTGAAGCAGCGCCGTGCCGAGTCGAACCCCGCTTCGCCGGGCGCGAGCACAGCGCCGCGCACCGATCCCCGCAGCTCGGAAAAGGTGCCGGCTGTCAGTTGCCCATCCCCTTGGTGACCAAGAGTGTTGGTGCGCTACTCGTCGCGGGGCGTGATCCGGAAGATCGAGACCACCTCGGCCTGCTTGGCCTCCGGGTGGACGACGTAGGCGCTCGGGCCGCCGCCGAACCAGCCGGCGTTCTCGTTGTCGCCGACGAAGATGCCGGGGTGGTGCTTGCCGTCGCCGTCCTCGACCCAGACCGGCTGGCCTTCCGTGAAGCCGTGCGGCTCGTCGCTCATACCGCCCAGCGTAGTTGGTCGCCGGTTTGGCCTACGGCTCGACCGGGTCGGGCCAGTGCAGGGTCTGCGGCGCGTCGCGCATCCGCAGTACCTTCGCCGGAACGCCGCCGACGACGGCGTTCGCCGGCACGTCCTTCGTGACGACCGAGTTCGTGCCGAGGATCGAGTTGTCGCCGACGCGGACCCCGCGCAGGACGCAGGCGCCGTAGCCGATCCAGACGTTCGAGCCGACCTCGACCTCGCGCATGTAGATCCCCTGCACGCGGATCGGCCGCTCGACCTCGACCACCCCGTGGTCGAAGTCGATGAACATCGCCCGGTCGGCGATCACACACTGCTCGCCGATCCGGACCCGGCGGTAGGCCGAGATCGTGCATTCCTGGCCGAGCACCGTCTTCTGGCCGATCACCACCTCGCCCTCGTGGCAGCGGATCTTCGTCCCGTCCCCGACCCAGACGAAGCGCCCGAAGCGGATCTTGCCCCGCTTCGCGATCTGCAACTGCAGGCCCTTGCCGAAGAAGACCGGGCCGTCGGTCTCCCAGCGCCAGCCGGCCGGGGTCAGGAAGCGCCGCCACAGATAGCGCCACAGCAGGCGCGCGTAGCGGCGGTTGAGCATGCCGTTGGCGGCCAGGAAGCGGACTGTTCGAACCACGGCGGGCAGCCTAGAGGCACGCGTCTAGACTGCGCCGCCGTGGCCGAGCCCGCAGCAACCGACTCGCTCGCCGAGCGCCTCGTCGCCGGCGACAAGCGGGCGCTCGCCCGCGCCATCAGCCTGGTCGAGAACCGCGATCCGGAGGGCGACCGGCTCGTCGCCGAGCTCTTCCCGCGCACCGGCCAGGCGCGGATCGTCGGCCTCACCGGCCCCCCCGGGGTCGGCAAGAGCACCCTGATCGGCGCGATCTGCACCGAGCTGCGCAAGTCCGATCGCGAAATCGGCGTGCTCTCGATCGATCCGTCGAGCCCGTTCACCCAGGGCGCCGTGCTCGGCGACCGGATCCGCCTCTCCGATCACTTCCTCGACCCGGGCGTGTTCATCCGCTCGATGGCGACCCGTGGCTCGCTCGGCGGCCTCGCCGAGGCGGCGTTGCAGGCCGCGTTGCTGATGGACGCGTCCGGCAAGGACGACGTCCTGCTCGAGACCGTCGGCGTCGGCCAGGGCGAGATCGACGTCGTCGACCACGCCGACACGATCGTGCTCGCGCTGATGCCGGGCTCGGGCGACTCGATCCAGGCGCTGAAGGCCGGCGTGATGGAGATCCCGGACGTGATCTGCGTGAACAAGGCCGACCACCCGCTCGCCAACACGATGATCCGCGAGGTCAAGTCGGTGCTCTCGCTCGGCCCCGACCGCGACTGGAAGGTGCCCGTGGTCCGGACCGAGGCATCGAAGGGGGAGGGGATCGGCGAGCTGCTCGAGGCGATCGACGCCCATGGGAAGCGGATTGCCGAGGCCGGCACCCTCGCCGAGCGGCGGGCCCGCAACCTGCGCGCCGAGGTGCTCGGGATCGCCGCCGCGCGGATGCGCCGCGAGCTCGAGGAGCGCGCGGCCCGCGACCCGCGCTGGTCCGATCTGCTCGAGCGCGTCGTGCGCCGCGAGATCGACCCGGCCACGGCGGCACGCGAATTGGTAGAAACCGAAGTCGATGGGTGAAGCCGCCGAGCAGACGATCGCCCGTCCCGACGCCGACGACGTTCGCGCCTGGACCGGATATCGGCTCGACGAGATCTCGGGTGGCAATGTCGGCCGGGTCGAGGGCGTGTTCGTCGACGAGTCGGGCGGCGCGCCCGAGTGGCTGCTGGCTCGGATGGGCCGCTTCGGCCACTACACGCTGATCCCCGGCCGCGACGCGGTCGAGGGCGTGGGCCACGTCTGGGTCCCCTACTCGCGCGACCAGATCCGCAAGGCCCCGCGGATCGATCCGAACGCGCCGCTGACCGCCGGGTCAGAGCGCGAGCTGCTCACCCACTACGGGATCGCGGTCGATGCGGGCCGCGCCGCCGAGCTCGAGCAACTCGGCGACGGCGCCGTCAGCGCCCGGCCCGCCTGAACTCTCCTGGGACCTAGGCGGCGCGCCGGCTGCGTGCGTCGTCGATCCTCGACCACCCGTCCGAGAACGAGAGCGCCTCGGCGAACCGCATCGCCTTCGGCGACAGCTCGTGCGGACGGCCGTCGAGCCTGCTGACGCAGATCGGCACGACTACCGGTCGGTCCACCTCATCCCGCAGGGCGGCCATCTGCTGCCACCTCGCGTCGCTGTCCGTGGTTGCCATCGACTCTCCTCGATGATTGAGCGGTGAACTCGTCGGCGGCGAGTGTAAGCGCCGTCGGCGGACGTCAACTGGTGACGATCGAAACGAAGCCGCAAAATACGGCTTTCTCAAGCGGTTTGCGAGCGGTTCTGGCAGGACGGGGCTGGGTAGGGGTGGGCTCGTGGCCTTCCGGGCCGGAGGTTGGTGGGTTCTGGGCCCTATAGACCCCCAAATCCACCAACCGATGGAATCCAGGCCCCCGCCGGACCATCCACCTTATTGCTCGTCGTTGTTGTTCAGCAGCCGAGCGCGCGGGCGATCACCATCTGCTGCACCTCGTCGGTGCCCTCGCCGATCGTGAGGATCTTGGCGTCGCGGTAGAAGCGGCAGACCGGGTACTCCTCGATGTAGCCGTAGCCCCCGTGGATCTGAACCGCCTCCTCGGTGGCCCGGACCGCGAGCCGGCCGGTGATCAACTTCGCCTGCGCCGCGGTCAGAGTGAAGTACTCGCCCGCGTCCTTGAGCAGCGCCGCGCGGTACGTGAGGAGTCGAGCGGCCTCGATCTGAGCCGAGAGGTCGGCGAGCTTCGCCTGGATCGTCTGGTACTTCGAGATCGGCTGGCCGAAGGCGCGCCGCTCCTTCGCGTACGCGAGCGCCTCGTCGAGCGCTCCCTGGGCGAGTCCGACGCCCATCGCCGCGACCCCGATCCGGCCGATGTCGAGGATGTGCAGGAACTGCTTGAAGCCGTTGCCGCGCGGGCCGAGCAGGTTCGACTCCGGGACCCGGCAGTCCGTGAACGTCAGGGGCCGCGTGTCGGACGCGTTCCAGCCCATCTTCCGGTAGGGCTCACCGTGCTCGTAGCCGGGAGTGCCGCGCTCGACGATCAGGTTCGAGATCTCGTCGTCCCCGGTCCGGGCCGTGATCGCGACGTGGCCCGAGATGTCGGTCCCGGCGTTGGTGATGAACTGCTTCGCGCCGTCGATCACCCACTCGCCGTCATCGAGCCGGGCCCGCGTCCTGACGTTGCCGGCATCCGAGCCGGCCTCGGGCTCGGTGAGCCCGAACGCGGCGATCTTGCGGCCCGCGCAGAGGTCGGGCATCAGGTCCCGCTTCTGCTCGTCGGAGCCGAACAGGTAGATCGGCTGGGTCCCGAGGGAGGTGTGGGCGGCCATCGTGATCGCCACCGATGAGTCGATTCGGGTCAGCTCCTCGACCGCGAGCGTGTAGGTGAGCGAGTCGCCGCCCCCGCCGCCGTACTCCTCCGGGAACGGGATTCCCATGAGCCCGAGCTCGCCCATCTTCGCGACGAGGTCGTAGGGGAACGCCTTCGTGCGGTCGAGCTCCTCGGCGACCGGCGCGACCTCGTTGCGGGCGAAGTCGCGGACCGTGTCGCGCAGCAGGCGCTGCTCGTCGCTGAGCTCGAAGTTCACGCCGGGCAGACTACGCAGCGGAGGCCGTGTGCCACTCCGCGGGCGCGCCGGGCCCGTACTCGGTGTACGCGTCGCGGGCGCTGAGCCGCTTGCCGCACTTCTCGCAATAACCGCGGTCGTCGACGAGGCCATCGCAGCGCTTGTGGCGGACCAGCATCGGCGGGCCGTCGGCCTCGGCGAGGTGGCGGTCGCCCCAGTGCAGCATCCCGACCAGCACCGGCCACAGGTCGAGGCCCTTCTCGGTCAGGAAGTACTCGTACCGCGGCGGGCGCTCCTGGTAGGCGCGCTTTTCGAGGATGCCCTCCTCGACGAGCAGCGCAAGCCTGGTGGAGAGGACGTTGCGGGCGACGCTCAGGTTCTCCTGGATCTGGTCGAATCGCCGGCGGCCGTTGAAGACGTCGCGGATCACGAGCAGGGTCCAGCGCTCGCCCAGCACCTCGAGCGTGCGGGCGATCGAGCAGATCTGGTCGTACTCGCGGTTCAGCATCAGTGTGATTCTCGCACACTAGGTTGCATCACGCAACTCATCTCTGTACATTGGTTTCGTCAAGCAACCAACCCGCCGACCGAGGGGTGCGGACATGAGATTCATCGAGCTGGGACCCATCAACGTCACCTTCACCGACGAGGAGATCATCGCCGATCTCGTCTACCCGGCCCGGGAGGAGGGGTGCCGGTGACCTCGACCGAATCCGCCCTCGCCCACGCCGAGCGTTCCCCGGAGACGACCCGCACCCGGACGCTCACCTGGCAGGACCCGCTCGCCGGCGCCGCCGCCGGCGCCGAGCTGAGCGGGATCGAGTACATGCGGGCGCTGGCGTCCGGCGAGCTCCCGCCGCCGCCGATCGCCGTCCTGCTGCGCATGCAGCCGGTCGAGGTCGAGCCGGGCCACGCGGTCTTCGAGGGCACGCCCGGCGAGGAGCACTACAACCCGATCGGGGTCGTGCACGGCGGCTACGCCGCCACCCTGCTCGACTCGGCGCTCGGCTGCGCCGTCCACACGACGCTCGAGCGCGGCGAGGCGTACACGACCCTCGCCCTCGAGGTGAAGATGGTGCGGCCGATCACGGCCGAGGTCGAGCTGGTCCGTGCCGAGGGTGAGGTGCTCTACCGCGGCCGCCGTCAGGCGACCGCGCAGGCGAAGCTGATCGACGCCGACGCCGGCAAGCTGCTCGCCCACGGGACCGCCACCTGCATGATCATCGGCTCGTGAGCGGCTGGCGCGCCCGCGCGCTGCTGGTGTAGGCGGGGGCGGGCTTCGGGTCCAGCAGGCGCTCGAGCTCGGCGGCGGGCACCGGCCTGCCGAGGTAGAAGCCCTGGCCGAAGTCGCAGCCGAGCCTGCGCAGCTCGGCGAGCTGCTCGGGCGTCTCGATCCCCTCGGCGACGACGAGCATGTCGAGGTCGGCGCCAAGGCCGATGATCGAGCCGGCGATCGCGGTCTGGCGGCGGTCGACCCCGATGTTGCTCACGAAGGACCGGTCGACCTTCAGCACGTCGACCGGGAACCGGGCGAGGTGGCGTAGCGATGCGTTCCCGGTCCCGAAGTCGTCGACCGCGAGCCTGACGCCGAGCAGGTTCAGATCGGCCATCCGCTCGGCCATCGTCTCGGGATCGCGCAGGAAGGCCGTCTCGGTGAGCTCGATCACCAGCCGGTCGGCCGGCAGTCCGGTGTCGGCGAGCGTCTCCCGGACCCCGCCGACCAGGGTCGGATCGGTGAACTGGGCGCTGGAGAAGTTGACGCAGAGGGTGAGGTCGTCGGCGGCCTCGTGGCGGCCGCGCCATTCCGCGAGCTGCCGGCACGCGTCGGCGAGCACCCAGCGCCCGAGCGGCAGCATCAGGCGGCTGTCCTCGGCGATCGGGATGAACTCGCCCGGCAGCAGCAGGCCGCGGGTCGGGTGCATCCAGCGGACCAGCGCCTCGACTCCCTCGAGCCGCTCCGTGCGCAGGTCGAGCAGCGGCTGGTAATGGAGAACGAGCTCGGCGCCGCGGAGCGCCTTCGCGAGGCCCTCCTCGAGCTCGAGCCGCTCGACCATCGCGACGTGCATCTCGGGCTCGAACGCCTGCTGCTGTCCCTTGCCCTTCGCCTTCGCCCGGTAGAGCGCGAGGTCGGCGTTGCGCAGCAGGTCGTCCGCTTGGTCGCCGCCGACCGCGATCCCGATGCTGGCGCCGATGAACACCTGGCGGCCACGGACGGAGAACGGCTCGCCCATCGCGTCCAGGATCCGCTTCGCGACGCGCGCGACCCGCTCCTCGTCCACGTCTTCGAGCAGGACGACGAACTCGTCGCCGCCGAACCGCGCCGCGGTGTCGGCATTTCGGACGCAGGCGAGCAGCCGCGTTGCCGCCTCGCGCAGCAGCTCGTCCCCGGCCGCGTGGCCGAGGCTGTCGTTCACGGTCTTGAAGGTGTCGAGGTCGATGAACAGGACGGCGGTCTCGGTGTTGACCCGCGCGGCGCGGGCGAGGGCGTGGTCGAGCCGGTCGATCAGCAGGAGCCGGTTCGGCAGGCCGGTCAGCGAGTCGTGGAACGCCTGGTGGATCGCGTCCTCGACCGTGCGCGCGTCGGTGAGCGCGAGGCTCGCGTGGTCGGCGAACGCGAGCAGCATCTCGCGCTCGGCCTTCGAGTAGGTGCGCCCGGCCTGGTGGGTGGCGACGACCAGGCTGCCGACCACCTTGCCGTGCTCGTGGACCGGCGCGGCGAGCGCGGCCCGGATCCCGTCGGTGGCGAACGCCGGCAGGCTGTGGTCGTCGGTCGCGTAGTCCTCGACCACGATCAGCCGGTCCTCGGCGGCCGCGCGGCCGCCGGCGCCGCGTCCGATCGGGCAGCGTCGCATCTCGCGGACGATCTCGGGCTTGATCCCCGACGAGGCGACCAGGATCAGCTGCTCGGGGTCCTGCTGGTCGATCAGCCGCAGGCCGACGGTCTCGTCGCCGAGCAGGTCTTCGGCGCCGGCGACGATCGCCTCGAGCACCTCGTGCAGGTCGCGCCGGCTGACGATCGAGCTCTGGATCTTCGAGAGCCGCTCCAGCAGCCGGCGCCGTTCCTCGAGCGAGACGACGAGCTGGGCGTTCTCCGCCGCCTGCTGCTCGCTGAGCTCGCGCAGGCCGCGCTCGGCCTCGACGACCCGCAGGAGCCGGACGGTCTGGGCCAGCATCCGCGCCATCCCGCGCGTCAGGTTGCGCTCCTCGGACGAGAAAGGGAGCTCCTCGTCGCGGGCGAGGATGAGGGCGGTGAGGCGCTCGTCGCCGATCGGGGTGACGAGGGCCTGGCAGGCGCCGATCCCCGGCACCTCGAGTCGGTCGGTCTCGCCGAGCCGCACGCGGTTGATCGCCTCGTGCGGGACGGCGCTGATCCCGAACCCGGTGGCGACGACGATCTCGCCGTCGGCGTCGACGATCGCCCCGACCTCGGCCTCGAAGGCCTCCGTCGCGCGTTCCACGGCACCCTGGACCGCGGTCAGCTCGTCGCCGGCCTCCGAGACCGCGGCCAGGAACTCGGTCAGCTGCTGGGCCGCCCAGCTCGTCGGCACGGACGGCTGTTCGGGCCCGCGATCCATCGCTCGCTCAGCCGAGCGCGAGCGCGACGAAGGTCTGACTGTGGAGCGCGTTGACGCCCTTGACCCGCGCGATCTCGCCGTAGGTGTAGAGGCCCCCGAACGGCGCCCCGCCGACACAACTGCGGATCTGCTCGACCTCGTCGGCGATCCGGTCGTCGGTCAGCACCCCTCGGCGCCCGATGCAGTCGAAGGCGAGCAGTCCCAGCGGAGCGGCGCCCCCGAGGCCGGCGATCGCCTGATCGCAGGCCGACGCGGTCGAGCGCAGCACCGAGTCGCCGTCGCCGCGCATGAACCAGGCGAGCCCGCCGGCCGGGACCTCGGCGGTGCAGATGATCGAACGGCCGGCGAAGTCGGCCTCGCTGACGCAGCGCACCGGCTCGTGGCCGTTCGGGCGCTGGCCGAGCCCGAGCGGGTGGGTGCGGGCCCAGCGCGTGAACTCCTGTGAGTCGGCGGCGACTTCGGGCGGCGCACCGAGGCGGTCGAGGTATTCGTCGAGCGCGGGCCGGTCGTCGATCTCGATCACGTGATTGGCCCGCGAGGTGGTGACCAGCATCGGCTCGCCGGTGCGCTCCCAGCCATGGCTCCACCCGATCCCGAGCGGCCCGTCGGAGGCGATCGCCGCGGCGGCGACGCCGCCGGAGATCACCTGGTCGCCGTGGATCTGGAAGGTCCGCTCCATCTTCATCGCGTCGCCCGCGCAGCCGCCGACGAGCGGCACGGTGGAGCCGACGATCTCGTGCACTCCGCGGATCATCTCCTGCTGGTTGCCGGAGGCGCCGTCGGAGAGCAGCAGGAGGGCGCGGTTGGGCCGGCGGTCGTCGAGGTTGGCGATCGCCTTCGCCGCGTCCGCGCCCGCCCGGCGGAGCTGGCCGCTGTCGCCGCGCCCGGAGGCCGTGTGGACCTCGAACCCGTCGCCGCCGAGCGCGGCGACGACCACGCCGCCGTCGCCGGCGCCGTCGTGGGAGATCTCGCCGGCGGTCGTGCAGCCGATCAGCTCGGCCTCGCCGGAGACGGAGCGGATCCCGCTCGCGAGCGCCTCGAGGTCGTGGGAGTCGGAGACGAAGGCGATCAGAAGCTTCGCGTCGCGGCCGGCGAGCGCCTCGGTGGCGGCCTCGCGGCCGGCATGCTCGGAGCCGAGGCCCTGGGCCTGGAGGTGGGCCATCGACACCCACCGCGCGATCGGCGGCGCCGCGCTCCCGTTGGTGTGGGGAGCGCCATGCGAGCGCCCGTCATGGGTCCGTGCGGCTCCCATGCCACGCCTATCGACCTCACGCGGCCAAACCTTTAGGCGCTGCCGTGCGTGAGCCGTGCCTGAATCAGGTGGTCAGATCGAGGGCCAGGCGGACCAGCAGCCGGACGCCGAAGCCGCTGGCGCCCTTGCCGACGTACTCGCGGCCGGTGTCCCAGGCCGTGCCGGCGATGTCGAGGTGCGCCCACGGGACGTCATCGACGAACTCCTCCAGGAACGAGGCCGCGTAGATCGTCCCGGCCTTGCGCTTCGCCGAGACGTTGGTGAGGTCGGCGACGGTGCCCTTGGTGAGCTGCTTGTACTCCGGATGCAGCGGCAGGCGCCAGGCGAGCTCGCCGCTTTCGGTCGCCGCGCGCTCGAGCTCAGCCGCCCAGTCGTCGTCGTTGGAGATCAGCGCCGCGTAGGTTGAGCCGAGCGCGACGACGACCGCGCCGGTCAGCGTCGCGATGTCGACGAGCCGCTCGGCGCCCTGCTCGCGAACGCAGAAGGTGAGCGCGTCGGCGAGGATCAGCCGGCCCTCGGCATCGGTGTTGTTCACCTCGACCGTCTTGCCGTTGAGCTGGGTGATGATGTCGCCGGGCTTGATCGCGGTGCCGCTGGGCATGTTCTCGGTCGCCGGGACAGCCGCCACCAAATCGAGCTCCAGCCCGAGCTCGGCGATCGCGGCCACCGCCTCGATCACGGCGGCGCCGCCGGACATGTCCATCTTCATCTCGTGCATCCCCGCCGAGGGCTTGATCGAGATCCCGCCGCTGTCGAAGGTGACCGCCTTGCCCACGAGCCCGATCCGCGGGCCCGAGCCGCCGCCGCTGTAGCGGATGCCGATCAGGCGCGGCTCGGTCTCCGAACCCTGGGAGACCGCGATCAGGCCGCCCATCCCCATGGCGACGATCGCCTCGCGGTCGAGGACGTCGACCTCGACCTTGTCGTGGGCCACTGCGATCTCCTCGGCGCGGGCGGCGAGTGCCTGCGGGGTGAGCTCGTTCGACGGCAGGTTCTGCAGGTCGCGGGCGCGGTTGGCCGCGTCGGCGGCGACCAGGGCCACCTCGGCGGGCCCGCGGACGGCGTCGTCCGCGACCAGGACCAGACGCTGCAGGCGGGCGGACCGGGAGTCGTCATCGTCGTCGTCGCCGGAGCGATAGCGGTCGAAGCGGTAGGCGGCGAGGACCGTGCCCTCGACGAGCGCCGCGGCCCGCTCGCTCGTGTCGCCGCCGGCCGGCACGACCCAGGCGATCGACTCCGCTTCGAAGCTCGCGGCCCGCTTCGCGGCCAGCGCGGCGGCCACCCGCAGGCGCTCGGCATCGATGTCGCCGGGGTCGCCGAGTCCGACCACGAGGGCGCGGGCAGGCGTCTGCGGGTGCAGGAGGGTGAGCTTCTTGAAGCCGGTCCTGACGTCGGCGGCGCCGGCGGCGCCGGCGAGGTCGTCGGGCAGCGAGTCGCCCTTGGCGAGCCCGACGGCGACCAGGTCGGCGTCGAGCTCGGCGATCGGAGTGGATGTGACCTCGAGCTGCAAGGGGCGCGAGTCTATGAAAAGGAGTCCTGGCTACCGGACCAGGTTGCTCGACCGGTGGCTAGCATTGAGTCAGTCCTTCGCGGCCTCCGCCGCCCTCAGTCCACAGAGCAGAAAGGCTTCGATGTCCCAGACAGTCATCCTCGGCACCGCCCGCACCCCGTTCGGGAAAATGGGGGGCGCGTTCGCGACGAAGGGCGCGCCGGAGCTCGGCGGCGAGGCGATCGGGGCGGCGCTCGAGCGCGCCGAGGTCGGCGCCGACCAGGTGCAGCAGGTGATCTTCGGACAGGTGCTGCAGGCCGGCCAGGGTCAGATCCCCTCGCGCCAGGCGCAGATCGAGGCCGGGATCCCGAAGGAGGTCCCGTCGGAGACGATCAACAAGGTCTGCGCCTCGGGGATGCGGGCGATCGGGCTCGCCGACCAGGCGATCCGCGCCGGCGACCTCGAGATCGGCGTCACCGGCGGGATGGAGTCGATGTCGAACGCGCCCTATCTGCTGCCGGGCGCCCGGTTCGGCTTCCGGATGGGCGACGTGACGGCGGTCGACTCGATGACCCACGACGGGCTCACCAACCCGTTCACGGACAAGCAGATGATCAACGAGGCGAGCGAGGTCTCGAACGAGCTCGAGATCACCCGTCCCGACATGGACCGCTGGGCGGCGCGCTCGCACCAGCTCGCCGCCAAGGCGACCGACGAGGGCAGGCTCGCCGACGAGATCGTCTCGGTCACGGTGAAGAGCCGCAAGGCCGAGACCGTGGTCGAGGCCGACGAGGCGATTCGCCCGGACTCGACCGTGGAGACGCTGGCGAAGCTGCCGGGAATCGGCGGCGAGGACGCGACCCACACGGCCGGCAACGCGCCCGGCGTCAACGACGGCGCCGCCGCGGTGGTCGTCGCCTCCGACGAGTGGGCCGCGGCCAACGGCCGTACGCCGCTCGCCCGGGTGCTCGCCTACGGCACGGTCGCCGACGACTTCCCGTACCTCGCCCGGACGCCGGCGAACGCCGCCAAGCAGGCGCTCGAGAAGCTCGGCAAGTCGGCCGACGAGATCGACCTCTGGGAGATCAACGAGGCGTTCGCCTCGGTCGCCCTGAACTCGGTGCGGATGCTCGGCGTCGACGAGGAGAAGGTGAACGTGAACGGCGGCGCGATCGCGCTCGGCCACCCGATTGGCGCCTCCGGCGCCCGGATCGTCGGCGCCCTCGTGCACGAGCTGCGCCGTCGCGGCGGCGGACTGGGCTGCGCGGCGATCTGCTCCGGCGGCGGCCAGGGCGACGCCATCGTGATCGAGGTCAACGGGTCCTGACCCGTCCTGCGGCAGACCGGCCCGCGGCGGACGCGAAGCGGAGCACGCGGGACGTCATGGGGGAAGAACGCCGCGAAGCGGCCTTCTTCGATTTAGACAGGACCCTGATCTCGGGGTCGTCGGGCCTTCCGTGGGCGCGGGCGGCGACCAAGGCGGGGCTGATCAGCCGCGGCCAGATGCTGCGCTGGGGCGTTGACGCGATGCGCTTTCGGCTCCGGGGCTCGACCGACGAGGCGACCGAGAAGCTGCTCGAAGAGATCAAGCAGGTCTTCAACGGCGTCTCGGCGCGCCAGATCGCCCGCATGGCTCCGGAGGTGCTGGTCGGGGTGCTGCCGCGGATCTACCCGGAGATGCTCGAGGAGGTCTACGCGCACCAGGACGCAGGACGGCCGACCTTCATCGTCTCCGCCGCCGGCGACGAGCTCGTCAAGCTGCTCGCCCGGATCCTCTACATGGACGGCGGGATCGGGACCAGCTACGAGATCGGCGAGGACGGCCGGTTCACGGGCGAGCTCGGCGGCGCGTTCATGTACGGGGAGGGCAAGGTCGAGGCGATGCGCAGCTTCGCCGACGAGCACGGGATCGACCTCGAGCGCTCGTACGCGTACTCGGATTCGGTCTCCGATCTGCCGATGCTGCGCGCCGTCGGCATCCCGGTCGTCGTCAACCCCGACGAGGAGCTGACGCGCGATCGCCCGCGAGCGCGGCTGGCGGGTGATGCGGTTCGAGCGACTCGGCCGGCGACTGGCTCTGGCGGCGCTCAGCGTCGTCCTGGTCGGCGCCGGGCTCCTGGGACGACATAGGATCGCCGAGTGGACGCCGAAGAACTCGCGTTCGCCGGCATCGCGCGCCAGGCGGAGCTGATCCGCGCCGGCGAGGTCTCCTCGCGCGAGCTCACCGAGATCTACCTGGAGCGGATCGAGCGCCTCGACCCGGAGCTGAGCACGTTCACCGAGGTGCTCCCGGAGCGCGCGCTGGCCGACGCCGGCGCCGCCGACGCGCGCCGGAGCAAGGGCGACGAGGCGCCGCTGCTCGGCGTCCCGGTGGCGATCAAGGACAACGTCGACGTCGCCGGCGCGGCCACCAGGTTCGGCTCGCTCGCCTGCGACCCGCAGCCCGCCGAGGACGACGGCGAGGTCGTCCGCCGGCTGCGCGCCGCCGGCGCGCTCGTGATCGGCAAGACGACGCTCTCGGAGCTCGCGATCCTCCCGTTCACGGAGACCGAGGGCTGGGGCGCGACCCGCAACCCCTGGGACACCGGCCGCTCGGTCGGCGGCTCCAGCGGCGGCAGCGCCGGTGCGGTCGCCGCCGGCCTCGTCGGGGCTGCCTCGGCGACCGACGGCGGCGGCTCGATCCGGATCCCGGCGGCGTTCTGCGGCCTCGTCGGGCTGAAGCCGCAACGCGGCCGGGTGCCGATGCAGCCGCACGACCACTGGAACAACCTCTCCGCGGCGGGCTGCGTGACCCGCACGGTCGCCGACACCGCGCTCTATCTCGACGTGGTGACCGCCGGGGGCGGCGACCCCGGCGGGCCCGAGCCGCCGGTGCAGCCGTACGCGGTCGCCGCCGCGACGCCGCCGGGAAGGCTGAGGATCGCGATCTCCGAGAAGCCGGCGCGAGCGATCCTGCCGCCGGTGGTCAGCCGCGAGGCGAAGGCCGGGCTCGCCGAGATCGAGGAGCTGCTGCGCTCGATCGGCCACGACGTCCGCCGCCACGAGCCCTCGTTCGGGATGACCGGCAGCAACTTCGTCTCCCGCTACTTCGCCGGCGTCCGCGAGGACGTGAGAGCGGTCCCCCACCCCGAGCGCCTCGAGGCCCGGACGCGGGGGTTCGGCCGCCTCGGGCGTCCGTACGCGGGCGGGATGGCGCGGCGCGCCACCCGCGCGGCGGCCGCCGACGCCGACAAGGTCAACCGCAGCTGGGCGGAGTTCGACGTCCTCGTCACGCCGACGGTGGGGGAGACGGCCGTCGAGATCCGCCGCTGGGGTGGGAAGGGGGCGCTGCGGACGATCCTCGGGGTCAGCCGCACCTTCTGCTTCACCCCGATCTGGAACCACACCGGCCAGCCGGCGATGGCGATCCCCTCCGGCTTCACCGCGAGGGGGCTGCCGCGCTCGGTCAGCCTGATCGGCCGCCCGAGCGGCGAGCCGACCCTGATCTCGCTCGCCGCCCAGCTCGAGTCCGAGCGCCCGTGGGCGGATCGCCGCCCGCCCGTTTCATAGGCACGCACGGTCACTCTGCGAGCCGTTCGGCGAGCCAGAGGTCCCAGAGCCACGACGCGCCCTGATGGCCATCGCGCCTCACGGTCAGGGCGCCACGCTCCGAACCCACCTTGACGCCCTCCCACGTGCCCACCTCACCACGGCCGGCGTAACCGTGGATCGTCTCAGCATCATCGAGCGGCTCGGGCTCCACCTCACTCGCCACCCGCACCACGGACCCGCGCGCGCTCAGCGCGACCGAAACGCGCCGCCCGTACCGCTCCCCGACCATCGTCGCACCGTTCTGCTCCAGCCCGAGCGGCCCCAGCACAGCCGCCGAGGCGTCGGTCGCGCGGCGCAGGACGAGCGGTACCGCCGCGGCCCAGGCGATCACGATCGCGACGGTCGCGATCAGGGTCGCCCGCGGGCTGCCCACCTCGAGCCCCTCCTGGACGATCGCCGCGAGCGCGAGTGCGGTGACGAGCGCCCCGAGCGCGACATAGGCCCGGGCGGTGCGGCGCATGCCGCCGATCGCGCGGGCGCTGCCGGGGCTCGCCGACCCCTCGACCGAGAGCTCGGCCAGCAGCGCGTCGAGCCCGGGATCGGACCGCGGCCGCGTCTGCCACCAGGCGACCCCGAAGACGCCGGTGAAGAACGCCGCCCCGCCCGCCGCGAAGGCGATCAGCACCGGGGCGCCGTCGGTGGGATCGTCGTTGAGGACCGCGACCAGGACCGTGATCCCGATCCAGAGCGGGATCCCGATCAGGCAGAAGACGGCCCAGCCGCGGTTCGCCGAGCGCGACATCGAACCGTCGTCCCGGCGGACCGCTCAGGCGAGCCCGGCGGCGCGAGCCTTCCGGATCCCGCTCCGCGTCCCGATCGCGGCGCCGGCGACGAAGGCCGCCTTCGACGCCGGCAGGGCGTAGCCGGCCTTCGTATGGGGCGAGTAGCGCAGCCGGCCGTCCTCGTGCTCGAGCCAGCCGGTGTGGACCCGCTGCTCCTGGCCGATCATCCGGGGCTTGAAGGCGTGCGACGTGAGCCCGGCGCGGCGACGTCCGGGCGGGATCGGACCGGCCGACGAGAGCTCGACCGCGTCCTCGTCGGCCCCGGTGACCGCTACCGGCACGACCTCGGGGAACCCGTCGGCGCCGATCCAGCCGAGCAGCGTGTGCGGAAGCTTGCCGGCCTGGCGCTGCAGCCGCGAGGTCGACTCGCGCGCCGCCGTGCCCTTGTTCGGCGCGCTCTGCGACGCAGGGGGAGCGGCGGGCGGGGGGCTGCCGAAGACCTCCGGCTCGCCGGCGCAGTCGGAGGTCGGCCAGGAGAGGATGCGCTCGACCTCGATCGTGATCGCGACCCGCTCGTAGTAGTAGACCTCCAGCGAGCGGCCCACGAGACCGGTGTGCCGCGGCCCGAGGAAGCGCTCCCACGCCGGGGTGATCGAATCGAGCCAGGCGCGGTCGGGCTTCGGGTCGAACGAGGCACGGCCCTGGACCAGCAGGTACTGATCGCGGTCGAGCGACGAGTGCTCACGGGCGTGATAGGCGACGGCGACGTGCGGGTTTTCGCGGACCCGGATCAGCTTCTTCGGCAGCCCGAGGGAGGTCGAGAGCGTCACCGTGCCGCGCTCGCGGTCGCGGATCCCCAGCGGGGCCATCGGGGTGATCACGACCCCCTTGGCCGGCGTCGCGTAGGTGAAGCAGGCGGCGAGGTCGTTGCCGAGGACCTCGTCGACCGCGTCGTTCCATTCGACCGCCATGCGGGGAATCTAGCCAGCCGCCGCCCCGGGGCCGTCGCTCGCGCCGGTAGCCTTTTACCCATGGCGATCGAGCCCGAGGCGCGCCGTCGCGCCCACCAGTGGCGCCAGGAGCTGTACGAGCGCACGCCGGAGCGCGAGGCGCTCTTCGAGACGATCTCCGGTCACCAGATCGAGCCGCTGTACACGCAGGAGGAGCTGCCCGGGTTCGATCCCGACGAGAAGCTCGGCCACCCGGGGGAGTTTCCGTTCACCCGCGGCATCTACCCCTCGATGTACCGGGGCCGCCTGTGGACGATGCGCCAGTTCGCCGGCTTCGGCACCGTCGAGGAGACCAACGAGCGCTTCCGTTACCTGCTCGACCACGGGCAGCACGGGCTCTCGACCGCGTTCGACATGCCGACCCTGATGGGCCTGGACTCGGACCACGCCCGCTCGCTCGGCGAGGTCGGGGTGGAGGGCGTCGCGCTCGACACCGTCGACGACATGCTCACCCTGTTCGACTCGATCCCGCTCGACCAGGTGACCGTCTCGATGACGATCAACGCCCCGGCGGCGATCCTGCTCGCCTTCTACGTCGTCGCCGCGGAGGAGAAGGGGATCGGCGCCGAGCGGCTCGGCGGCACGATCCAGACCGACATCCTCAAGGAGTACATCGCCCAGAAGGAGTGGTGCTTCCCGATCGATCCGGCGATCGGGCTGGTCACCGACATGGTCGAGTGGTGCTCGCGGCGGATGCCGCGCTGGCATCCGATCTCGATCTCCGGCTACCACATCCGCGAGGCCGGGTCGACCGCCCAGCAGGAGCTCGCGTTCACGCTCAAGGACGGCTTCACCTACGTCGAGCGGGCGATCGAGCGCGGGCTGGCCGTCGACGACTTCGCGCCGCGGCTCTCGTTCTTCTTCAACGCCCACATCGACTTCTTCGAGGAGATCGCCAAGTACCGCGCGGCGCGCCGGATCTGGGCGCGGGAGATGCGCGACACCTACGGCGCCCGCGACGAGCGCTCGCAGATGATGCGCTTCCACACCCAGACCGCCGGTGTCTCGCTGACCGCGCAGCAGCCGCTGATCAACATCGTGCGGACGACGATCGAGGCGCTCGCCGGAGTGCTCGGCGGGACCCAGTCCCTGCACACCAACTCCTTCGACGAGGCGCTCGCGCTGCCGACCGCCGAGGCGGTCCGGGTCGCGCTGCGCACCCAGCAGGTGATCGCGCACGAGTCCGGGGTCACGAACACCGCCGACCCGCTCGGCGGCTCCTACTTCGTCGAGCGGCTCACCGACGAGATGGAGGCCGCCGCCTACGAGTACTTCGACCGCATCGACGAGCTCGGCGGCATGGTCGAGGCGATCAAGACCGGTTTCCCGCAGCGCGAGATCGCCGACGCCGCCTTCCGCTACCAGCGCGAGGTCGACCACAAGCAGCGGATCGTGGTCGGCGTCAACGAGTACCGGCTCGAGGACGAGGAGGGGATCGAGATCCACCGCCCCGACCCCGAGGCCGAGCGCCGCCAGCGAACCCGGCTCGAGCGGAGCAAGGCCGAGCGCGACCAGGGCCAGGTCGATGCGGCGCTGGCCGCGATCGCGCGGGGCGCGGAGCAGGGCGACAACCTGATGCCGGCCTTCATCGAGGCGGCGCGGGTGCGCGCTTCCGAGGGCGAGATCGTTTCGACGCTGCAGTCGGTGTTCGGCACCTACACCGAGCACCCGCAGTTCTAGGCCGGCGGTCGCCGGCGCCGTTTCCGCCCCCGCGGGGGCGGGTACTCGGACCATATGGCGCTGAAGGTCGTTCGCAACGAAATTGACGGGTGGGACGTCGTCCGCGAGGACGAGGACGTCGCGCTCTCGAACCATCCCGACAGGGCCACGGCGGAGGCGGCCGCAAAGCTGCGCGCCGAGGAGGAGCACATCGGCGAGTCCGGCGGGGAGCCCGTGGTCGTCGCCGAGGACGAGGTGCACGCGATCGACGACACCCGTGAGGGGATGCGGCCCGCCTTCCTTTACCTCGGTGGACTGCTCGCGCTGATCACGGTCCTGGTCATCGTCCTCGGCCTCACCGGCTCGCTGACCGGCTTCGGCAGCTACCGGTCCATGCCTCGGTTACTCTGCCGCCGGGGATGGGGATGAGCGCCGATCGTGACGGGCCCCTGGTCCTCGTCGCCGACGACGACGAGGACGTACGTGAGCTGGTCGTCTTCCGGCTCGAGCGCGCCGGCTACCGCGTGGTCACCGCCGGCGACGGCGAGGAGGCGATGGACGTGGCGCTCAGCCGGCGGCCCGCGGTCTGCGTGATCGACGTGATGATGCCGAAGCTGAACGGCTACGAGGTGACCGAGCGGTTGCGGGCGTCGGACGAGCTCGCCGACGTCGCGATCCTCCTGCTGACGGCGAGCGTCGACGAGGCGTCGGTGGAGCGAGGTTTTGCCGCGGGCGCCGACGACTACATCAAGAAGCCGTTCTCCCCGGCCGAGCTGGCCGAGCGAGTCGCGGTGGCGCTCGACTCGGGCTGACGGGACGGCGCTCAAGGAGCACCTGCTCCTCTACGCTCCCCCGCGTGAGTGATGCACGGAAGATCCGCGTCGTCGTCGCCAAGCCTGGCCTCGACGGCCATGACCGGGGCGCCAAGATCATCGCCCGGGCGCTGCGCGACGCGGGCATGGAGGTGATCTACACCGGCCTGCACCAGACGCCGGAGCAGATCGTCGCCACGGTCGTTCAGGAGGACGCCGACGCGATCGGCCTCTCGATCCTCTCCGGCGCTCACATGACCCTCGTGCCGAAGGTCGTCGACCTGCTGCGCGAGCAGGACGCCGGCGACGTCGTGATCACCGTCGGCGGCACGATTCCAGCCGACGACGTCGGCGAGCTGAAGCGCCTCGGCGTCGCCGAGGTGTTCACGCCGGGCGCCCCCACCGACGCGATCGTCGAGTTCATCGAGGGCGCGGTCGCTTCGCGTGCGTAACCGGCGCGTGGCGCATATCCAAGCCAAAAGCGGGTACCTGATTGACTCGTCAGTCAATTCGGTAACATGCCCGCCGCTCATTCCCCAAGGAGGACCCTGACTTGAAGATTTGCTGTCTCGTCAAGGAAGTCCCGGACGCCGCCGTGCAGAAGCGGATCGATCCGGGGACCAAGCGGCTCGACCGCTCCGGCGAGAAGAACCTCAACCCGTTCGATACCCACGGCATCGAGGCCGCGATGCAGATCCGCGAGGGCGGCAACGCCGAGGTGGACGAGATCGTCGCCGTGACGATGGGGCCCGAGACCGCGGCGCGCGCCCTGCACAAGGCCGTCGCGCTCGGCGCCGACCGCTCGGTCCACCTGACCGACGGGGCGCTCGAGGGCTCCGACGTCAACGCGACCGGCTACGCGCTCGCCAAGGTGCTCGAGTCCGAGTCGCCGGACCTCGTGCTGCTCGGCCAGCAGTCCGATGACGGCGAGTGCTACACGATCGGCGCCGTGGTCGCCGACCACCTGAAGATGCCGTCGCTGACCCAGGTGATCAAGATCGAGATCGAGGACGGCAAGCTCGTCTGCGAGCGCCAGGCCGAGTACGGCTACGACACGGTCGAGATCGACCTGCCGGCCGTGATCTCGGTCGGGGATGCGATCAACGAGCCGCGCTACCCGTCGCTGAAGGCGATCATGGGCGCGAAGAAGAAGCCCCTCGACACGAAGGGCGCCGGGGACGTCGGGATCGACACGGGCGAGGTCGGCGAGACCGGCTCGAAGACCCAGGTGCTGGAGATCAACCCGCCGCCCGAGAAGCAGGCCGGCGAGATCATCGAGGACGAGGACACCAACGAGACGGTCGAGAAGATCGTCGCCTGGCTCGACGAAAGGAAGCTGATCTAGATGGCGGGCATCCTGGTTTACGCCCTGCACGACGACGAGGGCAACTTCAACAAGAACTCGCTCGGTGCGATCTCCGAGGCGGCGAAGCTCGCCGACGAGCTCGGGACCGAGGCGGCCGCGGTCGTGGTCGGCGAGGTCGCCGATGACGCGGCGGCCAAGCTCGGCGCCCACGGCGCCAAGCGCGTGTTCCGCTGCAAGTCGGCCCCCGAGGGCCTCGCGCAGCCGATCGTCGACGTAATGGCGAAGGTGATCGCCGACGAGGGCTTCACCTACGCCCTGTTCGGCGGCGGCCTGCTCGGCTTCGAGATCGGCGCCGGCCTGACCGCGCGGCTGAACGCCGGCGTGACGATGGAGGTCACCGCGGTCAAGGTCGCCGACGGCAAGCTCGTCTCCGAGCGTCCGGTGCTCCAGGACTCGGCGATCGTCGACGTCGGCTACGTCGGTGAGCCCGGGATCATCATCTCGCGGCTGAACGCGTTCGCCGAGAACGACGGCTCCGGCGGCGACGCCGAGGTCGTCGACGTCGAGGTGGAGCTCTCCGAGTGGTCGACGAAGGCGCGGATGCGCCAGCGTGGCGAGCAGCGCGGGGCCGACGTCAACATCGAGGACGCCGACATCCTGGTCGGCGGCGGTCGCGGTCTGGGCGAGAAGGACAACTTCTCGCTGGCCGAGGACCTCGCCAGCGCGATGGGCGGCGCCGTCGCGGCGACCCGCGCGGTCGTCGACGCCGGCTGGTACCCGTACGCGGCCCAGATCGGCCAGACGGGCAAGACGGTGGCGCCGAAGCTCTACCTGGCCGCCGGGATCTCCGGCGCGATCCAGCACAAGGTCGGCATGCAGAGCTCGGAGAACATCCTCGCGATCAACAAGGACCCGAACGCGCCGATCTTCGAGTTCTGCGACCTCGGCGTCGTCGGCGATCTCCACAAGATCATGCCCAAGCTGACCGAGGCCATCAAGGCGAAGAAGGGCGGCTGAGGCCGGAATGACACCCGCCACGGGCACGGCGGTGGTCCCGCAGGACTACCCGCCGCCGTTCGACGACCGCGAGCTGGTCGTCGAGCCGACCGATCCGGAGGACGAGCGGATCGAGGTCGGCGTCGCGATTGTCGGCGGCGGGCCGGCGGGCCTCGCCTGCGCCAACCGGCTCCTGGACCTGCTCGCCGACGAGCCGAAGCTGATGGAGAAGCTCGGCGAGGTCCCGGTCGCGGTCGTCGAGAAGGGCAAGGTCTGCGGCGCCCACACGCTCAGCGGGGCGAACATGAAGCCGTCGGCGATGCGGGAGCTGTTCCCGGATCTCGACCCGTCCGACTGGCCGTTCGCCTATCAGGAGGTGACCAAGGACGCGGTCTACCTGCTGACCAAGAAGCGGGCGCTGCCGCTGAAGCCGATGCCGCCGAACTTCCGCAACCACGGCAACTACGTGATCTCGGTCTCGAAGCTGTCGCGCTTCCTCGCCGAGCAGGCGGAGGAGAAGGGCGCCTACATCCTCACCGAGACGGTCGCCGACAAGCTGCTGGTCTCCGACCGGATCGTCCGCGGCATCCGCTCGGGCGACCGCGGGCGCGGCAAGGACGGCGAGCCGCTCGGCAACTTCGAGCCCGGCTCCGACGTGGCCGCGAAGATGACCGTGCTCGCCGAGGGCACGCTCGGTCACCTGACCCAGGGGGCGCTCGACTACTTCGACCTCAATGGCAGCCTCCCGGTCCGGTGGGAGCTGGGCGTGAAGGAGGTCTGGAAGGTGGAGAAGCCGCTCGACCGGGTGATCCACACGATGGGCTGGCCGCTGCGCAAGCGCGCGAAGTGGAACGAGTTCGGCGGCAGCTTCATCTACCCGATGGGCGAGGACAAGCTCTGCATCGGGCTGGTGATCGGCCTCGACTACACCGACTCGACGCTGTCCTGTCACGACCTGCTGCAGGAGATGAAGCTGCACCCGTTCATCCAGAAGATGCTCGAGGGCGGCGAACGGGTCGCCTGGGGCGCCAAGACGATCCCCTCGGGCGGCTACTTCTCGATGCCGCGCAGCCTCTCGGTTCCCGGCATGGCGATCGCCGGCGACGCGGCGAACATGGTCAACATCCCGACGCTCAAGGGCATCCACTACGCGATGCACGCCGGGATGTACGCGGCCGAGGCGATCTTCGAGGCGCTGAAGAAGGACTCGGTCAACCTCGACGGCTACGACGAGAAGGTCCGCAAGTCGCAGATCTCCAACGACCTCTTCGAGTCGCGCAACATGCGCCAGCCGTTCTCGAAGGGCTTCTTCCTCGGTGGCGCGGTCGCGAGCGCGATGACGATCACCAAGGGCCTGTTCCCCGGCGGCAAGTGGGAATACGAGCCGGACACGGAGCTCCCGATGGCCGACGGCGGCGCCAACGAGACCTATCCGAAGCCCGACAACAAGCTCACCTTCAACAAGCTCGACTCGGTCTTCCTGTCCGGCAACGCCACCCGCGACGATGCGCCGAACCACGTCAAGGTGCAGAGCCATGTGCCGCTCGAGCTGGCGAAGACATGGGTCAACCTCTGCCCGGCGCAGGTCTACGAGATCCCCGACGACCAGCTCGAGAGCGGCGCGGCCGAGGTCGACGTTCACGTCACCGCCTCGAACTGCGTCCAGTGCGGCGCGATCAACGCCAAGGGCGGGCGGCTGACGATGCCCGAGGGCGGCGACGGGCCCCTGTACCAAGAGGTCTGACCGCGCCCGCGACCGACGTCAGGCTGCGCGACGACTCGACCGTCGTCGTGCGCCCGATCGAGTCCGGCGACAAGGACGGTCTGACCGGCCTCTTCGACCACCTGAGCGAGCAGTCGCGCTACCAGCGCTTCCTGACGGCGATCACCGAGCTGTCGGACTCGCAGCTCCGTTACCTGACCGAGGTCGACCACCGCGACCATGAGGCGCTGATCGCCGTCGATCCCGCCGGCGCGGCCGTCGGCGTCGCCCGTTTCGTCCGGCTGGACGACCCGACCCGCGCCGAGGCGGCGGTCACCGTCGTCGACGAGTGGCAGGGCCGCGGCCTGGGCACGGTCCTCAGCCGGTTGCTGGCCGAGCGCGCCCGCGAGGAGGGGATCGAGGCGTTCACCGCGCTGCTCCTGGCGGCCAACGAGCAGATGCACGACGTGCTTGCGGCCCTCGGCCCCTCACACGTGATCTCCCGCGAGGCGGGCACGGTCGAGGTCGAGGTCGAGATCCCCGAGGAGGGCATCGGCGATCACATGTCCGGGGTCCTGCGGGTCGTCGCCGGCGGCACCGTCGACCTGGCGACGCCCCCGTGGGGCCTGCGCACCGGCGACCAGGTCTAGGTCCGGGCCGGTTCGCCCTCGGCGACGAACTCCGCCACCAGCTCGGCGACCCTGGCAGGCTCGTCGAGGGGTACGAACGTGCGCCCTCCCGGGATGTCCTCGATCCGTCCGTCCGGGACGAGGGCCGCGAGCCGATCCGCGTGCGCGCGCTTGAAGAAGCGGTCGTCGGTGCCCCACGCGAACCGGACCGGACGCTCGAATTCGCGGAGCTTCTCGGCTGCCTCGAGCGTGTGCCGCTTGTGGATCCCGCTCAGGATCTTGCGCAGGTCCCGCCGGATCGCCGGGTCGCTGCCCGCCGGCTCCAGCCACGAGTCGACCAGCTCCTGGGACAACGGCTTCTGGACCAGAGGCGCGAAGCTCCTTCGCCGCACGGTGGCGAACCGCTGCGGCGCCTGCAGGAGCGAGAGACCGCCCGGCAGCCGAGCGAGCTTGGGCATGAGGTTGAACGGGAAGGGGGGGAAGTGCTCGAAGGTGTCGCAGTTGGTCAGCACCAGGCGCTCGACGCGCTCCGGGTGGTTCGCGGCGAGGATCTGCGAGACGGCGCCCCCCGTGTCGTTGCCGACGATCGTCGCGCTCTCGATGCCGAGCGAGTCCATGAGCTGCGTGATGATCCGGGCGAGACCGGGCGGCGTCAGGTCGGCGTCCTCGTTCATCGCCAGCCGGTGCGACCCCATTGGCCAGTCCGCGAGGACGCACCGGTGATCGGCCGAGAGCCGCTCGGCGACACCGTCCCACAGCTGACTGTCGACCAGGAGGCCATGGACGAAGACGATCGGCGAACCCTCGCCGAGCTCGCGGCAGGCGATCGGCCCCTGCGGGGTGTCGACGGAGGCGCTCATCGGCCCAGCCTCGCGCGCAGGAACGTCGGCCACGAACGGGGGCTGAGGGCGACCGCGCCGAGCAGCTCGAGCGGGTCGAGGCTGGCGACGCGCTCGACCGCGACTCCCTCCCGCAGCGTGATCTTGTCGATCGTGTGCAGCGCGACCGCGCGGCCGCCGGCCAGCTTGGCGCGGATGGTGAGCTGGACGAAGACGATCTCGCGATCGCCCTCGGAGCTCGAGGCCCAGGACTCGACCGTGCCCCGGATCTCCGAAAGCAGCTCGAACAGCGGGCGGGCGAACTCCTCGCGGAACGCCCGCTTGCCCACCGTCTCGGGCAGTTGCGGCTGGATCAGCCGGATCTCGTCGTCGAGGACGCGCTCGAAGTGGTCGCAGAAGCTGTCGGCGTCGGTCGGCGCCCGCCATCCGGCGGCGAACTCCTCGACCCATTCGGCGGCTGTCCGCGCAGCGGTCCCGTTTCGCGTGGCGGTCTTCACGACAGCCCCAGCTGGTCGAGCGCCGCCTGCCAGTCGACGTAGGTGTGCTTGGCGGTCAGCTTGCCGTCGGCGACCGTGATCATGTCGATCGCGTCGATCTCGAACCGCGAGCCGGGCTGCGCGACCTTGCCGCCGGCGGGGTAGGGCTGCGCCAGCGTGCCGCTCATCTTCCAGCGCACGACCCAGCCCCAGTCGCCGGAGATCAGCTCCTCCTCGACGAAGGTCAGGTCGGGAAAGACCTCGAACAGGCCGGCGAAGGTCTCCCGGATCGCCTCGCGCCCGCGGACCGGCTCGGCGGCGGAGTGCAGATGGAAGATCCCGTCCTGGGCGTGGTAGGGCGCGATCTGCTCGGCGTCGCGCGCCTCCCAGGCGGCGACGTAGTCGGCGATCAATGCCTCGATCTCGATGGGTGGGGCGGTGGTCGTCATCGTGCGGCGGGCTCCGATCTCGCAGGTAACATACAGACAGTACGTTTCTAACATACAGGCTGTATGGATGTCAAGCAGGACCCAGACTGAGCGCTCCGAGGCGACCCGCGCCGCCCTGATCGAGGCGGCACGCGCGCTGTTCGCCGAGCGCGGCTACGCCGGCGTCGGTACGGAGGAGATCGTCCGCGCCGCCGGCGTCACGCGCGGCGCGCTCTACCACCACTTCGACGGCAAGCGCGACCTGCTGCGCGCCGTCTACGAGCAGCTCGAGTCGGAGATCGCGAACGAGGTCGCCGCGGGCGCCACGCCGGGGGCCAGCGTGCTCGAGACGCTCTCTTCCGGAGCCGGGATGTTCCTCGACCACTGCCTCGAGCCCGAGGTCCAGCGGATCGTCCTCCTCGACGCCCCCGCCGTGCTCGGCTGGGAGGAGTGGCGCGAGATCGGGGCCCGCTACGGCCTCGGCCTGATCGAGGGCCTGCTGACCGCGGGGATGGAGTCGGGCGAGATCCGCCGCCAGCCGATCGAGCCGCTCTCGCACGCCCTGCTCGGGGCGCTCGACGAGATCGCGATGCTCGTCGCCCGCGCCGACGATCCCGCGACCGCGCGTGCCGACGCCGGGCAGACGATCGAGAGCCTGCTCGCCGCCGTCGCCGGGCCGCGCTAGGCCGAGCGCGGGACGACCAGCACCGGGCAGGCTGCCGCCTTCAGCAGCTCCGACGTCACGCTCCCGAGCAGCGCGTGGCGGACCGGCCCGTAGCCCCGCGAGCCGACGACCAGCAGGTCGAGCTCGCGCGAGCGCTCGACCAGCTCCTTCGCCGCGTCGTCGGGGTCGGCGGGCCCCGGGCCTCCGTCGCCGGTGACCGTGATCATCTCCGGCGTCGCCCCGAGCTGGTCGGCGAGCGCGGCGGCCACCGTCCGCGCGTGGCTCGACTCTGTCTTACCGTCGTAGCCGACCCCGATCCTGCGGATCTCGAGCCGCTCGCGGCCGGCGAAGCCCAGCGGCGCGACCATCACCGCGCACGGCGCTCCGTGGAGGAGCCGCTCACCGACGCTGCCCGGCAGCACCCGGCCGATCCCACCGCGGTGGGTGGAGCCGATCACGACCACGTCGGCGTCCTCGTCCTCGGCGACCTCGTGCAGGGCTCGTGGCGGAGCGACGCCGCCAACGACGCGCAGCCGGAACGGGGTCTCGCCGAGGATCTCTCGCGCCTGCGCCGAGAGGCGCTGCTCGGCCTCGGCCATCGCCCGCTCGTAGGCGTGGGCGGGGGTGGCGAGCGGATCGAGCTCGAGCGCGACGCAGAGGACGAGCTCGGCGCCCTCGATCGCGGCGAAGCCGTTCGCCAAGGCAAGCGCGTCGCGGCCGCCGGCGCGTCCGTCATAACCGACCAGGATCAAGCGATACATGGAAGCGGCAGCCTACGCGCCGCTAGAATCGATCGCGATGAAGACGGGGATCCATCCGGAGTACGCGCTCTCGCACGTGCGCTGCTCATGCGGGAACGAGTTCTACACGCGCTCTACCAATCCTGAGATGCACGTCGAGATCTGCTCGGCCTGCCATCCGTTCTACACCGGCAAGCAGAAGCTGGTCGATACGGGCGGCCGTGTCGAGCGCTTCCGGCGCCGGGCGGCGCGCAGCAAGCGCGACTGACCGGCGTCCGTCGATGAGCGCCGACGGGACCCCGAGCATCGAAACCACCCGCATGCCGGACGGCAAGCCGGTGGCGTCGAAGGACGCTCCGGTCGGGGGTCAGGCGGTGCTCGAGGGGGTGATGATGCGCGGCGTCTCGACCTGGGCCGTCGCGGTGCGCACGCCCGCCATCGAGGGCGACAACGGCGCCGAGCCGGCCCTCGGCGAGATCGAGGTCACCTCCGAGCCGCTGGTCTCGTGGGCGAAGCGCCACCGCATCCTCCGCCTGCCGGTGATCCGCGGCGTCGTCGCGCTCGGCGAGTCGCTGAAGATCGGCTTCCGGGCCCTGGCGATCTCCGCCAACGCGCAGCTGGTCGGCGAGGACGGCGAGGAGCCGGAGGAGATCGGGGGCTTCACCTGGGGGCTGACGATCGTGCTCTCGCTGGTGCTCGCGATCGGCCTCTTCTTCGTCGTCCCGGTCAGTGCCACCAGCCTGATCAAGGATCAGCTCGGTTCGGCGTGGCTCTTCTGGCTCGTCGAAGGGATCCTGCGGACGGCGATCTTCATCGGCTACATCTGGGCGATCAGCCGCCTGCCCGACCTGCGGCGGGTCTTCGAGTACCACGGCGCCGAGCACAAGACGATCTCCTGCTTCGAGGCCGGCGACCGGCTCGTCCCCGAGCGGGCCGAGATCTACTCCCGGCTCCACCCGCGTTGCGGGACCAGCTTCCTGCTGATCGTGATGGTGCTGGCGATCTTCGTCTTCGCGCCGATCGGGCTGCCGGAGTGGTACTGGCTGGTGCTCTCGCGGATCCTCGGCATCCCGCTGATCGCCGGGCTCTCCTACGAGGTCATCAAGTGGGCGGGCAAGAACCGCCGCAAGCGCTGGGTGCGGGCGGTGATGTGGCCCGGGTTGATGCTCCAGAACCTGACCACCCGCGAGCCGGACCGTGATCAGCTCGCGGTCGCGATCGCGTCCCTCGAGGCGGTGCTCGCCGTCGAGAACCCGGCCGAGATGGCCAAGGACCCGGACCACATCGAGATCGTCGCCTAGGAACCGCGACGCGGCTCTCGCGGGTCGGGGTATCTTCCCGGTTGGAGGGTTGATGGGTGTTGACGAGCGGCGCGGACTCTCGCGCCGGGAGCTCTTGGAACGTGCTGCGATCGGTGGCCTCGCCGTGGCGGCCGCCGGTCCCGCGTTGCCGTCTTGGGCGCGGGCCCGGAAGGCGCGCAGGAAGGTCGCCGTGCTCGGCGGCGGCGTGTCGGGGCTGACCGTCGCCCACGAGCTCGCCGAACGCGGTTTCCAGGTCGACGTCTACGAGCGCAACGAGCTCGGCGGCAAGGCCCGCAGCATCCGGGTCGCCGGTACCGCCGCGGGTGGCAGGCGCCCGCTTCCGGGCGAGCACGGCTTCCGCTTCTTCCCGGGCTTCTACCACCACGTCCCCGACACGATGCGGCGAATCCCGTACGAGAGCAACGAGAACGGCGTCTGGGACAACCTCGTCGACACGACCGAGGGGATCACCGAACGCACGGACGGGCGACCGGACGCCCAGCTGTTCGGCATCGTCCCGGACCCCGGGACCGCCCTCACCGTGGACGGCCTGCGGGCGATGATCACCGAGGAGCTCCTCGAGCAGCGCGGCCTGCCGCCGCACGAGGTCGCTTACTTCGCTGAGCGGCTGCTGGTCTTCCTCACCTCCTGCGACGAGCGCCGCTACGGCCAGTGGGAGCACGTGAGCTGGTGGGACTTCGTGGGCGCCGAGTCGCGGTCGGAGGAGTACAAGAACGTCGTCGCGCGCGGCCTGACGCGGACCGTCGTCGCCGCCAAGGAGCAGGTCGCCAGCACGCGGACGATCGGCAATATGGGCGAGGCCATCGTGATGAACGCGATGGGCCGGGGCAACGACGGCGCGGTCGACCGCGTGCTCGACGCCCCCACGAACGAGGCTTGGATCGACCCGTGGGTGAAGCTGCTGCGCAAGCTCGGAGTGCGTTTCCACGCCGGGCAGCTCGTGGACGGGCTCGAGCTGCGGGGCGGGCGCGTGGTCGGCGCGCGCGTCCGTGACACGCGGGGGCGGCGACGTGAGATCGACGCGGACTGGTTCGTCTCGGCGATGCCGGCCGAGCGCGCCCGCAAGCTCTGGTCCCGCGACGTGCTGAGGGCCGACCCGTCGCTCGAGTCGATGAACGAGCTCTTCGTGGACTGGATGAGCGGGATCCAGTTCTACCTGCGCCGCAAGGTCGACATCACCCACGGGCACATCACCTTCGCCGACGCCCCGTGGGCGCTCACGGCGCTGACCCAAGGACAGTTCTGGGGCGAGCGCGACTTCGCTCGCGACTACGGCGACGGCTCGGTCGTCGACTGCCTATCGGTGGACATCTCCGACTGGGACTCCCCGGGAATCCTCTACGGCAAGCCCGCCAAGCTGTGCACCCGGCAGCAGGTCAAGCGCGAGGTCTGGGCCCAGATCACCGCGCACACCAACGACGAGGGCGAGGAGGTGCTGCCGGACGACATCGTCCACTCGTGGCACCTCGACCCGGCGATCCAGTGGTCGGCGGCCCACGGCGCCAACCGCAACGCCGAGCGGCTGCTCGTCAACACGGTCGGCTCGTGGGAGCGGCGGCCCCAGGCGAGCACCGCGATCCCGAACCTGTTCCTCGCCGGCGACTACGTGCAGACCGACGTCGACCTGGCGACGATGGAGGGCGCGAACGAGGCCGGCCGCGAGGCGGTGAATCGCCTGCTCGACGCGGCGGGCTCGGGCGCCGCCCCGGCAGCCAAGTACACGCTCTACGACCCGCCGGAGATGGAGGGCGCCAAGCGGGCCGACGCCGAGCTGTACGCGGCCGGCCGCCCGAACCTGCTCGACGTCGGCTGAGCGCCTAGCGTCCCCGACTGCGGCGATAACGGCGGTACCGCTTGCCGTACCAGCGGCCGTGCATGAGGGCCGACCGTCGGTCGCGGGTTCGCGAGTCCAGCGGCGTCGAACTCGGGCTCGTCGAAGAGTGGCACGACCATCGCCACGGCCCGCCGATGCTTGCTGAGCACGACCAGCTCCCCCTTCCGAACGGCGTCGACGACGCGAGCCGGGCTGCGGGTGAGGGCGGTCATCGTCACCTCGCGCACCGGCGTCTCCGCCAGATTGCGCTCCGTCAGGGCTGCGTTGCGCATCGCCACGGCAGCACGGTTGCGCTGTAGCAGTGCCCTTCGTCGTTTCGAGTCCATCGTTCTCGCCGCGTACAGGGTGTAGGTCCTCAACGAGGTACCCGGAAATTCGAATTTCCGGGGCGCGTTGCCGGGACATACCCCCAGGTCCGCGCGACCGGACGGTCGCGGGTCGAATGTCGCGTGTGGCCCCTCTGCGTGCCGCGTCGGTGATGGCTTTCGCGCGGGAAACGGTCGGCGGGCGGCGGTAGCCTCAGCGGCGTGATCGAGAAGCTGGTCGAACAGGTCGAGGGGCGGTTTGGGGAGCTCCAGCGCCAGATGTCCGATCCCGAGGTGATCGGCGATCGGGAGCGCTATGCCGCGGTCGGGCGCGAGTACCGCGAGCTCGAGGCCGCGCACGGGCTCGCCGCCGAGTGGCGGCGGCTGCGCGGCGACCTCGAGGGCGCCGAGGAGATGCTGGCCGAGGACGGCGACGACGCCGAGCTGCGCGAGCTGGTTGCCGGTGCGCCGGCCCGGCTGCGAGTGCTCGAGGATGAGCTGCGGCTGGCAATGGTCGAGCGCGACCCCAACGACGACAAGAACGTGATCATCGAGATCCGCGCCGGGACCGGCGGCGACGAGGCGGCGCTGTTCGCGGGGGACCTGTTCAAGATGCTGACCCGCTACGCGGAGGAACGGGGCTTCCAGCCGGAGGTGCTCTCGCAGTCGCCCGCCGAGGTCGGCGGCTTCAAGGAGGTCACCTTCGAGATCCGCGGGGACGCCGCCTACTCCGTGTTCAAGTTCGAGGGAGGCACGCACCGGGTCCAGCGGGTGCCGAAGACCGAGTCGCAGGGACGGATCCACACCTCGACCGCGACGGTCGCGGTACTGCCCGAGGCGGAGGAGGTCGACGTCGAGATCGACCCGAACGACCTCACCGTCGACGTCTACCGCTCTTCCGGCCCGGGCGGCCAGTCGGTGAACACGACCGATTCCGCCGTGCGCATCACGCATGCGCCGACCGGGATCGTCGTCTCGATGCAGGACGAGAAGTCGCAGCTGCAGAACCGCGACAAGGCGATGAAGGTGCTCCGCGCGCGCATCTACGAGCGCGCGCTGGAGGAGCAGCAGGCTGAGATCGCCGCCGAACGCCGTTTGCAGGTCGGAAGCGGCGAGCGCTCGGAGAAGATCCGCACCTACAACTATCCACAGGGCCGGGTCACCGACCACCGCATCAAGCTCACGGCCCACAACCTCGACGAGATCCTCGGTGGCGATCTGAGCGAGTTCACCTCGGCCCTCGGTGCGGAGGAGAAACGGGCGCGGCTCGAGGCGCAGACCGCCGAGGCGGGCTGAGCTCGGTCGATGTCGGCGGCTGACGCGGAGATCCTGCGTGAGATGTACGACGCGTTCAACCGCGGGGCGTACGAGGAATCGACCGCGATGCTCCATCCCGACGCGATCCTGCATCAGTGGGGCGAGGTCCCCGACAGCGATACATATGCCGGCCGCGACGAGTTCGTGCGCGGGCTGAGCCGCTGGCTCGCCGGCTTCGAACCAGGTTTCCAGTACGGCGTCGAGCAGATCACCGACGCCGGCCACCGCGTCGTCGCACAGATCGTCCTGCGCGGCCGGGGGCGCGGCAGCGGGCTCGACCTCGAGCAGACGGTCTTCCAGACCTGGACGGTGCGCGACGGCAAGGCGTACGAATGCTGGGTTTTCACGACCGAGGAGCAGGCGTGGGAGGCGGTCCGGGCGGCGGCGGAGTGAACGAGGCCGGAACGGTCGCCGAGGCACTGGCGGCGGCGACCGACGCCCTCGGGGCCGCCGGCGTCGGAACGCCCGGGCTCGACGCCGGATTGCTGCTCAGCGCGGCGACGGGCGTCGACTCGGCCCGGCTGATCGCGGCCCCCGAGACCGGCGTCGACGCCGCCGCCGGGCGGCGGTTCGGCGCCATGGTCCGGCGACGGGTGCGCCGCGAGCCGGTCGCCTACATCCTCGGCACGAAGGGCTTCCGGCGCATCGAGCTGGAGGTCGACCCGCGCGTGCTGATCCCGCGGCCCGAGACCGAGCTGCTGGTCGAGCTGGCGCTCGAGGTCGAGCCCGGCACGGTGCTCGACGTCGGTACGGGCTCCGGCGCGATCGCGCTCGCGGTCGCCGACGAGCTCTCCGCGGCGGAGGTCACCGCGACCGACACCTCGCTCGACGCGCTCGCCGTCGCGAAGTCGAACCGCGACCGGCTCGGGTTGACCGAGCGGGTGCGGCTCGCCCACGGCTCGCTCGAGCCGGGTCCGTTCGACCTCGTGCTCGCCAACCTGCCCTACGTCAGCGAGCGTGAGTGGGAGGGCCTGGAGCCCGAGCTGCGCGAGTACGAGCCCCGTGAGGCGCTGGTCTCCGGGCCCAGCGGGCTCGAGGCGTTCGACGCGGTGCTCCGGGAGCTCGACCTGCTGGTCGAGCCGCCGCGAGCGATCGGGCTGGAGGTCGGGGCCGGCCAGGCGGGGACGGTCGCCGGGCTGCTGCGCCGGGCCGGGTACGAGCGGGTCGAGATCCGTCCCGACCTCGCGGGGATCGAGCGGCTGGTGGCCGGGTGGCGCTGAGCTCTGAGTTCGACGCCTGCATCCTCGCGGGGGGCGTCGCCGTCTTTCCCGCCGACGGCCTCTACGGACTGGCCTGCGATCCGACCCGTGCGGATGCGATCCAGCGCATCCACGAGATCAAGGGCCGCGACGACGGCAAGCCGGCGGCGGTCATGTACTTCAGCCCGCTGGCGATGCGGGAGCTGGTCGCGGCGCTCGGGCCGCGGACCCGTGACGCACTCGGCGCCCTGCTGCCCGGGCCGGTGACGCTGGTCGTTGCGAACCCCGAGCACCGCTATCCGCTCGCCTGCCGCGAGGACCCGGAGCGGCTGGGGGTGCGGCTGATCGAAGGGCAGCTGGCCGGGGCGGCCTGCGCCGTCTTCCAGACCTCGGCCAACCGCTCCGGCCGGCCCGCGCCGTCGCGCTTCGCCGAGATCGATCCGTCGATCGTCGCCGCGGCCGACCTGGCGATCGACGGCGGCGAGCTCACCGGGCTCCCGTCGACCGTCGTCGACATCACCGCGATCGAGCAGGGCGGCGAGCCGGTGATCCTGCGCGAGGGCGCGCTCAGCCGAGCCGAGCTCGAGCGCGCTCTACGTCGGTGAAGAACTCGAGCCGCAGCAGCTTGCCGTCGCCGACCGTCGCCATCGCCACGGCGGGCTGGGTCGCCTCGATCCCGCTCGCCTGACCGCGGGCGCGGATCACGAACTCGACGATCACTCTGCCATCGCCGACGTCCTCGAAGGCGATCGGATCGAGGTTGACCGTGTCCATCACCTCGAGGAACGAGGTCCACCAGCGGCGCACCCCCTCGGGCCCGTGGTAGGCCTGCGGCTCGCTGGCCACCTGGGGCGTGGTGACCATCTCGAAGTCGTCGTGGACGAGGGGCAGCACCTGCTCGTAGGTATCGGACTGCAACAGGGCGAAGGCCCGCTCGATCAACTCCTTATCGCTTCCCACCGGTTCAGTATCGTCGGAGGCGATGACTCCTGAGCTCCCCGACGACTTCCAGACCGCCCCGCTCGCCGATGTCGACCCCCAGATCGCCGAGGTGCTGCAGCGCGAGCTCGAGCGCCAGCAGAACACGCTCGAGATGATCGCCTCGGAGAACTTCGTCCCCCAGGCGGTGCTCGAGGCGGCCGGCTCGGTGCTCACCAACAAGTACGCCGAGGGTTATCCCGGCCGGCGCTACTACGGTGGCTGCGAGGAGGTCGACGTCGCCGAGCAACTGGCGATCGACCGCGCCAAGGCCCTGTTCGGGGCCGGTTTCGCGAACGTCCAGCCGCACGCCGGCGCCCAGGCCAACAACGCCGCCTACATGGCGATGCTCTCACCCGGGGACACGATCATGGGCATGGCGCTCGACCACGGCGGTCACCTCACCCACGGGATGAAGCTCAACGTCTCGGGCAAGCTCTACGAGGTCGTCGCCTACCACGTCCGCCGCGAGGACCTGCTCTGCGACATGGAGGAGGTCGAGCGCCTCGCCCACGAGCACCGGCCGAAGGTGATCGTCGCCGGGTGGTCGGCCTACCCCCGTCACCTCGACTGGGCCGCCTTCCGCGAGATCGCCGACTCCGTCGACGCGAAGCTCATGGTCGACATGGCCCACTTCGCCGGCCTGGTCGCCGCGGGCGAGCACCCGACCCCGGTCGACCACGCGCACGTGACCACGACCACCGTCCACAAGACGCTCGCGGGGCCCCGCAGCGGGATGATCCTCACCAACGACGAGGAGCTCGCGACGGAGATCAACCGTGCCGTCTTCCCGGGGCAGCAGGGCGGCCCGCTGATGCACATCATCGCCGCGAAGGCCGTCGCGCTGGGGATCGCGCTGACCGAGCCGTTCCGCGCCCGCCAGCGCCAGACGGTCGCGAACGCGAAGGCGTTCGCCGCCGAGCTGATCGCGAACGGGGTCGAGGTGCTGACCGGCGGCACCGACGTCCACCTGGTGCTGGTCGACCTCGGGCCGACCGGCCTCGACGGCAAGACCGCCGAGCAGCGGCTCGAGCAGGTCGGGATCACCGTCAATCGCAACGCGATCCCGTTCGACGAGCGCCCGCCGATGAATCCGTCGGGGCTGCGGATCGGGACTCCGGCGCTGACCACGCGCGGGATGGTCGAGGACGACATGCGCGAGATCGCGCAGGTGATCGCGATCGCGCTCTCGGATCGCTTCGAGGCCGAGCGCGAGGCGCTGGGGGAGCGGACGCGCACCCTGATGGAGCGCTATCCGCTCTACCCGCAGCTCGCCCCGGCCACCGCCTAGCCGACCACCCCCGCCCACAGGCCCGTGTTCGTGAACGTCCCGGTACCGCCGCCGGCGACGCTGTAGAAGAGCGAGAACGTGTACGTGCCCTTCTCCGCCGGGAAGACGATCCAACCGCCGCGGGCCAGCGAGGCCGTGCCGTCGACGTTGCCGGTCCCGGGGGTGCTGATCCGAAGCTGCGGATCGGGGCTGTTGAACTCCAGGATCCGCGGCGCGTTCGGGAACAGCGTCGGCTCGAACAGGTGGATCTGGGCGAGCGCGCCCCCGCCGCCACCGTCGATCTCTCCGGTGCCGCGGGCGTAGATTGCGACCAGCCCCGTCTCGGGAACGCTGATCGTCACCGAGGGGCCGCCGAGATCGGTCGCCGGGACCGACGCGGTCGGCAGCGGCCCGGGCTCGCCGTCGACCTTGATCAGGTCGAGCTTCGGCGGCTTGACGGCGCCTTCGGCGATCGCCCGGCCCTTGACGGCGGACTTGGCGATGTCGTTCGACTTCACCGAGTTCTTGCCCTTGAGGGCGACGGCCGAGCCGGTGAGCCCGACGATCAGGGCGCAGACCGCGACGACCAGGGCCGGCGAGGGCAGTCTTCTTCCACTCATCTGAACCTCCCTATTGGAGTCGTTGACTCCCCCCAGCTACCCAAACCGCGCACTCGCCGTAAGTTTCGGCGCGAATGAGGATCTGGGTCGACTGCACCGCCGCGGCTCATCCGCTCGTCCTGCGGCCGGTGATCGAACGCCTGCGCGAGCGCGGCGACGAGGTCGCGATCACGACCCGGGAGTACGGGCAGACGGTTGGCATCCTCGAGCGGCTCGGGCTGGACCACGAGGTCATCGGCGCCCACGCGGACGGCGCGACGACCGCCAAGGGTGCCGCGGTCGCGCGCCGCAGCCGGAAGCTGGCCGCCTGGGCGCGGGGGCGGCACTTCGACCTCGCGCTCGGCCACGGCTCGGTCGACCTCGCCGTGGTCAGCACGCTGCTGCGGGTGCCGTCGGCGCAGATGCAGGACTACGAGTACGCGGGCCTGCAGCGCCAGCTCGCCTTCCGCGCCGCCCGCCGGGTACTGGTCCCGGACGCGATCGGGGTCGAGGCGATGCGCCGCGCCGGCGCGGCGGAGCGCAAGCTCGTCCGCTACCCGGGGCTGAAGGAGGACTACTACCTGGCCGACTTCGAGCCCGATCCGGCCGTGCTCGGCGAGCTCGGCGTCGACGGCGAGACGGTGCTCGCGGTCGTCCGCCCGCCGCCCGAGACTTCCGCCTATCACGAGCGCAACCCGATCTACGATGCGGTGCTCGAGCGGCTCGCCGCCGACGAGCGAACGACCGCCGTGGTGATCCCGCGCACGCCGGCCCAGGGCGAGGCCGTGCGGGCGCGATCGGACCCGTCGCTGATCGTCCCCGAGCGCGCCGTCGATGCTCAGAGCCTGATCGCCTACGCCGACCTCGTGGTCGGTGCCGGCGGGACGATGAACCGCGAGGCGGTGGCCCTGGGAACGCCCGTTTACACGATCTTCAGCGGCCGCATGGGCGCCGTCGACCGCCGGCTGATCGACGGGGGGCTGCTGCGCCCGCTCGATGACGCGGCCGCGATCGAGCTGGTCAAGCGCACCACCGGGCCCGGCCCCCGGCATCCGCGCGACCCGCAGGTCCTCGTCGACGGGATCCTGGGAGCGATCCGCTAGGCATGTTCGTCGACGGCCGGCCGGAGACGATCCAGGCGCTGTTCGCGTTCCTGGTCGCAGGCGTGCTCGCCTGGCTGCTGGTCCCGGTCGCAGAGCGGATCGCCTGGCGGATCGGGGCGGTCGACCACGCGAACGAGCGCAGCCTCCACACCGACCCGACGCCGAAGCTCGGCGGCCTCGCGATCTTCGTCGGCACCAGCGTCGCGGCGATCCTGTTCCTGCCCTGGGCCGAGCAGACCCAGGCCCTGCTCGTCGGCGCCGTGGTGATCGTCGTCGTCGGGGTGATCGACGACATCTTCGATCTCAAACCGCTGCTGAAGCTCGCCGGGCAGACCGTCGCCGCGGCGATTCCGGTGCTCAACGGGGTCAACGTCGCCTCGTTCACGCTCCCGTTCGTCGGCGGGGTCAACCTGCGCTCGGTCGAGCTCTTCGACGTCAGCGTGATCGGCAGCGTTCACCTCGGCCACGTGCTGACGATCCTCGGGATCGTCGCGGTGATCAACGTGATCAACCTGATCGACGGGGTCGACGGGCTCGCCGCCGGCGTTTGCGCGATCTCCGCCGCCACCCTGTCGGTGATCGCCCTCTCGCTCGACAAGCCGGGCGCCGGGGTGCTGGCCGCGCTCACCGCCGGCGGGGCGCTCGGCTTCCTGCGCCACGGCTTCCCGCCCGCCTCCAGCTTCATGGGCGACACCGGCTCCAACCTGCTCGGCTACCTGCTCGGCGCCGTCGCGGTTCAGGGGGCGCTGAAGACGAACGCCGTGATCGCCCTGGTCCTGCCGCTGCTGATCCTCGCCGTGCCGATCGTCGACACGACGTTCGTGATCGCGAAGCGGATCAAGTATCGCCAGCCGATCTACCGCGCCGACCGTTGGCACCTGCACCACCGGCTCACCAATATCGGCTTCTCGCAGCGGCGCACGCTCGCCTACCTGTACGGCTGGGCGATCGTGATGGCGGGCCTTGCCCTGGCCCTCCGCTTCGTCCCCTACTCCGACGACCACGGCAACTTCGACCTCCTGTGGACGGCGGTGATGATCGCCTGCGCGATCGCCGCCCTCGCCGCCAGCGTCTACCTGGTGATCACGCTCGAGATCCTGAAGCTGAGGCGAAGACGGTCAAGCGAGCTGGTCGGCGCCGGGATCGCGGCGGAGGAGGCGGTCGTGGACGAGGGCGTCGCGCGCGAGCTCGAGACCGGGAGCTTCCCCGTGGTCGATCCCGAGACGGGCGAGTTCGACGCGATCGATCCTGATCCCGTCGAGCGGCCCTAGATGGGCTAGCAGACCGGGCCCTGAAACTCGTACGCGCCCATGTCGACGACCGGGTCCGGGCAGTCCGAGGCGTCGGCCGCCTTCAGGCGCGCGTTGCCGGCGAGGTCCTGCTTGGAGTAGCCGGTCGGGATCGCGCCCGGGGTGCCGGCCTCGAGCGCGGGCGCGGTCGGCAGGAGCGACCAGTCGAAGGGAGCGCCGCCGACGAACTGGAGCGCCGGATCGGTCGTCGTGTTGCCGTCGGCCCCGATCACGCAGTTGTTGATGAAGGTCGAGTCGAGGACGACCGCCTGCACGTCGGTGTGCGAGCACTCGACCGAGCCCGGGCCGGGCGGGTCGCCGAGATCGTCGCTCTGGATCTCCTCGGCGAGGATCGAGTTGGTGACGTGGACGTTGATCGACAGGTCAAAGTCCGTCGCGTCGAGCAGGAGGTCCGGGAGGCCGGGGTCGGCTACCCCCGGGACGCCGAGGTCGATCGTCGCGTTTCGCACCTGCCAGTGGCCGCCCGTACCGAAGCTGTTGTCGCGGAGGATGCCGATCTCGCCGCCGGTGATCAGCGACGAGTCGAGGGTCAGGTCGCCGTCGGTGAGGATCGCGGCGTCGGGGTTCGCGGGGTCGCTCTCGATCCAGCTGCGGCGCACCACGACCGGCGGGCCGAACGGAGCCTGGACGATTCCCGGGCCGGATACCGAGTCGCGCAGGATCCGGGAGTCGCGCATCTTGAAGCCCTCGTCGGCGACGACCCCGGCGTCGCCGCCGCAACCGCACGGCACGCTGCCGGTGGTGTTGATCAGCGAGTTGTCGATCGCAGTCCCTCGCTCGCAGACGAAGACGACCAGTCCGGCGTCCGAGCCGGGCTGGTTCGCCGCACGGACGTGGAAGAGATCGGAGCCGCCCTCCGCCTCGATCGCGAAGGTGTCGGAGTCGGCGCCCTTGGTGTCCACGGAGACGTGGCGGAGCCTCACCTGGGTGCCGCCGCAGGCGCCGAGCAGCACCGCCGGCCCGAAGTCGTACGCTCCGGCCCCCACACCGCGCAGGATCGTCCGCGGGCCGTGCCGGGTGCCGCGAATGAGCAGCCGGTCGTCCTCGGGAAGGTCCGCGGCGACGTTGCCGACGAAGACGCCGGGGCCGATGTCGATCATGTCGCCGGGCTCCGGGGTGACGCGGTGCGCGACGAGCGCCTCCTCGACCGTTGCGCAGGCGTTGGCTTCCGTGGTGCAGTCCCCGGTGCCGCCGGCCCGGACGAAGAACGTCTCCGCCGCCTGTGCCGCCGCGGGCGGGAGGGCGAACGCGGCGAGCGCCACGGCGACGACGGCCGCTCGCCGACGAGTGGTGGTCACCGGTCCCTGCCTACCGTGAGCTCTGCGGTCAAGACGCTCCGTCCCTGGATCGCACCGCGGGCGATTCGTGCCCGTGATTTCGACACCGAACCATAGCCGCCCGGGGTGACGGTGCCAACCGCATTTGCCCGCAGAGCTTCGCTAGCGGCGCGTGTCACAAACCTGTTACAAGCGCGACTCCGCCTCGCGCGTTGGTGGGTTATAGTCGTCACCCGCCCGGCTGATTGCCCGAAGGGCGGCTGCTCTTTCGTCCCTGGGAGATCCTTTCTTTTTCGCCCCGCGCCATTGCCCGGCCGCTACTTCAACTACTCCGATGACCGGCCCTCCGACGAGGGGGGGCGTCGCCACGGACGGCAGTTCGCCGATCGCGGCGATGGTGGCTGGCTCGGCGGCCGGGTACAGGCCCGGCTCGTCGGCGGGCCCTGCGGGGCCGCCCGGCCCGCGTGGGCCGTTCGCGAGCCTCGTCGCCGGTCCTGCTCTTGTCCACGCTCGCTCTAGGCACTGAGGCCGCTGCGGCCGCCGGTTCCGAGTCCGGGGCCGCTGCGAGCGGCGCCCGCCCGGGCGTCGCGCTCCGCTATGCCGACCTGGTCCTGCTCGCGCTCGCGCTGCCGCTCTTCGTGGTCGCCGGCTGGCCGCTGGTCGGCTACGCCGCCGCGGCGTGCGCCTGGCTCGCCCAGCACGTGGTCCTCCTGTACGCCGACCGCGCGTCGGTCGCGGCGCTGCGGCGCGGCGAGCGCAACCGGGCGCTCGGGATCGTCGGCGTCTCGACCCTCGGGCGGCTGTGGCTGGTCACCCTGGCGATCCTGCTCGTCGGGCTGCTCGGCGAGCGCGAGGACGGCCTCGCCGCCGCGGTCCTGACTCTCGCCCTCGTCACCGTCCATCTCGGCAGCCTGGCGCTGACCCGGCTGCTGCAGCCGGAGGATCGAGCATGACGACCAAGCGTTGGGCGCTGGTCGGCCTGGCCACGTACTTCGGGCTGATCATCGCCCTCTTCCTGATCGTCGGAGACGCGGGCAAGAACGACGAGTTCCAGCCCCAGAACGAGTTCAAGCTCGACCCCTGGATCGAGATCAACATCGGCGGCCTCGACCTCTCGATCAACAAGGCGGTCTTCTACCTGCTGCTCGCCAGCGGGCTGACGATCGCGACGATGGTCTGGATCGCTCGCCGCATGCAGCAGAAGCCGAACAAGGTGCAGATGGCGGTCGAGCTCGCCTACGACCTGACCCGCAAGACGATCACCGCCGACAACATCCCCGACGAGCGCCTTGCGAAGCGCTGGTTCCCGTTCCTCGCGGGACTCTTCTTCTTCCTCTGGTTCTCGAACATGATCGGCTTCCTGCCCCTGCCGATCAACACCGAGGAGAAGGTCAGCGTCTTCGGCCTCGAGGTCCCCTCGCTGGCCTTCTACGCCGCGACCGCGAACCTCTCGATCCCGCTTGCCCTCACCCTGGTCGTCTGGTTCTCGTACCACGTCGAGGGCATCCGGGCGAAGGGGTTCTTCAAGTACCTGGCGAGCTGGTTGCCGCCCGGCCTCGAGAACATGGGCATCTTCGGCAAGGCGTTCTTCTTCGTGATCGAGGCGATCTCGCACTTCGCCCGCCTGATCTCGCTCTCGGTGCGATTGTTCGCCAACATCCTCGCCGGCCACCTGCTGCTCCTGTTCATGGGCGGCGGGCTGGCGGTCCTACTCGGGATCGCCGCGCTCGGGATCGCTACGTTCCCGCTCGCGTTCGTCTTCTTCATCCTGGAGGTGGGCCTGATCGCCACCCTGCAGGCATTCATCTTCTCGATCTTGACAGCCATCTACCTCGGCGGCGCGATCGCCGAGGAGCACTAAGAAAAGGAGCACACGAAATGGATCTGTTGATTCCACTCGCGCAGGCCGCGGAGGGCGTCACCGACGACGGCCTCAAGTCGATCGCGCTTGGCATCGGCGCCGGGCTCGGCTCGATCGGAGCCGGCATCGGCATCGGGATCATCTTCGGCAAGGAGATCGAGTCGGTCGCCCGCCAGCCGGAGATGAAGGACGAGCTGCAGTCGATCCGCTGGCTGGGCTTCGCGCTCACCGAGGCGGTCGCCTTCTACACCTTCATCTTCGGCCTGATCGCCTTCTTCCTCTAGGCCGTGGAAGTCCTCGCAAACATCGCGACGTTCGTAGTCGCCCAGGCCGAGCACGCGGCCGAGGAGGACTCGGGCGGCAGCTTCCTGGTCTCACCCGACCTCGGGCTGATGATCTGGACGCTGATCCTGTTCTTCGTGACCATGTACGTGCTCTACAAGTTCGCCTTCCCGCCGATCGCCGAGGCGCTCGAGAAGCGGGCCGCGGCGGTACGGGAGAACCTCGACTCCGCCGAGCGGACCCGCGAGGAGGCCGACGAGCTGCTCGCCGAGTACCGCCAGCGGCTGAAGGAGGCCCGCGAGCAGGCCGACGACATCGTCGCCCGCGCCCGCAAGGCGTCCGAGGCCGCGGTCGCCGAGGCGACTGCCGACGGCAAGGCAAAGCGCGAGGAGCTGGTTGGGGCCGCGCGCCGTGACATCGAGGCCGAGACGCGGCGCTCGCTGGAGCAGATCCGCAAGGAGGTCGCCGACCTGACCGTGCTCGCGACCGAGAAGGTGACCCGCAAGTCGCTCGACGACGCCGACCAGAAGCGGCTCGTCGAGGAGGCGCTGGCCGAGGTCGACTTCTCGGCCCTGGCCGGGGAAGGAAGCCAGAATTGACCCTCGCGAAGCGGACGCGGGAGCAGCATCAGAAGCCGACGGCGGAGCCGTCGGCCATTGATTCCTGGCGAAAGCAGAGCATTCGCGAGGTGTTGGTCTGATGGAAGAGATCGCCCGCGTATATGCCCAGGCCCTGTTCCAGGCCGCCCAGGCCGCCGACAAGCTCGACGAGGTCCACGAGCAGCTGGACGCGTTCGCGGATGCGATGAACGAGTCGAACGATATGCGGGTGTTCTTCTTCAGTCCCTACTTCTCCTCGACGGAGAAGCGGGACGCGATCAAGGCCTCCGTCTCGGGAGCCGCCGACGAGCTCGTCAACTTCCTCGAGTTGCTCGCCGAGAAGCATCGGATGCCGGCGATCTTCCACATTCGCAGGCGCTTCGACGACCTCTGGGCCGAGGCGAAGAAGCGGCTCGAGGTTACGCTGACCAGCGCGGTCGAGCTCGATTCCGATGTAGTCGACAAGGTGGGCGCCGAGATCGAGCGCCAGACCGACCGCGAGATCGACATGACCGCCGACGTCGACCCCGAGATCCTCGGCGGGCTCGTCCTGAAGGTCGGCAACAGGGTTTTGGACGCGAGCCTGCGCAGCAAGCTCGAAAGACTGAGAAAGGAAGTCGCCACGGCGGCTTAATCAAAGGAGCACTGAACAGCGTGGAGATCAAGCCCGACGAGATTTCGAAGATCCTCAGAGCGCGGATCGAGGGACTCGAGACCGATGCCGCGGACCTGTCGGAGGTCGGCACCGTGCTCTCGGTCGCCGACGGCATCGCCCGCGTGCACGGGCTCGACAACTGCATGTCGCTGGAGATGCTCGATCTGCCCCACGAGGTCACCGGCCTGGCGCTGAACCTCGAGGCCGACAACGTCGGCGTCGTGCTGTTCGGCGAGTGGGACAAGGTGGTCGAGGGCGACACGGTGAAGCGCACCGGCCGCCTGCTGGAGGTCCCGGTCGGCGAGGAGCTGCTCGGCCGGATCGTCGATCCGCTCGGCCGCCCGCTCGACGACAAGGGCGAGGTCAACACCTCCACGACCCGGCCCGCCGAGTTCAAGGCCCCGGGCGTGGTCGAGCGCCAGCCCGTCGACACCCCGGTCCAGACCGGGCTGAAGGCGATCGACGGGATGATCCCGATCGGGCGCGGCCAGCGCGAGCTGATCATCGGCGACCGCCAGACCGGTAAGTCGGCGATCGCGATCGACACGATCATCAACAACAAGGACAAGGACCTGATCTGCGTCTACGTCGCGGTCGGCCAGCGGATGGCGACCGTCGTCCAAGTCGCCCAGATCCTCGACGACAACGCGGCCCTGGAGAACACGATCATCGTCGCCGCGCCGGCGGACGAGGCCGCCCCGATCAAGTTCATGGCGCCGTACGCCGGCTGCGCGATGGCCGAGCACTTCCTCTACGAGGGCAAGGACACGCTGGTCGTCTACGACGACCTCACCAAGCACGCCTCCGCCTACCGGCAGATGTCGCTGCTGCTGCGCCGCCCGCCGGGCCGCGAGGCCTACCCGGGCGACGTCTTCTACCTGCACTCCCGGCTGCTCGAGCGGGCCGTCCGCCTCAACGACGATCTGGGTGGCGGCTCGATGACCGCGCTGCCGATCATCGAGACGCAGGCAAACGACGTCTCCGCCTACATCCCCACCAACGTGATCTCGATCACCGACGGCCAGATCTTCCTCGAGTCGGACCTCTTCTACTCGGGCGTCCGGCCGGCGATCAACGTCGGGATCTCGGTCTCGCGCGTGGGCGGCAACGCGCAGACGAAGGCGATGAAGAAGGTGGCCGGCAAGCTGAAGCTCGACCTCTCGCAGTACCGCGACCTCGAGGCCTTCGCGCAGTTCGGCTCCGAGCTCGACCCCGAGACGCAGAAGCAGCTGAGCCGCGGCGAGCGCCTGGTCGAGATGCTGAACCAGAACGAGCGCAGCCCGCTCTCGGTCGGCGGGCAGGTCGCCTCGATCTACGCCGGCACCGGCGGCTACCTGGACCGGATCAAGACCGAGCGGGTTCCGGAGTTCCTCGACCAGATGCTGAGCAGGCTGAAGTCGGAGAACGGTGACCTGATGGGCCGCATCGACGACGGCCAGCTCTCCGACGAGGACGAGGAGGAGCTCGGGAAGGCGATCGCCGAGGCGGTCGACGACTTCGGGCCCGACTTCGACGAGGAGGGCCAGCCGCTCGAGGAGGGCGAGTCGGATCGCGTCCACTCCGAGGAGGAGCGCGAGCGCCCGGGCCGGACGGATGAGGAGCAGGAGACCGAGGAGGCCGCCGCGGCCGACGCCGAGGCTGCCGAGGACACGGTCGAGCAGGCCGAGGAGGAAGTGACGGCCTAGTGGCGACCCAGAAGGAAGTCAAGAACCGGATCTCCTCGGTCAAGAACATCCACAAGATCACCCGTGCGATGGAGATGGTGGCCGCCGCGCGGCTGCGGCGGGCCGAGCAGCGGATCGACAACATGCGCCCCTACGCGCAGGCGATCCGCAAGATGACCAAGCAGGTCGCCGACGCCTCGGCGACGATCCCCCGGATCGCGCTGCTCGAGGAGCGCGAGCAGATCAAGCGGATCGGGATCGTCCTCGTCACCGGCGACCGCGGCCTCGCCGGCGCCTTCAACACCAACATCATCCGCGAGGGGTTGCGGCTGAAGCGCGAGTTCGCCGGCGAGGGGGCCGAGGTCCAGTTCTCGGTCGTCGGCCGCCGCGGCAACTCGACGATGACCTTCCGCGGCGAGACGATCGCCAACTCCTACGCGGGGTTCACCGATCGGCCGGCGTTCACCGACGCGCGCGGGATCTCCCGCGACGTGACGGCCGCCTACGTCGACGAGGAGCTCGACCGGGTGGAGCTCGTCTACAACCGCTACGTCTCACCGCTGACCCAGTACGTGCGCCGCCAGACCCTGCTGCCGATGCAGGAGGCGGAGGTCTTCGGCGAGGGCATCCCCGAGCCGGAGGAGCCGGCCGACCCGGAGCTCGCCGAGGCGCACGAGAAGGCTTACTGGGATTACGAGCCCGAGCCCGACGTACTGCTCCCGATGCTGTTCGAGGAGTACATCGACCTCTCGGTCTACCGGGCGCTGCTCGAGTCCTCGGCCTCGGAGCTGGGGGCGCGGATGACCGCGATGCGCTCGGCGGCCGAGAACGCGCAGGACATGATCGGCGATCTGACCCTGGCGATGAACCGCGCCCGCCAGGCCGAGATCACGCAGGAGATTCTGGAAGTAGTCGGCGGCGCCGAGGCGCTCGGCTGACCGTCGACATAGAAAGGGAACATGGCTGACAGCAACGGAAACGGAAGCGGGAACGGGAAGAACATCGGGAGGATCGAGTCGGTCGCCGGCGTCGTCGTCGACGTGCTCTTCCCCGAAGAGCTCCCCGAGATCTACTCGGCGCTCGAGATCAAGGTGCCCGAGGAGGGCAACCGCCAGGCGATGGATCTGACGCTCGAGGTCCAGCAGCACCTCGGCGACGACCGGGTTCGCGCGGTCGCCATGGACGCGACCGATGGCCTCCAGCGCGGCGACGATGTGCTGGACACCGGCGGGCCGATCACCGTCCCGGTCGGCAAGGGCACCCTGGGCCGGATCTTCAACCTGCTCGGCGAGCCGATCGACAACGCCGGCGACGTCGACTACGACACCCGCTGGCCGATTCACCGCCCGGCGCCGAACGTCGAGGACCTCGCTCCGTCACAGGAGATCCTCGAGACCGGGATCAAGGTCGTCGACCTGCTCGCTCCCTACGCGAAGGGCGGCAAGGTCGGCCTGTTCGGCGGCGCCGGGGTTGGCAAGACCGTCCTGATCCAGGAGCTGATCCGCAACCTCGCCGAGGAGCACGAGGGCCTGTCGGCGTTCTGCGGCGTCGGCGAGCGCTCGCGCGAGGGCAACGACCTCTGGGGCGAGATGAAGGAGTCGGGCGTCATCGACAAGACGATGCTCGTCTTCGGCCAGATGAACGAGCCGCCCGGGGCGCGCCTGCGCGTCGCGCTGTCGGGCCTGACGATGGCGGAGTACTTCCGCGACGAGGGCGGCCAGGACGTGCTCCTGTTCATCGACAACATCTTCCGCTTCGTGCAGGCGGGCTCGGAGGTCTCCGCGCTGCTCGGGCGCATGCCCTCGGCGGTCGGCTACCAGCCGACGCTGGAGACCGAGATGGGCGGCCTGCAGGAGCGGATCTCCTCGACCCAGAAGGGCTCGGTGACCTCGATCCAGGCGGTGTACGTGCCGGCCGACGACCTCACCGACCCGGCGCCGGCGTCGGTGTTCGCGCACCTGAACGCGACCACGACGCTGTCCCGGGCGATCTCCGAGAAGGGGATCTACCCGGCGGTCGACCCGCTCGACTCGACCTCGACGATCCTCAAGCCCGACATCCTCGGCGAGGAGCATTACCGGGTCGCGATCGAGGTCCAGGAGAACCTGCAGCGCTACAAAGAGCTGCAGGACATCATCGCGATCCTCGGGATCGACGAGCTGTCGGACGAGGACAAGCTGGCCGTCAACCGCGCCCGCAAGCTGGAGCGCTTCCTGAGCCAGCCGTTCTTCGTCGCCTCCCAGTTCACGGGGCGCGACGGCGAGTACGTGCCGGTCTCCGAGACGGTCCGGTCGTTCCGCGAGGTCCTCGACGGCACCCACGACGACCTGCCCGAGTCGGCCTTCTACATGAAGGGCTCGATCGACCAGGTCACGGGTACCGAGGAGAAGGGCGAGAAGGACGAGGGCGTCGAGCGCGAGCGGGAAGAGGCCGAGGAACGCAAGGAGAACGAGGAGCGCGAGCGCGAGGAGAACGGCGACTCGGACTCCGAGAGCGGCGACGGCGAGGAATAGCGGGTGGCCGGAGAGAAGAAGCTCGAGGCGCAGGTCCTGACCCCGGAGGGGTCGGTGTTCGAGGGCGAGCTGCAGATGCTCTCCACCCGGACGGCGGTCGGCGAGGTCGGCATCCTGGCCGACCACATCCCGATGGTCGCCAGGCTGCTGCCGGCGGAGCTGCGCCTCCACAAGTCCGACTCCGAGGTCGAGCGCTACGCACAGGGCGAGGGCTGGCTCGAGGTGTTCGCCAACCGCGCCCGGGTGCTGATCGCCGAGGCGAAGTCGCCCGACGAGCTCGATGTCTCCGAGCTCAAGGAGCGCCTCTCGGACGCCGAGCAGAGCCTGAAGGAGGCCGAGGACGGCTCGGCCGCCGCCGAGCAGGCGGAGCGCGAGCGCGCCCGCTGCGAGGCCTTCATCCAGATCGCCGAAAACGGTTGAGGGTCGAACAACGAGCTGGGTAGGGGGTCGGGATTGGCGCTGGCGAGGGTGCGCAAGGCGCATTGAGCAGCGAACCGCGTCTTGACCCCCTATATGGGGGGTCAATGTGCGGCTCGCTGGGATTTCGGCGCTGCGCGCTCGCTCCACCCACCCCTACCTGCCCAGTTCGCTCGCCGCAACGGATTGACTCCGTAAGCTTCCCGGGGCCGTTTCCCCGCCGGAGGCGGCGCTTTCGCATGGATGAGCAACTGCTCACAGAGAAGCTGATCGGCTACGACACCTCGCACGCCGAGGGGATCAAGCAGTGCGCCGGTTTCGTCAAGGGCTGGCTCGACGCGCGCGAGATCGAGACCCGCCAGCTCGACTGCCGCGGCCTGCCGGTGACCCTGGCCGAGGTCGGGCCGGCCGAGGCGCGCACGACGCTCCTGCTGCACGGGCACCTCGACGTCGTCCCCGGGCTCGACGCGCAGTTCGAGCCGCGCCTGGAGGGCGATCGCCTCTACGGCCGCGGCGCCTACGACATGAAGGGCGCCCTCGCCGCGATGCTGCTCGCGGTCGCCGACCTGCGCGACTCCGGCGTCCGCGTCCGCCTCGGGGTCGTCCCCGACGAGGAGTCGGAGGAGGAGGTCGAGCGCGGCGGGGATCTGATCGTCGCCGAGGGTTTCCTGGGCGACTTCGTGATCACGGGCGAGCCCACCGACATGCACGTCGGGGTGGCCGCCAAGGGCGTCGTCGCGATGCGGGTCCGCGTCGACGGGCGCGCGGCCCACGGTGCCACCCCCTGGCTGGGCGAGAACGCGATCCTGCGGGCGATCGACGTTTTTCGCGCGATCCAGTCGTTACCGTTCGCGTCTCGGAGCTCGGAGCTCTTCGACCGGCCGTCGATCAACCTCGGCCGGATCCTCGGCGGTGATGCGTTGAACAAGGTCCCCGACACGTGCTTCATCGACGTCGACGTGCGTTACCTGCCCGAGCAGGACCCCGACGCGATCCTCGCCGAGGTCGAGGGGATCCCGGGCGCGACGATCGTCTCCACCTTCCGCCGCCCGCCGGCCCTGGTCGACCCCGAGTCGCCGTTCGTGCGCGCGCTTTGCGCCGCGACCGCCGCTCACAGCGAGGGCGAGGTCACGAGCGTCGGCCGCGACGGCGCCTCGGACGCCGTCTCGTTCCTGCGCGCCGGTGTGCCGGCGGTCGAGTTCGGCCCGGTCGGCGCGGGCCATCATGGCCCCGACGAGTGGGTGTCGGTGAGCTCGCTGGCGAGCTACCGCAGGGCGCTGGTCGAGTTCGTCGAATCCCTGCAGACCCGCCTGCGTGCGGTCGGCGGTGAGGCGGCATGAGGCCGGACGACGACGAGATCCGCGACGACGAGACGCCCGAGAACGGCGACGAGCCGGTCGCCGACGATCAGGGCGGCGAGCACGAGGCCCCGCCTCCGGCGACCTACGCCGGGCGCAAGCGGGCGAAGGGGCAGTCCGATGAGCAGGACGCCGAACCGGAGGAGCCCGGGGAGGCCGGGGAGCCGACCGCCGAGGCCGAGGAGCCCGAGGAGACCGCCGAGGCCGAGGAGCCCGAGGAGCGCGAGCAGTCAGAGGACCTGCGCGCCGGGTTCACGGAGGAGTTCGACGAGATCGAGCGCGAGCTCGACGCCGAGCTTTCCGGGCTCGGCGAGCCGGGGCCGCTCGAGGCCGACGGGGAGGGGGAGGCCGAGGACGACGAGCCGGAGCAGGTTGCCGCCGAGGACGAGGCCGAGGAGGAGGTCGGGGACGGAACCGAGGCCGAGGATGCGGAGGACGAGGGCGAGGGCTCGGAGCTCGCCGACAAGACCGAGGCGACCGACGCGGCGCTCGCCGCGCTGCGCGCCCGCGCCGCGGGCAAGGGCCCGAAGCCCGAGGTCCCGGTCGCGAAGCCGGACGCCCCGGAGCCGCAGGCCACCGCCCCGGCCGCGGCGGTCGCCGCCGCCGAGCCCGCGGACGAGGGCGACGGCAAGACCCCGCGCGCGAAGCGCCTCTGGGCGCGCTTCCTCGCCGCCTCGCTGATGATCGTGATCTCGATCGCGGCCGCGACGTCGATCAGCCTGCTCGTCTACCTGACCGACATCGCCAAGGGCCTCAACGACAACGACAAGCTCGCGTCACTTGCCGATCAGCTCGAGGCGGTCGACGGCGGGGATCCGCAGACGATCCTGATTCTCGGCTCCGACGAGCGCCTGGGGATCGAGAAGGACAAGGGTCGCTCGGACACGACGATCCTGCTGCGGGTCGATCCCGAAAAGGACGCGATCGCGCTGCTCTCGATCCCGCGCGACCTGAAGGTGAACATCCCCGGCGTCGGTCTGGCGAAGTTCAACGAGGCGTACACCGCGGGCGGGCCGGACCTGACGCTGGAGGTCGTCAAGCAGCTCACCGGGATCCCGATCCACCACGTCGTCAACATCAACTTCACCGGGTTCGCCGACGCCGTCAACGCGATCGAGTGCGTCTACATCGACGTCGACCGCCGCTACTACATCCCGCCCGAGTCCGGCACGGCGGAGATCGACGTCGAGGCCGGCTACCAGCGGATGTGCGGCTTCAACGCGCTCCAGTACGTGCGCTTCCGCCACTTCGACAACGACCTCGTCCGGTCCGCGCGCCAGCAGGACTTCCTGCGCGAGGCGCGCCAGAAGCTGCCCGCGAAGAAGCTGATCGAGGACCGCGACGAGCTGCTCGGCATCTTCACCGAGTACACGACCTCGGACATCAGCGATGCGGTGCAGCTGCTCGAGCTGCTGAAGACGTTCCTCGGCGTGCAGTCGGCGCCGGTGAGCGAGGTCCACTTCCCGGCCGAGCTTGGCCAGACCTACGTGACCGCGAGCGACGAGGCGATCCAGAAGGCCGTCGACCAGTTCCTGAACGTCGAGGGCACACCGGGCGAGCGCCCCGCGGGCGAGTCGCCGCCGGGCGAGGAGCCCGAGGAACCCCCGCGCGCCGACAAGCCGGAGGGCGACAAGGAGAAGCCGAAGCCCGAGGACGATCACTTCGAGGGCCCGCCGATGGACGACTCGACCGAGCAGGGTCAGACGTACGCCAAGCAGGCGCTGCACAAGCGCAAGAAGAACGGCGAGCCGATGATCGACTTCCCGGTCTACTACCCGACCCGCCTGGCGCCGGGCTCGTTCATCGCCCGCGACTCGCGCGCGTTCGTGATCGACGGCCCCGAGAAGGACGTCTACCACGGCTACAAGATGGTCGTCGACGTCCCCGGCGACACCTTCGGCCACGGTCTCACCGACGAGTACTACGGCGTGTCGGGGACCGACTGGGTCGACGCGCCGATCCTCTCCAACCCGAGCGAGACGCGGACGATAGACGGTCGCGATTACCTGCTCTTCTACGACGGCGACCGCCTCCGTCTGGTCGGCTTCAAGACGAACCAGGGCGCATACTGGGTCAACAACACGCTCCTGCAGTCGCTCGACGAAGGCCAGATGCTGTCGATCGCGACCTCGATGCGCGAGTTCGAAGAAGAGAAGTAGCTTCCCGCATCGTGAACGAGAGCGAAAAGCCGGCGATCGGCGTCATCGGGGTGGGCTGGGTCGGCCTGGTCAGCGCCGCCTGCTTCGCCGAGATCGGCCACCCGGTGGTCGCCGTGGACATCGACGCGGAGAAGGTCGAGTCGCTGCGTTCCGGCGCGCCGCTGCCGATCCACGAGCCCGGGCTCGAGGAGCTGGTCGAGCGCAACCGCGAACGGCTCACCTTCACGACCGAGATCTCCGAAGTTCTCGACGCCGCGCGACTGCTGTTCTGCTGCGTCGACACGCCGCCCACGTACTCTGGCGACGCCGATCTCTCCCGGGTCGAGGCGGTGGTCGCCGAACTGCCCGAGGGCCGCGAGCACGCGCTGGTGATGAAGAGCACCGTCCCCGCCGGCACCGGGGAGGCGATCCGCCGCCAGAAGCCGGACCTCGTCTACATCTCCTGTCCGGAGTTCCTGAAGGAGGGCTCGGCGGTCAGGGACTTCCTCGAGCCCGACCGGGTCGTGATCGGGGCGGACGAGGGATCGGAGTGGGCCGCGGATGAGGTCGCCGCCGCCTACGAGCCGCTCGGCGGCGAGATCGTCCGCACCGACGTCGCCTCCGCGGAGATGATCAAGCTCGCCTCGAACGCGTTCCTGGCGACCAAGATCTCCTTCATCAACGAGATCGCCAACGTCTGCGAGGGCGTCGGCGCCGACGTCAAGGAGGTCGCCCGCGGGATGGGCCTCGACGGCCGGATCGGGCCGCAGTTCCTGCAGGCGGGCATTGGATATGGGGGCTCGTGCTTCGTGGGCTCCGAGACGCTGTTGGTCCGGCTTCGCGGATGGCCCCGGCTGGTCAGCTTCGGGGAGCTCTGGGACCTGATCGACGGCGACGAGCTCGCTATCGACGGCGAGGCGATCGCTCCCGAGGATCTCGCCGTCTGGTCATGGGTCCCGGGCGAGGCGGAGCCCGAATGGATGGCGGTTTCCGTGGTCACCAAGCGACGTTACGAAGGCGATCTGGTCGAGGTCCGAACGAAGATGGGTCGCCGGGTGCGGGTGACGGCCGACCACCCGTTCGTCGTCGGTGACGGAAAGGACGATCGAGTCCTCAGCCAGGTTCTGGCCGAGGATCTGAACTCAAGCCACTGGCTCCCCCTGGCGAATGGACTGGTCCCGGGATTCGCCCCGGAGAAGTACTCGGCAATTGGGGTGATCGAGGACGGTGAAGTCAACAGCGAAGACGTGCTGGTTCGACCGGAGTCCCGTGAGATCGAGGCGGTGGGTCAGCTCGCGGCCGCAAGGCGCACCGAACTTCTCAACCACCCGCGTGGAGCGAAGCGCTGGCATGAGATCTCGCGATCCGGCGCGCTTCGTCTCCGCGAGGCATGCGCGGTTGGGATGGATCTCGTGGGAGCGCGGGTCGGGACCGCGCGGAATGGCACCTTCCTCCCAATCGATCTCGAGATCGATGCGCGGTTCTGGGAGATCGTCGGCCTCTACCTGGCGGAGGGCTGCCTGGCAACCGACCAGGGATCACGCGGCAGTGTGCGCCGCCGGCTGATCTGGTCGTTCCACCCCACCCGCGAGGAACATCTCGTGGCCAAGGTTGTCGACTACTGGCGGTCTCAGGGCGTCGATGCCGCCGTCCGCACGACACCGACGTCCCGGCGGGTCGAGATCTCGTCGCGCATACTCGCTTCCTGGTGGGAGTCGGCGCTCGGGCTCGGTGCCGACGCCTACACCCAGCGCATTCCCAACTTGCTCTGGGAGCAGACGATCGATCGGAAGATCGCGCTGCTCGGCGGTCTCTGGGAGGGCGACGGCTCATGGTCGCTGGTAAACGGCGGTCCCAGCGTCATCCTCGAGTGGGGAACCGTGAGCGACGAGCTTGCCGACGGGGTAGCCCGACTCCTGGGAGAACTCGGCCTTGCCTGTAGCTGGCGCCGCGGCCGCGCGCCCAAGTCGACCAAGGAAACGCATTGGCTGCGCATCAGCGGTGCCGACCAGGTCGAACGTGCTCTCTACCTCGTGCCGGAGCGCCATCGGGATCACGTGCTCGATCTGCTGTCGCGTCAGAGCAAGCGGATCGCGCCGACGGGCTATCGGCGCTGGAACGGAGGGATGCCCTGGGTGCGGGTGGTGGCCACCGACCGCCGACCATTCTCCGGCCACGTCTACTCCCTGAAGGTCCCCGGCAGCCACACGGTGGTCTCCAGCGGCGGACTGGTCTGTGCGCAGTGCTTTCCCAAGGATGTCTCGGCCCTCAAGATGCTGGCCGGCAACAGCGGCTATCACTTCCAGCTCCTGAACTCCGTGATCGAGGTCAACGAGCTGCAGAAGCGGCGGGTGATCTCGAAGTTGTCCAAGCACCTCGGCTCGCTGGTCGGGAAGCGGATCGCCCTCCTCGGCCTGGCGTTCAAGCCGAACACCGATGACATGCGCGAGGCTTCGAGCCTGGTGCTCGCCGCGCGCCTCCAGGGCGAGGGGGCGACCGTGGTCGCCTACGACCCGGTTGCCGAGCGCCCCGCCGAGCAGCTGCTGCCGAGCGTCGAGCTGCGCGGATCCGCCGCCGAGGCGCTCGACGCCGCCGACGCGGCGATCCTGGTCACCGAGTGGCCGGAGTTCGGCGAGCTCGATTGGGAGGAGCTCGCCGGCCGGATGTCGAACCCGCTGGTCGTGGACGGCCGGAACTTCCTCGACCCCGCCCGCCTCCGCGCCGCCGGCTACACGTACGAGGGCATCGGGAGGCAGTGATGCAGGCGGTGGTGCTGGTCGGTGGCGAGGGCACGCGGCTGCGCCCGTTGACGCTGACCGAGCCGAAGCCGGCGCTGGCGCTCGTCGATCGCCCGTTCATCCGCTACATGGTCGACTGGCTCGGCCGCCACGGCGTCGACGAGGTGGTGATGGCCTGTGGATTCGGTGCCGAAGCGGTCCGCGCGGCGGTCGGCGACGAGATCCCCGGGGGGCCGACGATCACCTACATCGAGGAGGACGAGCCGCTCGGCACCGCGGGCCCGCTGCGCCTCGCCGCCGACCGGGGACTGCTCGGCGAACGCTTCATGGTCCTCAACGGCGACGTGCTCACCGACCTCGACCTCACCGCGCTGGTGCGCCAGCATGCGGATACCGGCGCCGTGGCCACGCTGGCTCTCTACCCCGTCGACGACCCGACCTCGTACGGTCTCGTCCGCCGCGCTCCGGACGGCGAGGTGCGCGGCTTCCTCGAGAAGCCCGAGCCCGCCGAGATCGACACCGACGAGGTCAGCGCCGGCGCCTACGTGCTCGAGCGCGGCGTCCTCGACCTGATCCCGGCCGGGCGCGCGGTGTCGATCGAGCGCGAGGTCTTCCCGCGGCTAGTCGGTCACGGACTCTACGGCCGCCGCCTCGACGGCTACTGGATGGACATCGGGACCCCAGAGCGCTACCTGCGCGCGAGCTGGGACATCCTCGAGGGCAGGGTGGAGACCGAGCTCCCGGGCACCGGCGGTCCCTACATCGGCGAACGGGTCGAGATCGCGGCGGACGCGACCGTCGAGCCGCGCGCCGTGATCCGGTCGGGATCGCGCATCGGCTCGGGCGTGCTGATCTCGGAATCCGTTCTGCTCGATAATTGCTCGATCGCCCCTCACGCCGAGATCCGAGGCTCGATCCTGTCGCCCGCCGTCGAGGTCGGCGACGGGGCGACGATCGGCGCCGGCAGCGTGATCGGCGAGGGCGCCCGCGTCGAGGCGGGGGCCTCGGTCGAGCCGGGGGCGCGGGTGCAGCCCGACGAGGTCGTCGAGGCGGAGGTACCGGCTTGAGCCTCGACGAGATCCGCGCCGTCGACGCGAGCGGGCAGCTCGATGACGTGCTCGCTCTTCCCGAGCACCTCCGCGACGCGCTCTGGCGGGTCGAGTCGACTGTGCTCGACGCCGCGGACGTATCCGGCCTGATCGTGTGCGGCATGGGCGGCTCGGCGATCGGTGGCGTCCTCGCGCGGGCGGCGATGGGCGACGCCCTCAACCAGCCGATGCTCGTCTATCGCGACTACGAGCTGCCGCCCTGGACGCAGCCCGACCGCGCCGTGCTCTGCTCCAGCTACTCGGGCGACACGGAGGAGACGCTGGCCGCGTTCGACGCCGCCGAGGCCGTAGGCGCGACGCGCTACGCCGCCACGACGGGGGGGCGGCTTGCCGAGGCCGCCCGGCAGGCGGGCGTCCCGGTGATCGGCCTGCCCAGCGGACTGCAACCCCGCCACGCGGTCGGCTACGGGTTCACCGTCGCCTGCGAGATCGCCGCCCTGCTCGGCGTCGCCGGCGGGATGCGAACTCAGATCGACACCGCGGCCGCCCACCTGGAGGAGGACCGCGACGCGATCGTCGCCCAGGCCGGCGAGATCGCCCAGCAGCTCGCCGGCACGGTGCCGCTGGTCTACGGCTGCGATCTGACCGTCCCCGTCGCCTATCGCTGGAAGACGCAGATCAACGAGAACGCCAAGCAGCATGCCTTCGATCACCAGCTCCCGGAGCTCGACCACAACGAGATCGTCGGCTGGACCCCGAACGGCGGCCCGCAGCGATTCTCCGCTGTCTTCCTCGACGACTCCGACCAGCACCCGCGCCAACGCGAGCGCGCCGACCTGACCGCGAAGCTGATCGAGCCGGCGAGCGCCGCGGTGATCCGGGTCGAGACGGTCGGGGAGACCCGCGCCGAGCGCCTGCTCCGCGCGGTTCAGCTCGGCGACCTCGTCTCGCTCCACCTCGCCGCCCACAACGGCGTCGATCCGGGCCCGATCGAGATGATCGACCGGCTGAAGCACGAGCTCGAGAGCTCCTAGCGCGCCGCCGGCCACGAGGTTCACCGAAACCACGCCTACGGGGGGTTCGATGCATCTCGGCCGCACGAACGTCGATTGACCGGCCCATAGGGCGGGCTAACCCGCGTGCGTCACCGCCGCGTGCAGCTCGCGCACCTGCTCGGCGATCTCGGGTACCTGGCGCAGCACCTCCATCTCCTCCTGAAGCTCGGTGAGCAGCCCGCGGACGGTGAGGAGGAGCTCGGTTGCCTCGGCGAGCGTGGCTTCGGCCCGGGCGACCGTCGCCGACGTCTCGTCCAGCTTGGGCAATGAGGGGGTCATGCACGAAACCACCTCATATCGGTACCTAACGTGCAGGCCCCCGCCCTCACTGCCCGTCCCTGAGCTCAGTCGTCGAACCCCGGCGCCCGCCGCGACCGCTTGAGCTCCGAGCGGTGGCGCTTGGCGGCGGCTCGCCGCTGGCGTGCGCCCGTGCTCGGCTTCGTCGGCCGGCGGCGCTTTCGCGGCCGCAGCGCGGCCGCGATCCGCTCCTGCAGCCGCTCGATCGCGAGCGCGCGGTTTCGCGCCTGGCTGCGCGAGTCCTGCGCGACCGCGGTCACCCGGGGGCCGAACCGCGCCCGCAGGCGGCTCTTCTGCTCGGGCGTCAGCGCCTCCGACGCGTCGATCTCGAGCACCGCCTCGATCCGCGACGCGGTCACGTTGGCGTGCTGGCCTCCCGGTCCCGACGACCGGGACGCCCTGACAAGAATTTCCGATTCAGGAATCACCGCGCACGCCCGGACGCGGGAGCAGTATCAGAAGTCCGCGGCGTAGCCGCGGACAATTGATTCGAGCGGGAGCGGACGACGTGGCGCGAGTTGTTCAGTACCGGTATTGGTCCGACTTGTAGGGGCCCTCGACCGGGACGCCGATGTACGCCGCTTGCTCGGCGCTGAGCTCGGTGAGGCTCACCCCGAGCGCGTCGAGGTGCAGGCGCGCGACCTTCTCGTCGAGATGCTTGGGCAGCGTGTAGACCCGCTTCTCGTAGAAGTCCTGGTGGGTGAACAGCTCGACCTGGGCGATCACCTGGTTGGTGAACGAGTTCGACATCACGAATGACGGATGCCCCGTCGCGTTGCCGAGGTTGAGCAGCCGTCCCTCGGAGAGGACGATGATCGCCTTGCCGTCGGAGAACACCCACTTGTCGACCTGCGGCTTGATGTTGACCCGCTCGACCCCGTCGCGGGACTCGAGCCCGGCCATGTCGATCTCGTTGTCGAAGTGGCCGATGTTGCCGACGATCGCCTGGTGCTTCATCCGCGCCATCTGGTCGGCGGTGATCACGTCCTTGTTGCCGGTCGCCGTGACGAAGATGTCGGCGGTCTCGATCACCTCGTCGAGCCTGCGGACCTCGTAGCCCTCCATCGACGCCTGCAGCGCGCAGATCGGGTCGATCTCGGTGACGATCACGCGCGCGCCCTGGCCGCGCAGCGAGGTCGCGCAGCCCTTGCCGACGTCACCGAAGCCGCAGATCACCGCGACCTTGCCGCCGATCATCACGTCGGTGGCCCGGTTGATCCCGTCGACCAGCGAGTGGCGACAGCCGTAGAGGTTGTCGAACTTCGACTTGGTCACCGAGTCGTTGACGTTGATCGCCGCGAACAGCAGGTCGCCGGTCTCGGCCATCTGGTTGAGGCGCAGGACGCCGGTCGTCGTCTCCTCGGTGACGCCCTGGATGCCGGCCGCCATCTTCGTGAACCGCTCCGGTTCGGCCTCCAGCGAACGCTGCAACGTCTGCAGGATGATCTTCAGCTCCTCCGAGTCGGCCGTCTCAGGATCCGGGACCGCGCCGGCCGCCTCGTACTCGGCGCCCTTGTGGACGAGCAGGGTGGCGTCGCCGCCATCGTCGAGGATCATGTTCGGGCCGTCCTCGCCCGGCCAGGTCAGCGCCTGCTCGGTGCACCACCAGTACTCCTCCAGGGTCTCGCCCTTCCAGGCGAAGACCGGGACGCCCGTCTTCGCGATCGCGGCGGCGGCGTGGTCCTGGGTCGAGAAGATGTTGCAGGAGGCCCAGCGGACCTCGGCGCCGAGCGCGACCAGCGTCTCGATCAGGACCGCGGTCTGGACGGTCATGTGCAGCGAGCCGGTGATCCGGGCGCCGGCGAGGGGCTGCGCCGCGGCGTACTCCTCTCGCGTCCTCATCAGCCCGGGCATCTCGTGCTCGGCGAGCGTGATCTCCTTGCGGCCGAACTCGGCGAGCCCGAGGTCGGCAACCTTGAAGTCCTGTGCGGTCTGAGTAGTGGTCATGCTGCTCCTGTTTGCGGGAAATTGGCCTGCAGACTTTAGAGAAGCCGCAGCCGGGTAGCCTCCGTCCGATGAGAGCGATGGTGATGGCGGCCGGGCTCGGCAAGCGGCTGCGCCCGCTGACCTACGAGATCCCGAAGCCGCTCGTGCCGGTTGGCAACCGCCCGATCATGGAGCACGTTCTCGCGCGGCTGGCGCGCGACGGCTTCCAGGAGGTGATCGCCAACCTGCACTGGTTCCCCGAGACGATCCGCGACCGCTTCGGCGACGGCGCGGCGCTCGACATCGAGCTCACCTACAGCTACGAGGAGCGGCTCCTGGGCACCGCGGGCGGGGTCCGCAACGTGCGCGAGTACTTCGGCTCCGAGCCTTTCCTGGTGCTGGCGGCCGACGCGCTCACCGACATCGACCTGGGTGGGCTCGCCCGCGCCCACGCCGAGCACGACTGGGTTGCGACGCTCGCCGTGAAGCGGGTCCGGGATACGACCGAGTACGGGGTGATCGTCACCTCGGAGGACGGCCGCGTACAGGGCTTCCAGGAGAAGCCGGAGCCCGCCGACGCGCTGTCCGACCTCGCCAACTGCATGATCTACGTGCTCGAGCCGGAGATCTTCGAGTACTTCCCCGACGCCGAGGAGGTCGACTTCGCGCTCGATGTCTTCCCGGCCCTGCTCGAACGCGACGTGCCGTTCGGGGTTCACATCACCGACGCGTACTGGAACGACGTCGGCTCGCTGCCCGAGTACCTGCAGGGCAACTTCGACGTCCTCGCCGGCGCGGTCGCGGTCGAGCCCGCGGGCGAGGTCGTCGACTCGGCCGCGGCGGCCGGCCTCGACGACGACGTCGAGCTCTCCGGCCCGGTGCTGCTCGGCGATGGAGCGCGGATCGGCGCCGGCGCGCGGCTCGACGGGCCGGTGGTGATCGGGCCGGGGGCGCAGGTCGGCGCCGGCGCCCGCGTGCGCGAGTCGGTGTTGCTTCCGGGCGGCGAGGTTCCCCCCGACGGGCTGCTGGCGGGGGCGATCGCGGGCAGCGCTCGAGCGCTGGCCGGGATCGTCGCCACCGCGCAGCCGCGGACCTAGGGGACCGGCACCGGAAGCGATGCCGGCCGACAACGAGAGCGAGCTTCTGTTCCGCGAGCTGCTCGACGCGGCTCCTGATCCGATCGTGATCGTCAACGAGGCGGGCGCGATCGTCCACGTCAACGCACGGGTCGAGGAGATGCTCGGGTACCGGCGGGCCGAGCTGCTCGGCGAGCGGGTCGAGATCCTGATCCCCGAGCGGTTCGCGGTCTCGCACCGGGTCAACCGCGGTGACTACATCACCGCCCCGGCTGTGCGCGAGATGGGGTCCGGGCTGGAGCTGTGGGCTCGGCACAAGGACGGCAGCGAGATTCCGGTCGAGATCAGCCTCGCGCCGCTGCAGACGGCCGATGGCCTCCTGGTCTCGGCGGCGCTGCGCGACGTCAGCGCGCGCCGGCTGGCGGAGCAGAAGAACCGCGAGCTCGCGGCGATCCTCGACAGCGCGGCGGACGCCGTGATCGGCTGGTCGCTCGACGGCCGGGTGACGACCTGGAATCGCGGCGCCGAGCGGGTCTACGGGTTCGCCGCCGAAGAGATGATCGGCCAGCCGCACGACATCCTCGTCCCGCCGGGCAACCGCCCCGAGCTGCCGGAGATCCTGCGGACGGTGCGCGATGGCGGCCGGATCGACAACCTCGAGACCGAGCGGGTGCGCAAGGACGGCAAGATGATCCACGTGTCGTTGAGCGCCGCCCCGATCCTCGACCGCGCGGGCGAGGTGATCGGTGTCTCGACCAGCGCCAGAGACGTCACCGGTCAGCGCAACGCCCAGCTCCGACTGGCCGAGAGCGCCAGGCATTTCCAGCTGATCCAGGACCTGGTCGCGACCTGCGGCTTCGACGGTTACTTCAAGGTCATCAACGGAGCGTGGGAGCAGGCCCTCGGATGGCGCGACGACCAGCTGCTGCCGAATCCGTTCATCGAGATCGTCCACCCCGATGACCGGGAGGCGGTCGAGCGCGAGGTCGCGAGGCTGGCCGCGGGCGGGGTGACCGCCGACTTCAAGATCCGGGTCTCGACCTCCGACGGCCGCTGGGTGTGGACGGAATGGTCCGGGGTCCCCGACCCCGATCCCGAGCTCGGCCACTTCCACTGCAGCGGACGGGAGATCTCGGCGCGGATGAGAACCGAGCAGGTGCTCGCGTCCGAACGCCGCCAGCTCGCCGACGCCCAGCAGATCGCGAAGGTCGGGAGCTGGGAGCTCGACCCCGGCACCGGCGAGCGCCACTGGTCCGAGCAGCAGTACCGAAACCACGGCTTCGACCCCAGCCGCCCGCCGCCGACCCCCGCCGAGCTGATCGAGGCGATCCACCCGGAGGACCGCGAGGACGTGCTCGCGCTGCTCGAGGGAATCCAGGCGAAGCCGCGGTCATTCGAGCGTTCTTATCGCGTCGTCCTCGCCAACGGGACGGTGCGCGAGATCGTGGTCGAGGGCCGTCCGTTCGTCGCCGTCGACGGCTCGCTGCGCGTGATCGGGACCAGCCGCGACGTCACCGCGGAGCGGGCCGCGGAGCGGCTCAAGGACGAGTTCTTCCAGCTGGTCTCGCACGAGCTGCGCACGCCGCTGACCTCGATCGTCGGCTACTCCGAGCTGCTCGCCGAGATCGAGGCCGAGAACCTCTCCTCCGAGGGCAGGCGGTTCATCGAGGTGATCGATCGCAACTCGAAGCGCGAGCTCAATCTGGTCGGCGACCTCCTGATGCTGACCAGGATCACGGCCGGCACCTTCGAGATCGAGCTCGGCGAGACCGACCTGGGCGAGATCGCGGGAGCGACGGCCGAGGCGATGGGCCCGGACGCCGCCAACGCGGGCGTGACGCTGTCGCTCGAGCTCGAGCACGCACCGGTGATCGCCGGCGATCCACACCGCCTCCGCCAGGTGGTCGAGAACCTGGTCTCGAACGCGATCAAGTTCACGCCGGCGGGTGGTGACGTGACGATCATCGCGTCGAGCGCAGGGGAGGTGGCCGAGATCGCCATCGCCGACACCGGGATCGGGATTCCGGCGGAGGACCGCGGGCGGCTGTTCGAGCGCATGTTCCGCGCCCGCGAGGCGGAACGTCGCCACATTCAGGGAACCGGGCTAGGCTTGACGATAGTGAAGGCAATCGTGGACGCCCATGGAGGGACGATCACCGTCGACAGCGAGGTCGACAAGGGAACCACCTTCCGGGTCCGGCTGCCGGCCTCCGCCGAGGCGCGCCGGCCCGACCGGCGGGCGAAGCCCCGCGGCCGTTCGGACCGCCGCCGCGCCCCGACCCGTCGGGTGGGTCAGGGATGACGGAGCGCGAGCTGGTCGTCGTCGCCGATGACGAGCGCGACATCGTCGAGCTCGTCGCGATCGTCCTCGGGCGGGCCGGATACGAGGTGATCACCGCCCCCGACGGGGAGACGGCGCTGGAGCTGATCCGCGAGCGGCGTCCCAACCTCTGCGTCCTCGACGGACGCATGCCCGGTCTTGCCGGCTACGAGATCCTGAAGCTGCTTCGCGACGACGAGGAGACGGCTGAGACGAAGGTCCTGATCCTGACCGCGACGATCGACGACGAGCGCGAGATCCGCCGCCACGGGGTCGACTCCGACGGGTTCATGAAGAAGCCGTTCGAGGCGGAAGCGCTGCTCGGCGAGGTCGAGCGCCTGCTCGCGGCCTAGCGCGTGGAGGTCGAACTGCTTTGGTGGCAGGGCTGTCCGTCGTGGGAGCGCGCGACCGAGCTGGTCGGCGAGCAGATGGAGCTCGCGGGGCTCGACCCGGCGTCGCTGGAGGTGCGCGAGATCCGCACGGAGGAGGAGGCCGCCGCCGAGGGGTTTCCCGGCTCGCCGACGATCCGCGTCGACGGCCGCGACATCCAGGATCCGGGCGACCAGCCGGTCGGGCTCACCTGCCGCGTCTACCGGCTCGGCGACGGGCGCATCTCCGCGCTCCCGGACCCGGACGTCGTCGCGGCGGCACTCGCGAAGGTGGGCGCTGAATGACCGCGCCGCGCCAGGCGCCCCCGCTGGAGCTCCCCGACACCGCGGGCGAGGTGCGCGCGCTGCCGGCCGGGGCGGCCAAGGCGACGGCCACCGTCGTGGTCTGGACCTGCAACCACTGTCCCTACGCGCTCGCCTGGCACGGGAGGCTCGTCGACGTCGCCGAGGAGTACGCCGACCGCGGGGTTCGCTTCCTCGCGGTCAACTCCAACGACGCCGAGCGCTACCCCGCCGACGGGCCCGAGGCGATGCGCGAGCGTTTCGAGCGTGAGGGCTGGCCGTTTCCGTACCTGCACGACGCCGGCCAGGAGGCGGCCCGCGCCTGGGGCGCGCGCACCACCCCGCACCTGTTCGTGCTCGACCCCGAGCAGCGGATCGTCTACGAGGGCGCCCCTGACGCCGACCACCAGGACCCGGGCCTGCGTGCGCGGTGGCTGCGCGAGGCGCTCGACGCGGTCCTCGCGGGCGAGCCGCCGCCGCCGAGCACCGAGCCGGTCGGCTGCTCGATCAAGTGGAAAACACAATGACCCGCCGGAACACATCCCGCCGGCTGCTCGGCTTCGCCTCCGCTGCCGTCGGGGTCGGCGAGTGACGGCCCGCAGGCGGCTCGTCCACGTGCCCGCGTCGTCGGCCAATCTCGGGCCGGGCTACGACGTGCTCGCCGCGGCCCTGCTGCTCGAGCTCGAGCTCGAGGTCACCGAGGCCGGCGAGTTCTCGGTCGAGACCGCGGCGGAGCTGCCGACCGACCGCTCGAACCTGTGCGTGCGCGCCTTCGAGCGCCTGCACCCGGCAGACGGACTCCGATTCGAGATCCGCAGCGAGATCCCGCTCGCCCGCGGCCTCGGCTCGAGCGCCGCCGCGATCGTCGCCGGCCTGGTTGCCGCCGACCACATGTTCGAGCTCGGCAACGAGCCCGACGCGATCTACCGCCACGCGGTCGAGCTCGAGGGGCATCCCGACAACGTCGCCGCGGCGCTCTACGGAGGCTTCGTCCTCTGCCCCGCGGCCGAGCAGGCGCAGGAGCTCCCACGGCCGGTGCGGATCGACCCCCCGGAGGGGCTGGAGGCCGTGCTGGTGATCCCCGACGACACGGTCCCGACCGCCGAGGCACGGACGGCGCTGCCGGCGGCGATCTCGGTCACCGACGCGGTGGCCAACGTCGCGGCAGCGACCCAGCTCGTGCTTGGGCTCGAGCGTTCCGACCTCACCCTGATCGCCCGTGGGCTCGCCGACCGCCTCCACCAGCCGGCACGGCGCCGGCTCTACGAGCGTTCGATGAAGCTGGTCGAGCGCGCCCAGGAGCTGGGCGCGGTGGGCGCGACGATCTCGGGAGCGGGCCCCTCGGTGATGCTGTGGTGCTTCTGGCAGGACACCGGGATGGTGGTCGAGGCCGCAACGGAAGCGTCCCGCGGCTGGGCCGAGGTCCGCCGGATCCCGTTCAGCCCGCACGGGGCGGACGTCCCCGAGCTCTAGGCGCTGGTGACCTGCGAGAGGCTCACACCGCGCAGCAGTGCGGTGGCGTCCGCGACGGGGACCGGGCGAGAGAACAAATAACCCTGCGCGTGGTGGCAGCCGAGCGCCTTGACCGCTGCGAGCTGTGACTTGGTCTCGACCCCCTCGGCGACGACCTCGAGCTCGAGGGCTTCGGCGATCCCGATCACCGCGGTAACGATCGCCGCGTTGGTCCGGTTCGAGATCTGGTCGATGAACGACCGGTCGATCTTCAGCAGGTCGAACGGGAAGCGGCGCAGGTATCCGAGCGAGGAGAACCCGGTTCCGAAGTCGTCGAGGACGACGCCGACGCCGAACCCCTTGAGGCGCGCGAAGTTGTCGACCGACCACTGGTGCTCCTCCACCAGGGTCGTCTCCGTGACCTCCAGCCGCAGCGAGGTGGCCGGCAACCCGGTGCGCTCGAGGACGCTCGCGACCCGGGCGGGGAACTCGTGATCGGCGAGTTGGCGTGCCGATACGTTGACCGAGATCCCGACCGGCGTCTGTGGGTGCTCGAGGCGCCAGCGGGCCGCCTGCTCGCAGGCGAGCGCCAGCACGCGATCGCCCAGCTCGACGACCAGGCCGCTCTCCTCCGCCATCGGGATGAACTCCGCCGGAGACAGCAGTCCGCGCTCCGGATGCTCCCAGCGGGCGAGCGCCTCGAAGTCGCCGATCACCCCGGTGGCCAGCGAGACGATCGGCTGGTAGTGGACCCGCAGCTCGTCCCGGTCGAGCGCCCGCCGCAGGTCGTTCTCGGTTCGCAGCTGGCCGACGGCGCGCTCTCGCATCAGCTCGTCGACGAGCTCGTAGCGCCCGCGGCCACGCTCCTTCGCGCGCCGCATCGCCAGATCGGCATCGCGGAGCAGTGTCTCGGCTGACTCGGTCCCGTCTCCGATCGCGATCCCGGTCGATGCGGTGACGAAGTGCTCGCCGTCAGCGACGACGAACGGCGATGCCAGCGAGGCAGCGACTCGCTCGGCGATCCGGGTCACCTCGCGCACCGAGGAGACCTCTCCGACCAGGACGCCGAACTCGTCCCCGGCGAACCGGGCCAGCGTGTCGCCGGGGCGGAGCAGCTCGCTGAACCGCTGGGCGACGGCCCGCAGCAGCTCGTCGCCCGTCTCGTGCCCGAGGCTGTTGTTGACGAGCTTGAACTGGTCGACGTCGCAGAACAGGACACCCACCGGGCCGCCGGAGCGCTTCGCCTGCGCCAGCGCCTGATCGAGGCGGTCGACGAACAGCACCCGGTTCGGCAGGCCGGTGAGCGGATCGTGGAGACCCTGGTGGCGCATCTCGTCCTCGGCGTCGACGCGGTCGATCGCCGCGGAGAGGACGTTCGCCACCGCCTGGACGAAGCTGATCTCGTCGGTGTCGAAGGTGCGCAGTTCGCGGCTCGCCGCGATGAGCACGCCAAATGACCTGCCGCGCTGCTTGACGACGACGTTGACCGCGCTCGAGGCGCCGAGCTTGTCGACGATCGCGGGGCGCTCGAAACGGTTCTCGGTCGACCAGTCGGCGACCACCGCCGGCTTTCCGGTCAACAGCGTGTAGCCCGACAGCGATCCTTTGCTGCCGGCATAGCGAGCTCCCGCCGCATCCATCCCAACCTCGGCGAGGATCATGAACTCGTCGTCCTCCGGGATCCATTCCGACAGCCCCGCCATCTCAACCCGAAGGACGCTCGAGATGCTGGCTACGGCCTCGTCGAACAGCCCGTCGAGGTCGGTCGTGCCCAGCGCCCGCTCCCCGAGCTCGGCGACGGCGCGCTGGGCATCCGCGCGCCGCAGTGCCAGCTCGCGGACGCGCTCACGCGCGGTGACGTCCTGGAAGGTGCCGACCACCCGGGTCGGAACCGAGGCATGATCGGCGATCACCTCGCCGCGGATCTGAAGGGTTCGGACCTCGCCGTCGGGATGGTCGTAGTGGCACTGGGTGGCGAAGGTCCCGCGGTCGGCGAGCGCCTGCTCGTAGGCCTCCGTCAGCCGGGCGCGACCGGCGGAATCGATCAGCTCCATCAGTTGCTCGCCCGAAGGCGGGAAGGCGCTCGGATCGAGCCCGAGGACGTGGTACAGCTGCGGCGACCACTCCGCACGCTCGGAGGTCAGGTCGTATTCGAACCCGCCGAGCTGGGCGAGCTCGTGCGCCTCCGAGAGCGACCGCTCGCGATCGCGGGCGAGACCGAGCGCCGACGCGGTCTCGGCCCGGTAGGTCTCGTTCAGCCTCCAGGCGACCACGGCGGCGGCGCCCGCTCCGGTGACGAAGAAGGCGTGGATCGCGGCCCACTTGAACGGATGCGCGACCGCGTCGGGATGGTTGTAGACGGAATTGGGGTCCAGTGCTCCCATCAGCCCGTGGTGAACGAGCACGTATGCGGCGGCGATCAGGAACGGGATCCAGTCCTCGTACAGGGTCAGCAGGATGATCATCACGAAGAAGTGGAAGTGGGCCTCGATCAATCCCCCGGAGACGTGGACGAGCACCGCCGAGGTGGTGATGAGACCGACCGAGCAGACGACCCCGGCGAGGCGCTGGTGGTCGCGCACCGCCCAGGCCGCGACCGCGAAGGCGATCAGGATGCCACCCTCCTGGAGGCTGTGAAGCACCGGGAACCCCTGGGCGAGGGCGTAGATGATCATCCCGACGCCCTGGGCGGCCAGCAGCCCCACCAGCCAGACGTGGCGTCGCAGCCAGACGTCGTGCGGAAGGGTGTTGCCCTGCGGCAGGACGGCGCGCACCCTGTTCAGAAAACCCACAGGACCGGTGTCCGAGTACGCCCCCATCACCATCCCCTAGCGTGGTGCGCCGGCCTGTGTATGGGCCGGCGGACTGCCTTCATTGTACGCCTGTACGCGCTTGCGCGCCATCAATTCGATGTCGGCGCGCGCGACGAGATCGGCGGAGTCCATCGCGAAGCTGACCTCCGCCGGCCCGATCGATACCGAAAGCGGTGCGCCGTCGACGTCCGCACACGTCTCGGCCACGCTCGCCGCCAGCGACTCGGCCGCCGCCTTGGAGCCCGAGAGATCCGTGTCGGAGAGCAGGACCGCGAACTCGTCGCCGCCCCAGCGGAAGCAGCGATCGCCGGCCCGAACGGCGTTCGTGATCGCTTGCGCCACCGACACCAGGCACCGATCGCCCTCCACGTGTCCCCAGCGGTCGTTGATCGCCTTCAGTCGATCGACATCGATCAGCAGCACGCTCACGGTCGACAGGGCGCGCCGGCTGCGGGCGATCTCGTGGTCGAGGGCCTCGTCGAAGGCGCGCCGGTTGCCGAGTCCGGTGAGGGCGTCCGCCCGGGCGAGCTCGTGCTCGCGAAGCTCGTCGGCCCGCAACTTGAGGCGCTGGGCGCGGACCGTGACCATCAGCGTCAGCATCGCCGTGCCGAGCGCCGCCCAGAGCAGCAGCCCGGTGAAGATGTCGGCCGCGGCCGCGGCCGACCAGCCGTCGTAGAGCAAGGGCGCGGACGCGGCGCAGGCCGTCACCGCGAGGAAGGTGAGCGCCCGCCGCGGCGGGTGGACGCCCATCGCCGAGCCGACCCAGAGCAGGAACAGCTGTTGGTAGGCGCTGCCGGCACCGTCGCCGAGCCAGACGAGGATCGTGACCTGGGCGAGACCGGCATAGCTGAGCGCCAGCAGACCCGGAAAGCTGATCGCCGGCGTTTGCCGCAAGAGGACGATCGCCCCCGCGATGCTGAGCAGCCCGATCGCCACGACCGCGGTCAGGCCGAGGGTCGTTTCGGGCGGCTCGAGTGGAATGAAGGCGAGCGCGAGGACTCCGCTGAGGATCCAGAGCAACGCGACGAGCCGGGCCGCGTTCTCGGGGTCGGCGCCCGCGTACGGCCGCGCCTGGTCGTTCCGAATTGCAGCCTTGATCGTGGCGAGTGATGAGCCTCCCGCGTTCACCCCCGCTTCATCGGCCTGAAAGCCCCGTTCCTGAAGGCTTCTGGCGTTCGGTGAGGGCGGGTCAGGGAGTCGCGCAGCGGTAATCCGGTCCCGCCGCGACCGAGCGGGTCAGGCCGCCGGTCACGGTCCGGCCGAGGACGACGCAGACGTCGTAGGTGATTCGCTCGTTCGCCGGGAAGCCGGCGAATGCGCGCGAATGGGTCGGCGAGTCGTAGACCTCGGGCAGGCTCGGCCCGGCGCCGTAGAAGGGAGCCGACCCCCAGGCGATCTTCTCGTACGTCGTCGATCCGTCGGGATCGTCATACGGGAGGCTGTACTGGGCCGACTGATACGGCCATTCCCAGTCGCACGGCAGCAGCCATCCCTCGTCCGCGCAGCCGACGTGACCGCTCGACGTCCGTCCCCGCGCGAACGAGAAGCCGTGGACGAGGCTGCTCGAGGTCCACGGGCGCGGCTCGACCAGGCCGACCTCGTACTGGCCGGCGATCATCGCCGTGTAGCGCGCCCCGGCGTTCGCCTGGTTCCACGTCCACTCCCGGTTGCGCGTCAGCGGGGCCCCGATCGACTTGAAGTGGAGCCGGTCGCCCCACATGACACGACTGATCGGCATGTTCCCCTGGTCGAAGTCCATCACGCCGTAGGGGCCGCGGACGTCGAAGTTCACCCGGTCGGCGACCCCGACGTTTCCGAGGTCGACGCTGGTTCGGATCCGGGGAAAGTCGGTTCCCTCCAGGAAGTACCAGGTGATCCGCACCGGCAGCGTGTACCTCCGCAGCTCGGCGGGAGCGACCGGCGTCGGGCTGGAGTCCTCGCCCTCCTCGTTCTTCGGGATCGGGTCGATCGTCCCGTAGCGGGGATACGACATCGCGAACCGGTGGGCGGCGCGATCGGGGTCGGCGTCCGCCAACTCGGTCCCGGTGACGGGAAGGCTCCGCCCGAGGGGAGAGTCGGTGACGCCGAAGACGTGGTCGGCGATCGTGCCGTTGAATCCGTCCGAGAACGTCCGGTAGGCCTCGTGGGAGACGAAGTAACCGAAGCCCTCGGCCGAGTTGACGACCTTCCTGCGCCAGTTGCCGTTCATGTACGCGAAGTAGGTCATCTGGATCGCGTACCCGCCGTGCCCGGGATTGCCCTCGCCCTCGCGCTTCAGCGACACGGTGCGCGTGCGCCCGTTCGAGTCCAGCCACGAATAGCGATCGACGCTCAACCCGTTGACCGTCGTCACCGTGTGCCCGACAGCGGCGCCGGCGCCGGCGGGCGCGATCAGCGCCAGCGCGCAGAGCGCCAGCGCCCAGACCCATCCATGAGTCAGCGATCGATTCGGCACCTGGGCCCATGCTAGGCCGCGTCGCGGTCACTGTCCACCTGCCGGCGCCGGGACGCGCTCTACAGCAGCCCGAGCGCGCTGAGGATCGTCACCGAGTCCGAGTAGACGTCCTTGCGCTTGACCAACCCGTCGGAGAACGGGATCACGTCGAGGCCGTCCCACGTGACCACCTTTCCCGTCGGCTCGGCGACGAGGTCGCCGCGGCGCATCTCGCTGGCGTGGGTCGCGGTCGCCGTCCACTCCTGGACGACGAGCCCCTCCCGGCAGTAGGTGCGGCGCCCGTCGAAGCGGATGTCGGGCCAGGTCTCGAAGATCGAGCCGATGTGACCCCGCACCGCCTCGCCCTCGGCGCGCTCGTGCGCGGTGTGGTTCTCGAACACCATGTCCGGCGCGTGCATCGCCACGATCGCGTCGAGGTCGTGGGCGTTCCAGGCGTCGTTGTAGCGGCCGATCGCCTGCTCGAGCGCCTCGGCTGAGTCCGCTTCACTCATCTCTCTCCTCCTCCAGTAACTCGACCAGTACGTCGATCAGCATCTGCACGTCGGGCTCGGTGGTCTGCCAGTTGACGATCGCCGGCCGGAAGGCGACCGTGCCGTCGTAGACGGTAGTGCCGCAGAAGACACGCCCGTCGGCGAGCAGACGCTCGCCGAGGCGGCGGTTCAGCTCGTCGAGCTCCGCCTCGGGGACGCCGGGTGGGGCGGCGCGGAAGCAGACGATGTTGAGCTGAACGTCGGCGAGGCGCTCGAACGCCGGCTCGCGATCGACCCGCTCGCCGAGCCGGCGGGCGAGCTCGAGGTGTCGCTCCACCATTGCCCGGTGGCCGTCACGACCGTACGCCCGCAGCGTCGCCCAGATGCTCAGCGCCCGGGCCCGGCGGGAGTTCTCCGGGCTCAGGAACCCGGGGTTCGGGCGGGGGTCGTCGGGCGCCGGCAGGTAGGGGGCGCCGACGTTCAGCGCTCGCGCGAGCCGGGCGGGTTCGCGCACGAACGAGATGCCGCAGTCGTAGGCGACGTTGAGCCACTTGTGAGCGTCGACGGTGATCGAGTCGGCGTGCTCGACCCCGGCGGCCAGCTCGCGCGACCGTGGGGCGAGCCGAGCGAACAGCCCGAAGGCGCCGTCGACGTGCAGCCAGGCGTCGTGCGCGCGGGTGAGCTCGGCGATCTCGGCGATCGGATCGAAGTCGCCGGCGTTCACCTCGCCGGCGTTGGCCACGACGATCGCCGGTCCCGCTTCGCCCAGCGCCGCGTCCAGCGCCCCGACGTCGAGGCGCCCGACCGAGTCGCGCGTCAGTCGCCGGACGTTCGCCCTCCCGAGCCCGACCATCCCGATCGCCTGCATGGCGCTCGGATGGATGTAGCCGCTGGTCAGGATCCGCGGAACGGGCGCGCCGGCGAGGCCCGACTCGTCGGTGTCGATCCCGACCTGTTCGCCCCACCAGCCGCGCGCCGCGATCAGGCCCGTGAAGTTGGCCATCGTCGCCCCGCTCACCAGAACCCCGCCGAACTCGTCCGGAAGCTCGAACAGCTCACGAAGCCAGCGCACCGCGAGCCCCTCGAGCTTCGACCCGAGCGGCGACGACGCCCAGCCGAACGCCATCTGGTCGTAGGCCGAGGTGAGCCAGTCGGCCCCGAGTGCCGCCGGCGTCGTGCCGCCGGTCACGAAGTGGAAGAAGCGTGGCCCGCTGGAGCGGGTGGCGGCGGTCCGCCCGTGCTCGGCGAGCTCGACGATCGCGGCCGGCGCCCCGACCCCGTTCTCCGGCAGCGGGCCGTCGATCCGCGCGACGCGCGTTTCCGTGCCGGGCAGGAGCACGGGGTCGGAGGCCAGGCGACCGGCGTAGGTCGTCGCCTCCATCGCCGCCGCCGACAGGGCCCGCTGGAGCTCGTCGCGCAGCTCGAGCGGGTCGGCCACCGGCGCGTCCCTAGCCCGTCGCTCCGGCGGGAACCAGCTCGGTCGAGAGCTCGTCGAGCGGTTCGAGCAGGTCCTGCCGCGCCAGCCGCCGCAGCAGCTCGCCGGCGAGCGAGATGTAGTCGACGCCGCGGTCGGGCCGGTAGTCGAGGATCGGGACCGCGCGCTCCGCCGACTCGGCGTAGGCGATCGACTGGCGGATCACCGACCGGCAGACCTTGTCGCCGAAGCGCTCGCGCAGCGCCTCCAGCGTCTGGCGGGCGTGCTTGGTCCGCATGTTGGCGATGTTGAGCACCACGCCGAGCAGCTCGAGCTCCGGGTTGAGCGAGTCGCGCGCCAGGTCGACGACCTCCATCGCCTGCTCGACCCCGTGCAGCGAGAAGTACTGAGCCTCGGTGGTCAGCAGCGCGTAGTCGGCGGCGACCAGCGCGTTCACCGACAACAGGCCGAGCGTCGGCGGGCAGTCGATCAGGATCACGTCGCGGTCGCGCTTCAGGTCGCGCAGCGCATTGCGCAGCGTCACCTCGCGGCCGATCTTCCCGGCCAGCATCAGCTCCGCCTCGGCGAGCCGCATGTTGGCCGGGATCACCTGGCCGTGGACCGCGTCGGCGGCGCGCACCTGCCCCTGGAGCACGTCGGCGAGCGTCGGGTGGGCGCCGGGGTCGGTGTCGAAGTAGTCGGAGAGGTTCCCCTGCGGGTCGGAGTCGATCGCCAGCACGTCGATCCCGAGCCGGTCGAAGACGTCGGTCAAAGTTCGGGTCAGCGTCGTCTTGCCCGTTCCCCCCTTCTGGGACAGAATCGCGATCGTCGTCGCCATCGTCCGGCGATCCTAGATGACTGATTCCTGATCAGCGTGTGCCCGGGGGCGCGCGGGACCGAGTTGGGCGTGGCGATCGGGCGAAGCCCATGCCGGTGGGCATGGGCGAGTCCCGAGCGGCGCGATCCAGCGACGGTATCCGTGCGTCATCCGGGTGCGCGGGGATTGGGAATCATTCATCTACTAGTCGTCCCCGGGCGATCGGGGCAGCAGGGCAATGCGCATATACGCCCCTGTGTTATACGGGCTTGTATATAGATCTCTTTCCGGGGTGGCCCACATGTGTATACAAACTCGTATAATACGAGCGCGTATATGGCGGCCGACCCATCCAATCCGTTTCGTTTCGGGGCGCTCGCCCTGGACCAGGCGTTTGCCGACCGCGAGCGCGAGGTTGCGGAGCTGGCCGGCGATGTCGTGAACGGCCAGGACGTCGTCATCTTCGCGCCACGCCGGCTCGGCAAGTCGTCGCTGGTCTGGAGGGCCGCCCAGCGGCTGGAGACCGAGGGCGTGCTCGTCGCCCAGATCGACCTGATGACCACCCCGACGAAGGAGAAGCTGGCCGAGAAGCTCGCCGCCTCGATCTACGAGAACATCGCGAGCCCGCTGGAACGCGTGCGCGAGAAAGCCCTGGCGCCCTTCCGCGGGCTCCGGATCCAACCGACCGTGACCGTGGATCCCGAGGACGGGAGCTTCAGCTTCAGCTTCAGCACGGCCCGGGCGTCCGCCGACCTCGACGCGACCTTGGAGCGACTGCTGGCGTTGCCGGGCGAGCTCGGAGGACGGCGCGATCGCCGGGTGGCGCTGGTCCTCGACGAGTTTCAGGAGATCGTCGAGATCGATCCCGCCCTCCCTCGGCTGCTGCGAGCCGTGTTCCAGCAGCAGCCCGAGGTCGCGCATGTCTACCTGGGCAGTCGCCGACACGTGATGGAGCGGATCTTCAGCGACGTCAACGAGCCGTTCTGGCGCAGCGCCAAGCCGGTCGAGCTCGGACCCATCCCCGCCGACGTCTTCGCCGGCTTCGTTCGAACCCGGTTCGAGGGGTCGGGGAAGGGGCTGGAGCAGGAGGCCGCGCGGACGATCATGAGCTGGACGGGCGGTCACCCCTACGCAACGCAGGAGCTCTGCTACTTCGTCTGGGAGGAGACGGCGCGCGGAGGCGAGGCCGGCGATCAGGAGCTGACGCGGGGTCTGAGCGCCGTCGTGCGCTCCGAGCACGCCCACTTCTCCTTGCTGTGGGACTCGACCTCGGCAAACCAGAAGCTCCTGCTCCAGGCGCTCGCCTCAGAGCAGCCCGGCCGTCCGTTCAGCGCCGACTACCGGCGCGCTCACGACCTGCCGTCGTCGTCCCACGTCCAGCGGGCGGCGAGGACGCTCGTCGAACGGGAGATCGTCGGGGCCGACGCCGGCGCCTATCGGATCGCCGAGCCCTTCCTGACCGAGTGGGTGCGGGTGAACATCCTCGGCTCGCCCCCCAGGAGCCGGCTGGGACCCGACGTATAATCGCCGCTCCCTGATCCCGTCGCGCGCCCGCTCGAAGAAGGCGCGGACCCCGGGAGGTCAAATTGAAGCGTTACTCCCCGCACCTGCCCTGGCGCCCGCTGGTCTCGCCACCGTCGGTCGACGACCACGACGCCTGTGCGATCTACGCCTCGGTCCGCAAGGACGCGACCCCGAGCCGCGAGCCGGTCGCGCTGGCGCTTCGCAACCTCCAGAAGATGCTCCACCGCGCGGGCAACGTCGACGGCGAGGGGGACGGCTGCGGTGTGCTGGTCGACATCCCGCGGCGGATCTGGGCGGAGGAGGTGCGCGCCGGCGGTCACAGCCCGGCGCTCGTCCACGAGCCTGCGTTCGCCGTCGCGCACCTGTTCGTCGAGCGCTCCGCCGAGCTCGAGTCCGTCCTCCACGACGCCCGCGAGCTGCTCGCCCGCGCGGGCTTCCGGATCCTCGCCGAACGGCTCGGGGCGGTCGACTCGCAGGCGCTGGGCGCCACGGCGCGTGAGGAGGAGCCCCACTTCTGGCAGGTCGCAGGGCTGCTGTCGTCCGAGGAGCGGGTCAACCGCGACCTCCACGGGCTCGGCAACGAGCTCGAGTCCGAGCTCGGCTTCCACGTGCCGTCGTTCTCGGCGACCGCCTGCGTCTACAAGGTGATGGGCGCACCACGGGTGCTCGGCGAGTACTACCCCGACCTGACCGACGAGCGGTTCGAGACCGTCAGCTGTTTCGGCCACAACCGCTACTCGACCAACACCTGGCCCTCGTTCCGGCGCGTACAGCCGTTCTCGGTCCTCGGCCACAACGGCGAGATCAACACGATCGAGCAGCTGCGCCAGGAGGCGCGGGCGATCGGCGTTCGCATCCCGGCCGGCGGCTCGGACAGCGAGGACCTGAACCGGACGATCGAGCACCTGATCCGCTCAGAGGGCCTCTCGCTGGCCGAGGCGATGGAGCTGGTGGTCCCGCCGGTCGTCAACGAGATCCGCTCGCTGCCGCCCGACCTGCACCCGTTCTTCATGTACCTGCGCGAGGTCATGGGTCCGTTCGCGCAGGGCCCGGTCGCGCTGATCGCCCGCCACGACGACGAGTGCGTGTTCTCCGCCGACGCGCTCGGCCTCCGCCCCCTGTGGCGGGTCGAGACCGCCGACGACTACATCTTCAGCTCCGAGCCCGGGATCGCCAGCGTCGGCGAGATGGTCTCGGAGCCGCTGCCCCTGGGACCGGGGGAGAAGGCGATGGTGACGACCGACCCCGGCGCCCGCCGGGCCCGGCTGTGGTCGCACGCCGAGATGCAGCGGGAGGTCGCCCGCCGCTGGATCGAGCGCACCGGCGCGGAGACGGTCGCGCCCTACGACCGGGCGCTGCGGACCGGCGGGCCGCTCGAGGGCCGCGAGGTGCCCGGCTACAGCGACGCCGGACCGGCGGAGCCGGTGAAGGTGCCGGAGAGCCTGCTCGCCGGCTTCGGCTGGCAGCGCGACGACGTCAAGCTCTGCCAGCAGATGGCGACCAACGGCGCCGAGCCGATCGGCTCGCTCGGCTACGACGGGCCGCTGGCCGCGCTCAGCCCGGAGCGCCAGAACCTCGCCGACTACTTCAAGGAGACGGTCGCCGTGGTCACCAATCCGGCGATCGACCGCGAGCGCGAGATGGAGCACTTCTCGACCCGCGCCGTGTTCGGCCGCCGCCCGTCGCTGCACGACCCCGCCACCGACACCCACACCGTCGAGACCTCGTTCCCGGTCATCCTCGGCGGCCACCACGACCTGGCGCCGGTCTCCGACGACGCCTATCGCGAGATCGCCCGCCCGCACCAGACCTACCTGATCGAGGACCTCTGGGAGGAGTTCCGCGGCCGCGCCGCCGCGCTCGACATCGCCCTGCTCGAGTCTGAGACCACGGCGGGGGCGATCGAGCGGCTCAAGCAGGAGGCGGCGAAGGTCGTCCGCGACGGCGCCGAGCTCGTCGTGCTCACCGACCGCACCGTCTACGACGGGGAGCGCCGGTACCTCGACCCGCACCTGGCCACCTCGGCGATCGACCAGGCGCTGAAGGCGTTCAAGGTCGAGCCCGGCGAGGAGAACCTGCGCCGGCGGTGCTCGATCGTGCTCCGCTCGGCGGCGATCCGGAACGTCCACGACGTCGTCCTCGCGCTCGGGCTGGGCGCCAACGGGGTCAACCCGTACGCGCTGCTCGAGGTGGTCTGCGTCGACGACTACGCGCAGGACCTCGCGAACATCTGCGCCGGCCTCAGCAAGGGGATCGAGAAGGTGATCTCGACGATCGGGATTCACGAGGTGCGCGGGTACGCCCGCCAGTTCTCGTCGATCGGGATCAAGCCCGAGCTCGCCGAGATCTTCCAGACGGAGGCCTTTGCGGCCTCCGCTACGGCCGGCGTGGGTTTCGGCGACCTCGACGCCGACACCGACCAGCGGCTGGCGATCCTCCGCGGTGACGAGGACGGCGCGAAGCCGGCGAAGACGTTCCGCTTCTACCCGAAGGTCTACAAGGCGGCGATCGCGGCCGCGAACGGGACCGCGAGCTACGAGGACTACTCGGTCAAGGTGCGCGAGCTCGAGTCGCAGAGCCCGATCTCGATGCGCCACATCATGCAACTGCGGTCCGATCGGCAAGCGATCGGCCCGGCTGGTGTGGATACCACTGTGGGTCATCACGACTACCCGATCGTGATCAGCTCGATGAGCTTCGGCTCGCAGTCCGAGCCGGCGTTCCGCTCCTACGCCGAGGCGGCGAAGCAGATCAACATCCTCTGCATCAACGGCGAGGGCGGGGAGATCCGCGACATGTACGGCCGCTACCGCAAGTGGCGCGGCCAGCAGGTCGCCTCGGGCCGCTTCGGGGTCTCGGCCGAGATGCTCAACTCCTCCTACGTCGCGGAGATCAAGATCGGCCAGGGGGCGAAGCCGGGGGAGGGCGGGCATCTGCCGGGCAAGAAGGTCTCCGAGAAGGTCGCCGCGGCGCGCAACGCGAGCCCGGGCACGGACCTCATCTCGCCGTCCAACAACCACGACCTCTACTCGATCGAGGACCTCGCGGAGCTGATCGACGAGCTGAAGACCGTCAACCCCGACCTCCGGGTCTCGGTGAAGGTTCCGGTGGTCCCGAACATCGGGACGATCGGGCTCGGGATCGCGAAGGCCGGCGCCGACATCATCACCCTCTCCGGGTTCGAGGGCGGGACCGGGGCGGCGCGCCAGCACGCCCTGCGCCACGTCGGCTTGCCCTCCGACATCGGCACCCGGCTCGTCCACCGGGCGCTGATGGAGGCGGGGATCCGAAACCGGGTCGAGATCTGGGCCGACGGCGGCTACCGCCACGCCCACGACATCGTGAAGCTGACCTGCATGGGGGCCAACCGCGTTGCCTTCGGCACCTTGGCGATGGTCTCGCTCGGCTGCACGATCTGCCGCGGTTGCCAGCTCGACACCTGCCACGTCGGCATCGCGACCCAGATCGAGACCCCCGAGCAGGCGACCGAGCACGGGTTGAAGAAGTTCACGCCGCAGGAGGTGACCGGCGCGGCCGAGAGCTGTGCCCGGTTCTTCGCCGCGATGGGCGAGGAGGTCCGCGCGCTGACCGCCGAGCTCGGCTACGAGCGCACCCAGGACCTGGTCGGCCGCTACGACTTGCTCGAGCAGGTCACGGCCGAGGAACGGATCGACCTCGCCGGGCTGATCTCGCCACTCGACGAGTTCCTCGAGCTCGCCCCGGTCGACCTCCCGGTTGCCGAGACGGAGCCGGTGGAGGCGCGCGCCGAGGCCGGCCTGGTCCGGGCACGGCCGATCCGGATGGAGCCGAAGCAGGCATCGGCGCAGATCGCCGAGCTCGCCGGCCGCCTCGCCGCCGAGCCGGGCCTGCGGCTCGAGTTCCCACGGCCCACCGACGCCAACGACCGCGTGCTCGGCGCCGAGCTCGCCGGCGCGATCTCGAGGGCGCGGATCTACGAGGGCGCGCCCGAAGGCTCGCTCGACGTGCTCGCCGAGCTCGACTTCAACGGCGGTTCGGTCGCCGGCCAGGGGTTCGGCGCCTTCAACGCGTACGGGCTCGTGGTCAGGGTCGAGGGCGGCGCCCAGGACGGGGTCGGGAAGACGATGCTCGGCGGGACCGTCTCGATCATGAAGGGCAGGGGGGCGAACGGGCAGCGGCTGAACGGCTCGGTCGGCAAGTCGTTCGCGTATGGGGCACAAAGAGGCCGGCTGTTCGTTCAGGGCTCGGCCGACTCGCGGTTCTGCATCCGCCTCTCCGGCGCCGACGTCGTCCTCGGGGGCGAGCCCGACGGTCCGATCGACGACTCGCTCGGGTGCGTCTCCGACCGCGCCAACGCGAAGGGGTTCGCGTTCGAGTACATGACATCCGGCCGCGCCGTCGTGCTCGGCGACATCGGGCCGTGGGCGTGCGCCGGGATGACCGGCGGCCGGGTCTACGCGCGCCAGAACCCCGACTGGAACCTCGATCGGGAGATGATCGAGTCGCGGCTCGGCGAGGGGGCGAAGGTGAGCGTCGTCGAGCTCGACGCCGAGGGCATCCTCGACATCGAGGACCTGCTCGGCCATTACGCCGCCGAGCTGCTGGCCACGGAGCAAACCGCCGAGGCCGAGCGGATCGCCGGGCTCGCCGCGGCCGCCCCGGAGCACTTCCTGATGATCATCCCGGAGAAGGTGCAGGCGGACCCGAACATCTCAACCGAGTGATCCGCCGCGCCGAAATCGACGACGCCGCTGACGTTGCGCGGCTGCTTGACGATTTCAACAACGAGTACGACGAGTACACGCCGGGGGTCGAGACGCTCACCGGACGGGCGGGCGAGCTGATCGCAGCGGGCGCGATCACCGTGTTGCTCGTCGGACAGCCGCCGATCGGGCTCGCTCAGATGCGCCTCTTCCCCTCGATCTGGACCGACGGGCCCGAGGCGTATCTCGAGGAGCTCTACGTCGCCCCCGACCGGCGTGGAGAGGGCCTCGGCCGCGCGCTGCTCGACGCCGCGATCGCCCACGCCCGTGAGGCCGGAGCGAGCTATCTCGAGCTGAACACGAGCGAGGACGACACCGCCGCGCTCGGCCTCTACGAGAGCGCCGGGTTCACGAACCGCGAGGGCCGGCCCGACGGCCCGAGGATGCTCTTCTACGAGCTCGAGCTCTAGGCGCTTGCCCCAGTGGCGCTCTCGCCGGGCCTGGGGTGCCGCCTGGCGAGAGAGCGTTGGCATATTGCCCGACCGCCTTACCCGGAAATTCGAATTTCCGGGTAGCGCCCGGCGAGGGAACACCCATGGCCGGATCCCGATGACGTTTGGCGCGTTGTAGTGCGCCCGGCTACGCCTCGAGCACGTGGATCCGGTAGCAGCCGATCTCGAGCTGGTCGCCGTCGGTCAGCGGCGCCCAGTCGACGCGCTTGCCGTTCACGAACAGGCCGTTGAGGCTGCGGTCGTCGAGTCCTCGCAGGTCGCCGTCCTCGGTGAGCACGACGAGCGCGTGGCGGCGCGAGACGGTGGGGTCGTCGAACCGCAGGTCCGCCGCGCCGGAGCGGCCGATCCGCGTCCACCCCGGCTCGAGGCGGATCACCGCGTAGTCGCCATCGCCCTCGTCGAAGGCCAGGTAGTGGCCGGCCTGCTCGAGCTCGGCCCGCACTTCGGCGAGCCACTCGGCCCCCTGATCGACGTCGAGCGCCGCGACGTCGACCGTCGGGCGAGTGTCGAACAGCGAGGCGCGGCGGAACTCGCGGCCCTCGCAGTTGGGGCACTCGGGCAGCGAGCCGATCGCGGCGGTCGAGATCGCGAAGCCGCAGCCGACGCAATTCAGGGACCCGGGCTGAGCCTCGGTGATCTGCTCACCCGACTCGTGGATCTCCTCACGGAATGTAGTAATGGAATCGGTTAGCACGGCCCTGTTCCCACCCCACTTGTGCGGATGGTAGCGAGATTGGCCGTTAGATCCAGCGAGACCGCGGAGCTTTGGACGGAAATTGCGGAGTCAGCACGACCGGGCCGTGAATACAATCGCGCCTGCGTGCGACCGATCTCTGCCACCGCGCTCATCGACGTCCCCCGAGAGCGCGTCTTCGACCTGCTCACCGACCTCTCGATTCGGCCCGCGTTCACCGACCACTTCATCGGCGACTACCGGCTCGAGCGGCTCGAGCCGCGCGGGGTCGGCGCGGCGGCCCGCTTCCGGCTCCGGGGGCGGTATTGGATGGGCACGGCGATCGAGGCGGCCGAGCGTCCGTACCTGGTGCGCGAGAGCGGTCATGGCGGGCGCTCGAACCGGGTCGGCGTGTTCACCGTCTGGGAGCTCGCCGAGGGCGCGTCGCCGCAGACCTGCGAGGCGAAGGTCGTCTTCTGGACCGAGCCCGTGACCCGCTTCGACAAGCTCGGGGAGCGGCGCTTGAGACGCGGTCTGCGCCGCGACTGGAAGCGCGCCGTGGCCCGCCTGCGGGCGATCGCCGAGGAGGGAACCGCGGTCGAGCGCGTGACCGTCGCCGGCGGCGAACGCCTCCCGGCGTTCGCGCGCTAGCTCGCCATCACTCAATATGCTTGCGCCCGCAATGCGCCCCCCGGTCGCCGTCATCGCCGCGCTCGCGCTCGCCCTCGCAGTCCTTGCCGGGACTCTGTCGGCGTGCGGCGAGGAGGCGGAGTCCGAGGTCGTCGAGGGCGAGCCGATCGAGGTCGGCGAGCTCGGGTACAACGTCCAGATCACGCGCTTCCTCAACCCGGACGACACCGAGGACTCGGAGTACCTCGTCGGCCAGCCGCCGCCGCCCCCCGGGACCGAGTACCTCGGGGTGTTCATGGTGATCAAGAACGAGACCGAGGAGCCGCTGCCTTCGGCGTCCGACTACATCGTCATCGACACGCTCGAGGCGGAGTACGAGCCCGCCGAGAGCGAGAGTCCCTATGCGCTCGACATCGGCGCCGAGGTGCCCGCCGAGGGCCAGCTCCCGATCCCCGGCACCACCGCCGCCACGGGCCCCAACCAGGGCTCGCTCCTGATCTTCCCGGTGGACGACGGCGTCAGCGAGAACCGCCCGCTTCGACTGGAGATCCACGCCGCCGAGGGGACCGGCGAGGTCATCCTCGATATTTAGATGAGTGATCCCACGACGCGACGCACGCGGATGACGCACGGATACCGTCGCCGGACCGCGCCCGTCTTCACTCGCCCGTACCTCCAGGTACGGGCTTCGCTCGCCGGCCCCGCCCAGCTCGGCCCCGTACGTCCCCGCGTACGCCGGGTCGTGGAATCAATCATCTAGGTTCAGGGCCCCGACCTCGACCCGGTGACGCTGCGCGCGCTTCAGCTGACGCTGATCCTCACCGCTGCCGCGGCGGCGATCGTGATGGGAGGCCTGCTGTCGACCGGCGCCCGGATCGCCTGCCTCGGCGTGCTCGTCGCCGGCGCCTGGCTGACCGAGCCCGAGCGCAGCCGTTCCGGCGGCGGCTGGTGGTGGCTGCTCGTGCTCGGCGCTGTGCTCGCGGTCGGGGGCTTCGTGGTCGCCGAGCTCTCCGAGCCCGCCGAGACCGAGGCGGGGATCGCCGCGATCGCCGGCTCGGCGCTGGCGCTCGTCGGGATCACGGTCGGGTTTCCGACCCGGTAGGGATCAGACCGCGGCGACCGTCGCCGCCGCGGCGACCGCAGGGAGGCGGAGGATGAAGACCGCGCCGTCGCCATCCGCGTTGCGTGCCGAGACGGACCCGCCCTGCGTCTCGGCCACGTGGCGGACGATCGCCAGGCCAAGGCCGGAGCCCGGCAGGCCCCGGGCCGCGGCCGAGCGGTAGAAGCGGTCGAAGATATGGGGAAGGTCCTCGTCGGCGATCCCGACCCCGTGGTCGCGCACCGAGAGCTCTCCGTCGGCCACCCGGACCTCGATCACACCGCCCGGTGGGCTCCACTTGACCGCGTTGTCGAGCAGGTTGGCGACCGCGCGCTCGAGCCGGCGCTCGACCGCGCGGACCGGGCTGGGCTCGGTGTCGAGCTCGAAGCTGACGTCGCCGGCGGTCGTCCGGCGTCGTTCGATCGCGTCGGCGACGACCAGGTCGAGACGGACCAGCTCGGCCGGCTCCTGCTCGTGCTCGACGTCGCGGGCGAGCTCGACCAGGTCGCCGACCAGCCCGGTCAGCTCCTCGAGCTGATCGATCACGTCGACGAGCAGGGCGCGGCGGTCGGTGATGCTGATCTCCTCCGAGCGGCTCAGCACCTCGATGTTGGTGCGCAGGCTGGCGAGCGGCGTGCGCAGCTCGTGCGAGGCGTCGGCGACCAGCTGGCGCTGGGCGTCGAGCGAGCTCTGGAGCGCGCTCAGCATCAGGTTGAAGCTGCGCGCCAGGGCGGCGAGCTCGTCGGTACCGCCCGCGTCGATGCGGCGGCTCAGATCCCGCGTCGTCGCCACCCGCTCGGCCGCCCGCCGCAGGCGTTCGACGGGCGCCACCGCGGCCCGCGAGACGACGTACCCGAGCGCACCGCCGAGCGCGATCCCCGCGACGCTGACCAGGACGAGGATCAGCGCCAGGTCGCCGAGCGTCTCGTCGACTTCGTCGAGCGTCCGCGCCACCTGGATCGCCTGGCCGGACTCGGTCCGGGCCGTGTACACGCGCAGGTGGGAGCCCGCGCTGTCGACGTCGGAGAAGAAGGCCGGGCGCTCGCCGGCGGCCACCTCGCGCGCCTCGGCGCGGCCGGGCAGGTCGGTGTGCGGCCCCTTCGGCCGGACCAGGTCGCCGTCCTCGTACACCAGCTGCGCGTAGACGCTGCGCCCGCCGGGCGGGCCCGCCGGGAGATAGAGACGCAGGTCCGCCGCGCTGTTACGACCGCCGACTGGGACGAGCTCGGTACGACCGCCCGCCGCCGACCGGCGCACGACCAGGCGGGGGAGGTCGCCGGAGCCGAGCTGCGGAACGGCGAACGTCTCGGAGGCGTCGTTGAGCAGCTCCGAGTCGACCCGGGCGCGAAGCTCGGTGCGGACGAGCAGATAAGTGGCGATCGAGACGCCTGCGACCGCGATGGCGACGGCGAGACCGGAGAGCAGGACGATGCGCCCGCGGAAGGTCATGGCTCGCGCAGTACGTACCCCACGCCGCGCACCGTGTGGATCAGGCGCGGCTCGCCCGCGGCCTCGGTCTTACGGCGCAGGTAGCCGATGTAGACGTCGAGCGCCTTCGAGCGCGGGCCGAAGTCGTGGTCCCAGACGCACTCGAAGATCCGCTCGCGCGACAGCACCCGCCGCGGGTTCTCCAGGAACAGCTCGAGCAGCGAGTACTCGGTCCGGGTGAGCTCGATCTGGCGCATGCCGCGCGTGACCTCGTAGCTGACCGGGTCGAGTCGGAGGTCCGCGTAGGTCAGCGGCCACTCCGACGATCGCGTCCCGGTTCGGCGCAGGAGGGCGTGAACCCGGGCGAGCAGCTCCTCGAGCGCGAACGGCTTCACCAGGTAGTCGTCGGCGCCGGCCTCCAGCCCCTCGACCCGGTCGGCGACCGCGTCGCGAGCCGTGAGGATCAGGATCGGGGTTCGGTCGCCGCGGGCGCGCAGACGCCGGCAGACCTCGAGCCCGTCGACGCCGGGCATCAACACGTCGAGGACGACCAGGTCGGGGCTCAGCTCGGCCGCGCTCTCGAGGCCCGCCGTCCCGTCGGGCGCCAGCGCGACCTCGTAGCCGTCGAGCTCGAGCGCCCGCTTCAGCGCCGTGCGCATCGGCGGCTCGTCGTCGACGACCAGCAGCTGTCGGCCATCCAGCTCTCGCGACCCTGCGGACACGCCCCTAATTGTGCCGAGCGCCGGTAAGAACCGAGTGAGCCGTGCCTGAACCTGTCTCGAAACCTCGCGGGGTGGCGAGCGTCGAGGAGCCGCCAGACGCGTCTGACGCCGCCAGGGGCGCGTGGGGGGTTTTGAGCCAGGTTCTTAAGCGACCCCGAAGTACGAGGCCATGATCTGGCGCACGATCGGCGCGGCGACGGTGCCGCCGTCGCCGTCGGAGTTGACGACCATCACCGCGGCCGCGATCTTCGGGTCGTTCGCGGGCGCGAAAGCGGTGAACCAGGCGTCGGTCTCCTGCGGCGGCTCCTCGTCGGGACCGAGCTCCTGGCCGGGCTCGAGCGCGGCCGGGCCGAGCTCCGCGGTGCCGGTCTTGCCGGCGACCTCGATCCCCGGCAGCGCGGCGGCGGTCCCGGTGCCGTAGTCGACGACGGCCTCCATCAGCTCCTTCAGCGTCTGGGCGGTCTCCGGCGAGGTGACCTTGACCGGCTCGCCCGTCGGCTCGAGCCCTTCGCCGCGGGCCATCGCGGTCGGCATCCGGACGCCCTGGTTGGCGATCGTCTGCGAGACGCTCGCCATCTCGAGCGGCGTCGCCAGCACCTGGCCCTGGCCGATCGCCGACTCGCCGGTCTCGACGCTCTCCGAGAGATCGGCCGGGATCGTGCTCGCGGGCGGGTCGACGATCTCGGTCGTCGCCGGGTCGAACAGCTGCGGCGGCTCGTTGAACCCGAAAAGCTCCGCCGTCTCGACCAGCTGCTCGCCGCCGAGTCGCGCGCCGAGGGGCGCGAACACCGTGTTACAGGAGTGGGCGAACGACTCGGTGAAGCTGCCGCCGCAGAGCTCGTCGTGAGCGTTCGGGATCTCGCGGCCGATCTCGGAGTTCGAGGCCTCGACCGGGAACTCGTCCGACGGCTTGACGATCCCGGCGTCGAGGGCCCCGGTGGAGGTGATCACCTTGAAGGTGGATCCCGGAGGCTGCGGCGCCGAGTATCCGAGCCCGGCGAGCGCCAGCACCGACCCCTTGCGGGCGTCGAGCACCGCGGCGCCGCCGTACAGGCTGCCGAGCGCCTCGACCGTGGTCTGCTGGAGCTCGGGATCGATCGTGGTCCGCACCGCCTTGCCGCGCACCGGCTCGGTGGTGGCGAGCACGCGCCCGCCGCCGATCTCGCTCTCGTCGGCGGCGCTGACCGCGAGCAGCTGGCCTCCGGGCCGGCCCGCGAGGCGCTCGTTGAAGGCGAGCTCGAGCCCCGAGATCCCGGTCCGGGTCTCGGGCGGGAAGCCGGCCATCGCCAGCTCGCGCCCCTGCTCGGGGTCCGGGTCGCCGACCTCGCCGACGACCGCGAGGGCGGCGGTGCTGACCGACCGCGCCGCCGCCGGGCCCTCGGCGAGCGGGGTCCTGTCGGCCGCCAGGATCGGCGCGCGCGGCGGCGCTCGAGTCCGCCGGCTGAGCAGTTCCCCCTCCTCGAGCGCGGGATAGACGAGGTGCGGCGACCAGTCGATTCGATCCTCGGAGACCGGCAGCTCGAGATCGCCGCCGAGATCGCCGAAGATCTGGGTGCGAAAGCGCACCGGGGCGACGGCGACGTCGTCGTCCTCCGCGACCTCGCCGGTCTCGACCTCGGCGATCGTGGCGGCGGCCGCCGCATCCTCGTAGGTGCGTTTGAAGCGGTCGAGCGAGTAGGTCTCCTGGGCCTGCGGCGTCAGCTCGGCGTACATCGCCTCGGCGTCGCCGCTTTCCCAGGCGTCCAGGAAGCGCTGCGCCGCGGGCGCGTCGGGCTCGGCCGAAACGATGACCCCGACGATGAACGCGGCGGCGGCGAGTACGACCAGCGGTAAGCCACGCGTCACCACGCGCTCGCGGCGCCCCCCTCCGGAGGATCGTGCACTCAACTGCGTGGAGTCCGTTCTTCGCTAGCTTCTTGGGTCCCGGTCGGTCGCATCTGCGGCCCTACCTCGATCGGGGTAAAGGTAGTCGCTGCGACCGATGACTTTGGTCGATCTGGGAATCGTCCTCTTCGTGATCTCGCTGGCCGCGATTGGTTGGCAGCGCGGCCTCGTGGCCAGCGCACTGCCGCTCGCCGGCTTCGTCGGCGGCGCGGCGATCGGCGCCAGGGTCGGGCCGGAGCTGCTTCCCGACGGGGCCGAGTCGTCCTACGCGCCGCTCATCTCGGTGCTCACAGGGGTCCTGCTCGGGGCGTTTCTGGCCGTCGCGGTGGACGGGATCAGCCGGCGGTTGCGATCGCGGATGCTGGGCAGGCCGATCGGGGTGCTCGACGGGATCGGCGGCTCGATCCTGTTCGCCGCACTGGCGCTGCTGCTCATCTGGGGGTTCGGCGCCGTCGCCCTGCACGCGAGCGGCAACGGTGCCCGCGACCTGCGCCGGGCGGTGCAGCGGTCGGCGATCCTCGGCGTCCTCAACGACGCGCTGCCGCCCTCGGGCCCGCTGCTCAACGTCCTCCGCCGCGTCGACCCGAACCCGACGGTCCGCGGCCCGGACGCCAACGTGCCGCAACCCGACGACTCCTCGGTGGACGATCCGCATGTGCGCGAGACGGGCGGCTCGACGGTGCGCGTGCTCGGCACCGCCTGCGGCCTCGGCGTCGCGGGCTCCGGCTGGGTGGTCGGACCGGGGCTCGTGGTCACCAACGCCCACGTCGTCGCCGGCGAGGACGACACCATCGTCAGTCTCGATGGCGGCCCCGAGCTCGACGCGACCGCGGTCCACTACGACGCCCGCAACGACCTCGCCGTGCTCGCGGTCGAGGGGTTGAGCGCGCCGGCGCTGGAGCTCGTCGACCAGCCGCGCAGGGGGACCGAGGGGGCGGTGGTCGGCTTCCCGGAGAACGGCCCGCTGACCTTCACCCCGGCGCGCTTGGGGCGCACCGGCACCGTGACCAGCCAGGACTCCTACGGCCGTGGGCCGGTGCAGCGGCGGATGACCCCGTTTCGCGCCGACGTCCGCAGCGGCAACTCCGGCGGCCCGGTCGTCGACCTCGGCGGCGACGTGCTGACCACCGTGTTCGCGGCCTCGACCGGGCCCGGGCGCACGAACGGCCTCGGGGTCCCGAACGGGATCGTCGCGCGCGCGCTCAGCGGTAAGCTCGCCCCGACGGATACCGGCCCATGTGCAGCCTGATCGAAGCCCGGATTGGACTCCAGCTCCTTGCGGACCCGCCGGAAGCGGACGCGAAGCGGAGCGTTCCGGCGGAATTGTTCCGTTCGCTAGTGTCTGGCCCAGGTTGGAGGCCGCGAGTGAACACCCTCGCGCTGAGAGCGCAGCCGCGCCGGGAAACCGTCCTCCCGCCTCGGTCCCTCCCGATTTCCACGCCGCGATCGAGCTGATCGGCCGGCGCTGGGCCGGCGCGATCCTCTGGGCGCTCGCCGACCGTCCCCTGTACTTCGCGGAGTTGGCGAGCAGCGTCCCGGGGCTCTCGGACCGGCTGCTCTCCCGGCGTCTGCGCGAGCTCGAGCACGAGGACCTGGTCGCGCGCTCGGTCGAGAACGGGACCCCGCCCCGGGTCTCCTACGCGCTGACGGAGAAGGGCCGCTCGCTGGAGCCGGCGCTGGCCGAGTTGCGCGACTGGGCACGCGACTGGAAGCTGAGCTCGTAGTGCTGATAGGTGAGCTCGGCCCGGCCCCAGCGCGGGCCGGTCTCCTCCCAGGTGACCTCGAACCCGTGTGAGCGGTAGATGTGCGCGGCGGCGCGCAGGTCGCTGAACGTCTCCAGGTGCAGGCTCTCGTAGCCGGCCGACTCCGCCTCGGCGACCAGCTCGCCGATCAGCCGGCGGCCGAGGCCATGGCCGCGCAGCTCGGGATCGAACACGACCCAGCGCACCCAGCCTTGACCGCCGCCCTCGTCGGTGAGCGCCACGCTGCCGGCGTGGCGCCCGTCGCACTCGACGATCCAGACGCCCTCGCCGGAGCGGGGGAAGCCCCGCGCCCCGGCCGCCGCGACGCTCGCGCCGACGTTCGCCTCGAAGGTCGAATCGACGCCGTACTCGGGGCAGTAGACCTTCCCGTGGTGGGCGACGATCGCGCCGAGGTCCCCGGGGCGAAGGTCGCGGCGGATGGTGGGGGCGGAGTCCATGACGCGAGCATCCTCGCCGATCAGATCAATCGATGCAAGATGTACTTGTCACCAGATCAATCGTGATTTACGATTGATCGGCATGGAGCTGCGCCAGCTGGTCTACGCCGAGGCCGTCGCCCGCCACCGTCACTTCACCCGCGCCGCCCAGGAGCTCCATGTCGCCCAGTCGGCGCTCTCGCACCAGATCCGGAGACTCGAGGCCGAGCTCGGCACCGAGCTGTTCGAGCGCACCAGCCGCCGGGTGATCCCGACCGCGGCCGGCGAGGCGGTGGCGCTGCGCGCCAGGCGGGTGATCGCCGAGACGGAGGCGATCCGCGGCGAGCTCGATCAGCTTCGCGGTCTGGTCCGCGGGCGGATCACGATCGGCGCCCTGCTGCCGGCCGGCGAGCTCGAGGTGACGACCGTGCTGGCCAGCTTCAACCAGGCGTTTCCGGGGATCGAGGTCAGCCTGCGCGAGGGGACGGCGGGCGACATGCTCGACCTGATCGAGGCCGACCGGCTCGACGTCTCCTTCTCCCTGATCCCCGGCGAGCTCCCCGACGGCATCGACGGGATCCGGCTCGGCGAGGAGGAGGTCGTCGCGGCCTTCCCGCCGGGGACGGCGCCGCGTAAGCGCGTCCTCGCGGCGAGGGACCTCGCCGGCATGCCGCTGGCGACGCCGCGCTCCGGCTCGGCGATCAAGCGGGTCATCGACTCGTTCTTCGCCGCCGCCGGCGAGCGCTCGCAGCTGACCCTGGAGAGCGGCGACCCCTACCTGATCCGCTGCCTGGTCTCGGACGGCTTCGGCGCCGCGATCCTGCCCGCCTCGATCACCCGCCGCCAGGGCCCGGCGGTGGAGACCCGGCCCTTGCGGCCCGCCGTCCGCGTGCCCGTCTACCTGATCTGGCGCCGCGAGCGCCACCGCTCCCCGGCCGCGGCGGCGTTCATCGAGTTCGTGCGCTCGCGGTAAGGGGCTCATCGACGCGGCGAACGTCCCGGAAGGTGCCCTGGAGGGACTACTCAGGGACGTTCGGCGATGTAGCGCTTCGGAGTGCGCTCGCGGTGACATCCTCGCGGCGGCGAAACGCGCGCATCTCGATTCCCTTTCCGTTTCGGTGCCGCCAGAGCTGAAACACGGTCTGCTCGACGCGAAGCCCCGTCGATGTCGCCGTGCCTTCGAAGCGGATGGTCGCGAGCGTTGTATCGCCGAGGTCCTCGACCTCGACGACCTCGGCGCTGAACCCCTCGAGCACGGCGGGGATCTCCTCGAACAGCAGCTGGCAGATCTCGTCCGGGCCGTGATAGGTGGCCTTCTCCAGGAGCGGCACGAGCGCCGAGTGCCAGGTCATCTCGCCGTCGAGGGTCTCCTTGAACGCCGTCGCGTCTCGGCGCGTGAAGGCGGCGAAGGTCTCGCGGACACGGTCTACCTCCTCTTGCGCCACGGTCCCGGCAGTATCTCGCGTCACCAGTCGCGCGGGTTGCCCGGCGGGATCCGGTCGGCGATCAGGGTCGCGCCCATGAGCTCGACGGGGATCGGGGCGGTGGTGGCGTGGAAGAGGTCGAGCTGGTCGGGACCGAGACGGCCGAATGCCGCTTCGATCGCGGCGGGATAGGTGGAGACGACGATCGCATCGGTCGGGCGGGCTGGGGTGGTGATGCTCCGGCTTCGCGACGTAGGTGATCACGCGGTCGAAGCCGTGCGCCTCGGGGGCGATGAACGCATCGGTGACATCCACCCGCCGGTAGCGGATCTCGCGGATGTCGAGGCGGTCGAGCTCCTCCTCGGTGAGCTCGATCAGGACCCCGTTCGGCGCCGGCGCGTCCGCGTCCGCGTCGAGGTTGAGGCCCAGGCAGAAGCGCGGCACCGTGCCGTCGGGCCGGGCGAACGTCTTCTCCGACTTCGCCTGCTCGCGGCCGAGCGTCCACCCGCGGGCCCAACCCTCAAGCCGCGCCGGGATCGCCCCGTCGACCGGGCGGCCGAGCGTCTGCGCCGCGCTCTCCGGGCTGACCAGCGACGCGTAGCCGAAGACGGCGAGCCGGCTCATCGCCGCGACGGCTTCCACGCCGGCCGTGGGCAGAGTCGCGCCGCCGCCGGGCACCCGAAGCAGAGCGCCGCATACGGCTCGCGGGTCACCTCGAACTCGCCGCCGCGCATGCGGCCGATCAGCTCGCCGAGGTGGTCGCGCGCGGCCCTCAGGCCGTCGGCGTCGAAGCGCTCGACCTGGGGCTCGTCCGGCGCTTCGAGGAAGACGTGGATCGCGCGCGCCCCGGCCTCGCCGCCGGCGGCGAGCGCGTAGACCTGGCGCTGCGCCGCGTAGCGCGCGGCGGCCTCGGCCGGCGAGCGGCCGTCGAGGGCGTCGGTCTTGTAGTCGACGACGGTGGGGAGCGGGTCCCCGTCGGCGAGCAGGTCGATCTTGCCGCGCACCACCGTGCCGCCGAGGCCGAGGACGAACGGGACCTCGGCCCGCGGGCGGGTGAGCTCGCCGCGCAGCTCCGAGCTGAGCCAGCCGCCGATCAGCCGGCGGGCGCGCGCGAGCGCTTCGGCATCGCCCGCCAAGCCCTCGTGGGCGAGCAGCCGCTCGATCAGCTCCTCGCCGGGCTCGCGCCAGCCGCACTGGGCGCTCCACTCGAGCGCGGCGTGGACGGCGTTGCCGATCCCGAGCGCATGCCCGCGGACGACGCCGGGCTCCGGCATCTCCGCCGGGATCTCCGGCGCCTCCTCGGCGGCCTCGCCCGGGGCGGCCGAGAGCGCCTCGCGGGCGCCAAGCACGCGCTCGACGTAGAACCGATAGCCGCATTGCTCGTAGAGAGCCAGCGCCGAGTAGGAGAGGTGGCCGATCGGGACGGGCGCCGGGCCCTCGGCGAGCAGGGGCGGCTCCTCCGGGAGGGCCGCGAACGGGCCGTCCTCCTCCGGCGGCGGGAAGCTGCGAACGAGCTCGGCCGCCCGCTGCTCGCCGGGCTCGCTCGTGCGGATCTCCAGGCGGGTCGTCGGCGGCACCGGGTCGCTCCCGTCCACCGGGCGCGGCGCCGGCAGGTCGAGCTCCGCGTCCTCGCCGGCGAAGCCGCGCTCGGCCAGCGCCGGGAGCAACCGCCGCAGCGGGGTGTCGTTCGGCTTGAGCTCGTCGGCGGCCTCGACGTCCGCGGGCTTGTAGATGCCCGAGAGGATCAGCCGGTCGCGCGCCCGCGAGGCGGCGACGTAGACGAGGCGGCAGCCCTCCTCGGCCTCGGCCTCGCTCGCCGCCCGGTTGAGGTCGACGAGCTCCCACAACCCCACGTGCTTGCGTGCCGGGAACGCAAGGCGCATGCCGAACCGCTGCGGCGCGTCGTCGTTCGGCCCGCCGATCGTGATGTCCCCGTGGCTGTGGCCCGCGTTCAGTTCGCGACCCAGATCCGGCACGGCCACCACGTCGAACTCCAGGCCCTTGGCGGCGTGCACGGTCATCACTCGAACCCCGTCGTGGCCCTCGGCCTGGACCGCCGCCATGCCCTCGCGCTCGTCGCGCCGGGTCGAGTCGGCCGCGAGCGCCAGGAAGCCCCCGAGGTCACGGCCCTCGTTCGCCTCGTACTCGCGGGCCATGCGCATCAGCTTGCGGACGTTCGCCATCCGCCCGGCGCCGCCCTCGCGCGCGATCAGGCCGAGGTCGTAGCCGAAAGCGGTCATCGTGCGCTCGATCAGCTCCTCGAGCGTCAGGCGCGGCGCCTCCGCCCGCAGCCCGGCGAGGGTCCGGCAGAAGCGCTCGAGCCGCTGCGCGTCGCCGGGATCGATCGCCTCGAGCCAGCGATCCTCGTGGACCGCCGGCTCCCGGCCGTCGCCGTAGCGCCAGGCGATCAGCGGCCAGACGTGCTCGGCGCGGCCGCCCTCGGCCGTCGCGGCCCGGCGCAGGAGCCACAGCGCGTCGGGGCTGACGCCGTTGGCGAAGGACGCGAGGGCGCCGAACAGGTACTCGTCGTCGAGCGGGTTCGCGACCACGCCCAGCAGCCGGATCAGGTCCTCCACCTGCTGCTGCGTCCAGTAGCCGCGCCCCCCGACGACGAACGGTCGCAACCCCGCGCGGGTGAGTGCCTCCTCGTACGCGTCGACGTGGGTGAACGCGCGCAGCAGCACGACGATCTGGCCGCGCTCCGCCTCGCCCGCGTCGACCAGCTCTCGCAGACGCTGGGCGAGGAAGCGGGCCTCGGCGATCACCTTCGCGGGCGAGCCGACCGGCGGCGGCTCGAGGTCGATCTCCTCCTGGGCCCACTTGCGCGCGTCGCGGGCGCGACCCTCGTCCAGGGTCAGCAGGAGCTCGGCCGATCCGAGCCCGTCGGCGGCCTCGCGCCCCGCCGTCAGCTCGGCGAATCCGTCCAGCAGCGTGTGGCCGATCGCGTTGACGGCGGCCAGCACCGCCGGGCGCGACCGGAAGTTCCCGAGCAGCGGCAGCACGTCGCGGTCCGGGGACTCGAGCGCCGCGCGCCGCTCCCCGCGGAACACCTCGAGGTCGGCGTTGCGGAACCGGTAGATCGACTGGTGCTCGTCGCCCACCATCAGCGTGCGGGTCTCGGGACCGCGCAGCATGCCAACCAGGCGCAGCTGGACCGCGTTGGTGTCCTGGAACTCGTCGACCATCACGTGGTCGAAGCGCTCGCGCCAGCCGGCGGCGAGCGCCGGGCTCGAGTCGAGGAGCTCCAGGGCGCGCAGCTCGAGGTCCTGGAAGTCGAGCGCGGACCGCTCCTCCTTGAGCTCGCCGTACCGCGCGTGGAAGCCTTCGAGCAGCAGCTCGAGCGCCCGCCGCGTGGACCGGGCCGCGTCGAGCTCCTCCGGGGTCAGCGCGCGCGCCTCCTCGCCGCGCCCGGGCGAATGAACGGGCTCCTCGACGGGCGGCAGGCGCGGCTCGCTCATCCCCTGGCTACGCAGGCGGGTGTGCGCCTCGAGCGTCATCGCCAGCAGGCGCCAGGGCTGGTAGGCGGCCGTGGCGCGCGCGACGTCCTCGGCGCCGGCCGCGAGCAGGGCGTCGAGGGCCTCGGAGGCCGCCCGGTCGGCCAGCCTCCCGGCCTCGCTCGCGTCGAGCACGCGGAAGCGCGGATCGAGCCCCGCCGCGAGCGGGTGCTGGGCGAGCAGCCGGCGGCAGAACGCGTGGATGGTGAGCACCCACGCGCGCTCGGTCGCGCGGGCCGCCGCCTGCAGCTCGTCGGCACGCACCTCGTCGCCGGCCGCGCGCAATGCCCGCGCCCTGGCGATCAGCTCGCGACGGACGCGCGTGCGCATCTCCGCGGCGGCGCGCTCGGTGAAGGTGAACGCGAGGATGCGGTCGACCGCGACCTCGTCGTCGGCGACCGCAGCGCAGTAGCGGTCGACGAGCACCGTCGTCTTCCCCGACCCGGCCCCGGCTTCCAGGAACGTATCGCGCTCGCGCGCGGCGATCGCGGCGCGCTGTTCGGCGGTCGGCTCGAAAGAAGCCACCTCCCGCCGGCTGCTCCGCTTCGCGTCCGCCGCCGTCGGGGTCGGCGCTGGACCGGTTGGCGCCGGCTCGGTGGCGCCGGCTCGGTCGGCGCGGATCCAGCTCGTCCAGCGTCAGCTGTCCCTCGGCTACGCTCATCCGCCGTTCTCCTCGACGCCGATCGCGCGCTCGAGCCGGCAGATCGCCTGGAAGTTGCAGTACTTGGGGCACCGGCCGCCGATCGGGTGGCGCCGGATCTCGCCGGCGCGCATCTCGCCGGCGGCGGTCGGCCGCCAGCCGCTCGGCCTCGTCGAGGGCGCGCCGGAAGTCATCGGCCTCGCGGCGGTCGGTGCCGACGATCCCGAGGCCCTTGAGATCCTCGTGCTCGCGCGCGAGGATGCCGCGCGGCTTGCGGTCGCCGACGGCGCCGAGCGGCTGATAGAGGCCGGCGACGGGGTCGAGCCCCAGGATGCGCTCGACCACCCGCATGTAGAGCTGGATCTGGAGCTTGCCCTCCTGCTCGAACTTGTCCGCCGCGGTGACGTGCTTGCCGGTCTTGTAGTCGCGCACGACGGCGCGGCCCGTTTCGTCCACGTCGATCCGGTCGATGCGCCCGCGGAGCGCCACGTCGCCGAGGCGCAGCGGCTCGCGGTCGGCCTCGTCGTCTGAGTCGAACGGCCCGAAAGCGACCTCCAGCAGCTCGGGGCGAGGGCGGAACGGCGTCTCGGTCACCGACTCGGACGCCAGGAACGCGTCGACCTGAGCGCGGGCGCGCGCCAGGGCCGCGCGGCGGGCGTGGTTGAGCGGGCCGCCCGCGGCGCCGGTCGCCTCGTCGAGCAGCTCGCCGAAGCGCCGCTGCCAGGCGTCGAGGTCGCCGGGTCGCGGGATCGCATCCTCGCCCGGTGGCTCGCGATAGAGCCGCTCGAGCGCGTCGTGGACGATCGAGCCGAGCCAGAGCGGATCCGCGGTCGGCTCGAGGCGCTGCGGCGTCAGCTCGTGCTCGACGAACCACTTGTACGAGCACGTCACCCAGCCCTCCAGCGAGTTGGCGGAGAAGACCTCCCGGGCGCCGAGGTCGGCCAGCACCGTGGGTGAGCGCAGCGGTCCGGGTTGCAGGTTCGGATCCGGCAGCTCGGCGAACATCGCCTCGATCCGCGGACCGCTTGCGGCGGCGCCGGCGGCCAACAGCACCGGCTCGCGCTCGAACGCCCAGCCCCCGAGCGCCAGCGCCCGCGCCAGGTCGCGCTCGCTGGTCGCCTCGGCCAGCGACGGGACGGCGCGCTCGGGGCCGCGCTTGCGCACCGCCTCGGACTCGAGCAGGTCGCAGACCTCGTCGAGGAACGGGGAGCGGGCGAGCGCCGTCCCGTCCTCGTCGCATCCCTGCCAGCTCAGATAGAGGCGCTCGGTCGGCCGCGAGACGCAGGAGTGGAACAGATAGCGCTCTTCGTCGGCGGGATCGTTGCGGCGCAGGTCGGGGTTGCCGATCTCGTGCCGGCGCTCCTCGGACAGCAGCGGGTCGGGCGGTGCCGCGCTCGGGAAGACGCCGTCCTGGAGCGCGAGGCAGAAGAGCGCCCGCGCCCGCGCGGCCCGCGCTCGGTACGGGTCGAGGACGCGGACGCGGCCGGTGGCGGGCCCGCGCCACAGCGCGACCGATGCCGACTCGATCGCCTCGATCGCGCCCGCGAGGCCGGGAACATCGCAGCCGGGGATGCCCGCCAGCCCGGCGAGCTCGGTGAGGAGCTCGGCCGCCGCGACCCCGGCCCGCAGCTCGAGCGCGGAGAACGGCACGCCGCCGGCGCCGGAGTCGCGCGCGAGCGGCGCCCCCTCACGGTGGGGGGACTCGGCCAGCTCGCGGGCGCTGCGCGCCAGGGCGCGCAGCCGCTGCGCGGGCCCCTCGGCCTCGCGCAGGCGCTGCAGGTGACGCGGGGGGTGCTCCCAGTGGGAGACCGCCTCGGTCACGGTCGTCGCGTCGCCGCGGCGTATCCGCGCCTCGACGGTGTCCACCGCCGCCGGCGTCAGCGCCGGGTCCAGGCGCAGGTGGGCGAGCAGCGACTCCAGCGCGGACTCGTCGGCCGCGGCGCGGGCCAGGGCGATGAGTGACCCGCCGACCTGGGTCGCCGAGAGGCCGAGCGAGGACTCGAGCGCCACCGGGATCCCCATGTCCCGCAACACGGACGCGAGCAGCCGTCCCCCGGGGTCCGGGTGGCGCAGCACGATCGCGATCTCGTCGGGTTCGTAGCCGGAGCGCAGCAGCCGCGCGATCTCGACGCCCACCGCCTCGGCCTCGCCGCGGGCGCCGGCGGACTCGAGCAGGACGAGGCCCCCGTCCACGGGGACCCGTTCCGCTCCGGGCTCGAACAGCGCGCGGTCGAGATGGCGCAGGGTGGCGCTCGCCGTGTAGTCCTCCTCGAATGGAAGCTCCTCGACGACCGCGGCGCCCAGATCGGTCAGGGCGCCGATCAGCCGCGCGCGCGGCGCGAGGGCGCGGCGATCGGCGTAGGTGACCGCCACCGTGACCGCTGCGGCGCCGGAAAGCGCGTCGGTCAGCTCGAGCTGGGCGCGGGAGAGATCGTCGAACCCGTAGACGAACACCGGCCGGGCGGCCCAGGCATCGGGCTCGGCGCGCAGCGCCCGAATCGCATTGACGATCGTGGTGGCGCGGTCGCCCCTGCCGCTGCGCTCGCGCAGCTCGGCGTAGCGGGTGTAGAACGCGGCGAGCTCGCGCTCGTAGCCGGCGTCGTCGAGCTCGGCGACGATCGCCGTGAACTCGGCGGGGGAGATGAGGGCGCCCTCGAGCTCGGCGATCATCCGCGCAAGCGCCGGGGCGAACCCGGGCCGCGAAGCCGATCGGGTCAGACGACCCTGGTCGGCGGAGTCGATCGCCGCCCGCACGAGCGCCTGACGCTGCGACGTGGTGAGCTCGGGCGGCGCCGTCGCCAGGGCGGAGGCGATCTCCCCGGCGAGGGCGTCGAAGGTGGCGATCGAGCCGCCGAGCGTCGCTCCGTCCGCCGCCAGCTCGCGCTCGAACGCCGTGACGTCGCCCGCCGTCGGCACGACGAGCACCGGATCGCGGTCGAGCGCGGCCCGGAACCGCGCCATCACGGCCTCCGCGCGGCCCGAGTTGGGGGGTCCGACTATCAGCTCGATCGACACCGGCTGAGCATAGGTCGCGTCTCGGCGCGCGCACCTGACCGCCAAGCCGCACTATGGGCGTTTCCGGGCCTCGTTTTGACGTCCTGGGGCGCGCCTATCTTCCGCGCCATGCCCCTTTGCTTCATCGACCCCGCCGACGCGATCCGCGCGATCGCCGACTCGATCGGCCGCGAGGCCCGCCGGCAGCTGCTCGGCGAGGCGGTCCGCGCCTGGGTCGACGAGATCCCCGACGACGAGCTCGAGGCCCATTACGCGAAGGCGATCTCCGAGCTCGACGAGCACGACATCTCGATGCTCGCCGCCTGGCACGCCTCGATGGAGGTCGGCACGCCGATCCCCAACCGCGACTACCTGATGGGAGCGTTCCCCTCGCTCGGCGTCCATCGGCGCGAGGCGCTGAAGCTGGCGGCCGGCTTCCGGGGCGAGGAGGCGGTCGACCGCGGGGTGACCGAGGAGCGGGCGCTGGAGACGGTGCTCGAGTGGCTCTCGCCACCGCGGCTGATGGAGCTCGCCGTCGAGGCCGTCGAGCTCTACGTCTGGGACAGAGCCGGCTCCGACAACTGACGGGGCCTCGTCAGTGACGCTCCGGGGCTGGGACGAACTGAGCTCTAGCGGCGACGCGTTGCCGCGCGCTCGGCGTGGGCGGCCAGGTGGCCGTTTGCCTCCCGGCGCTCGGCGGCCGTCATCTGGCGCACGGTCAGCCGTCCCTCGGCGATCGCGACCTCCATCGCCTCCCGCGCCTGCTTGCTGCGCTCAGCGCTGAGCTGACGCATCGTGGGGCGGGTGGTCGTGGCCATGTTGCCTCCTCGGCAGAGTGTGGAAGCGCCGGGCGAGCTTGCCGACGTAGTTCCTTCATCGGCTTCCGGAGCACGGAGCGTGAATCGCCTCCTAGCGCCGCTCCTCGGCGAGCGCCTCGCGCAGCCATCCGAGCAGCCGGCGCATCTCATCCGGGTCGATCCGCACCTGGTCGGTGAGCGGGATCGGCTTCGCGTGGTCGAGGAACCGCTCGATCTCCTCGATCACGTCGTCGGGACTCACATTCCTCTATCGGCACGAACGTCGATCTACCCACCTCCTGGGTGCCCAGATCGACGATCGTCGGATGCCCGCCCGCTCCTCAGCGGATGGCCATGATCACCATGTTCGAGGTCGGCGCGTTGAGATCCGCCGGCGTCTGGTTGCAGTAGTAGAGATCGGCCCGGTCGGCCGCGCTGACCAGGAGCGGCATCCAGACCGCGAAGTTCCCGGCGCTGGAGTCGTTGACGACCAGGAGGTCGTTGGGCTGCAGGCCGGGAACGGGCGCCGAAACGGTCGTGCACGCCCCGGCGGCGAGGTTCGGCGGATTGAACTGAGCGGTGAACGAGATCACGGCTCCGATCTGGGCCCGGCGGAGCCCGGGCGGGCTGGTGCTCGAGGCGTCGACGAGCGAGCCGCCGTCGAGACCCTGGATGTCGAAGCCGTCGAGGCTGTCGTCGGCGACGTCGGCGCCGCCGAGGCTGCCGTTGGCGATGTCGAGGCCGGTGAGGTCGTTGACGTCGAAGCCGTCGACGCTGTCGTTGGCGATGTCGGCGCCGGTGAGGCTGTCGTTGGCGACCTTGGGCGATCTGACCGCGCCGCTGAGGATGTTCGGGCCGGCGACCGCGCCGTTGGCGAGGTCCTGGCTGTCGACCGTGCCGTTGAGGATGTCGGCCGACGTCAGCTCGCCGGTGCCGATGTCGACCGCCTTCACCTCGCCGTTGATGATGTCGGTGGAGGCGACCGTGTTCGCCGCGATCGCGCTTCCGCTGAGGGCGATGAAGATCGCGATCAGCCCGAGGATGTTCGAACGGATCCAGCTCGCCGGCTTGCCACTCATGGGCATCCTTTCCGCGTGGGTGGGGAGCACCCATCCTCCCACGGGCCTCCAAACCCGCAGGGCGGGCCGGCCGGCTACCGACTCGACGCGCCGGCCTCGGCCTCCGCCTTGGCCAGACGCTCGCCCTCGCGGACGCGGTCCTGGAAGCGGCTGTCGCGCTCGACGCGGGCGTCGAGCAGCGGGTTGACGATCCCGCGCAGCACCGAGTACGCGCGCCACCAGCGCGGCCGGATGATCCGCGGTACGCGGCGCTCGATTCCCTCGACGATCGCCTCGCCCGCCGCCGAGGGGTGCAGGCGACGGGTGATGAAGGGCGGGAACATCTCCTCGACGTCGCCGGCGGCCGGGTCGGCGAGCGCGTCGCGGACCATCTTCGTGTCGATGAAGCCGAAGTAGGCGACGCTGGCGCTGGCGCCGTGGACGGAGAGCTCCGCCCGCAACGCCCGCCCGAGCTGCTCGACGCCGGCCTTGCTGACCGCGTAGGGCGTCGCCATGACGCCGTTCACGAACGCGTAGACCGAGGCGACGACGACGACGTGACCGCGGCGCTCGATCACCTCGTCGAGCGCCGGATGGACCGTGCGCCAGACGCCCAGCAGGTCGATCTCGACCACGCGCTCGAAGGCGTCGCCGTCGACGACGCTCATCGGCCGCGGGGGCGGCGCGATCCCGGCGTTGGCGATGACGACGTCGAGGCCGCCGAAGCGCTCGACGGTCTGCTCGACCGCCTCGGCCATCGCGGCCTCGTCGGTGACGTCGGCGGTGATCGCCAGCGTCCGGTCGCCGATCGCGGCCGCCGCCGCGTCGGTCTCCTCGGGGTCGAGGTCGACGATCGCGACCGAGGCGCCGCGGGCGTGCAGCAGGCGGGCGGTCTCGTATCCGATCCCCTTGGCGCCGCCGGTGACCAGCGCGACCTTCCCGGGCAGCGGATACACGAGCGCCATCGCCGGATCCTACGTCGGGTTGGCAGACTTGCGCCATGCGGCTGCTCGCGATCGCCCACCAGCGCGACGCCGGTCCGGGGGTGTTCGCCGAGGCGATCGCCGCCGCCGGCCACGAACTCGACCACTGGCGGATCGCCGAGGCCGCCGAGCCGCCCGCCGACCCGCTCGGCTACGACGCGGTGATGACCTTCGGCGGCGCGATGCACGTCGATCAGCCCGAACGCCACGCCTGGATCGAGCCGGAGAAGGAGCTGCTCGCCCGGCTGCTCGATGCCGGCGTCCCGCTGCTCGGCGTCTGCTTGGGCTCGCAGCTGCTGGTCGAGGCGGCCGGGGGCGAGGCGCGGCGGGCGCCGGAGCCCGAGATCGGCTGGCACGACGTGGAGCTGACCGCCGCGGGCGCGGACGACCCGCTGCTGGCGCCGCTGGCGCCGTCGTTCGAGGCCTTCCAGTGGCACAGCTACGAATCCGCGCCCCCGCCCGGCGCCGCGATCCTCGCCCGCAGCCCGGTCTGCGTACAGGCGTACCGGGTCGGCGAGCGCGCCTGGGGGATCCAGTCGCACCCCGAGGTCTCGGCGGCCGACGCGGCGCACTGGATCGACGACTATCGCTCCGACCCCGACGCGGTCCGGATCGGGATCGACCCGGCCGTCCTCGGGCCCGAGACGGAGACGAAGATCGCGGCCTGGGGCGAGCTCGGCCGGGCGCTGTGCGGCCGGTTCCTGGCCGCGGCCGGGAGCTAGGCCCCGGCCGTGGTCGTCCGCAGCTACTCGCCCGTGTCCGGCGTCAGATAGGCGCCCGACAGGCCGCCGTCGACCATGAAGGTCGAGGCGGTGATGTAGGAGGAGTCGTCGGAGGCGAGGAACAGCGCCGCCTTGGCGATCTCCTCCGGCTCGCCGAAGCGCCCCATCGGCAGGTGGACGAGGCGGCGAGCCGCCTTGCCGGGATCGGAGGCGAACAGCTCCTGCAGCAGCGGCGTGTTGATCGGGCCGGGGCAAAGCGCGTTGACCCGTACCCCGCGGCGGGCGAACTCCACGCCGAGCTCGCGCGACATCGCCAGCACCGCGCCCTTCGAGGCGGTGTAGGAGATCTGCGAGACGGCGGCGCCCATGACCGCGACGAACGACGCGGTGTTGATCACCGACCCGCCGCCGGTCACGAGCAGGTGGGGGATGCCGTGCTTGCAGCAGAGGAAGACTCCGAGCGCGTTGACGTCCTGGACCTTCCGCCAGGCATCGACGGTGGTCTCGGTGACCGTGGTGTCATCGGTCGGGTTGATGCCGGCGTTGTTGAAGAGCACGTCGATGCGGCCCATGCGGTCGGCGACCTCGCGGTACATCTCCTCGACCTCGCCCTCGTCCGTGACGTCGCACGTGAGCGCCAGCTCCCCCTCCGAATCCGGGCTGACGTCCACCCCGACGACGCGCGCCCCCTCCTCGGCGAACAGCCGGGCCGATGTGGCACCGATGCCGCTGGCGGCCCCGGTGATGACGCAGACCTTGTCCTCGAGGCGCATCTATCCCTCCGTGGCGTAGTAGACGTTCTTGACCTCGGTGTAGTGCTCGAGGGCGTCGGGGCCGAGCTCCCGGCCGACCCCGGACTGCTTGAAGCCGCCGAACGGGGTCGTGACCCGCACCGAGCTGTTGGAGTTGATCGACACCACGCCGGTCTCGATCGCCCGCGCGGTCCGCATCGCCTTCGCGCCGTCGCGGGTCCAGATCGAGCCCGAGAGGCCGTAGATCGTGTCGTTGGCGATCGCCATCGCCTCCTCCTCGCCCTCGAACGGGATCACGCAGGCGACCGGCCCGAAGATCTCCTCGCTGGCCGCGCGGTCGCTGTTCGAGACCGGCGCGAGGACGGTGGGCGCGAACCAGAACCCGGGGCCGTCGGGGGTGCTGCCGCGGATCGCGACCGGGGCGTCGTCGGGGACGAACGAAGACACCGCCTCGCGCTGGCCGGCCGAGATCAGCGGCCCCATCTCGGTTGTCTCCAGGAGCGGGTCGCCGACGACGATCGCGGTGACGGCTCGCTCCAGCGCGGCCATGAACTCGTCCATCCCGCTGCGCTCGACCAGGATCCGCGAGCGCGCGCAGCAGTCCTGGCCGGCGTTGCCGAACACCGCCGCCGGCGCCGCCGCGGCCGCCGCCTCCAGGTCGGCGTCGGCGAAGACCACGTTCGCCGACTTGCCGCCGAGCTCGAGCGTCACCCGCTTGATCGTCTGCGCCGCGCCGGCCGCGATCGTCCGCCCGACCTCGGTCGAGCCGGTGAAGGCGATCTTGGCGACGTCGGGGTGCTCGACCAGCCGCTTGCCGCACACCGAGCCCGGCCCCGCGACGACGTTGAGCACCCCCTCAGGGAGCCCTGCGTCCAGAGCAAGTCGCTCCAGCTCACACGCGGTCAACGGGGTCAGCTCGGCCGGCTTGAGAACGATCGTGTTGCCGGCGGCGAGCGCCGGGGCGACCTTCCACGAGGCGATCACCAGGGGGAAGTTCCAGGGCGTGATCAGGCCGACGACGCCGAGCGGCTCGCGGAAGGTCATGTCGACGCCGCCGGCGACGGGGATCGTCTGGCCGAGCAGCCGCTCGGGGGCGCCGGCGTAGTAGCGGAAGCACTCGGCGACCATCCCGATCTCGCCGCGCGCGTCAGCGATCGGCTTGCCGGCGTTGCGCGCCTCGAGCGTCGCCAGCTCCTCAGCGCGGTCGGCGATCGCTTCCGAGATCCGCAGCAGCAGGGTCGCGCGATCGCCCGGCGACACCGCCCGCCAGGCCGGAAACGCCGCTTTCGCGGCGGCGACCGCGGCGTCGGTCTCCTCGACCCCGGCGCGGGGGAGCTCGGCCATCACCCGCTCGGTGGCCGGCTCGATCACCGAGATCATGCGGTCACCCGGCGGGCCGCGGCGGTGAGCTCGGCCAGGACCGCGCTCCGCGGGTCCTCCTCCGCGTGCCAGAGGATCCCGAGCACCCAGCTGTTGCCGGGTGACTCGATCGCCTCGATCGAGCCGCCCGGCTCGGCCCAGGCGCTCGCGATCAGCCCGTCGCCGAGTCGATCGACTCCCTGGTGGTGGTGCGAGCGCACCGGGATCCGCTCGGCGCCTGCCGCGCGCGCCGCCAGCGATCCGGGCTCGAGCACGGCTTCGTGGTCGGTGAACCGCCCCGGCGTGTGCAGGTGCAGCTCGGAGTCGGGGAGGTGCTGCACGAGGGTGCCACCGCGGGCGACGTTGAGCAGCTGCATGCCCCGGCAGACGCCGAGCACCGGCAGGTCGCGCTCCAGCGCCGTGCGGGCGAGCGCGAGCTCGAACCGGTCGCGCGCGACCCGCGTGTTCAGGGTCCTGGGGTCACGCTCGGCCCCGTAGACGGAGGGATCGAGGTCGGCGCCCCCGGCGATCAGCAGGCCGTCGAGCAGGTCGAGCAGCGCGCCCGGGTCCGCGGTGCCGGCGTCGCTGGGCGGCAGCAGCAGCGGCAGCCCTCCAGCTCGGTCGATCGCCTCGCTGTACGTGCGCTGGGACACGTTCACCTCGACCTCCCGCCACGCCGCCCAGCCGGCGCGCTCGACCATCGCGCAGATCCCGATCGCCGGCGGGTCCGGCATCAGAGCCTCTCGAAGCCGCGGAAGCGCTCCCAGTCGGTGACCGTCCCCTCCAATGCCTCGAGCTCGACCTTGGCTCGGTTCAGGTAGTGGTCGATCACCTCCTGGCCGAAGGCGGCGCGGGCCACCTCGCTGGTGGCGAACAGGTCGCGCGCCTCGTACATGTTCGTCGGCACGTGTGGCTTGTCGGCCGTGTACGCGTTGCCGGCCAACGGCTCCTCGAGCGCGAGCTCGGTGTCGATCCCGTGCAGCCCGGCGGCGATCATCGCGCTCAGCGCCAGGTAGGGGTTGACGTCGGCGCCCGGCAGGCGGTTCTCGACCCGCAGCCCCTCGCCATGACCGACGACCCGCATCGAGCAGGTGCGGTTGTCGTTGCCCCAGGCGACCGCGGTCGGGGCGAACGAGCCGGGCGCGAACCGCTTGTAGGAGTTCACGTGCGGCGCGTAGAGGAGGGTCAGCTCCCGCATGCACGCGAGCTGGCCGGCGATGAAGCGGTCGAACAGCTGGCGGTCGGCCGCGAACGCGTTGCCGCCGGCATCGTCGGCGAGCGAGCAGTGGATGTGGCACGAATTGCCCTCGGCGTCGTTGAACTTCGCCATGAAGGTGATCGCCATCTCCTCCTGGGCGGCGATCTCCTTGGCACCGTTCTTGTAGACGACGTGGTCGTCGGCGGCCGCGAGCGCCTCGCTGTAGCGGAAGTTGATCTCGTGCTGGCCGAGGTTGCACTCGCCCTTCGAGTTCTCGACGGTCATCCCCGCGGCGGCCATCTCGTTGCGGATCCTCCGGATCAGCGGCTCGACGCGGGCGGAGCCGAGCAGCGAGTAGTCGATGTTGTAGAGGTTGGCCGGCTCGAGGTCGCGGTACGCCTTCTTCCAGGCCTCCTCATAGGTGTCCTTGAAGACGATGAACTCGAGCTCGGTACCGGCGTTGGCGATCAGCCCGCGCGCGGCCAGCCGCGCGAGCTGGCGGCGGAGGATCTGGCGCGGCGAGGCGACGACCTCGGAGCCGTCGGCCCACTGCAGGTCGGCGAGCAGCATGACCGTTCCCTCGTGCCAGGGAACCGGCCGCAGGGTGTCGAGGTCCGGGACCATCTCGAAGTCGCCGTAGCCGCGCTCCCATGACGACATCGCGTACCCGCCGACGGTCTCCATGTCGACGTCGACGGCGAGCAGGTAGTTGCAGCCCTCGGCGCCGTGCTCGAGCACGTCGGCGAGGAAGTGGCTCGCCGTCAGCCGCTTGCCCTGCAGCCGCCCCTCCATGTCGGCGATCGCGAGCAGCACGGTGTCGACCGTGCCGTCGGCGACCGCCTGCTTCAGCTCGTCGAGCGTCACACGCCGGACGCTACGGACTGGTCGCGGGTGGGTCCCCTTGCGCGGCCAGCGCCTTGTCGATGTCGATGTTTCGGGTCTGGCCGGTGAAGTGGTTCTTCGCCCCGGCGACCCACGCGATCGCCGCGAACAGGACCACCGCGCCGACCGTGAGCGGCGCGTAGTTGAGCGCCTCCCAGCTGAACTCGTCGTTCCACGGCACCGCGGCCGGGGTGAACGGGAGGCAGAAGATGACCGTGATCAGCGCGACCCAGAAGACGGCGAACGGGTTCATCCACCGCCACTTTCGGCCGAGGTTCCAGACCGACGACTGCTCGAACTCGTTGCCCTGGCGCCAGCGCAGGTAGATCGGGATCGCGTAGGCGATGTACAGCCCGATCACGGTGATCGAGACCACGGCGAAGAACGCGAACGGGAACGGGTCGCCCGCCGAGTTGCCCTTGAGGGCCGGCAGCGTGATCAGCAGCGCGAGCACCGCCATCGTGATCACCGCATTGCGCGGCGTGCCGGCGGCGTTCACCTTCGACAACCTGTCCGAGAACGGCAGGCCGTGGTCGCGCGAGAAGGCGAAGCACATCCGCGAGGCGCTCGTCAGGCACGCAAGGCCGCAGAAAAGCTGGCCGATCGTGGAGATGATCACCACCGTCTTGAACGCCGACTCCGACAGCGAGAGGCTGAAGATCTCCAGCGAGCTGCCGGCCCCGTAGCCCTCGCCCGCGGTGACCGCCGCGGCGTCCGTGGCCGCGAAGGTGATCGCGAGCAGGACGAACCAGCCAATCAGGGCCGAGTAGAAGATGGACTGCCACACGCCGCGGGCCGCCGAGCGCGACGCGTCGTGCGTCTCCTCGGAGATGTGGGCGGACGCGTCGAAGCCGGTGATCGTGTACTGCGTGAGCAGGAAGCCGAGCGGCAGCACATAGAACCAGAACATGTCCATGCTGAAGCCCGAGTTGTTGATCCGCTCGGTGAAGACGAAGTCGAAGCTCGCGTGGTCGTCGGGGACGAACACGAGGATCGCGATGATCACGACGACCCCGGTCACGTGCCAGAAGACCGAGACGTTGTTGATCACGGCCAGCAGGTGCGTGCGCATGATGTTGATCGTCGCGTGGATCGCGAGGATGATCGCGAACAGCAGGAACGTCTCACCGAGGATGTGTAGGTCGTCGCCGAAGTTGACCCCGAAGATCTCGACCCCGTAGAGGCCGAGGACGACGTTGAGGAAGGTGGCCGAGGCGTACACCACCGAGGCCACCACCCCGACCAGTCCGGCAAAGTTGAACCAGCCTGTGAACCAGCCCCACACCGGCCCGCCGAGCCGCGCCGCCCACCAGTAGATGCCGCCCGCGGTGGGGTACTTGGCGACGATCTCCGAGGTGCAGAAGCCGATGATCAGGATCGGGATCGAGATCAGGAGCCAGCCCCAGGAGATCGCGATCGGGCCGCCGTTGTTCCACGCCTGTCCATAGGTCGTGAAGCAGCCCGCGAGGACCGAGATGATCGTGAACGAGATCGCGAAGTTCGAGAACCCGCTCCAGCCGCGGTGGAGGTCCTGCCGGATCCCCATCTGGGCCAGTTGGCGCTCGTCCTCATCCTTGAACTGATCGACCGTCGCCATCTGGTTTCTCCCTCTTTGTGGCCTCACCCATCGCCTCATGCGATAAAAGGTGTGTCGGCCCGACCTATGGACGACGTGACCCTAAACCCAAGAACGGACACACGTCAAGAGGCGGAGGACGATCTGGGCCGGATCGTCCAATCGCTCGAACCGCTGCTTGGCCGGGTCGTCCACGCGCCGCGGCCGCTCGGCGGCGGGATCACCAACCGCAACTACCGCGCCCGCTTCGGCGGCACCGACTACGTGATCCGGGTCCCCGGCAAGGACACGTCGCTGCTCGAGATCGACCGGGGCGCGGAGAAGATCGCCAACGAGCGCGCCGCCGCGGTCGGGATCGCCCCGCCGGTGGCGGCGATGCTCGACGAGCCGCAGGCGATCGTCACGATCTTCGTCGAGGGGGTGGGGATGGAGCCCGCCGATCTGCGCGAGCCGACGACGATGGCCGATGTGGCGCGCTCGCTGCGGGCGATCCACGGGATCGGCGAACCGCTGCCGACCAGCTTCGATTCGTTCCGGGTCGTCGAGACGTACGCCGAGACGGCGGTGGCGCGCGGGGCGACACTCCCCGGTGCGTACGGCGAAGCGCTGCGGCGTGCGGAAGCGATCGAGCGGGCGCTGGCCGGTCCGGAGCACGACCCGGTGCCCTGCCACAACGACCTCCTGGCCGCCAACTTCATCCGCGGCGTGCAGCTGTGGATCGTCGACTGGGAGTACGCGGGGATGGGGGACCGCTACTTCGACCTCGCCAACTTCGCCGTCAACAACGAGCTCGGTCCGGCGGAGCAGGAGCGTCTGCTCGCCGCGTACTTCGGGCCGGGCGCGGACCCTCGCGACGCCGCGAGGCGGCTTGCCGCCCTGCGGCTGATGTTCTATATGTCCGACTTTCGCGAGGCGATGTGGGGCGTGGTCCAGAACGTGGTCTCCGAGCTCGACTTCGACTTCGCCGGCTACGCCGACAAGCACTTCGCCCGGTTGCTGGAGACCGCCGCCGAACCCGACTTCGACACCTGGCTTCAGGAGGCGAGTGAGCCCGCGGGCTGAGCCCTCCCGGCCACGGGTATCGCCGCGCTTGGGCGGCTGCGAATCGTCGCCCGGCGTCGTCCTCAGTCGTCCGAATAGCGCTGCTATTCGGACTCCCTGCGTCCTGGCCACGCTCGATTCTCGCCGCCCAATCACGACGCTACCCATGGCCGTGAGGACTGAGCTCCCGGGCGCCGCCCGCTGCGTGATCATCGGCGGCGGCGTCGGCGGCGCGTCGATCGCCTACCACCTGGCGAAGCTCGGGTACCGCGACGTCGTCCTGCTCGAGCGCAGCGCGCTCACGTCGGGGTCGACCTTCCACTCGGCCGGGCTGGTCGGCCAGCTGCGCGGGTCGGTGACGCTGACGAAGATGATGATGCACTCGGTCGAGGTCTACCGCGGCCTGGCGACCGAGTCCGAGCTCGATCCGGGCTGGGTCGAGTGCGGTGGGATCAGGCTCGCCTCGAGCGAGGAGCGGATGGAGGAGCTGCGCCGCCAGGCGGGCTGGGCGAAGACGTTCGGCCTGCCGCTGGAGCTGATCTCGGCCGACGAGGCGCGGGAGCTGTTCCCGCCGATGTCCACCGATGGCGTGCTCGGCGCCGCCTGGCTGCCGACGGACGGCTATATCGACCCGGCACAGCTCACCTACGCGCTCGCCGACGTCGCCCGGCGGGAGGGCGGTGTGACGGTCTTCCAGAACACGCGCGTCACCGGGATCGAGGTCGACGGCGGGCGGGTCCACGCGGTGGACACGGAGCGCGGGCGGATCGCCGCCGAGGTCGTCGTCAACGCCGCCGGCATGTACGCGGCGGAGATCGGCCGCCTGGCGGGGGTGCGGGTCCCGGTGATCCCGATGTCGCACCAGTACCTGGTCACGCAGCCGTTTCGCGACCGCGGCGGGGAGCGGCTGCCGACCCTGCGCGACCCCGACCTGCTGATCTACTTCCGCGAGGACGGAGGCGGCCTCGTGATGGGAGGCTACGAGCGTCGGTCGGAGCCCGCCTTCCTTCCCGACGGTCCCGGCGGGCTCGACGGGATCCCCTCCGACTTCAACGGCCGCCTGCTCGAGGAGGACTGGGATCGGTTCGAGGAGATCACCGAGAACTCGAAGCGCCGGGTGCCCGCGATGGACGAGGTCACGATCACGAAGCTGATCAACGGGCCGGAGGCCTTCACGCCCGACAACGAGTTCTGCCTCGGCGAGTCCGAGGTCAGGGGCCTGTTCGTCGCCGCCGGGTTCTGCGCCCACGGGCTCGCCGGCGCCGGCGGGATCGGTTGGCAGATCGCCGAGTGGATCGCCGAGGGCGAGCCGAGCCTGGATCTGTGGGAGATGGACGTGCGCCGCTTCGGCGCCCAGTACCGCTCGCCCTCCTACACCCACGCCCGGATCAAGGAGACGTACGAGACCTACTACGACATCCGCTATCCGAACCACGAGCGCTCGGCCGGGCGGCCGCTGCGGGTCTCGGCCGCGAACACCTGGCACGCGGGCCACGGCGCCGCCTTCGGGGAGAAGTCCGGCTGGGAGCGGGTCAACTGGTACGAGCCGAACGCCGCCGCCGGCGACGAATCGCTGCGGCCGCGCGGCTGGGCGGGTCAGCACTGGTCGCCGGCGATCGGCGCCGAGCACCGCGCGACCCGCGAGGCGGTCGCGATCTTCGACGAGTCCTCCTTCGCCAAGCTCGAGATCTCCGGGCCGGGGGCGGCGGGCCTGCTCGAGCAGCTGTGCGACAACCGCGTCGCCCGCGAGGTCGGGGAGATCACCTACACCCAGATGCTCAACCGCCGCGGCGGGATCGAGTGCGACTTCACCGTCGCCCGCCTCGGCCGGGACCGGTTCTCGATCGTCACCGGGACCGCGTTCGGAAACCACGACCGCGAGTGGATCCGCAGGCACCTGCCCGAGGACGGCTCGGCGCACGTCCGCGACGTCACCGCGGCCTGGTCGTGCTTCGGGGTCTGGGGGCCACGAGCCCGCGAGCTGCTGGCGCCGCTGACCCCGGACGACCTCTCCAACGAGTCGTTTCCCTACATGTCGGTTCGCGAGATCACCGTTGGCGACGTCCCGGTGCGGGCGCTGCGGGTCACCTACGTCGGCGAGCTCGGCTGGGAGCTCTACTGCCCGACCGAGTACGGGCTCGGCCTCTGGCGGACGCTCTGGGAGGCGGGCCGGGACCACGGCATCGTGGCCGGCGGGTACCGGGCGATCGACTCGATGCGGCTCGAGAAGGGGTATCGGGTCTGGGGCGCGGACATCACTCCGGACGAGACCCCGTACGAGGGCGGGGTCGGGTTCTGCGTCAAGCTCGACAAGGAGGGAGGCTTCATCGGCCGCGAGGCGCTCGTCGAGGCGAAGGAGGCCGGGCCGCAGACCAAGCTCTGCTGCCTGACGCTCGCCGACCCGCGCTCGGTCGCGCTCGGCAACGAGCCGGTGCGGATCGAGGGCGAGATCGCCGGGCGCGTGACCACCGGCGGCTACGGGTACACGGTCGAGCGCTCGATCGCCTACGCGTATCTGCCCCCTGGCCACGCCGCGCCGGAGACCGGGGTGGAGGTGGAGATCTTCGGCGAGTGGGTCGCCGGCGAGGTCGCCGCCGAGCCGCTGTTCGACCCCAAGGGCGAGCGGATCCGCGCCTAGCGCCTAGCTCGGCCGCGTCGGGATCACGATCCAGACGTCGGCGCCGCCGTCCGCGCGGTTGCGCGCGTGAGCCGAGCCGCCGTGGGCGCGGGCGATCGAGTCGACGACCGCGAGGCCGAGGCCGGTGCCGCCGCGGCCGCGGCCGGTGTCGGAGCGGCTGAAGCGCTCGAAGGCGCGGTCGATGAACTCGTCCGGGATTCCGGTTCCCTGATCGGTGACGTGGAGCTCGACCGCGGCGCCGTTGCGCCGCGCCGCGAGCCGGACCTCGCCGGCGCCGTGGCGGAGCGCGTTCTCCACCATGTTGGTGAGCGCCTGCTCGACCCGCAGCCGATCCGCCTCCAGCACCAGGTCCGCGGCCGGCTCGTGGGTGACCGACCGCTGCGCCTGTCCCGCGCGGGCGGCGAAGCGCGCCTCGGTCGCCGCCAGCGCGTCCTCGACCGAAAACGGCTTGCGGTCGATCGCGACCTCGCCGTCCTCCGAGCGCGCGACCACCAGCAGCTGCTCGGCGAGCCCGATCAGGCGATCGATCTCCTCCATCGCCGAGGCCATGGCGGCGCGCAGCTCGGCCTCGTCGGCGGCGTGCAGGAGCGCCAGCTCGAGCTCGACCCGGTGCAGCGCCAGCGGCGTGCGCAGCTCGTGGCTGGCGTCGTCGACGAACCGGCGCTCGCGCGCCAGCGCGTCCTCGAGCCGGCCGAGCATCGTGTTCAGGGTCTCCGCAAGGCGGGAGAGCTCGTCGCCGGCCTCGGAGACCGGTAGGCGGGCTCCCGGATCGGTCGCCGAGATCCGGGCCGCGCGACGGCGCATCGACTCGACCGGGCGCAGCGCCGCGCCGGCCATCGCGTAGCCGGCCAGCGATGCGAGCAGCAGGGCGACCGGCCCTCCGATCGCCATCAGCCTGGCGAGGCTGGAGAGCGCCTCGTCGCGATCGCCCAGCGACGAGCCGACGACGACGATCAGCGCCCCGCTCTCGGCTTCGATCGGGGTCGCCAGCAGCCGCGCGTCGCCCTCGATCCCCGGCACGTCCGACGCGTCGACGAACGTCGCTTCCTGCGTGGCGCGGTCGAGCTCGGCGGAGTCGAGGACGACGGTATCGCCGAGCTGGCCGGTCGAATCGACGATCCGCCCCGTCGGGGTGAGGATCTGGGCGAAGCTCTCGTCCTGCTCGACGAGCGGGTCGGAGTCGGAGCCGGAGAGCTGCCCGCCGGCGTCGCGGGCGAGCGCCGAGACCTCGGTCGCCCGCGAGCGCAGCGCGGTCTCCAGCGACTCGTCGAGCTGCGACCCGAGCCGCAGGTAGAGGAAGAGGCCGACGGCGACGAAGACGATCGCCATCACGCCGGCGAAGGCGAGCGTCACCCGCAGCCGGATCGGGAGGCGCCTCATCCTCCGTCCTCGCGCAGGCGGTAGCCGGACCCGCGCACGGTCTCGATCGAGTCGGTGCCGAACGGCTGGTCGATCTTGCGCCGCAGGAAGCGGACGTAGGAGTCCACGACGTTGGAGCGGTTCTCGTAGTCGTAGTCCCAGGCGTGCTCGAGCAGGGCATAGCGGGAGAGCACCTCCCCGGGCCTGCGCATGAACGTCTCCAGCAGCGCGAACTCCTTCGCCGAGAGCGAGATCTCCGCCTTGTCGCGCATCACCCGCTTCGTCGCCGGGTCGAGGCGCAGGTCGCCGACCCGAAGCTCGACCGGGCGCTCGATCGAGCCGCGCCTGACCAGCGCCCGCAGGCGGGCGAGCAACTCCGCGAACGAGAACGGCTTCGTCAGGTAGTCGTCGGCGCCGCCGTCGAGTCCGGCGACCCGGTCGCGGACGGAATCGCGCGCGGTCAGCAGCAGGATCGGGGTCCAGACCCCGGCGGCGCGCAGCCGGCGGCAGACCTCGAGCCCGTCGATCCCGGGCAGCATGATGTCGAGCACGATCGCGTCGTAGTCGGTCGCCTCGGCCATCCACAGCGCGTCCTCGCCCTTCGTGGTCACGTCGGCGGCGAGCCCCTCGCCGCGCATCCCGCGCCGGATCAGCCCGGCCATCTTGACCTCGTCCTCGACGATCAACACGCGCATCTCCAGCAAGCGTACGCGCGAAGATGAAAGCCTGATGAAAGGGGCTGCCCCGCAGGGGTCAGCCTCGCCCTCGGATTCAGACGAGCCCGGCGAGGATGTGCTCGGTGCCGCGGATGTGCTGGCGGATCAGCGCCGCCGCCGCGATCGCGTCTCCGGAGCGCAGATGGGCGACGAGCTTTCGGTGCTGGGCGTTGGACCGCGTCAGCACCTCCTCGGGATGGGGGATGCGGGCGATCAGGTCGCTCATCTGGCCCTGGACCTCGGTCATCTCGGTGACCAGCCGGGGCGAGCGGGCGGCCTCGGCAATGCCGATGTGGAAACGGATGTCGGCGCGCCGGTACACCTCGAACCCGGCGGCGCCGGCCATCCGCTCCACGAGCTTGCCGAGCGCGTCGAGGTCCGCGCGCTCGGCGCGCTCGGCCGCGAGGATCGTCGAACCGACCTCGACCGCGACCCGGTGGTCGAGCACCGCCCACGCGTCGCGGCCGAGCGCGTCCTTGCCGCCCTCCGAGAGCGGCGGTCGCTCGGCGACGAACGTGCCACCGGAGCGGCCGCGCACCGACTCCAGGTACCCGGACTGAACCAGGGTGGTGAGCGCCTGCCGCAGGGTCGAGCGCGAGATCCGCAGCTCCTCGGCGAGCCGGCGCTCGGGAGGCAGCTTGGTGCCCGGAGCGAGCAGTCCGACGCGGATCGCGGTGCCGAGTCGCTCGACCGTCTCCTCGAACGTGGTCGGCGGCCGGACCGGCTGGAACACCGCCTCGATGGCGGCATCGCGCTTCACGGGTCCTAACCTACCCGGGCGCGGCTACCCCCGCCCGGGCCGATCGCGGAGCCCCAACGCGTGCCTGATCTCGGGGATCGCCTGCTCGTTGGAGCGGAAGCGCACCCCGATCATCCCGATCGCGCTCGCGGTCTCGACGTTGACCTGGACGTCGTCCACGAACAGGCACTGCTCGGCGCTGACGCCGCTCAGGCGGGCGACCGTCAGGTGGTAGATCGGCGGGTCGGGCTTGCGCATCCCGACGAAGCCCGAGTCGACGACGAGCTCGAAGATCTCGTCGACCGGCAGCATCGAGCGCCACAGCGGCTCCCACTCGCGGACGTTGTTGGTCAGCAGCGCCATCCGCCGGCCGCTGCGCTTGATCTCGCGCATCAGCTCGATCATCGGCTCGTTCGGCTGCAGGGCCTCGAAGTAGATCTCGCGGAAGCGATGCAGCTCGGGACGGTGGCCGAGCTCGGGCTCGAGCGCCCCGGCGATCCGGTCGAGGAAGTCGACCTCGGTGAGCCGGCCGGTCTCGAGCTCGAACAGCGGATGGGCGCCGTCGCGCTCGGCGATCGCCTGCATCGCCCGGCCGAGCGACTCGGCCGAGATCCCGGTCTGGTCCTGGAACGCGGCGAACGAGTTCAGCAGCGGGGTGGTGAGGACGCCGCCGAAGTCCGAGATCACCGCGGTGATCCGTCGCGGCGTCACGCCGGCTTGAGCGTGTCGAAGGCGCCCGCCCCGTCGGCGTCGCCGCCGGGGCCTCGCACGACGAGCGCCGCCGCGATCCGCTGGACGCCCCCGGTGACCGAGGCGGCGACCGCGGTCACATCCCCGGCGATCCTCAGCGCGAGGCCGTCGTCCGCCTCATGGAGCTCGAGGCCCACGCGCCGCGGCAGGTCGTCGGGCCCGTATTCCGTCGAGAGCAGGGTCCACTCGAGCTGCGAGAACGCTTCCCCGTCGCCGATCGCCCCGGCGACCAGCTCGTCGCCGTGGTCGCCGCCGGCGGGACGCAGCGCGGCGACCGCGAGCAGGCGGCCATCGCCGAGCCGGGCCGAGAGCACGCGCACCGCATCGACCTCGTCCCAGTCGAGCTCCCCGCCGAGGCTCCAGAGGGGCTCCGGCGCCGGCGTCGACCCGTCGACCGACTCGAAGGCGCCGGGCGGCCACTCGAACCGCAGGGTCTCGCCGGTGGGGGCCTCGAATTCGAGTCCGAGCGCCTCAGCCATCGCGCTCCCCGGGGCCGATCTCGGCCGCCGGCTCGTTGACCTCGCGCGCGGTCCCCTCGTAGTCGTATCCGGGGCGCGACGGTCCTCGGCCGGGGCCGGGGCCGGGCCGGCCCGCTCGCGGCGGCGGCCCCGGGACCGCCCAGGCGAAGGCGATCCGGCGCCGCGCCAGCCGGGCGACGACAGCCCGGAAGACGGCGCGCGTCGGCGGGATCAGGAGCGCGAAGCCGATCACGTCGGTGATGAACCCCGGGGCGAGCAGGAACGACCCCCCGAGGATGATCATGGCCCCGTCGAACGTCTCCCGCGCCGGGACTCTGCCCTGGGTGAGCGCCAGGTTGAAGCGCTCCCAGGCAACGCGGCCCTGCGAGCGCGCCAGCGCGGCGCCGGCGAACCCGTCGAGGATCAGGAGCAGCAGCGTCGGCGCCCAGCCGATCGCACCGCCGACCTGGATGATCACGTAGATCTCCGCGATCGGCAGGACGATGAAGAGGAGAAAGAGGATCAGGCCCATCGGGATGACAGGCTACGAAACCATCTGCTCTACCCTCTTCACATGGCCACCGAAGAAGATGTATACGAGGCGCTCGAAGAGGTGATCGACCCGGAGCTCGGGCTCGACTTCGTCTCGCTCGGGCTCGTCTACGACGTCGATGTGGAGGGCCCTGAGGTCTTCGTCACCTTCACCCTGACCACGCCCGCCTGCCCGATCGGCCCCCAGGTCTCCGAGCAGATGCGCGAGTTCGTCGGCGAGCTCGACGGGGTCGAGAAGGTGCATCCGAAGATGATCTTCGACCCGCCATGGTCCCCGGAGATGATGTCCGAGGACGCCAAGTTCGCGCTCGGGTACTGACCCGCTTTCCTAAGCCGTTCCTGGCCGATCTGAGAAGCCCGAAATTCCCGGATTGCAAACCGATTGCAAACCGCGCGGCTCTGGGCTTAGGCCTCCAGCGCCTCGTCTCGGATCTTTCCGGCTTGCGTGGTGCACTCGACATCGGGATAAAAGCGGCGCAGGTGACCCTCAAATGAGCGACTGCGGCGCTTGAAGCCCAAGACTGAGCGACGGAGCTTCCGCCCTCTACCCGCCTCGAACCTCCAAGTGAGCGTGTTCCCTCGGCGGTCGAAGCAGCCGACGACCCCGATTCCCTCCCCGGTCCTGGATGAGCTTGGGATGCTCGTAAGGACGTAACGGCTTTCACCGTTGCCCAAGAAACCTGGGCCGACGTGATCCACGAAGTATTCCGAGCCCGCCCGGCCGCGATGTCGTGCGTCGTCAGCCGCCGACGAACGCCGCCGCCAGGTAGGTGCGGTTCCCGGGATTGATGCTGAGCCCGCCGCCGGAGTTCTGCAGTGCCTCCATGGTGACGGTGTCGCCGGGCTCGAGCCGGACGATCGTCGACACGTTCGACAGGTTGCCGGCGGTGGCGCCTGCCGGGGCCAGGCTGCTGGCGACCGTCGTGGTGTTGACCTTGAGCGACGCCATTCGAATGCCGTTGGGGTTGGAGGCCCACTCGATCCCGCCGCTGAGCATGTAGGTGCCGGCGCGCTGGGCAGTGAGCAGGCTGTTGCTCGTGGCGAGTGTCACGAGCCCGCCGGTGTCGAAGTCCTCGACCGAGAACACCACCACCGCGTTCTGGCTGCCGGTGGTCCCCTGGCTGTGGGTGCTCTTGTGCATGCGGGCGGCGGGCAGCGCGCCGAGCTTGTCGGCGGTGACCGCGTTGTCCGAGAGGTCGCCGGTGGTCACCGAAAAGGGTGCGATCTCGCTGCTGCCGACCGAGTCGGCCGCGAGGTCGGGTGCGGTCAGCCCGCCACCCGACGTTGTGTCGTTGCGGACGTCGCCCGACACGACGGCGTTCGCCCTGAGGTCTCCCGAAGTCACCTGCGCGTTCTTGATGTCCTGGGAGAGGATCGATTCGTCGATGATGTCGTCGCTGCCGATCGTGTTCGCGGCGTAGGCGGTGCCACCGAGGGCGATGAAGATCGCGATCAGGCCGAGGACGTTCTGGCGCAGGTAGCTGCGGGCGCGAGTGGACATGGATCTCCTCCGTGCGTGGTTGCTTATCCACAGGCTCCCCCGTCTCGCGCCCGGCGGGTATAGGTGAAAGCACCTGACTTGCCGGTAGGTATGGGCCGAGCCCGCGCGGCCGCGGACCGCTTTCTCCTGCCCATACGGAGCAACCGCAGCGTTATCCGCCGGCGGAGCTGCCGCTGGGTTTCGCCCCTCGGCCGCTACAACCCCGGGGACGCGATCGGCGCCCCGGCGCTCGCGAAGCTAGGTGCAGTCGATGGGCCGCAACTTGTTCTCGTGCAGCTCGAAGCAATTCCACGTATCGGTCACCCCGTCATCAGGTCGAGACCGATTCTCGCCACGGTGGCCGCGCAGTCTGTTGCGCATGGGGTCTCCCTCCGTGGATGGTCGGCCCATCCTCTCGGTTTGCGAGCGGCGATGCAAGGGGCGAGGCCCGCCCATGGCGGACCTCGTTTCACTGGCCGATCGGAGCAACGAGAAACGGCACCCGTAGGTGCCGTTTTCTCGGGTGGACCGCTCCCTTGACAGAGGGGGAGCGGGCAATGGGCTCTTCTCGTAGCTCATCGGCTGCCTAGGCAGACCCTTGAGTGCCTATGCACGAAACGGCAATACGGCACGTTGGCGTAGGTCAGGTCCTCCACCTAGTACGCGTCGGTCACGAGCAGGTTGAAGTGGGTGTTCCCATCGTCAATGGCGGCGTTCGTCGGGTTGCAGACGGTGATGACGGCGGCCTCGTCCGTTCCGTCGTACTTGGCGGTGTAGTTCAGGTCCGGGTTGGAGGTACCCCACCTCGCCGTCAATAGGAGGTGGTCGCCCAGGGCGCCGGCACCGATGATCCGCCGATCCCTGCAGCTGTTCGCAGGGACGTTGCCGATCACGGCCTCCAAGTTGACGAACGTCCCCTGAGCGATGTCCTCGTCGTTGAGCTGGCCGTTGGCGATGTCGGCGCTGCCCAGGGTCTCGTTGGCGATGTCGGCGCACGGTCAGCGAGTAGATGTCATCGGTGGTCAGCCCGCCTCCGGACAGGGTGTCATCGCGGACGTCGACCCGGGAGACCGCGTTGGTGCCGATGTCGGCGCTCTTCACCTCGCCGTTGACGATGTCCGCGCTGAAGACCGTGTTGTCGGCATAGGCGCCTCCCGTGCCGAGCGCGATCACCAGGGCGAGGAACGAGCAGACGTTGGCGAACGTCAGCTTGGAACGAAGTCCCGCATGGGGTCTCCCTCCGTGGATGGTCGGCCCACTCTCTCGCGCCCGGGGCCCCCGGCACAAGGACTTGCGTCACAGAGCGGCCGAGTCAGTTGGTCGGGGTCGTCACGCAGGCGGTCTCGTCGGTCGCGGAGGGGGGCTCGGTCGCCAGATCCCCATTGTCGTTCACGAGCACGGCCTCCTGATTGGCCTCCCCGATCAGCTCGTCGGTCCAGAAGTTCTCCGTCGTACCCACATCGGGGAGGTCATGGGTCAGCGCGAGCTCCATCGCCTCGGCGACCGACGGCAGGCGCAGGTCGAGATTCGCGCAGTATTCGAGCGCCTCGTTCCAGTTGCGGTCGACGTTCTCCGACCTGAAGCAGAGCTGGCCGATCCGGACGGTCGCGACGCAGGTATCGACCCCGCCCTGGTCGGCGATGTCGGCGCCGGTCAGCGAATCCGCTCCCACCTCGGACGATCGCACCGAGCCGGCCTTGAGGTCGACGTGCCCGAGCCCGCCGCCCGCCAAGGTGTCGTCCCGGACGTCGGCGCCGTAGACCTCGTTGTTGACGATGTCCGTGCTGATGATCGTGTTCGCGGCGTAGGCGGCGCCACCGCCGATCACCAGCACGACGGCAAGTGTCGACATCACGTTGGCGTAGGTCAGGTGAGTGCGAAGGCGGCTCATGGAATCTCCCTCCTTGGACGGTCAGCCCACTCTGCCGCCTGGCCCGCGGAGACGCAAGGGCTTGCATGCGAAAAGGGAAAAGGGCCGCAAAACGCGCAAACACGGACACCCACGCGGCCGCATAGTCGGTAGGACCCCCGTTGGGCAGGAAAGGCCCAACCAGAAGGGGTTTTCGATGAACGCACTCGAAGGTGTCGCGGTGGCCGTGCTACTCAGTCTCGCCGGGTGGGCCTTGGTGATCCTCGCGGTGGTCGCCTTGCTCTGAGCTCGGTTCTGAGCAAGCGCGAGCCGGATGCCGTCTCCCTCCGTGGCCGCTCAGGTCGTCAGTTGGTCGGGGTCGTCACACAGACGGTCTTATGAGTGTCGGTTTGCTCGGCGGGGGTGTAGGTACCAGTGTCGTCGACGGCCTCGGCCCGGTACGAGCCGATGTAAAGCTCTTCGTCCGTCCAGAATCGCTGAGTCGCGGCCACCTGGGGCACGTCAAAGCCCTTCGCCAGCACGACCGCCTCTGCGACCGTCGGCAAGCGCAGACCAAGGTTGGTGCAGTACTCCAGCGCAGTCGGCCAAGTCCGAATGCTGCCATCGGTCCCCGCGCAGATTTGGCCGAAGCGAAGTGTTGCCGGTGTCGGGCAGGTATCGACCCCGCTGTTGTCCTTGATGTCCTGACCGGTCAGGAGCTCGTCTCCGACGTCGGCGCTGCGGACATCACCGTTGGCGATCTTGCTCGTCAGAACCGAGCCGCTCGCGAGGTCCGGGTTCTTCACCTCGCCGTTCTTGACGTCCTGGCTCAGCAGCGTCTCGTCGATGACATCCGAGCTGCCGATCGTGTCCGCGGCGTAGGCGGCTCCTCCGCCGACCACCAGCACGAGGGCGAGCGTCGACACCACGTTGGCATAGGTCAGCTGGGGGAGAAATCTCCGACGCATTGGCAACCTCCTGTTGCGCGGCTGGGGACGGAAACCAAATGCGTCGGCGAGTCGGTTACGGCTGGTCGGCGAGTCGGGCGGCCGTTAAGGGACCTCTCCAGCCTCCCACACGCCGGGCGAATCGCGAAACGGGTGGCTTTCGCCCGGATGCCTCGCTGCTGCGGCCGGTTCAGGAAATACTGTCACCCCCTTGGCCACCGCTCGCGCCGAGCCCCGCAAGCCGCCCGAGCCGGCGCTCCTGGCTGTCGCCGGCGCCCTCGCGGTCGCGCTCATTCTCGGCCTGACCGATGGCCTGACCTTCTTCAACGACGAGTGGAGCATCATCCTCGACCGCCAGGACTGGTCGCTCGACTCCCTCCTCGAACCGCACAACGAACACATCTACCTCGGCCCGGTGCTCGTCTACAAGGTCCTGCTGGCGGCCTTCGGGATGGAGTCGACGCTGCCGTTCCGCCTCGTCAACTGCGGCCTGCTGGTGCTGGTGGCGTCGCTCGTCTTCGTCTACGTCCGGCGGCGCGTCGGTGGCCGGCCCGCGTTGCTGGCCGCGTGCGTCCTGCTCTTCCTCGGCGCCGCCTGGGAGGACCTGCTGTGGCCCGCCGGGATCAGCTTCCTCGGCGCCACGGCTGCGGGGATCGGCGCGTTTCTGGCCCTCGACCGGGAGGGTCGCCCCAATGACCTGCTCGCCTGCGCCCTGCTGGTCGTCTCCGTCTCCTGCTCGAGCCTTGGCCTGGTGTTCGCCGCCGGCGCGGCGGTCGATGTCGCGACGCGACCGGCGACGCGACTGCGCCGCGCCTACATCCCGCTGATCCCCGTACTCTCTACGTCGCGTGGTATCTGGCCTACGGTCACGAGGCCGAGAGCGCGGCATCGCTGGACAACCTGCTCGCGGCCCCGCGCTACGTCTGGGAGGCCGCCGGCGGCGCCCTCGCGTCCCTGCTCGGTCTCGTCTCGGTGGACCCGGAGGCGTTCGGCGCGGTGCACAACGTCGAGTGGGGGCGACCGCTGGCGGTCGCGGCCGCGATCGGCGTCGTCTGGTTCGGCGCCCGCCACCGGAGCGCGCTGTCGGCTCGCTTCTGGGCGCTCGCCGTCACCGCCGGATCGTTCTGGGTCCTGGCCGCGCTCAACGCGATCCCGGGTCGCGAGCCCGGAGCGAGCCGCTACCAGCTGATCGGCTCGGCGCTGCTGCTGCTCACGGCGTCCGAGCTCTTTCGCGGCGCCCGCGTCGGCCGCCGGTTGGGATGGGCGCTGGTGGCGCTGGCCGTCGTCTCGATCGTCGCCAACATCGGCGCGCTTCGCGACGGCGAGCGATTCCTCCGTGCGCAGACCGAGATCGCCCGCGCGGACCTGGCGGCGCTCGAGCTCCTGCGCGACGACGTGCCCCCGACCTTCGCGCTCAGCCCCGACTTCGCCGGCACTCCGTTCCTGGCCGCCGTCTCGGCCTCGCCCTACTTCGAAGCGGTCGATCGCTGGGGCTCGCCGGCCGCTTCCGCCGCCGAGCTGCCGGCGAGCCCGGAGTCAGCGCGGTCGAGCGCCGATGTCGTCCTCGCCGTCGCCCTGGAACTGCAGCTCGCCGCGGATGGGTCCGTCGCGCCGACGGAGGATTGCGAGACCGCGCGGGGCGACGCACCGGTCGCCCTGCCGCCGGGCGGTGCGGTGATCGAGCCCGACGGCGCCGCGCGGGTCCGCCTGCGCCGATTCGCCCGGGCCGACTACCCGATCGACCTCGGGACGGCCGAAGGGACGAGCACGCTCGCGATCCCCGTCGATGGGTCCGACGAGCCATGGATCGCTCAGATCACCAGCGCCTCGGGCGCCGTGCGGGTCTGTCCGCTGTGAGCCGCGTGCGACGCGAGCCGAGACAGCTCGGACCCCGCGCCGGCTTTTGAGGACTTGACACGCCGTGGTAGGTTCTTATGGCTAGGTGCACCGGAGGTGCACGAAGGTCGCGCGGCCTGACGTCGCGGGCCGTTTACACAAATCTCTCTCTCAAGGAGGAGTCAAGTATGAGGAAGTACCTCATGATTGTGGCCGCAGTTGCGGTCTCAGCGGCGTTGATGAACGTCGGGACGGCGTTCGGTGTTTCACCGAACATCGCCACCGTCGACGGCCATTTCAACCCGGACAACCCCGGGGCGACCTACACCAAGGGCGGGCTGTTCGTCGAGACGAACCAGATGTACGCGGGTGACCCGAATGCTCCCGATGGGACGAACCCGACCCTGAAGCCCGAACGGACTGACGAAGTCAGGATCTCGTTCGACAAGAACATGAAGTTCAACGTCGGCCAGGTGCCGACGTGCAGCGACCCGCTCACCGGGTCGGCCCAGGATGGGATGAAGGCCTGCGGCGACTCGTATATCGGCGGCGGTTACGCGACCCTGTGCGTCGCGAGCGGCGCAGCGGGCACGGCGTGCAACCTCGGCGTCGTCAACGCCGTCGTGAGCGCCTACAACGGGCCGGTTGTCGGCGGGTTCCCGACGATCAAGCTCCAGGCGCGTGCCGACCACACGATTGCTGGTCCTGTCACCTCGGTGCTGACGGGGACGCTGGAGCCGGCGCTTCCGGTGAGCAACCCGTACGACAAGATGCTGCGGGTCGCGATCCCGCCGGCGGGCGGCGGTGCGGCGTCGATCACCCAGTTCGCACTCAACGTCAACAACGGTTCATTCGTCCAGGCGAAGTGCACCAACCCGGACAACGACTGGGACTTCCGTGGGTACTTCCACGACGTTTCCCCCGGTTCGCAGACGGACACGGACCTCCAGCCCTGCACCTAGAGGATCGCTGACTGCCGGGTCGGTTCCCGGCCCGGAGAACGCGGAGAGGGGCGGCCCACGGGCCGCCCCTCTCTTTGCCCGCGCTTGACCCGTGCCGACGGCCGGGATAGGGTCGGCGAGCCGGAACCGGCAGAGGAGTCAATGCGTCGTCAAGGAGGAAAAGTGCCCCACGCCAACCGTCGCCTACCCTCACCCGCGCTGGTGATCGCGATGATCGCGCTCATTCTCGCCGTCGGGGGCGGGGCGTTCGCCGTCGCGGCGAGCCAAACCAAGGAGATCAAGTCGGTCGTCAAGAAGCTGGCGCCGAAGCTGTCGGTGAAGAAGGCGAAGAAGGCCGACAAGGCCAAGACCGCCAACTCGGCCGACACCGCCACCACCGCAACGTCGGCCGATACGGCCAAGACCGCCACCACGGCGACCACCGCGACCACCGCGACCACCGCGACGAGCGCCGAGAGCGCCCAGCCGGCCGCGTTTGCGCATGTCGCCGCCGACGGCACCATCGACGCCGCCAACTCGAAGGGCGTGGGGACGGTGACCAAGGTGGGGACCCAGTTCTTCTGCTTCACCGGGCTCGCGTTCGACCCCAAGGGCGGCGTGGCGACGATCGACGCCAACGGCTCGGGGAACCAGTCCGCCCAGTTCCGGGTCGGCGGTCTCACCACCTGCCCGGCGGGTACCCAGGCGATGGTCGCGGAGACGACCAACAGCCCCGGCCCCGTTCTACGTCATCTTCTACCAGTAGGAAAGCCGGCCGGTCGGGCCCCCCCGCGAGGGGGGCCCGACCCCCTCGGCCCGCGGCTCAGGTCTGGACGCAGGCCTTCACCTCGGCGACCTCATCGTCGGTCGTCTGTGCGGCGCGCACGAGGACGATCGTGTCGCTGACGAGCTCGGAACCCGCGGTGCCGCCCGCATCGCTCGCAAAACCTTCCGCGGCCTTGTCCAAATCCGCGGCGGTCTCCGGCGTGGTCGTGAAGGCGACGAAGACCTGATGGACCGTGTCCTCGTTGACGTAGATCGGCGGGGCCTGGGTCTCCGAGGCCTCGCCCTGCTCGACGTTGACGTCGAGACCGGCGTCCTCGAGGCAGGCCGCCGTCGCGTCTGACGCGGCCTCCGCGGTTTCGAGTGGAACCGGACCGGCCTCGTCCGAGGTCGCGTCGTCGCCCCCGCCGCATCCGGCGAGCGCGAGGGCGGTGGCGGCGATCAGGCTGAGCAGGCGGGGCGACGGGCGAAGCACGCCGGGGATGCTAGCCGGCCGAACGCACGAACGCCCCGGCGTGGCCGGGGCGTTCGCTCGTTGGCTCTGGTTTGTAGCCGACGCTCGGAACTACTTGTCGAAGCTCGACGACCAGCTCGCGCGGCTCCAGCTCGCGCGGCTCCAGCTCGCCCGTGCCGGGTCGATCTGGGCCAGCAGGGCCGAGCAGCTCTGCTTCGCGGCCGCGATCTCGGCGTCGATCTGGGCGATGTCGGCGGCCGGCAGATCCGGTGCGGACATCCCGTCGGCGCTCCAGCTCGCCCGGCTCCAGGAGGCGCGAGACCAGCTCGCCCGGCTCCAGGAGGCGCGGCTCCAGCTCGCGCGCTCGAGGTCGGCGCACGACTCGGGGGTCGCGCTCCAGCTGGCGCGAGACCAGCTCGCCCGGCTCCAGGAGGCGCGAGACCAGCTCGCCCGCAGGCCCTCGGCGGCGTTCGACCAGCTCGCGCGAGACCAGGAGGCGCGGCTGTAGTCGATCTGGCCGGTGGCCGGGTCGAGCAGCGTGTTCATCGTCAGGCCCGTGTTCCACTGGCGCCTGACCTCGAGGACGACCGCCTTGTCGGCCGCCAGCTCGGCGCCCTCGATCGGGTAGAACTGGTCCTGGTCGACGGCGACGGGTGTGCCGCTCGCATCGACCAGCATCTGGTCGGTGGGCTTCGCCGACTCGACGGCGCGGGTGCGCCGCACGAGCTGGGCCTTGACCTCGTTCGGGGTCAGGGTCGGGTCGGCCTCGAGCAGCAGCGCCGCTTCGCCGGAGGCGACGCCCGCGGCCATCGAGGTGCCGCCGACGCGGAAGTAGCTTCCGTCGGTGACGCAGGTCGGGCAGAGGCGCGTGTACTCGGCGCCCGGCGACATCGTCGAGACCATGTGCGACCCGGGCGCGAGCACGTCGGGCTTCTCGAAGCCGTCCTGGGTCGTGCCGCGGCTCGACCAGCTCTCGAGCGCGTCGTCGTCGATCGCCTTCGTGCCCGCGTCGTCGGTGGCGCCGACCGTGATCACGTAGGGGTCGTTGGCCGGCGCGTAGTTGACCGCGTCGGCCGACGCGCCCTCGTTGCCGGCGGCGACGACGACCACCAGGCCGCTGTTCCACGCGGCCTCGACCGCGGCGTCGAGCGGGTCGGTCCGGTAGGACTCGGCGACCGTCGAGCGCAGCGAGAGATTGACGATCCGGATGTTGTAGTCGGCCTTGTAGTCGGTCGCGAACTGCAGGCCGTCGATCACGTCCATGACGCTCGCGTTGCCCTGCTCGTCGGCGATCTTGACGTCGATCAGGTTCGCCTCGGGCGCGACGCCGATGTACTTGCCGTTCAGCGGATCCGTGGCGGGCCGGTTGAGGCCGTTGCCGGCGATCAGGCCGGCGATGTGAGTGCCGTGCCCGAAGCTGTCGCCGGGGCGGGTGGCTGCCGGGTTGACGATCGCCGACGCGACCACCCGCGAGCTGCCGTCGGTCCGCGAGACGCGGAAGTCCGGCAGGCCGCCGTTGATGCCGGTGTCGAGCACGGCGACGCCGACACCCTTGCCGGTGGCGGTGGTGCCGCCGAGCTGGCCCGTCCCGTTCCAGACCTTGTTCGCGCGGACCGACTGGATGTAGGCGGTCGCCAGGCGGCTCGGGTCGATCGCCTCGGTCTCGATCGCGGCGTTCGGCGAGACGGCGTGGACGCCGCCCTTCCAGCTCAGCCGCTGCGCCTCGGCGGCGGTCAGCGTGGTGCCGAAGCCGTTGATCAGCGGCAGCGGGTGCTCGACGACGCCGCCGGCGGCGCGGACGAGCGCGGCGCCCTCGGCGAGGTCGACGCCGGGCCGCAGCTGGACGATCACCTCGACCCGCTTGGCGGGGTGCGAGGCGGCGAGCTCGGCCAGGGGGGAGATGGAGTCGGCGGACGACGCGGCCGTGACCCCGGAGCCGGCAACCGAGCTTTCGGTCGCGGACTGCAGGGCGAAGAAGCTTGCTACGGAGAGGGCGGTGGCGAGGATCGTGGCGACCATCCACCGCCAGCTTCCATTCCCGACAAGTACCGAACTCACTGGTGACACTCCTTTGTCATGGGGCGTATCCCCTTTTCCCCTTGCCCCCCTATCGCCATGCGTGGGCGGGCGCTGGATAGGACATCCGCTTAGCGCGCGATTGGTTGCGCGGCGGCCTCGCTGCCGCCGTTGGCGACAGGCGTCGTCGGGCCCGCCGCCGGCTCGGCCTCGCCGGAGGTCTCGCCCAGCCCGGCCCAGAAGCCCGGCTTCGTCTCGATTGCGGTGATCAGCGCGCCGACCACGCGGGGGCAGAACTGCGTCCCGGCCTTGTCCTCGATCTCGGCCCGTGCGACCTCGATGGGCAGTGCCTTGCGGTACGGGCGGTCGCTGATCATCGCGTCGAGCGCGTCGGCGACGGAGAGGATCCGCGCGGCGAGCGGGATCTCCTCGCTGAGCAGCCGATCCGGGTAGCCGGTGCCGTCGAAGCGCTCGTGGTGGCTGCGCACCATCTGCTTGACCACGGGCGGCAACTCGAGCTCGGCGACGATGTAGCTCGACATCTCGGGATGGCGGCGCATCACCGCGACCTCCTGCGGATCGAGGGGCCCGGGCTTCAGCAGGATGCTGTCGGGGATCGCGATCTTGCCGATGTCGTGGATGACCGCCCCGACCCTGATCGCGGCCAGCTCGGCGTCGTCGTAGCCGAGCTCGGCGGCGAGCACGACCGCGATGTCGGCGACCCGCTCGGTGTGGCCGCTGGTCATCGGGTCCTTGGCCTCGACCGTGCGCGCCAGCGAGGTGATCGTCGAGATGTAGGAGTGGTGCATCCGCCCGAGCAGCTGCTGGTTGTCGTTCAGGAGGCCGCGCAGGCTCGCGTTCGCCTGCTCGAGCTCGTCGTTGGCGGTCCGCAGCTCGGTGACCGTGGCCCGGGAGCGGTCCAGGTACTGCTTCTCGGCGATCCAGAGCATCAGCACCGGCAGCCCGAAGACGGCGAGCGCGTAGAGCCCGAAGCTCAGCTCGGCGATCACGAAGGTCCCGGCGAGCAGGCCGAAGGCGACGTAGTGAGGCGTCATCCAGGCGAGGCGCTCGCGCCAGACGCCCAGCGGGCTGCGGCCTTCGGCGAGCCCCATGACGACCGCGAGCAGGGCCGAGTTGACGGCGTAGTAGGCGACCCCGGCCAGCGCGCCGACCACGATCAACGCGCCGTTCTCCCCCGTCGGCACCAGGTCGAAGATCCACGCCGCGGCTGCGCCGGAGAGCGAGAGGGCGCCGAAGTCGAAGCCCCACTTGAGCATCGGATCGCGGCGGATCGCCCGGTTGACGGCGATCACGGCCTCGGCGGCGATCGGCCCCAGCGGGCCGAAGAAGTAGGCGAGCGCGAGCACGGGGATCGCGGCGGGGGAGAGGTTGGCGCGCTCGAAGACGTCGATCCGGGCCGCGTCGAGCGCGAGCACCGAGGCGACGAGCGCCACGAACAGCCACGGCGACGCGAAGATCGCCGCGTGGTCGGAGAACGCGCCGATGATCGCGGTGGCCGCGACCAGGACCCCGATGTAGACCTCGATCGCCGGCTTGCGCTCGCGGCTTTCCTGTTCCGGAGGCTCGCCGGGCTCCTCCTCGGAGCTTGGCGTCGCCGCGGCGGCGGGATCGTCGGGCTGGGCGAGCGCGGCCGGCGCCGCCTGGCTGCGGCTCGCCGGGGCGGCCGCTTCGGGCGCCGGCGCCTCGGCAAGCGGCGTCGCGGCCGGCTCGGGGCTGCGCGCGAGCGCGTCGCGGACCCCGGCGGCGAGCGCGATCCGGATCCGGTTGCGGCCACCGAGCTTGGCGTCGTAGACGGCCGCGTCGGCGGCGCCCAGCAGGCCCTCGGCGGTGTCGGCGTGCTCGGGGTAGGACGCGATCCCGACGCTCACGGTCATCCCGAGCGTCTCGGTGGCGCCGGCGAAGGCGACGTCGATCTCGGCGACGGCGGCGCGGATCTCCTCGGCGATCTCGCGGCTGCGCTCGAGCGGAATCTTCGGGAGCAGGACGCAGAGCTCGTCGCCGCCGAAGCGCGCGGCGACCCCGTCGTGGCGCTCAGCGGACTCCGAGACCGTCTCGGCGACCGCCTGGATCACGGAGTCGCCGGCGAGGTGGCCGTGGCGGTTGTTGACGAGTCGCAGCTGGTCGAGGTCGATCATCACGACCGAGAGGCCGCTGCCCGAGCGGGTGGCGGCGCTCAACGCGTCCTCGAGCTCGACCGCGAGGAAGGCGGAGTTGTAGAGGCCGGTCTTCGGGTCGGTCCGCGACCTGTGCTCGAGCAGCGGTACCCAAAGCGCCCTGTAGATGAGCGCGATCGGCCCGGCCGCGAGCAGGGTCAGGGTCGGGGACAGCGACCACAGCACCGCCAGGCAGGCGCCGGTCAGCGTCAGCGCGATGTCCATCGGCGCGCAGGCGAGCATGTCCTCGACGCACTTGGCGAGCTTGCGGCCGCGCGTGAGGCTGATCACGCCGATGATCAGCGCGTGGTTGACGACCACGAACGCGACCGCTGCCAGCGCCAGCGCGGCGGGGACGGGAAGCCCGAAGGTGGAGCCGTCGAGTGGGCCGGCGAGGTGCGTGATCGCGTGGGCGGCCATCCCCGCGATCATGTAGTTCGCGATGTTGAACGCGACCATGTACCAGCGGAAGCGGTGCGAGACCCAGCCGGGGACGAAGCAGACGACCGCGAGCGCCGCGACCGCCCATGGCGGCAGCAGCACCGAGGCGGCGAAGAAGATGATCAGGTTGGGCTGGAAGGAGAAGTTCGCCGGCGCGAAGACCTCGAACAGGTTGGCGACGGCGCAGAGCACCGCGGCGACCACGAGCAGCGCGGGGTCGAGCTCGGGGCCGGGCTGCAGGATCGTCCCGGCGAGGACCGCGGCCGCCGCGAAGCCCGCGGCCGCGCCGATGTAAAAGCGGGCAGCAAGGGGCAGTCCCCGAAATGTGGGAGCGCGCGGTTGCGACATCTTCGCTTCCCCATCGGCACCCCGCAGACGAAGGTTTAGTGCCTGGTAAGTGCTTGTTTACGCCTGGCCGGCCGGGGCTTGATCGAGGTCGGTCCGCTCGAGCGTTTCGGCGGCGCTGACCGGCGCAGGCGTCAGCGCCGCGGCGACGATCACCAAGCTGAACGCGGTGAGCCTGAGCACGACGCCGAGCGGGTCATCGGGGAACGGCTCGGAGAAGATCAGCGGCCCGGCGGCGATCGTCAGCGCGTTGGCGGCGACGCTGGTCAGCGCGATCACGGGCACCGCCTTGCCGATCTGCAGGCTCCGCGCCGAGACCACGAGCCCGACGGCGGAGAAGGTCGCGATCACCACCGCCAGCGGGCTGAACAGGATCGCGGTCCAGGCCGAGTCGCCGAGCTCGCCCGAAAGCGCCTTGATCGACGTGTCGGAGGCGGCCCAGAACATCCCCGCCGAGACGCCCAGCATCACGCCCTCGCGCGGATTTCCGATCGAGGCGACCGCGACCGCGATCGAACCCGCGCCGACGATCGCGATGTAGGTGACCAGGTGGGAGGTGACGTAGGAGGAGTGCGCTTCGTCACCGGTGCCCTCGAGGGTCGCGGCGAGGAACGCGAGGCCGAGCGCGGCGAGGCCGACCCCGATCCACTCGCGCCGCGTGACCTCGTGGGCGAAGAGCCGGTCCGCGGTCACCGTCAGCAGCACCAGGCCGCCCGCGATCACCGACTGGACGAGCGAGATCGGCGCGAGCGCGAGCGCGCCGACGTGAAGGCCCCAGCCCACCATCGCGACGACGATCCCGAGCGTGTACCAGGGCGAGCGGAACAGGGCCAGCGAGGTGCGCACCGGCCGCCGCAGCTCGACCGCCGGCGACTCGACCGCGCCGCGGTGCTTGTAGAGGAAGCCGAGCACCGACGCGAACGCCGTCGCCAGCGCCAGCAGCAGGCCGATCTGAACCGAGAGGCTCAGCGGTGCGCTCTAGAGGGCTCGACCACTAGGCCGCGGCGCCCGGGTCGGGATCGTCGGGCTTCGGCGACTGTGGCTCGAGCTCGGCGTCGAGCTGGATCGCGCGGATCGCGTGCTCGTCCGGGAGCTTCGCCAGCACCGCGTGGATGATCTTGTGGATCTCGCCCTCGTCGTGGCCGAAGTCGTCGAGCAGCCCGCGCAGCGCCGTGTGGGTGATCTTCAGCTGCGCCGGGGTGAGCTCGAGGTGGTAGTTGATCGACTCCACGGGGCAATTATGCCCGCGCGGGAGGCCGGAGCCGGATTTTCAGCGCAGGAAGACCTGCTTGCCCTTCGACGGCACGGGGCCGTCGGGGTCGCTGCGGTTGACGTACAGCAGGTACGGCCCGGCGGGCGCGACGCGCGCGTTGGGCGGCGCCGCGACCGTCAGCGACCTGCCCCGGTGCCGGACCACGGGGAGCTCGATCGCCCGCTGGTCGCCGTCGATCAGGTGGGTGAGCGCGGTGTTGCGCATCAGCATCACGCTCTCGACGTCCGCCGGGTCGATGTTGGTCTCGAGCTCGAGCTCGCGCGCGCGCCCGTGGCGGATGCGCTTCGGCGCGTCCGTGATCCGGGGCCGGCGCCCGCGGAACAGATACGGGGGCTCGAACAGCTCGAAGCTCGGGTCGCGGCCGTCGTTCGGCCCGAAGCCGCCCGGGATCGTGATGTGGCTCAGGTAGAGCGTCGTGATCGGGGCGTGGCCGCCGACGAGCACGCGCCCGTCGGGCAGGAGCGCCGCGGTGTTGTGGTACGTCCGCGGCCGGTGGCTCTGGGCGAGCGGGCGCCAGGTCTGGGTCTCGGGGTCGAACAGCTCCGCCTGGCGGATCGGATACTCCGTCCCCGGGGCGTCGACGGCATCGCGGTCGGAGCCGTTGAAGGCGATCACCTCGCCGGTCGGCAGCAGGACGCCGGTCGGATACCAGCGCGGGCGCGCGAGGTCGCCGGTGGGATCGGTGGACATGCTGTCGCCGTTGGCGGTGTCCACCGTCGTGATCCGGCTGTCGGAGGTCGCGACGTAGCTGCCGGGGCTGGCGACGGGGTAGCCGAGGACGCCGCCGGCGGTCAGGAAGCTCGCCTGCGTGTAGTCGCCGCCGGCGTTCGGCTCCAGCGGCAGCATGAGCGAGAAGGTCGACCCCCGGAAGCCCGGGATCGTCGCGCCGGGCCCCAGGCCCGGGACGCCGAGGCCGACGAGGTCGGAGACCTGGCGGTCGAGCGCCTCCAGGCCCCCGGCCGGGTCGAGACCGTCGAGGCCCGGGATCCCGAGGTCGGCCCAGGACTTCGTCGCCGGGTCGTAGGCGGCGGCGATGTTCCAGAGCGCCATGTCGTAGGACTGCCCGAACGGGTTGAACGACTGGCCCGCCGTGTCGTAGAAGACCTTGCCGTCGGGCAGCAGGTGCAGGCGCGGGTAGAGCGGCAGCGAGCGCTTCGCCGCGGCGCCGTTGTCGGTCCAGGTGCCCGTGTCCGTGTCGAAGGTCTCGGTTTCGGTGACGTTGGTCCCCGATCCGAACGGGCGGTCCGGGTACACGGGCTTGAGCAGCTTCTGGACGCCGCTGGCCACGAACAGGTCGCCGTCGGCGAGCGTGAGCATGCTCGGGTACCAGCGGCCGATCTGCATGGAGCCGCTCTGGCTCCAGGTGTTCGTCTCCGGGTCGAAGATCCGCGTGTTCTCCAGCCCCTCCAGCTCGGACACGCCGAGGCCGGAGTCGGCGACCTCCGGGTCGAGGTAGTAGGACGTGCCGCCCGTCGCGAGCACGCGCCCGTCGGGCAGGAAGATCAGGTCGGAGCAGAAGAGGGCGCCGTCGTTGTTCGTCTCGCCGTTGCCGCCGGGGAAGATCTCGTGGTTGTCATGGCCGCCGGGGTTGGCCCCGCCGTCGACGGGCGAGGGCTCCTGCCAGCGCGGCGGGCGGCCCTTGCCGCGCAGCGTCAGCACGCGCGTCTGGTCGTTGAGGATCCCGGTGCTCCCGGCCTCGGCGACGATCGACAGCTTCACCCGCTCGGTGCCCTCGAGCGCGTTCCAGTAGAGGATCCGCCCGTCGGGCATGATCGCCAGCGAGCCCGCGGCGGGCTTGCAGTGGATCGCGCCGTCGGCGTCGGTGATGCACTTCGTGTTCGCGTCCCGGCCGTTGATCGTCGGCTCGGCGAAGGGCTTGCCGAAGCGCCCCGACTGCGCCGGGTCCTCGGAAACCGGCAGCGGCGGCAGCGGCGGGCCGATCGCGAGCGAGTCGTCGTGCGCCGCGGCGACCCCCGAAGCGACGGCGGAGCAGGCGTACGCGCCGAGCACAGCGCACAGCAATCGAACCCTTCCCATAACCCCACGCACACGATAGCCGCTCCGCCTGGCCGGTGAGCCAGTTTCCTTACCCCGGTCCGCTACCTTGGAACGGGTTGGTGGGAAGCGACGGATTCAACGGCACGTGGGCGATCGAGACCGAGGGGCTGCGCAAGTCCTTCAAGGACGTCGAGGCGCTCTGCGGGATCGACCTTCGGGTCGAGGCCGGGACCGTGCTCGGGCTGCTCGGCCCGAACGGTGCCGGGAAGACGACCGCGGTCCGGATCCTGACCACACTGCTTCCGCCGACCGGGGGCAGCGCCCGGGTCGCCGGGCTCGACGTCGTCCGCGACGCGGGCAAGCTGCGTGAGCGGATCGGGCTCGCGGGCCAGTACGCCGCCGTCGACGAGGGCCTCACCGGGTTCGAGAACCTGGAGATGGTGGGGCGGCTGTACCACCTCGGCCGCCAGCCCGCCCGCGCCCGCGCCCGCGAGCTGCTCGATGCCTTCGACCTCGCCGAGGCCGGCGACCGGCTGGTCAACACCTACTCGGGCGGGATGCGCCGCCGCCTCGACCTCGCCGCCGCCCTCGTCGCTCGCCCGTCGGTGCTGTTCCTCGACGAGCCGACGACCGGTCTCGACCCGCGCAGCCGGCTCGCGCTCTGGGAGGTGATCGAGGACCGGGTCGCTCAGGGGTCGACCGTCCTGCTGACCACCCAGTACCTCGACGAGGCCGACCGCCTCGCCGACCGGATCGCGGTGATCGACCACGGCAGCCTGATCGCCGAGGGCAGCTCCGACGAGCTCAAGCAGCGCGTCGGAGGCGAGCGGATCGACGTCCGCCTCGAGCGGCCCGAGCAGGCGGCCGCGGCGCTCAGCGCGCTGGCCGAGCTCGCCTGCGACGCGCCCTCGGCCGACGACGGGACCATCCGCGTGCCGGTCCGCGAGCATCGCGGCGCGATCACCGCGGCGATCCGCAAGCTCGACGCCGAGGGAATCGAGATCGACGACATCGCGATCACCCGGCCGACCCTCGACGACGTCTTCATGACCTTGACGGGCCGCCCGCCCGAGCCCGAGGAGCGCGAGGAGGGCGAGGACGCCGAGACGACCGAGCGGGAGACGGAGGCGATTCGATGACCGCCGGCTACGCGATCTCCGACACGCTGGTGCTGGCGCTCCGCGCGCTGCGGCGGATCCCGCGCAACCCCGAGCTGCTGACCGCCTACACGGTGCAGCCGATCATGTTCACGCTGCTGTTCGTCTATGTCTTCGGCGGCGCGATCGCGACCCCCGGATACGACGGCTACGCCGACTTCATGATCCCGGGGATCATCGTCCAGCAGATGTCCTTCGGTGGCTTCGCCACCGCGCTCGGGCTCGTCGACGACCTCAAGAAGGGCCTCGTCGACCGCTTCCGCTCGCTCCCGATGTCGCGCAGCGCGGTGCTCACCGGCCGCACCCTGTCGGACATCGCGATGAACGCGCTGGCGCTGGCGGTGATGATCGTCGTCGGCTACATCGTCGGCTTCTCGTTCGCGACGTCGCCCGCGTCGGTGATCGCCGGGATCGCCCTCTGCCTGCTGATCGGCTACGCGTTCTCGTGGATGTTCGCCTGCGTCGGGCTCTACGCCAAGACACCCGAGGGAGCGAACACGTTCGGGTTCATCGCGATCTTCCCGCTCACCTTCGCCTCCTCGGCCTTCGTGCCGCCGGAGACGATGCCCGACTGGCTTCGGACCTTCGCCGAGGACATCAACCCGTTCTCGCTGATGGTCGACTCGGTACGGCACCTGTTCGTCGGCGGACCGGGGGCCGACGACATCCTGCCGTCGATCGCGTGGTGCATCGGGCTGATCGCGGTCTTCGGCACGCTCGCGGTGCGCCGCTACCGGACCGCGGTGCTCGCGTAGTCCGCCTCCCGCGGCCTTCGACCCCCGGGGACCAGGCCCCTGAGGCCGGGGGGCAGGCGACCGTCGGTCGAGAGCCACGAGCCGGCGAGGATCAGCAGCAGCCCCGCGATCCCGCCGGCGCCGAGGCGTTCGTCGAGCGCGACGACGCCGAGCGCGACCGCGACCGCCGGGGCGACGTAGGTGATCACCGTCCCCCGCGATGGCCCGACCTCGGTGATCAGGGCGCCGTAGAGGACGAACGCCGCCGCCGTGCAGAACACCCCGAGGACGACGAGCGAGGCGATCGCCTCCCCGGTCAGGGAGCCGCCCGGAGGGGCTGCGATCGCGGCGGGGGCCAGCGCCACGGCCGCGATGGTCAGCGCTCCGGCCATCGTCGTCCGCGGGTCGACGTCGGCGAGGCGCTTCTTCAGCACGATGGTCCCGGCCGCGTACCCGACCGCGGCGAGCAGGATCGCGCCCGCGCCGAGGAGCTCGTCGCCGTCCCCGGCGATGTCGATCCCGACCAGGGCCACGACGCCCGCGAAGCCGACGAGCAACCCCACGAGGCGGATCCCGGTGGCGCGCTCGGCGGGGTCGAAGCGCGGCGCCAGCAGCGCCACGTTCAGGGGCACGGTGGCGATCAGGATCGCCGTCAGGGACGAGGCGATGTGTTGCTCGCCCGCGGCGATCAGCGGGAAGGGGATCGCGATCTCGAGCAGCGCGAAGGCGATCAGCGCCCGCCGGCGCCCGCGCAGCGAGCTGAGCAGGCCGAGCCGCCAGCAGAGCACGACGAGGATCACGGCGGCGAGCGTGACGCGGACCCAGGCGAGGAACGCGGGCGGGACGCCGTCGTCGACGGCGACCTTGATGAAGAAGTACGGGATGCCCCAGAGCAGGGAGACAGCTCCGAAGGCGAACCAGGCGCGCGCGCTCACCGGGCGAGTCTAGGGAGGACCGATTCGCCCGCCGGGCGGGGAGCATGAGAGGGGTCTAAGAGGGCGATGAGAATCGCCTGAGAGTTCCTTGCGTTGCGGGGTTTCGCCGCTACCGTGGAGCCCCCGGTGTTCGCACCGGAGGAGTCAGCGGAAAGGCACGGAGGCCTATGAAGATCAGTCGCAAACGGGTGACACATCTGCTCGTGTTCGCCCTCGGGTTCGTGATTCTCGCGATCGGCTGGATGACCGCGTCCGCCACCGCGGCGGTCACGGTCTAGACACACGCGCACGCGACGTCCTGGCCGCCCGCGCGGTCCGATCGGACGAGCCCGCGCTCGTTCGCCCGGTCGATTCTCTAGCCGCTGCTGATCCGGTCGGAGGTCGCCCACGTTAGGGAGTCCGACACGTTGCCCGGCCAGTGGGGCCGTCGGCACCTAGCGGAAAGGACCTGCAATGAGAAAGCGATTGACGGCCAGAGGCTGGTCGCTCGTGGGCGCCCTGGCGCTCGCGACCGCGATTGCGCTGCCGATGGCGATCGGATCGAGCCACCGCGAGGCACCCAACATCAGCCTCGACCCCTCGGCCGACAACACCGACGTCTACGCGTGGACCGCGCCCGACGCGCAGGGCGCGATCACGATCGCGTCGAACTGGATCCCGGGACAGGTTCCGGCCAACGGCCCGAACTTCTTCCGCTTCGACGATCGAGCTCGCTACTACAACAAGATCGACAACAACGGCGACGGCGTCGAGGACATCTCGTACCGGTTCACCTTCGACACCGAGGTTCGCAACCCGAACTCGTTCCTGTACGCGGGGCCGGGCACGCAGAACTTCTCCGACCCGAAGCTGAACGTGATCCAGCGCTATGACGTGGTCCGCGAGGACTACAACAAGAAGGGCGAGGTCGTGAAGAAGGCGAAGGTCGCCAACAACCTCCCCGTCGCGCCGCCGAACATCGGGCCCAAGACGTTCCCGAACTACGACAACTTCGTCGCCGAGGCGACCCGGACGCTGAAGGACGGCACGAAGCTGTTCGTCGGCACCCGCGACGATCCGTTCTTCGTCGACCTCGGGGCGGCGTTCGACGCGATCAACGTCCGCATGGGCACCGGCAACGAGGGCGCCGGCCGCGACGACCTCTCCGGCTACTGGACGTCGTCGACGATCATGCAGATCCCGGAGGCGCAGGTGACCCGCAACGGCCAGTCGGTGGCCGCCGCGGACGCGAGCAACGCGGTGGTCGGCGTCTGGTCGACGACCGAGCGGCGCAAGCTCGAGGTCACGAACGCCAACTACGGCGCCGGGTCGAACGACCGGGTGCACCGCAAGTCGAACAAGTGGGTCCAGGTCTCGCGACTCGGCAACCCGCTGATCAACGAGGTCGTGATCCCGCTCGGCAAGAAGGACAAGTTCAACCGCACCACCCCGGATCGCGACGCTGAGCTCTACGGCCAGTTCGCGACCAACCCGGAGTTGGCGGCGGTCCTGAACGCGCTCTTCGACGTCCACGCGCCGGAGACCAACCGCACCGACGTCGTCCAGGCGGTGCTCCAGGGGATCCCGGGGCTGAACGAGCACTCCGGCAAGTTCGCCGGCACCCCGGTGGACACGCTGAAGCTCAACCTCGGCGTGCCCGCAACGGCCGACCCGAGCCGCTTCGGCGTCATCGGCGGCGACCTGGCCGGCTACCCGAACGGTCGCCGACCGATCGACGATGTCGTCGACATCGATCTCCAGGTGATCGCCGGGTTCCTGGTCGACAACAAGGTGCCGCTCGGGGACGGCGTCGATCAGAGCGACGTCCCGTTCCTGGACCAGTTCCCGTACCTGGCGGCGCCGCAGTCCGGATTCGACTCGAACCCGGGCCAGTACACGGAGCCGACCCACCCGCCCGTCCCGGCAGGTGGCAGCTGAGCCAAGGACGGCCAGGGGGGAGCGCCGCGACGGCGCTCCCCCCGGCTCTCCTCCAAGACCGAGGATGAAGACGATGCCGACGATCTCGAAGCTTTCACCACAGCAGCTGACCGCGCTGCTCGCCCCGATCATCGCCTTTGCAGCGCTCTGGGCGACGCTGGCCCTGATCAACCGGGGCTCCGACACGCCCGCCGCGTCCGCCCCTTCCGCGGCGAGCATGCCGCCCGCCGACACGGCGGCGAAGCTGGCGGAGCTGCAGCAGGCCGTGGCGGCGTCACCGGACGACCCGCAGCTCCTGACCGGGATCGGCAACCTGCTTTACCAGCGCGGGCGTGAGACGGGCGACCCGGCCTTCTACGGCCGCGCCCAGCACTCTTTCGACGCGGCGATCGAACTCGACCCGCGCAACGTGCCGGCGATCACCGGGCAAGCCACCCTGGCGCTCAACGGCCATCGCTTCAGCGACGGCCTCGCACTCGCCCGCACGGCCCACCGGATCGGCCCGACCCAGGTCGCCCCGTACCCGGCGCTGGTCGACGGCCTGATCGAGACCGGTCGCTACGGGGAGGCGGGACGGACGCTGGAGCGCTTCGTCCGTGTGCGCCCCGGCCTCGCGGCCTATACGCGCGTCTCCTACTTCAGGGAGCTCCACGGTGACCTCGACGGCGCCGCCCAGGCGCTGCGCCTTGCGGTCGCGGCCGGGGCGGGGACCGCCGAAGGCTCGGCGTATCCGCGGATCCTGCTCGCCAACCTGAACGCCCATCGCGGCCGGTCCGGCGTGGCGGCCGCGGGCTATCGCGAGGCGCTTGCGATCGACCCCGGCATCCGTGCCGCCGAGGTCGGGCTCGCGCACCTGGCCGCCGGGCGCGGCGACCTCGACGCGGCGATCGAGCGGATGCGCGCGGCGCTGGCCGACCCCCCCTCGCCCGACGCGCTCGCCGAGCTCGGTGAGCTCGAACAGGCCGCCGGCCTGAGGCACGCGGCCGAGCGCCATTACGCCGCCTCCGACCGGATCGAGCGCCAGGGGATCGCCGACGGTGCGGGCATCGACGGCGCCGTCACGCGGTTCTTCGCCAACCACGGCGACGTCGACTACGCGGTCGAGCTCGGCCGCCGCGCCTGGCGCAGCGCCCCCAGCGTGACCTCGGCGGACGCGTACTCGTGGGCGCTGTACAGCGCCGGCCGCACCGAGGCCGCGGCGCGGTTCTCGGCCGAGGCGATGCGCCTGGGCTCGGCCGACCCGCTGTTCCTCTACCACGCCGGGATGATCTCGCGCGCGGCCGGCGATCTTCCGCGCGCCAGGGCCCTGCTCGGTCGCCTGCTCAGACAGAATCCGAGCTTCAGCCCGCTCTACGCCCCCCGCGCCGAGCGGGCCCTGCGCTCACTGGGCTGAGTGACCGGCCGGCGGGTACTCACCCACCGTCCAGCCCGTCTTCAGCTTGCAGGTGTCGACCTTGTCGCCGTGTTCGAGCACCTTGGTGACGAGCTTGAACACGCCCTTCCAGCTCTGAGCGTGGGCGCGGACCTTGCCGCGGATCGTCGACTTGGTCTTGAAATGAAAGCCGCCGTTGGTGCTCGACGACCTGCTCCGGTCGGCGAACTCCCCCGGGTCCGAGGTGTCGAACTCCTGGTAGGTGCCGCCCCGGTTGGTCAGCGTGCCGCCCTCGGCGCAGGCGACCTTCGTCCTGCGGATCTGAAACGCGGTCGCGTTTCCGAACTCGGCGACGGTGAGCTTCACCTTCACGCCCTCGGAGGTAGAGCCCTCGAGGAGCGTGTCGGGCGGCGTCCCGGCGATCGCCGTCGGGCCGAGGGCGAGCGCGGCCGCCGTCGCCAGCGCCGCCCCCGCCTGTGTGGCCCTACGCCGTCGCGGTCTCCGCATCGCGGGCTTCACGCTCCGCCTCCTCGGCGGCCTGTGCGAGCTCGGCGATCGAGTCCTCGATCCCGGACGCGATCTCGGCGACGTCGTCGATCGCGTCGTAGTCGGCGAGCAGCCCGAAGTTCATTCCGCCGTTGTAGCTCATGATCGCCACGAACAGGGCCTGCTCGGGCGGCAGGAAGCCGACCGGGAAGATGTCCTCGAGCTCGCGCCCGAGCACGTAGAGCGGGAGCTGCGGCCCGGGGACGTTGGTGACCACGAGGTTGAAGAGCCGGGTGGAGAAGTTGACCCGCGCCGCCTGGGCGAGCAGGGTCGGCGGCGCGAAGTCGTTGAAGCGCGCGATCACCTCGGCGCCGAGCGCCTGCTTCGACTCCTTGACGCCCTCCATGCCCCGGCGGCAGATCTCGAGCCGCTTAACCGGGTCCTCGACGTACACCGGGATCGGGCCGCGCAGGGCGACGAGCTTGTTGCCGAGCTGGCCGCGCTCGTCGGCGCCGCGGATCGAGACCGGGACCTGGGCGCGCAGCTCCATCCCCTCGGTGCGCACGCCGCGGGAGTGCAGCCAGCGCCGCACCGCGCCGGTGACCACCGCGAGGACGACGTCGTTGACCGTGCCGCCGAGCGCCGACTTGATCCGCTTGAACTGATCGAGGTCGGCGCGCACCCATTCGAACCGGCGGTGCGAGCCCACCGGGACGTTGAGCGGTACGTCGGGCGCCGGGTTGGCGAAGTTCCAGCCCACCTCGCCGAGGGCCTCGACGGCCTCCGAGGCCTTGTGGAGCGTCTCGCGCGGGTGCTCGACCGCCTGCTCGACGCGGCGCACGAAGCCGATCGGCGCTCGCAGCACTCCCTCGGCGTCCTTGGCGAGCAGCTGCGCCGCCGACGGCGTCGGGCCGGCGACCCAGTCGTGGTCGGGCTCCGCCGGCTCCGGGACCGGCTGGACGTCGAAGAGCACGGTCGCGATGTCCACCCCGGAGACGCCGTCGACGAGCGCGTGGTGGGTCTTGGTTACGAAGGCGAAGCGCTTGCGGGTCAGCCCCTGGACCATCCACAGCTCCCAGAGCGGCTTCGTCCGGTCGAGCGACTGGGAGAACACCCGCGCGGCCATGTTGCGCAGCTGCTCCTCCGAGCCCGGCGACGGCAGCGCCGAGTGGCGCACGTGGTATTCGAGGTTGAAGGCGGGGTCGTCGATCCAGAACGGTCGCCCGGTGGGCACCGGCGGGTAGGCGAGCTTCTGCCGGAACCGCGGGACCAGGTGGAGTCGCGAGTGGACGTGACCGAGGAGGTCCGCGTAGCTCGGCGGCGGCCCCTCGAAGATGCAGATCCCGCCGACGTGCATGTGGCTCGCCGAGCTCTCGTTGGTGAGAAAGGTGACGTCGAGCGCCGACAGTCGATCCATGTGCCCCTGGGCCATCGCGCCTAACTTACCGCCAATGCGCCGCCTCGCCGCCACCGGCCTGATCGCGCTCGCCCTCGCGGGATGCGGAGACGGCGGCGGGACGACGACCACGGAATTGGACGCCGGGTTCAATGCCGACCGCGCCTTCGAGGACCTCGCCGCGCAGGTGGAGATCGGGCCGCGGCCGGCGGGCTCGCCGGCGGCGCACGAAACGGCCGAGCTGATCGCCGGCCGGATGCGCGAGGCGGGCCTCGAGGCGGTGACGATCCAGGGTCCGTGGGAGAACGTGCTCGGGACGATCCCGGGTGACCTCCCGGGCGCGGTGATCGTCGGGGCCCACTACGACACCAAGGCCGGGGTCCCGAACTTCGTCGGCGCCAACGACGGCGCCTCGGGCGTCGCGGTCCTGCTCGAGCTGGCGCGCTCGCTGCCGCCGCGGCTCGCCGGCCCGTCGGTGCAGCTGGTCGCCTTCGACGCCGAGGAGGCACGCGGCGACCGTGACTTCGACGTCGACGGCACCCGCGGCAGCCGCCAGTACGTCGAGTACGCCCGCAACGGCGGCGAGCAGGGATCGGTCCCGCTGAGCGAGATCAAGGCGATGGTCCTCTTCGACCTGGTCGGCGACTGCGACCTGCAGCTCCCCTACGAGCAGAACTCCGACCAGGACCTCTACGCGCTGTTCGCGGTGACCGCGGCGGAGCTCTACGGCGATGCCGGCCCGTTCCGGTTCAACACCTTCCCGGTCGGCGACGACCACGAGCCGTTCCTGCAGGCGGGGATCCCGGCGGTCGACTTCATCGACTTCACCTACGGCCCCGGCGCGCCACCGGGCCTCTATTGGCACACCGCGAAGGACACGCTCGACAAGGTCTGCCCGGCGAGCCTGGAGACCGTCGGCGAGGTCGCCCTGCGCGCGATCCCGAAGATCCGCTGAGTAGTGCGCGTGGGGCAGGCCGGCGGCCCCAGCGGACGAACCCCCAACGCGGCGAACGTCCCGGAATGTGCCCTGGAGGGGCTACTCAGGGACGTTCGGCGATGTTGCGTCTTGGACGAAAGCGCACGTGGTCGCCCGGCTTGCCGGCAGCCAGCATGGTGTGGCCACCAGGCTCACCAGGTGCCGCCCGCGCACACCCGCGGCTACCCTTGTCGCATCGCCCCGGCCACCGAAACCCATGCCCCGAAGCGGATCCTGCTCGCCGCGCCGCGCGGTTACTGCGCGGGGGTCGATCGCGCCGTGGTGACGGTCGAGAAGGCCCTCGACATGTACGGGCCGCCGGTGTACGTGCGCAAGGAGATCGTTCACAACAAGCACGTGGTCGAGCAGCTCGCCGAGCGCGGGGCGATCTTCGTCGAGGAGGAGACCGAGGTGCCCGAGGGCGCCCTGGTCGTGTTCTCCGCCCACGGGGTCGCGCCGGCCGTCCACGACAACGCCGCCGCGCGCAACCTGCGGACGATCGACGCCACCTGCCCCCTCGTCACCAAGGTCCACGTCGAGGCCCGCAAGTTCGCCGAGCAGGGCTACACGATCATCCTGATCGGCCACCAGGGCCACGAGGAGGTCGAGGGAACGACCGGCGAGGCGCCCGACAACATCATCCTCGTCGAGACGGTCGCCGACGTCGACGCGCTCGAGCTCCCGGACCCCGACCATGTCGCCTTCATCACCCAGACGACGCTCTCGGTCGACGAGACCGGCGAGATCATCGCCCGGCTGCGCGAGCGCTTCCCGGCGATCACGGCGCCGAAGTCCGACGACATCTGTTACGCGACCACCAACCGCCAGATCGCGGTCAAGCAGCTCGCCCGCGAGTGCGAGCTGGTGCTGGTGATCGGCTCCACGAACTCCTCGAACTCCAACCGGCTGGTCGAGGTCGCCCGTGAGCACGGCGCTGCCTCGCACCTGATCGACAACGCCTCGCAGGTCGACCCGGCCTGGCTCGAGGGCGTCGAGACCATCGGGATCACGTCGGGCGCCAGCGCTCCCGAGGAGCTGGTCGCGGAGCTGGTCGAGTACTTCCGCGAGCGCGGGGCCGACGACGTCGCCGAGCTGCGCGCGGTGGACGAGGACGTCCGCTTCATGCTGCCGAAGAAGATCCGCACCGAGCTCGCCGCCCGGGCGTAGCTCAACTGCCGCGAACCGCATCCTGACCGTCTCTACGGGGGTCAAGGTGCGGCTCGACTGCCAAACCGGCCTCGTTCCCGCTATAAGCGGAGCGAATGCAGAAGCGGACCGGATCAGCAAGACCGATAAAGGTTCCTGCCCCGCCCGCCGATAAGAACTCTACGGCGCCCTCTGGGCGTCGTTTTGCGTTGCTTGGCCGCGCTCAGCCCTCCCCGGCGGCGCCAGGGGGGAGATCAGCTGCGCCGCCCGGGCCCGCGGGTACCTTGAGGTCCATGCACGGGCCAGGCGAACAAGCTCACGCGCACGGGGTCGATCTCGAGCGCAAGGGGTCGAAGCGGGCGCTGAAGATCGTCCTCGTCCTCACCTCGGCGTTCCTGGTCGCCGAGGTGGTCGGTGGGCTGATCGCGGGCAGCCTCGCGCTGCTCGCCGACGCCGGCCACATGCTCTCCGACAGCGTCTCGCTCGGCGTCGCCCTGTTCGCGGCCTGGCTCGCAGGGCGCCCCGGCGGCCCCAGCCGGACCTTCGGCTACCGGCGCGCCGAGATCCTCGCGGCGCTCTTCAACGGCGTCACCCTGGTCGCGATCTCGATCTGGATCTTCATCGAGGCCGGGATGCGGTTCTCGGACCCGCCCGAGGTCGAGGCCGGGCTGATGCTGGCCGTTGCCGTCGGCGGCCTGCTCGTCAACCTGGTCGCGGCGCGGATCCTCCACGGCCATGCGGGCGAGAGCCTCAACGTCTCGGCGGCGCTCCGCCACGTGGTCGCCGACATCCTCGGGTCGGTCGGGGTGATCGTCGCCGCGCTGATCATCCTCGGCACCGGCTGGGAGTACGCGGACCCGGTGGTCAGCGTCGCGATCGGCATCCTCATCCTCGCCAGCTCGTGGACGATCCTGCGCGACTCGGTGCGGATCCTGCTCGAGGCCTCGCCGACGGGCATGGAGGTCGACGAGGTCGGCCGGGCGATGGCCGCGGTCGCCGGCGTCAGCCAGGTCCACGATCTGCACGTGTGGACGATCACCTCGGGGTTCTTGGCGCTGTCGGCGCACGTGCTGGTCGACCGCGAGACCGACTGCCATGCGACCCGCCGCGAGGTCGAGGCGATGCTGCACGAGCGCTTCGGGCTCGACCACACCACGCTGCAGGTCGACCACGAGGGCGGCGAGCTGCTGCAGATCGAGACGTGATCGCCGAACGCGACGGTTACGTGATCACCGACGACCCGGGTCGCCTGGACGTCGACGCGATCTGGGGCTACCTGCGCGGCGCCTACTGGTCGCCGAACGTCCCGCGGGACGTCGTCGCCCGGTCGATCGAGGGATCCCTCTGTCTGGGCCTCTACGCGCCCGGCGGCGGGCAGGCCGGGTTCGCGAGAGCGGTCACCGACGCGGCGACCTACGCCTGGATCGCCGATGTCTTCGTGCTCGAGCCCCATCGGGGGCGCGGCCTCGGGGTCTGGCTGATCGAGACGCTGCTCGACCACCCGCGGTTGCAGGGGCTGCGCCTGATCACCCTGAACACCGCCGACGCCCACGACCTCTACGAGCGCTTCGGCTTCGTTCGCGACGGCGAGCGGCGGATGGTCCGCCACGTCTCGCCGGCGGAGCTCTACGGGAGCGCCGCGGAGAAGCTGACCGAGTAGACGTCGATGCCGGCGCCGGCGTCGAGCCGCAGCGAGTGCGGCTCGTGGCGCGGATGGACCGCGAGGTCGTAGAGGCCGGGCGCGGTCACCGCCACCGACCGCGCCTCGCCCCCGTCGACGGCTACCCGGAGCTCGCCCTCGCCGTCCACCGAGGCATGGGCGCCACCGGCCTCGTAGGAGAGCTCCAGCGTCCGCTCCGGCCCACCACGCCAGGGTTCGGTCAGCGAGCCGCCCGGCAGAACCTCCTCGCTCGGCGGCGCGACCAGCGCCCCCGGCGAATCGGTCGGCCGCAGTGGCTCGAGCGGCGGGGGAGGGTCGAAGCCCGGGTCGAGCGCGGCCAGCTCGGCCACGATCGCCCGCTCGGTCGCCTCGTACGCGCCCTCGCCGAAGTGGACCCAGCGCAACGCGCCCCCCTGACCCCACAGGAACAGCGACGGCCAGCCCCGGCAGCCGTAGTCGTGCCAGACCGCGTAGCGGCTGTCGTCGGCGATCGGATGGGAGACCCCGAGTCGCTCGAGCGCCGGGGCGAGCGCGTCCCGCTCGGCGGTGAACGGGAAGCGGGGCGAGTGGATCCCGAGCGTCGCCAGGCCGGCCGTGCGGTAGCGCTCGGTCCAGGCGAGCACGTACGGAAGGGCGCGGATGCTGTTCAGTTGCGCGAAGTCGAAGAAGTGGACGAGCACCGGTCCCGCCGCCGTCAGCTCGGCGAGCACCGGAGGGCGCTCGGTGTTCAGCCAGCGCAGGCGGGGAGGGAGGACGGGCGCGGCGATGTTGTCGCGGTCGGGGCGCAGGGGGCCGGGATCGTAAGCGAGGCACAGCGCCGTTGGCGAGCGCGCGATTCGCCGTGGTTGACGCCCGTTATGCTGAGCGCTCGTCGAAACCGAGCAACAGCGGAAGGGGAGCACCGTGAACGATCGGATCTGGGAGCGGATTGAGCGCAGTCGCGAGCGGTGGAACGTCCTTCGCCACCCCTTCTACAAGCGCTGGTCGGACGGTGACCTGACCGCCGACGAGCTGGCCCGCTACTCGGGCCAGTACCGCCACGCGGTCGCGGCGATCGCGGCGATCAGTGCCGAGGCCGCCGACGCGCTTCCCGAGCGGGATGAGCTGCGCCGTCACGCCGCCGAGGAGCTCGGCCACGTCCGCCTCTGGGACGGCTTCGTCGAGGCCGCCGGCGGCGACGCCGGCGACGCGCCGACGATCGAGACCGAGGAGTGCGTGCGGGCCTGGACCGAGCCCGGCGAGCTCGCCGAGAAGCTGGTCCGCCTGTACGCGATCGAGAGCGGGCAGCCGGAGATCTCGAGCACCAAGCGCGCCGGCCTGCTCGACCGCTACGGCTTCGCGGAGGGCGCCGGGACCGCCTACTTCCGGGTCCACGAACGGCGCGACGCCGAGCATGCCGCCGAGGTCCGCGAGCTGATCGGCGAGATCGGCGACGGCGCTGATCCCGACGAGCTCGTCGCCGCCGCGGAGTCGGCCTTCCGGGCCAACTGGCGGCTGCTCGACGGGGTCTGAGCGAGCACTAAATGCACAGCCGGGGCGACCGCCTGATCGGGATCGTCCTCGGGCTGGTCCTGGGCGTCGCGATCGTCGCCATCTTCGTCTTCGTCTTCAGCGAAGACACCGTCGACGCCCCCTCGATCAACAAGGGGACGTCGACGGAACGCTCCGCTGAGCCTTAACCGCTATGCGCCGAGGATCGCCCCGACCAGGTCGCCGTTGAACGGCTCGGTGCCGTTGACCACGTTGACGCCCCCGAACGAGGTGTGGGCGTGCAGGTAGTCGAGCTCGTGGCGCAGGTCGCCGACCCCGTTCGAGCCCGCCAGCGGCGCGAGCTGGACGGTGCTGAGGACGCCGATCGCCCTCCCCGAGCCGTCCATGAACCCGCTACCCGAGTCGCCCGGGATCCCCGGGGTGACCGTGTAGACGTCGCGGCTCCAGCCTCCGCCCTGGCTCTGGACGACGACGCCCTGCTTCGGGCTGAGCTTCGTCACCCCGCCGCGGAGCGACGAGTTGCCGTAGGTGAACACCGTGTCGCCGAGCATCGCGGCCGATGAGCCGAGCCCGGTCGGGCCGCCGAAGCCGGGGACTGACGGGTTGACGTTCGCGACGTCGGCCGGATTGAGCCTGACGAGCGCGAAGTCGTTGTAGGCGCAGGTGTCAGGGTCGGTCTCGCCGAGCGCCTGCATCGTGATCCACGAGTTGTAGACCAGGGTTCCCGGCTGGCTCGCACCGGTGACCTGGACCGGCGTCCCGATCGGGAGCGACGCGCTGTCGCAGCCGTCCGTCTCCGTGGCGGCGCCGGTGCCCGAGCAGTGGGCGGCCTGGCCGATGTAGACCCCGCCCCCGTCCTGGTAGATGAAGTTGGCGGTGCACTGGGCGCCCTGGGTGACCGTCTGGACGCCCGGATGGATCGTCGCCGATCCGGCCGGCGCCCACGCGCCGGCGACGCTTGGCGCGAGCGCGGCGATTACAAGCGTGAGCCCGGCAAGCACGCCGAGCAGCTTGCTCCGTTGCATAGATACATCTCCCGTCTAATCCCCCCGGGCCCCCCATAGGACCCGGTCCAATTGGCCGGCAACCTTACCCAATTGGCCGCCGAGCCAACCCCGGTTCATTGAGGCTGCGCTTAGGCTCGGCACCGTAAGATCCCACGCCATGCAGAGAACGCCCGCCCTGATCGGCGCCGTCGCCCTGGTGGTGATCGTCGCCCTGTTCCTCATCCTCCGCGGCGGCGACGACGACGACTCGACGACGACGGCCGCGACGACGACGACCACGGCCGAACCCACGACCACCGAGTCGACGACGAAGGAGACCACCAAGGAGGAGCCGCCGACGCCCGAGCCCGACGTGGCGACGATCGTGATCAAGGACGGCCAGCCGGTCGGCGGCGTTCAGGAGCTGAGCTTCACCGAGGGTGACGACATCCGCTTCGTGGTCGAGTCCGACGTCTCCGACGAGGTCCACTTCCACGGCTACGACGTCGGGAAGGACGTCGAGGCCGGCGGCAGCGTCGAGTTCGACGTCCCGGCAACGCTGACCGGCGTGTTCGAGGTCGAGCTCGAGGAGCGCGTCGTGCCGATCGCCGAGATCACGGTCGACCCGAGCTGAGCTTGTCGGGCCTGGAAGTGCCGCGTCAACCACTTCACCCCCGTTTTGGCCGCTGCGAACCGGCGCTTGGCGGCGTCCTCAGTCGGCCAGGTAGCGCTGCTACCTGGCCTCCCTGCGTCCTTGCCAGGCTGGGCTCTCGCTCGCCAAATCCGGGCTTGAATTAGTGGACGCGGCACTCGCGCCCGTCGAGGTAGTCGGCCACGCCCTTGTCGGCCGCCAGGATCTGCCGATCCCCGAGTGGCTGTTCGCGTGGGCGGCCTCGGCGGTCCTCGTGGTCTCGTTCTTCGCGCTCTCCGTCGCGTGGCACACGACCCGGTTCGAGGAGACCAACTGGCGGGCGGTGCGTCCGTGGATCTCGCGAGCGTTGCTCAACCGCGGGGTCGAGGTCGCCTGCGGGGCGGCCGGGGTCTTCCTGCTCGTGGTCACGGTGTGGTCGGGGCTGAACGGGACCGAGGCGCCGGATCGCAACTTCTCGGTCACCTTCGTCTTCGTCACCGTCTGGCTCGGCCTCGTCGTCCTCAGCATCGCCTTCGGCGACCTCTTCCGGGCCTTCAACCCGTGGCGCGCGATCGCCCGCGTCACCGGCGGGCTGTTCAAGCTGATCGCCGGCCAGTCGGCGCCCGCCCCGCTCGCCTATCCCGAGCGCTGGGGGCGCTGGCCCGCGGCGCTAGGGGTCGTCGCCTTCGTCTGGCTCGAGCTCGTCTACGGCCAGGGCGGCTTTCAGACGGTCGGCCTCACCCCGCACACGGTCGCGGTCGCGGCGCTCGTGTACAGCGCCTACACGTTCGTCGCCATGACCCTGTTCGGCTCCGAGAGGTGGCTCGAGCGCGGCGAGACGTTCTCGGTCTACTTCCACATGTTCTCGACCCTGGCGCCGTTCGAGGTCCGCGACCGGCAGCTGGGAGTCCGCCGGGCGCTGGCCGCGTCGACCAAATGGATCGCCGAGGCGCCCGGCTCGGTCGCCGTGGTCCTGTTCACGATCGGGGCGACGACCTTCGACGGCGCCGCCGAGGGCACGCTCGCCGAGCCGATCCGCACGGTCGAGGGCTGGTGCGCCGACATCGGCCTCGGGCCCGTGGCCGCCCTGCGCGTGACCAACTCGATCTTCCTCGCCCTCGCCCTCGGCTTCGTCGCCGGCCTCTACTGGGCCGGGATCTACGGCATGCACACGGTGCGGACCAAGCTCAGCACGCTCGAGCTCGGGCGGCTGTTCGCGCACGCGTTCATCCCGATCGCGCTCGCCTATCTGGTCGCTCACTACTTCAGCCTCGTCGTCTTCCAGGAGCAGGCGCAGTTCACCTTCCTGCTCTCCGACCCGCTCGGGGACGGCTCCGACATCTTCGGCACCGCCGGTGGCGGGATCGACTACGGGGCCCTGAGCGCGAATGCGATCTGGTACATCCAGGTCGCGGCCCTGATCGTCGGCCACGTGACCGCGCTCGTCCTCGGCCACGATCGGGCGCTGAAGGTCTACGGGGACACTCGCCTCGCCGCCCGCTCGCAGTACTGGATGCTGGCGCTGATGGTCGGCTTCACCTCGCTCGGCCTGTTCCTGCTCTCGCAGTCCAACAACTAGATGGGTGATCCCACGCCTTCACGCACGCGGATGACGCACGGATACCGTCGCTGGATCGCGCCGCTCGGGACTCGCCCATGTCCACCGACATGGGCTTCGCCCGATCGCCACGCCCAGCTCGGTCCCGCGCGCCCCCGCGCACGCGAGGCCGTGGAATCAACCATCTAGCGCCGGCCGAGACCGATCCGCTCCCAGCCGCCGGCGATCCCCGCGGCCGAGTGGACCCGGACCCGGGCGGCGTTGACGTTGGAGCCGAGCGCCGTCAGCTTGATCCGCGCCCGCTCGCGCGACTTCGCCACCCGCGCCCAGGCCCCGTCGCGCCGCGCCTCGATCTCGTAGCTGCCGCCCTCGGGCGCGATCAGCAGCGCCGCGCCGCGAATCCGCAGGGACGGCGGGTCCGGGCGTGCGACGCGCCGCAGCGCGGCGCGATCGAACGCTTTGCGCAGGAACACGCCGCGCGAGTCCTCCGGGGCGAAGAGGCCGAAGAGGCCCATCACGGTCGGCGCGATGTCCACGTTGACCGGCTTCGCTGAGCGCTTGGCCCCGGTGACCGTCCCCTGTCGGACGAGGTGGCCGCCGCCGGTCACGGCGAGGAAGTTGTCGGCGGTCTGCGGGGCGCCGTGGTTGCCCGGCAGCGGGTTGCTCGAGGTCGACGGCTCGCCGAAGCCGACCCCGGTCCGGGCGGTGACGAAGATGTCCCCGGAGCGCTCGCCGAGCGACTTCCAGTCGCGGTGGGTGCGTGGCAGGGTGTGGGCCTTGCCGCCGTCGGCGGGGTTCGGCTCGCGGTAGAACGCCTCCGCCACCCCGGGCTGGGCGACGATGATCTCGCGCATTCGCTTCAGCAGCTCGAAGCGGTCGGGGCTGGTGCGGTCGGCGAGATAGACGAAATCGATCGAGCCGGCGTTGTTGAGGGCGACGAACTGGGTCTCGGCGATGCCCGCGCCGGTGAGCGCCTCGGTGAGGCTGATCTTCGACGAGATCGTGTCCATCGAGTGGTCGGAGACCAGGATCAGCACGGTGCGCTCCCACTCGCCGCGGGCGCGCAACGTCGTGACCAGGCGCTCGATCTCGTCGTCGGCCTGAGCGATCGCGGTGTCGTAGACGGCCCCCGTCCCGGTCGCATGGCCGGCGGTGTCGATCTGGTGCAGGTTGACGAAGGTGAAGTCGGGACGGGTCTTGCCATGCGGGAAGCTGAGACCGCCGTCGAGCGACGCGATCACCCTGTCCATCACGGTCTTGTCGTCGATCGCGTAGCCGGAGATCGGGTTCGTCGGCACGGACTCGCAGTAGGCGTCGTCGTCGGGTCCGGAAGCGCACGGCGCCCACAGGTAGTCGACGTCGGGACGGTCGGGATCGAGGTTCTGGCCCGCGAAGATTCGCCCCAGCTTCGGCTTGCCGAAGATTCCCGCCGTCGCCAGGTGGTCGGGGTCGCCCTGGCGCCCGATCGCCTCGAACACCATCTCGGCCTGCGGGCAGGTTCGGCTCTCGCCGCTGGTCTCGGTCGGCAGGACGCCGAAGTCGAACGGCCCGGTCGGCGCGCAGCTGTCCTCGTTCTCGAGCGGCGCGTAGAGGGCGAACGCGTTGGCGGGGATCCCCGAGCGGCCCGGATAGGCCCCGCTCATCATCGCCGTGTGATTCGGGTTCGTCTCGGCCGGGATCACCGAGCTCGAGTCGGGAAAGTAGGTCGCGTGCGCCCCGTCGCCGGCGAGCAGCGACGAGATGAACGGCGCGCCACCGGCCTCGATCCGATCCCCGTCGAGCCCGTCGAGCACGACCACGTAGACCAAAGGCCGTTCACTTGCCGCCACGGCGGACGCGGGCACAACGGCGACGGCAACCGTCGCCAGCGCCACGCACCAGCGGATGAGCCTGGCCACCTCCCGCATGCGCGGATCGTAGACGTGCTCAGTGGCCGGCGAGCCGGGTGATCGCGAAGATCGCCGCGAAGCCGGCGATCGTCAGCAGGACACGACCCCACGAGGCGTGCTCGCCGTGCGCCTCCGGGAGCAGGTCGGTCGCGCCCATGTAGAGGAAGAACCCGGCGTACAGGGCCAGGAGCAGCCCGAGATCGAACTCCGAGATCGTCATCGCGCTGCCGACGATCGCGCCGAACAGGGGCGCGAACGCGTCGACCGCCAGCCACCGCTTCGCCCGGCGGCGATCCTGGGACTGGCTGAGCACGAAGCTGACCGTGTTGAGGCCGTCCGCGAAGTCGTGCCCGATCACGGCGACGAACACGAACACGCCGGTCGCCGTGTCGAGGCCGAAGGCGAGTCCGATCCCGAGTCCGTCGATGAAGCTGTGCACCGAGAGCCCGAGCGCACCGAGCGCACCGACCTGGTGGTGGGCGCGCGCCTGCTCCGGATCGTCGCGGTGGTGGAGGACGAGGACCCGCTCGGCGAGAAAGAAGGCGACGAACCCGGCCCCGACCAGCGCCCCGACCAGCTGCGGGTCGTCGACCGCCTCGATGCTCTCGGGAAAAACGTCGAAGAGGGCGACCGCGACGACGACCCCACCGGTGAGCGCCATCAGGGTCGGCAGCCGGTGGGAGAGGCGCAGCCCGAGGGCGCCGCCGGCGAACGTCGCGGCGACGGTGGCGCAGGCGAATGGAATCGCGATCCACTCCATCGGGCGAGAATGATAATCATTCTCAAAGTCGGTATGATTCGCGCCATGCACGGGACCGCTGATCGACGGTGGCCCGAGCTCGCGGAAGAGGCTCTGTCGGGCGAGGGACGGCGAGCCGGCGGCGCCCGGCGAGCGGTGATCGGCCTGCTTGCCGAGCAGGACTGCTGCCTGAGCGCCCAGGAGATCGCCGCCCGGATCAGGTCCGGCGGCAAGCGGGTCGGGGTCGCGAGCGTCTACCGGGCGCTCGACCTCCTGCACGGCGAGGGACTCGTCCAGCGCGTCGAGGTCGGCGAGGGCGGCGCCCGCTTCGAGGCGGTGGTCCCCGGCGGCGACCACCACCACCACGCAGTCTGCGACCGCTGTGGCCGCCTGACCCCGTTCGAGGACGCCGGGCTCGAGCGGGCGATCAAACGGCTGGGCGATCGCCTCGGCCACCGGGTCGAGGCGCACGACGTCCTGATCCGGGGCGAGTGCTCAAGCTGCGCCTCGCGATAATCAATCGATGCCGCCGATCGCCCACGCGGGCCACTGGGTCTTCTGGATCCTCTACGCAATCCCGGTGATCGTCGTCCTCGTCTCGATCGTCACCTCGGTGCGCCGCGAGCGGCGCGAGGCGGCCGAGGCGGAGCGCGCCGAGGAGTCCGGCTGACGTCGCCGCGCTGGGCTCCGGGCTTGGGTCAGCAGGGGCTGCCGTAACGTACTTTCCCGCGCGCGACCGCTCCGGTAGGCCCGCTTCGGGCTTTAGCTACCGGGGCCGCGCTCGAGCTGCGCGGCGTTCTCGAACCGCGGCGACCAGGGCTGCGCGGAGCTGGTCCATGCCTCGACCGCCGGCTCGAGCCAGGAGGCGTCGTCGAGCGACCCGGCCTTGATGAAGATCAGCTCCGGCATCACCGCCGCGTTGCTGAAGATCGGCGATCCGCATGCGGAGCAGAAGCTCCGCTCGGTCTCACCGCCGTGATCGGTACCCGTCGTCGCGAATGAGGCGAGCGTGCTCCCCTCGACCTCGAAAGCCTCACGCGGCACTCCGACGATCACGGAGAACGGGTTGCCGGTCTGGCGCTGGCAGTCGGTGCAGTGGCAGGCGGCCTGGACGACCGGCTCCGCTTCGACGCTGTAGGTCACCTCGCCGCAAAGGCAGCGACCGGTGATGGGGCGCGGGGGATCGTTCATGTCGGCGACGCTACCAAGAGCCGGCGTCCGAGCGCGTACGCCGCGACGATCGGCAGGGTGATGCAGGCCAGGCGGTAGAGCCACGCCAGCAGCGCTCCGCCGGCGCCGCCGCCGAAGAAGTCGGCCTCGACCTCGAACGGGCTCGGGTCGCCGGGGGCCAGGCAACGCGCGCCGTCGGGCACCGGATCGCCGTAGCGTCCGGGCGCCGAGGCGAGCCCGACGTAGGTGGCGCCCCGGTCCCCGCAGGCGTCGCGCGCCTCGGGCTCGAAGAGGAGCGGGCGGGGGACGATCAGCAGCGCCGCCGCGAGCGCCAGCCCGGCGACGATCGCGATTCCCCAGACGCGGGCGGGTGAGTCCGGCACCGGTCCTAGGCGCGGTCGAGCAGGCGTTCCAACCGGCCCTCGAGCTCGTCGCGAAGCGCGTCGCGGATCGGGCCCTCGTGCGCGCGCTCGACCAGCTCGGAGAGGAAGCCCTCGATCACCAGCCGCTTCGCCTCCGCATCGGAGAGCCCGTGCGAGCGCAGGTAGTAGAGCTGCTCGGGGTCGACCTGGGCGACCGCGGCGGCGTGCGTGCAGCGAACGTCGTCGGCCTCGATCTCGAGGCCGGGGATCGCGTCGGCGTGGGCGTCGGTGGAGAGCAGCAGGTTGCGGCTTTCCTGAAAGGCGTCGGTGCGCTGGGCGCCCTTGTCGACCCGGATCATCCCGCGCCAGACCGCGGTCGCCCGCTCGGTCAGCACGCCGCGGAAGGCGAGGTCGGAGGTCGTGTCCTCGGCCGCGTGCTCCTGGGTCGTGTCGTAGTCGAGGTGCTGGCTCCCGTCGCCCGCGTAGGCGCCCGTCACCCTGGCGCTGGAGCCGCGCCCGGCGAGCTTGGTCTCCATCCGCACCTTGCCGCGCGCCGAGCCGAAGCCGAGCGCGACCCAATCGAGGTTGGCGTCGCGACCGACCTCGGCGCGCTGGGTCGCGAAGACCCAGCCGTCGGTCGAGAGCTCCTGCTCGCAGACGTAGCGCAGGTTGGCGCCGTCGCCGACGACGAGCTCGACGACGCCGTTGAACAGGCCCTCGCCCTCGGACTCGTAGCGCTCCCAGACCTCGGCCTCGGCTCCCTCGGCGAGGACGATCAGCGCCCGCCACTCGATCTCCTCGTTGGGTCCTCCGGACACGGTCAGCTTGAGCGGCTGCTCGAGCCGCGCGCCCGCCGGCACGTGCACGAAGACGCCGTCGCGCCAGCGCGCCTGATTGCGGGCCGTGAACGCGTCGTTGGCGGGGACGATCGTCCCGAGCCGTTCGCCGACCAGGTCCGGATACTCGGCGGCCGCCTCGGCGAGCGGCATGACGATCACCTCGTCGTCGATTCGCTCCAGCCCGTCAACGGTCGCGACGGCCTCGCTGTAGCCGTCGAGCTCGAGGTCGGAGAGGTCGGTGAACTCCCAGCCCTTCTGCTTGGCGTTCGGGAGGTCGAGGTCGATCGCGAGCTTCTTGGCCCGGTCGCGCGCCTCGCTCAGCCAGTCCGGTTCGACTACCGAGGGCGCGGCGGCGCCGTCGGTCTCAGCCAATTGAGCCTTCCATCTGCAGCTCGATCAGCCGGTTCATCTCGACCGAGTACTCCATCGGCAGCTCCTTGGCGATCGGCTCGATGAAGCCGTTGACGATCATCTTCGAGGCTTCCTCCTCGTCGAGGCCGTGGGCCTGGAGGTAGAAGAGCATCTCCTCGCCGACCTTCGAGACCGAGGCCTCGTGGCCGACGTTGGCGTCGGACTCGTCGATGCGGATCGTCGGGTAGGTGTCGGAGCGCGAGTCCTCGTCGAGCAGCAGCGCGTCGCACACAACCTTCGACTTCGACTCGGTCGCGCCCTGGGCGACCTCGAGCAGGCCGCGGTAGGTGGCCCGGCCGCCGTCCTTCGAGATGGACTTCGAGAAGATCGACGACGTCGTCTTCGGCGCCGCGTGGATGATCTTCCCGCCCGCGTCCTGGTGCTGGCCCTTGCCGGCGAAGGCGATCGAGAGGATCTCGCCGTGGGCGCGCTCGCCGAGCAGGTAGATCGACGGGTACTTCATCGTCAGCTTCGAGCCCAGGTTGCAGTCGACCCACTCCATCGTCGCGTCCTCGTGGGCGACGGCGCGCTTGGTGACCAGGTTGAAGACGTTCTGCGACCAGTTCTGGACCGTCGTGTAGCGGACCCGCGAGCTCGGCTTGGCGCAGATCTCGACCACGGCCGAGTGCAGCGAGTCGGTCGAGTAGACCGGCGCCGTGCAGCCCTCGATGTAGTGCACGTCGGCGCCGTCCTCGGCGATGATCAGCGTGCGCTCGAACTGGCCCATGTTCTCGGTGTTGATCCGGAAGTAGGCCTGCAGCGGCATCTCGACCTTGACCCCGGCGGGCACGTAGACGAACGAGCCGCCCGACCAGACCGCGGAGTTGAGCGCCGCGAGCTTGTTGTCGTTGGGCGGGATGATCGTCGCCCAGTACTCGCGGACCAGGTCCTCGTGCTCGCGCAGGGCCGTGTCCATGTCGGTGAAGATCACACCCTGGGCCTCGAGCTTCTCGTTGATCTGGTGATAGACCGATTCGCTCTCGTACTGAGCGCCCACGCCGGAGAGGAACTTGCGCTCGGCCTCCGGGATGCCGAGCTTGTCGAAGGTGTTCTTGATGTCCTCGGGGACGTCATCCCAGCTTCGTTCGCTCTTGTCCGAAGCGCGAACGAAGTAGTGGATGTCGTCGAAGTCGATCTGACCGAGGTCGCCGCCCCACTTGGGCATCGGCCGGGCCTCGTAGTGCTCATAGGCCTTGAGCCGGAAGTCGCGCATCCACTGCGGCTCGTTCTTGTACTCGGAGATCGCCTCGATCAGCTCGCGGCTGAGGCCCTTCTCCGACTTGAAGGCATAGCCGGTTTCCGGGTCGTGGAAGCCGAACTTCTCCTCGTAGTCCGACCCGATGGTCTTCAGGCCGGACTCGGCCTCGGTGAGCTGCTTGCCCGAGGGGGCGGTGATCGTCTCGGGGGGTGTGGTCATCTGAGAATCAGAGCTCCAGCTTCACTTCGTCGTCGTCGACGAGAACCTCGAAGGTGTCGACCGGCCGGTAGGCAGGAAGGGTGCGCGGCTTGCCGGTGGTGATGTCGAACAGCGAGCCATGGCGTGGACACTCCACGGTACACGCCGCGGAGTCGAACTCCCCCTCGGCGAGCGGGCCGTCGTCATGCGAGCAGCGGTCCTCGATCGCGTACAGCTCGCCGTCGGCGCAATGGAAGACGCCGATCTTGCGCCCGTCGGCCTCGATCAGGCGCATCTCGCCCGCCGGAAGGTCGGCGAGCTTGCAGACGACGATGGTTGTGCGTGTGGTCACTTATTCCTAGTCTCCAGGTCGGATTTTAGCGGCGGTGCCTCTCGAAATGGCCGTCATCACCCGGCGACCATTACGCGAGGTACCGCTAGCTTGACGGCGATGGAAGACGGCGCGGAGAGCTCTCGCGGGAGAATCCTGATCGCGGCCGGCGCCGCCGTCGCCCTCGCGGTGGTGATCGTCGTGATCGCGGTCGCCTCGGGAGGCGGGTCAGACGGGCGAGCGGCCGTCGCCGCCCCACAGCGCTGCGTCGACGCTTGGAACCGCGACCAGGCGGCGCTCGCGTACGGCCGCCACAACTTCAGCTTCCACCTCTACACGGGGGCACTGGTCACCTTCCTGACCAACGACGGCGAGGAGGTCGATGCCGGCCAGGGTGGCCTCTGCGCGGTGATCTTCCCCTCGGAGGCGCTCGACCCGGAGCCGCCCGCGGCGGGCCAGGCGCTGCGCGGCAAGCTCTGGATCCCGATCGCGGAGCTCGACGGCATGGAGCTCAGCCGGCTGGCCGAGCTGCAGGCGCTCGCCGCCGGGTCGCCGAACACCACCCTCGACGTCCAGGGGACGCTGGCGCCGCTCTGATAGCTTCGCCCCGCATGAGGCCCGCACTCGCCCTCGCCACCACCGCCGCGGCCGTACTCGCCGTGGGCGCCGGTGCCTTCGCCCAGGGTCAGACGGTCGAGATCGAGGCCGCGGTCAAGCTTCGCGACAGCGCGCCGGCCTTCCACGGCAAGGTGGTCGCCGACAACGAGAACTGCGTCGAGGACCGCACGGTCAAGATGTTCAAGCAGAAGCGCAGCGGCGGTAAGAAGCTGCTCGGGAAGGACCACGCCGCCAACAACGGCAAGTGGAAGGTCCTCTTCGACAAGGTCACGTCGGGCGGCTACTTCGCGGTTGCGCCGAGCGTCGAGCAGGGCACGGCCGGGACGATCTACGACTGCCTGCGGGCGAAGTCCCGCGTGCTCGCGGTCGACTAGCTCAGCTACCCCCGGTGAAGTGGACGAAGCCGGTCCAGGCCGGCTTCGGCTCGTCGAGCGAGTCGACCGGGAAGAGGCCCGAGAGCGCGCACCAGTCGCAGTAGGCCTCGGTCTCGAAGACGTCACGCCACGAGTACCAGAGCACCGAGCGGATCACGAGCCGTTCCCGCTCGCGGGTGAAGTAGCGGTAGGTCTGCCGCAGCCGCCGCGCCTGGCCCCGGGGTCCGCGCTTCAGCGGATGGGGCGCTCGGCTCGACGACCAGCCGACCTCGGTGATCCAGATCGACGCCCGTGAGTCGCCGAGCTCGTCGTGGACGAGCGCCGCAACCCGCTCGACCTGTCCCTTGACCCGCTTGATCCGCTTCGCATAAGGGTGGATCGCGACGCCGTCGAACTCCGCCTCGATCCCGGGATGCGCGTAGAGCGCACGCAGGTAATCGGTCAGCCGGATGCCGCCGTCGTCGCCGTGGAGCGGGTGGCAGCACATGCCGCCGAGCAGGATCTCGGCGTTCGCGTCCTGGCCGCGGATCGCCTCGGAGGCGGCACGCAGCAGCTCGGCGTAGCGGTCGACGTCGGGGCGAGGCTTGAAGAAGCCGGGGTCGTTCTCCTCGTTCCAGATCTGCCAGGCGCGCAGCGGCCGCTCCGGGACCTCGGGGTGCGTGGTCCAGAACACGCCGCCGGGCCCGTAGCGCTGCACCGCCGTGGTCAGGAAGGCTCGCCAGGCGTTGAGGCCGGGGGTCGTGTATGGCGGGGTGATCGAGCAATCGACCTCGGAACCGCTGCACCCCTCGAGCAGCGAAACCCAGTCGGGAACCGTATAGACGACCGGCAGCACGTCGATCCCCTCGCGCGCCGCTGCGCCGACGAGGTCGTCGAAGTTCGACCAGTCGTGGCCTGACGGCACGGTCGCGGAGTCGATCTCGCTCCAGCTCAGCGGCACGCGCAGGGTGCCGACGCGCCCTTCGCCCATGCGCTCGATGTCGTCCCGGCCAAGCTGGTCCTGGGCGACGACGCCGTAGAACTGAGGTGGCGGCCCGCCGCCGAGCGCCGGCGCGGTGCACGCCAGCAGCGCGACCAGGGCCGCGATCATCCCTACGGCTCCCCTGCTCACCATCGAAAACGAGGCTAACCGAGCGAGGCCCGCGAGAGTGCCGATCGGATCGCTTGCCTTGGCGGCGGTCGTCGGGTACGGTCGGTCCAACTCGTCCCCGGCGCCGCATGGAAAGGGGTGCTGACTCATGAGTCTTTCTCGGATGGTGGTTGCTGTGGTTGCGATGCTGGCGGTGGCCGGCGCGACGGTCGCCTTCGCCGGCATCAGCGAGACGGTGCCGACCGATTTGAGGATCCGGAACTCGCCGCCGGCCTTCCACGGCAAGGTGAGGACGGACGTTCCCGATTGCGAGTCCGAGCGTCGAGTGAAGCTGTTCTACAGCCAGAGCGCGAAGGGCACCTTCGGCGGCCGGACGCTGATCGGGCGCACGAACAGCAACTTCAACGGGCAGTGGTTCGTCGACGCGACGCCGCTGATCGACGGCGCCTACTTCGCGAAGGTCAAGCAGCACATCGTCGACATCGACGGCGTCCTGGTGCGTTGCGAGCCCGACTTCTCGCGCGCCCTGATCGTCGGGCCCGACTGAGAGGCAACGAGCGGGTCGCTAGATCCGCTCGCGCTCGGCGGCCGGGTCCGCGGGCAGCGCGCCCTCGTCCTCCCAGTCGGCGGCGTCGCCGAGTGCGGCGGACTTGACGACCTTGAGGCCGAGCAGGGCGCACTTCATCCGCGTCGCGGAGATGTCGATCCCGAGCAACTCGAGGACGTACTCCTTGTCGAGCCTCAGGAGCTCCTCGCGGGTCTTGCCGGCCAGCTCCTCGGTCAGCATCGACGTCGCCGCGGTCGAGATCGCGCAGCCCTTGCCCTCGAACGCCACCTCCTCGACCAGGCCGTCGGCGCCGAGGACGATGAACACGTGCTGCTCGTCGCCGCAGAGCGGGTTCGTGTCCTCGAACTCGAGGTCGAACTCCTCCGGGCGGCCGAAGTGGCGCGGGCGCTTGTAGTGGTCGAGGATGTTCTCGCGGTAGAGGTCGTCCATCGCGGATGAGGTTACGAGGTGCTCGTATAGTGAGCGCCTTGCCAGGGGCGTTGCGCGAACAACTGGACCGCGACGGCTACGTGATCGTCGACTCGGGGATCCCGGAGCGGACGATCGACGCGGCGCGCGCCGACACCGACGCAGAGATCCACCCGGAGGGCTCGGCGGCCCGGCTGCTGCGCCGCGGCAAGCGCGCCGTGCTCGGCAAGCACCGGGCGGTCTCGGCCCGCACCGATCGTCGCGTTCAGGATGCGTGGACCGTCTCCGACAACGTCCGCGCGATCGCCGAGGCGCCGAGCGTGCTCGCGATGCTCGAGGGCCTCTACGAGCGCAAGCCGATCCCCTGGCAGACGCTCAACTTCCGGACCGGCTCGGAGCAGAACGCGCATTCGGACGCGATGTACTTCAACTCCGACCCGCCCGGCTTCATGTGCGGGGTCTGGATCGCGCTGGAGGACATCGACGAGACCTGCGGCCCGGTCGTCTACTACCCGGGCAGCCAGAAGCTGCCGGAGCTGACCGCGGCCGAGCTGCGCGAGGCGACCGGGCGCACCGACGGCCCCGCCTACGAGGAGCACGTGCTGAAGCTCGTCCAGGAGGCGGGGATCGAGCCCGCCTACGCGACCCTCGACAAGGGCCAGGCGCTGGTCTGGGCCTCGAACCTGGTCCACGGCGGATCCCCGCAGACCGACCGCTCCCGCACCCGCTGGAGCCAGGTCACCCACTACGTCTTCGAGGGCTGCCGGATGTGGAAGCCGTTCCTGTCCGAGGGCGAGAAGGCCTACTTCGAGCCCGCGCTGATCCGGTAGCGGCAGCCGATTGACTCGCGCACCGCCTGAGCATCGGCGGTCGGCTACCGCTTGACGAGCTTGATCTTTGTGCTCTTGGTGTCGGACGGACCGCAGTCGGGGATGTAGGTGACCTTGGCCTTCACCTTCGCCTTGCCCGTCTTGCTCAGTCGCATCTTCGCCCCGCCCCGCGGCTTAACCGGCAGCGTTAGCTTGCCCGCCGCCACGGGCCCCTTGTGCTGGCCCTGCACCTTTTTTGTCTTGTCGAGGTAGAGCTCGCCGGGACCCACGGGCAGCTTGACCGTCAGCTTCGCCAATCCGCGCTTCTTGTTGAGCTTCGCCTTGCTTAGGCGGATCTCATCTGAGGGGGGCGGCCCGGGGTCGCTTGACGGGGGTGGGCCGAGGGCGTCGACCGCCACGCCGTAGGTGTTCGCGTTGCGAATGAAGCACTGGTCGACGCCTGTGCCGTCGAGGCTGGCGCGCCCGATTCCGGGGGAGTGGGAGTAGAGGCTTGCCGTGCCCGAATACCCGTTGCCGAGGTTCGCCCAGTAGACGTGGACGCCGTCGACCGCCACCCCGAGGGCGCTCAAGTCGATGAAGCTCGGGTCGCTGCCGGTGCCGTCGAGGTTGGCGCGCCCGATGACAGTGCCGCCCCAGTAAACGTGGGCGCCGTCGACCGCCACCCCGTCGGATCGCTCGCGCCGGCGATGAAGCTCTGGTCGACACCGGTGCCGTCGAGGTTTGCGCGCCCGATCGTGCCGGCGTCCGCGCTCGTCCAGTAGACGTGAGCGCCGTCGACCGCCAGACCGTAGATGGGAGAGCCAGGAGGAGGGTTGAGGTCGGTGATGAAGCTCTGGTTGACACCGGTGCCGTCGAGGTTGGCGCGCGCGATGGTGCCGGGGGGCCCGGCCCAGTAAAGGTGGGCACCGTCGACCGCGACCCCGAGCGGATGCATGCCGGCCTCAGTCAAGAACTGAGCGCCGGTCCCGTCGAGGTCGGCGCGGTAGACGCTGCCGAAGGTGGTGAAGACTCTGGGCGTCGGGGGTTCGCCCCAGTAGACGTAGGCCTCGGCGCGAGCGGCGATCGCGAGGACGGCCAGGGTGAGCGTCGCCAGGGCGAGCGCGGCGCGACGCAAGAGCGTCGACCGGCGACCGGGTGTGACCCTCTCAGCCAGACGAGGCGCTCCCGTCGCGACATGCGGTGCATCCATGCGAGGCTCTCCCCGTCTCAGCACCCGGAGGCTCTCGGGAGCAACCTTCCGATGTTCCGGCGACCCTAAGTCACCAGTGCGTTTCGCGCCAACTGGGAGAACTGCCGTTCTCGGCGGGTGTGGCGACTGAACCAAACGGCATCGCTTGCGTGGGGAGCGCATACGTTCCCGGGACGCCGAACGTCCCGGAATGTCCCGCACAGGGCACATTGAGGGACGTTCGCCGAAAAGGGACGCTCAGGGAGGCGTTCGCGTCCTCAGCGCTACTTCGTTGGCCCGGCCGCTTCGAGCGCCTCGCGCTTTGTGGAGTAGGTCTCGAGCCGAACCGCTTTCCCGTCGCGCAGGGTCCAAAGATGCGTCAGCTCCTGGTCGATCTCGATCCCGCTGCCCTTGGCGCGGCCAGAGGTGTGCACGACGGCGATCACCCGCTCCGCATTCAGCGCGGAGATCTCGCTGGGCTCGAAGGCAAGTCGCTCCCAGACTTCGTCCATCTTCTCGAACCACTTCTGGAGGCCAGCCCTGTCGCGGGCCTGCGAGGCCTCGACACCCTGGGGGGAATCCATCGTGAACTCGGGATCGATGAAGTCCGCGATTGAGGCGAAGCCTGCGTCGTTCACGCGGCGATAAGCCTCCGACACCATCTCCACATTCGCCCGCGACATCGCCCGCGCAGTATCTCGCGAAATGTTGCGCTGACCAGCGTCTGAGCTACAGCTGGAAGACGCGGCGGGCGTCGAGGATCGCGTCGACGAGGCGGTCGATTTCATCCGGCGTCGTGTAGACGCCGAAGCTGGCGCGGGCCGTTGCGGCGACGCCAAGGCGGTCCATCAGCGGCTGGGCGCAGTGGTGGCCGGCGCGGACCGCGACCCCGTGGCGGTCGAGGATCTCGGCGACGTCGTGGCCGTGAACGCCGTCGAGCTCGAACGAGACCGGGCCGAGGCGGTCGGGAGACGGGCCGGGGCCGAAGACGCGCAGGCCCGGGACGTCCGCGAGGTGCTCGAGCGCGTAGGCGGCGATCTCGCGCTCGTGGGCGGCGACCGCGTCCATCCCGAGTCCGTCGAGCCAGCGCAGCGCCGCCGCGAGCCCGATCGCCTGGGCGATCGCCGGCGTTCCGGCCTCGAAGCGCGCCGGGGGGTCCGCCCAGGTCGTCCCCTCCTTCGTGACCTTGCGGATCATCGAGCCGCCGCCCATGAACGGCGGCATCTCGCGCAGCAGGTCGAGCCGCGCCCAGAGCGCGCCGATCCCGGTCGGCGCGTAGGCCTTGTGGCCGGTCAGCGCGTAGAAGTCGACCCCGAGCTCGGCCATGTCGAGGCCCAGCTTCGGCGCCGCCTGGGCGCCGTCGGCGAGCACGAGCGCACCGGCGTCGTGGGCGAGGCGCGAGATCTCGGGCAGCGGGTTCTCCGTCCCGAGCACGTTCGAGAGGTGGGCGACCGCGACCAGCTTGGGGCCGCGCTCGAGCAGCGAGGCGTAGGCGTCGAGGTCGAGCAGGCCGTCGTCGGTGACCGGCACCCAGTCGATCTCCGCACCGGCGCGCGCGGCGAGCTGCTGCCAGGGGACGATGTTCGAGTGGTGCTCCATCTCGGTGAGGACGATCCGATCGCCGGCGCCGAGGTTGGCGTCGCCCCAGGCGCGGGCGACGAGGTTGATCGCCTCGGTCGCGTTGCGGACGAAGATCACCTCGCGCCGGTCGGCGGCGCCGATGTGGTCGGCGACGGTCGCCCTGGCGCCCTCGTAGGCGGCGGTCGCCTCGGCCGAGAGCGTGTGCGATCCGCGGTGGACGTTGGAGTGGTGGCGGCGCTCGTAGCGGTCAACCGCCTGGATCGAGGCGAGCACCCGCTGGGCGCTGGCCCCGGAGTCGAGGTAGGCGACCGGCTTGCCGCCGACCTCGCGCTCGAGCGCCGGGAACGAGGCCCGGACGCGCGCGATGTCGAGGCCCTTGGCCGCCGCCGTGCTCACGCCGCTCCCGCCACCTCTTCCTTGATCCAGCCGTAGCCCTTGGCCTCGAGCTCGCCGACGAGCTCGGGGCCGCCCTCCTTGACGATCCGCCCGTCGTACATGACGTGGACGAAGTCGGGCTCGACCAGGTGCAGGATGCGCTGGTAGTGGGTGATGATCAGGACGCCCATCTCGGGCCCGGCGAGCCGGTTGACGCCCTCGGCGACGACCCGCAACGCGTCGATGTCGAGCCCGGAGTCGGTCTCGTCGAGGACCGCCATCCGCGGCTTCAGCATCGCCATCTGCAGGATCTCGAGCCGCTTCTTCTCGCCGCCGGAGAACCCGTCGTTGACGTAGCGGCTCGAGAACTCGCGCGGGATGTCGACCATCTCCATCGCCGCCTCGGTCTCGCGGCGGAAGTCCTTGAGGCTGATCTGCGCTTCGCCGCGGGCCTCGCGGTGGGCGTTGATCGCCATCCGCAGGTACTTGGCGACGGTCACGCCCGGGATCGCGACCGGGTACTGGAAGGCCATGAACAGGCCCGAGCGCGAGCGCTCCTCGGGGTCCGCCTCGGTGATGTCCTCGCCGTCGAAGTGGATCTCGCCGTCCGTGACCTCGAGCGCGGGATGGCCCATGATCGCGTTCGCGAGCGTCGACTTACCGGAGCCGTTCGGCCCCATCAGCGCGCGCACCTCGCCCTTCGAGACCTCGAGGTCGAGGCCCTTGAGGATCTCCTTGTCCTCGGCGGTGACGTGGAGGTTGCGGATTTCGAGGTCGGCCATCTGTCTCCAGTTCGTCGTCGGGGTTTCTCCGGGCGCCTCAGGCGACCGGTTCGGCCACCGGTTCGGCGGCGTGCACCGGACCGGCGAACTCGACCAGGTCGGCGAGCGTCGTGCTCGTCAGTGCCCTGGTCACGCCGCCGTGGACGCGGGTCCAGAGCAGCTTGGTCGCGCACGAGTTCCCGTCGTCCGCTTCGTGCGAGCACAGGACGCGGCCCTCGCGGTCGGAGTGGAAGCACTCCATCGGCGCGATCGGGCCCTCGAGCGCCTCGACCACGGCGAGCATCTCGATCTCGGTCGCCGGCCGAGCGAGGCGATAGCCGCCGTGGGCGCCGCGGACCGAGGTCACGAGGCCCGCCTGACGCAGCTTCGCGACCAGGTGCTCGAGGTAGGAGAGCGGCAGCAACTCCGCCTCCGCGACCGACGCGAGCGCGACCGGCTCGGCCTCATCCGGCGGGCCCTCGCCCGCTCGGCGGCCGAGCTCCACCATCAGCCGCACGCCGTATTCAGCCTTGGTCGAGAACAGCATTCTGGTAAATCCTAGCGCGGCGGTCGGTTTAGCCTGGCGACGCGATCCGGCGCGCAAGGTAGGCGTCCTGGCCGAGGAACTCGGGGCTGTCGGACAGCACCGCCTCGAGCAGCTCGAAGCCGGCGAGCATCTCGGACTCGACGTAGGCGGGCGGGTGGAACGCGGCGCAGAGGTTGGTCCCGGCGGTCTCGTCGAAGTGGGTGATCCGCTCGCCGCGGTCGAAGCGCGAGCGGTCCTCGGCCGCGAGCCGGTCCGCGTACCGCGGGCCGCTGACCGTGAACAGGAAGAGGTCGCCGTCGCCGAGCGAGCTCCGGATCTCGTCCAGCCACGCCCGTTCGAGCTCGGCGGTCAGATGGGTGAACACCGAGAGCGCGTAGATGAGCCCGAACGGCTTCGCGTCCTCGAACGGCAGCGGGGGCTCGAGGGCGTTCGCCCGCGCGTTGAGGAAGGGGAGGTTCTGAGCGCACCAGCCGGCCAGCTTCGGGTTGTAGTCGCAGCCATAGAAGCGCGGGCCCTCCACGCCGGCCCACCAGCGCGCCACACGCCCGCAGCCGCAGCCGAGGTCGAGCACCGAGCGCCGCCCGGCGAGCGGCACGCCGTTGCGCTCCAGCAGCTCGGCGAAGAAGCGCGCGTGCGCCTCGCCCGAGTCGAGGAAGAAGTCGACTCCGGGCTCGGCGACGACCAGGGTTCGGAGGCTCGCCGGCGGCAGCGGGAGGCCGTCGCGGCCGACCCGCCGGCGGTCATGGGCGCGCAGCCCCTTGAACCGCTCCCAGCCCCGGTATCCGGCGCGCAGGACGCGCTCGCGCGCCGGGATCGGCGCGTCGATGAGCGCGTTCTTGATCCGGCGGCCCAGCACGGCGGCCGCCGATCTTAGGGCGGCCGCCGGGGCGGACGGGCTCAGCCGAGTGGCTCGCCGTTCTCGTCGACCCGCTGGATCGTCAGCGAGTAGGACCAGGTGTGGTCGATGCTCGCCGGCTGGCCGAGGTTGTTGTGGTCGAGGTGCCCGGTCCCGTTGAAGTTCAGCGTGATCGGGTCGGTGCTCCTCAGCGTGTCGAGCGACACCGTCCGGTGCTGGACCTCCTGCGGGAAGTAGCCCCAGATGTGCGTGTAGCACTCCTCGTTGCCGGCGTCGACGAAGCCGACCTCGGGATCGTCCATGCTCCAGTTGAGCTTGGCCTCGCCGGGGTTCGACCCGGCCGCGACGGAGAAGCTCACCGGCCAGGTCCCGTCGGGCCGCGGCGTCGTCACGGGCAGGTCCGCCGTGCAGGGGACCTTCCTGCCCTCCGAGTCGAACTTGCACGCCTCGAGGTGGTGGCTGTGCCAGCGCCCGTTGACGAGCCCCTGGACTTGTCCGGTCAGCCGGCCGTTCTGGAGCTTGATCGAGTCCTCCGTGGAGAACTCGGTCGGGGCGAAGTCCCCGTCGAAGGACTTCGAGCCCGACTGGGTCCCGCACAGGATGTGGTCCGAGGATGCCGTCGTGTGGTACGAGGCCGTCGCGTTGCGGATCTCGTAATACATCGTGTCGTCGGCGGGCTTGAAGTAGATCGTCGCCTCGGCGACGCCGGCGCCGGTGGTCAGGATCACCTTGAGGCCGATCGGGTTCGAGGCGGGCCACTTCTGGGCCGGGGCGGTGAAGTCGTACCAGGGCAGGCCCTCCGACCATCCGTACTTGGGATGCTTGGGCTCCATGCGCGTCTCGGCCGTCTGGCCCTGGTTGTTGACGTACTCGCCCCTGGCGCCGTAGCCCTGCATCAGGATCTGCTTCTTCGTCGCCGGGCCCTGCGTCTGGAACACGTGGCCCGTGATCGGGGTTGTCTGGCCCGGTGCCAGCGTCTCCGGTCCCTCGAGCGACAGCTCCAGGCAGACGCCCGGAGTCGTCGCCCGCTTCTCCGTGGAGGCATAGGCGTGCGACAGCTGGAGGAAGGCCATGTTGATGAAGATGTCGGCGGCGTCGTCCCAGGCTGCGCTGCGCAGGACGCGCTTGGGCGCGGGCGCCTCGTCGCCGTCCTGCTGCGCGATGAACGCGTCGAAGTTGCCCTCGCGCACCCAGATGGGGGACAGCGCCTCCCGATACGTCTGGGCGGGCCCGGTCCGCTTCGTCTTGCCGGTCTTCCGGTTCGTCGCGGACTGGGACCGGGTGATCGAGACCGTGACGTCCCGGGCTCCGATTCCGTGGAGCGTGGCGTCGAGCCCCACCTGCGAGCTCGTGGCCCCACGAATGTCGAACAGCACGTTCGTCTTGACGTCGTACTTGCCGACCCGCTCGACGGTCGTCACGTCATACTCGGCGCGGAAGTCGCCGCGGACCTCGAAGACCCCGTCCTCGACAAAGCTGGCGCCGATCACCGGACAGGGATCGACGGCAGCCTGCACGCGGAAGCGGCGGGTCTGCTTGCCACCTCGTCCACGGATCGAGTCCGCGGCGCCGAGCGGATCGATGCCGTTGTAGTCCGGGACGCTCGCGGCGCGCGCGCCGCGCGCGGGGCGCGGGGCGGCACCGGCGGCGGCGTCGAGCTCCGCGACGAGCGCCTCGTCCGCGTGCTTCGCCTTGGCCTTCCAGCCCTTGCCGACCAGCTCGCCGTAGCCGGGCAGGCCGAGGCCCTTGCGCGTGCGAGCCGGGGTCGTCGCGGCCAGCATGTCGCGAAGCCCGTCCGCGGCGGACGGGTTCGCGGGGAGTGGGAGCCCCTCGTCGGCCGCGGCGGCCGGAGCGGCGGCGCAGACGGCGATCAGGGACGAGACTGCAAGGGCGGAGAGGTATACGCGGAATCCATTCATGCCGCGACTGTAAGCGGCGCCCGCGCGCCCCACATTGGGGGAATTCCTAGACCGCACCCCAAGGTTTGGGGGCCCGGCCTTTAGGGGGTCGGGCGGTCGTGACTCAGGGCTCGATGAGCCCGCGGCGGATCGCGTAGCGGACCAGCTCGACGCGGTCGCGCATGCCGAGCTTCCGCATCGCGTTCGAGCGATGGTTCTCGACCGTCTTCTCCGAGAGGTGGAGGATCTCGGCGATCTCCTTGTTGGTGTGCGCCTCGGCGACCAGCTTCACGACCTCCTCCTCGCGCGGGGTGAGCTCGTCGGTGCGCCCGGAGCCCTGGCCGAGGACGTCCTTGATCAGCGCCCGCTGCGCCTCCGGAGTGAGGAACGGCTCGCCGCGCTCGACCGCGCGCACCGCGCCCAGCAGGTCGGCATCGGCCTGGGTCTTGAGCACGTAGCCCGAGGCGCCCGCCTTCAGCGCCTCGAACAGGTACTGCTCGTCGTCGTACATCGAGAGGATCAGCACCGCGACGTCCGGGGCCTGCTCGCGGATCTCGCGGGTCGCCTGGAGCCCGGTCAGCTTCGGCATCTTGACGTCGAGGATCGCGAGGTCCGGCCGCTCGCGGATCGCCAGGTCGCGCGCCATCGCCCCATCGGAGGCCTCCGCGACCACCTCGATGTCGTCCTGCTGCTCGAGCAGCACCCGCAGCCCGGAGCGGACAATCCCGTGGTCGTCTGCGATCAGGATCCGCACGTCGTCATTCCTCGCTTCCGTTGTCATCACCTGGGGTTATCGGCACGGAGAGCCGAACCCTTGTGCCGACGCCCGGCCTCGATTCGATCTGGAACTCGCCCCCGACGAGCAGCGCGCGCTCGCGCATGCCCCCGATCCCGAGGCCGCGGCCGGTCTCGTCGAAGGTGAAACCGTGACCGTCGTCGCGGACGCTGAGCGCCACGCTGTCGCCCTCGCGGCGAAGCTCGACCTGGACGTGCTCGGCCTCCGCGTGGCGGACCGCGTTCGTGAGCGCCTCCTGGGCGACCCTGTACACGACCAGCTGCGCGTCCTCGGGCAGCCCACGGAGATCGCCCTCGGCCTCGAAGCTCGCGTCGAGTGGGCCCTGGCGCGAGAGCTCGCGCACGTTGCCGGCGAGTGCCGGCCCCAGCCCGAGGTCGTCGAGCGCGGTCGGGCGGAGCTGGCGGGCGAGGTCGAGCAGCTCCTTCATCGCCTGGTTCGCCACCGCCCGGATCTCGGCGAGCTCGGCGGCGAGCTCGGGGGGCGCCTTCTCACGGGCCGCCTCGAGCCGCAGCAGCAGGCCGGTAAGCGACTGGTTGACCTCGTCGTGGAGGTCCCGCGCGACGCGGGTCCGCTCGCGTTCCTGGGCGGTCAGCGCGGCCCTCGATGTGCGGCGGCGCTCGGCCTCGAGCCGCTCGAGCATGCGCGAGAACGCCTGGTGCAGGCGACGGACCTCCTCGGGCCCGGCGGGCTCGTCCCCGTCGCTGAGGTTCGCGCCCGGGCGTGAGAGGTCGGCGCGCTCCATCTGGTCGACGAGCTGCTCGAGCGGCTGGAAGCGCCGCTGGATCAGGAGCACGTTGAAGACGATCGTCAGCGCCACCGCCAGCCCGAGGACGATCGCCGACTGCGGATCGAGCAGCTCGGTGTCCGCATTCGCCGCGATCGCCGCGGTGACCACGGCGACGACGATCAGGAGCAGGTTGACGAGCAGGACCTGGGTGAGGAGGTCGCGGCGGCGCACCGGCTAAGTATCCGCGCCCGCGCGGCGGCTGTCGCGTGAAGAAAGGGTCCTGCCACCCAGGGCGATATAGGGGCCAGCCCCCATGTGATCGCGAAACCGCATCGTCAGAATGTCCAGTACAGGTTCAAGTCCGGCCGCCTGTGTCTTGAGAGCCGGGCAGGCATCAAGGAGCACCCCGCGATGACAACCACCCGCAAGTCGAAGGTCTCGGCTGGGCTGCGGACGACGATTCTGATGGCGACCCTCGGCGGTTTGCTGGTCGCGATCGGCTATGCCATCGGCGGCATCCAGATCGCCTCCGTCTTCCTGGCGATCGCCCTGGTGATGAACTTCGTCGCCTTCTTCTTCAGCGACAAGATCGCAATCAAGGCCTCGGGCGCGAAGCCGCTCTCCGAGGAGGAGGCGCCGCGCCTCTATCAGATGGTGCGCGAGCTGACCACGCGGGCCGGCCTGCCGATGCCGCGCTTGTACGAGATCCCCTCCGAGCAGCCGAACGCGTTCGCGACCGGGCGCAGCCCGAAGCACTCGGCGGTCGCGGTGACGAGCGGAATCACGAAGCTGCTCTCCGAGGACGAGCTGCGCGGCGTGATCTCCCATGAGCTCGCCCACATCAGCAACCGCGACATCCTCACCCAGTCGGTCGCCTCGGCGATCGGCGCGATGATCACCTATCTGGCGTACTTCTTCCTCTGGTTCGGTGGCGACGACGAATCGCCGCTCGGGCTGATCGGAAGCCTGGCACTGGTTCTGCTCGCCCCGCTCGCGGCGACGCTGATCCAGCTCGCCGTCTCGCGCCAGCGCGAGTACGCGGCCGATGCGACCGGGGCCGAGTTCTGCGGCAACCCGGAGTCGCTCGCCTCGGCGCTGCTGCGGCTCGAGGAGGGTGCCGCCGCGCATCCGATGCACGTCAATCAGGCGACCGAGTCGATGTACATCGTGAAGCCGTTCAAGGGCGGCGGGATCGCGAGCCTGTTCTCGACCCACCCGCCGATCGAGGAGCGCGTCCGGCGCCTGCGCCAGATGCGCCCGACGATCGGCTAGGACCGACCGCAATCAAGTATTCGGTAGTCGTCGTCACCTGGGAGTGCGCGGGTCACCTGCGCACCCTGGTGACGACGATGAACCGGCATCTCGACGGCGACCAGGAGCTGATCGTCGTCGACAACGCCTCCTCGGACTCGCCCGGCGCCGCCGCGGCGGAGTGGAAGGGCACGCACCGCTTCATCGGCCTCGAGGAGAACATCGGCTTCGGCGCCGCCTCGAACGTCGGGGTCGCCGCCGCCTCGGCGCCCGCGAGCGTGCTGCTCAACCCCGACACCGAGTTGCTCGACGACGGCCTCGACCGGCTCGCGGCGGCGGCCCTCGAGCTCGGCGGGCTCGTCGGTCCGCGGGTGCTGAACTCCGACGGCTCCGTGCAGCCGTCGGCGAGCGGGCCCGAGGTCGGGGTCTGGCCGTGGGTGCGGGCCCTGGTCCCGGCCGCGATCCAGCCGGCCGCCCTGCGCGCCCGCACCGAGCCGTACCGGCTCGAGCGCCGGGTCGAGGTCACCTGGCTGCGGGGCGCTTGCGTCGCCGGCCCGACGGCGGTGCTCGAGCGGCTCGGCCCGTTCGATCCCGCGCTGCACATGTTCGGCGAGGACGTCGACCTCGGCCTGCGCGCCGCCGCCGGCGGGGTCCGCTCTTGGTTCGACCCGGTCGCCTGCCGGCTCGTCCACCACGGCCAGGGGTCGACGACGCTCGCGTACGGCTCCCGCGAGGCCTGGCGGGCGACCGGGACGCTGAACTGGCGCGCCGCGCTGCGCCGCGCCTACGGGCCGCGGCGGGAATGGCTCGGGTGGATGGCGCTGCGGGCGAACCTGCGGTTGCGGCTGATCGCCAAGCAGCTGCTCCGGCGGGCGACGGAGCGCGACCGGGCGGCGGTGCACGCCGTGTTGTCGGCCCGGCCGGTGCCGGAGCTGCCGAACAACAACGGGCAATAAGGGGAAGGGTTGAGGCGAGCTCCGGGGGTTTGGCGACTTTCGGGTCCTATAGACCCGAAACGCGCCAAACCCCACCGTTTCCGCCGCGTCCCTCGTTCCCGCCTCCGTTGCTACACTTTCTGAAGTAATGGCCGTAATCCGGATAGGGATTAGGAGTTTTTCGGCAGATGCCGGTTGAGTTGATTGATCTCGAGACCGCTCAGCGTGAGCTCGACGCGGGCACGAAGCTGATCGACGTCCGCGAGCGGAACGAGTGGGACGAGTCCCACATCGAGGTCGCCGAGCACGTGCCGATGGGCGAGCTGGTCGGGCGGCTCGACGAGGTCGCCCCCGATACCTCCGAGCGGATCCTCCTGCACTGCCGCACCGACAACCGCTCCGCGACGATGGCCACCGAGCTCGCCTCGCTCGGCTACGAGGACGTCGGCGTGATCGAGGGCGGGATCGTCGCCTGGGAGGGCGCCGGCCTGCCGACCGTCAACAACTCCGGGCTGACCCGCGAGCAGCGCAACCGCTACTCGCGCCACACGCTGCTTCCCGAGGTCGGGGTCGAGGGCCAGCTGAAGCTCCTCAACTCGAAGGTCCTGCTGCTCGGCGCCGGCGGCCTCGGCGCCCCGACCGCCCTCTACCTGGCCGCCGCCGGGATCGGCACGATCGGGATCATCGACGACGACGTCGTCGACGAGTCGAACCTGCAGCGCCAGGTGATCCACAACACCGAGCGGGTCGGGATCCCGAAGACGGCCTCGGCGAGGCTTACGATCGAGGCGCTCAACCCCGACGTCGAGGTCGTCGAGCACAACGAGCGCCTCGACGCGTCGAACATCCTCGAGCTGATCGAGCCCTACGACGTGATCGTCGACGGCGCCGACAACTTCCCGACCCGCTACCTGCTCAACGACGCTTCGGTACGGCTGCGCAAGCCGGTCGTCTCGGCGTCGATCCTCGGCTTCGACGGCCAGATCTCGACCTTTGTCCCCTTCGAGGGGCCGTGCTACCGCTGCCTCTATCCGGTGCCGCCGCCCCCGGAGCTCGCTCCGAGCTGCGGCGCCAACGGCGTCCTCGGGGTGATGGCCGGGGTGATGGGGCTGCTGCAGGCCAACGAGGTGATCAAGCTGACCGCCGGGATCGGCGAGCCGCTGGTCGGCCGGCTGCTGCTCTACGAGTCGCTCGGGACCCGGTTCACCGAGCTGAAGGTAAAGCGCGATCCCGAGTGTCCGATCTGCGGCGAGCACGCCCCGGAGGTCGCCCCCGAGGAGATGGGGAAGTTCCCCGACTACGAGCTCTTCTGCGGCGCACCGGCGCGCGAGGACACCCCCGCCGCCGTCTAGCCGGCACGCGCTCGATAGCTTTCTCCCGATGCCGAACGTGAAGATCCCCCCGGTGCTGCGCCCGCGCACGGCCGGCGAGGCCGAGGTCGCCGCCGACGGCGAGACGGTCGGCGAGGTGCTCGAGGCGCTCGCCGCCGCCCACCCGGAGACGCGCGAGCAGCTGTTCGGCGCCGACGGCGCTCTGAACCGCTACGTCAACGTCTACCTCAACGACGAGGACGTGAGGGTGCTCGAGGGTCTCGAAACGACGGTCGCGGACACCGACACCGTCGTCATCCTCCCGGCGATGGCCGGCGGCGCGAGCCGCTAAGACCCGCCGGTAAAGGAGACGAACGCGTCCCAGGACGGCTTCGCGGTCGTCCCGTCGGCCTCGAACAGGCCCGACCCCGGGCACCAGTCGCACTGGCTGGCGTCGGTGCTGTCGCGCCACGAGTACCAGGTCACGCCCTCGATGTCGAAGGCCTCACGCTGTTCGAGGAAGTACTCGAACGCCTCGGTCAGCTGCTCCGCCTGGCCGTCGGGCCCGAGCTCGAGCGGGTTGTCGCCGACGTCCGACGATGCGCCGACCTCCGTGATCCAGAGCGACGCGTCGTCCTTCGCGTTCTCGATCTCGTCGTGCAGGAGCCGCACCTGTTGCTCGATCTTCGCCTGCCGCGGGGCGTACGGATGGGCGCCGACGGCGTCGAAGTCATCGGCGGCCCCATCGATCGCGTACAGCGCGCGCAGGAACTCCGGGGCCGACATCGCCGGCGGCTTGCCCTTGTACGGGGTTCCGAACATCCCGCCCAGGATCACCTCGGCCTCCGGATCGCGCTCCTTGATCGCATCCGACGCGGCGCTGAGCATCTTCTCGTAGCCGGCCGGGTCAACGGCCGGCTGGTAGAAGGTGGGGGAGTTCTGCTCGTTCCAGATCTGCCAGGCGCGAACGGGCTCCGGATCCACGTCGGGGTGATCTGCCCAGAACGCGCCACCGGGCCCGTAGCGATCGACGAGCTGGCCGACGAACTCCGCCCAGGCGGCCACCGCTTCGTCGGAGCTCGGGGCGAAGGCGGCGCAGTTGGGCGTGCACGAGCGCCCATCGAGGTCCTGGGCGATCCAGTCAGGGGTCCCGTAGATCGTCGGCAGGATCCGGATCCCGCGATCGGCGGCGAGCAGCAGGATCGGGTCGATGGTCGAGAAATCGCCCTCGTCGGGGCGCGCGGAGGAGTCCAACGTCCCCCACGGGATCACCATGCGGACATGCCCCACGTTTCCCTGCTCCATCCGGTCGATGTCCTCCCCGGTCAACAGGCCCTGCGGGACGACGCCGAAGAACTCGGGCGGCGCGGGCGGCACCGCGGGGCTGGGCGGCGGCTCGTCGTCGCTCGAGCCGCAGCCGATCGCGCCCAGCACGAGGACGAGGATGCTCGCGGCCGTGGCCGCGGCCGCGGCCGCCGAGGGTCTCATCGGTGTCAGGCTAGCTACCGCCCGTGTAGGCCATCAGTGCTTTCCAGGAAGGCTTCGGCGTCAGGGACCCGGCCTTGAACAGACCGGCCTTGCCGCACCATTCGCAGATCGGCTTGCCGCCGAGATCGCGCCAGGCGAACCAGGTCACGTTCTGGACGTCGAACTTGGCCCGGTTGCCGATGAAGTAGGTCATCACCTCCCGCATCCGTTGGGCCTGCCCCTGCTTGCCGCGGTCGAGCGGGTTGGCGCCGTTGCCCGACGACCAGCCGACCTCGGTGACCCACATCTCGGTCGGGTCGCCGGCGCGGACCGTCTCCTTGTACATCAGCTTCGTCTGTTCGATCACCCTGACCATCTTGGCGGCGTAGGGGTGGACGCCGATCCCGTCGAAGTAGGCCTCGATCCCGGGGACCTTGTAGAGCTTGCGGAGGAACTTCCAGGCGAAGTACTTCGGCTTCTTCACGCCGCCGGGGGTCCCGAACATCCCCCCGAGCAGGATCTTCGCGTTCGGATCGACGGAGCGGATCGCCTCTGACCCGGTCCGCAGCAGGGTCGCGTAGGCCCTGGCGTCGATCTTCGGCTCGTAGAAGCTGAACGAGTTCTGCTCGTTCCACAACTGCCAGGTGGTGATCGGGGTCACCGGCAGCTCCGGGTGCTCGGCCCAGAAGGTCCCGTTCGGCCCGTAGCGCTGCACCGCCTCGCGCAGGAAGCGCTGCCATTCCGCGAGCGCCGCCGGGCCGGCGGGGGCGTACAGCCCGCAGGCCGGAATCTCGCAGCCGTAGTGGTCGAGGCCGTTGGCCACCCACGGGGGCGTGCTGAAGAGGAACGGCAGCACGGTGATCCCGTTGCGCGCCGCGGCGGCGACGAGCGCGTCGTACTCCGTCCAGTTGTTGTCGTCGGCGGGGCTCGGGTCGATCGTGGCCCAGCTCATCAGCGCCCTCACGGTCCCGACCCGCCCCTGCGCCATCCGGGCGAGCTCGCCCTCGGCGAGGATGTTCTGCGGCGCGACTCCGAAGAAGGTGCTGGGGACGACCGCGGTCTGACCCTGGACGACCGCGGTCGAGCTCGGGAGGAGGAGAAGGGCGACCGCCACCGCGAGCGCAGCGGCGAGCGCCGGGGGGCGGCGCGATCGGGTCCGGTCAGCGGGCACCTGTGAACTTCCTGAACACGTTGAAAGCGGGCTTGCGCGAATGATTCTCGTACAGGAGCCCGGACTCCGGGCACCAAACGCACAAGCCGGCGTCGGCGGCGGGGTTGTCGCGCCATGAGTACCAGGTCACGTTGCGGACACCGAGCTTCCGCCGCTTGTCGATCAGATACCGGAACGACTGGCGCAGCCGCCGCGCCTGTCCGGCGAGCCCGCGGTTGAGCGGATGCGGCGCTCCTCCCGAGGCCCAGCCGAGCTCGGTGATCCAGAGCTCGGCGCGTTCGTCGCCGGCGTCTGCCATCCGCTCGCGGAAACGGCCGATCTGCGCCTTGACGTCCGCGAACCTCGCCGCGTACGGGTGCGGGGCGACCGCCTCGAAGTCGTGCTTCGCGCCCTTCAGCCGGTACAGGCGGGCGAGAAAGTCCCAGGCGGCGATCCCCGGTCTCAGCCCGCCGAACGGCGTCCCGAACATCCCGCCGAGGATCACGGTCGCCCCGGGGTCGCGCTCGCGGATCGCCTCGTGTGCGGCGCCGAGCAGCTTCGCGTACTCCCGCACCCTCGGCCGGGGCTCCCAGTAGGAGGGCGAGTTCTCCTCGTTCCAGATCTGCCAGGCGCGGATCGGCAGTTTCGGCAGGTCCGGGTTCGCCGCCCAGAAGCTGCCGCGCGGTCCGTAGCGGTCGACCGCGGCGGCGAGGAAGGCGCGCCAGGCGGCGAGGGCCCGCCGTCCCTGCGGCGGGTAGGGCGGACAGCTCCCGGGTCTGCAGGAATGCCCGTCGAGGGCGAGGACCCAGGCCGGCGCGTCGAGCACGAAGGGCAGGACGCGCATTCCGCGGGCGGCGGCGCCGGCGACGATCACGTCGGGCGAGGACCAGTCGTAGTCGTCCGCGGGTGGGCCGGGGTCGACCAACGCCCAGGAGAGCTGAAAGCGGATCGTCCCGACCCCGGCGTCGCGCATCTTGGCGTAGTCGGCCCGATCGATCGGCCCCTGCGGATCGACGCCGAAGAATCGCTTCGGCGGCGCCGCGGCGGACGCGGCGGCGATCGGCAGGACCGCGAACGCCAGCGAGCTCGCCACGCCGGCCCGCAGCCGCCTGGCGATCACCTCCGCGCGACTCGCTTGAACGCGTCCCACGCCGGTTTCGGCTCGCCGTCCTTCGTTCTCAGGCCCGCGTACCCGCACCAATCGCAGATCGAGTCGCCGCCCTTCTTGTCTCGCCACGAGTACCAGAACACGCCGCGCAGGTTGAGGGTGCGCCGCTGGCGCACGTATGCGGAGAGGGCCCGGGCCAGCACCCGCGCCTGTCCGTCGAGGCCCTTGACGTAGGGGTTGTCGGCCGGGCCGCGGGCTGCCCAGCCGACCTCGGTCACCCACATCCGGACGTCGCGGTCGCCGTGCTTCAGGGCGAGGCGGCGAACGCTCTCCAGCTGATCGACCGACAGCTTCGCGTTGTCGGCGTACGGATGGACCGCGATCGCGTCGAAGTCCTCGGCCGCGCCGAGCTCGTAGAGCTTGGTCAGGTACTTCCTGTTCGTGGTCACCACGTAGCGGGCCGACTGCGGGCCCCACATCCCGCCGAGCACGATCTCGGCGCTCGGGTCGACCGCGCGAATGGCCCCGGCCGTGGTCTTCAGGAGTGCGGCGTAGCCGCGGATGTCGACCTTCGGCGCGTAGTACTTGGACGAGTTCTGCTCGTTCCAGATCTGCCAGACCGTGATCGGCTGCGGCACGTCGCATTTGCACGGCGGTTCGGTGGGCAGCGGCGGGACGGGCGTCGGAGACGACGGTGGGGGAGATGGCGGCGGCTGGGGGATGCAGAACTCCGGGTTCACCGCACAGGGGCCGGCGGGGCCGTTCGGATCGTCCCCGCTCGCGAGGAGCGGCGCCTGCCAGAAGGTGCCTCCCGGGCCGTAGCGGGTCGCCGCGGCCGCGGCGAAGGTCGCGTAGGCGTTCCTGGTCGCCTGGGTCCGCGGCGCGAAGGCCGAGCAGCTGTCGGTGCAGCCATCGAGCTTCGCGGCCCACTCGGGCGTCCCGTAGATGAACAGGAACGGCTCGATCCCGCGATTGGTGGTCTCGCGGATCAGATGATCGGTCTGGCTCCAGTCGTACACGCCGCGGTGCCTCTCGACCGTGGCCCAGGACAGCATCGTGCGCAGCCCGCCGACTCCGCCGCCGGGCATGATGTCGAGGTCGTCCGCGGCCGGCAGCGCCCCGTCCTGGGGCACGATCCCGAACACGGGCCGCTTTGCGGCCGTCGCCGGGCCGGCCACCGCGAGCAGCGCGACGAGCGCCAGCGCGGCCGTGCCGATCGACACGCCGCGCCGCGACGCCAGGCGTCCTACCGGACTGCGCCTCGCTGAGCGACGGCGGTGGCTGGGCGGTGGTGAGCGGTCCTTGTCCGGGGCTGCGGCAGCTCGCGGCACCGGCCTATTGTGTCTCGCTTGCGGCCTCCGGTGCGCCAGGTCCGACCTTCCCCGCGCCGCCGCCGGAGCGATCCCGCAGGCGCCAAACCGCTGCCCCGGTGCAGATCGCGGCGACCGCCGCGAGACCGATGAGCACGATCGGCGCTCCGCCGCCGCCGTCGGAGCCGGAGGCGTTCGACGCGGCGCTGGTGTCCGCGCCGCCGCTGCCGGCGTCGCCGTGCCCCCCGCCGGCGCCCGGGAGCGTGAGGTTGTACTCGTTCTCTGCAGCCTGGGCACCCGCGAACGCCGGTGCGAGCGCGGCCGCCGTGAGGGCGGCGAGCGCGCAGGCGATTGCGAGCACGGTCCTAGACTTCCTGCCTTGCGTCATCCGTAAATCAGTCCCTTTCGAGAGGTGGGGGCCCGAGCAGGGTACAGAGTGCGGCCGACAATGCGGGCCATAAGACGTCTGGAGTCGAAACACGTGATCGCCGCCGCAGTTGCGGGTGGCTGCGTCGCGATCGCGCTCGCCGGAGGCGGCTTCGAGCCGACCGCGTTCGCGGCTGCCGGCCTGATCGTCTGGGCGCTGGCGCTGGTCGGGCTGGCGACCGGGCTGCTGCCGCGGTCCGAGCCGCCGCGCGCGGCGATCTACGCCGGGCTCTCGCTCGCCGCCCTCGCCGCCCTGATGGCGCTCTCGCTCGCCTGGGCGAGCGACGACGGCAACGGCTTCGAGGACGTGGTCAGGACGCTTGCCTACCTCGGCCTCTTCGTCCTCGTCGTGATCGCCTCGAAGCGCGCCGAGGCGCGCCCCTGGCTCGCCGGGCTCGCGATCGGCCTCACCCTGGTCGGCGCGATCGCGCTCCTTGGCCGGTTCGAGCCGGCGTGGTTCGGCGATCCGGACGCCGGCCTCGCCGAGGACCTCCCGGCGATCCTCGGCCGCCTCACCTACCCGATCGGATATTGGAACGGTCTCGCTGCGTCGATGGCCGCGGCGATCGTCCTGCTCGGCTGGTTCGCGGCGACGTCCGACACGCGGCGGATGCGAGCGGGCGCGGTCGCCGCGATGCCGGCGGTGATGCTGGCGCTCTGGATGACGGACTCGCGCGGCGGGATCGTCGCCGCGGTGCTCGCGTACGCCGTCCTCGTCGCAACCGGGCCGACGCGCGGGCGGCTGGTCGTCAACCTGCTGCTCGGCGTGCTCGCCGGGGCGGTCCTGATCCTGATCGCCGAGACTCGCGACGACCTGCTCAACCGTCCGGCGACGGCCGGCGCCGCCGATCAGGGCCACCAGATGCTGGCGATCACCACGGTCCTGGTGGCGGCCACGTTCGGGCTCCGCCACGCGCTCGACGGCCGGCTGCAGGCGCTCGTGATCCCGCGACGGGCCGCCACGGCGGCGATCGTGGTCGCCGCCGTCGCCGTCCTCGCGACGATCGTCGCGGCCGATCCGCTGGAGCAGTGGGACGAGTTCAAGGCGGTGCCGACCGGGGAGGAGCTCGCGAGTGGCGACGTCGGCCTGCTGCGTGGCGGTGGCAGCGGCCGGTACCAGTTCTGGGAGACCGCGGTCGACGCGTTTGCGAGCGATCCGCTCGGCGGCGTCGGCGCGAGCGGCTACACCCCGTACTGGTTCGAGCATCGCGAGGTCGCGATTCCCGCGACCCGCGCCCATTCGGTCGTCTTCGAGACGATGGCCGAGCTCGGCCTCCCCGGGCTCGCGTTGCTGGTCGCCGTCTTCGCCTCCGCCGCGGTCGCCGGAGTCAGGCGCCTGCGGGCCGCCGACCGGGTCGTCGAGGCCGGGCCGGCGCTCGCGCTGCTCGTGGTCGGCATCGCCGCCGCCGCGGTCGACTGGACCTGGGACCTGCCCGCGGTCTTCGGGGTGACGATCGTCGCCGCGGCTCTGCTCTGCGGTCCGGCGACGCTCGCCCGGCCGGCGCCCGAGCCGTCCGCGTCTCCCTGGCCGGTCCGCAGCCGCCGCCGCTTCGCGGGCGGCGTCGTCCTGCTGCTGGTCGCCTGGGTGTCGATCTGCGGGTCGGCCCTGTTGCTGCTCTCGGCCCACTCGCTCGACTCGAGCCGCGAGGCCGCGGCCGACGGCGACGTCGAGGCGGCGTTGAGCGCGGCCAACGACGCGATCGACCTACAGCCGTGGTCCGCCGAGCCCCGCACCCAGCTGGCGCTGGTCTACGAGCAGGCCGGCGCCTACGCGGACGCCCGCGAGGCGATCGACGAGGCGATCGAGCGCTCGCCGGACGACTACCGCCTGCATCTGCTCGCCTCGCGGATGGCGGCCGAGGATGACGACCCCGCCGCCGCACGGGAGGCGCTCGCCGCCGCGCACCGCCTCAACCCCCGGGACCAGGACATCTTCGACCAGGTCGCGACGAGCTGAGCGCGGGCTTCACTCGTCCTCGTCGACCTCGATCTCGGGCGGGATCGGCAGCCGCTCTGCGAGCCAGCGGTAGCGCTCGCCGGACGAGTCGAACGGCGGCTCGACCTTGCTCAGCGCGTCGGGCATGTGGAACCAGAGCCGGTAGTGCACGTGGACGATCTCGTCGAGGTCGAGGTCGATCGCCTCGGCGCCCAGGGAGGGACGGTGGCGGATCGGGTAGTTGTAGGCGTCGGAGAGGATCCGCACCCGGTCGTGGACGTCGGCGGTCACCATCGCCCAGCTGATCTGGTCCATGAACTGCGGCCAGCGCTCGTCGACGAGGTCGGCGTCGTGGAGCCTGTTCAACGCCCGCTCCCACGCCCCGAACAGCCCGGCGTCGCGGCGGGCGCCGATCAGGCCGCTGTTCCAGTAGGCGCGGATCTTCATCGCGCCGACCGTGGTCCGGACGAAGGGCCGGCCCTTGACCCCGAGCTCCGCGTACATCTTCTGCCAGTACGGCTCACCCCTGCCCTTGCCCCGCGAGCCGGCGATCCGGCGGTCGACCGGTCGCATCGCCGCCACCCAGTCGCCCCCGGCGAGCTCCGAGGGCTCGTTGAAGAAAACGCAGTCGGAGTCGGTGAAGACGAGCGTCTCGTGCTCGAGCTCGCGCTCGGCCCAGGCGCAGACAGGGACCTTGTTGAAGGTCGGGTTGTCGGCGAAGCGGTCGACGAGCGGCACGTCGACGAACTCGCAGCCGAGCTCCGTGAGGCGTTCGATCGTCGCCGCCTCCGGCCGGAAGTCCGGCCGTGGCGCGAACGCGTAGACGGGCGAGTCGGCGTACGAGCCGCCCCACTTGCGGAGGCTCTCGACGAGCACGATCGCCTCGCTCTCGAGCCGCCCGTGCTCGACGCAGAGCAGGAACGCCGGTTGTTGCGATGGCTCGCTCACGGGCGCCGGAGGGTAGCGCTGCTCGCTCGGGGCCATCCGCCATCGGCCCTTCGCTATACATCGACCCCTGCGCGCGCGGCTCGACAGTCCCTGGGTCACCGCCGTGTTCGGGCTCGCGGTCGCGATCCTCACCTGGGACTACGTCCAGATCACCCCCGCTACGGGACTCGATCCGTCCTGGATGCTCGGGCTCAACCTGGCGACCGCCGAGGGTCTCGACTACGGCACCGAGATCGTGTTCACGTACGGGCCGCTCGGCTTCCTCGACCAGCCGATGGTCGTCGACGGCCTGCAGGCGGCGCTCGGCGGCCTCTGGCTGCTCCTGTTGCGCGCGGCGCTTGCCGCCAGCCTGCTGTGGGCGGCGCGACGCAGCTTCGAATGGCCGGTCGCGGCGCTGATCGCCTTCGCGGTCGCGGCGCTGGTGCCACCCACCGTCGGGTCGGTCGCGCTCGGGCTGACGGCGCTCTGGTGCCTGGTCTCCCTGCAGGCGGGCGCGCCGCGGTGGACCTCGCCGCTGATCCTCTACGGCGGCGGCGCCCTGGCGGCGGTCGAGGCGATGGTGAAGCTCAACGTCGGCGCGACGGTGCTCGCGCTCGTCCTGATCACCGCGATCGCGCTCCCGGGCTCGCGAGCGCGCAACCTCGCCCGGCTCGCGGCGACCTTCGCCGGCTGCTTCGCCGTGCTGTGGTTCGTGACCGGGCAGGGGGTCGGCAACCTCGACGACTACGTTCGCACCTCGATCGAGATCGTCTCCGGCTACCAGCGGTCGATGCAGATCGAGGCGGGCCCGGTCGGCTGGGACTGGGCGGCCGCGATCGCGGTGATCGTCGCGACCGCCGCGGCGCTGCTTCGGGTCGGCTCGCCCGCCGGCCGGGCGGCGCGGATCGCGACCCCGGCGTTGCTCGCGGTGCTCTCGTTCTCGCTGCTCAAGTACGGGTTCGTCCGCCACGACGGCGGCCACGTCGCGGTCGTCTTCGGAGTGCTCGCGGTCGTCTGGCTGGCGCCGCGATGGCGCGCCGGCGAGCGCGTCGCGCTCGTCGCCGGGCTCGCGGCGATCGCGCTCGTCTACTTCCCGGCGAGCGGACAGAACTTCGACCGGACCTTCGAGCCACGCACCGCGGTCGACCAGCTGCGGACGCTCGAGATCCCGTCCGAGCGCGGTCAGGCCAGGGACGCGGCGCGCGACGGCCTGCGCGCCGCCTACGCGCTCGACCCGCGCATGATCGCCCGCGTCGACGGCGAGCCCGTCGACGCGCTTCCCTGGGAGCTGACGCTCGTCTGGGCCTACGGCTTCGACTGGCGGCCGCTGCCGGTGATCCAGGACTACTCCGCCTACACGCCGGAGCTCGATCGCATCAACGCCGACGCGCTTGCATCCGAGCAAGGGCCGCGGTTCGTCATCCGTCACCTCGGCTTCGACGACAGCTCGCTGGTCGGGGTCGACGGGCGGCTGACGACGTTCGATGCCCCGCTGGAGCAGCGGGCCCTGCTCTGCCACTTCCGCGCCGTGCTGACCACCGACCGCTACCAGCTGCTCGAGCGCGGATCCGACCGCTGCGGCGAAGAGCGGCCGCTCGGCGCCGTCGAGGCCGCTTACGGCGAGCCGGTCCGCGTTCCACCCGCGCCGCCGGGCGCGGCGGTGATCGCGCGGGTCGAGGGCGCGGGCGGGCAGGGGATCGAGCGCCTGCGCACGTTCGCGTACAAGGAGGCGCTCCGTACCGTTGCCCTCGACGCGACCAGGACCCGGTTTCAGACCCCGACCGCTCCCGACGGCATCCTGCTCAGCACGCCCCGGGGGGCCGACTTCCCGGCTCCGTTCGCGCTCGCGCTCGATCCGGCGACGGTCGCGATCGACTCCGCGGGGGGTTTCGCGACGTCGTCCGGCCCGCTGCGTTACGAGTTCTCCGCGCTCCCGGTCGGGCGCCAGTGAGCGTTCATGGATCGCATACCAGCGCGCCTTTCGGCATCTCGCCGGGTTAACCTTGTTGTGATGGCAAGGGACGGATCCGCGCCCTTCCGCGTCGAGTTGGGCAGCGAGTCGGGTACAGGCAGGCCGCGTTACTGGCGCGATGCGCTGCGCCGCCGCATGCTCGCGCTCGCGGATCTGATCGCCGCCGCCGCCGCCAGCCTCGTGATCGCCTCGACGTCGGCGGACGCCTACTGGGCGCTGATCCTGCTCCCCGCCTGGGTCGTGGTGGCGAAGCTGATCGGTCTCTACGACCGCGATCACGTCGCGATCCGCCATCTCACCGTCGACGAGCTGCCGGCGATCGCCGCCTGGGCCGCGGCGGGGGTGGCGCTGCTGGCGCTGATCCTGCCGCAGACGCCCTCCGGCGAGGTGGCCCTCGGCACGGCGGTCGCCGCCTGGGCGGTCGCCGCCGGGATGGCGCTGTTCCTGCGCGGCGCGGCCCGCTGGGCATGGCGGCGGCTGACCCCGCCCGAGGTCACGGCGGTGCTCGGCGACGGCGACCTCGCCGAGATGATCCGCCGCAAGCTCGAGCTCTTCCCGGACATGCATCTGGAGCTCGTCGACGAGCACGAGATCGAGGCGTTCGACGCGCTCGCCGGCCAGGTCGACCGCGTGATCTTCGCCTCCGACCGGATGGAGCCGGGCGAGGTCGGCGGCCTCGTCGCCCTCTGCCGCGAGCGCCAGGTGAAGCTGAGCGTGATCTCGCCCCTGCACGGCCGCGCCGGGCCGGTGCGCCTGGCCCGGGTGGCGGACCTGCCGGTGCTCGAGTACGAGACCTGGGACCCGTCGCGCTCGACGGCGCTGATCAAGCGCGGCTTCGACCTCGCCGTCTCCAGCGTCGGGCTGCTCGTAACCGCCCCGTTCTTCCCGCTGATCGCGCTTGCGATCAAGCTCGACAGCCGCGGCCCCGTGTTCTTCAACCAGACCCGCGCCGGGCTCGACGGGCGGCCGTTCCAGATGCACAAGTTCCGGACCATGGTCGCCGACGCCGAGGAGCGGCTCGCCGACGTCGTCCGCCTCGACGACCTCCGCGACCCGGTGTTCAAGCTCTCCGACGATCCGCGCGTCACCCGGGTCGGGCGCTTCCTGCGCCGGCTCAGCCTCGACGAGCTGCCCCAGCTGATCAACGTCCTGCGCGGCGAGATGAGCATCGTCGGCCCGCGTCCGGAGCAGGTCGAGCTGGTCGAGCGCTACCGGCCCGAGCATCGCTTCCGGCTCAGCGTCAAGCCGGGGATCACCGGGCCGATGCAGGTGTTCGGACGCGGTGACCTGACCTTCCACGAGCGGCTCGCCGTCGAGCTCGACTACATCGAGAACCTCTCGCTGGCTCGCGACCTGCGGATCATCGCCGAGACCGTCCCCGTGACCCTGCGCGGGTCCGGGGCGTACTGACCTCCGACAACGTGGAGGCGTCCGGGTGCCCGGCCTGCGGCCGGTCGTCGCTGATCGCTTGGCGGGCGGCGACCGCCTCGGACCCGCAGCTGGCCGGAGCCGGCCCGTTCGAGCTGCGGCGCTGCGCGAGCTGCGGCTCGGCGGTCACGATCGGCGATGCCCCCGACCGCGCCGCGATGTACGAGGGCGGCACCTACGCGCCGGCGCGCGGCCTCGCGCGACGGCTGCTGGCCCCGCTGCGCGGGTTGGCCGAGCGCGACCGGGTGCGCTTCGTCTCCCACCTCGAGCCGGGCGCGCGAGTGCTCGAGGTCGGCGCCGGCGACGGCAAGCTGGTCGCCGCGATGCGCGCCGCGGGCCTCGACGCCCATGGGATCGACCCCTCGCCGGCGGCCTGCGCCGCGGCGAGCGAGATCGGCGCCGAGGTCGCGAACGTCGGGATCGACGAGGCGCGGTTGCCGGCGGGATCCGAGGACGCGGTCGTCGTCTGGCACGCGCTCGAGCACCTCGACCACCCCGGCGAGGCTCTGGCACGCATCCACGGCTGGCTGCGCGCCGGAGGGTCGCTCGTCGTCGCCGTCCCGAACCTCGCCTCCTTGCAGGCCCGGCTCGGCGGCGACCGCTGGTTTCACCAGGACGTCCCCCGGCACCGGACGCACCTGACGCCCGCCGGCGCGACGGCGCTGCTCGAGCGCACCGGCTTTCGGGTCGAGCGAGTCCGTCATCTGCTCGTCGAGCAGAATCCCCTCGGGATGTGGCAGACGATGCTCAACCGCCTCACCGGCGAGCGCGACTTCGCGTTCCGGGCGTTGAAGCGCGACCTCGGCCCGGTCGCGGGCGGGACGCGGACGCGCGACTGGGCCGTGACCCTGACCGCCGGGCCCGTGCTCGCCCCGGTCGCGGTGCTCGCCGAGCTGGCGGCCGGCGTCTGCAGGCGCGGCGGCTCGATCGTCGTCCAGGCGAGGGCGATGTGACGGGCAGGGCCGGCACCGCGACCGTGGTCGTGCCGACCATGGATGCGAAGCGGGTCGGGGCGCTGCTCGCCTCGCTCGACGGCGGCGACCACCAGACGGTCGTGATCGACAACGGCTCTCCCGGCGACGACGTCGCGGCGGTCTGTGCCGAGCACGGGGCCCAGGTGCTGCGGTCGGAGGTCAACGTCGGCTACTCGGCCGCCATCAACCTGGGAGTCGAGCGGGCCGAGGGGGAGGCGATCGTGCTCGTCAACGACGACTGCGTCTGCGACCCCGGCTTCGTCGAGCGGATTTGCGCCGGCCTCGACCCGGCCGCCGGGATCGGGATGGTCGCCGGGGTGATGCGCGACTGGGAGGACGAGTCACGGATCGACACCGCCGGGATGGAGCTCGACCGGACCCTGCTCGTCTTCGACTGGCTGAACGGCGAGCCGCTCTCGGCGCTCGAGCGGATCGACCGTCACCCGATCGGGCCCTCGGCCGCGGCCGCCGCGTTCGACCGCGCCGCGTTCGTCGAGGCGGGGGGCTTCGACGAGCGGCTCTTCGCCTACTGGGAGGACGTCGACCTCGTCCTCCGGCTGCGCCGCAACGGCTACGGGTGCGTGCTCGCCGCCGACGCGCAGGGCGTGCACCAGCACTCGGCGACCCTGCGCTCGGGCTCGGCTCGCAAGAACTACCTGATGGGCTTCGGGCGGGGCTACGTGCTCCGCAAGTGGGGGGTGCTCACCCCGGGCAGGGCGATCCCGATCGCGCTCCGCGAGACGATCCTCTGCGCCGGACAGCTCGCCGTCGACCGGACTGCGAGCGGAATCGCCGGGCGGGTGCGCGGCTATGGAGCCGCGCGCGCCACCGAGCGGTACCCGGCGGCCCTGCTGGCTCGCGAGGGCAACAACCGGGGGTTGGTCGCCGAGCTCGCCCGGCGCGCCCGTCGCCGCAGCCGGTTGCGACGGCGCTCGGAGGCGGTGGGCGGCGGCTCGCGGCCTCGGGAGCAGCTGCGCACGCTGGCGGTCTTCCACCTTGCCGACACCAGCGGGCCGTCGCGCTCGCTGGAGAATGAGCTCGCCTGGCTCGCCTCGCAGGGAAGGCTCGACGTCGTCCTGCCCGCGGAGGGCAGCGTCGGCGACGCGCTTCCCGATCAGGCGACCGTGCTGCACCGCGACTACGAGGCGCTGACCACGCCGGCCCGTGCCCGCGGCGGCCTGCTGAGCCAGCTCCACCGGCTGGTCGCCGAGGTCGCCGAGTTCCGCCAGCTGATCAGGGAGCGGAGTCCGACGATGATCGTCGCGGTCACCTCGATGCTGCCGGCGGTCTCGATCGCGGCCCGCCTCGAGCGCGTTCCGGTGCTCGTCTACTGCGGCGAGCTGTTCGACCGCGGATACGGGGTCGGACCCGTCCGGGCGCTCGCCGGGAGGGAGCTCGCCCGGCTGACCGGGCGCCTGGCGAGCGGCCTGATCGCCTGCTCGCAGGTGGTCGCGAGGCAGTTCGACCAGCTGCCCCCGGGAACGGTCGAGGTCGTCTACCCGCCGCACGACGAGCGCTACCGCTCGGGCGACGGCCAGGCGGCGCGCGCCAAGTACGGAGTCCCTCCGGAGGCGCCGTGCCTGGTCTCGGTCGGCTACCTGACCGAGGGTCGCGGCCAGGACGCGCTGATCCGCGCGATGCCGGAGGTCCTGGCCGAGTTTCCCGACGCCCACTACGTGATCGTCGGCGACCCGTTCCCCCGGCCGCAGGACCTCGCCTACCGCCAGTACCTGGTCGGTCTGATCGCCCAGCTCAGGTTGCAGGGCTCGATCACCCTCGCCGGGCACCTCGAGGACGTCGAGGACGTCTACGCGGCGGCTGACGTGATCGTCAACCCGGCGCGCTTCAACGAGCCGTTTGGCCGGGTCCCGTTCGAGGCGGCGATCGCCGGCAAGCCGTCGGTGGTCACCCGGGTGGGGGCGATCCCGGAGCTGCTCGTCGACGGCGAGTCGGCGCTGATCGTCGACCCCGACGAGCCCGCGGCGATGGCGGCCGCGATCGTCCGGCTGCTCTCCGACCCCGAGCTCGCCGCCGCGGTCGTCGCCGGGGCGCGCGAGATCATCGACGCCCGGCTGACGCCGGAGCACAGCCTCGCGGGGTTCCAGCGTTCGGTGGCGTGGACGCTGGGGAGCTGAGCGAGCTCCGGGGGGACTAACAACAACGGGCAGGTAGGGGAGGGGTGGGGGAGTTCCGGCCGTCGCGCCGAGCCGATTCTGATCGGTTGGTCGGTTTGGTACCCCATGGAGTACCAAAGTGACCAACCGCGTTCCGTCACCCCTACCCAGCGCCGTCCCGCCGCGCCGCCGGCAGCGTCGCCGGCGTCGGGTCGATGCCGACGATCCCCGGTGGCAGGTCGGCGTCGTCGAGCGGGTCGCGCGCGCGGCGGAGCGCGATTGCCCGTCGCCAGGCGAGGCCGCGCAGGATCCCGGCCTCGCTGCCGCCCGTGTCGTCGCGGAACGGGCGCCGGAGCTGGCGCAGGGCGAGCCAGCCGACCCCGACCGGCGTGCGGTCGGCCGCGAGCACCAGCCGCAGCGCGCGCCGCTGGGAGGCGCCGATCGAGGCGCCGAGCCGTTGCTCGAGGGCGACCGCGGTCAGCGCGGCACGGCAGTACTCCGCGAAGTAGATCCGGCGCCATTCCTCGCGCAGCCGCCCGCGCGGGCGGCCGCGCAGGCCGGCGAGCCGCCGGATCACGCCGCCGCCGGCGACGCCGCGGTTGGCGCCAGCGTGCCCGATCGCGGCCTCGGTGTGCTGGACGTAGTCGTAGAGGGGCCGGTCGACGTAGGCGATCCGCCCGCGCGCGGCCGCCACGAGCGCCAGCCAGTGGTCGTGGTAGAGGTTGCCGGCCCGGGGCGGGAGCGGAAGCGCCTCGTCGAGCAGCCCGCGCGGAAACAGCGAAGCGGCGCCGGTGACCGAGTTGCCGAGCATCAGCGAGCCGAAGTTGTCGTGGTTCGGCCGCCGTGAGGTCCAGTAGGTGTCGGCGATCACGGTTCCGTCGGCGCGGGTGAGGCGCATGTCGCTGAACACCATCCGCGCGTCGCCAAGGCCGCCGATCAGGGCCTCGAGCTTCTCGGGGTACCAGTGGTCGTCCTGGTCGCAGAGGGCGACGTACGCGGCGCTCGCGGGCACCATCGCCAGCGCCCGCGCGAAGTTCGCGTAGGCGCCCGCCCGCTCGGGGGCCCGGCTGACGGTGAACCGGGGGTCCGATCCGGTCAGCGACTCGATCCGGGCGAACGCCGCTTCGCCGGAGCCGTCGTCGCTGATCACGCAGACCCAGTCGGAGTGCGTCTGCGCCCGCAGCGATTCGAGCTGGCGCTCGAACAGCTCGGGGGGCGGCTCGTGGGTGGCCATGCAGATCGCGACGCTCGCCCCGGCCGCCTCCGGTGACGCCGGCCGCGCGGCCTCGTCCGGCGTGCCGAGCCGCACCCGGGCGCTGGAGCCGTCGTCGAGGGTCGCCACGAGGCTGAGCTCGCCTCCCGGCGCCGGCAGCGGCGCGACGCCCCAGAAGATCGCGCGGCCGGCGCGGGGGTCGCCGAGCTCGGCCGCAAGCGTCGGCGACGGCATCCCCGCCGTCGTCACGGGATGGCGATCGGGCCCGACCGCGAGCTCCAGCCGCCGGACCCGCCGTCCCTTGGCGAAAGCGGCTCCGTGGACGAACAGCGCTGTCCCGCCGCCCACGGCGAGCGGTGGCACCGGGGCCCGCAGCCAGACCGCGAGCCCGTCGGCCTCGGCCGCCGGCTCTCCCCAGGGCTCGCCCAACATCGGCCGCAGGCTACGCGCTCGGTAGCTTGCGCGGCGATGATCGTCTACGCCTGCGCCGTCAGCGACGGCAACGTCTTCGCGCGCTGCGCCGAGCCCGGACTGCGGCGGCTGACCGCCGACGCCGCGGATGCCGAGATGCTCGCCCAGCCCAGCGCCGGAACGATCTTCCGCAACTACAACCTGCTCTGCGACCGGGTCGCCGGCCGCGACGACCTCGAGGCGCTCGTGCTCGTGCACCAGGACGTCGAGATCGTCGATCCGGAGTTCTCGGCGAAGGTGCGGCGCGCGCTCGCCGACCCCGAGGTCGCGATCGCCGGTTGCGCCGGGGCGGTCGGAGTCCGGAGCCTCGCGTGGTGGGAGGGATCGGTCACCTGGGCCTCGGTCACCCAGCGCTACGAGGAGTTCGGAGGCGGCGGCGAGATCCCCGGCGTCTCGTGGCGGCGCGAGGGCCCGCCGTCGTATGCGGGGACCGGCGAGGTCGACGCGGTCGACGGTTGCGTGCTCGTGCTCTCCCCGTGGGCCATCCGCGAGCTGCGCTTCGACGAGGCGCTGTCCACTCACCACGGCTACGACGTCGACATCTGCCTCCAGGCGCGGGCGGCGGGCAAGAAGGTGGTGACCGAGGACCTGCGGGTCGTCCACCACCACTCGCTCGAGCTGATCGCCGATCCCGAGGAGTGGATCCGCGCCCACATCGCGCTGGCCGAGAAGTGGGAGGCCGAGCTCGACGCCGAGCAGACGCGCGACTGGCGGGCCCGCGCCCGGCGCGCCGAGGCCGAGGCGGCCGCCTACCGGCTGTTGATGGGCGCCGCGGAGCTGCAGCGAAACGACGCCCGCGGGAAGCTGATCGACACCTGGCGCAGCTCGAGCTGGACCTGGACCGAGCCGCTGCGCAGGCTTGGCGCCCGGCTCAGGGGGCGTCGCTAGGGACGTCGGGACGGGTGCCGGGATCGCCCGGGTCGTCGCCGTTCGACCAGTCGACGCGCAGTCCGGTCTCCCCCGGCGCGGGCTCGGGGAAGCGCCGCAGGTGATCCACGTCGAAGTCCCCCGCGGCGAGCTCGTCGAGCAGCGCGCCGAGGTCCGCGCGCGACAGGCCCGGGGTGCCCAGCTGGCGAACGCGCGAGATCCGCTCCGCGAGGGCGAACGCCTTCGAGTCGTAGATGGGCAGGAGCCGGCCCACGAGCCGGTAGCGGGCCACGTAGTCCTGGGTTCGCAGCGTGTCGATGCGCTGCCGGTTGAGGAACTCCGAGACGAGGTGATCGACGCGCTTCGCCTCGACCCGTTCGAGGGTCGGGTTGCGGTCCCAGGGGGCCAGCGCGCGCTCGACCTCCGCGGCCCACGGCGAATCGGGGTGCCAGACGACGCCGAGCCCGAAGAACGGTGCGACGATCGCCAGCCGCAGGTCCGGGTTGGCGGCGATGAAGTCCTCGACCGCGGTCAGGACGCCGTTGCGGGGGCCGCCCTCGGTCGCGGCCGTGCACTGGTAGTACAGGCCGCTGTCGCCGACCCCCGTCTCGCCCGGGATCAGGTAGGCGTCCGCGGCCAGCGGCTGGCGGTGCTCCGCCGGGATCCGCTCGGGCGCGTGATAGCTGTCGCGGCGTCCGAGCGGCCAGCCGATGTCGTGCAGCAGCAGCAGCGGCAGGTCCGCACCGGAGGCGCGCTCGCCGATCAGCCGCAGCTCCTCGCTGACGGTGAAGTAGTTGTGGTCGCCGTCGATGATCACCGCGTCGGGGAGATCGAGCCGTGGCAGGACCGTGTGACTGGTGCCGATCAGCAGCTCGAGCTCGGGCCGGGCCTCGGCCAGGTCGAGCAGCCGGTCCTGTGGAGCCGGGTCGATGGCGATCACCTGGGGCGCCCCGGTCCGCTCCGCCCAGGCGAGCAGCTCCTCGGTGAACAACCCGTTCTCGGCGCCGATCTCGGCCACGGTGCGGGCGTTGGCGGCCTCGAGGGCCGCGAACACGACCTCGCTCAGGTTGGCGAGGGTGCTGTCGAAGCTGTCCAGCTCCTCCGTCTGCGCGCTCTCCTCGCGGGCCTCCACGGGCCGAATCGTAGCCCGGGGGCTGAGGCTCCTAGTGCTCGAGCACCAGCCCCAGGAATCGCCGCGTGCGTTCCTGCTGGGGATTGTCGAGCACCTCCGCCGGCGGTCCCTCCTCGACGACGACGCCCTGGTCCATGAAGACCACGCGGCTGGCGACCTCGCGCGCGAACCCCATCTCGTGGGTGACGACGATCATCGTCATCCCCTCGTCGGCGAGCTCGCGCATCACGTCGAGGACCTCCTTGACCAGCTCCGGGTCGAGCGCCGAGGTGACTTCGTCGAACAGCATCACGTGCGGGTCCATCGCCAGGGCGCGGGCGATCGCGACCCGCTGCTGCTGGCCGCCCGAAAGCCGGTCAGGGTATTCGTCGACCTTCTCGGACATCCCGACCCGGGCGAGCAGGGCGCGCGCCTTCTCGGTCGCCTCCGCCGACGAGCGCTGGAGCACCTTCTCCTGCGCGATGCGGACGTTGTCGAGCGCGCACTTGTGCGGGAAGAGGTTGAACTGCTGGAAGACCATGCCGACTCGCCGGCGGACGAAGTCGATCCCCTCCACCGCATCCTTGCCGGTGATCTCCTTGCCCTCGAGCAGGATCCGCCCCGCCTCCGGGGGCTCGAGCAGGTTGACGCAGCGCAGCAGCGTCGACTTGCCCGAGCCGCTGGGGCCGATCACGCAGACGACCTCGCCACGGTTGACGTCGACGCTGACGCCGCGCAGCACCTCAAGGTCGCCGAAGCGCTTGCAGACGTTCTGCAGGCAGAGCATCGGCCCGCCCTCCGGCTGGGGCTCGGCAGGGGTTGCGGTGCCCTCCATGGTGGCCATGCTAAGCCCCCGCCATCCCGGTCGCCGGCGGGCCGGAGGGCTCCGCCTCCTCGCTGTCCCCGGGGCCGCCCCCGCGCTGAGTCCGAGCCTGGTCGCGCGCGATCAGCCAGTCCACCACTCGCGCGAGCGGGATGGTGACGATCAGGAACAGGATCGCCCCCAGCACCAGCGCCGAGCCGTTGATCTGCTCGGTCTGGATGTCGAAGCCAACCTGGACGACTTCGAGCGCGCCGAGGATGCCGACGAGCGAGGTGTCCTTCATCAGCGCGATGAAGTCGTTGAGCAGCGGCGGGATCACCTTGCGCACCGCCTGGGGGACGACCACGTATCGCATCGCCTGACTGTGGCTCATGCCCAGCGAGCGCGCCGCCTCGGTCTGGCCCCGAGGCACGGCCTCGATCCCCGCGCGGTAGACCTCTGCCATGTAGGCGCCGTAGGTGAGCGTCAGACCCATCACGCCCCACCAGAACGGCGAGGTCTGGCCCAGCCAGGTCGGTAGCCCGAGCTCCTTCGGGATCACCCCCTCGAACTGCGCGGCGGAGAGAAAGCCCGAGAGGAGCAGGAGCACCAAGAGCAGCGGGATGCCGCGGAAGACGTCGATGTAGGCGATGGTGAGAAAGCGCACCGGCGCGAGCGCTCTCCCCGGTAGCTGCCGCAACAGCGCGAGCACGAGGCCCCACGCAAGCGAGAGCACCCCCGAGATGAGCGAGAGCTGGAGCGTAAGCCAGAACCCGTCCATGACCCGGCCGAACTCCTCGCCCATGACGTCGAAGTCGAAGTAGTAGTTGACGATGAAGTCCATGCCTCTCCTCCGCTCGGGATCGAGGCGAGGCTAACCGCTTTTGCCGAGCGAGAAAGGGGCGCCGTCGGCGCCCCTTTCCGCGCTGCTGTCGGTCTACTCGCTAGTCGTTGGTGAGCAGCTCGTTCGTACCGTCGAGCACGGCGGGGGGCGGCTCGCCCCCGAACCACGTCTCGTACAGCTCCGCCATCGTGCCGTCTTCCTTGATCGTCGCCAGCGCTTCGTTCATCGCCTCGCGCAGGGCGTCGTTGTCAGGTGCGACCGCGAACCCGAACAGGTCCTCGCCGGGGATCTCCTCGACGATCTCCATGCCGCCCTGCTTCTCGACCAGGTCCGCGGCGACCGCCTGGTCGATCAGCGCCGCGTCCACCTGGCCGGTCAGCAGGGAAGTGATCGCGTTCGTGCCCTCGGGAAATCCGCGCACCTCGGCAGCGTCGGTCTCGTCGTTGGCGAACTCCTCCTGGACGGTCCCGTCCTGCGTGCCGACGATCGTGCCGCTGAGGTCGTCGACCGAGGCGATGTCCGAGCCTTCCGCCACCACGAGCGCGCTCGAGCTCAGGTAGTAGGGATCGGTGAAATCGACCACATTCTCTCTCCCCGAGGTGATCGTCGACGCCGCACCGGCGGTGTCGAATTGACCAGCCGCCACATCGCGGAAGATCGTCTGGAACCCGGTGTCCTGGTACTCCACCGTCAGGCCGAGATTCTCGCCGATCGCGTTCAGCACCTCGACGTCATAGCCGGTGGCGTTCGGGGGCTGGCCCTCTGCGAACGGCGGGTACGGGGTGTCGAGCCCGACGAACAGCGTGCCGTCGGTGATCAGCCCGAGATCCTCTCCGCCGCCGCTCGCCGACGTCTCCGTGGTCGAGTCGTCATCGCCGCATCCGGCGACGACAAGCCCGATCGCGAACAGGGCGACGAGCCCGATCACGATCCACAGCCGAGTTCCTCTCATTGCGCGCGCTCCCCTCATTGAGTGTCGGTCGCAAAATACACCCCGCGGCCGGTCACGACGCGAATCTTGCGGTCGCGACGCCCGCCGCGTCGTCGAGCTCGAAGGCGATCCCGAGCTCTTCTCCCCAGCGGTTGAGCACCCAGCGCTCGCCCGTTCGGGCCGCGTCGTCGAGGACGATCGCGGCTCCAAATGCAAGCCGCCCGGCGAGGGCGGGCAGCGCCGGGTAGCGGCTGCGCTCGAACGCCGGCTCGCCCGCGGGCGGCCCGTCGACCAACAGCAGCTCGACGCCCGACTCCGGCAGCTGAGCGAGCGCCCAGCCGGCGTACCATCCGCAGCCCGGCTGGGCGAGCGGGTGCCGGCCGAGCGGCGCCTCGATCACGGTCGCGGTTCCGGCGAGTCCCTCGGCGGCGAGCTGGGCGCGGCACAGCTGCGCCCAGGCGGGGTCGTGCTCGAGGCTGTGCAGCTCGCCGCTTCCCAGCTCGCGCAGCGCCCGCGCGATCACGACGGTGCTGCGCCCGCACCCGCACTCGACCACCCGCCTCGGGCCACGCTCGAGCTCGGCGAGCACCGCCTCGAGCGCCGGGTCGGCGAGCGACCAGTCGGTGGTCTTGAGGGGAGGCCCGGCTGCGAGCAGGCGGGCGAGGTTTTCAGGCGGTTCGGCCACTGGAGTTGCTGGGCGTTCGCTTCGGGTATACCCCGCCGGGCGGTGTTACGGATGATCGGGATCGTCGCAGCGCTCGCCGCGCTCGGCTGGTGTGGAATGCGGGCGCCGGACGCGCACGCCGGCGCGACCGAGCCCGCGCGGCGGCCCGTCCTGCTGCTGTTCCCGGGCGGCGGGTTCATCTTCGACATCGAGCGGCTGCCGGACGCGGTCCGAGCGGGGCGCACGGCCGGGTTCGAGCCGCGGCTCGTCGACTACCCGGAGAACGACCTGCCCCGAGCGGTGCGGGCGGCCCGCCGGGCGGCCCGCCGCGCCACGCGCCACGGCCGGGATGTCTACGCCTACGGGGAATCCGCGGGCGGGACGCTTGCCGGCCTGCTCGCGCAGGAGGGGCTGGTCGCGCGGTCGGCGACCTACTGCCCGCTCGCCGACCTGCCCGGGTTCATCAGCCGCAGCTACGACCCCGCGCTCTATCAGGCCCTGATCAAGGCGAGCGACCGCGAGCTGCGCCAGTACTCGCCGGGGTTCCACCGCAGCGCCCGGCAGATCCTCGCGATGCGCGCCGCCGACGACTCGCCGTTCATCAACCAGGCGATCCGCCGCTGGGACCGGAGCGATCGGCGGACGCGCAGCACGCAGGTCCCCGGGGCTCACCTCGACCCCGAGCACCCGGCGATCTACCGCCGCAACGTCCGCAGCGGGCTCGCCTGGCTGGCGCGATCCGCGGGGCTCGAATGACGCTGCGATCGATCCCCCGCAAGGCACTACACTTTCTATAGTGACCCTGGAGCCGACGCTCAACCGCCCCTGCGGGGGCCGTTACGGCAACCTGATCGAGGCGGTGGGCAACACGCCGCTGGTCGAGCTGCCCCGGCTCTCGCCGAAGCCCGGCGTGCGCATCTTCGCCAAGCTCGAGGGCCGCAATCCGACCGGCTCGGTCAAGGACCGGGTCGCGAAGGCGATGATGGAGGCGGCCGAGGCCGAGGGGGCGATCGGACCGGGCCAGACCGTGCTCGAGCCGACCTCGGGCAACACCGGGATCGCGCTGGCGATGATCTGCCGCCGCAAGGGCTACCCGTTCAAGGCCGTGATGCCCGACAACGTCACCGAGGAGCGCTCGCAGCTGCTGCGCATGTTCGGCGCCGAGATCGTCTACTCCGAGGGGGCCAAGGGCTCGAACGGGGCGGTCGAGCTGGCGCTCGAGATCGTCGGCGCCGACGCCTCGTACTACATGCCCTACCAGTACGGCAACGAGGCCAACCCGGGCGCCCACTACCACGGCACCGCGGTCGAGATCCTCGACGAGCTCGACGAGGTCGCGGCCTTCGTCGCCGGGCTCGGCACCGGCGGCACCCTGATGGGCGTCGGCCGGCGGCTCAAGGAGGCCGACCCGGAGACGAAGATCGTCGCCGCCGAGCCGATGCAGGGCGAGCTCGTCCAGGGACTGCGCTCGCTCGACGACGGCTTCATCCCGCCGATCATCGATCTCTCGGTGCTCGACCGCAAGATCATGGTCTCGAACCGCGACGCGATCGTCTGGACCCAGAAGCTGCTCCACGAGGAGGGCCTGTTCGCGGGCGTCTCGGCCGGCGCGGTCGCCGCGATCTGCGTCCGGATCGCCGCCGAGCTCGACGGCGGCAACGTCGTCTTCCTGGTCCCCGACGACGGCTGGAAGTACCTCTCCTCCGGCGTCTACACGACGCCGGTCGAGGAGCTCGAGGGGATCGACACCACCGTCTGGTGGTAGCCGCCGGACGCGAGCCGACCACGCGAACGTCCCCCATCACTGCCTGTGTGCCCAGCTCAGGGACGTTCACTCTCGCGGAGACGACCGAGGTCCTACCCGAAAGCCGCCGGTTAGTCGCTTCCCGTCCTAAGCGGCGCTCGCGCAGTATCTCGCGGAATGTGTTGGTTCTACCATGGGGCCGATGTCGCCGACCGAGCTCGAGGTCCAACGGGAGCAGTTTCATCGCGAGCTGATGCGCAAGTCGATGCGGATCGCCGAGCTCGAGATGCTCGTCGATCAGACGCAGCTCCGGTACGAGCGCTCGCTGAGCTGGCGGCTGACCAGGCCGCTGCGGCTGGCCGACCGGCTGCGCAGACGGGCGCGGGCTCCGAAGCGAGGCTGATGGCACGCCTGCCGAGGCCGTGGAAGGCCGGCGCACGGTCGCAGCGGGCGGCCCGCGATGAGGTGCACGCGCTGCCGGCGCGACCGCTGATCTCGGTCGTGATGCCGACCTACGAGACCGACCCGGCGCTGCTCGCCGAGGCGATCGGCTCGGTGCGCCGCCAGAGCTACCCAAGCTGGGAGCTGTGCATCGCCGACGACGGCTCGAGCTCGCCGAGGCTGCGGCGGGCGCTGGATCGCTACGCGCGGGACGCGCGGATCAGCGTCACCCGCCTCGAGCGCAACTCCGGGATCGCGGCGGCGACCAACGCGGCGCTGGCGCTCGCGGAAGGAGACTTCGTCGCGTTCCTCGATCACGACGACGTCCTGGCCGCGGACGCGCTGCTGCGCGTCGCCCAGGCGCTCGGCGAGGACCCCGAGCTCGACGTCGTCTACTCCGACTCCGACAAGCTGACCGCGCACGGCGTCCGCGCCGACCCGTTCTACAAGCCGGACTGGTCGCCGACCTACGCCCTCGGGGCGATGTACATCGGCCATCTGCTGGTCGTCCGGCGGGCGGTCGCCGAGCGGGCGGGCGGCTTCGACTCGGCCTTCGACAAGATCCAGGACTTCGAGTTCATGCTCCGGGTCGCGGAGCTGACCGACCGCATCGATCACATCCCGGAGATCCTGTACCACTGGCGGGCGATCCCCGGGAGCATCGCCGCCGGGGCCGAGCAGAAGTCCGGGGTGCCCGAGCTCCAGGCGAGGGCGGTGAGCGCGCACCTGCACCGGATCGGGGCGGCCGCGATCGCTGTTCCGCATCCGACGATCCCGCACCGGGCGCAGCTCGCCCCCGATCCGCAGCGGACCGTCGACCCGGCAGAGTTGGCGCGATCGACCAGCGTCGTGGTCGTCCCCCGCCCGGGCGCCCGCGGCCTCGAGCGCGCGCTCGGCGCGCTGTTCGAGGTCAGCTCGCACGTGCCGGGGGAGGTGATCGTGGTCACCGCGGAGCCCGAGCGAGCCGCCGCCGCCGGTGACCACCCGGTGCGCGTCGTCGACCCGGGCGCGGCCCCGAGCCGGGCGCGGGCCGCCAACCGCGGCGCCGAGGCGGCCGGCGGCGAGTGGCTCGTGTTCTGCTCCGACGCCGCCGAGATCGTCGAGCCCGACTGGCTCTCGCATCTCCACCTCCATGCCTCGCTTCCCGGGGTGGCCGCCGCGGGCCCGCTGATCGCCCGCCCGGACGGTCGCACCGAGGCGGCCGGGTTCGCGCTCGCCCTCAACCACCCGGTGGAGCCGATGCTGGCCGGGGTCGAAGCGGATGCGGACGGCTACTACGGCTCGCTCGCCTGTGCCCGCGACGTCTCGGCGATCAGCGCCGACTTCATGCTGGTGCGCCGCGCCGCGTTCGAGGGGGTCGGCGGCTTCGAGCCGAGCTTCGTCAGCGGGTTCGAGGACTTCGACCTCTGCCAGCGGCTGCGCGAGCGCGGGGAGGGCGTCGTCTACGCGCCTCGCCCGCGGGTGGTCGTCCACGAGACCCCGGCCGCGCGGCGGGAGGCGCTCGACATCGTCGACCGCGCCCTGTTCGTCGATCGCTGGTACGACCGGCTCGCCCTCGGCGACCCGTTCTTCAACCCCAACTTCTCGCCGGTCGCGGCGAGCTTCGTGCCGGCGCGATGACCCGCGCTTCCGAGCCCGCGCTCCCCCCGGAGCCGATGCGGCTGGTGATCGTCTACTTCGGCCCGTTCCACGTCAACAGCGCGATCCAGGCCTTCCATTTCGCCCGCGATCTCACCGACGCCGGCTGGGAGGTGACGCTCGCCGGCATCGGTGACCCGGCGCGGATCCGCGAGGTCGGCGAGCCGAACTTCGAGTGCGTCACCCACCACGACCTGGCGGCGGTGCAGGAGCGCTGCCGCCGCGATCCGCGGCCGACGGTCGTCTTCGCCTGGACCCCGCGCGAGAACGTTCGCGGGATGTCCGAGGATCTCGCCCGCGGGATCGGGGCTCCGTACGTGGTTCACCTCGAGGACAACGAGTGGCACCTGTACCGGGAGGCCGTCGGACGGTCGGTCGAGCAGGTCCGCCGCCTCTCCCTCGCCGAACAGGATCGCCTCAGCCCCCCGACGCTCATCCACCCGACCCGCTCGGAGACCTTCATCCGCGGCGCCGCCGGGATCACCGTGATCACCGAGGAGCTGAACGAGTTCAACTTCGCCGCGCGGCCCCACCACGTCGCCCGGCCCGGGATCGACGCCGAACGCTTCCGGCCCGACCTCGAGCCGCCGCTCGGCCGCGCCGCGCTCGGCATCGATCCGGACGAGTTCGTGCTCGTCTACCACGGCACCGTTCACTACGCGAACCAGCACGAGATGCTGAGCCTCTATCTGGCCGTGAAGCTGCTGCAGCGTCGCGGGCGCCGGGTGCGGCTGGTGAGGCTGGGCGAGACCGAGCTCGGCGGCGTCGACCCCCGCTCGCTCGGCGCCCTGCGCGACGGCGTGATCGAGCTCGGGTCGGTCGGCTGGCGCGAGATCCCGGGCTACCTGGCGCTCGCCGACGCCTTCGTGCAACCCGGAGAGCCCGACGACTTCAATCGCTACCGGCTGCCCTCGAAGCTGCCGGAGTTCCTGGCGATGGGAAGGCCGGTCGTGCTCCCGGACTGCAACATCGGCCACGACCTCGAGCACGAGCGCAACGCGCTCCTGCTCAGCAAGGGCGACGGGCTCGAGATCGCGGCCAGGGTGGAGCAGCTGATCGACGACCCGCGGCTGCGCGAGCGGCTCGCGGCCGGCGCGCGCAGTTTCGCGCTCGAGCGCCTGAACTGGCACGATAATTCGATCGCCCTCGGACACTTCCTGAACCGGATCCATGCCGCCCCGGACGCCGCCGACCAGGGCGAGCCGGCTGTCGCGCCGGCCGCTTGAGATGGCGTCGCGGGTGTCGAACACCGTCAGGCGGGCGGGCGGGGCGGCGCGCCGGCGCCTGAAGGCAAGGCTCGGCGCGGCGTCGGCGAACGGGGTCCCCGGCGCCCAGAACGCCTCGGCGATGGCGATTCACGACCCCGAGCTGTGGCCCCTGCGGGATCTCTACGAGGGCCGCTTCGAGCTCGAGCCGGTCTCCTTCGGGACGGTCCGCGACTACGCCGATTCGACCGAGAACATGCCCGGCCTCGCCGCCGCGAGCGCCGACATGAAGAACCTGCAGCGCTGCTGGGCGGTGAAGGCGGTGCTGGGCACGGTCCCGCGCGGTGGGCGGCTGCTGGAGATCGGCGCCGGGGAGCCCCTGGTCGCGGGCCTGCTCTCCCGGCTCGGCTACGAGGTGACCGTCGTCGATCCCTACGACGGGAGCGGCAACGGCCCACGCGAGTACTCGCACTTCGTCGTCGTCTACCCGGACCTGGACTTCACCCGCGACCAGTTCCCCCCGGCCGGCGGACTCGACGGCGCCTACGACTGCGTCTACTCGATCTCGGTGCTCGAGCACGTCCCGCTCGAGGCGATCGACGGCGTCATCCGCGCCGCCGCCGAGGCCGTCGGGGAACGCGGCGGCTGCCAGCTCCACGCCGTCGACCACGTGCTCGCCGGCTGGGGCGCCGACTCGCATCGCGAGGGCCTGGAGCGGATCGTCGCCGCGATGGGGCTCGACCCCGCCGCGCTCGCGGAGACGATCGAGCGCATGGAGCGCGACCCGGAGACCTACCTCGTCTCGGCCGAGGCCCACAACCAGTGGCGCGGCGCGGTCCCCTACGACTCGTACCCGATGCGGCGGATCGGATCGGTGCAGCTGCTGGGCGGGCCGCGGGCGTAGCCGCGACCGACTCAGTCGCGGATGGCGACGACGCTGAGCTGCAGGTCGCTGTACTGGGCCCGGAAGACGTAGTCCGAGATGCACTGGAACTGGACGACCATGCTTCCCGCCGGGATGCCGCCGAGCGTGTGGACGACCAGGAAGTTGTAGTTCTGGATCTGCGGCGCCTCGGTCACGTAGGGGCCGACGAGACCCCCGCCGCTTACGTACGGGTCGATCCTGAACCTGCAATGGGCGGTGTCCCACCCGTAGAACACTCCCGTCGCGGTCGCCAACAGACGCGTGGTGCGCGACGTCGTCAGCGGCACGGACACGCAGGTCAGGTAGTTCGTGTCCTCCGGGGCCTCGCACACCGGATGGTGGAACGCAGACCGCCCCTTGCCGGCGAGCGTTGCCACCGGGACGGTGCCGAGCGACCCCTCGTCGATCTCGGCGCCGGTCCACCCTTGATCAGCCAGCTCGCCGGCGCCGACCGACAACGATTGGAGGTCGGCGGCCGCGAGGCCGCCGCGAACATCCTCGGTCCGCACGCTGGCGTCGTAGACCTCGCTCGCTCCGACCGAGCCGGGGGCGAGATCCGGCGCGGTCAGGCCGCCCGCCGCCAGCGTGTCGTCGCGCACGTCGATGCTCCGCACGCCGTCGTCGAAGACGTCGCCGGTCCTTACCTCGCCGTTGACGATGTCGTCGGAGAAGACCGTGTCCGTCCCGTCGAGCGCGTAGGCGCTACCGCCGCACAGCGCGAAAAAGACCACGACAAGGGCGAGATGCTGCCGGCGCAGGTAGCTGCTCACGCGCCCGTGCATGGGGTTACCCGGGGCCGAGCACGACCGCCGCGACCTGGATCTCCCCGTAGCCGACCGAGTTCGTCCCGGTTTTCTGGCACTCGACCCCGAAATCGATCGTTCCCGGTCCGATCGGACCGACCACCGTCGTCAACCCCCAGTTCGATTCGTCGGAGATGTAGGAGTAGGTGTCGTCGAGCGATGCCTGACTCGTCGCGAGACGGCAGAAACCCTGCTCGCTGCCGCTGCTGCCGGACGTTCCGCTCGCGGTGATCAACACCCGGGTGGAGATCGGCAGGGTGCGCGTGACGTACCCGCAATCGACATAGGTGTCCCCCGCGGGAGAGCAGCCGGGATGGTTGACCGTGGAGACTCCGGACCCGCCGATGATCGCGGCGGGGACCGTGCCGAGCGAGCTTTCGTCGATCTCAGCGCCGCCCAGCGAGTTGTCGACGACCTCGCTCGGCCCGACCGAGCCCGCGCCGAGGTCGGCGGCGGTCAGCCCTCCCCCGGTGAGCGTGTCGTCGCGGACGTCGGCGCTGTGGATCCCGTTGTCGGCGAGCTCGCTCGACCGCACCGAGCCCGCGGCCAGGTCCACTGCCTCCAGGCCGCCGGCGGCCAGCGTGTCGTCGCGCACGTCGACGCTCCGCAGGCCGTCATCCTGGACGTCTGCCGTCTTGACCTGGCCGTCGACGATGTCGTCGGAGAGCACCGTGTCCGATCCGTCGAGGGCGTAGGCGGTGCCGCCGGAGACGACCAGGAACAGCGCCAGCAGGGCGAGGTGCTGCTCGCGAAGGTAGGTGGCGATCCGTCGTCTCACGGGCTCTGGAACATCCTGTTCGAGCTGACGGCGGGAACCGTCTCACGTCGCGGCCCCGAAAGCAACCCAGGTTGGCGCTACAGCGCCTCGGCGACCCGCGGCGCCTGGCGGGTGAAGGCGCGCCAGCCGAGCACGCAGAGGGCGATGAAGATCGCGATCGCCGGGAGCAGGCGCCAGGCGCCGCCGGCGGCCTCGGCGGCGGTTGGGGCGTCGGGGTCGATGATCCAGACCCGCGCCTGTTCGAAGATCACCGCCAGCGGGTTCGCCATCAGCGCGGCGCGGAAGCCCTCGGTGGTCGAGACCTCGATCGGGTAGAGAATCGGGGTGCCGTAGAAGAGCATCGTCGCCGCCACCGTCCAGATGATCAGCATGTCGCGAAAGCGCACGTAGAGAATCGAGAGCAGCATCGAAACCGCGGTCGTCAGCACCGTCAGCGCCAGCAAGATCACCGGCAGCAGCAGCCAGGTCCACATCGGGTCGACGCCGTAGGCGAGGAGGAAGATGAAGACGACGATCAGGTTGAGCCCCAGGTTCATCAGCCCGGTGAGCACGATCGAGAGCGGGATCACCAACCGGGGGAACTGCGTCTTGCGGACGATCCCCTCCTGGGCGACCACCGAGGTGACGGCCTGGGTCGTCGACTCCTGGAAGAACCCGAACAGGACGATGTTGAGCAGCAGCAGGACCGGATAGTTCTCGACCGTGCTGCCGAGCCGGAAGATCTGCGTGAACACGAACAGCAGCACCGCGAACAGCAGCAGCGGACGCAGCAGCGACCAGAAGTAGCCGAGCACGGTGCCGAAGTAGGTGCGCTTGAACTCGGTCACCGACAACAGCCACAGCAGCTCGAGGAAGCGGCGGTTGCCCCCACCGAGCGCCGACGGACCCGGAACGTCGCGCAGCTCGAGCGGCTCGGAAGCGGCGCTCATCGCTGCGGCCTCGGCCGGGTCTCGGCGATCAGCTCGGCCTCGTCGGCGACCTTGACCAGCCCGACGGTGGTCTCGGTGCCGTAGACGACGAAGTCGAGGATCCGCGGCAGGGCGAGCAGCGGCTCGGCGAACGAGTGGTTGCGGTGCACCCAGCACTGGATCACGTAGCGGCCCGGCGCGAACCGGTTCGATAGCTCCGCCCGGACCCGGACCCGCTCGCCGGCCGGCACGACGTCGTCGAGCCCGGCGTTGACGCTGAAGCCCCCGATCTCGACCGCGTCCTCGTTGACGATCACGAAGCCGAAGCTCGGCCCGGGGATCTCAGTCGGCGCCTCGAACACCGCCTCGAAGCTGAGCGGCGCGCCCTGCTCGACGTTGGTGGTCCGCTCCCCGCGTGACTCGAGCCAGGCGTCCAGCAGCAGGATCTCGGCCCCGTCGGGCGTGACCGGATGATGCTCCTCGTCGGCGCCGGTCGGCGTCGCGAAGTTCAGTCGGAGGTAGCGATGGGCAACCTCGTCGGGGTCGCCGATCGCCGCGATGTCGCCGCCGTCGAGGAGCATCGCGCGATGGCAGTACTGCTCGACCGCGCCCATGTCGTGGGTGACCAGGACGACGGTGCGGCCGGAGCCGCGGATCTCGTGGAAGACGTCCTTGCACTTCTGCTGGAAGGCGGCGTCGCCGACCGCGAGCACCTCGTCGATCAGCAGGATGTCGGCGTCCGACTGGATCATGATCGAGAACGCCAGCCGGACGAGCATCCCCGAGGAGTAGTTCTTCAGCTTCAGGTCGGCGAAGTCCTCCAGCTCGGCGAACTCGATCACCGCGTCGACGCGCCCCTCGGCGTCCTCGCGCCGCAGGCCCATCAGGACGCCGTTGAGGATCACGTTCTCGCGCGCGGTCAGATCGGGGTTGAAGCCGACCCCGAGCTCGATGAACGGCGCCACCCGGCCGGCCATCCTGATCGAGCCGGAGTCGGCCGCGTAGATCGAGGCGAGGACCTTCAGCAGGGTGCTCTTGCCGGTCCCGTTGCGGCCGACGATGCCGAAGAACTCGCCCCGGTGGACGTCGAACGAGATCCCCGAGAGGGCGACGAGCTGGCGGGTCTCCGCGGTCTGGAGCGGGTGCAGGACGCGTTCCTTGATCGAATCGACCCGCTCCGTGGGGATCTCGAACGCCTTCACGAGATCCCGCACCTCGATCGCCAGCGGGCGACTGGCGATCCCGGCGTCGGGCGCCTCCTCGGTCGGTGAGACGATCTCCTCGAGCGGCATCCGCGGCAACGTTACGAGAGGCGAAGGCCCGGCGCGCGGGGCCCGCCCTCAGGCGACGGCGCCCTCCCAGCGCTCGACGTTCTGCTCGTGCATCTGGGTGAGGATGTCCTCGATCCCATAGCGCAGCGACCAGTCCGGGTAGTCGGCCTCGAACGGGCCGAGGTCACTGATCCACCAGCGATGGTCGCCGATCCGCGGCTCGGGCCCGAGCTCCCAGTCGAGCTCGCGGCCGGCGATCCGCTCGCAGGCCGAGATCGCCTCCAACATCGAGCAGTTCGAGTCGCGCCCGCCGCCGATGTTGTAGACGGCGCCCGGGCGGGGGGCCTTCCGATAGGCCTCGAAGGCCGCCACCAGGTCGGCGGAGTGGATGTTGTCTCTGACCTGCTTGCCGGCGTAGCCGAAGACGGTGTAGGGGGTGGCGGTGACCACGCACTTCATCAGGTAGGCCAAAAAGCCGTGAAGCTTTGCCCCGGCGTGCTGGGGGCCGGTCAGACAGCCGCCGCGAAAGGCCACCGTCGGGCAGCTCGAAGTAGCGCCCGTACTCCTGGACCAGCAGGTCGGCGGCGGCCTTCGAGGCGCCGAACAGCGAGTGGGTCGAGGCGTCGATCGACATCGAGGTGTCGATCCCGCGGTGATAGCGGTGATCGTCGGGGAGCTCGAGGCGGGTGGCGAGGTCGGCGAGCGGCAGGCGGTTGGGGGTGTCGCCGTAGACCTTGTTGGTCGAGCAGAAGATGAACGGCGCCTCGGGGCAGTGAGCGCGCGCGGCCTGCAACAGGTTGAGGGTCCCGTTGGCGTTGACGGTGAAGTCGGTCTGGGGCTCAGACGCAGCCCAGTCGTGCGAGGGCTGGGCGGCGGTGTGGATGACGACCTCGATCTCACCGCGGTGCTTTGCGAACAGCCGCTCGATCCCCTCGGCGTCGCGGATGTCGAGCTCCAGCGAGTGAAACTCCGCATAGGTGGCCGCCAGCTCGTCGGTGACCGACTGGGTCGAGGCCTCGGGACCGAAGAAGTAGGCGCGCATGTCGTTTTCGATCCCGACCACGTCGAGGCCCGACTCGACCAGGTGGCGGACCGATTCGGAGCCGATCAGGCCCCCGGAGCCGGTGACGATGGCGATTCTGCTCATGGTCAATAGGTAAGCGGACTCATCCGCTCACTGCGTTGGAACCCATGGCAGCCGGGATAACTGCGGTGCGCTCCGGAACCTGCCGGTCATCGCGCCTCGGGCGATTCCGAGAGGTCGCCGCGGCGGTAGTCGCCGCGGCTCAGATGCTGCTCGAGGAACACGTAGAGGACGATGAACAGGTAGCGGCTGCCCATCTCCTTCATCGCCAGCTTGCTCTGGCCCGAGGTCCGGTTGCGCCACGAGATCGGGATCACGGCGAAGCTGTGGCCGCGGACGATCGCCTTCAGCGGGACCTCGACCGTGAGGTTGAAGTGGTTCGAGAGCAGCGGCTGGATCGTCGCGATCACCTCGCGCCGGTAGGCCTTGAACGCGTTCGTGGTGTCGTTGAAGTGGTGGCGGAAGAGCACCCGGATGAACCAGTTGGCGAGCCGGTTGACGAACAGCTTCAGCCGCGGGTAGTCGTAGACGCGCGCGCCTGGGATGAAGCGGGAGCCGAAGACGCAGTCGTAGCCCTGGTCGAGCAGCTCGTGGTAGCGGACCAGGTCTGCCGGATCGTCGGAGCCGTCGGCCATCATGATCGCGACCGCGTCGCCGTCGAAGCGCTCGAGCCCGGAGCGCACGGCGAACCCGAAGCCGCGCGGGTGATGCGAGCGCAGGCAGCGGACCTGAGGGTGATCGGCGGAGACCGAGTCGACCACGGCCGGCGTGCCGTCGACACTGGCGTCGTCGATCACGAGCAGCTCGTGGTCGATCCCCGCGCCCTCGAGCGCGCCGATCGTGTTCCGCAGGGTCCCGGCGATCGACCCGGCCTCGTTGTGGGCCGGGATCACGACCGAAAGCTTCACGACTCGAACCCCAGCGATGCCGCCACCGCCGCCTCGTTCTCCTCGACCCAGGCCAAGATCTCCGTCAGCACCTCCCTCGGGCTCCTGGCCGGCCTCCAGTCCGTGGCCTCGAAGAGCCGGGAGCAGTCGGAGAGGTATAGCGGAACGTCGCCTGGCCGGCCCTCGGTTCCGGCGCTGATCGGGACCTCGTTTCCGGTCAGCTCGCGACAGAGCTCGGTCGTCTCCCGAAGGGAGAGACTGCAGTCACGGCCGCCGCCGACGTTGCCCACGAAACCGTCCCAGGCCGCCGGGTCGCGGAGCTGCCGGTCGACGAGCTCGACGAGGTCGGCGACGTGGAGCAGGTCGCGCACCTGGTGGCCGGTGCCCCCGTAGCCGATGTAGGTCAGCGGGCGCCCGTAGTGATGCGCGAGCAGCCAGTAGGTGAACACGCCCTGGTCGACCTTGCCCATCTGCCACGGCCCGGCGATGACCCCACAGCGGTCGACCACAGTCGCGATCCCGAAGTTGGCGGCGTACTCGGCGATCAGCAGCTCGGCGGCGAGCTTCGTCGCACCGTAGAGCGTGCGCGGCCCGTCGAGCGGGAAGTCCTCGCTGATTCCCGCCGCCGAGACCCCGGGCAGCGACTGATCGCGGGCGATCTCGAACCGGTCCTCGGTGCGCTCGAGCGCGAGCGCGGAGAGCGCCCGATACGGGTAGACCCGGCTGGTCGACAGGAACAGGAACCGGGCGCCGTCGCGGCGCGCCAGCTCGAGGCAGTTGTAGGCGCCGACCAGGTTGGTCTCGAACGGGTAGGAGGTGTCGCCGCTCATCCCGACCAGCGCCGAGGGCTCGGCCGAGCATTCGACCAGGGCGTCGATCGCGCCCACCCGCTGGAGCCCGGTGGGCTCGCGGACGTCGCCCTGAATGAACGCGACCCCGGCCCGCTCCAGCCGCGGCAGGTTGAGCGCCGAGCCGGGGCGATGCAGGTTGTCGAACGCGGTCAGCTCCCAGTCGGGATGCCTTTCGGCGAGCGCGACGGCGAGGTTCGCGCCGACGAAGCCGGCGCCTCCGGTGATCAGCACGCGGGTCAAAGGGCCCGCAGCGTAACGGCGCTGGCCAGTGGGCCGTCCACAAACGACCCACTAGAGTTGCCGCGTGTTCACCCGATCGCGTGCGACGCCGATCGCGCTCGGCGGCGCGATCCTGGTCTCCTCCGTGCTCATCCTCTGGCAGGGACGCGGCACCACGTTCGGCGGGGACGACCTCGTCTACTTCGCGCGTCTGGTCCAGCGCGACGGGGTGATCACGCCGGAGAGCTTCGGCCTCGAGTACCTGCTCGCCCCGCACAACGGTCACCTGCAGCTAGTCGGAAAGCTGATCTACGAGGGTCTGTTCGCGACCGCCGGGCCCGACTACGCGGTCTTTCGCCTCATCGGCCTCGCGGGGTTCCTCGCCTGCGTCGTGCTCTTCTTCCTCCTCGGCCGGCCGCGGATCGGCGAGCCCGCGGCGCTGCTCCTCTGCATCCTCCTGCTGTTCCTCGGCGCCGCCTGGGAGGTGATGCTGTGGCCGTTCGACCTCCACACGTCGCTCGCCGTCGCCGCGGGGCTTGGCGCCCTCCTGGCGCTCGAGCGGGGCGGGACCCATGCCGACCTCGCCTGCTGCCTGCTGCTGGTCGCCTCCGTGCTCACGATCGAGGTCGGGCTGGCGTTCCTGGCCGGGGTGGCCGTGAGCGTGCTCCTGCGCGAGGATCGCCGGCAGCGGCTGTGGATCGTCGGTGCGCCGGCGACCCTGTACCTCGCCTGGGCGGTGTGGGCCCAGGGCTTCGGCCAGAGCGAGCTGGTGTTCACGAACCTCGCCTACGCGGCGCCCTCGGTGGCGACCTCCCTGGCGGCGACCGTGGGGTCGCTGACCGGCCAGATCGAGCACGGGGACGGGGTGTTCGCGGGCCTCGTCAGCACCACGGACGCGGCACCCGTGGTGGCCGTGCTCGTCGCGGCGCTGATCGTCTGGCGGCTCGGGCGCGGCGACGTGCCGCGGTCGACCTGGGTCTTCCTCACCACCCTGCTCGTCTACTGGGGGTTCATCACGCTCGCGAACCGGGCGCCGGACTCGTCGCGCTACATCCTTCCCGGCGCTCTGCTGCTGCTCCTGCTTGGCGCCGATCTGTTGCGGGGGCGGCGGTTCGGCCGCGGCTGGCTGATCGGGATCGCAGGCGTGATCGTGATCGCCCTGCCCGCCAACGTCCTCAAGCTCGGCGACGGGCGCGATGCGCAGATCGCCGATGCCGACGCGTCCCGCGCCGAGTACGCGATGATCGAGCTCGCGCGCGAGCACGTGGCCGCGGACTACCTCACCACCCCCGACCCGCTGATGCTCGCGGCCGGGCGGCTCCGCGCCGCCGACTACCTGGCGGCCGCGGATCGGATCGGATCGATCGCCGACTCGCTCCCCGAGCTGCGGGCGGCCTCACCGGAGGTGCGGGCCGGTGCCGACGCGACGCTCGTCGGTGCGCTCGGGATCGAGCTTCGCCCCACCGACGCGGGCTCCGGCGGCACCTGCGAGCGGCCGGCCTTCGACGGCTCCAGCGCCGGCTTCGAGCTCCCGCCCGGCGGCGCGCTGATCGAGGCGCCCGGCGCCGATCCCGTGCGGATCGGGCTCACGCGCTTCCAGGTCGCTGCCCCGGGGGTGCCGGTCGGCGCGATCGAGGGTTCGGCCGCCGCCGCGCTCGTGGTGCCGCCGGACGTGGCGCCGGATCCATGGGTGGCGTTCGCCGATTCGCCGGTCGTTGTCTGCCCGCTCGACACCCGATCCGATTGACGCGTGAATCACTCATCTAGATTGCCCGCGGTGAGCGCAGCGACCGAGACGACGCGTCCCGCGTCCACCCGCTCCCCGCGGCGCGATCCGCGCGGCTGGGCGAAGCGCAACCCGGCGCTGGTCCTGCTGGGTGGCGTCCTGCTCGCCGCCGCCGTGCTGCTGACGGTGCTCGGCTGGCGGCTCGGGTTCTTCCTCGACGACTGGACGTTCCTGCTCTACCGGCGCGGCTCGATCGACTCCGCGGTCCTCAACCCGCACGGCGAGAACGTCGTCATCGGGCTGTCGATCGTCTACAGGTTCCTGGTCAACGTCTTCGGGATGGAGTCCGCGATCCCGTTCCGGACGACGCTGATCGCCCTGCTCCTGCTCTCGTCGATACTCCTCTTCTGCCTGGTGCGGACCCGGATCGGCGACTACCTGGCGGTCGTCGCGGTGGCGACAACCGTGTTCCTGGGCGCCGCGTACGAGGACCTGCTGTGGTCGATCCAGATCGGCTACTTCATCTCGCTCAGCTGCGGCCTCGGCGCCTTCCTGGCGCTCCAGCGCGGGACCCGGCGCGCGGACCTGGTCGCTTGCGTCCTGCTGACGATCGGGGTGACGTCGTTCAGCCTCGGGATCCCGTTCGTGATCGGTGCCGCGGTCGCGATCGGCGTCACCGGCGATCGCTGGCGGCGGGCGTACGTCGCCGCGGTGCCGATCGCCGTCTACGGGCTCTGGTGGCTCGGCTGGGGACACGAGGCCGACACCGCGATCAGCGCCACCAACATCGCGACCTCGCCGATCTACCTGCTCGACGGGTTCGCGTCGAGCCTCTCCTCGCTGGCCGGCCTGGCGACCCCGGGATCCCAGGAGGCGATCGGGGCGATGGCGTGGGGTCGCCCGCTGCTCGCGATCGCCGCCGTGCTCGGCGGCTACCGCCTGTACCGGATCGGCAGGATCTCCCCCTGGCTGCTGGTGTTCATCGTCACCGCGGCCGCGTTCTGGCTCCTCGCCGGCTTCAACGAACGCAGCGGTCGCGAGCCCACGGTCAGCCGCTACCAGCACATCGGCGCCGTCTTCATCTGGCTGATCGCGGCCGAGCTGCTCGCGGGGGTGCGGATCCGCCGCCCGGCGATGATCGTGATCAGCGTCCTCGCCGGGGTCGCGATCATCAGCAACATCTCGTACCTGTTCCAGGCGCGGGACGCCTACCTGCAGACGACCGAGCTCGAACGCGCCGGGCTGGGTGCGATGGAGATCGCACGCGACACGGTCGAGCCCGGCTTCCTGCTCGACTCGAAGCTGGTCGAGACCAACAGCGTGTACGTCAGCGCGGATCGATACCTGCCGGCCGTCGACGACTATGGCTCGCCCGCCTACACGCCGGCCGAGCTCGCCGTCGCCCCGGAGCATGCGCGCCTGGCGGCCGACAGGACCCTGGGAGCGGCGCTGCGGCTGACGTTCACCCGGGGGTCCGGCCCTCCCCGGGCCGACGGCATCGCCCCGGAGCCGGTCGCCCCCACGGCTGCGCGAATCGACGGCGCATGCGCGCTCGTGGACCCGCCGACCGAAGCGCCGGCCATCCTTCGCCTCGCGCCGGGCGGCGCGGACCTCGTGACCAGGGGCCCGGGGGAGACGACGGTCCAGCTCCGCCGTTACGCGACCGCCTCGTTCCCGATCACCGGCGGGACGCTGCGCGGCGACGACACAGCTGCGGTGGAGATCCCGACCGACCGCTCGACCGAGCCCTGGGAGCTCGAGCTGACCGGGTCCCAGCCCGTGCGCGTGTGCGGCACGGCCGGCTAGACGCTCGCGGGGGGCCCCGCCGTACGTCCCTACAATCACCCGCCGTGTCGCCGCAGATCTCGATCGTCCTGCCCGCCTACAACGAGCGGCAGAACCTGCCGAAGATGGTCGAGCGCGCCTTCGAGGTGCTGCCCGGCCTCGTCGACGGCTTCGAGCTGATCATCGTCGACGATGGATCGACCGACGGCACACGCGAGCTGGCGCTCGAGCTGCTCGACCGCCACCACCCGGTCGTCCGCCTCGCCGTCCACGAGCAGAACCGCGGCTACGGCGCCGCCCTGCGCACCGGCTTCGCCCACGCGCACGCCCCGCTGGTCTTCTACACCGACTCCGACAACCAGTTCGACCTCGGCGACCTCGAGCACTTCCTGCCGCTGATGGGCGAGTGGGACCTGATCGTCGGCTTTCGCGTCTACCGATACGACACCGTCGTCCGCTCGATGCTGTCGTGGATCTACAACCGCATCGTCAGGGTCCTCTTCCGGGTCAGGGTTCGCGACGTCGACTGCTCGTTCAAGCTCTTTCGCCGCGAGGTGCTGGAGAAGATCACGATCGAGTCGAACGACTTCTTCGTTGACGCCGAGCTGGTCGCGAAGGCTCGCAAGTGGAACTTCCGGCTGCTCGAGAAGGGCGTGCGCCATTACCCGCGGACGGCGGGCGAGACCACGGTGCGCGCGTCCCACATCCCCGAGACGTTGAGGCGGATCGCACTGATGTGGAAGCGCATCTACTACCCGGGCCAGGATCACCTGCGGCGGGTCGCGGACCCCGACGCGCCCGAGTACGCCCCGGGCCCCGAGGTGGTTCCCGACGGAGCAGCCGACCCCCGGCTGAGGCTGCCGTGGAGGAGCGCTTCTACACCGAGTACGCCGAGGTCCAGGATCGCCACTGGTGGTTCGTCGGTCGCCGCCGGCTGATCGGAGCGGTCCTGCGAGGCCGCGCTGCCCGCCGAGCCGAACGGGCGCCGGATCCTGGACGTCGGCTGCGGCACCGGGACGATGCTCACCGAGCTCCGGCGCTTCGGCGATGTCCACGGGGTCGATACGGAGGCCGCCGCGGTCGAGTTCTGCCACACACAGGGCCACGCTCAGGTCGAGCTCGCCTCGGGGGGCGAGGTTCCCCACCCCGATGACTCCTTCGACCTTGTGACCCTGCTCGACGTGATCGAGCACGTCGACGATGACCAGTCGCTGCTGGCGGAGGCGAGGCGGGTGATCGCCCCGGGTGGCGCGGTGTTCGTGACCGTGCCGGCCTACGCCTGGATGTGGGGCGCACAGGACGAGATCGCGCACCACAAGCGGCGCTATACCCGCCCGCAGCTGCGCGACTCGCTATCGCGCGCGGGCTTCCGGGTCGAGCGGGCGAGCTACTTCAACACGATCCTCTTTCCCCCGATCGCGGCGATCCGCCTCCTCAGGCGGGTGCTGCCCGAGCCGGCCGAGCTTCAGTCCGACTTCCACTACAACGAGCCCGGGCGGCTGAACACGGCGCTCACCCGCGTCTTCGCCCGCGAGTCGGCGATCGTCCCCAAGCACGATCTGCCGTTCGGCGTCTCGATCCTGGCGCTGGCGACGCTCCCGACAACCGACTGACCGGCCGATCGTCCGCCCGCCCTCTAGACCCGGGATCCGGGCTCTCGACGCACGCGGATGACGCCTGGATACCTTCGCCGGATCGCGCCCGTCGGGCTCGCACATGCCGAACGGCATGCGCTTCGCCCGCCGGCCACGCCCGGCTCGGCCCCAGGCGCCCCCGCGCGCGCCGCCAACCCGGATCACGGCTCTAGAGTGTCGCGCCGTGGCCGTGCCCGGATCGCCCGCCCGCCGCCTCGACCCGGCGGTGATCTGCCTCGTCGCGGCGCTCGCCGCGACCGGCGTGATGCTGGTCGTCTGGTTCACCGACCTCACCTTCTGGCGCGACGAGTGGGGCTTCCTGCTCCAGCGGCGGGGCTCGGATCCCGACGTCTTCCTCGAGCCGCACTACGAGCACATCGCGATCAGCCTGATCGCCGTCTACAAGGCCCTGCTGGGGATCTTCGGGATGGACTCGCCGCGGCCGTTCCAGCTCGTCGCCGTGCTCACCTTCCTGACCAGCGTCGCGCTGATGTTCGTTTACGTGCGCCGCTGCGCCGGGGGCTGGATCGCGCTCGCCGGCGCGCTTCCGATCCTGGTCCTCGGAACGGCCTGGGACGACATCCTGTGGCCGTTTCAGATCGGGTTCTTCGGCTCGATGAGCGCGGGGCTCGGCGCCCTGCTGCTGCTCGCGCGTCGCGACCGGATCGGCGATGTCGGCGCCTGCGCGCTGATCGTGCTCTCGATCAGCTTCTCCAGCCTGGGCCTCCCGTTCGCGATCGGCGCCGCGGTTCACGTCGCCTGGCACCGCGACCGGCTGCGCCGCGCCTACGTCGCCTTGGTTCCGCTCGGCTTCTACGCGCTCTGGTGGCTCGGCTGGGGCCACGAGGCCGACAACTACACCTCGCTGCACAACTTCGTCACGCTGCCGAGCTACATCCTCGACGGCTTCGCCTCGAGCCTCGCGTCGGTCACCGGGCTCGGCAACTCGAGCGACTCGGTCTTCTCGCCGCTCGACTGGGGCCGGGGGCTGCTCGTGGGCGCGATCGCCCTGGCGGCGTGGCGGATCCGGGTCGCGGGGCTCCCCGGGCGGGGGTTCTGGGTCGTGCTCGCCACCGCGGTGAGCTTCTGGGCGGCCGCGGGCTTCAACGCCTCGATCTTCCGCGAGCCGACCTCCGGCCGCTATCAGTACATGGGCGCGATCTTCGTCGTCCTGATCGCCGCCGAGCTCCTGCGCGGGGCGCGAATCCCGCGTCCGGCGGCGATCGCAACGGTCGCCGTCGCCTTGCTCGCCGGGCTCAGCAACGTGCAGGAGCTGCACACCGCCTACAAGGGGCTGACCGGGTTCGGTCGCCTGCAGCCCGCCGATCTGGCGGCGCTCGAGCTCACCCGCGACGTCGTCGATCCGGAGCTCGCGCTCACCGAGCAGAACTCGGGGGTCGACTACCTCGGTTTCGTCGACGCGGGCTCGTACCTCTCGGCCGTCGACGCGTTCGGGTCGCCCGCCTACACGGAGCCGGAGCTCGCGGCCGCAGACGAGGACGCCAGGGCCGCCGCCGACAAGGTGTTCGCCGCGGCGCTCGAGCTCGAGCTGAACCCGGCCGGCGCGGATGGCGAGGGCCAGTGCGCTTCCGTCCCTCTCAGTCCTCGCCCCGTGGACCAGCCGCGCCTGCTCAGCGTTCCGCCGGGCGGCGCGACGATCGAGGCACCGGCCGGGCACCCGGTCGAGGTCGACGCCCGCCGCTACGCGACCGAGGGGTTCCCGGTTCGCCTCGGCGAGGTCGGCGGTGGCGAACGAGCGCTGCTCGCGATCCCCGCGGACGGCTCCGAAGAGCCCTGGGAGCTCGGTCTCTCCGGGTCCGGCGCCCCACGCGTCTGCGCGGTGGAGCCGTGACGACGGCGGTCGACACCGGCCGTGGGCGGCTCTCGCCCGCCGTCCTGCTGCTGATCGCCGCGGCCCTGGGCTCGGCGGCGCTGCTGGCGGCGCTGCAGTCGCACTTCACCTTCTTCCTCGACGAGTGGGACCTGCTCCTGCACCGCCGCGGGCTCGGCGCCGACGCCTTCCTGCGCCCGCACAACGAGCACATCATCGTCGCGCCGGCGATCGTCTACAAGGCGATCCAGGCGACCCTCGGGATGGACTCGCCCGCGCCCTATCAGGCGATCGCGATCGCCACCTTCGTCGCCAGCGCGGTGCTGCTGTTCGTCTGGGTCCGGCGGCGGATCGGCGAGTGGCCGGCGCTGCTGGCGGCGATCCTGGTCCTCTTCCTCGGCGCGGCCTACGAGGACCTGCTCTCGGCGTTTCAGATCGGCTACTTCGGCTCGATGGCCTTCGGTCTCGCCGCGCTGCTGGCGCTCGAGCGTCCAAGCCGCCGCAACGACCTCCTCGCCTGCGCCGCGCTCGTCATCGCGTGCTCGTTCTCCAGCGTCGGCCTGCCGTTCGTGGTCGGCGCGGCGGTCGTGATCCTCGCCGAGCCGCGCCGCCGGCAGCGGGTCTGGATCCTCGCCGTTCCGGTGGTCCTGTTCGCGCTCTGGTGGATCGGCTGGGGCAGCGAGGCCGACAGCACGATCACCTTCGAGAGCATCGCCGGTGCCCCGGGCTACGTCCTCGCCGGGCTCGCCAACGGACTCTCGGCGCTGCTCGGGCTGGCACCCTCGGGCGAGGGGCTCCAGGGCGGTGGCCTGGACTGGGGCCGGCCGCTGCTGCTGGTCGCGGCCGCGCTGGTCGCCTGGCGCGCCTACGCGCTGCGCGGCGGCTCGCGCTGGCTCTGGGCCGCGGCTGCGATGCTGCTCGCCTTCTGGGTCCTGGCCGCGGTCAACGCGGCGCTCTTCCGTCCTCCGACGGCGCCGCGCTACACGTACATCGGCGCCGTGTTCACGCTGATGATCGTGGCCGAGCTGCTGCGTGGCGTGCGCCTCTCACGCTCGGCTCTGGTCGCCGGGTTCGCGATCGCCGCGCTCGCGATCGGCGCCAACCTGATCACCCTTCGCGATGGCTACCGAACCCTGAAGCAGCTGACCGCCAACGAGCGCGCCGGCCTGACCGCGATCGAGCTCGCCCGCGATACGGTCGCCCCCGGGTTCCTGCTCACCCAGCAGAACTCCGACGCGCCGTTCTTCGACTACGTCGACGCCGGGTCCTACCTGTCGGCGGTCGACGCGTTCGGCTCGCCTGCGTACACCGAGCCGGAGCTGCTGGCGGCCGACGAGAACGTCCGGGTCGCCGGCGATAAGGCGATCTCGGAAGCGCTGCGGCTCGAGCTCGCACCGGCGCCGGCCGCCTGCCCGCCGCCGGGCGGGGACGCCGCCGAGATCTCCGCGGTCGAGCTCGGCCCGGGGGCCGTCACGGTCCGCGCCGGTCCCGGCGGGGCGACGGTCCGGGCCCGGCGCTTCGCCGCCGAGTCCTACCCGGTCGAGCTCGGCCGGGTCGCTCCCGGGCGCTCGGCCGTCCTCTCGATCCCACAGGATCGGGCAACCACGACCTGGAAGCTGGAGCTCGCCGGGGCGCGGCTCTGCCCGCCGTCATGAGCGAAGCGGCGAGACATCGGCGGTTGCCCCCGGCCCCGCAGCTGCTGCTCGCGGCGGCGGTCGTCTGCTCCGGCGCGCTGCTGATCGCGCTCGGCTCGCGCCTCTACTTCTACATCGACGACTGGGACCTGCTCCTGCATCGGCCCGGCTTCAACGCCGACGCCTTCCTCACCCCGCACGTCGGTCACAACGACGTCTCGCTGGTCGCGATCTACAAGCTCCTGCAGGAGACGTTCGGGATGGACTCGATCACGCCCTACGTGGTCGTCGCCGTCCTCTGCTTCCTCGCCAGCGCCGTCGTCCTCTTCGCGTACCTGCGAACCCGGGTCGGCGACTGGCTGGCCCTCGCCGGGGCCGTCTGGATCCTCTTCCTCGGTTCCGCCCACCAGGACCTGCTGATCCCGTTTCAGACCTCGTTCTTCGTCCCGGTCGCCTGCGGTCTCGGGGCGCTGCTCGCGCTCGAGCGCGACGGCCCGCGGACGGATGCGTTCGCCTGCGGGCTGCTGATCTTCGGGCTCACCTTCAACGGGCTCGGGCTCGCGTTCCTGGTCGCCTGCGCGATCGTGCTCGGCTTCGACCGCCGGCGGCTCGGCCGCCTCTGGGTGGTCGCGGTCCCCGCGGCGCTGTACTGCCTCTGGTACCTGGCATACGGCCACGACGACCCGCAGACGAACCCCGAGCTGCAGGACCTGGCGGTCGCGCCGTTCTTCATCCTCGACGGCTTTGCGTCGGCGCTGTCGGCCCTGTTCGGCCTCGCGACACCTCGCGACGAGACGACGCTGACGCCAGTCGACTGGGGCCGGCCGCTGCTGGCCGCGTTCGCCGCGATCGCGATCGCGATCGCCGTCCGGCTCCGGCGGCTGACGCCGGGGCTCTGGGCCGCAGTCGGGGCCGGGCTCACCTTCTGGCTGCTGATCGCGGTCAACGCCGACGAATTCCGCCAGCCGACCTTCTCGCGCTACATGTACCCGGGCGCGATCTTCGTGTTGATGATCGCCGCCGAGCTGCTGCGTGGCGTGCGCCCGCGGCCCGGCGCGGTGGTGGGCGTGTTCGCGGTGATCACGGTCGCGGTGGTCGGCAACCTGGAGGCGCTGCGCCAGGACTACAACACCCGCCTGCCGTCGACCGCGGTGATCGCGGGCGGCCTCGGGGCGCTGGACATCGCCGCCGACACGGCCGACCCGGCGCTGGTCCTCGACGAGTCGAACTCGGACTTCGCCTACTACGGGCTGATCGACGCCGGCTCCTACCTGGCGGCCTCGCGCGAGTACGGATCGCTCGGCTACTCGCCGGCGGAGCTCGAGTCGGCTCCGGAACGCGGCCGCGTGGCCGCCGACAAGGTGCTGGCGACCGCGCTGCGGCTGCAGGTGCGCCCACCCGCCGTTCGTCCGCCGGATGCGGGCTGCACGCAGGTCGCCCGGGAGGACGCCGATCCCGAAACGATCACGCTGCCGCCGGGCGGAGCGACCATCCGGGTTGCCCCGGGCGCGGAGGCCGAGCTCGCGCTGCGCCGCTACGCGACCGAGTCGTTTCCGATCGACGCAGGCGCGGTCGCGGGTGGCGACGCGGTCGAGCTGGCGATCCCGACCGATCGGTCGGATCGGCCCTGGCAGGTGCAGGTCGGCGGCGCGGGATCGTTCGCCGTCTGCCCGCGCCTCGGGGTGAGGTGACGCGGATGTGGCGAGTCGGCAATCCTTCCGATTCCGCCGGATCGCTGACGGCGGGGTTATGCACGGGGTGACGAGCGAGCAGCAGAGTCCATCGGCCGGATCGCGGGTCGGCGCCTGGGTGCGCGCGAACCCGATCCTTGTCGGGGCGCTCGCCGCGGGGCTGATCGCCCGGATCGTCTTCTGGGCGATGACCGACCGCCGGATCGACGACGCCCTCATCACGATCAAGCACGATCGCAACCTCGTCGACGGCCACGGCCTCGTCCACCACCTCGGCGAGGGCGCCGTACACGGGTTCACCTCGGCGCTCTCGGTCCTCGTCCCGCTGCCGGGCGAGCTGATCACCGAGGACGGTGGTTTCTTCCTGATCCGGCTGGTCGGCCTGCTCGCCTTCGTCGCGGCCGTCGTCTACGCCTACCGGATCTGCGGCGAGCTCGAGCTCGGCCCGTGGCCGACCGCCTTCGCGCTCGGTTACCTGGCGCTCGACCAGAACCAGATCTTCTTCGGGATGGCCGGGATGGAGACCCAGATCGCGGTCGGCGTCCTGCTCGCCGGCGTCTACTACGTCCTGGTCGAGGACTTCACGAAGAGCGGCATCTGGCTCGGGCTGGCGATCCTGGCGCGACCCGACTTCGTGATGTGGGTGGTGCCGGCGTTCGTCTTCCTGCTGATCCGCAGCCGCGAGGGGGTCGCCAGGACGTGGCTGATCTCGGCGGCGATCGCCGCTCCGTGGCTGATCTTCACCACCATCTACTACGGCTCGCCGGTCCCGCACACGATCACCGCCAAGGACACCTTCTTCGGCCCGTCGCTGCCGGCGATCGCCGACCTCGGCGGCTGGTGGGACTACGTGCGCGACTCGCTCAGCGACGCGAGCCACGACTGGACCCTGGTCGCCCCGTTCCTCGAGCGGATCTTCATCGCCGACGTGCCGGTGCCGTACACGATGCTGAAGGTGATCGCCTTCGCGGTCCTCGCCCTGGCGCTCGTGGGCGCGTTCTCCACCTGGAAGCGGAGCTCGTGGCGGCCGGCGATCGTGTTCGCGGCGTCCTTCGTCCTCTACAAGGTGTTCATCGTCGGCGCCGGCTACAACGAGTGGTACGGACCCCCCGCGATCTCGCTGATCTTCATCCTCGCCGCGGCGGGGATCGCCCGCCTGACCAGGGACAGGGCGCGGCTCTTCGCAGCGGTGCCGGTCGTCTTCCTGATCGCGGTCTACGCGATGCACATCCCGTTCACGTTCCCGCTCGAGGCGAGAATCCAGCACGACATCGAGGACCAGGTGCGGGTGCCCCTTGGCCGCTATATGGGGCAGGTGGTCAAGCCCGGCGAGACGATGACGTCCGAGTCCGCCGGCTACGTCGCCTACCACACGAACGGCACGCTCTACGACTTCCCCGGGCTGACCTCGCCGGGAACCATCGAGGCGCTCACCAGCGATGAACCGCACATGATCGGCGTCTACGGGATCACGCAGCTCCTCGATCCCGACTGGCTCATCCTCCGGGTCGGCGAGGTCGAGCTCCTGAGCCAGGCGGACCCGGAGACGTTCTCCGAGTACGAGGTCGCGCGTCACTTCTCCGTCCCCGAGGAGGACACCGAGCTCGAGCAGTGGGGCCTGCGGCTGGACAACTTCGACCGAGACTTCACCGTCATGCGGCGAGTGGCGCCGTGAGGGCCCGCGCGCGCGACTGGGCCCGCGGGAACCCGCTGCTGGTCGGGGCGATCGTCGCCGGGCTCGCGGCCCGGATCGTCTACTGGGTGGTCGCCGACCGGCGCCTCGACGACGCGCTGATCACGATCAAGCACGCCAAGAACGTCGCCGACGGAGCCGGGCTCACCCATCACCTCGGCGAGGACGGGCCGGTGCACGGCTTCACGACGGCGCTCTCGGTGCTGATTCCGCTGCCCGGCGAGCTGGTCACCGACGGCGGTGGCCTGTTCCTGATCCGGCTCGTCTCGCTGGCCGCCTTCGTGCTCGCGGCGATCTACGCGTACAGGATCGCCCGCCGGCTCGAGCTCGGCCCGTGGCCGATCGGCCTGGTGCTCGCTTACCTGGCGCTCGACCAGAACCAGATCTTCTACGGAACCGCCGGGATGGAGACCCAGGTGGGGGTCGCCGTCCTGCTCGCCGGCGTCTACTACGTGCTGGTCGAGGACTTCACGAAGAGCGGCATCTGGCTCGGGCTGGCGATCCTGGCCCGCCCGGATTTCGTGATCTGGGTCGTGCCCGCGTTCGTCTTCCTGCTGATCCGCAGCCGCGAGGGCGCCGCCAGGGCGTGGTTGATCTCGGCCGCGATCGTCGCCCCGTGGCTGATCTTCACGACGATCTACTACGGCTCGCCGGTCCCGAACACGATCGTCGCCAAGTCGCAGGCGTTCGGGCCGATCTTCCCGGGGGTGACCGACATCGGCGGCTGGCTCGACTTCCTGTGGGACACGGTCAAGGCCCACAAGGGCGACTGGGAGACGCTCGCTCCGTTCCTCGAGCGCTCCTTCACCGTCGGCACGCCGGTCCCCGAGGTGCTGCTCAAGCTCGTCGCCTGGAGCGTCGCCGCGCTGGCGATCGTCGGCGGCGTGGTCACCTGGCGCCGCGTCTCGTTCCGGCCGGCGATCGTCTTCGTCGTCCTCTGGATCGCCTACAAGTTCATCTTCCTCACGATCGGCTACTTCGAGTGGTACGGCGTCCCGGTGATCGCACTGATCTTCCTGCTCGCCGCGGCCGGCCTCGACTGGCTGACGCGGCGGGCGGCACTGTGGATGGTCGCGGTGCCGGCGACCGTGATCGCGCTTGCGTACGCGATCCACATCCCGTTCACGCTGCCGCTCGAGGAGCGGCTCCAGCACCGGATCGAGGACCGGGTGCGCGACCAGGTCGGCCGCTACCTGGGCGAGGTCGCCAAGGAGGGCGAGACGGTCGCGACCGAGCCGTCGGGCTACGTCGGCTACTACTCGAACGCGACCCTCTATGACTACCCCGGCCTCACCTCGACCACCGTCACCGACGCGCTCGCCGATTCGCCGAAGTTCACCGAGGCGCGCGGGATCGCGGTCCAGACCATCCCGCTCCTCGACCCCGACTGGCTCGTCCTCCGCCCGTCGGAGTGGGAGTTCGTCCAGGCCACGCTCCCGGAGGACGCGGCCCAATACGAGATCGTCAAGGAGTTCTCCGTCAGCGAGGAGGACAGCTCCCTCGAGCAGGGCGGCCTGAGCTGGTTCGACATCGACCGCGACTTCCTCATCCTGCGGCGCACGGGGGAGAGCTGAGCTCGGCGGCGGCGACCGAGGCGGTCGCCGCCCGGGTCGGGGAGCTGCGCGCCGCCTACTCGCCGCCCGACTTCGCCCACGTTCCGGATCCCGACGCGGCGCTGTTCCTGTGCGCGGTCGACCACAAGACCGGCTACGACGCCGCGCACCGGGTCGTCGCCTCGGAGCCGGTCGCCGGCAGCGAGCTGATGTGGGCGGTCGCGCTCGCGGCGGCGCGCCGGCGTCCCGGCCTGCTGACCGCCGCCTCGCTGGCGAGTGTCGGCGCCGGCGACGTCGCCGAGCTGTTCCGGATCGAGGGGGAGACGGTCGCCGACCCGGAGCGGCGGGCGGAGTTGTGGCGCGACCTCGCCGCCGGCCTCGAGCGCGGGTACGGGGGAGAGGCGGCCGCGCTGCTCGCCGCCGCCGGCCGCCGGCTCGGCGGTGCCGGCGGCCTGCTCGAACGGCTCGCGGCATTCAGGGCCTACTCCGACCCGCTCGCAAAGAAGGCGCAGCTGTTCGCGAAGATCTGCGAGCGCCGCGGCTGGCTGGAGGTCGCCGACGCCGGGAGCTGGGAGGTCTCGGCCGACAACGTCCTGATGCGCCTCGCGCTGCGCTCCGGCCTGGTCGAGCCCGGACCGCTCGCGGAGGTCCGGGCCGCGACCCGGGCCGCGTTCAAGGAGGTCGCCGAGCGCGCCTCGATCTCGCCGCCGCTGCTCGACGACATGCTCTGGGAGCTCGGCCGCGCCGATCCCGACCTGCTCGGCCGCGCCGCGGGCGACCTGCACGAGCCGCCGCGCGACCCGGGCTCGGCCTGGTACTAGCGGTTAGGTGTGACTTCAGCCGCTGAGCCGGATGGCGGCGATCCTCGAGACGGGGACGTGCACGCTGCCGTCGTGCTCGTCGCAGACCAACGAGTAGGTCATCGAGCTCGTCGGCGGGGCCGTGTCGATCACGACCATCGTGCCGATCGCGGACAGCTGGTTTTGGCTGTGCTCGTTCCCGTTCTGCCCGAATTGGATTGCCTCGAAGCCGGAGTCAAATGCGTTCTGCGCGATCCTGCAGGTCGCCACGTCCTCCCCGGTGCCGTTTCCATACCACTTCCACGTGGCGACCAGGTAGACGTCGTCTCCGGCCGCTCCGGTCCTGAGCCCCGAGAGCGTCGCCGACGAGCAGACCGTGGGGTTGACGATGTTGTTGCACGCGCCAATCCCCTGGTTCGAGGTGTTCTTGAATCGCGCGGAGTCAAGCCCGTCGAGGGTGTTCGCGTTGGGCACGATTCCCAGCGTCCCCTCGTTGATGTCGTTGCCGGTCAGCGAGTTGTCGGTGACGTCGGTGCTCGCGACCGAGCTGTTCAGGATGTCGGTGCCGCTGACCGAGCCGTCCAGGATCTCCGCGCCGCGAACCGAGTTGCTCTGCAGATCCACAGCGCCGAGTCCGCCGCCGGCGAGCGTGTCGTCGCGCACGTCGGCCGAGAACACCTCGTTGTCGACGATGTCGGAGCTGAAGACCGTGTCGGCGGCGTAGGCGACGCCGCCCGTCAGGGCCAGGAAAAGCGCCATGGGCGCTATAGGTGAAACCACCTGAAACGGGCTGCGGCCGCTTAACGCGTCGCGCGCCGAGCCGCCGCGAGGGCGTCGTCGCGCTCCTCGAACTCGCGCAGTGAGCGCGGCCGGCCGTCGGCAAAGGTCCAGAGGTGCGTCTCACGGCGCTCGACGTCGCCGCGGCCGACCCGCCCGACGTGGCGGACGACGGCGATCACCTGATCGCCCTCCTCGATCAGCTCCTCGACCTCGGTGCGAAACTCGGCGAAGGCGCCGGTGAAGTCGTCCACCGCCCACTTGACGTCGTCGGCGGTTCGCCGGGTGGTCTGGCCCGGCGCGAGCTCGTCGGGGTGCCACTCGAAGCCCGGCTCGAGGCCCTCCACCATGGTGTCGAAGTCACCCTCGTTGACCAACTCATAGGTCCGGCGAACGAAGGCGGCGTTGGCGGACTCGGCCATCGCCGAAACAGCCTACGGGCGTACATCGCCGAACGTCCGTGAGTAACCCCTCCCGGGCACATTCCGGGACGTTCGCGTCGGGAACTAGAGGACGCTGTACGGCGCGGTCTCGGCGAAGAAGAAGAACCAGACGCTCAGGGCGACGATCGCGACCGCCAGCGAGGCGAACATCAGCGGCTCGAGCGGGCCCCGGAGGCGCCGGCTCCAGCCGCCGGTCTCCTCCTCGTCGGCCGCGGCGCGGGCGAGGATCCCGGTGACCCGCAGGTAGAGGCCGTTGAGCCAGATCAGGATCGGCGCGGTCAGCGCCATCATCAGCGGCACGCCGATGAGGCCGCCGACGAAGTGGGTGGCGCCGTCGTCGGTCGCCTCACCGAGGGCCCAGAGGGTGAGCAGCGGGACCCCGATCCACCATCCGAGGCACGCGATGGTCATCACCGCGAGCACGAAGGTCCCGAGGACCCGTTCCCTGGTGTCGAGCCGCATCGTCACCGAGCCGCCTTGCGCTGAGCCGCCCAGGCGACCCCGAGCGCGAGCGCCAGCATCAGGACGAGCCCGCCGACCGCCGCGGCGCTCTGCGCGAGCCCGGCGTCGTAGATCACGGCTGTGAACGGCGCGACCAGCAGCGCGGTCACCGCGAGCGCGCCGAGCAATCGCCGCGCCGACGGGCGGAAGCGGTTGTCTGAGCGCGGGTCGATCTCAGCCTCCGATCGGGGCGCGCGGGTTGGCGCCCCAGAAGACCAGTGTGCCCATCATCCCGATGATGTGCACGAGGACGACGTTCAACACCATCGACTTCGCCGTCGCCGTGCCCACGCCGACCGGCCCGCCCGACGCCGTGTAGCCGTAGTAGCAGCCGACCAGCACGATCGCCGTCGCCATGAACATCGCCTTGACCAGGCTGTACAAGAGGTCGGGCGGGTTCTGGAACATCCAGAAGATCAGGAAGTAGCCGCCGCTCGAGACCTCGGCTATCTGCTCGACGACGGCGATGTAGGAAGCGAAGTAGCCGACCCCGATCGCCGCCAGGTAGATGAACGGGAGGGTCATCCACGCTCCGAGCAGCCGCGTCGCGCAGAGGAAGACCACCGGGTTGACGCCCATGACCTCGAGCGCGTCGACCTCGTCGGAGATCCGCATCGCGCCGAGCTCGGCGACGATCCCGGTCCCGACCTTGGCGGCCATCATGTAGCCGAAGGCGTAGGGGATCACCTCGCGCAGGTCGCACCAGGCGGCGAACGAGCCCGCCAGGGTCGGCGAGCCGTTGGCCCTGCTCAGGTACGCGCCCTCGATCCCGCAGGTCAGCCCGAGGAAGAAGGTCAGCCCCCAGATCACGATCGCGGAGCCGAGGATCAGGATCCCGGCCTGGCGCAGCGCCTCGCCGAAGAACGCGAACACACGGCCCGAGTACACGTTGCCGAGCACGCGGCCGGCGAACCGCGCGATGTCGCCGAGGGCGCCGAACCACCCCGCCGGGACGGCCATCCAACCGGACATCACTTGATCACCGAGATCTCAGGGTGCGTGGCGAGGAGCGTCTGCGTGAAGACATAGTTGAAGGCGAAGATCCCGAGCAGCGCCGTGACCACGGCCTCGTTGACGGCGCGCCCCACGCCCTCGGCGCCTCCGGACGCATTCATCCCTTTGTAACAGCACACGATCGCCGTGATCCCGCCGAACATCGTGCACTTGAGGATCGAGCCCCAGAGGTCGGTGACCGAGGCGTTGTTGAAGAGGGTGGCGAAGAAGCCGCCGAGCGGCTGGCTGTAGGCGATCTCGGCGAAGATCCCGCCGGCGATCCCGAACAGGAGCGCGTAGACGTCCATCAGCCCGGTGATCAGGATCAGGGCCAAGAAACGCGGGACGACGAGGTTCTTGATCGGGTCGACGCCGAGCACCTGCAGCGCGTCGAGCTCCTCGCGGATCTTGCGGGCGCCGAGGTCGGCGGTGATCGCGGTCCCCGCGACGCCCGCGACGATGATCGCGGTCACGAACGGCGCGAACTCGCGCACCGAGGCCAAGATGAAGAAGCCGCCGAGGCGGTCGAGGGCGCCGAAGAGGCTGAGGAAGTTGGCGGCCTGCAGGCCGGGCGCCCCGAAGCCGAAGGCGATCGTCGAGATCATCAGCGGGAACCAGCAAAGCTGGAGCGCGAACAGGAACTGGCCGATGAACTCGCCGCCGTACGGATACGGCGGCTTGACGATCGCCGTGATCGTCTTGCCGGTCAGGATCATCATGTTCCCGACCTGCTCGAACAGGCTCTTGGCGGGCAGGAATGCCCGATCGGCTGCCGCTCTCACCATGGGAGAACAACTACCTCCCGGGAGCAAGCTCCTGTTCGGGTCAGCTGGGGCTCGCCGCAAGCGGCGCGGCTAACGGGCATCCGCCCGAGACCTTGATTCGCCACCAGTTGACGAGCGCACCGAGCGGGCCGAAGCGGGGCCCGGCCTGCCAGGTCGTGCAGCCCTCCTCGCCGGTCTCCGCCGCCGAGACGACCTCCCAGCGATGCCCTGCCGGGTCGGCGACCATCGCGTCGCGGACCTCGCGGGCGCGGCGCTCGCGGCGGGCGCGCGCGACGGCCGCCGCCCGCGCCTCGGCGAGCTGGCTGAGCAGTGCGTCGCGGGTCCCGGCGAGCTCGTCGACGCCGGCGACGCGGGGCTCGTTGGGGTTCAGGAACTGCGGGCCGGAGGGGGGGTCGATCTCACGGGTGTAGCTCGCCAGCTCGGCCTCGATCCGGCCGATCTGCCGCCGCAGCTCGCGCCGCGCCGCGCCCTCGTCGACCTCGAGCCAGGACCGGTCGAGGTCGAGCTCCTTCGCGAGCTCGTCGAGGTCGAGCTCTCGCGGCTCCTCCTCGGACGGGATCGGCAGCTCGAACGCCTCGGGGAGGGAGGAGGAGACCAGCGCCGTGATCGCGACGTCGCGCGGGTCGACGCCCGCCTCGCGCGCGGCATCGATCGTTTCGGCGGCGATCCGCTCGACCTCCGGAGAGCCCGCGGCGCCCGGGGCGACGTAGCTGCCACGGCCGTGGCGGGTCTCGATCAGCCCATCGGCCTCGAGCCGCGCGTAAACGGCGCGGACCGTGTTCACGTTGACCTCGGCCCACTCGGCCATCGTCCGCACGCTCGGCATCCGTTCGCCGGGCGCGAGCCGGCCGGCGGTGATCAGCGCCCGCAGCCGCCAGCCGAGCTGCACGCCGACCGGAAGGTCGTCCTCGCGCTCGGAGCGGAACGGGGTCGGGATGGTCGCCGACTGTGCCATTAGGCCACACAGTAGCGAGAGAGACTGTATTAGTCAAATGACACAGTTGATCACCCTCGGGCGTGCCTGAAGGCGCCCAGCGGCAGCGCCAGGAACTCGACCCGCAGGGGGCCCGCGGACGTCGCCAGACCGCCTTCCGACTCGATCGCGATCGTACCCGGGTTCGGGGCGAGCGAAAACGGCTTCGGGAAGTCGGCTCCGCGCGGGGCCGCGATCAGCAGGCCGCTCCGAGCGTTGCGCGGCGTGAACCGGAAGGGGGTGCCGTCGAAGGCCACGTAGCGAATCGCGGGCCGGTAGAGCAGCGAGCGCAGGCGCTCGGCGCCGGTCGCGGTCGCGCCGTCGATTCGCGCGATCACGGCCTCATCCGGAGCTGCCTCCGGGACCGCGATCGGCTCTCCGTATGCGGCTTCCACGGTTTCGAGCGGCCGCGGCTCACCGCATCGGTTGCCCGAGCGCTCGAGCAGCTGGTATTCGCCCCGGGTCAGCACGGGCCGGAACTCGCACAGCATCACCCGGGCCTCGAGCGGGGCGTCGAAGTGGATGAAGCGACCGTCGGCTCCGATCGCGGGATGGCCGAAGCCGAAGTGGCGGATCAGGAAGCGCGGGCCGTCCGACGCCGCGAGCGCGTCCGCGTTCAGCCGGTCGAGGGTGGGGGTGTAGGCGAGGTAGTCCTGGACCACCGGCAGCGGGCGCCAGTTGAGACCGTAGGCCCAGACGATCCCGACCTCCCAGGGCCGCGCGTCGACCGGCTGGTCACCGACCCGCTCGATGATCCGCGGGTCCACCTCGTAGATGCTCCGCATCGCCTCGACCGCGTCGTCGCGCGCCTCGGCGCGGTCCCCCGGGATCATCAGGGTCCGGAGCTGATCGACGGCCTGCTCCGGGTTCAGGGCGTCGCCGATCGTCCTCGAGGTGGTGGCGAAGAAGGCGATCGCGATCAGCGCGACCGAGGCGACGGCGAGCACGCGCCCCTGGCCGGTCCACTCGAGCGCGACCCAGATCGCCGCGAGGCCGGCGAAGTAGGCGCCGACATGACCGGGGTCGTGGCGGACGAAGCCGTACTTCTCGAGCGCGTACACGGCCACCGCGGCCACCGCCAGCATCGCCACCCGGCGAACGAGCGGCGCCCGCGCGGCGGCGAAGGCGACCGCCCCGATCGTGCCGAGCCCGGCGAGCAGCGCCGCGGCCCAGTCCCATTCGACCGCGGGGAGGTCCACCTGAGAGGTCTCCGAGTAGCCGCTGATCACCTCGTACGACGAGCGGAGGTAGTCGTCGAGGTTGCCGGCGCTCTGGCCGCTCGCGAACCAGAGGCAGGCGCCGACGCCGAGGAAGGATCCGGCCAGGATCAGCAGGTTCCTGGCCCGCGGACCCGGAAGCGCGGCGACCGTGACCGCGACGATCACCGCGATCGCGAGCCCGACATTGAGCTTCACCATCAGCTCGAGCGCCGCCAGCGCGCCGCCGCCGAGGATCAGGAGGACCGGCGCGCTCGCTCGCTTCCGGTCCTGGAGGGCGACCAGCGACCACGTGATCGCGATGCTGAGCGGCACGAACCCGCTGGGGGTGATCGCCGTGACCACGAACGCGACCAGCGCCGCGCCGGCCCACGGCAGACTGCGCCGGGCGGCCCAGAGCAGGCTCGCCGCAAGCGCCGCCCGGGCCGCCAGCAGGTAGACCGCGCCCAGCGTCGCCAGGGTGCCGTCGACGACCAGCGGCTCCTCGAGGAAGCCGAGCGGACCGTACGTGAAGACGAACTCGGTCCCATGGTCGAGCCCCGCCGCGGCGCCGAGGTTGAGCGCCAGGATCCAGGACGCGTCGAGGCCCGTGGCCGGTGAGACCAGGGCGGGGTCCCAGGTCAGGAGCGCGACCGCGAGCGCGAAGGTCGCCGTCACCCACGGCGCGTCCAGCGACCGCTGCGGCCGCCGCGTCCGCTCCCCGCTCGTCACCACCTCAGTCGGCACCCGGAGCGTGACTCTAGATGCCCGCCGATTCGCCGGGCCGCCGCGGGGCCGCTGCTAGCCTCGCGCCGATGACGCCGGTGATCACCCGCGACCTGTTCGACGAGCTCGTCGCGCACGCCCGCGACGAGGTGCCGAACGAGTGCTGCGGGATGATCGCCGCCCGCGACGGCCGGCTCACCGCCCACTTCCGGGCCCGCAACGAGTTCGAGAGCCCGATGCGGTTCCAGATCGACTCTCGCGACCAGATCCGGATCAACAACGAGATCGAGGCGCGCGGCGACGAGATCGGGGCGATCTACCACTCGCACCCGAACAGCGAGGCCGCGCCGTCGCAGACGGATGTCAACCTGGCCCGCTGGTGGCCCGGATTGCTCTGGGTGATCTGCTCGTTGGCGACCGACGACCCGGTAGTGCGCGCGTTTCGGATCGACGGCGCCGAGGTCGAGGAGGTGGAGCTGGTTGTCGAATGAGCACGGCGGCGAGGCCGCGGTCGAGCCGCTCGCGTGCCCCACCTGCGCGAAGAAATACCCGCTCACCGAGCGCTTCTGCCCCGATTGCGAGATGCCGCTCGTCTACGTCGGCCGCGGGGAGCAGGAGCCGATCACCGAGGCTCACGAAAAGGCGCGCAAGGTGAAGCCCGAGTACACCGGCGGCGACCCGGTCAAGGTCGGGTTCGCTCGCAACCTCGCCGAGGCCCAGATGATCCAGGGCATCCTGCTCGAGGAGGGCATCCCGAGCTTCGAGCGGCGCAGCCGCGGCTTCGACGTCCCCGACTTCCTGGCCGGCGGCCCGCGCGACATCCTCGTCCCCGGGGCCGCCGCCGAGACCGCCCGCGCCCTGCTCGCCGACACGGGCGAGGAGCCGCAGCTCGCGGGCGGGCCCGCGTCCGCGGCGGAGGAGCGGCCGCTGCCGCTGCTGGTCGGGATCCTGATCGCGCTCGCGCTCGGGGCGCTGCTCGTCTGGGTCGTCTCGCTGCTGATCGGCTGATCAGCCGGACGGGCCCTCGTCGAGGAGCTCGTCGAGCGAGCCCGAGCGCGGCAGGTCCTCGCGCAGATGGCGGCGCCACTCGCGCTCGACGTGGCGGAAGCGATCGTCGAAGGCGAGCTCGATCGCCTTCTCGGCACCCTCGCGGCGCAACCGCGAGACGAGCACCGAGCAGGCGTCGGGGCCGCGGTCGCGTTCGAGCAGGTCGAACACGGTGCCGCCGAGGATCACGGCGTCGCGCGCCGAGGGCGGGAAGGCCGGCGGCTTGCCGCCGCGCATCCTCGTGTTGGCGGCGGCGCGGAACAGCGCCGACTGGCCGGCGAAGTACTGGGCGCCGCCCTCGATCAGCCACGCCCAGCGCACGTAGCGGGCGAACCGGCGCGGCCCCCAGGGCGGCGGCAGCCGGTCGTTGTTCGAAGCGATCACGATCTGCGTGTAGAGGCGCTCGGCCGTCCCCCGCAGCGCAGCCAGCGAGTCCTCGCCCGCGGCGCGGCGGTCGGTGTACTCGTCGTTGAGGATGTGCAGCTCGGTGGACATCGCCCAGCCCGCCAGGTAGCGGCGTCCGGCGGGCGCGGCGGCGAGCCGCGCGCCGGGCAGGAAGGGGTGCGCGGCGGCCAGCCACCCAGGGGAGGGGTGGACGATCACCGTGATCCCGCCGGGGGCGTCGTCGAAGCGATCCTCGAGCCGCAGGCGGAGGTCCTCGAGCCGGTCCAGGGTCCGCTGCGCGCAGGCCTCGTCCTCCGTCTCGTGGCGGGCCGTGAAGCTGAGGGATTCCGTCTCGACCCAGGCCATCGGCGCGACGAGGTTATTCGTTCGCTCTGTGTCCGATCTCACACTCCGATCGGCGCCGCGGGCCGCGTCAGGTGAGATCCTGCTTGCGATGCGGTCGAACCTTCCGCCGGGGCCGAGCTATCCCTCTCTGATCCAGGGGATCGGCTTCTGGACCCGCCCGCTCGCCTATCTGGAGAAGCTGCGATCGCAGTACGGCAAGCGCTTCACGCTGCAGTTTCCGTTCAGCCCGCCGTTCGTCTTCATCACCGAGCCCGAGCAGATCAAGCAGGTCTTCACGGCGCCGCCCGACGTCCTGCATCCGGGCGAGGGGGCACGCGTGCTGCGGCCGATCGTGGGCTCCAACTCGGTGCTCCTGCTCGACGGCGACGCCCACATGAGCCAGCGCAAGCTCATGCTCCCGGCCTTCCACGGCGAGCGCATGGAGCGGCTCACCGACCTGATCGCCGAGGTCACGGAGCGCGAGGTCGAGGCCTGGGGCGCCGAGCCGGAGGTCGAGCTCCATCCGCGGATGCAGGCCCTGACGCTCGAGATCATCCTCCGCGCCGTCTTCGGGCTCGACCCGGGCGAGCGCCTCGATGCGGTGCGCGAGCGGCTCGGCGCGTTGCTCGCCTTCGGCGACCACCCGCTGACCCTGTTCGGCCCACCGGGCGAGCAGTCGGAAGCGTTCTTCAGCAGGTTCGGGCCGCTCAAGGACTTCTTCAACCGCCGCAACGAGGTCGACGAGCTGTTGTTCGAGCTGATCGAGGAGCGCCGTGGCGAGGAGGCCGATCGCGACGACGTGCTCTCGATGCTGCTCGAGGCGCGCCACGAGGACGACACCCCGATGTCCAACCAGGAGCTGCGCGACGAGCTGATGACCCTGCTGGTCGCCGGCCACGAGACCACCGCCACGACGCTCGCCTGGGCGTTCGAGCGGCTCACCCGCGAGCCCGCGGTGCTGCTCCGCCTGACCGAGGAGGTCGAGGCGGCGAACGGCGACGAGTACCTGACGGCGACGATCCAGGAGACGCAGCGCCGCCGGCCGGTGCTTCCCAACGCCGCGCCGCGTCTGGTGACGCAGCCGATCGAGGTCGGTGGCTGGCACTACGATCCCGGCGTCTGCCTGGTCGCCAACGCCTACCTGCTCCACCACGACCCCGACGTCTACCCGGACCCGTACGCCTTCCGGCCTGAGCGCTTCCTCGACGAGGGCCCCGGCACATACACGTGGATCCCGTTCGGCGGCGGGCGCCGCCGCTGCCTGGGCGCCAGCTTCGCCAACCTGGAGATGAAGATCGTGCTCGCCGCCGTCCTGCGCGCCTATACGGTCGAGCCCGTCGCCGACCGCCACGAGGTCGCGACGCGGCGCAACATCACCATCCGGCCCGGCGAGGGATCGCGAGTCGCCCTGAAAACCCGAGCACGGAGCGCCGAGGAGACCCCGATCCCGGCATGAGCGCGCCCGCCGAGCCGGCGCGCGCTACTTGATCTGCACGACCTGCTGGAAGGTCGGGCGGTTGATCCAGTGGATCGGCGGCTGGGTGATCGCCCCGGTCGCCCGCTGGCGGACCGCGTCGTGGCACCACTGCGCATCGCCTTCCTCGCACGGGCCATCCGGGTAGAGCTCGGCGTCGCTCGTGTGGGCGAGCGCCTGCTTCAGCGACTTGATCAGCGCCTTGCGGCACTTCGCCATGGAGCCCTTGCCGCAGTAGACGCGTGAGAACTTCCCGCGGACGTCATCGCCGAGGATCGTCCGCAGGTCCTTGTTGACGTAGCCGTACCAGCCGCCGTAGAAGGCCGAGCCGATCGGGCCGGGCGGGTCGTGGAAGGCGATCATGTTCTCGAGCGCGTCGAACATGCCGCCGCCGAGCGCCGGCCTGAACTCGGCCTCGAGCCAGCGCGGCCACCACGCGTCGACGATCCGGACCGCCTCGGCCTGGTCATAGACGCCGTTGCCGTCCTTGTCGCGCCGGTGCGAACCGCTGTCGATCCACGCTCGCAGGGTCTTCACGGCCTCCTGCACCTCGGCGCCGCCGGAGCTGCCGATCAGCCGGAGCGCGTACCGGACGGCGACGTCGCCGCGCAGATCGACGGTGCCGGCGTCCTCCATCGCGTCGACCAGCTTCGGGGGCGTGATCTTCTTCGGGCCCGCGATCCGCGGCTCGATCCGCTCGTCGAGCATCTGCGAGCGGAACACCGAGCCCCGCGAGTAGTCGTCGTCGGCGTTGCGGAAGCCGGGGGCCTGCTTGTTGTTCCAGCTCGAGATGTAGCGCTGGTCGACCACCTGCGGGTGGGACGCGCATGGCTCCTGGTCGGAGATGTTGGTGCGCGGGTCGACGTCGCTCGCCACGATCGGGGCGCCGGAGAGCAGCTTCTGGGGTGGCGGCGTCCAGCCCTGCCACTCGTACTTCGCGGGCGTCGGCAGATCCGGGTGGGCCCGGGCCGAGCGCTTGGGGTTGATCCCGGAGTTGAAGTACGCGATGTGGTCGCGGTCGATGAAGAACCAGTTGAACGTGTACTGGATCCGGCAGGCCGCCTCCCTGAATTCCTCGGGCGACTGCATCTTGCGCGGGTTGTTGAAGTCGGCGAACCCGAGCGACGAATCGACCTCGTGGTAGTAGGTCGCGCGCAGCTTCGTGAACGCGTACGGCTTGCCCCTGATCTCCGCTCGGTGGGTGACGATCCCGAGCGCGGTGCGCTCGGCGCGGTAGGTCTCCGAGCCCGACGGGGTCGTGTCGCCGGCCGACTGAGTCCACGTGTTGACCCGCTCGAGCACGTCGATCGGCCGGCAGGCGCCGCGGAAGCGGTAGCCGGTCGAGTCGATCGTCGGCTTCGAGCCGTCGGGGTTGCAGAGCCTGACCGCGAAGGTGTCGGTGATGTCCTGCGCCGAGGAGGTCGCCGACCACGCGTAGTCGCGGCCGTGGCCGAGCTGCACGTAGAGGTTCGTGCCCGGGAAGGCGGCGCCGCGAGCGTCGAGCGGCGGGCCGGTCGGCCCGGCGGGAGCGTGGATCTCCTGCTCCATCAGGATCTGCGGCGTGAAGTAGGAGACCTGGGGCCCGAAGACGGCGACCGGTGCCCCGCCCTTGGACTCCGCCTTGGAGACCAGCAGCGCGTTCGACGCGCCCTGCATCGAGGCCGCTTCGCGGAGCGCCGCGCCGATGTCGGGCAGCGCGCTGTCCGCCGACTGCGACTCCGGCCTCGCGCCCGAGGAGGTGACGACCTCCGCGGGGACGACCGTCCCCGAATCCGGCATCGCCGCCTTTGCGTGCCTGGGGACACGCATATAGGGGAAGCGCGTGTCGTGGATCGTGGTCGGCGCCTCCGGGTCGTTGGCGACGCGGAAGTCGGCCCAGGCGCGCTTGCCGGCCCGTCTTCCGAACCGCTTCTGCGCCGCCTCGAGCAGGAGCGCCGAGTTGACCTCGTTGCCGCCACCCCTGCCGAAGATCCCGGCGACCAGGGAGGCGATCGAGATCACGTCGGTGACCTTCCAGTCCTCAGGTCCAGCCGGGTGGCCGAGCAGCGGGTACTCGCCCGGCATCAGCAGCGGATTGGAGCGGATCTCGGCGATCCGCGCGTTGATCCCGGCGACGTACTGGTCGACGTCCGCGGCGACCTGGGCGCCCCGGGCGCCGTATGCCTCGTCGGCGAGCTCGTACTGGACCTGGAGCTCCGAGTCGTCGCGATAGGGCGTGTCCGCCCACACGGAGCGGTCCATCTCCAGGTTGCCCTCGGCGCCGCCGGCGAACGAGGCGAGCTCGGCGCGGCCGGCGTGGCGCAGGGCGTCGATGAAGAACATCCGGTCCTCGGCGGCGACGTAGCCCGCGCCGAAGATCGCGCCCGCCCGGCTCGACCCGTAGATCCGCGGGACACCGAACTGGTCGCGGACGATCGTCACGTCGTCGCGGGGGCTGTAGGTCCGCTCGACGTTTCCGGGCTCGACGCCGAAGGTCGCGTCCTTGAAGAAGCTGTCGAGCTGCGACTTCTTCAGCCCCGGGGTCGCGTACACGAGGTCCTCGTACATCTGCAACTGGTCGGCGTCGTGCGGCGGGCGGGTGCCCGCGGTCAGGAAGCCGGTGATCTCGGCCGTGTTGACGCTCTGGCCCTGGCCGGGCGGGAGGATGTTGTGAAAGCCGCCGGCGTCGTTCTCGCCATAGGCGCCGGGCGCCGGGGCCGCGAAGGCCGCGCAGGGGATGGCGAGCGCGACACCCGCCGCCAGCGCCCCGATCAGCTTGCCTACCCCTCGCACCGGCGGCGACTGTAGTCAGCGCCCGGCGCCGATGCGCCGGTTCCGGGCCGCTCGCCTAGGCGGGCGGCGACTCGGCCTGCTTGCGGCGCTCGAAGTCGAGCTCGGTGCTCAGCCCGAGGTCGTGAAGCGCATCGCGGGCGGCCTCCAGGCCCGCGGTGTCGTTGACCGCTGCGGCAAGCGGCAGCTCGGCGGCCGCCGCCTCCAGGTCGAAGTGGAAGGCGAGCGCGCCGACCGGCCCCAGCGCCGCGCTCCGCCTGCCGCCGCGAATCGGGGCGTCGCCGAGCTCGCCGCGGACGCACCGGACGATCTGCATGCTCGCCTCCGTGCCGCAGGCGGTCGCGGCGCGCTCGAGCTCGTCGGCCTGGACCGCGTCCACCGTCGATGTGCCGATCCAGGCGCCGGCGGCGGCGAGGGCGGCGATCCGCGCGAGCACCTCGTCGACCGTGAGCTCCCCGTCGCAGCCGGCGCCGACGACCGCGGCGACGCCGTCCAAGCCGGGGCCGGTCCGCATGCCGGCGGCGAGCATGACCGCGTCGCACAGCGGGCTTCCGAGCCCGGGTTCGCCGCCGGCAGCGATCGCGTCGCCGCCGACGTCGAGGTAGATGACCAGATCGCAGTCGAGCGCACGGGCGGCGGCGCCGATCCCCTCGGCCGCGCCGGCGACGCCGTCGGAGACGTCGATCAGCACGGTCGGGTCGTCCAGGTGTCGGGCCAGGTGCGACTCGGAGAACACCGCCCCGTCGGCGGTCGCCGTTTGCGGCCCGGCGAGCAGCGCGTGCTCACCCAGCGGTTCGCCGCCGCGGATCTCGCTCACCGGCCGCGGGCCGGGCTTCGGGTCGACCGGCATCCGCTCCCAGGCGACGCCGCCGAGCACGAACGGCGTCCCCAACTGCTCGCAGCGGCGGCCGACGACGAGGGCGCCGGCGACGTCGCCACCGCCGCCGATCCCGAGCACGAGCGCCCGCCGCGCGCCGGAGACGCGCCGTTCGAAGGGGAGCGGGGGCATTACGTCGACCCCGCGAGAGCGGACGCGAAGCGGAGCATCTCGCGGGATTAATTCAGGCGAGCGCCGGCTCGGCCTGGCAGATCTCGCGGATCGCCGCCGCTGCCCGGTCGAACTCCTCGTCCGCCATCACGGGGGTGCCCTCGAAGGGCAGATCGCGGTCGATCTCGACCCAGGAGCGGCAGCCGTGGTACTCGTCGCGGACCCGGACCGTGACCGGCCGCGGGATCCGGTGGACCCGGAGCAGCAGCACGTGCAGCGGATGGGTGCGCTTCCAGCGCAGGCGCTTGATCGCGTAGTCCTGGGTCCAGACGTGGTACGGGGAGAGCGCGTCGACGATCCGCGGGTCGTCGGTCTCGAAGTGGTCGGAGACCTCCGCCCAGGCACGGATCCGGACCCGGTCGGGCTGGGGAATTCCGCCGTCCTGGAGCAGCGCCCGCGGCGGCGGCTCCTCGTCGGGCCAGACGCCCTCCTCGAGTGCGCGGCGCAGCTCGGGGTGGTGCGACTCGCGGACGAGGTCGTTGCGCTGGTGATCGAAGGTCGGATAGAGGAAGAACTGCTCGTGCTCGAGCTCGAAGTCCTTGTCCTCTTCGCGGATTCCGCCCTTGCGCAGGGTCACGAGTTGCTCACCCTCCGACAGGGCGCGGACCGTTACGGCCCACTCTTTAAAGGCAATCGGCATTGTTGGTCTAGGCGTTTGTGGCGAACGTGAGAACGGGCTTGAAAGTCACCCCGACGGGGCATCCAGGCCCGGTTGAGGGCATGCATTCTAGGCGAGGCTGGCCGGATTGCCAAATTTGTGAGGTTCGTTGCATGAACGAACGCTCAGTGCGGGGCCCAGGCGGGCCGCGAGCGGGACTATTGACTCGCCGTGTAGCGGAACTCGACCGCGTGGATTCGGACGCCGTCATCCGCGTCGGCGGCGCTCTGCCGGCAGTTCACCGACACGGAGGTCCCGGCAAAGTAGACGCCCGCGGGTACGACCTGGGCCGTTTGTGGGGCGGTCGTGTTTGTCAGCACGTCCGTATCAGAGGCCCCGGGGGGCAGGCCGTCTTGGGAGATCGCGCACAGGATCCCCTCGGCATGCGCGGCGGTCGCGCCGCTCTGCGTGACCCGGAGCCTGAACTCGCCGCCCGAGGTGTAGTCCGGCGGCACGAGCAGGGACGCCCCGACAACGTCGCTGTCCGTGTTCGCGCCGCCGCCGTCGTCATATGCGATCACCACGTGGCCGTTGATGAGACCGAAATCGGGATCGTTGTCGGTGGCGCCGGAGAAGTCGATCGCCTCCGTGTCGGTCACGTTCAGGAACGACCCGACCGGCAGATTGACGCTGCGGCTCAAGTTGAGGATGTCGGCCGAGGAGATGCCGTTGTCGAGGACTCTGAGCTCCTCGGAGCTCAGCGTCCCGCCGGTCATCGACACGTCGTTCGCGCCGATGTTCAGGGCGGTGCCGATGTCGGGATCCGAAACGTCGAGCGCCGTCGTGATCGGCGACCCCGACACCAGGAGCCCTTGGTTGACCGTCTGATCGGCGTCGTCGTTCCGCAGCTGCAGGAGGAACTCCGTGAGCCCGGTGCTCGTGCCGTCGTTCTCGATCACCGCGACGCCCTGATTGCCTCCCGTCGTCCTGTTGTTGAGGCGGACCCCGAACTGCGGGGCGAACGAGAAGGCTTGGGTTGACGTCGTCGCCTGCACGGAGAACGCCCGGTTTTCGGCGGGGAGGTCGACGTCGACGCTGCCGCCGAAGTTGGCGCCGTTCGTGAACGTGTTGCCGATGCCGGCAAAGGTCTGTCCGTTTCGGTCCAGCAGCGCGACGTTCGGCGACACGGATCCGTCCGGAATCGTGAGCGCCGATTCGTCGATGTCACCGCCGGCGAGCGAGTCCGCGGCCACCTCGGACGCGCCGACCGAGTCCGCGGCCAGGTCCTGGGCCCCGAGGCCGCCGCCGGCAAGCGTGTCGTCGCGGACGTCCGCGGTGCGGACCTGGTTGTTGTGCAGATCCGAGGTCGAGACCGTGTTGTCGGCGAGATCGGTGCTCGTCACCTCCCCGTTGATGATGTCGCCCGACGAGATCGTGTTGGCGCCGCCGGGGTGGGTGGCGTAGGCGGTGCCGGCGAGCGCGACGTAGAGGGCGAGGATGCCCATGATGTTCGTGCGGATGAATTCGCGGACGCGCGCGGACGGGGTCATCAGGCCCTCCCGGCCTCGTGAACGACCCTAGTTCCTCACGTCGATCGGCGCAAGTCCCGCGTCAGGAGCGTCCGTGGCCGCCGCCCCCCGGGGTCTCGATCCGCAGCCGATCGCCGCTTTCGAGCTGCCCGGCGCCCTTTGCCGGCAGTTCCTGTCCGTTCAGCAGGTTTCGCCCCGGCTCGCCGTCGCCGCCGCCCTCGCGCCCGCGCGGCGGGTGGCGCCTGCGCTCGGTGATCAGGGTGAAGCGCATCGGCTCCAGAGCCTCGATCTCGCGCACGATTCCGTCGCCGCCCCGCCTGCGCCCCGCGCCGCCCGAGCCCCGCCGCAGGCCCAGTTCGCGGACGCGGAGCGGGTACTCGCTCTCCAGCGCCTCGACCGGGGTGTTGAGCGTGTTCGACATCGCGACGTGGATCGCGCTCGGCCCGTCGGCGTCCGGGCACGCCCCCTGGCCGCCGCCGATCGTCTCGTAGTAGGTCCAGCCCTCCCCCGCGAGGGTGAGGTTGTTCATCGTCCCCTGGCCCTGCGCGGGCACCTCGGTCGCGCCCGCGAACGCCGCCAGGACCAGGTCGGCGACCCGGCTCGAGGTCTCGACGTTGCCGGCGGCGACCGCGGCCGGCGCGCGGGCGTTGAGCAGGGACCCCTGCGGCGCGATCACGCTCACCGGCCGGTGGGCGCCGGCCGACGGAGGGCCGTCGGGATCGGTCAGCACCCGGACCGCGAAGAAGGCCGCCGACTTGGTCACCGAGAGCGGGCAGTTGAGGTTGCCTTGGTCCTGTTCGGCGCTGCCGGTGAAGTCGAGCTCGAGCTGCTCGCCGGCGATCGTCAGGCCGACGCGCAGCTCCAGGTCGCCCGCGTCGCGGGGGCCGCCCTCGAGCACGTCCCGGGCCTCGAACCGTCCGTCCGGCAGCTCGGCGATCGCCGCCCGGGTGCGACGCTCGGAGTAGTCGAGGATCTCGTCCATCGCCCGCCGCAGGCCGTCGGCGCCGTGGCGCTCGACCAGCTCCTCGACCCGCCGCGCCCCGGTCAGATTCGCCGCCCGCTGTGCGCGCAGGTCGGCGAGCCGCTCCTCGGGCTTTCGCATCCGCTCGGCGAGGCCGCGCAGGGTCTCGTCGCCGGCCTCGGTGGGTTCGATCACGACGCCCTCCTCGGCGAGCGTGGTCGAGTCGGCGGGCATCCCGGCCGGCGTGGGGCCGCCGATGTCGGCGTGGTGGGCACGGCTGGCCGCGAACCCGACGAGCGCCGACCCGGAGAACAGGGGTGAGATCAGGGTCACGTCGGGCAGGTGGGTCCCGCCGCGGTACGGGTCGTTCAGGATCCAGAGCGCGTCGGGGCGCTGCTCGAAATCGAGCACCGCGGCGACCGCGTCGGGCATCGAGCCGAGGTGGACGGGGATGTGCTCGGCCTGCATCACGAGCTCGCCGCCGGCGGTGAACAGCGCCGTCGAGCAGTCGTGGCGCTCGGTGATGTTGGGGGAGTGGGCGGAGCGGATCAGCACCGCGCCCATCTCGTCGCAGGCGGCGCGCAGCGCCCCGACCAGGACCTGGAGCGAGATCGGGTCGAGCCGCTCGCTCATCGGGCGACCCCGGCGACGATCGTCCCCGCCTCGTCGACCTCGGCCCGCCAGCCCGGCGGCAGGACCAGGGTCGCCTCGGGAAGCTCGAATACGCACGGCCCGGCGGCGGTCGTCCCGGCGGGGGGCTCGCCGCGCGTCACCTCCGACTCGAGCCACTCGCCGCCGAACCGGGCCCGGCGTGTCTCGCGCTCGAGCTCGCCCGCGTCGGCGGCGACCGGGCGCGGCGCCGGCCCCGGCTCGACCACGGCGAGGCGGATGTTGACGAGCTCGACCGGGGCCTCGGAGTCGCGGTAGCCGTAGCGGCGCTCGTGCTCGGCGGCGAACGCCTCGGCCAGCTCCTCCGGCTGGGGATTCTCGCCCGCCCCGACGGCGAGCTCGAACGCCTGACCCCGGTAGCGGAGCTCGTAGACGACCTCGGTGCGCGCCTCGGCGAGCCCCTCGGCGAGCTGGTCGCGCAGCGCCGCGACCTCCTCGGCGATCCGCGCCGCGGTCAGGTCGGCGCCACCGAGCATCACCGTGCGGGCCGTGTCGCGCCGCCGCTCGGAGGCGATCAGGCCGAGCGCCGAAAGCACCCCGCTTGCGCGCGGGCACAGAATCCCCGCGATCCCCAGCTCCTCGGCAATCGCCGCCGCGTGCATCGGCCCGGCGCCCCCGAACGGCATCAGCGCGAAGTCGCGCGGATCGACCCCGCGCTCGACCGTGACCACTCGCAGGGCGCGGATCATCTCCTGGTTGGCGACCCGGATCATCCCCTCGGCGGTCTGCAGCGGTTCGAGGCCGAGCTCGGCGGCGAGGCCGGCCACAGCCCGCTCGGCGGCCTCGGCGTCGAGCTCGACGGCGCCCGCCAGGCGCGAGTCCGAGCTCAGGTAGCCGAGCATCAGGTTCGCGTCGGTGACGGTGGGCCGCTCGCCGCCGCGCCCGTAACACGCCGGCCCGGGATCGGCGCCCGCCGACTGCGGGCCGACCCGCAGGGCGCCACCGCCGTCGCGCCAGCCGATCGAGCCGCCGCCGGCGCCGACCGTGTGGACGTCGACCATCGGCAGCTGGATCACCCGGCCGGCGATCTCGCGCGAGTCCGTCTTCCGAACCCGGCCGTCCTCGACCACGCAGACGTCGCACGACGTCCCGCCCATGTCGAAGCCGAGCGCGTTGCCGTCGCCCGACAGCCCCGCGAGCAGCCCCGCGCCGACCGCGCCGCCCGCCGGTCCCGAGAGCACGCTCCAGGCCCCGGCCCGCGCCGCCTCGCCGGCCGGCGCGACGCCTCCCGAGGACATCATCACGCTCGGCTCGGGCAGGCCGCGGCCGCCCGCGGCCTCGCCGAGCCGCTCGAGGTAGCTGCCGAGCAGGGGGGAGAGGTAGGCGTCGATCACCGTGGTCGAGCAGCGCTCGTACTCGCGGAACTGCGCCAGCACCTCGTGTGAGGCCGACACGTGCACGTCGGGGAGCTCCGCCCGCAGCCGCTCGGCGATCGCCCGCTCGTGCTCCGGCTCGAGGTAGGAGAACAACAGGCAGACGGCGATCGAGCGGGGGCCGATCCGCCGGCACTCGGCGACGATCCGTTCGAGCTCGTCGTCGGCCAGCGGATCGATCACGCCCGCGGGCCCGATCCGCTCGGCGGCGTCGATCCGGTCACCGTCCGCGACCAGCGGCGCGGCCTTCGGCGCGCAGAGGCGGTAGAGATGAGGGCGGTCCTGGCGGGCGACGTCGAGCAGGTCGGCGAATCCGCGGGTGGCGATCAGGGCGGTGTGGGCACCGCGCTCGGTGAGCAGCGCGTTGGTGCCGACGGTCATCCCGTGCGCGAAGGCGTCGATCCGGTCAGGCTCGGCTCCGGCACGGTCGAGCGCCGCGTCGATCGCCTCGAGCACGCCGCGAGACTGGTCGTCGGGCGTCGTCGGCGCCTTCGCGGTGAACACCGAGCGCCCGTCGAAGACCACCGCGTCGGTGAACGTCCCGCCGACGTCGACTCCAAGCAGCACTGGCCGAAGCTATAGGAACTGAACGGCGTAGCCTCGGTGCATGCCGATGAGTGGCCCTCGCGCGCACAACGGATGGACGGTGCACGAGTCGGCCCCGCGGACGCCGAGCACGCGGCGCTGCTGCTGCCCGGAGGACTCTGCACCGCGGCGTTCTACGACGACGTCCTCGCGGACCCGCGGCTGAAGGAAGCGCCCAGCCGCTTCGTCGCCACGACCGTCCCCGGTTTCGGTGGATCGACGCCGCTCGCCTCGGGCGTGAGGGCCTGGGTCGCGTTCGGCGACGGCAAGGGCGAGGTCGGACTCACGCACGAGGAGAGGCGGGGACTGGAGACCTGCACGAGCGTCGAGCTGGTCACGATTCGCAGCAGCGGACACATGACGCCCAACAACAACCCCGCCACCGTTGTGGATCTGATTCTCGACGCGGCCACGAGCGTCCCACGCCCCGCGTAGTCGACGTCTGTCCGAATGAAAGAGGCCCCGGCGCTGATCTCAGAGCCGGAGCCTCGTCCCCATGGCGGCCGCGCCCCCGCGGCCGCTCCCCACGTCGGTGTAGTGGTTAGACGGCTGCGCCCACCTCGCGCAGCTCCTCGATCTCCTCGATCGGGATCTCCGGCCCGTCGAAGGTCTCTTCAAGGTGCTTATGCGACGGGCAGTAGTCGCGCGCCGGCAGCGGCTCGCGCTGGCAAGGCGTCCCCTTGCGCGTGTGCGCGCGGCACGAGCGCGGGATCCCGTCGAGGCCGGCGCCCTCGGGCATGTCCTCGAGGAACTGCTGCGCCAGCCTGATGTTGCAGTCGATCACCATCCAGACCCGCAGCTGGTCAGCCAGGTGGAAGTGCACCCGCACCTGGTTGAAGAGGCTGCGCGCCGGGCGGGCGAAATAGCGTCGGTCGTAGGTGAGGCGGCGAATCGTCTCCTCACATGCGTCGAGAACGGCCTGCTTGTTCCGACAACCCGTCGAATCGCGGTCGTCCTCTACGACAGCGGAGGCGATCTCTCTGTAGATCGATCGACTGAAGCGGTACATCTCTCTCTCCTTACCCCTAGTCGTCCATTCCGTGGATCCCCCGGGACTTCCGTGCTACATCCCTGAGGGGAGGATGAGTATGTCAATCGATCGCGAAATTTCAAGGCCGATTGATTAAGGAACTGTTAACCAATCGGATGAGACTCTTCTCCTCCGATCGGAGGAGGCGCTAGACCCAACGCTCCCGGCGCACCCGGGCGGCCCGATCGACGACGAGATGGATCGCGTCGAGCGCGGGATCGGGAAGCGGGTCGTCCGATCGGCGGTGGGCGCCGCGTGACTCGCGCCGGTCGATCGCGCTGGCGGCGATCAGCCGGGCGAGCGGATAGGAATCGCCGAGCAGTGGCTCGAGCCCGAGCCCGTCGCGCTGCGGCCCCGCGTGGCGCCAGACCGCCTCGCGGGTGGCGTCCGTGGGCGGCTCGAACCGCCACCCGGGCACCGCCGGGGGCGGACCGCCGCCCTGCTGGTCGAGCGCCGCCCGCGCCGCGCGGGTTCCGAACACGAAGCACTCGGTGAGCGAGTTCGAGGCCAGCCGGTTTGCTCCGTGAAGGCCGCTGCAGGCGCACTCCCCGACCGCGAGCAGCCCGGCGAGCGTGGTCCGGCCCACGAGGTCGGTCGCCACCCCGCCGATCAGATAGTGCGCGGCCGGAGCGACCGGCACCGGCTCCGACTCGGGCCTCAGCCCCGCTGCGCGGCAGACGGCGAACACGTTCGGGAACCGCGCCGGGTCGAGGCTCGCGAAGGTCGAGCAGCACGTGGCCGCATCCCGTCCGCCTCGATCCGGTCGAGGATCGCCGCGGTCACCTGATCGCGGGGGGCGAGCTCGTCGGTGAACCGGCGCCCGGCGGCGTCGAGCAGCGTCGCGCCCTCGCCGCGCACCGCCTCGGTGACCAGGGCGCCGTCGTGGCGGCTGCCCGGCAGCGCCAGTGCGGTGGGGTGGAACTGGCAGAGCTCGAGGTCGGCGAGCTCGGCGCCGGCGGCGTGGCCGAGCACGGATCCCGCGCCGATCGCGCCGCGCGGATTCGTCGTCCGCGACCAGAGCGCGGCCCCGCCCCCGGTGGTCAGCACCGTCGCCGGGCTCTCGATCCGGCCGGCGTCGGTGATCACGCCGGCGCAGCGCTCGCCGTCGCTCCACAGGGCGACCGCCGAGACGCCTTCGAGGACCTCGATCTTCGGCTCGGCGGCGACCAGCTCGGCCAGCCGCGAGGTGATCGCGCGCCCGGTCTCGCTGCCGCCGGCGTGGACGATCCGGCGCGCGGAATGCCCGCCCTCGAGCCCGAGCGAGAGCTCGCCGTCGGGCTCGGTGTCGAAGCGCACCCCGCGGCCGGTCAGCTGCTCGACCGCGGCCGGCGCCTCGCGAGTCAGGACCTCGACCGCGCTCGTCCGGCAGAGGCCGCGCCCGGCGGCCAGCGTGTCGGCGGCGTGGCGCTCTGGCGAGTCGTCGTCGGCGAGCGCCGCCGCCAGCCCGCCCTGGGCCCAGAAGCTCGAGCTCTCGGCGAGCGGCTTGCGCGCGACCAGCGTGCAGCGGGCGCCGAGCGCCGACGCCTCGAGCGCGACGTGAAGGCCGGCGGCACCGCCGCCGACGATCGCCACGTCTGCCTTGCTGGGACCGGTCACGGGCGGGGTACGGTACCCGGGCAACGTGGCCCTCTACTACTCCCATCCCTCCTCGCATCGCCACGACACCGGCGGCCATCCCGAGAACGCCGGGCGCCTGGTCGCGATCGAATCCGAGCTCGAGCGCGCCGGCTGGCCGGGGCTCGAGCGGGTCGAGGCGCCGGCGGCGAGCCGCGAGCAGCTGTTCCGCGTCCACGAGCCCGCGCACGTCGACGCGATCGAGGAGTTCTGCGCCCGCGGCGGCGGGATGATCGACCTCGACACGGTCGCCTCACCAGGTTCGTTCGAGGCGGCTCTGCACGCCGCCGGCGGGGCCGCCGCGGCGGCCGAGCGGCTGCTCGCCGACGGCGACCGGGCCGCGATCTGCGCTCTGCGCCCGCCCGGTCATCACGCCGAGCGCGACCGGGCGATGGGGTTCTGCCTGTTCAACAACGTCGCCGTCGCCGCAGCCCACGCGCTCGAAGCGTGCGGCGCCGAGCGCGTGCTGGTCCTCGACTGGGACGTCCACCACGGGAACGGCACCGAGGCGATCTTCGCCGCCGACCCGCGGGTGCTCTACGCCTCGATCCACCAGTGGCCGCTGTATCCCGGCACCGGGCCGGCCGAGTACTCCGGCGTGGGGGCGGGAGAGGGCTACACGGTCAACCTCCCGGTCCCGGCCGGGGCCGGCAGCGACGAGTTCGCGGCCCTGGTCGAGCACGTCGTCTGCCCGATCGCCCGCGCCTACGAGCCCGACCTGGTCGTGATCTCGGCCGGCTACGACGCGCATCGCGACGACCCGCTCGCCTCCTGCATGGTCGCGACCGAGGCCTACGGCCAGATGACCGCGGCGCTCCGCGACGTCGCCGCCGAGCTCGGCGTGCCCGTGCTCGTCTGCCTCGAGGGCGGCTACTCGCCGAGCGCGCTCGCCGCCTCCGTCGCCGCCACGATGGCGGCGCTCGAGGGTGACGGCGAGCCGCGCGGCGCACCGCCCGAGGCCGCCGAGCCACACCGCTCGCGACTGCGCGAACGCTGGCCGCTCTAGGGGAGGGAGCGGTGATGCCCCCTGCCGCCCGGCGTTACGGGGCCAGCCGGTCCTTGATCCCGTTGAGGAAGGCGCGTGGGAAGCCGGGCACGTCGTCGAGCTCGTCGACCGACGTAAAGCCGCCCTCCGCGTCGCGGTAGCGGATCACCCGTTTCGCCTGGGTCACCGACATCCCCAGCCCGCGCAGCTCGTCGTAGTCGGCGGTGCTGAGGCTGACGACGCCCTCGGGGGCCTCGAACTGCGGCTCCGGCTCCAGTTCGGGCTCCGGATCGGCCTCGGCCTCCGGCTCGGGCGCCGGCTCCGGTTCCGCGACCGCCTCCGGCTCTTCCTCCGGCTCGGGCTCCCGCGACCTGAGGATCCCGGGCGTCCGCAGCGCCGACTTGCGCCCCTTCTTGCCCTTCTTCTGCTTCTTGTCCCGCTTCGGCTCGTCGATCTCCGGCTCCTCGAACTCCGGCTCGTCGATCTCCGGCGCCTCGGTTTCCGCCCCTTGCGCGCGCAGCACTGCCTCGTCGGCGCGCTCGCCGACCTCGCCGAGCTTGCCCTCGATGTCGCGGTAGCGGTCCTCGCGCTCGCGCTCGGCGAGGCGGCGCGCCTGGAGCTCGGCCTCGGTCGCGCGGCGCTCGGCCTCCGCCGCCCGCGCGTTGGCCTCCTCGAGCTGGCGCCTGGTCGCCGCCAGCTCGCCCTCGACGGCCCCCTTCTCGCGGATCAGCTCGTCCTCGCGGGCGCCGAGCGTCTCCTTCGCCTCGTGATCGGCGAGCCGGCGGACCTCGGCCGCCTCGCGCTTCGTGCGTGACTCGGCCTCCTTTTCCAGCCGCTCCGCCTGCTCTGCGAGCCTCGCATCGAGCGTCTCGGCCGCCTTGCGCTCCGCCTCGGCGACCGCCTCGCGGACGTTGCCGTGGACGCGGCGCTCGCCCTCCTTGCGCAGCGCATCGGTCTGGGTCCGCAGCCAGTTGGAGGCGGCGGTGCGCATCTCGACCGCCGCTCGCGCCGCAATCTCCTCCGCCGAGCGGGCGCGCTCGGTCGCCTCCTGCAGGTTGCGCTCCGCCTCGGCCAGCAGCTTCGACTTCTGGGTCCGCTCATGGCCGAGCTCGGCGTTCAGCTCGGCCTCGCGCGCCGCCGCCCTCGCCTCGACCTCGGCGACCGCCTCGGCGACCTCCTGCGTGCGCGCGGCATCGGCCTCCTCGGTCAGCCGCGCGACCTCCTCGCGATGCTTCGTCCGCTCCTCGGCGCGGGTGATCGAGTCGGCGTCTCGCTTCGCGACGTCGATCCCCTCCGTCATCTTCCGCTCGGCCTCGGCGATCCCCTCGCTCAGCTTCGTCTCCGCGAGGGCGATCCCCTCGGTCATCCTCGTCTCCGCCTCGGCGATCGCGGCATCGCGCTTGCGCTCGGCCTCCTCGATGCCGGCCGCGAGCTTGCGCTCGGCCTCCTCGCGCGCCGTGTCGGCTTCCTGGCGGGTCCGCGCGGTGACCTCCTCGGTCTCGCGTCGAGCCCGCTCGACCGCCTCGTGGCCGATCCGCTCCGCCTCGGCCTTCGCGTGCTCGGCATCGGCCGTCGCGCGCTCGAGTTCGGCCTCCTTCTGGCGGACGCGGCCCTCGGCCGTCTCGGTCGCCTCGCGGTGGGCACGCTTGGTCTCGTCGGCGATCCGCCGCTCGGCGTTCTCGTGCAGCCGCTTCGCCTCGCTCGCGAGCTCGCGCTCGGCCGTCGCGACCCGCTCGGCGGCGGCGAGCGCCCGCTGCTCGATCTCCCGCAGGCGCTCGTCGGAGGTCTCGATGATCCGCGTCTTCTCCTCGCGCTCCTGCTCGAGCTCGGCCTCGCGGATCCGCAGCTCCGCGGCCGCCGACTCCGACGCCGCCTTGCGTGCCGCCTCGACCTCGAGCCTGGTGTGCTCCTTCGATTCCGAGCGTAGCCGCTCGATCTCGGCGTTGGCGCGCTCGCGTGCCTCGCTCGCCGCCCGCTCCTCGATCTCGCGCCGGGTTGTCTCGGTCGACTGCAGGGCCATGTCCTCGATCTCGCGGCGAGAGTCCTCGGTTGCCTCGCGCGCCCGCCGCTCGGCCTCCGCCCGGGCGGCATCCTCGGCCTCCGTCCGCGCGGCGTCGGCAGCCTCACGAACGCGCTCCTCGAGCTCGGCCTGAAGCGTCTCGAGCTCGCGGCGCAGATCCGCGGTCTGCGCCTGGACCATCCGCTCGGCGTCCTCGCGAGCTCGCCGCTCGGCCTCGGCCTGGCGCCGCTTTGCCTCCGTCGCCCGCGCCTCTGCGGCCTGGACCGCGCCGAGCGCCTCCTGGACGGCGGTGTCGGGACCGTTCTTGGTCGGCTCTCGCGGGGCCGCCTCCCGGGCCCTCATCAGCTGCAGCTCCGACCGCGCCTCCTCGAGCTCCGCGCGCAGCCGCTCGAGCTCCGCGTCGTCGACGGGCGCCGGTCCGGCGGTCCCGCCCTCGCCGGCCTCGGCGAGCTCCGCGCGGACCTTCGCCTCGGTTTCGGCCCGGGCCTCGGCGACCGCCCCATCCAGCCGCTCGTCGGCTTCCTCGCGCGCCGCCTGCAGCTGGTCTCGAAGCCACCCCGCCGCGGCTGCGCGCCCCTGATCCTCAGCGGCGGTGCGCGCCGCGACCGGGTCGACCGTCGACTCGACGGCCCTCGCCTCGACCGCCTCGCGCTCGGCCGCCGCCGCCGCGCGGGCCTGCTCGGCCTCGGCGATCCGCTCCTCGGCCTCGGCGGCGCGGCGCTCGGCGTCCTCGGCGCGCCGCTGGGCCTCGCTCGCCTGGCGCTCCGCCTCGCCGAGCCGGCCCTCGATCACCTTCAGCTGTCCGGCGGCCTGGTCCTTGGCCCGCTCGAGGTCCTCCTCGAGCGCGAGGATCTCGTCCATCGCCCGCTCCTCGGCCTGATCCGCCGCACGTTGCGCGGCCACCCGGATCCGCTCGGCGGTGTCGGTGGCCGCTGCCGTGCTGCGATCGCCGCCGCCGTTCGTGGAAGCGCCGTCTTCCTCGGCATCAGCGTCGGCCTTCAGATCCTCGTCCTCGCCGACGGGCGCCGCGGCCGGCCCGCTCGCCAGCTCGGTCGGCGGCGCGAAATCCTCGTCGTCATGGTCGAAGACCGCCTCCGACTCGCCCGTGTCGGGGCGCTCGGCGGCGGCCTCCCACTCGAAGGTTCCGGTGTCCTGCTCGGCGCCGGTCTCGCCGGTCTCGGGGGTCGCCGAATCGTGCTCTTCCTCGGCCGGGGCCGCCTTGGCCTCGACGCGCTCGGCCTGGCCCGGCTGCGCGCCCTTTGCCCTCCGAAAGATCCCTAAACGGCGACGTGCCATCGACGCGGACTCTATGCGACACGCCGGGTGTCAGGAAGCATTTTCGAACAGACCCCGACGCCGATACGACAGCCACGAGGAGGCCCTCGACGCGGCCGGGCTTTCCGAGTAGCGAAGTCGGCGCAGCCCGGCCTAGATCCGTCACACCCTCCTCGCCAGCATCGCTCCGGTCCGCAAATTCGAACAAAGGAGAGCGATGCTCCACCTCTACGCGTACTTGCACCTCGTGACCCACGGTCTCACCAGGCGTCTCACCTCCGAGCGCGGTCAGGGGACGGTCGAGTACGTCGGCCTGATCCTGCTCGTCAGCCTGCTGATGGTCGGGATGGTCGCGGCGATGAAGGGCTTCAACGGCACCTCCGGCACCGAGATCGCCGAGGTGATCATCGACAAGATCAAGCAGGCGGTGAACGCGATCAGCTTCCGCTAGCCGCGTCAGACAGCCGGCGAGCTGTGCTCGGCGCAGCTCGCCGCCAGCTCGGCGCAGCGCGCCTGATCGAGCGGCTGGCCCGCGGCCGCGAAGCCGCGCGCGGCGGCGCTGAAGTGGCCGGCCGCATCGGCGCGATGGCCCTCGGTCCGGGCGCGGTGGCCCCTGACCTCGTCGATGCCGGCGTCCCAGGCGGGCAGTCGCATGACGACGTTGGCGAGGTACTCCGAGGCCTCCTGCCAGCGGTCGGCGCGCTCGAGGTCGCCGGCCCGGGCGGCGGCGATTGCGGCCGGGACGGCGAGCGTGATCCGGCAGCCGGGACAGGTCTCGATCGGGCCTCGCACCGCGGCCTCGGCCTCCTCGAGCTCGGCCAGGGCCGCGTCGGGGTCGGGGGCGGCCGCGATCCGGGTCCCGTAGATGCGGTCCAGGAGGTGGAAGCCGACGTCCGACTCGCGGGCCACCGCGAGCGCCTCGTCGAGGAGCGCGAGCGCCTCGGACCGATCGCCGCGCTGCAGCGCTACTTCGGCGCGGCGCTGAAGGGCGAAGGCCTCGCCGGTCGGGGCGGCGATCTCGCGGTGGAGCTCGGCCCCGGCGATCAGGTCCCGTTCGGCGTCGTCGAGCTGGCCGGAGAGCAGCTTCGCCTCGCCGCGGATCGTGACCGCGAAAGCGCGCCCGCGCGCCGCGCCGAGCCGCTCGGCCTCGGCGGCGAGCGAGTCGGCGAACGCGATCACATCGGGGTAGGGCCGGGCCCCGTAGAGCAGCCGCTGGGTGATGCAGAGCTGGCCATCGAAGACGCTGACCGCGAGCTTCGGCAGCGCACCCGTCTCGCGGAGGTCGGTCTGGACGCTGTTGCGCAGTTCGCCCCGTGCGTGGGCGGCGGCCGCCTGGGCCCAGGACGCGATCACCAAGGAGTCGGAGTCGCCCGACTCGATCGCGAGCTTGCGGGCCTCGGCCGCCTTCGCGGCGCCGAGCGCGGGATCGCCGTGTCCGAGCGCCGCGCACCCACAGAGTGCCAACGCCTTCGCGAGGCGGCCGTCGACCGTCACCGGCTCGACCCCCTCGAGCAGGCGCACGGCGCCGGGCGGGTCGCCGAGCTTCACGGTTGCCAGCGCCTGCTTCGCCTGCAGCTCGTGCGCCTCCTGGCCGCTGACGACCTCCGCGGCCTTCGCATAAGCCGCGGGCGCACCGCTGTTCCCGAGCGCATCGAGCGCCTCGGCTCGCAGCGTCAGCGCGTCGCCGTGCTCGGGGTCGTTGTCGAGCACGGGGTGCAGATCGCCAAGCGCGTCGGCGTAGGCGCCGAGGCCGATCGCCTGCCGGGCCGCGGCCAACAGCCAGTCGACGGCCTCGTCCGGGCGCCCGCCGCCGAGCCAGTGTCGGGCGATCTGGGCGGGCGGGGCGTCGGCGGCGGCGAGCCGTTGGGCGGTCTCGCGATGGACGGCGAGCCGTTCGTGCGGCGTGAGCTGCTCGACCAGGGCCTGGCGGACGAGCTCGTGACGGAACCGGTAGCGGGCGCCGGACACGATCAGCACGCCGGCCTCGAGCGCCAGATCGAGGAGGGCGAAGGCCTCCGCCTCGGATTCGCCGGTCAGTGCGACGATGCCGGCGGGGTCGAGCGCGTCGGCGGTCAGCGCCAGTCGCCCGAGCATCAGCGCCAAGTCCCGGTCGAGGTCGAGGAATTTGGCCGTGATCGCGTCGCGGGCCGTCGGCGCCAGCGCCGGCACGCCCGCGACCGCGCTGCGGGCGAGCTCGAGGGTCAGGAACGGGTTGCCCTGCGCCAGCTCGACGATCCGGTCGACGACATCGGGACTCCGCGGGGTTGGCGTGCCCGCCGCGACCAGCGCCGCGGCGTCCTCGCGGTCGAGTGGCTCGAGGTCGACCTCAACCGCCTTGCCGGCCCGCGCCAGCCGCGCCACGCCCCGGACCAGTGCCTCGGGCGCCGGCTCGGGACGGTAGGCGAGCACCACGCGGACGGGGGTGCCGGCGAGCGAGCCGAGGTGCAGCAGGAGGTCGATCGTCGCCTCGTCGGCGAGGTGGGTGTCGTCGACGACGAGCAGGATCGGCGAGCCGTCGCCGGCCGCCAGCAGCAGGCTGCGGAACGCCCCGATCACCTCGTGGCGGGTCACCGGCGTCGCCAGCGGCGTCCCCCGAGCGGCGAGCGGGGTGAGCTCGCCGAGCACCGGGCGGCGGCGCTCGCCGAGGGCGTCGAGCAGCCCCGGGTCGCTCGCCAGCACCTGCTCGGTCACGTTCGCGATCGGCGCGTAGGGGCTCTCCGCCTCGGTCGCTGCGACCGTGACCACCGTCCAGCCCTCGGACCGCGCCAGTCCGGCCAGCTCGCGGCAGAACGCCGTCTTGCCGATCCCGCCCGGGCCCCGGACCGCGAGCGCCCCGAGCGAGCTGTCCGGCGCTTGCCGCAGCACCGAAGCGGCCCGTGCCAGCTCGAGCTGGCGACCGATGAAGACGGGCTCGCTCGCCTCCAGCCCCGCGACGCACTGCTCGTAGAGGGCCTGGGTGTCCGGGCTCGGCGACATCCGAAGCTCGCGGCGCAGCGCGGTCCGCAGACGCCCGTACCAGCGTATTGCCGCCGGGCGGCTGCCCTGCTCGAGCTCGCGGCGCATCAGCTCCCGGTAGGCCGGCTCGTCGGTCGGCTCGAGCTCGACCAGGCGCTCCCACTGGGCGCTGCAGCGAAGCAGCTGCGCCTGCCGCGATCGCGCGTGCTCGCGGGTCGCCTGCGTCCAGTCCTCGTAGAGCGCGTCGGGCAGGAGGTCGCCCGTGTAGGTCGAGGCGGCGGCTTCGCAGGCGGCGGGATCACCGCCGGCCAGGGCCGCCGCGGCCTCGACCTCGAAGCGCTCGGCATCGATCTCGACCGGCCGGGACCGGAAGAGCGAGATCTGCCCACCGCGCAGGACGACGGCCTCGGGGCTCCCGAGAGCCTGGCGCGCGTGGTGGGCGGCCTTGCGCAAGTTCGCGGCGCCGGCCTTCGGGTCGAGCCGAGGCCAGAGCGCGTCGATCACCTGGTCGCGAGCGAGGCGATTTCCCGCGGCGAGCGCCAGCAGCTGCACGAGCTCGGCGGCGCGACGAGATGGCCATGCGTCCGCGGGCACCTCGCCGCCGTCGACGAAGGCTCGAAAACCCCCGAGCAGCTCGATCCGGACGCTGTCCTTCGCTTCGGCAGCCATTTCCCCTCGCTTCCCCTCAGCCCAACCTACATCAGGAACGTTTCAGGAACAGCGGTTCGCGAGGCTCGCCTCGTTCGGTTCCGGGAAAGCCAACCAAGGAGGAACGAATGAAGGCGACAACGCAGACGGAGGCACCGATCGCGATCGAGGGCGACGGGGTCGAGATCCGGCTCCAGGAGCTCGGCGGCGGGATGAGCACCGCGTTCGTCAGGGTGCCGAAGGGTGCCGACCTGAGGCCCGCGCTGGTCGGGCTCGAGCACGACCTGTGCCAGTGCCCGCACTGGGGCTACATGCTCAAGGGCCGGGTAAAGATGCACACCCGAACCGGCGGCGCGGTCTACGAGGCCGGCCAGTCGTTCTACTGGGCCCCTGGGCACGCCCCGGAGGCGCTCGAGGACTCCGAGTACGTGGACTTCTCGCCCACCGACGAGTTCAACCACGTTCTCGACCACATCAAGGCCCAGGGCTGACCCGGGCGCGAATCCATCACAGGGATGAGCGCGCTCGCGACGACGGGCGGGCTGAGCCGATCCGGGTCCCGCAACTCCAACGACCGGTCCGGTTTGGTAGCACTGGCCAGGCTGTCGATCAGGGAGGTTGCTCATGATCAGGTTCGCAGGCTCTTCGCGCCCGTCCGCGGCGATGGTGGTCGCCGTGATCGCGCTCGCATTCGCGATTACCGGCGTCGGTTACGCGGCGACCAAGATCGGGACCAAGCAGATCGAGAGCGGCGCCGTGACGACCAAGAAGCTGCACAAGAAGGCCGTCACCAACCCCAAGCTCGCGTCCGGCGCGGTCAAGGCCGGGAAGATCCAGGACGGAGCGGTCAAGGCGAAGAAGCTCGATCCGTCGATCCCGGGCATCGCGGTCGCCGGGGTTTCCGTCGCTCGCGACGGAAGGATCCTCAGCTCGTTCAACCGGGTCGGTGGCCCGGTTGGGGTCGGTCACCCTGAAGGCGACTCCTTCGAAGGCGACTACTTCTTCCACGTCCCCGGGCTCACGGACACGGACGCTTACCAGAACGGGGACAGTGCAGTGCTCCAGGTCGCGAGCCTGGCGGACGGAGAGAGCGGCGAGGTCAGCGCCCGAACCCGGTTCGCCCGCGGATCGTTCGAGGTGGTCAACACGTACGACAGCAGCGGAACGGCCGCCGACCGGTCCTTCACCTGGACGATCTACGCCTCACAGCGGCCGTAGCGCTCAGCACTCCGTGATCACGTGGCCCCGGAGTTGCGGCGGCGCGCTACGCAGGGACGGGCGTCGAGGCGAACGCGCTCTGGCCCCCCCAGGTTCCGAACTCGCGCACCAGGTGGGCAGGTCCCTCGATCTGGATCTTGCCGGCGTGCATCGCCTGCCCGAGCGAGGTCGAGCCCATGAACCACTTCGCGAGCGACTCGGTGTCGCTGGTCACCACCAGGTCCTCGTCATAGCCCGGGGGCAGGGTGCAGACCTCCGGCTCGGGACGCTGGACGAGGATCCAGCGGCGGGTCTTGTCCGCGTCACGGAAGTTCACCCGGACCGTGACCCGCTCATCGGGAATCCGGTCGGGGTCCAGGTGCTTGCAGATCGCCCAGAGGATGACGCTCGGGTCGAGGGGGACGACGGCGGCGTCGAGCCACTTGACGCCCCAGTCGCCGAGCGTCATGCAGACCGATTCGAGCTCCCGGCCCATCGGGGTCAGCTCATAGATCGAGCCGCGGCCCTTCGGCTTCGGCCGGCGCTCGACGATCCCGGCGTGCTCGAGCTGGGCCAGGCGTTCGGTGAGCAGGCTGCGCGGGATCCCGGGCGCGAGGTCCCGGATCTCGCTGAACGTCGAGCAGCCGAGCAGCATGTTGCGGACGATGATCGGCGTCCAGCGGGTGGCGAAGATCTCCGCTGCCCGGGAGATCGGGCAGAAGTACTGGCCGTAGGTTTGGCTCATGAGCGCAGTCTCCCTCAGGAAGACGAAGGTTCAAGTCCATATCTTGGACTTCGAATCGCGGCCGTGCGCTGATTGGCTTCGGGGAGATGACGGTGATTGAGTCGATCGGGTTCGACGAGCTCGCGGAGTCGTTCCGAGGCGATCTCCTTCGCCCGCACGACCCGGCCTACGACGAGGCGCGCAGGATCTGGAACGGCGCGATCGACCGGCGCCCCGGCTGCGTCGCCCGGTGCGCCGGGCCCCCCGATGTCGTCGCCGCGGTTCGCTTTGCGCGCCGGCACGATCTCGAGGTCGCCGTCCGCTCGGGCGGCCACGGCGTGGGGGGCCAGGCTCTCTGCGACGGCGGCCTCGTGATCGACCTCTCGCCGATGAAGGGCATCCGGGTCGACCCGGGTGCGAGGACGGCGCGCGCCGAGGCGGGCGTGCTCTGGGGCGAGCTCGACCGCGAGACACAGGCGTTTGGGCTGGCGACGGTCGGCGGGATCATCACCCACACCGGGATCGCCGGCCTCACCCTCGGCGGCGGGATCGGCTGGCTGATGCGAAAGCACGGCGCGACCGTCGACAATCTGGTCTCCGCCGAGCTGGTGACCGCCGGCGGCAAGGTCGTGCGGGCGAGCGCGGAGGAGAACCCGGAGCTGTTCTGGGGGATCCGAGGGGGCGGTGGCAACTTCGGCGTCGTGACCTCGTTCGAGTACCGCCTCCACGAGGTCGGCCCGACCGTGCTCGCGGGGCCGGTCTTCTACCCGCAGGAGCTCGCGCCCGAGGTGCTGCGCGCCTACCGCGACTTCGTCGCCGAGGCCCCCGACGAGCTGACGACGATCTTCCAGCTACGGATGGCGCCGCCGCTGCCGTCACTGCCCGCCGACCTGCACGGCAAGCCGGTGGTGATGGTCGGCTCGTGCTACGCCGGCTCGCCCGAGCGCGGCGCGCAGGTGGTGCGACCGCTGAAGGAGCTCGACGGCGAGCCGCTCGCCGACCTACTCGAACCGCGTCACTACCTCGAGCACCAGTCGATGTTCGATGCCGCCGTGCCGCATGGCTGGCACTACTACTGGAAGTCGTCCGAGCTGCCGGAGCTCACCGACGAAGCGATCGCCACCCTCGTCGAGCACGCCGCAGTGCAGACCTCGCCGAAGTCGTACTGCATTGTCTTTCAGCTCGGCGGCGCCCTGAGCCGGGTCGGCGAGGACGAGACCGCCTTCAACCAGCGCGACGCGGCCTTCGACGTCAACATCAACGCCGTCTGGACCGAGGACGATCCCGAGTCCGAGCGACACATCGCCTGGACGCGCGACTTCTTCGATGCGGTCCAGCCGCATGGCCGCGGACGTGTCTACCTGAACTTCCTCGGCGACGAGGGCCAAGACCGCGTCCGCGAGGCCTACGGCGACCGCACCTACGAGCGGCTGGTCGAGCTGAAGCGGACCTGGGACCCCGCCAACTTCTTCCGCCGCAACCAGAACATCCGGCCCTGACCAGGTCCAGATCTTGGTCTTTCCAGGGGCCCGGAAGTAGGCGATTCTCACGACGCCCTCTCAATCGGGAGGGCGCAAACGGATTAGGGGAGGTCATCGGATGAAGAGAGGACTGATCGCCGGTGTGCGCCGGCAGTGGGCCGGCTACCTCTCGCTGTTCTTGGTGCTGACCGGGGGGACCGCCTTGGCGGTCAACGAGTACACGGGTCAGAACATCGTCGACGGCTCACTGACCACGGCTGACTACCGCAACAACGACATCAGGAGCAGCGACATCCGCAACGACACGAGCGCGGATGGTGGCCTGACCGCCGTGGACCTCCGCCCCGACTCGGTCGGTGCCGGCGAGGTCAAGGCGGGCTCGATCGGCGCCGCGGAGGTCGCCAACCTGAGTCTCACAGGGAGCGACCTGGCGTCGGACACCCTCGGCGGCCAGCAGATCGCCGAGTCCAGCCTCGGCGAGGTGCCCAAGGCGACGATCGCCGGCCACGGCGGCTACGGGCGGCAGTCGGGCCAGGGGACAAGCTGCACCCCGCCCGACCTGAGCACCCACACGTGCGCCTCCGTCGAGATGTACCCATCGGCGGCGAGCCGGGCACTGGTACTCGGGCGCTTTCGGGCGGTCATCGACGGCGGGGACCTGCGCTGCTCGCTCGGGTCTTCCGCGTTCGGAAAAATCGCCGGATCGGAGGTTTCCGTCACCCACAACGGGGAGTACGTGACGCTGGCCGGCATCACCCCGCCCTTGCCGGCAGGAACCCATTCCTTCGGCATCGATTGCTGGGAGGCCGATGACTCCGTGTCGGTCGCGGACGCAACGGTCACCGCTGTTGCAATCAGCCCGTACTAGCGCCGACGGCTCGATCGGGAGGGCGGAAAACGAGGACGGAACGTTTCAGGAACGCCGAGCGAGGACGCTCGGAGACGTTGAAACCACCACCGGTTAGGGGAGGAAAGCGATGCTCAGATTCAACCCACGACGCCCGTCACCGGCCTTCGTGCTTGCCGCGCTGGCGCTGTTCGTCGCGCTCAGCGGTTCGGCGATCGCCCTGCAAGGCAGAAACGGCGTCAATTCGGGCGACGTCAAGAACAACGCCCTGAAGGGCAAGGACGTCAAGGACGAGACGGTGACCGGGGCCGATGTCATGGCCGACAGTCTGCGCGGCGCGGACATCGACGAGGCGTCGCTCGAGCTCGGAGCGTCGGATGGGCGGCCGACCGGTCCCGCCGGTGGCGGCCTCTCCGGCCGGTATCCCGACCCGGAGATCGCCGCCGGAGCGGTCGACGGCGCCAACGTGGAGGATGAAAGCATCACCGGAGCTGACGTCGCCGATGACTCGCTCGACGGCTACGACATCCAGGGGCTCTCGTTCGCCGACCTGCAGCCGGAGACGCTGACGGGGAATCAGATCGCCGACAACACGGTCGGGGCGGACGAGCTCCTCTCGGTCGTGACCCGGTTCAACGCGATCGATATCCCGCCCGGCGGCGAGGACACGGTCACCGCATCGTGCATCGCCGGCGAGCAGCTGCTCGGTGGCGGTGGAGGCCCGGCGGCCAACCCTCCCGGCCCGAACCAGATCTATCTCACGGACTCGCAGCGAGTCGGGACGGTCGACACCTGGACGGTCACCGCGCAGAACGCAAGCGGGACCAGTGCGCTGGTCATCGCCGAGGCGCACTGCCTCGGGGCCTGACGCGCAGGAATCACGGAAGCCACAAGCAAACGGGGATTGGGGAGCAAGATGAGAACCGCAAGAACCGCGGCCGCGCTGACGCTGCTGGTCGCACTGACAATGGCGCTGGCGCCGAGCAGGCAGTCGAGCGCCGCCGCCGGGGACAACGCCGTCGTGCACTGGAACGAGGTGACGCTGAACACGGTGTTCGCCGACACGGCCCGCCGTACACCGTCGGCCGCCAGCCTCTACGTCGCGATCGCCCAGGCGGCGGTCTACGACGCGGTGATGGCGATCGAGGAGACCCATGAGCCGTACGCGTTCGACGGCTCCGCGGCGCCGGGGGCCTCCGAGGATGCCGCCGTCGCCACGGCCGCCCACGACGTGCTCGTCAACTACTTCCCCGACCAGCAGGCAACGATCGACGGGGAGTACGCGAACGCCCTCGCCGCGATCCCCGACGCCCCGTCGAAGGACGACGGGATCGACGTCGGGCAGCGCTCCGCGGCCGAGATCATCTCGCGGCGCGCTCACGACGGTCGCGACGCGCCCGTCCCGCCCCCCGCTGACGGCACCGAACCCGGGCAGTGGCGACGCACCTCGGCCAGCTTGGTCGTCACACCGTACGTGGCGCAGGTGAGCCCGTTCCTGGCCGAGTCGCCGGAGCAGTTCCGGCCCAAGGGCCCGAACAAGCTGACCTCGAAGCGCTACGCGGAGGAGTTCGAGCGCACCCGCCTGTACGGGGCGAAGAATTTCTCGCTGCGCTCCCCGAAACAGGACGAGATCGCGTACTTCTGGACCGAGAACACCGTCGTCCAGTACAACCGCGCGCTGCGCGGGCTCGCGACCACGCGCGGGCTCACGATCGGCGATTCGGCGCTCCTGTTCGCCCAGACCGCGTTGCCGGCGGCCGACGCGATGATCACCTGCTGGAACACGAAGTTCCACTACCTCGCCTGGCGGCCGGTGACGGCGATTCGCCTCGCCGATACCGACGGCAACCCGCGGACGACCGCGGACCCGGCATGGGAGCCGCTGTCGACAACCGCGTTGCATCCCGAGTACACCAGCGGCCACGCCTGCCTGACCGGCGCGATCAGCCGCGGGCTGCGCGAGTTCCTGGGCACGAAAGCGATCGACCTCGACATCGACGTCCACCTCCCGGAAAAGCCGGAGATCGACGGCAAGGTCCACCACTTCGACACGGTCGAGGACCTGCAGACCGAGGTCGAGGACGCGCGCGTCTACGGCGGCGACCACTGGGAGTCCGGGGGAACCGACGGGACCGCGCTCGGCGACTCGCTCGCCAAGTGGGCGTTGAAGCGTTACTTTGAGCCTGTCCGAGGCTCGTGAACGAACAGGGAGGTCGGGAGAGATGATGTCGACGACGGAGGACCAGGAGCTCAAGGCGCGCCACGCCAAGATGTGGGCGTCCGGGGATTACCCGCAGATGGTGGAGACGTTCCTGCTGCCGCTCGGCCCGGTCCTCGTCGAGGCCTGCGGGATCGGACCGGGGAAGCGCGTGCTCGACGTTGCCGCCGGGACGGGGAACGCCTCCATTCCGGCGGCGCAGGCCGGAGCCGACGTGATCGCGAGCGACCTCACACCGGAGCTGCTCGAGGCCGGCAAGGCGCGCGCGGAGGCGGCGGGCGTCGAGCTCGACTGGCAGGTCGCCGACGCGGAGAACCTGCCCTTCGATGACGAGTCGTTCGACGTCGTGATGTCGTCGATCGGGGCGATGTTCGCGCCCCACCACCAGGAGGTCGCCGACGAGCTGGTCCGCGTCTGCAAGCCCGGCGGGACGATCGGCCTCCTGAGCTGGACGCCGGAGGGGATGATCGGCGCGCTGTTCCGGACCATGGGCCCGTTCGCGCCCCCGCCGCCGCCTGGCGCTTCGCCGCCGCCGCTGTGGGGAAGCCCCGACCACCTCGCCGAGCTCTTCGGCGACCGGGTCGACTGGGGAACGCTCGACCGGCGGATGCTCGATATCACCGCCTTCGAACGACCCGGCGACTACGGCGAGCACTTCAAGGCCTACTACGGGCCGACGATCGCCGCCCGCGCCAACGCGGAGAAGAACGGCCAGTCGGAGGAGCTCGACCAGGCCATCGCCGAGTTCTGCGACGAGTGGAACCTCGGTGACGACGACCGGGCCCGCTTCGAGCAGGAGTACTTGGTCTCGGTCGGCACGCGGGCTTAGCGGCGCGAGCGCCCGGTCAGCGCGGCGCCAGCGGAAGCTGCAGGCGAGAGCCGAACGGGCTGACGTCGGGCAGCGGCCCGGTGAGGATGTTCGCGACGCCCGCGGCGCCCGGGAGCGCCCAGACGGTGTTCGAGCTCTGCACGATCAGGCCGATCCGGTGTCCGGCCGCGAAGGTGAAGTCCTGCGGGAGGAACTCGACCCGCGCTCGCACCCACTCGCCGGGCGCCGGGTCGGCTTGCGCGAGGCTGCTCCGGTAGTCGAGGTTGAGGAAGCCGCGCCCCACGGTCCGCAGCGTCCCGTCGGGGGCCACATCGACGAGGATCGGGGTCAGATGGGCGCCCGCCTGCTCGTGGCGGACGATCGCGTCGAGCACGGCGCGGCCGGCGAGGCGGGTCCCGGCCGCGAGCGGCTCCGACTTGAAGTAGAGCGAGTAGTAGCCGTGGCCGGGTTCGTTGAGGGGATCGCTGGTCGAGAACTCCTCGGTCGCGGCGCCGGTGTCCACCCAGGTGAAGACGTTGTCGGTCGGCTCCGTGTTCGGCTGCTCGGCGAGCACGCCGCTCTCGCCAGTGCCCGGCGGCGGCACGGTGACCCCGGGCACGTCCTGGTCGAAGGTGCGCCGCAGCCAGAGCGTCTTGTTCCTGGTCCCGGCGGGCGGCCAGGCGGATTCGTCCTGAAATCCCGTGGTCTTGTAGCCGTCCGGGCCGACGGTGCGCCCCTGCGTGATCACCGCGGGTCCGTTTGCGACGCCGTTCTTGACGCCGCGCAGCGTGCGCTCGAAGAAGGCGTCGAGCAGCTTCTCCCATGCGTTGCCGCTCGGCGACTGGTGCGTTCCCTGAAACAAGAACGCGCGCTTGAACGGGACCCGCTCGCCGAGCGCCTCGAAGAGCCGCACGCCCTCGTCCTGCTTGACGTTGTAGTCCTGCCAGCCGTGGGCCACCAGCACGGCGGCCCGGAACTTGTCCGCGTTCTTCAGGTAGTCGCGCTCGCGCCAGAAGGCGTTGTAGTCCGGGCTGCGGTTGTAGCCCTGGAGCGTGTGCTCGACGGCCTCGCAGGGATTGGCGCGGCTCGCCAGCTTCTCGGCGAACAGCGGGTCGCTCGGATCCGTCGGCGGCGTGCGGGCGAGCCCGAAGTCGAAGGCGAGCGGCGTGTCGAAGCCCTCGTCGCTCGGCACGTCGGAGTTGAGGAAGTAGCGGACCCCCCGGCCGTACGCGTAGCCGTACCAGCGTGAGATCGCGGCCTCGGGCACGATCGCGACGAGACCCGGCGCGTCGCGGCCGCGCGCGGCGACCATGTTCGCCGTCGTCCCGTCGTAGGAGCCGCCGATCATCGCCACCTTGCCGCTCGACCACGGCTTCGCGGCGAGGAAGTTGACGAGGTCGACGCCCGACTGCTGCTCGTCGGCCCCGCCGTAGTCCCAGCAGCCCGACGAGTTGCGCGTCCCGAGCACGTCGGCGACGGCGCGGGCGTACCCGCGGTGCACGTACTTCTGCCCGAGGGCGTCGTTCGCCAGGTTCGGCGTCGTCGTCTCGCCGAGCGTGTTGTAGGGCGAGTAGGTCAGGATCACCGGCACGGGTGCGTTGCCCGGCGGGCGCATCACCTCGACATTGATCTCGGCGCCGCCGACCGTCGGCACCTTGTACCTCTCGAAAACCGGCTCGGCATGCGCGGCCGGGGCGGCGAGCGCCAGCCCAACGACCGCGACGAGCAGACCCCTCAGACCCCCGTCCATCGCAGCCGACAATACCCAATCGGCGCGGGAGGGAACCCCGGTTGCCACCGAGGTAGGGTCGGGGCAACCGGACGTGGAATGCGCGTCCAAGGAGGAGGCGACGACGAGTCGTAGAAGCAGGCCCGTCTGCGCGCTGTTGGCAGCCGCGTTGCCGGGCCTTCTCGTGCTGCCGATCACATCCGCCGGAGCCGACAGCGGCTCCCACGCGAAGGCGGGGGTGAAGGGCGTCTAGAAGCAGGTCAAGAAGCTCAAGCGACAGGTCCGCGCGCTTCAGCAGCAAGTCGACGAGCTGGAACGCCAGCCCGAGCCGCGTGGACCGGAAGGCCCACAGGGCTCGCAGGGCCCGCCGGGTCCGTCGACCGGGCCGGCCGGCGGCGATCTGACCGGGACGTTCCCGAACCCGCTGATCGCCGCGAACGCGGTCGGCAGCGCCGAGGTCGAGGACGGAGCGATCAACACCTCGGAGATCGCGGTCGGCGCGGTCGGCAGCGGGAGCGTCGCGGACGATTCGCTCCTGCTCGCAGTCGTCGGTACCGGCGTAACGGTGACCGCCGCCGGTGGCCCGCAGAATGCGGTGGTCGTCTGCCCGCTGGACCACCGGACAATCCTGTCGGGCGGCTATGCGTGGCAGGAGGATGAGCCCAACTCGATCATCGCTTCGACCCCGTCCGAGAACTTCCCGTTCAACAGGTGGGAAGTCCGGGGGATGGTCGATGCCGGCAGCAACGTGCTCTTCCCCTGGGCGCTCTGCGTGGAGACATAGAGCGACGCGGGTTCAGAGGGGCGGCGCCTCGGCGTCGCCCCTTTCCGCGGGCGGCTCATACACTCGCGCCGTGGCCCGCAGCTACGACCGCACCAACGCCGAGCACCGCCCGGTCTCGATCGAGCCCGGGTTCGTGCGCACCGCGACCGGCTCCTGCCTGTACGAGCAGGGCGAGACGCGGGTGATCTGCACCGCGTCGGTCGAGACCAAGGTGCCGCGCTGGCTCGAGGGCAAGGGCCGCGGCTGGGTGACGGCCGAGTACGCGATGCTGCCCGCCTCGACCGGAGAGCGCAAGGAGCGCGACGTGAAGAAGGGGCGGCCGGACGGACGCGGGACCGAGATCCAGCGGCTGATCGGGCGCGCCCTGCGCGGCGTCGTCGACCTGACCGCGCTCCCCGAGCGCTCGGTCTACGTCGACTGCGACGTGCTGCAGGCCGACGGCGGCACTCGCTGCGCCTCGATCACCGGCGGCTACATCGCCCTGCGGCTGGCGACCCAATCGCTGCTCGAGGCGGGCGAGATCGAGCGCGACCCGCTGACCGGCTCGGTCGCCGCGATCTCCTGTGGCGTGGTCGGCGGCGAGCGGCTGTGCGACCTCGACTACTCCGAGGACTCGACCGCCGAGGTCGACGCCAACATCGTGATGACCGGCGACGGCGGCCTGGTCGAGGTCCAGGCAACCGCCGAGCGCACCCCGGTCTCGCGCGCCTCGCTCAACGAGCTGCTCGAGCTCGCCGAGCCGGCGATCGCGGCGCTTCGCGAGGCCCAGGCCGAGGCCTGCGGCGGCCCGCTGCCGGGCTGATGTCGGCGACCGCCCGGCCGCGGCTGGTCGCGGCGACCCGCAACGAGCACAAGCTGCGGGAGCTCGCGGAGATCCTGACCGTGGTCGAGCTCGTGCCCCTGCCGGCCGACGTCGTGATCCCGCCCGAGACCGGGGTCACCTACGCCGACAACGCGCTGATCAAGGCCCGCGCCGCGCACCGGGCGACCGGCGAGCCGACGGTCGCGGACGACTCGGGGATCTCGGTCCCGGCGCTCGGCGGGCGCCCCGGCGTCCACTCGGCGCGTTTCGCCGGGCCCGACGCCACCGACGAGCAGAACCTCGACCTGCTGCTGAGCCAGGTCGCCCGCCACGACGACCGCTCGGCCGCCTACGTCTGCGTGATCGCCCACATCGACGCTGACGGCACCGAGCGCCTGTTCGAGGGCCGCTGCGAGGGCGTGCTGACCACCGAGCCCCGCGGCAGCGGCGGCTTCGGCTACGACCCGGCCTTCGTCCCCGACGACACCGGCCCGGACGACGAGCGCACGATGGCCGAGCTCGAGTCCGATGAAAAGCACGCGATCAGCCACCGTGGCCGCGCCGCGCGAGCCCTCGCCGAGGCGCTGGCCCCGGCGGCGTAGGGCGAACCGTGTTCCAGACGAAGAGCGCAGCCGCCGGCCTCTCGATCGCCTCGAACGCAACGCTGGTCATGCTGAAGCTCGCCGCCGCGGCGGTCACGGGCTCGATCTCGATCCTCACCGAGGCGATCCACTCGGCGATCGACCTGCTCGCCTCCGGAGTCGCGTTCTTCAGCGTCCGCGCAGCGGACGAGCCGGCCGACCGCGAGCATCCGTACGGGCACGAGAAGCTCGAGAACCTCGCCGCGACGATCGAGGGGATGCTGATCCTGGTCGGCGCCGGGGTCATCATCTTCGAGGCGACCCGGCGCCTGGTCGTCGGCGCCGAGCTCGACGACCTCGGGGTCGGGCTCGCGGTGATCGGCTTCTCCGCGATCGCCAACCTGGGCGTCTCCGCGTTCCTGTACCGCCGCGCGCGGGTCCTGGACTCCGCGGCGCTCGAGGGCGACGCCGCTCACCTGCGCGCCGACGTGCTCACCTCGGCTGGGGTCTTTACCGGCCTCCTGCTGGTCGAGATCACCGGCGAGCCGGCCTTCGATGCGATCGCTGCGCTGGTCGTCGCCGCGGCGATCGTCGTCGCCGGGGTGCGGATCATGACCCGGTCCGGGCGGGTCCTGGTCGACGAGTCGCTGCCGGCCGCCGAGCTCGACCGGGTCGAGGCGGCGATTGCCGCACAGCGCGAGCGCGCCCCCGAGATCGCCGGCTACCACAAGCTCCGGGCCCGCGGCTCCGGCGCGCGCCGCTACATCGACCTGCACCTCCAGTTCCACGCCGGGACCTCGCTCGAGCACGCGCACGAGGTCGCCCACCACGTGCGCGAGGCGATCGAGACCGAGATCGCGCATGCCGAGGTGCTGATCCACGTCGAGCCCGAGCAGTCCTACCAGCCGCCCGAGCAGGCGGCGAAGGGCCCATACCGGGCGGGCTGAGCGGTCCTGGCGGTGTGCGGTCTGGCGGCGGTCGCCGTACCTACCGGCCGCGGAGGCTGGGGGCCCGGCGCACGTGCAGGGGGTCGTTAAGATCCGCAACAGCGCTCCGGGCGAAGTCGCGGGAGCTGTTCGTCGACTGAGCCTCAGAAGAGGTTGATCGCGGCCGAGAGGCCGACGGCGCTGACCACGATCGCGTAGCCGCTGTAGCCGCTGATCGCGAGCAGGATCGCCGCGATCGCGCAAAGCGCGACGACCGCCAGCCACGAGGCTCGCTGCAGGGACACGCTCGCTATTGTCGCGAACGTGCCGGATTCCGAGCCGCTCAAGGGCCCCAGCGCCGCCGACGCGGAGGTCGCGGTCGCGCGGCTCGAGGCGATGTCCGCCGACCTGCACGGCTGCGTGATCCTCGATTCCGATGGCGAGGCGCTCGCGGCCAGCGGCCCGCTCGACGGCTGGGCCGAGGCCGCGCGGGAGATGCTCGCCGCGGCCGATGCGGCCGCCGGCAAGCCGGTGTCCCACGCCCACGTCGGCACCGAGGACGGCGAAGCGTTCGCGGTTCGCCACCAGGGCTTCGCCGTGGTCGCGGCGGCCGAGCGCTTCACGCTCGCCGGGCTGCTGCTGTTCGACATCCGCAACGTGCTTCGTGACCTCGCCCGCGGCCCGGACGCGCTTTCGACCCGCGGCCCCGCCGCCGAAGCGGCCTGATGCCCCCGAAGCCCCACCGGGTCCTGCTCGACCGCGTTTCGGGATACGCCGACGACGCCTCGGCGTATCTGCGCCGCCGCCGGCTCACCCGGCGCCCGTTCGCCCGCGTCTACATGCCCGGCGGGCGCAGCTTCGCGTGTGCGCCGGAGACCGAGGAGGGACGCGAACTGTTCCTCGCCGCCTCGCGGGTGATCGACGCCGGGCGCCCCTGAACGCGAAAGCGGCCCCCGAGCGGGGGCCGCCTCGCGCGCAAGAGCACCGCGCGCATGAGAGTTCTTCGCGATGCTCAGCTTGGCCGGACCTGCGCGTGGCCGTGGCGGTAGCTGCGGACCATGGCCGCGGTCCCGGTCCCGACGATCACGAGCGCCAGCACGGCGGCTCCGCCGAGGACCGCGTCGCCCCAGCTGAAGCCGGAATCGACGCCGCCGGCGGTCGGGCTCGACGCGCTCGAGTCCGTCTGCTCGGTCGCGTGATACGTGCCGAGCGCCGGAACCTGCGACGCCGAGGCCAAGGACGGGACGGCCAGAGCGAACACGGTCAGGGAGAGCGCGATCAGCCTGGTCACTGTGTGCTTGGTGGTCATGCGATGCCTTCCTCTCGGCCGATCGCCCACCGCGATCGGATTGGCGGCAGTGTCCGCGTACCCTCCTAAGGCACGGCTGCAACCGGTTGTAAGCCGGTTAATTGACCGTCGGAGCAGGGAAATTGCACGCCGAGCCCCTGGTGGTAGGTTGCGCCGAGGACCAGAACAAGGATGTTGAACTTCCGCATACTCGGGGAGCTCGAGGTCGTCGAAGGCGATCGGCGGTTCGCGCTCGGCGGCGCCAAGCAGCGGGCCGTGCTGGCGATCCTGATCCTGCACCGCGGCGAGGCCGTGTCGACAGACCGCCTCATCGACGAGCTCTGGGGAGAGCACCCGCCAGCGACCGCCGCGAAGACCGTCCAGGTCTACGTCTCGCACCTGCGCAAGATCCTCGGCGACGGCGTCCTCGCTACCCGCGGTCGCGGCTACATGCTCGACGTCGGGGCCGACCAGGTCGATGCGGGTCGTTTCGAGCAGCTCGCCGCCGCAGGACGCGCCGCGCTACGCGACGGCGATTCCGCGACCGCCGCGTCGACGCTGCGCGAGGCGCTTGGGCTCTGGCGCGGGCCGGCGCTCGCCGACTTCGCCTACGAGCCCTTCGCGCAGACCGAGAGCGCGCGGTTGGAGGAGGCCCGCCTGGCCGCGCTCGAGGACCGCATCGAGGCCGACTTGGCCCGCGGCGAGGACGCCGGCCTCGTCGCCGAGCTCGACGCCCTGGCCGAGCGCCATCCGCTGCGGGAACGCCTCCAAGGCCAACTGATGCTCGCCCTCTATCGCTCGGGCCGCCAGGCCGACGCCTTGGAGCGCTACCGGGCCGCCCGCGCCACGTTGCAGGAGGAGCTTGGGATTGAGCCCGGCCGCGAGCTGCAAGCGCTTCAGCGCCGGATCCTCGACCAGGACCCGGCGCTCGACCCGCCGTCGAAGCCGTCGCCGGTCGCTCGGGTCGCCGGACCGGGCGGGCTCCGCCGTGGCGCCGTCCTGGTGATCGCCGGCGGCGTGCTCCTGCTCGGCGCCGCGATCGGGGCGATCATCACCCAGGGCGACGAGCCCGGGATCGAGCTGAGCCCGAACTCGGTCGCGGTGGTCGATCCGGAGTCGGGCGAGGTCGAGGAGGGGATCTCGGTGGGCGCTCGGCCCGGCGAGATCAGCGCCGCGGAGGGGGCGATCTGGGTGGCCAACCTCGGCGACTCCTCGCTCTCGCAGATCGATCCCGCCGACCGCTCGGTAATCGGGACCACGGTGCCGGGGCCGAGAATCGACGGAATGGCCGCCGGCGAGGGCGGGGTCTGGGTCACCGATGTGGCCCGTGGTCTCGGAATCAAAATTGACCCGGCGTTCCGCAAGGTGGTCGAGCGGTTCCGGATCTCGCCCGGCCCCACGCTCTCGCCGTTCGCCGGACCGGTCGCCGTCGGCGACGGCAGCGTCTGGATCGCCAACGGCCACGCCGCGATCGCGAGGATCGCCGCGCGAACCTCGAGCCCCGCGGGCGATGTCAACGTCGGCAACAGCCCGAGTGCCCTCGCCGTGGGTGGATCGGACGTCTGGGTCGCCGACGACATCGACAACACCGTCACCAGGATCAGCGCTCAGGGCCAGCCCGCGGTCACGGCGACGATTCCCGTCGGTCCGCAGCCGAGCGCCGTCGCGGTTGGCGAGGGCGGCGTCTGGGTCGCCTTGTCACAGGCCGATCAGGTGGTCAGGATCGATCCACGCACCGCGGCGATCACCGACACGATCGCGGTCGACGAGCGCCCGACCGGGATCGCCGTCGGCGAGGGCGCGGTTTGGGTCGCGAGCAGCGTCGGAGGAACGGTGTCGCGGATCGATCCCGAGTCGAGGGACGTTGACCTGACCGTCGAGCTCGGCCAGAGTCCCCAGGACGTCGTCGTCGCCGAGGGATCGGTTTGGGTGACGCTCGACCCCGGCGTCGCCCGAGCCTCGAGCGAACCTCCGGGCGACGGCGGAACGATGCGGATCCTGCTCAGCGCCGATCCGGAGGACGTCGATCCGGCTCAGTACTTCGCCGATCCTCAGCGCGCCTACGCCACCTGCGCCGCCCTCTTCAACTATCCGGACGAGCCGGCGCCCGCCGGCAGCACCCTGGAGCCCGAGGTCGCCGCCGGGCTGCCGCGCGTCACCGACGGCGGGCGCACGTATGCGTTCACGATCAGGTCCGGCTTCGCGTTCTCGCCGCCTTCTGGCGAGCCGGTGACCGCGGCGGCGTTCAAGCGCGCGATCGAGCGTGCCCTGACCCCCGAGCTGAACTCCTTCGGCGCCCCGGTCATTCAGGACATCGTCGGGGCGAAGGCCTACTCCGCCAATCCCGAGAAGGGTTTGAGCGGGGTTGAAGCTGAAGGCGATCAGCTCGTCATCCACCTCACGCACCCGTCTGCCGACCTCGTGGCGCGGATCTCGGCGCCGTGGTTCTGCGCCGTCCCGCCCGACACGCCGACCGAGCTGACCGCCGGATCGGTGATTCCCTCCGCCGGCCCGTACTACGTTGACTCATATGTCCCCAAGCGCAGCGTCGTCCTGCGCCGAAACCCCAGCTACGCCGGTGAGCGCCCGGCCGAGCTGGCCGAGATCGAGTACGCGATCGGCGCCGCGCCCGAGAAGGCCATCGACGAGGTCGAGAGCGGCGTCGCCGACTACTACAACAGTGTCGGCATCGTCAACACGTTCACTCCCGCGGACGTCGCCCGCCTCGACCGGCAATACGGGGCCCATAGCGCCGCCGCGGACGCGGGCGCCCAGCGGCTGTTCATCACCCCGATGCCCGGTCTCTTCTATCTGCTCATCAACAGCTCGCACCCGCCCTTCGACGACCCGCGGGTTCGCCAGGCGATCAACTTTGCGATCGATCGCCGAGCGCTCGCGCGGGTTCCATTTCCGAACGCGAGCGGTCGCCCGACCGACCAGTTGCTGCCCCCGGGGCTCCGGGGCTTCGTCGACGAGACGATCTACCCGCTCGGAGGTCCGGACGTCCAGCGGGCGCGTGAGCTCGCGGGCCCGCTCGACGCCCACGCCGTCCTCTACGTCTGCAACCTGCCGCCCTGCCTCCAGTCTGGGGAGAGCGTACGCGCCGACCTGGCGCGGATCGGGATCACGGTCGAGGTGCGCTCGTTCGCGATCACCGAGATGTTCGAGCGGCTCGCCAAGCCCGGCGAGCCGTTCGACCTCGCCCAGTACAACTACTTCGCCGACTACCCGGACCCCTACAACTTCATCAACGCCCAGTTCCAGGCGGGGATCGGCGTCCTGGACCCGGGCCTGTTCACCGGCGTCTTCGCCGGCACGGACTTCGACCGCCGGATGACCGAGGCCGCGACGCTGACCGGCGACGAGCGACTCGACGTGTACGCGAAGCTCGACCGCGACCTGAGCGCCGAGGGAGCGCCGATCGTCCCCTACGCGAGCGCCACCGCGACCAACCTCTTCTCAGAGCGGATCGGCTGTCAGGTCGACCACCCGATCTACGGGATCATCCTCGGCCGGCTCTGCGTCCGCTGAGCCTCAGCCGGCGCTGATCTGAACCGACGGCGCGCGCAGCAGCCGCTTCGCCTCGCGGATCCCGGTCGACATCGCCCCGTCGGCGTAGCCGATCCGCGCCCGGCTGGTCGCTTCGCCGGCGAACAGGACGCGCCCGCCGACCGGCCGCGCCAGCTCGTCGCAGGAGTCGAGCGTCGCTCCGAGCGGGATCGACGTGTAGGCGCCGCGGGTGAACGGGTCGCGCTCCCAGTTGGTCAGCGCCACCGAGCCGCTGGTCAGCATCGGCAGCTCACGGCCGAGGACACGCTCCAGCACCGCGGTCACCGTCCGGTAGATCCGATGCTGGGGCATCCCGAAGGTACGGCGCGCGAACCGCGCCGAGCAGAGGCCGACCAGCGCCGGCTGCCCCGCGATCCGCTGCAGGTCGAGGAAGAGCGGGAACTCCATCGGCACCCGCTCGGAGAGGTGGAGGATGTGGGTCTTCAGGCCGTCCTCCCAGAACGGCTCGTCGAAGACCATCGCGACCTTCTCGAACTGGCCGGCGAACGGCGCCCGGATCGCGCGCCGCTTCCACGGCGGCAGGGCCGGAGCGAAATCCGCGTCTCCGTGCTGCAGGACGCCGAGCGGCAGGGTGACGATCGCGTGCGATCCCCGGTAGACGCGCCGGCGGTCGGAGGCCCGATCGTGGGCGACGACCGTGACCCCGTCGCGGCTGCGCTCGATCCGCCGTACGTGCTGGCCGAGGCGAACGTCGATGCCGGCGGCCATCGCCGTGATCAGCCGGTGATAGCCACCCTCGGGGAAGTTGCCCTGGCCGACGCCGGTGTAGACGGGGTCGTAGTGCGCGGTGTAGTCGAAGTTCAGCTTCCGCCAGTCGATCGCGTCGGTCTGCTGGAGGATCAGGCGCAGCAGGAAACGCGCCCGGCGCAGCGCGTCGCCGGTGAGGCCCTGGCGCGAGAGGTAGAGCTCGGCGCCGTCGCGGGCCGAGGCGTCGGGTCCGAGCTCGTCACTGAGCGACTCGGTCTCCTCCCCGAAGCGGATGAGATGGGTGAACGTCTCGATCGCCTGTGGCGTCGGCACCTCGCCGGTCGCCTCGTCGGAAAAGCGAATCCGGGGCGCGTCGGCCTCGATGTCGGCGTTCAGCTGACGGACCCCGGCCTGGTCGGCGAAGGTCGCCATCGGGTTGCCGATCGGCTCGTGGATCCACGAGCAGCCGAGGTCGATCGGGACCTCGCCCAGCGTCCCCAGCATCACGGTCCGCGCCCGGCCACCGATCCGCCGGCGGGCCTCGAGCACGGTGCACTTGACGCCCGCGTTGCGGAGCGCGTTCGCCGCCGTCAGCCCGGCCCACCCGGCGCCGATGATCAGCACCTTCTCCGGATCGCCCTCGACGCCGGGCGGGATCTCGGCGTTGCCGTCGTCGTACTCCTGGGTGGACCCCGCGGCGGCCAGAGCGGGAAGCGGCCCCCGATACGCGCTCGCGAGCGCCGCCCCGGCGGCCGCGGCGAGCAGCCGCCGGCGGCTGAGCAGATGCGCTCCCGGTCTGTCGCTGGCCGCGGCGATCGGCCGATTATCTGCGCGGCCGGTGGCCCGCGCGCCGGTGGACACTCGTCCACAAGCCTCGCCGCCAGTCCGCCCCGGGTCTACTCTGCTGATCCGTGACCTCGCGCAAGCTGATCCCGCTCGCCGCGCTCGCCGTCGCCGTGATCGGCTTCGCGGCGCAGGCGCCGTCGGCGCTCAACCCGCCCGGGTCGCTGGGCACCAAATGCGGCGTCTTCCCCCGGCCCGGTGACGACGTCGCCGCCGACGCGCCGTCGCTCGACGACCAGCGGGCCTGGAACCAGGACATCTCCGAAGCCCCGCTCGACCCGCGCTCCGACCAGATCATCGACGCGATCAACGGCGACGGCGGCGACACGCTGCACCCGGACTTCGGCTCGCCGCGCGAGTACGGGATCCCCTACGACGTCGTCGGCAAGCGCGCCAAGAAGGTCAAGGTCAAGTTCACCGCCTACGGTGACGAGGCCGACCACGGCAAGTACCGCGTCCCGCTCAACGCTCCGGTCGAGGGCGGCGCGAACGCCGACGGCGACCGCCACGTGGTCGTCTACGACAAGAAGCGCTGCAAGATCTACGAGCTCTACCGCGGCTTTCCGCGCCGCAGCAAGCACCGCTGGGACGCCGACGTCGGGGTGATCTGGGACACCCGGAGCGCCGGGCTGCGCCCTGAGGGCTTCACCTCGGCCGACGCCGCCGGGCTCTCCGTGTTCGCCGGGCTGATCCGCTTCAACGAGGTCAAGGACGGCGAGATCGACCACGCGATCCGGGTCACGTTCGACACCACCCGCGACGCGTGGGTCCACCCGGCCTCGCATTGCGCCGGCTCGACCGCGAGCGCCAACGCCCCGCCGATGGGGATGCGCTTCCGGATGAAGTCCGGCTACGACATCTCGGGCTTCACCGGTCAGGCGCGGGTGATCGCCGAGGCGATGAAGCGCTACGGCTTCTTCAACGCCGACAACGGCTCGAACTGGTACTTCCAGGGCAGCTCCGACCCGCGCTGGGACGACGACAACCTCAACCAGCTCAAGGAGATTCCGGGCTCGGCGTTCGAGGTGGTGCGCTCGCAGGCGGACGTCCACGTCTGTTGAGAAACCATGGGGTGAAACGGCGCTTCAGGGGGTAGTGGTCCGGCATGGATGCTTTCACTCTGATCGTCCTCGGCGGCATCGTGGTCGTCGCGCTCGTCTTCCTCGCGCTCGGCTTCTGGCACCCAGCGCGGGCGCTGGAGATCACCGACGCCGCTCGCCAGGAGAGCTGGGCCGCGCAGGCGCGGATCGAGGAGCGCGACATCGGCGAGATGGTCGAGTGCCAGAACGCCTACCGGCGGGCGCTGCGGCGAGGAGGAGATCACCGCCGAGGACGCCCGGCGCGCCGCCGCCGAGCGCCAGCGCGAGAGCCTCGCCCGCAGCGGCGCCGCGTAGCCGTCGCGACAAGCGCGATCACGACCGTGTTTACGGTCGTGATTTCCGGTTAGCCCGATCGCATGATGCGACCGTCTCGGACCGGACCCGCTGGGCTTCCCGGCCGCGAGCTGTTACGTCCCCGTGCTCGGGTCGCGGTCGCCGCGCCCGAGGACCGCTTCGACGACGAGCGTGAGCTCGTCGCGCTTTCGGCGCTCGAGCGGCAGTGGCGGGGATTTCGACGCGAGCTCGTGGTCCCGAGCCTGGACTGGCAAGCCGACTACGACCGAGCCTAGGCCGCGCGGCGCTCCGCGCGCCGCCCGAGCCAGCGCCCGATCAGGATCAGCGACAGCCACGAGTAGGCCGCTGCGGCCGGGCTGACGACCGCGATCGGGATCGAGGCCACGAACACGGCCGGAACCGCGAACCGGTCGACCAGCGTGTACGGCTCGGGGTCAACGAGGCCGTGGCGCTCGGCGCTGATCCGCATCAGCGCCGCGATCACGCCGCTCGCGGCGATCGTGACCGCATAGACGATCACGGCCGCGCTCTCGTCGCCGCGCTCGGCGATCAGCCCGGTGGGGAAGGGGATGAAGGCGATGAACCCGAGGTAGAGCAGGTTGAGCAGCGCCAGCGGCCGGTCGACGCCGCTCAGCTCGCGAAAGAAGCTGTGATGGCGCAGCCACATGAACCCGAGCACCGTGAAGCTGAGCGCATAGGCGCCGATGTTCGGCAGCAGGTCGTCGAGCTGGGCCCAGAGGTCGTCGCCGTCGTGCGGCAGCGGGATGTTGAGGACCAGCAGCGTCAGCGCGATCGCGAACACGCCGTCGGAGAGCGCGACCGTGCGGTCGTAGTCGAACTCGGTCTCGCGCCGTGGCGATTTCGCGGCTTGCTCGGCGATCCCCGCAGTATTAGGGTCGCTCCGGACCGGCTGGCGCGTTTCTGACTGAGGCGCCTCTCTCAGCCCACCGAGGAGACGGGAATCGCCACCAGATCCGCCGAATGCGAGCGCACATCGAAGGAATCCGTGCTCCGTTGGCATGCGAGCCTGAGCGTCGTCGGGCTCGAGGTTGTGAACACGGCGGTCAGCGGCAGGTTGGCGTCCCAACCACTGTCGTCTCCGAACGCCTCGAGGTGCTTGGTGACCTCCTCGCGGCGCGTGCCGTCGGTCCGGATCGAGCAGAGGACGAGGTTATCTTCGTCGCCGTGGTTTTCGACCCCGACCTTGGCGAAGACGACCCAAGTGCCGGCGTTGAGGTTGTCGGTGATTATGTTTGTCACGCTCGTGCCGATCGTCGGCCCGAAGTCGTCGTCGCTCGACGCGTTGTGCACGATGTCGAGGTTCGGCCCGAGCGTGGACTCGTTGATGTCAGAGCCGGTGAGGCTGTCGTCGGTGACCTCGCTCGACTGGATCGAGTCGTTGGCGATGCCGAAAACGAAGCCCGGACTAGTCTCGGCGATCTCGCTGGTGAAGGCGTCGGGGTCGATCTCCGTGAAGGAGACCGAGTCGGTTCCAAGATCGAAGGAGTTGAGGCTGCCGTTGAGGACTTCGGACGATGAGATCGCGCCGAGGTCGATGTCGGCGCCGGTGAGCGCCTCGTCCTGCACCTCATCGGATCTCACCGCGTCCTTGCCGATGTCGGGCGCCTTCACCTCCGTGTCGATGATGTCTCCCGAGCCCACCTGGTCCTGACCGGGAAGTGGGCCGTCGATGGCGTACGCCGTACCACCCAGGGCGATGAAGATGGCCACAAGCCCGTAGACGTTCGAGCGGATGTGCTCGCGAATCCGTGCCGACATAGGAGATCCTCCTCACGCAATGCATCCCGACCACGAACGGGGCTGTAGCCGATCGTCCCACCGCCTGGCGGCGATAGCAAACGGTGCTGCGCTCAGGCGCCGTCGCGCAGCGCGATGATCCCGCCGATCACGCCCAGGTAGGCGGTGCCGTCGGGGCCGAGCGCGAGCCCGGCGTAGTTGTTGTTGAAGTTGAGGCCGGAGCCCGCGTACTTGGTCCAGACCGTCGCCCCGTTGCGCCAGTCGATCGCGGTCCAGTAGTAGCCCTGGGCCATCGGGTCCTCGGGCCGCTGGTAGGTGTAGATGAGGCCGTTCTTGGTTGACATCTTCGGGACCGCGGTCGGCGCCCGGACCTCCGTGTTCGTCCACTTCGTCTTGCAGCCGGTGAGCTTCTTGTTGACGTCGACGCGGACGAAGCCGGGCGCGGTGACCGCGCCGGCGGTCGGGCCGAACGGGTCCTGGTAGCCGTAGTTGTTCTCGACGATCAGCGAGCGGCCCGCGGTGATGATCGAGTTCTCGGTCGCGCTCGCCCCGGCGCCGAAGATCGGCTCCTTGCAGACGATCCGCTTCTCGCCCTTGTCGAGCTTGCGTTCGTTGCGGTAGACGACGACGTTCATCGGGTCGGCGTTGTCGGTGATCGAGACGAGGCCGTTGTCCATCAGCGTCGGCGTCGTCCCCGAGCCGGCGTTGACCTGGCTCGGCTTCACGATCCCGGAGTTCGGATAGCCCTTCTTCCAGATGATCCGCGGCGCGCCGTTCGACTTCGCCTTGAACCTGTACATGCGCTTGTCGGAGACGATGTAGACGCCGTCCTCGCCGACCGCGAACGAGTTCTCGATCTCCTCGCCCAGCGTCTTCGTCTTCACCGCCGCGGTCTCCATGTCGAGCGTCCCGACCCGGCCGGTCGCCTTGACCACGAACCAGAGCAGGCCGTTGAAGTCGGGCAGCGCCGAGCTGATCCGCTCGGTGTCCTCGTCGAGCACCGGGGTCAGGTCGTAGTCCTGCTCGAGCGTCAGCGTGTTGCCGTCCGGGCCTTCGCTGATCACGAAGATGTGGTCGGTCTTCGTGGCGACGACGATCCGTTCCTTGTTGTCGAGGTAGAAGTAGCCGCCCCCGGTGAAGTTCTGGTACTCCTTGGTTCCGGGCGGGTTGGGGGCGGTGGGGAGGACGAGGCTCGAGATCACCTCGAGCGTGTTCGGGTCGATGATCCGCGCGGTCGGCGGCGCGACCGACGAGGGGCAGACGCTGACGATCCGGCCCTGCTTGTCGAAGGTGATCGACCCGCACAGCGAGGGCGTCAGCGCCCCCGAGCTCTGCTGCAGGTTGTTGCCGAGCGGCCCGGAGCGCTGGTAGGCGTCCGTCATCCAGGTGTCGTTGTGGATGTTGTTGTTCGGGTTCTTGGCCATGAACGGGTTCTGCGGCGCCTTGGTCGGGTCCTTGAGCTTGTGCGGGGTCGCCGCGGCGCCGGTGAACGGCGGCAGCGACGGCGTGCCGGTGTCGATGATCGGCGCCGCCGAGGCGGTGGCGGTCAGGACCGCACTCGCGATGACGGTCACCAGGACGACGGTCGACACGCGCACACGCTCAGAAACCACGATGCCCTTCCTCTCTCGGCCGTTCCGTGACAACCCTATGCATCTGGATGAACAGCCGCGGCGCGTGGAAGTATTGGTGCAGTTCACGGGCTGCCTTGACCCCGCGCCCAGCGCACGGCTAGGCTCGCGGTGGAGGTGTTTCGACCGCCGTCCAACGCCCTAGGGGGGCTGCTCGCTCTAACGGCGGCTGTCTTCGCTCCTGCCGCTCTCGCCCAGACCAACGGAGCCACGCCGCCGCCGGCGCTCGGCATCGTCGGCGGGGAGTCGGCCCAGAGCGTGGTCTTCGACGAAGCCGACAAGCTCGGCAAGGTCGCCGATCTCGCGCTGGCCGTCAATGTTCCGGAGGGCGCTGAGGGGCGGCTGAGACTGAGCTTCGTCGCAACCGGCCCGGATGCGCCCATCCGCCCGATCCGGGTCCAGGCCAAGGCGCCGGCCAAGCCGTACCCGGCCACCCACCCGGCGGTGTTCGCCGATCCGCTGCCGCCGAAACTCCACACGGAGGCCAACATCCTGCGGCTCTCGTTCGGGCTGGCCGCCGACGCGGACCCGAGGGCGGCGACGGGCCTCCTCAGGATCACGGTGGTGAAGGGTGCCGTGCTGGAGGTCCCGGTGACAGCCAGCGCAGCGAAGGCGGCGTTCCAGCCGGCCACGGTCGAGATGCAGGTGACGGAGCAGTTCCTCTGGTGGAACAGGACCGGGACCGCCGAGACCGTGACCGTCACGGGCCCAGGCCGCGACGCGGTCGCGGGCGGCCCGGAGGTCACGGCGACCCTGCCCGCGTCGAACGGCGGCAGCGCCGAGGCGAGCCTGAGCTTCCCCGACCCCGACTCGTACGAGGGCGAGGTCGAGGTGAACAGCTACTCGGGCAACGGCACCTACAACGGCGCGATCGTCGTCGACCCGACCGCCGAGACGCCGACCAGCCTGACGGTCAAGGTCAACGTGCGCGACTCGATCATCTGGCCGATCCTGCTGGTGTTGCTCGGCGGGACGGTCGGCTACTTCATGCGCGTCCTCTACGGCCACCACCACCGCCGCGAGGTCCTGCGCAGCGCGCTCAAGGACGCGCACAACCTCTACGTGCAGAAGGGCAGCGAAACGGGCGGACCCGAGCTGTACGACCTCGCCGACGAGCTCGGACCCAGGCCGTTCTTCCCGTCCTACCGGGATCGCGACACGGACGTCGATCGGGGCAAGTTCGGAAAGCTCTACGCCGACATCCACAAGGCCGAGGACGATGCCCAGTTCAAGGACGTGACCACCAGGACCAATGCGCTGCTGGCGAGCTTCGCCGCCTGGCAGGAGACTCGCGCCGCGGTCGCCGAGCTCGACCGCGCCGAGGTCTCCGCCGGCACGCTCGGCCCCGCCGCCCGAGCCGACACCGCCGCCGTGTGGCTCAGCGTGCAGAGCCAGCCGCCTGCGCACGTCCTCGCCGAGGCGATCGCGCGCGTGCGGCGCCAGGCGCAGCTCCTGCGGGCCTACGGCCGGGTCGACCGCCGGCTCGACGAATTGGAGCAGGCCGAGCCGGGGTCGCGGGAACGGCTGGTCAAGTACGCGCCCGAGCGCCTCTATAGCGACAGCCGGAAGGCGGAGGCGGATCCGCCCGGCCCGGAGGCGGAGCTCGATGCGGCGGCGGTCTGGCACATGCTGAACGTCTTCGACGCCGCCCTCGACGCGCTAACCAAGGACCCGCCGCCGGCCGACCCGCCTGGCGTCAAGCCCGTGGTGGGCGCGGAAGAGACGCGCCGCGTGGCCACGGTGCACGTGCAGGCCGGCGACCGGGGCGGGACGGAGGGCGAGCCGACGGCGGTGGCGATCGAGGTCTCCGCAGAGCGCCCGCCCGCCCAGGACAGCCGCTCGAGCGCGCGCATCCTGTCCGGCCTGCGCGTCTGGGACTTCTGGCTCTCCGCCGCCACGGCACTGGTCGTGGCCACGGCCTACGTCGCCGGCGTCTACAACCAAGACCCCGCCTACGGCGGCTTCCTGACCCTCCTCGGCGCGTTCGCCGCCGGCCTGGCCGGTGAGACCGTGGCCAAGGGCTTTGCCGCCGTGCTCGGCCAGCTGCCCTTCGGCCGCAGCTACCGCCCGGAGGCCGAGGCGCCGCCGGCAGCGCCACCGGCGGCGTAGTCGCGCGTCGCCCGGCCCGACCTTCAAGAAAGTCTTCGCAATTTGCGCTCGTTTGTGAGCCGATCGGCGCTCTGCCACGGCTCAACTGCGACGGGCACATCGAGCCGCTCATACGATCGAACTGAATCGTGCGGTCCGGGGAACGGGGTGTGTCGGGGCTCGAGCTAGTCGATTGGCGTTGCGAATGTGTCCGGTCGTGCGCCGGGGGGCGGCGAACGGCGTTCCGGGGTTGTCGACGACGGGAAGCCGGATGAAGCCCGTCACGACCGCCACCGCGCCCGCTCGCACTCCGCTCCTTGCCGCGGACGACGAATGGCGCGAACGGGCGGGGCGATTGTTCGGTGAGTTCGAGCGGTCGGCGAAGGCGATGGTGGCTCGGGCGTTCCGCGGGGCCTTCTGCGCCGACGAGCTCGATGACATCTACTCGAGCGCTTGGGTCGGAACCTTGCGTGCGCTCGCCGGCCGCCACGCGGAGCTCGCCGACGACGAGATCCGCAGCTACCTGCTGACCGCCGTAGCCAACCAGGCCGGCAAGGAGCTGCGCCGCCGGCGCCGGAAGCCGACGGCGCCGCTCGCGCTCGTCGACGCGGTTCCCGATCAGACCGACGGGCCGGAGGAGAGGGCGGCGAGTGAGGAGACATCGCGGATCGCGCGCGACCTGCTCACATCTTTGCCGCCGCGACGCCGCGCCGTGATGCTGCTCCGCTACGGCTGGGGTCTCGAGCCGAGTCAGGTCTGCGGTCTGATCGCCGGGCTCTCCCCGCGTGCGTATCGCAAGGAGGTGACGCGGGGGGTCGACGAGCTGGTCCAGCGAATGCGGGCAGTCGAGAGCGGCCGCTGGTGCTCCGACCGGGAGCCGGTACTGAAGGCGTTCGTAGCCGGGGTGGCCGAGGAGGATGAAGCCCGCCAGGCGCGAGCGCATCTCGCGCACTGCCGTCCGTGCTCGGACTTCGTCGCCCGCCTCGGCGGCCACCTCCACGACCTCGGCGGGTCCGTGGCGACGCTCGGCGCGATCGACGGCCTCGACGGGCATATCGGGGTCGGCGACCGGCTTGGTGAGCTCGGCGACCGCGTCGCCGCCCTGGTCGCGCGCGGGCCGAGCGGCGCCGAGGAAGCAACCGGCCAGGTCGCGACAGCGGGCGGGCTTCGCGGCGCCGGAGCGGCAGGTGCGGGGGTGCTGACGAAGCTCGCGGCCTTGGGGGCGGCCGGGAAGGTGGCGGTGGCATGCGTCGGCGGCGGAATTGCCGCGACGGCGTGCGTGGCTGCGGGCGTGGGCCCGTTCGGATCGGGCGCCCGGGACGAAGATCGGCCGGCGCACGAGCGGGACGTCCGCGAGCGTCCGCGCTCGCTGCGGCCACCGGTGCTGACCACCGAGGCGCTCCCGTCGCAGGTCGGGAACGCGTCGGTGACGCCGCCGCCGGTGAGCGTGGGAGGCGGTGACGGCGAAGTCGCCACGGAGTCCGCGACGCGGCCCGAGTCGGAGCCTGACGACGCCGCGACGGAGACGACCGCGCCGACGGTTGCCCCTACCGCGCCCCCGCAGGAGCAGGAGTTCGGCGTCGCGACGGCCGGCGCCCCGCCTCCGACTGAATCCTCGCCCGCGCCTCCGACGGGCGGCGACCCGTCGGCGACCCAGGCGGCCCACCAGGAGTTCGGACCGTGAGCGTCCGGGTGGCACTGCTGGTGACGGTTGCTGCGATCGCATTCGCTTCCTCGACGTCTCCGGCCGCGGCGACGGGAGGGCTCTACAACGTGGTCAAGTGCCACGCGTTGCACACCGAGGCGGACGAGATCAATCAGGTTGGGTCGCACCCCAGCTACGAGACCGTCGACGACTGCGACGGGAACTCCCCCGACCGGAAGATCGGCATCTACAACACCGGCGCGGCCGGCAACAGCGCGTACACCCAGTTTGCGATCACCGCGCCCGCGGGCACGCATTTCGAGAGCGTGTGCCTCGACCACCGACTACGCCGGGATTCGCATCACGTCGCGGAGATCCTGGTCTTCCCGGGCTTCCAGGTCCTCGCCGCCGGTGGCGATCAGCCGGATGGCTGGACCAACGGGTGCTTCGACATCAACCATGCGCAGCTGATCGTCCGGCTCGCATGCAGCCAGGCGGGCGGCTGCCCAGCGGGGCCCAACGCGCACGCATACGTCCGCAACGTCGTGCTCGCCGTCGCCGATGACATCGATCCGACGATCACCGCGTTTGGCGGGGACCTACTCGAGGGAGGGTGGATTCGAGGGATCGAAGAGTCTGGTGGCGGATGCTTCAGACGGGGGAGCGGGGGGGTACCAGCTCGATCGTTTATGCGAACGGCGCCGAGATCGGTCGCGGTGCGGCGCACTGCAACACGGACGGCCTCCAGTGGAACCTCTCACCTCGGTTGATCCCGTGTCGTGCAGGGGTCGATTCGCTGAACGCCTCGGTCGACACGCGTGCTGCTCCGTTCGTCAACGGCGCCAACGTCGTCACCGTTTACGCCGCCGATTACGGAGCTAACACCGACACCGAGACCAGAACGGTCTACGTCGATAACGCCCACCCACAGGCGGCGTTCGCTGACCACCAGCGGCCCGACGATCCCGAGCTGATCGTCGCCTCGGTCTCGGACTCGCACTCGGGCGTCTTCTCCGCGCAGATCCACTACCGCGCCGTCGGGGCAACCAGCTGGCAGCCCCTTCAGACCCGCCTTGTGGACGGCGAGGCGCGCGCGTACGTCGAGTCCTCCGGCGTCCCGCCGGGCGAGTACGAGTTCCGGCTCGCGGTGGCGGACGTCGCCGGCAACCCGTTCGAGACCACCCTGCGAGACGACGGGACGCCGATGCGCCTCAGCTTCCCGCTCCGCGGACCGGTCGAGCTGCGAACGAGTCTCGGCGCCGGCGGCTCCACGGGGCAGACGGTTCCGTACGGGACCAGCTCGCGCGTCCACGGTCGCCTGCTGGACGCCCATGGCGAGCCGCTCGCCGGACAGGAGGTCGTCGTCGTCGACCGTTTCGACAACGGCGCCCTGTTCCCGCGCGCGGAACGGCCGGTCGTGACCGACGAGCAGGGGCGGTTCTCGACGCCCGAGCCGGCGGGCCCGACGCGGTCGATCGAGGCGACCTTCGCGGGCACCAACAAGTACCTGCCGGCCGAGGACGAGGTCGGCAGATTCGCGGTCAGGAGTGCGGCGTCGTTCAAGACCTCCTCCGACGTCATCCGGGAGGGGACCGCGATCGCGTTCACCGGCAAGGTCAGGCACCACGGGGCGAGGATCCCGGCCGGCGGCAAGCTGGTCGAGGTCCAGTACCGGCTCAAGACCGGCCGTCAGCGCACCCTGAAGGAGCCGTTCCGCACCGAGCCTGACGGCTCCTATCGACTCGCTTACCGCTTCTCCAAGGCGCTGACCGCGGACGCGCTGTTCCGCTTCCGGCTCAAGCTGCGAAATGAGGGCAACTGGCCGTTCAAGGGTTCGGCCTCGAACTGGCGGAAGGTGATCGTTCGCGCCCACTAGGAGCACCGCAACCGCGTCCGCACGCGGGCTGTTTGTTCAATTGGGAAGAGGCACTGTGAAGCTCCGAGCTCCCAGCCACAGCACCGTCGTCGCCTACCTGGCGCTGTTCGTCGCGATCGGCGGCAGCGCCTACGCGGTCTCGAAGATCGGGTCAGGCGAGATCAGGAACCGGGCGATCCGAGGAGCGGACGTCGCCGACGACACGCTCGGCGGGCGGCAGGTGGTCGAGGCGAAACTGACCGGTCCTGTCGCGGTCGGTGACGAGCCATCTGGCGGCCTGTGACCCGGGCCCCGCGCCGGTGGACTGCGTCGGGGCGACGATCGACCTGAGGCGCGAGAGCGCGCTGCTGGTGATCGCGACCGCCAGCAAGGGGGCTGATCCCGGATCGGGCGTCTGCGCGATGGCGGTCGACGGGACCGGGTCAAACGCGGGATTTCTCGGTGGGAGCGCGAACGCGATGGCTTCGCGCTGACCAAGGTCACTTCGCCGCTTGATCCCGGCTCGCACTCGGTGGCACTGCGTTGCACGGAGTCGGGGTCGGATCTGACCGTCGACAATCCGACGATCGCCGTGGTCGCCGTCAGCCAACCCTGAGCACTACAGCTCGTTCTGCGCCGCCGACCCGGACTCGTCGACGAGCCGGTCCTTGATCTTGGCCAGGTGCTCGGCACGTTGCGGTAATCAGCGTGGTGCTCCTCCCGGACCCAAGACCGCGGGAAAACACGGATGTTTCCCTCGCTACCGCGGTTGGCCTTGCCACGCCAGAAGGGACAGACACGCGCGGCACGGTCGCCGCGCCGAGCGGTGGAGGGACCCACACGTGCGGGATTTCGGTTCGTTTGGTCGCGTTCGCGGGCGTTCGGGATTTGGCTCGGCCGCGTTCGCCGCGGTTCTGATGGCCTGCGCCGTGGCCCCTGCCACGGCGCCGGCGCATGGGACGCTCGCGATCGACGGCGGCGGCGATCGTGTTCCGCGGGCCGTCGAGCAGGTCCTCGGCGGCGACGTCCGGCTGCTTCCCGACGGCCTCTATCGGGTCCGCAGCTCGGTCGGCACCTTCACCACGCACGGTCCCGACTTCCGCCGCGAGATCCAGCCGATCGGCGGTATCGGGTCCCGCTTCGGCCCCGGCGACCCGCGAGCGGCCGCCCGCCTGTGCCAATGACCCGGCGACCGACAACTACCAGGAGGTCCTCTACGGCTATCCGACCACGGGCACCAACGACCTCGCCGCCGTCAAGGCCTCGATCCAGGCGCAGATCCGCCGCAACAACGCGCTGCTGAACCAGGAGTCGCTGGCAAGCGGCGGGCCGGTGGCCGACTTCTGGTCCGCTGCGATGCCGGCGGCGCGATCAAGGTGTCGGCCTTCCCGGCGACCCCGGACCTCGGCGAGACCGCCGCGAGCTTCAACCGGATCGTCACCGCCGCGGACGCGGCGGGCTACGACAACCCGAACGTCGACTACACGATGTTCTACGACGGCGACGGCGACTTCGGCGCCTGCGGGGTCGCGTTCCTGTGGGGCGACGACAGCCTCACCGCCGACAACGCCAACAACAACCCGTCCGGGTTCGCGGCCGGCTACGCCGTCAGCTTCGCGGGCTGCTGGTACGGGCTCGCGTCGATGCACGAGAACGGCCACGCCGAGGGCGCGGTTCAGGCGGCGGCGCCGAACTCGACCGGCAGCGGCGGCCACTGCAACGAGGCGGTCGACGTCATGTGCTACCTGGACGGCGGCGACATCAACCAGGACTATCCGCAGCCGTGCGCGTCACCGGACCCGGCGCCGATCGACATCCACTTCGATTGCGGCTTCAACACCTATTTCGACGCCGCGCCGGAGCCGGGGGAGTGGCTGGCCTCGCACTGGAACCTCGGCTCGACGTTGAGCCGCTTCATCCGCTTCGGCGGCCCGCAGCCACCGAGCGCGTCGATCGGCTCCGGCCCCTCCGGGGTGGTGAGCTCGTCGACGGCGGTCTTCGGGTTCAGCTCGTGCTCGGCTCGGTCGGCGCCGAGTCGATCGTCGTGTCGGGCGCGAATCAGCGCGACGATTTCGTTCTCGGCCGTTGGCCCCCGAGAGCGGGCTCAGCTACGAATGCCACCTCGACGGCGACGCGTTCGCAGCCTTGCGCGTCGCCGGCGTACCTGAGCGGCCTCACCGTGGGCTCGCACACGTACTCGGTCAGGGCGAAGGACGCCGCCGGGAACGTGGACCCGAGCCCTGCGTCGGCAACGTTCGAGGTCGCGCTGCCTGGCGGTGGTGGTGGTGGCGGTGGCGGGACCGTGGACGACACGACGCTCCGCAGACCCAGATCACGACCAGCCCGAAGGCGACGCTGAAGGTGAAGAAGGCGGCGAGCGTCAGCTTCGGCTTCGCCGCCGACCAAGGGGACGCGAGCTTCGAGTGCAGCCTCGACGCGAGCGCGTTCTCGCCCTGCAGCTCGCCGCAGCGCTACAGCGGCGTCAAGCGGGGCAGCCACACCTTCCAGGTGCGGGCGTTCGATTCGGCGGGCAATGTCGACCTGAGTCCCGCCACCTACTCGTTCAAGGTGGGGAAGAAGAAGCGCCGGCGCCGCGTGTACTAGGTGAGGTGCGCGCGGGGCCGCCACGTTTGCAATCACCGGCTCGTTGCGCCACTGTCGGGTGAACATCCATCAAAGGGAGGAAGCCCAATGCGCAAGCTGTCCGGTCATCTGACCTACGCGAATGTCATGTCGACGCTCGCCGTCTTCATGGTCCTCGGCGGTGGGGTCGCCTACGCGGCCAACACCGTCTTCTCGAGCGACATCGTCGACGGGGAGGTAAAGACCGACGATCTCGACACGGAGAGCGTCATCTCGGCGAAGCTCAAGAACAGCGGCGTCCATACGCTCGACCTCGACGACGACGCCGTGACCGCCGAGAAGATCGCAACCGGCGCGGTCGCCAGCGCCGAGGTCCTCGACAGCACGATGACCAGCGCCGACCTCGGAAGCAGTTCGGTCTTCTCAGCCGAGATCGCCACGGACGCCGTCGGCCCGACCGAGGTCGCCAACGACGCGATCGACGCGGGCGAGATCGCCGACGGCACGATGGGCGCCGCGGAGCTCGGCTCGAGTTCGGTCGGCAGCGACGAGGTCGCCTCGGGCGCGGTTGCCAACGCGGAGCTCGGCGACGGCTCCGTCACCAACGCGAAGATCGGCGGGAGCGCGGTCAACGGCGCCAAGGTCGCTACCAACTCGCTGACCACCGCCGACATCGCCGGCACCGACATCAATCCTGGCATTATCAGCCTCGGCTCCGGAGAGGTCGCCAACGGCCGCTGTGAGGATTTCTCGATCGGGGTCGGTGGCGCGAAGGCAGGCGAGGCGGTCCTGCTCTCGCTCAAGGCGGCAGTCCCGCAAGGGATTCTCCTCTATGCCACGCGGGTGCCAACCGACGGCACGGTGACGCTGAAGATCTGCAACCTGAGCGGGGGGACGATGCCGGCGCTCTCCAACCTGCCGATCAGGGTGATCACCTTCGGCTGATCGAGGGTCGACAAGTCGCCGACGGTGAGGCGCGATTACGGATCGCGGATGGCGGGCTCGCCCGAGTCCGTCAGCCGCTCGATCAGCTCGGCGGCGCGGCGGTTGCCGGGGTTCGCCCGTAGGCGCGACGAGATCCCGGCGAGCCGCTCGCGCAGCGCGTCGTCCCCGAGTAATCGGTCGATGGCCACGGACATCTCCTCGTCGGTGAACGTGTAGGTGTCGAGTCGCACGCCGATGCCGGTCTCGTCGATCCGCTGCGCGTTGTCGTGCTGGTCCCAGAACAGCGGCAGCGCGATCATCGGCCTGCCGAAGTGCAGTGCCTCCGTCGTCGTGTTGTTGCCGGCGTGGGTGATCACCAGGTCGACGTCCGGCAGGATCGACGTCTGGGGCAGGAACTCGGCGCCGGCCATGTTGTCGGCGAGCTCGTACTCTTCGTGCTGCGGGCCCTTGGAGACGATGTAGCGGTTCGGCGTCTGTGCGAGCGACTCGACCAGCCGCTCCATCAGCGGTACGTCGCCGGAGCCCAGCGAACCGAGGCTGACGTAGATCAGCGCCCCGTCGCCGCCGGCGGGCATCTCCCACTCGGGATCGGACTCGCGAACCGAGGACTGGAGGTTGTGCCAGCTGGGACCCAGAGGCTGCGAGCGCGGGTAGTCGATCTCCTCGGGGTAGATGTAGAGGTTGAGGAACGGCGACTCGCCGATCATCTCCCCGGGTGGCAGGGCCGGCGCCCCGCGCTCCTGGCAGAACTCGCTGAACGACCGCTGCTGTTCGTCGATCGCCCGCAGCGTACTCCTCGCCGTAGCGCGCCCACTCGGAGCGATCGGCTGCGGGCAGACCGCAGAAGACGGGCGGCAGCTCCGGATCCTTCATCTCCAGCGGATTGCAGGACACGATCCGCACCCACGGGATGCCGCTCGCGTCGATCGCCGGGAACGCGCAAACGTTGTCCTCGACGATCACGTCGGGCCGCAGCTCGTCGAAGATCTCGACCAGCCGGTCGTCGACGTAGCGCGAGCCGTCGAGCAGCGCCTCCCAGGTGGGCGCGATGAACTCCGAGAGCTGCTCGTAGGTGCCCTTGCGGAAGATCGGCGCCGTCTCGCGGATGAAGTCCTTCCAGAACTGACCCGGCTCCTCAGGCTCCTCGGGCGCCGGCGCCAGGCGCATCAACCGCTCCTCGAACCCCCGCTCCTCGAGGGTCCCGGCGAACGACTCCTCGACGATGAAGACGACGCGGTGGCCACGTTCCCGCAGGACGTCGCCGATCCCGACGCAGTTGTTCGTCGGCCCAAACGCGCCCTCGGGGAAGAAGACGATCGTGTTCACACTAAAGCTCGTACCGCGCCAGATCCGCGTCCAGCCGTTCCGAGTCCTCGGCGTCGATCGCATCTGCGCGCGGTTCCGCGGAACCGCCCCCGTCTGGGGTGGTTCCAGCTCGCCGCCAGCGTCGCAAGCCGACGAAGATCGCACCGCCTGCGAACACGATCGCCACGCCGGGGACGAGCCACGCCGCCAGGTCGAAGCCTGAGTCGTCGGGGATCGCGAGCACCTCGCTGCCGAACTCCGCGACCAGCCGGTCCTTGATCTCGTCCTTGGTCAGCCCCTGGGCGATCAGCTTGCGGATGAACTCGCGCTCCTGGATTGCCTGCGGCGCCTCGGTCGCGAGCTCGAGGGTGACGCCGCAGACGATGCACATCACCTCGTCCTCGATGTCGGGGAGGGAGGTCTGGGGCTCGGGGGCCTGCGCGGCCGCCGCGGGCGGAACCGCGAGCGCGACCAGTGCCAGGGCGACGGCGAGCCGGCGCATCGTCAGCTCCCCTCGATCATCGGCGCGACCTGCTCGTTCAGCCACTCCTCGGTGACCTGGCCGGGCACGTAGGCGGCGAGCTCCCCGTCGGGGTCGACGAGGAAGCTCTCCGGGACGCCGGTCGTCTTCAGGCCCTCCTTGGCGTAGTGGCCGTCGCCGTCGTGAAGCTGGGGATAGCCGAGCCGGAACTCGGCGACGAAGTCGACCCCGCCCTCGCCGGTCTCCTGGGTGTCGATCCCGAGGACCTCGAAGTTCTCGCCCTGGTGCTCGCGGTGGAAGGCCTCGAGCGCCGGCGCCTCGTCGCGGCACGGCCCGCACCACGAGGCCCAGACGTTGACCAGCACCCACTTGCCGCGGTAGTCGGCGAGCGAGCCGGTCTCCTCGGCGGCGCCGAGCACCTGAAGCTCCGTCGACGGGACCTGCTCGCCGACTTCGAGCCGCGCCTCGCCCTTCGAGACGAGCCCGAAGGCGAGCAGGCCGATCACGGCGATCACGCCGAGAAAGACAGCGAAGGTGCGCGCGCTCACCGGCCCAAGGCTAGACGTCGGCACGCATTAGAATTCGCGCCTCTGCGGGAGTAGCTCAGTTGGTAGAGCATCAGCTTCCCAAGCTGGGGGTCGCGGGTTCGAGCCCCGTCTCCCGCTTAGCTCGTTCTCGCTGGATCGCCGGTGCCCGCGCGCCGTTAGGCTCCGCGGTATGAGTCGGGGGCTGATGGCGGGACTGGCCGTGATCGCGGTTTCGGCGGTTGCCGCTCCGGGCGCGCAGGCCTTCAAGCGGGTCGGGAGCAATCTCGCCGGCGAACCCGACGCCGCCGTCTGCCCGCCGGTCCCCCCGGGCGTGCCGCACGCCTGCACGGAGTCGATCGCGAGTCTCGCGCCGGCCAACGCGGCCCCCGCCGGCGCGATCGTGCCGTCGGACGGCGTGGTCACCGTCTGGCGCATCAAGCGGGGAGCGGGCGACGCGTTCGCGGTCGAGACGGCGTTGCGGGTGATCCGCGGCACGACCGGGGCCGGGAACCTCCGCCGAGGTGACCCTGCCCGCCGGGGCCGGCACCTACGAGTTTCCGACCAGGTTGCCGGTCGCGGCCGGCGACCAGATCGGCGTCGACCTGCGCGGCCTCCCCACCGACTTCCCGGTCACCATCGCCCGGGTCACCGGCGTCAACGACGACGTGTACAACGAATGGACGACGCCGCTCACCGACGGCGCCTCGGCGCCCCCTCAGGCCAGGCCCAGGAGGGAGCTGCTGATCAACGCCGACGTCGAGGCCGACGCCGACCGCGACGGCTTCGGGGACGAGACCCAGGACGCGTGCCCGACGATCCCGACCACCCAGCAGGCGTGCACGGTCGGCGCCCCCGAGACGAAGATCACCAAGAAGCCGAAGAAGAAGTCGAGGAAGACGAACGCCTCGGTCAAGTTCACCTCGAGCCTGCCGGGGGCGAGCTTCCTGTGCTCGCTCGACGGCGTCGCCTACGAGCCCTGCACCTCGCCGTGGAAGGTCAAGAAGCTGAGCAAGGGCGAGCACTTCATCCTCGTCCAGGCGGTCGTCAACCAGATCCCGGACCCGACCCCGGCCCAAGCGAAGTTCACGGTCAAGAAGAAGAAGAAACGGAAGCCGCGGAACTGAGGCGGCCGTGATCGTCTGCCTCGGCGAGGGGCTCGTCGACCTGATCTGCGAACGCCCGGTGGGCGCGCTGACCGAGGCCGACTCGTTCGTGCCGCACTTCGGCGGCGCGCTCGCCAACGTCGCGGTCGCGGTGGCGCGGGGCGGGGCGGAGGTGGCGCTCGCCGGCGCGACCGGCGACGACGAGTGGGGGAGGTGGCTGGCGGCGCGGCTCGAGCGCGAGGGCGTGGACCTGCGCTTCTTCGAGCCGCTCGCCGGCGAGCAGACGCCGATCGCGTTCGCGAGCTTCGACGCGGACCGCAACCCGAGCTTCCAGATCTACGGCGACGCGGTCGAGATCGCGGTCGCCTCGGTGGCGCCGCGGCTCGAGGAGGTGATCGGCGCCGCCTCGGCGCTCGTCTACAGCTCGACCACCCTGGCGACGCCGCGCGAGCGCGAGGTGACGCTGCGCGCCCGGGAGCTGGCGCTCCAGCGCGGGGCGAAGGTCTGCCTCGACCCCAATATCCGCCCCAATCGCTGGGGCGGCGAGGTCGCCCCGGCGGCCGCCGCCTCGCGCGAGCTGATCGCCGGCTCGACCCTCGTCCGCACCAACCGCGAGGAGGCGATCGCGATCGCCAAGGTGGACGATCCGCGCGCCGCCGCCGAGCGGCTGGTCGAGCTCGGGGCCGAGCTCGCCGTGGTCACGCTCGGCGCCGAGGGCGCGGTGATCCGCGGCGCCTGCGAGGCCGAGGCCCCGGCGCCCGAGGTCGAGGTCGTCTCGACGCTCGGCGCCGGCGATGCGTTCATGGGGGCGCTGGTCGCCGGGCTCGCAAAGCTCGACTGGGACCTGTCGCGGGCCGACGAGACGCTCCCCGCGGCGCTCGAGGCGGCGGCCGACGCCTGCACGCGGTGGGCGGCGCTCGACTAATTTCCCGGTGCGTGAGCGACGGTTCCGACCAGGTCGTCAAGACCCACCTCGAGCTCGTTGATCCGGCAGACCTGCGCGCGCCCGAGCGCCCGGCAGGGCGCGCCTTCGAGCTCGAGCCGGTCCACGACCCGCAGCTCAACCGCTGGTTCTACGAACAGGTCGGCGCCGACTACTCCTGGACCGACCGCCTGCACTGGTCCGACGAGCAATGGGAGCGCTGGGAGGCGCGGGTCGAGACCTGGATCGTCACCGTCGACGGCGAGCGCGCCGGCTACTTCGAGCTCGAGCCCTACGAGCGGGGCCGGCTCGTCCAGCTCGCCTACTTCGGGCTCCTGCCCCGCTACCACGGGCTCGGGATCGGCGGCCACGTGCTGACCGCGGCGATCCGGCGCGGGTTCGAGCTCGGGCCGAAGGTGGCGGTCTCGACCAACACGCTCGACGGCCCGCACGCCCTCGCCAACTACATGGCGAGGGGCATGCGGGTCATCCGCCGCGAGCAGGTCTCGGTCGCGCCGCCCTCCTAGACCGGGCGTTGGTCGGCGCCGACGTAAGCTGCGGGCGATGGCCTATGACGAAGCCCTCGCCGAGCGCGTCCGCGAGCTGATCACGCTGCGCGAGGACGTCACCGAGCGCAAGATGTTCGGCGGAATCGCCTGGATGCTTGCCGGCAACATGGCCTGTGGGGTGCTCGGCGACGAGCTGATCGTCCGCCTCGATCCCGAGGACGCCGAGCGTGCCCTCGCCGAGCCGCACACGCGGCCGTTCGACTTCACCGGCCGCCCGGCGCGCAACATGGCGATGGTCGCGCCAGCGGGGACGGCCGCCGACGCCGTGCTCGCCGGCTGGGTCGACGCCGGCGCCGACTTCGCCGCCTCGCTGGCGCCGAAGTAGTCGCGCGTTTAATCGGTCTGCTCGGCGGGCAATTAGCTCTCAGTCAGCCCGGTCAGGGAGGCCGGGCGGGTGGAGAGGAAGCGCTTGGCTGGAAGCCGATGGCGACGAGGAATTGCGGGCCTGGTCCTCGCCGGGGCGCTGGCCGTCCTCGCGGGCTGCGGTTCGGACGAAAGCTCCGGCCAGGGCGTCGAGCTGAACTGGTTCGTCGCCACCCAGCCTGGCGGCACGATTCAGGAGGTCGCCAAGCGCTGCACCGAGGAGTCGAACGGCGCGTACACCGTCAACGTCGAGCTCCTGCCGACCGATGCCAGCCAGCAGCGCGAGCAGCTGGTCCGCCGACTCGGGGCCGAGGACTCGACCATCGACATCATCGGCATGGACGTGATCTGGACGGCCGAGTTCGCTAACGCGGGCTGGCTGCGCGAGTGGACCGAGCCGCTGAAGTCGCAGGTGACCAAGGACGTCTTCGACAGCGTCATCGACACCGCATCGTTCGAGGGCACGCTCTACGGCGCTCCGTTCAACTCCAACACCGAGCTGCTCTGGTATCGCACCGACCTGGTCGACACTCCGCCCAAGACCTGGGACGAGATGATCAACCAGGCCGAGGAGCTCGGCAAGGACGTCCAGGTGCAGTCGGATCGCTACGAGGGCTTCACCGTCTGGGTCAACGCGTTGATCGAGTCGGCGGGCACCCAGATCCTCTCCGGCCCGACCACGGTCGACTTGGAGCAGGGGCCGACCGAGGAGGCCCTGGCGGTCATGGGCAAGCTCGCCAACTCGCCGGCCGCCGCCCCGAACATCGACACCTCGGATGAAGACAGCGCCAGGCTCGGATTCGAGGCCGGCGACTCGGCGTTCATGATCAATTACACCTTCGCGCTCGGCAGCGCGACCGCGAATGCGCCGGATATCGCCAAGACCATGGGCGCCGTGAAGTTCCCCGAGGTAGTCGCCGGGACGCCGTCGAAGCCGCCGCTGGGTGGCTTCAACCTCGGCGTCAGCGCCTATTCCGAGAACCCCGATGAGGCCTTCGAGGCCGCGGCCTGTCTTTCGAACGCGAAGAGCCAGCTGACCGCGACCGAGCTCGACGGGCTGCCGCCCTCGAACCAGAGCCTGTATTCCGACAAGGTCGTCCAAAAGGCCTTCCCCGACTTCGCTGACGTGATCGAGGAGTCGATCGAGGACGGCGGCCCGCGACCGGCGACCCCGGCCTACACCGACCTCTCGCTGGCGATCCAGCGCTCGCTGCATCCGCCCCAGGACATCGACCCCGACGATCCGACGCCGAAGTACGACGAGCTGCGCGAGAACGTCGAGCTGGCGGTCAAGCGCGAGGGGCTGCTCTGATGGAGGCGAGCGCGGCAACCGGCGGCGTCAGCGAGCGCACCCGCTCGGAGCGCCGGCTCGGCTGGCTGCTCTGCTCGCCGGCGGTGATCGCGATGCTGCTGGTGACCGCGTATCCGATCGGCTACGCGGTCGTGCTCTCGCTCCAGCACCTCGACCTGCGCTTCCCCGACGAGGGCGGGTTCGCCGGGCTCGCCAACTACGAGACCGTGCTCACCTCGAGCCTCTGGTGGACCGACGTCTTCAACACCCTGTTCATCACCGTGATCTCGGTCTCGATCGAGCTCGTTCTCGGGATGGCGATCGCGCTGGTCATGCACCGGGCGATCTTCGGGCGCGGCGTCGTTCGCACCTCGGTCCTGATCCCGTACGGGATCGTGACCGTGGTCGCCGCCTTCTCCTGGCAGTTCGCCTTCTCGCCCGACACCGGCTTCGTCAACAACCTGCCGTTCATCGCCGATGACAAGGCGTGGTTCGGCGACCGCTTCAGCGCCTTCGCCGTGATCATCATGGCCGAGGTCTGGAAGACGACCCCGTTCATGGCTCTGCTGCTGCTGGCCGGGCTGACGACGATCGACTCCGGGCTCTACGAGGCGGCGAAGATCGACGGCGCCAACGCCTGGCAGCGCTTCCGCCGGATCACCCTGCCGCTGATCAAGCCGGCGATCCTGGTCGCCCTGCTGTTCCGGACCCTCGACTCCTTCCGGGTCTTCGACACGATCTTCATCATGACCCGGGGGGCCCAGGACACCGAGTCGGTGTCGATCCTCGGCTACAACCAGCTGATCGGCAGGCTCAACCTCGGCCTCGGCTCCGCGGTCTCGGTGCTGATCTTCATCTGTGTGCTGATCATCGCCTTCCTCTTCGTCCGCATCCTCGGGGTGCGGATGGCTGAAGGGAGGCCTGGAACCTGATGGAACGCGGGACGCGCGAGTACACCCTCTGGAGCATCTGCATCCTCTTCGTGCTGCTGTTCGCGTTGATCCCGGTGCTGTGGATCATCTCGGTCTCCCTGAAGACTCCGGAGACGCTCGCCGACGGCAGCTTCTTGCCCAAGGACATCACGTTCGACAACTACAAGGGCCTGTTCGACGGCGGGATCGACGAGAGCCCGTTCATCAAGCCGCTGATCAACTCGCTGGTGATCGCCTCGATCACGACCGTGATCGCGATCGTCCTGGCCGCGTTCGCCGCCTACGCGATCGCCCGGCTCAACTTCCCGGGCAAGTCGCTGATCCTCGCCGGGGCGCTGGCGATCGCGATGTTCCCGGCGATCTCGACCGTCGGCCCGCTGTTCGACATGTGGCGCGCGCTGGGCCTCTACGACACGTATCTGGGGCTGATCATCCCCTACCTCACCTTCTCGCTGCCGCTGGCGATCTACACCCTCGTCGCCTTCTTCCGCGAGATCCCCTGGGATCTCGAGCAGGCGGCGCAGGTCGACGGGGCGACTCCGTTCCAGGCCTTCCGCAAGGTGATCGTCCCGCTGGCGGCGCCGGGCATGTTCACCGCCGCGATCCTGGTCTTCATCTTCGCCTGGAACGACTTCCTGTTCGCGATCACGCTGACTTCGTCCGACGCGGCGCGCACGGTGCCCGCCGCGCTCGCGTTCTTCACCGGCGAGTCGACCTTCACCGCACCGACCGGCAACATCGCCGCGGCCGCGGTGATCGTCACGGTGCCGATCATCATCTTCGTCCTCTTCTTCCAACGCCGGATCGTCGCCGGCCTGACCGCTGGCGCGGTCAAGGGATGACAACAAAGGAGCTATGAGCTGATGGCAGAGATCGTTCTGGACGGAGTGACGAAGACGTTCTCCGACGGCTACGAGGCGGTCAAGGACATGGACCTCGAGGTCCAGGACGGCGAGTTCATGATCCTCGTCGGACCGTCGGGGTGCGGCAAGTCGACGGCGCTGCGGATGATCGCCGGACTCGAGGACATCACGGAGGGCGAGCTGCGGATCGGCGACAAGGTCGTCAACGACCTCGCCCCGCGCGACCGCGACATCGCGATGGTGTTTCAGAGCTACGCGCTCTACCCGCACATGACCGTGCGCGAGAACATGGCCTTCCCGCTGAAGCTCGCGGGCATGCCCGACGAGGAGATCACGCGCAAGGTGGAGGGGGCCGCCGAGACCCTCGACCTGACCCAGCACCTCGATCGCAAGCCCGCCAACCTCTCCGGCGGGCAGCGCCAGCGGGTGGCGATGGGGCGGGCGATCGTCCGCGACCCGAGCGCCTTCCTCATGGACGAGCCGCTCTCGAACCTGGACGCGAAGCTGCGGGTGCAGATGCGGACGTCGGTGGCCAAGCTCCAGTCCGACCTCGGCACGACCACCGTCTACGTCACCCACGACCAGACCGAGGCGATGACGCTCGGCGATCGAGTCGCGGTGATGCGCACGGGTGTGCTGCAGCAGGTCGGCACTCCGGCCGAGCTCTACAACGGACCGAAGAACATCTTCGTCGCCGGGTTCATCGGCTCGCCGGCAATGAACTTCCTCCCGGGCCAGATCGAGGGCGACCGGGTGCAGCTGCCGATCGGCGATCTGCCGATCCCGGCCGATGCGCGCGGCGCTGCCGGTGCCGGCGCCCGCGACGTGATCGTCGGCATCCGCCCGGAGAGCTTCGAGGACGCGAGCCTGGTCGGCGACGCGCGCGACCGCGGCGTCCCCTTCAAGGCGAAGGTCGACCTGGTCGAGTCGATGGGCTCCGAGCAGTACGCCCATTTCGACACCGAGGGCGGGATCGAGTCGGAGGAGCTGGCCGAGCTCGCCGCCGACTCAGGTCTTGCCGAGACGCCGACGAGCGGCGAGCACACGGTCGTGGCACGCCTCGACGCCGCGAGCCAGATCCGCCGCGGCGAGGAGGCCGAGCTTTGGGTCGACGCGACCAAGCTGCACCTCTTCGACCCGGCCAGCGGCGAGCGACTGGGCGCCGCCGCGGCGGGGGCCGGCGAGGCTCCGCCGGCGGCCGGCTAGGAGACGCGGTTCAGGACATCTCGTCCAGCAACCGGTGGACGAGGGTGTCGTCGGAGGTTGTCGGCTTCGCGATCTCCTCACGCAGGCGTGCGAAGACCTCCTCGTCCCAGGCGTGTGTGCGCAGCAGCAGGTAGCGCAGGCTGACGACCCGGACGTAGGCCTCGGTCTCCGTCCCGCGGCCGATCAGGTCGGCCTCGCGCAGGACCTCGACCACAGGCGCGTATTCCTGCTCGAACCAAGCGCGGGCGACCTGGCCGCGGTCCATGAACTCGCGGCTCACCTGCGTGGCGCGAAAGCCCCAGGCCTCGACTCCCTCGGCGAGCCCGGCGTAGCGCCACTCGTCGGAGAGCTGGATCCGTCCCCGCGCCTCGGCCGGCAGCGGCACGCGCTCGAAGAACAGCCGCTCGTGGCTCTTCAGCGCCAGGTCGCTGATCCGCGTGTCGCGGTCGGCGGGAACCTCGGTGATGATCTCGGTCACGTTCGCCTCGATCACCTCGAGCCCGAGCTGGCGGGCGACCGAGACGCGGTGGTGGCCGTCCGCGACGAAGTGCAGCTCGCCGACTCGGTAAACATCGATCGGCGGCATGGCCTCGCCGCGGCGCATCGCCTTGGCGATTCCCTCCCAGCGCCGGCGCAACCGCCGCGAGGTCGGCCGGAAGTCGCGGTCGAACTCGCGGGTGCGATCGACGGTGCCGACGATCGAGTCGCGCTCGATCGTCTGCAATCCAAGCCTGCGCTCACCGCGCTTGCCGAGCGCCTCGACCACCTCGTCGAACGGAAGGATGACGCGGATGTCGTCGGGCTCGCGACGCAGGCGCTTGGCGAGGTCGGAGATCCGGTGGCGGCGGCGGGCCCTGCTGAAGTCAGCGTGCGCGTCCTGGTCGGGAAACCCCGTGTCCACAGGTCCAGCGTACGGCGCAATGGGCCCTCGGCATAGGATTCGGCGCATGAGCAAGAAGATCAAGCTCGCGGCGCTCCTCGCGCTCACGGCGGCCGCCGTGTTCTCCCTCGCCTCGATCGCCCGCGCGGTGCCGCTGACGCTCGATCACCACTGCTCGAGGGGCCCCAACATCTGCGAGCAGATCTTGCTGTTGAAGAACGGCAACGTGAAGTTCCTCCTGGAGAGCCGCGGGCGGGCCGTGCAGGGCGAGTACACGCTGTGCGTCAAGGGCCCGTCCGGCAAGGAGTGCAAGGAGTTCGAGCTCCAGCAGCCGTTCGAGGACCCCTACTACGTCGACAGGGTCGCCTGGAAGAAGGAGTTCCCGACCGGCACCGGCCGGCACGTCGTCACTTGGAATTACATGGGCGCCAGGCTCGGCGCGAAGCTCCGGTTCACGGTCAAACAGTCGGGCGAGATCACCGGGCCCGGACCATGAGTCGCAGGCTGAAGCTCGCAACGCTGCTCGCGCTCGCGACGGCCGCCCTCCTCGCGCTCGTCCCGGCGTCCGGGGCGACGCCCACGCGGCTCGATCACTACTGCTCGCCGTCCGGCGACATCTGCCAGGAGATCACGCTGTCGAAGAAGAGCGGCAACGTGAAGTTCAGCGTGCTCAGCGCCACGGCGTCGGTGATGGGCGAGTACACGCTGTGCGTCAAGGGCCCGCACGGCAAGGAGTGCAAGGAGTTCGAGCTCGAGCAGCTGCCCGACGAGGAGCTCTGGGCCGACAAGGTCGCCTGGCAGAAGGAGTACCCGACCGACGCCGGCCACTACGTCGTCAAGTGGAAGTACATGGGCGACCGGCTCGGCAAGAAGCTGCGCTTCGAGGTCGAAGGGCCCGTAGAGGGCGCTCGCTGATCCCTCGGCGGGCCTGGCGCGTATCAACTGATGGATGGGCCACCGCTCGCTCGCGATCCTGCTCGTGCTCGCCGCGACCGCGGGGCTCGCCGCCTGCGGCGATGATGGTGCGATGACGACCGGAGAGCCGGCGGCAACGAAGCAGGAGGCGCCGGCGGCGACGGAGCAGGACGCGGGCGCCGGCTCGGTCCTCGCCGGCAGCCTGCCGCTGCTCGACGGCGAGCAGCAGGACCTGGCCGAGTACCGCGGCGACGTCGTCCTGGTCGTCAACACGGCGAGCGAGTGCGGCTTCACGCCGCAGTTCGACGGACTCGAGCGCCTCTACCGCGAGCATCGCGACCGTGGCTTCGTGATCCTCGGCTTCCCGGCCGACGACGTCGCCAACCAGGAGCCGCGCGACGACGCCGAGATCGCCGAGTTCTGCAAGGAGAACTTCGGCGTCTCGTTCCCGATGTTCGCGAAGTCGAACCTCGTCTCGGAGCCGCTGAACCCGGTGTTCGAGCACCTCAACGCCGCCGCCGGGCCGCCGACCTGGAACTTCAACAAGTACCTGCTCGACCGCGACGGCGAGGTGGTCGAGCACTACGAGGCCGGCGCCGGCCCCGACGACCCGGCGCTGAACGCCCGGATCGACGAGCTGCTGCGCAGCTAGCGGCTGGGGTTCGAGTCCCCCGCGCTCCGCCGGTCGCCGGGGGCGCCCCGGGCACCCGCGAATCGATCGGTCTCGCGGTCCCTATGCGCCCATCAGGCCGATCGGTTCGCGTTCGGGAAGCGCCTAGATCGGCTGCGAGGTCGGCCGGATCAGGATCTCGTTGACGTCGACGTGCTCGGGTTGGTCGAGTGCGAAGAGGACGGCGCGGGCGATGTCGTCGTCGTGAAGCGCCTTGTCGGGCCCGGGGCGGTTGTCGAAGAACGGCGTGTCGACCATCCCCGGCTCGATCACCGTCACCCGGATTCGCTGGTTGTCGTGCATCACCCGCAGCTCCTGGCGCAGGGCCTCGCCAATCGCGGTCACCCCCCACTTGGTCGCCGAGTAGAGCGAGCCGGGGAGTGCCCGGCGGCCCGCGACCGAGCTGGTGATCACGAAGTGGCCTGAGCCGCGCTCGAGCAGGTGGGGGAGCGTGGCGCGGATCGTCAGCGCCACCCCGAGCACGTTGGTGAGCACCATCTCGCGCCAGTGCTCGGGCGACTCCTCCAAAAAGCCGCGGGTGGCGCCGAAGCCGGCGTTCGCGAACACGGAGTCGAAGCCGCCGAAGGCGTCGATCGCCGCGGCCACGAGCGCCTCGTTGTCGGCCCACTCGGTGACGTCGCAGCGCACGGCGATCGCCCGCTCGGGGCCGCCGAGCTCGGCCGCCAGCTCCTCGAGCTTGTCCTCCGAACGGGCGCCCAGCACGAGCCGCGCGCCGGACTCGGCCGCCGCGCGGGCGGTCGCGGCTCCGATCCCGCTCGAGGCGCCGGTGATCAGCAGGACGGGGTCGTCGGCCATCGGGGCTTCAAGTTACCCGAGCCCGACCGCCATAATCCGGGGTCCGCCCAATGGACCCCGACCGCAAGCGAAAGATCCGCCTCATCGTCGCGCTGAGCGCCGCGGTGCTGCTCGCCGCCGGCCTCGTCTACACGTCGTTCAGCGCCTCGAGCGAGGCGAGGCAGCCTTCGGACCTGCAGGGGGTGAGCGGCGGCAACTACGAGCTCACCGGCAAGGTCGCGCCCGAATCGGTTTCCCACCAGGGCTCCGAGCTGCGCTTCCACGTCGCCGACCGCGACGATCCCTCGGCGACGATCCCGGTTGTCTACACAGGCACCGTCCCCGACCCGTTCCGCGAGGGGCGGGAGGTGATCGTCTCGGGGACGGTCGACAACGGCACCTTCGTCGCCGAGAAGGACAGCCTGATCACCAAGTGCCCGTCGAAGTTCGCCGACGAGGCCGAGGCCGATCCCGAGCACGTCGTCATCCAGTAGTGGATTTACCGCCGCGGGCGGGTAGTGACGTATCGGAGGGGCCCGATGATCACTCACGCTTCGCTGCAGCCGGAGCTCGACTGCGAGCTCGTTGCCTTCTATGGCGAGCTGGACGCTGCCGCGGCTCCGGACCTGATGACGCGGCTCGAGGAGGTCACCGGGCCGCCGGCCGCGTGTCTGCTGATCGACCTCTGCGGCTGCAGCTTCATCGACTCGCTCGGCATCGCCACCCTCGTCGCGGGGGTGCGGGCGATGATCGACCGCGGCCGGCAGGCGGTGGTCGCCTGCGACCACCCGAGCGTGCGGCGCACGATGGAGCAGACCGGGCTCGACGAGGTCGTCGAGATCTACTGGTCCCGTGACGAGGCGGTCAGCGCGCTGACGGCCGAAGCGCGCTGACCATTCGCCGGGCTTAGTTTCCGAACTCGGAGTTGATCTGCTCGATCAGGCTGTTGACCTCGGTCTGCGCCGTGGTCACCGACTGCTGGAGCTCGACCGCGGCCTGCGCTGCCTGCTGCGCGTTGCCGCTCTCGAACGCGTCGGCCGCGTTGTTGATGTCGTCGGAGACCTGGCTCAGCTGCTGGGTCAGCTGGTCGTGCAGGTCGACGACCTCCTCGGGCGGATCGATCGCGGCGAGGTCGTCGGCGCCCTGGCTGAAGGCGTCGGCGATCTGGTGACCGACGTCGGCGGCCTCCTGCGGGTTGCTGGGCGCCGAGGTGCTGGCCTCGGTGGCCGCGTCGGCGATGTCCGTCTGGATCGCGTTCACCTCGTCGACGTAGTCGTTCTGCTCCTCGTTGCCGCAGCCGGCGGCGATCGCGGCCGCCGCGGCGACTGCGATCACGACCCCGAATACGCGTGTGCGTGGCTTCATCTGCTGACCTCCCTGATGGGGACACCGACCGGCGTGGACGACCGCGCAAGACTAACCGCCGATCCGGCGTTGCGATAATCGCTCGGTGCCGCACCCGGAAGCCTCCATCTGATGGTCGAGCTCGGGGCCGCCTGCCTGATCGCCGCGCCGTTCGCATGCCTGTATGCGGCGGGCGCCGCCGTGCTCGGCGCCCGCCGCGGCGACCGGCGCCTGGTCGACTCGTCGCGGCGGTCGATCTACGCGCTCTGCGCGCTGCTCACGGTTTGCGTGATCGTGCTCGAGGCCGCGTTCCTGCGCTCGGACTTCTCGGTCGCCCTGGTCGCCGAGCATTCGTCGACCACGACCCCGACCGGCTACAAGCTGACCGCGATGTGGTCGAGCCAGGGCGGCTCGCTGCTGCTCTGGGCCTGGGTGCTGTCGATCGCCGCCAGCGGCGTCCTCTACCTGACCCGAAACCGCCATCGCGAGGTCGTTCCCTGGGCGACCGCGGTGCTCGCCGGGATCGGCCTGTTCTTCACCCTGCTGATGCTGCTCGCCAACGACGTCAACCCGTTCGGGCGCCTCGACCCGGCGCCGGCCGAGGGCGTGGGGCTGACGCCGCTGCTGCGCCACCCGATGATGGCGATCCACCCGGTGATGCTCTACTCGGGCTACGTGCTCTGGTCGATCCCGTTCGCGTTCGCGATCGGGGCGCTGATCAGCCGCCGCCTCGACGCGGCGTGGATCAGATCGACCCGCCGCTTCGCGCTCGTCGCCTGGACCTTCCTGGGGATCGGGATCCTGCTCGGCAGCCGCTGGAGCTACTCGGAGCTCGGCTGGGGCGGCTACTGGGGGTGGGACGCGGTCGAGAACGCCTCGCTGATGCCGTGGCTGGTCGGCACCGCGTTCCTGCACTCGGTGATGGTCCAGGAAAAGCGCGGGATGCTGAAGGTCTGGAACGTGTCGATGATCGTCGCGACGTTCAGCCTCGCGCTGCTCGGCACCTTCCTGGTCCGCTCCGGGATCCTCGAGTCGATTCACGCCTTCGGCGCCTCGACCGTGGGCACGCCCCTGCTCTGCCTGATCGCGGTCGTGATCGCCGGCTCGGCGGCGCTGATCGTCTCGCGCCTCGACGACCTGCGCTCGGAGCGGCGGATCGAGTCGCTGGCGTCGCGCGAGGCCGTCTTTCTGGTCAACAACCTGCTCCTGGTCGGGCTCGCCGTCGTGATCTTCTGGGGCACCTTCTTCCCGCTGATCTCCGAGGCGATCACGGGCGAGAAGTCGTCGCTGGGCTCGCCCTGGTTCGACCGCTACACGGCGCCGCTGGCGATCGTCCTGGTCCTGTTCACGGGGATCGGCCCGCTGCTCGCCTGGCGCCGGGTCAGCGCCGGCGCGTTGTGGCGACTGGTGCGGGCGCCGCTCGCCGTCGCCGCCGTCGCCACGGCCGCGGTCGCCGCGTTCACCGACGCGCTCGACCACCCGGCGGCGCTGGTCCTGTTCTCCTTCGCGTTCTTCGCCCTGGCTGCGCTGGCGGCGGAGTTCATCCGCGGCGCCGCGGCCCAGCGGGCACTGACCGGCGGCGGCGCGTTGACGGCGCTGCGCACGGTCGTCGCCCGCAACCGGCGCCGCTACGGCGGCTACACGGTCCACGCCGGGATCGCGATCCTGTTCCTGGCCGTCGCCGCCTCCTCGAGCTTCCAGACCTCGGAGGACGTGCGGATGAAGCCGGGCGACAGCGCCGAGGTCGGCGACTACACCGTCACCTACGAGCGCCCGACCCAGTCGATCGACACCGCGGAGCAGAAGCTCACCTTCGGCGCCGTGCTCGCCGTCGAGCGCGACGGCGAGTCCTTCGCGAGCCTGCATCCGGCCCGCGAGTACTACTCGTCGGGCAGCGGCGACGCGACGATCGCCGGCTTCTTCGAGGGCGAGGCGACCAGCGAGGTGGGGCGCGAGACACGGGTCGGCGGCGACCTGTGGACGGCGATGCGCCCCGACCTCGCCCCGCTCGACGAGGTGATCGCCGAGGTCGATCACCGGCTGGCGGCCCGGCTGCCGGAGGTCGGGTCCGAGGGCCCGACCCCGGCGCAGGTCGAGGCAATGCGGGCCTACACCGACCGGCAGGGCGAGGTGATTCGCAACATCGCGGCGCTGTACGTCGCCAACCCGCTGCCGGTCGACTTCCGCGTCAACGTCAACCCGCTCGTGATCTGGATCTGGATCGGCGGCGCGATCGCGGTCGCCGGCGCCCTAATCGCGGTGTGGCCGGCGCCCGAGGCGCGCCGGCGCCGGGTCGCCGACGTCTACGCCGCCCGCCTCGCCCGCGACCTCGGGCGCGCCTAGCCTTCCGAGCTCGAATGGAGGTCGTCCTCGCGCTCGTCATCTGTGCCGTGCTCGCGGCCTTCGTGCTCGCGCCGCTGCGTCGGCGCGACCGCCCCGAGGCGCCGCAGGAGAGCGCGGAGCTGGCCGACCTCGAGGCGCGCAAGGCGGCGCTCTACCGCCAGATCCGCGACGCCGAGCTCGACCGCGAGCAGGGCAAGCTCTCGCGCGCCGACTGGGAGCGGCTCGACGCCGAGCTTCGCCGCGAGGCGATCGCCGTCCTGAAGCGGATCGATGCCGCCAAGAACGCCCCTGGCGAGATGACTGATTCCTGACCACCGTGTGCCCGGGGACGCGCGGGACCGAGCCGGGCGTGGCCGGCAAGCGAAGCCCGTACCTGAAGGTACGGGCGAGTGAAGACGGGCGGGATCCGGCGACGGTATCCGCGCGTCATCCGGGCGTGCGGGGGTCGGGAATCATTCATCTACACTGCGCGCGATGGAAAGCGTCCTCAACGTCGTTCAGGTCATCATCTCTGTCGTCCTCATCTTCCTGGTGCTCCTGCACTCGGGCAAGGACGCGGGGCTCTCCGGCGCCTTCGGGATCGGCGCCACTGGCGCCTCGGTCGGCGGCTCGCTGGTCGAACGCAACCTCGACCGGTGGACGATCTTCTTCGCGATCCTGTTCGTCATCAACACGCTCGTCCTGCTGAAGATCTGAACCACCCCCTCCAGGAGCCTCAGCCTGATCGCCACCGCGGCCGCGGTCGCGGCGATCGGCGCGGGCTGCGACGGCGACGAACCCGACAACGCGGCGATCGGCGCAGCCGCGCAGGGCGCCCCCTCGGCGACGCTCGAGTGGGCGGTGGCCGATCGCGTACGGACGGTCGATCCGCTGTACGCGACGACCGCGGCCGAGCTGCTCGCCGCCCGCCAGCTCCACGAGCCGCTGGTCGAGCAGCTCGACGCGCCGTTCGACGTCGCCCGCCGGTCTCCGGGCCTGGCACTCGCCGTGACGCCCTCGGCCGACGAGACCGTCTGGCGGGCGCGGCTGCGGACCGGGGTGCGGTTCCAGGACGGGACGCCATTCAACGCGACGGCGGTGCTCGCCAACGTCGACCGCTGGCGCACGGTCGCCGCCGGCCGCGATCTGCTCGGCGAGCTGCTCGTCGACGCGCCGCGCCCCGACCTGGTCCGGTTCATCCTCCCGGCGCCCGACCCCGACTTCCCCGCGCGGCTGGCGTCGCCGCGGCTCGGGATCGTCTCGCCGAGGGCGATCGGCGCCGCGGTGGGCGGGCCGGTGGACACGGCCCGGCTGCCCGCGAGCGGCACCGGCCCGTTCGAGCTTCGCGAGCGCAGCCCCGACCGGGCGCTGCTGGCGCGCAACACGGGCTGGTGGGGCACCGATCGCGAGCTCGGGCCGGGGGTCGATCAGATCGAGCTTCGCGTCGTCGCCGACCCCGGCGAGCGCGTCGCCGCGCTACGCGACGGCAGCGTTCGGGTCGCCGAGCTCGGGCGCGGCCGGCTGCGCGCCGTGCGCCGCGACCCGCTGCTCACCGCGCAGGCCAGTGACGGCGGCGTGCTCGGGCTGGAGCGCTCGGTGCGCGGGATCCCGGCCGGCGAGCCGGCGCCGCCGCTGAACGCCGTCTGGCTGACCGCGATCGACTCCGGCTAGCGCGAGCGCTCGCCGACCCGCCCCCAGCGGGGCGGGTCGGCCCGAGGTTCGGAGCTTTCAGCGCCGCCTAGTCGGCGACCCTTGCCGCGGTGATCTGGTTGACGCCCAGATCGATGTCGGCGTTCTGAACTGGGTGCAGAACGTCCGCGCGGTATGCGAGCCGGCGGACAGCACGCCGCTGAGCGCGGTCAGCGCCATCGTCCCGTTCTGCGGGAACGGGTGGCTGTCTCCCGCGTCAAGCGCGCCGAAGCTCTGCTGCAGTCCGATGTCGACACCGTCCACTTGGAGCCTGCAGGCCATGTCGGCACCGGGATCGCCCACGTCGCTGGCGACCCACCATTCGCCGGTGGCGTTGACCAGCAGCTTGCCGGGCTGGTTCAGGGTCGAACGTGGCGGCGGCGCAGACCTCGCCGTCCTCGTCGTCGTCAGTTGCAGTCGGTGTCGCCGCCGTAACCGGCATCGAAGACGTTCGACGTGTCGCCCGCGGTCAGCGACCCATCGATGATCTGAGATCCCCAACCTGGTTGAACCGATTGTCGAACGAGCGTCGGTTGCGATCTCGGCGGAACCGACCGAGTCGCCTGCGAGCTCGTCGCCACCGACCGAGTCGGTGCCGAGATCACCAATGCCCAGCCGAGCCATCGGTGATGTGGTTTCCGCCGATCTGGTCGTTGCCGATGTCGAACCCGGTGATCGTCCCGTCGATGATCTCCTCGTCGCCGTTGAAGCCGTTGTCCCCGATAGCCGGTGCCCGCGAGGTCGGCTCCGGTCACGGCGCCGTCGGCGATCTCGGCGGTGCCGAGCGCGCCGATCTCCGCCGGGCCGAGGCTGCTGGTGTTGTCGATGTCGAGGTTGGTGAGGCTGTTGTTCTCGACCTTCGGCGAGCTGACCGCGCCGGCGAGGATGTTCGTGCCGCCGACCGCGCCGTTGGCGAGGTCCTGGCGGTCGATCGTGCCGTTGAGGATGTCGCCCGAGGTCAGCTCGCCGGTGCCGATGTCGGCGGCCTTCACCTCGCCGTTGACGATGTCGTCGCTGAATACCGTGTTGGTGCCGTCGAGCGCCATCGCCGTTCCGCTCATCGCAAAGCAGAACAGGGCGATGTAGCCGACGACGTTGCTGCGCAGGTGTGCGCGGATCCGATCGGACATGGGGGCCTCCGTGCCTGTGGGTTGAAGCTCGCCGAGTGATTTCGGTCGAGCGTGCCTGCGCTAGCCATACCACGGATCCGGCCGGCCCGAAGCTCGGGTCTTAGTGCCCCTCAGTCGTCGATCCTCGCCGCGGTGATCTGGTTGAAGTCGAGGTCGATGTTGGCGTTGACCTGGGTGCAGAACGTCTGCACGTTGTGCACGCCCGGGCTCAGCACGCCGCTGAGCGCGGTGAGTGCCATCGTCCCGTTCTGCGGATTCGGGTGGTTCGCTCCCGCCTCGCCGATGCTCTGCGGGCCCCCGATGTCCGCGTCGTCCACCTGGAGCACGCAGTCCATCTGGACCCCGTCCCCGCCGCTGGCGGAAGAATGCCACTCGCCGGTGGCGTTGACCAGCAGCTTGCCGGGCTCAGTCAGGGTGAGCGTGGTGCCGGCGCAGATCTCACCGTCCTCGTCGTTGTCCGTGCAGGCAGCGTTGCTGCCGTAACCGGCCTCGAAGACGCGCGACGTGTCGCCCGCGGTCAGGGATCCATCGGCGATGTGGTCCCCGTTGATCTGGTCGTCTCCGATGTCGAACCCGTTGATCGTGCCGTCGATGATCTCCTGGTCGCCGTTGAAGCCGTTGTCCCCGATGCCTGTGCCCGCGAGGTCGTCTCCGGTCACGGTCTGGTCGGCGATCTCGTCGCTGCGGACCGAGCCGGTGGCGAGCTCCGCGGCGCCGAGCTCGCCGATCTCCGCCGGGGCGAGGCTGTTGGTGTTGGCGATGTCCAGGTTGGTGAGGCTGCCGTTTGCGACCTTCGGCGAGCTGACCGAGCCGGTGATCAGGTTCGCGCCGCCGACCGCGCCGTTGGCGAGGTCCTGCTGGTCGATGGTGCCGTTGAGGATGTCGCCCGAGGTCAGCTCGCCGGTGCCGATGTCCGCGGCGCTTACCTCCCCGTTGACGATGTCGTCTGAGAAAACCGTGTTGGTGCCGTCGAGCGCCATCGCCGAGCCGCTCATCGCAAAGCAGAACAGGGCGATGTAGCCGACGACGTTGCTGCGCAGGTGCGCGCGGATCCGATCGGACATGGAGGCCTCCGTGGCTGAGGGTCGAGGCTCGCCGAGTGATTTCGGTCGAGCGTGCCTACGCTAGGCATACCACGGATCCGGCCGTGTTCCGCATCCAATGAACGGCCGGCGAGCAGGCGGCGCCCGCGGCGGCGCGACCGGCCGCCGCGGAAGCCCGGAGCTTTCAACGCCTCCTAGAGGTCGACCCTCGCCGCGGTGATCTGGTTGGTGCCCATATCGATGTCCGCGTTGACCTCGGTGCAGAAGGTCTGCACGGTGTGCGGGCCCGCCTCCAACTGGGGGCTGAGCGCGGTCAGCGCCATCGTCCCGTTGCCCGGCGAGGGGTGGTTGTCTCCCGCCTCGCCGAAGCCCTGCGCGACCCCGATGTCCGAGCCGTCGACTCGGAGCACGCAGTTCATCGTGGCCCCGTTCCCGCCGCTGTCGATGTTGAGCCACTCGCCGGTCGCGTTGACCAGCAATACGCCCGGCTGGTTCAGGGTGAGCGTCATGCTGGCACAGGCCTCGCCGTCCTGGTCGTCGTCGTTGCAACTACCGTCGCTGGCGTAGCCGGCATCGAACACGTTCTCCGTGTCGCCGGCGCTCACGGATCCATCGGTGATGTGGCTTGCGCCGATCTGGTCGATGCCGATGTCGAACCCGGTGATCGTCCCGTCGATGATCTCCTCGTCGCCGTTGAAGCCGTTAGCGCCCTCGCCCGTGCCCGCGAGGTCGGCTCCGGTGACGGTCTCGTCGGCGATCTCGTCGGTGCCGACCGAGCCGGTGGCGAGCTCCGCGGCGCCGAGCGCGCCGATCTCCGCCGGGCCGAGGCTGCTCGTGTTATCGATGTCGAGGTTGGTGAGGCTGTTGTTCTCGACCTTCGGCGAGCTGACCGCGCCCGCGAGGATGTTCGTGCCGCCGACCGCGCCGTTTGAGAGGTCCTGGCGGTCGATCGTGCCGTTGAGGATGTCACCCGACGTCAACTCGCCGGTGCCGATGTCGGCGGCCTTCACCTCGCCGTTGACGATGTCGTCGCTGAACACCGTGTTGGTGCCGTCGAGCGCCATCGCCGTTCCGCTCATCGCAAAGCAGAACAGGGCGATGTAGCCGACGACGTTGCTGCGCAGGTGTGCGCGGATCCGATCGGACATGGGGGCCTCCGTGCCTGTGGGTTGAAGCTCGCCGAGTGATTTCGGTCGAGCGTGCCTGCGCTAGGCATACCACGGATCCGGCCGTATTCCGCATCCACGCTCCCGCCTCGGCCCGACCCGCGCTGGCGGGCCGGGCCGTAGCTCGGAGCTTCCAGCGCCTCCTAGTGGTCGACCCTCGCCGCGGTGATCTGGTTGGTGCCCAGATCGATGTCGGCGTTGAACTGAGTGCAGAACGTCTGTGCGGTATGCGAGCCCACCTCCAGCTGGGGGCTGAGCGCGGTCAGCGCCATCGTCCCGTTCTGCGGGAATGGGTGGCTATCTCCGTCGTCAAGCGCGCCGAAGCTCTGCTGCAGTCCGATGTCGACACCGTCCACTTGGAGCTTGCAGGCCATGTCGGCACCGGGATCGCCGGCCGTGGCGGCGATCCACCATTCGCCGGTGGCGTTGACCAGCAGCCTGCCGGGCTCATTCAGGGTGAATGTGGCGGCGGCGCAGACCTCGCCGTCCTCGTCGTCGTCGTTGCAATCAGTGTCGCTGGCGTAGCCGGCATCGAACACGTCCTCCGTGTCGCCCGCGGTCAGCGACCCGTCGATGATCTGGGATCCGGCGACCTGGTCGGTTCCGATCTCGTCGAAACCGACCGCGTCGGTGGCGATCTCGTCCGAACCGACCGAGTCGGTGCCGAGATCATCAGCGCTCAGCGAGCCATTCTCGACGTGGGCTGAGCCGATCGCGTTACTGCCAATGTCGAACCCGGTGATCGTGCCGTCGATGATCTCCTCGTCGCCGTTGAACCCGTTGTCCCCGATCCCGGTGCCCGCGAGGTCGGCTCCGGTCACGGTGCCGTCAGCGATCTCGGCGGTGCCGAGCGGGCCGATCTCCGCCGGGCCGAGGCTGTTGGTGTTGGAGACGTCGAGGTTGGTGAGGCTGTTGTTTTCGACCTTCGGCGAGCTGACCGCGCCCGCGAGGATGTTGGTGCCGCCGACCGCTCCGTTGGAGAGGTCCTGGCGGTCGATCGTGCCGTTGAGGATGTCGCCCGAGGTCAGCTCGCCGGTGCCGATGTCGGCGGCCTTCACCTCCCCGTTGACGATGTCGTCGCTGAATACCGTGTTGGCGCCATCGAGCGCCGACGCCGTTCCGCTCATCGCAAAGCAGAACAGGGCGATGTAGCCGATGAGGTTGCTGCGAACGTGTGAGCGGATCCGATCGGACATGGGGGCCTCCGTGCCTGTGGGTTGAAGCTCGCCGAGTGATTTCGGTCGAGCGTGCTTGCGCTACGCATACCACGGATCCGGCCCCGCATCCAGCGCGCTAGGAGCCGCGAAGTGCGGGGGTAGAATCGGCCCATGACCGGCGTCCGTAAGTTGACGCTCGCGCTGGTGGTGGGACTGGGGCTGGCCTTGGCGCTCGCCTCGACACCGGCGGTCGCGACCGTGCCGCCGGTCCGGTGCGGGAAGATCAAGGTCGAGGGCAAGAAGTTCAAGGTCAGCGCCCACCTGCTCGACTGCGACTTCGCCCGCAAGTGGTCGAAGCGATACCTCAAGAACCGCGAGCACAAGAGCGGGTGGGACTGCGCCTCGTATTCGCCGGAGGAGACCAGCATCGCCTTCTCCTGCCGCAAGGGGAGCAAGGACTACTACGCGGTGCGAAAGTAGCCTCGTGCGCGCGCTGGCGGTCGCCGTGTCGGCGCTCGTCATCGCCGGCTGCGGCGACGACTCGGGCGGCAGCGCCGGGTCGAGGCTCGTCGATCCGGACAAGCCGCCGCTGATCAACTCGCTCGAGCAGGATCCCGGCGGCGACGCGTTGCTGCTGACGACCAACCGTGGCTTCTTCCGGATCGAGGACGGCGAGGCGACGCCGGTCAGGTCCGAGGTCTCCACGCCGGACGGCAGCTCGCCGGTCGGCAAGTTCCTCGAGGTCGCGCAATCGGAGGACGGCGCCCTGCTCGGCTCCGGCCACCCCGACGAGAAGAAGCGGGTCGCGGGCTTCCTCGGCCTGCTGCGCTCCGAGGACGGCGGCAGGACGTGGAGCGTCGTCTCGCGCTACGCGCTCGCCGACCTGCACACGATCCGGACCCTGAACGGCGGCGTCTACGCGTACGACGTCGTGCTCCCCGCGGTGATCGTCAGCCCCGACGGCGGCAGGAGCTGGGAGGAGCGCACGGCGCCCCCCGGCGAACGGGTCACCGATTTCGTCGTCGACCCCTCGGATCCCGACCAGTTCCTGGCGACCAGCAAGCGGGCGATCTTCCGGTCCACCGACGGCGGCCAGAGCTGGACGACCGCCGCGATGGCCAACGCGGCGAGGCTCGAGTGGCCCGAGCCCGACACCGTCTACCGGGCCGACGAGGACGGCAACGTCTATGAGAGCACCAACCACGCGGCGACCTGGGATCTGATCGGCCGCATCGATGGCAGCCCGCGCGCGTTGAAGGCAGTGGGTCCCGAGGAGCTCTACGCGGCGCTCGAGGACGCGACGATCGTGCACTCGACCGACGGCGGTCGCAACTGGGAGGAGGTGTTCACACCATGAGGGGGCTGGCGATCACGACGCTGACCGCGGTCGCGGTGCTGTCCGCCGCGCCGGCGGCCGGCGCGCACGGCGTGATCACCCGGGACGGCTCCGTCCTCACCTACACCGCGACCAACAACTGCCTGCCGAGCCCGTGCCCCTCGAGCCTCGTGGTGACCACGCCCGAGACCGGGATCCTGAAGTTCGAGGACCACACCTCGAAGGGCGGGATCTTCTGGGGCCCGTGCGACCCGGTGGACGAGGAGATCACGACCTGCGACTCGAGCGGGATCACGCGGATCGACGTCGTCTTCGACCACAACAACGACTCGGCGAGCATGGGCACGACGATCCCGGTCAGCGTCACCGGCGGGGCGGGCAACGACGAGATCACCGGCGGCTACGGGGCCGACGTGCTCGACGGCGGCGCCGGGGGGTGACATCGTCGTCGGCGGGCCGGGCGCCGACTCGGTCCTCGGCGGCGACGGCGACGACACGATCGACGTCCGCGACGGGGTCGCGGACGCCGCCGACTGCGGCCCGGGCACGGACTCGGTGAGCATCGACCAGCTCGACCCGGCCCCGGTCGGCTGCGAGACGGTCTCCACGGTGAACACCCCGCCGCCCGCCGGGCCGCCGGACACACCGCCGCACACGACGATCAAGAAGTCGCCCAAGCGCGAGACGAAGAAGGACCGCGCGAAGTTCAAGTTCAAGGCGACCGAGGCCGACTCGCGCTACGAGTGCAGCCTGCGACGCCAGCCCGTACCGGCCGTGCAAATCGCCGAAGGTCTACGAGCAGCTGAAGCCCGGACGGCACAAGTTCAAGGTCCGCGCGACCGACGCGGCCGGCAACACCGAGCCGACCCCGGCCAAGTACGGCTGGAAGGTGGAACGGTGAGGCGCGCGGTCCTCGCCCTGCTGCCGGCGATCGGCGTCGCCGCCGTCGCGGCCCCGTCCGCGTGGGGTCACGCCTTCTACGTGGACGCCGCGGCCGCGCCGGGGGGGAGCTGCCAGGTCGGCGATCCGTGCAAGACGATCGCCGAGGCGATGGCGCTCCAGGACCCCGACGAGCAGTCGCCGGACGTGATCGTCGTCTCGCCGGGCTCCTACACGGAAAACGTGTACCTCGCCATCACGCCCGAGGTTCCGTTCGCCGACCGGTCGCTGCTCGCCTCCGGCGTGGGGGACCACGTGATCCTGCCCGCCGACCCGGCCCAGCCGACGGTGAAGTTCGGGCCCGGTACCGCCGCGAACGTCGTCGGCTTCGAGATCGGGGGCCCGGAGCCGGTGCGCCTCGCCGGACCCGGCAGGGTCTCGGGGAACGCGTTCGACGCCGCGGATCTCCCGGACGGCGGCGCAAGCGTGAAGATCACCCAGAACGCCGGCGACGCGGTGGTCGACCGCAACACGTTCGCCGGCGACGGGACGGGGACGTCGTTCGGGCTCCGCTCGCTCTCGGAGGGCTCGCCGGTGATCAGGGAGAACGCCTTCGTCGGGATGCCGACCGCGATCGGGGTCCTGGCCGGCAGCCCCACGATCGAAAGCGACCTGGTCAGCGGCGCGGAGACCGCGATCGCGGCGAGCGCTGCGACGGTCAACGTCGTCAACCTGACCGCGACCGGGAACTCGACCGACCTCGCGCTCCAGGACGCCGACCTGACGCTGACCTCGAGCTTCGTCGAGCAGCCGATCGCCGCGGACGCGACGAGCAGTTGCGCGGTCGCCTACTCGGCCGGGCCGACAACGGCCGGGACGCCGTGCGAAACCTTCCAGCTCCCGAACACGGCGCCGGGCTTCGCCGATCCCGCGGGCGGCGACTATCACCCGACCTCATCCTCGCCGCTCGTCGACGCCGGGGACCCCTTGCTGCTGTCGGGAATCGACCTCGACGGCAACTCGCGGGTCGCCGACGGCAACTGCGACGGCGCGTCGGTCCGCGACATCGGTGCCGTACGAGCTCACGGTGGAGTGCCCGCCGCCGCCCGACCCCCCGCCCGACCCGCCGCCACCGCCGACCGACCCGCCCGCCACCGATACCGATCCACCGGAGACCTCAATCGTGCGCGAAGCAGGTGAAGGGGCACTCGGCCAGCTTCCGCTTTCGCGCCAACGAGCCCGGCTCGACCTTCCTCTGCCGGCTCGACGACAGGCCGCTACCGCGGCTGCGAGTCGCCGGTGCGGTACCGCGGGCTTGACGAGGGCCGCCACGTCTTCCGGGTCAAGGCCGCCGACCCGGCGGACAACGAGGACCCGGTGCCGGCGCGAAAGCGATTCCGGATCGGCTAGCGGACCCGGAGCGTCTTCGACTCGGCAGCCAGGCAGGTTCCCGCGGCGGGCAGGACGCTCTGCTCGACCTGGGCGCGGAACCGACCCCTCGCGTCGGCCTCTCCGACCCGCCACCGCCCACCGTCGCCGGTGGTGTCGGCGCCGACCCGGAGGTCGTCGCCGGGTTTGCGCTCGAAGACGACGACCTTCTGACCGCTGCCGCACTCGGCCTTCGGCGACGACAGCGTGCCCTTGAACCGCTCTCGCTTGCGTGAGTAGGACAGCGTCAGGCCGCGAGCGAACTCCTGCGGCTCGACCGGGGGCGGTGGCGGCTCGGCCGGCGGCGGCTCGGCCGGCGGCGTGCCCGTCCCGGTCGAGGACGAAGTCGGTCGGCGAGTTGCTGGCGTTGCTTGCCACCCGCAGGGTCGCGTTCTTCGGGCCCTTCGAGGTCGGCGCGAAGTCGACGTTGATGACGCAGATCTGGGCGACCGGGACGATGTTGATCGTGCAGCCGTCGCCGGTGAGCCGCGAAGTCGCCGGCATCGGGCCCGACGAGCGACACCGACGCCGGGTCGAGCGTCGAGCTGCAGGTGTTGCGGAGGACGAGCGTCGCGGTGTCGCTCGTGGCTGCCGACCGCGGCCTCGCCGAAGGTCTGCGTGGCCGGCTCGGCGGCCGCGGTCGGGTCGACCGCGATCCCGCAGGGGTCATCGGCGGGCGTCGAGCACGATCGGGAAGTCCGGCCCGGAGTTGACGTCCGTGCCGTCGAGGTTGGCGCGGCTGATCCGGTCGGTGCCCTGTTCGGTCCAGTAGATGTGCGCGCCGTCGACGGCGACTCCGCAGGGGTCGAGCCGCGGGTCTGACGATCGTCGGCCGAGCGCGGTGCCGTTCAGATCGACGCTGGCCGATCGTGTCGTTGCCGCGGTTCGCCCAGTAGACGACGCCCTCGGCCTCGGCGACCCCGCACGGGTCGTCGACCGTGTCGGCCGGGAACGGCGGTTCCGGGACCAGCTCGCTGAACGGCGGGAAGATGCCGTGCGCGCGCCAGACGCTGCCCGTGCCGGGCGGGCCGCCGAGCGCCCAGAAGAACTTGTCGGCGTCGGTGGTCAGCCCGCACGGACGATGCCGCCGAACGGCTGGCGACGTGCCGCTGGTTGGTGACCGCGCCGTTGAAGATGTTCGCGCGCCCGATCGCCCATGGCCGGCGGCGCGTCGTCGTCGCCTGGGTCCAGTAGATCCCCGCCTGGTCGAGCGTCAGACCCCGCGGGGAGTCGTCGGTCGTGACGTAGGCCGGGTTCGGCCGCCCCGCCGGCGAGCGGGGCGCGGCCGATGTTGCCGGTCGGGGCGTCGGCGGCGTCGCCGTCGTGCGCCCAGTAGAGGAAGCCGGCGTCGACGGCGACCGCGTGTGCCGAGGTCGCGACGTCGGCGCCGGAGACGAAGGCGTCGTCGACGCCGGTGCCGTCGGCCTCGGCGCGGCCGATCGTGTCGCTGCCCTCGTTCGCCCAGTAGACGTCGGCGCGGCCGCGGTGGCGCAGCGAACCGAGCGCCGCGATCAGCGAGCGCCGCCGCCAGCGGCCCGGGCCGCGATGGCTAGCCGACCTTCTTCTTCTTCGACTGGACGGCGAGGCAGACGTCGTCGTCGGGGAGCACCGTCTCGCCGACGGTCGCGAAGAACTTGCCCGTCGCGCGTTCTTCTGCTTCAGCTTCCAGGTGCCGTCGGCGGCGGTGTCTTGCTCCCGAGGTCCTCGATCGGGGCCCTTCTTCTTGCTGAAGACGGAGACCTTCTCGCCGTCGATGCAGCTCGCCCGTCGTTCGACGTGATCTTGCCCTTGAACGGTTCTTCTTCTTCTTGTACTTGATCGTCAGCTGGCGGGCGAAGTTCTTCGGCGCGTTCGGCGGCGCCGTGGCGACGTTCACCGTGCGGGTGGTCGGACGGCGGCGTCGGAGGCGTTGCAGAGCATCGCCTTGCCGGTGAAGATCCGCTCGTCCGAGCAGCCCTCGTTGTCGGTGACCGTGAGCCGCGCGGTGAAGGTGCCGGGCGACTCGTAGATGTGGTTCGGGATCGGCCCGCCGTCAGGCAGCGTCGTGCCGTCGCCGAAGTCCCAGTTGTAGCGGACGATGTCGCCGTCGCTGTCGGTCGAGCCGGTCGCGTTGAAGCCGGTCGGCTGGCCGGCGAACCCGGGTGTGGTCGTGAACGAGGCCGTCGGGCCCTGGTTCGGGCGTGATCGCGATCGACTCGAGGTCGGGGCTGGTCCGCCGGTCGGGTAGGGCGAGCCCGGAAGCAGGCTGAGAGCGCGCCGTTCGTCGAGGACGGCGAAGCCGGAGATGTTGTCCGACAGCTGGTTGGAGACGTAGAGGCGCTTGCCGTCGGGGTGATGGCGAGCGACTTGCCGTTCGTGCCGCCGGTGGCGAAGGCGCCGATCGAGGTCAGCGCGCCGGTGGTCTGGTTGATGTAGTAGGCCTTGACGGCGTTCGTCTGGCGGGTCGCGACGTAGACGCGCTGGCCGTCGGGCGCGATCGCGATCGTCAGCGGGTGGCTGCCGCCCGGGGTGACGGGGAACGGCGAGCCGGGGACGGCGCTGAGCGTGCCGTTGATCGGGTTGACCGAGAAGCCGTAGATGTCGCCGACGCTCGCCTAGGTCCTCGGGCGCCGAGATGTAGACGAAGCGGCCGTCGGGTGTGATCCCGGAGCCGAACGGGTTGCCGTCGGCGGCGGCGGCGCCGCCGGTGATCGACGGTCTGGAGGAATGAGAGGCGCGCCGCTTCCGGTGACCGAGTAGACGCCCGGACCGGTCGGGGCGCCGGCGCCGGGGTCCGTGTTCTCGAACGGGATGTAGAGATGGTCGCCGTCGGGGGCGACCGAGCCGGCGAACGGGTTGGTGAACCCGGTCGGCGACCGTGAACGGCGAGCCGGTGATGTTGGTCAGGGTGCCGTTGGCGCTGATCGAGGTCGAGGCGATCGAGTTGCCGTGGTTCCAGGTGAAGAGGTGGTCGCCGTCGGGGTCGGGGGCGACGCCGAGCGGGGTGGTGAAGGTGGTGCCGCCCGGGTTGAACGCCTGCAGGCCGCTGAGGCGTGCCGTTCGTCCTGTTGACGTTGAACTTCATCACCTGGTTGGTGCCGAACGAGGCGACGTAGAGGTGGGCTGCCGTCGGGCGTGATCGTCATCCCCTCCTGGGTGGTGGCGCCGGTCGCGAACGGCGAGCCGGGACGGGGCATCAGGGCGCCGTTGGCGCCGATCCGTAGCGCGCGAGACGTTCTGCGACGCCGCGCTGGAAGCCGTTCGAGACGTAGACGTAGCGGTCGGCCGGGGCGCCGAGGGACGGGCGCGCAGAGCGCGACCGGCGACGACCAACGCGCAGGGCCCAGCGGCGCACGGTGCGAATTCGACGAGATGCTCTGCCGGCCACCGCGAGCGAACCTACATCACGGGCGTCCGCGGCGTTTGCAAGGACGCCGCATCTTTGTCGAGGGATGGGCTTGCGCGGTGCCGCCGATCGGATATGCCTTGCACGCGAGCGGCCCTGCTCGATTCCATCGAAAGGTGGCGTTATGAAAGTCGCGTCCGTTCGCGTTCCGATGCTCGTCGTGGCGATCGCCGGGACGCGTCGCCGTGATCGCCGCGGCATCGCCGGCCGGGGCAGCGACGATCACCGTCGCGCGCAGGCGCGGTGAACGCGGTCGCCGGCCGACGGCCAGTGCTCGCTGGTCGAGGCGATCAACAACGCGAACGGCGACCTCGCGGTCGGCTCGGCGGACTGCGCCGCCGGCTCGGGCGCCGACACGATCGAGCTCGACGGCGCCTCCAACTACACGCTCGATCACGAGCCAACAACACCTTCTTCGGCTTCACCGGGCTGCCGGTGATCACGAGCCCGATCACGATCCAGGGCGCCGGCGCGACGATCGCGCCGCGACGGCGGCTGCGCCGTCGATGCGGCTGATGGGCGTCGACGCGGGCGGGGACCTGACGATCGCGCGACACCGTGCTCGACAACGGGCTCGCCGCAGGGCGGCGACGGTGGCAACGACACCGGCACCGATGACGGCGGCGGCGGCGGCGGCGGCGCCGGGCTCGGCGGCGCGGTCTACAACCGCGGCGTCCTCACGCTGACGCGGGACACGCTGAGGATCAACCTCGCGCGGGGCGGCAACGGTGGCAACGGCGGCAACAACGCCGCGAACGACGCCGGCGGCGGCGCCGGCGGCGGCGGGCTCGGCGGCGACGGCGCGACCAGCTCGCGCGACCGCGAGCGATCGACGGCGGCAACGGCGGCGGCGGCATGGGCGGCAACGGCGGGATCGGCGGCTTCCAGGCCGGCGGCGGCGGTGGCGGCACGACGACGAACGGCGCCGCCGGCGGCGGCAGCTCGCGGCGGCCCCGGCGGCCTTCTGAACGGCGGCGCCGGCGGCGACAACGGGATCGACGGTGCCCCGGGCGGTCTCGGCGGCGGCGGCGGAGGCGGCGGCGACGAGCGCAGCGGCGGCGACGGCGGCCTCGGCGGCGGCGGCGGTGGCGGCGGCGAGCTCAACATCTCGCCGGTCTTCCCGAACGGCGGCGACGGCGGCTTCGGCGGCGGCGGCGGTGGCGGCGGCGAGGACAGCTCCGGCGGCAACGGCGGCTTCGGCGCCGGTGGCGGCGGCTCGCACAACTCCGGCGTCGTGATCACGCCCGGCCTCGGCGGCTTCGGCGGCGGCGACGCCGGGCCCGACCGGCACCGAGTCCGGCTGGCGGCGGCGGCGGCGCCGGGATGGGCGGCGCGGTCTTCAACGACAACGGCGCGCTGACCGTCCTGAACTCGACGCTTCTCCGCGAACGCGGCGAGGGCGGCGACGGCGGAGCCGGTACTCCCGGTACGGGCCAGAACGGATCGCCGGGGCGGGGCCTCGGCGGCGCGATCTTCTCCCGCAACGGCAACGTCACGGTCACCGAGGCGACGTTCTCCGGCAACCGCGGCGAGGGCGGCGGCGATCTACGTCAGGCAGCGGCGGCACGAGGCCGACGCAGCTGGACGCTACGGAACTCGATCCTCGCGAACGGATGTCACCGGCGCCAGGACTGCGTCGTCGAGCGGCACAGTCGGCGTGCCGGGGAGCGTCACGAACCTGATCGAGACGAACGGCGGCTGCCCGGCGGTGACCCAGACCGGCGACCCGCTGCTCGGCCCGCTGGGCGACAACGGCGGCCTGACGCCGACGTTCCTGCCGGCGATCGGCAGCCCCGCGATCAACTCCGCGAGCTCACAGGCGTGCACGAAGACCGACCAGCGCGGCGATCCGCGGCCGGCCGGAAGCGGCTGCGATCATCGGCTCGGTCGAGGCCGCGCCGCAGGTGGGCAGGACGGTGAAGGCTGAAGTACAAGGCGCCAAGAAGCTTCACGGGCAAGCTGAAGGCCGACGAGGACGTCTGCGTGACCGGAAAGGTCAAGGTCTTCAGCAGCAAGACCGACGAGAAGGTCGCGAAGGGCAAGGTCAAGTCCAACGGCAAGTACGTCGCCAAGGAGAAGAACCCCGACTCCGGCAAGTTCTACGCCCTGGTGAAGGAGAAGCAGATCGACGAGATCACCTGCCTGGCGGCGAAGTCGAAGAAGACGAAGGTCGGCTAGCGGGAGGCCGGAGGGCCTACTCGGCCGGCGCGGCGTCGTCGAGGATCGGGGCCTCCTCCGCGGCGTGGATCGTGCAGAGGAAGGCGCCGGTGTCGGACTCGCGCGAGGCCTCGATCTCGCGCTCGGTCAGCGTCGCCCCGCAGACCGAGCAGCTGCGCTCGAGGTTGTCCTCGACCCCGATGTGCTCGTCCAGGTCCACGCCCTCAAGATACTCCGACGGACGCCGCTCAGGCCAGCCAGATCGCTCCGTCCCGGAGCTCGACCGGATGGGTGGCCAGGGCGACTCGCCCGGAGGTCTGGCGGACGACGCCGGCGAGCGGTTTGAACGCGCCCTGCGGGCCGCGGATCATCCGCCCGCTGTGGACGTCGTAGCGGGCCCCGTGCCAGGGGCACTCGAGCGAGCCGTCGTCGGCGACGTGACCGGTGCCGAGGGAGGCGCCGAGGTGCCGGCAGCGGTTCGAGGTCGCGAACGGCTCGCCGTCGCTGATCCCGACCGCCAGCGTGCCGAGCTCCGGATGCTCGACCACCGCCACTTGGGAATCGCCGAGCTCGTCCACGCTGATCAGGGGCCGGTCGGCCACGCGCCCAGCCTACGGGTCGCCGAACAGCTCGGGGCTGCGCCCCTCCCCGAAGGCGCCGTCGCCGGGGAACCCACCCTCGATGTAGCAGGGGGCGAAGCGGACGTCGGGCGGGTTGCCCTGGTTGACGCCCGGAACGCGCTCCCCGCGATGGATCTCGTCCTCGTCGGGATCCTGGCCGGCCGGCGAGTAGTCGGTGTTCTTGCAGTCGAAGTTGGGGAAGATCCCGTTCGTCGCCAGGTCGTAACCGTTGAGGGTGCCGTCGGAGAGGTAGCCGTGGCCGCGGTTGGTCGCCAGGCGACTGGGCCAGATCGAAGCCGTCTGCGTGCCGAGCACCGAGAACTGGCGCAGGAAGTGGCGCGGCGCCGGGTCGCCGGGCAGCCCGTCGGCGCCGCCGGAGAGGCTCACCGCCGGCCCGGAGAGGAAGTCGGTGACGGTGGCCTTGTTGAACTCGAGGTACCGCAGCAGCGGGTTGAGGTTGGCGAGGAACGGATCGAGCTCCTCGAGGACCGGGGCGAGACCGTCGAGGAAGTCGCGCAGCGCCGGCAGGCCCCGGAGCGAAACGCGGTAGAGCGGGTCGAGGTCGCGGAAGAGGTTGCGCAGGTTCGGCGACAGCTCGCGGACGCTGCGCAGCGTCGGGCTGAGCTCGCGCGCGACGGGGATCATCTCGAGGATCAGCGGATTGGCGTCGGTCCGGAACGCGTCCATGCGCTCGAGCGTCGCGCGGGTCTCGCGCTGGAACGTGGGCAGGATCCGGAACGTCTCGGCCAGTGCCTCGTCCTGGGCGGCGAGGCCCTCGAACGTGTTCTTCTGACCTCGGATCGCCTCGGTGAGCTCCCCGCCACGTGACGAGAGCGCCTCGAAGCTGATCCCGGCGTCGCGGATCAGGCCGCGCAGGGCCTCCTCCTGATCGGCGAGGATCGCGAGCGTGTCGCTGGCATCCGTGATGTAGGGGGCGAGGTTCCCGAGCGCGTCGCTCACCGGCAGCTGACGGTTGCGGATCGCAACGGCGGCGCTCTGTTGCCAGCGCTGGTAGGCCTCGCGCGTCTCCTCGTCGAGCGCGTTGAAGATCTCGTCGATCTGAACCGCCTCCTGCGTCCGCTGCACGCCGAGGCTTCCGCCCTCCGGCAGCGGCTCACCCGCGGGCTCCACGCCTTCCGGCAGGTCGACGGCCTCGCCGTGCGAGACGGCGGCGAGCAGGTTGTCGGCCGGGGCTCCCGGCTCGGTCCCCGCCGTGATCTCGACGAACGTCTCCCCGACGACCGTCTTTTGGCGCAGGATCACCCGCGCGTCGCTCGAGATCGGCGCGAACTGGGGCTCGAGCTCGATCTCGGCCGCGGCGACATCCTTGCCGTTGACGCGGAACTCCGCCGGGGCAAGCTCGACCGTCTTCACCTTGCCGACGGAGACGCCGCCGATCCGGACGTCGGCCTCGGTCGCAAGGCGGGTCGCCTCGGGGAAATACGCCGTGAACCGGTAGCTCTCGGGCGCGAGCGGGATCGGGCCACCGAACGTGATCCAGAGGAAGAGCATGAGGCCGAAGCAGGAGAGCGCGAAGCCGGCCGCGACGAGGACCCGAGCGAGCGATGGTGCCTGCTTCTGCATCAGCGAGTCACCGCTAACAGACCTCGGCGAGGACGGGATCGGTCAGGCCGTGGACGAGCTGGTTCAGCTCCGTCACGGCCGGGTGCGGGTCGGAGACGATCGCGTTCGCCTGCTCGCAGCCCATCGTCAGGTAGACGCGGCGATAGAACCCGTTGCCATCGCCGGACGAGAACACGTGCGACGTGTTGTTCCCCAGCCAGCCGGCCCAGAAGAGGTAGCCCTCGTCGCGTCCGGGGGTGCCCGCCGGCTCGGCGCCGCGCGGGTTGTGGGCCGCCATGTTGCCGAGCCGGTTGAGCTTGTGAAAGACGGTCTCCAGCCGCGGTGCGGTGTCCGCGAAGCGGGTCGCGCCGCTGCGAATGTCCGGGACGCGCTCGCGCGCCACGCGCACGAACGGCCGGATCTCGTCGCGGAGGACCGGCGTCACCGCCTCGGCGAAGCGGATGTTCGACTCGTTGAGGCCCTCGAGGTTGCGCGCGAACGGGCGCAGATCGTTGAAGGCCGGGCCCATCACGGTGGCGAGGCGGCGCATCGAGATCAGCGCCTGCCGCCCCTCGCTCAGCGTCCCGGGCAGGCCGCGGACCAGGCGCGAGACGTCGACGTCCTGTTCGGCGATCTCGCCCAGGTACTGGGATGACGAGCCCACCAGGCGCGTCAGCTCTGTCTCGGCCTGCCCGAGGCGGGTGGCGAGCAGGTTGAGGTTGTGGGTGAACCGGGCGAGCTCGTCGCGGCGCTTGGCGACGGCGCCGTTGAGCTCGGCCATGTTGCGGTTGATCGGCCCGAGACTGCCGAGCAGCTTGCCGAGCTCGCGATCGCGACCGTCCAGTCCCTTGCCGGCCCCCACCAGCAGCAACTTCAGGTACGACCGCGTCTCGCCGTCGAGCGTCGAGAGGACGTCGTGGAAGTTGACGTCGGGGGCCGTGTTGGCCATCGGCACGACGTCGCCCTCCTTGAACTCGCCGGCGCCCTCGCTGCCCGGGTCGAGCTGGAAGAACATGTCCTTGAGCCCCGTCGTGGGACGCATCAGGATCGTCGCGTCGCGGTAGATCGGCAGGTATTCGCGGTCGATCGCGAACGTCACCACCCCGACGCCGTCGACCAGCTCGACCTGCTCCACGTCGCCGATCCGCACCCCGGCCACGCGGATCGTCTGTCCCTGGCCCGGCACGACCGCCTGCGCCGTTTGGAACTCCGCCTTGAGCTCGAACGGGCGCTCGTCGAAGATCGGGATCCGCAGGCGCTGGTTCTGGACGATCACATACATGGTGGCGAGCCCCAGCGCGAGCATCACGGCGACCGCGATCACGTTGCGGATCTGTCCGCGCAGCTGCCGCGCCATCAGTCGCTCGCCTCCGCGAGCTGCTCGAGGTCGACCTCCGTGAACCCGAGCGCGTCGATCAGCCGCTGCGCGCTCTCGAGACGGTTGCCCAGGGCTGCGATGCGGCCCGGGTCGTCCAGCAGCTCGACCAGGCTCCGCAGGCGCTCCGCGCCGGGGCCGGTCGCGGCGTCGAGGCCGGCGGAGGTGGGAGCGGGAGCCTGCTCCGGCGGCGAGCCGATCCCCGCCTCGAGATTCGGAGGCTCCTGACGCTCGCACGGCACGTCCGGGCGATAGACCGTCTTCTTGGAGTCCGTGAGCCGCGGGATCGCGCCGAGGAGCGGGAACGGCGTCAGGCCGAAGAGCTGCTCGCGACCGGCGATCTCGCCGAAGCGGACCAGGTTCGAGCCGGTGCCGAGCAGCACGCGCAGGTGCTGGCCGGCGGCGTCGCCGTTGCGGCTCTCCCCGCCGCTGCCGGCGATCCCGTACCCGGTCGTCTCGAAGACGCGTCCGCCGACGTCGAGGGGATAGGAGGGCGGCGGCTCGACGGTCGAGTGCGACCACGGGATGATCACCTCGTTGAAGCACGACGAGAAGGCGCGTTGCTCGTTGAACACGCCGACGTTTGCGCGGGCGAGGCTGGTCAGCTCCGGGATCGTCGGCCGCAGCCGGGCGACGAGGCCGCGCAGCTCGGTCCTCGACATCAGGCCCCGCAGCTGCTCGAGCATCGGCAGCCCCGCCCGCAGCGCCTCGGGGCTCCGGCGCACCCCGGGCAGGGCCTCGCGGGCGAAGGCACGCACGGAGGGAAGCGCGTCGTTCAGCGCCTTGAAGGTCGGCTCGCCCTCGGCGAGGAAGCCGGGGAGGCGCTCGATCGCCTGCTCGAGCGCCGCATCCTCGGCCGCGAAGGCGCCGGTCACCCGGCGCAGGTTCGTGACCAGGTCGCTGAGCGCCGCCGGGTTTCGGCCGAGGCCGCGGAAGACGCGACCGAGGCCGCGGATCACGCCGCGCAGGTCGCCGTCATGCGTGCCGAGCTGCGACTCCGAGACCTGTGCGGTGAAGTTGTAGGCGGGCGGCGAGGTGCGGAAGAGCTGGCGCAGGCCCTCGGCGCCGCGGTAGCGGATGAGCGCGTTTCCGAACTGGTCGAGGAACGTCTGCAGGTCGGTGCGGACGTCGCTCTGCAGCGTCGTCAGCACCTCGTCGAGCTGCACGGAGTGCGCCGTCTGGTCGAGGCCGAACGTGTAGCCGTCGGAGACCTCGGGGGCGCTGGGGCTGCCGGGATGCAGATCGACGAAGTAGTTGCCGTCGATGAACAGGCGCGGGCGGACCTTGAAGAGCGCGTCCTCCTTGATCGGCAGGGCGCTCTCGTCCAGCTCCATCGTCACGCGGACGGCCGAGCGCAGGGCCCCGGCTTCGTCCTCCACCGGCTCGCCCGTGAGCTCGACCTCCGTCACCTCGCCGACGTTGATGCCCGCGATCCGCACCGGCGAGCTGGCCCGAATCGTCTGTGGCGAGGTGAAGACGGCATGGACCTCGTAGCGGTCACCCCACGGCAGCTTCTTGGTGTAGGCGAGCACCGAGCCGACCGCGATCACCGCAAGGAGGAACAGGCCGAGCAGCCAATTCGGCAGCCGGTGGTTCGTGCCGATGCCCCTCACCTGCCCACTCCCTTCCAGGTCTCGGGCTGGCGCGACTCGACGCGGCTGTCGAACAGGACGCGCTCGACGTCGGCGTTCCAGAAGGCCGTCAACGGACCGCGGCTGCCGGGGAGGTCGGAGATGCGGTTCGCGGGGTCGGAGACCCGCTGGCCGGGGACCAGCTGCTGACCGAGCTCGTAGCCGATCTGGCCGGGCTGGCAATCGGCGTTGTGCTGGCCGGTCGGGCCGTAGGGATGGGAGTTGGAGATCGGGATCTCGTAGGGCTTGAACTCCCCGGTCCCGCTCTTGCCGTTCGGGCCGATGCCGGTGTAGCCGCCCATGCCCACCTCGGCCGTGGGCGCACCGGGGAAGCGGGCGACCAGCTGGCGCAGCGAGTAGCCGACCTGGCTCGGCTCGGACAGCGCGCCCGGGAAGTTCGTGAACCAGTAGTTGAAGAGATTGCAGACGGTCTGCGCGGGGGCGACCCAGCGCACGAGGGGCCGCGCGGTTCGGAACGTCTCCCCGAGGCGTTCGAGGGTCAACCGGGTGCTCGGCTGGGAGACCAGCTGGTTGAGCTCGCGCAGCGTTGCGCGCAGCCGCCTGTTGACCGGTGGCGAGTCGCGGAGCACCGGAGCGCCGGTCTCGAGCGCCTCGTTGAGCACGGGCAGGGTGATGCGCAGGTCCTCGGCGCCCGGCCGCATGAGGCGCGCGAACTGCTCCACGTTCGCCAGGAAGACGCGCTGATCCGGCAGCAGGCGGATGCCGGTCTCGTAGGTGGGCGGCGCCTCGGAGATCGCGTCCTTCAACGCCTCGGGATCCGACGAGATCGCGCCGAAGGCGGTCGCCGCGAAATCGAAGAACTGTCCCTGCTCGCGCGCGGCCGGCGCCGCGTACCGGGCGTAACGCCAGAGCCCGCGGATGAACCGGCTCAGGTTCACCTCGCGGTCCGAGAGCGCGCGGGCGACCGGCTCCAGGTTCCCGAACAGGCGCGGAAGCTCCGCGATCGTGTCGTTGAGCGAAACCCCACGTCCGGCGAACGCGGTTCCGTAGCCGACCAGGTTCTCGCGCTGCGCACGGCGGGTCCGGCTGTCGAAGGTGTCGTTGACCTCGTCGAACTCGGTCTGGCCCTGGAAGCACCCGTTGCGGCTCTGATCGGGGAGCGCGGAGGCGAAGCGCCCGCCCGCGGCCTCCGGCAGGTCGCATTGCTCGCCGTCGTCGCTGCCGTTGAAGATGTGGCCCTCAGGCGCCGGCGGCCCCGCACCGCGCACGATCTCCAGGTACTTGAGGCCGAAGGCCGAGCGGTAGCGGACGCGGAAGATCGAGTCCTGCGGCAGCGGCTCGGCGGTCTTGTCGAGCTTCAGGTTCACCCGTGCTCCGATCGGCGGCAGCTCGGGCCCGGCGGTCGGCAGCACGGTCGCCGCCGTGGCCGTGGCGGACTCGGTCGTCACCGGCTCGATCGATTCGACGACGCCGACCCGCACGCCGCCGATCCGGACCTCGTTGTTGTCGACCATCCGCGCGGCGTTCGGGATGTCGACCGACACCCGGTAGACGGGCACGAAGGGAAGCCCGCTGTTCGCGTTGTAGGCGAGGAACACCGCGACGATCGCGATCAGGACCGTCACGGCGCCGACCATCGTCGGCGATGCGCTGACCACGGCGATCGGGCGGCGGCGCGGGCTCATGGCGCGAAGAGGAAGTCGAGGAGGTCCGCGCTCGCCTGCGACGACCCGCCGCCGCCGAGATCCGGAGGCTCGACTCCGAGATCGTCGAGCGCCTCGTCGGGCAGGTCGTCGAGGAGGTCGTCGAGGATGTCGCCGGTGCCGCCGGGCAGTGGGCTGTCGGGTCCCGGGGGCCCGGGGCCGTCCGGTCCACCCGCCTGCGGTTCCGGGCCGGCGGGCGACGGTTCGGCGCCCTCCGGCCCATCGCCACCGGCCTGGTCCCCTCCGCTGCGGTCACGGGCGGTCCCCGACCCGCCGCCCGGATCGCAAAGGGTCTCCCGGGCGTGCTCGGGCGCCGTTCCGCCCGGGCATACCGACGGGTCGTACGGGCCGTAGCCGAGGTCCTCGTTGATCCCCGGCTGGTTCGGGCCGAGCCAGGTCGCGCAGCGGGCGATCTCCAGGAACTCGGTTGTCGTCCCGCCGTCCTGCGCCGGAATGCCCGGCTTGCCGGTGGCGGGATCGCGCCCGGGAGAGAAGCTTCCGCACGGGCCAGTCTGGTAGTCGTAGACGTTGACGTGGAGCGAGTGCCCCACGCGGTCGAACTGGTTGATCGCGAGCGCCTGGTAGTACGCGTAGTTCAGGAGCCCCTCGAGGCCGGTGTAGCCCTTCGTGTCGCGGGTCCCCGGCTGCTCGCTCGTGCGCCCGGTGGTCGCCTCGGCAAGGTCGTTGATCTCGACCGCGCGGCGCGGGTCGTCGACGTCGCGCAGGAAGTCGGCGATCATCTCCGCCGTGACCGGGGCGTCTTTGCCCGCCTCCGCCAGCAGCTCGAGCTCGTCACGCCCCCGGGTCAGCGCCAGCCGGCCGACTTTGGCGGCCTTGCCGAGCGTGCGGAGCGAACCCTCCGACGCCCGCTGGAAGGTCGGCAGGGTGAGCGAGAGGCGGTGCAGCTCCGGCGCCGCGTCGCGCAGGTCGGCGAGCAGGGGCGTCTGCTGGCGCGCGGTGTCGTTCAGCTGGGCGAGCGTCGGCCGCAGCTCGCCGATGTAGTCGTCGAAGCGGTCGAACCCGCGGGAGACGTCCTCGCGGCGCTCGAGCGCGGTCGAGGCGACGTCCTCGGCCTCGTCGACGAACTCGACGAGCCGGTCGCGCTTGGCCGCAAGCTCGCTCGAGATCCGCTCCGAGTCGACGTTGAAGGCGCGGATCATCTCCGCCTGGTTGGCGAGGATCTCCGTCGCCTGCTCGAACTCGTCCAGGGCCGGCGCGCCGAGGCGGATCGCCTCGCGCAGGTTCTCGGGGTTGCCGGCGAGCGCGGTTCCGAACTCGTTGATCAGCAGCGTCAGCCGGCGCCGGAACGGCTCGCGCATCGTGTTCGCGACGATGTCCGGCTGGACCGTCTGCTTGACCTGGCCGGCCGGGATCATCCCGCCCTCATCGAGCGGTTCGCCGGCCGGCTGGCAGTCGAGGAAGTACTCGGCGATCAGCGACTGGGGCGAGGACTCGCACGTCGTCTCGTCGCCCAACCGGGTCAGGTCGCCCTCGAGCTCGATCGTGAGCACTGCCCGCTTGTCCTCGTTCACGGTCAGGTCGGTGACCGCGCCGACGTTGACCCCGGCGACGCGGACGTCGGAGCCGTTGACGAGCCCGAACGCGTTGTACATCTCGATCCGGTACGTGTGGGCGTCGTCGTCGGCGCCCGCGGCGGCCGCGATGCAGCCGACCGCGGCGGCGACCGACAGGAGGATGAGCGCGATCCGCCTCACGGCCCCGGCTGCACCTTCGTCGGATCGCACTCGCCCGGCGCGCCGTCGGTGAGCGCGCCGCCGTCCGTGAAGGGGACCGAGTCGTCCCCCGGGTCGGCTTCGCCGAGCGGCCGCTCGTTCGCGCTCGGGCAGCGCCGCACGTTGCCGGTGCTCATCGCCGCGAACTGCTCGGTGGGGGAGTCGGGATCGGTCAGATCGGGGAACAGCGACAGGGTCGGGGCGAACGTGTTCCCCGTGGTCTCAACCCGTCCCACGCCGCCGATTGCGTCGACGTAGCCCGAGTGGCCCAGGCCGTCGAACCAGCCGACGAGCTCGGATCCGTACGCGCGGAAGAAGGTCAGGTTCTCGTGGCCGTTGCGCAGCGAGCACAGCGCCTCGCCGAAGCTGCCCTGGGAGTAGTCGTCGTCGGCGACCACCTGAAGGTCGTCGGGGTCCTCGGGACCGGGGCCGCACTCGGGAGACCCGGAGCCGATCGCGGCCGCTCGCAGCGGGGGCTGCGCCCGCTGGAGCTCGATCAGGTCGTTCGCATCCCCGGGCCGGCGGATGATCGCCGAGAGGTCGCGGACCGTCGGCACGGCGTTGCGGGCGGTGGCACGCAGGGCGACCAGGAACGGGCGCAGCGCCTTGGCCGCCGGCCGCGCGGCGATCACCAGCGGCTGCAGGTCGTCGAGCGCCGCGCGCAGGTTGACGAACGTCGTGTTGGCGTTGCGCATGAACGGCGGCAGCAGGGAGATCGCGCGCGCAAGCTCGAGCTTGCGGTCGCCGATCGCGTTCATCATCAGGTTCAGGTTGTGAACCAGCTCCGAGAGGTCCGTTGACCGCTCGGCCAGCGCGCCGGCAAAGCGCGACCCGTCGACCAGCAGGGACTCGAGCGCCGTCTGGTCGACGTTCAGCTCGGCGAACACCCGCCGGCCCGTGTAGAGCATCGGGTTGAGGTACTTGTAGCCGCGGTTCGCCTGCTTCGCGACGCCCTCGTACGAGGTCGCGAACCCCTTGATCACCCGCTTGAAGTCCTTGACGGTCTTGTCGTCGAGCATGTTGAAGAACTGGTCGACCTCGACGTCGGTGATCGTCTCGGTCTGGCTCAGCACCCCACCGTCGGGGATCTCCTCCCCGATGCCGACGGGCGGCGGCGTCAACTGGACCTGGCGGTTGGCGACGCTGGAGAGCGAGGCCCACCGCACGGTCGCCACGGTGCCGCGCCGCAGGGGCGTGAACTGCTCGTCGACCGTGAAGGTGACGTTGGCCTGGCCGTCAGGGCCGAGCCGGATCTCCTCGACGCTGCCGACCGGCTGGGCGCCGATGACGACCTGGTTGCCCGAAACCAGCGCGCTCGCGTTCTGGAACTGGGCGGTGATCGTGTACTCGTCGTCGCTTCCCCACAGCACGACGACTCCGATCACGGCCGCGACGAGCAGCGCGACGACCGCTACGACACGCGCCCGACCGCGCGGCTCTTCGTCATCCTCCATAACCCCGGCGCGCGACGATAGTCCGCGACTCCCGGCCCCGCAACCGGGAACCACTGGCTGGTCCGCCAGTCTCCGTCGACCCTGGGATCCGGCGTACCATGCCCACGCCCAGCCCACTTCGGCCACCCCACCGCAGGAGGTGCAAGCGATGGTCAACCCAATTCCGGATGGCTACCCGCGCGTTACTCCGTACCTGATCGTCGACGGCGCCGCCGCCGCGATCGACTTCTACACGTCGGTGCTCGGCGCGACCGAGCGGATGCGCATGGGAGGGCCCGACGACAAGATCGGTCACGCAGAGCTCGAGCTCGGCAACTCGGTGATCATGCTCGCCGACGAGCACCCGGAGATCGATGCCATCGGCCCGAAGACCGTCGGCGGCACCCCCGTGTCGCTGCACGTCTACGTCGAGGATGCGGACGGCGTCATCGAGCGCGCGACCGAAGCCGGAGCCAAGGTCCTGAGCCCGGTTGAGGACAAGTTCTACGGCGACCGCTCAGGCAGCTTCGAAGATCCATTTGGCCACCACTGGAACGTGGCGACGCACGTGGAGGACATCTCCCCGGATGAGATGTCCAAGCGGGCGGCGGAGGCGGCAGCCACCGGCTGAACCGGACCCCGGGCGCGTTCATTAGGCCGAACCGATCGGGCTGACGGTCGACGTACGGACGCCAGACCGATCGGTTCGCGTGCCGGCGTCGTCAGTAGTCCCAGGACGCGTACTCGGGACTGCGGTTCTTCATCTGCGCGAAGAGCAGCTGGACCCGGTCGAGGTACCAGGCCTTGCCGTCGCTCATCCGGGGTCCTCCGGTTTTGCTCGGGAGAGGGTCGTCCCGAGTCGGAGATACTTGGTTCGTGGCTAGCCCGAACGAGAGGATCGTGCGCCGGGTCATCGAGGTCGTGAACACATGCAACTCCGTGGAAGAGGCGATCGCGACCGGGGTGGAGGAATTGTGGGACCCGCAGATCGAGTACGTCAACCCGGAGGACGCCCTCGAGCGCGGGACGCGCAAGGGCGTGGCCGGGATGCGCACGGTCCTGGAGAACCTCCTCGGGGGCGCCGGGGCTGGGGCAACCAGCGAGCTTGAGGAGCTACGGGAGCGCGGTGACCGCGTGTTCACCCTCACCCGCATCCACATGCGGGGCGCGGCAAGCGCAATCGAGGTGTTGGGGCCACCAGTGGGCGTGGTCTTCACGATCCGTGACGAGCGGATCCTCAGGATCGAGTGGCACAACGACGTCGATACGGCCCGTGCGAGTTTCGAACAGGGCGGCTGAGGCACAGACTCTCATGTCCGACAACAACGCGGTCATCATGATGGTGGTCCTGCTCCTGCTCGGCGCCAAGCTCCTCGGCGACGGCCTCGCCGGCCCCTGACGTAGCGACACGTCCCCAACACTTGCTTGCTCGATGCCTCTAAGTGGACGCTATTCGAACCCCTCTGTCAGGGAGGCGATTCAGCGACTGCACCGGCTTGTGTTCAGCACGTAGGACCTTCGGCGCGAGAGTGGCCCGCTTCTGCTCTCACAGCGGTTCTTGAAGAGTCCCAGGTTTACGGTGCGCCCCTTCCGCGCCGTCTCCGAGGCCGCCTATTTGTTGCGCAGGACCGTCACGTCGTCGGAGTGGAAGTTCGCGAACGCGAGGTCGGGGTCCCCGTCGCCGTCGACGTCGGCGGCGGCGACCGACTGTGGGCTGGCGCCAACCGCCTCGGGGCTGGTCGCGGGCCGGGCGAAGTTGCCGGCGCCGTTGTTGCGCAGGATCGTCCCGCCCGAGAACGCCAGGTCGCGGTCCCCGTCGCCGTCGATGTCGGCGGCGACGACCGAGCGCTGGCTGTTACCGACCGCCTCGGGGCTGGTCGCCAGCGGGGCCAAGTTGCCGGCGCCGTTGTTGCGCAGGATCGTCCCGTTCGCGACCGCGAGGTCGGGGTCTCCGTCGCCGTCGAGGTCGGCGGCGGCGACCGAAAGCGGGCCGTCACCGGCCGCCTCGGGGCTGGTCGCCAGCGGAGCGAAGTTGCCCGCGCCGTTGTTGCGCAGGATCGTCACGTCGTCGGAGTTGGTGTTCGCGACCGCGAGGTCGAGATCTCCGTCGCCGTCGAGGTCGGCGGCGGCGAGCGAGCGCGGCTGGTCGCCGGCCGCCTCGGGGCTGGTCGCCAGCGGAGCGAAGTTGCCCGCGCCGTTGTTGCGCAGGATCGTCACCTTGCCCGATTCGCCGAAGAGCCGGTTCACGACCGCGAGGTCGGGGTCCCCGTCGCCGTCGAGGTCGGCGGCGGCGACCGAGAACGCCGGGGCGCCGACCGCCTCGGGGCTGGTCGCGGGCTCGGCGAAGTCGCCGGCGCCGTTGTTGCGCAGGATCGTCACGACAGAGCCGTGGTTCGTGACCGCGAGGTCGGGGTCTCCGTCGCCGTCGAGGTCGGCAGCGGTGACCGAGCCCGGCTGCACGCCGGCGGCCTCGGGGCTGGTCGCGGGCTGGGCGAAGTCGGCGGCGCCGTTGTTGCGCAGGATCGTCACGTGATTACCCCGGTTCGCGACCGCGAGGTCGGGGTCCCCGTCGCCGTCGAGGTCGGCGGCGGCGACCGAGACCGGGCCGTCGCCGACGGCGTAGGGGCTGGTCTCCAGCTCCTCGAAGTCCATCGACGCCGCCAGCGCCGCCAGCGCCGCACCCGCCAGCGCCCCGCAGAAGACCAGGGCCGCCGCGAGCACGAGTGCGCGACGCCCGCCGCGCGCCGATCGCCGGCGCCTGGCGCCCCCGAGACTTTGGCCATCGATAGGTTGCACAGTGGAACGAGCTTACTTAGCGGCTGCCGAGCGGCCGGCTCGAGGGCCGGGCGCCGGTCCGGCCGCCGCAGGGCGGGGCGTCGCCAATCGCGACCGCGGCGATCGGGCTGCCGAGGTTGATTCAGGATCTGGCGGGAGCCTCGGCGACAACGGCCCAAGCTAGTCCGAGAAGTATCACCTGGGACGAGAAGCGCTACGACGCGAACATGAAGTCGAGCGCGCTTATGCAGCCCGACTTTCTGACATCGACGCCACGCGCGGGCCGTCTGTCGATCAGGTCCCAGCAACCGAACGCCTTCGTCTTGACCGTCGCCGTTGCGGCGTCGCTCCCGTAGTTCAGGTGACATCGCCAGCGCCCCGCGCCAAGGTCGGCGCAATCCGAGTCACCCGCGAGCACGCTCGACCCGAGTGACACGGCGAGCGCGCCTCCGTCGACACCGATGACGGTGGCCGGACGGTAGGCAAAGAGAACGAAGGCGATCAGGATCCCGCCAGCGATCGTAAACGCCTTTACGTTCCGCCTGCGCTCTTCGCGTGCGTCGAGCGCCATTCGGACACCGTAGCGCTGTGGCACAGAGGTCACTCTGGACGAAGAGCTACCCGACCTCCGCGATCCTGACGACGGCTTCAGTGGGCAACTCTTCGAGGTCACCGAGACTACCGCCGGATCTTGTCCCGTCGGCATAGACCCAAGTCTCTCGCAGACGTCCGCGGGTCCCAGCGGGAAACGCAGGGAACTCGGTGGCGATTGAACCGCCGCCGACCCGCGCCTCGATCCGCTCGAGCAGTTCGCCGTCCTCGCTGTAGATCTCGACCCAGACCTGACGCGGCATGTCTCCGCTCATGTCCATCGGGTGCAGTCTCGCGGATGCTGCTGTATGGCTCTCCACAGGTCACCGCGTCGAAGCGAGCGCGCGACGTCCTGGCTCACCCCGTCCAAGGGACGGTGATCCCAAACTCGAAAAGCACCGGACGCCCTCAGATTCGCGGGACTGAAATATCGGTTCGCCGCGCTACTTGACCCGCACCGGCTTGGACCGGTCAGCTGTGCACTGCCAGTCACTGCCGACGAGTCTCTTGCGCAGTCGAGCGCGATACCGGCCCGCGTCCACACCTGAGGCGGTCTTGAATGCGCCGTCCGCGTTGGTCCGCAGCCTGAGCCGCTCGCCGTTGCGTCCCTGGTCGCGGATCCGAATCCTGCGGTTGACTGCGCACGCCGGTAGGTTTGCGCTCACGCGGCCCTTGAGCGCTTGCGAACGCGTGATTCTCATGGAGACGGACGTCTCGATTGCCGGACAGCCGCTGGCACGACGCGCAAACCGCGCCGGGCAGCGGTGTTTCCGTCAAGCACCTGGTCGGCGTCGGCGTCAGGAGGTCCGGGCGCCGTTTCATACCGCGCGATCTCGTGCCGAGCGCCAGTAGGCAGGCCGGCCAGGACCACCTTGCCGTCCGGCGCCATCAGCACCGAGCCGGCGATGTCAATGCCGAACTCGAAGTCGGTCGACACCGATCCGTCTTCGGAGAACCTCGGATCGAGTACTCCGTTCGGGGTGAGCCGGGTCAGCGAAAAGTCCTCCTCGTAGGTTGCCGCGGCACGAAGGCTGCCCCGACGTAGGTGCGGCCGACCGGATCGCTCACGATTCCGCCCGGAGTTGTCGGTACGGACGAAATGCCGTTCGTGCCGAATGACAGATCCGGCTGCCCGTTCGCCAGCGTCCGGGTCACGAAGCCGCTTCCGTCGCAGACGATCGCCGCATGGCCCGAGCACGGCGTGCCAGCGGCGAGTATCTGTCCGTCCGGTGCGACGGCCGCACCTCGAAGCTCGGCTTGCTGGCCCGACGGAGTAAAGCCGTAGATATCGGCGATCCCGTTGTCCCCGAACGACGGATCGCGCTCCCCCTGGTCGTCCAGCTTGGCGACCCAAGGTCTGGCCGAGCCCTTGGAGGCTTCCGAATGCCACGTATACCGATCCGGCCACGGGCATCACGCTTCCCGGGCCATATGCGAACTGCTGGGTGAGGCGGGCCTTGCCGTCCCCGGAGAAGCTGACATCGAGCGTTCCCTCGGGTGTGATCCTCACGATCCCGATGTGGGGCGGCGGATCAGCTTCTCGGAAATTCCCCGCGACAACGACGTTGCCTTCCGCATCGATCGCGAGATCGAAGGGATTGCTGTAGTAGTGGTCGTCGAAGTCGGTCCGTAGCCGTCCGTCCTCCGAGAACGACGGATCCAGCTGGCCGTCCGGGAGCAGCCGAAGGACCTCGAAGTCCGTGATCCCAGAGCTCGGGTCGGTCAGCGAGGCGACCAACACGATCTTGTCGTCCGGCGCTACCGCGATGGCCCGCGGGAACAGGTTCGGGCCGTCGAAAATCCTGATGCCGTCACCGTCCAACGCAGCGTCGAGCTTGCCGTCCGGTGTGTAGCGGGCAATCGCTGGTCCGCCTCTCGGGCCCCCACCTAGGAGCACCACCGAACCGTCCTTCGCGAGGGCCGCGTCCACAACATTCGGCGGGGTGTCGCCGATGACCAGGCCGTCGACCGAGAACGTCTCGTCCCGATCTCCGGGCGCCCCCGTTGCAAGCGCCGGAAACCCGAGCATCACGAAGGCGACGCCCGCCGTACCCAGTGCTCCTCTGATCGCGGGGTTCCTGGACCTGCGCACCGCGCTCCATTCTTCTCGGCTGCGCACTCTCACCGAGGGAACACCTGACGGCTCGGGATGTATCGCACCCTTACGCGAAAAGTGCGCGTTACGCTCCGCATGGGATGCGTGTAGCTCCGGATTGCGAATCAATCGGTCTGATGGGCGTATAGGGACCGTGAGAGCGATTGATTCGCGGTGCGGCGCAAATCGAGCACTGTGGACGAGGAGTGTTGGTGTCGAACCTGGTCAGATTCGGGCTACGCTAGGAGGGTGGACATTCCGACCTGGCTTTGGGTCGCTCTCGCCGCAGGACTCATCATCGCGTCGTGGTTCGCACTCCGGCGCGCCAATGTCGTGCCGTCCCTCGCGCGACCACAAACTCCGCTGAGTTGCCCGCTATGCGGTCGCGAGCTCGACTCAGAGCGGGAAGTCGAAACCCACCTTGTCGAGCATCCGCCCGCACAGACGGTCACGTTCAATCCGTAGCGCTTTGGACGAGGAGAACGTCTTTTTTCGCGAGCAACGACCCCCCGCGTCATGGGACTCGTGACGCGACCCAGCGCGCCTTCCCGAACGTTGTGCAGAAGTACCCGCTTGGATCCGGCCCTCGATCAAAGGCATAGACGAAGCCCTTGGCCCGTCCGTGGGGCAGAAGCCGGCCCTTGAACCAGTAGAGCGACTGAGAGCTGGTAGTCGCGACCTCCGAGTTGTCGATGAACCCAAACCGGCCGTTAGCCGTGATCTTCGTCCGCCGGATTCCGAAGTTGGGTCGAATCCGATGCGGCTGTTCGTCGCAAGCCATCTCGATATCCCGAGCCTGAAAGGCAACCTTGTTGCCGCGCACGGCAAAGCTGACCGTGGCTTGCTGGTCGAAGCGAACCTTGCCCTTGTACTCCACCGCGCGGTCCGCTCCAAGAATCGCCCCCGGGACGAAGAGCGAGGCGGCGAGCACGGCCAGGACTCCTGCGGCCGATGGAATCGGGCTCCTACCCGCCACGAGCTTCACGTCGCTCCAATACCCAGCGATAGCGAAAGTAGCGCTTGGGACGAGAAGCGCGGTAGTCCGCTCAACGCCAGCAGGTTTGCGAGCCACATCTGACGCCGTGAACAACCGAGTCGAAGCTGGAGATCTCGAACCGCTTCGGTGCTCCGTCTCTCACGCCGGCGACTACCGAGACCGTTGCGCCACCGGCTACATCGTCCCGAAGCCGGTTCAGAAAGGAGGCAGCCCCGTGCGTATTAGGACCAATCCGCCAGAGCTGCGGCTTGGGCGTGGAGCTGGCCGCAACCACCAGCCCGTTTGAGGGTCGAAACGCGAACACCTGGGATGGGTTCTGACGGGCGCGAAGCCTAAGAGCGACCGCTCCGTCATTTCGTAGGCGAAGCTCGATCGCTCCCACTCTCGCCCGTGGCTTCCCATGTTCGGCGACCGATGTCCCGGCCACGATCAGCCCCCCGACCACGAGTGTGGTGATAACTGGTGCGGTTCGCATTAACCGACCCATTACTTGCCCAACCTACCGGTCGACCAAAAGTAGTGTTTCGGACGAAAACCGCTACTCCGCATGGAGAGCGGTACTCGCGAAATGAGCGTTGCGACGGTGGCTTGCGAACTTTGGTCTGACGACCTACCTTTGACCCGATGAAGATTCACGCAGGAGTCCTTGCCTGTCTTTCGGCCCTTGTAGTGGCACCAATGGCCGTTGGTGCAGGCGGGCGCATCGAGAGCGAAGTGACGATGCTCCCCACCCAGCAGGCCGGGCTATTGCGTGGCGATGTTCAATCATTGGCAGGCGCGTGCGAGGCGCACCGGCGAGTCGTGATCAAGAAGCGGCGGGGTGGCTCCGACGTTCCAGTCGGCGAGACGCACACCGACCGCAGCGGCTACTACGAGATCACGGTGCGACTCAAGGAGGGGGTCTACTACGCCCAGGTCCGAGGCGAAAACCGGGGCGCGGCCGAGACGCCCTGCAAGGGCGACCGCTCGCCCAAGATCACCGTCGCCCCACCACCGCCCTCTAACGAGTAGCGCCCCCGAAACGGGGCCTGCGCTTTGCACGAGAAGTGCCTACGGAGCGCCGAGTCGAGCGATCAGCGGTTCCACGGCCGAGCAGTCGGGCTGGACGTGATCGGCAGTAACTCACCGCCACAGCCTGAGCCGCTCGAATCGAGAAAGTTGCGCTTTGGACGAGAAGGGGCTACCGGGTTATCCCGACCCCGCGAACACGCGAGTCGAACGCCAGGATCGTGAATCGCAGGGGGACACCGTCCTTGACACCCGCGATCAACGTCGGAGTACCGCCCGCCGCTACCAGATTGTGCAGCCTGGTCAGAAAGTGCACTGCCCCGTGCGTGTTAGGCCCGATGCGCCAAAGTCGGGGTCTCGGCGTTCGCTGGGCCACGACCACCTTTCCGTCCTTGGATCGGAACGCGAAGACTTGGGGCCCGCGCCCGGACAGCCGTTGGCTCACCCGAAGCCTGAGCGCGACCGCTCCATCGTCTCGAAGATGAAGCTCAATCGTTCGCACGTATCGCAGCGGACTTGCCGCAGGGGCCGCTGAGGGGCCCGCGACGATCAGGAGTCCAGCGATGAGGGCGAGGCCAGTCGCGATGCTGCGAACGGACGAAAGCCGAGCTGACGAGGGCCTGTTGGTCTCCACGATCTCAGCGACACCAATCAGTGTCAAAGGTTCCGCTTCGGACGAGGAGCGCTACTCCACATGCACCCTCTCGCAGCCGACGGGCTCCGGATCCAGGCCCGCATCAACGCGCGCCACGTCGTCATCGCCGGCGCCGCAGTCGATCAATCTGTCCCGCTGCCGGTCGTCTTCGATCAGGCGGTCGTTCCCGGCACCTGCCAGGGACCTGTCGCGCCCGCGACCGCCGCCGATTCGATCGTTACCCGCACCCGAGCTGATGCGGTCGTGTCCGTCATCACCGAATAACACGTTGCGGCCGGCGGTGGCCTTGATCCGGTCTTCACCCGGCCCACCGAACGCTGCCGCCGGGTAAGCGGCCGTCAGCACGGTCAGTCGGTCATCACCCCGCCGGCCTTCCATGTGGATGCTCTCGCCATCCACGAAGTGATCGCAGCGAGCCTCGGTGACCGTTGTCGCCTCGCAGTTGTTACTCGGAGACACCGGGAGGTTGCTGTCGATCACGTACTGCCCGGCGTATTGGCCGGCGTTGTCGTCCAGTGAGACAGTAAGGTGGTTGTCGGCGGGCCCGCCCCTAACAAAAAGCGCGAGGTGATCGAAGTCGACCGCCACCGTCTCGTCAGTGGACTGCTCAGCTAGTACCGCGCCCACCGGCCAGCCCCCGATCGTCATTGCTACGAGCGCTGTCCCGAGAAGAAGGCGCACGATCCGGACAACTACCCGCCGGCCAGAAAAGTTGCGCTCCGGACGACGAGTAGCCGTTTTCGTCCGGAGCGCAACTCTCGGGTTCAGCGGGTATTGAAGGAGTCGTGTCCCGTCGGTTCCTCACGCTGATCAGACAGCTTGCGTTTCTCGCGACCGTGAGCGTCCTCACGGTCGGTCTCTCGAGCTCGGGCGAGGCTTCGCTCAACCCGCAGAGCGTTCCGTCGCCGGTCGTCTCATTCGACGCGAGTGCGCTGACGCCAGACGGCAAGATCGTCGTTGCGGGTTCGATGTACGACCCCGACCAACTGCGGCCGATCGTCGCGCGCTATCTCCCGGACGGCACCCTCGACCCGTCGTTCGGTCATGGCGGTTACGCCGTCTTGGACCGCACCGAGAGTCCCAATGCTCCCGACGCGGTCGCCGTAGCCCCGAATGGAGAAATCCTGCTTGCAGGGCCCGGCGCGCGTCTCGTGCGGCTGACCCGCGGCGGTGAGCTCGACCGATCCTTCGGTGTGGAAGGTGTCGCGGTGCCGAAACCGGCCGGATGGAGCATCGACCACCTGGCCGTCGATTCGGCCGGTCGGCCGTTGATCGCCGGTTCGATCGGAAACACGCTGGCTGTCGAACGCTTCACTGTGGATGGACGTCCCGACCAGAGTTTGGACGGTGATGGCCTGGCGGTCGCCAGTCCGGTTCCGGAGAGCTCGCTTCAGAACCTCTACTCGTTCCAGCGCGGTGAGGCGGTCGCCGTCAGACCGGACGATCGGATTCTCGTCATCGGCCAAGCACTCCTGGACTCCGGTGACGCAGAGGTTGTGGCGGCGCAGTTCGACGTGGGCGGAACCCCGGATGCGAGCTTCAACGATGACGGGGTGAGCAGGATCCCCGTCGCGAGCCCGTTTCCGCCCATCGGGAGCTCCTCTGGGTCCAGCGGGGGCTCCAGCTACTACGCCGTGAAGGCGATCGCTCTCGATCAGGCAGGTGCGGCGGCCGTGCGCCTAGCTCCCGAGACAGCGTTTCCCCACGCCCCTTCGTTCTGCAGCGGTGGGTCAGCGCTTCGGATCGACGCGGATGGCGTGCTTGACCCTGGCTTCGGCATCGCTACCCGGGTATCGGAGTGCCCGGCCGACCTCGCCGTACTGGGTTCGGGGGGCGTGTTCGCCGTCGGTCATGAGTACGTCAAAGAGGGCTCAGACCCGGTTACGCAGACCGCGTACACGGCCGAGGGCCAGTTCGACCCAGCGTTCGGCTCCCAGACCCACGAGTTCATGGTCACCGGCCTCTTCAGTTGGGGAAACTCCGTCCAAGTGCTGGCGAGCGGCATCGTTGCCACCGTGGGCACCGCTTACAGTGACGACTGTTACGTCAGCCCCCCGGGGATAGGGTGCGAATTCGGCTTCCTGTTGGCGCAGCGCCCGGACGGCGAGGTGGTCGATGATTTCGGTACCCGGGGCATAGCGACTCTGCCCGAGACGAGGATCTGTCGAGATCCGTTTGAGTACTGCCCGTATCCGGATTCTGAGGAGTTCCGGCGCTTGGTCCGCCGCCAGGTTGACGAGACCGCCTATCGCGCCCGCGGCGCGTTGCGTACGAGACTCGGCTGCCCACTGGATGCGCGAGAGACGTGCGAGGTCCGCGCCTGGTTCACCGCATCGAGGTCTGATCGCGTGTTGACGAGGATCCGGCGCACGTCGATTCACGCGGGGAGGTTTGTTCCCCGCCGATCAGGGGCGCTAAGGAAGCGCGACGCCGCGACAGTCGCGCAGCGGCGACGGCTCGAGATCCACGTTGTCTACTCGGCGCCTCACCAACCGCCGACCCGTTTTCACGTGCGGGTAGCGCTCGATGACGCCTGACGCCTTGCTGTCGTTGAGAACCGCTACTCGTCGTCCTAAGCGGAACTTTTGACGCTGACTAGTGTCGCTGAGATCGTGGAGACCAACAGGCCCTCGTCAGCTCGGCTTTCGTCCGTTCGCAGCATCGCGACTGGCCTCGCCCTCATCGCTGGACTCCTGATCGTCGCGGGCCCCTCAGCGGCCCCTGCGGCAAGTCCGCTGCGATACGTGCGAACGATTGAGCTTCATCTTCGAGACGATGGAGCGGTCGCGCTCAGGCTTCGGGTGAGCCAACGGCTGTCCGGGCGCGGGCCCCAAGTCTTCGCGTTCCGATCCAAGGACGGAAAGGTGGTCGTGGCCCAGCGAACGCCGAGACCCCGACTTTGGCGCATCGGGCCTAACACGCACGGGGCAGTGCACTTTCTGACCAGGCTGCACAATCTGGTAGCGGCGGGCGGTACTCCGACGTTGATCGCGGGTGTCAAGGACGGTGTCCCCCTGCGATTCACGATCCTGGCGTTCGACTCGCGTGTTCGCGGGGTCGGGATAACCCGGTAGCCCCTTCTCGTCCAAAGCGCAACTTTCTCGATTCGAGCGGCTCAGGCTGTGGCGATGAGAGCGGCCCTGCTCGCTACCGTGCCCCGGATGCGCATTCAGCCTCGAGCGCCGATCATGGCCTGCGCCGTCGGCGCGGCTGCGCTTGTGACCTTCGGGGTCGTCTCGCTGACCGGGGCCGCGTCGGCGCCATCCGCGGAGTGCTTGGGCGAGGCTGCGACGATCACGGCCGAGGGTTCGGACCGAGTCGTGCGCGGAACCGCCCGAGACGACGTGATCATCGCCATCGGGCGATCGAAGCGGGTGCGTGGCGGCGGGGGCGGCGACCTGATCTGCACCGGCGAGGGTCACGACCGCATCAAGGCCGGCCCCGGCGACGACCGCATCGACGCGGGCGACGGCCCAGACCTCCTCGACGGCGGAGGCGACAACGACAGGTTCCGCGCCGGCCCTGGCGACGACAAGATCCGCGTCAGCCCGACCACCGGCAGCGGTGGCGTCGACTACATGTACGGCGGGGCCGGCACCGACCTCGCCGACTTCAGCCGCGTCGAAGGACCGCTGAAGGTGAAGCTCGTCTCGACCGGCTGGGGGTTCACTCCCGTCTACCACTACTGGGTGCCGCAGATCGAGAACGTGATCGGTACCGAGCAGAGCGACGAGATCACAGCCTCCGACGGGCCGAGCGAGATCCTCGGCCTCGGCGGCGACGACCAGATCCTGGGCCGGGACGCTAACGACGAGCTCGTCGGCGGCGACGGGCTCGACACAATCGACGGCGGCGAGGGCTTGGACGGCTGCGAGGGCGAGACGCTGATTGCCTGCGAACGCTCGCCGCGGTCCGATCGCCGATGACGTTCCGTTTCGCAGCGCTCGTCCTGGCGTTGGTCGCGCTCGGCGCCGCTGCCGCCGCAGCACCGATCGTCGCCCGCGACGCGGTCGACCCCGGCCGGCTGCAGCTCACGATCCCGAGCGCAGCGGGCGAGTCCGAGTACATCGTCGTCCAGGCCAACGGTGCTTCGGCGCGCCTAGTGCCCAACCCGGACGCGGCGCCGCCGGGCACGGCCTGGACCGTGACCGCGCCCGACTGCTCTCAGGATCCGGCCACAAAGACCGTCATCTGCACCGCCCCAGTCACCTCACTGCTGGTCTTCGGCGGCGACGGCGACGAGGGCGTGGACGCACACAAGGTCCCGTTCGGCGTCGTCGGTTCAGCCGGCGGTGGCGATGACTATCTCGGCGGCGGACTCGCGGATGACACCCTCGACGGGGGGCCGGGATCGGACCTGATCAAGGGTGACCAGGGAGCGGACACCCTGCTCGGGGGACTCGACGACGACGAGCTCTTCGGTGGCCCCGGTTCTGACCGCCTCGTCGGCTCGGACGGCCGCGACCGGATGTTCGGCGAGGGCAACGTGGATCGGCTATCCGCCCGGGACGGGTCCGCGGACGGGCGCCTCGATTGCGGCCCGGGATCGAACCAGCGTGAGAAGGCGAAGGTCGACGAATTCGACCCGCGTCCGAAGAGCTGCTGATCGGCGGCTCGTCTTCCCGCGGACCCGGCTCCTGGGCGTACCGTTGATATCGACTATCGAGATGGTCGGCACGAAGGAGAGGACATGCGCGTTCGGCAGCACCGACCGTACGCGAACGTCACGGCGACGATCGCTCTATTCGGCGTCGTGACGGGCGGCGGGGCTTATGCCGCGTCCAAGATTGGCACGCGCGACCTCGAGCACAAGGCCGTGACCGCCCCCAAGATCGACAAGGGCGCGGTAACCGCGGGCAAGGTCCGCGACGGTGCGGTGGGAACCGACGGCATCTCCCAGGACGCACGTGGCGTGGCGCTTGTCGGTGCGACGATCGACAAGAGCGGCGCAGCGCTCGCCTACTTCAACCGGACCGGTGGTGGCGCTCCACGGGTCGAGGCGAGCTCGCCTGGCGCCCACCACCTCTACTTTCCCGGCCTTGAGAACTACAACTTCGGCCGTGCGATTCAATCCGCGACGATTCTCAAGGAGGCTCTCTGGGGCGAGATCTCGGTCCATACAACCGCCTGCAGCGGTCAGTGCGCCTCCCATCCATTCGTCGTCACCCAGGACAGTGCCGGGAACCCAGCGGACCGGCCTCCTAGCTACCTGCTCTTCGACACGGACGGACTTGAGCTGTGACCTGGACGCAGAGCGCGCTATTCGTCCGAAGCGATACTCGCGGGTAGCCTTGTTGCATGACGCGTGAGGAAGCGGAACGCGTGTGTGCTCGGCTCGCGACCGAGCATCCCAACCGGAAGATCAGTCAGTGGCGGGCCCGTGAAGAGGCGAACGGGGACTGGACAGTCGTCAAAATCGCGCTACCGCCGAACTCGCCCGGAGATCTCACTGCCGAAGTCCGGGCCGACGAGAGGCCAGCCACCGCCGATGACCCGCGTCCTGCGACGTTTCGAGACGTGCCGCCCTGGGCGGCGGGCTAGGCGCTTTTCGTCCTGAGCGCGCATCTCGCCGAACGTCCCTGGACTGGGCATACACCCACAGTTGAGGGACGTTCACGGCTCGTCGGGAGGCACGCATTCCATGCGGAGTGTGGGTTTTCGCGTCTCGGGAGCCGAACAATGAGCACGCGGTGGCAAGGGCTTCAGTCGGCGCCCGCAGACGCGAGCTAGGAAGAGGGCTTGACCCGCTCCGACCGAGCGGCCCTACACCGGACGAGATGCGGAATGGCGGTGGCCGCGACGCGGCCGTAGATGCGCGCGCTGGGTCGGACGTCGGCGATCCAGTTTCCAGATTCGTTGGTCTTGCCGTGGGCGATTTCCTCGTCCGGTCCGGGCGTTGCGCGCATGATCGAGATCGGCGCCCCTTGCGTGCATTCCTCGGCAGCAGATGCCACCTTGACCTGGACCCGGTCGCCGTCGGGCGCGCAGATGATGAACCGTTTGATTCGCGGACAGCCCGTGCGGCCGGAGCCGAAGTGAACCGCACAGGAATCGCTCTGATCGGTTAGACCGTCGCCGTCGGCGTCCGGCGGTGTGCGCTGCGACATGTCGTAGCGCCCAACTAGCAGGTCTTCGGTGTAGTCAAGTTGCGGGTTGAGTTGGCCGGCCATCACGATCTGCCCCCTCCTATCAACGGCAAGTTCGGCCGGTTGGGCGTAATCGAAACGAAAGGCAACACCGGCCCGTCCGTCTTCAGAGAGCGCGCGGTCGCGCTCCCCGTCGTGCGTCAACTGGAACAGCCCCATGGCGCCGAAGCCCGCGCCGAGGACGATGCGCCCGTTCAATAAAGTCACCCCGGTGATGAAGGCACGTGTGTCTGACCACCACCCGCGGTTGGCGAAAGACTGATCAAGGGCTCCACGTGAGTCCATCCTGGTGACGACCGATCGGCAACCGCCGCCGCACTCATCACCTACCAGGAGCAAGCGACCTTTGCGGTCGATCGCCGTGTCGTCGACCGCGACCGGGTCTCTAAACGACCGCCGATGCTTGAGTTCGGCCAGGCCGTTCTCTCCGAAGCGCGCGACGCGATCCCCGCTCGCGCTCAATCGAAGGACTGCGAAGTGCGTTCCGGCAATGCCGGAGACGAAGAGTCCACCATGTTGCCCAACCGCCAGTTCAGCGTGCTGCTGATTATCGGTGGGCTCGAGCGCTTCGCGGACGATTTGGCCGTTCGCGAAGCCGGCGGCCGGCTGCCCCTGAGGACTTCAGCTTTGCGACGAACAGATCACCGCCGACGTTTCCGGCGACGACGATCTGATCGTTGTCGAGCACGCTCAGGCCGTCGACTGAGCCGTACTCGCCGCTGAAGTCGAGCCGCCTAAGTCCGTCGTCCCCGAAGCTGCGGTCAATCTTGCCGTTGGGGAGATACCGGCCGACGACCGCGTCTAGGCCCACTGAGCCCGCGAACAGGACCCGATCTTTGGAGTCTGTGGCGACAGCATTGATCACGGCATCTGTGAGCTTGCGCTTCACGACGCCGTGATCGCCGAAGGATCGGTCCCGACGACCACTTGGCATGAGGCGTGCGAGGACCAGGCCGTACTGGCGATCGGCTTTCGTCTGGGTGTCGGCGGCCACGACGATTCGGCCTCGCCCGTCGAGCGCCATGTCCCGAGGAAAGATGCGCAGGTTCCGGTCCTGCACCACAGCAAAGCCGTCGGTCGAGAAGGTCTCGTCGATATCGCCCGGGACCGCGCTTGCTGCCGAGGGCCACACGAACGCCGCGCACGCAACCCATGTCAGGAATGCCCATCGCATTGAGTGTTTAGTCAAACCCAGCCTGCGTAACCGGGTTGCGGACCTCACTGGAGCGGACAGCCCCGGGTCGTCCCGGCTGCAGCACGCACAGATGGTGGCGATCGAGGATCTGGGGGCACCTCGGTGGACGCTAACCGCGCCACCTGCCTCGCGGGCCGCTAGACATGCCGCTTACGTCCGTCCGAGCTGTCTCGGCTCTTGGCGCAGACCGCTGACTTTCGGCGTAAGGCGAAGTTGCACGTTCCATGCTTTTCGTGTGTTTTCGGGGGGGCGCACCCGCTCCTCCTTCGCGCGAATCCGGGAAGCGCACTCCGTTCGAAGCCTGCCGGGCCCGCTTACGGCGCAAGGTCGTAGGGATACTCGGTCAGCGTCGTCGAGCCATCATCGGTGACCAGCAGCAGGTCCTCGAAGCGAACCTCGCCCAGCCCCGCCTTCCACAGCCCCGGCTCGATCGCGACCACGTCGCCTGCGACGAGCGGCTCGCGCCCGAGCCTGCCGAGG
>CAVRKA010000005.1:0-137221 GCA_963722175.1 uncultured Solirubrobacterales bacterium
TGCGAGGACCTCCGTCGACGAGCATGCGTCTGTACCGGGACGGACGAGATCGGTGATGCGGTTGGAAGCGAGCAGTTAGGATGAGAAGCGCCTAGCCCGCCGCCCAGGGCGGCACGTCTCGAAACGTCGCAGGACGCGGGTCATCGGCCTGGCCGGCCTCTCGTCGGCCCGGACTTCGGCAGTGAGATCTCCGGGCGAGTTCGGCGGTAGCGCGATTTTGACTCACCGTCCAGTCCCCGTTCGCCTCTTCACGGGCCCGCCACTGACTGATCTTCCGGTCGGGATGCTCGGTCGCGAGCCGAGCAGGCACGTGTTCCGCTTCCTCACGCGTCATGCAACAAGGCTACCCGCGAGTATCGCTTCGGACGAATAGCGCGCTCTGCGTCCAGGTCACAGCTCAAGTCCGTCCGTGTCGAAGAGCAGGTAGCTAAAGGCCCGGTCCGCTGGGTTCCCGGCACTGTCCTGGGTGACGACGAATGGATGGGAGGCGCACTGACCGCTGCAGGCGGTTGTATGACCCCTGACCTGGATCTTGAGAGCCTCCTTGAGAATCGTCGCGGATTGAATCGCACGGCCGAAGTTGTAGTTCTCAAGGCCGGGAAAGTAGAGGTGGTGGGCGCCAGGCGAAGCACGCCTCGACCCGTGGAGCGCCACCACCGGTCCGGTTTGAAGTAGGCGAGCACTGGCGCCGCTCTTGTCGATCGTCGCACCGACAAGCGCCTCCTACGCCACGTGCGTCCTGGGAGATGCCGTCGGTTCCCACCGCACCGTCGCGGACCTTGCCCGCGGTTACCGCGCCCTTGTCGGATCTTGGGGGCGGTCACGGCCTTGTGCTCGAGGTCGCGGCGCGCCAATCTTGTACGTGGCATAAGCCCCGCCGCCCGTCACGACGCCGAATAGAGCGATCGTCGCCGTGACGTTCGCGTAGGTCAGGTGCTGCCGAACGCGCATGATAAGTCCTTCGTGCCGACCATCTCGATAGTCGATATCAACGTCAGCAGAAAAGTTGCGCTCTGGGCGAAAAGCGGCCCGGCCCTAGCCAAGGCGCGACAATCCCGCACGTGAGGGGTTAAGCCCAGTGATGGGAGAGAGGATGAGGTTGCCGCGGATCCTCGCAGCGTTTGTTGGGTGCGTGATCGCGCTGGAGCGCGACCGGTGCGGCGTCGGCAGCGATCTACTGGACCGGGTCTGGGATCAGCCGAGCCGCGCACGACGGCACCAACGTCGAGGATCCATTCATCCGGCTGATCCCAGGCAGCGGCTTGGCGGTCGACGGGTCCTACCTGTACTCGCCGTCGCCGGGCGGGAGCCCCTCCGACGCCCTCGATCGATCGGGCGCGCGTTGATGGATCCGGTCGGGCCAACGACCATTTCATCCTGACCGCTGGCGATCCGCGGGGGGTCGCGGTCGATGGATCGCGCGTCGACCTGGACCCAGGAGTTCCCGACCTTCAACCCGCTGCCGACTTACCCGTCGGCGATCGGACGGGCGGCGCTCGACGGCTCGCAACTGGATCAGAACTTCATCGACCTCGGCACGACCCGGGTCACCGATGTGGCCGTCGATGCGGCGCACGTCTATTGGACGTGGACCTACTTGTCCGCGCGGCGAATGCGGCGGCGCGGTCGGTCGCGCGAACGTCGATGGCTCGAACGTCGAGCCGAACTTCATCGTGACGGCCGACTACCCGGCGGGCCTGGCCGTCGACGCCTGGACACATCTACTGGGCCAACCGCGTCGTCGACGCGATGGGCAACTTCTCCACCCTCCCTGGCGGGCCAGTCGTCCATCGGTCGCGCTGGCCTCGACGGCAGCGACGTCGCACAGAACTTCATTACGGGTGCGAGCTCGGCCATGGACGTCGCCGTCGACGTCGCGCGCACGACGGTCAAACCTGTTTCTGAGCGCCGACGACGAGGGCTCAATCGGCGCCGCTCTCATTGACGGATCCGCGGTCGAGCAGAAGTTCATCGACACCTATGTCGCCGGCGCGCTTGCAGTCGACCAGCGACCTGTCCCGGCGCGGGTCGCCTGCTGGAACTGGTACTTCCCATTCCAGCCTGGCGGGCCGTTGTTCGTGACGGCGCCCCACAGGTGTCGTTGGTACCGGCGCAACGCCGAGACCTACGCGGAGGGCGCGCTACTCGGAAAGTCCCTCAGTCGGAACTGGGGCTCAGGTCGCGCGACCGGCCGCGGGATGCTGAAAGGTGCCCGGAATGGTGGCGGGGTGTACGCGGATGGCCGCGTGAAATTGGTCCGCCCAGTCGATCCTGCAGGGGACGGGCTCGCGCTTTGGTACCGCCTCAACGTCGGGGGGCGTGGCTCGATGGGCGGCTATCCGATCTACACCTGCTCGATCCAACTACGACTGAGGCCCGGACGCCGCCCAGGACGAATGGCGCGACCTTCCCCCTCGCGCCAGACCAACGGCAGCCCAGCTAACCCTCTTCGGAGACCTGCGTAATGGGGCTAGACGGTAGGAGCTCCGGGTCGTCCTGCCAAGACTCGGTGCGACCGTCCGCATACTGTCGACGGTGTGTAACGCGGCCTCTAGTGCCGGTCGGGAATACGGGATAGTCGGTCAGGACCGTGCCTCCGTCGATGCGCGATTCGACAGTCTCGAGCAGGTTGCCGGCTAGGTCGCGGACCTCAATCCAAGCCTTGATGGGCATGGGGCCAGCTCGATCGACCGTGCGATGGTCTCACGACCTGTCGCCCGAAACCTTCACTTCTCGTCCGAAACGCAACCATCGCCTGCTGGCTAGGTTGGAGTCCGCGAGGGGCCGACTATCGACCGGGAGGAACCAATGCGTATTCGCGAGCACCTGACCTATGCCAACGTGATGGCGACGTTCGCCGCCTTTGGCGTCCTCGCTGGGGGCGGCGCCTATGCGGCATCAAAGATCGATACGCCCGACCTCGCCAACAAGGCGGTTACGGCAAAGAAGCTCGACGCCAAGGCGGTGAAGGCGTCGAAGCTCCGGTCCGGGGCCGTGACCGGGACAAGCTCGCGGATGAAGCGGTCGGGATCCGCAACCTGAGTCTGTCCGCGACGCTGGCGGTGGCCGGGGTGATCGCCGTCGACGGCGAGGTCCGTGCATCGTTCAACAGACTGAGCGAGAATCAGCCGACGCTCGAACACCCTCAGCCGGGCGTGTACAGCCTCTTTATCCCAGGCATTGCGGACGCGGGCCTGACGGATCTGGACCTCCTCCACTCCGCGACCCTGCTCGGAGGCGGTCCGGCGCCGCCCGGTGAGATCAGCGCTCGCTGGACGCTGGCTGATGTCGGCAGCCTGCACCCGGTGATTTCCACCTACGACAGCAACGGCAGCCCGGCCGACCGTGCGTTCACCTATCTGGTCTATCGCACGGATCACCAGGGGCGGTAACGGCTGCAGCGGGCGTCGCCGAAAGTAGACGCTCTCCATGCTCAGCGGTAGTTGCGGTTCTCGTCCTAAGCAGCACTTTTCGCGCGAGGCGAACTTCGACAGACTGCCGAGCGTGAGCCCTCGGACGTTCTGGCTGCTTCTCGCGGCGGTGGCGGCGCTCACCGCGATTGGGGTCTACCTGGGTACGGCCTTCGCCGCGGGTACCGTCGAGGGGTGCTCGGACTACGGGGGAGGTCGTGAAGGCAGCTCGGCCGAGATGGACCGAAGCCTGTTTCCGCCCACGCTGGAGTGCAGCTTCACGGGACCGAATGGGAACGTTCGGGAACTTACGCGCGGCTGGCCCGCGGGCGGCTGGATCGCATTGGGCATCTTGGTGCTGGCAGGTGGGGCGCTTCTGATGGCTGCCCGCAGCGGGAGACGGCCGACCGCTACGACGTAGCGCCTCTCGTCCGAAGTGGATGTTCAGTTCGCGAGGTCCCTGAGATCGCCGCGGTTGACGGCGTCCGTGGCTTGCGGCGGAAGATCACCGTTGTCAACCGCCGCCTCTACGGCTTTCGACCAACAGGAGTTGATCGTCTCGTCGCTGCTCACGTCGCCGGAGTGCTCGTCGATGCAATTGTCGAGTAGACGCTGGGCGTATGCGCGGTCTGACTTATCGTCAGTGTGATCCGCAGCGCCGCAGCCTGAGGCTCCAGCGATGAGAATCGCGGCGGCGCAGATCACGAGCACTCTCCCCGCCATCCGGGAGACGATAGACAAGCGCTTTTCGTCCGAAGCGAAACTTCCTGATCGAGGCTCAGGACGCTTGCTGCCCGCTCGGCGGCGGTTGATCAAGTCGTCAAACGTCGCCGGCCAGAGCGGTTCCGCCGGCTGGCCGCCGTCGTACGCAGCCACTCCCGTCACCGCCCGTTTACAGGCCCAAGGAGCTGGAGCCCGCCGCGGCCCGTGACTGAGCGCCGGGATCGAGATCGTGTTCTCATCAGGATCGTTTCCACGCCGACGCTGATCTTTCACATCCACCCGAACGGCCAAGCCCCAAACGATCACAAGAACGGCAAAGCACACAAGCACGACGATCGCGAGCATGCGGCCACCTTACTGCGTGGTCGGAACGGTTCTCCCCAGATCGCGCTTTTCATGCGAAGTAGCGCGTTTCGTCCAGAGCGCTGCTTCCCGCCCATTCGCCACACGTGGGCCTCAGAGTCCAATCAGAGGCGCGATCGGACCTCCGCGGTATTCGTCGCAGTTCCTTGGCAAGCGAGGCGAGACATGCGTCAGAACGAGCCGAAGGCAGACGTAGACTCGCCTACGTGTCGAAGGTTTGGGAGAAGGATGAGGCGCTTGCGCAGCTTGATGCACTGCTCGCACAGGCAAACGAACTCAACGGCGATGTCGCGTTCTCCGAACGTCACACAGCGTGGCTCTTGCGGACAACCGAATACCTGAGCGAGGTGTTCGGCGAGGACTCGTCCTACTTCGGAAACTTTCGACAGGTCCCATGGGGGTCTCTATTCGACGGCAATGATCGGCGGACCCTCTCGACCCGACGAGGCATGGGACCCGCAGATCGGCGTGGAACGCGTCAAACGCGAGGCCTTCCAGCGGCATCTGGCGACTGCTCGTGGCGTTCTACTGGCGGCTCGTGAGCGACTTGACCGAGAGGACGATGTCCGAGCGCTCTACGAGAGCAAGGACACCGCGCCCGAAGCGAGCCTCCTGATCAAGACAATCAATCTCGCCGAGCGCAAGCTCAGGAAGGTTCTTCGTGATCCGCCCGCCAATGAGAAGGCGCTTCAAGAGGCGTTTGAGAACCTGTTGATCGGTGCCGACATCCCGTACTCGCGCGAGACGAAGAGCATCGAGTACTCGTCCAAGACCTACACCCCGGACTTCACCGTCGATCAGGCCGATCTTGCGATCGAACTCAAGGTCTGTCTCGACGCGAACCGCGAGAAGAACCTCCCGGCGGAGATCAACGACGACATCCTCGCCTACCGCCAGGAGTACGGGAACCTCTTCTTCGTGATCTACGACACTGGGAATATTCGTGACGTTGACCGATTCGGCACCAACTTCGAAGAGCAAGACACCGTCGTCGTCCGTGTTGTGAAGCACTGAGGCCGCGCTCGGTGCTCGTCGCTCTCACGACTGCCGAGTGGGCTCAAGTAGGAGCCGCGTTCTTCACGGCGCTCGCTGCGGGCGTTGCATTGTTCACCGTGATCCGCGCGGAGCGTGACCGTCGAAGCCGTCAGTTGCCGGAGTTCCAGATCGAGTCCATTCGCGACATCCCTAACGATGAGGCGCGGCTGACGATCATCAACTACGGCGGCCCCGCTCGCGAGGTTTGGGTCGCGGGCGTTGAAGGCGCCTACGGCTACGCGGGGCTCGTCCCGCCGACTGCGCAGTGGCGACCTGGCGAGAGCCGAACCATTCGCTTGTCGATGCCGACGTTGCCCGAGACCGGCGCGGAGGAGAGCAAGACCGTCGTAATCGCTCGCGACCTAAGAATGCGGTACACGCTCGCGACGACCACTGGCGGCAACAAGAAACGGTGGCGCATTTGGAAGTGGACCAAGATCTCCGCCGCGAGCACCTACGAGCACTTCTTTCCTGGGGAGCCTGGACCAATGGACGTACCCAGGTCGCCCGTACACATGGAGGTAATCGACCGCAAGTGGTGACGCATCGCGTTCAGCTGCGAGGACGCGGCGTGTTCGGTGTCACGCCGTAGAAGGGTCCCTTTCCATGCTGAGTATGTGTTTTTTTCGGCGAGCTTTGATGGCCGCGCGGACAACCGCTCGGCGCCGGCTACGGCCGCCGATACCGACACGCATCCGTGCACGAATTTCCGCGCATTGTCCCGTGCGTTGTCCCGCGAGTGTCCCGCAGCGACACTACTTGGCTTGCTAGAGCCGAAACTAGAGGATGTAGACGGCCGTGAAGACGATGATCCACATCACGTCGACGAAGTGCCAGTAGATCCCCGGCACCTCGACGCCGAGGTGGTCCTTCGCCTCCGGTCCGAAGTGGCCGCGCCAGGCGCGGATGTTGGCGAAGCTGAGCAGCACGAGGCCGACGAAGACGTGGGCGCCGTGCAGGCCGGTGAGGCCGTAGAAGATCGAGCCGAAGGCCCCGTCGCGGGCCGAGAAGCCGACGTGGATGTACTCGTTGATCTGGATGAAGAGGAAGGTGGCGCCGAGCAGCCAGGTCAGCATCAGGCCCATCTGCATCGCCCGGCGGTTGCCCTTGCGGGCCCCCTCGAGCGCCCAGTGGACCGTGAAGCTCGAGGACACCAGGATGCAGGTGTTGACGAACGCCACCGCGACCGGCAGGTCGATCCCCTCGGGCGGCCAGGGGCCCTCGTTGGCGACCACGCGGAGGAAGAAGTACGAGGCGAAGAACGCCCCGAACAGCATGATCTCCGAGACGATGAAGATCAGGATCCCGAGCGTCTGCCGATCGATCCGCGAGCTCGCGTGAGCCTCGGGCGGGCCGTGGTGCTCGTGCTCGTGGGCTCCCGCGCCGCCGCCCGGGACCGGAATCGAGGCGCTCTCCATCAGGCCGGCACCTCCTGCCCCGCCGGCCGTACGCCCGCGCCGGCCTCGTAGTGCTCGATCGGCAGGTCGGTGATCTCCTTGACCCGGTCGATCAGGCCCTCCTCGAGCCACTTCGACTGCTGCCCGGCGAGCGTCGAGATCAGGATCTCGTCGATCCGGTAATGGGCGACCGCATTGGCGATCGCCGCGAACGGCTCCGGGCTCATCGGCTGGCCGGTCGCGTCGATGTCGGCGCGGTAGAGCTCGGCGAGCGTGGCCGCGAGGCGCTCGCAGACATCCTCGCGCGAGAGGTCTCCCGACCGCGGGCAGATGATGGTGTAGCGATGCGGCTTCTCGGCCGCGCGTTCCTTGAGCCGCGTGACCAGGTCGGGGCTGTTGATCGTCTGCGTGCCGACGACCAACGTGTGGACGACGTCCCAGCGGACGGCGTCGTCGTCGACGCGCACCGGGATATGGACGACCGGGACCTCGACCGTCGCCTTCGCCCACTCGACCAGGTCCTTGCGCGTCAGCCCGAAGCGGGTCTCATAGAGCGCCGAGAGCAGCACCTCGGCGGGCTCGTAGGCGCGCACGGCGTCGTCGAGGGCGAGCGCCGGGTCCGGGTCCATGACCGCCCCCAGGGACTCGATCTCGAACGCATCGAGGACCTGCTGGGTGACCTCGACCCGGCTCAGCGCCGCGTCGCGGACCTCGTCGCGATCGACGATCTGACCGACGATCGGCTGGTTCTGCGGCGCGACCACGGCGACCGAGCCGGCCCCGGCGGCGACCCGCTCGCGGATTGCCTCGAGCAGCCGGCGGCCGCCCGCGACCTCGTTCAGGAACGCAAGCACGGTGCCGCCCTCGCTCCAGGCGACCCTCGTGGCCGGATCGTCGACCGGGTACGCGGCATGCTCGGCGTCGGTCACGGACTGCTCCCGGTGTGCTCGCCGTCGCCGTTGCCGTTGCCGCCGCTCCCGGCACCCGCGGCCGCCCCGACCGTCGCCGGCTCGTGCTCGCGGGCGTCGCCCTCCTCCGGTCCCATGATCGCGTGCCGCGCCCCGGGGACGCCGAACTCGTAGGGGCCGCCGACGACGCGCGGGATCTCGTCGAAGTTGAAGATCGGCGGCGGCGAGGAGACCTGCCACTCGATCGTCTTCGCCCGCCACGGGTTCGCGGTCGCCTTCGGGCCCCACTTCCAGCTGACGATCATGTTGTACATGAAGATCACCTGCGCGATCCCGAGCAGGAACGAGGAGATCGAGATGACCAGGTTCCAGTCGCCGAACTGGGCCGCGTAGTCGGCGACCCGTCGCGGCATCCCCTCCATCCCGATCCAGTGCATCGGCACGAAGGTGCCGAGCATGCCGACCAGGGTGAGGTAGAAGTGCACCCGCCCGAGCCGCTCGTCGTACATCCGCCCGGTCATCTTCGGGAACCAGTGATAGATCCCGGCGAAGATCGTGAACACCGAGCCGCCGAAGAGCACGAAGTGGATGTGGGCGACGATGAAGTAGGTGTCGGAGACGTGGATGTCGATCGGCACCATGCCGAGCATCACCCCCGAGATCCCGCCGACCACGAAGGTGACGATGAACCCGAGGCTGAACAGCATCGCGGTCGATTTCAGATGTAACTTCGAGTCGAACAGCGTCGCCAGCCAGCTGAAGATCTTGATCCCGGTCGGGACCGCGATCAGCAGGGTGGTGATCATCATCGGCACCCGCAGCCAGGCGAACATGCCGCTGACGAACATGTGGTGCGCCCACACGGTGTAGGAGAGGACGACGATCCCGAGCAGGGCGAGCGCCATCAGCCGGTAGCCGAAGATCGGTTTGCGGGCGTGGGTCGAGATCACCTCGGAGACGATCCCGAACCCGGGCAACATCATGATGTAGACGGCCGGGTGCGAGTAGAACCAGAAGATGTGCTGGTAGCTGAGCACGTCGCCGCCGAACGTCGCCTGGAAGAAGTTCGTGTGCAGGGCGCGATCGAAAAGGACCATGAACTGGACGCCGGCGATGAACGGGGTCGCCGCGACGACCAGCATCGAGGTCGAGAGGTTCGCCCACACCAGCAGCGGCATCCGCCAGAAGGTCATCCCGGGCGCCCGCATCGTGATGATCGTGACCAGGAAGTTGAGCGCCGTGGCGATCGACGAGGCGCCGGCGAACTGCACCCCGAGGTTGAAGAACGACTGCCCCAACGGCGCCCCGGTCGAGAGCGGCGCGTAGCCGGTCCAGCCGGCGTCGAAAGCGCCACCGGGGACGAGGAAGCTGGCGAGGAAGAGCAGGCCGGCCAGCGGCAGCATCCAGAACGAGAGCGCGTTGAGGCGCGGGAACGCCATGTCGGGCGCGCCGATCATCAACGGCAGCACGTAGTTGGCGATCCCGGCGAAGACCGGGATCACGAAGACGAAGATCATCAGCGCGGCGTGGGTCGAGAACAGGCCGTTGAAGACGCTGGGATCGACGATCTGGGTGCCGGGCTGGGCGAGCTCGGCGCGCATGATCATCGCGATCAGGCCACCGGCGAGGAAGAAGAAGAAGGTGGTGACGATGTACTGGATCCCGATCACCTTGTGATCGGTGTTGAACTTGAAGTAGTCACGCCACGACTTCGCCCCGTGCTGGGAGTGGTCCTCGGGGATCGTCGGCGCGCCGACCGCCCAGCGGAACCAGTAGTCGAAGGCTCCGAGGCCGATCAGGAAACCGAGCGGGCCGGTGATCGCGGGGACGATCAGGTGCGGGTAGCCGGTCGGCTCGGTCTGGAAGATCTCCAGCCCTGAGATCGCGCGCAGAGCGACGACGAGCCCGAAGCCGAACCCCGCACCGAGCAGGAATCCGAACCCCGCCCGGGTCATCCCTGGTCTCTTGATCGCAGCCACCATCGCGCGTGAACCCTAGTTACCCGCCCGTCGACGCCGAAGCGCCGCCCTGAGCCTCCTTCTGCTCGGCGATCCACTGGTCGTACTCCTCCTGCGACTCGACCACCACGATGGCGCGCATCGTCGAGTGCCCGGTCCCGCAGAGCTCGGTGCAGATCAGGCTGAAGGTGCCCTCCTGGTTCGGTGTGACGACGAAGGTGTTGTCGACGCCCTCCTCCTCCGGGTTCTCGGCCGGCACCGCGTCGCGCTTGATTCGCCACTCCGGGACCCAGAACGAGTGCAGCACGTCGAGCGCCTCGACCGAGACGTTGAGCTGGCGGTCGACCGGAACGTGCAGCTGACTGGTGGTGAGCGGGGTTGCGCCCTCGCCGCTGCCGACCGTCTCACCCGGGTACTCGAACGTCCACTTGAACTGCTGCCCGATCACGTGGAGCGGGATCGCGTCCGAGGCCTCGCTCTCGATGTCGTCGAGCACGATCCAGCTGTAGCCGGCGCCGAACAGGACGATGATCGTCGGGATCACGGTCCAGGCGATCTCGAGCTTGGTGTTGCCGTGGATCGGCTTGCCATCGCCCTCGTCGCCCGGCTTGACGCGGAACTTCCAGATCGCGTAGGTGAACATCACCATCACGATCGCGAAGACCAGGCACGAGAGCACGATCATCACGTCGAAGAGCGTGTCGATCGGCCCCGCCTGTTCCGACCCGGCGTCGCCGAACCATTCGAACTGGAGCAGGAAGACTGACGAGACGGCCGCGACGACGAGCATCGCGGCGACGAGCCGAACATAGGTCACCCGGGTCACTGCGCGGCGATTCTATTGATCGGCGCGACGGCGTCGGCGGGTCAGCCCGACGCTAGTTTCAACCGTCTCAATCGTCCGCGGGCCGCGGCAGTCCGTCGAGCTGCCCGGCGCTCGCCGCGAGCACCCCGCGGGCGACCCCCTGCCAGCTCCAGAGGCGCTCCACGGTCGCCCGCAGCGACTCGCGCGCGGCCTCGCGGTCGCCCTCGCCGAGCGCGAGCCAGGCGTCGATCCGGGTCGCGATCGCTTCGACCGCGCGATCGTCGAGCTCGAACGAGACCAGCTCCCGGGCGGCGTCCGGCAGCGCGCGGGCGAGCTCCCTGCTGACCTCGAGCGCTCCCGAGTGCGCCGCCGACACTGGCAGCGCCCCGGCCGCGGCGGCCTCGGCGGCGACCATCCCGAACGCCTCGGGGAAGGTGCTTGGAAATACGAGCGCGTCGGAGGCGGCCATCGGGGCCGGCAGCTCGTCGTGCTCGAGCCGGCCGGCGAAGCGGACGCCGTCCGCGGCGGACCGGGCGGCCTCCCCGTAGTCGGCGGGGAGCCGGTCGAGGAACGCCGACAGCATCGTCAGCCGCTCCTCCTCCCCGCCCTCGAGCCCGCGGCCGCGGGCGGCGAGCTCCCGCAGCGGCCCGAGGTCGCCCGCCGCCCAGCCGTCGACGACCGCGCGCAGCGCCGGATCGGCTGCCCCGAACCCGACGATGAGCAGACGCGCCTCCGGGTGTGCGGGGTGCACGAGCGGCCACGCCGCGAGCAGCAGGTCGACGCCCTTCGAGACGATCAGCTTGCCGACGAAGATCACCCGCGGACCGGTGCCTTCCTCGTACCACCGAACAGCATCGCCGGCGGCGCCGGTGTCGCGGTCCCAGGATGAGCCGCCCGCGGCGCCCGGCGCCTGCGCGACCGCCACCCCCCGGCCGCCGCCCGGCGCAAACAACTGCGTATCTACGCCCGGCGGGCCGAGTCGGACCTTGGCGTTCGTCGCCGGGTCGTCGACCGCCTGGCGCAGCCGGGCGGCGATGTGCCCGGAGCCGACCAGGATCCCATTGGCGCCGGCGACGGCCTCGTCGACGAACGGCCGGAAGCGCTCGAGGTCCGGGAGGATCGTGTAGGAGAGGTCGGAGCCGTGCACCTTGACCGCGTAGCGCAGGCCGGCCCGCGCGAGGATCACCGGCGCCATGATCAGGTGGTTGGCGAGGGCCGCGTCGACGCCGCCGAGCGACTCGACGAGCTCGGCGACCGCGGTCACGTTGAGCTCCAGGTAGCGCTCGAGCTCGGCGTCGGTCAGCTCGCCGAAGGTCTTCACCTCGAAGCCCTCGTAGCTGTCACGGACGAAGACCGGCAGCAACCCGCCGATCTCAGGGTTGTGGATCGTCACGGAGCCCGGCGCGCCGGAGTCGAGATCGGGCGCCTCGCGCTCCTGACAGACCAGGTGGACCTCGTGCCCGAGTCGCGCGAGCGCCCGCGCGAGGCTGGCGTTGTAGACGTTCGATCCGGTGCCGCGGAGCAGCCAGCCGTGGAAGATCAGCACCCTCACCGGCGTGAGGCTATTCACTCGCCGCGCGACGGCGGGGCCAACGGATACGCTTGCGGCCGCGATGCAGAACCCGCGCCAGATCTACCGCCTCCGGGCCCGCGCCTCGGGTCGCGAGGCGTTCGCGCCGGCCGAGCCGGACGGCGTCTACGTCGACCGCGAGACCGGGGAGGAGATGGAGCCGGTGACCCGGGTCCTGCCGCTCGCGCCGTCGGCGTCGGCCCTGTTGCGCTCGCCCGACAACCTCCGGGTCTGCCGCCGCTGCGATCAGCTGATCGGCGTCGACGTCAGCGACTGCCCCTACTGCGGACTCCGCCAGCCACCACTCGGCTAAGCCTGGCGGCGTCATCGGTCGCTCGTGTGCGGAGCACACGTCGCTCCCTGCTTCCTTGCCAGGCTGGGCCGGCTCAGTTAGGGACGTAGTAGCCCCAGTAGAGAAGCCGGGCGCCCCTGTAGTCGCACCCGTACTCGCGGGTCGAGCCGACCTTCTGCTGCGGCTTGCCGGCCTTGATGTCGTCGGTCTCCAAGCACGCGCCGGCCGCGCGGCTGGACCGCCAGATGTTCGTCGGGCCGGTGAGGCCGACGGCAAAGGACGGCGCCCAGGTCGGCAGCGTCAGCGCCAGGAACTCGCCCTTGCGGATCTTCAGCGGGTCGTTGAGCGTGAACGTCTGCCGGGTGCCGAGCACCGCGTTGAGCCCGACCACAGCGCTCTGGCCCTTGAGCTTGTAGTTGCGCTCGTCCTTGCGCTTGATCACCGAGATCCGGGCGGTGGGGATCTTCCCGAAGATGTTCGACTCGTAGAAGCCGCCGAAGAAGTTCGTCTCCTTCTGGCTCGGGCTGGAGAGGTCGATCGCCCAAGCGACGACGAACCCGTTCTCGCGCGCCTTGAACAGCGGCCGGGTCCCGTCGGCCATCATCTGAAATCCGGTCACCCTGCCAACCGCTTGGCAATCCCGGTCGGCGCCGGGATCATCAGGGGTGTTCGCCGGGCACGAGGCCTCCGGCGTCCGGTTCGTCTTGCCGAGCGTCTTCGCCTTCACCGCGCCGGCGACGCCGACGCCGGCGCTGAGGACGCAGGCGGTCGCCAGCATGGCGACGAATAATGTTCTGCGGCCGGCCATGTTCTCGGTCAAACACCCGCTCGGCCACCGGGTTTCGGTCTCCGAGCGACCCGTAGCTTAGGCCGCTTCGCCCGCGGCGGTAGATTCCCCCGCCGTGCCTGCAATCGAGGTATCAGGACTCGAGCGTGAGTTCTCGGGGGGCATCAAGGCGGTCGACGGCGTCGACCTCGAGGTGGCCGAGGGCGAGATCTACGCCTTCCTGGGCCCGAACGGGGCCGGCAAGACGACCACCGTGCGGATGTTGACCACGCTGCTGCGCCCGACCGGCGGCAGCGCCCGGGTCGCCGGCCACGACGTCGTCACCGAGGCCGCCGACGTCCGCCGCTCGATCGGCGTCGCCCTGCAGGAAGCGGCCCTCGACCCGCTGATGACCGGCCGCGAGCTGATCCAGCTGCAGGCGACCCTGCACGGGATCACCGGAAAGGAGGCGGTGACCCGCGGCGACGCGCTGATCGACCGGGTCGGGCTGACCCAGGCGGCCGACCGCCGGGTCGGCACCTACTCCGGCGGCATGCGCCGCCGCCTCGACCTCGCCTCGGCGCTCGTCCACCAGCCCCGGGTGCTGTTCCTCGACGAGCCGACCACGGGGCTCGACCCGGTCAGCCGCAAGGCGATCTGGGAGGAGGTGGCGGCGCTCAACCGGGAGGGCGCGACCGTCTTCCTGACCACTCAGTACCTGGAGGAGGCCGACCAGCTCGCCAACCGGGTCGGGATCATCGCCGGCGGGCGGATCGTCGCCGAGGGGACGCCGACGTCGCTGAAGGCCGAGGTCGGGAAGGCCCATCTCGAGATCGGGCTCGCCGACGGCTCGGCCGAGCACGCGCAGGGGATCTGCGGCGACTTCGGCCGCATCCTCCCCGAGAAGGAGGGCCGCCTGCTGGTCGAGCTCGAACACGGCGCGAGCGACGTCGCCAAGGTCGTCCGCGCTCTCGACGAGGCCGGGATCCTGGTCGAGTCGCTAGAGCTCGTCGAGCCGACCCTCGACGACGTCTTCGTCGCCAAGACCGGCGAGCACCTCGAAGGGGACGAACAACCGCCTGACGGCTCCTCCGCTTCGCGTCCGGGGCCGTCAGGGTCCGTCGCAGGATGAGCATCTCGGCCCTTGTCGCGAACGTCCGGGTGGTGGTTGCACTCGGGCGCCGCGCGGTCAAGCAGACCTTCCGCCGCCCGCAACTCGCGGCGCCGATCCTGATCTTCCCCACGCTGCTGCTCGCGGTGCAGACCGGCGGCGCGGGCCGCGCCGTCGATCTCCCCGGCTTCCCCGAGGTCGACAACTTCCTGAGCTTCATGCTTGCCGGAGCGATGTTGCAGGCCTGCCTGCTGGCCGGCAACACGGGCGGGATCGCGCTCGCCGTCGACCTCGAGATGGGATTCACCGACCGGCTCTTCGCGGCCCCGATCTCCCGCTACTCGATCGTCCTCGGCCGGCTCGCCGGAACCGCCGCGCTCGGTGCCGTCACCGCGCTCTGGTTCATCGCGATCGGGCTGATCTTCGGCGCCTCGTTCGACCAGGGCGTGCCGGGAATGCTGCTGATGATCGTCTTCACCTCGCTCGCCGCGGTCGCCTTCGGCGGGATCAGCGCCGCGATCGCCCTCTACACCGGCACCGCCTCGGTCGTCCAGGGCCTGTTCCCGCTGATCTTCGTCGTCCTGTTCCTGTCCAGCGCCTTCTTCCCGACCAACCTGCTGCTCGAGCCGGCGGCCTCGGTGGCCGAGTACAACCCGCTCTCGTTCATCGTCGAGGGGATGCGCGAGCCGGTGATCGGCTCGGTGACCTTGGAGGCGGTGCTGAAGGCATTCGGCGCGATCGCCCTGGTCGGCGCGCTCTCCTTCGGGCTCAGCGCGATCGCGCTCCGCCGCCGGCTGAGGACGGGTGGCTGATGGGCCTGGCCGCGAACGTGGCGACCGTGCGGGTTCTGATCCGCCGCGCGCGCAACGAGATCATCCGCGTCCCGGGCGCGGCGATCCCCGGCGTGCTCGCGCCGACGATCTTCTTCCTGGGCCTGACCGCGGTCTTCGGCAGCCTCACCCTGTTGCCCGGTTTCGACACCCAGAGCTACCAGAGCTTCATCCTCCCGGTCAGCCTCCTGCAGGGGGCCGGATTCACAGGCGCGGCGACCGGCGTCAATCTTGCCCGCGACATCGAGCAGGGCTGGTTCGACCGCCTGCTCGCCTCGCCGGCGCCGCGCCCGGCACTGCTCGCGGGGCTGGTCCTATCGGCGAGCTTTCGGTCGCTGATCCCCGCCACGGTACTGCTCGCGGTCGGGTTCTCGATCGGAGTCGAGTGGCCCGGGCTCGGCGGGCTCCTCCTGGCGCTGTTCTGCGTGATGGCGACCGGAACGATCGCCGCCTGTTGGGGGGTGACCCTCGCCCTGCGGTACCGGACCCAGAGCGCGGCGCCGCTGATGCAGGCGGGGATGTTCATCCTCGTCCTCTTCACCACCGCCTACGCCCCGATCGAGCTGCTCCAGGGCTGGCTCGCCGACATCGCTCGGATCAACCCACTGACCCAGGTCGTCGACGCGGCCCGCCAGGGTTTCGTCGGCGATTCGATCACCTGGGCCGGAACCTGGCCGGCGATCGTCGCCCTCGCGGGGCTGCTCGCCGTGCTCACCTACTTCGCGCTGCGAGGCATGGCCCGCACTTCGTATTGAGCGAGCTCGCCGACCTCTGTCGGGGCGTGCTGGCGGCCAGCCACGCCGAGGGCGAGCGCCGGGGAGTCCCGTACTCGTACACCCGCCCGAGCCCGAGCCGCTACCCGTGGCAGTGGTACTGGGACTCCTGCTTCGCGGCGATCGTGTGGCGGCGCTTCGACCCCGACCGCCCGCGCCAGGAGCTGGAGAGTCTGCTGAACGCGATGCGGCCCGACGGCTTCATCGGCCACGTGATCTTCTGGGACCAGCCGCTGAGCCTCAAGCGGCTCGTCTACTACAACGTCACCTCGCGCAGCGACGAGATGACCGGCACGATCCAGCCGCCGCTGCTCGCCTGGGCGTGGCGAATTGCGGTCGGCGACCCGGCGGACGAGCCGCGGATCGCCGCCCATCACGAGTGGTTGCGCGCGAATCGCGACCTCGAGGGCGACGGCCTCCTGTGGTTGGTCCAGCCCGACGAGTCGGGGCTCGACTCGTCGCCGAAGTTCGATCCGGTCTGGGGGCGGCTCAAGCACGGTGGCTACGGGTTCCCGCTGCTGGTCGCGCGCAACCGCCACCTGCGCTGGGACGCGCGGCGGATCCGCGACCGCGGCTGGCCGGTGGTCTGCGAGGTGATGACCAACGTGCTCTGGTGCCTGGCGCGAATCTCGGCCGGCGAGCCGTCGATCACCCCCGCGCTGGTCGACCGCCTCTGGGATCCCGAGCGCGGGCTCTTCCTCGACGAGGTGCAGCCGGGCGGCGCGCGACCGGCGATCTCGACCTGGTCGGCGCTCTCGCCGCTGGCGCTGCCCGACCTGCCCGAGGAGATCGGCCACCGGCTGGTCACCGAGCACCTGCTGGATCCGGCGCGCTACTGGCTCACCTACCCCCCGCCCTCGGTCTCCGCCGCGGAGCCGACCTTCGAGCCCAACCGCGGCCCCGGCTGGAAGCTGCGCTACTGGCGCGGCCCGACCTGGGTCAACGCAGCCTGGATGCTGTGGCTGGGGATGCGCCGGCTCGGCTACGAGGCCGAGGCGGCGGCGATGGCGGACCGGCTGAGCGGGCTCGTGCTGCGCGAGGGGCTGCGCGAGTACTACGACCCGAACACCGGCGAGGGCCTGGGCGCGCGCGAGTTCGCCTGGACCAGCCTGATCCTGGAAATGGCCGAGCCCGCCTAGCACCTGGACCGCTCAACGCTCAGAGGTGTGGTTCAAGACGTATCGCTTCGCACGGGGAGCGCGCGTTCCGGGTGAACGTCCCGCAATGCGCCCTGTAGGGGTATTCAGGGACGTTCGGCGGTTGCGAAACGACGCGAACGTCCCTCAGCTGTGCGTGTAGGCACAGATGACGGACGTTCGGCGAAAGGTGCGGCTTGGACGAAAAGAAGCATCGCTCTCAGCGCGGTATCGGCACGCTCAGAGCGCCACGCGTGATGCTGGCCGCCTCAGGCTCTCAGCTGCGGAGCGTGAAGCGGTAAGGCGCCGCGTCCAGTTGCCAACTGAGACGGCCGGGTTAGCGCCCGGCTGGGGTTCGAGTCCCCCGCGCTCCGCCGGTTGTCGGCGGCGGTTGTGGCAAGGCCGCCGGCCGACGTAAACTTGGAGCCACGGTTGGCAACTGGGCCCGGGGTAGCTCCCCGGCCGCAAAATCAAGGCCCGCGCATGCGGGCCTTTGCGGTTCAAAGGGGCAGCGAACACCCTGGGCGTAAAGGGCTCTACTCGTCGTCCAGCGTGAACCTCTGTGCCACAGCGCTACGGTGTCCGAATGGCGCTCGACGCACGCGAAGAGCGCAGGCGGAACGTAAAGGCGTTTGCGATCGCTGGCGGGTCCGGAAAGAATCTCGGCAACGGGTCCTCGCCAACGTCGTCGTTGACGAGCCGGGGTGCTGGGCCAGTCCGATACTCCGGCCGAGTAACTGAGCGACGGAGCCGGTCGCGATCGGAACCGCGACACCAACTCACGTCAGGTGATCAGCTGGTCACCGACCGGCCTTGATCGAGGCCTTCCGGAACTTCTTCGCCTTCTTCCACAGAATCGGCTTCTGCGAGAGACAACCGGGACCGAAGGTCAGCCGGAGGTTCGCCCGCTCCCCCTTGGTGGCGAACGCCCCCACGAAGCCCGTGCCGTCGTCACAGTCCGGGTGGGTCGATTCGTCCACGTTGCCGTCGAAGTCGACCCGACGAAGGTTCCCGTTCCTCGTGTATTCGGCCTCCGCGCCGACCTCCAAATAGATGAAAGATTCGTCGTCGTCGGAGTTCGCGACGTCGAGCCTGATCTTGCCCTCGCCGACGTAGCCCAACCCTGGGTCAAGCGTCAGCTTCGTACCCTCAGAAGCAGCCTCCAAATCTTCTGTGCCGGACGGCAAGTCGCTCGCGTCGGGCTTGTCGGGGAGATGGCCGCGGGTCTCGAAGGAGAACCTGACCGAAGCGGGGCAGGAGCCAGCCCGCGCCGTGGCAAAGAACTCGACGTCCAAGGGGCGTGACGAGCAACTGCCGGCGTCCGACGGGAAGACATCCAGCTTCCAGCTCCCGGTCTCGCCTGCGGTCGAGTATCCGAACGACGGAAAGGCGTCTGTGATGGTGAGGCGCCCGTCGGCGTCCGTGATGGTCAGGGGGTAGACATGGTCCTCCTGGTAGGCGGGCCACGCGAACTGGCCGCCGCTGGCGAAGGCCGTGAGGGGCACGTTGCTCCGGGTCTTGTCGGACACCCAGATCCTCGAGTACTCCTCGGGGATCCCGCCGGTGAAGGGCTCGCACTGGCTCGGGAAGGGGCTGCACTCGTGTAGGTAGAACCAGTCGTACGCGTAGGAGCCGTCCGCGTTGGACGCTGCCGACCGACCGCCTGGCCACGACCGGGTACTCCTGGCCCTGCACGAATGAGGTAGCGGTGACCGCAGAGCCTCCGGGCGGCACGGTGATCGTCTCGACCGGGCCTCCCCGACGGCGCTCGGTCCCGTCGGTTCCCGGTTTGGAGACGCTGGTGTGTGCCTGGCCCGGGGCGAGGTTGAACTTCTCCGCTCGGGCCGCCGGGGCAGACGCCGCGAGGACGAAGCTCATCGTGACCAGCAACACGAGGCACCACCTGTGCGTGGTGCGGCGACCGTCCACTGATCCATCAGCCATGCGACCTCCCTGCCGTTTCGCCGACCCTACACCCACAGTAGGCCGACTGCAACGCTTGACATCGGCGCAGGCAGGATCCCGTGAGAAGCGCGCGGTTTCCATGAAAGCAACACTTTTGAAACCCCCCTCTAAGCGGTGAGAGGGGAACTTCTAGAAGCTGATCTGCACGAACAGGAGCGCCGCGAGCGCCAGGATCGGGGTCGCGAGCGTGCACAAGACCAGGCGCCCGCCGCCCCCGCGGCGACGGACGTAGCCGACCCCGGCGACGGCCCCGAGCGCCGCGACCACGCCCGCCGCAGCGCCCAGCACCAGCCCGATCGTCTTCCCGCCGCTCGACGTCTCGAAGCACTCGTCGGCGTCCGATTCGGCGACCGCCTCGCGATCCTCGCAGCGCGGGATCCCGGCGCCCTGGACGACGCCGGCCAGGAGGGCGGCTGCGGCCAGCGCGAGGACGATCACGAGTAGCCCGGCGAGGAGACGAAGCACGGCGCTCAGTCTCTCATCCCGTCAGCGCGCGACCCGCCGGGCGACCCGGCTGAGCCGGGCGACGTCGGGCGATCCCCAGCCGGTGACCGGGTCGTAACCCTGGCCGGCCGTGCAACACCCCAGCGGCTCGCCGCCGCCGGCCTCGGCGGGGATCAACGTCCCGAGGTCGTTGTCGCCGCTGATGACGTCGTAGAAGATGCGCTTGCCGGTCTTCGAACCGGCGAGCTGGTAGATCAGGGGATTGAGGAGGCCGAGCGGCGGCTGGCCGGCGCGCCGGGCCTCCTGGTTGGCGAGCGCGATCCCGCCGGCGAGCAGCGGGGTGGCGGCGCTCGTGCCGCCGATCGCCATCCAGCCGCTGGGATCGTCGGTGCAGCCTGTGGCGAGCCCCGCGGTGCAGTTGATCGCGTAGCCCGGAGTGACGTCGGCCAGCGCGGCGAGATCGGGGACCGTGCGCGAGTTGCCGGTGGAGTTGCGCGACACCGCCCCGCGCTGCCACCACGGGCGCGGCGAGAGGATGCTGATCCCGCCGCCGCTGGCCGCGAACTGGTCGGGGCGGTCGTTCCAGGTGATCTGGTCGGTGATCGTGTTCGCCGGGTCGAGGACGAGGTTGGTGCCGCCGACCGCGGTCACGTGGTCGAGGCTGGCGAAGCCGTTGACCGAGAGCAGCGGCAGGGCGCCCGTCGCCTCCACGGTGCACATGCTCGAGCCCTGGTCCCCGGAGGCGACCAAGGTCGAGACCCCGGCGCCGGCGGCGATCCCGAACACGTTCTCGAGCCCGCGGCGGAAGAGGCGGTCGCCGTAAAGGCGCGCCTCGCAGCCCTCGAGCGAGATCGAGATCACATCCGGCCGCGAACCGCGGCCGCCGAGCGCCGCGGCGGAGGTCTCGAAGATCGCCGCCTCCGAGCTGCCGCCCTCGTAGACGTTGATCCGCTTCAGGCCCGGCGCCGCGGCAGACAGGATCTCGAGGTCGAGCGTCGTCTCGCCGCCGGGCGCGAGCGGCTCCGGGATCCCGACCAGGCGCGTGCGGATCGGGGGGATCGAAATCCCGAAGCAGCTTCCGAAGGCGCTCACGTTCGCCGGGTCGAAGCCGTCGATCTCGACCACCGCCACCTGGATGCCCTTGCCGCGCACCCCTCGCTGATGCAGCCCGGCGTGCCCGTACGCCGTCAGGTACTGGTTCGGCGTGAATCCCGAGTAGGGATCGGGGGCGCCGGCGGCGACCCCCTCCGCGCATCCCTGCGGCGTCCCGGTGCGGGGGCGCATCGAGCTGCCGGCGCTCGGCGGCAGGCCGCGGCGCGGGGGCGAGAATGCCGTCTCGGCGAAGCCGGGCGCGGTCGCGAGCGCGGCGATCCCGGTGACCGCGCCCCGCAGGGCGCGCGGGACCTCGCCACGAGCACCACGACGGACGGTGCGCTTGCCGGCCGGAAGCTTGAACCGCCGGGCCTCGTCGCGGCCGGCGCGAACCAGGATCCAGGCTGCGGTCGGCCCGACGCGGCCGTGGAGCCCGTGTCGTCGCAGCCAGGCGAGCGCCCGGTGCCGGTCACGCGGCGCGGCGCCGAAGCGGCGGACGAGTTGCTTGATCGACGCGTAGTCGCGATAGCGCGCCGAGGCCGGATCCGAGACCGCGCGAACGAAGCGGTCGAGCCCGCGCGGCCGCTCGAGCTCGAGCAGGACCTCGATCCCGTTGCCCCCGGCGCGCGCGGCGGCGACCGGCGGCATCAGGCAACAGAGCGCAAGCGCCAGCCCGAGCCAGAGTCCCACTCTCCCCATCCGGCGGGGAGCTTACTTGTAGCGGTAGGTGATCCGGCCGCGATCGAGGTCGTACGGCGAGAGCTCGATCTTCACCCGATCCCCGGGGAGGATGCGGATGTAGTGGCGGCGCATCTTGCCCGAGATGTGGCCGAGGACCTCGTGGTCGTTGTCGAGCTTGACCTTGAACATCGTGTTGGGCAGGGCCTCGGTGACCTCGCCCTCCATCTCGATCTTTTCTTCTTTACCCAAAGCGCGTTGAGGGTAGCGCCTACTTACCCTCGAAAGTGGCTTTCCCGGGCCCTTCTGCAAGGAACGAACGCACCGCGTTCTGCAGGTCCTCGGTCGCGAACAGCCCCGCGAACTGCTGCGGAGTGACCTCGTCGGCGCGCTCGATCCCGCCGTCGCAGTAGGCGCGCACGATCCGCTTCGTCGCCCCGTGCGCCTTCGTCGGCCCGCTCGCGAGGCGCTCGGCGAACCGCATCCCCTTCTCGTACACGGTGCCGTCCTCGACGACCCGGTTGAGCACGCCCCAGCGCTCGAGCGTCGGCGCGTCGTAGAGGCCGCGGGTCATGACGAACTCGCGTGCCCGGCCGGGGCCGGCGCGCTCGGCCATCCTCTGGGTGCCGCCGGCACCCGGGGTGAGGCCGACGACCGCCTCGACGAGGCCGAACTGCGACGACTCCTCGGCCCAGATGATGTCGCAGCCCAGCGCGATCTCGAGCCCGGCGGTGAGGCAGAGACCGTGGATCAGGGCAAGGGTCGGGATCTCGAGCGCCTCGAGCCGCTGCACGCCCTCGATCAGGGGCCCGGCCATCCCGCTCGCGGCCTCGGGCGAGTCGGCGTCGACGATCCGCTGGAAGCCGTTCACGTCCACCCCGCCGCTGAAGATGTCGCCGGTCGCGCGCCACACGAGCGCGCGCGCGTCCGAGGCCTCGACCTCATCCAGGCACGCCATCAGCTCGTCGAAGGCGTTATCGGTGAACAGGTTGAGCGGCGGGTTGGAGAGCACGACCTGGGCCACGGCCCCCTCGTGCTCGAGCTTGATCGTCGCCTCTGCCATCGCTAGCTATCTCCTCTGATTCGGCCCGCGATGCGGGCGATCTCGTCCATGTCTCCCCCGCGCGGGATCACCGGCAGCTTCATTGGATCGTCCTCGTAGCGCGGGATCACGTGCAGGTGGAAGTGAAAGACCGTCTGCCAGGCGGCGGCGCCGCAGGCGTTGAGGATGTTGAACCCGGCGGGCTCCAGCGCCTCCTTCATCCGCTGCGCCAGCCGCCGGGCGGCGAGCATCGTCCGCTCGAGGTCGGCGTCCGCGATCTCGGTCAGGTCGGCTGAGTGGGCACGCGGGATCACCAGGGCGTGGCCGGGCGTGAACGGGTTGATGTCCATGAACGAGACCGTGTGCTCGTCGGAGTCGACGATCTGGGCCGGCGCGTCGCCGGCGACGATCGCGCAGAAGATGCAGTCGTCAGCCATCGGCGCGCAGGCTATTCGAGGCGAGCTCGATCGCGTCATCGGCGGTCTTGACCTCGCCGGTGAAGACCGCCGCCTCGATCTCGTCCAGCAGGCGCCCGAGCTCGGGGCCGGGCTCGATCCCGACCGCGGCGGCGAGCTCGTCGCCGGCGATCGGCGGTCGCGGCGGCCCGTTGCGGTGCCAGGCGATCGCCGCCGGCAGCACTTCGCGCGCGAGCTCGAGGTGGGCCTCGATCATCTCCGGCGTCGCCGTCGGCCCGGTGCCGCGGGCGGAGAGCCGGTCGGCGACCGTGAGCAGGGTGACGTCGGCCGCGACCGGCTCGGTCAGCTTCAGGTAGTCGTAGAGGCGCCGGCGGGAGAGCGGGCGCTCGTGGGTCATGAACCCGAGGTGCAGATGGTGGAGCGTGAGCGCCTCGAGTTGCCGCGAAAGCGCCCGGCTCGCCTTCAGCCGTGCGCAGGCGTGGCGAACGATCACCGCCCCCTCGCGGTCGTGGCCGACGAACGAGACGAAACCACCCGCGTGCTCCTCGCGCGTCACGGGCTTGCCCGCATCGTGGAGGATGGCGCCGAAGCGCAGCGCGTCGCCGCGACTGAACTCGTCGGCGAGCGGCTCGGCGAGCAGGGTGGCTACGGCGGGGGCGGCGTCGCCGGTGTACTCGACGAGGTCCCGCTCGACGGTGAGGAGATTGGCGAGCACCTCCAGCGTGTGGCCGTGGACGTCGAGATGGTGGTTGGGGTTCTGGCCCACGCCGCGCAGGCGGTCGAGCTCCGGGAGCACGGCCGCGGTGGCATGGAGACCGTCGAGCAACTCGAGCCCGCGCAGCGGATCGGGGCCGGCGACCAACAGGCGCAGCTCGGCGAGTTGGCGCTCGCCGGCGGGCTCGCCGGCCCGCGGGGCCGCCTCGCGCGCCAGCCGCACCAGCTCGCGGTCCAGCCCGAAGCGAAGCTCGGCGCCGAGCCGGGCGGCGCGCAGGATCCGCAGCGGGTCGTCCGTGAGGCTGTGACCGGAGACCGGGCTCAGCATCCGCGCGGCGAGCGCGGCGCGCCCGTCATAGGGATCGATCGGCTCGCCGTCGAGGTCGTCGAGCGGGAGGGCGATCGCATTGACGGTGAAGTCGCGCCGGCCGAGATCGGCCGCGATCGTCTCCCCTCGCAGGGCGCTGACGTCAGCGTGCCAGCTCCGGTCTCCGGCGAGCGCTCGCCAGGTCCCGAACTCGGCCGAGAGCTCGAATGCGGGCCCGCGCGAGGCGGCCGCGATCCGGCGCGCGGCGTCGGCCGGGTCCCCAGCGACCGCGAGGTCGAGGTCGATCACCGCACGGTCGCCGAGCGCGTCGCGAACCGCGCCGCCGACGATCCAGGCGTCCCCGAAGCCGGCGAGCGCCTCGCGGGCCGCGCCGACCGCCGGCGAGTCGCCGAGCTTCTCGACCGCGGTCATCGCGACCCGACGAACACCCGCGGCACGCGTTCGGAGATTCCGCAGGTGACCTCGTAGTTGATCGTGCCGAGTGCCCGGGCCCACTGCTCGGCGAGGATCCGCTCCCCGCCCTGCTCGCCGATCAGGACCGCCTCGGCGCCGGCCTCGACCGCGCTGTCGGCCCCGAGGTCGATCGTGACGTTGTCCATCGACACCGTCCCGACCAGTGGGTGGCGGCGGCCGCCGACCAGCGCCTCGGCGTTGTTGGAGAGCCCGCGGCGAACACCGTCCCCGTAGCCGATCGGCAGCACGCCGACGTCGGTCGCCTCGCTCGCCGACCAGGTGCGGCCGTAACCGGCGCTGTCGCCGGGCTCGAAGCGCTTTACGTCCGCGACGTAGGACCGCAGCTCGAGCGCCGGCTCGAGGCCCTGATCGGACGGGTCGACCCCGAACGGATCGAGGCCGTAGACGGCGATCCCGCAGCGGACCATGTCGAGGTGCGAGGCCGGGTCGCGGAGGGTGGCGGCGCTGTTCGCCGCGTGCAGGAGAACGCCGCCGAGCTCGTCGCCAAGCGGCTCTGCCCAGGCGAGGAAGCGTTCGAGCTGGCGGTCGAAGAAGTCCGACTCGGTGTCGTCCGCGGTCGCGAAGTGGGTCCAGAGACCGACCAGATCGAGGTCCGGTGAAGCGGCGGCTGCGCGGGCGAGCTCGGCGGCGGCGTGAGGGTCGCGCTCGCCGAGCCGGCCCATGCCGCTGTCGTACTTGACGTGCACCTGCGGGCGAATGCCGAGCTCGCTCGCCCGCGTCACGACCAGGTCGAGGAACCCGCGTCGCCAGACCGCGACGTCGGCGCCGGCACCGAGCGCGATGTCGAGCTCGACCGGCGTCAGCGCGCCGAGGACGAGGATCCGGGCCCGCTCGGCGAGCTCGGAACGCAGCTCGACCGCCTCGCTCGCCGCCGCAACCGCGAGCCAGGTGGCGCCACCGGCGAGCGCCGCCGCCGCGCACGGCACGGCGCCGTGGCCGTAGCCGTTTGCTTTGACGACCGCGCAGAGCGCCGTTTCGCCGGAGAGCTCCGAGGCCAGCCGACGGCAGTTGCGCTCGACCGCCCCGGTGTCGATCACGGCGCTCGCCCTCACGCGGGCCTCAGGCCGGCGGGGATCGCCTCGATCACGTCCGTCGCGATCACGGACTTGGCCGCGCCGACCCGCCCAGCCGCGGCCCGGCCCGCTCGGGTATGGGCGTGGACGGCAGCTACGGTCGCCGTCCGAGCCCCCAGGCCGCCGGCAATCAATGCGCCGATCATCCCGCTCAGCACGTCGCCCGTGCCGGCGGTGGCGAGCGCCGGCGCCGACAGGCCGTTGACCGCCGCAACCTCGCCGGGGGCGGCCACGATCGAGTCGTCGCCCTTGAGGACCACGACCGCGTCGGCACGCGACGCGGCCTCCCGGGCGCATCGGAGCCGATGCGCGCCGACCTCATCCGAAGCGATCTCGAGGAGGCGGCCGAGCTCGCCGGCGTGCGGGGTGAGCACCGTCGGCGCCGTGCGGCCGGCGAGCAGCTCCAGCCGGCCCGCGAGCGCGTTGAGCCCGTCGGCGTCGACGACCAGCGGCACCTCGAGCCGGCCGACCAGCTCGCGGACGAGCTCCCCCGCTCCGTCGCCGCGCCCGATCCCCGGGCCGAGCACGACGGCCTTCCGCCGTTCGGCCGTGCTCAGGATCAGGTCGAGCGCCTCGGGCCCGAGCGCCCCGCCCTCCCCCGGGCATCCGACCGACATCTCCTCGGTGAGCTTGGCCTCGAAGATCGCCTCCAGCTCGGCGGGCACGGCGACCGTGACGTAGCCGGCCCCCGTTCGCGCCGCGGCTCTCGCGGCCATGCACACGGAGCCCGTCAGCCCGCGCGAGCCGCCGACGACCACGACCGTGCCGGAGCTGAACTTGGTCGAGTCAGCTTCGCGACCCATCGGCAGCTCGAGGACCGAGCCGTCGATCAGACCGCCCGGCGCGTCGCCCGGCGCCCCTTCCGGGATCCCGATCGGCGCCACCCGCAGCTGGCCGGTGTGGCGCTTGCCGGGCGCGATCCAATGGCCGAGCTTCGCGGCGTGGAAGCTGACGGTGACCTCCGCCTCGACCGCGGCTCCGGCCACCTCGCCGGTCGAGGCATCGACCCCTGACGCGATGTCCGCCGCGACGACAGGGGCGCCGCAGGCGTTGATGGCCTCGATTGCGGTTGCCGCGGGGTCGCGCGGCTCGCCTTCGAAGCCGGTGCCGAAGATCGCGTCGACCACCACCCCCGAGCCGGCGAGGGCGTCCGTCTCGAAGTCGCGGACCGTGCCCGCGAAGCGGTGCAGGTTGGCCGTGGCGTCCCCCGACAGGTCGTCGGGCGAGGAGAGCAGGAGGACCTCCACGTCGTGACCGCTGTCCGCGAGGTGGCGGGCGGCGACCAGCCCGTCCCCGCCGTTGTTGCCCTTGCCGCAGACGACCCGCGCCGGGCCGGTCCCGGCGACCTCCTCGGCCGCCTCGGCCACCGCCCGGCCGGCAGCCTCCATCAGCTCCAGCGACGGCACCCCGCGCTCGTCGATCGCCCACGCGTCGACGGCCCGCATCGTCTCCGCGTCGTGCAGCGGCTCGAGCCAGCTCTCCATGGCGCGCAGGCTACTCGCGGCGCCGAACCAATCGGTCTCGCGTCCAACAGTCGGATGCCAGACCGATCGATTCGGGCCCGGCCGCCCCTACCCAGCCTTGTCCGCGCGGACCACGGCCGCCGCCATGTCCTGCGAGTGCGTCAACGACACGGACAGCTCGACACCCTGCCGCGCCGCGACCTCCGCGGCTTCGCCGTGCAGGCGCAGGCGCGGCGGCTCGCCGCCGCCGCCCTCGACCTCGATCTCGTGAAGGCGCAGGCCGCCGAGGCCGAGCGCCTTCAGCGCCGCCTCCTTCGCGGCGAAACGGGCGGCGAGGTGCCGGCCCGGGCGCGCCCTGTCCCGCGCCTGCTCGAGCTCCGCGGCGCTGAACACGCGCTCGGCGAGCCGCGGGCGGCGCTCGATCGCCCGCTCGAGCCGCTCGATCTCGATCAGGTCGATCCCGATCCCCGGCACCGCTTCCACGTTACTCGTCCGCGAGCGTGACCGTGAACCGGCTCAGCACCAGGTTCCCTTCAACCCGGCTGCCGGCGGCCAGCGAGGCGAAGGCCTGGGTGTAAGGCCGGATCGCTTCGTAGTCGAGGTCGCCGTCCGAGCCCTGCTCGGCGACCGTGAAGAACGACGGCAGGTCGAGGTACAGCCCGGGCGGGAAGTCGTCGCCCAGCGCCTCGGTCGCCGACGTGAACCCGGGGGCGTCGCCGAGCAGCTCGTCCGGCTCGAGCACCTGATCGACCGTCGTTCCCAGCGTGGCGACGAGCGAGTCGCCGACCACGTCCGCCTCGACATCGGGGAGCCGCTCCAGCGCCGGGAGCAGATCCCTCGAGGCGGCCGGATCGCCGGTCTCGGCGATCAGGCCGATGCTCGTGGTCTGCGGCCCGGTGCCGGCGACGAACGCGGCGGCGTCGCCGAGCCAGCCGAACACCTCGGCGAGCTCGAGCCCTGTGGTCTCGCGGACGCGGCGCTCGAGCTCGCCCGCCCCGGGCAGGCCGCTGCTGGAAAGCACATCGAGGGCGTGTTCGAGGGCCGGGCCAAGCTCGGGGATCGCGATCGCGAACCATGAGTCGCCGGGGAGCGAGGTCAGCAGCGACGGGTCGGCGCCGAGCAGGACGTTCGAGTCGAGCATCGCGGCGATCTCGATGCTGGCGGCGTCGGAGGTTGCCGTCAGGGTCGCGGCAACCGGCTCGGAGAGCAGCCCGTCGAGCAGCGGCGTCCATATCTGCACCTGCTCCGGATCGAGCCCCTCGGAGGCGATGATCGCCTGGATCGCCGCCGCGGGCTCGACGAAGACCGATCCGAGACCGTCGTCGGGAAGCGCGTCGGCACGCGCGGTGTACTCGGGGCTCTCGGCGAGTGACTCGCCGCCGGAGGAGTCGACCGCGACCTGGAGCGCGGCCTCGGTTCCGACCACGAGGCCGGAGTCGTCGACGACCCCGGCGGCGAACCCGTCCGGCGAGGTGTAGTAGTCGGTGCCCTCGTAGCTGCGCTCCGCCGCCAGCTCGGGACTCTGGTCCACCACCTCCTGGAGGAACTCGCGCGCCGCCTCGGCGTCGTCGACCTCGACCAGGGCAGCGAAGTCGGGGGAGCCGGAGTCGGAGCCGGTCGGCTCGAACGAGCTCACGAAGATGGCGCCGCGGTCGCCGAGCCACGGCTCGACGTCCTCGGCGTAGGTCGTATCGGCGCCCGTGGCGGCGAAGAACTCGTTGAGCCGTTCGACCGCCGCCGCTCCCGGGTCTGAGATCCCGCCGACCCGCTCGGCGAACGACTCGATCGCATCCGCCTGGTCGTCGTCGGGCCGGATCGCGACCTCCGCGTACAGAGGCGCGTCGGGCGGAGCGAGCGACGCCAGCCCGGCTGGGTCGCCGCCGTCGCCGCAGCCGGCGACGGCGCCCGCCGCGAGGGCGAGCGCGCAGACCGTCTGGCCGAGCCTTCCGAGCAAGCGGGGCATGCTAGAGATGAATGACTGCCGACCGGGGGCGATTCGGCGCTACTCGACCGTGACGGTCTTCGCCAGGTTGCGCGGCTGGTCGACGTTGAGGTTGTTGAGCCGCGCGATGTAGTACGCGAGCAGCTGCAGCGGCAGCACCGCGAGGATCGGCTGCAGGATCCAGTCGGTGCGAGGCACGAACAGGGTCTGGTCGGCGGCCTCGGCGACGTTCTCGGAACCCTCGGTCGCGACCGCGATCACGTCGGCTCCGCGAGCGCGGACCTCGGCGACGTTGGAGAGCACCTTCTCGAGCACCGGGCTGTCGGTCGCGACGGCGACGACCGGCGTGTCCTCGTCGAGCAACGCGATCGGGCCGTGCTTCATCTCGCCGGCGGCGTAGGCGTCGGTGGGGATGTAGGAGATCTCCTTCAGCTTCAGCGCTCCCTCGAGGCAGACCGGAAGCCCGATGTTGCGGCCGAGGTAGAGGAAGAACCGCTGGTGGGCGTGGCTGCGGGCGATCGCGCGCACCCGCGAGTCGACGTCGACGAGCGTCTCCTGGATCAGGTGCGGGAGCCCCTTGAGCTCGGCGATCAGGTCGGCGACCCGCTCCCGATCGAGCGTGCCGCGCTCCTGCGAGAGCCAGAGCCCGAGCAGGTACATCGCCGCCACCTGGCTGACGAAGGTCTTGGTCGCCGCCACTCCAACCTCGATCCCGGCCCGCGTGAACAGCACCGAGTCGGCGTCGCGGGTCGCCTGGCTGCCCATCACGTTGGTCACGGCGAGCACGTACGCGCCGCGTTCGCGCGCCAGCCGCATCGCCGCAAGCGTGTCGGCGGTCTCGCCCGACTGGGTGATCCCGATCACGAGGTCGTCCTCACTGATCACGGGGTCGCGGTAGCGGTACTCCGAGGCGATGTCCATCTCGACCGGGACCCGAGCCCACTGCTCGATCGCATAGCGGCCGACGAGCCCCGCGTGGTAGGAGGTGCCGCAGGCGACGATCACGATCCGCCGTAGCCGCTGCGCCATGTCGGCGGGCAGCTCGAGCTCGGAGAGGTCGACGCGCTCGGGGTCCTGCAACCGATCGACGATCGTCTCGGCGACCGCGTCGGGCTGCTCGCGGATCTCCTTCATCATGAAGGTCGGGTAGCCGCCCCGCTCGGCCGCCTCCTCGTCCCAGGTCACCTCCTCGACGTCGCGCGCGACCGGCGTCGCGTCGGCCTCGGTGATCGAGGCGCCGTCGGGGGTCACGGTGACGATCTCGCCGTTCTTGAGCCCGAGCACATGCCGCGTCTCGGCCAGGAATGCCGGGATAGCTGAGGCGACGAAGGTCTCGTCCTCGCCGATCCCGACGATCAACGGACACTCCTGTCGCGCCGCGACCAGCATCTCGGGATGCTCGGCGTGCATGGCGACGAACGCGTAATGGCCTCGCAGGTCGCGGAACGCGTCGCGGACCGCGGCGGGGAAGTCGCCTTCGTGGTGCTTCTCGATCAGGTGCGCGACGATCTCGGCGTCGGTCTCGGAGCTGAACACGTGGCCTTCCGAGGTCAGCTCGCGGCGGAGGTCGGCGTGATTCTCGACGATCCCGTTGAGGACGATGTGGACGCTGTCCGAGCAGTCGCCGTGCGGGTGGGCATTCTCCTCGGTCACGCGCCCGTGGGTCGCCCAGCGGGTGTGCCCGAGCCCGATCGTCGCCGGCGGCTCGGCAACGGCGACCACGGCGGTCCCGGTGGCCGCGGCGGTCGCCGGCGCCTCGGTGACCGGATGGGCGGCGTCGAGGCCGACGGCGGCGCGCAGGTTGGCGAGGTTGCCGACCGCTCGCACGGTGTCGATCTCGCCGTCCGCGAGCAGCGAGATCCCGGCCGAGTCGTAACCGCGGTACTCGAGCTTCTCGAGGCCCGCGATCAGCAGGTCACGGCAGGGGCGCTGACCGACATATCCGACGATTCCACACATCTTGGGAGGCCGTTCAGGGTACTGGGGGCTATATCGGCGATCCAGGGGCTCGGCTCAACCGAGCTCGGAGCGCACGACCTCGACCAGGCGTGCGCAGACCTGCTCGGCCTCGGCCTGATCGGGCGCCTCGACCATGACGCGGACGAGCGGCTCGGTGCCCGAGGGGCGGACGAGGACGCGCCCGCGTCCCTCGAGGGCAGCGCCCTCGCGCTCGACCTCGTCCCAGACCGCGGTCGCGTCGGCGATCGCCTCGCGCTCGGCGACCGCGACGTTCTCGAGCACCTGCGGCAGCCGCGTCATCGGCTTCGCCTCGGTCAGCGCGTTGCCACCGAGCGCTCCCAGGGTGAGCAGCGCGGCCGCGATCCCGTCGCCGGAGGCGGCGAACTCGGTCCAGATCAGGTGGCCGGACTGCTCGCCGCCGAGCGACCAGCCGCGGCTCGCGAGCTCGTTCGCGACGCTGCGGTCGCCGACCGGCGTCGTCGCGACCTCGATCCCGGCCTCGGCCATCGCGTTGTGGAAGCCGTAGTTGCTCATCACCGTGACCACGACCCCGCCCCCGAGCCGTCCGGTGTTCGCGAAGTGGAGCGCGGCGAGCGCGATCAGCTCGTCGCCGTCGCGGACCGCGCCGGTCGAGTCGACGGCGACGACGCGATCGCCGTCACCGTCGAAGGCGAAGCCGACCGCGGCGCCGGTCGCGACGACGTGCTCGGCGAGCGCCTCGGGGTGGGTCGACCCGCAACCCTCGTTGATGTTGCGCCCGTCGGGCTCGACGTTGATCGCCTCGACCTCGGCGCCCAGCCGTTCGAAGATCAGCGGCGCGGCGCGATAGGCGGCACCGTTGCCGCAGTCGAGCACCACCCGGAGTCCCGAGAGGTCGAGCGGGAACCCGCGCTCGAGCTCGCGCAGGTAATCGTCGAGGCCGCCGTGGAGCTCGCGCACGCGGCCGATCGAAGCGCTGGTCGGAGCGTCCACGGGCGCCGAGCCGCTGACCGAGCGCTCGACCCTCGCCTCGGCCTCGTCGCTGAGCTTGCGGCCGTCGGCGCCGAAGAACTTGATCCCGTTGTCCCGCCACGGATTGTGCGAGGCGGAGACCACGACCGCGAGGTCGAGCCCGAGCCGGCGCACCAGAATCGACGCGGCGGGGGTCGGCAGGACGCCACCGACCAGGGCATCGCCACCCTCGCCGGCGACTCCGGAGGCGAGCGCCGCCTCGAGCATCGGCCCGGACTCCCGGGTGTCGCGGACGATCAGGACCTGCGGCCGGTCGGACGAGGACTCGAAGGTCGCGGCGCGACCGAGGGCGACAGCGAGCTCAGCGGACAGGAGCTCGCCGGCGACCCCGCGGACGCCGTCGGTTCCGAACAGCTTGCGCTCCAAGGGTGGTCTCTAGCGCTTGCTGAACTGCGGCCGCTTCCGGGCCTTCTTCAGGCCCGCCTTACGACGTTCCTTCTTGCGCGCGTCCCGGGTCAGCAGCCCGCGTCGCTTCAGCTCCGAGCGCAGCTCCGGATCGACGTCGGTGAGCGCCCGGGCGATCCCGTGACGGACCGCGCCCGCCTGTCCGGCGATGCCGCCGCCGTGGACGCGGACCTGGACGTCGACGCTCGACTCGTAGCCGGCGGTGAGCAGTGGCGAGCGCGCCATGGTCCTGAGCGCCTGGCGCGGGAAATACTCGTCGAGCGGCTTGCCGTTCACCCGGCACTCGCCGCTCCCGGGCCGCAGGATCACGCGGGCGATCGAGCTCTTGCGCTTGCCGGTCGCCTGGATCCGGGCGTCCGGGGCGAGTTCGACCTGCGGCCCGCTGCGGGCCACCGGCTCGTCGCCGGCCTCGGCCTCCGCCTCGAGCCGGGCGCGCTCCTCCTCCTCCGCCTCGAGCCGGGCGCGCTCCTCGGCCGAGAGCTCGCGCTCGGGCTCCAGCGTGATCGGCTCCAGATCGGCGCCGGGCGCCTGGTCCTTGGCCTTCGGCTTCTCAGCGGCCGGAGCCGCGGGCTCCTCGGCCGGTGCCTCCTCGGCCGCGGAGGCCTCCACGGGCACAGGGGCCTCCTCAGCCGCGGGCGCATCCTCAGCGGCCGGGGCCTCCTCCGCGGGGGGCGGCTCCTCGGCGGCGGGCTCCTCGGCGGGCGGCTCCTCGGCGGGCGGCGCCTCAGCAGCGGCCTCGGGCTCCCCCTCCTTCTCCTCGTCAGCCGGCTGCGCCTCGTCGGGGGCGGCGTCGGAGGGAGGACCCTGAGGAATATCCGCAGCGGAGCGAGGACGTTCCGAAGGGTCCTGCCCTCCGGCGTCGCCCTCCGCCGCGCCCTCCGCCACGCCCTCGTCCTGCCCCGTCGTCTCCTCGTTCTCGTCGATCATCAAGTCTCGATCTCCATCGGCTTCGGCTGTTGCGCGGCGTGGGGATGGTCCGGCCCCGCGTAGACCTTGAGCTTGCGAAGCTGCTGACGGGCAAGCCGGTTGCGGGGCAGCATCCCGTGGACCGCCTTCCGGATTACCTCCTCCGGGCGGCGCTCGAGCATCTCGTTCAGGGTCCGCGAGCGGATTCCACCGGGATAGCCGCTGTGGCGCCAGTAGAGCTTGTCCGCCCGCTTGTTCCCGGTGACGACGATCTTCTCGGCGTTGATCACGACGACAAAGTCGCCGGTGTCGCAGTGCGGCGTGTACTCGGGCTTGCGCTTGCCGCGCAGGGCGTTGGCGATCTGGGTGGCGAGGCGGCCGAGGGTCTTGCCCTCGGCATCGACGACGTACCAGTCGCGCTGGCGGTCGGTCGGCTTCGCAACGTAGGTCTTCATGGCGCGGAAAAGCCGCGCTCCGGCGCGCGGCGACCCGTGATCTTAGTGCACGCGACCGTAACCACGGTCGTGGGGCCCACATGGGGGAACGCGCGCGCCGGCGTCGAATCTGGCTCGGATGAAGCCTGTGCGCGTGTGCGCAGCGGTCGCCGTGGCGGCGCTGAGTATCGGCGCCCCGACCACGCTCGCCAGTGGCGGTGGGGTCGGAGCGCCCGACGGTGGCGAGGAGCCCCCGCCGAGCGGCGAGCCCGGGGGTGGCGGGGGCATGGGGCCCCCGACGGGGCTTGACACCGGGCAGTACCGGTTCCCCCTCGACGTCCCTCACACGTACGGCGACGGCTTCGGCGCGGGGCGCAGCCACGAGGGCCAGGACCTGTTCGCCGACTGCGGCTCACCGATCCTCGCCGCTCGCGACGGGCGGATCCAGCGAGTCGACTACCAGCGCCGGGCCGGCTACTACGTCGTCGTCGACGGGCGAGGTACCGGCGTCGACACGATGTACGCGCACATGCTGCGCCGTCCGCCGCTGCGACGCGGCGAACGCGTCGCGATGGGGCAGCAGGTCGGCCACGGTCGGCAGCTCGGGCAACGCCTCCGGCTGCCATCTGCACTTCGAGATCTGGACCGCTCCGGGCTGGTATGAAGGGGGCGAACCGATGCCCTCCGTCGAACGACTGCTGCGCAGCTGGGACGAGTGGATCTGACGCCCGGGCGAGCCGCGGCGCTCGCCGCGCTCGCGCTCGCGGTGCTCGCGCCGGCCGCCGCGGCTGCCCCCACCGGTGCCGGCTTCGAGCTCCGCGCTGCGCGGGTGAAGCCGCAGACGGCCTATTTCGACGGTGAGCGCCCGCCGACCGCGCGGTTCTCCTTCGGCGCCGAGCGGCGCCTCGACGTCGTCGTTCACGTCGTCCGCGTTCGCGACGGCAAGCCGGTGCGCCGCTACCTGAAGCGGGGGCTCGCACCCGGCAAGGTGCACGAGGTGCGCTGGGATGGTCGTCGCGCCAACCACCGGGTGCCGGCCGACGAGGCGTACGCGTTCCGGGTCGGGCCGCCCGGGCACCGCGGCGCAGTGATCGGCCGCTTCGAATACCACGATCACGTGTTCCCGGTGCATGGCGCCCATGGGTACGGCGATCCGTTCGGGGTCCCGCGCAGCGGCGGGCGGGTCCACGAGGGCCAGGACCTGCCGGCGGGCTGCGGCACGCCCCTGCTCGCCGCCCGCGGCGGCACGGTCGCCGCGACCGGCTACAGCGACGCCCTCTACGGCTACTGGGTGCTCATCGACGGCCTCGCCACCGACCAGGACTACTTCTACGCCCACCTGCAGGCGCCGACGCCGCTGGCCGAGGGCGATCGGGTCCGCACCGGCGAGCGGATCGGTGAGGTCGGGAAGACGGGCAACGCCCGCGGCGAGTTCTGCCAGCTGCACTTCGAGCTCTGGCCACACGGCTACCGCCGTGGCGGCCCGACGGATCCCGCGCCGGCACTGCACGGCTGGGACGCGTTCTCCTGACAAGCGGGTAGCTTGGCCGCGATGAGCCAGGAGGTCGCAGCCGCCGAGACGCGGCAGTACGGGCGCTCGGCCGGTCTGCTTACGATCGCGCTTGGGGTCGCGGGGCTGCTCGCCTACGCCTTCTTCGCCGTCTCCTCGCACACGCTCGACAAGCACGACTACGGGACGATCGTCGTCCTCTGGTCGGTCAACTTCGTCGCCGCCGCGACCCTCTTCCGGCCGATCGAGCAGCTGCTGTCGAGAACGCTCGCCGAGCACGACGAGATGGGCGAGGGCGCCGGACACGTGCTCAAGATCGCGGCCCTGATCCAGGCCGGGCTGACCCTGGTCGCCCTGATCGTGATGCTCGCGCTCCGCGCCCCGATCACCGACGAGCTGCTGGACGGCAACGAGTTCCTCTACTGGATGCTGGTGGCGGGGATCGTGGGCTTCGGCGCCGCGTTCTACGGGCGCGGCTTCCTCGCCGGGCGCCGTCAGTTCCGCCTCTACGCGATCCTGCTGGTGCTGGAGGGAGGGTCGCGCCTGCTGTTCCCGGTCGCCGTCGCGATCGGGATCGCCGAGGGCATCGACCCGATCGCGCTCGGGATCGCGGTTGCCCCGCTCGCCAGCCTCGCGGTCCTGCCGTTCGCGTTCGCCCGCCACCGGGCCCACCCGACGGCGGGCGCGCCGCCGGCCGACTCCGGGCTCGAGTTCACGCTCGCCCGCGGCGGTGCGTTCGCGGCCGCGGTCCTGCTCATGATGCTCTCCGAGCAGATCCTGATCAACTCCGGCGCCCTGTTCGTCCGCGGCGCGCTCGACGCCGCCGCCGCCGGCTTCATCTTCAACGTGATGATGGTCGCCCGCGCCCCGCTGCTGCTCTTCCAGGCAATCGCGGCGAGCCTCCTCCCCCACCTGACCAGGCTCCGGACCCGCGGCGACGCAACCGGTGAGGACGCCTTCCGGATGTCGGTCAACAACACGCTGCTGATCATCGGCGGTTTCGCCGCCGCGGTCACCGTCGCGGTACTGCTGATCGGCCCGCAGGTGATGCAGATCGCCTTCGGCGACAAGTTCACCTACGACCGGGCAGGGCTCGCGATCGTCGCGATCGGGATGGGCTTCTACCTCTCCGCGGCGGCGCTCAACCAGGCGGCGCTCGCTCAGGGCCAGGCGCGCCGGGCGGCGGCGTGCTGGGCCGCCTGCGCGACTGGCTTCATCGTCTTCAACCTGATCCAGCCGCTCGACCCCTACCGGACGGTCGAGGTCGGCTTCGCCGTCTGCGCGGCGGCTCTCTCGGGCCTCCTCTACCTCCTCTACCGCAGCCCCCACCCGATCGCCGCCGACGAGATCACCCCCGGCTCGGCGCGAGAGCTCGAAGCGCAGCTCGCCGCCGTCGACGAGATCGGCTAGCCACAGCTTTCCGGCCTACGTCCTCTTGGCCGCGGCGGTCTTCGGTCTCTGGCGGCAGCGCGGCCGCCGCGAGATCGTGATCCCGACGCTGGCGCTTGCCGCCGCCGCGTCGCTCGTCTTCCCGACTGCCGCGGGGACGCGCTACCGCGCGACGCTGGGACCGTTGATCGTGATCGCCGCGGCGTCGTCGCTGGCCCCGGCACGCGCCCCCGCGACCACGCGGGAGATCGCTCCCACTCGCTCCTCGCCGGCGGTCTCGAGCTGAGGTCGAGGGCGACGCGGTTGACGATCGCCTCCCGCGCGGCGACGACGAACTGATCGGTCTGGCGGTCCCTGGGCGCCCGCGAAACCGATTGGTTCAGCCTGCCGGTTTCTGGAAGAGTTCATCTGCAGTCTCGGAGGCGGGCCCCGGTTGGGGCGATGAATAAGAGGAGGGATCCTCATGCGGATCCGGATGTTGCGTGCGACGGCGCTGGCGGCAGGGCTGATCACGCTCACGAGCGCGACGGCGCAGGCGTCGACCACGCCCGTGTACTACGACAGTGCTTTCAACCTTGGGGCCCAGCCGAACCCGTTCCTGTCGGTTACTAACGGATCGGACAACGTGGCGGTTGGCATAAACGCTCTGTTCAACGTGGAGAACGGCGCACGCAACACCGGCGTCGGCTTCGCGGCGTTGACGGATCTCACCAGCGGTAGCGATAACGTCGCTCTCGGCAGCGAGGCCGGGCGAACGTCGACGAGCGCCGACGAGACAACAGTCGTCGGCGCACGAGCGGCTTACGACAACCAGGCCGATGCGACCACGGCGATCGGCAATGAGGCGCTCTTCGCCAACACCTCGGGCGCCGGCAACACCGCGGTCGGCGAGAGCGCGCTGCACAGCAACCAGATCGGCAATCAGAACACCGCGACGGGACACCGGGCGCTGGAGGAGAGCACCGGGAGCTACAACTCGGCGCTTGGCTTCCTGGCGCTGAGGGCCAACACGACCGGAATCGCGAACACCGCGCTCGGCCGCGACGCCCTGTTCACGAACACGACCGGCATCCAGAACACCGCGACGGGCATGAACGCGCTGGTCTTCAACACGAACGGGCGGGACAACGCCGCGAACGGCTATCAGGCGCTGTTCAACAACACGACTGGCGACCGCAACGTCGCCCTTGGCACGAACGCGCTCTACAGCGCGACCACGGCCAACACGAACACGGCGATCGGCGATGGCGCGCTCAGGCTGGCCACGGGGGCGCGCAACATCGCGCTCGGAGCGGGCGCCGGCGTCAACATCAGGGGCGGATCCAACAACCTCGATATCGGCAATCCGGGCGTCGCCGCGGACGCGAACACGATCCGGATCGGCACCGCCGACCACACCGCCGCCTACCTGGGCGGTGTCTGGAACCGCAACGTCGGGGGTTCGACCAGGGCGGTCGTCGTCAACGCCGGGGGCAAGCTCGGTACCCAGGCGGCGGCGGTGTCGCAGGCGAGGTACGAGCGCGATATGGCCGCGCAGGCGAACCGCATCGCCGAGCTCGAGCGACAGGTGAGGAGGCTCTCGAAGGGCTGAGGGACCAGCCGAACGGAGGCCCTACTCCCACTCGATCGTCGCCGGCGGTTTCGAGCTGATGTCGAGGGCGACGCGGTTGACCTGGGCGACCTCGTTGATGATCCGGTTCGAGACCCGCTCGAGCAGGTCGTAGGGGAGCCGCGCCCAGTCGGCGGTCATCGCGTCCTGGGAGGTCACGGCGCGGATCACGATCGGGTAGGCGTAGGTGCGCCCGTCGCCCTGGACGCCGACCGAGCGGACGACGGGCAGCACGCAGAAGGACTGCCAGAGCTCGCGGTAGAGGCTCGCCGCCTTGATCTCCTCCTGGAGGATCGCGTCGGCCTCGCGGAGGATGTCGAGCCGTTCCCTGGTGACCTCGCCGCCGACGATCCGGATCGCCAGCCCCGGGCCGGGGAACGGCTGGCGCCAGACGACGCGCTCGGAGAGGCCGAGTTCGGCGGCGACCGCGCGGACCTCGTCCTTGAACAGCATCCGCAGCGGCTCGACGAGGTCGAAGCCGAGGTCCTCGGGCAACCCGCCGACGTTGTGGTGGGACTTGATCGTGTCCGCCGTGCGGCCGTCGCCGCCCGACTCGATCACGTCGGAATACAGCGTGCCCTGGACGAGGAAGCCGACCCCGTCGAGCTTCGCCGCCTCGTCCTCGAACACGCGGATGAACTCCTCGCCGATGATCATCCGCTTCCGCTCCGGCTCGTCGACGCCGGCGAGCCGGTCGAGGAACCGCTGCTCGGCGTCGACGACGATCAGGTTGACGCCCAGCTCCTCCATCGCGGTGACCACCTGGTCGGCCTCGTTCTTGCGCATCAGCCCGTGATCGACGAGGACACAGGTGAGCTGGCCGCCGACCGCCCTGTGCACGAGCGCCGCGGCGGTCGCCGAGTCGACGCCACCCGAGAGCCCGCAGATCACACCGGCGTCGCCGACCTGGGTGCGGATCAGCTCGACCTGCTCGGTGATCACCGACGCGGGCGACCAGTCGGCCTCGCAGCCGGCGATCTCGCGCAGGAAGCGGTCCAGGATCTGCTGGCCGTAGGGCGTGTGGACGACCTCGGGGTGGAACTGGATCCCGTACAGGCCGCGGTCCGTGTCCTCGAGCGCCGCGACCGGGGAACCGGGGCTCGCGGCGAGCGCCTCGAAGCCGGCGGGCGGCTCGAAGACCGAGTCGCGGTGGCTCATCCAAGCCTGCTGCTCGGCCGGCAGTCCGGCGAGCAGACGGCCGCCGTCGCCCGCCACGGTGAGCGTCGTGCGACCGAACTCGCCCGCCTCGGCGCCCTCGACCTTGCCGCCGAGCTCGAGCACCATCGCCTGCATCCCGTAACAGATGCCGAGCACCGGGATCCCGAGGTCGAGCAACTCGCGGCGCAGCTTCGGAGCGCCGTCGGAGTAGACCGAGGCCGGTCCGCCGGAGAGCACCAGTGCCGCGGGCGCGCGCTCGCGGATCAGCTCCAGCTCGAGGTCGTGCGGGAGCAGCTCGGCGTAGACACCGCACTCGCGGATCCGGCGCGCGATCAGCTGCGAGTACTGCCCGCCGAAGTCGAGCACGAGGACCTCCTCGTGCGCCGTCTCGGGCGGCGCGACCTCGATCGCCTCGTCGACGCCGGGCACGGCCGGCAGCGCCGGGTCGCCCTCGACGATCGGGCCCCGCGAACCGTCCGCAGGCCGCACCGCGCCCCCGGTTTCCTGCTCGGGGGCGACGGCCGCAGCGGCCGTCGCCGTGGCCTGGTCGTCGTCTGAGCGAGCGAAAGTCAAGGCAGCCTGGGACGCAGGGAGCGACGCGCGGCAGCGCCACGCGAGCGACTTAGGACGACGGCTGGCGCGGACTTGCAGCCGCTCAGGCGGCGGGCAGGCCGCTGCGCCGGCCGCCTAGGCATCCGTGACGGCGATCCCGTTGGACACACGCGCGCGGCCGTTGGAGCCCATCCCGACCTCCTGCGAACGCTGCAGCTGCTTGCCCTCGGTCTGCAGCGCCGGCGCGACCATCACCTCGGCGCGCTGGAAATCGCGGATGTCCTCGTAACCGCACGTCGCCATCGAGGTCTTCAGCGCCCCGATCAGGTTGAAGGTGCCGTCGTTCTCGTGGGCGGGCCCCATCAGGATCTCCTCCAGGGTGCCGTCCTGCTGGGTCCTGACCCGCGTGCCGCGCGGCAGCGAGGGATGGAAGGTGGCCATGCCCCAGTGATAGCCGCGCCCCGGCGCCTCCTTGGCGCGGGCGAGCGGCGAGCCGATCATCACGGCATCGGCGCCGCAGGCGATCGCCTTCGATAGGTCGCCTCCGGTCCGCATGCCGCCGTCGGCGATCACGTTGCAGTACTCGCCGGTCTCGAGCATGTGCTGCGCGCGGGCCGCAGCGACGTCCGCGATCGCGGTCGCCTGCGGGACGCCGAGCCCGAGCACCCCGCGGGTCGTACACGCCGCGCCGGGGCCCACCCCGACCAGGACGCCGACCGCGCCGGTGCGCATCAGGTGCAGGCCGGTCGAGTACGAGGCGCAGCCGCCCATCACGCAAGGGACCGGCACCTCGGCGGTGAACTCCTTCAGGTTCAGGGGCTCGGACTTGGTCGAGACGTGCTCGGCCGAGATCACCGTTCCCTGGATCACGAGGATGTCGAGGCCGGCCTCGATCGCGCCCTCGTAGAGCTCCGACACCCGCTGCGGGGTCATCGAGCCCGCGGCGACCGCACCCGCCTCCTTGACCTGCTCGACCCGCTGGGCGATCAGCTCCGGCTTCACCGGCTCCTCGTAGATCCGCTGCATCAGGTGTGTCGCCTGCTCGGGCGGCGCCGCGGCGATCTCCTTCAGCTTCTCGTCGGCATCCTCGTAGCGGGTCCAGATCCCCTCGAGGTTGAGGACGCCGAGGCCACCGAGGCTGCCGAGCTCGATCGCGGTCTGCGGGCTGACGACGCCGTCCATCGCGGAGGCGAGCAGCGGCAGCTCGAACCGGTACGGCCCCAGGGTCCAGGAGATGTCGACGTCATCGGGGTCACGGGTGCGCCGTGACGGCACGATCGCGATGTCGTCGAACCCGTAGGCCCGCCTGCCCTTCTTGCCGCGTCCGATCTCTACTTCCATCTGGCTCCAAACCTAGGGGTGGTCGCGGACGAAAAAAGCCCCTCGAAAGGGGCCCCGAAAGCCGCTTTTTGCGGCTGCGCGGCCCCGTGATTTCACTGCTTACGAGGCCTTGGCGATGATAACAGCGGTCAACCTGGGCGCCGAGCGCCTCAGTGCACCCCGGCCACCGGCTCGAGCTCCGAGACCTCGATCCGCGGCAGGAGGCGCTCGACCTCGCGCCGATCGAGCGTGCCGGCGCCGAAATGCTGCGTCGACTCCGCCCCGCAGGCGACGCCGAAGGCGAGGCAGTCGCGGGGGCTGGCGCCCTCGAACCGGGCGGCTACGTAGCCGGCGAGGAAGCAGTCGCCCGAGCCGACCGTGGTCACCGGCTCGAGCTGCTCGATCCGGGCCTCGTAGCGGCGGCGGTCGGGGCCCTGGCCGACGATCGCCGCACAGCCGGTCTCGGAGGTGATGATCGCCTCCGAGGCGCCCATCTCGATCAGCCCCGTGAGGCCCATCGCGAGGTCGTCGGCGTCGTTGAACTCGTGCCCGACCGCCTCCTCCGCCTCGCCGACGTTGGGGGCGACGACGGCCGGCTCGGCCCGCAGGCCGGCCCGCATCTGCTCGCCGTCGGCGTCGAGGACCGCCGGCACCCCGAGCCCTCGCAGCTCGGTGATCAGGTGGGCGTAGAAGTCGTCCGGGGTCCCGGGCGGGACGCTGCCCGCGAGCACGCACAGCGAGGCGCCCTGGGCGAGATAGAGGAGCTTGTCGGTGAACCGCGCGAGCTCGGCTTCCGAGACCTCGGGCCCGCGATCGTTGATCTCCGTCTGCTCGCCGGTGGTCGGGTCGATGACCGCAAGGTTGGTCCGCGTCTCGCCCTCGATCACGGTGAACGCGGTCATCACCGACTCGTCCCGCAGCGCCTCCCGCACCCTGGTCCCGGACGCCCCTCCCACCATCCCGGCGGCGATCACCGGACGGCCGAGCAGCCGCAGCGCGCGGGCGACGTTGACGCCCTTGCCGCCGGCCATCGTCCTCGCCTCGACCGCGCGGTGGCGCTGACCGAGACGGAAGTTCGGGACTGCGACCGTCCGATCGATCGCAGCGTTGAGGGTGACGGTGAGGATCAAGGCCGCTCGCGGTTAAGGCTACCGCGCCGGTCCCAGACGGCGATCAGGGCGATCAGCAGCAGCGCCAGAACCCCGATCGCGATCGCCCAGGCGACCAGCCGGGGCCCCGGGACGGCGGCGTCATAACGCTCGACCAGACTCGCGGCCGAGGCCGATGCGGTCGCCGCCAGCGGCGTCCTGCCGACCGCGTCACCGTCGACGCGGACGATCGCCTCGCCGAGCCGTTCGCCCTCGGCGACCGGACCGTCGACCTCGGCGGGCGCCCGCACCTGGGTCTCTATTTGCTGGCCCTTGCGCACGGTGATCCGCACCTCGTCGGTCGGCGCCAGCCCGACCTCGACGTCGCGGTCGGCGATTGCCACCTCGGTCACCGGCCTGCCCCTGCGGACCGGGGTCCGCCGGTCGTAGAGCGAGAAGCCGTACTCGAGCAGCTGCAGGCTCGCCGAATCGCGCTCGGACTCGGTCGGCGCCCCGAGCACCGCCGAGACGAGCTCGGTGCCATCGCGCCTCCCCGAGGCGACGAGCACGTTGCCGGCGTCGATCGTGTAGCCGGTCTTCACGCCGTTGACCCAGGGCACGGTCTGGACGAGGACGTTGCGGTTGACGAGCGCGCGCGGATGGGCGCCGCTCTGGGTCGTGGTCGAGGCGGTGTCGAAGATCTGCCGGAAGAGCGCGTCCTTGCGCAGCTCGGTCGCCAGCTCGACGAGGTCGGCGGCGCTCGAGTAGTTGCCGGGCTCGTCGAGCCCGATCGGGTTGCTGTAGGAGGTGTCCTCGAGCCCGAGGCCGCGAGCGGCCTCGTTCATCTCGGCGACGAACGCGTCCTCGGACCCGGCGGCGCCCTGGGCCAGTGCCTCGGCGGCGTCGTTGCCGGAGACGAGCAGCAGCCCGTAGAGCAGGTCGCGCACCTTGATCCTCTCTCCCGCCTCGAGCCCGAGCAGTGACTCCGCCGGCAGCGCCGCATACGGGGGCGCGACCACGGTCTCACCCAGCTTCAGGTCGCGGCGGGCGACGTAGGCGGTCATCAGCTTGGTGGTCGAAGCGATCGCCCGCTCCGATCCGGCCCGGTGGGACGCCAGGACGGCGCCGTCGTCGGCGTCGACGAGCACCCAGGCGGCGGCCGGGAGGTCGCGCGGCGGCTCGGGCGCCGCCCGCGCGGGGGCGGCGGAGGCGGCCGCGGCCAGCAGGGTGAGCGCGAGGGCGACTCGGCTCGCCCGGGTCAGCCGTTGGCGAGCGCCCTGCAACCGTCCGGGACCAGATCGACGCAGTTCTGCGCCTGGAGCTCGAACGAGTCGAGGTTCGGGTTCAGCTCCTGCAGGCGCTGAACGGAGATGCAGGTCTTGGCGGCGATCGCCGTGAAGTTGTCGCCCTCCTTGACCACGTAGAACCCGTCCTTGACCGCCTGATCGGCGTCGGGCTCGCAACCGGTGTCCGTCGTCTCCACGTTCGACCCCGTCGAGCCGCTGTCGTCGTCGTCGGACGAGAGCGTCCCGCTGATCACGAGCACGATCGCGGCCGCGACCGCGATCAGGAGCAGGGGCGCGAGAACTCGGGCGGTCCAGCTGGTCGGCTTGGATCTTCGCTCCGGACGGGCATCGGGGCCGAAATCGTAGGCGGTTACCGGCACTGGGTAGCGCGGTGGGTATCTCAGATGATTGATTCCATGCCCCGGCGTGCGCGGGGGCGCACGGGACCGAGCTGGGCGCGGCGATCGGGCGAAGCCCATGCTGTTGTGCATGGGCGAGTCCCGAGCGGCGCGAGCCAGCGACGGTATCCGTGCGTCATCCGCGTGCGTCGCGGTGTGGGATCACTCATCTCGAGCGGGTGGCGCTTTGCGAAGCGGCCCAGACGCGGTCACGCAGCTCGGCCGCTGCGGCGGCGGGGTCTGCGGCCGCCCCGATCGAGCGCGAGGCCGGGACCAGCACCGACGCCGGATCCGCGCCAAACGCCGGCCCGAGCTCGGCGGGATCTCCGCCCTGGGCGCCGACCCCGGGAACGAGCAGGATCGAATCCGGCATCAGCGCGCGCAAGCTCGCGAAGTGGCGCGGCTCGGTTGCGCCGACAACCGCCCCCATCCCGCTCAGGCCCGACTCGCCGGCCAGTCGAGCGGCCCGCTCGGCGACCATCCCCGCGAGGTGCTCGTGCAGCGGCGCTCCGTCCGCCTGCCGGTCGAAGAGGTCGGCGGCCCCGGGGTTGGAGGTGCGCACGAGGACGAAAACGCCGCCGCCCGCGGCCTCGGCCGCAGTCACGAACGGTTCGAGCGCGTCGCCGCCGAGCAGCGGGCTGACCGTTGCGGCGTCGGCGCCGAGCGTCACGAAGAGCGCTTCCGCGTAGACCGCCGCAGTGTGCGGGACGTCACCGCGCTTGCCGTCGGCGACCACCAGCAGATCGGCCTCACGGGCGGCGGCGACCACCTGCTCGAGCGCTCCCCACCCCGCGCGGCCGAGCCGCTCGAAACAGGCGAGCTGCGGCTTGACCGCGACGCAGGCCGGGCCCGCGACGCCGATGAGCGCACGGCACTCCTCGGCGACCGCCTCGGCGTCGTCGCCGACGGGGTCGAGGCCGAGGCAGACCTGGCTGCGACGCTCGGAGACGAGCGTCGCGAGCCGGTCGGCAAACGGCGCGGTCAGACGATCAGCCGCCCTTGACCCTCGACTTCAGGCCGGCGCCCGCGGAGAACTTCGGCACCTTGCCGCCCGCGATCGTGATCCGCTCACCGGTGCGCGGATTGACGCCCTGGCGCGGCCCACGCTCGGCGACGCTGAACTTGCCGAACCCGGTAAAGCTGATCTCCCCACCCCCTGCGAGCGTGTCTGTGATCCCGTCGAGGACGGCTTCGACTGCGTCACCCGCGGCCTTCTTGGTATCGAAGTTGCCGGCGATCTGATCGACGAACTCGGACTTGGTCAATTTTCCTTCCTCCTGGCTATGCGCGTCGGTTAATGATCGCCGGGCAGCGTAACAGCGGCCCTCGACGGCTATCCCGTGCGTGCCGCAGGCGTCAGCTCGCGGCGGCGGGCACGGCCGGGCGCAGGTCCTGGTCGAGCAACATCTCCACGACCTCCTCGCCCTGGCGAACCGCGTAGTTGGTCCCCCGGTCGTCGGGATAGACCTGGGTCGTGTTGGCGAGCAGCAGCCCGTCGACGGGGGTCGCCAGCGGCGGCATCCGGTCGCGGTGGTTCGGCAGCACCACCGGCTGGCCCGCGGGCTCGCGGAAGAGCCAGCTCTGCTTGATCCAACTCCGCTCGTAGCCGGGGTTGACGCGTCGCATGCCCGGCTCGTAGAAGTCGAGCAGCTCGTCCATCTCGAGCCCGAGGAGCTCATGATCGCGTGGCAGGTAGTTGGCGACGTAGAGGAAGTGGCGACCGTCGTAGCGCTCGATCGGGACCAGGTTCGCCTGCTCGATCAGGCCGATGAACCCGAGCTCCGTGTCGGCGACGTTGGTCCAGTAGGAGGGATGGAACTTCCGGTCGAGCTCGATCAGCAGGCAGAGCGCCGCGAAGTACTCGATCGAGCGCGTCCTGTCCAGGTACGCGTCGCCGATCTCGGCGGCGAGGTCGGGGTCGAGCAGCTCGCTCGAAGACGTCCGACGGCAGCGCGGCGATCACCGCGTCGTAGCGCTCGGGAACCCCGGAGGGCTCGAACCCGCGCGGGTCGTGGCCGCGGCGGAACGAGTTGGGCGCGCCCGGCGTGACCACGAAGCCGCCGCCCTCGTCGCGCGCCACGCGAGCCGCCGGGCGGTCGATGAACACCCGGCCGCCGTGCTGCTCGATCAGGTCGCGGAGGCGGATGAAGATCGACTCGAAGCTGCCCTTCGGGTAGACGAGCAGCTCGCCTTTCGCCTCCTCCCCGGTCACCTGGCGACGGTTGCGCAGCTTCGCCCAGAGCCAGGACATCGAGATCCGGTCGGCCTGGTCGCGGAACTTCCCGTAGAGCAGCGGTCCCCAGATGTGCTCCCAGGCCTGCTTGCCCATCACCCGCTCGACCCAGGCGCGGATCGTGATCCCCTCGTAGGGCTCAACCGAGTGGGCGCGGCGCTGCAGCCACAGCGCCCCGAACCCCACCCGGATCCGCGACGGCAGCGACATCGGCTTGAAGCGCAGCAGGTCGAGCGCGGTCGTGAACGGGTGCAGCTCGCCGTTGCGGAAGATCGCGACGGAGGACTTCCAGGTCTCGAGCTCGCAGTCGATCTCCTCGCAGAGCTCCGCCATGTCGACGTCGCTCGTGAACAGGACGTGGTAGTAGCGCTCGAGCAGTACCCCGCCGCCGACGTCAATCGTCGCCGCCTGGCCGCCGAGGCCGGGCCAGCGCTCGTAGACGTCGGTCTCGTGACCGAGCTTCGCGAGGCGGTGGGCAGCGGTGAGGCCGGCGGCGCCGGCGCCGAGGACGGCGACCCTCATCGGGGTGCCCGCGCGAGCACGATCGGCTGTCGGTGGAGCGGCAAATCGGGGAGCATAATGGCGGATCGCAGCTAAGCTCCCGCGCGCTCACGGCCCGTAGCGGGCCGCTACGGGGGCGCACGGTAGAGGCTCAGGGTGGGGCTCTCGGCGACCGGCTCGAAGCCGGCTGCTTCCGCCCAGTCCTGCTCGGGAACCCGTGGCTGCGGATCGCGCCCGCGGCCGATCACCAGCAGGTCGGGATCGCGCTCGCGCAGCGCTGCGGTGAACTCGCCGCGCTCGGTGTAGGCGCGCAGGGTGCCGTCGACGAACTCGCCCACGTAGGCGACCTCGTTCTCGAACCGGGGGCCGAACGCGGGCAGCGCGGGCGAGAAGGCGTCGGTCCAGCGGCCCGCGAGCCCGACCCCGGCGCCGGCCGGGGCGTTGGCGCGGATCCAGTCCGCGGTCGCGTCGATCCCCGTGTAGCGCTGTTCGAGGAAGCGGCGCTGGAGCTCCCAGCCGCCGACGAGGACGGCCGCAAGCGCGAGCAAGGCCGCGGCGCCGAGCGCGGCGAGCGGCGGACGCCGCTCCCCCGGTCGCCGCGCGATCCAGCCCGCGGTCGCCGCAAGCACCAGGATCAGCGCCGCCCAGGCCCAGTCGCGCCACGCGAGCTCGGCGTCGGTGAGCTCGCCTGCGCCGGCGAGGCGGATCCCGTCCCAGATCGCCACCAGCGCCAGGGCCGAGAACGCGATCGGTCCCCAGCGGACGGCGCCGATGGCGGCGGCGATCAGGACGAGCGCCAGCAGCAGGGCCGGAACCAAATAGCGGGCGTCGGCGTAGACCAGCGTCGGCTCGCCGGGGGCGCCCCCCGCCGTGTACGGGGTAACGCTGTAAGCGGCCGCAATCAGCAGCGCCGCCGCCAGCACGGCGATCAGCGCGCCGCGATCGAGCCGCGCCCGGACCGGGCCGATCAGCGCCGCGGCGACCGCGACCAGACCCGCGACGACGAGCGGCCCGACGAGGGCGAATGCATCGCGGTACTGGGGCAGGATGTAGTCGGCCCAGACCTCGGGCTCGGTCACGTATCCGGCGATCGTCGACCCGGCCGCCTCGCGGACCACGTCGACGGGCGCCGAGAAGATCGTCACGCCGAGCGCCTCGACCTCGACCGGGTAGACCGGGTTGCCCGACTGGATCCAGTTGCGCAGCATCCAGATCCCGCCCGTGAGCGCGATCAAGCCGATCAGCACGGCGCCGTGGCGCGCCACTCGGCGCCACGGCGCGCCCTCGATCCGCGTGCCCGCGGCCCAGACCGCGAACACGACGGCCACGGCGGAGACCCCGTACCACTTGGTGCCGAATGAGAGGCCGAGCGCAAGGCCGGCGAGCACCAGGTCGGAGGTCGCGGCCGTGCGCCGGTGGCGGAGCAGGAAGAGGACGCCGACCGCGAGCCCGAAGACCATGATCACGTCGGGGAAGCTGTTGGCGAGCGTCGGCAGGGCGACGATCGGCATCGCGAGCAGCAGCGAGCCGGCAGTCGCGGCCGCGGGGCGCGAGGCGCCGAGCTCGAGCGCCAGCCCGTAGGCGGCGAGGCCGCAGAGCAGGTAGTACGCGTACGGGAGCAGGTGCGAGAGGAAGTCGCTGTGCCAGGGCAGGATCGCGGCCAGCAGCACGACGTCGCCGTTGTTCGGATAACGCCCCGGCGAGACGTCGGGGACGAACTCGTGCACCCCCCAGATCGACCCCTCCTGGATCCAGCTCGCGATCCCCGGGAGGTGGAAGTTGAGGATGTCGACCGAGCCCGGAGCGAGGAAGAGCCGATCGGCGCCGAAGGCCAGCGTCGCCGCGACCACCGAGATCACGCAACCCGCGGCGAGGGCCTCGGCCGCCCTCCCGGCGGAGGGAGGATCGGGCCCGGGCTCGGGCGCGCCGCCGGCGGGGCGCAGGAGCAGCGCCGCAAGCAACCAGGCTCCGGTGCAGACGAGCACCGACCCCCTGCCGAGCAGGCCGAGCGCCCCGGGGACGAGATGCACCGCGAGCAGCCCGAGCGTGATCAGGAGGGCCAGCGCCAGCGCCCGCGGCGCGGCGCGCAGCGCCGGGAGCCGCCGGCGGCCGATGATCACCGCTCCCCCCGTCACACCGCCGGCCATGGCGACGAAGACGGCGAAGCCACCGAGGTACTGGCCCCACTCCATCCGGGATTAGGCTATCCCGGCCGGCGCCGCCGGGGATCAGTACTCGCGCGACCTGGACCCGGTCAGCGAGGCGTAGACGGACTCGTAGCCGCCGACGACCTCGTTCCAGTCGTACGCGGCCGCGTGCGAGCGGCACCGCTCGGCGGTGGCAGGGTCGGCGCCGAGGTCGAGCGCCTCCTCGAGCGCCCGCGTCAGGTCGGCCTCATCGTCGGGCTCGAACAGGCGGCCGATCCGCTCGTCGGCGACGATCTCCGGGGCCGCTCCGGAGCGGGCGGCGACGACCGGGGTTCCGGCCGCCAGCGACTCGATCAGGACGAGCCCGAAGGCCTCCTCGACGGAGGGCAGGACGGTGGCGCTCGCGGCCGCGTAGGCACCGGCGAGCGCGGCTGTCGTGCGGGGGTCGATCGAATCGACCCCGGCGGCGAGGGCCGGCCCGGCGCCGCTCATCACCGGATCGCGGCCACCGGCAAGCACGAGCCGCGCTTGCGGTCGCCGGCGATGGACCTCCTTCCACGCACCGAGCAGGAGCTCTCCACGCTTGCGCGGGTCGCCGAGGCTGGCCGCGCAGAACACGGTCGGCCGGTTCGAGGTCGAGGGGTCGGCAAAGGCCGAAGTGACCACGCCGGGAGCGAGGACGCACGGTTCGCGCAGTAGGTAGCGACGGAACGGATCGGCGGCCGCCTCGCTGAGCACGGTGCACTCGTCGGCGCCGGCGGCGACCGAGCGCAGCATCTCGAGCCGGTAGCGGCGCGCGACGAGGTACTGCCGGGTCGGGATCCCGTGGAGCGTCGCGACCACCGGCGGGCCACCCCGGCGGCGGAGTTCGGTGGCCACCCAGGCATCGATCGGAAAGAACGCGTGGACGACATCGAACGACCCCCGCCGGAGGCGGCGGACGAGGCCCGGTGCGGTGACCAGGTGGTACTCGTAGAGGCGGGCACCGGGGGGCTCCGGAGGGCGCCGGCCGCGGATCACCCGGACCCCTTCCTCGGTCGACGCCGTCGTCGGCCCGCGATGGCTCGTGAGCAGGGTCACCTCGTGGCCGCGCCGCGCCAGGGCGACGCCGAGGTCGTGAACGACGCGCTCCGAGCCCCGTCGGACCTCTGGCCAGTAGGTCGGATGCAGAAGGGCGATCCTCATCGGCACGGCGGCGGGTCGGTCAAATCACCAGCGCGCGGTGACGGGCCGAGCCGCGCAGCGCCGACCCGAGCTCGACCAGGTCGATCGCCAGGCGCGCCGGCATGCGGGCCGCGAAGCGGGCGAGTCCGCCGGCGCTGCCCAGGCCGCGGCCACGGTTGTAGTCGAGGTTGTGCGCGAGAAAGGGAAGCGTGCCGACGGCGAGCGCGGCGGCCGGGCCGCCGCGGCGAGCCAGCGCCGCACCGACGATTCCCGCCGCCAACGCGGCGTGGGCGCGGTTGGCGAACCAGCGCCCGTAAAGCGCCGCGCGTTGCTCCGGATGGCGGGCGATCACCCGCGGCAGCCACTCCCGGCGGCGGGCCTCCGTCAGCGCCCGGGGCAGCGTTCGTGGGATCACCGCGTGCCGAACGAGTGCTTCGGGTGCGTAACGCACCGTGGCCCCGGCCTTGACGGCCCGCAGGCCGAGGTCCGTGTCCTCGCCCCACGGGAGCCCGAACTCGTCGTCGAAGCCCCCGACCAGTTCCAGGACCGCGCGCGGATAGGCGATGTTGCAGGACTCGTACCACGCGCTGGGGCTCTCGACCTCGACCGTTCGTGCCAAGCCGCTGAGCAGGTGTCTCTCATCCGGGTCGACCACGGTCCGCCCCTGAACCGCCGATCCGTCACCCGCCGCCGACAGCAACGCTTCGAGCCAGCCCGGCGCGGGCCGGCAATCGTCGTCGGTGAACGCGACCAGCGGCGCTCCGCCGGCTCGCCAGCCGTGGTTTCGCTGCGCCGCGGGACCGGCGCTCGGGGCCGTCTCGAAGCGAACGGCGAGGCCATCCGGTGCGGTGGCGAACGGGCCCTCCGCCCCCGGGGCGCGGACGACGACGACCTCGAAGCGCTCCCGACCGAGAGTCTGGTCCGCGAGCGCCTCGAGCGCGAACCGCAACCGCGTCTCGCGCCGGTAGGTGGGGATCACCACCGCGATCTCGGTCACCCCGGGCAATCTAGCGGCGGACCTGTTCTTGGTCGTCGCCGGCTACGCCGGCTTCGGCTTGCGCAGATACGAGCTCGCCTCGCGCAGCAGCGGCCGCTCCAGCAGCCAGGTCATCGCGGCCGTCACCGCGACGTAGACCGCGAGCTCGAACAGCGCCAGGTCGAGGGTCCGGTCGGCGTCGATCGCGACCCGGATCAGCAGGACCGCAGCGGCGGCCGGGATCGTCGGCGCGATCGCGCGGACGAAGTGGCGGAGGATGCCGAGGGCGGGAAAGAGCTTCGCCAGGTAGTAGAAGCGAGCGCTCAGGGAAACCACGGTCAGACAGGCGATCCCGAACGCGAAACCGTCGAGGCCGTGGGAGAAGATCAGCGGCACGGACGTCGCGCAGAAGGTCACGAAGGCAAGCACGGTGACCACGGCGATCGGCTTCGTCTGCCCGTTCGCACGGTAGAACGCGGACCAGTTGAAGCCGATGTGGTTGATCGCGGCGGTGATCCCGAAGACCTGAAGCAGGATCAGCGCCTCCGACCACGTCTCGCCGATCCCGAACTCGATCAGGTCGGCGGCGAACAGCGAGAGCGCGACCCCGAACGGCACCCCCCACATGAGCGCGAGCCGGTTCGACTTCACGAACGCCTCGAAGAGCAGCTCGGGGCGCTCAGTCACCCGGCAGATCGCCGGGTAGATCGCCTGGGTGACGACGGCGTCGACGCGGTCGGTGTACGCGGCGAAGCTGGCGGCGAGACCGATCGCCCCGGCGCCGGCGAGGCCGAGCGCGAGGTCGCCCACGTAGACGGAGACCTGCGCGATCCCGAGCCCGGCGGCCGCGGCGATCACCAGCGGCCACGAGAACGCGGCGTAGTCACGCAGAGTCGCGCCGTCGTAGCGCCAGCGCAACGGGTACTCGCGATTCAGGATCGCGACCGCGCCGCCCGCCCACGAACCGACCACCATGCCGATGATCAGGCTCCAGTAGCCGAGCCCCGCGATCGCCAGGACGATCGTGACGACGAAGCCGACGAGCGGATCGACCGCGGTCAGGATCCGCTGCCGGAGGAAGTCCATCCGCCGGTAGAAGACCCAGACCGGCGACTGCAGCGCCAGCCCCGGCAGGATCAGCGAGAGCACGAGCATCGGCGCGATCAGCTCGGTCTCGTCGTAGGCGAGCGCCAGCAGCGGGGCGACCACCGCGCAGATCAGCATCATGATCCCGGCCGAGGCGAGCTCCAGCGTGAACGCCCTTTGGAACGCGAGCTCCTGGTCGGTCTCGTCCTGCTGGATGTACTTGTCACCGACCGTGACCTGCTTGATCACCGTGATGATCGTGATCGCGAGCACGAGGATCGCCCAGACGCCGAACTCGCCGACGGTCAGGAAGCCCGCGACGACCACCGCCTTCAGCAGGTTGAGCGTCCCGATCGCGATCAGGAAGCCCGAGTTGATCACCACCCCGCGGGCCGCCAGCCGGCGTCTCCCGGTCTCCGGGGGCCCGGCGAGAATCTCGGACTCGGCGATCCCCGGTGCGTTCGTCTCCAGGCCGAGCTCGCTCACGCGGCCAAGGATCGCACGCGCGGCCTAGCCGGCCGCCCGGATCAGCAGACGCTCGATCGCCTCGTCGTAGGCGTCGACGGTGAGGCGCTCGCTGGTCTCGAACCCGCCGGAGCGCAGCCGCTCGCGCAGCGCGGGATCGTCACCGAGCTCGCGGATTGCTGCTGCGAGAGCCTCGCCGCCCTGATCGGGATCGAAGATCAGGCAGTTCTCACGCTCGCGCAGGAACTCGGCCGAGCCCCCGCGTCCGCTTGCGACAACCGGGGTGCCGACCGCCATCGCTTCGAGGGGCACCAGGCCCCACGGCTCCTCCCAGCGAACCGGGAAGAGGACGACGTCGGCGTCGGCGTAGACGTCCCGGAGCCGATCGCGCTCGCTGCTCGTGAACGTGACCCGGTCGGCCACCCCCCGCTCGGATGCGAGCTGTCGCAGCTCGGCCAGATGGGCCGCGTCGCCGCCACCGACGACCGCGAGCGTTGCGCCGTCCGGCAGCAGCGCGACGGCCTCGATCGCGAGGTCGATCCCCTTGCGCGGATCGATCCGCCCGACGCAGGCGAGGCGCCACCGCCAGGGCGGTCGCGGCGCCGGCGCGAACAGGTCGCGCTCCACGCCGCGGTGGCCGACCTCCGACTCCGGCGGCTCGACCCCTTTCGCCCGGGCCTTGGTGCGCAGAGTCTCGCTGGCGAATTGGACGGGACCGACCGTCGCGACCTCGAAACGAGTCGGGATCCCCGTAAGCCGGTCAACCGCCGCGGCGGCAATGGCTGCCCGGTCCCGAAACATGCGCGTCCAGGCATCGACCTGTGGCCCGTAGGAAAGCCACTCGTCGCAGACGATCCCGGCCGCCGGGATCCCGGCCCGCCGGACGCGCTCGATCAGGCTCAGCGACATCCCCCCCATCGCCCACCAGGCGACCAGGGCCGGGCGAAACTCCTCCATGTGGCGATCAAGCGCCGCCGCGTTGGCACGCTCGATCGCCAGCCGCTCGCGCAGGCTCCGGCGCGGGAACTCGTGGTCGTGCCAGTACCAACGCAGCTCGCGGAAGACCTCGGACTCCTCCTCGCGCGGAGGCCGTCGGTCGAGGTCGTAGTCGGTCGTCAGCACCCGGACCTCGTGACCCCGCGAGCGCAGCTGTTCGACCGACGACTGCCAGGCGAGCTCGTACCCACCGAGACTGAGCGGCGGGTACATGTTCCCGACCGTCAGGACTCGCATCGCCTAGAGGCGCGCCCGCAAGCGGGCGCCGAGGGATGGTCGCGGCACGCGGGCCATCAGCGCCTCGCGGTGGGCCACGATCGGCTCGGCGAGGTAGGCGTCGAACTCGCTGGTCTCGCCGAAGAACCGCTCGCGATAGCCGAAGCCTCCGTCCCAGAACAGCGTCAGGACCCGCTCCTCGGCGGTCAGCTGGTCCGCCACCCCGTCGGGGAAGTAGAAGGCCGGGTTGGCGTGGATGACGTGTGGCTTGGCGACGAAGTCGAGCCCGCGTGGGTCGACCTCGACCAGCCAGCGGTGATGGGACCAGCCCACGTACGGGCCGATCACTCCCCAGCTCTGCTCCTCCAGTCGCGACGGGACCTCGATGTAGCCGGCGCGAGCGACCCGGTTGAGCTCGGCGCAGACACGGATCGGGTCACGAAGATCCTCGAGCGTGTGCGAGCAGACCGCGAAGTCGAACTGCCGATCGGCGAACGGCCACGGCTCGGAATCGCAGATGTCGCGACAGACCCAGGTGCCGGCGTCGAAGCGCTCCTTCTCCGGGTCGCTGCGGTCGTAGACGCCGCGGGTCTCGTACGGCATCAGGTCGATCACCCAATCCGCCCGCTCCCAGGGACTCCCCCAGCCGCCGACGTCGAGCACGAGCTCCTCGCCGCCGAGCATTCCCTCGATCCGCTCCTTGCTTGCCGGCAGCATCCCGGCGGATTCTGGCGTTACTGTGAGCGCGATGAGCCGCGCCTCGACCGGGCCCGGGCCGCGGATGTCCGTGGTGGTCGCCACCCACAATCGCTCCTCGCAGCTCGGCGAGCTGCTCGCCGGGCTCCGGTCGCAGAGCCTCGACCGGGACTCGTTCGAGGTCGTCGTCGTCGATGACGGCTCGACCGACGGCACCCGTGCGGTGCTCGCGGCCGAGGCGGGGCGCGACGGGCCGCGCCTGCGAGTGATCGAGCGCCAGGTGAGCGGTGGCCCGGCGACCGCTCGCGACCAGGGCTGGCGCGCGGCCCGGGGCGCGGTGATCGCGTTCACCGACGACGACTGCGTTCCCGAGCCCGGCTGGCTCGAGGCGGGGTTGGCCGCCTCCGCCGACGGCGAGCTGGCGCTCGTCCAGGGGCGAACGGAGCCCCCCGAAGGGGAGTTCGAGCGGCTGGGGCCGTTCGAGAAGCCGTTCACGCGCACGATCCGCGTCCGGGAGCTCGATCCGGCGTTTCAGACCTGCAACGTCTTCTACGCCCGCTCGCTGCTGGAGCGGATCGGCGGCTTCGACACCGCCGCCTTCGGCCGCCACCCGGGCGGTGAGGACTCGGACCTCGCCTGGCGCGCGATCGAGGCCGGCGCCCGGCCGGTGTTCTGCGACGCCGCCGTCGTCCGGCATGCGGTCAACCGGCTCGGACCGCTCGGCAAGCTGCGGGTCGCGGCGCGGTGGACGACCCCGTTGCAGGTCTACGCCCGCCATCCGGAGCTCCGCCGGGCCCACTTCACCCACCGGGTGTTCTGGAAGCACTCCCACTACCTGCTCGTCCGGGCGCTGCTCGCCGCCGCCCTGCCGCGCCGGCTGCGGTTCCTGGCGCCGTGGCTGGTCGTCCCCTACCTGCGCCACCTGATCGCGCGGGGGCGGGTCGAGGGCGGCGGGCCGCTGCTGGCACCGTTCTACATCGCTCACGACCTGGTCGAGCTCGTGACCGTGATCAGGGCCGCGATCCGCTACCGGATCCCGATGCTCTGATCAGCTCGGCGAGGCGCGCCGCCTCGCGGGCGACGTCGCAGTGCTCGAGCACGAAGGCGCGGCCGGCGACGCCCATCGCGGCCCGGCGGTCGCCCGGAAGCGCGAGCAGCTCGACGATCGCCGCCGCGAGCTCGGCCGGCGAGCCCGGGGGCACCAGCCTCCCCCATTCCGGCGAGACGACTTCCGGCAGGCCGACCTCGTCGGTGGCGACGACCGGCACCTCCATCGCCAGCGCCTCCTTGACGACGACCGGCATCGAGTCCCGATCGCCGTCGGCGGCGATCACGCACGGCATCGCCAGCACGTCGGCATCCTCGAGCAGCTCGCGGACCGCGTCGGAGTCCGGAGCGGTCGGCAGCTCGACCACGCGCTCGAGCCCGAACTCGCCGACCTGCGCCTCGAGCCGCGGCCGCAGCGGGCCGTCGCCGGCGATCACGACCCGGACGCCCTGATCGCCGCGAGCGAGGATTCCCGCCGCCTCGATCAGGTCGGCGAACCCCTTCTTCTCGACGTAGCGACCGATCGCAACCACCGTCCGCCCGCCCGGATACGGGGTCCGGCGACGGAAGCGCTCGCCGTCGACGCCCATGATCACCGTGTGCACCTTTGCGGAGCGATCGCCGTCGAGGGTCGCCTGCAGGTCGCGGCGCGTGTACTCGCAGGAGGCGGCCACGAACTCGGCCGCCGCGAGTTTCTGGACGAGGCCGTTCGGCTTTGCGTAGATGTCGTACGCGTGCGCGGCGATGCTGACCGGGACCCCGGCAAGGCGACCGGCCCGCAGCGCGTGGGTCGCCGCCGGCGATGCGAAGTGGACGTGCACGTGGCGATCCGCGGTCGTGATCAGCCGCCGGGCGAGCGGCGCCAGGCCGCGCAGTGGTAGCCGCTCGTCCTCGGGCCACCGGCGGCGCGTCAGCAGGTCGCGGAGGCAGCGCCACGGGTGGCGGCTGACGAGCCACGCCAGAGCTCCGGCCCGATCGGCCGGACCCTCGTCCTCCAGGTAGTCGACCCGCAGGCCGCGTGCCGCGCCGAGCAGCGGGCGCTGCGGCCGGGCCGCGGCCTCGACCCGGACCGGCCAGCCCGCGTCACGCAGGGCGGCGATCTCGCCTGCGACGAAGGTCTCCGAGATCGCCGGGAAGGTGTCGATCGCGACCACGATGCCGCCCGCGACAGCCGGCTGCGGGCGCGGCGCCGCGTTGCCACGCCGGTAGCCGAGCGCCCGAGCGATCGCGACCGCGCCGTCGACGAGCTTCATCCTCCCCCGCTCGGGCTGGCCGGCGATCGCGAATCCGGGGGCCCCGAGCGCCGCCCGCGCGACCGGCGCCGCGGCCCGGGGCGGCGGCGACGCGCCCGGATGACGGCGGTTCTGCCACGCGTTGCCGGCCGCCCAGCGGGCGATCTGGGCTCGCAGGCCGCCCAACGTCGTCTTGGGCGGATGGGTGACGCGCGCCTCCGGCCGCCCCTCGATCTCCCAGCCCCTGGCGCCGAGGCGCCAGCAAAGCTCGATGTCCCCGCCCGAGACGATCCCCTCGGCGAAGCCGCCGACGTCGGCCCAGGCGCTGCGGCGGACGAGCAGGTTTCCGGTCGCCGCGGCCGCCCCGAAGCCGAGTCGCAGGCTGCGGTCCTGGTCGACGTTCCCGCGCGCCGCCGCCCACCGCGCCGCCAGCGTCGGGGGCGCGGCGCCGATGTCGATCGTTCCCGCGAGGGCGCCGACGCGGCTGCCGACCGCGGCTCGGAAGTAGGCGTCCAACAAGCCTGGGTCGGGCTGGCAATCCGCGTCGGTGAACAGGAGCCACGGATTGACGGCGGCCTCGGCGCCGAGGTTGCGCGCGTAGTAGGAGGACGGCTGGTCGGCCGCCTCGACCACGTGGAAGCGCTCCGGCAGTCCGTCCCAGCCACCGGCGTGACCGAAGCTGTTGTCGGCCAGCACGACCTCGTCGCCGTCGGCGAGCCGGAGCCTCGCCAGCGCGCTCACCGTCCGCGCCGCCGCTTCGGCGTCGCCGGCGAACGGCACGACGACGCTCACCGCGGGCCGTCGGCCGGGTGCGGCGACGACCTCGTCCATCATCATTTTCCGAACTCTAGGTGTGACCAGACCGGAACTCTCGATCATCGTGCCCACCCACCGGCGGCCGGATCGGCTGCGGGCGACGCTCGCCGCGCTCGGGCCGCAGGCCCAGGACGCGAACGCAGAGGTGATCGTGGTCGACGACGGGTCCGGGGACACGTCCTCCGCCGCGGCCGAGCTCGGCGACCGGTTCCCGGCCGTGCTCCGCACCACCGCGCTGGCGGTCAACTCCGGGCCCGGCGTCGCACGCAACGCCGGGGTCGCGCTCGCCCGGGCGCCGGTGCTCGTCTTCTTCGGCGACGACATCACCCCGTCCCCGGGCACGGTCGCCCGCCACCGCGCATTCCACGACGAGCACCCCGACCAGGACGACGCGGTCCTCGGGCGGATCGTGCCGAGCGCCGAGGCGGACTCCCCGTTCGCGCGCTGGTTGCACGACGACGGCAAGCAGTTCGCCTTCGGCTCGCTGCGCGCCGACGTGCCGGTCCCGGCGCCGATCTTCTACGCCGCCAACTGCTCGCTGAAGCGAACGCTGTTCGACCGGGCCGGGGGCTTCGACGAGCGGTTCGCCTTCGGCCACGAGGAGCACGAGCTCTCCCACCGGCTGCGGCGCGCGGGCATGCGCCTCGCGTACGACCCGGACGCCGTCGCCGAGCACCACCATCCCACCGACCTGTGGACGACCCTGGTCCGCATGCGCCGCTTCGGCGGCTCGTTCCGCCTCCTGACCGAGCTCGTTCCGGCGGAACGGCCGCCCCGGCATCCGGGGGCCAGGCATCGGATCAAGGCCGCGGCGCTGACCGCCGCCGCGGCGGTCCCGGCCCCGGCCGGGCCACTCGCCCGGAGGACGACCTGGGAGTTCCTCTGCGAGGAGGCCCACCGTGAGGGCTACTGGGAGACGCCGGAACCGCCCTCCGGCGCCCCGGTCCGGATCGGCGCCCGGCTCGCCGGGCTGGCGCGCCGCGATCAGGAACGAGGGCGCCAGCCGGCTCCGAGGTAGGCGGGGCGCATCCGTCGCAGCATCTCGACCCCGTCGCGCTTGCGGCCCGCCTGAATCCCGCGCCGCGCCTCGAGCGCGGCCGGCAGCTCGCCGGCAGCCGCGCGCCATGCCCGCAGCAGCAGGGCCCCCTCGCCGCGCAGGTATGCCCGCAACAGCGACCCGAACCTGCGGGCCACGGCCCAGGGCACGAACGCGAACAGCGCCGGGGCGGGAAAGTCCTTGGCCATCATCAGCAGGATGTTCCGATGACACTGAAAGAGCTCGAACCCGGCGATCCTCGAGCTCGACTCCCCGCCGACGTGGTAGGCGACCGCGGTGTGCTCGTAGAAGCAGTTCCAGCCGGCGAGCTGCGCGCGGAGCCCCCAGTCGACGTCCTCGATGTAGGCGAAGAAGCGCTCGTCGAACAGTCCCACCTCCTGCAGCGCCCGGCGCCGGTACAGGGCCGCCGCCGCGCACGCCGAGAGCACCCACGGCGACCCGTCGTACTGGCCCCGGTCCCGCTCACCCTTGCCCCGGCGGACGCAGTACCCGTCCCACCCCACCAGGTCGCCGGCGCCGTCGAGCACGTTGCGCCGTGACCACTCGAGCAGCTTCGAGGCGACCGATCCGGCCGACGCCTCGCGCCGCAGGACCGTCGTCGTCGCCGCCAGCCAGCCGGGCTCCAGCTCGACGTCGTTGTTGAGCAGGGCGACGTACTCGCTCTCGCTCGCCGCGATTCCCCGGTTGACGGCGCCGGCGAACCCATGGTTCTCCTCCAGCGCCAGGACCCTGACCTGCGGCCAGCGCTCGGCGAGGAACTCGACCGAGCCGTCACTCGACCCGTTGTCGACCACGATCGTGTCGAAATCGTCGTACTCCTGCGCCTCGAGGCTCTCGAGCACGCCCTCGAGCTGCCGACGCCCGTTCCAGCTCGGAATCACCACCGAGACGCTCGGCGGTCCGGCGGTTCTCATGCCGCCAGGGTAGTCAGGGGTTATCCGCGGCGCGCCGCTCGATGCGAACGCTGCCGCAGCCGGGCGCAAGTTGCGGCTACATCCGCTCCGGAGCGCCGACCCCGAGCAGGCCGAGCGTCGACGCGATCGTCCGCTTCGCCGCCTGGCAGAGCGCCAGCCGCGCCGGCTCGACCCCCGGCTCCTCGGCGCCGAGCACCCGGCAGTCGCGATAGAAGCCGTGGAAGTCCGCCGCGGTGGCCATCGCGTAGGCGCAGAGGCGGTGCGGCGCCCGGCGCTCGGCGGCGGTTGCGACCTCGGCCGGCAGCTCCAGCAGCCGCCGGACGAGCGCGCGCTCGCTCGGCTCGGCGGCCGCCGCGAGCGCCGCCGTCTCCGTCGCGGCGGCCGCGATCTCATCCTCTGATCCGAAGGCGCCCTCGTCGGCCGCCTTGCGGAGGATGCTGGCGATCCGCGCGTGGGCGTACTGGACGTAGTAGACCGGGTTGTCCTGCGACCTCGAGCGGGCGAGCTCGAGGTCGATGTCGATCGTCGTCTCGTGGCTGCGCTGGAGCATGAAGAACCGGGTCGCGTCGACGCCGATGTCGTCGATCAGCTCGTCGAGGGTGACGAAGTCGCCGCGGCGCTTGCCCATCCGCTTGCGCTCGCCGCCTTCGACGATCGAGACCATCTGCATGATCGGCGACTCGAACCGGTCCGGGTCGATGTCGAGTGCCGCCAGCGCCGCCCGCATCCGTGCCAGATAGCCGTGATGGTCGGCGCCGAGGACGTTGATCAGCCGCTGATGCTCGCGCTCGATCTTGTCGAGGTGGTAGGCGATGTCGGGGGCGAAGTAGGTCGGCTCGCCGTCGGCGCGGACGAGGACGCGGTCCTTGTCGTCGCCGAACTCGGTCGTCCGCAACCACACGGCGCCCTCGCTCTCGTAGACGTGGCCGGTGGCGCGGAGCTGCTCGAGCGCGCGCTCGACCGCCCCCGACTCGCGCAGGCGGCGCTCGGAAGACCAGGTGTCGTACTGCACGCCGAAGCGCTCCAGCGTGGCCTCGATCCGCGCGCGCATGGCCTCGGTCGCGGTGATCTCGAGTGCGGCGAGGTCGGCCGGGTCGACGCCTGCCTCGGCCAGCACGGCGGCCAACTCACCGACGTACTCGCCGCCGTAGCCGTCCGGAGGCGGGTCGTCGCCCTGCATCCGCGCCGACACCGACTCGGCGAACAGCCGTACCTGGCTGCCGGCGTCGTTGACGTAGTACTCGCGCTCGACCTCGTCGCCGACCGACTCGAACAGCCGAGCCAATGCGTCGCCGTAGGCGGCCCCGCGGGCGCCGGCCGCGGTCACCGGCCCGGTCGGGTTCGCGCTCACGAACTCGACCAGGACCCGCTCGCCGGGCTCCGCCGTCGCCCCGATGTCAGCGGCGAGCAGGGCGGCCGTCGCCTCGCGATGCCAGCGGTCGGAGAGGAAGACGTTCAGGAACCCCGGGCCGGCGACCTCGATCCGCTCGGCGCTCGCGCCCAGCGAGCCGGTGAGCTCGTCGCGGAGGCGCTCGGCGACCTGGCGCGGTGGCGATCCCGCCATCGGAGCGAGGAGCATCGCCGCGTTGGTCGAGTAGTCGCCGAGCTCCGGCTTCGGTGGGCGCTCGAGGCTGAGCTTGGCGCCGACGTCGCCCTCGAAGCCGGCGGTCGCCTCGATCACCGTCGCGCGCAGCGCGGCGAGCGGGTCCGATCTGCGGCTGACGGCCATGACTCGATACTAGTGTCGCCCTGGGCCGCGGCGAACCTGTCTCGAAACCAGGCGGGCTGGGAGGTTTTGAGCCAGGTTCTAAGCTGGGCGCCGATGCGGGCACTCGTAACCGGCGGCGCCGGATTCATCGGGTCGAACCTGGTCGACGCGCTGATCGCGCGCGGTGACCAGGTCGTCGTCCTCGACGACCTCTCGACCGGCAAGCGCGAGAACCTCGAGCCCGCGCTGGGGAGCGGCGCCGAGCTGGTCGAAGGCAGCATCACCGACGCCGCGGCCATCGCCGAGTCGTTCGAGCGCGCCCGCCCGGACGCCGTCTTCCACCTCGCGGCGCAGATCGACGTCCGCCGCTCGGTCACCGACCCGCTCTACGACCTCGGGCTCAACGTCGGCGGCACGCTCAACCTGCTCGAGCGCGCCCGCCACGACGGCGTCGGACGCTTCGTGTTCGCCTCCACCGGTGGCGCGATCTACGGCGAGGGCGAGGGGCGCGACCTGCCGCTGGACGAGCGCGCCGACTGCCGCCCGGAGGCCCCGTACGCGCAGTCGAAGCTCGCCGCCGAGGGCTACGTGGCGCTCTACGGGCGCCTGCACGGACTCGAGTCGACGGTCCTGCGGCTCGGCAACGTCTACGGCCCGCGCCAGGACCCGCGGCTCGAGGCGGGCGTCGTCGCGATCTTTTGCGGGGCGTTGACCGGTGGCAACCGCCCGACGGTGTTCGGTGACGGTGAGCAGACCCGCGACTACGTCTACGTCGGCGACGTCGCCGCGGCGTTCGCGAGCGCCGCCGTCGGGGCGGGCCCGGGTCCGTACAACGTCGGCACCGGTACGGAGACCAGCGTGCTCGAGCTCGGCGGCGCGGTCGCCGCGGCCGCCGGTGCGGAGTTCGACCCCGAGTTCGCCGCCCCACGACCCGGCGAGGTCCGGCGCTCGTCGATCGATCCCGGCCTTGCGGCGGTGGAGTTCGGCTGGCGCCCGGAGACCTCGCTCGCCGAGGGGATCGAGCTCACGCTGGCCGCGGTCGCCGCGGCCGAGTAACCGAGCACCGCGCCGTGCCCGCCGCGCCCGGGATCGACGTCGTGATCGTCTCCTACCGCTGCGAGGCGCTGCTTCGCGATTGCCTCGCGTCGCTGTTCGCCAACCCGCCGGACGGCGGGCTCACGGTCCGCGTCGTCGACAACGCGTCGGGCGACGGCACCGCCGAGATGGTGCGGCGGGAGTTCCCCCAGGTGGAGCTGACGGTCAACCCGGACAACGCCGGCTTCAGCCGCGCCAACAACCCGGCGCTGGCCCGCGGCGGCGCTCCGTACGCGCTCGTCCTCAACCCGGACACTCAGATCACGCCCGGTGCACTGCAGCGACTGGTCGACCTGATGGAGGAGCATCCGGAGGTCGGGATCGCCGGCCCGCGTCTCGAGCTCGAGGACGGCGGCCTCGACCACGCCTCGCGCCGCTCCTTCCCGACCCCGCTGAGCGCCCTCGGCCACTTCACCGGGCTCGGCCGTCGCGAGAACGCGAGGGGCCGGCTCGCCGAATACCGGGCCCCCGAGGTCGAGTCCGGCCCCGTCGACGCGGTCAACGGCGCCTTCATGTTGATCAGGCGCACGGCGCTCGAACGGGTGGGGGCGTTCGACACGCGCTACTGGATGTACATGGAGGACCTCGATCTCTGTTACCGGTTCGCCGCGGCCGGCTGGACCACCTGGTTCGAGCCGAGCGTGACCGTGATGCACGCCAAGGCCGGGACGAGCGGCAAGCATCGCTCGCTCCGGCTCAACTACGCCTTCCACTACGGGATGTTCCGCTTCTACCGCGACCACTACGCGGCGCATCGCAACCCGCTGCTGAACGCGGCCGTCTACTGCGGGATCGCGGCGCGCCTCGCCCTCTCGGCGACGCGGGACTCGATCGCCCGGGTCACTCGCCCTCGTACCTGAGCGCAGCGCCGATCCGCTCGACCGTCGGCGGGTGGGTGCCGAAGATCGCGCTCGACCAACCTGGCGGATCCGGGTCGGAGAGGTTCCTCCGCGCGAGCTGGAGCTGGAGATCGATCAGCGCTTCGGGATCGTCGGTGAGCTCGAGCGCGAACCGATCGGCGCTGGCCTCCACGTTGCGCGAGAGCTGGTTGCCCGGGATGCCGAGCGCGATCGAGGCGATCGTCAACGCCAGCATGTAGATCGGCACCGCGGCCGGGGACCTCGGGTCGACGCCCTGCCGGCCGGCGATCGCGAGGCTGAGCTCGCGGACGAACAGGAGGCCGAGGGGGGCGACGATCGCGACGTAGGCGATCCCCCGCGGGATGTCCCCGTGGGCGACGTGGCCGAGCTCGTGGGCGACGACCGAGCGCAGCTCGGGGCGTTCCGCCTCATCGAGCAGGTTGTCGTAGAGGACGACGCGCTTGGTCGAGCCGATCCCGTCGACGAAGGCGTTCAGCGAGGTCACCCGCCGGCTGGCGTCGATCCGGTAGACCTCGCCGATGTCGACGCCCGCCTCGTCGGCGAGCTCGAGCACGTCGGAGCGCGCCGGGCTCGATTCCGGCAGCCGCTCGAACTTGTTGTAGATCGGGGCGAGAACGACCGGGGCGACCCAGATGAACACCGCCGCCAGGCCGGTCGTCAGCGCGGCGCCGGGAATCCACCAGCGGCGCGGGAAGCGGCGCACCAGTGCCAACAGGAGGGCCGTGCCGCCCGCGGTCAGGATCGCGGTGATCCCGGCCGAGCGCGCCAGGTCCCAAAGCCACGAGCCGAGGTCCTGGGTCGAGAGGCCGGCGTCGACCGCCCGCTCGTGCGAGATCAGGCCGAGCGGGATCGCGACCACGGTCGTCAGCAGCGCGACCGAGGCGCCGGCGACCGCGGCGCCGAGCAGGGGTCTCGACGCGAGCCGCTCGAGGGTCCGGCGCAGGGGCGCCGGACGCCCGAACGCGACGGCGAGCAGGACCGCGCCCTCGACCCCCAGCCCGGCGATCCCGAGCCAGCGCTGCGGGGTTCGGAAGTCGTGCGCGCGATCGAGCTCGCCGGCGGTGAAGTAGTCGCTCTCGGCCACCGGCACCGGATCCGGCGGTTCATCCCGCGGGCTCAGCAGCCAGACGGCGGCCTCGGCGACGAGGACCATCGCTACGGCCGCGCCACCGACGCGGGCCGCGGTGGAGCGCGGCGCCAGCCTCATCGTCCGTACGATAGTCCGCCGGTCGAGGGGGACCCATGCGCCTCGCCCTGCTCAGCGACATCCATTCCAACCTCCCCGCCCTCGAGGCCGTGCTGGCCGATATCGAGGGTGTCGACATCGACGACGCATGGTGCCTCGGCGACGTGGTCGGCTACGGTGCCCAGCCCGACGAGTGCGCGACCCTGGTCCGTGAGCGCTGCTCGCTCTGCCTGGTCGGCAACCACGACCTGGCGGCGCTCGAGCAGCTCGACATCTCGACCTTCTCGCCGGCCGCGGCGGCCGCCGTCCGCTGGACCCGCGAACGGATGTCCGACGGGACCCGCGAGTTTCTCGCCGGGCTCGAGCCGGCCGACGAGGAACGCGAGGTCGGCCTCTACCACGCCTCGCCGCGCGACCCGATCTGGGAGTACGTGCTCTGGCCCGACCAGGCCGCCGAGTGCATCCGCGCCCAGGCCAAGCGGGTGAGCTTCATCGGCCACTCCCACGTGGCGCTGTTCTTCGCGCTCGCCGACGCCGGCTCCCAGGCGGACGCCAGCGCCGAGGCCCGCGGCGCCCAGGCGGGCGCCGGGACCAGCCTCGAGATCGGCCGCGGCCGGTGGCTGATCAACCCCGGCAGTGTCGGCCAGCCGCGCGACGGCGACCCGCGGGCGGCCTGGCTCGAGCTGGACACCGACTCGTGGCGCGCGGTCTTCCACCGGGTCCCCTACGACATCGACCGGGCGGCGGACGCGATCGTCGCCACCGATCTGCCGGAGCACCTGGCCCGCCGGCTGTACGTGGGCCAATGAGCCTTCCGAGGCCGCCAGAACCCTTGTCTAGACTCGCCGCGATGCGCGGGACGCTTCGCAATTCCCTGCTCATGTGCGCTTTCGCACTCGCCCTCGCGGGCTGCGGATCCGACGACGGCACGATCCCGCCCGGGGACGCGGACAACCTGCTCAATCAGATCGACGCGGTGAGGGACGCCGTCCAGGAAGGCGACTGCGACCTCGCCCAAAGCCACGCCGAGGAGTTGATCAGCCAGGTCGACGAGCTTCCCAACGACGTCGACCCCGAGGTCGCCGGCGCGCTGACCAAGGCCGCCGCGAACCTCGACGATCTGGCCGCCAACCCGGACCAGTGCACGGAGACGGGCGCCTCGGGGATCCCCGGGGCCCAGCCGACCGAGACGACCGACACCACCGAGACGGTGGAACCGGAGACGACGACGACCGAGACGACGACCACCGACGAGGAGCCGCCCGAAGAGGAGACGACGACGATCGAACCGCCTCCCGACGACGAGCCGCAGGAGGACCCCGGCCAGCAACCGCCGACCGGCAACCAGGGCGGTCAGGGCGGCGGCGCGGGCGGCGGGGGCGCGCCGCCGAGCGGCGGCGTCGAGGGCGGGAAGTCGGGATGAACACGACGATCTCCGATCGCTATGAGCTCGGCGACCGCCTCGGGTCGGGCGGCATGTCGACGGTCTACCGGGCCACCGACCGCGTGCTCGAGCGCACGGTAGCGGTCAAGATCCTGGCCGAGCACCTCTCCGACGACGAGAAGTTCGTCGCTCGCTTCCGCCGCGAGGCGCTCGCGGTCGCGAAGCTGATCCACCCCAACATCGTCCAGGTCTACGACACCGGGGTCGACGCCGACCGCCACTACATCGTGATGGAGTACGTCGAGGGCAAGTCGGTCGCGCAGCTGCTGCAGACCAAGGGCCGCCTCGGCGCCGACGCGACCGCCGAGATCGGGATCCAGGCCTGCGGCGGGCTCGAGTACGCCCACCGCCAGGGGATCATCCACCGCGACGTCAAGCCGGGGAACCTGATGGTGATCGGCGGGCCGGCCGGCCGGCGCCGGCGCGACAGCTCCGCGCACGAGCCGCCGACCGGCGAGATGACGATCAAGCTGACCGACTTCGGGATCGCCCGCGCGACCGCGCAGTCGCGGCTGACCCAGGTCGGATCCGTCGTCGGCACCGCCGCCTACCTGGCGCCGGAGCAAGCACGGGGGGAAGAAGCGACGCCGGCCGCCGACGTCTACGCGCTCGGCGTCGTCCTCTACCAGCTGCTCACCGGTCGCCTGCCGTGGGAGGGCTCGACGCTGGCCGAGCTCGCGATCCGGCGCGAGAACGAACAGGCGCTGCCCCCGAGCTCCTACGACCCCGACGTCCCGGAGACCCTGTCTCGGGCGGTGCTCACCTCGCTCGAGGGCGAGCCCGCGGCGCGCTACTCATCGGCCCGCGACCTCTCGCGGGCGCTTGACGCCGGCCTTCACGGCCACGAACCGCCACCGCCCTCCGACGAGCTGCCCACGAGCATGCTCGCCACCGGCGGAGGCACGGCCGCGACCCGCCGGATGCCAAGCCCCGAGCCGCGGACGCCGGTCTCGCCCGAGCCGGTCGCGCCGCCGCCACGCCGCCGCCCTGCCCCGCCGACGCCGCGACCGGTGATGACCCCGGCGCGGCCACCGAAGCGCTCCGCCGGGTCGAGGTTCATGCGGGGGGTCGGGATCCTGCTGCTGATCGCGATCCTCGCCGCCGTGATCGCCGGTGCCGTCTTGCTGCTCACGGACGCCGGCCAGAACACCGACATCGGCCAGACGATCAAGGACAACCTCAACGACCAGATCCAGGCGATCGAGGACTTCATCCGCGAGAACACGCAATAGGTGTCGCGGCCGTCCCGGCGGGACGGACAACTACAACGGGCTGGGTGGGGGGCGTGGGACCGGCCGCGCCGGGGAATCTCAAGCGGTTGGTGGGTTGTGGGCCCTATAGACACCCAAATCGACCAACCGCGGCCCGACCCTCCCCCTTTACTGCCCCTCCTCACCCACGTCCCAGGGCGTGCCGCCGCCGAGGATGCCGGTGCGGTACGCGTCGAACGAGCCGGAGCCGATCGCCTCGCGGGCCCCGGCCACCAGCCGCTCCAGGAACGTCAGGTTGTGCAGCGTCAGCAGCCGCGCCGCGGTCGGCGCCTCCGCCCGGGCGAGGTAGTGCAGGTAAGCCCGGGTATGCGCGGCGCAGGTCGGGCAGGGGCACGCTTCGACCAACGGTCCCTCGTCTGTCGCGTACGCGGCCTTGGCCACGTCGAACCGGAACCGCGACTCGGGGAGCGGTCCGAGGACCATCCCGTGGCGAGCGAGGCGGGTCGGCACGGCGCAGTCGAAGACGTCGATCCCGAGCCCGATCCCCACGAGGAGGTCGTCCGGCTCGCCGATCCCGAGCAGGTGCTTCGGCGCCGCGGCGGGCAGCATCGGCGCGGTCATCTCGAGCACGCCGTGCATCTCGGCCTTGTCGCGGCCGAGCGTGCCGCCGATCGCCAGGCCGTCGACAGCGGCGGCACCGACGGCCTCTGCCGAGGCCCGTCGCAGGTCCTCGTGCACGCCTCCCTGGACGATGCCGAACACCGCCTGGCCCTCCGGCCCATGCTCGGCGTGCCAGTCGAGGCAGCGGTCGAGCCAGCGGTGGGTGCGCTCGGTCGAGCGCGCGGTGTAGTCGTAGTCGGCGTGGAAGGGCGTGCACTCGTCGAAGGCGAGCGCGATGTCGGAGCCGAGCGCAGCCTGCACCGCCATCGACTCCTCGGGCCCCATGAACCGCTCCGAGCCGTCGAGGTAGGAGCGGAACGCGACGCCCCGTTCGGAGATCTCGATCACGCCGCCGGTCGAGCCGGCGCCGCCGCGGCGCCCCTTGATCTCGTCGGCGACGTTGCCGTGGGCGAGCGAGAAGACCTGGAACCCGCCGGAGTCGGTGATCAGCGCCCGCTCCCAGCCGATGAACCGGTGCAGGCCCCCGAGCTGGGCGATCCGCTCGGCGCCCGGGCTGAGGAAGAGGTGGAAGGTGTTGCCGAGGATCAACTCGAAACCGATCCCGGCGACGTCGGCGAGGTCGACGCTGCGCACCGCGCCGCGGGTCGCGAGCGGGATGAACGCCGGGGTCCGCACCTCGCCGTGCGAGGTGGTCAGCCGCCCCGCCCGCGCCGCCCCGTCGCTCGCGTCGATCTCGAACCGCAGCCGGGTCGGGTCGCTGCGCACGCCGCCCTACTTCTCGATCAGCGAGCGGCCGGTCATCGCCGACGGCTGCTCGATTCCCAGCAGGTCGAGCGCGGTCGGGGTCACCTCGGCAAGCCGGCCGCCGTCGGCGAGCCCGATCCCCGGCACGGTGACCACGAAGGGGACCGGGTTCAGCGTGTGCGCCGTGTTCGGCGAGCCGTCGGGCTCGAGCATCTGCTCGGCGTTGCCGTGGTCGGCGGTGATCGCGCAGGCGCCCCCCGACGCGTGGACCGCGGCGACCACCTCGCCGAGGCAGCGGTCGACGGCCTCGATCGCCTCCACCGCCGCCGGGATGCTGCCCGTGTGCCCGACCATGTCCGGGTTGGCGAAGTTGATGATCCCGAACCGGTAATCGCCTTCGGCCCAGCGGGACGTGAACGCCTCCGCGGCGGCCTCGGCGCTCATCTCCGGCTTGTGGTCATAGGTCGGTACGTCGCGCGGCGAGTCGACCAGCGCCCGCTCCTCCCCCTCCCACTCCTCCTCGCGGCCGCCGTTGAAGAAGTAGGTGACGTGCGCGTACTTCTCGGTCTCGGCGACGTGCAGCTGGCGGATCCCGTGCTCGGCGAGCACCTCCGCCAGCGTCGTCTCGGGCTCGGCGGGCGGGAAGCCGATCGGATGGGTCCACTCGGCGCGGAACCGGGTCAGCGTCGTCAGCTGGATCTCTGGCGGCTCGCCACGGTCGAACTCGTCGAAGTCGGCCTCCGTCAGGGCCATGACGAGCTCGCGGGCGCGGTCGGGCCGGAAGTTGAAGTGGATCGCAACGTCCCCGTCGGCCATCCCGTCGTAGTCGCCGATCACCGTCGGGCGGATGAACTCGTCGGTCTCGCCGCGCGAGTCCGCGGCGGCGACGGCCTCGGCCGCGGTCGGCGCCCCCAGTCCCTGGGCGTGGACGATCGCGTCGTAGGCGAGCTTCACCCGGTCCCAGCGGCGATCGCGGTCCATCGCGTAGTAGCGGCCGCTGACGGTGCCGATCCGGCCGGCGTGGCGCAGCCAGCGCTCGAGCTCTGAGATGTACCCGGCGGCGGAGCTCGGCAGGGTGTCCCGCCCGTCCGTGAACGCGTGCACGACGACGTCCGGGACACCCTCCTGGGCCGCGAGCTCGATCAGCGCCTCGAGGTGAGTCCAGCCGGAATGCACGCCGCCGTCGGAGACCAGGCCCATCAGGTGCAGGCGCCCGCGCGGGCTGCGGCGGGCGGCATCGCAGGCCGCGAGCAGCGCCTCGTTCTCGAACAGAGTGCCATCCGCCACCGCGTCGTCGATCCGGGCCAGATCCTGTTTGACGACCGCGCCGGCGCCGAGGTTGAGGTGGCCGACCTCGGAGTTGCCCATCTGGCCGTCCGGCAGGCCGACGTCGCGGCCGCTCGCCGACAGCGTCGTCCGCGGGTAGGTCGCCCAGAGCTCGTCGAAGACCGGCGTGCTTGCCTGGGCGACGGCGTTACCGGGGCCGTCGGGGGCAAGCCCCCAACCGTCGAGGATCACGAGCGCCAGCGAGGGGACCGGTACCGACGTCGCCCCCTCGGGCACGCTCATCCTGTGCCCGCGGCCTTGCAGATCGCGAGGAAGTCGCCGGGGTCCAGGCTGGCACCGCCGACCAGGCCACCGTCGATGTCCGCGCGGGCGAAGAGCTCGGCCGCGTTGTCGGGCTTCACCGAACCGCCGTAGAGGATCCGGACCGCCTCCGCCGCGACCCCGTCGCGGGCCGCGATCAGGCCGCGAATGAATCCGATCGCCTCTTCGGCCTGATCGGGCGTCGCGGTGCGGCCGGTCCCGATCGCCCAGATCGGCTCGTAGGCAATCACCACCTCGGCCAACCGCTCGTCGTCGACCGTGGCCAGGTCGGCGGTCAACTGACGCTCGAGCACCGCCTCGGTCTCCTCCGCGTCGCGCTCGGACTCGGTCTCGCCGCAGCAGAGGATCGGCAACAGGCCCGCGTCCAGCAGCGCCGGCACCTTGCGCGCCAGCGCCTCGTCGGTCTCGCAGAACAGCTGCCGGCGCTCCGAGTGCCCGACGATCGCCCCGGCGACCCCCAGGTCGGCGAGCATCGGAATCGAGACCTCGCCGGTGAAGGCGCCGGTCTCCTCCTCGTGGACGTTCTGGGCGCAGATCTCGATCCCCGAGCCGGCGGCGATCGCGGTCGCCGCGGCAAGCGCCGTGGAAGGCGGGCAGACGACGACCTCTGCCCCGCCAAGCTCGGAGGCGCGGCCGGTGAGCGACGCCAGGAAGGCCTCCGTCTCGCCGATGGTCTTGTTCATCTTCCAGTTCGCCGCGATCAGCGGCCTCCGCTCAGGCATCGATCAGCACCTCCACTCCTGGCAGTTCCTTGCCCTCCATCAATTCCAGCGACGCGCCGCCACCCGTCGACAGCCAGTCGACCTCGTCGGCGAGGCCGAACGACACCAGCGCCGCCGCCGAGTCGCCGCCGCCGACGACGGTGAACCCGGGCGCCCGGGCGACGGCCTCGGCGACCGCGCGCGTGCCGGCCGCGAACGGCTCCAGCTCGAAGGCGCCCATCGGGCCGTTCCAGAACACGGTTCCCGCGTCGGCGATCACGCCCGCGTATTCGGCCGCTGTCCGCGGGCCGACGTCGAGGCCCATCCAGCCGTCGGGCACCGAGATCCCGTCGAGCTCTCGAACCTCGGTCGTCGCGTCGAACTCGCGTCCCAGCACCAGGTCGACCGGCAGGTGCAGCTCGCAGTCGGCGACCTCCGCCCGCTCGAGCACCCGCTCGGCGAGGCCGACGCCCTCCTCCTCGACCAGCGAATCGCCGGTGTCCAGGCCGCGGGCGCGAAAGAAGGAGAAGCACATCGCGCCCCCGATCAGGATCGAGTCCGCGGTCTCCAGGAAGCGCTCGATCACGGCGATCTTGTCGGTCACCTTGGCCCCGCCGAGGGCGACGCAGAGCGGGCGCTCGGGGGCGTCGCGAACCGCGGTCAGCGCCCTCACCTCGCGCTCCAGCAGCAGGCCCGCGTAACCGGGCAGGTGCTGGGCGACCCCCTCGGTCGTCGCATGGGCGCGGTGCGCGGCCCCAAACGCGTCGTTGACGTAGACGTCGCCGAGTCGCGCCAGGGCGGCCGCAAGCTCGGGGTCGTTCTTGGTCTCACCCGGCTCGTAGCGCGAGTTCTCCAGCAGCAGGACGTCCCCCGGGCCGAGCCCGCGGCTGTGCTCCTCGACGCTCTCGCCGACCACGTCGGGCGCCACCTCGACCTCGGTGCCGAGCAGCTCACCCAGCCGCGCGGCGACCGGCGCCATCGAGAGCTCGGGCTCCCGGTCCTCCGGCCGCCCCAGGTGCGAGACCAGAACGACGGCGGCACCGCGCTCGCGCAGCAACTCGATCGTCGGCAGGGCCGCACGGATCCGGGTGTCGTCGGCGACCTCGCCACCGCTCAGCGGAACGTTGAAGTCGACGCGGGCGAGGACCCGCCTTCCGGCGACCTCCGCGTCGCGCACGCTCGCCTTGTGGAACCGTCCCAGCTCGTTCAAACGGCGGCGGGCTCGCGCTCGAGCACACGGGCAGCGAGCTCAACGCAACGGTTCGAGTAGCCCCACTCGTTGTCGTACCAGGAGAAGACCTTGGCGAACGTGCCCTCCATCACGATCGTCTGCCCGGAGTCGAAGATCGACGAGTGCGGATCCTTGACGATGTCGGTGGAGACGATCTCGTCCTCGGTGTAGGCGAGGATCCCGGCGAGCGGTCCCTCGGCGGCCTCCGCGACCGCCGCATTGATCTCCTCGACCGAGGTCTCGCGCGCCGCCTGGAAGGTGAGGTCGACCACCGAGCCGGTTGCGACGGGGGCTCGTACGGCCATCCCGCTGAGCTTTCCGTTCAGCTCCGGCAGGACCAAGCCGACCGCCTTCGCCGCCCCGGTCGAGGCGGGGATCAGGTTCAGGGCCGCCGCCCGCGCGCGGCGCAGGTCCTTGTGCGGCATGTCCTGGAGCCGCTGATCGGCCGTGTAGGCGTGAATCGTCGTCATCAGCCCGCGTTCGATCCCCACCGCGTCGTTGATGACCTTGGCCACCGGGGCGAGGCAGTTGGTGGTGCAGGAGGCGTTGGAGATGATGTGGTGCGACTCGGGGTCGTAGTCGGAGTCGAAGTTGACGCCGAGGGCGACAGTGACGTCGGGATCGGTCGCGGGAGCCGAGATGATCACCTTCTTCGCTCCGGCCTCGAGGTGCTTGCCGGCGTCCTCGCGCTTCGTGAACAGCCCGGTCGATTCGATCACGACCTCCACCCCGAGGTCGCCCCAGGGCAGGTCGGCGGGATCGCGCTCGGCGAGCACCTTGATCTCGGTGCCGTCGACGCTGATCGACGACTCCCCGGCCTCGACCTCGCCGGGAAAACGGCCGAGGATCGAGTCGTACTTGAGCAGATGGGCGAGCGTCGCCGGGTCGGTGATGTCGTTCACGGCCACGAACTCGAGCTCTGACCCGGCCTCGTAGGCGGCCCGGAACAGGTTCCGCCCGATCCGCCCGAAGCCGTTGATGCCCACCTTCACCTTCGCCATCTGCGCGTTCTCCCTCGTGTCTCAGTTGCTCTGTACGGCGATCTCGATCCGATTTCCGTCGGGGTCGCGGAGGTACGCCGAGTAGTAGCTGCCACCGTACTCAGGCCGCGCCGCGGGCGCGCCGTCGTCGGTGCCACCGGCCCTTACGCCGCCCTCCCAGGCGCCCTTGACAGCGGGGATGCCGCTGGCCGAGACGCAGATGTGCCCGCCGGCGCCGGTCGAGTTGCCGGCGGAGGCGAAGAAGACCGGGCGCACGATGCCCCAGGCGACCTGCTGCTCGTTGTCGATGTGGCGCCGCCACCCGAGCGCGCCGAGCACGGCGTCGTAGAAGCGGGCGCTCCGCTCGAGCTCCGTGACATCGACGCTGACGTGGTGGATCACGGCCAAGATCTAACCAGAGCGAGGGCAGGTAAACGCCCCCGCGCCATCGATTACGCTGCGCCCGATGCCGGACCGGGACCTGTCGCAAGTCTCCCCGGACGAGCTCCGCGACCGCCTGCGGGCGATCACCGAGGAGGGCCCGGCGTGGTCGCGCCAGACCTACCTCCGCGACGGCGTCTACACGGTCGGCGACCGGCCGCTGGCGACCGACTTCCGCCTCCGCTGGCTGCTCCAGCTCGCCTCCGACCTCTGTGACGGCGAGCTCCGCAAGCTCCGCGTACTCGACCTCGGCTGCGAGGAGGGTCACTTCGCGGTCGAGTTCGCCCGCCACGGCGCCGCGGTCGTCGCCGTCGACGTGCGCGAAGAGCACCTGCGCCGCGCTCGCTTCCTCGCCGACGCGATCGGAGTCGAGCGCTTCGAGACCGTGCGCGCCGACGTCCGCGATCTCGACCCGACGGCGATCGGCGAGTTCGACCTCGTCCTCTGCCTCGGCCTCCACTACCACCTCGATGCCCCCGACCTGTTCGAGTTCTTCGCCAAGCTCGAGCGCCTGTGCCGCTGGGCGCTGGTCCTCTACGGCAACTTCAGCCTCAGCGATCGCGAGGTCATCGAGCACGACGGGCGCAGCTACCACGGCGCCCGCGTGTTCGAGCACGCCGAGGCGGCGTCGGAGGACGAGCGCCGGCGCCTGGGGCTCGCCTCGGCCGACAACCCACGCAGCTTCTGGCTCACCAAGGCGTCTCTGATCAACCTGCTCGCCGACTCGGGGTTCAGCTCGGTCGGCGAGCAACTCTTCCCCCGTGGCGAGGTCTGGCACGCCGACCGGGTGACGCTGTTGGCGCTGAAGGGCGCCGAGCCCGAGGTCGAGGGGATGCCCGGGGCCCGCGGAGCGCCACGGCCGCGCTGGCCCGAGCACGAGCGAGCCGCACGCGAGCCGGCCTACACGCTCCGGGCGCGGTTGAAGGCGAAGCTCACCCGGACTAAACCGAGGGGCCGCCTCTGATCCCATCGAGTGGAGGATTGAGCCGCTATTACCAGCTCAACCCCGCACTCGATTACCAACGCGGCTAGTCGCGCCAGGGGGTCCAGCGGAAGTAGCGGATCGAGAGGACGAGGCCGAGCACGCCCCACGCCGCGACGATGCCCAGGTCGGCCCACTCGAAGCCGCCCCCGGTCGTCGCCGGGTTCCAGGAGGCGAAGAAGGCCTCGAAGAAATGCCGGATCGGGAAGATCTCCGAGATCCGGAGCACCGAGTCGGGCACCTCAGTCTCTGGAATCAGGACTCCCGACAGGAAGTAGAGCGGGAAGATGATGACGTTGGTGACCGCCGGCGCAGCGTCCTCCGACGGGATGATCGCCGTGAGGGCGACCCCGAGCGCGCAGAAGCTCGCGGCGCCGACCGCCAAGGTGACGAGGATGGCCGGCACGTGCTCCCAGGGAATGTCGACGCCGTAGAGGAGCCGCCCGATCCCGGGGACGACGATCAGCATCAACAGCGAGATCACGATCGCGTTGCCGATCCGCCCCGCAAAGAAGATCCACGACGGCATCGGCGTGCCCCGGCCTCGCTTGAGGATCCCGTTCTCCCGCTCGCCCGTCAGCCTGATCGCGACGCTCTGCATGGTCGCCGAGACGATCGCCAGCGTCAGAATCGCCGGGACGTAGTAGGTGGTCGTCGCGAGGTTGCCGAGCTCCTCCAGCGTGTCGTCGCCGAAGATGAGCTCGAAGATGAGGAGGAACATCAACGGGAACGCGACCGTGAAGAAGACCGCCGCCGGGTTGCGCCAGAAGGTCTTCTGGTCGTAGCGGAACTGATGGATGGCCAGCGCCGCCCCGGTCATTCACTCACCCGGTCGGTCAGCTCGAGATAGATCTCCTCGAGGCTGGGCGTGCCGACGGTGAGGCCCGTGAGCTCGTGGCCCTCGCGCGTCGCCCAGGCCGTCAGCTCGCCCAGCGCCTTCACCGGCTCGGTCGTGCGGGCGACCAGGAAGCGCCCGTCGCGGACCGCGCTCGCGCCCGCCAGCGGCACCGCGGCGGGATCGATGCCGTCGGCGATGAAGCGGATCTCGGTGGTCGACGCTTCCCGGCCGAGCTTGTTCGGCGGGCCCTCGGCGACGATCCGCCCGCCGACGATGATCGCGACACGGTCGGCCAGCACCTGGGCCTCGTCCATGTAGTGGGTGGTCAGGAAAGTGGTCTTGCCCAGCTCCTGAAGGCCCGCGATCACATCCCACATCTGGCGGCGGGCCGAGGGGTCGAAGCCTGTGGTCGGCTCGTCGAGGAAGAGCAGGTCGGGATCGCCGATCAGCGCGACCGCGACGTCCAGGCGGCGCAGCTGGCCCCCGGACAGCGTGCCGGCGCGACTGTGCGCCTTGGCATCGAGGCCGACGTGGGCGATCGTTTCGTCGATCGACGACGGCTCGCTGTAGTAGCCGGCGTAGAGCGCGAGCGTCTCGCGCACGGTGAGCTCCGGGCGCATCCGGCATTGCTGCAGGACGATCCCGACCCGCTCGCGCCAGGCGCGGGTGGGCGCGCCGGGGTCGATCCCGAGCACGCTGATGTCGCCGCCACTGCGCTCGCGGTAGCCCTCCAGCATCTCGACGGTGGTCGTCTTGCCGGCGCCGTTCGGGCCGAGGAAGGCGAAGATCTCGCCCTCGGCAACCTCGAGGTCGATGCCGCGCACCGCGTCGACGTCCCCGTACGCCTTGCGGAGCCCGGACGCGTGGATCACAGGCGCCGGCATGGGCGCGTGATGCTAGTGGTCGTGGACGGGACCACTAGTCGGCGAGCCCGGCAACCCCGGGGCTGCCGGTCGCCGCGGCGCGCAGCTCGGCGCGGGCTTCGAGCGTGCGTCCGATGAAGCGCTCCGCAAGGTCGGCCTGGGTCAAGGCGTAGTCGCGGCACGCCGGTTCGAGCGCGCCGGCGTCCCCCGCACCCCCGACCCGCCCCCTCCCATCGATCGCCATCAGCACGTAGCCTCGCGATCCAAGGAGCTCGAGCAACTCCTGCGCGCGCCGGCGCCGAAAGCTCTCGACCTCGGTCCGGCCGTCGCCGACCGGCAGGATCTCGCAGAGGATCAACGGCCGGTCGCGCTCGATCGTTCGAATCAAGCCGCGAATCGCCTCGAGCTCGCCGCCCTCGAGGTCGAGCTTCAGGATCGCGACCCGCTCGATGTTGGCCGCCTCGAGCGCAGCGTCGCCCTCGACCATCGGCACCACGACATGGCCGCGCGCTCCGCGCTCCGCACGGAAGGACTCGAGCACGGTTGCACCCTCGTCGGGCTCGGCCGCACGCAGCAGGCTCACCGGGCCGCTCCTGTCCCCGAGCGCCGCCGCGATCACGGCGCCGGGCGAGCCATTGGCCGCAACCAGTCGGCGGACGTATTCGGCCGCTCGAATCTGCGGCTCGAATCCCACGTAACGACGCCCCGGCTCCAGCACGAGGAGCTTGACCAGGGTCTCGCCGGTGTGAGCTCCACCATCGATGAATGCCCCGGGATACATCGCCAGTCCGGCCGCGATCGCCGGAAGCAGATGGGGTTCGGTGACATCCGTGTGGCGCAGGCCGAGCTCGCCGGTCACCGGCACCACCACGCGCCTGCCACATAGATCGATGCGCAGCTCGAGGTCCAGCTTCGAGAACCGGCGTCTTGCGAGCTGGGCCAGCAGTGCCCGCCGCGCTCGATCGGCGCCGATCAACCGAGCTCCACGTCGCGGTGGACGACCCGCGGAACGACGTCGTCGCGGGACGCGACGTGGCGGGCGATCCGCTCGGCGACGGTGACCGAGCGGTGGCGCCCGCCGGTGCAGCCGATCGCGATCGTCAGGTGGGTCTTGCCCTCGGCGACGTAGGCGGGGAGCAGGAAGTCGAGCAGCGGCAGCAACCGCCGGTAGTACTCGCTCGCCAGCTCGCCCGCCTCGACGTGCTCGACGACCGCGGCGTCGCGGCCGGTCAGCGGTCTCAGGTCCTCGCGGTAGTGGGGATTGGGCAGGAAGCGCACGTCGAGGACCATGTCCGCGTCGCGCGGCGGCCCGTTCTTGAACCCGAAGGTGAGCAGCGTCAGCGCGAGCTTCGCGCTCGAGCCGGGCGCCAGCAGGTCGGTGGCGATCTTGCGACGCAGCATCGCGCCGGTGAGGCCGGTCGAGTCGACGACGACGTCGGCCCGCTCCCGCAGCGCCCCGAGCACCGCGCGCTCGGCCTGGATGCCCTCGAGGATGCGGCCGTCGGGCGCCATCGGGTGACGGCGGCGGGTCTCCTTGAACCGGTTGACGAGCGTCTCGTCGCTCGCCTCGAGAAAGACGAGGACCGGCGCGAGGCCCTCGGACCGCAGCTCGTCGAGGACCGCGAGCAGGTCGTCGAAGTACTCGCCGCCGCGCACGTCGGTGACCACCGCGGCGCGGCGGACCGAGCTCTGACCGCGCGCGAACAGCTCCCCGAGCGAGGCGATCAGCCGCGGCGGCAGGTTGTCGACGCAGAAGTAGCCGGAGTCCTCGAAGGCGGCGATCGCCTCGGACTTGCCGGCGCCCGAGTAGCCGGTGATCACGAACAGCTCGACCTCGTCGCCGAACAGGTGCCCGCCGCGGTCCAAGCCGCTCATCCGGCCCGGTTGAGCTGGTAGTGGATCTCGCGGGCGAGCTTGCCGGGGATCCCAGGCACCGCCTCGAGCTCCTCGCGCGAGGCCGCGACCAGGCGCTCGGGCGAACCGAAATGCTCGAGCAGCGCCCGCTTGCGCTTCGGGCCGACGCCGCGGAGCTCGTCGAGCAGCGAGCCGGTCATCGCCTTGCCGCGCCGGCTGCGGTGGTGGTCGAGCGCGAACCGGTGGGCCTCGTCGCGGACCCGCTGCAGCAGCTGCAGGCCCTCGGAATCGGGCGGGATCTCGAGCGGCTCGGAGCGGCCCGGCACGTAGACCTGCTCGAGCCGCTTCGCGAGCCCGATCACCGCCGTGCCGCGCTCGACGAGCGGCGCGAGGACCTTCATCCCCGACGACAGCTGGCCCTTGCCGCCGTCGATCACGATCAGGTCCGGCACCGAGGCGAAGCTCTCGTCGCGCTCGGCGTCGTGCGGAGAGCGATCGGACTGCTCGAGCAGCTGCGAGACCCGGCGCGAGAGCACCTCCTCCATCGACGCGAAGTCGTCGGGACCCAACCCCCGGTCCCCGCGAATGCGAAACCGGCGGTAGTCGGCCTTGCGGGGCGCACCGCCCTGGAAGACGACCATCGAGGCAACGGTGTGCTCGCCGCCGATGTTGGAGATGTCGTAGCCCTCGATCCGGACCGGGAGCGCGTCGAGGCGGAGCGCGTCCTGCAGCGACGAAAGCGCATCGACGCGCTGGGAGCGGCGGCGCTCCTGGCGCAGCTTGTCCTGGGCGAGCGCGAGGGTCGCGTTGCGCTCGGCGAGCTCGCGCAGGCGACGCTTCGAGCCGCGCTCGGCGACCCTGACCTCGACCGGACCGCCACGCTGCGAGGAGAGCGCTTCGGCGAGCAGCGACGCCCGTTCGCGCAGCGCCGGGCCGGCGACGATCAGCCGCGGGATCGAGGGGGCCGCCGAGTAGTACTGGGCGAGGAACTCCTCGGTCACCTCGGCCTCGTCCGCCTCGGACTCGTTCGCGAGGTAGAAGCTGTGGCGCTCGGCGAGCGCGCCGTCGCGGACCTGGAAGACCTGGGCGTTGGCCTCCACGCCCTCGATCGCGACCGCGACCAGGTCGGCGGAGTCGAGCTGCTCGTCGGCGACCGAGCGCCGCTCCATCAGCGAGCGCACCGCCTCGAGCCGGTCGCGGAGGACCGCGGCGCGCTCGAACTCCTCCTCGGCGGCGGCCTCCGCCATCTTCCGCTCGAGGTCGCGCTCGACGTCACGGTAGCGGCCGGAGAGGAAGTCGACGATCGCGTCGATCCCGCGCCGGTACTCGTCGCGGTCGACGTAACCGACGCAGGGCGCCCCGCAGCGCTTGATGTAGTAGTCGAGGCAGGGGACGCCCGAGCGGCGCCCGGGCTCCGGTCCCTCGCAGGTGCGGTACTGGAACAGCCGCCCGAGCAGGTCGAGCGTCTCGCGGACCCGCTTCGCCGACGAGTAGGGCCCGAAGTAGATCCGCGACGAGCGGTGGCGCTCGCGGGTGAAGTAGGCGCGCGGGAACTCCTCGTCGAGGCTGATCCCGATGTACGGATAGGACTTGTCGTCGCGCAGGCGGATGTTGAACCGAGGCCGATGGCGCTTGATGAACTGCTGCTCGGCGAGCAACGCCTCGGCCTCCGTCTCGGTGACCAGGAAGTCGATCGCGGCGATCTGGTCCACGAAGCCGTAGCTGCCACGTGAGGTCTTGCCCGAGAAGTGGCCCGCGACCCGCTTGCGGATCGAGGTCGCCTTGCCCACGTACATGACCTTGCCCTCAGCGTCGGAGAACAGGTAGACGCCCGGCTGGTCCGGGAGCTTGCGGCGCTGCTCGTCGATGTCGGCCATCGCCGTCAAAGATAGGCCAGCGCCCAGCGGGCGCCGAAACCCCTTGCATTAGCGGAAATCGAGTGTGGGGTCGGCGCCAAACCTCGTCTCGGGGGTCCCATTTCGGGTCGGATCAGCACCCACATCCGCGACAACCTGCTCGGCCTCATCGCGATCTACCTCGCGCTGGGCGGGATCGGGGTCGCCAGCCACGGCGCGCCGAACTCGATCGACTCCGCCGACATCATCAACGGCGAGGTGAAGACGGCCGACATCGCGCCCCAACAGGTGAGGACGGGCGACGTCGCGCGCGACACCGGGCCGAACGCGCTCACCGGCACCAACATCGCCGCGGACACGATCACCGACGCCGATATCGCGGCCGCAGCGCAGTTCAATGGCGCCGCTGCGGGCGGCGATCTGCAGGACAGCTACCCGGCCCCCACCCTGGCCCCGGGCGCGGTCAGCGGCGGGGCAGGAGGTGAGGTCGCCGACGACACGATCACCGGCGCCGACGTGGACGAGTCGACCCTGAGCGGCACCCCGCCAACCGGGACGGCCGGCGGTGACCTGGCCGGCAGTTACCCGAACCCGACGATCGCGGCCGGCGCGGTCGGTTCGGCGGCCGTCGGCGACGGCTCGCTGACCGCGGCAGACCTCGGGACCGGCTCGGTCGCATCTGACGAGGTGGCTTCGAACTCGCTGACCGCCGCCGATGTCGCGGACACCTCGTCGCTAACCGGGGCTGGCAGGAATCGCTCGCGATGCAGGCGCTCACCGGCGTCCTCCCGGCGGGATCACATCTTTTCGAGTTCAACTGCCACGACCAGGACACCAGCGACTACAACAGCGACATCGACGACGCCTGCATCTCGGCGATCGTGATCGGCTCGGGCTGACGACCCTTAGGCTGCACCGGTCCCCGACCGCAGGAGCAGCCGATGACCACCACGACGATCCCCTCGCCCCCCGAGCTGGAGACCCTCTCGATCGAGATCGACGGCGAGATCGGCACCCTGACGCTCGATCGCCCGGACTCGCTGAACGCGATGAGCCCGGAGATGATCTTCGAGCTCACGGTCGCGTCCGGATGGCTCGCCGACCAGGCGCCGCTGCGCGGCCTGATCGTCACCGGCGCCGGCGAGCGCGCGTTCTCCTCCGGCGGCGACGTGAACTGGTTCAAGGGCGGCGTCGACGATCCCGAGATGGACCTGCCGTCCAACGTGCGCCGCGGCGCCGAGGTGCTGCACCAGGCGATCGTCGACTTCCGCCGCATCCCCTATCCAGTGATCGGCGCGGTCAACGGGGTCGCCGCCGGCGCGGGGTTCTCGCTGGCGCTGATGTGCGACATCCGGATCGCCTCGGCCGATGCCGCCTTCGTCTGCGCTTACGGGCGGATCGGGGCCTCGCCGGACGGCGGGATGACCTACTTCCTGCCCCGGGTCGTCGGTCCGGCGAAGGCGCTCGAGCTGCTGCTCAACGACCCGCTGCTGTCGGCCGACGACGCGCTCGAGCTGGGGATCGTCTCCAAGGTCGTGCCCGCGGACGACCTGATCGCCGAAGCGCGGGCGAAGGCCGAGAAGCTGGCCGCAAAGGCCCCGCACTACGTGCGGATGGCGAAGCTGCTGATCGGCGAGAGCCTGGACAACTCGCTCACCGAGCATCTGCAGGTCGAGCGCCACGGAATCGCCGACTCGATGGGCACCGAGGACCTGCGCGAGGGCGTGACCGCGTTCTTCGAGGGCCGCGAGGCCACGTTCACCGGACGCTAGCCCTCGCGTAGAGTGACGATGGACTCCGAGCGAAAGGTTTCGAGGATGCGCAAGCTTGCACTGGTGATCTCCGTTCTGGCCCTTGCCGCCGTCGGCCTCGCCGCCTGTGGCGGCGACGACGAGACGACCAGCGCCTCCGAGACGACGACGCCCACCGCGGCCGACACCGGCGGGACGGGCGGCACCGGCGGCACGATCGCCGTCGAGGCCGACCCCGACGGCGCGCTCGCCTACACCGAGACCGAGCTCACGGCCTCGGCCGGCAGCAACACGATCGACTTCAACAATCCCGCCGGGCTCGAGCACGACGTCAGGATCGAGGACGCGGACGGCAACGACATCGGCGGGACCGACACGGTCAGCGGCGGCACGACCACGGGGACCGTCGAGCTCGAGCCGGGGACCTACACGTACTTCTGCTCGGTCGACGGCCACGCCGACGCCGGCATGGAAGGCACGCTGACGGTCAACTGAACGCGGTCGGCGCGGGCCGCGTCCTACTCGCGCAGGGCGCGGCCGACCGACTCGGCGACGCAAACCGGCTTCTCGCCGCCCTCGCGCTCGAGGATGAACTTGGTCGCGACCTGGACCCAGCCGTCGCCGAGCTCGTCGACCGACTGGATCTCGGCGGTCGCGCGGACCTTGGAGCCGGCCGGCACGGGAGCCGGGAAGCGGACCTTGTTCCAGCCGTAGTTGATCCCCATCTTCACGCCCTCCTGGCTGATCAGCTGCAGGCGCAGGCCGTCGATCAGCGACAGGGTCAGGTTGCCGTGGGCGACCGTGGTCCCGAAAGGGCTCTCACGCTCGGCGCGCTCGACGTCGACGTGAATCCACTGGTCGTCGCGGGAGACCTCGGCGAACTTGTTGATGTCCTCCTGGCTGACCTCGACCCAGTCGGAGGGGCCGATCGGCTTCCCGATCAGCTCCTTGAGCTCGTCGATCCCGGAAATCGTCAAAGGTGGCATGGCGGCAGCGTACGAAACTCAGTCGACCAGCCGCACCTCGAGCAGCGGCTCTCCGGCTCCGGCGACGGCCGCTCCGGCGCCGTCGATCAGCCCCAGGATGCGGGCGACGTAGGCCTGGGTCTCGGGGATCGCCGGCACGCAGCCGCAGGGGGCGACCGCGCCGGGGCCGGCGTTGTAGGCGGCCAGCGCCAGCGAGGCGTCCCCGAACTGACCCAGCAGGTCGGACATCAGATGCGCCTGAGCGTCGATCGCCAACGCGGCGTCGAACGGGTCATCGAGCCCGTACATCGCCGCCGTCCCCGGCATGAACTGGGCGATCCCGGCGGCGCCGGCCGGCGAGACCGCGAACGGATTGAAGTTCGATTCGGCCATCAGCTGCGCGGCGAGGAGGGTTCCCGAGACGTTCCAGCGCTGCGCGGCGGCCGCGATCGCGTCGCGGAAGCGCGCCGGGACGAACGCCGGCAGCGCGGCACCGCCGACGCCGCCGTCGCCGGCTCCGCCGAACCGCCCGGAGCCGTCGCCCGCATCGCCCGCGGCCGTGCACGGCGCCGGACCTTCGGTGAAGCCGTAGTGCCAGGCCTCCCACCAGTAGCGCTGCAGGAAGCCGAACCGCCCAGCGTTCGCCGCCAGCCAGCCGTAGGCGGCGGGCGAGCCGAGGTCGAGCTCGGTCGCGCAGCGGTGAAGCGAGGTGCCGGGCGGCGCGACCCAGCGCGGATCCGGGTTCTCGGCCCAGAGCTCCGCCTGCTCGGCGTCGGAGCGAAAGCCGTCGTTGATCAGGAGCGAGATCCCGTCGGCGCGTGCCGCGGCGGCCATCCGGTCGAAAGCCGCCGCGACGTCGGGGCGCATCCCCTCGCCCTGGCGGTACACGAGCGGCCCCGAATAGCCGCCCCCGCCGGCGATCGTCGGCGCCGGCTCACCCGTGATCGCACTCGCGGGCACCGCCTCGGCCTCGGCGTGAGCCGTGACCGGGAGGTGCGGCAAGGAGCCCGGCGTGTCGAGCTCGGCGCCGATCTCGGCCCGGACCCGCAGAGGAGCGAACGAGTCGCGGTCCGGGAACTCGATCCGCACCCGTCCGTCGCCGACGCCGTTTCGGCTGGCGGCCTCGGCCCCCGCCTCCCCCGCCCGCTCGAGGTACTCGTCCTTGTCCAGATGCGCCGAGTTCGCCGAGCCGTCGGGGCGCCGAGCCGGGACGAAGAGCCGCTCGAAGTCGTCTCGCATCGATCGCGCCGCGGAAAGCGCAACGAGGTCGGCGGCCCGCTGCGCGCGGGACTTCCCGGTCACGGCGCCCCCGAACGCCGCCAGCGCCAAAGTCGCGAAGACCAGCGCCAGGATCCCGCCGAGCACCAAGGGCAGCGCCTGGCCGGCCTCTGCCGCGAGCCGGGGAGCGGCCTGCTGAGGTCCCGATCTCACTCCGAGCAGCCCACGCGCCAGCCGGGCGCAGCGACCCGAGGCGTCGCCGCCCGGCTCGATCCCGGCCAGCGCGCGCCGGCTTCCCACCCGCCCGAGTCCGCGCGACGCGATCCGCACCCGCAGGCCCGTCTCGCGTAGCTCGATCGCCGCCAGCGCGGCAAGCGAGCGCTGCGCCGGCAGCTCGGCGCGCAACAGGACGGCGCCGGGACCGAGGCGTTCGCGGCCTTCCGTCAGCAGCGCCGCCGGGAGACTGACGACTGCGGTTCGGGCGGAGGCCGCGACGCGCAGCGCCTCGCCGAGCGCCTCCGGCCAGCCGGGCTCGGCCGCGATCCTCAGCCAGGCGAGCCGGCCGCGCGCCGCGCACTCGAAGCCCGCCTCGCGGAGCCGGCCCTCGAGCTCCCGAGCCGCCGCGGCCGCGAGCATCGTGGGACCGCGAGCCCGGCCACCACCGACCTCGACCAGGAGCACCGCTCCGTTCCGCGCCCGATCCTCAGCGGCGGCGAGGCGGCCGATCGCGACCGCGCAGCCGGCCGCCAGCGCGAGACCCCCACCGGCGCCGGGAAGCTCGCTGACGAGGACGGGGGCGGTCATCGACTCCCGCCGCCCGCGGGTCGCCGGATCCACGCCGCCGAGCTGACCTCCAGCGCGCGCCCGATCGCCGCCAGCGGCGACGGTGGGCGCACCCGTACGGTCACCCGGCCGCCGTCGCGCTCGACCTCGACCCGTTCGTCGGCCCAGCCCGGCAGCGCCGCCTCGACTGCGGGTTCAGGCGGCAGATCCGAGGCGAGCGCGACCGCCCCCGCCTCCGCGGCGCCGTCGGCGAGCGTCACCGCGTACCCGGCCGCGAGCAGCTGCAGGCAGAGGACGCCGGCGATCACGACCAGCGGCACGGTCGCGAGCAGCTCGATCGAGGCCTGGCCACGGTCGCTCATGGCCCCGCTCCCGGATCGAGGTCGGTCGCGGCGCTGACCGGAATCGCCGCGACGCCGGGCAGCAGGGCGGGCGCCTCGACGCTGACCTCGACCGGTCCCGCCCCGTCGACCTCGGCGTCGCGCTCGAGCCAGCCGGGAAGCGCGCTGCGCGCCGCCGCCTCGGCGTCGCCTCCGACCTCGGCTGCGCGGGCGCCGGCCCGCGCAGCGTCGCCGGCGGTCCAAAGCGCGTACCCGGCGACGGCGAGCTGCGCGACCGCCGCCACCAGGGCAGCGAGCAGTGGCACGACCACGACCAGCTCGGCCGCCGCCTGTCCGTCCTCGTTCGCTGCCGGAGGCATGCGCCGACGCTAAGTGGCGCCAGGCGACGTGTGGGCACGCGATCGTGCCGAGTCAGTGCCTGGAGGGTCTTACGTGTACTAACTCAGTAGCTCGCCCGCGTGTCGCCCCAGACCTTGATCAGGCTGATCACGGCGAAGGCGATCACGGCGAGCCAGACGAGCAGGCCGGCGCCGGTCTCGGTCAGCTTGCTGGCGCCGGCGATCATCAGCACGATCGCGCCCAGCGAGGCGACGACGAGTGCCCGCTGGCCGTCGGTCAGGCCGAAGTAGTCGAGCCGGTACTGGCGGTAGAGCTGGTAGCCGGCGGCGCCGATCAGGGCGAGGAAGACGATCGAGATCAGTGCCAGGATCGCGTCGGCGGCGTTGCCGCCGCCCGGAACGAGGTCGACGATCAGCGCGAGGACGGCGATGATCGCGATGTTGCGGACGGTGCGCACGGTGAAAGCGTAGTGGTCGGTCGAATCAGCCGTCCGCGCCCGTGGAGCAGGCCCGGGCCGGCGCCTCGGAGGTGACCGCGAGCGTCCATGGAACGTCCGAGCCGTCGGCGGGGATCCGAATCTCGGCCGGCGATCCCGCCACGATCTCGCCGAGGTCGATCGGGAACGACACCGCGGAGTAACGGCGCAGCGCCAGCGCGGTCAGGGCGCGCGGCGCCACCACCACCGCGCCGCCCGGGACGAGCTCGACGGTCGACGGCGCTCCGGGCGGCACGACGACGCACCCCCGGGTCGCCGGCCGCCCCGCCTCCGTCGCCCGCAGGCCGTAGAGCTCCGCGAACGTCGAGTCGACGGTGTTCTTCACCGGCTCCTCCTCCGCCGCGAGCGTCTCGGTGTCGAGCGCGGGCGAGCCGTACTCCTCGACGGCCTCGAGGTAGGGGCCGAGGGTGACTCCCAGGATCGGCTCCGCGGCCGGATCCGCGGCCGGGCCCGCGACCTCTGCCGCCGCGAGCCGCGTGCGGGTGATGTCGGCGTTGACCTCGAGGAAGTTGTGGGGTTCATCGAACGCTCGCACGTTCCCGACCAGGGCCAGGCCCGAGATCGCCAGCGCGACCGCGATCCCGGCGCGCCCGGGCCGCGACCCGCGCCAGAGCTCGGCGGCGATCAGGATCGCGAACACCGCTCCCAGGTACTGGTAGCGGCCGTTGGTCGGCGTGCGCCCGACGCCGCCCGCCACCGCGGTCATCGCCCAGAAGGCGATCCCGGTCCCGAGCACGGTCGCGAGCGATGCGCTGACGGCGCGCAGCCGCCACAGCCGCCAGGCGACGAGGGCGATCGCGACCACCAGCAGGGGACGTCCCCAGCGCAACGGGTCGATCGGGAAGCCGTCGAAGTTGACGACGAGTCCCAGGAGCGAGGAGATCGAGGACGCGAAGCCGTTGAGGACGAAGATCGGGGAGTGCAGGATCTGCCCGAGGGTGAGCTCGTCCTTCGGGTCGAAGCCCCAGCCCCACCGCCAGGCCACATACAGCACGATCGGAATCACGAAGATGTAGGCCCGCTGCCAGCGGTCGGGACGCCGCAGAACCCCGGCGGCAACGCCGACGGTGAACGCGAGCCCGGGACTGTGAGTGGCGATCGAGGCGACCAGCAACGCGCACGCGAGCCGGTCGCCGCGCCGGTCGTCGCGGTCGAGGGCCAGCAGCGCGCCGAGCCCGAAAGCCATCGACCCCATCAGGGTGATCTGGAACGACCACAGGAAGTTGAAGGCGCTGGAGCCGAGCAGCAGCAGCGGCGCCGTCGCGGCGAGCGCGAGCCAGTCGCCGACCCGCCGGCGGACCCAGACGAAGACCAGGACGGCGTCGACGATCACCACGGCGGCCAGCACCACCTGGAACGGCTGCTGCGACTCCAGCCCGAACGTGGTCAGCAGCAGCTTGTAGACGACGATCGGGATGAGCGACAGGTGCTCGTTGTGCGGGATCAGGAGGGCGTCCGCGGTCCACTCGCGCCGGTCGGTGATGACCTCCCACTCGTCGTAGAAGAACGTGAGCGGGTGCGCGAGGACGAGGAGGACGACGAAGGCGGCCGCCGCGAGCCCGGCGAACATGAGCGCCGGGACTCGGCGCTCGGACGTCACTTGCTCGTCATCACGATCACGCCGACGACGATCGCCGCCACCGTGGCCAGCAGCCCGAGAGCCGTCAGCGCTCCGAAGACGACCGCCTGAACCCCGTGCCCGTCCCGGTTCGCCTCCGAGAACCTCGTCGCGCCGAGGATCGCGAGCGAGAAGACGATCGTCGTCCCGACCCCGGCGGCGAACGCGGCGACGATCGTCTGCCAGAGCGCCTCGGTGTCGACGATCGTCGCGATCATGCCGCCACCGGCTCGACCTGCCGCAGCCGGCGGGCAAAGGCAAGCGCTGCCAGCCCGATCCCGATCGCCGAGACCACGACCGGGCCGACCGCGCCCGGGAAGATTTCGACGAACCCGTAGGTGAGCGCGCCGATCGCCGCCGCCGCCGGCAGGGTCAGCAGCCAGGCGGTGACGATGTCGCCCGCAACCCCCCAGCGAACCGCCGAGAGCCGTTTGCCCGCCCCCGCCCCCATCACGCCGCCTGCGATCACCTGCGTGGTCGAGAGCGGGTAGCCGAAGTGCGATGAGGCGAGGATCACGGCCGCCCCGGCGCCCTGGGCGGAGAACCCCTGGGCCGAGTCCATCTTGATGATCCTCGTCCCCATCGTCCTGATGATCCGCCAACCGCCGGTGTAGGTGCCGAGCGCGATCGCCGAGGCCGCCGAGACCACGACCCAGGTCGGGACCTCGAAGTTCTCCGAGGAGAGGTTGCCGTTCGCGACCAGCGCGAGGGTGATGACACCCATCGTCTTCTGCGCGTCGTTGGTGCCGTGCGCGAGCGCCAGCAACCCCCCGGAGAGGACCTGGCCGAAGCGAAAGCCTCGCGTCACCGGACCGGGCCGCTGCCGTCCGAGGATCCGGTAGCAGGCGACGATCCCGATCCCGCCGACCACGAACGCGAGCACCGGCGCGATCACCGCCGGGATCAGAACCTTGCCGAGGATGCCCTCGCCGAAGATCGCGTCGGCGCCGGCGGCGACGAACGTCGCCCCCACCACCCCTCCGATCAGGGCGTGCGAGCTCGAGGACGGCAGCCCGAAGTACCAGGTGATCAGGTTCCATGTGATCGCCCCGATCAGGCCGGCGAAGATCACCGTGGTCGTGATCGCGCCGGCGTCGACGACGTCGTTGGCGACCGTCGCCGCGACGGCGAGCGAGATGAAGGCGCCGGCGAAGTTGAGGACCGCCGCGTAGGTGACCGCGACCCGGGGCGGCATCGCCCGAGTCGAGATCGAGGTCGCGACGACGTTCGCGGTGTCGTGGAAGCCGTTGGTGAAGTCGAAGGCGAGCGCCGTGGCGACGACGATGCCCAGGATCAGATCGGACTCACTCACCGGCGAAATGCTCCGCTTCGCGTCCGCTTTCGCCGGGCCACCGAGGCATTAGGCGTTCTTGATCACGATGCCTTCGAGGATGTGGGCCGCCGTCTCGGTGGCGTCGACCGCCCGCTCGAGGCGCAGGAAGATGTCCCGCCAGCGGATCACGAACATCGGGTCGATCCCGTTCGCGAACAGCGAGGCGACCGCGTCGCGGTACAGCCTGTCGCCCTCGTTCTCGAGCCGGTGGATCTCGATCCAGTACGCGTCGAGGTCCTTGAATCCGCGCAGATGCTCGAGCGCCAGCGCCAGCTGCTCGCACGACTTGACGAGCACATCGGCCATCGCCAGCGACTGCTCCATCGGCGCCTCGATCCGGTAGAGGCCCATGAAGTCGGCGGTCTCCTCGGTGTAGTCGACGATGTCGTCGAGCTGTGTCGCGAGCCCGTAGATGTCCCCTCCGTCGATCGGGGTGACGAAGGTCGTGTTGACGCGCTGCACGATCTCGTGGGTGATCTTGTCGCCCTCCTGCTCGGCGAGCAGGATCTCGCGCGCGAGGCCGCTCGAGTCGGGCCAGCCCTCGAGCATCTGCTTCAGCAACACGGCCGCGTGCACGGTGTTCTGCCCGGCGCGATTGAAGAGGTCGAAGAAGACGCGGTCGCGCGGGACGAGCGAGGGCAGTTTCACGGGCGCGAATCTACCGGTCCGCGATTGCCTGGGCGACACGCTCCGCCGCCCGTCCGTCCCATTTCTCCGGTGGTTGCGGCCGATCGGCGGGCGCCGCCGCGAGCAACTCGGGGATCTCGGCGACCCGCGCCGGCGCCAGGCCCAGCAGCGTGTTGGTGCCGGCGCGCACCGTCACCGGGCGCTCGGTGTTGTCGCGCAGGGTGAAGCACGGAATCCCGAGGTAGGTGGTCTCCTCCTGGATCCCGCCGGAGTCGGTCAGCACCGCGGCCGCGTCGGCCTCGAGCGAGAGGAAGTCGAGGTAGCCGACCGGGTCGGTGAGCGTGATCCCTTCCGCCGCCCGCTCGTCGAGCATCTTCCGAGTCCGCGGGTGGACCGGGAAGATGACCGGCATCTCGGCCGCCACCCGCCCCAGCGCGGCGATCGCCTCGCCGAGCAGCGGCCCGTCGACGAGCGCCGGCCGATGCAGGGTGACCAGCAGGAACGAGCCCGGCTCGACGCCGGCGGCGCGCGCGGCGCCCCGCGCGCGAAACCGCTGTTCGAGCGCGACCAAAGTGTCGATCATCGTGTTCCCGACGAACCGGAACCCGCGCTCGTCGACGCCCTCGGCCCGCAGGTTGTCCTGCGCCTCGGGGGAATGCAGGAAGAGCAGCTCGGAGAGGTGGTCGGCGACGATCCGGTTGATCTCCTCCGGCATCGTGCGGTCGAAGCTGCGCAACCCCGACTCGACGTGGCCGATCGGGATCCCGACCCGCGCCGCGCAGAGCGCCGCCGCGAGGGTCGAGTTGACGTCGCCGGGAACCAGGACCAGGTCGGGGCGCTCGTCGCGGAGCACCGGCGCGAGCCGCTCGAGCACCCGTGCCGTCTGCTCGCCGTGGCTGCCGGACCCGGCCCCGAGCATGTGATCGGGCTCGGGCACGCCGAGCTCCTCGAAGAAGATCTCCGACATCGCCCGGTCGTAGTGCTGGCCGGTGTGGACGATCACCGACGAGTCCGACCCGAAGCGCTCCCGGGTTGCCGCGATCACCGGCGCCATCTTGACCAGGTTCGGCCGCGTGCCGACGACGTGGGCGATCCGCATCTGCGCCTAGACGACCCGGTCGAGGAACTCGATCTGGTCGCCGACGGCGCGCTCGAACGGCTCGCCGACGTAGATGTCGAAGTGGCCGCCCGGATACTCGATCAGCTCGCCTCGGGGGGCGCGCTCGGCCGCTTTGCGCGACGCACCGGGCGGGGTGACGACGTCGCCGCTCATCACCTGGACGAGCAGCGGACAGGTGATCCGGCTCGCCTTCGCGTACGGGCGCTGGGCTGGCAGCGACAGCGTGCCGCGCGGGAGGAAGCGGTTCGGCCAGTCGTATCCGGGCGGGAACAGGGCCAGGTAGCCAGGCTCGGCGTCCGGGCTCGTCATCGCCGCGGTGGTGCCGGGCGGGCCGACGACCGCGATCGTGTGCTCCCGTCCGCGAAGCCCGGCGACGGCGTCACGCAGGCCGCTGGCCGTCAGCCGGACGTTGTGGGCGAACCCGGCCGACCAGAGCACCGCGGCCCCACTCATAAACGGTCCTTGAGCGATCACGGCCGCGACGCGCTCGCCGGCGGCCGCCAGTTCGACCACGTGCCCGCCGGAGAACGACGTCCCCCAGGCGACGATCCGGTTCGGATCGACCCCGTCGAGGCCGCGGGCGTGGGCCAGCGCCGCCCGCCAGTCGTCGCGCTGGCGCCCGATGTCGATCAGCAGCCGCGGATCGCCGCCGGAGTCGCCATGGCAGCGGTAGTCGAAGACCAGGGCCGCGTATCCGGCCCCGGCGAAACGCTCGGCGTAGGCGTCGAGGCGCGCCTCCTTGACGCCGCCGAAGCCGTGCGCGAGGACGACGCAGGCGACATCGCCGTTCGCCCCGTCGGGTCGATAGAGCCAGCCGGCGCACTCCGCGTCCCCGGACAGGAAGCGGACGTCCTCGCGCGCCACTAGCCCAGCTGGTCGATCTTCGCGGCGAGCTCGAAGTCGGCGGCCGTCAGCCCGCCGGCCGCGTGGTTGGTGATCGAGACCTTGACCTCGCTCCACGAGATCTCGAGGTCCGGATGGTGGTTCATGTCCTCGGCCGGCGTGGTCAGCCGGCGCACGAACTCGACCGAGCCGACGAAGTCGCCGTGATCGAACTTCTTCGTGATCTGGTCGCCCTCGCGGCTCCAGCCATCGAGCTCGCCGAGGCGCTCCTCGATCTCCTCGTCGCTCAGCAGGTCTGCCATGCCCTGCACCCTAGAACTATCCTCGAACGGTGCGCATCGCCAGCCTGGTTCCATCCGCGACCGAAGCGCTCTTCGCGCTCGGCATCGGTGACTCCGTCGTCGCCGTCACCCACGAGTGCGACTGGCCGGAGGAGGCGCGCTCGCTGCCGAAGCTGACGTCGAGCGTGATCCCGGAGGGCCTGCCGCCGGCGGAGATCGACGCCAGGGTGCGCGAGGTGACCGGCCGCGGCGAGTCGCTGTACCGGCTCGACGAGCAGGCGCTGGCCGAGCTCGCGCCCGACCTGATCGTCACCCAGGCGCTGTGCGCCGTCTGCGCCGTCTCCTTCGACGACGTGCGCGCGGTGGCGTCGCGGTTGCCGACTCGCCCGCGGGTGATCTCGCTCGACCCCGAGAACCTCGAGGAGGTCCTCACCGACCTGATCCGACTCGCGTGGGCGACCGGCAATCCGCGACTCGGGGAGCGGCTGTTGAAACACCTGCGTGGCCGTCTTGCCGCCGTCAGGGCGGCGGTCGCCGACGTCCCACGCCCGCGGGTCGCGGCGCTCGAGTGGCTGGACCCGGTCTACGTCGGCGGCCACTGGGTTCCGGAGATGATCGCCGCGGCCGGCGGCGAGGACGTGCTCGGCGCCGCGGGGGCGAAGTCGCGCGTCGTCGCCTGGGAGGACGTCGCCGCGGCCCGACCCGAGGTCGTCGTCGCGATGCCGTGCGGCCTCTACGCGTCCGAGGCGGCCGCGCAGGCGCGCGACCATGCCGACCGGCTGTGGTCGCTGGGCGCCGAGCGGATCGTTGCCGTCGATGCGGCGTCATCGTTCTCGCGCCCGGGCCCGCGACTGGTCGACGGGGTCGAGCTGCTCGCCCACCTCCTCCACCCGGACCTGGTCGACGCGCCGCGGGGCATCGCCTCAGAGCCGCTCTTCGAGCCGGCGGCGCCTCGAGGCGCTTGACGCGCCGCTAGCCGAGCGCCGCCGGGACGCTCGACTCGGCGGCGATCAGCCCGCCGGCGAAGGTGGCCGCGCAGAGCGCGATCAGCACCGCGTACTCGACCGTCCTCGCGTTGGCGATCCGGCTGCGCTCGAGCTGGTTGACGATCACCGCAGCCACCACGCCGCCGATCAGGCCGCCGATGTGGCCGCCGATCGAGATGTTGTTGACGCTGAAGGTGATCACCAGGTTGATGATCACGAAGAAGCCGATCTGCGAAGCGAGCTCGTCGAGGCCCCGGTCGCGGGCGATCAGGAACGCCGCGGCCATCAGGCCGAAGATCCCGCCCGAGGCCCCGACGGTGAGCTGCTCGGGGTCCATGACCATGACCAGGAACGAGCCGCTGAGCACCGAGACCGCGTAGATGCCGACGAAGCGCGCCGTCCCGATCGCAGGCTCGAGCAGGGTGCCGAGGATGTAGAGGGCGAACATGTTGAAGGCGAGGTGGATCAGCCCGGCATGGAGGAACGCGGCGGTGACGAGCCGGTAGGGCTGGCCGAAGGCGACCCCGATCGTCTCGCCGCTCGAGTTGAGCCCGTACGCGAACAGGCCGCCCTCCTCGGTCAGCGTCCCGCTGCCGGTGCCGCCGATCCCACCGCCGCTGGCGATCTCGGCGACGAAGGCGATGACGCAGACCGCCATGATCGCGTAGGTGGCGGGAGCGTCGTTGCGGCCGGGGGCGCCGACCGGGTTCACGACCCGCGTCTTCTCCCCGGCGCACTCCGGGCAGCGCATACCGACCGGGGTCGAGGTCATGCAGTCGGGGCAGATCGGGCGCCCGCAATTCGAGCAGGAGACGTTGGTCTCCCGCGAGGGATGTCGGTAGCAGGTCGCCACGCGGGCGCCGGACGATAGCTACAGGGGCGCGCTGAGCAGCGGGTCGGTGGTCGGCTGCGGGCTCCCGCCTCTGGGCTCGCGGGTGACCAGCACGGCCTCGCCGCCCTCGAGCGGGCCCGGCACCGCTGCCTCGGCGGTCCCGTTCATGCTGAGCACGAAGGTGTTGCGCGGCTCCATCACCCCAGCGCGCTGGACCCAGACCTCGTAGACCTCGTCGTCGTCGATCGGCGGCAGCTCATGGACGTGCAGGGTCGCCGAGTCGCCCTCCCGCTCCAGCGTCGCCGACACCGGGACGGACTCGTCGAGCGGCTCCGCCCTGACGAGCGTCGGGCCGGTCTCGACCGTGTCCGATCCGCGCAGCGCGTAGCCGACGCCGATCCCGGCGACGAGCAGGATCAGCGCCGCCATCCCGGTCGCCGGGCGCAGCATCAGGCCCCGCAGTCCGGCCCACCACGACTCGCGGGCCGGCTCCGACGGCGGAGCCGGCTGGGTGCCCGCGACGGTGCTCTGCGCGGCCTCGGCGCGCACGGTCTCCATCAGGTTCTCGCGCAGGCTCGGCGGCGGCGAGCGCTGCTCGACCGCCGCCGGGAGCAGGTCGACCGCCGGGGTCAGCCAGCGCAGCCGGGCCTGGCAGTGGTCGCAATCGCCAAGGTGAGTCTCGAGCGCCGTCAGCTCGTCGCCCGCCAGGGCGCCGAGCGCGTAGGCGGCGAGGTCGTCGCGAAGCGCCTCGCACTGGCGGGCGAGGGTTCACGGCAGCACCCCCGACGGTCCGTCGATTCCCATCCCCTCGGCGAGCGTGATTCGGACCTTCTCGAGCCCCAGTCGCATCCGGCCCTTCACGGTCCCCAGCGGCATCCCGAGCATCTCGGCGATCTCGGAGTGCGTGAAGCCGCCGAAGTATGCGAGACCGATCACCTCGGACTGCTCCTGGGGCAGCTCGCTGAGCGCGCCGCGGACCCGGCGCGCGGTCTCGCGGCGGATCGCGGTCGAGTCGGTGAGCTCGCCGGCGCTCTGGGTCTCGAGCACGGCGTCGTCGTCGAGGTCGAGCTTCGGCGCCGAGCCCGACACCCGCCGCAGGGCGTCGATCGCCCGGTTGCGGACGATCCCCAGCGTCCACGAGCGGACGCTGCCGCGGGCGGCGTCGAAGCGCGCGCCGCTGCGCCAGACCGAGAGGAAGGCCTCCTGGGTGACGTCCTCGGCGACCGCGGGATCGCCGACGATCCGGTGGGCGAGCGAGTACGCGGCGCCGCCGTGGCGGTCGTAGAGGACCGCGAACGCGTCGGCGTCGCGGCGCTCGACGAGCGTCATCAGGTCCTCGTCGGCGAGCCGCTGCAGCGCGGCGGGTGTGAGCTGATCAGCCACCTGCTCGTATCTAACGCGGAGTGATCCGTTTTGGATCATCCATCCGCAGGAAAGGTGATATTGCATCGACGGCTCAACGCCAAGGAGGCACTCGATGTCAACGTCAACCCCAGCGAGGCTGTACTGCACCCTGGTCGGCGCGGTCCTCGTGATCGCCGGGATCATCGGCTTCTTCTACAGCGCCAGCTTCGACACCGGGGCGGCGAACGTGGCCGTCGACACCGACGAGGTGTTCGGGATCCTCGGCGTCAACGGCTGGCACAACCTCGTCCACCTCGCGCTCGGACTGCTTGCGCTCGCCGTCGCCGGGTCGCCGTACGGCGCTCGCGCCTACTGCCTCGGGATCGGCCTCCTCTACCTGGTCCTCGCGATCTGGGGGTTCATCGACGGCGACGGCGTCCTGCTCGGGCTGATCCCCGTCAACGACGAGGACAACGTCCTGCACCTGATCCTGGGGCTGGTCGGACTCGGCGCGGGAGCGGCGACGCCGACCGCGGCACGGGAGCCGGCGCCGGCCTGACCGGCTAGCGCAGGTCGCGAAGCAGCCGCTCGGCGCTCGCCCGCAGCCCGTGCGGACGCCGGCGGCGGCGCGCCTCGACGACCAGCAGCGCGCCCGCGGCGGCGCCGCCGACCGCGACCGCGGCCACCGGCCGGACCCAGTTGCGCGGGTCGCGGAGCGCCTCGAGCTCGCCCTCGGAGAGCTCGTCGGCCCAGCTCGAGAGCTCGGCGGCGGCCTGCTCGGCGATCGACGAGAGCGTCGACTCGACCCGGGTCGAGAGGCTCTCCGGCGGCTCGACCGGCCGCAGCGCGTCGCGGAGCAGGGCCTCGAGCCGCAGGTCTCCGGCCTGCTCACTCATCGTCCATCAGCTCCTCGAGCTGCTTGATCGCGCGATGGATCAGCACCTTGGTGGCTCCGTCCGAGCGCCCGAGCGCGCGCGCGATCTCGCGGTTGTTCATGCCCAGCGCGAAGCGCATGATCAGCGCCTCGCGGCGGTCGTCCGGAAGCTCGTCGAGCCGCGCGATCACCTCGCGCAGCTCCTCGCGGCCCTCGACCACCCGTTCGGTCTCGTGCGGATGCGCCGGAGGCTCGACCGCGTCGATGTTCGCCTCCGGCCGCCGGGCGCGGTCCCGGTAGTAGTTCGAGGCGAGGTTGTGGGCGATCCGGATCAGCCACGGGCGCAGCGGCCGGCCGTTCGACTCCCGCTGGGCGCGCTCGAAGTGGCGATACGCCTGAAGGAACGCCTGCTCGGTCAGGTCCTCGGCGTCGTGGTGGTTGCCCACCTTGTAGTACGCGTACGAATAGACGTCGCGCAGATGCGTCCGGTAGAGCTCGGAGAAGGCGCTGTCCAACTCCGCCTTCTGCGCGGGCGTCGGCGCGGGGGCGGTCGCCCCCTTCGACTCCTGTTCCTCGCTCACCGGGCAAGCCTAGACGGGCGACCATCGCTCAGGCCGCCTTCCGCGCGCGCTCGGCACGGCGCAGCCCGGCGACCCATTCGCCGGCGTCGATCTCGCCCTCGATCAGCGCCGCGAGCCCCTCGAGGCTGGGCGCCTCGACCCCAGCCGCGGCGACCGTCTCGGCGATCAGCGGGACCGAGTCGAGGGCCTCCGAGGCCTGGCCGATCCGGCCCGGGATCTTCTCCGCCGGAACGCCGGCGCCGAGCAGTTCGCCGGCCTGGCGGTTGCGGCTCTTCGGAGCGAGCACGGTCGCGGTCAGGTCGCCGACTCCGGCGAGCCCCGAGAAGGTCTCGAGGCGGCCGCCGCGGACGAGCGCGAACTCGACGCACTCGCGCCAGACCCCGGCGGCGGCGATCCCGGCGGCGTTGAGGCCAAAGCGCTCGGCGGCGGCCGCGGCGAGCGCCGCGGCGTTCTTCGAGGCGCCGGCGACCTCGACCCCGGCGACGTCGTCCGTGCGCTCGCAGACCAGCCCGGCGCGATCGAAGACCTCGCCCAACATCGCGCGCAGGTCGGGATCGGCGCTGCCGAGGACGAGGGCCGCCATCCCCGCCGCGGCCTCGCGCGCGTGCGCCGGGCCGCCGAGGCAGGCGATCGCCCGAGCGCGGACCCGCTCGGAGACGTACTCGTTCGGCAGTGCCCCCATCGGCTGCACGAAGCCCTTCGAGAGCAGCAGGACCGAGGCGCGCGAACCGATCCGGTCGGCGAGCGCGCCGACCACGTTCGGGAGCGCCGACGAGGGGACCGCGAGGCAGATCAGGTCACACCCGGCGAGCTCGATCTCGGTCGAGCGCTTGACGGCGAGGCCGTCGGGCAGCTTCACCCCGGGCAGGTACTCCTCGTTCTCGCGCTTGCGGTTGATCTGCGCGGCCTTCTCGTCGGTGCGGGTGCCGAGCTCGACCTCGAGCCCGCCGCGGGCGAGCAGGACCGCGACCGCCGTGCCCCAGCTGCCGGCGCCGATCACGGCGGCCTTGCGCAGCGGCGGCAGGCCGCCGAGCCACTCCCACTGCAGCTCGATGTTCGGCCAGATCCGGTCGGTGACCGAGGCCGCGAGCGCCGGCGAGGGACGCTCGGTGCGCGGGAAGGTCAGCGGCTTGCCGGCGCGGAGCTTCACCTTGCGCGGCCGGATCCGCCAGCCGCGGCGGACCTCCTCGGAGCCCTGGACGGCGATCGGGAGCACCGGCGCGCCGGTCTCGAGCGCCAGCCGGCCGACCCCGCGCTTCGGGCGCCCGAGCGAGCCGGTCCGGTGCCGGGTCCCCTCCGGGAAGATGACCACGGTGCCGCCGCGCTCGACGATCAGCCGGGCGGTGTCGATCGCGGTCTCGTCCGACTGGCCGCGGCGGATCGGGAAGGCGCCGAGTCGCGACAGGAACCAACCCTGCCAGCGCTTCTCGAACAGCTCGACCTTGGCGACGAACTGCAGCCGCCGGCGCCACGGGAGAAAGGCGCCGATCACGAACGGGTCGAGGAAGCTGCGGTGGTTGGAGGCGACGATCAGTCCGCCCTTGAAGCGGGCGTGCTCGCGGCCCGAGCGCTGGAGCCGGAAGTAGACGAGGAAGGCCGGGACCAGGATCACCCTCGCGAGGTAGTAGAGGACGCGGCTCGTGCCCTTCTCGCGCGCGAAGCGGTGGTAGCGCTCGAAGCGCTCCTGGCTGATCACGTCGTCGTGGCGCGGCGGCGCCGAGCGTCGCTGGGACTCGTCCATGTGTGTGCCTACACGGGCGCGCGCGCGGCGTTACGTGTTTGGGCTGCTCGTAACGTTTCCTGCGCCCGGCCAGACCTCGCTGGTCCAGCGCTGGGAGACCGACGGCGCCGAGAAGAAGCCGATCACGCGGAGGTCCTCGGTGCCGGTGTTGCGGAGGTCATGCGGCGTGCCCTCGGTGAGCACGATCACGTCGCCGGCGCGGACCGGGTGCGCCCCGTCGGCGAGCAGCAGCTCGCCCTCCCCGGCGACGAAGAACTGCGTCTCCTCGGCGGTGTCGGTGTGGTTGCCGAGGCGCTTGCCCGGCGGGACCGCGAAGTAGATGACCGTCGAGCTCTCGGCGCCGTGGCCGCCGTAGGCGAAGTAGCCGCCCACCCACTCGGCGTCGTCCGAGCTCGTCGACTTCAGATCGGCGGTTTCCAGCTCGTCGATGTTGAGCGGTGAGTCCATGGACCACGGAGCTTCCCACCCGCGTCCAGCGTGCCTGGACGAACGGACTACCAGGCGTCTTCGATCAGCGCCCGGATCTCGCGCTCGCCCGGCACGTCGGGCGTGAGCTGGAGCTCCGGCCGGGCCATGATCGCCTTCACCGCCGCGTCCAGGCGGTCGCGATCGGGGTCGAGCTGCGAGAGCCGCCTCGGCCCGCCTCCGAGCTCCTCGACCCGCTCGCGCAAGCCGTCCCGCTTCGTGCCCAGCGCCCGCGCCAGCGCGGTCATCTGCTTGGAGGCGCGCGGGATCAGCGCCTCGAGCACGAGCGGCAGCATCGTCGCGTTTGTCTCCGCGTGCGGGATCCGCAGCTCGCGGACCAGCGACTGGCAGATCACGTGGTGGAGGCTGAACAGGGCCGAGTCGAGCGCGTAGGCGCAGAGCAGCGAGCCCAGCGCGAGCTGCGCCGGGGCGCGCTCCGAGCGCTCGGTGTCGAGCCCTTTCGCGATCAGGCTTGCCCCGCGCAGCGCGGTCATCTCCGAGACCGGGTTGGCGAGCGGCGTGTAGAGCGAGTCGGCGCCGTGGGCGAGCGCGTTCATCGCGCTGGCGCGCAGGCGCTCCTCCGCCAGGCCGACCATCAGCGGTGGATCGGCGATCACGACCTCGGGGCGCACCAACCCGTCGCGGGCCTCCTGCCCCTCGGGCAGGCGGTGGATACGCGTCATCTCGGCCCCGGAGAGCGTCGTCGGGAGGGCCGCGACCCGGCCGCCGCGAACGGCGGCGATCGCCTTCGCCGCGTCGATCACCCGCCCGCCGCCGAGCGCCACCAGGTCGTTGCCCTCGACGTCGTCGAACAGCCGCGCGGCGACCTCGTTGACGGGTCCCGGGGGAACGTGGTGAAAGCACGCAGCGTCCTCCGCCAGCTCCACGGACGCGGCTCCCATCGCCCGCTCGGTGGTCAGCAGCTCGTAGTCGTGGAACCCGTGTCCGGCGAGGATCGCCGTGGCGTCCGCGACCACGCCGGCGCGGAAGTGGATCGTCCGCTCCCCGTCACGCCAAGTGAATTCCTCCTCACTCACAAGCCCGCCCTCGGATTTGAACCGAGATAACCCAAATTACAAATTTGGTGCTCTACCAGTTGAGCTAGGCGGGCAGCTCGTAATCGCGCGCCCAATGTACGCGCTGGCATTGTCCGTTACGAGCGGGTTCCACGCGCAAAGTCATCCGCGTTCCTGGGGCGAGGTCGACAGGCACGCAATAGACGGCGCCCGGAAACTCAGGACAGTGGACGAGAAACACGTCGGCTTCCCCTCGATAGCCGCGTGTGACGTTCCGCGTCTTGCTCGTAACGACGCTTCGGGCGCTGAACAGGATCGTGCCAAGTCGGAAGCGGCCCGTTTTGCACTGCGCCCGCACAAAGCTCCCCTTCAGATCCAGAACGAGGTCGTAGCGCTGGTTCACGCCAAAAGGCAGTAAGACTGGATAGCCGTGGCGCACGAGATGCGAAAGGATCGCCCCCTCGGTCCGTTGACCGACATCCACCCGGTGATCATTGAGAGTCGGTGCTTTCACGAGTAGCTCCGAAGCGTTCACGCTTCGAAGCTATCCGACCCAAACGCACTCGTGGCGCGCACCCTGTGCCAAAGCCGTCACGAAATAGATTCGCCGCGGCGCCATGCGGCACCGCGGCGAATGAGGAAGGCGCAGGATCCGTGGCGGCTCTAGACCAGGACCTCGCGCCCTGAGATGTGCGCGGCGACCTTGCGCTTCACCCGCTGCAGGGCGTTGTCGACCGTCTTCGTGTCGCACTCGAGCCGCTCGCCGATCTCCTCGTACGAGTAGCCGTCGAGGTAGAGCGACAGCACCCGGCTCTCGAGCTCGGAGAGCACGCTCGACAGGCATGAGACAAGGGCCTGCAGCTCCTCGCTGGCGATCGCCCGCTGGGCCGGCTCCTCGGAGATCGGTCCCGGCAGGATGTCCTCGAGCGTCGTCTCGGCCTCGCCCGACGCGGCCGGCGACTGGGCGAACGAGACGTACTGGTTCAGCGGTGCGTGCTTGTTGCGACTGGCGGTCTTGACCGCGGTGATGATCTGCCGCGTGATGCAGAGCTCGGCGAAGTTGCGGAAGCTCGACTCGCGGTCGGTACGGAAATCCCTGATCGCTTTGTAGAGGCCGACGAGCCCCTCCTGGATCAGGTCGTCGGAGTCGCCGCCGAGCAGGAAGTACGACGAGGCCTTGAGGCGGACGAAGCCGCGATAACGCTTCACGATCCGGTCGTAGGCGTCGGCGCTGCCCTTCTTGGCGAGCGCGACGAGGTACGTATCCTCAAGCTCCGCTTGAGAGTCAGGTCTCCGGGCGGCGGGTGCGGGCGCCGCTGCTGCGAGTTGTTGGGTCGGTACGGCCACTGGTCCCTCCATCTTTGGTCTAGAACCCGTGGCGCCACTACCTCCCAGATGGGCGCCCTCTCCTCCGGGTGAACCACCGGTCATTCCTCGACCTGAAGTTCACCCTTATGTAGACCGTACTGTATGCCGTCGGACATAGTTCTGTCAACCTCGCCGAGGTTTCCGCAAGATCGGTTGCAGTTTGCGTGGTCCGTCCTGACGAGGTGCTAAATCCGCCCCCGCTGACGCACCGCCTCGAACAGGACGGCCGCGGCGGCGGCCGAGACGTTCAGCGAGGCCACCCTCCCCCGAACCGGGATCGAGATCAGCTTGTCGCAGCGCTCGGCGACCAACCGGCGCAGCCCCTTGCCCTCGCTGCCGAGGACGAGGACGACCTTGCCGGTCAGGTCGGTCTGCGTATATGGACTCTCGGCGTTCGCCTCGGCACCGTAGATCCAGGCGCCCGAGTCCTTGGCGCGCGCCAGCCACTGGGCGAGGTTGGTGACCCGGGCGATCGACAGGTGCTCGACCGCCCCCGCCGAGGCCTTCGCCGCCGCCGGGGTAACCGACGCCGCCCGGCGGCCGCAGATCACCAGGCCGTCGAGCCCGGCGGCCTCAGCCGAGCGGGCGACGGCGCCGAGGTTGTGCGGGTCCTGGACCTGGTCGAGGGCGACGACCAGGGCGTCCGGCTTGTCGAGCAGGCGGTCGGCCTCCACGTAGGGATACGGATCGACCTCGGCGACGATCCCCTGGTGATCGGGCGAGCCCGCGATCGTCGTGAGCTCTTGCGGGTCGGTGTCCTCCGACGTCCACACCCGGCGCACCCGGCGCCGGCCGCGCTTCGCCTCGGCGACCGGCCGCCGGCCGTAGACGATCTCGGCACCGCCGGCGATCGGGTCAGGCCTTCCTCAGCCGGGCGCCCTCGGGCGCGTCGCGTACCTCCCAGCCGAGCGCGGTCAGCCGGTCGCGGATCTCATCGGCGCGGGCGAAATCGCGCTCGGCGCGCGCTCGCTCGCGCTCGGCGAGCAGCTCCCGGGCCTCGGCGTCGGGCGCCTCCTCGGCCTCACCGCCGGCGAGCACCGACTCGAGCCCGAGCAGCGGCAGCAGCTCGGCGAGCGCCTCGCGGACGCCCGGCAGCGGGCGCCGGTTGCCCTCGGCGACCAGCTCGAACAGCGCCGCCCACGCCTTCGGCGTGTTGAAGTCGTCGGCGAGCGCGGCGAGGAAGGTCTCGCGCCGGTCGCCCACGAACAGGTCCTCGTCCTTCCCGCCGTCGTCGGGCGCGTCGTCGAGGAAGTTGCGGATCCGCTCGACCCGGGTGCGCGCCTCCTCGAGCGCCTGCTCGGAGAACTCGAGCGGCTGGCGGTAGTGGCCGGAGGTCAGATAGGCGACCACGGCCTCGCCGCCGAAGCGGTCGAGCGCCTCGGAGAGCTGGAAGATGTTGCCGAGCGACTTCGACATCTTCTCCGCATCGGTGCGGACCATCCCGTTGTGCATCCAGAGCCGCGCCAGCGGGACGCCGCGAGCGGCCTCGGTCTGGGCGATCTCGTTCTCGTGGTGCGGGAAGACGAGGTCCGAGCCACCGCTGTGGATCTCGAAGTCGGCGCCGAGCAGCTTCTCGGCCATCGCCGAGCACTCGATGTGCCAGCCCGGTCGCCCATCTCCCCACGGCGACGGCCAGAACGTGTCCTCATCGGGCTTGCGTGCCTTCCAGAGGGCGAAGTCGAGCGGGCTCTCCTTCAGCTCCGCCGCCCCCGCCTCCTCGCCCTGGTCCATCTGGTCGGGGTCGCGGTTCGAGAGCTTGCCGTAGTCCGCGAAGCTGCGGACGCGGAAGTAGACGTCGCCGCCCGACTCGTAGGCGTGCTCGCCCGCGATCAGCGCCTCGATCAACTCGATGATCTCGGGGATCGTCTCGGTCGCCAGCGGCTCGGCGTCCGGGCGGCCGATTCCGAGCCGGTCCGTGTCCTCGCGGTACGCCGCGATCATCCGCTCGGCGTGCTCGGCCGACGGCACCCCAGCTTCGCGCGCGGCGTCGTAGATCTTGTCGTTGACATCGGTGAGGTTGATGACCACTGTGGACTCGTAACCCAGGTGGGCGAGGAAGCGCCTCAGCAACAGCGGGATCACGTACGGACGCGCGTTGCCGACGTGGATCCGCGAGTAGACGGTCGGCCCGCACGCGTAGATCCCGACCCTTGGCGGCTCGCGGGGCTCCACGGGCGCCGGCTCACCGCTCAGCGTGTCCCGGATTCGCACTTCGCGCATGGCGGAAACCTATTCGCACGACCGCGCCCCGACCGTTCCGCTCTATGATCGGCCGCGATGGCTGATCCGAGCGCGCTCGGCGAGCAGGCGAAGCAGAACGGCGGCTCGCACACCGCGGAGCGAAACGGCTCCGGGCTGGGCGACCGCCTTGGGCCCCTGAGCGACGCCGCGCGCGCCGGCAGCGAGAGCCTCGCCGGCGCCGGCGGCAGGCTGCTCGGCGCCGGGCGCCGCCTGACCGGCCAGGCGCTCGGCGCCGCCGTGAAGCGCGCCCAGGCGGCGCTGACCGCCGACCTCGACGACCGCGACCCTGACTACATCCGCGAGAACCTGCCGCTCTCGTGGCTGCTGGCGACGCTCTGGTACCGGGCCGAGGTCCGCAACATGGGCAACGTCCCGGAGAAGGGGCCCGTGCTCCTGGTCGGCAACCACACCGGCGGCAACATGTCGCCCGAGGTGATCGTGCTGCCGCTCGCCTTCACCACCTACTTCGGGGTCGAGCGGCCCTTCTACCAGCTCGCCCACAACCTCGTCCTCGCCTCGCCGTTCGGCCCCTTCCTGCGCCGCTACGGGGCGATGGCGGCCTCGCACAAGCACGCCGAGGCGGCGCTCGACGCCGGCGCCGCGGTACTCGTCTTCCCGGGCGGCGACTGGGAGGTGCACCGCCCCTCCTGGGAGGGCAACAAGATCGACCTCGCCGGGCGCAAGGGGTTCATCAAGCTCGCCCTCAACGCCGGTGTGCCGATCGTCCCCGTGGTCACGATCGGCGGCCAGGAGACGGCCCTCTTCCTCAGTCGCGGCGCCTGGCTCGCGAAGCTGACCGGCGCCGACCGCCTGCTGCGGCTCAAGGTGCTGCCGATCTCGCTCTCGCTGCCGTGGATCGTCAACGTCGGCGACCTGATGGGACACATCCCGCTGCCGGCGAAGATCACGATCGAGGTCGGCCCGCCGATCGACCTGATCGAGGAGTTCGGCCCCGAGCCCGACCCCGACGAGATCTACGAGCACCTCACGCGGCTGATGCAGGAGACCCTCGACGGGCTCGCCGCCGAGCGGCGCTTCCCGGTGATCGGCTAGCGGCGTGAGGCTGAACGAGTCGATCGTCGTCTCGGCCCGGCCGCAACTGGTCTGGGACTTCATCACCGAGCCCGCCAACGCGCTCACCTACTTCTCCGGGATCACCCGCTGGGAGGTCGAGGGGGACCGGCGGACCGGGCTCGGCGCCCGCTACCGGATGCTGATGCGGGTCGGGGCCGCCGAGATGGGCGGGCTGGTCGAGGTCGTCGAGTTCTCCGAGCCGCTGGACATGGCGTGGTCGTCGGTCACCGGGGTCGACCAGCGGGGCCGCTGGCGCCTGCGCAAGGCCGGCGGCGGGCGCACGCGGGTCGAGTTCCGGTTCGCCTACGGGGTCGCCGGCGCCGGGATCACGGGCTACATCTCCGAGCGGGTCTCGGCCCCGACGGTCCGCCGCCACCTGCGCCGCACGCTGCAGCAGCTGAAGCGCGAGGTCGAGCGCGAGCAGCTGCGCGAGGACAGCGCCCGCCGACGGGCCGAGCGCGAAGCCGCCACCGCGTAGAAACCGGCGGCACCTGCGCATAAACCCCGGTATTTGCGGGGCCGGTTCGCGGCGCTGGCCGAACCGGTCGCTAGTCTCGGGCGCAGATGGGCAGGGCAGAATCGCGGCATGAAGCCGCCTCGCTCAAAGATCTACGTTCGCGCCGGGTGCAGGAGGCATTTTCGGAGCTTCCCGACCGCTATCTGGGCGCCCCGGACGCCTTCGACGCGACCTTCCAGATTCGCCTCGGCGACGTCGGCCGGACCTGGGAGGTGCGAACCGTAGGCGCCCGCTGCGAAGTCCGCCCCTCGCCGACCCGCAAGCCCGACGTCGTGATCGGCACCGACGCCTCGACCTGGCTCGCCCTGCGCGAGGGGCGCGCGTCGGGCCTCGACGCGTTCTCGAGACGACGCCTCTACGCCCGCGGCGATCTCGACCTGGCGCTCGGGTTCGAGGGCCTCTTCCACCTTCCGGGCGGCAGGGCTCCGCTACTCCGCATCGACGAGGTCGAGACCGGGCACGGCCGGATCACCACGCTGATCGCCGGCTCGGGCCCGGAGCACGTGATCTGCCTTCACGGGCTCGGCTCGAGCAAGTCCTCGTTCTTCGAGACGGTCGCCGCGCTCTCCCACGACCACACCGTCCACGCGATCGACCTGCCCGGGTTCGGCTCCTCGTCGAAGCCGGCCCGAGCGCCCTACAACGCGCTCTGGTTCGCCGGCGCGGTGCGCGCCTACATGGACGAGCTCGGCCTGGCCTCCGCCCACGTGATCGGCAACTCGATGGGCGGCCGGATCGCGCTCGAGCTCGGCTTCTCCGCTCCGGAGCGGGTCCGCAGCCTCAGCCTGCTGGCTCCCGCGCTGGCCTTCGTGCGGCGGCGGCGCGAGCTGGTGCCCCTGGTCCGCCTGCTGCGGCCGGAGCTCGCGATGATCCCGCACCCGCTCAGCGAAGCCACGGTGCGATCGACGCTCGAGGGCCTGTTCGCGCGGCCCGAGCGCCTCGACCCGGAAACCGCCGAGATCGCGATCGAGGAGTTCCGTCGCAACTATCAGTCCCGCGCCGCCAGGATCGCCTTCTTCGCCGCGGCGCGCAACATCTACCTCGACGAGCCGCACGGGGAGGCGGGCTTCTACGCCCGCCTGGCCGAGCTCGAGCCGCCGGCGGTCTTCGTCTGGGGCGCCGAGGACTGGCTGATCCCGGCCGGGTTCGCCCGCCACGTCGAGCGCGCGCTCCCGCGGGCGCGCCAGGTGGTCCTCCCCGACTGCGGCCACGTCCCCCAGATCGAGCTGCCTGAGCAGACCAACCGGCTGATCCGCGAGCAGGTCGAGCCCGCCACCGGCGGCTCCCACACCCGCCGCCACCGCCTGCGGCGCCCGCTACTCCGCCGCGCCGTCTAGGCGAGCTCGCGCTTCAGCACCTTGCCGGTCGCGTTGCGCGGCAGCGAGTCGAGGAACTCGACCTCGCGCGGCACCTTGTAGCGGGCCAGGTTCTCCTTCACGTAGGCCTTGACCTCGTCCTCGTCGAGCGCATCGTGCTCGCGGGGGACGACGAAGGCCTTCAGGCGCTGGCCGAACTCCTCGTCGTCGACGCCGATCACCGCGGCCTCCTTGACCTTGTCGTGGTGAGAGAGCAGATCCTCGACCTCGCGCGGGAAGACGTTCTCGCCGCCGGAGACGATCATCTCGTCGTCGCGGCCGTCGATGAACAGCCGGCCGTCCTCGTCGAAGTGGCCGACGTCTCCGGACGAGAGCAGGCCCTCGTAGACGTCCTTGCCACCGCCGCCGGTATAGCCCTCGAAGGCCATCTCGTTGCCGACGAAGACGCGGCCGGTCTCGCCCTCCGGGACCTCGCCCTTGCCCTCCTGGTCGACGATCTTGACCACCGTCCCGCGCGGCGGGAGCCCGGCGGTTCCGGGTGCGGCGCGCAGGTCCTCCGGCGTGGCGATCGTCGCCCAGGCGACCTCGGTGGAGCCGTAGAGGTTGTAGAGGTTGTCGCCGAACTCGTCCATCCACTTCTCGGCCAGCGGTCCGGGCAGCGCCGAGCCGCTCGCCGCGGTCACCCGGAGGCTCGGGAGCTCGTATTCGTCGAGCGTTTCCTCGGGGAGCTGGAGAGTCCGCTGCAGCATCACCGGGACGACGACGAGCGCGGTCGCCTCGTGCTTCTCGACCGCCTTCAGCGTCTCCTCGGGGTCGAACTTGCGTCGCAGGATGTAGGTCGAGTTGAGCGACAGCCCGAGCATGAAGTGCGCGAAACCCCAGGAGTGAAACAGCGGCGCGGCGATCACGGTCCGTTCGCCGGCCCGCAGGGGGATGCGCGAGAACATCGCCGCCAGCGGGCTGAGCGTGTCGGGCTGGGCGCGCTGGGCGCCCTTCGGCGTCCCCGTCGTTCCCGAGGTGAGGATGATGAACCGGCTCGACTCGTCCGGGGGGTCGAGGTCGGCGTCGCCGGCCGATTCGATCAGCTCGCCGGTGGTCGGGTCGGAGCTCGACTCGCCCTCGCTCCAGGCGATGAATCGCTTCACGCCCTCCTTCGCCTCGCCGAGGAGGTCGGAGAACTCCTCGTCATAGATCAGCACCGCGGGATCCTCGCGCTCCATCACGTCGATCAGCTGGGGCCCGGAGAACGCGGTGTTCATGTAGAGCGCGTTTGCCCCCAGCTTCGAGGCGGCCAGCGTGGCCTCGATGAAACCGCGGTGGTTGCGAGCCATGATCGCGATCCCGTCGCCTTCCTCGACGCCCTCCTCGGCGAGCGCGCGAGCGAGCGCGTTCGAGCGCCGGTGCATGTCCTCGAAGGTCACCTCGCCGGCCTCGTCGATCACGATCAGGTCGTCGCCATGGGTGATCGCGGCCCCGGCGATCCCGGCCGCGGGGGACGGGCCCCAGCGGGCCAGCTCGCGCGCCACCCTGGCGAGCTTGTCGGGACGGATCGGGCGGATGATCCCCGCCCCGGCCAGCGTCCTCAGGTTGAACGGAACGTCGGGCAGCGGCCCGAGCGAGCCGAGCTTGACCTTGCGCGCGAGCGAGAGCGGATCGCGAAACTCCATCAGCAGACAGGAAATCTATTCGGGACCGGCATCGACGAGCGCCACTGCAAGCGCGGCAATACCCTCGCCGCGACCGACGAACCCCATTCCCTCGTTGGTCGTCGCCTTGACGCTCACCGGTGCCCCGAGCGTCTCGGCCAGGTTGCGCTCGATCTCGCTCCGGTACGGACCGAGCTGCGGCGCCTCGCAGATCACGGTCGCGTCGACGTTGGCGACCGGGCCGCCGATCATCCCGACGACGGTCCGCAGCAGGTCGAGCGAGTCGGCGTCGCGCCACTGCTCCTCGCCGGGCGGGAAGTGGGTACCGAGGTCGCCGAGCCCGGCGGCGCCGAGCAGCGCGTCGATCACCGCGTGGGTGAGCACATCCGCGTCGGAATGGCCCTCGAGCCCGGCGTCATGCTCGATCACGACCCCGCCGAGCAGCAGCGGCCGATCGGCGCCGAAGCGGTGGCTGTCGTAGCCGATCCCGACCCGGCCGCCCGTCACCCCAGCGGCTCCAGGCGGCGCTCGCGATTCGCGAAAACGCAGATCTCGTCGACTCCCCAGCCGCGCATCGTCTCCACCGCGCGATCGTATTGGTGGCCGACGTCCTCGGGCACGTGGGCGTCGGAGGAGAGCGCGAACACCGCCCCGGCGTCGACGCACATCTCGGCAAACGCGTCGGACGGGTAGAGCTCGTCGACGGGCTTGCGCCAGCCGGCGGTCGAGACCTCGACCGCGATCCCGGTCTCCGCAATCGCCTCGATCGCCGGCTCGTAATGGAAGCGGACGTCGCGCTCGGGCTGCGGTCGACCGTGGCCCCAGTACTTGACCAGGTCGGGGTGGGCGAGGATGTCGTAGAGGCCGCTGCGGGCCGTCTCGGCGATCACCTCGAAGTACCGCCGCCAGATCTTGTCCGGATCGGTCTCCCCCCGCCAGACGTCGTAGTCGTCCCAATCGACCGCCGCGGCGCCGACGAAGTGGACCGAGCCCACCACGTAGTCGAGCTCGTAGGCGTCGAGGACGGTGGCGATCCGGTCCTCCCGGCCGGGGACGAAGTCCATCTCGATTCCTAGCTTCAGGGGGGTGGAGCGGACGAACTCGCAGTAGGCACCGAGGTCGTCGCGGGCGTTCTCGCGCCAGAACGGGTGATCCCAGATCTCGAGCGCCTCGGTGAACCGGTGGATGTGCTCCGAGACCCCGAGCTCGGCGATCCTCGCCTCCCCCGCCACCTCCAGGTACCGGCCGACGTTCGCCTCGGTGAAGTGCTCGGCCGCCGACGCCTCGGGGTCGTCCGGGCGCAGGTGCAGGTGATAGTCGGTGAGCACCGCCTGAGCGTAGATACTTGTCCCATGGTCCATATGCGGATCGTTGTGCCCGCGTATCAATCGGGCCACGTGCTCGACCTGCTCGAGCACTCCCCGTCGGCGTGCAACGTGATCTTCCTCGAGCGCGCGGCCCGCAAGCCGGAGGGCGACGTGATCCTCTGCGACGTCGCCCGCGAGGACGCGAGCGTGATCGTCTCCGACCTGCGCGAGCTCGACGTCGACACGGAGGGCTCGATCGCGATCGAGCACATCGACTCGGCGATCTCGACGTTCGCCACGGCGGCCGAGGCGGCCGCCGAGGGCAGCCCGGGCGACGCGGTGATCTGGGAGGAGGTCGAGTCGCGGACCTCGGAGAACACCGAGCTGAACGCCGTCTTCCTCGCCTTCTTCGCGCTCGCCTGCATGATCGCGGCGGTCGGGATCTTCCTCGACTCGCCGATCCTGATCGTCGGCGCGATGATCGTCGGCCCCGAGTTCGGCCCGCTTGCCGGGCTGTGCGTCGCCCTTGTCCAGCGGCGTCGCGACGTCGCAAAGCGCTCGCTGAAGGCGCTCGTGATCGGGTTTCCGGTCGGGATCACCGCCGCCTTTCTGTTTTCCCTTGCGGTTCGCGCCACGGACCTCACCCCCGACGGCTTCACCGTCTCCGACCATCCGCTCACTGACTTCATCTCGCACCCGGACGCGTTCTCGTTCATCGTCGCCTACATCGCCGGCGTCGCCGGGGTGCTGTCGTTGACCTCGGCGAAGTCGGGGGCGTTGATCGGCGTCCTCGTCTCGGTGACCACGATCCCGGCCGCCGCCAACATCGGTGTCGCCGCCGCCTACGGCGAGTGGTCGGAGTGGCGCGGCGCGATGCTCCAGCTCTCCCTCAACCTCTTCGCGATCGTGCTCGCCGGCGTCGGCACCCTGTTCATCCAGCGACGGATCTACACCCGCCGGCGCCGTGACCACCTCCACGACGACGCGCGGGCGCAGGCGGGCCTGCCGATCGGCCACAGCCGCCGCGTCGGCAGCGCCACCTACAAGTCCCCACCGGCCCCGGAATGAGCCGCACCGCCTCAGACCTCCTCGCCCTGACGGTGGCCTTCGCCGCCGGCACCGCGATCGCGGCCGCGTTCGGCGCGGCGAACTTCGGCACGGCGCTGACGTTCGGGGAGCTGGCGTTCATGGGGACGTTGATGTGGGTTCTGTTGCGTGAGTAGGTTCGAGGCGTTTTTGCTGGGTGGGGGTGGCCCGGGTTGAATCGATCGGTCCGGCATCCAACTGTTGGATGCGAAACCGATTGATTCAGCGGAGGAGCGCCTCGGCGAGGCGCAGGTCGGCGGGCGTCGTGACCTTGAGGTTCGACGCGCCCGTCTCGTGCACCAACACCCTCCCTCCACCTGCTTCGACCAACGCCGCGTCGTCCGTCGCGGCCGATGTGTCCCCATCGTGCACGGCCCGCAACACGTCCGCCCGGAACACCTGCGGCGTCTGTGCCGCCCACAACCCCTCGCGGTCCCGGGTGCCCTCGATCAAATCTCCCTCCCCCACCTGCTTCAAGGTGTCGGCCACCGGCGCCGCCGCGATCACTCCCGCGGCGTCCGGATCGCCCGCCAACCGGGCGACCAGAGCATCCACCAGCGCCCCGGTCACGAGCGGCCGCGCCGCGTCGTGGACGGCGACGATCTCGGCCCGCGCCGGGACCTCGGCGAGGGCGTGGCCGACCGACGCGGCGCGGGTCTCGCCGCCGCCGACGACGATCGGGTGGAAGGCGCCCGGCTCGTCCGGCCTCCCGGCGATCTGGCCCGCGATCCGCTCGAGCTCCTGCTCGTGACCGGGCGGCGCCGCGATCACCACCACCGTGACGCTCGCCGCGGCACGCATCGCCGCCAGCGACCACGCGACGAGCGGTCGGCCCCCCAGCTCGACCAAAGCCTTCGGGCCGCCGGCTCCGAGCCTCTCTCCGGAGCCGGCGGCCGCGATCACCGCGGCTGCGTGCTGCGCCGCGGGCGTATCAGGCGGGGGCGGTGGCGCCGAAGCGCTCCTCCAGCAACCCGTCGATGTACTCCTCGGCCCCGTCCTCGTCCTTGTCGAGGGCGTACATGAACTCCGAGGCGAGGATCTTCTTCGCCCGCGTGTACATCTGCTTCTCGCCGGTCGAGAGGCCCTTCTCCCACTCGCGGATCGCGAGGTTGCGGACGACCTCGGCGAGCTCGTACACGTCGCCGGTCTTGATCTTCTCGCGGTTGTACTTGAACCTGCGGTTCCAGTTCTTCGGCATCTCCGACACGTCGCCGGTGAGCACGTCGATCACCCGCCGGACGGCGTCCTCATCGATCACCCGGCGCAGACCCGCCACATGGGCGTTCTCGCACGGGACCATCACGGTCATGTCGTTATGCAGGATCTTGATCGTCAGGTAATCCTTCGACTCGCCCATCATGTCGCGCGATTCCCGCTTCAGGACAACGCCCGCCCCGTGGTGGGGGTAGACGACGTTGTCGCCGACCTGAAACTCGCACACGTGTGGGGCGAGGTCCTCGAGGTCCTCGAGAACCGGCTCCTCTACTGCTGTCTCTGCGATGTCCGCCTCCTCAAATAGCGACGGCCGCCGGTGCGGCCGCCCGTTTCACCTGTACCGGTCGACGATGTCGACCTCCTGCAACCTGCGGATGCCCTCGCGAATCTCCTTCGCGCGGGCCTCTCCCACCCCGTCGACGGCCTCCAGCTCGTCGTCCGAGGCCCCGAGTAGCGATTCGAGATCGCCGAAGTGGTGGACCACCTTCTGCGCCAGCAGGCGCGGCAGTCGCGGGACCCCCGAAAGCGCGCGGTAGCCGCGCGGGGTGACCCCGAAGTCGAGCGTGTTGACCTTGCGGTCGTAGCCGAGCAACTCGGCGAGCCGGCCGAAATCGAGCAGCTCGGTGTGCTCGAGCTCCGCGAGCTCGCCGAGGACCCGTTCGATCGTCTGCTCGGAATCGCTGACGCTGTAATCGCGCACCAGCGCGGCGCGCTCGCCCATCACCCCGACGACGGAGTCCTCGAGCTGCATCTCGATCAGCCGCCCCTCGGTGCCCAGCTCGATGATGTAGCGCTCGACCTCGGTCGCCATCCGGGTGACCAGCTCCGCCCGCTGGAGCACCGAGAGCACGTCGTAGAGGACGACGCCGCCGGCGAACTCGAGCGCGGTCAGCCGGACGGCCACCTGGTCGAGACGGGCGCGGTACTTCTCCAGCGTCGCCAGGCCCTGGTTCGCCTTCGAGAGCACCGTCGGGATGTCCTCGAGGATGTACTTGATCCCCTCGACGTAGAGCGAGACGACGTCGCGCCGCTGGGAGATCGCGATCACCAGAGCCTTGGTCTGCTTCGAGACGCGCTCGGCGGTCCGATGGCGGGTTCCGGTCTCCATCGAGAGGATCGTCGGGTCCGGCATCAGCTGCACGTTCGCCCAGAGGATCTTCTCGGCGGACGGCGGCATCACGATCGCGCCATCCATCTTCGCCACCTGGTAGAGCAGGCCGGGCGTGTAGTCGACGTCGAGCTTCAGCCCTCCCGAGAACAGGTAGGAGACCTCGTCGGCCTCGGCCACCACGATCAGGCCGCCGGTCCGCGCGTGGATGATGTTGTCGATCCCCTCGCGTAGCGGCGTGCCCGGGGCGACGGTGTCGAGGGCCCGTAGGAGCCGGGGATCCTGCCGTGACTCCAGCTCGCTCAACTCGTCCCCGGGGTGCTGCACCTACTCATGATGGCAAAAGGCCTGCTGGCCGGGTATCCAGGGCAATTCCGTGTGGAGAGGTAGGAATGGTGGTTGTCAAGCACGCCGGTCGGCCGGCGCCGGGTTACGCGCCCTGGGGCACGGTCAAGCCGCGTGCTCGACCGGACGCAGCCGCGCCGACACGCGGCGCAGTGCTTCGCGCAGGCTCGCCGCCGGGACCAGGCCCTCGACCGGCTCGGCCGGGGCGGGAGCGAGCACCGGTTCGAGCCCGAACTTGACCGCCTCGGCGACACGGCGGTCGGCGTGGCCGACCGGACGCAGCTCACCGGTCAGCCCGACCTCGCCGAAGCAGGCCAGCGGGCGGCCCGACGCGTCCGCGAGCGGCTCGCCGCGCTGGGCCGAGACCAGCGCCAGGGCGACGGCCAGGTCGGCACCGGGCTCGTCGACGCGGACGCCGCCGGCGACGTTGACGAAGACGTCGGCGCCGGCGAGCGAGGGCCCGCCGTGGCGGGCGAGCACCGCGAGCACCATCGCCAAGCGGTTGCGGTCGATCCCGTTGGCGACCCGGCGCGGCGGGACGACCTCGGTGGGGGCGACGAGCGCCTGGACCTCGACCAGCAGCGGCCGCGTGCCCTCCATCGAGCAGAGGACGACCGAGCCCGGAGCGGCGCTCGCCTCGGCGACGAAGCGCGCCGACGGATCGACGACCTCGACGAGGCCGCCCGAGCGCATCTCGAACACGCCGACCTCGCTGGTCGCCCCGAACCGGTTCTTCAGCGCCCGCAGAGTCCGGAAGCTGCGCTCGCGCTCGCCCTCGAAGAAGAGCACGCAGTCGACCAGGTGCTCGAGCACCCGCGGGCCGGCGACCGCCCCCTCCTTGGTCACGTGGCCGACGAGGACGACGGCGCAGCCGAGCCGCTTCGCCACCTCCATGATCGACCCGGCCGCCTCGCGGACTTGGCCGACCGAGCCGGGGGCACCGGTCATCCCCTCCGCGTGCAGTGTCTGGATGGAGTCGATCACGCAGGCGTCGGGTCGCTCGGCCTCCAGCGTCGCGACAACCGCCTCGAGCGAGGTCTCGGCGAGCGCCGGCACCGCGAGCGCCGCGGCGCCGAGGCGCTCGGCCCGCAACCGCACCTGGGCGGTCGACTCCTCGCCCGACACGTAGAGGACCTTGTGGCCGGCCGCGCCGAGGTTCCCGAGCGCCATCCCGGTCAGCGTCGACTTGCCGATCCCCGGCGAGCCACCGAGCAGGACGAGCGAGCCCGGGACGAGGCCGCCTCCGAGGACCCGGTCGAGCTCGGCCACCCCGGTACGCAGCCGGTCGACGGCCGGCGCCGAGACGTCGCGCAGGGCGACCGGCCGGCCCGCAGCGCCGCCGCCGCCGCGCCGCCCGCCCTTCGCGGCCGGCTTCGCGGCCGCATTCGGCGCCTCGACCAGCGTGTTCCACTCACCGCAGCCGGCGCAGCGCCCCGACCAGGTCAGCGCCTCGTTGCCGCAGGCGGAGCAGAAGAAGGAGGTCGTCGCGCGGGCCATCGGCCGATCGTACGCACGGGTCCCGACGACTCAACCGGCGCACGTGACGAGATCGTCGATCAAGATGCCCGCCCATGTGGCGACGGAGGGTCTTGAGCATCGGCGCGCTCGTCGCGCTCGCGGCGCCGGCCGCTGCGGCCGCCTACGACAGTGGTGCCGAAACCACCAACTACGCCAAGGTCGGCGAGCGGATGCAGTACGTGACCCTGACGCCGGAGTTCCAGCAGCGGTTGATCGCTGCGAACGTCCAGAACCTCGCCGACGCCGCGCAGATCCCGGTCGACGACCCGGAGCGCGACTTCTCGGGCAACGTCTGCGCCAACGGCGGCAACGAGTGTGCCGGCGACGTCCGCTTCTACGACTGGAAGGACAACGGCTTCGGGGTCGTGAAGCCGGTCCTGTTCACGGCGCGGAACGGCTCGACGATGTCAGGGCGCGTCTGGGCGGCCGAGCCCGGCCCGGCGCAGCGCCCCGCGGTCGTGATCACGACCGGCTCGGTCCAGGCCCCCGAGCGCCTCTATTGGGGCACGGCGGCGACGCTCGCCAAGCACGGCTACGTCGTCCTCACCTACGACACCCAGGGCCAGGGGCGTTCCGACACCTACGGCGAGGGCGTCGATCGCTTCGACGGCTTTCCCTCCCAGGAGGGCCGGCCGTTCTACGACGGGACCGAGGACGCGCTCGACTTCCTGCTCTCGACCCCGGAACGCCCGTACGACCCGCGCCCGAGCTGCACCACCGGGACCGACCATTCGGCGAAGCAGGACCGGCGCGTCGCCGCGGGTCGCAACGCCGCCTACAACCCGCTCTCGAACCTGGTCGACCCGAACCGGGTCGGAATCGCCGGGCACTCGCTCGGCGCCGCCGCGGTCTCCTACGTCGGCCAGATCGACGACCGCGTCGACGCGATCGCGGCGTGGGACAACCTCTCCGGCCCCGGCGGCGGCTTCGGCTCGAAGCCCGAATGCCTCTCGGGCTCGGCGCCGCGTCCGACCGACCCGCCGATCACCAAGCCGGGGCTCGGGATCTCCAACGACTACGGGCTCACGCCGACCCCCTACACGTCCGACCCCGACCCCGAGGGCAAGACGGACGGCTTTCAGGCGTACAAGGACGCCGGCGTCGACTCGATGGAGTTCGTGATTCGCGGCGGTACCCACTACGAGTCGTCGTTCATCCCCGGGATGACGACCGGCGTCCTCGGCACCGCCACCCTGCGCGGCACCGACATGGTCGCCTGGTACACGACGGCCTGGTTCGACAAGTACGTCAAGTGCGCCGACGGCTCGGCCTGCGAGGCGGAGGCAGACCGGCGCCTGCTCACCGACCGCTGGCGCGACGACGCCCGCGGCGGGCAGGTCGACGCCGGCGGCGACCCGAACCTCTACTCGTTCTACCTGCGCTCCCGCTTCGACGTTCGCGACGCCGGCGGGATCGAGCGCACCTGCGACGACATGCGCACCGGCTGTTCGGCGATGGCTCCGGACGGCCTCCCGGCCGGCTACGACCACGTCTCCGACGCCTATACGGCTCCGACCGACTCGGACGGCGGTTCCGGTGGCGGGGCCGGCCATGGCTCGAGCGCGGCGCCGTGCGCGCTGCCGCAGCTCGGCACCGACGCCAAGGACACGCCCGCGACCCTGGTCCCCAGCGGCTCCGGGGACGCGATCCGTGGCGCCGGGGGCGACGACCGGCTGCGCGGGCTCGACGGCGACGACTGCCTCTACGGGAACGACGGGAACGACCGCCTCGCCGGCGACGCGGGCGCCGACAAGCTCAAGGGCGGCGCCGATCGGGACCGGCTCAAGGGCGGCGACGGACCCGACGTGCTCGGCGGCGGTGCGGGCGCGGACCGGCTGAACGCCAAGGGCGGCGGCCGCGACCGGGTCAAGTGCGGCCCGGGGCGCGATCGGGTGCGCGCGGACAAGCGGGACGTACTCGGCCGCGGTTGCTGACCGGGGGCCGGTCGCGGTACGCTCGACTGCGTCGATGCCGCTCGACCAGCGCACGAGAAGTCACCGCGCCGCCGCCGCACACTGCGGGGCCCTCGTGGCCTGCGCGGCGGCGCTGCTGATCGCGCTGCCGACGGTCGCGGTCCCCGCAGCTGCCGGTGCGGAAACCAAGGCGTCGAACCCGACCGCGCAGCAGATCAAGAAGTTCAAGCGGAAGGCGATCAAGAAGGTCACGAAGGCGGTGACCAAGGAGCTGCCCGTCGATCCGACGCCGGGCCTCGAGCCGCCTGACTCGCAGCCGGCGATCAAGGTGGTGAGCTGCAAGCAGAAGAAGAAGCGGGGGAACTTCGCGGGCTTCAAGTGCGCCTGGAACGCGCACGGCGAGCTCCCCGGCGTCGTGCCGTTCAAGTGCAAGGGCGAGGCCACGGTCAACAAGAACGGGAAGCGGGTGAAACGGCTGGACCCCTGCGAGAACGCGGAGGAAGTCCAGGCGCCGCTCCTCGCGACGCCACACGACATCGCCTTCGGCTACATCGAGGACTTCCTCACCTACACCGATCTCTGGGACGACCTCGCCGCGAGCGGCGCGGACACCGTCGAGCACCAGTTGGCGTGGGACGTGCTGCAGCCCAACCCGGGCTCACCCCCCTCGAGCTGGAACTGGGCGCCGTACGACGGCCTCTACAACCAGTCGCTCGCGGCCGGTACACGCCCGATCTGGACCTTCCTCGATGCGCCGTGCTGGGCGGCGCCGCCCGGCTGCGATCCGACCAGGCCGATCAACGCGATCGACGCCTCGAAGGTGGGCGACTACGCCGCCGCCGCGGCGGAGGTCGCGAAGCGATATCCGCAATCGCGCGCGATCGAGGTCTGGCTGGAGCCCAACGGGCAATTCTGGGGCGCGGCCCCGCCGAACCCGAAGCTGTTCTCGGAGCTCGTGGGGGCGACGGCGAACGCCGTGCACGCGACCGGGACCGGGGTGCCCGTGTACTCGGGCGGCCTCGCACCGGGCGCGGCCGACCCGTCCAAGCAGGAGTTCGCCTCGTTCCTCTCCGACGCCCTGGCCGCCGGGGGGATCGAGAACGCGGACGCGATCGCGTTCCACGCCGTCGCCGACGTGCCGTTCAAGCCCCCCAACGACCCGACGGTCGGCTACCTCGGGCGGATGCGGGTCCAGATCCAGGACCTGAGGTCGGAGCTCGCGGCGGACGGCCTCGCCACTCCCATCGCGATCACCGAGTTCGCCTACAGCACGTCCGGCCCGGACTCGTACACCGAGTCGCAGCAGGCTGACGCGCTGGTCTCGAGCTACGAGGTGCTGCGACGGACTCCGGGGGTCCCGACCGCGATCGCGAGCCGGCTGCTCGACAACGGGGACGGATCGAAGGTCTCAGGCTTCGGCGTCCTGAAGCCCAACCGCTCGAAGAAGCCGGCCTACTGCCAACTCGCCGCCGCCCGCGGCGTCGCGACGCCACCCGGCTGCTGACGGCGCCGGTCGCCGCTCCTACAGCGGCCGGCAGTGCTCGAAGTCGAAGTTGCGGACCGGGCGGGCCGCTCGCCGCTCGAACAGCGCCGCCCTTCGCGCCCGCTTGCGTGCCTTGGCGTAGCGGTGGCGCTTGAGGGCGACCGCGGAGCGGATCCCGACCGCGGTGGCGTGGCGCTCGCGGCGTAGCCATCTGGCGATCCGCCGGTGGTACTCGAACGGGCGCGGCAGCTCCGCCACCTGGCGATAGGCCTCGCGTATCTCCCGGTAGGCGCGGATGAAGTGATTGCCGGCTCGCACCTCGAGCGCGTGCCGGCGCTGCAGGAGCCTGACCCCGTGAGCGATCCGCCGGTTGGCCTCGTCGCGATGCGGCCGGCAGATCTCGTCGGCGCGCTGGACGAACTTCGCGCGGCCGCTCTTGCCGCTATCCGCGAGGCTGAGCGAGCCCGCCCAAACCGCGACCAGGACGGCGCAGGCAAGCGGGAGTCCGATGGCGCGTGGCACTGGGCGATCGTACCCTTGACCGGGATCGGAAAAGGTGGGAATGTCCTCCGCACCCGGGCGCAAGGAGACAAGGAGGTGCGATGGGCGCGGGTCGGACGTTGAGTGGGCTGGCTCTAGCGGCGATCTGGCTGGCCGTCCCTTCGCACGCGCTCGGAGCCGCGGGCGACCTCGACCCGAGCTTCGGCACCAACGGCTCGTTCATCCAGGCGTTTGGGCCGGCGAGCTCGAATGTGCGCGCCGCGACGGTTCAGCCGGACGGGAAGATCGTCGGCGCGGGCTGGTCGCAGCAGAGCGGCACCGATCCGAGGAACCGGGATTTCGAGCTTCTGCGACTGAACGCAAACGGAACGATCGACACCACCTTCGGTGGAGGAGACGGAGTGGTCACAACGCCGATCTCCGCCGCGCCACAGGACGACACCGCCAACGCGGTGGCCCTTGGGCCGGGCGGAACGATCTATGCCGCCGGCGGGACCGATCCTGTCGGCACGGACCTCTCCGACATCGCGGTCGCCCGTTACGACTCCTCCGGCACGCTCGACCCCGACTTCGGCGGCGGCGACGGGATCGTCGTCATCCCGCAGCCGAACATCAACTCCGCGACCGCGATTCAGGTCCAGGGCGACGGCAAGCCCGTGATCGCCGGCAGCGGTCCTTTCGTCGCCGACTCGGACTGGCTCATCGCTCGCTTCAAGATGGACGGCGACCTCGACCCGACCTTCAATCCCGCCGGCTCGACGCCTGGCGTCAACACCACATCGTTCACGAGCTTCGGCGACGGTCCGTCCGCCCTGCAGATCCTCGGCGACGGGCGGCTGCTCACGGCAGGGGCGTCGAACTTCGGCGGCGACATCGCCCTCGCCCAGTACACGTCCGTTGGCGTCCTCGACACCGCCGGCTTCGGAGCCGGGACCGGCAAGGCGACGCTGGCGCTCCCCGAGGCTCAGACCGCGAACGCGCTCGCGATCGACGCGAGCGGACGGCCCGTGGTCGCGGGCGAGCAGATGAACACCACCGGCTCGTTCTTCCGCGACTTCCTGGTCGCACGCTTCAACGCGAACGGCTCGCCGGACGCGGCGTTCTCCGGCGACGGCGTCCAGACGACGAGCTTCGTCGCCGGCGACGGAACCAGGGTCGCGAAGGCGACGGGCGTCGCGATTCAGGCGGACGGCAGGATCCTCGCCGCCGGGGACGCGTTCATCAACTGCCCTGGGCTCGGGTGTGCGGACCTCGCGCTCGCGCGCTACGGCGACAACGGCGAGCTCGACCCGGAGTTCGCCGGCGACGGCACCAAGACGCTGGGGATCGGCGCCGACAACGACTTCGCCTACGCCCTGGTTCTGCAGACCACGCCGAGCGCCCGCCCGAGCCGCGGGCCCGGCGAGGTCCGCGCCGTGGTGGCCGGTGAGAGCGGCAACAGCGACGACACCGTCGATCGCAACTCCGCCGCGGGAGTCCAGTTGACCGGCGCCGGGGCGACGTCGACGTGCCGGATCCTCCGCGCGGAAAAGAAGGTTCGATTTGCGAATGGGCCGCTCACATACAAGCCGACGATCACGGCCCATGAGCACAACGAGCTCGCCTTCACCGTCTCGGTGTTCGTCGACGAGCCCGGGTGCCAGGTGACGATCAGCGAAACCCTCGAGTCTCAGCAGAACTTCGATTTCTTCGGGGAGACATCGAAAATGGTCGCGGCCACAACCGCGGACAACGGTGAGGAGGCGTTCACCGGCTTCCGGACCAGCCGATCGCGATTCACCGGGACGCGAAAGAACCAGATCAGGGCCGAGGTCGCGAGCGGGGAGGTCGCGTTCGCCGAGGCCGAGGTGACGATCTACGACAACGGCTCCGAGATTCAGGACGCGACCGGCGGCGGGGTCTCGGGCCGCGCGGACGAGGGCAACGGCGGCGGCCCCGGCGCGGACCCGCCCCCGATCGAGACAGTCGACATCTCGCTCCTCCTGATCGACAAGGCCCTCGAGGAGTTCACGGAGGCGCCCCCGCCGCCGTTCACGGAGGACCCGGTGATGAAGGCCAAGCGCTGCCAGTGGCTCACCAAGAAGGGGGGGTTCAAGCGGGTCAAGCCGACCGACGGCGTCTGCGACCACCCGGTCTGGATCAAGGCGAAGCTCGGCAAGCCGAAGAGGGGTAAGCGGCCGTTCAGCTACGAGTTCAAGGACGAGCTGCCGCCCGGCAAGTACATCGCGTATGCGCGATCGACCAACCGAGCCGGCGTCACCGAGCCGAGGTTCACGAAAAAGATCGGGAACGCGAAGAAGTTCGTGGTCAAGCGCTGAGCTCGACCCCGGCTAGCCCTCGGGCTTCTCCTCGGGCTCGTCCTGCTCCAGCTCGTCGTCCTGGCCCGCCCCGACCGCGACCGGCTCCTTCTCCTCGTCCTTCTTCTTCGCCGGCTTCTTCTTCGGCTTGACGAGCTTCAGCGACAGGGGCTTCTCCTCCTGGTCGGCGTCCTTGTCGTGGTCCACGAGCACGGTCGTCCCGGGGACGATCGAGTCCGGACCCATGCGCAGGACCTCGTCGGCGAGCGGGTCCTCGATGAAGTGCTGGATCGCGCGGCGCAGCGGGCGAGCGCCCATCGCCGGGTCCCAGCCCTTCTCGGCGATCAGGTCCTTGGCGGCCTCGGTCAGCTCGAGCTGCAGGTCGTGCTCGGCGACCTGGACCTGGACCCGGGCGATCAGCAGGTCGATGATCTCGCGGACCTCTTCGCGCGAGAGCTTGTGGAAGACGATCACCTCGTCGATCCGGTTCAGGAACTCGGGGCGGAAGACCTTCTTCAGCTCGCCCATGATCCGTTCCTTCATGTCCTTGTAGGAGGCGCCGGTCTCGTCGTCGGAGATCGAGAAGCCGAAGGAGACGTTGCGGGCGATGTCCTTGGCGCCGATGTTCGAGGTCATGATCACGATCGTGTTGCGGAAGTCGACCGTGCGGCCCTGGGCGTCGGTGAGCCGGCCGTCCTCCAGGATCTGCAGGAGGATGTTGAAGACGTCGGGGTGGGCCTTCTCGATCTCGTCGAGCAGCAGCACCGAGTACGGCTTGCGGCGCACGGCCTCGGTCAGCTGCCCGCCCTCGTCGTAGCCGACGTAGCCGGGCGGCGAGCCGACCAGCCTCGAGACGGCGTGCTTCTCCATGTACTCGGACATGTCGATCCGGATCATCGAGTCCTCGTCGCCGAACAGGAACTCGGCCAGGGTGCGGGCGAGCTCGGTCTTGCCGACGCCCGACGGGCCGAGGAAGATGAACGAGCCGGCGGGGCGCTTCGGGTCCTTGATCCCGGCCCGGGAACGGCGGATCGCCTTCGAGACCGCGTTGATCGCGACGTCCTGGCCGATCACCCGCTTGTGCAGCTCCTCCTCCATCCGGATCAGCTTGCGGGTCTCGGCCTCGGTCAGCTTGAAGACCGGGATCCCGGTCCACATCGAGACGATGTCGGCGATCTCCTCCTCGCCGACCTCCGGCCGCTCGCCGCCGTCGCCCGCCTCCCACTGATCCTCGAGCTCGCGCTTGCGGTTCGTCATCTGGCGCTCGGTGTCGCGCAGGTTGGCGGCCTTCTCGAACTCCTGGGCCTCGATCGCGGCCTCCTTGGCGCGCCGCGTCTCCTCGATCTCCTCCTCGAGGTCGCGATAGACGGGCGGCTGGCTCATCGAGCGGATCCGCATCCGCGAGGCCGCCTCGTCGATCAGGTCGATCGCCTTGTCGGGCAGGAAGCGATCGGAGATGTAGCGGCTGGCGAGCTCGGCCGCCGCCTCGAGCGCGTCATCGGTGATCGCCACCTTGTGGTGGTCCTCATAGCGCTCGCGCAGGCCCTCGAGGATCTTCACGGTGTCGGGGATCGACGGCTCGTCGACCTTGATCTGCTGGAAGCGGCGCTCGAGCGCCGAGTCGCGCTCCAGGTACTTGCGGTACTCGTCGAGCGTCGTCGCGCCGATCGTCTGCAGCTCGCCGCGGGCGAGCGCCGGCTTCAGGATCGAGGCGGCGTCGATCGCGCCCTCGGCGGCGCCGGCGCCGACCAGGTTGTGGAGCTCGTCGATGAACAGCACGATGTCGCCGCGCTGGGTGATTTCCTTCATCACCTTCTTCAGCCGCTCCTCGAACTCGCCGCGGTACTTCGAGCCGGCGACCAGGGCCGCCAGGTCGAGCGTGTAGATCTGCTTGTTCTTGAGCAGCTCCGGCACCTCGCCGCGGGTGATCCGCGAGGCGAGGCCCTCGACGATCGCGGTCTTGCCGACGCCGGGCTCGCCGAGCAGGACGGGGTTGTTCTTCTGGCGGCGGGAGAGGATCTGCATGATCCGCTCGACCTCGGTCTCGCGACCGATCACCGGGTCGAGCTTGCCCTCGGAGGCGAGCTTGGTCAGGTTGCGGCCGAACTGGTCGAGCAGCTTCGAGGACTTCTTGCCCTCGCCCGAGCCCCCGCCGGAGCCCTGGCGCCGGCCGCCGGGGCCGGAGAGCATCCGGATCACCTCGTTGCGGATCTTCTCCGAGTCGGCGTCGAAGTCGAGCAGGATGCGGGCGGCGACGCCCTCGTTCTCACGCACGAGTCCGAGCAGGATGTGCTCGGTGCCGATGTAGTTGTGGCCGAGCGAGAGCGCCTCCCGGAGCGCCAGCTCGAGCACCTTCTTCGCCCGCGGCGTGAACGGGATCTGGCCGGAGGTGACCTCCTCGCCGGAGCCGACGATCCGGACGACCTGGGCGCGGACGCGCTCGACGGTGATGTCGAGCGACTCGAGCACACGGGCGGCGAGGCCCTCCTCCTCACGGAGCAGCCCGAGCAGGATGTGCTCGGTGCCGATGTAGTTGTGCTTCAGGGTCCGAGCCTCCTCCTGGGCGAGGACGACTACCTGCCGGGCCCGTTCTGTGAATCGCTCGAACAAGTTCTTCTTCCGTCTTGAGTCCTTGTGCCTAAGTTCTAGCTGTGCCGGGGGACGCGACAGCGCCGGGGGCACCATCCACTTCATCGGCTGCTGTCTGCCGCGGGATTAGGACCTCCGGTTGTCGACGACGACGAGTGGCCAGTATATCGGGGCGCCTTCCTCGTCCCGGCGCGCGCCGTGCCTGAAACCACGCAATAGATTTGCGGGGTGAGCGCGGGGGCCAAGGAGGACAATCCGCTCGCCGGGTTCGCCCGCGCCCGCGGGCTCGAGTTCGCCGAGCGGACCGAGCTGCCGGCAAGGGGCGGCCTGCTGTCCGAGGACGACCTCGAGCAGGAGGGCGCCGCCACGGGCGAACTCGCGGAGGGCGAGCCCGGGACTTTGTGCCGGCTCACCTACACCTACCGCTCCGACGACACCACCCGCACCGTCAAGCGCACCGCCGCCGTCCTCCGGGTGCCGGAGTCGATCGGCTTCGCCCCGTACCTCGGCGCGCGCGAGCGCTTGGCGATGACGGTCGGCTCGAAGCAGGTCGAGCTCGATGATGGCGGCAGGGTGCTGGCGGCCGACGGCGTCAACGACGCGTGGCTGACCGAGCTCTTCTCACCCGCCTTCACCCAGTGGCTTTCGCGCAACCCCGCGGACTTCGCCTGGGAGCTCGCGGACGGCGTCCTCTGCGTCTCGCGCGAGGGCTATCTGTCGAAGGAGTCGGAGCTCGCCACGCTCTGCGCCGACGCCGCCCACATCGCCACAGTCGTGCGCGAGGAGTGCCTCGAGGAGGTCGACTCAGGCCAGGCGATACGGAGCGCGGCGAAGGCGAAGCGGCTGAAGCCCCAGGACCAGCTCGTCAACTCGATCCTCGCGAGGACGACCTTCGACAACCCGCCGGCCGACGTCGCGTCCTCGCGGGCCCAGTTCCGCGAGCTCGTCGTCCATCACCCCTCGACCTACTTCATCTCCGTCTTCACGACGCTCGCCTGGATGGTCGGCATCAACATCATCGGCGGTGGCATCTACGGCCTGCTGCTCAACCTCCCGAACCCCGGTCGGGCGGTGCTGGTCTACCAGGCCCTGCTGTTCGTGATCGTCGGCTACTTCGTGCTCCGCCGCCAGATCAACGGCACCTCGGAGAAGCTGGCCGTGGAGGGCTTCTGGCAGCAGTACGCGAACGCGCGCGGCCTGCGCTTCGAGGACCCCGCCGAGTTCGCCGCCACCCACGCAAAGGCCGAGCTGCCCGGGAAGCCGGTCCGGGTGATGACCGGCTCGTTCGACGGCATCCCCGGGTCGTTGCTGGTCACGGGCGACGGCTTCACCCGCGGCGACTCGATCGCGCTGGTGGCGGGACCGATGGGCCCAACCGCGACCGCCGAGTTCGACGTCTCCGCTCCGGGCGCTTCGGCGAAGGCGCTCGACGGATACGCGGCCGAGCTGGTGATGGATCTGCGCACGCAGCCATGATCGGTCCCCCTTGCGGACCGCGTGACCATCCCTAGCCCGTCAACCGTACACCCGGAATCCGTCGGGTCAAGTCCCTCGATCGGCCCGAACCGCCTCCACCGCTGTCGCCTGGATCTGGCGCTGACCGTACGAGCCGGTGTAAACCGGGCCGGCGGCGGCGACCAGGTCGCCCGGACCGGGAAGCGGATCGGGACGCAGCTCGGGGCCGACGTCGATCACCGAGATCCCGGGCGCCGTGATCGAGTCGTCGCTGAGCAGGACGAAGTGGGCGTCGCCGTCGCCGTCGGGGTCGACGCGCTCGACGTAGAGGACCGTCCCCGACGCGGTCGAGCAGTTTCCGGCGCCCGGGTCGCAGGCGGGCGGCGCGGCGCCGAGCGCGATCGCGGCCGCGATGGTCGCCGCCAGCACCGCTAGCGCATCGCCGGGAACAGGAGCACCTCGCGCAGGCTCGTGGCGCCGGTCAGCAGCATCACCAGGCGGTCGATCCCGAGCCCGACCCCGCCGGTCGGCGGCATCCCGTACTCGAGCGCCTGCAGGTAGTCCTCGTCGAACGGCTGCGTCTCCTCGTCGCCGCGCCGGAGCTCCTCGGCCTGCTGCTCGAAGCGGCGGCGCTGCTCGTCGGGGTCGTTGAGCTCCGTGAACGCGTTGCCGATCTCGATCCCGCCGACGATCGGCTCCCAGCGCTCGACCAGGCGGTCGTCCTCGCGGTGGCGCTTCGCGAACGGCGACATCTCGACCGGGTAGTCGAAGACGAAGGTCGGCTGGATCAGCGTCGGCTCCACCTCCTTCGAGAAGAGGCCGTCGACGAGCTTGCCCCAGCCCTCCTCCGGGCTCGCCTCCGAGTCCATCGCCGCGGCGAGCGCCTCGCGGGTCGGATGCTCGAGGATGTCGATCCCGGTCCGCTCCTCGATCGCCGCTCGCAGGGTCACCCGCCGCCACGGCGGCGCCAGCTCGATCTCGACCCCGTCGCGCTCGACCTTGGTCGTGCCGTTGACGCGCTCGGCGACGTGGGCGACGAGCGCCTCGAGCCGCGTCGCCGCGTCCTCGTAGTCGGCGTAGGCCTCGTACCACTCGAGCATCGTGAACTCCGGGTTGTGCTTGAACGAGACCCCCTCGTTGCGGAAGTCCTTGCCGAGCTCGTAGACGCGGTCGATCCCGCCGACGATGCAGCGCTTCAGGTAGAGCTCGGTGGCGATCCGCAGGTACAGGTCGCGGTCGAGCGCGTTGTGGTGGGTGGTGAACGGCCGCGCCAGGGCGCCGCCGTAGAGCGGCTGCAGGACCGGCGTCTCGACCTCGACGAAGCCCTCGGCGTCGAGCCACTCGCGGGTCGCGGCGATCGTCTGGCCGCGCTTTCGAAACAGCTCCCGGGCCTCGGGGTTGGCGATCAGGTCGAGCTCGCGGTGGCGGTAGCGGAGCTCGACGTCCTTGACCCCGTGGAACTTGTCCGGCGGCGGCCGCAGGCTCTTCGCCAGCAGGGTCCAGCCCGTCGCCTCGAGCGAGAGCTCGCCGCGGCGGGTCGCGAACGCGGTTCCATCGACGCCGACGATGTCGCCGAGATCGAGCCCGACGAGGCGGTCGAACTCGTCCTCGCCGAGCACGTCGCGCTTGGCGTGAATCTGGATCTTCCCGCTGCCGTCGACCAGGTCGAGAAACGCCGCCTTGCCCTGGCCGCGCCGCGCCGCGATCCGGCCGGCCACGCGGTAGGCGTCTTCGGTCTCCTCGCCGGTTTCGAGCCCCTGATGCGCGTCGCGGACCGCGGCAATCTCGGTCCGGCCGTCGAAGTCGTGCGGGAACGGCTCGATCCCCGCCTCGCGCAGGCGCTCGAGCTTCGCTCGCCGTTCGGCGAGCACGCTCGATTCCGTGGGCTGCTCTTCTGGCTCCGCCACGCGGGCGAGCCTAGACGACGGGCAGCGCGCTAAGCCGCTTCGATCTTGGTGATCTTCAGCTTCTTCTTCGGACCGCGGGGAACGTCGACGGTGACGATCTCGCCGCGCTTGTGGCCGACCAGGGCCTTGCCGATCGGCGACTCGTGCGAGAGCTTGTGCTCGGCCGGGTTCGCCTCGGTCGGACCGACGATCTGGAACTTGCGCGAGTCGCCCGACTTCTGATCCTTGACGTGGACCACGACGCCGACACCGACCTTCTCCAGGTCGATCTGCCTCGCGTCGACGACGCTCGCTCGCCGCAGTCGCTCCTCGAGCTGGGCGATCCGCTGCTCGAGCAGGGCCTGCTCGTTCTTGGCGTCGTCGTACTCGGAGTTCTCGGCGATGTCGCCGAACTCCCGCGCCTCCTTGATCCGAGCGGCGACCTCACGACGCTTGACGGTCGAGAGGTGGTCGATCTCCGACTTGAGCTTGTTCAACCCCTCTTTGGTGATCAGCGCTTCACGAGCCACTGCGTGTCCTCTTCTCGTGTTCACCCCGTCCAAACGACGGGGAATCCCGGCCAGAAACGCCCGAAACGCCATCCGGGCGCCGGGCAGCGGCGCGGGATTATAGCGTCGCGCTCAGGCGGTCCAGAATCCCTGCATTTACGCGTGCCGACGGGCTTTCGGCGAGCAACTCACGGACCTCGTCGAGGCTCTCCGTGCGCTGAAAGCGGTCGGCGTCGCGGCCCTCGTACCCGAGCCGCTCCACGTACCAGGGGTAGAACTTGCGCAGGTTGCGCGCCGCCCGCTCGGGGCCCCAGTGCTCGGCCGCGCGGTCGAGGATCCAGCGCAGCTCCGCCTCGATCTCGGGGGCCGTCGGCTCGACCTCCGTGCCGGTGGTCAGCTGGTCGAAGATCCACGGGTTGCCGAGCGAGCCGCGGGCGATCATCACCGCGTCGGCGCCCGATTCCTCGTAGGCGCGGCGGACCTGCGCGGTCGACCGCAGGCCGCCGGAGACGATCAGCGGGACGCGATTGCCGTCGCGCTCGAGCGCCGCGCCGAGCTCGCCGACGAGCGCATAGTCGGGGCGCCCGCGGTGAAACTGCTTCGCCGGGCGCGGGTGCAGGGCGACCGCGGCGACCCCGGCGTCGCCGACCAGGCGACGGGCGAGCTCGACCCCCGAGCGGTCGCCGGGCTCGATCCCGGAGCGGACCTTGACCGTCACCGGCAGGCCCGATCCTTCGCGCGCCGCGACGGCGATCGCGACCGCCCGTTCCGGGTCGGCGATCAGCGCCGCGCCGGCACCGGTCTTCAGCACCTTCGGCACGGGGCAGCCCATGTTGAGGTCGATCAGCACCGGTCCGGCCGCGGCCGCGACCGCCGCCGCCTCGCGCATCACGTCCGGGTCGGCGCCGAAGAGCTGAATCGAGACCGGGCCCTCCTCGGGATGGACCCGCAGCATCTCCTCGACCGTGCGCCGGTTGCGATGCGCGATCGCGAAGCTCGAGACCATCTCCGAGACTGCCAGGCCCGCGCCGTGGCGGTGGGCCTGCAGCCGTACGAACCAGTTGCCGATGCCGGCAAGCGGGGCGAGCAGGACCCGGTTGGGCAGCTGCACGTCCCCGATCCTGAAGGGGGATGTGAGCGGTGACCGGGTCACGAATTGCGTTCCCAGATCAACCGCAGGCCGGTGAGCGTGAGCAGGTCGTCCACCTCGTCGATCGTCTCGCAGAACGGGACGATCGCGTGGGCGAGGCCGCCGGTGGCGATCAGCGTCGGCTCGCCGCCGAGCTCCGCCTCGATCCGCCGGGCGATGCCGTCGATCAGCCCGGCGAAGCCATAGATCACGCCCGACTGGATCGCGCCGCGGGTCGAACGGCCGATCGCCGTCTCGGGCTCGCCGAGCTCGATCCTGCCGATCTGCGCGCCGCGCTCGGTCAGCGCCGTGAGCGAGATCTCGATCCCGGGGGCGATCGCGCCGCCCAGGTACTCGCCGTCCGCGGAGACGACGTCGAAGTTGATCCCGGTGCCGAAATCGACGACCGCGCAGGCGCCGCCGACCCGGTCGAAGGCGGCCACCGCGTTGACGAGCCGGTCGGCGCCGACCTCGAGCGGGTTGTCGATCCGGATCGCCATCCCGGTCTTCACCCCGGGCCCGATCGACAGACAGCGCGCATCGAAGTAGCGGGCGGCCATCGCCTCGTACTGGCCGCCGAGCGGCGGCACGACGGAGGAGACGCAGATCGCGTCGACCTCGCCCCTTTCGATCCCGCTCAGCGCCAGCAGGCCGGCGATGCGCTCGGCGATCTCGTCGCCGGTCGCTCCCGAGACGGTGCGAAACCGCCAATGCTCGATCAGCTCGTCGCCGCGAAAGGCGCCGAGGTGCGTCTGGGTATTGCCGACGTCGATCGCCAGGAGCATCTGCGGATTATCGACCACCCGGCCGAACCGGACGCGAAGCGGAGGATTTGGCCGGCTTTGCTTAGGATCCGCGAATGGACGCCAAGCTCTATGTGATCCCGGGCTCCCATCCGTCGCGCACGGTGATGCGGATGCTCGCGATCAAGGGGATCCCCTACAAGCGGGTCGACCTGATGCCGGTGATCTCGCGGGGCGTCCTGCGCGCGATGGGCTTCCCCGGAGTGACCATCCCGGCACTGAGGATCGGGGATCGCAAGATCACCGGCTCGCGAGAGATCGCCAAGGAGCTCGACCGCGTGCAGCCCGATCCGCCGCTCTTCCCCGCCGACCCCGACGCACGGGCGTCGGTCGAGCAGGCCGAGGCCTGGGGCGAGACGACGTTGCAAAACGCGTCCCGTCGCATCCTGTGGAACGCACTGAGGCGTGACCGCGCCCCGCTGGCGAGCTTCTCCGAGGGCGCGCGCCTGGGCATCCCGATCGGCCTGGCCGTGAAGACGGCGGCCCCGATCGTCGCGATGGAGGTGCGGATCAACGAGGCCACCGACGAAAGGGTCCGCGAGGACCTCGCCGCGCTCCCGGGCATGCTGCAGCGGATCGACGACTGGATCGCCGAGGGCGTGCTCGGCGGCGAGGACCTGAACGCAGCCGATCTGCAGATCGGCACGAGCGTCCGCCTGCTGATGTCGCTTCAGGACCTGCGTGAAGCGATCACGCCCCGCCCCGCCGGCGAGCTCGCGATGCGCGCGGCGCCGGATTACCCGGGCGACGCGCCGCCGATCCTGCCGGCGGCGTGGCTCGAGCCGCTGCGGCGAGAGCCCGCAGCCGCGGCGTAGCTCGAAGCCGCTTTTTGCCGGGTAGGGGTGGCCCAGGTCGAATCGATCGGTTTGGCGTCCAACAGTTGGATGCGAGACCGATCAGTTCGCGATCAGCGGCCCGACCCGCTCGACACGCTCCCCCATACCCAGCCGCTCCAACGCCTCGCTCAGCGCGGTCCCATCGGGCAGTCGCAACTCCGGATCGAGCTCGAGGAGCGGGACCAGCACGAACCTTCGGCTCGCCACCTGCGGGTGCGGCAGCGTCAGCCGCTCGCTCTCCAGCTCCACGTCCCCCAGCAACAGCACGTCCACGTCGAGCGGCCGCGGACCATGCCTGGGGCCGCCGAACATCCGGCCCTGCTCGACCTCGATCGCCTTGCACGCGTCGAGCAGCTCCCGGGCCCCGAGCTCGGTCTCGATCGCGACCGCGGCGTTGAGGAAGTCGGGCTGGTCGAGGATCTCGCCGACCGGCTCGGTCTCGTAGACCGACGAGACCGCCGTCACCTCCGCCCCATGCCCGGGCAGCGCCTCGACCGCGGCGCGCAGATGGGCCATGCGGTCGCCGACGTTCAGCACCTGGACGATGACGGCGCGGCGCTCCGGCGGGCGCACGATCTCCTGGCGCCCGGCGGCGTCGCGCTGGTGACGGTGCCGGCCTTCCGCTTCCTCTGGTCGCAGCACGACGTGGCCAACCAGCACCGGCGCCGCTACACCAGGGCCGGGCTGAAGGCGCTGCTCCCGGCGTAACGGCTTCACGGTCGAGCGGTCCAGCTACTTCAACAGCTATCTCTTCCCGGTCGCCCTCGCGCAGCGTTGGGCCGCCCGGCTGCTCGGCAGCCGCGCGGCGGAGGGGCTGCGGGTGCCGCCCGCTCCGGTCAACCGGCTCATGCGCCGGATCTTTCAGTCGGAGACCAGGCGGCTGGCCGGCCCCCGCCACGGCGGGTTCCCCGCCCGGGGTTCCATGCTCGCGGTCGGACGACGAGGTGAGACGTGACGGAGCCAGGTCAGCGCCCCTATCCCTCCATTCCCGCCGTCATCTTCACCCTCTGGGTGCTGGTGGTGCCGCTCCTGTTCGGCGACCGGATGCTCAACGCCGACGGCGACCTGCTCCGCCACATCGCCCACGGCCGGTGGATGCTGGACCACGGGCAGTTCCTCCACACCGACCAGTTCTCCTATACCAAGGGCGGCGAGCCGTTCGTCGCCTTCGAGTACGGAAGCCAGCTGTTCTACGCGCGGTGGACCGCGATGGCCGGGCTGGCCGGGGTCGTGGTGTTCGGCAGCCTGCTGATCGCGGCGAGCTACGCCGTCGTGGCCCGCTTCCTCCTCGCCCGCGGCGGATCCGTTCTCCACCTACGCCACCACCATGGTCGCGGCGGTCATCGGCGCGGTGCACTGGGCCGCCCGGCCCCACCTCATCACCCTGCTCGCCGTCGCCCTCCTGCTCTTCTTCCTGGAGCCGGGCGAACGAAGGCCCAGGCTCTGGCTCCTGTTCCTGCTCTTCATGGTGTGGGCCAACCTGCATGGCGGGTTCGTCTTCGGGCTTACGCTCCTGGGCATCTACCTGGCCGGCAGCCTGGCCGAGTGGCGCTGGGGGTCGGATCCGGCGCTGTGGAAGGAGCGGAGCCGCTACTACGCGCTCGCGCTGCTGGTGGCGGGACTGGGCACGCTGATGAACCCCAACGGGCCGGCGCTGCACCTGCACATCATCCGGTTCTTCGGCGAGCCGTTCCTGCGCGACAACACCGAGGAGTTCCTCTCGCCGGACTTCCACTCGGTAGCGGGGCAGATGCTGATGGCCTCGCTGCTCGGCATCCTGGCGCTGTTCGCGCTGGTGCCGGGACGTCCGACCCTGCCGCGCCTGGCCCTGCTCCTGGCCAACGTCGCCTTTGCGCTGCAGGCGCGGCGCAACGTCCAGCTCTACGCGGCGGTGGTCTTCCCGGTGCTGGCGCTGCACTTCGACGCCGCGCTCAGGCGGCTGCCGGATCCGAAGGGCATCCGCGCGGTCTTCGAGCGCGATGCGCGCCGGGGGACCACCGGGGTCTTCGTCGGCGCGGTCGGCACGGTGATGGTGCTGGTCGTGCTGCTGCAGGGGCGCGTCGGCTCCTGGCGAGCCGTGACCGCGCAGCTCGATCCCACCACGTTCCCCATCGCCGCGGTGGACACGGGCGCGGGGCAAGGGGATCGAGGGGCGGATCTTCCACGAGTTCATCTGGGGCGGCTACCTGCTGTATGCGTGGCCGGAGCAGCGGTGTTCATCGACGGCGGGACCGACTTCTACGGGCCCGACCTCATGCGCACGTTCATCGAGACCCGCGGGCTCAAGCCGGGATGGCGGGAGACACTGGCGAAATGGAAGGTGTCCGTTCCTGCTGATCGCGCCCGGTGCGGCCATCGCCAACGAGCTGGTCCGGGACGGCGACTGGGGCGTGCGCTACTGCGACAAGACCGCGGCGCTGATCGAGCGCGACGCGAAGGCGGGCGGTGCGGGGGCGATGGCGCGGCTGGAGCAGTGCGCGGCGGATTCGACGGCGGGGCGGTAGGAGATTATCACGTACGCTGAGCAGGATTGTCACGCTGAGCGAGATTGTCACGCTGAGCGGAGCGAAGCGGCCGAAGCCACGCGCCGGCCCCTTCGCTGCGCTCAGGGTGACAAAGTGACGTGACGGCTCACGGCGTGGCGGACTCGGGAAGCTGGTAGCGGACCAGCTCGATGTCGCCGATCCGCTCCCAGTAGGTGCGGCGAGCGCCGCGCGTCCATGGCATCGAGGATGTCGAACTCGAACCCGTACAGGTAGGAGAGCACCAGCCACACTGCGGGCCCGCGCCGCTCGATGAGCCGCGCGGCCTCGCCCTCAGCCCACCCGGAGTCCGGCTCCGGCGATGCGATCGCCAGTCCCGGGCGCTCCTGAATTCCCGCCGAGCGACCGAACAGCTCGACCCAGCCCTCGTGATCGAGGGTCAGCATGGCGGGGTCCACCGACGAATCGAAGCTCCCCGGCGCGCCGTTCTCGAACGATGGTCCCGTGGAGCTCGCCAGCCTGGCGACTCGCGCCAGGCGTGCCGAGTCGGGTCGAGCCCAGGGGGTGGTGTACCGGGTCCAGGCGGGAATGCTGCCGGGCGCCAGGTAGACCGCCTCGTCGGGCGCCGCTTCCGCCGCGAACCGCCGAACCACCGCCGCCATCGGCTCCAGGCTCGGCGCCCGCGCCACGAGCCGCAGCCCGTAGAACGCCGGTCCCATCACCATCAGCAGCGTCGCGAGCGGCCAGATCCACGGCGCCGGCTCCTCGGCCCGCCACGACAGCACCTGCGCGAGGCCCGCGGCGACCAGCATGGCGAACAGTGGCGCGGTAAACAACAGCAGTCGCATTGCCGTGGGATAGGCACCGGCCAGCGAGGCGAGCAGTGCGAGCCCGATGGGCCCGGCGACCAGCAGGGCAACGCGCAGGACGCTCGCGCGCGAGCCGGACCACGCCCAGCCCGGCGAGGATCGCCAACAGGGTAGGGATCAGCGTGTACGCCAGCTCCTCGAGCACCTGGCCGGTCGGCCGGGTGGACCCCTCCAGGAACATGCCCCAGACGACGTCCCTGATTCTCAGGCCCGCGCGGATCAGCCAACCCGGCCCCGGATCGAGGAAAGCCTCTCGCCAGAAGAGGAGCATGTAGGGGTTGATCGCCGCGTTGCGGTACACCAGCACGTAGGCCAGGCCGAACGAGGCTCCCCAAGCGGCCAGGCACTTGACCAGCCACGGCGTCAGGTCGCGCCGCGAGCGCCGGGCCTCGGCGAAGAGGGCGAGACAGATCGCACCCAGCACGAACACGGCCGGCGCGCTGCACCAGGGCGCGAGGACGCCCGCGGCGGCGAGGCCGTTGCGGGATCGCGGATCGCCGTCTGGGTCCAGCACCTCGAGCGAGATCAGCAGCAGGAGGCAGGTGACCAGCACGTCCACCCCGTAGGGTTTCACCGCGCTGGAGTAGAAGATGAGATTGGGGGCGCAGGCGACCACGGCGGTCGCGAGCAGCGCGGCACTGCGGGGAAACCCCGCGCGAATCGCCAGAGGATAGATCATGAACAGGACGCCGAGGCCGGCGAGGAACGGAAGCAGCTGCAGCGCCCAGTCGTGCATGCCGAAGACGGTGACCGCGAGGCGCTCGACCCAGAGGAACGCCACCGGAGCGGCCTGGTCGTAGTCGAGCGGCGCGAGCAGGTGGAGAAACGACCGGGTGCCGATGTTGAGGGCCACTCGGGCTTCGTCGATCCAGAGCGATCGGCCGCTGATGATAGAGGACCACTCGCAGCGCCACTCCCCAGGCCAGGGCGACGGCCAGGGGCCAAAGCGATGCGCGTTCTTCCTTGTCCGGCAAGTCCATTCGTTAGCGTCCTCCGTTTCCGCTACGGACATGATCGAAAACGCAATCGTACTCGGGCGATAGAACGCGGACAATATAGCCGCGCGCAATGCGTCGCTGCATCATCGCCAGTTTGCCTTACCGACGTAAGTTCCATGAGAGCTTTGTCCTTATACGTGCGGCCGACAATCTCGTTCCGACGCACATCGAACAACCTTGCGCGAGCATAGACCACCGAGTCGATGTCACTCCTATTCGTTGATTCCGTCCTGTCTACGCCGATCTGGTGTTACATTGAGCTGGCGACCGCACTTCGTGCGGGCCGACCTGATCGCGCCCGGTGCGCTATCGCGACGGGCTAATTGCCGGGACGGCAAGTGAGGCGTGCGCTACGACGCGAACGGCGGCGCTAGTGGGCGCTGGATGCGAAGACCTACGACCGGGGTTATGGGGTGGAGCAGTCCGCGCCCGCGAGCGAACAGCGGAACGAGCGAACTATTCAGCTGGAGGCACTGATTGCCGGTGAGGCGGTCACCTACCTGTTGGCCCTCAGATGATCCTCTGTTCGGAAGGATCCTCAAGGCGAGGGAGTTCGATTCGATGCCTCCCGGCGACATCTCTGGCGACGGTGGAGTCCCAGATCAGGCACCGCCTGAACTCATCCTACCATTTGTCTCTCTTGGCGATTCAGTGTCGCGGTACCCTTCTGTCGCGAGGAGCTCTATCCTTTCTCGCGCATGGCGCTGTTTACCGATAGCGGAACCGTCTATTGCGAGTATGATCGTGCGTGACCCCGCAGGCAACCTATTGCCCCTAACTCGATTTCTCTCTGCAACGCCAGTACTGGGCCCTTCGCGGCTACTCATTCCTATACCCTGGACCGCATCCCGGAGCGCTATGGCCGCCTCGCACGGTAAACCAGTTCGGCTCAGTGCAGCCAGCCAAGTGATCACCGCGGCCGTAAGACAGGGCCTCTCGCTGCGACCGCAAGTCGCATATGTGGAGGTCACGCAGCGTATCATCGGTGACATCGACGGGATGCGAGTAGGCGTTCGCGAGTCACGAACGTGGCGAGTCTGGAATGATCGCAACAATTAGGGGGCTGTTCCTCAGCGCGGCACAGGACCCTCCTGCGTCGGGATCGACCGCACTCTTGCCCAAGCGATACTGCTGTGTTGGCTTGGTTCTTGTGTCTGGCTGTACCAGTGGGCCGTACCGTTTCCGCCGACTCGATCCGCGCAATAGCCTCGTGACTGTCGCCTCGTGGCTCCCCGATGTCCCTGCGTTATGACTCCGGACATATTCTTTGCGTTGCAGGTCCTGTTTCCCGTCTGCGCGCTCCTGTGGTTGGCACAGGTCGCCATACCGTGGTCAAGCTGGCTGACGGCCGGGGCGTTCACGGCATTGGTCGCTTTACATCAGGAGCGACGGGTCTACATAAGATCACGAGTTTGCGCTGGCCAACCAGGTGCTGTTGACATGTGCACTCTGGTATCACTCGTGTGCCTGCAGAGATTCGTCAGGCGCTGGCGGAGGGACGGTTCTGGCGAGCCAAGCTATGCCCGCGATGGGTCTCCGCCTTGGCCGCAACTCCAGGTGGGCATGTACTACTCGCATTGCAGGGATAGGCAAGCTGGCCGACAGCGGCCTCGGTTGGACCAACGGTCTGACGCTTCAACTCTGGGTAAACATCTGGGGGATACCTGCGAGTTCGCCGGCGCTTTGATCATGGCCCACCGAGATCTGGCACGCCTTCTTCAGACCATCACCTTGGCCACCGAAGTTCTTGCTTTGCCAGCATCTGATCCTGACACCTCTCCGGAGAATTGTGGGAGTCATGCTCATCGCTTTCCATGCGGGCCAAGCCGTGATCTTTGGTTGGGCATTTGGTGCCAGCTGGGCCGTGGTAACCATGACATACCTTCCTCTAGCGCGTCCCTTCCGCCGGGCAATCGCATGGGCCCGACGAAGACAATCGAAACGGTACGTGCCCCTCGAGGCCGGACGTTTGCGACGTGCGGTGTTGGCTCGCTCGGACTTTCTATGTCGATGGCAGTTCCCTCGCGTAGCCTTGATGGCACACCGCTTGCTTCAACCCCCGACCACCAATTCCGCCCCCGGCTGCCCTTCAGAACAGAGCTCGGTCACCTTGGGCGTCGAGGCGCGTGCCACAGTGTTGCCTGGATGTGGCACCGCCAAGCTGAGGCCTGAGTTCTCTGTCCCGGAGGAGCCAGCTCGTGACGCTGACCGGAACGTCGTCCTGAAGCGGATGCGACACAGCCCAGAGCCATCGACATCCAGGGGTGGCTCCCGCTTCTGTTCTTCGTCTCAGGATTCGCGGCTCTCCTCTACCAAGTCATCTGGCAACGGGCGCTGTTCGCGATTTTCGGCGTGAACGTGAAGTCGGTCACGATCGTGGTGACCGGTTTCCTGCTCGGTCTCGGTCTGGGCAGCTTGGTTGGTGGACGCCTTTCGACGGGTCCTCCGCAGTACAGCCTCGGAGCCTTCGGTGTCCTGGAGCTGGGCATAGGCTGCATAGGCTGGAATTCCCTTGCCCTCTTCAAACTGGTTGACCGGGTCACGATGGATTCCGCCGGATGGATCCGGTCGCTATCTAGTTTTGCGGCTGTCCTGCTGCCGACACTTCTCATGGGTGCCACGCTTCCGCTCCTTGTTGCCTACAGTGCTCGCCTCTCTGGCAACGTAGGAAGGTCGGTGGGTTCGCTCTACGCGGTCAACACCGCCGGATCTGCCGTCGGAGCCTTTGCCAAGTTGTCTTCTATCTTGTATGGCGGGCAGTTGGTCAAAAGCGGATCATTGAGGCTCGCCGCGACCCTCTAATCTGTCTGTGGGAGCAGTGACCCTGTTCGTCTGGAAAGTACTCAGGCCGGACGTCGACCGTCTAGGATACCGACTGGGGGGCACTTGGAAAGACCTGTTGCCGGAGCAGTTGAAGATCGGGCGGCCTGACCGACCAGAGACGCTACGATCCTCGAGCGCCGCGGTCTTGGCCGCGACGTTCTTTCTTTCCCGGAAGTGCCGGTTTGGGGTTTGAAGTGATCTGGACCCACGAGTTCTCAACGCTCCTCGGAAGCACGAGCGAGTCGATGACGGTCGTTTTTGCGGGGTTTCTCGCGCTCCTGTGCGCTGGGGGGCTTCGTCTGTGGGCGCAGCCGCCGGCTCGCGGGAGACCCCCTGAAATACTACGCCATGCTCGAGTGCGGCATTGGCGTCGCAGGCGTCGCCGCAGCATTTGGTCCTACTGAAGTATCAGTCTCTATTCCTCATCGAGATTCTCCCTCTGCCGACCGCTTCCGATCGTGCGGGGGATCGTCTCGTTGTTCGTTGTCGTCCTGATAATCGGGCCAGCCACGTTCCTCATGGGCGGCACTTTGCCGCTCATGTCCGAGGCGGTGAAGGCCTGGGGCTTGCCATCGCGCCAGATCACGGGACTCTACGGTCTCAACACTGCAGGGGCGGCCCTGGGGGCACTGTGCTCCCGGGTTGTTTTCTCATCCGGCACCTCGGATTTTCGGGAACGGCGCTGGCGACGATGACAGTCAACTTTGGGGTCGCCATTTCCGGCGTTGCTGCTGAGGCGGGCGGCTGGGGTAGTCAGGCAGGGCAACAGGCCGGCGCCTCGCGTTGTCGACCCACCGCCGATCGCGCCGACCGAGTCTCCTATTCGAGA
>CAVRKA010000006.1:0-264132 GCA_963722175.1 uncultured Solirubrobacterales bacterium
TCGTCTTCTTGCCCGGCAGCACGGCGACCTTCGCCTGGCGCATCTCGATCTCGATCTGCGCGCCGCTGAGCACCGGCGGGATGACCAGCGGGCGCTTGAACCTGGCGGGCTTCAGCGCCGCAAGGCTGGAGGCGCCGAGGCGCGGGCGGCCCGGCAGCGCCAGGACCAGGGCGCCCGCCGCGGCAGCGGCGAGCAGGGCACGGCGCGAGAGGCGCCGGCCCTGATCCGCCTTCGGTTCCCCCGGGTTCGTTACGAGCCCTCGACGACTTCGATCTTGCCCTGCATCTCGGGATGCACGGCGCAGACGAAGTAGAGCTCCTTGCCGACCGGAGCCGTGACCTCGCGCTGGAACTTCTCGCCCTTGCGCTCGAGGACGACCGAATCGCCCTTGCGCTTCAGGCTGCCCTTGCGATCCCAGCCCTGCTTGCCCACCTCGACCGGGTTCTCCCCGATCTGACCGGTCTGCAGGTCTACCTCGTGCCACTTGATGATCGCACCGCAGATCGCCTTGAACTTCTTTGCGCACGCCTTGAGCTGCTTCTTGCCCTTGGGCACGTCCTGCTCCCGCACGAGCGAGAACGTATGCGGTCCGATGGCGACCGGGTTGGTGTTGTTCTTGATCTGCAGCTGATTTCCGGCGGGCACGGTCGCCGGGGCGTCGAACAGGATCTCCTTGTCCCGGTGGATGAACTCGGCCTTGATCTTTGTCACGCCGGGCTTGGCCGACGCGGTCGTCGCCGTGGCGGATCCGCCGCCGGAGCCGACAACCGCGAGCGCGCCGAGAGCCCCGACCACTCCGAGGACGCGAACGATTCGTGCTTTCCGCAACTCGATTCCCTTCTTCCGTTGCACGCCCGTGGGGTGTGCAAGTCCAGTGATCTGTCCCTGCCGCGCGACCCCAGCGCGACGACTTTCCGCGCGGATGGTAGCCAGCCGAGAAGATCCACCGGTGCTCGTGATCCACGCCGACGACTACGGGTATTCCGCCGCCTACGACGCCGGGATCGTCCGAGCGGCCGGGGCGGGGGCGATCGACGGCGCCTCGATCATGGTGATGCGCAGCCCCGATCCGTCGCCGCTGCTCGGGACCGCGATCGAGCTCGGCCTCCACCTCGAGGCCGGGCCTTCGCCGGACGAGCAGGCGGCCGCCTTCGAGCGCCTCGTCGGGCGCTCGCCCGACTACGTCGACGGCCATCACCACGTGCACGCCGGCGAGGCGATCGCCGAAGCGGTCGCGAAGCTCGCGTTGCGGCTCGCGGTCCCGGTGCGGTCGGTGGACTCGCGCCACCGAACGTTCCTGCGCCGGCGCGGGGTCGCGACCCCGGATCTGCTGATCGGCCGGCTCGAGGAGTCCGAGCCGGCACTGCCGCCCGAGATCGAGTCCTGGCTCGCCGGGGCCGCGCCGTCGGCGGGCGTGACCGAGTGGTTCGTCCATCCTGGGTACGCCGACCCGTCGGCCGGGTCGGCCTACGACGCCGCGCGGTCCGAGGACCTGGCGCTGCTGCTCGAGCTCGGCGACCGCAGCCGCTGGGCCGAGCGCGGGATCAGGCGCGGGTCGCTCTCGCGCGAGCTTCGCTCTTAGGAGCGCGCTTGCGGGCCTTCTTCTCGGCGGGCGCCAGCTCCCCGAGCTCGGCGAGCGAGGCCTCGAGGTCGCTCGCCAGCACGTCGAGATCCGGGAGCGCGTCGTAATCGCCGATCAGGCCGAAGTTGACCTGGCCGTTGTAGCTCATGATCCCGAAGCAGATCCCCTGGCGGCGGGCGAGCGGGACCATCGGGAAGATCGCCTGAAGCTCGCGCCCGAGCAGGTAGAGCGAGAACTGCGGGCCGGGGACGTTGGTGACGACGAGGTTGAAGAAGCGCTGGCGCGATTGCAGGCGCGCCGCCTGACCGGCGATCGTCGGCGGCGCGAAGTTGGTCAGCTCGGTCATCAGGGTCGCCCCAACGGCCTGCTTCGACTGCTTGAGGTCGCCCATGGTCGCGCTCACGAGCCCCAGGCGCTCGGCGGGGTCGTCGCACCAGACCGGTAGCGGCGCCATGTAGGAGGAGACGCGGTTGCCGAGCGCGCCGTGCTCGTCGGCGGTGCGGACGCTGATCGGGACCATCGCCCGCAGCTCGAGCTCGTGGGTCGAGTGACCCCGGCCGCGCAGGTAGCGGCTGAGCGCGCCGGCGACGGCGGCGAGGACGACGTCGTTGACGGTGCCGCCGGCGACGTTCTTGATCCGCTTCAGCTCGGCGAGCTCGACCTGCACGGTTGCGAACCGACGGTAGGGGCCGATCTCGACGTTGAACGGGGAGTCGGGGGCGCCGAGGCCGGCACGGGCGAAGGCGCCTGCGGCCTCGGCGGCGTCGATCCCGGCGCGCAGGATCCGTCGCGGGGCGCGGAACAGCGCCCGGACGCCGCGCACGGCCTCGGCCGGGCTGGTCGCGCGCTCGAGCAGCGCCTCTCCGAGCACCTGAGCATCGCTCGGCTCGGGGTGGGGGGTCCACGGCTCCGCCTGGGGCACGGCCTCGGGCTCGCGCTCGGTGTCGAACAGGACGTTGGTTATGTCAACCCCGGAGACGCCGTCGATCAGGCAGTGGTGGGACTTGGTGACGATCGCGAAGCGGTTGCCCTCCACCTTGTCGACGAGCCACATCTCCCAGAGCGGCTTCGAGCGGTCGAGGCGCTGCGAGAAGACGCGGGCGGCCAGCGTCCGCAGCTGCTCCTCGGAGCCGGGGTCGGGCAGCGCCGTGTGCCGGATGTGGTAGCGGAGGTTGAACTGCGGGTCGTCGACCCACTTCGGGCGCCCCTGGCCGTAGGGGACGGTGCGCAGCTTCTGGCGGAAGCGCGGGACCAGGTGCAGGCGCGACTCGATGTGCGCGAGCATCTCGTCGTACTCGGGCGTCGAACCCTCGAACAGGGTCGTCGACGCGACGTGCATGTGCGCCGGGCCGCTCTCCAGGTAGAGGAACGAGGCGTCGAGACCACTGAGGCGGGCAGAGTTCATGCACGGATCTTTTCAAACGGCTTCGGTTTGTGATGGCCGTCACAGAGGAACGCATGTTTGGGTCCTACGTTCGTGGGGACAAAGACGGGAAACCCCAATGCCTAACCGCCTTCGGCCAGCTCGAAGGTGGGCGGGGAACCCACCGCCGCTGACGCGGCTGCCGCTCGCTCGATGCCGGCGGCTCAGGGGCGAATCGAGCCGTGATCGGCTCCTAGCGCGCACCGAACTCCGGCGCCCGCGAGCCCGACAGCTAACCCCGTAGGCGCGAAAGGAAGACAAGAAGATGCGACGGTTCCGCCGCCGGCGGAGGCGTATTGCAGCCGCAGCGCTGCTGCCTCTGGCCGCGACACTGACGACGAGCGCGCTCGCCGCCACGCCCTTCGTGGACAGGAGCGCGAAGATCGACGCCTCGAAGCGCAGCGTCCCGATCGGCGACAGCGTCACCCTCCGGGGTGTCTTCCCCGGCGCCGCCAACGTGCCGATCGAGCTTCTCTACCGGGCCCAGGGCGCGCGCGCCTGGCACACGGCCGCGCAGGGGCGCACCGGCGCCTCGGGCGGCTACACGGTGCGCGTGAAGCCGCGCCGGACCGCCTCCTGGCGGGCCGAGGTGGGCGCCGCCGCCGCCCAGGACTCAAGCACGGGCGGGGAGCGGGTCGCCGTGCGCTCGAAGACGAGCGCGAGCATCGGCGGCCGCCACGCGCTCGCCGGCGACGAGATCAAGGTCAGGGGCCACGTGACGCCGGCCGGCGAGAAGCGCAAGGTCGTCGTCCGGATCGGCGACGAGAAGCTGACCACGCGCGCCGGGCGCGACGGCCGCTACAAGGCCGCGTGGGAGGCGCCGAGCACCGGGTCGTATCCGGTCTCCGTGCGGGCGCACTCGAACGAGGACGCCACCGGCAGCCGCGAGTCGGCGGGACGGGTGCTGGTCTACCGAAACGCGTCCGCATCCTGGTACGGCCCGGGCCTCTACGGCAACCCGATGGCGTGTGGCGGGACCCTGACCGCGGCAACGATGGGCGTCGCGCACAAGACCCTGCCCTGCGGGACCAAGGTCCACCTGCGTTACAACGGCAACTCGGTGACCGTGCCGGTGGTCGACCGTGGGCCGTACGCGGGCAACCGCGAGTACGACCTGACCTCGGCCACCAAGCAGGCGCTCGGCTTCCCCGACGTCGGCACCGTGCAGACCACGCGGTAGCCGGCTGCTTGGCTCGCCGGCCCGCCCGCCGGCGGTAAAGTCGGTGGGCGGGCCAACAAGCGACAAGGAAGGGACGATGGAGGACACCGACGAGTTCGAGGCGCACGACCTGGAGGAGCGCCGAACGGAGGAGCAGCGCGCGGTCAACGAGGGCGGCGGCGGCGAGGCCGAGGGCTTCGAGCTCGCCGAGGAGGAGCTGATCGAGCACGCCTCCCACGGCGACCCCGGTCCCGACCCGAGCAATCTGGCCGGATCGGCGGAGAACTACCGCGGTGACGAGGGCGGCGAGGCCGACCACGAGCACTCGAGCGAGGACGACGAGGACCGGTAAACGGGGACGCGTGAGCTCGGAGGCGAAGAACCTCGAGGCGATCTCGAAGGCGATCGACCAGCACAACGCCACCTGCCCGTGGCCGGCGTCCGAGGTCCGGATGAACCCCTACGAGGTCGAGCGCCTCGCCTGGGACGAGATCCGCGGCCTGCCGGTGGTCGCCGACCCCGAGATCGGCACCGGGCGCTTCCGGATCGTCTGCTCGCGCGAGGGTGACGGCGAGGAGCTCGAGGAGGTCGAGGCGATCGGGACTCCCGTCGAGGTCGGCGTCGGCGGCGACGACCCGCCGATCATCCCGCCGGTCTAAACCCGCCCATCATTCCTCCGGTTAAAGGTTCACCGCGCACGCGGCGAGGGACGGGAACAACTCGCGCCACGTCCTCCGCTCCCGCTCGAATCAATTGTCCGCGGCTGCGCCGCGGACTTCTTGTTCTGCTCCCGCGTCCGGGCGTGCGCGGTCAACCTTGGTACCTCTTGTTGCCTCACAAGTTGAGACCCAATTCGTTGGTGACCTTCTGGGCCCAGACGTTGAGCTCGGAGAAAGCGCCGCTGAGAATCAGGACGCCCATCACGATCAGGATTCCGCCGCCGGTGGCGACGATCGCCGCGTAGTGGCGCTTGATGACCGCGAACGCGGACGTCGCCCGCGAGAAGGCGAGCGCCGTGATCAGGAACGGCACCGCAAGGCCGAGCGAGTACACGGCGAGCAGGAAGGCGCCGTGTGCCGCCTCGCCCTGGATCCCGGCGAGCGTCAGGACGCCGCCGAGCGCCGGGCCCACGCACGGCGTCCAGGCGACCGAGAAGGCGGCGCCGGCGACGATCGGCCCGCCCCTGCCGGCCCGGGCGAGCAGCGCGTCGACGTGCCACTCGCGGTTCAACCGGTCGACGTAGGTCGCGGCGATGAACAGGACGCCCATCACGATCAGCAGCACGGCGCCGATGTCGGTGAGCAGGTCCTGGTGGTCGCGCAGCGTCGATCCGAGCGCGGTCGCGGTCAGCCCGAGGAGGATGAAGACGGTCGAGAACGAGGCGATGAACAGGAGGCTGGGCACCAGGACGCGGCGCCAATCGGCCTGATCGATCTCATCGACGCGGACCCCGCTGATCACGGAGAGGTAGCCGGGCACGAGCGGCAGCACGCACGGGGACACGAACGAGACCAGGCCGGCGACGAAGGCGACCGGAACATCCGCTCCGTTCACTGGGTCCATGGGCCTGTTCTACCGGCGCCGGATCAGTTCAGCGCCGCGGCCAGGCGGCGGCGGTGTACGCGAGCGAGCTCGTGGTCGGCGCCCAGCTCGGCGAAGATGCCGACCATCGCGCGCCGGATCAGATCCCGCCGGTCGGGGTCGTCGGTGGCGACGATCGCCTCCTGAAGCGCCTCGAGCGCGGACTCGTAGTCCTCGGAATCCCAGGCGTCGAAGCCGCGCGCTAGCAGCTCTTCGAGCCGGTCGCCGGTCTCCTGGCTCAGTCGCGCACGGGCCGCGAGGCCCTCGGCGCGAAAGTCTCCCCGGAGCGGCTCCAGCAGCTCCAGCGCCTCCCCGGTATCGCCGCGGGCCAGCATGATCTTGCCGAGGCCGGCGGCCGCGTCGCCGTGCTCCGGGTCGATGGCCAGCGCCTGGCGGAGCGACTCCTCGTCGCCGGCAGCGGCGAGCTCGTCCGCCGGCGACGGGACCAGAGTGTCGAGCCACCGCGCGATCTGCGCCGGTGGGATCGCCCCGGTGAACTCGGCGACAACCTGGCCGTCGCGAAACGCCTTCACGGCCGGGATCCCCTGGACCCCGAAGCTGGCGGCGAGCGACTGGTTGGCGTCGACGTCGACCTTGGCGAGCTCGACCCTGCCGTCCCGCTTCGCGATCGCGGCCTCGAGCGCCGGCGTCAGCTGGCGGCACGGGCCGCACCACTCGGCCCAGAAGTCGACGACGACCGGCACCTCTCGGGAGCGGTCGACCACCTCGGCGACGAAGTCGGATTCGGTTACATCCTTGCTCACGATGTCATCGAGATTAGCGAGCGGGCAGAATCAGCCCGATGGCTGAATCGGGCCAAGAGCCGGAGCAGGACAAGGCCGAAACCTCGTTGCGCGGCAGGCTGTTGATCGCATCGCCGGCGCTCGTCGATCCCAACTTCGCCCGCACGGTCGTGCTGATCACCGAACACGCCGCGGAGGGCGCGATGGGCGTCGTCCTCAACCGGCCCTCGGAGATCGAGGTCGGCGACGTGGCGCCGGAGCTGGCGTCCGTGGTCGTCGAGGGCGAGCCCGTGTTCATCGGCGGTCCGGTGCAGCCGCAGGCGCTGGTCGTCCTCGCCGAGTTCAGCGACTCGCGCGCCGCAGCCTGGATCATCGCCGAGGACGTCGGCTTCGTCGCCGCCGATACGGACTACGGCGACCTCTCCGACGTCGTTCGCCGCGGCCGCGTGTACGCGGGCTACTCCGGCTGGGACGCCGGACAGCTGGAGGTCGAGCTCGCCGAGGAGGCGTGGATCATCGAGCCGCCGCTGCCGGCCGAGCTGTTCCCGGACGATCCGCTGGCGCTCTGGCACGACGTGCTCGCCCGCAAGGGCGGTCAGTTCGCGTTGATCTCCAGAATGCCCGACGACCCGAGTGTGAACTGAGCGAGGCGATGGGCACGGCGACGGAGAAGGTTTGCGTGATCGGCGCGGGATCCTCCGGGATCGCCTCCTGCCAGGTGCTGAACGCGCGCGGAATCGAGTTCGACTGCTTCGAGGTCGGCTCGGGGGTGGGCGGCAACTGGCGCTATCTGAACGACAACGGAATGTCGTCCGCCTACCGGTCGCTGCACATCAACACCTCGCGGCGGATGATGGCCTACGCGACCTACCCGATGCCGGAGGACTACCCGGACTATCCGAGCCACTGGGAGATCGCCAAGTACTTCGACGACTACGTCGACCACTTCGGCTTCCGCGACCGGATCCGCTTCCGGACCGAGGTCACCCACGTCGGGCCGGGCGACGGCGGCGGCTGGACGGTGAGCTGGCGCAACCTGGAGAGCGGCGAGCAGGGTTCGGAGCGCTACGGGTCCGTCTTCGTCGCCAACGGCCATCACTGGGACGCGCGCTGGCCGGAACCGCCGTTTCCAGGCCAGGACGACTTCGACGGCGTGCAGATCCACGTCCACGACTACAAGACCCCCGACGTGATCGAGGGCATGCGGGTGCTGGTGCTCGGGATCGGTAACTCGGCCTGCGACGTGGCGGTCGAGTCGTCGCGGATCGCGTCGAGGACCCTGCTGGCGATGCGGCGCGGCGCCTGGATCTTCCCGAAGTACCTGAACGGCAAGCCGGTCGACGAGCTCGGGAACGCGCTCACCAGCCGCCTGCCGATCGCCGTGACCAGGTTCATGTACCTGCGGGCGCTGAAAACGGCGACCGGCCATCCGATGGACTACGGCCTGCCGGAGCCCGACCACAAGCTCGCCGAGGCGCACCCGACTATCTCCGCCGAGCTGCTCTCGCGGATCGGCCACGGCGACATCCAGGTGAAGCCGAACATCGCCGGGTTTGCCGGCGGCCGCATGGTCCGGTTCGACGACGGCTCGGAGGAGGAGGTCGACGTCGTCGTCTACTGCACCGGCTACAAGATCAGCTTCCCGTTCCTCGGCGAGGGCCTGATCTCGGCGCCCGACAACGAGATCCCGCTCTACCGCCGGGTGGTCAGCCCCGAGCATCCGGGGCTCTACTTCATCGGCCTGCTGCAGCCGCTGGGGGCGATCATGCCGATCGCCGAGGCACAGTCGGAGTGGATCGCCGACGTCCTCGAGGGCAGGGCCGGCCTCCCGGACGCCGAGCGGATGCGGCGGGTGATCGTCCGCGAGCGGGAGCGGATGGCGAAGCGCTACGTCGCCTCGAAGCGGCACACGATCCAGGTCGACTTCGAGCCCTACATGCGGACGATTCGCCGCGAGCGGCGCCCCGGGCCGCTGAGCCGGGTGCGCGCCAATCGCGCTCACGAGCTGAAGTTGGGGGCGACCTGAGCGGACGCTCGGCCGCGGCGCGGATCCCGCCCGCCTGGGGCCTGCGCGGCGCCGTCGGCCCCGCGGTCCGGCGCGGCTTCCTGGTCGCGGCGCCGGTCACGGTCGCGCTCCTCGCCGAGCTCGAGCTCGGCGACGCCGTCGCGGGCGCGCTCGGCACCGCGGCGCTGATCGCCGGCTTCATCGCCTTCGACGCGCCGGCGCGGGTGCGGGTGCGCTGGCAGCTGCTCTGCGCGCCGATGATTGGGATCTGCGCGGCGCTCGGGGTGCTGTCGAGCCGGAGCGTCGTCGCTGCGGTCGCGACGATGGCGTTGATCGCTTGCGCGTGCGGGTACCTGGTCTCCGTCTCGCTGCGGCTGGCAATCGCCGGGCTGACGTTCGTGCTCGCGTTGCTGATCGCCCAGGGCCTGCTGCTCGACTCGAACGAGGTCGATCGCGCGCTGCTGCTCGGCACCTGCGGCGGACTGGTGCAGGCGATGACCGCGGGGGTGGCGTGGCTGTTCTGGGATCGGGATCGGGAGCCGTTCCGCCTCGGACCGGCCGTCACAGAGGCGGTCGCGGCCCTGCGCGCGAACCTGAGCCTGCGCAAATCGGCGATGCGCCACGCGATCCGCTTCGGCGCCGCGCTCGCGATCGGGGTCGCGATCTACCGGCTCGCCGGACTCGACGACCACGGCTACTGGGTGCCGCTGACGATCCTCTTCGTACTCAAGCCGGACGCGAGCCAGACGTCGGAGCGGATCGCGATGCGCGCCGTGGGGACGGTGATCGGCCTCGGTCTCGCCACTGCGCTCGCCGAGCTGATGGGCGAGCGCGTGATCCCGGTGACGATCGTGCTCACCGCGGCCGCGGCGTGCGCCTACGCGCTGCTGGCGATCGAGTACGCGCTGTTCACGACCGCGATCACGGTCTACGTCGTCCTGCTCACCGACACGCTCGGCTCGTCGGCGCTGGACGCGGCGGGCGAGCGGGCTCTCGGCACGGCGCTCGGGATCATGGTCGCGGCGCTGGCGTTCCGGGCGTTCAGGGACATGGAGGAGGAGGTGGACGAGGCCGACGTTATGTCAACTCGGTGAGCCCTTCAGCCGAGCTCACGGTCGAGCCAGTCGAAGAGGACCTGGTTGCGGCGCTGAGGCGCCATCGGCGCGTCGTGGTACTCCGTGCCGTCCTCGGACGTGAACCGCACGAGGCGCTTCCGCGAGCGCAGCAGGCGGATGAGCTCCTGCGGCTGACCGGCGAAGAAGGGGTCGAACTCGTAGTCGGTGACGAGCGCCGGGGCCTCGATCCGACGCGCGACCCGGGTGATGTCGAAGCGCATGAGGTAGCGGAGCTGGCTGTAGAAGTCCTTGCGACCGAACGGGAGCATCAGCTTCGTGTAACTGAAGCGGGTCGCGAGCGGCAGGTCCGGGAACACCGCGTCCCACTGCGCATTCGCCTCCTCGCGCTTGCCCTCGCGGACCGGCTCGAGCAGTTCGTCGGGCAGCCCTAGGCCTCGGTACAGATCGACGCCGCCGGGATCCATGACGACGGCGGCAAGGCGCTTCTCGAACGCCGCCGCCCGCGCGATCAGCTCGCCGCCCTGGCTCCAGCCGATCGCCGCGATGCGGCGCCCGTCGACGTCCCGGCGCGCCTCGAGGAAGTCCACGACCGGCGTGATCACCCGCTCCCAGTCCGGCCGGAACGGAATCCCCCGCAGGAAGAACACCGCGCCCTGGCCTGGCCCTTCGAAGATGAGCGCGTTGTAGCCGCGCTCCAGCGCCGCCGCGCCGCCGAACGTGTACAGATCGATGTTCTGCGCGTCGTTGCCGTTGTTGAGGATGACGGTCGGGCGCCGGCGCGGGGGGCCGGGAGGCCGCAGGAAGTAGCCCGGGAGGTGAGTCTTTCCGTACGGGATCCGCACGGGCTCGAACCCGGGGGAGAAGAGCTCGGCCGCGGCGTGCCAGCGGCGCTGCATCGCCCTGTATGCGGCGGACTGGCGCTTGCGCGACGGGTCGCTGGTGCCGACCGCGAAGAAGACCGGAAGCGTCAGGTACTCGGCGGCGCGGAGGAAGGCGCCGCGAGCGCTCACGAGGTGCCCGCGCCTCAGGCATCGGTCCGCGATCGCGCTGACCTGGTGGCCCATGGCCCCGAACTCGTCGTAGACGGCGTCGTAGCTCGGTCCGCGGGCGTTGATGCGGTTGATGACGGTCGCGACCTCGCCGAACTCAGCCGCGCCGTAGCCGGCCGCGCCGAGAGCGAACAGCACCTCGAAGTTGATCTTCGGGTCAGCGAAGAACGTTCGCGCGTCAGCGGCCGGTGGCGCTTCGGAACCGTCGCTGCCTGCGGCCACCGTGGGCAGCGCCCACGGAAGCAGGGCGGTGCCGCCCGCCGCGACCGAACGGCGCAGGAGCACGCGCCGGCTGATCGCCGAGCGTTCGTCTCCGGGTGCCGGCCACGGCCGGGAACTCGCCATCTGAACCTCTCATCGGCGACCGAACATCTCGGGACACCAACTTCCGCGCCGAACAGACAAACGTCCAGCAGGGTCCGCCGCACGAATCCGACGCAGGGTCGAAACGCGGACTCTGCGCTCGATACCGGTTCTTATGGATACCTGGGTATCGACTAGGCCCCAGGCGCCCCCTCGAACTCGCTCACCAGCCGCTTCGGCGCCTTCCTGCACCAGGACTCGATCAGCCGCTCTCGGAGCTCCTGAGGGTCGACGCGCTCCAAATTGACGAGCATCGCCGGGTAATCCTGGTAATGCGGCGTGATGTAGAACGTCTCCGGGTCCTCCTGCATCAGCGCCTCGCGCTCGATGACGTCGATCATCACCACCAGCGCGCCGTCCTCGCGCAGCCGCACAAAGCCCTTGCCGCGCACCTTCAGCGCCGGTGTCCCGTACCAGGTGCCGACCTCGACCTCGGGAAGCCGGCTCCCGAGCTCACAGACGTTCTCCCAGCTCGGCATTTTCCGAGCATAGGCCACGATTTCGCCTCGCGCCCCGGGTTCACCGGGGTTATCAGCCGGCCTGCACGCGGCGGTCAGGCGGCAGGACATCCTCGCGACAGGCGTGTTTGCGTTTTTTGAGCCTGGGTATCGGCGCCCTACGCCCTTCAGCGCGTTTGCGCGTTAGGGGGGCAGTTCGAGGGCCCAGGTCACCCCCCACCTGGGCCCTCTTTTATGTCCGCGATGGGTCTCGGCTCGGGCCTGTTGCCGCGGGTCTATCGTGAGTGCCGGGTTATGGGAGACAAGCAACAGCCAAGGCGCGCGGCGGATCTGCCTCCGCCGGGCGACCCGTCCGACGCCCTCGCGACCGAGGAGGAGTTGCTCGCCGACTACGCCCGCACGCGTGACGAGAACGCCCGCGAGGAGCTCGTGCGGCGCTTCCTGCCGTTCGCCCGCAGCCTCGCGATGCGCTACAGCGGCGGGGTCGAGCCGAGCGACGACCTCTTCCAGGTCGCCAGCCTCGGCCTCGTCTCGGCGCTCGAGCGCTACGACCCCGAGCGGGGCGTTCCGTTCGCCGCCTTCGCCGGCCCGACGATCCTCGGCGAGCTGCGGAGGCACTTCCGCGACCGCGTCTGGACGCTGCGGGTTCCGCGCGGGCTGCAGGAGAGCATCCGCGCGGTCGACGGCGCGATCGCCAAGCTCAGCCACGAGCTCGAGCGTTCACCCACGGTCGCCGAGATCGCCGCGCACCTCGAGATCAGCGACGCCGACGTGCTCGAGGCGCTGGAGGCGAGCGGCGCCCGACGGATGGTCTCGCTCGACCGCCCGACCGCCGGCTCGGAGCCCGGCGACGAGGCGCCGATGGCCGAACGGATCGGCGGCCACGACCCCGGGTTCGAGCTGGTCGAGGACCGCGCCGCGCTCGACGTCGGCGCCGAGGTCCTCGACGAGACCGAGCGCGAGGTCCTCCGGCTGCGCTTTGGCGAAGACCTGACCCAGTCGAAGATCGCCGAGCGGGTCGGCTACTCGCAGATGCACGTCTCGCGGATCCTCCGCCGGGCCCTGCGCAAGCTCCGCGACGCGGCGGCCGTCGACGAGCCGCCGGTTGCCTGATCCGGCTCTCAGCCGGCGCGACGGAGCCGGATCGCGACCACTTCGCCCTCGTCGTCGGGCTCGATCCGGACGTCGTCGGCGAGCGTCTCGAGCGTCGCGCCGAGCGTCGGGATCCGCATCCCGTCGAGCAGGCGCCGCCCCCCTCCCTCCCCGAGCGGACCGACCCGCAGCTCGAACGCACCCGACTGCTCGCTGACCGTCAGTCGCGCGGTCCCGCCGGGGAAGCGATCGCGGTCACCGGCCGAGATCGCATCGCTGAGCAGTACGGCGTCGGAGAGCTCATCGACCGAGAAGTCCGCCCGGGTCGCGTACATCGAGACCACCCGCGAGAGGATCGGCGCCAGCAGCTCCCCGCCGGGGAGGCTGATCCGCGCCTCCTCGACGGCCTCCGGAGCCGAGACGGCTCCGTTGCCGGCGGGCGCGAACGGGATCGTCATCTGCACGACGGTGCCGTGGCCGGGCGTACCGCTGATCTGGAAGCTCTGCGTCAGCGCCGCGATCAGCGGCAGCCCGAGCCGCAGGCTGCGGTGCTCGACGTCGGCGAGCGGACGGATCCCGGCGCCATAGTCGCGCACGCTGACGACCAGGCATTCGTCCTCGGGCCACGCCTCGACCTCGAGCACGCCGTCTTCATCGTCCTCGTAGGCGTGGACGACGACGTTCATGCAGGCCTCGGTGACCACCGTCTTCAGATCGGCCACCTCGGACGGTCCCATCTCGAGCGCCTCCGCCAGCCCGGCCAGCGCATGGCGGATCAACGGCACGTTTCCCGCGCGCGCCGGGACCGAGAACTCGACTCTGGGCTCGCCGTCCATCCGCGTCCTGATTACCCCTGCTCGTTCGGAGCTAATCGCGTTTCCAGGATCTGCCGAAAAGTCGCGACAGCCGGCCGCCGCTCACGTTGGCTCGAAATGTGCCGGCGCCGCTCTCGGGCGGCGGCAGCGAGCCGATCTGCTCGGGCTGCAGGGTGAGCGTGATTCCCCGCTCGGCGGTCCGCGCAACCTCGGGGGCGTCGACGAACCGCAGGCCCGCGTCCGCGGTCTCGATCACGAACCCGTCGAGGATGTGCTCGCGATAGTTGTCGACCACCTGATCGACGGTCCCGACCTGGGTGCCGTCGGCGGCGTACACGGGAGTTCCCCGGGGCACCGCGGCGTAGTGAATCGCTTCGCCGTCGTCGATCACATCCGAAAGCATAGATTGACCGTGTGGCCGGCTACTCGGGGACCCCGCTGCCGAGCAAGCTCGGGATCAAGGAGGGGTCGATCGTCGCCTTCTCCGGTGCCCCGCCCGAGTTCGAGACCGCCCTCGGCGCGCTGCCCGACGCGGTCACGATCAAGCGGCGCGCGGTCGCCCCGCTCGACGTCGCGGTCGCCTTCTTCACCCGCCGTGCCGCGCTCGAGCAGCGCCTCGCGGCACTGGGCCGCGCGATCCACCCCGACGGCGGACTCTGGATCGCCTGGCCGAAGCGGTCCTCGGGCCTGGTGACCGATCTGACCGAGGACGTCGTCCGCGAGCTCGCCCTCGCCGCCGGGCTGGTCGACAACAAGGTCTGCGCGATCGACGAGACCTGGTCGGGCCTGCGCCTCGTCTACCGCCTCCGCGACCGGCCGCGGCGGGCGTGACTACGCCGCCAGAGGCGGTGGAATCACCCATCCAACCGCGCCGCGACCTCCGGGCGCTCGCAGAAGTCGGCGATCTCGCGCGACAGCTTGCCCCCCTGCCAGGCGAGCGGCGAGGCGCCCTGCTCCTCGCTGATCAGGGTTGCCTGGGGCAGGCGCTCGGCCCAAGCCTCGGCGACCCCGTACGGATGACCCGGATCGGCGTCGTCGTGACTGGCGACGACCAGCGCCGGCACGTCGAGGAACTCGAGCTCGGCGAGATCCTCGAACGGCCGCGAGCGCGGCACCTCCCGCAGCGCCTGCGCGACCGCCTCGGGGTGGCGGTGCCGGCTGAGGCGGTCGCGGGAGATCCGGAGCAGCGTCTCGCGCCACTCCGGATCGAGGCCGCGGTCGTAGGCCTCGACGAAGCCGTCGACGCCGTCGCGCTCGAGCCCGTCGGCGAGCCCGTCCCAGTAGGCCATGCTCTCCTCGCTCACGGGGTTTCCCATGTAGACCGGGCCGATGATCACCAGCGCGGCGACCGGGCCCGGGTCCTCGAGCGCCCGAGCGGTCAGCGTGTGAGCGCCCATCGAGTGCCCGGCGAGCACGCAGAGGCGCCCACCGGCCTGCTGGTCGACGACCGCGGCCAGGTCCCGAGCCAGCCGGTCATAGTCGTAGTGGTCGCCGGGGTCCGATTCGCCGTGCCCGCGCGCGTCATAGGCGATCGTCCGGAATCCGCGCCGAGGCAGGGCGCGCGAGCCATGGAGGACGTAGCGCCGCGTCGCCGTCAGCCCGTGCAGGAGCGCGATCGGAGGCCCCTCGCCCTCCGCCTCCCCGCGGAGTTCGCCGGCGGGCCCGGAGACACTGAACGCCGCCGCCTGGCTCACCGCGTCGCGGCGGCGTCGCGGGCCAGCGACAGCGCCGAGGCCAGGTGCTCGACGTCCTTGTAGCGCAGGCCGAGCAGGGCGACGTGGCGGTAGCGGACGATCCCCTCCGGATCGACGATGAAGATCGACCTCCGCACCAGCCCGCCCGGGGCGACGACGCCGTAGGCGCGCGCGGTGCTGTGGTCGGGATCGGCGAGCAAAGGCACGGTCAGCCCGTGCTCCTTGACGAACCGCTCGTGCGAGTCCACCGACTGCGGCGAGATCCCGAGCACCTCGGCGTCGAGATCGTCGAGGTGGTCGGCGGCGTCGCGGTAGGAGCAGAACTGCCGGGTGCAGACCGGGGTGAAGTCGCCCGGGTAGAACGCGAGCACCACGAAGCGCCCGCGGTAGTCGGCGAGCCGGTAGGTACGATCACTCGTCCCGCCGAGCTCGAACTCGGGCGCGAGATCGCCGATCTCGATCCTCGACATGCCCGGCGAGCGTAGCGCCGCTAGCCGGCGTCGATCGTGACGCCGTCGATCGTCACGACCTGGGTCGGCTGCTCCGTCGGGTCGCCGAGCTTGCCGATTGCCTTGACGACTTCGTCGCCCTCGGTGACCTCGCCGAGCACCGCGTAGTCGGGCGGCAGGCCGGCGTCGGCGGGCGCGGTGACGACGAAGAACTGGCTTCCGGAGGCGCCGGGCGGCTCGACCGCCGTCTTCGCCATCGCGACGAGCCCGTTCGCGTAGATCGTGTCGTCGGCCGGCGGCTCGGTGACCGTGTACCCGGGCCCGCCGCTCCCGGTGCCGGTCGGGTCCCCACCCTGGATCACGAAGCCGGGGGCGATCCGGTGGAAGATCGTCCCGTCATAGAACCCCTGCTCGGCGAGGAACGCGAACGAGTTCGCGGTCTTCGGCGAGTTCTCGGTGTCGAGGGTGATCACGAAGCTGCCGCAGCTCGTGTCGACCGTCGCGGTCGCCGGCTCGCCCTTCTCGAGCACCTGCTCGGGCTGCTTGAACTTGTCGTTCTTCGCCGGCGGCGCCTCGACGTCCCGGCACTCGCCGGCGGCCGTGGTCGCGGTCGAGGTCGAGGTCGGCTCGTCGTCGCCGCAGGCGCCGAGCGCGACCGCGGTGACGAGGACGGCGAGGGCGGCCCCGAGGCGGGACGTCAGGGTCGTGATCATCGGCGGGAGGCTAACGGTTGCGATCATGGCGAGATGGCGGACCAGCAGAGCCAGATCCCGCGCCGGACCAGGGCGATCGGCCGGGGTCTCAACGCGACGATCGCCCGCGCGCCGTGGCTGTGGCCGCTCCTCCGAGCGCCGATCCATCGCTACTTCGATCAGCGTGCGGCGGGCTGGGACGAGCGCACGGGCGCCGGGTCGGTCGACCACCTGCACGCACTGGCGACCGCAACCGCCGAGCTCTCCCCCGCCCCGGAGCGGGTGCTTGACGTCGGCACCGGGACGGGCGAGGCAGCGCTGTTCCTAGCCCGTGAGTTCCCGCGCGCCAGCGTCCGCGGCATCGACCTCTCCGAGCGGATGGTCCGCGAGGCGCAGCACAAGGTCGGCCTCGACCCGGACGGGCGGGTCGCGTTCAGGGTCGCCGACGCCGCGAGCCTGCCCTATGACGATGATTCGTTCGACCTCGTCACTCAGGTCAACATGCCGCCCTTCTTTGCCGAGATCGCGCGGGTGCTGCGGCCAGGCGGTCATGTGATCGTGGTCGCGACCGGGGGCGCGTCGACCCCGTTCTACACCCCGCCGGCAGTGCTCGAACGCAGCTTTCGCCGGCACGCGATCGAGACGGTCGAGAACGCCGAGGCGGGGCGCGGCACCTACTTCATCGGCCGCGCCGGGCGCGGGTAGGCTGATCCGTCCATGTCCGCAACGGGCGAGAGCCGGTACCTGCTGCTCGTCAACCCGTCCGCCGGCGGCGGGCGGGTGAGCGAACTGCTGCCGAAGGTCGAGGCCGCGATGGCGGCTGCGGGGCTCGAGCACCGCACGGTGATGACCACCGGGATCGAGCACGGCTGCGAGCAGGCACTCGCCGGCGCCGCCGGGGGCGAGATCCCCGTGGTGATGAGCGGCGACGGGCTGATCGGGCAGGTCGGCGGTGCGCTCGCCGGCGGCACGGTGCCGATGGGCGTGATCCCGGGCGGGCGCGGCAACGACCTCGCTCGGGTGCTCGAGATCCCGACCGAGCCCGCGCCGGCGGTCGAGGTGCTCGCCGGCGGCACGACCCGCGAGATCGACGTCGGTGTGGTCAACGACAGGCGCTTCCTGTGCATCGCCAGCTGTGGGTTCGACTCGGATGCGAACCGGATCGCCAACGAGGCGAAGTGGATCAAGGGCAACCTCGTCTACGCGTACGCGGCGCTGCGCGCCCTGATCGCCTGGAAGCCGGCGACCTTCACGCTCGAGAGCGACGGCGAGCGCAGGCGGTTCACCGGCTATTCCGTCGGCGCCTGCAACAGCAAGGCCTACGGCGGCGGCATGCTGGTCGCCCCCGACGCCGAGCTCGACGACGGACTGCTCGATGTCGAGGTCTCCGGCAACGTGGGCAAGCTCCGGTTTCTCCGCGGGCTCGGGAAGATCTTCGCGGGCGAGCACCGCGAGATCCTCGAGGTCACGAGCTGGCACGCGAGCGAGGTGCGGATCGAAGCCGACCGCCCGTTCGCCGTCTACGCCGACGGCGACCACATCGCCGACCTGCCGGCGACGGTCAGCCTGCTGCCCCGCGCGCTGCGGGTGATCGTGCCGGGCCCGCCGGGACAATGAGCGCGGCGGGGTTTCGAACCAAGGTCGGAATCGCGAAGGCGACCGGCGCGCTCAGCCGTCGAACCGGACGCGGCGGCGGCACCACGCTCCCCGGCAGGCTGCTGCTGCGGATCGCCCCCGATGCGATCTCGCGCCTCGGCGGCCGGCTGACCGGCGGCTCGACAGTCATCAGCGCCACCAACGGCAAGACGACGACCGCGGGGATGCTGGCGGCGGCGATGCGCGCCGACGGACGGGTCCCGGTCCACAACCGCGCCGGCTCGAACATGAGCTGGGGCGTCGCCACCGCGCTGCTCGAGCAGCGTGGCGACGAGGGCCTGTTCGAGGTCGACGAGGCCTGGTTGCCGAGGATCGCGGCCGAGCTCGACCCGGCCCTGATCGTGCTCGGCAACCTGTTTCGCGACCAGCTCGACCGCTACGGCGAGCTCGAGCACCTCGCCGACGAGTGGGCGGCCCTGGTCGCCGGGCGCACCGGGCGCAGCGAGTTCGTGCTCAACGCCGACGATCCGCTGGTCGCCGACCTCGGGCGCGACCGGGAGCTGCGCCGCCGCCCCGGCGTCACGTACTTCGGGATCGAGGACCCGAGCCAGGGCCTGCCGGAGCTCCAGCACGCCCACGACGCCAAGCACTGCCGGCGCTGCGGGCATCCCTACGCCTACGCCCGCGCGTTCGTCGGCCACCTCGGCCACTACGAGTGCCCGAACTGCGGCGCCGACCGGCCGCCTCCCGACCTCGCCGCGACGGAGATCGAGCTGCTCGGGATGCGCGGCTCGCGCTCGCTGATCTCGACCCCCGAGGGCGACGCGCGTCTCGATCTCCCCCTCCCCGGGCTCTACAACGTCTACAACGCGCTCGCCGCGATCGCCGCCGCACTGCGGCTCGGGATCGGCCTCGAGCCGACGGTGGAGGCCCTCGCCGGGGTCGAGGCCGCGTTCGGCCGGGTCGAGACGATCGTCGTCTCCGAGCGGCCGGTCTCGATCCTGCTGATCAAGAACCCGGCCGGCGCGAACGAGGTCCTCCGCACCCTGCGGCTGGAAGCCGGCACCGGGGACCGCCTCGACCTCTGGATCGCCCTCAACGACAAGATCGCCGACGGCCGCGACGTCTCCTGGGTCTGGGACGCGGACTTCGAGCTCCTCGCCGGCGCCGCCCGGCGAGTTGTCTGCTCTGGCACCCGCGCCCCCGAGATGGCGGTCCGCCTGAAATACGCCGGGATCGAGCCCGAGCGGCTGGTCGTCGACCCCTCGATCGAGCGCTCGCTCGACCGCGCGGTCGCCGAGGCCGAGGGAGCGCTGTTCGCGCTCCCGACCTACACGGCGCTGATCGAGCTCCGCAAGCTGCTCAGCGCCCGCGGGCTGGCGAAGGACTTCTGGCGATGAGCGAGCGCCTGCTGGACTCGGAGGTGATCTGGCATGACGTCGAGAACGGGGCGTACGACGCCGACCTGGCAACCTGGCTCGAGCTCGCGACCGAGGCCGGTGGACCGCTGCTCGAGCTCGGCGCCGGGACCGGGCGGGTGGCGCGCGGGCTCGCCTCGCGTGGGTTCGACGTCGTCGCCCTCGACAGCGAGCCCGAGCTCGTCGATGAGCTCGCCAGGCGCGCGGCGGCCGCCGGGGTCCAGATCGAGACGGTCTGCGCCGACGCCCGCCGGCTCGAGCTCGGGCGCGAGTTCGCCGCGATCATCGCCCCGATGCAGTTCATCCACCTGCTCGGCGGCGCGGGCGGGCGCGCCACCGTCCTCGCGGCGGCGCGGGCGCATCTCCGCCACGACGGGATTCTGGCCGCGGCGCTGCTCGCCGACGAGACCGTGATCGACGGCGAGGACGCCGGGCTGCTCCCGGACGTTCGCGAGCGCGACCTGTGGGTCTTCTCCAGCCTCCCGCTCGCGGTCTCGGTCGACGAGGACAGGATCGAGGTCCGCAGGCTGCGCCAGATCGTCAGCCCGGGCGGCGAGCTCAGCGAGCGCACCGCCTCGATCCACCTCGACCGGCTCACGCCCGCGGCCTTCGAGCACGAGGCTGCATCGCTGGGGTTCGCCCCCCGGGAGCGGATCGAGGTCCCCCCCACCGCCGACCACGTCGGCTCGACGATCTGCGTTCTGGAGGCGGCCTGATGGAGCTGCGCGTACTCGCCCTCTATCCCGAGCAGATGAACATCTACGCCGACCGCGGGAACATCCTCTTCCTGCAGCGTCGGTGCGAGTGGCGCGGGATCGCCTTCTCCTACGCGGCCGCCGGTCCCTCGGAGAGCTTCGACCCGGCCGCCCACGACCTGATCTACATCGGCGGCGGCCAGGACCGCGATCAGGAGCTGGTCGCCGGAGACATGCTGCACAGCAAGCGCGAGGCGCTCGCCGGGGCGGTGGACGACGGCGCCGTCGTGCTCGCCGTCTGTGGCGGCTACCAGCTGCTCGGCCACAGCTATCAGCTCGGCGACCGCAAGATCGCCGGCCTCGGCCTCGTCGACCTCGAGACGGTGCGGGAGCCGGGCCCGCGGCTGATTGGCAACGTCGCGATCGAGGCCGAGCTCGGCGACGGCGAGCAGCTCGAGGTCGCCGGGTTCGAGAACCACGGCGGCCGCACCCACCTCGGCGCCGGCGCCACCCCGCTCGGGCGGGTGCTCAGAGGTCACGGCAACAACGGCTCCGACGGCCTTGAAGGCGTCCGCGACCGCAACCTGATCGGCACCTACCTCCACGGCCCGCTGTTGCCGAAGAACGTCCGGCTCGCCGACCGCTTGATCGCCCGGGCGCTCGCCCGGCGCGAGGGCGACGAGCCCGCGCTGGAGCCGCTCGACGACGTGCTCGAAGCCGCCGCGCACGAGAGCGCCAGGGCCGCCGCGGCCCGGGGCTAGGGCGACTCGTCGGCCACCTTCCAGTCGAATCGACCGTAGGAGATCCGCGGGCGCCGCTCGCGCACCCAGGCACCGTCCTGGGGATCGAGGCGCGCTGCGGCGAACTCGCGCGCTCTACCGGCGCCGCCGAAGTCGGCCCGGTAGAGCCGCATCAAGTACGGGAGCCGGATGCGGCCGCGCTCGCGATCGAGCACCGTCTCGGCCCGGATGTAGGTCACCGAGGCCGCCTCGAGCTCGGGGTCGAGGCCGCGGGCGCCGTAGGCGCGGATCGGTGGACAAGAGACGGCGCCGCAGTTGAGCGCGAAGTGGACCCTCGGGTCGAGCCGCCCCGGCGCGGCGGCGAGGCGCGAATCGCCGGGGCGCAGGAGCAGCCGCAGCCGGTACGGAGGCCGGGCGTTGCGCCGCAGCAGCCCGTGCTCGATCACGTCGAGGCTGTACTCGTGCTCGCCGATGCGGTACGCCGCCGCCGCGAAGATGCCGCGATGGCGAAGCAGCGAGCCGCTCAGCGGGCGGCGCTCGAGCTCGCGCAGCAGCAGCGCGTTGTAGAGGTTGAGCCAGAAGGCGATCCGTGCCTCGTCCCCCTCGATCGCCTCGGCGTCCGCGTCCGCGAGCCGCCGCTCGAGCTCCTCCCCACTCGCGGAGCGCTTCAGCGCCGCCTCCAGCAGCTCCCTCGAGAGCTCGACCTCGCCTCCGGCCACCGCCCTACCGATCCCGACCCGGTCCGGTGAGCTGGCGGATCCCGGACGGGGTGTTCACGAACACCTGCCAGCTGTAATAGGCGAGGTACGCGTTCGGGTCCTGGCGGATCCGGTGCGTGTAGCGCATCACAGCCTCGACGTAGGCCGGCGACGGGTTGTAGGCGTAGAGGGCGTCCCGGTAGTCGCCCGGTGCGCCCGAGGCGCGCAGGTAGTTGGCCGCGCCCATGATCGCGTCGTGCGGATCGTCGATGTCGCCGCCCATCCCATACGCCGCCCAGGTCGACGGGATGAACTGCATCGGCCCGCGGGCGCCGGCCGTGCTCTTGTTGCGCAGCCGGTTGAACGCCGTCTCGACGAAGTTGACCGCGGCGAGCACCTTCCACGAGACGCCGAACCGGCGCTCGGCCTCGCGGTAGTAGCGCAGCAGGATGCCGGCGGGAAGCGCCCGGCCGGTGCGGAAGTGCCGCAGGCCCCGCGGCGTCGAGAGCGAGCTCAGCTCGCGCCGGGCGCTGAGCGTGTCGCGCGCCTCGGCCGCGTCCTCACGGCCGAGCCCGTCGAGCACCGCCCGCGAGAGCTTGCGGCGCGGCGTCAGCAGCAGGTAGATGCGCTGCTGGTGAAGCGCATGCAGGACGACGTCGCGCGGCGCATGCTCGCGCAGGCTCCCCTCCGCTCGCCAGCGGTCGATCGCGTGATGGAGCGAGGCCCTGGTGCTCGACAGGCGCTCCGCGAGCTGATCGGGCTGCTGCGGGATGCCCTCGTCGGGCCCGGGGGCCGCGAGCGCGACCAGCGCGATCAGGATGGCGAACGAAGGCATCGGCTAGTCCCCTTCCCCGGCGGTCCACGGCGACTGCGGTGGCGCCGAGTCGACGGCGCGCCGAAGCAGGGCCAGCATGCGGCGACGCTCCGCCGGGCTGAGGCCCCGCAACACCTCGTCTTCCACCTGCGCCGCCAACCGCCGGGCCTGCTCCAGGACCCGGCGGCCCTTGGGCGTGATTGCAACTTCGCGGGCGCGGCGATCCGTTGGCCGGGGCCGGCGCTTGGCCAATCCCGCGGCCTCGAGCTGATCGATCAGCGAGACCATCGTGCTGGGATCGATGCCCATCGCCGAGCCGAGCTCCTGCTGAATCGCTCCCTCCCGGGTCCCGAGGACATTCAGAAGCGCGAACAGCGCCGTCGTCAGACCAAGCGACTCGAGCGCCTCCGCGGTGCGGGTATGCGACACCCGCCAGAGCCGGAAGAGCAGCTGGCCGGTGTACTCGCGAATCGCGTCGTCGGTGGTCGGGCTCGTCGCCACGTCGAAGATCTTTGCACATTTACTCCGCTACCACAATTATTTGTGATACAAATGATTGACAGCGGACATCACACACGACTTGAAGGAGCGACCATGACCGGCTCTTCCACCGAAGGCATCAAGACCGTCCTGCATCCCGTGTCCGACCTGGCGACGGCAAAGGCGGTGTACGCGGCCCTGCTCGGCGTCCCGCCGCAGACCGACGGGCCCTACTACGTCGGCTTCGAGGCCGCCGGGCAGCAGATCGGGCTGGTACCGGGCGGTGGACCGCAGGCCATGACGTCGCCGGTGGCGTACTGGCACGTGCCGGACATCGAGGCGAAGCTGGCTGAGGTGACCGCCGCGGGCGCGACCGTCAACGAACCGGCGCACGACGTCGGTGGCGGCCGCCTGGTGGCCACCGTCACCGACCCCGACGGGAACGTGCTCGGGCTGCTTCAGGACCGATGAGCACGGCCACGCGGACGGACAAGCGGTCGCCTGCGCCCCACGCTGCCGACAGCCACGGCCTGATCCTGGTGCACGGCGCGCGCGTGAACAACCTCAAGGACGTCAGCGTCGAGATCCCGAAGCGCCGCCTGACGGTGTTCACCGGCGTCTCCGGCTCCGGCAAGAGCTCGCTGGTGTTCAGCACGATCGCCGCCGAGTCACAACGGCTGATCAACGAGACCTATAGCGCCTTTCTGCAGGGCTTCATGCCGACGCTGGCCCGGCCAGAGGTCGACGTGCTCGACGGCCTGACGACCGCGATCATCGTCGACCAGGAGCGGATGGGCGCCGCCCCGCGCTCCACGGTCGGCACCGCCACCGACGCCAACGCGATGCTGCGGATCCTCTTCAGCCGGGTCGGGAAGCCGCACATCGGCCCGCCCAGCGCGTTCGCGTTCAACGTCGCCTCCGTCACCGCGACCGGCGGAATCACGGTTCAGCGCGGCGCCAAGACCCAGACCAAGAAGGCGACCTACAGCCGCACCGGCGGCATGTGCGAGCGTTGCGAGGGCCGGGGGGCGGTCACCGACTTCGATCTCTCCGCGCTCTACGACGACAGCAAGTCGATCAACGAGGGTGCGATCACGATCCCGGGCTACAGCATGGACGGCTGGTACGGCCGCATCTACCGCGGCTGCGGCTTCTTCGATCCGGACAAGCCGATTCGCAAGTACAACAAGCGAGAGCGCCATGACCTGCTCTACAGGGAGCCGACCAAGATCAAGGTCGAGGGGATCAACCTCACATACTCGGGACTGATCCCGGCGATCCAGAAGTCGTTCCTGTCCAAGGACCCCGACGGCATGCAGCCGCACATCCGCGCCTTCGTGGAGCGGGCGGTGACGTTCACGACCTGCCCCGAGTGCGACGGCACCAGGCTCAGCGAGGCCGCGCGGTCCTCGAGGATCGAGAAGGTCAGCATCGCCGACGCGTGCGCGATGCAGATCGACGAGCTCGCCGAGTGGGTGCGGGGCCTGGACGAGCCGTCCGTGGCGCCGCTGCTCGCGGCGCTGCAGCACACGCTCGACTCGTTCGTGGAGATCGGGCTGGGATACCTCTCGCTCGAACGGTCGTCCGGGACGCTCTCGGGCGGCGAGGCACAGCGCACCAAGATGATCCGCCACCTCGGGTCGTCGCTCACCGACGTGACCTACGTGTTCGACGAGCCGACCATCGGCATGCACCCGCACGACATCCAGCGGATGAACGACCTCCTGCTGCAGCTGCGCGACAAGGGCAACACGGTGCTCGTCGTCGAGCACGACCCCGAGACGATCGCGATCGCCGACCACGTCGTCGACCTCGGCCCCGGCGCCGGTACGGCAGGTGGCACCATCTGCTTCGAGGGCACCGTCGAGGGGCTGCGAGCCACCGACACGATCACCGGCCGCCATCTCGACGACCGCGCCGCGCTCAAGGAGGCGGTGCGGACGCCCACCGGCGCGCTGGAGATCCGCGGTGCCGACACCAACAACCTGCAGGACGTCGACGTCGACGTCCCGCTCGGGATGCTGGTCGTGGTGACCGGGGTCGCCGGGTCCGGCAAGAGCTCGTTGATCGGCGGCTCGGTGTCCGGGCGGGACGGGGTCGTGACCGTCGACCAGACCGCGATCCGGGGTTCGCGACGCAGCAACCCGGCGACGTACACCAAGCTGCTCGACCCGATCCGCAAGGCGTTCGCGAAGACCAACGGCGTGAAGCCGGCGCTCTTCAGCGCCAACTCAGAGGGCGCCTGCCCCACCTGCAACGGCGTCGGCGTCGTCTACACCGACCTGGGCTTCATGGAGAGCATGGCCGCCACGTGCGAGGAGTGCGAGGGGAAGCGGTTCCAGGCCGCGGTGCTCGAGTACGAGTTCGGCGGCAAGGACATCAGCGAGGTGCTCGCGATGTCGGTGACCGAGGCGGAGGAGTTCTTCGGCGGCGGCAAGGCGAGCACGCCGGCCGCCCACAAGGTCCTCGTGCGGCTCGCCGACGTCGGGCTTGGCTACCTCAGCCTCGGCCAGCCCCTGACCACGCTCTCCGGCGGCGAGCGGCAGCGCCTCAAGCTGGCCACGCACATGGCCAAGTCATCGACCCGCCCACCCGGCGTCTACGTCCTGGACGAGCCGACCACCGGCCTCCACCTCGCCGACGTCGAACAGCTGCTCGGCCTGCTCGACCAGCTCGTCGACGCCGGCAAGTCGGTGATCGTCATCGAGCACCACCAGGGGGTCATGGCGCACGCCGACTGGATCATCGACCTCGGCCCCGGCGCCGGCCACGACGGCGGCCGGATCGTCTTCGAGGGCACACCGGCCGACCTCGTCGCCGCCCGCTCCACCCTCACCGCCGAGCACCTCGCGGCCTACGTCGGCGGCTGACCGCGGCCCTCACGGACATCGTGAGGAGGGTCCTCCCCGTCAGCCGCTCGTCCGATCGAGATGCTGGAGCAGATCATGGGCCGCGAGCTCGATCTCCTTGTGACGCCACTCCGACGCCCTGTAGACGCAGGCGATCAGGCCGGACCGATGCGCGCGTCGCAGATCGCCGTAGACGAACGCGTATCTGGCCTTCGTCTCGTCGGTGGCATCGTCGGTGAGCCCGAGATGCCATTCCGCGTACTCGTCCCAGGAGTGCGAGTCGAGGAACTCGTTCTCGCGCTCGGCGTCGGGCTGGACGTCTCCCCAGTCGCTGTCGAGCACATACTGACGAGCATCGATCAGCTCGCGGGCCCGCGCGACGCCGCGGTCATTGACCGAGTAGGAGGCCATCGGACCCTCACTACCCGCTCAGCGCCCCGAGGATCCAAATCCGTTCTCGCCCCTGGTCGCGGCGCTGAGCTCCGCGACCTCGGCCGGGTCGGCGTCGAGGAACGGCGTCAGCAGCAATTGGGCGATCCGGTCACCCGCCGCGATCTCGAAGCTCGCCTCGCGGTCGGTGTTGAGCAGCAGGACGCGGACCTCGCCTCGGTAGCCGGCGTCGATCAGCCCGGGTGAGTTGACGAGCGCGATCCCGTGGCGGGCGGCGAGGCCGGAGCGCGGCAGGACGAGGCCGGCGTGGCCGGGCGGGACCTCGATCGCGATCCCGGTGCCGACGCTGGCGCGCTCGCCGGGGCCGAGCGTCGCCGGCTCGGCCGCGTAGAGGTCGAGCCCGGCGTCGCCCTCGTTGGCGCGGGTCGGCAGGCGGGCGCCGTCGCTCAGCTTCGTGCAAGCGAGCTTCACGGCCCGAGCGTAGCCCGGCGTCAGGCGTCGTCCGGCCCGGCGCCGTTGGCGCTCGTCGCAAACTCCGCGAACCGGTGCGCGTGGGCGGCCGGGATCTTGGCCTGGACGAGGACGCCGTCCGCGCGCTCGGAGCGCTCGAGGTCGCCGGCGAGCTCGTAGAGCTCCGAGAGCCGGGCGCCGTCCGAGTACGGGACCAGCAGCTCGACCTCGCGCAGAGTGTCCTCGAACGCGGCCTCGATCCGCTCGCGCAGCTCGCCGATCCCCTCCCCGGTCGCGGCCGACACCCCGATCGCGTCCGGGACTCCGACCAGAAGCTCGCGCCGGCCCTCGTCGTCGAGCAGGTCGAGCTTGTTGAAGACCAGCAGCCGCGGCCGGTCGCCGGCGCCGATCTCCTCGAGCACCGAGTCGACCGCGGCAATCGCCTCCGCGCGAAGCTGCGTCGGTTCGGAGCCGTCGACGACCTGGACGATCAGGTCGGCGATCCGGGTCTCCTCCAGGGTCGCCTTGAAGGCCTCGACCAGCTGGTGCGGGAGCTTGCGGATGAAGCCGACGGTGTCGGTGACCAGGTACCGGCGGCCCTCGTGCTCGAACCCGCGCGTCGTCGGATCGAGGGTGTGGAAGAGCCTCTCCCCCACGCTGACCCCGGCGCCGGTGAGCGCGTTCAGCAGCGTCGACTTGCCGGCGTTGGTGTAGCCGGCAAGCGCGACCGCGGGGACCGCCGAGGACTCGCGGCGCTCTCGCATCACGCCGCGGTTCCGCTCCACGCGGGCGAGCCGGCGCCGCAGCGCCGAGATCCGGTCGCGGGCCAGGCGGCGGTCGGTCTCGATCTGGGACTCGCCCGGGCCCCTCGTGCCGATGCCGCCATCCATACGCCCCGCGCCGAGGCGCTCGAGGTGGGTCCACAGGCCCCGCATTCGGGCGAGGTTGTACTCCAGCTGGGCCAGCTCGACCTGCAGGTTGCCCTCGGCCGAGTGGGAGTGGTCGGCGAAGATGTCGAGGATGATCGCGGTGCGGTCGATCACCGGCACGTCGAGCGCCGCCTCCAGGTTGCGCTCCTGGCGCGGCAGCAGCTCGTCGTCGCACGCGACCAGGTTGGCGCCCGAGCGCTTGATCTCGGCCTTCAGCTCGTCGAGCTTGCCGCGGCCGAAGTAGCGATCCCCGTCCGGCGCCTCGCGTACCTGGACCATCTCACCGGCGGTCGCCACTCCCGCCGTGCGCAGCAGCTCCTTGAGCTCGGCGAGCTGGTCCTCGCCGTCGCCGGCGGGACTCGGCACGACCCCGATCGCCAGCGCCCGCTGGCGCGCCCGGGCGTTCTGGATGCCTGCGCCGCTTTCCATCGCCTCAAGTGTAGGCCCGGTTACGGGCAGGTCAGCGGCGCGTCGGGCAGCCGCCTTGCGGTCAGTCCGATGTCCCCGACGTAGGGCGTCGCGCCGACTGAGCAGGCGTTGTCAACCGCTTCGGCCTCTGCGTCCGCATCGCCGGCACGGGTGTAGTCGGCGCTCGTCGTCACCACGCCGCGGGCGGCCATCATCCTCAGCTCGGCAAGGGCGACACGGGTTTCGCCGGGGCGCTGGCGGACGTAGCGGCGGCGGTCGAAGTCGTAGGACCAGGTGACGTCCTCGCGGTTCCAGCCGTCGATCGCGTCGAGGAGCCCGAGCTTGCGAAGGCCCCAGGCGCCGTTCTGGGTGAACAGCAGCCGACCGTCGGCGTGGGCGAGCGCCGCCAACGCCAGCACCAGCTTGTGCATGCCCTCGCGCTGCGCGGCGTGGTTGCGGGTCTCGACCATGTCGACGTTGTCGAGAAAGAGCCCGTCGAAGCCCTTGCCGAGCAGCCGGGGCGCGATCTCGGTGCTGATCCGCCGCCGCAGCTTCCGCTTCGAGACGTCGGCGAACCACTCGTCCTTCCAGTCCGCCCAGGCACCAAGCCGGAACCGCCTCAGGCTCCGGTACCACGAGCGCCACTCCTCGATCGTGCCGACGCTCAGGTAGCCGAGGACGGTGACGCCGCGGGCGCGCAGCGCCGCCACCTCGTCGACCCGCGCCAGCTCGCCGTCCACGACCACGAGGTCGAAGTCCCCCAGCCGCTCGGCGACCTGTGCGGGGCCGCCGGCGAGGTTGCCGTTGCCGATCGCGAACGCGAAGCTTCGCGGCGGCAGCGCCCTGCCATGCTCGGCCGCCGGGGAGCCGGCGGCGGCGAGGACGATGATCGCGACCGCGGCGGCGATCGTTGCGAGTCTGCTCACCCTGACGAGGGTATTACTGGTACGGGCTGGTCTCCAGGGAGGCGCCGTGCTCCTCGGCGCACTGATCGGCCATCAGCTCATCGGTGCCGTAGTTGGCGTGGCAGAGCTCGTGGGCGACGACGTAGTAGTTCGGGTTCGAGATCGAGAGGTACGGACCGGCGCCCTCGGGGCACGCGTCGTACGGGCAGGTCACGCCCCAGTGCGAGTTGCCGCTCCAGTCGAGCCCCGGCCCGACGCACTTGATGTCCCAGCCCTTCGGAAGCGTCAGGCCGCGCTTGGCGGCGATCGCCAGGTTCTCCTCGCAGTCGCCGGTGACCGAGAGCGGCTCGCCTGCCGCGTTGGTGACCTGCGGCAGGTCCGGCTCGGCCGGCTGCACGGGCTTCGGGTTCTCGACCGGCTGACTGTCGGGATTGAGCCGGCCGACGGGCTTCGGCGGGTGCGCGTTCGCAATCCCCGAGTAGGCCGAGGCGCGGTCGTTCGCGGGCGCCGAACGGACCGGCGTCACGCAGAGGATGATCGCGATCGCGATCAGCAGCCCGGCGAGGCAGAGCACGGCACGATGCAGGGGATTTCCGATGTCCACGTCCCAGGCATCGGCGGGCGCCCCCCAGGCACGAGAAATCGCCCGATTTCTGGACGATCTGCCGATCGCCCACGCACGAGCCCTCGAGCACGGATCGCAGGTAGTCTGGGCGCCAGATGCGCGTCTTCCTCACCGGGGGCACCGGATTCATCGGCGGTCACGTGGCCCGCAAGCTGCGCGCCCGCGGCGACGACGTGCGCGTGCTCGTGCGCTCGGCCGAGAAGGGCGCCGAGCTGGAGGCCCTCGGCTGCGAGCTCGTCGTCGGCGACCTCTCCGACGAGGCGGCGATCACCACCGGGCTGGAGGGCTGCGACGCGCTGATCCACAATGCGGCGGTCTACGAGGTCGGGATTCCCGAGTCAGAGCACCGGGCGATGTACGAGGCGAACGTGCTCGGAACCGAGAAGACGCTGCGGGCGGCGCTCGCCGCGAAGACGCCGAAGGTCGTGTACGTCTCGACCGTCGGCGCGTTCGGCAACACGCATGGCGAGGTCGTCGACGAGACCTACGAGCATCCGGGGCGCGAGTTCACGTCCTACTACGAGCAGACCAAGTACGAGGCGCACCAGATCGCCAAGCAGCTGATCGCCGACGACGGCCTGCCCTGCGTGATCGTCCAGCCCGGCGGCGTCTACGGCCCCGACGACCACTCCGCGATCGGTACCCAGATCAACCAGTTCCTGGCCGGGAAGATGCCGCTGATCGCGTTCCCGGACCTGGGGATGAACATGGTCTACGTCGAGGACGTCGCCGACGGCATCCTGCTGGCGCTCGACAAGGGCGCGGTCGGCGAGGCCTACGTGCTGGGCGGCGAGATCACGACGATGCGCGAGCTGATCGGCGCCGTCGGCCGGGTCGCCGACAAGAAGCCCCCGTCACGCGCGGTCCCGACCCGGATGCTGAAGGTCATGGCGCCGGCGGGCCCGCTGGTCGGGAAGATGATGGGCCAGCCGCCCAACCTGCGCGAGCTGATCTCCTCCGCCGACGGGGTCACCTTCTGGGCGAAGCACGACAAGGCGATGGCCGAGCTCGGCTACTCGCCGCGCGGGCTCGAGACCGGCCTCCGCGAGACGCTCGAGGCCGAGGGCAAGCTCTAGACGGCCGGGGTCGGCTCAGGCGGTCTGGGCGGTCCCGGGCACGCGCGGCATCACCGCGGCTGCGGCGATCACGGCCGCGAACGCGAGGCCGCGGAGCAGCCCCTCGACCAGTCCGGAGCCGATCGGATCCCCGAAGACGATCACGCCGCCGAGGATCGCGGCGCAGTTGGAGGAGACGGAGGCGGTCGCGATCACCGGGATCGCCTCGCCGAGCTGCATCCCCCGCGCGAGCGCGAAGAAGGCGCCGAGGCCGCCGATCACGACGAGCACGGTCCAAGGACTGAGCAGGGCGTGCATGCCGGCGATGTCCATGCCCTCGGTCAGCGCCTTGATCGCGACGTTGGAGACGCCGATCAGCAGGCCCGAGGCGAGCCCGAGGACGACGCCATGGCAGATCGAGCCGCGGCGCAGGATGCCCGAGGCGAAGAGGAAGGCGCCGGCGCCGCACATCACGGTTTCGAAGCCGGCGAGGGTGGCGATCGAGTAGCCCTCGTTCTCGCTCGCGTGCGGGACCGTGACGGCCAGGAAGCCGAGCCCGGCGGCTGCGAGCCCGAGCCCGAGCCACTCGCGGCGGTTGAGCTTGTGGCCGAAGTAGCGCGTCGCCGGGTAGGCGATCAGCACCAGCCCGCCGGCGATCACGGCCTGGACCAGCGAGAGCGGCGCGACCGCCATCGCGGCGACGTGCAGGACCCAGGCGACCGCGGCGACCGCGAAGCCGATCGTGAACCAGCGCGAGAGGAACAGCTGCTTGACGCTGTGCCAAGGGGTCTTGAGGCTGATCTCGGGCGCCTCGCTGGCGCCCCGGTGCTTGCAGAGCATCGCGAGGTTCGCCATCGCGGCGCACGCCAGTGCGAGTGCTATGCCAAGTGTTGTCATCGCTTATGAATCGGTAAGCGTGGGCACGGGCTTGAATCTCCCCCCTCCCAGCTAACCCAAAGTCCGAGGGCGGAAACCCGCGCTTACGGGAGGGCGGGAATTGTTAGCAAGTCCTAACGATCCGTGCGCCGCTCAGCGAAATTGGGCCTCGGCCTCGATCTCGACGAGCCACCGCGGGTCGAGCAGGGCGGCCACGACGACCATCGTCGCCGCCGGCGCTGCGGCGCCGAAGAACTCCCCGTGGACCGCGCCGACGGCATCGGCGACCGCGGCGTCGGTGACGAACATCCGGGTGCGGACGACGTCGGCCGCCGACGCCCCGAGCTCCTCGAGCGCCGTGACGATGATCTCGCAGCAGCGGCGCGCCTGGGCCGCCGGGGCGGGGTCGCAGCTGCCGTCCTCCCACACCGGTGCGGTCCCCGAGACCAGCACCCGGTCGCCCGCTCGCACCGCTCGGCTGAAGCCGTAGCGATCCTCGTATGGGGATCCGGACCGCGCGCGCTGCCGAGATCGGTCATCCGCCGCCATCGGCAGATCCTAGGGCCCGCTTCACGCCCGGTTAACGGCGTTCGGGCCATCCGGCGGCAATATCCTGCAGGGGAATGATCGCGCGCGGGGGTCCATCACGCGTCGGGAAGCGCTGCACGCCGGGCTGCTCGCGAGCACGGCACTGGCTTTCGGCCCGGGGCTCTATCGCAGCGCGTTCGCCGCCCCGCCCGCCGTCCCCGGACCCTACGGCCCGCCCGGCGTCTTCGACGCCAACGGCATCGCCGCCCCGCCCGGCTTCAGCAGCCGCCTGATCGCGGTCGGAGGCCAGCCGGTCGCCGCCACGGCTATGCCTGGCACGTGGACACGGACGGCCAGGGAACGTTCGCGATGACCGACGGCGGCTGGATCCTGACCGCCAACTCCGAGACTGCGCCCCACGAGGGTGGCGGCGCCTCGATGATCCGGTTCGACAGCGCCGGCAACATCGTCGACGCCCGCCGCATCCTCTCGCTGACCAACAACAACTGCGCCGGCGGCCCGACCCCGTGGGGTACCTGGCTGAGCTGCGAGGAATGGGGCGGCGGGTTCGTCCACGAGTGCGACCCGACCGGGTCAAACCCGGCGATCGCACGCCCGGCGATGGGCCAGTTCACGCACGAGGCCGTCACCGTCGATCCCGAGCGGGAGTGCCTCTACATGACCGAGGACGAGACCGACGGCTGCTTCGATCGGTTCACCCCCCGCGACTACCCTGACCTCTCGCTGGGCACGCTCGAGGTCTGCATCGTTGCCGCCGACGGCGCGGTCAGCTGGGCTCCCGTCGTGCCCGCCGGGCTTCCGCCGACTCGCTATCAGGGCGCCGCCCTCGGCGCGACGGCGTTCGCCGGCGGCGAGGGGATCTGGTTCGACAGCGGCACCGCCAACTTCACCACGAAGGGCGACAAGCGGGTGTGGGCATTCGACGCCCGGGCGTCGCGAATCGAGGTGATCTACGACCCCGATCAGGCCGGCGATGGCTCCCCGCTGAAGTCGGTCGACAACGTCACGGTCGACGCGCGTACCGGCGACGTCTACGTCTGCGAGGACGGCGACAACTTCGAGCTCATCCTGATCTCACCGGAGCGGGAGGTGGCGAGCTTCGTCCGCCTCGATCCCGCGGTCCACGGAGCTCCGGGCACCAACGAGACGACCGGAGTCGTCTTCAGCCCGGACGACTCACGGATGTATTTCGGCGTCCAGCGCTCGTTCGGGGCAGGCGCGATCTACGAGCTCAGCGGGCCCTGGCGCGGCCTCCCGAGCCCGCCGGGCGGCGGGACCCCGCCGCGGATGTGGGTCAAGAGCGCGATCGGCGCCGCCAACCTCGCCGAGCGCGGCCTGCGCGTGCGCCTTCGACTGCCCGAGCCCAGCGACGTGCAACTGATCCCGCGCGGCCACGGTCGCGGCCCGGTCTACGCCCGCGAGGCGTCGACGGTCGCCCTCTCTGGCGACGTCGCACTGCGGATGAAGCCGGACGAGGGCGCCGCGGAGCCTCTGTTGGGAAGCGAGGAGTCGGTCCGGGCCGAGGTGCGCGCGACGATTGCCAACCCCCGGGCGACGACCCGGCTCCGCTACCGCGTCCGGATCCGGCCACCGCGCTGATCGCGGTCGCGGTCGCCTAGGAGAGGTGCTCGCGCAGCCGCTCGACCGCCTCCGCGATCCGCTCGTCCGGCGTCGTCAGCGAGATGCGGAAGAAGCCCTCGCCGCTCGGCCCGTACATCGAGCCCGGCGAGACGACGACCGCCGCCTCTTCGAGCACGAGCTCGGCGAACGAGGTCGAGGTGTCGCCGTCGGGAACCGGCGCCCAGACGTAGATCGTCCCCTTCGGGGCGTCGACGTCGACGCCGATCTCGCGCAGCGCTCCGACGACGAGGTCGCGCCGGCGCGCATAGACCTCGTTCATCTCCGCGACCGGGCGCTGGGAGCCGTTGAGCGCCGCCGCGCCGGCGAGCTGGACGGCCTCGAACAGGCCGGAGTCGACGTTCGTCTTCAGCCGCCAGTAGGCGGAGATGGCATCCGCGTTGCCGAGGATCGCCGCACAGCGCCAGCCGGTCATGTTGTAGCCCTTCGAAAGCGAGAAGACCTCGACTCCGACCTCCTTCGCGCCCGGCGTGGCGAGGAAGCTCGGGGCGACGTACCCGTCGTAGGTCGTCTCCGAGTAGGCGTTGTCGTGGACGACGAGGATCTCGTGCTCGCGGGCGAGCTCGACCACGCGCTCGAAGAGGCCGTCGGGGACCACCGCGCCGGTCGGGTTGTTGGGGTAGTTCAGGAAGATCAGCCGCGCGCGCTCGAGGTCGGCGGCCTCGATCGCGTCGAGGTCGGGGCCGAACCCGAGCTCGGGCACCAGTGGCAGGACCACGGCCTCGGCGCCCGCGAGCACCGGCCCGCCGGTGTAGACCGGGTAGCCCGGGTCGGCGGCGAGCGCGGCGTCCCCGGGGTCGAGGAAGGCGAAGCAGAGGTTGTAGATGCACTCCTTGGCCCCGATCGCCGGGATCACCTCCGTCTCGGGATCGATCTCGACCCCGAAACGACGGTCGTAGAAGCCCGCGAACGCGCTCCGGAACTCCTCCCGCCCGCGGTTCGACGGGTACTGGTGGGTACCCGGGTCCGCGACGGCGGCCTGCATCGCCTCGACCACGTGCGGATACGTGGGTGTGTCAGGATCGCCGATCCCGAGGCTGATCACGTCGATCCCCGCCTCCTTCTTCGCCGCGACCTTGCGCTCCAGCTCGGCGAACATGTACGGCGGGATCGCCTCGAGCCGCTTGGAGGGGTCGGTGAGCGCCATCGGACGCGGAGGCTAGTGGAGCCGCGATACTCCCGCCCGCGATGCGGCTGAGCGGGAAAGAGCTCGTGATCCTCTTCCTGGTCGGGGCCGCCGGGGGTCTGATCGGGGACGCCGGCCACGTGCAGGCGGGGACGACGACCTACCTCGACGACGCAACCCCGTTCGTGTGGGAGAGCGCCCTCTGGTTCCCGATCCTGGTCGGACTGGCGACCGCCTCGCTGGGCGAGCTGAGGCTGCGCCTGGGGCCCACTCGGCCCGGATTCGACCCTCGCGTGGGGATCGGGGCGATCGCCGCCGTGCTGGCCCTGTACGCGGTCACAGCGCTGGTCTACGACGAGCCCGAGGGTCCGGGCACGACCCTGGTGGTGATGCTCGCGGTGTTGATCGCGTCCTGGCTCGGCGGCGGCCGCCCCGCGCTCGTGTGCGGCCTCGCCGCCGCGGTCGTCGGCCCGGCGGCGGAGATCCTCATCGTCGACCTCAACCTCGCCGAGTACAGCCCCGCGGCCGACAGCCTGTTCGGCGTCGCCCTCTGGCTGCCGGCGCTCTACTTCGCCTTCGGCTTCGTCGTCGCGCGGCTGGCGGAGTTGCTGGTCGCGCGGCGCTGACGCCGCCCTCAGCGCTCCGGCCGGCCCGCCGTCACCGTTTCGTCGGTCGAGAAGTCGAACTCGTCGAGCTGCTCGTAGATCGCCCGCAGCGAGGTCGACTCGATCACCTCCTCCAGGCGGTCGTGGCGCAGCGACTCCTGCTCGGCGATCCGCTCGCTCGCCTGCTCGAGGCTCGCCCGGTCCGGCAGGTCGATGAAGCCGATCGTCAGGATCTCGCGGTCGTCGCCGAGGCTGCGAGCGGTGATCGGCCCGCGCCCGCCGAACCCGAACCCCTGGTCCGGATACCAGGCGTCGACGAAGTTCTCGTACGTCTTGCCCTCACGCAGGCGGCGGACGAATACGGCGATGAACATGACGATCTCCTCACTGATCCAGGGTGGCCGTTCAACCCTTCAACTGGACCACGACCCCGTCGTCGGCCGCGCTCGCCCAGACCGAATCGCCGATCACGATCACGTCCCCGCCGCTCGGCAGCTTCGGCGCCTCGATCGTCTCGACGATGCGCTCCTCATCCGGGTCGATCCGGGTCAGGAACGGGCCGCCCTCCTGACGCACCCAGACCTCGTCGTCGGTCGCGTAGACGGTGCCCCCGAACGCCGCGTCGACGTCGTACAGCGCGCTGATCTCGAGCGACTGGGGATCGGCCTGGGCCACGCCGCCCTCGAAGGCGACCCAGAGGTCCCCGTTGACCGAGGCGGTGCGGGCACCTTCGAACTCTCCCTCGGCGGCGACCTCTCCCGTCTCCGCATCGATCCTCAGGACATGCCCGTCGATCGGGCAAGCCGCATACAGGGTCGTGCCCGAAGCCGCCAGATCGGTGCAGGTCTCCCCCAGCCGGACCTCGGTGGCCTCCTTCTCGCTCGCGAGGTCGACGCCGGTCAGGCGCGCGCCGCCGTCGGTCAGCAGCCAGAGCCGATCGGCGGCCGTGACCATGCGGCCCTGATCCGGCATCTTCTTCGTCCTCAGCGTCGAGGCGACCTCGTTGCGCTCCGGGTCGATCCGGACGACCTGCCCGGCCGGGTCGCCCAGCGCCGGACATGCCCAGATCGAGTCCTCGCTCACCCCGATCCCCTGGCACAGCGGCTCGTCGAACTCGCCGGCGCTGATCTCGTCGATCACCTTGCCGTTCGCAGGGTCGATCCGGTCGACAACGCCGTTATCGCGCTTGACCCAGAGCGAGCCGAACCCCTCGACCATCCAGTCCGGGCCGTCACCGATCTCGATCTCCGCTTGCAGGCGATCCGCGAGCTTGACCCGCTCGGCTCCCTGCGCGGTGATCGGCTCCGGCAGCGCCGGTTCGGCCGTAGTCGATTCGGTTGCGGCCGTCGTCGACTCGGTGTTGGTGGAGTCGTCCGAGCATCCGGCCAGCGCGACTGCCGCACAGATAAGAAGCACATCCCTGCGCATCCTCATCCTCCGACCCTATCCGCCCTGGGCCTTCGCCGTGCCTTTGTTATTCAAAGAGGCCGGCGGCTTTCAGGGCGACCCGGGGGTCGCCGTAGTCGTGGTAGCGCCACAGCAAGCCGTCGCGGAACTCGCAGATGGCCGCGGCGGGGATCGGCGTCCCGACCCCGCTGCCGCGGCCGCGGATCGTGATCGTGCCGATGAACAGGATCCGGTCGCCCAGGTCGCGTACCTCGTCGACCTCCAGGTGGAAGACGTCGAACGTCTCCGCTGTGTCCGCGATGAACCGCCGTGCCCCCTCGTGCCCGACGAAGGCCCCCTCGGTCGCGGCGCGGAGCGGCTCGAGCACCGCCTCCGGGTGCGTGACCGCGACGGCGGCCTCCGCGTCACCGCTGTTGATCGCCGCCACCGCGCGATGCAGGGCAGCGACGTCCTCCTCGGACATCGCTCAGCCGTCCCCGAGCTCGGCGACCAGCCCCGGATCGAGCTCGCCTGCGTAGACGCGCGATGCCGTGCCGATCAGGGTGACGTCGAGCTCATCGGTGATCTCGACCGTCAGCTCCCCGCCGTCGAGCCTGACCGTGATCGGGCTCGCCGCACCGCGCAGGAACGCCGCGACCGCGGCGCCGGCCGCGCCGGTTCCGGAGGAGAGCGTCTCTCCCACCCCGCGCTCGAAGATCCGCGCCCGGACCGTCGATCCCTCCGTCCTCGTGAACGAGACGTTGGTCCGCTGCGGGAACCGCTTGCTCGACTCGATCGCCGGGCCCAGCGTCGCCAGATCCAGCTCCTCGACCTCGTCGCCGACGTCGATCACGCATTGCGGATTCCCGACGTCGACGTGCTGGAACGCCCATTCGCGCCCCCGCGAGCTGATCGTGCCGGAGCCGTCCTCGGGCCCCGCGGGGTAGAACGGCGAGGTCACCGCAGCGCGGCCGATCGCCATCGATACCTCCCCCGGGCCGGTGATCGTCGGCGTCACCTCGCCGGCTTTGGTCAGGATCGTGAACGTGTCGGCGTCGGTCCACCCGGCGGCGCGCAGGTACAGGACCGCCTCGCGGGCGCCGTTGCCGGACAGCTCGGCCTCCGAGCCGTCCGGGTTGAAGATCCGCAACTCGGCGACGTGGCGCTCGTCCGCGGCCGGCGAGAGCAGCAGGATGCCGTCCGCGCCCACGCCCAGGTGCGGCTCGCAGATCCGGCGGATGCGGTCGGCGGCCAGCTCCCACGGCAGCGCGTCGCGCTCGACCACGATGTAGTCGTTGCCGAGCGCCTGCCACTTCTCGAACCTCATCGCTTGCAGGCTATTCGGTGTCCGCCAGGGCCTGATCGCGGGTGTCGTAGACGTGGATCTCGGCGACCCGCCCGTCGCGGAACACCCAACGCTGTCCCTGGGGGAGCTCGAACTCGAGCCCGCTGCCACGACCGCGTCCGCGGTGACTGACCGCAACGATCACGCAGTCGCCGACCTGCTCGTAGTTCCCGTGCTCGATCTCGTACACCTCGAACGCCGCCAACCAGCCGCGCCAGAACCGCAGGTACTCCTCGCGGCCCTCGTAGCGCCCTCCCTCGGGGAGGTCGGCGCCGACGTGGAACTGGATCACGACGTCGTCGGAGAGCGCCTCGCTGATGAGCGCGTCGAGCTCGGCGATCCCGGAGCGGACCGCGTCGGGGTCGGAGCCCTCGACCGCGTCCCGCAACGCCTCGAAGTCATAGCGCTCGAAGATCGAGTTCAGCGCCCTGACGGTCTCGACCTCGCTCACCGCGACTCCTCGAGCAAGCCGACGATCTCGGCCGCGATCTCGCCGTCGGAGCGTCCGCTGCGGTCGAGCGTCGTCACGCCCTCCATTCTCCGCATCCAGGTGAGCTGACGGCGCGCGAAGCGGCGCTGGGCGCGCTTCATCGCCTCCCCGTCGCCGGCGAGCAGCTCCTCGAAGCCGATCGCGGCGCGAGCGGTGCGCGAGGCGCCGCGCGCGTCGGCGGCGCGGACCTCCTGCTCGGCACCCGTGGCGATCATCTCGTCAACTCGGGCGTCGATCCGCGCCTCGAGCTCCTCACGCTCGATCGTCACCCCGACGAGCGTCGTCGGGACGCGGAGCTCCTCGGCCCACATCCCCTCCCCCGAGGCGTGGGGCGCGATCCCGAGCCGCGCCAGCTCCGTCAGCCGCACGATCCGCTTGCGGTCGTTCGGGTGCACGCCGGAGGCGAGCTCGGGCGCCAGCTCGGCGTGCAGTGCCTCGGGCCCACGCGACTCGAGCTCCTCCTCGACCTCGGCCCTGACCGCCGACGGCACGGGCGGGCGCAGCTCGAGCTCGGACAGCGCCGCGCGCATGTAGAGGCCCGTGCCGCCGACCACGATCGGCCGCCGGCCTTCGGCGAGCAGCTGGTCGATCTCCGCGTGGGCGAGCTCGGCGAACCGGCCCGCCGAGAACTCCTCGTCGACCTCGGCGATCGCGATCAGCCGGTGCTCGAGCCGCTCGCGCTCCGCTGCGGTGGCCGCTCCGCTCAGCACCTCGAGCCCACGGTAGACCTGGATCGAGTCGCTCGAGATCGCCGCCGGGTCCTCGCCGCGCTCGCGCAGCAGCTCGGCGACCTCGATCGCCACCCCGGTCTTGCCGACCGCGGTCGGGCCGAAGATCGCCAGCGCGCGCAAGGGGTCAGACCCCTTTAGGTACCGCGCGCAAGGGGTCAGACCCCTTTAGGTACGAAGATCGCGCGCAAGGGTCAGACCCCTTTAGGGACCCCTTTAGGTACGAAGATCGCGCGCAAGGGTCAGACCCCTTTAGGTAGAAGATCGCCAGCGCGCGCAAGGGGTCAGACCCCTTTAGGTACCGCGGCCACGGCGTTCAGACGCGGCTGAGCAGCCGCTCGTGGCCGGTGAGCGTCTGCGAGGTGGCGCTGGTGACCTCCACCTCGACCAGCTCGCCGGGGCCCGCCGTGCCCTCGAAGTTGACCGCCTTGTTGTGGCGGGTACGGCCGCGCAGCTGGGCGGGGTCGCGACGCGCAGTGCCCTCGACGAGGACCTCCATCGTCCGGCCGACGAAGCGCTGGGCGCGGTCGCGGGCGTGGCGCTGGACCAGCTCGACCAGCCGCTCCATCCGCTCGCGCTTTGCCCCCTCGGAGACCTGCCCCGGCAGGGTCGCGGCCTCGGTCCCGCGACGCGGCGAGAAGACGAACGTGAAGGCGCTGTCGTAGCGGACCTGCTCGACGACCTCGAGCGTGCGCTCGAAGTCGTCGTCGGTCTCGCCGGGGAAGCCGACGATGATGTCGGTGGTCAGCGCGCAGTCGGGGACGTGCTCGCGGATCAGCGCCACGCGGTCCAGATAGCGCTCGCGGTTGTACGTACGCCGCATCGCCTTCAGGATCGGCGTCGAGCCCGACTGCAGCGGCAGGTGGATGTGCTCGCAGACCGACGGCAGCTCGGCGTGGGCGCGGATCACGTCCTCGCGCATGTCCTTCGGGTGCGGGCTCGTGTAGCGGATCCGCTCGATCCCCTCGATCGGGTCGAGCAGCGCCAGCAGCTCGGCGAACGTCGTCCGGCGCTCGCCCAGGTCGCGCCCGTAGCTGTTGACGTTCTGGCCCAGCAGGGTTACCTCTCGCACGCCATCGGCCGCGAGAGCCCGGACCTCGCCCACCAGCTCCGCGGGATCGCGGCTCTGCTCGCGGCCGCGGGTCGAGGGCACGATGCAGTACGAGCAGTTGCAGTTGCACCCCTGCGAGATCTGCAGCCAGGCCTGGAACTCGCGCTCGCGCTTCATCGGCAGGTGGCCGGCGAAGTCCTCGAACTCGAAGTAGCCCTGGGCGGTGAGCGAGTCGGAGGCCAGGAACTCGGCCAGGCGGCCGATCTGCCCGGGGCCGAAGGCGACGTCGACGAACGGGAAGCGCTCGAAGACCTCGTCCTTGAGCGACTGCGCCCAGCAGCCCCCCACCCCGACCACCCGCGCGGGGTCCTCTGACTTCAGCCGCTTCGCGTCGCCGAGGTGGGCCAGGAAGCGGCTGTCGGCGTTCTCGCGGATCGAGCAGGTGTTGAAGAGGATCAGGTCCGCGCCGCCCCGCTCGGGCGTCTCGGCGTAGCCGAGCGACTCGAGCATCCCCTTCATCCGCTCGGAGTCGTGCTCGTTCATCTGGCACCCGAACGTCGTGACGTGATAGCGCTTCCCGCTCACGCGGCCAATCTTAGGCGGCAATACCCGGGAGGACCGATGGAGTACGAGCAGATCAGATACGAGCTTTCAGACCACGTCGCCGTGCTCACCTACGATCGTCCGGAGCAGCGCAACGCGGTCTCGCGGCGGATGAACGACGAGCTCCACCACGCCTGGCGGCGCTTCCGCGACGACGATGACGCCTTCGTGCTCGTGATCACCGGCGCCGGGGACGCCTTCTGCGCCGGCTGGGACCTCCAGGACGCCGCCGACTGGCCGCGCCCCGAGTGGGACGAGTTCCGAACCCACGTCTACGACTCGCCCGGCGACTGCGGCTACTCCCGCCGCGTCGACGTCTTCAAGCCGGTGATCGCCGCCGTCAACGGCTGGGCGGTCGCCGCCGGGCTGGAGAACGCGCTGCTCGCCGACATCCGGATCGTCGCCCGCAACGCGGTCTTCGGCGCCCTGGAGCGGCGCTGGAACATCGTCGCCGGCGACGGGATGACGGTCCGCCTGCCGCTCGTGGTGGGCTACGCGAAGGCGATGGAGCTGATCATCACCGGGCGGCCGGTGGACGCCGAGGAGGCGCTGGCGATCGGGCTCGCCAACGAAGTCGTCGACGAGGGCCGGGCCCTGGAGCGGGCCCTCGAGTTGGCGGGCGAGATCGCCGCCCTGCCCCAGGGGGCGATCCGCACCGACAAGGAGACGATGGTCCGCAACGTCGGGCGCACCTACGAGGAGCGGCTGCGCAACGAGGTCGAGGCGGCGCTGTCGATGTTCTGGCGCCGCGACTCGCACGCGATCGGCGCCTCGGCGTTCAAGCGCGGCGAGACGCCCGAGTGGCCGCACCACGGCCTCTGAGCGCGCTCCGGGCTGATCGGCGGGACCGGCGCGCTGCGGAAATCCGGTTGCTACGTTGCCGCGATGGGGCGGTTGGGGACCATTGGCTTCGCAGCGCTTGCGCTGACGCTCGGCGTCAGCTCGCCGGCGGGCGCGATCGTGGGCGGCAACGACGCCGAACGGGGCGAGTACCCCTACGTCGCCCACATCGTCATCGACCGCTCGTTCCAGTGCACCGGGACCCTGGTGACGCCGCGGTACGTGGTCACCGCGGCGCACTGCTCGTCGATCACACCGGCCGGCGTCGTCAACACGCCCATCGGCCAGCCCGGGCAGCTGATCGAGCTCAGCATCGGCGCCCACCAGACGCCCACGTCGACCCTGGACGGCGGTTACGTGTCCGACGGTGAGCAGCATGTGGCGAAGAACGTGTTCGTGAATCCCGGCTGGACAGGGATCGGGAGCGTCAGCCACGACGCCGCGGTCATCGAGCTGGACACGCCTTCCTCGAAGAAGCCCGTCAGGATCGCGTCGGCCGCCGAGCGGTCGCTCTGGCGGGCGGGGACGATGGCAACGATCGCGGGGTTCGGCGACACCGAGCCCGACGGCGACCAGCCCGCCGTCCTCCAGGAGGCGCGCCTGCCGATCTACGCGGACCGGAACACCGCGAAGGCGTACCCGTACCTCATCGACGGCGTCGATCCGCTGTTCGGCGGGTTCGAGAGCGCGACGCAGCTCGGGGCGGGATTCCAGCGGGGCGGAGTCGACACCTGCCAGGGCGACTCCGGCGGGCCGCTGCTCGTGCGCACCGCCACTGCGATGCGGCTCGTCGGCGACACGAGCTACGGCGCGGGCTGTGCCGAGCCCGGGTTCCCCGGCGTCTACGGCCGCCTCGCGGACACCACCCTGCGCGAGTGGATCCGCTCGATCGCGCCCAACGCGATCTCGACCCGGTCAGCGTCGGCCACGGGCGAGCGAAAGGCACCCTGGCGGCGGCGGGCGTCATCGCCCGCACCCCGCGCGTACCGTTAGCGGAGCGCCCGCCGGGGCCGCTCAGCTCTTCCCGCTGGTGACCTCGGAGAGGTAGGAGACCAACGCATCGAGCTCCTCTGGGCTGAGCTCGTCCCCGTAGGTCTGGGGCATCACCTCAGGCGGGTAGCCCTTCGCGATGTTGGCGTTCGGGTCGATGATCGACTCGCGGATGAACGCCTCGTCCTCGCCCTTGAGCGCGCCGTCGAGGTCGGGGCCGGTCGTCCCGGTCGAGCCCGCGTCGGCGAGCGTGTGGCAACCGTTGCAGCCGGTGCTCGCGAACACCTGGGCGCCGTCCACGGACGTCGCGGTCGTGTCGCCGCCGGCCTCCGCCTCCTCGGAGACGTCGCTGCCCGCCTCCTCGTCGGCCTCGGTCGTGTCGCCGGCCTCCTCGTTCGCGGCCACGTCCTCGGCGAGCTCGGCCTGGTGATGCTCCTGCTCCTCCTCGGCGTTGCGCCAGGCGAAGGTCATCGTCGCCCCGACGAGAGCGGCAATCGCGAGCGTTGCGCCGAGCAGCACGCCCTTCGAGCCGGGGAACTTGTCGAACCGCAGCCCGGCGAAGGAGACGATCAGGGCGATCGCGACCAGGCAGCCGCCGAGCACATAGAAGACCGTGTCGTTGTCCATGCGGCTCGGGATCCTATCGGCGTCAGCTGGCGTAGGAGGTCGACCGGCTCTCCCGGATCACCGTGATCTTGATCCGGCCCGGGTACTCGATCTCCTTCTCGACCGCGGTCGCGATTTCGTGCGAGATCAGCGCCGCGCGCTCGTCGTCGACCTCGCCCGGGTCGACGATCACCCGGATCTCCCGCCCCGCGCGCATCGCGAACACGCGCTCGACCCCCTGATGTCGGGCGGCGATCTCTTCCAGGTCCCGGAGCCGGCCGACGTACTGCTCGAGCGCGTCGCCGCGGGCCCCGGGACGGGCCCCGGAAACCGCGTCCGCGGCCTGGACGAGCACGGCCTCGACGGTCCGGGGCTCGACCTCGCCGTGGTGCGCCTCGATCGCGTGAGCGACGGCCTCGGACTCGCCGCGCCGGCGGGCGATCTTGGCGCCGACCAGCGCGTGCGGCCCCTCGACCTCGTGGGTGACCGCCTTGCCGAGGTCGTGCAGCAACGCGCCCCGGCGGGCGGTCTCGACCGACGCCCCGACCTCGTCGGCCATCAGCGCCGCCAGATGGGAGCACTCGACCAGATGATCGAGCACGTTCTGCCCGTAGCTGGTCCGGAAGCGAAGCTGACCGAGAAGCCGCAGGAGCTCCGGATCGAGGCCGTTGACCCGGGCCTCAAGCGCCGCCTTCTGGCCCTCCTCGGCGATCCGGACGTCGATCTCGTCGCGGACGTGCTCGTAGGTCTCCTCGATCAGCGCCGGGTGGATGCGGCCGTCGACGATCAGGCGCTCAAGCGTTTCGCGAGCGATCTCGCGGCGCACCCCGTCGAAGCTCGACAGCACGACCGCCGAAGGCGTCTCGTCGATGATCAGGTCGACCCCGGTGAGCTTCTCGAGCGCGCGGATGTTGCGCCCGTCGCGGCCGATGATCCGTCCCTTCATCTCGTCGTTGGGGAGCTCAACCAGCCGCGTCGTCGACTCGCTCGAGTGCTTCGAGGCGAGCCGGTACATGGCGACCGAGAGGATGCTGCGGGCGCGTCGCTCGGCCTCGGCGTTGGTCTCGGCCTCGATCTCCTGCAGCCGCAATCCGGCCTGGTGTCGGGCCTCCTCCTCGACCTCCGCGATCAGCATCTGCTTCGCCTGCGCGGCGCTGAGACCGGAGAGGCGCTCCAGCTCGCGCCGTTGGACCCGTTTCGCCTGCTTCAGCTCCTCGGTCTCCTTGACCAGGTTCCGCTCGCGGTCCTCGAGCGCCTGCAGGCGGCGCTCGGTATCGGCGCGCTGGACGGCTAGCGACTCCTTCTCCAGCAGCGCCCGCTCCTCCATCCGCGCGATCTCCTCGCGCCGGGCCCGCAGCTCGTCGCCGGCCACGGCCCCGTTGCCCGCCGCTCCGCTCCCCGGCTCGGCCGGCGTCGTCTCGGATTCGGCGCGGTCGCGCCGCCACGGTAGCCAGAGCGCGCGTTGAGCCATCGCTTCCTCTCTCAGTGCCCAGCGGTGGGGCCGCCTCGATCTCCCGCTATGCGGCGCCCATCGGGGGCGCCGCGGTCGCTGGCCCAAAAGCGCGCTGTCGAATGTGCTGAATCAAGGCGCGCGCGAATCCGCGCGCGCGTGTCGGCGAAACTCAGGTCGGCCCGGTGGTCGTCCTCGTGGTCGGGGTGGGCGCCGAAAAGATCAAAAACTCGTCTTCAGCTTCTCGTTTGCGTGATTTCAGGCGGCAACGGCCGCACCGTCGATCGTAGACCCGGATCGCCGATCTGGCAAGCGCCGAGCCACCCGGCAAGCGGGCGCCCAACGGGCGACGGGACGAACGGTCGGCGCAGTACCCTTGGTGGGCGGCTGTCCGCGGGTCCTTTCTCGTTCCCCTCCGCCCATCGACAGCTCCTGTCCTCGAGGGGATCCAGATCGGCACCGTAAGGAGACGAGACATGGCCTCAAGCAGCAAGCGGAAGACCACAATGGCGAAGCTCAATCGTGAACGTAAGCTCCTCGAGCGGCGGCAAGAGAAGCAGGCCAGGAAGGTCGCGCGGAAGCAGGCGGCCGCGGACGCCCGGGCGACCCCCGACAACCAGATCGGCAACGTCCCGTGAGTCGGTCCGCTCAGGCGGCGCGCCGCTCGACCGCCCGCACGGCGTCGTAGGCCAGCTCGGAGTCGTACCCGCGCCGCGCCAGGTAGGCGAGCGCCCGCGCCCGCGAGCGGTCGTCGATGACCGACTCGGAACGCTGCTCGAGCAGCTCCACCGCCCGTCGGAGCTGCTGGGCGTGGCCCTCGCCCGCCACCGCGGCCTCGACCAGCGCCGGGTCGAGCCCGCGTTCGTAGAGCGCCGCGCGGATCCGCTCCGGCCCCCAACCGCGCAGCTCGCGCTTGTCGGCGGCAAACTCGGCCGCGAACCGCTCGTCGTCGATCGCCCCCGACGCGACGAGGCGGTCGACGGCGTCCGCGATCGCGGGCCGCTCGAAGCCGCGCTGGGCCAGCCAGGCGGCGAGCTCGGCGGCGGTGCGCTCACGCAGGGCGAGCGCCTCCAGCGCACGCTCGAACGCCTGCTCGGACAAGATCGCGCCCTCTAAGCGGCCTTACGTTCCGGCGCGGCGGTCTCCTCGGCCGTCGCCTCGCCCTGCTCGGGATCCGGGACCGCGCGCGGCGGCGCCGGCGTCCGCTCGACCCCCAGTTCGGAGAACAGCTTCACCTCGATCTCGGCCGCCAAGTCGGCGTTCTCCTGCAGGTACTGCTTCGTGTTGTTGCGCCCCTGACCGAGCCGTAGCTCGCCGTAGGAGAAGAACGAGCCCGACTTCTGCACCAGGTCGTGCTCGAGCGCGAGGTCGAGCAGGCAGCCCTCGTGCGAGATTCCCTCGCCGTAGGTGATGTCGAACTCGGCCTGGCGGAACGGGGCCGCGACCTTGTTCTTGACCACCTTGACGCGGACCCGGTTGCCGACCGCCTCGGTGCCCTCCTTGAGGGTCTCGATCCGGCGGATGTCCAGCCGCTGGGACGAATAGAACTTCAGCGCCCGGCCGCCCGGCTGGGTCTCCGGCGAGCCGAACATGACCCCGATCTTCTCCCGGATCTGGTTGGTCAGCAGGCAGACCGTCTTCGCCCGGTTGAGGTTGCCCGCGAGCTTGCGCATCGCCTGCGACATCATCCGCGCCTGCAGGCCGACCTGCTGCTCGCCCATCTGGCCCTCGAGCTCGACCCGTGGGGTCAGCGCCGCGACCGAGTCGACCGCGACCACGTCGACGGCGCCGGAACGCACCAGCACGTCGACGATCTCCAGCGCCTGCTCGCCGTAATCGGGCTGCGAGACCAGCAGCTCGTCGGTGTCGACGCCGATCCTCTGGGCGTAGAGCGGGTCGATCGCGTGCTCGGCGTCGACGAAGGCACAGACTCCGCCAAGCGCCTGGGCCTGGGCGATGATGTGGTAGACGAGCGTCGTCTTACCCGATGACTCGGGGCCGAAGATCTCGACGATCCGCCCGCGCGGCACGCCGCCGACGCCGAGCGCCAGGTCGAGCGAGAGCGCCCCCGTGGGGATCGTGTCGACCGGGATCTGAGCCTTGTCGCCGAGCCGCATCACCGAGCCCTGGCCAAAGTCCTTTTCGATCTGGGTCACGGCGGCCTGAAGCGCCGCGCTCTTCGCCTGGGCCTCCTTGTCGGCCGCCTTCAACTCGGCCTTACTCGCATCCGCCATCTTCTTCATCACCTCTTCTGGATCGTCCTGAATGCCTATCGGGACGGCAAGTCGACGCCTGCAAGGGACGTGTACTCCGCACCTTGCGGCTTGAGATCGGAACGGTAAAGAGCCACCCGGACGGCTCCGAAGGGCTCGGTCAGCGGTGCCGGCAGCGGTGCCGGTGGTCGCTGGACGCGCCGCGGCCGCCCCTTGCCGCGGCGCTGGCCGGGGCCTGGCGGGAGGCGCTCGGAGCGCACCCGGGCGACGGTCACGTGGGGCCAGAAGCCGCGCTTCTCCGGCTTGTAGAGGCGCTGGGCGGCGAGCGCCTGCGAGACCTCGTCCTGAAGCGCCGAGGCGCTCTGGCTCTCCCCCCCGATCGCGTACAGGCGCGGGCGGCCCTTCGGGATCGCCGACGGATCCGCCTCGAAGTGCAGCTCGACCGGCCGCGAGCGCACCGATGAGATCAGCTCGGCGATCCGAGGGATCGCCTTCTCGGGGTGGTAGGCCAAAAAGCAGAGCGTCACGTGCAGCGAGTCCGGCCGCATCGGCCGCAGGGCGGGGTCGGCGAGCGCCGTCCGCTGCCAGTCCGCGATCGCGTCGCGGATTGCATCGGGCAGATCGAGCGCGACGAACAGCCGCGCGCGCGGCGACTTGAGGCGCTGCTTGGCCATTGCCCCCACGCTACGGGGCGCGGCGGCGCGATCAACGCGCGAGATGTGCCAAACGAGCAATAAGGGCGTGACGACTCAAGCGCGCGGCGCGCTTCGCGTGACGAGCCGCATGTTGACCGTCGAATAGCCGGTCTACGTGCGGTTCGACGGTCAGGGCAGCTCCACGTGCTCGAATCGCACCCCTTCATTGCCAATCCCGGCGATCCCCATCCCGTGGACCGGGGCCCGCCGCCGCTCCGTGGGACTCCCGGGGTTGAAGATCTGGAAGCCGGCCGGGTCGCGCTCCAGCAGCGGCATGTGGGAGTGGGCGAAGATCACCGCGTCGCAATCCGGGAAGCGCCGCCGCATGCGCGCCAGTCGCCCCGGCGCCGGCCCCGCATCGTGGACCACGGCGAGCCGCGCCCCGCCAACCTCCACCTCCACCTGCTCCGGCAACCGCCGGCGCAATTCCGCGGCATCGACGTTCCCGTGCACCGCCACGAGCCGCCGGGCGAGCGCCGCGATCTCTTCGTATGCCTCGACGGCGCTGAAGTCCCCCGCGTGGATCACGAGGTCGGCCGCCCGCAGGCGCTCAACGCAGGCCTCCGGCAGCCGGCGCCTTCCGCGCGGGAGGTGGGTGTCGGCGATCACGGCGGCCGTGAGCGAGGCGCTCAAAGCTACGCCAGGAACTCGAGCAGGTCGCGGGCGAACAGCTCGGGCTCCTCGAACGCCGCGAAGTGGCCGCCACGGTCGAACTCGCTCCAGCGGCGCAGGTCGCCGAGCACGCGCTCGGTCCAGGCACGCGGCGGGCGGACGAGCTCCGCCGGGAAGTCGGCGACCGCCGCCGGGACGTCGATCGTCTCCCCCGGGGCGAGCCGCCAGCGGTCGCGAGCCTCGGCCGCGTAGAGGCGCATCGACGACGCGATCGTGCCGGTGGCCCAGTAGAGCGTCAGGAAGTCGCAGAGCTCGTCCTTGGTGAACCGCCGCTCGACCTCGCCGTCGCAGTCCGACCAGCGGCGGTACTTGTCGACCAGCCACGCGGCGAGACCGGCGGGTGAGTCGTGCAGCCCCGGGGCGAGCGCGTCGGCGGCGGCGCCCTGCGTGAGCAGGTGAAAGCCCTGGCGCAGGCGCCAGCGCTGCGCCCGCTGGGCGTACTCGACCTCGACCTCGCCGAGCGGCGGGTCGCCGAGGTCTCCGGGCAAAGGCAGCACGCCGGGCGAGTTGACGTGCAGCGCCGCGACCGCGTCGGGGTCGTCGAACGCCATCCGAGCGCCGATGTACGTCCCCCAGTCGCCGCCCTGGACCGCGTAGCGCCGGTAGCCGAGCGCCGCCATCAGAGCGCGTAGGCGCGCGGCGATCCCGGTGGCGTTCAGCGGCTGCGGCGGCGGCGCGGAGAACGCGTACCCCGGCAGCGACGGCACGACCACGTCGTGTCCGGCGGCGACCAGCGTCCCGATCACGCCGAGGAACTCGATCGGGGCCCCGGGCCAGCCGTGAATCAGCAACACGGGCAGGCGGGTCGGGGCCGCAACTCCGCGCTGGTCGGTCGTCGCCCGCTCCCAGATCGTGTGGATCCCCTCCCAGCGCCAGTTCGAGAGGCCGTTCAGCGCCCGCTCGATCTGCCGCCAGTCATAGTCGGAACCCCAGTACCCGCAAAGCTCCTGCAAATAGTCGACATCAGCGCCGTACTCCCAGCCCAGGCCGCGCGGCTGGTCCGGCCAGCGGCTGCGAGCGATCCGCTCGCGCAGGTCGTCGAGGACCGCGTCGGCGACCGCGATCTCCATCGGCTCAGGTGTCGCCACGATCGCTAGATCGGGAAGTCCTCGCCGCGCAGCAGGCGGCGAATGAGGTGTAGGGCGACGGTGCACGAGCGGTCGCGGATCTCGTGGCGGTCACCCGGGATCACCGGGTCGCGAGCGATCATCGGCCCGTCGGGGACCTTGACGCAGAAGCAGACGTAGCCGACCGGCTTCTCCTTCGTGCCACCGTCGGGTCCCGCGATCCCGGTGATCCCGACCCCGAGGTCGGCGCCGAACCGCTTCGCGGCGCCGTCGGCCAGCGCCTCGGCGACCTCGGGCGAGACGGCGCCGTGACGCTCGATCAGCTCGGCGGGGACGTCGAGCAGTTCGATCTTCGCCGCGTTCGAGTAGGCGACCACCCCACCGAGCAGGTAGTCGGAGGCCCCGGGCGGGTCGGCCAGCCGCGCCGCCAGCAGGCCGGCGGTGCACGATTCGCCGATCGCGATCCGGCGGCGGTCGCGCAGCAGCGCGGCGACCTGCTCGTCGATCGTCGAGCCGTCGGTGCTGAACACGAACGGCTCGTGGCGCTCGATCAGTCCGCCGACCAGCGCCTCGCGCGTCCGCTCGGCGCCGGGGCGGTGGCGGACGTCGATCTCGAGCTCGCCGCGCCGCAGGCAGGTCGTGATCTCGAGCGGCGAGAGGTCGGTCTCGGCCTCGATCTCGCGCAGCGACTTCGCGATCTCGGACTCCGGGAGCCCGAACATCCGCACCGTCTGGACCACGTACGGTTCGGCCCTGGCGAGGACCGTTTGCACGGCGTCGGTCTCGAGCGCCGGCTCCCACATCGAATGCAGCTCGCGCGGCGGGCCCGGGAGGACGATCACCGTCGGCCCGTCGTCGACCGCGACGACCAGCCCCGGCGCGGTGCCGGCGGGGTCGATCGCCTCCGCCCCCTTCGGGATCATGGCCTGCTTGCGGTTCGCGACCCGCAGGGCCTCCGGGTCGAAGCGCATCCGCCGCGCGAAGCCGGCGATGATCGCGGCGATCTTCGCCTCCATCCCCTCGTCGAGCTCGAGCTCGACCCCGGCGAAGCGGGCGACGATCTCCGCGGTCAGGTCGTCGGCGGTCGGGCCCAGCCCGCCGCTGGTGACGATCAGCCCGCAGCCCTCGTCGGCCATGAACCGCAGGCCGGCCTCGAGGTCGTCCGGCCGGTCGCCGACGACGAGGATGTGGGCGACCTCGACCCCGTGTCCCGCCAGCCGCTGCGAGATCCAGGGCCCGTTGCGGTCGGTGATCCGCGCCGTGATCACCTCGGTGCCCGTGACCAGGATTCCGGCCCTCACACTCACGGACAGCTCTCCTTCGGCTTCTTGCCGGAGAGCCGCAGGTGGCGCGGCGCGACGATCTCGTAGGTGGCCGGACCTTCGGCCTTCGGCAGCCGCCGCTCGTCGCCGTCGAGCTTCACCTTCAGCTGGGCCGGATCGAACCCCTTCGGGAAGCGGAGCTCGAACTCCTGGCGCTCGAAGCTCTCGTGATCGCCCGCCGGCAGCACCTGCCCGTCGATCAGCGCCCCTTCCGCGCCTCCCAGGAGGCAGACCTCGACCGGCTCGCGGATCACGAGCGCGAGCTCGACCATGCCCTCGGGCTTGACGGCACGGCGGTCGCCTCGGTGTCGCCCGCCATCGGGCCGGGCGCGGGGCGGCTCTTCCTCGTCGCCCGAGCCGGCCAGGGCCACGACGAGCACCGCGCCGACGGCGATCGCGCCGGCGACCCCGATCAGGAGCCCGATCCGCGGGCCGTCGCCGGGCGGCGGGCGGCGTCGGCGGCTCTCGAGCACCGCGTCGCCGAGCGGATGCATCGACTGCTCCTCGCCGGCCTCCACCTGGCGCCGGTACTCGTCGACGAGCGTCTCGGCGTCGAGGCCGAGCAGCTCGGCGTACGTGCGCAGAAAGCCCTTGCCGTACGCGCGGCTCGGCAGCTCGTCCCAGCGCTCCCCCTCGAGTGCTTCCAGGTAGCGCGACCGGATCTTGGTCCGGTCCGCGACCGTCGCCAGGTCGAGCCCGGCGCGCCGGCGCGCCTCCGTCAGCGTCTCGCCGATCCGCATCTCTCCCGGTCGCTCGCCACTCATCGCGGCGTATTTTCCCGACTCGGGGTGCTCAGCCCTCGACGGGCTCGAGATCGGTCTCCGTGCCGGACTCGCCGGGCGCGGCGGCGTCCTCGACGATCCCGCTCGCCGGGCGCTCGAGCAGGCGGGGCAGCTCGGCCTGCGAGACGAGCACCTGCCGTGGCTTCGAGCCCTCGTAGCCGGAGATGATCCCGCGGCGCTCGAGCATGTCGATCAGGCGGCCGGCGCGCGTGTAGCCGACCCGCAGGCGGCGCTGGATCATCGAGACGGAGGCGGTCTCAGACTCGACCACGATCCGCGCCGCGTCGGCGAGCAGGTCGTCCTGGTCGGGCGAGAACTCCCCCTCGGCGCCCTCCTCGAGCTCCGGCTCCTTGGCCTCGAGCAGCTCCTCGTCGAAGTGGGGCTCGCCCTGCTTGGCCCAGAACCCGCAGACCCGGGCGATCTCCTCCTCGGTCACGAAGGCACCCTGGATCCGGTTCATCTTCGACGTCCCGACCGGCCGGAAGAGCATGTCGCCCTGCCCGAGCAGGGTCTCGGCGCCGCCACCGTCGAGGATCACGCGCGAGTCGACCTGCGAGGCGACGGCGAACGCGATCCGCGACGGGATGTTGACCTTGATCGTCCCGGTGATCACGTCGGTCGACGGGCGCTGCGTCGCCAGGACCAGGTGGATGCCGATCGCCCGCGCCTTCTGCGCGAGGCGGATGATCGAGTCCTCGACCTCGGCCGGGGCCACCATCATCAGGTCGGCGAGCTCGTCGATCACGCAGAGGATGTGCGGCAGCGGGTGCTCGCCCTTGCGCTTGCGCACCCGGTTGAGCTCGACCAGGTTGCGCGCCCGCGCCTCGCTCATCACGCCGTAGCGGCTCTCCATCTCGCCGATCAGGTTGGCGAGCACGTTCGCCGCCAGGCGCGGATTGGTGACCACCGGGGTGAGCAGATGCGGGATCCGCTCGTAGTGGTTGAGCTCGACGCGCTTCGGGTCGACCAGCACCATCCGCACCTCGTTCGGCGACGCGTGCATCAGGATCGAGGTCAGGATCGCGTTGATGCAGCCCGACTTCCCCGAGCCGGTGGTGCCGGCGACGAGCACGTGCGGCATCAGCGCCAGATCGGCGTTCACGGCCTGCCCGGAGACGTCCTTGCCGAGCCAGGCGAACAGCGGCGAGGCACCCTTGGGCCGCTCGCTGTAGAGGTCGCCGAGGCGGACGAGGCGGCGGCGCTGGTTCGGGACCTCGACCCCGACCGCCTTCTTCCCGGGGATGGGCGCCAGGATGCGGATGTCGGTCGAGGCGAGCGCGTAGGCGAGGTCGTCCTTGAGCTGGGCGACCTTGGAGACCTTGGTCCCGGGGGCGAGCTGAAGCTCGTAACGGCTCACGTGCGGGCCGCTGACGGTGCCGAGCAGCCGTGCCTCGACCCCGAAGTGGCGCAGCGACTCGAGCAGCGCGCTCGCGGTCGCCTCGCGGTCGCGCATGTCGGGGCCCGGGTCGGCCTTGCCCTTGTCGAGCGCCTTGGTCGGCGGCAGCTTGTAGTCGACCTCGTCGGATTCCGTGATCCCGTCCTTGGTGCGGCGACCGCCCTGCGGGGTGACGCCCAGACCCTGCTCCTCGACGACGCGTTCGCCGGCGAACCGACCAACACCGGCCACGTCCTCGGCTTCGCCTCCGGGCGTGCCGGGTGGAGGGAACTCATCGTCCTCGTCCGCGTCCCAGCCCTCCGCGGCGCGGATCGCGATCGTGTCGTCCTCGTCGTCGGGCTCGGGAGCGAGGCGCGCGGTCTCGAAGGTCTCGGTCTCGCGCGCCCGGGTGATCGCGATCTCGGAGTCCGAGGGCTCGCCCCACGGCTCAGGGCCGAGCCGCTGGGTGCGCACCGTGCGCGCCACCTCGCGAGTGCCGGTACCGGCGGCCTTCACCGCGCGACCGGTCGCTCCGAACAGCGCTCCGAGCGTCGTCCCGGTGAGCAGCAGCGCACCGGAGATGAACATCAGCACGACGAGGATGTGGGCGCCGAGCCGCTGGAACAGCGTCGTCGATGCCCAGTACAGGCTCTCGCCGATCGCCCCGCCGTGCTCGACCATGAACTTCTGCTCGAAGTAGTCGTGCCGCTGTGGGCGCTCCGGGCCAAGGCCGGCGGTCTGGGCGGCGAAGGCGAGCAGCAGGGCCGCGAGCAGCAGGATGCCGCCGGCGTTGAGCGCCGACGGGGCCTCGATCCACGGCCGCGCGATCAGCGAGACGCCCCACCCGGCGAGCGCGAGCGGAACCACGTACGCGATCCGGCCGAACCCCTGCTCGAGCCCTTCGGCGAGCCAGCCCCCGACGCGGCCGCCGTCCCAGCCCTGGTAGAGGACGAACGCGAGATAGACCGCCGCCGCGACGAGGACGAGGCCGGCCACGTCGTAATGGCGCTGCTCGAGCCCCTCGACCCACTCGCGCGGATCCGGACGCTCGCGGCGCTTGCGGGCCGGCGCGCGCCGCCGCGACGCCGGCGCCTGCGTGCGGCGCCTGGGCTTGGGCTTGCTCCAGGGGTAGATCATCTGCTCAGCGCGGAGCGCGCGGACGCCCGCTCCGTGCCTGGGACTTCGACGGCCGCGCACGGTCCCCTGCGCAGGCCCGCAGTCATGGGCGCGCGTGCCCAGACGGCTAAACCGGCGCTAAATATCGGCCTGATCCCGCGCTTTCGGCTCTACCCTCCTGGGTGTGGTCCCTGACGAGGAATACTCCGGCCGGGTGCTGGTCGTCGAGGACGACGAGGCGATCGCCGACGTCCTTCGCCGGACCCTGCGCCAGGAGGGACATGAGGTCCGCTCCTCGGGCGACGGTGTGGAGGCGCTGCGTGCCGCCGAGGAGTTCGTCCCCGACCTCGTGATCCTCGACCTCGGGCTGCCCGGCCTCGACGGGGTCGAGGTCTGCCGGCGGCTGCGGGCCGAGTCGGACGTCCCGATCCTGATGCTGACCGCCCGCACGGAGCTCGACGACCGGGTCGAGGGCCTCGACTCCGGGGCCGACGACTACCTGGTGAAGCCGTTCGAACGGCAGGAGCTGCTTGCGCGGTTGCGGGCGCTGATGCGCCGGCGACCGCCGCGTGGCAGCGCCGCGCTCGTCGTCGGCGACCTGCGGCTCAACCCCGATACGCGCGAGGTGACCCGCGCCGACCGCCAGATCGAGCTCACCAACCGCGAGTTCGAGCTGCTCGAGTACCTGATGCGGAACCAGCGCCTGGTCGTCTCGCGCGAGCGACTGCTGGAAGAGGTCTGGGGATACGACCCGCTGGCGATGACGAACACGATCGACGTCTTCATCTCGAACCTGCGGCGCAAGCTCGAGGAGGGCGGGGAACCCCGGGTGCTGCACACCAAGCGCGGCGCCGGCTACGTGATCCGTGCAGCTCCGGGGGATGGCTGAGCCCGGTCACCGACGGTCGCCGCTCTCGATCGGGCGCTGGCCGGTGCGCTGGCGGCTGGCGGGCGTGTCTGCCGGCCTCACGCTGCTGATCCTCGTCGTCTTCGCGCTCGTCGTCGGGCGGCTGGCGACCGACCGGGTCAAGGACGACTTCCACCAGGAGCTGCTCAGCGTCGCCAGCCAGCTACGCAACAACTTCCAGCTCGACCGGCCGGCGTCGGAGGGGATCTCCGGGCCCGACGTCTTCGGCCTCGCGATGACCGGTGACGCAGCGGTCAGGATCGTCGACGGCGAGGGCAACGTCGCGCCAACTCAAAACGGCCTTCCGGCGCAGACCCCGGGAGCCCCGGACCTGGGTCCGCCTGACGTCGGTCGCGTCCTGCAGGTGGGCAACTTCGACACCGTTTCCGTGGTTCTCTCCGATAGCTCGATCCCCCCTCTCTACCTCCAGTACGCGCGCAGCCACAGCTCACTGGAGGACACGCTCAGCAAGCTCTGGCTCTTCCTCGCCTTCGGCGTCGCAGGCGGCACGATCCTCGCAGCGCTTGCCGGGCTCGCGGTGGCCGGCCGGGCGATGCGACCGATCTCCTCGCTGACCGCGGCCGCGCGTGAGATCGGCACGACCCGAGACCCGTCGCGGCGGATCCCGATGCCTCCGTCCGACGACGAGGTCGCCGAGCTGGCGAGGACGCTCGACGAGATGCTGCGCGAGCTCGACGCCGCCCGCTCCGAGACCCAGCAGATGATCCAGGCCCAGCGCGACTTCGTCGCCGACGCCTCCCACGAGCTGCGGACCCCGCTGACCAGCATCCTCGCCAACCTCGAGCTGCTCGAGGCCAGCCTCGCCGGGCGCGACGCGGACGCCGACGAGCAGGAGATCGTCGCCGGTGCGCTCGGATCGTCGCGACGGATGCGGCGTCTCGTGGCCGACCTGCTCCTGCTCGCGCGCGCCGACGCCGGCCGCGCGGGCCCCCGGCACAGCTGCGACCTCAGCGAGATCGCCGCCGGCGCGATCTCCGAGCTGCGACCGGTCGCCGACGGCCATCGGCTCGAGCTCGAGGCCGGCGAGCCGGTTGCCGTCGACGGTAACCCCGACGACCTCCATCGGCTGGTCGCCAACCTGGTCGAGAACGGCGTCCGCCACACCCCGCCCGGCTCGACGGTCACCGTGATCGTGCGTCCGAATGGCGAAGAGGCGGTGCTCGAGGTCAGCGACGACGGTCCCGGGCTGCCCGCCGACCTCGGTGATCAGATCTTCGCCCGCTTCACCCGCGGCGCCGGTCCGGCCGACCTCACCACCGATTCCGGCACCGGGCTCGGGCTGGCGATCGTCAAGGCGGTCGCGAGCTCCCACAACGGCCGCGTCGACGTCGGCCGCTCAGACGCCGGCGGAGCGCGGTTCACGGTGCATCTGCCCCTCGGCGAGCCGGCCCGCGACCCCACCGCGGTTCTTTAGCGCCGCTTTACGACGCGGTCATACGTTTCTCTCCGGACGAGACACCGCCCGACGAGGTCACCCCCGACAGTGCCTCGTCGGGCATCCATTGGCCGGTCTTTGATCTGAGCCAATTCGGCCCGCCGGGGTCTCCCCTCCCTGAACCCCGGCGGGCCAACTCTTCTGCAGGGGCGATCGGTGGCGCCGGGCTGCGTCATCGGTCGCTCGCGTGCGGAGCACGCCACGCTCCCTGCTTCCTTGCCCGCCGCGCCGCTCGCGCCTCAGACGAGTTGGCCGCTCAGCAGGTCGCGCCGCAGAATTTGCGGGCGGTCAGCGCCTGCTGGATCTGGGCGGTGTGGGCGCCCGCGAACAGCAGCTGATCGGCGGCCAGCAGCGCCTTGCCGGTCGACCTGTAATTGGTCTTGCGGCTGCCCATGAAGTTCGCCTCGAGCACGAGCCGGTCCATGATCGAGTGCCCGGCGGTGTCGTTGCCGAGCGCCGTGCGCAGGTCGAGCAGCATCGACGCGTAGACCTCGCCGACGCAGTGGATCTCCTTGCCGCAGCGCTGCTCGGCCTTCTTGACGTCGATGTTGGTGGCGGCGGTTCGCCCGCAGGTGCCGGTCGGCGAGTAGGGGATCCCGTCCCAGTCGAAGATGCAGCGCGTCGGCCGGGCTGCCACCGGTGGTCAGCGCCGACATCGCCGCCGCCATGTAGTCCCCATAGCCCTCGGCGAGCGTCCCGCCCTGGCGGCCCGTGTTCAGGGAGCCCGGCGCCGCCTGGTCCTGGAGCGAGTGGCCGTATTCGTGCGCGATCACGTCGGCGTCCTCGCCGTCGTCGATCCCGCCGGTCCCGAACACCATCGCGTGGTCGGCCGTCGAGTAGAAGGAGTTGTCGTCCGGGATCGCGTTCGAATAGACCTTCTGCGGCTTCTTGCGCAGCCCCTGCGAGAGCCCGAGGCTGTCGGCGTAGAAGCGCTGGCGGTCGATGTGGAAGTAGGCCATCACAGGCTCGAACTGGTTCCGCGAGCGGGTCAGCCCGGTGAAGTCGGCGTTCGGCGAGCAGACCTTCTTGCCCCGGCGCCCAACCCGCGAGTCGACGTACTGGCCCTTCAGGCAGCCCTGGCCGGAGCTGATGCGCTCGAGCGCCACCGGCACCCGCAGCGAGGTCAGCAGGCTCGAGTCCTTGTCGTTGCGGTCCTTGAGACCCGCGTAGCTGAAGCCCTGCTGGGTGACGGGGTTGGGGTTGAAGATGTTGGCGGCACCGGTCAGGTGCTGGACCAGGTCGCGAACCCGCAGCCGCTCGCCCGAGTTCGCGTCCAGGGTGACCTCGAAGTCGCCGAGCGGCTTCCAGGACGGGAGCACGACCCGCCAGACGAGGTCGCCACCGGCCCGGTCGATGCCGAGCTTCGCCGAGGGCTCCGAGCGCAGGCGCTCGAGCCCGATCACGGCGCTCGCCCGGTCGATCGCCGCGGCGCTCGAGATCGCCGCCGATTCGTCCGGTGCCTGGATCCGGGGCACGGTCGAGTCAGAGATCAGCTCTGAGCCGTTGCTCGGGACGGCGACGGCGACGACCTCGGCGTCGAACACCGGCAGCCCACCGACGCGCTGCGAGTACCGCTGGACCACACCGCCGCCGGGGGCGGTGGTCGAGCGCATCAGGGTGAGCTCGGAGCGGGGCGCGTCCGCCCGGGCGACGGTCCGCGCGAGCGGGTCCGCCGACGCCGTCGCGGCGAAGATCGAGAGGACGGCGGCGATAACCATCGCCGCCCCGACAGCTGAGCGGGCGTTCCCTGCCATTGGCATACCTTAGCCACCCCAACCCGGGGTACGAGGGAAAGTCGCGACTCGCGAGCGCGACATCCGTCCACCCCTTCCGGGCTTAGACCTCGACCACCACAGGGAGGATCATCGGCCGGCGGCGCAGCCGGTCGTAGACGAAGGCCGCGATGTCATCGTGGAGGTCCTGCTGGAGCAGGACGGGCTCCGTCACGCCTTCGTCGGCGAGCCTGGCGAGCGATCCCTCGACCACGTCGCGCACCTCGTCGAGCAGCGAGTCGTCGGCGTCCTCCATGAACGGCACGCCGCGGAAGATCAGCTCCGGGGCGGCGACCGAACTGCCGTCGTCGGCGTCGACCGTGGCGACGACGATGAACACCCCGTCGGCCGACAGCGTCCGGCGATCGCGCAGGGCGACGTCGTCGGGATCGCCGATGTCGACGCCGTCGACGAAGATCATCCCCGACTGCACCGGCTCGCCGAACGCGGCACCGTCGGCATCGATCTCGAGCGGCAGGCCGTTGCGCCCCTTGTGGATCCGCTCCGGCGGGATCCCGACCGCCTCGGCGAGCTCGGCGTGCAGGGAGATCCGCTTGAAATCGCCGTGGAACGGGAACACGTGCCGCGGCCTGGTCAGGTTGAGCATCAGCTTCAGCTCCTCGCGGGAGCCGTGCCCGGAGACGTGGATCGGGGCCTCGGCCGCGGTGACGACCCGGGCGCCGATCTCGAAGATCCGGTCGACCGTCTCGTTGACCGAGCGCTCGTTGCCCGGGATCGGGGTCGCCGAGAAGATCACCGTGTCGCCGGAGTGCAGCTCGACGTCGCGGTGGTCGTTGAACGCCATCCGCCGCAGCGCCGAGAGCGGCTCGCCCTGGCTGCCGGTCGAGATCGCGATCACCTTGTGGTCGGGGAAGTCCTCGATCTCCTTCGGCGAGATCAGCAGGCCGTCCGGGGCGTTGGCGATCCCCAGGTTGGAGGCGATGTTGAAGTTCTTGCGCATCGAGCGGCCGACCAGCGCGACCTTGCGGTCGAGCTGCGCCGCGGCGTCGATCACCTGCTGGACCCGGTGCACGTTGGAGGCGAAGCAGGTGACGATGATCCGGCCCTCGCAGCGCGAGAACTCCTGGAGCAGGGCCGGGCCGACGGCCGACTCCGACCCGGCGATCCCCGGGCGGTCGGCGTTGGTCGAGTCTCCGCACAGGCAGAGCACCCCCTCGGAGCCGAGCTCGGCAAGCCGGGCGATGTCCGCCGGGCGCCCGTCGACCGGGGTCTGGTCGAAGCGGTAGTCGCCGGTGACCAGGATCGCGCCGAGGTCCGTATGCAGCGCAACCGCACGCGCGTCGGGAATCGAGTGCGACATGTGGATCATCTCGATCTCGAACGGCCCGGCTTCGATCCGCTTTCCGACGTCGAGCACCTCGAGCGGCGCGTCGCGGAGCTTGTGCTCCTCGAGCTTCGAGCGGACCAACCCGATCGTCAGCGGCCCGCTGTAGATCGCCGGTGGCATCCCGATCTCGCGCAGCACGTAGGGCAGCGCGCCGACGTGGTCCTCGTGCGCGTGGGTGAGCACGATCGCCTCGATGTCGTCGGCGCGATCGCGCAGATAGTCGAAGTCGGGCAGCACGAGGTCGATGCCGAGCATCTCGGCGGTCGGGAACATCAGCCCGGTGTCGACGACGACGATCCGTCCGTCGCGCTCGAACACGGTCATGTTCTTGCCGATCTCGCCCAGCCCGCCGAGCGGCAGGATGCTTACGGAGCCGCTCAACGCCGCTCCGACCAGCAGCCCCTGGTCGGCGAGCGCCGCGCGGATCTGCTCGCGCTCGCTCGGACGACGCCGGGACCATCGGCAGCCGCACGTTCGCCTCGATCACGCCGAGCAGCTCGAGCGCCGTCTTCGCCGAGACCGCGGGCGGGGCCACCGACATCGCCTCGTACAGCGGCTTCAGCTCCGCGTCGAGCTCGGCGGCCCGATCCGCCGTCGCCGTCGACGGTCGCGTCGTAGAGCTCGCGCAGCCGCGGCGAGTCGACGTTCGAGGCGACCAGGATGCCGCCGGCGCCGCCGAAGCCGAGCGTGCGAGCGAAGACGTCGTCGTTGCCGGCGAGGATCGCGAGCCCCTCGATCGGCCCGAGCTCGTCGTCGTTGGCCTGCTTCACGGCGACGACGTTCTGGTTCGCCGCGGCGAGCTCGGCGAGCAACTCCGGCGAGAGGTTGATCACGCAGCGCGAGGGGATGTTGTAGAGGACGATCGGGGTCTCGCCGGCCGCCTCCGAGACGGCGGCGAAGTGGGCGCGCAGGCCGGCCTCGTTCGGCTTGTTGTAGTACGGGGTGACGACGAGCACCGCGTGGGCGCCCGACGTCGCGGGCCTTGCGGGTCAGCCCGACCGCGTGGCGCGGTGTCGTTGGAGCCGGTGCCCGCGATCACGGTCGCGTCGTCGCCGACCTCCTCGAGCACGGCGTCGAGCAGCCGCAGCTTCTCGTCGTCCGACAGGGTCGGCGACTCGCCGGTGGTCCCCGCGATCACCAGCCCGTGCGAGCCGTCGTCGACCAGCTGGCGGGCGAGCCGCCGGGCCGCGTCGAGGTCGACCGCGCCGTCGGCATCGAACGGCGTCACCATCGCGGTGAGCACTCCCCGGATCTCGGCGCATGCGTTTCAGCCTAGCGTCAGCCGGCGAAGACGGGCGGCCTGCGGTCGGTCCACGGCTGCGCGCGCTCGAGCTGGGCGGCGACGCGGATCAGCAGGTCCTCGCGACCGAACGGCGCGACGAGCTGCACGCCGACCGGGAGCCGTCGGCGGTCCAGTGCAGCGGCAGCGAGATCGCCGGCTGGCCGGTGGCGTTGAACAGCGCCGTGAACGCGCCGGCCGGGATGGCGCGGCGGAAGGCGTCGAGCGGATCGTCGCCGCGAGTCGTCGTAGGTGCCCAGCGGAACCGGCGGCTCGGCCATCGTCGGGGTCAGCAGCAGGTCGAACCCGCTCTCGTACCAGGCGGCGATCGCCCGGGCGACGAGCTGGTGCAGGCCGTGGTCGCGCGAGGTAGCGACCCGCGGTGCGCTCACGGCCGATCTCGGCCAGCGCCCAGGTCAGCGGCTCGACGTCGTCGGCGGTGAGCTCGCGGCCGGCGATCATCGCCGAGCTGGTCGAGGCTCGCCGCCTGGCCGGCCGCCCAGCGGGTGAGGAAGTGTCCTCGAGGTTGAGCGCCTCGGCGAGCTCGGGCGTCGACCGGGGAGTCCTCCGTCGACCTCGTGGCCGAGCGACTCGAGCAGCTTCGCGGGCGTCGTCGGACCGCCGCGACGCACTCCGGGTGCGAGTCGAGCCCGGCGACCGGCGGCTCGCTCGAGCACCCCGATCCGGAGCTTGCGCTCGGCGGTCGAGCTCCTCGACGTAGGGCCGCAGCGGCGCCGGGGCGACGTAGGGATCGCCCGGCGCCGAGCCGTCGACCGCGTCGAGGATCGCGGCGGTGTCGCGGACCGAGCGGGTGACGCAGAGCTCGACGGTGAGGCCGGTGATGTTGTCGCCGACAGCGGCCCCTCGGTGATCGCGCTGGCGGGTCGGCTTCAGGCCGACCAGGCCGCAGATGCTGGCCGGGATCCGGATCGAGCCGCCGCCGTCGTTGGCGTGCGCGACCGGGACCATGCCCGAGGCGACCGCGGCGCCCGAGCCGCCGCTCGAGCCGCCGGACGTGCGGTCGGTGTTCCAGGGGTTGCGGCGTCGCCCCGTAGGCCTCGGGCTCGGTGGTCGGCAGGATGCCGAGCTCGGGGATGTTGGTCTTGCCGATCACGACGAAGCCGGCGTCGCGGAAGCGCTGCGCGAGGTAGGTGTCGACCGGGGCGCGGAAGTCCGGCGTCCTTGAGCAGCCTGCATCCCCAGGTGCAGCGGCTGGCCGGCGTAGCGCGGCGCCGAGGTCCTTGAACAGGAACGGGACGCCCCTGGAACGGCCCGTCGGGGAGGTCCGCCGGCGCGCCTCGGCCGCGCCCTCCTCGAAGAGCTCGTGGATGACCGCGTTGAGCTGCGGGTTGACCTCCTCGACCCGGGCGATCGCCGCGTCGACCAGCTCCGTCCGGCGAAGCCTCGCCCGAGCGCACCAGCTCTGCCTGGGCGGTCGCGTCCATGCGTCGCCAGATCAGTCGCTACGGTCACGTCGGTCCCCTTTCAGAGAGCGTTCTCGAGGCCTACCGTGAACGGTCGGTCGAGCTCGCCCACCCGGCGCACGGCGAGCAGCACGCCGGGCATGAACGAGCTGCCGGTCGATCGAGTCGTGGCGGATCGTAAGCGTCTGGCCCTCGCCGCCGAGCAGCACCTCCTGGTGGGCGACCAGGCCCGGCAGGCGGACCGAGTGGATCGGCTCGTGGACGTTGCCGCCGGCGTCGGCGATCAGCTCGGCGGTCCGCTTCGCGGTCCCCGAGGGCGCGTCGAGCTTGCGGTCGTGGTGGAGCTCGACGATCTCGACCTCGGGCATGTGGTGGGCGGCCTCGGCGGCGAATCGCATCATCAGCACCGCGCCGATCGCGAAGTTGGGGGCGAACAGGACGTTCGCCGAGCCGCCCGCCTCGCGCGCCGCCTCGGCCGCCTCGCGGGCCGCGTCGACGTCGAAGCCGGTGGTGCCGACGACCGCGTGGACGCCGGCGTCGACGCAGGCGCGGACGTTGCCGAGCGCCGTTTCGGGGGTCGTGAAGTCGACGACGACGTCGGCGTCGGCGAGCGACCGCCGCGAGCGTCGGTCCCGAGCTGCGGGTCGGCGCGCCCGATCAGCTCCAGGTCATCGGCGCCCTCGACCGCCTCGCAGACCGTCTCCCCCATCCGCCCGGCGGCGCCGGAGACGACGACCCGGATCACGCGCACCAGAGCGCTGCGGACACCGCTCCCGGCGGCGGTCCGGAAGCAGCTCCTCGTCGGGGCCGACGCAGGCGGCGGCGAGCTCCGCCGGGTCGTAGAGCGTGCTCGGCGAGCTCGGCGACCTCGTCGGCGCTGACGGCGTCGACGCGCTCGAGCATCTCGTCGAGCGAGAGCAGCGGGATGTCGAAGAGGATGCTGCGGGCGAGCCGGCCCATCCGCGCCCCGGTCGCCTCGAGCCCGAGCACCATGCGGCCCTTGACGTGCTCCTTGGCCCGCGCGAGCTCGTCCTCGCCGACACCCTCCGTCGCGCAGCTCGACCAGCTCGCGGCCGATGATCTCGCAGGCCTCGGCGACGTTGTCGCCGCGGGTGCCGACGTACATGGCGACGAAGCCGCGGTCGACGAACTCGTGCGTGTAGGAGCCGACCGAGTAGGCGAGGCCGCGCTTCTCGCGCACCTCGCGGAACAGCCGCGACGAGACCGAGCCGCCGAAGATCGTGTCGAGGACGCCGAGCGCGAAGCGGCGCTCGTCGGCGCGCGCGATCCCCGGACCGCCGAAGCAGATGTGGTACTGCTCGGTCTCCTTCGGATAGAAGCTCAGGCGCGCCTGCTCGGAGGCGCCGTCGCCGGGCCGCCCGCGTCGCCGTTCGGCGCCGCGCCGGCGAGCAGCCGCTCGGCGAGCTCGACGATCCGCTCGTGCTCGACGTGCCCGGCGGCCGCGACGACGAGGTTGGAGGCCGTGTAGCGAGCGTCGTGGTAGGACGGCGATGTCCGGCACCGGGATCCCGCCGATCACCTCCGCCCGGCCGAGCACCCGGCGGCCCAGCGGATGGTCGCCGTAGATCGCCTCGGCGAGCACGTCGTGGACGCGGTCCTGCGGCTCGTCCTCGTACATCGCGATCTCCTCGAGCACGACCTCGCGCTCGGAGTCGATCTCGTCCGGGGGCAGCGCCGGGGCGAGCAGCATCTCCGCCATCAGGTCGAACGCCTCGGTCGGTGTGCTCGTCGAGGAAGCGCGCGTGCAGGTGCGTGGACTCCTTGCTCGTCGCGGCGTTGGTGGCCGCCCCCATGCCGTCGAAGAGCTCGGAGATCTCGATCGCCGAGTGGCGCTCGGTGCCCTTGAACAGCAGGTGCTCGAGGAAATGCGAGACGCCGGCCTGCGCCGGCGTCTCGTCACGCGATCCCGTCCTCACCCAGAGGCCGAGGGCGACCGAGCGCACCGAGGGGACGACCTCGGTCGACGACCCGGACGCCCGAGTCGAGCCTCGTCAGCTCGATGCCCTCAGGCAGATCCAACGTCAATCCAGGCGCTCGCGCTGGCGGCCGCCGCGGCCTCCGTCGCGTCCACCGCGTCCGCCGCCGTCTCGTCCGCCGCGTCCGCCGCGGTCACCGTCGCGACCGCCGCGTCCACCGCGGTCACCGCCACGGCCGCCGCGTCCGCCGCCGCCGCCCATCGTCGGGTCGCCCGTGCCGAGCTTCTGCAGCTCCTCCGGGCTCTTGCCGGCGATCTGCGGGTCCTCGGAGAGGCGCAGGCCGACCCGGCCGCGCTCCTTGTCGACCTCGGCCACGGTGACGTCGATCTCGTCGCCCTGGGAGAGCACGCTCTCGACCGTGTCGACCCGCTCGCCGGGCTTCACGTTCGAGATGTGCAGCAGCCCGTCGGTGCCCTTGACCAGCTCGACGAAGGCGCCGAACGTGGTCGTCTTCACGACCTTGGCGTTCGGGAACCGGTCGCCGACCTCGGCCTCGCGGGTCATCGACTCGATCCGCGCGATGCAGGCCTCGACCAAGCGCGCCGCTCGGGGCGTAGACGCGGACCGTGCCGTCGTCGTCGATGTCGATCTCGGCCTCGAACTCCTCCTGCATGCCGCGGATCGTCTCGCCGCCCTTGCCGATCACGGCCCCGATCTTCTCGGGGTCGATCTTGATCGACTCGATCGCCGGCGCGTAGACCGGACAGCTTCTCGCGCGGGGCGTCGATCGCCTCGGCCATCTTGCCGAGGATGAACAGACGTCCCTTGCGGGCCTGCTCGAGCGCGTCGGTGAGGATCTCGAAGGTGACGCCGGTGATCTTGATGTCCATCTGCAGGGCGGTGATCCCGTCCTCGTTGCCGGCGACCTTGAAGTCCATGTCGCCGAGGTGGTCCTCGACGCCGGCGATGTCGGTGAGCACGATGTAGTCGTCGCCCTCCTTGATCAGCCCCATCGCGACGCCGGCGACCGGTTCGCTGACCGGGACGCCCGCCGCCTGCAGCGCCATCGACGAGGCGCAGACCGAGCCCATCGACGAGGAGCCGTTCGACTCCAGCGTGTCGGAGACGACGCGGATCACGTACGGGAAGTCGTCCTCGTCCGGGATCGTCGGCAACAGCGCCCGCTCGGCGAGCGCGCCGTGGCCGATGTCGCGGCGCTTCGGGCCGCGCATGAAGCCGGCCTCCCCGACCGAGAACGGCGGGAAGTTGTAGTGGTGCCAGAAGCGCTTGGTCTCCTGCAGGCCGAGGTTGTCGACCTTCATGTCCATCCGCGTGGTGCCGAGCGCGACGCTCGAGAGGATCTGCGTCTCGCCGCGGGTGAACAGCGCCGAGCCGTGCACGCGCGGGGCGATGTCGACCTCGGTCTCGATCGGCCGGATCTCGTCCTGGGCGCGGCCGTCGGGGCGCTTCTTGTCGACCGCGATCCGCTTGCGGATGACGTCCTTCTCGAGCTTCGCGAACGCGCGGGTGACCTCGGGGGCCTTCTCGGGATCGACCTCGACCTCGCCGTCACCGGCGGCGAACTCGGCCAGGGCCTCCTCCTCGACCGCCTTGATCGCGTCCTGGCGGGCGAGCTTCTCGGGCACCTGGGTCGCCTCGTCGAGCTTCGCGCCGTACTTCGACTGGATCTGCTCGAGCAGCCCCTCGTCGATCTCGGGAGCCTCGACCTCGACCTTCTCCTTGCCGGCCTTCTCCGCCAGCTCCTCCATCGCGCCGATCAGCGTCTTGATCTCGGAGTGGGCGATGTCGAGCGCGTCGAGGACCTCGGCCTCGGTGACGCCGTCGGCGCCGCACTCGACCATCAGGATCGCGTCCTTGGAGCCGGAGACGATCAGGTCCATCTCCAGCTCGGGGTGGGTCTCCTCCTCGGGGTTGACGACGAAGTCGCCGTCGAGCTTGCCGACCCGCACGGCGCCGACCAGCGCCGCGGTCGGGACCGGGGAGATCGCCAGCGCCGCGGAGGCGCCGTTCATCGCCAGGATGTCGTAGGGGTGGACGTGGTCGACCGACATCGGCTGGGCGACGAGCTGGGTCTCGAAGTGCCAGCCCTTCGGGAACAGCGGCCGGATCGGCCGGTCGATCATCCGGGCGGTAAGTGTTGCCTTCTCGCCGGCGCGGGCCTCGCGGCGGAAGAAGGAGCCGGGGACCTTGCCCGCGGCGTAGTGCTTCTCCTCGACGTCCACCGTCAGCGGCAGGAAGTCGACGTCGCGCAGGTTGCCCATCGTCGCGGTGCAGAGGACCATCGTGTCGCCGGAGCGGACGACGACGGCTCCGCCCGCCTGGCGGGCGAGCTTGCCGGTCTCGAAGGAGATCTCTTCGCCTCCGACCTCACACGAGACGCGGGTCACGTCAAACATAGACATGTATTCAGGTTTTCCTTTCGGCAGCCCGGTTGGCTGCCCAACGTTCCAGAACTTCTCGTTCTCTAACGTCGGCGATGTTACAAGGCTCGCCGTCGGCGAATGCGGTCGGCGTCCCGGTGACGCCGGCGCGGATGCCGCCCTCGAAGCCGGCGCGGACGAGGCTCGCAACCGCGTCCGAACGCCGGTCGGCCTCGAATCGCTCGAGGTCGAGCCCGAGCGCCTCCGCCCGCCGCCAGAGGTGCGGGTCGTCGATGTGCGCGTGGTCGGCGTAGATCGAGTCGACCAGCCCCCAGAAGGCCGCCGGATCCTGGATCGAGGCGGCCTCGGCGGCGGCGTGCAACGCCGGGGCTCGCGGTCGCTTCGAGGCGATCGGGAAGTGGCGCAGGCAGAGGCGCAGCTCGAGCGCCGAGATCCACGCCCACGCCTCGGCGCACACCGGGCACGCCAGGTCCGCGTAGACGATCAGCTCCGCCCCGGTCCCGCGCACGTGATCGCCGGGCCCGACGGGCGGCAGGCCGGCGGACGTGAGCTCAGTCAAGCCCCTCGAGCGCATCGAAGATCAGGTTCGCGCCGGGGATCGTCAGCGGCGTCTCCTCCGCGTGCACCCAGCGGACCACGCCCTCCTCGTCGATCAGGACGAGCGAGCGGTTCGGGGTGCCCCACTGCTCCAGGTAGGCGCCGTAGGCGCGCGCGACCTCGCCCTTGGGATGGAAGTCCGCGAGCAGCGTCATCTCGAGCCCGAGCTGCTTGCGAAACGCGTTGTGGCACCAGCTGCCGTCGGTCGAGATCCCGATCAGCTCCGCGCCGGCGCCGGCGATCTGCGGCAGCACCTCCTGGTAGACCGACAGCTGGTCGGAGCAGACGGGACTGAAGTCGTTCGGGTAGAAGGCGAGCACGACCTTCCGCCCGCGGAAGTCCGACAGGCTGACGGGCTTCCCCCGGTGGTTGGGAAGCGTGAACTCGGGAGCCTCGGCGCCCGGTTCGACCATGGCGGCCTTAGCGACGCAGCCCGAGGTCGGCGACCAGGGCGCGGTAGCGCTCGACGTCGGAGCGCTCGAGGTAACGCAGCAGGCGCCGGCGCTTGCCGACCAGCATCAGCAGCCCGCGACGGGAGTGGTGGTCCTTCTTGTGCGTGCGCAGGTGCTCGGTGAGCTCGTTGATGCGCGCGGTCATCAGGGCCACCTGGACCTCTGCGGACCCGGTGTCGCCCTCGGAGCGACCGTGCTTGGAGACCAGCTCCTGCTTCTTTTCCTTGGTCAGACCCATGCGGAGCGGACAGGTTAGCGAGGCGGCTTGAAGGCAGCGCACAGCTCGCGCGCCTGGTCGACGTCGCGGTGCATCTGCGCGACCAGCTCCTCGACGCCGGGGAAGCGCTTCTCGCCCCGCAGGCGGGCGATGAACGCGATCCTCAGCGTGTGCCCGTACAGGTCGGCGTCGTGGTCGATCAGGTACGCCTCGATCAGCACTCCACGGCCGGTCTCGAAGGTGGGCCGGACGCCGACGTTGACGGCAGCCGGGATCCCGTCCGCGAACGCGGCGTAGACCCCGTGGCCCGGATAGACGTACTCCTCGGAGGGGACGACGTTGGCGGTCGGAAAGCCGAGCGTGCGCCCGCGCTTGTCGCCCTCCACCACCGTTCCCTCGAGCAGGAAGGGCGCGCCCAGGCACCGCGTCGCTCCCTCGACGTCGCCCGCCGTGACCTGGGCCCGGATCCGGGTCGAGGAGACGATCTCGCCGTCGACCTCGACCAGCGGCACGACCTCGGTCTCGAACTCGGAGTGGCCGCGCAGCATCTCCGGGTCGCCCTTCGCCTGCTTGCCGAAGCGGAAGTTCTCCCCCACCCTGACCCGCGTCGCCCCGAGCGTCTCGATCAGGATCCGCGAGCAGAACTCCTCCGCCTCGATCTCGCGGAACTCCTCGCCGAAGGAGACGATCACCAGCTCGTCGACGCCCAGCCCGTCGATCACGTCGCGCTTGATCTCGAACGGCATGATCAGCTTCGGCGCCGCTTCCGGGTGGATCACGCTCAGCGGGTGGGGGTCGAAGGTGAGCACGGTGTCGGCGCCCTCGATCACCTTCCGGTGTCCGACGTGGACCCCGTCGAAGACCCCGATCGCGACCTCGCGCGGGCGCTGAGCGGCCTCGGGTAGGGGCGTGACGTCGATCGCCATGGCGGCGAACTCTGGCAGCTAGGCGCACTACGGGGCTGGGTAGGGGTGGCTTGACCTGGCGCCGCGGCGAGAAATCAGGCGAGCCGCGTCCAAACCCCCCTCCAGCGGGATCAAGACGCGGCTCGCTCGCCGAAACGCCTTGCGCGCCCCCCGCCGGCGCCCGAACCCGCCCCCCTACCCAGCCCTACCCGGCCGGGATCCGCGCCAGCGCCTCATCGAGGGCGATCACCGTGAGCTCGTCCGCCTCTTCAACCGTGAACGGCCCGATCGCCGTTCGCCTCAGCTCGGTGCAGTAGGCGTCGCCGAGGTCGGCAATGAGGCTGCGGACGTACGTGCCGGAGGAGCACTCGATCTCGTACTCCGCCTCGTCGCCCTCGCCCGACAGGAGCTCAGCCCGGTGGACGGTGACCAGCCGCGGCGGCAGCTCGAACTCCTCGCCGCGCCGGGCGCGCTTGTAGGCGCGCTCGCCCCCCACCTTGACCGCCGAGTAGGCGGGCGGGCGCTGGCTCAGCTCGCCGGTCGGGATCGGCGGCGGCTCGGCCGGGACGAGCCCCGTCTCCGTGATCTCACCGTCGCGGTCACCGGTCGTCGAGACGGCCCCGAACCGGGCCCGCACCCGATAGGTCTTTCGCAGGCCCATGAACCGGCGCTGCTCACGGGTCGCGGGCCGCCCGAGCAGGACGATCAGGAGGCCGGTCGCGAACGGATCGAGGGTGCCGGCGTGCCCGCCCTTGGCTCCGAACCGCCGCCGGGCCCGAGCCACGACGTCGTGCGATGTGATCCCGGCCGGCTTGTCGGCGAGCACGACGGCGCCGGTGGCCGGTGCCTCCAGTGAGCGTTCAGGCACCGAGCTGCGCGGCGATCTCGGCGCGCAGGAACTCGACCAGCTCCTCGTAGGGCAGGTCGCTGCCGAAGCCGGCCGCGCGGCGGTGACCGCCCCCGCCCTGCGCGCGCGCGATCGCCGAGACGTCCACCGCGCCGTCGTTGGAGCGCAGGCTGACCTTGCGCGCCGAGTTGCCGCCGTCGGTCTTGTCGCGGACCATCGCCGCGACGCTGACCCCCTCGAGCGCCCGCACGAAGTCGATCATCCCCTCGGTGTGGACGTCGCCGGCACCGGTCTCCTCGTAGTCGGTGGCGCTGACGTAGGTGACCGCGAACCGATCCTGGTCGAACCGCTCGATCTTCTCCAGCGCCCGCGCGGTCAGCTTCCACTTCTCGATCGGCACCCGCTCGTAGAGGCGCTGATAGATGTCGTTGACGTCCACCCCGGCGTCGATCAGCTCCGCGGCCATCAGGTGCGACGCCGGGCGAGTGTTCTCGTACATGAACTTGCCGGTGTCGGTGATCAGCCCGACGTAGAGCGCCGAGGCGATCTCCGGGGTGATCTCGGCGCCGAGGCGCTTTGCGACCTCGAGCACGATCTCGGCCGTGCAGGAGGCCTCCGTGTCGACGAGGTTGACGCTGCCGAAGCGGGTGTTGTCGTGGTGGTGGTCGATGTTGACCAGCCGCGCTCCGTCACGCTGGAGGAACTCGACCGGCATCCGGTCGATGTTGCCGCAGTCGAGGAAGACGAGCGTGCGATCGACGACGTCGGCCGGCGGCTCGTGGAACACCTCCTCCAGGGGCAGGAAGCGGTACTCGATCGCGATCGGGAATTCCTTGGCCGCCAGGAACATCACCGAGTCCTTGCCGAGCTGCTCGAGCACGTGGTGCATCGCCAGCAGCGAACCGAGCGCGTCGCCGTCGGGGCCCTCGTGCGTGGTCAGCAGGAAGCGGTCGGCCGTGCGCAGCTCCTCGACCGCGCGGTCGAGCTCGGACGCGAGCGCCGCGGTCGGCTCACTCATCGGGATCGCCCTCCAACAGCCGGCTGAGCCGGACGCCGCGCTCGAGGCTCTCGTCGTAGTGGAACTTGAGCGTCGGCGTGTGCTTGATCCGCACCTCGCGGGCGATCGCCGCCTGGAGCTTGCCGTGCGAGGAGGCGAGCGCGGCCATCGTCGCCTCGCGCTCCTCCTCGTCCCCGAGCACGCTGACGTAGACGCGCGCCGAGCGCAGGTCCGGGCTTGTCTGAACAGATGTCACAGTCACGAATCCGATCCGTGGGTCCTGGAGGTCTGTGGCGATCGCCGAGCCGATCACCTTGCGCATGACCTCGTCGATTCGACGCATGCGGTCCCCTCCGGCCATACGCGAGCCAACATAACAGCCGAACATCTGGAGTCCCTTCGGGACCTCAACCTCTGATGTCGTCCAGGGTGAGCAGGTCGCGCCGGAACGTGCACCGGTCCGGACAACGCACGTCGACGAAGCGCTCCAGCTCGTCACCGCGCTCGCGGAGCTCGGAACCGCCGACCAGGCTGCAGAGCAGCACCGCCCGGCGCCGGTCGTCGTGGGCCTCGATCTCGGCGACCGAGGCGACGAACCGCTGGCGGATCTGCGCCTTCAGGGAGCTCACCACCTTGCGCTTCTCCTTCAGGTTCTGCGCGTCGCGCAGGTCGATCCCGATCTCGAGTACGAGCACGTACGCGGCCATCCACGGAGCCTAGGGCCGCGGCTCAGTGGTACGTGACCTGCAGCCCGACGTAGTCGTGGCGAGGCTTGGTGCCGCCGCCCGTCTTCGTGCGGTAGACCAGGTGCAGGTTGAGGTTGTTGAGCTCGGAGAGCGTGTCGATCGCCGGCAGCGAGACGGTGTCGGTCGTCCAGCTTCCGGTCCCGGCGAAGCAGGCCTGGCCGTCGGTACCGGGCGGGCTCGGAACCGTGCCGATCGAGCTGCCGCTCACGAAGAGGTCGACGTAGTAGCAGAGGTTGCTGCCGCTGCCCGACTGCCAGCGGTGCACGAGGCTGACGGACTCGATGGTCGACCCGCTCGGGACGTAGCCGCTCGGCATCGGGAACCCGTCGTACTTCGTCGAGGTGAACGATGCGCCGTAGTTCGTCGCGGCGCCGAAGTAGATCGAGTCCTGGAGCGCCAGCTCCCACGGCAGCGTTTCGGCCGAGGCATCGGCCTGGTTGTTGCCCTGGTTCTCGTAGAGCGTGAAGTTCGAGCCGCAGTACGGTTCCGGTGACGACCGCCTGGTCGACCTTGATCGGCTTGCTGTTGGACTCGTAGCCGTAGACCTTGATCTTCATCGCCGTTGGCGATGGTGGTCGTGTTGACCACCGGGATCGAGGTCGAGACGTACTTCTCGGTCGCGTTGGTGCAGAACGGCGAGCCGGCGGTACCGGGCGTCGTGTCGCCGTAGGTGCCGATCACGCTGCCGCCGCTGATCACGTCGAAGTAGAAGCACGCCACCTCGGCGCCGCCGTTTGACTGGAACCGGAAGTCGAACTTCGCGTTGGTTACGGCCAGGCCCGGCTGGAGCGGCGAGTTGTAGTCCCACTGGTAGAAGCGGTTGGACTGGAAGCTGTTGGTGAAGTTGGCGTTCCCGAAGCCGTCGCCGGCCGGGAAGACGATGTTGTCGTCGAAGGCCACGGCCTCGGGCGTGCTGACCGCCGTGCCGCTGGAGGCGTCGTTGAACTGCCAGGTGGCGTAGTTGATCGTGTATGGCACCTGGACGCTGATCGCGACGCTCGCCTCGTCGCCACTCGACCCGATCGCGTAGATCGTGTGTGAGCCGTTCAGGGTCCCGGAGGGGATCGTCACGGAGTTCGACGCCGCGCCGTCGTTGCCGATCGTCGATGGTGTCGTGCCGGAGCTGAGCAGGGGCCCGGTGCTCGGGTCATCGAGGCGGTAGGTGACCGTGGCGCCGGTCTTGAAGGCGGCGAGGTTGCCGTTGAGCGAGGTCGGCAGGCTGGTGACCGTCGAGGAGCTCGAGAGTGTGTAGGTCGGGTTGGGCACGACCTGGGTCGTCGACTGGCTCGACTCGGTCCCGACCCAGTTGGTTCCCGCCTTCGGGGTCACCGAGTACTTCCAGCTCCCCGACGGAACGTTGTCCTCGGTGCAGGTGAGCGCCGAGATCGTCCCGGAGCAGTTGGCGCCGATCGTCTGGGCGCCGCCGCCGGTGTCGTAACGCTTGACCGTGTAGTCGTTGATGTTCGGTCCGCCGCCGGCGAAGCTGGAGGTCGACCAGCTGACGGTGACGTTGCGGCCGGTGATCGAGGGCGTCGGTGTGTTGCCGCCCGGCATGGAGCGGGCCTTCGAGTAGCCGTTGCCCGATCCGTTGCCACCCCATGAGGCGTCCGCTCCCGCGACGCAGCTGAACAGCGCGACGACGGCCGTCGCGGACAGGAGCCCAAGACGTAGCGCGGCCGCCGGCTGAGCCGGCGGCCGCGCGATTCGCTTGCCCAGGTCGAAACCCATGGAAGCGCCTTGAGACTCGACCTGGTCTCTCTTAGTTGCTGGCGCCGGTGAGGCTGACCGGAATCGTGAACGTTGCGCCCTTGCAGCCGTCGACCGAGGCGTTCGACATGCTGGCCGCGCCGGTGAGCGTGGTCGCCAGAGTGTCGTTCGCGTCGACGTCGAGCGTCAGACCGCTCTGGTCGTTGAACGTGACCCCGGTGGTCGTGCAGCCGGCGTGGCTGCCGTCCGGAACGGCCGCTCCGGTGTCCGCGATCGCCGTGACCCGGACGTCGTACTCGTTCGGGTTGTCGATCTCGATCGAGACGTCGCCGGTGACGCCCGGATACAGGGTGGCCGTGGTCGAGGCCGAAGCGTCGACCGTGGTCAGGGCCTGGCTGGTCCCCGCCTTGGCGTAGCCCGAGCCGGAGCCGTTGGTGGTCCAGGCCGCGTAGACGAACCCGACCGCGACCATGGCCACGAGAGTCATGGAGGCGGCGATGAAGTTGCGCTTGCTGAAGAACCTCATTTGGTCCCCTTCCGATTTCTGGGTTTCGGCCCGTTGCGTCACGTCGACTCGACGATCGGCTCAAGGCGCTTCCTTGGCTATGTATCGGGCGATGCGCCGGTTTCTTTAGGAATCCGCCCCGGACAAACGTCCACCAGGCGTGATCGGCTGCAGATCGGCGCCCAGGGCGCCTCGGACAGGCGCGGCGACAGCCGACGGAGGACTAGTTGCTGGCGCCGGTCAGGCTGACCGGGATCGTGAAGGTCGCGCCCTGGCAGGCGTTGAGCGAGGCGTTCGACATGCTCGCCGCGCCCGTGAGCGTGGTCGTCGTCGAGGAGCTCGCCGCGATGTCGATCGTCAGCGAGCTCTGGTCGGTGAACGTGACGCCCGTGGTCGTGCAACCGGAGTGGCCGGCATCCGGGGTGATCGTCCCGTTGCCGGAGATCGCCGTCACCCGGACGTTGTAGGGGTTCGGGTTGCCGATCTCGATCTTGACGTCGCCGCTGACCCCCGGATACAGGGTGGCGGTGGTCGAGGCCGAGACGTCGACCGTGGTCAGCGCCTGGCTGGTCCCGGCCTTGGCGTAGCCCGAACCGGAGCCATTGGTGGTCCAGGCCGCGTAGACGAATCCGACCGCCGACATCACGATCAGGGTCATGGCCCCGACGACGAAGTTGCGCTTGTTGAAGAGTCGCATTGACCTTCCCCTTGAGATTCCGAATGCCCGCCAAACCCAGTCCCGTCTGCACGACGTCCCGCGTAAGGCGCTGTCAGGGCTCTATCGGGAATGCGTCCAGCGAGCTTTAGCGATCCACCCCGGAGGGTGATGAACGCTATTCGAGCGTCTTCTCGACCTGGCGCGTCTCGAAGGCCTCGATCACGTCGCCGACCTTGACGTCCTGGAAGCCCTCGAGCACGACGCCGCACTCGAGCCCGGCCTCGACCTCGCGGACGTCGTCCTTGAACCGGCGCAGCGACCCGATCCTGCCCGTCCAGGCGACCGTGCCGTCGCGCACCAGGCGAACCTCCGCCCCGCGGGTCAGCCTGCCGTCGGTGACCGAGCAACCGGCGATCGTGCCCACCTTGGAGGCCTTGAACAGCTCGAGCACCTCGGCCTGGCCGAGCGCCTCCTCGACCTCCTCGGGCGCGAGCATGCCCTCCATCGCGGCGCGCAGCTCCTCGGTCACCTTGTAGATCACCGAGTACGTGCGGATGTCGACCCCCTCCTGATCGGCGGCACGGCGCGCGTCGGCGAGCGGTCGGACGTTGAAGCCGATGATCACGGCGTCGGAGGCCGCGGCCAGCATCACGTCGGACTCGTTGATGCCGCCGGCGCCGGCGCGAATGACGTTGACGGAGATCTCGTCCTGGGGGAGCTTCGCGATCTCGTCCTGGAGCGCCTCGAGCGAGCCCGAGACGTCGCCCTTGAGGACGATGTTGAGCTCGTTGATCTCGCCCTCCTTGGCCTTCGCGAACACCTCGTCCAGACTGAGCCGTCGGGCCTGGCGGCGGCCGAGCTGCTCGGTCTTCAGCCGGGTGGCGCGTTCCTGCGCGAGCTGGCGCGCGCGGCGGTCGTTGTCGACCACCTCGACGTGCTCGCCGGCCTCGCAGACGCCCTCGAACCCCAGCACCTCGACCGGATCGCCCGGCCTCGCCTCCTGCAGGCGGGTCCCGGTGTGGTCCTGCATCGCCTTCACCTTGCCCCACTGCGGTCCGGCGACGACCGAGTCGCCGATGTGCAGGGTTCCGCGCTGGACCAGGACCGTCGCGACCGGGCCCCGGCCCGGGTCCAGGTGGGACTCGATCACCGCGCCGGAGGCCGGCGCGTCGGGGTTCGCCTTCAGCTCCTCGACCTCGGCGACCAAAAGGATGTTCTCGAGCAGCTCGTCGAGGTTCTCGCGCGTCTTCGCCGAGACGTTGACGAAGATCGTGTCGCCGCCCCAGTCCTCGGGGCTGAGCTCGTGGGTGGCGAGCTCGCCCTTGACCTTGTCGATATTCGCGCCCTCGAGATCGATCTTGTTGATCGCGACCAGGATCGGAACATCCGCGGCTCGGGCGTGGTCGATCGCCTCGACCGTCTGCGGCATCACGCCGTCGTCGGCGGCGACCACGACGACGACGATGTCGGTGACATCGGCCCCGCGGGCGCGCATCGCGGTGAACGCGGCGTGGCCGGGCGTGTCGATGAAGCTGATCGTCTTGTCGTTCTGGTGCACCTGGTAGGCACCGATGTGCTGGGTGATCCCGCCGGCCTCGCCGGCGACGACCTCGGTCTCGCGGATCGCGTCGAGCAGCGACGTCTTGCCGTGGTCGACGTGGCCCATGATCGTGACCACGGGCGGGCGGTCGACCAGGTCCGCCTCCGCGTCGTCGAAGTCGGGTGCCTCGACCGGCTCCTCGGCGGCGCTGACCATCTCGACCTTGCGGTCGAGCGCCTCGGCGAGAACCTCGATCGTCTCGTCGGAGAGCGTCTGGGTCAGGGTCGCCATCTCGCCGAGCTGCATCAGCTGCTTGATCACGTCAGCGGCGCCAACACCGAAGATCTCAGCGACCTCGCGCACCGTGGCGCCGGACGGGATCTTGAGCGCGGGCTGCTCCTGTTCGACCATCGGCCCGAGCGGCGGCTCCTCCAGCAGCGGGCGGCGGCGGCGGCCACCGCGGCGGCGCGGCGGGCGGCGCGGCGGGGCGCTCTGCATCTGGTCCCGGCGCGACGCCTGTGAGTCGATGACGACGCGACGGCGTTTCTTTCCGCCCGCCCCTCCGGCGCCGTCGCCGGCGGGCTGCGCCGGGCGGACCGGCTTCTGGGCCGGCTTCGCCTCGCCGGCGGGTGCCGGCTTCGGCTTCTCGGCAGCGGCCTGCTTCGGCGGCGCTTCCGCGGCGGGCGCGGCAGCCGCTGGGGCGCCGCCGTCGGCGGCCTTCAGCGCCTTCAGCGCATCGGCCTCCTCGACGCTCGACGCCGCGGCCTTGGCCTCGATCCCGGCGGCGTTGAGCGCCGCAAGGACGTCCTTGCTCGTCAGCCCCTGGGCCTTGGCGATCTCATGGACGCGCTTGCGGGCCAATTACGACTGCGCCTCCGCGGCTCCCTCGGACTCGGTCGCGGCATCCTCGACGAGCTCCTCGGCGACCGCTTCCTCGGCGGCCTCTTCCTCGGCCTCCTCGACCAGCTCCTCGACGATCTCCTCGGCCGCTTCCTCCTCGGCCTCCTCCTCGATCTCGTCGACGATCTCCTCGGCGACCGCTTCCTCGACCGCCTCCTCGACGACCGCTTCCTCCACGATCTCCTCGGCCACGGCCTCCTCGATGACCTCTTCCTCGGCGGCCTCCTCTTCCTCGAGGATCTCCTCTGCGACCGCTTCCTCGGCGACCTCGAGCTCCTCGGCGATCTCCTCGTCGGCCTCGGGCGCCTTCGCCTCCGTCTCCTCAGCCTCGGAGAACTCGGCCTCGGCGCTCGCGACGAGCGTCGCGACGTCGGCCTCCGCCGCGTCCGGGTCGGCGAGGACGGCGACCTGCTCGTCGCTGAGCGGCGTGAGCACGGTGACCTGGTTGGTCGAGAAGCGAGCGAGCGCCTGGTGCTGCGGCAGGCCGCAGTAGCGCGAGCCGTCGAGCGCCGCGTTCGGGCACCGGCGACCGGCGGAGAGCACGGCGGCGCAGCGGCCGTCGGCGACCTCCTCGCCCTCGTCGTACTCCATGTCGGCCTCGACCTCGACGAACTCGGTCTGCGACTTGATGTCCACCTTCCAGCCGGTCAGCTTGGCCGCGAGGCGGGCGTTCTGGCCCTCGCGCCCGATCGCCAGCGAGAGCTGGTCGTCGGGAACGATCACGGTCGCCTCCTTGGTCTCGTCGTCGACCAGGACCTCGCGGACCCGGGCCGGCGAGAGAGCCTTGGCGACGAACCGGGCGGGCTCCTCGTTGTAAGGGATGATGTCGATCTTCTCGCCGCGCAACTCGGAGACGACCATCCGCACGCGCGAGCCGCGCGGGCCGACGCAGGCGCCGACCGGGTCGACCCCGTCGGCGTGCGAGATCACCGCGATCTTCGAGCGGTAGCCGGGCTCGCGGGCGACGCCGACGATCTCCACGAGGCCGTCGGCGATCTCGGGCACCTCGAGCTCGAATAGCTCCTTGATCAGCTCCGGGCTGCGCCGGCTGACCACGATGCTCGGGCCCTTGCCCTCGGCCGAGACGTCGGTGATCACCGCCTTGACCCGCATCCCGTGGTCGTAGCGCTCGTTCCAGACCTGCTCGGACCGCGGCAGCAGCGCCTCGACCCGCTCGCGCAGCTGGACCAGCGTGTAGCGGTTGTCGGACTGCTGGATGATCCCGGTGATCAGCTCGCCGACCCGGTCCTGGTACTCGTCGAACATCATCTGCCGCTCGGCCTCGCGGATCCGCTGCAGGATCACCTGCTTCGCGGTCTGCGCGGCGATCCGCCCGAAGTCGTCCGGGGTGACGTCACGGGACTGGATCTGGTCCTCGTAGGGGGCGAGGATCTCCGGATCGAGCTCCGGCTCCTCGGGCTCGCGCAGCTCGCCGGTCTCCGGATCGACGGTCGGCTCCTGCTCCTCGGCGACCTGCGCCAGCAGCTTCTCCTCGAGCTCGGGCGGCAGGATGAGCTCGAAGACGCGGAAGTCGGCGGTCTCGCGGTCGAGGTCGACGCGGGCGTACTTCGCCGCTCCGGGGCTCTTCTTGTAGGCGGACAGCAGCGCGTCCTCGAGCGCCGCCATCAGCGTCTCGGCATCGATGCCCTTTTCCTGCTCGAGGCCGTGAAGGGCCTCCACGATCTCGCGGGTCACGCGCTGCCTCCAAAGTCGGGAATCAGATTCGAACGGCGGATGCCCGCCAGGGGGATGCGGATGTCGTCGCCGTCGGCCGACAGCGAGACGCCCTCGTCGTCGGCGTCCGTCAGGGTGCCGGTGAAGTTACGCCGGCCGGCGATCGCCTCCTCCGTGCGCACCTTGACCTTGCGGCCGAGGAAGCGCCGGAAGTGCTCCGGCTTGGTCAGCGGGCGATCGATGCCCGGGGACGAGACCTCGAGCGAGTAGGACTCGAGCAGCTCGCGGAGCTGGCCGGTGACCCGCTCGCAGAGCGCCAGGTCGACCCCGCCGGGGTGGTCGATGTAGAGCCGCAGGGTCTCCGCGGCGGGGCGCTCGAGCGCGATCAGCTCGATCTCCGGGTCATAGCCGGCGATCCGCTCCTCGATTGTGCTCTGCAACTCCTGCAGGTCGTTCAACTCGCTCTCCGCTCCTCGTCTCTCTCCACCTTCCGACCCCGAAACCGCGAAAAAAAAGGCGGGCCCGGGCCCACCATTCACAGGGTTCGGGTACGTAAGAAGGTGGCGTGAGTATAGCCTCGCGCTGCCCGGTGCTCAGCGTCGCTCGTGCCTGTGGAACAAGGCGCCTCAACGGCGGCGCCCCTCCGCTTCGCCCTTCGGGCTCCGCGATCGGATCAAGCCTCGAGCAGCAGCGTCACCGGCCCGTCGTTGACGAGCTCGACCGCCATCCGGGCGCCGAAGCTGCCGCGCTCCGCGCCGAGGCGCTCGCAGAAGCGGTCGTAGATCGGCTCGGCGCGTTCGGCTCCTGCGGCCTCGATGTAGCCCGGCCGGTTGCCCTTGCGGGCGTCGCCGTAAAGGGTGAATTGGCTCACGCAGAGGACCCGGCGGTCGCCGAGCGGCTCGTTCATTCGCCCGTCGGCGTCGTCGAAGACCCGCAGCGCGCGAACCTTGTCGGCGAGCCGGTCTGCCTCGTCGGCGGTGTCCTCGCGATGGATGCCGAGCAGCACCAGCAGCCCGGGGCCGATCGCCGCGATCTCCTCCCCGCCGACTCGCACCGCCGCCCGCTCGACCCGCTGCACAAGGGCCCTCACGGGCCGATCCTAGTTCTCCGGCCGCACCTCTGCCCCCTAACTCGACCGGCCCGGGTCCGGGCCTTAGGGCCGGACGGGCAATAACGGGGGCGGCGACCGTCGAGCCGCATGTTGACCGCCTATGCAGCGGTCTGGATGCGGTTCGCCTACAGATTGCGGACGAACCGAGCGACGTCGGCCGGCGCCGCGGGCCGGATCGTCACGAAGCCGCGCGCAGGCGGTCGCGGTAGAGGCGGTAGTCGCGGCGGTCGGGTCGCAGGTTCGAGGCCAGCGCCAGGTGGTGGCGGGCGCGCTCGCGATCGCCGGTCAGGCTCAGCGCCCGGCCGAGGCAGAAGTGGGCGTAGTCGTCGACCGGGTGGCTCTCGAGCACGGCCTCGAACTCGGCCGCCGCCTCGGCGAACTGGCGGTTGCGAAAGTAGGCGCGGCCGAGCGCCTCACGCACCGAGCTCTTCTCGGGGGCGCGGCGGGCGACCTCGGCCAGCGGCACGGTCGCCTCGCCGAAGCTGCCGTCCTCGAGCAGCTCGACGCCCTGGCGGTAGAGCTTGTAGGTATCTGCGCTCGCGTCCATACATCCAGTGTAGGAAGCGGGGCAAGCGGGTCAGTCAGGTATTCGCCTCGGTGCTCGCGCGCAGCGCCTCGACCCGGTCGAGAACCGCATCGGCGACCTCGTCCTTGGACGACAGCGGGACCTGGTGGTCGCCCGACCCGTCGACGATCGTGACCTCGTTGTCGCTCGAGTCGAAGCCGATCTCCGGCCGCGAGACGTCGTTGAACACGATCGCGTCGATGCCCTTGCGCTCGAGCTTCTCGCGCGCGCGCCCGACCGCCTCCGCGCCGGTCTCGGCGGCGAAGCCGACGAGCGTCTGATCCGGGCGCCGGCTCGCGGCCACGCCGGCGAGGATGTCCTCGGTTGCCTCCAGGCGAAGCTCGAGCGCCTCGGCCCCGTCGCGCGCAATCTTCGTCCCCTCCGGGGCCGCGGAGCGGAAGTCCGCCGGCGCCGCCGCCATCAGCAGGACGTGCGCGGAGTCGAACTCCGCGCGCACGGCTCGGTCCAGGTCGGCGGTCGTCTCGACTCGGATCGTCTCGATTCCGGCCGGCAGCGGCACGGTCATGTTGGCGGCGATCAGCGTCACGCGCGCCCCCCGGCGCACCGCCGCGGCCGCCAGGGCGACGCCCATCCGGCCGCTCGAGCGGTTGCCGATAAAGCGCACCGGGTCGATCGGCTCGCGGGTGCCGCCCGCCGTGACCAGGACCTGAAGCCCGTCCCAGGCGCCGGTCCCCGGCAGCAGGGCCTCGACCTCCGCCAGCAGGCGCTCGGGTGCGGGCAACCTCCCGGTCCCGTACTCCCCGCGCGAGGCCAGCGGCCCGGTGTCGGGATCGATCACGGTCACGCCGCGCTCGCGCAACGTCGCCAGGTTCGCCTGCGTCGCGGCGTTGGCGTACATGCGGTCGTTCATCGCCGGCGCGACCGCCCGCGGCGCCGTGCAGGCGAGGAACGACGTGGTCAGCATCGAGTCGCTGATCCCGGCGGCCAGCTTCGCGATCGTGTTCGCCGAGGCCGGCGCGACCAGGAAGGCGTCGGCGTTGGCGACCACCTCGAGGTGCCCGATCGGGTCATGGGCCGGCAGGTCGTCACCGGGGAACGCGCCGCGCATCGGATCGCGCTCGAACTCGTCCGTGAGCACGGGGGCGCCGACGATCCCCTCGAACGACGCGGCGCCGATGAACCGCTCCGCGGACGCGGTCATGATCACCCGCACGCCGTGGCCGGCCTTGGTCGCCAACCGCGCGAGCTCCAGCGCCTTGTAGGCGGCGATCCCACCGCTGACCCCGATCAGGATGCGAGCCATGGCCTAAGGCTACGCCGCGTGCGCTGCCGAGCCGGGCGAAGCCTTGCGCCGAGCCCTAGCGGGGTGTCTCATGACGTTGGCCAGGAAATGACGAGTCCCAGGCGCCGACACGCAAGGACGCAGGGAGTCCGAATAGCAGCGCTATTCGGGCGACCGAGGACGCTGCATGGCGGTGATCTGGGACCGTCATTTGCGGTCCAACGTTGTGAGAGGCCCCGCTAGCTGCGGTAGCGGTACTTGATCTTGCCCTCCGCGAGCTCCTGGAGGGCGATCGTCAGGTAGTTCCCCGTCTGGGTGTCGACCATCGGCGGGGTGTACTCCTCGTAGCTGCCCTCGCCGAGCGCGCGGTAATAGCTGTTCAGCTGGCGCGCCCGCTTCGCGGCGACCAGGACCGCGGCGTAGTGGCTGTCGGTGCGGTCGAGCAGTTCGTCAACTCTTGGCTTGATCATTCGGGCGGGGAGTGTAGTGGGACCGCGATCGGACCTGTCAAGCAGCGAGCTCCGCCCGCACGATCCGGTCGAGCTCGTCGGCCGCCCGGTCGAGCTCGTCGTTGACGATCACGTGCTGGAACTCCTGCTGTGCGTCGAGCTCGATCTCCGCGGTTCGCAGCCGTTCGGCGATCGCGTCGAGGTCGTCCGTACCGCGTTCCTCGAGCCGCTCGCGAAGCGCGGCCGGGTCCGGCGGGGCGATGAAGACGAGCACCGCCTCCGGCATCGCCGCCCGGACCTGGCGCGCCCCCTGGACCTCGATCTCGAGGACCACCGACTCGCCGGCGGCGAGCCGGCGCTCGACCTCCGAGCGGAGGGTGCCGTAGCGGTGACCGCTGTAGGCCGCGTGCTCGAGGAACTCGTTCGCGTCGGCCCGGCGGGCGAACTCCTCGCGCGAGAGGAAGTGGTAGTCGCGGCCGCCGACCTCTCCCTCCCGCGGCGCCCGGGTCGTCGCCGAGGTCGACAGCGAGAGCTCGGGGACCCGCTCGCGGAGCAGTCGGATCAGCGTCCCCTTGCCGACGCCGCTCGGACCGGTGATCACAAAGACCTTGGCCACGACATGCACCCTAGCCCGAAAAGGGGCGGATTTGCGGGGATTTTACCGGCGCAGGAACTGGACCAGCTCGGCGCGCTGGCGCTCCGAGAGCCCACCGATCGTCTTCGACGGCGAGATCCGGCACTGGGTGAGGATCTTGTTCGCCTTCACGCGGCCGTACTTGGGCACCGCGAGGATCATGTCGAAGGCCTTCGCCGAAAGCACGTAGTCGGGCGGGTCGAGAAGCAGCTTCTCGATCTTCACCTTGCCGGCCTTCAGGTCGCGCTTCAGCTGCGCGCGGGCAGAGCGAATCTCATTCGCTCGGCGGAGGGCTCGCATCCGCTGCTCGCGGGACCTCTCGGGAACGGCGGCGGATGTCGTGTCGACGGAAGCGGTTGGGGCCATCGGCGGGCGCGAGTGTATAGCGAGGCGGCGGCAGCGCGCAAGGGTGATCGGGGGGGTTTCTGCGAAATTCGGTTCGACCTCAGGTTGAGGTCGATGCGACCGATGTCGCCGGAAGCCCGGAAAGGCCCCGCCGGGAGAGCGCGAACGAGAGCTCGGAGCGGACCCTTTCACCCGCCGCCGGGTCCCGGAAGCTCGCGGTTCCGACCGCGATCGCGGTCGCCCCGGCGGCCATGAACGCGAGCGCATCCTCCCCGCTCTCGATTCCGCCCATCCCGATCACGGGGATCGCCACCGCGTCGGCGACCCGGCGCACCTGATCGAGGGCTATCGCCCGCACCGCGGGTCCCGAGAGCCCGCCGCTGCCGGCGCCGAGCCAGGGGCGCAGCGTCGCCGGGTCGGGACCGGTCGCCCGCAGCGTGTTGATCAGCGAGACGGCGTCGGCGCCCCCCTCCGCGGCCGCCGCCGCCACCGCCGCCGGGTCGGAGCAGTTCGGGGTCAGCTTGACGATCAGCGGCTTGGCGGTCAGCGGGCGCAGCGCCTCACACAGGGCCTTGGTCTCCGCCGGCTGCTCGCCGACGATCAGCCCGGACTTGACGTTCGGGCAGGAGACGTTGAGCTCGATCGCCGCAACCTCGTCGCGGCCGCCGACCCCCGCCACCAGCGTGCCGAACCCCTCGGGACTCGGCGCCATCACCGAGACGCAGAGCGGCACCGGCAGCGTGGCGAGCTCCGGCAGGTCGTGCTCCAAGAAGCCATCGAGCCCCTTGTTGGGAAGGCCGATCGAGTTCACCATCCCGGCCGGGGTCTCGTACAGGCGCGGCGGCGGGTTGCCGGCCCGCGGCTCAACCGTGATCGTCTTCGAGACGAACATGCTGAACGGAAAGGCGGCGTCGAGCGCCTTCCCGAACGCGCGCCGCGCGGCGATCGCGTCGAACGTCCCCGACCCGTTGATGACCGGGTGGTCGAGCTCGATCCCGCAGAGCTGCAGGGAGAGGTCGGGCGCCGGCATCAGTGCCCGCTCCCGGCCACCATCGCCGTCTCGATCTCGGCGGCGTTGACGGTCGGCCCGTCGACGCAGAGGCGCATGTAGCCGCCGGCGGCGAGCGGCACCGCGCATCCGAAGCAGGAGCCGAAGCCGCAGGCCATCGGCGTTTCCATCGCCAGCTCGGCGGCGACCTCCGCGCGGTCGCAGATCTGGCGCACCGCCTCCAGCATCGCGGGCGGGCCGCAGGCGTAGACGACGGCGCTCGAGGCGTCGTCCCCCTCGAGCAAGACCGAGAGCAGGTCGGTGACGTAGCCCTGGTGGCCGGTGTGCCCGTCCTCGGAGGCGGTACGGATCTCCTCGCAGCGAAACAGCTCCAGCCCGCCCGAGTGGGCCCGATCGCGCCAGCCGAGCAGAACCCGCTGAGGGACGCCGCGCTCGGCCAGCTGACGGCGCAGGATCGCCAGCGGCGCGATCCCGATTCCGCCGCCGACCAGGACCGCCCCGGCGGCACTCGGGGCGAGCTCGGCGGGATCCGAGAACGGCCGGCCGAGCGGGCCGGTGACGAGCAGCGGCTCGCCCGCCTCGAGCCGGGCGAGGAGCTCGGTGCCCGGACCGATCGCTTCGAGCAGGAAGTCGAGCCGCACGCCCTCGCCGTCGGCCTCGGCCATCGCGACCGAGAACGCGCGCGGCAGGTAGGGACGGCCCCCGGACCCGCCCCAGTCGGCGGTCGCGAGCATGTAGAACTGGCCCGCGAGCGGGTCGGGGCCCTCGCGGTCGAGCGCCGAGATGATCCGGTATCCCCCGGTCGCGGTGTTCGCGACCACCTCGCAGGAGCGGCGGCCGAGCGGAGCGAGGACCCGCTCAGTCACGGCCCCTGGTGGGCTCGCGACTGCCGAGCGCCCTCTCCATCCCGTGCAGCTCCTGCAGCGAGATCGGCTCGTCGCCGCCCTCTCGCCCGGAGACGATCGCCCGCGAGGCGGCCGTCGCGCCGGTGATCGTCGTGATGCACGGAATTCGCTGCCGGACGGCGGCCGAACGGATCTCCCACCCGTCCGAGCGCGCCCCGCTGCCGGTCGGCGTGTTGATCACCATGTCGACCTGCTCGTTGCGGATGTAGTCGACGACATGCGGGGAGCCCTCGGAGATCTTGTTGATCTCCTCGACCGGGATTCCCATCCTCCGGATCGCCTGCGCCGTCCCCCGGGTGGCGATGATCTGGAAGCCGGCGTCGTGAAAGCGCAGCGCCAGCCCGGTCGCCGCCGCCTTGTCCGCGTCGGTCACGCTGAAGAACACCGTGCCCGACTCGGGCAGCGCAACGCCGGCCGCCGCCTGCGCCTTGCCGAACGCGGCCGGGAAGTCCTCGGCGATCCCCATCACCTCGCCGGTCGACTTCATCTCCGGCCCGAGCACCGAGTCGGCGCCGGCGAAGCGCGCGAACGGCAGCACGGCCTCCTTCACCGAGACGTGGCCGTTGTGCATCGTCGGCAGGTCGATCGCGCTCAGCGACTCGCCGAGCATCAGCCGGCAGGCGAGCTTTGCCACCGGCGCCCCGATCGCCTTCGAGACGAACGGGACCGTCCGCGAGGCGCGCGGGTTCGCCTCGATCACGTGCAGCCGCCCGCCGGCGACGGCGTACTGGATGTTGATCAGGCCGATCACGCCGAGCTCGAGCGCCAGGCGCCGGGTCGTCTCCTCGATCTCGTCGAGCATCCCCTCGCCGAGGCTCATCGGCGGGATCACGCAGGCGGAGTCACCCGAGTGCACGCCCGCCTCCTCGACGTGCTGCATGATCCCCGCGATCGCGCAGGTCTCGCCGTCGCACAGCGCGTCCACATCGACCTCGATCGCGTCCTCGAGGAAGCGGTCGAGCAGCAGCGGGTGCTCCTGGTCGGCCTTGACGTGGCGCTCGAGATACTCGTCGAGCTGCTCGGTCGAGTAGCAGATCTCCATCGCCCGGCCGCCGAGCACGTAGGACGGGCGGACGAGCAGCGGGAAGCCGACGTCCTCGGCGATCATCGCCGCCTCCTCGGCGGAGTGGGCGGTCCCGTACGGCGGGTGGGCGATCTCCAGTCGTCGCAGCAGGGCGCCAAAGCGGCCGCGGTCCTCCGCAAGGTCGATCGCGTCGACCGGCGTCCCGAGCAGCTTGACGCCCGCCTCCTGCAGCGCCTTCGCCAGCCGCAGCGGTGTCTGGCCGCCGAACTGGACGATCACCCCCTCCGGCTGCTCGACCTCGATCACCGCGAGCACGTCGGCGGCGGTCAGGGGCTCGAAGTAGAGGCGGTCGGAGGTGTCGTAGTCGGTCGAGACCGTCTCCGGGTTGCAGTTGATCATCACCGCATCGCGGCCCGACTCGCGCACGGTCATCGCCGCGTGCACGCAGCAGTAGTCGAACTCGATCCCCTGGCCGATCCGGTTCGGGCCCGAGCCGAGGATGACCACCGACTCGCGGTCGCCGCGACGGACCTCGCCCTTGAGGAACTCACCCGGCACCCCCGCAGGCGAAGCCGAGGAGGTGGCCGGTGTATTCCGCTCGTGGCCGGAGTAGTAGTACGGCGTCCGGGCCTCGAACTCGGCTGCGCACGTGTCGACCGAGCGGAAGGTGCGCTCCAGGCCGTCGGTGCCGTCGCCCTCGGTCGCCAACGCTTGCAGCTCGCGCAGGAACCAGGGGTCGACGCAGGTCAGCTCGTGGATCCGCTCGACGGAGACCTCGCGCCGGAATGCTTCGAGGATGAGGTCGAAGCGGTCGGCGCGCGGGGTGGCGAGCAGCGCGAGCAGGTCCTCGGTCTCACCGGGCGGCTCGGGCTGCGAGTCGAGCTCGCGCGAGCGCATCGCCTTCGCGAACGACTCGCGGAAGGTGCGCCCGATCGCCATCGCCTCGCCGACCGACTTCATGTGTGTGGTCAGCTCACCTTCCGCGCCCGGAAACTTCTCGAACGCGAAGCGCGGCACCTTGGTGACCACGTAGTCGATCGTCGGCTCGAACGAGGCCGGGGTGATCTGGGTGATGTCGTTGTCGATCTCCTCCAGGGCGTAGCCGACCGCGAGCTTCGCGGCGATCTTCGCGATCGGAAATCCGGTCGCCTTCGAGGCGAGCGCCGAGGAGCGCGAGACGCGCGGGTTCATCTCGATCACGACGATCTCGCCGTCCGCCGGGTTGACCGCGAACTGGACGTTGGAGCCGCCGGTCTCCACCCCGACCGCCCGGATCACCTTGATCGCCTGGTCGCGGAGCTCCTGGTAGAGCGGGTCGGTCAGCGTCTGCGCCGGCGCGATCGTCACCGAGTCGCCGGTGTGGACGCCCATCGGGTCGACGTTCTCGATCGAGCAGATGATCACCACGTTGTCGTTGCGGTCGCGCATCACCTCGAGCTCGAACTCGCCCCAGCCCAGCACCGACTCCTCGACCAGGACCTGGTTGATCGGGCTCGCGGCGAGGCCCTCGGAGACGACCCCGAGCAGCTCGGTCTCGGTCCTCCCCACCCCACCCCCGTGGCCGCCGAGCGTGAACGCCGGGCGGACGATCGCCGGCAGCTTGATCTCGCCCGAGGCAAGCCCGCGCTCGACCTCGCCGACCGAGCCGACGATCGCCGACCACGGGACCCGCAGGCCGGCGTCCTCCATCGTCTCCCGGAAGGCCTCGCGGTCCTCGGCCCGGTGGATCGCCTCGTAGTCGGCGCCGATCAGCTCGACCCCGAGCCGCTCGAGCGTGCCGTCGTCGTGCAGGGACTTGGCCAGGTTCAGCGCCGTCTGGCCGCCCAGCGTCGGCAGCAGCGCGTCGGGCCGCTCGCGCTCGATGATCCGGGCGACGTTGCGGGGCAGGAGCGGTTCGACGTAGGTCCGATCGGCGAACTCGGGGTCGGTCATGATCGTCGCCGGGTTCGAGTTCACGAGGACGACCTCGTAGCCGTCCTCGAGCAGCACCTTGCAGGCCTGGACACCGGAGTAGTCGAATTCCGCCGCCTGTCCGATCACGATCGGCCCCGAGCCGATCAGCATGATCTTCTGGATGTCGTCGCGCCTAGGCACCGGCGACCGCCTCCCGGCCGGCCCCGAGCCGGCGTCGGAGGTTGACGCGCACCTCGGGCCACTCGCCGTCGGTGATCGAGTAGTAGGCGGAGTCGCGCCGGCCGACCCCGGGGACGAGCATGTGGTTGCGGAAGATCCCCTCGAACGTCGCCGGCAGCGCCTCGAGCGCCGCGCGCGAGCGCTCGTTGCGGGCGTCGGTCTTGAACTCGACCCGCATGCATCCGAGCGCCTCGAAGGCATTGCCGAGCATCAGCACCTTCGCCTCGAGGTTGGCGCCGGTGCGCCAGGCCGAGGGGCTGAGCCACGTCCAGCCGATCTCGACCCCGTCGTGCTCGGGACGGACATGGAGGTACGAGGAGCTGCCGATCGGCAGGCCGCTCGCCAGCGAGATCGTCGCGAAGCTCCACTCGTCGCCGTGCTCGGAGACCGCGAGCCGGGTCTCGAACCAGCGCTCGAACGCGCCCTCCTCGGCCGGGATGCGGCGGTCCATCCAGGCCCAGATCTCGGGGTCGCCGGCTGCCGCCTCGAGGCCCTCGCGGTGCTCGCGGCGCAGCGGCTCAAGCCGGACGATCGAGCCCTCGAGTGGCGTCGACTCGGGCGGCCAGTTCATCGGGCCAGCCGCTCCCGCGCATCACGGGGCGACGTGAAGGTCTCGCCGGCGGCGATCAGGCCGTCCTTGATTTCCCAGAGGTGCGCGACCTCGAGCTCGATCGGTACCTGTGCCCCGGCGCTGTGCCCGCGCACGGTCGTCGTCACCAGGATCCGGTCGGCATCGACCGACTCGAACGCCGGCCCGATGAACTCGATGCCCTCGAAGGCGTCGTTGAAGCTCCGCCAGTACTCCTCGAACCCCGAGCGCCCGCGGTAGGTCCGGCCCTCGACCGAACCTGCGAGCACCGGCCGGAACTCGAAGTCGTCGGCGAAGAACTCGTCGTAACGCTCGAGCAGCTCGTCGACGCCGACCTCTCGGACCAGCGCATAGGCCCGCTCGACCAACTCGATCTCGGCCTCGGTCACGCCGCCAGCTCCAGGAAGCGGTCGAACAGGTAGCGGGCGTCGTGCGGTCCGGGGCCGGCCTCCGGGTGGTACTGGACGGTGCAGCCGGGGACGTCGCGCAGGGCGAGGCCCTCGACCGTGCGGTCGTAGAGGTTGAGGTGGGTGAGCTCGGCGGCGCCGAAGTCGGTCTCCCAGCGGACCGGCTCGTCGGTGTCGATCGTCTCTCCCCCACCCGGCGGGCGGACGGCGAAACCGTGGTTCTGGGAGGTGATGTCGATCTTCCCGGTCTCCAGGTCCTTGACCGGGTGGTTGGCGCCGCGGTGGCCGAAGCGGAGCTTGAACGTCTCCAGGCCGACCGCCCGGCAGAGCAGCTGATGGCCGAGGCAGATCCCGACGACCGGCTTCTTGCCGACGACGTCGCGGACCGTGTCGACGACGTAGTCGAGGGCGGCCGGGTCCCCGGGGCCGTTGGCCAGGAAGACCAGGTCCGGATTCGCGGCCAGGACGGTCTTTGCCGACGCGTCGCAGGGCAGCAACGTCAACCGGCAATTCCGCTCGCGGAATTGACGAATGATGCTTAGCTTGATCCCGGTGTCGAGGGCGACGATGTGCGGGCCGTCGCCGTCCATCTCGATCGCCTCGTCCGGGGTTACTGTGCGGGCGAAGTCGGCGCCGGTCATCGAGGGCTCGGCCTCGATCCGCGCTCTCGCATCGCCCTCGGCGAGCTCGGCCGGGAAGATCCCGCCGCGCATCGCGCCCTGATCGCGGATGTGGCGGACGAGCGTCCGCGTGTCGACCCCGGTGATCGCCGGCACGCCGCAGTTGTCGAGCCAGTCGAGCCAGCCGCCCTCGGCGTCGGCGGCATCCTCGCCGTTGCGCGCCTCGCGCATGATCACGGCCCTCGCCTGGGCGCGGCCGGACTCCATCGCCGGCGCTCCGACCCCGTAGTTGCCGACCATCGGATAGGTGAAGGTGATGATCTGGCCCGCGTAGCTGGGATCGGTGACCGCCTCCTGGTACCCGGTGATGGCGGTGTTGAAGACGACCTCGCCGGTGACCTCGGCGACGGCGCCGCAGAGCTCGCCCTCGAACGAGGTCCCGTCCTCGAGGAGGACGTATCCCTCTCGCAGACTCATTTGACGAGCCCCTGCACCCGCTTGAAGGCCGCCGCGTCGGAGCCGCCGAGGAGCTCGAACAGCGCCATCTCGACGCTGGTCAGGATCGCACCGGAGCGCTCCATCTTCGCCAGCCCGAGCTCGCGGTTGGCGGCCGTCCGCGACCCGACCGCGTCGGCGGCGACGTGAACCTCGACGTCCTCGTCGATCAGGTCCAGCACCGTCTGGTTGACGCAGACGTGCGTCTCGATCCCGCAGACGAGCGCCTGGTCGCGCTCGCCGAGCTCGAAGCCCTCGGCCTCGGCGGCCGAGAAGCGAACCTTGGGGAGCGGCTCGGTGCCGTCGGGGAAGTGTTCGGCGACCTCGGGAACCGTCGCACCGAGACCACTCGGATACTGCTCGGTGACCAGGACCGGGATCCCGATCGCGGCCGCGCCCTGGACCAGGGTCGCGCTCGCCTCGGCGACCTCGCCGAAGCTCGGGAGCGCCTTGCGAAAGGCCTCCTGGACGTCGATCACCACGAGGACGGCGCGCTCCGGATCGAGCTTCACGCGACCCCCAGAGCGAAGCTGCGCTGGCGGTAGGCGACCCGCCCGGCGGCGACGGTGATCAAGATGCGGCCCCGCAGCCTGCGCCCGGAAAAGCAGGAGTTGTCGGAGCGGCTCTCCCAGCCCTCCGCCCCGGCCTCCCATTCGGCGTCGAGGTCGCAGAGGGTCAGGTTCGCCTCGGCGCCGGGGGCAATCCGCGGCGTCTCGAGCCCGAATGGCTCCGCGCCGCCTCCGAGCCGCTCGAGCACGGTCGCCAGCTCGAGCACCCCCGGCAGGACGAGGTCGGTGTAGACGGCCGCGAACGCGGTTTCGAGGCCGATCACCCCCATCGCCGCCTGCTCGAACGGGACCTCCTTCTCGTTCGACGTGTGGGGGGCGTGGTCGGTCGCGATGCAATCGATCGCCCCCGAGCGGACGCCGTCGATCAGCGCCTGGCGGTCGGCCTCGCTGCGCAGCGGCGGGTTCATCTTGAACCGCGAGTCGAGGTTCCGTACCTCTTCGTCTGTGAGCGTCAGGTGGTGCGGGGTCGCCTCGCAGGTCACCCGCACGCCGGCCGCCTTCGCCGCCTCGATCGCGGCCACCGACTCGGAGGCCGAGAGGTGCTGGACGTGGATCCGCCCCTGCTCGAAGCCGGCGAGGGCGCAGTCGCGGGCGATCATCGTCGACTCTGAGATCGAGGGGATGCCGGCGATCCCGAGCGCCGCCGAGACCTCGCCCTCGTGCATCGAGCCGCCCGCCGAGAGCTCCGCGTCCTCCTCGTGCAGGGCGATCGGCAAATCGACGAGGCGTTGGTACTGCAGCGCCCGGCGCATCACCCGGGCGCTTCGGATCGGCAGCCCGTCGTCGGAGAGTCCGACCGCGCCCGCGGCGGCGAGGTCGCCCTGCTCGCTCAGCTCCTCGCCGAGCATCCCCTTGGTAACCGTCGCGACGAAGCCGGTCGGGACGGCGGCCTGCTCGCGCGCCTGTTCGCGCAGGGCGGTGACGTCCCCGGCCGCATCGACGGGCGGGTCGGTGTTGGCCATCGCGATGATCCCGCAGAAGCCGCCGGCGGCCGCGGCGCGCGAGCCGGTCTCGATGTCCTCCTTGTCCTCCCGGCCCGGCGTGCGCAGGTGCACGTGCGGGTCGAAGAACGCGGGGACCAGCGTCAGCCCCTCGGCCTCGATCACCTCTGCCTGGGCGGCCTCGGCCGCGCCGGCCTCCTCGATCGAGGCAATCGCGCCGTCGCGGACGACGACGTCATGGGTCGCGTCGATCCCCTCCCGTGGATCGACGACGCGGGCGCCGCGGATCACCAGCGCCCCGGCCGGCTCGCCATCGCTGCCGCGCCAATCGAGCGCGGAGACCGGACGCAGCTCACCCATCTACGCCGGCTCTCCGATCGGGGTCGGCGCCGGCAGCTCCGCATCGTCGGTGGCGGTCGCTCCGCGCGGCTCCCCGCCGCCGGCGAGCAGCTCGTAGAGGACCGCCATCCTGACCACCAGGCCGCTTTCGACCTGCGTGGTGATCAGCGACGCGGGCCCGTCGATCACCTCGGGAGAGAGCTCGACCCCGCGGTTGACCGGCCCCGGGTGCATGAGCAGCTGTCGCGGCCCAAGCCGTCGCGAGTCGATCTGGTAGTTGACCGCGTACTCGCGGATCGAGGGCACGAAGGTGTCGGTCATCCGCTCGCGCTGCATCCGCAGCGCGTAGACGACGTCCGCCTCGCCGAGCTCGTCCAGGCTGTAGGCGACCTTGACGCCGAGGGCGCCCTCGATCCCGCGCGGGATCAGGGTCGGCGGCCCGCAGACGGTGACCTCGGCGCCGAGCTTGCGGAAGCAGAGGGCGCAGGAGCGGGCGACCCGGCTGTGGAGGACGTCGCCGACGATCCAGATCCGCTTGCCCTCGAGGTCGTCGCGGCGGCGGCCCTCCAGCGCGCTGAACCGGTCCAGCAGGGTGTAGGTGTCGAGCAGCGCCTGGCTCGGGTGCTCGTGCTTGCCGTCGCCGGCGTTGACGACCGACGCGTCGGTCCAGCCGGTGATCAGATTCGCCGCCCCGGCGTGCGGGTGGCGGAAGACGATCACCTCGGGCGAGTAGGCCGACAGGGTCGCGATCGTGTCCTTCAGCGACTCACCCTTGTCGACCGACGAGCCGCTCGACTTCACGGAGACGACGTCCGCTGAGAGCCGCTTCGCGGCGAGCTCGAACGAGGAGCTGGTCCGGGTGCTCGACTCGTAGAACAGGCTGACGACGGTCCGTCCGCGCAAGGTCGGGACCTTCTTGATGTCGCGGCGGCCGACCTCGGCGAAGCTCGCCGCGCGGGCCATGATCCGGTCGACGTCGGCGCGCTCGAGGTCCTCGATCGAGAGCAGGTGCTTCATCCGTCCACCCCGCTCGGGGTCGCGCTCGGCTGGCGCTCGATCGAGACCTCGTCGAGCTCGTCGGTCTCCTCGAGCCGCACGTAGACGCGCTCGTCGCGCGCCGTCGGCAGGTTCTTGCCGACGTAGTCGGGCCGGATCGGCAGCTCGCGGTGACCGCGGTCGGCGAGCACGGCGAGCTGGACGCGCTGCGGGCGCCCGTAGTCGAACAGGGCGTCGATCGCGGCGCGGGCGGTGCGCCCCGTGTACATCACGTCGTCGACGAGGACGACCGTGCGCCCGTCGAGGTCGAAGTCGAGGTGCGAGCTGTGGACGACCGGCTGAGTGGCGGGCTCGCGGCCGTTCAGGTCGTCGCGGTAGAAGGAGATGTCGAGGTCGCCGAGCGGGACCTCGGACCCGGTCAGCTCGCCGACCAGGGCGTGCAGCCGGCGGGCGATCACGGCGCCGCGGGTATGGATGCCCACCAAAGCAAGGCCCGTCGGCTGCTCGGCTTCGCCTCCGCTGCCGCCGGGGTTCGGGGAAGGTCCGGGGTTCTTCTCGACGATCTCGTGCGCGATCCGCACGAGCGTGCGGCGCAGATCGTCGCGATCGAGGACAACCCGTTCGGGCTGGTCTTGCACTTGCGCGCCCCTTCCTGGCCTCGCTGGACCGGGTTAAAGGAACCGACGCGACGAGCCTAGCAGCCGTTTCGGCGCGCCTCGCGGTCGCCGGGTGCGCTGTTTCCGCAAGTTCCGCTGCTAAAGATCCTGGTGTGCGCGCCGACGTCGCACAGGTGATCGAGATCCACAGCGCCGCCGGGCGCCGGTTCGAGGCCGGCGGCGTGCGCAGCTTCGTGCGCGAGCAGGGCGAGGGCCCTGACGTCGTCCTCCTGCACGGCGTGCCGGCGAGCTCGTTCCTGTACCGGAAGGTGCTGCCGCGGCTCGCCGACCAGGGCCTGCGGGCGACCGCCTTCGACTTCCCCGGGCTGGGCCTCGCCGACCGCCCCGAGAGCTTCGACTACTCGTGGTCGGGGCTCGCACGGTGGCTCGGGGAGGCGATCGACGAGCTCGCGCTCGGTCGCCTTCATCTCGTCGTCCACGACATCGGCGGGCCGATCGGCTGCGAGTGGGCGATCGGGAACCCGGAGCGGGTGCTCTCGCTGACGGTGCTCAACACGGACCTGAGCCCGGGGACCTTCCGCCGGCCGTGGACGATGCAGCCGTTCGTGATCCCCGGCCTCCGCCACGCGTGGCTCCACGCGACCCCCAAGCCAGTGTTCGCGTTTCTGTTCCGCAGCCAGACGCTCGGCGACCGGCAGGCGATGAGCACGGCCGAGGTCTATGCGTACCGCGAACTGCTCCTACGCGGGGACCGCGGTCGCGCGTTCCTGAGGATCATGCGCGGCTTCGAGCTCACCGAGCAGAAGGACCGTTTCCTGGCCGAGGGCCTCGCCGACCGGCGGTACCCGACGCGGATCATCTGGGGGAAGGACGACCCCGCGCTCGGGCTCCCCCACCTGGAGCGGGTTCGCAGCGTGCTCGGGCTCGACGATGCCGTGCTGCTGCCGGCCAAGCACTTCCTCCAGGAGGATCAGTTCGGCCCGCTGGCCGACGCGATCGCCGACCACGTCGCGCCGCTCGGCTAGCAAGAAATGGAGGACGGATGAGCAACACGGACACCGTTCAGGCCATCTACGAAGCGTTCGGCCGCGGAGACGTCGACGCGATTCTCGGTCACTTCGCCGAGGACGTTGAGTGGGATCGGGACGCACCCGGTTACGGGGTCCCCATCTTCGAGCCCGGAACCGGCAGGGACCACGCGGCGCAGTTCTTCGCCCGGGTGATGAACGACCTCGAGTTCCTGCGCTTCGAGCCGACCAGCTTCCTCAGCGGCGGCAACCAGGTCGCCGTGCCGATCAGCGTCGAGGCGAGAGTCAGGTCGACCGGCAAGGTCGCCGAGGTGCTGGAGATTCACCTCTGGACCTTCGACGACCAGGGGAAGGTCAGCCGCTTCTTCCATTCGATCGACCGTCAGGCGTTCGTGCTCGCCTACGAGATCTCACCGACATAGCGGACGCGCTCAGCCCTCCTTTGGCGTCCCGATCCGCAGGTGGTTGCCGAAGGGGTCGCGAAGGCCGCAGTCGGTCCCGTAGTCGCGCTCGGTCGGCTCCTCGGTGAACTCGACTCCGTTGGCGAGCAGTTCGTCGTAGGTCTTGTGGATGTCGTCCACGGCGATGATCGCCGCCACGCCCAGCGCTCCCTTCGTCACCAGCTCGCGGACCTGCTCGGCGGTTGCATCATCGAGCGCAGGCGGGCCGGGCTTCTCCAGCAACAGCTGGACGTCGGGCTGCCCGGGGAAGTTGACGGTCAGCCAACGCATGAAGCCGAGGTCGGCGTCGGTGTTCACCTCGAAGCCGAGCTTGCCGACGTAGAACTCGAGTGCCTCGTCCTGGTCGAGCACGTAAACCTGCGTATGAGTGATCTTGTTTGGCATGCGCGCCAGGCTAATCGCCCACCCGCGCCCCCGCTTCTCCAAAACTGCTCGGCCTGGTCCACGCCTTGGCGAAGCAAGCGGGGACGGCTCTGAGGTCGGCGGCCCGCCACCGATAGGTCGTGGGCGGCTCGCCGAGGATCTCGGTGAACGTCCGGCTGAACGTCCCGAGGCTCGTGAACCCCACGTCGAAGCAGACCTCGGTGACGCTGCGCTCGGTCTCCCTGAGCAGGAACATCGCCCGCTCGACCCGGCGCCGCTGCAGATAGCGATGCGGCGTCTCGCCGAAGGTGGCCCGAAAGGTCCGGATGAAGTGCGCCTCCGATACATATGCGATTCGCGCCAGGGTCGGGATGTCGAGCGGCTTCGCGTAGTCGCGGTCCATCGCGTCGCGCGCCCGCAGCATCCGGCGGTTGGACTCTTCGACGGCTCTGCTCATCGGTCAGCCCTGACGCTCGACCCGCTCGAGCGCGCCGGCGGTGGCCTCGTCGAGCTGCGCCGAGTCGAGCTCGATCCCCGGCGGCAGCTCGACGTGGAGCTCACCCGAAAGGTCGATCCGCGCCGTTACCGAGCGGGGGCGGCAGTCCAGCACGTGCCCGCCGCGCTCGCGCTCAGCGTCGATGAAGTGCAGGTGGTAGCCCTCGGCCTCGAGGCCGCGGGCGTAGTCCGGAAAGCGAAAGCCGACCAGGTTGCCCTCGACCTCGTGGAACTCGAACACGTGCTGGTCCGCGACGACCTCGGCGAGCGGCCGATAGGGCGGGTACTGACGCGGCACCGAGCGGGCGCGGATGTACTCGAACTCGCCGTCGATCCGCAGCGCGCAGCTCGCCTCGGGGTCGGCGGCGATCGCGTCGAGCTCGGCGAGCAGTCCGGCGTAGTCCAGCGGCTCGGGAATCTCCCGTTCGATCGACGGGTCGAACCAGGCCATCGCCGCGAACGGCGTGCGCTCGGTGTCGGCGATCTCCTCGATCAGCCCGTCGACGTCGGCGCGGTAGAAGGCGCCGTCGATCGCGATCATCTCGCCGTCGAGCCCGTTCAGCGTGCCGAGGCCCAGGTCGCCGTGGCCGGCGAGCTCGTCGAAGTTGACGTCGCCGTCGAAGGCGCCCTCGAGCAGGGCGCCGATCGTCGAGGCCTGGAAGAGGACGTGCGGCTCGTGCTCGGGGTGCAGGTCGCGATGGCGCAGCGACTCGACGTGCAGGTGGCGGGCGAGAGCGTCGTCGAGGGTCACTCCGAGGCCGCCGCCTCCACCGGCACCGGCTCAGGGCGCTCGCGCGCGCCGTTCTCGATCAAGCGCGGCTTGCCGCGCTCGGGAAACGGGATCTCAACCAGGTCGAAGTCCCGCGGCGCGATCGCCGGCGGGTAGACCTCCTGGACCTCGGCGAGGACGGTGCGGACGTCGTAGCGCGACGAGATGTGGACGAGGGCGAGCATGTCGACGCCGGCCGCCGCGGCCAGCTCCCCCGCCTGGCGGCCGGTCGAGTGGCCCGTCTCGCCGGCGCGCCCGGCCTCCTCGTCGGCGAAGCTGGCGTCGTGGACCAGCAGCTGCGCCTGGTGCGCGGCGACGCGGGTCATCTCGCAGGGGGCCGTGTCGCCGCTGATCACGATCTTGCGGCCCGTGCGCGCGTCCCCCATCACCTGCACCGGCTCGACCATCCCGGCGTTGCCGCTCACCGCCTCGCCCTCCTGCAGGCGCTTGAAATCCGGGCCCGGCGGAACGCCCAGACGCTGCGCCTCCTCCGGGTCGAAACGGCCGGGACGAGAGTCCTCGACGAGGGCGTAGCCGTAGGCGCGCATGCGGTGCTCGACCTCGAACGGGCGGACCTCGTAGCCGTCGTGGCGGACCGCCTCGCCCGGATCGAGCTCGATCAGGTCGACCTCGTAGCCGAGCCGCCCGAAGATCCGGCGCAGGGCCTTGAAGAGCTCGAACAGCCCCCGCGGCCCGATCACCCGCAGCGGGCGGTCGCGGCCGTTGAGGTCGTAGGTCTTCAGCAGGCCCGGGATCCCGAGGTAGTGGTCGGCGTGCAGGTGGGTGACATAGATCTCGTCGACCTGGACGAGACCGGTCGAACGCTGCATCTGGCGCTGCGAGCCCTCGCCGCAGTCGAACAGCAGCCGCTCGCCGCCGACCCGCGCCAGCAGGCACGCGGTCGACCGCCGCGCCGTCGGCACCGACCCGCCGGTGCCGAGGAAGACAACGTCCATGTCCATCGCGCTAACGGTAGACGCAGTGAACCGATCGGGATCGCGTCCAAGGGTTGGATGCGAGACCGATTGGTTCGCATGGCGGCCGTAGACTGCGTCGTCTGCGCCCGTAGCTCAGTGGATAGAGCGCTGCCCTCCGGAGGCAGAAGTCGCAGGTTCGAATCCTGCCGGGCGCGTCAGCCGGCCAGCCAGATCGGCGACGTCATCGCCGCCAGCGCCTGGTCGGCGGGGCACGGCAGGGCGCCGAGGCCCGGGATCGCGCCGCAGCGCAGCGTTTCCTGGAGCTGAGCCGGCGTGAAGCGCAGCTCAGCCCGCACCCAGCCCGGCGCGCCGACCGCCGGCACGGCGACGGTCCCGCCCGGGGAAAGAAGCCGGTTCTCGACCAGATTGCGTCGGTTGGCCCGTACCCGGAGCAGCCCTCCGGCCCCGCCCTCCGAGCGCACGCGCAGCGCCGCTCCGGACGGCACCGTGTCGCCGATCCCGCTCTCGAAGCTCCCGTTGCCGTCCGCGTCGGCCTCCAGGAGCAGCCGGCCTCCCCCCTGCCCCGGGGCCAGCCTGCTGATGGTCGTCCGTCCGGCCCGGATCGCGTCCAGGACCGCCTGCGGCGCCGCCTCCCGGGCGAGCACCCAGGTCGTCGGGTTCCCCACGCCCTGGACCGGGGCCAGCGCCGCCCAGTGGGAATCGGAGCCGCCGGTGGCGCCGACCCGGACGCCGCGATCAAGCCAGCAGCGCTCCCAGTAGGCGGCCGCCTCCGGGAGCGACGCGGCGGCCGAGTTCCAGACCTCGACGACGTCAGGCACGACGTCGAGCCCGTACTGCCAGTCGAGGTCGTCGCCGCAGCCGGCGAACGGCCCCGGATCGTCGTTGGTCGGGTGGTTGAGCTGGAAGGCGCCTCCGTCGGCCCGCAGTTGGTCCGCCATCGCGTTGACCGCCCCGGCGCTCTCGTCGCCGGCGTCGTAGAGCCGCGTCGCGCCGAGCATCTGAGCGTGGCCGTGGAGCGAGTTCTCGTACCCCGGGATCCCGATCACCCCGTGCCCGCCGAAGCCCGGGTCCGTCGAAGAGCGGACGTCGTTGTGGTCGGTGATCGCGAGGAAGTCCAGGCCGCGCGCCGCCGCCTCGGCGAACCGCTGCTCCACGGTCAGCCCGGCCGTATAGAACTCGTCAGGACCCGTGTTGTCGTCGTCGGGCGGGCAGTACGAATCGTGCGAGTAGCACGTGTGCACGTGCAGGTCGCCGGCGAGCCACTGCTGGGCGCTCGCGGGCGCGCAGGCCAGACACGCAACGCACCACCCGAGCACGATCGCGCCACGCAGCCGAAGGCCCCCACTCCCCATCACCGCGCAAATGTACCTCGGTTCGACCGGCCGGCGAGCCGGTTCCGCGTCACGCGATCCGGCTTACTTCTCCTTCCGATCCGCCTTCGTCTCGCGGCGGCGCCAGTCCGAGCACGCGTAGACGGCCTGGCCGATAAGTGCGGCGTCGAGCGCGGAGAAGCCGACGATCACGACTGGGGACATCGGGGACCTCCTTTCGATCCAACGCACGTCATAGCACCGCATTTCGGCTGCGGGGCGAGGCTTTAGGGACTTATTAGCCCGCGTCCGACGGGGGCGCCAGCGACTCCGGGTGGGCCCGGTACCAATCGATCGTCCGCCGCAGCCCCTCGGCGAGGTCGACCGCCGGCGTCCAGCCCAGCGTCTCGCGGAGCTTGGTCGGATCGACGTACTGGCGGTCGATCTCGCCGGCCGGGTTGCCCTCACCCTGGACGTCTGGCTCGACCCCGGTCCCGGCGAGCTCCGTGATCATCGCGATCACGTCGCCGACCGGGTACGGGCGCCCTCCTCCGGCGTTGAACGCCTCGCCGCGGACGTCGTCGCGATCCAGCCCGTCGGCGATCGCCAAGTAGGCGGACGCCGCGTCGTCGACGTAGAGGAAGTCGCGCTCGGGCGAGCCGTCGGAGCGCAGCACCGGCGCTCGGCCCTGGATCGCGGCGCTGACCGCCTCCGGGATCAGGCGCGAGAAGTTGAGGTCGCCGCCGCCATAGATGTTCGCGAACCGCGTCACCGCGACCGGGAGGCCGTAGGAGTGCCAGTAGCTGCGCGCGATCAGGTCGGCCGCCGCTTTCGATGCCTCATAGGGCGCGGTCGGCTGCAGGGGGAAGTCCTCCCGGTACGGCAGCTCCTCGTTGGCTCCGTACGCCTTGTCGGACGAGGCGAAGACGACCCGCTCGACCTCCCGCTCCCGGCACGCCTGCAGCACCGTCCAGGTCCCGCGCACGTTCGACTCGAAGCCGCGAACCGGCGACGCCTGCACGGTGCCGACGATCGTCTCGGCGGCGAGGTGGAAGACGGTGTCGATCCGCCGCTCGTCGAGCACCCGGGCGACCCGCTCGGCGTCGGTGAGGTCGCCCTCGACCTGGATCAGGTCGTCCTCGATCCCGAGCATCCCGATCGCCGACGGCCGCTCGTCGAGGCTGCGGCGGTCGAACGAGACCACGGTCTCGCCGCGCTCGAGCAGCGCCTTCGCCAGCCAGCCGCCCACGAACCCGCGCCCGCCGGTGACCAACGACGTGCCCACGTCTAGGCCTCGACTCCCTCGCGCTCCCAGAGCGCCCAGGGCGCCTCGCCGGCCTCCCACAGGTCGTTGAGCGTGACGGCGTCCTTGTAGGTGTCCATGCAGTCCCAGAAGCCGTCGTGGCGATACGCGCCGAGCCGCCCGCCGCCCGCGATCCGCTCCAGCGGCTCGCGCTCGAGCACGCTATCCGCGTCCACGACGTCCAGGAACTCCGGCTCGCAGACGAAGAAGCCGCCGTTGATCCAGTAGTCGAGGCGCGGCTTCTCGCGGAAGCCGGTGATCCGCTCGCCCTCGTCGATCAGCGCGATCCCCCACTGGCTGTAGGGGCGCACGACCGTCATCGTCGCCGCGGCGCCGGTCCGCTCGTGCAGCTGCGCCTGCGCCTCGAGGTCGATGTCGGCGACGCCGTCGGCGTACGTGAGGCAGAAGCGCCCGCCCGCGAGCCGCTCGGCGGCGCGCGCCACCCGCCCGCCCGTGTTCGTCTCGAGCCCCGTGTCGACGCACTCGATGTCGAGACCCGCGGGCCACTGGCCGGGGTCGGCCGTGAACGCCTCGACCTGCTCGCCGAGGTAGCCGGTCAGCAGCAGGAACCGCCGATAGCCCTGGGCCGCGTAGATCCGGATCACGTGCCAGAGGATCGGCTTGCCGCCGATCTCGACCAGCGCCTTCGGGATCGCGTGCGTCTGCTCCTGGAGCCGGGTGCCGCGCCCGCCGCAGAGAATTGCGACCGGGACGTCGGCCGCCGAGGCGCCGCTAACGCTTGCCACCGGCAACGGCCGGGAGGATTGTCACCTCGTCGCCGTCGGAGAGCTCCGTCTCCAGGCCCTCCTGGAAGCGGATGTCCTCGCCGGAGACGTAGACGTTGACGAACCGCCGCAGCGTTCCACCCTCGGTGATCCGCTCGCGCAGCTCGGAGTGGGCGGCGAAGACGGCGTCGAGCGCCTCGCCGACCGTCGACCCGTCCACCTCGAGCTCCTCTTCGCCGTCGGTTGCGACGCGCAGCTGCGCCGGGATCTTGACCGTGACCGCCATCGGCGGAAATGTAGACGGTTGATGCCGGATCCGCGTGGGCCCGGGGGCGCGACTGGCCAAGCTGGGCGGTGCACGCGGGACAAGCGCGCAGCAGCGCTGCGTGCTTCGTTCCGCGGGTGCCGAGCCAGCGCAGTGCCAGACGCGTCATCCGGGTGCGCGGGGATTCGGGATCACCCGTCTAAGCGGGCGCCGGCGGGACTAGGCCGCAGTCGCCGCCAGCGCCGTCCCGACCCCGGACTCGAACGACTCCAGCGTCGGCTCGATCTCAGCGATCTCGAACCCGTCGCGGACCGCGTCCAGCGTCTTCAGCCCCTCGCCGGTGATCACGACGACGACGCGCTCGGTGTCGGAGATCGCGCCGGCGTCGGCGAGCTTCGCGAGCACCGCGGTGGTGACGCCCCCGGCGGTCTCGGTGAAGACGCCTGTGGTCTCGGCCAGCAGCCTGATCCCGGCGCGGATCTCGTCGTCCGTGACCGCCTCGACCGAGCCGCCGCTGTCGCGGGCGAGCTCGAGCGCGTAGACGCCGTCGGCGGGGTCGCCGATCGCGAGGCTCTTGGCGATCGTGTCCGGGCGTTGCGGCCTGCAGACCTCGTGACCCGCAGCGAACGCCTCGGCGACCGGGTTGCAGCCGTCGGCCTGGGCGCCGTTGAACGTCGGCAGCTCGCCGTCGACGAGGCCGAGGTCGATCCACTCCCCGAATCCGCGGGCGATCTTCGTGAACAGCGAGCCCGAGGCGATCGGGCAGACGACCCGGTCGGGCAGCTCCCAGCCGAGCTGCTCGACGGTCTCGTAGGCGATCGTCTTCGACCCCTCCGCGTAGAACGGCCTCAGGTTGACGTTCACGAACGCCCACGGGCGCTCCTCGGCCAGCTGGGTGCAGAGCCGGTTGACGTCGTCGTAGCTGCCGTTGACCCCGACCAGCCGGGTGCCGTAGACGCCGGTCGCGAGCAGCTTCTGCTCTTCGAGGTCGGCGGGAACGAAGACGTAGGAGTCGAGTCCCGCCGCCGCCGCGTGCGCGGCGACAGCGTTCGCGAGGTTGCCGGTCGAGGCGCAGGCGACCGTCTCGAAGCCGAGCTCGCGCGCCTTCGCCAGCGCGACCGCGACGACCCGGTCCTTGAACGAGTGGGTCGGGTTGGCGGCGTCGTTCTTGATCCACACCTCGCCGAGGCCAAGGCGCTCGGCGAGCCGATCGGCTCGCAGCAGCGGCGTGAGGCCGGGCTGCAGGGTGTCGGCCGGGCGCTCGCCGAGCGGCAGGAAGTCCGCGTAACGCCAGATGCTCGACGGGCCGGCCTGGATCTTGCGCTTCGCCTCCGCGGCGTCGAACCGCGAGTGGTCGTAGGCGACCTCGAGCGGGCCGAAGCAGTGCTCGCAGACGTAGAGCGCCTCGAGCGGATAGTCGGTGCCGCACTCCTTACAGGTGAGGGTCCTGGGTGCCATCGATGAAACTCCTTCCGATTCCATTTGTCCCGTAAAAAAACCTCTGCTTGTTGCGAGCAGAGGTCCGGAATCGGACTTCCACTCACATCTCCCAGGCTCTTCGCCTGCTGGAATTGGCACCTACTCCGTGGATCTCGCGATCCTCGGCGGTTGCCGGGGTTTCATCGGGCCAGTCCCTCCACCCCTCTGGATGCAGTGGGTATGTGGCGAGCACGATAACAAAGCTGCGAGATAGGTTGCGTCGATCACCTGGACGGTCGCGTACCCTGTCGCCCGGACCATGAACGAGCCCACGAGCGAGACGAGCAACGATGCCGAGCCTTCCAAAGCCCAGGCTGCGCCGCCAACGCGGCGTCGATCTCGCGGCCCCGACTGAGCCCCTAGAGCGCCAGCCTCAGGTCGAGACCGTCCAGGGATCCGGCCTTCGCTGGGTCAACATCGAGCGCCCGACGCCGATCGAGTGCGCCTGGCTGGAGGAGCAGTTCGACTTCCACGCGCTCGACTTCGAGGACGTCCTCTCGCGCAACCAGCGGCCGAAGATCGACGAGTACCCCACCTACCTCTTCATCGTCCTGCACTTCCCGGTCTTCGATCGCAACGTCGGGCGGCTGAACGCCGGCGAGCTCGACATCTTCGTCGGCCGCGACTTCCTGGTCACGATCCCGAACCAGCCGCTCCAGCCGGTCGAGTACCTGTTCGAGCGCGTCCGCCAGAAGGAGGAGCTGCGCGACCAGCTGTTCTCCCGCGGCTCGGGATACCTGCTGTACCGGATCATCGACGACGCCTTCGACTACTGCTTCCCGATGCTGCGCAAGATCGGCAACAAGCTCGACGCGCTCGAGGACGAGATCTTCGAGGGCCGCTCCGAGGACATCGTCCGCGACATCTCCAACGCGAAGCAGGAGATCATCAACTTCCGCAAGGTGATTCGCCCGCAACGGCCGGTGCTCCGCGACCTCGAGAAGCTCGAGCAGCCCTTCCTCGCCCCCGAGGGCGGCGAGCTGGAGCTCTACTTCGAGGACGTTGGCGACTCGCACGAGCGCATCTGGGACATGCTCGAGAACTACAAGGAGGTCGCCGAGGCCCTCGAGGAGACGAACGAGTCCTACATCTCCCACCGGGTGAACGACATCCTGCGCGTGCTCACGTCGATCAGCGTCATCGTCCTCCCGCTGACCCTCATCGCCAGCATCTGGGGGATGAACGTCGGCGTCCCCGGCGAGGGCGACACGACTGACTTCTACGTGATCGTCGGCGCGATGCTCGTCCTGCTGCTCGGGATGGTCGCCTACTTCCGCCGCCGCGGCTGGCTCTGAGCCATCCGTAAGCTGCCGCCGTGTGGCCAACCAGCGGATCTGGGCGCCCTGGCGCCTCGAATACGTGAAGGACGCGTCCAAGGACTCCGAGCTCGAGTGCATCTTCTGCTCGAAGCCGGCCGAGAATGACGATGAGGCGAACCTGATCGTCCACCGCGGCGAGCGCTGCTTCGTGATCCTCAACCTGTTCCCGTACACGAACGGGCATCTGATGGTCGCCCCCTACGACCACCTCTCGTCGCTCGCCGATCTCGACCTCGAGACCAGCGCCGAGATGATGGGGCTAACCCAGCGGGCGATCCGTGTGCTGGAGGACAAGTACGCGCCGCACGGCTACAACGTCGGCGTCAACCAGGGCCGGGTCGCCGGCGCCGGGGTCGAGCACCACATCCACATGCACGTCGTACCGCGCTGGGGCGGGGACACCAACTTCATGCCGGTGCTCGGCGACACGCGCGTCATGCCGCAGTCGCTCGAGGACAGCTACGCGACCCTCAAGGGCACGTTCGATGAGAGGTAAACCCCGGCACCCCCGCAGGCGAAGCCGAGGAGGTGGCCGGGAGTGTCTGTGAGGCCCGAGATCTTCAAGGCGTACGACATCCGCGGCCTCTACGGCGCGGAGATGGACGGCGAGGTCGCCCACCTGGTCGGACGGGCGTTCACGCGGGTGCTCGCCGACCTGCGCGGCAAGCGGACCACCGAGCTTCGCGTCGGGCTCGGGCGCGACATGCGCCTGCAGGCGCCGGAGATGGCGGGGCGGGTGCGCGACGGAATCGTCGCCGAGGGCGCGACCGTGATCGACGCCGGCATGGTCGGAACCGAGATGCTCTATTTCCTGGTCGGGTCGCACGAGCTGGACGGCGGGGCGATGGTCACCGCCTCGCACAACCCGAAGGCCTACACCGGCGTCAAGCTCGTCCGCGAGGGCGCGCTCGCGCTGTCCGGCGACGCCGGGATCGGCGAGATCCGCGATCTCATCCTCAGCGGCCTGCCGGAGCCGCCCGGTGGCGGCGAGATCGAGGCGGTCGACATCTACGACGACTTTCACCGCCACGCGCTCGCGACGATCGACGTCAAGGACGTAAAGCCGCTGAAGGTGGTCGTCGACGGCGGCAACGGGATGGCGGGACCGATGGTCGGGCCGCTGCTCGAACGCCTCGGCCTGGACCTCGTCGAGACCTACTGGGTACCCGACGGCGAATTTCCCGACCACGAGCCGAACCCGCTCCTGCCCGAGAACCGCCAGTTCATCATCGACCGGGTGCTCGACGAGGGGGCCGACCTCGGGATCGCCTGGGACGGCGACGCCGATCGCTGCTTCTTCATCGACGACAGCGGCGAGTTCGTCGACGGCGACTTCTTGACCGCGCTGCTCGCCCGCCGTGTGCTCGCCAAGCATCCGGGCGCCGCGATCCTCTACGACGTCCGCGCGAGTCGCGCCGTCCCTGACACGGTCACCAGCCTGGGCGGGAGCGCGCACGTCAACCGCGTCGGCCACGCGTTCTTCAAGCAGGCGATGCGCGAGCACGACGCGGCCTTCGGCGGTGAGGTCTCGGGCCATTACTACTTCCGCGAGTTCTGGTGCGCCGACTCCGGCACGCTGCCGGCGCTACTGGTGCTCGAGCTGCTCGGGGTCGAGGAGCGGGCCCTCTCGGAGCTGGTCGGCGAGTTCCGGAGCCGCTACTTCATCTCCGGCGAGATCAACTCGGAGGTCGCCGACCAGGAGGCGAAGATGAACGAGATCGCCGATGCCAACCCGGACGCGGAGGTCAGCTGGCTCGACGGGGTCTCGGTCGACTACCCCGACTGGCACTTCAACGTCCGCCCCTCGAACACGGAGCCGCTGCTGCGCCTCAACCTCGAGTCGCTGATCTCGCGCGAGCACATGGAGCAGAAGCGCGACGAGGTCCTCGAGCTGATCCGTCAATGACGGACCCTGCCGGCGCGGACGCGAAGCGGAGCAGCCGGCAGGGTGAGATTGACCTCGCCGAGGCGCGCGAGGCCGGGATCGTCCGGCTGCGGATCCCGACCCCGTTCGCGGTCGGGCGGGTCAATTGCTACCTGCTGGAGGACGACCCGCTGACCCTGGTCGACACCGGCCCGAATTCGGGCAAATCGCTCGACGAGCTCCAGCGCCAGCTCGACGAGGCCGGGCACGCGATCGAGGAGCTCGAGCTGATCGTGATCACCCACCAGCACATCGATCACCTCGGCCTGGTCGAGATCATCGCCTCGCACTCCGGCGCCGAGGTCGCGGCGATCGACGTCGTCGTCCCGTTCGTCGAGCGCTACGGCGACGACAGCGAACGCGACGACGAGTTCGCCGGCGGGCTGATGCGCCGCTACGGGATTCCCGAGGACGTCGTCGGCGCGCTGCGCAGCGTCTCGGCGAGCTTCCGGGGCTGGGGCGCGGCGGCGACGGTGACCCGACCGCTCGCCGACGGCGAGCTGCTCGAGCTTCGCGACCGCACGCTCGAGGTCCAGCACCGGCCCGGCCACAGCCCCTCCGACACCGTGTTCTGGGACGCCGAGCGGCGGATCCTGATCTGCGCCGACCACCTGATCGCCCACATCTCCTCGAACCCACTCCTCTCCCGGCCACTGGACGGCTCACACGACCGCCCCCAGGCACTCATCACCTACCTGCGCTCGCTGGCGCTGACCCGCGAGCTCCCGGCGCGGATCCTGCTGCCCGGGCACGGCGAGCCGATCACCGACCACGTCCCCCTGATCGACGAGCGCTTCGAGATGCACCGCCGCCGGGCCAAGCGGATGCAGAAACTGATCACCGAGCGGCCGCGGACCGCCTACGAGCTCGCCCAGGAGATGTGGGGCAACGTCGCCGTCACCCAGGCCTTCCTCACCCTCTCGGAGGTCGTCGGCCACGTCGACCTGCTGATCGAGGCGGAGCTCGTACGCGAGGTCGAGGACGGCGCCGTGGTTCGCTTCGAGGCGACGGGTGCGACGGGTGAGATCGCGATCCCGCCTACGATCACACCGTGAGTGCAGCGACCGCGACCCCCGAGCGAGTCGCCACGTCGTCGAACGGCGGCGGCGAGCCGGCGCGCCCGCGCAAGAAGCGGATGCTGATCATCGTCAACCCGTATGCGACCACCGTCTCGGACCGGCTCAAGAACCTGGTCGTCTACGCGCTACAGGGCCGCTACGAGGTCGAGGCGGTCTCGACCGAGGCCCAGAACCACGCCACGGAGATCGGGCGCGAGGCGATCGACGGCGGCTATGACCTGGTCGTCGCCTTCGGCGGTGACGGGACGCTGAACGAGATCGCCAACGGACTCGCCGGCACCGACGTGCCGGTCTCGGTCCTGCCCGGCGGCTCGACCAACGTCGTCGCCCGCACGCTCGGGATCCCCAACGACGTCGTCGACGCGACCGAGCACCTGCTCGGGCTCGCCGACAGCTTCAGTCCGCGGAAGATCGACCTCGGGATCGCCAACGGCCGCCGCTTCGTGTTCAGCTGCGGGTCGGGCCTCGACGCCTCGGCGGCGATGCGAGTCGACCAGCGGCCGAAGATGAAGGCGCGAGCCGGCCCCTACTTCTACACCTGGGTAGCGGTCACCTCGTTCTACCGCGACTACCTGCGCAACCCGGTCCGGATGCGGCTCGAGACCGGCGGCGAGACGTCCGACGGGGTCACGGTCCTGGCCCAGAACTCCGATCCGTTCACCTACTTCGGCAACCGCCCGGTGCGGGTCTGCGAGGGCGTCGCCGTCGACGACGGCACGCTCTCGATCGGGGTCCTGCGCCGCGCCGCGCAGCGCGACATGGGCCCGATCATCACGCGGGTGCTGTCCGAGGGCCTGCGCGCCTCCCGCCACCGCCAGATCGACCACTTCGACGACGTCACCGAGGCCCGCGTGACCTCGGTCTCAACCGACGCCGAGGGCGTGGCGAGGCCGTTTCCGATCCAGGTCGACGGCGACTACATCGGCGCCCACGCCGAGCTCGAGCTGGCGATCGACCCGGGTGCGCTGACGGTCGTTGCCTGAGGCGAGCCCTCGCAAGGACTGCTTGTTCTGCTCGATCGTCGCCGGCGAGACGCCGGCCGAGATCGTGTTCGAGGATGACGTCTCGCTCGCCTTCCTCGACGTCCGCCCCGTCTTTCACGGCCACAGCCTGCTCGTCCCTCGGACGCACATCGAAACGCTCGGCGACCTCCCCAACGAGCTGATCGAGCCCTACTTCCGCAACGCGCGGCTGCTCTCACTCGCGGTCCGCGACGCGATGGGGGCGCAGGGCTCCTTCGTGGCGATCAACAACGTCGTCAGCCAGTCGGTGCCACACCTGCACACTCACATCGTTCCGCGGGTGAAGAAGGACGGCCTGCGCGGCTTCTTCTGGCCGCGGACCAAATACGAGCACGACGAGCACGCGGCAGAGACGGCGGCGAAGGTGCGCAACGCGGTCGCGGCGCTGGCTCGGTAAAACTCGGCGGACCGATGTCGATCAGCACGGCGTTGGGGGAACAACGGACCGTCGAGGTCCCCGCGGGACAGATCGCCTACCGCGAGCGTGGCGAGGGCAGGCCGGTCGTCTTCGTCCACGGCGTCGGCGTCAACGGCGACCTGTGGCGCAACGTCGCCCCCCGCTTCGCCGGCGAGCACCGCTGCATTGCGCCCGACCTGCCGCTCGGATCGCACTCGCATCCACTCCGCGAGGGCACCGACCTCTCGCTCCCCGGCCTCGCGCAGATCGTCGCCGACCTGCTCGACGCGCTCGATCTCGACGATGTCGTGATCGTCGCCAACGACACCGGCGGCGCGATCGCCCAGTGGCTGGTCGGCCACTACGCGGAGCGGATCGGCGGGCTCGTCCTCACCTCCTGCGACGCGTTCGAGAAGTTCCCGCCGACGCCACAGCGCTACCTGGAGATCGCCGGCCGCTCGCCGGCGCTGATGTGGCTGGTCGCCTCGACGGTGCGGTTCAAGTTCGTCCAGCGCCTGCCGACGGCCTACGGCTGGGTGACCAGCGAGCCGATCGAGCCGGCGATCATGCGCTCCTACACCGACCCGATCCGCACCAACCGCGGCGTCCGCCGCGACCTTGCACGCCTGCTGCGCGCCGTCGACACGCGCTTCACCTTCAACGCCGCCGAGAGCCTGCCGCACTTCAACCGGCCCGCGCTCGTGCTCTGGGCCGAGCACGACAAGATCTTCCCGCGCGAGCACGGCCGGCGGCTGGCCGAGCTGCTGCCGCAGGGCGAGTTCGAGCTCGTATCCGACAGCCGCACCTTCATCCCCGAGGAGCAGCCCGAGCGCCTGGTGGAGGCGATCCGCAAGTTCCTGGTCGCGCACGCGCCGGTGGAGGCGAGCTAGAAATCGCGGCGGCCGGCGAGCCGCTCGTCGGCGCCCGGCCGGGTGAGCTCGTAGAGCGCGATCCGCTGGCCGCCGGGCGTCCGCAGGGTGGCGCCGGGGCCGTGCGGGATCCCGAACCGCACCTCGACCTCGAGCCCGCGGCCCTCGAGCTCGGCGAGCTTCGCCTCGAGGTCGTCGACCCGGTGCACGAGCAGCGGCTGCTCGTCGGGACCCAGATGCTCGGCGAGGAGCAGTCGCGGGCCCTCGGCGACCCTCACCTCGGCGACCCTGGTCCCGAACGCCTCGATCGCAAAGCCCACCTCGCCGCCGAGCACCTCGGTGTAGAACGTGAGGTCGCGGGCGACGTCGGTGCTCGGCAGGTAGACGAAGTCGAGCTCGCCGAGCGGTTCGCCCGCCACTAGCGCTCGACCTGGTTCGACCGCCGGTAGCCCACGTTGTGGGCGACGAGCCCAAGCGCGTCGACGAGCCGGTACACCGCCTGGTCGCGCCGTCCGGCGGCGGCGTGGCGGATGGCGTCGACCGCCGAGCGCCCGAGCTCCCAGGGCGACAGCGGCCAGCGGGGGGCGACGCCCGGGTGGCGCTCGTTGAGCCAGCGCGAGCCCGAGCCGTAGCGGGCGACCATCGCGAGGAACGAGGCGAGGTCCTCGCGGTGGTGATGCTCGACCAGTGCCGCGGGCCGCTGTTCGAGCGTCCAGCCCGCCTCGCGCATCCGCCAGCAGAAGTCGACGTCGCCCGCTGAGCGGATCCCGTCGGCGAACCCGCCGAGCTCGTCGAAGGTCACGCGCCTGACCAGCAGGTTGCCGGTCGCCGCCGCGACGCCCGCCGACCCGTGCATGCCCTCCGCCTGGTCGAGGAAGTTGCGGTCGCGCGCGTAGCGGGTCAGCAGCGAGTCCTGATCGGCGACGCCGGCGATCCCCCCCGCCACGGCCCCGCAGCGATCGCCGATCGGCTCGGCGAAGAAGCGTTCCAGCAGGTCGGGACACGGCACGCAGTCGGCGTCCGTGAACAGCAGCCACTCGGCGCCGGCCTCCGCGGCGCCGGCGTTGCGGGCGAAATACGAGGAGCGCTGCCCCGCTGCGGCGACGACGCTCGCGACCCCGTCGAGCTCCGCGGCCGCCACCCCCTCCGCCGTGTTGTCGGCGACGATCAGCTCGTCCCCGGGGCCGAGCTCGATCCGCTCCAGGGCCCGGCGGCAGCGGCGCGCGTACTCGCGGTCGCCGCGCAGCGGGACGACGACGCTGACCGCCGGGCGCCTCAATCTGTGGGCGTGACGCGATACGCGTCGAAGACGCCCTCGAGGCTGCGCAGCCGGTTGACGAGCTGCTTCAGCTGCTGCGAGTCGCCGACCTCGACCACGAAGCGGTTGCGAACCATCGGGTGCTTGGTCGAGCAGTTCGCCTCGAGGATGTTGACCCCGGCCTCGGCGAAGGTGCGCGAGAGGTCCTCGAGCAGGCGGGTGCGGTCCCAGGCGTCGACCTGGAGCTCGACCCGGTAGGAGGTCGCGTTGTCGCCGGCCCAGGAGACGTCGGTGAACCGCTCCGGCGCCTTCATCAGGGCGTTGACGTTCTTGCAGTCCTCGCGGTGGATCGTGATGCCGCGGCCGAGCGAGACGTAGCCGACGATCTCGTCGCCGGGGACCGGGCGGCAGCACTTCGCCAGCCGGACGACGACGTCGTCGACCCCCTCGACCTTGATCCCGTAGTTGGAGGCGTCCTGGGTGCGGCGCTGGCGCTCGTCGCGGCCCTCGAGCACCCCGGCGAGCCGCTGCTCGGCCTCGTCCCCGGCGACCGCATCGCCCGACTTCAGCCGCTGCATCACCTTGTTGACGACGGTCTTGGTCGAGATCTTTCCCTGCCCGAGGGCGATGTAGAAGTCGTCGGCCTTGCGGAACCCCATCTCGCGGGTGAGGTCGGCGAGCAGGGGCGAGCCGGCGAGCTGCTGCGGCGGCAGCCCGTTCTTCTTCAGCGCCGCCTGCAGGTCCTCCCGGCCGCGGTGCTCGGCGTCCTCGCGGCGCTCGCGCTTCAGCGACGCGCGGATCTTGTTGCGGGCGCGACTGGTCCGCACCAGCGCGAGCCAGTCCCGCGACGGGCCGCGGTCCTGCTTCGAGGTCAGGATCTCCACGATGTCGCCGCTCTTCAGCGTGTAGTGGAGCGGCACGATCTTGCCGTTGACCTTGGCGCCGACGCAGCGGTGCCCCACGTCCGTGTGCACCGAGTAGGCGAAGTCGAGCGGGGTCGAGCCGGCGGAGAGGTTCTTGACCTCGCCCTTCGGCGTGAACACGAACACCTCGTCCTCGAACAGATCGACCTTGAGCGCCTCCAGGAACTCGCTCGGGTCCTCGTCGGGGTCGGTGTCGAGCAGGTGGCGAAGCCAGGTCATCTTGTCGCGCCCGTCCTCGCCGGCGCCCTTGGCGCCCTCCTTGTAGATCACGTGCGCGGCGATCCCGTACTCGGCCGTCTCGTGCATGTCCGGGGTCCGGATCTGGATCTCCAAAGGCCGCCCCTCGGGACCGATCACCGTCGTGTGCAGCGCCTGATAGAGGTTCAGCTTCGGGGTCGCGATGAAGTCCTTGAAGCGTCCCGGAAGCGGCTTCCAGATCGAGTGAATGATCCCGATCGCGCCGTAGCAGTCCTTGACCGAGTCGACCAGCACCCGCATCGCGGTCAGGTCGTAGATCTCGTTGAACTCCCGCCCCTTCTTGGTCATCTTCGAGTAGATCGAGTAGAAGTGCTTGGCGCGCCCTGAGATCTGCGCCTCGATCCCGACCTTGCGCAGCTCGCCGGCGAGGAACTCGCCCGCGTCCGAGACGTAGGACTCGCGCTCGTTTCGCTGCTGGGCGACGAGCTTCTTGATCTCCTCGTACTTGCGGGGGTGCAGGCGCTGGAAGGCAAGGTCCTCGAGCTCCCACTTGATCGCGTGGATCCCGAGCCGGTGCGCAAGCGGGGCGTAGATCTCCAGCGTCTCGCGCGCCTTCTCGATCTGCTTCTGCTTCGCCAGCGCCTCGAGCGTGCGCATGTTGTGGAGGCGATCGGCGAGCTTGATCAGGATGACCCGGACGTCCGTGGCCATCGCGACCATCATCTTGCGGTAGTTCTCGGCCTGGTGCTCGTCGCGGCTCTGGAAGGTGATCTCGGTCAGCTTCGTCACCCCGTCGACGAGCGCGACGACCTCCTCCCCGAATCGCTCGCGGACCTCATCGAGGCTCGCCGAGGTGTCCTCGACCGTGTCGTGCAAGAGCGCCGCGCTCAGCGTCTCGGTGTCGAGGCGCAGTCCGGCGCAGATCTTCGCCACCTCGACGGGGTGGGTGATGAAGTCCTCGCCGGACTTGCGGCGCTGGTCGGCGTGGCGCTCGCAGGCGAATGCGAACGCGCGCTCGATCGTCGCGCGATCGATCGGCTCGTCGCCGTTGTCCGAGTGCTCGCCGACGACCGCGAACAGGTCCCCGAGGAGCGCCCGGTCGGCGGCGGTCAGGTCCTTGGTGATCGCGTTCACCGGAGCGGCGGGGCCGTGCGCGTCCTCGGTGCCGACCTGGATATGGCCACGGCGGTCGAGCGATTCGGGATCGCCGGCCTCGGGTGCTACGTCTGTCTTCGCTCGCTCAGGTATCGCCGACCCTCCTCGTAACGGTCGCGGTAGGCGACGTACGCCTCGGATCCCTCCAGATCCGTCCCCGACGAGGATACGACCCTGAGGACCCGATTTGGGCCCGAGCCATCCCAGCCCAGGAGGTCGAGCTCAGCGAGCACCCGGGCCGCCCGAGCGGCGACCTCGGGGGAGCGGGGGTGGGCGCGGCGCTCGCCGCAGAGGACGGCGCGCGCGGTCGGCGGATCGAGGCCCTCCCCGCGCGCACCAAGCGCCCGGTAGAGATCCGCGAGCGAGCTCCGCGACGGCCACTCGTCGGCGTGGACGCGAAGCGCGAAGTCGAGGTCGGCGTCGTCGGTGAAGCGATGCACGTAGCCCTCGCCACGCTCGATCAGTCGATCGAGGTGCGCGAACGGCGGCGGGTCGATCACGACCACGTGCCGGCAGCGTGCCGCGAGACCCGGGTTGCGCGCGAGCGCGGCCCAGTCGGCGAGCACGACCCCGGAGCCGCCGGCGATCACCCTGGTCTCGGCCGCGGCCACGACGGCGTCGGGGAGGCGCGTGGAGACGATCGCGAGCTCGCCGCCGCCGAACCGGGCGGGGCGGGCGGCGCGCTCGGCCAGCTCCCGGCGGCGGATCGCATCAGCGCACAACGCCAGCACCGTCTCGCCGCTCGAGGCGAGCGCGGCGAGCGCCGCGATCGCCGAGCCGCGCCGAGTGACCGCCTCGCGAGCGCCGCGCGCGGCGTCGGCGCGCGGTGGCCAGGCGTCGAGCCCGAGCCCGAGCTCGACCTGGTGGCGCGACCAGAACTCATCCGAACAGATCCCGGTCGACTCCTCGGAACCACTGCCCGACGCCTCCTCCGCTTCGCGTCCGGGGGCGACACGGTCGGCGGTGGGTTCGGGTGGGTACACCTCGCCCAGGACCACCCGGGGCTCCACGGCACCGTTCCACTCGTTGAGCTCGAGCCGCAGCGAGACGTCGACCGGCTCCGCGGCCACCGCGGCAAGCGACCCGTTGACGCCGAAGGCGACCCCGAGCGCCCGGCTGGGGCCGCTGGTCAGCGTGAATCGCGAGTGGCGGTCCCCCTCCCCCATCGGGCGCACGTCGCCGAGCTTCGCCGCCGGGACGAGCCAGCGGACGCTCGGGTTGCCCTTGCCGAACGGCCCGAGCCTGGTCAGCTGCTCGGCGACCTCATGACCGAGGCTCTCGCCGCCGACGATCGCGTCGACGACCTCGACCGGGCTCGCGGGAGCCTCGGGGAGCGCCTCCGCGCAGTGGGCGACGAACGCCGCCCGGAACCCGTCCACCTGCCCGGCCTCGATCTCGACGCCGGCGGCGGCGCGATGTCCGCCGTAGCGGCTCAGGTGCCGCTCGCACGCCCGCAGGCCGGCGAGCAGATCGAACCCGGGGACGCTCCGTCCAGAGCCGCGCCCGCGGCCATGCTCGTCGAGCGAGATCAACACCACGGGCCGGTGATGGCGCTCGACCAGTCGCGAGGCGACGATCCCGACCACGCCAGGGTGCCACCCGTCGGCCGCGAGCACCAGACCCGCCGCCTCGCCCAGCCCGTCGGGGAGCCCGCGGCGGCTTGCCTCGGCGGCCTCCAGGACCTCCCGCTCGATCGCGCGCCGCTCCCGATTCGCGCGCTCGAGCTCGGCCGCGATCTCCTTGGCGCGCGCCTGGTCCGCGGTCAGCATCAGCTCGACCCCCGCGTCGGCGCGATAGAGCCGCCCGGCGGCGTTGATCCGCGGGCCGAGGCGGAAGGCGAAGTCGCCCTCGTCGAGGCGCTCCGGCGCGAGCGACGACGAAGCGAGCAGCGCCCGGATCCCGGGCCGCCGCGCCCGCCGCGCGACCGCCAGTCCGCGCCGGACGAGGGATCTGTTCTCACCTCGCAGCGGAACCAGGTCGGCCACGGTTGCCAACGCGACCAGGTCGAGCTCGCGCTCGGCGGCATCGGCACCGTGCAATGCGACCGCGAGCTTGTAGGCGACCCCGGTCGCGCACAGCTCCGCGAACGGATAGCCGGAGACCTCCGGGTGCAGGATCGGGCAATCGGGCAGCGCCTCGCCGGGCTGGTGATGGTCGGTGACGATCACCTCGATCCCGGCGGCGCGGGCCGCCTCGACCTCCGCGACCGACCCGATCCCGCAATCGGTGGTCACGAGCAGCGAGGTGCCGCGGGCGGCGAGCCGCTCGATCGTCGCCACGGTGAGGCCGTAGCCGTCCTCCCGGCGACCGGGGATCAGCCAGTCGCAGTCCCCGCCGAGCTCGCGGATCGCGCGGACCGCGATCGCGGTCGAGCAGACGCCGTCGACGTCGTAGTCCCCGTGGACGGTGATCCGGCGCCCCGCCGCCACCGCCCCCCGGATCCGCTCGCAGACCTCGGCCATCGCCGCGAACAGGAGCGGGTCGTGGTCGTCGGCAGCCTCCAGGAAGGCGCGCGCGTCGGCGACCGTGCGGTGGCCGCGGCGGACCAGGGTGACGGCGATGGGCTCGGCGAGGCCGAGCCCGTCCATCAACGCCCGCGCCTCGCCGTAGGCGAAGGGCTCGAGCGTGAACGACCTGGAAGCGCTTTCCGGCACGCTCCCAAGCTAGGAAGCGCCGAGGACGGAACCGCGAGCGAGGGCGTAGCCGAAGCCGCCGGTTCGTCGCGGCAGGGACGTCGCTACGCGGGCTCGACGGCGGGCTCGCCCTCCCGGCGAACGCCGATCGCGTAGATCACGGCGAGTCCGAGCGCCGTTCCCGGGATCGCGAACAGGACCGTTTCGATCCCCGTCTGACCGATCGAGTCCCCGGTCACGATCTGACCGATCGCGCCGGTGATCATGGCGCCGATCGACGCGCCGACGAAGGCGCCGACGATCCCGGCCCACCAGCGGTCGGGGAGGAACACGGTGAAGTGCCAGAGCGCGACGCCGGTCGTGAACCAGACCAGGGCCGCCATCTACCTCGACCTCCCGTGCTTGCGCCGGCGCTTCGACTGCTTCATCCGTTGTGCCTTTCGCTCCTCGCGTTTGCGGGTTCGCTCGGCATCGACCTCCGGGCGTCCCGGGATCGCATCGCCCGACTCCTCGGCGGTGGGCTCCGGCGGCGTGGCCCGCTCGACCGGCGGATCGGCGACGGCAACCGGGGCCTCGACCGCGTCCGGCTTCGACCCGGTCGCGACCGGCTCGTCGCCGTCCCCGCCGCGGGCGGCGACGACGTGGCGCTCGATCTCGTCGATCTTCGCGACGACGTTGTCCTCGGGGAAGGTCGGCACCCTGCCCATCGCCTCCTCGATCCGCGCGCGGCGCGAGCGGTACGCGGGCTCGCGCTCCTTCCACTCCGTCAGCACCGGCGCGGCGATGAAGATCGACGAGTACGTACCGGACGCGACCCCGATCAACATCGCAAGGGCGAAGTCCTGCAGCGTCTCGCCACCGAAGAAGAGCAGGACACCGATCAGGAAGACGGTCGAGAGGCCGGTGATCAGCGACCGGGTCAGGACCTCGCTCAGCGAGCGGTTGACGATCTGCGAGAAGGCGGCGCGAGGCATCCGGGGCACGTTCTCGCGGATCCGGTCGAAGATGATGATCGTGTCGTACATCGAGTAACCGAGGATGGTCAGGAATGCGGCGACGGTTCCGCTCGAGACCTCGGCGCCCAGGAGGGCGTAGATGCCGGCGGTGATCAGGATGTCGTGGACGAGCGCGATCAGCACCGGGACCGCGTACTTGGCCTCGAACCGGATCGCGACGTAGGCCGAGATCACCAAGAGGCTGAAGATGATCGCGATCAGCGCCTTGCGGGCGATCTGCTCGCCGAAGGTCGGCCCGATCGTCTGCTGGTCGAAGCTCGTGTCGCCCTGCTCGAGTCCGTAGGCGTCGGCGAGCAGGGTCCTCGCCTCGTTGGTGTCGGTGATGGAGAAGTCGCCCGAGATCTGGAACACGTTCTGGCCGAAGTCCGGGTTCTCGGCCTCCTGGATCTTCGCCGTCCCCGCCTCGTCGATGCCGCCGTCCTGGAGCGTCCCGCGGAGGTCGTCGACGCTCGGGGCCTCGGCGAGCGCGACCTGGATCCTGGTCCCCGACTCGAAGTCGATCCCGAGGTTGAGCTGCTTGGTCGCGAAGGCGATCGCGCCGATCGCCAGGATCACGCCCGAGAATGAGAAGAAGTACTTCGAGAGGCGGGTGAAGTCGAACCTCCATTCGTGCCCCTCACCGCTGGCGCCGAGGAAGGCCGGCGAGCGCAGGATCTTCGAGCGCCCGAGCAGCGCCAGCACCGCCTGGGTGAACAGCACGGCGGTGAGCAGGGAGACAATCGTCCCGATCCCGAGCGTCAGCGCGAAGCCCTTGACGCCCGCGGTCGCGAGGCCGAAGAGAATGAACGCGGTCAGCAGGGTGATCACGTTCGCGTCGATGATCGTCGCGATCCCCTTGCGATAGCCCTCGGAGATCGCCGACAGCATCGAGCGCCCAGCCCGCGCCTCCTCCTTGATCCGCTCGAAGATGACGATGTTGGAGTCGGCGGCGACGCCGATCGTCAGGATCAGGCCGGCGATACCCGGCAGCGTCACCGTGATCGGCAGCGCCTTGATCATCGCGAAGTAGAAGATCGCGTAGACGATCAGTCCGAGGCCCGCGATTACGCCGAGGAAGCGGTAGTAGAAGATCAGGAAGCAGAGGACGATCGCCAGCCCGATCAGGCCGGCCTTCAGGCCCTGGTCGAGCGCCTGCTGGCCGAGCGTCGCCGAGACGGTCGACTGGCTGATCAGCGCCAGCTTGATCGGCAGGGCGCCGATCTTCAGCACCTCGGCCAGGTCCTGCGCCTCCTGGGCGCTGACACCCGAGATCTGGGCGCCGGTGCGGCCGTCGATCCCCGCCGGGTTGTCAACGAAGTTGATGATCGGCTTCGAGACCAACTCGCCGTCGAGCACGATCGCGAACGAGCCGGAGAACTGCTCGGCCTGGACCGAGGAGATCCCGCCGCACGGGCTCCCCGTGGCGCTGAAGCACTCGTCGGCGCCGCGCAGGGCGATCTCCTCGGTCACCTGGGCGAAGTTCTCGCGTCCCTCATCGGTGAAGTTGAAGTCGACGGTCGGCTGGTTGAACTGGTCGGTACCCGGCTTCGGGTCGGTGATCTGGTCGCCGGTCAGCCCGGGCTTGTCCTGGAGGACGAAGAACTGCGACGGCGCGTCCGACTCGTCGACGTCCTCGGTCGCCAGGTCATCGTCGGGCGCGCTCTCAACCACGACGGTGCCCTGCGGTACCGCGACCACCCTGGTGTCGCCCCGCTCGACCCCAGCGGGCAGGTTGGCGTAGAGGTCGGCTTCCACCTCCGAGGGCGAGCCGATCGGCTCGAGCGTTTGCCTGTCGAACAGGTAAAACGTGTCGCCGCCGGCCGTGCAGCCCTGCTCCTTGCACTGCTCGTCGGAGACCTCCGGCTGTTTTGCGGCCGCCTCGACCGCGTCGATCAGGCGGTTGAACGGCCGCTCCTCCGGATTCGCGATGTCCGGGTTCGGCGGGATCACGTTGGGCTCGAAGTCGTAGAGCGCCAGCTGGGCAGTGGTCCCGATCTGGTCGGTGGCGCGCTCGGCGTTGGAGACGTTCGGCAGGTCGACCTGGATCTGGTCGTCGCCGATCCGCGAGATCTCGGGCTCGGAGACGCCGAGCGAGTCGACCCGCTCGCGGATGATCTCGATCGCCCGTTCGATGTCCTCGGGGGTGATCTCGGGGACCTGCGGGCTCGGCCGGCCCTGGTAGACGAGCTCAGTGCCGCCCTCGAGGTCGAGGCCGAGCACGGTCGGCTTGTCTGTGATCACATAGATCGAGACGGCCAGGAGGCCGAGCACGAGCGCGAGGATGATCAGGCTGTTGCGGCGCTTGCCCATCGGCCCGCGTGTTTACTGAGGCGTCAGCACGAGCAAGAGCCCGCCGTCGTCGTCGTAGGCGGGAAACAGGTCGGCGACCGCCTCGGCCGGCAGGTCCCCCTCGGCGTTGACCGCGACCCGCTTGCCGAGCGAGCGCACCCCCCACTCGAGCGTCGTCTCGATCGGATCGGTGGTCCCGTCGCCGTCGACGTCGGCTTCGTCGCCGCCGTCTCCGCCGTCGATCCACTCGAGCCCAAGGACCTCACGGACGGGGCGGCCGATCACCTGCTCGTCCTTGAGCCCGGTGAGCTCGAAGCCGTTGCGCCCGACGTCGAGCAGCCGCGCCTCCTGGTCGCAGATGAAGAAGGCGGCGTCCGGCGCCGGGTAGTAATCGTCGAGCAGCTCGAACAGGAACGGGGCGCCGCACTTCGAGCAGGTCTTCGGTCGCGGGGTGAGTCCGGCTCGCTCGCCGGAGACCTCTCGATTTCCACAGTTCGGGCAGATGAAGAACGGCACGCGCCTGAAGCCTAGCGATGCTCGGCCTGCGCCTAGAACAGGGATGCGGCGCGCTCCGGGACCGGCAGGCCAAGGTGCTCGAAGGCTCGCGGTGTCGCGACCCGCCCGCGCGGGGTGCGCTTGATCAGGCCCTGCTGGAGCAGGTAGGGCTCGTAGACGTCCTCGATCGTCTCCTGTTCCTCGTCGACCGCCGCCGCCAGGGTCGAGAGGCCGACCGGGCCGCCGGAGAACTTGACCGCGATCGTCTCCAGGATCGTGCGGTCGTGGCGGTCGAGGCCGCCGGCGTCGACCTCGAGCAGGTCGAGTGCCCCGCCCGCGACGGCCGCCGTGATCACGCCCTCGCCCTGAACCTGGGCGTAGTCGCGGACCCGCTTCAGGAGCCGGTTGGCGACGCGCGGCGTGCCCCGCGAGCGCTCCGCGATCACCCGCTCACCGTCGGGCTCGATCTCAACCTCGAGGATCCCCGCCGAGCGGCGGACGATTCGAGCGAGGTCGACGGGCTCGTAGTGCTCGAGCCGCTGGGAGACGCCGAACCGGTCGCGCAGAGGTGTGGTCAGCAGGCCGGCGCGGGTGGTCGCGCCGACCAGCGTGAACGGCGGCAGGTCGAGGGTCACCGTGCGCGCCCCGGCCCCCTGGCCGAGCACGATCGGCAGCTGGCGATCCTCCATCGCCGGGTACAGCGTCTCCTCGATCGCCCGGTTGAGCCGGTGGATCTCGTCGACGAAGAAGACCGATCCGGGCTCGAGCGCGGTCAGGAACGCGGCGATGTCGGCCTTGCGCTCGAGCGCCGGGCCCGCGGTCTGCACGATCGGGGCGCCGAGCTCGGCGGCGATGATGTGGGCGAGCGAGGTCTTGCCGAGCCCCGGCGGCCCGGCGAGCAGGACGTGGTCGAGCGACTCGGAGCGGCCCTTCGCCGCGGCGATGAAGACCTCGAGCTGTTTCGTGACCTGTTGCTGGTTGACGAAGTCCGCGAGCCGGCGCGGCCGCAGCGAACGGTCGAGCTCCTCGTCGCCGCCCAGCCGCGCCTCTGCGATCGGGTCGGAGGCGATCGGATCGTCCGGCCCGCCGCCCGCGGCGATGCTGGGGTCACGCGAGATGGTCATGCCGCCTCCCGGCTCGTCCCGGCGGCGCGCAGAGCGCTGCCGATCAGGTCCTCGGGCGTCTCCCCCTCCGCCCCGGCGAGCAGCTCCTCGGCCTCGGTCAGCGTATAGCCGAGGTGGATGAGACCGTCGCGAGCCAGCGAGCGTGGGTCGTCGCCGGCGCCGGTGCCGAGCGCCGGCACGCCCTCCTCGAGCTCGCCGGCCACCTTCTCGCGCAGCTCGACGATCACCCGCTCGGAGGTCCGCTTGCCGATCCCGGGCACCGCCTGGAAGCGTTTCGCGTCGCCGGCCGCGATCGCGCGCAGGAGCTCGCGCGGGGTGCCTCCGGAGAGGATCGCGATCGCGACCTTGGGCCCGATCCCCGAGACCGACGTCAGATGCAGGAACAGGTCGCGCTCCTCCTCGGAAGCGAAGCCGTAGAGCTGGAGCGAGTCGTCGCGGGCGACCAGGTGGGCGTGCAGGGTCGCATCCTTGCCGCTCGCCGGCACGGACTTCAGCGTCTCGGCGGAGACGGTCAGCCTGTAGCCCACGCCGGCGGACTCGATCACGACGTGATCGGGGCGTCGAACCAGGACCTCGCCGCGGACCGAGGCGATCATCCGACGGTCACCGCGGGCGGCGCGGCCGCCTCGACCGCCTGGGCGGTGCGCGCGTGCCCGGCGTGGCAGATCGCAAGCGCGAGCGCGTCGGCGGCGTGGTCGGACTCCGGCGGGCGCGCCAGCCCGAGCAACCTGCCGACCATCTCCTGGACCTGGCGCTTGGCCGCCGACCCGGTCCCGCAGACCGCCATCTTCACGGCCTGAGGCGTGTAGCCGAAGCAGGGGATCCCGCGCTGGGCCGCCGCCAGCAGCGCCACCCCGCGGGCCTGCCCGACCGCGATCGCCGACTGCACGTTCTTGCCGAAGTAGAGGTCCTCGAGCGCGATCGCCATCGGCTGGTGCCAGCCGATCAGCTGCTCGAGCTCGGCGTGGATGCGGGCGAGCCGGGTCTCGAGCGGTCCGTCGCCGGACACCTCGATCACGCCGCCGTCGACGGCGGTCATCTGGCTGCCCGCAACGCGCACGACTCCGAACCCGGTGTTCGCCACGCCCGGGTCTATGCCCATGACGAGGATCACGAGTACTGATTCTGCGCTCAGGCTCGGATGCCTCTTTGCCGCGAGGCGCGATACTGGCGCTATGGCGGGGGACGACCTGGACCTGATCGAGCGCGCGACCGCGCTGTTCAACCGGATGCTGGATCCGGACGCTCCGGAGCGCGACCGCGAGGAGGCAGAGCGTGTCTGGGCCCCGGAACCCGAGATCGTGCCGATGCGGGCCGCGCTCGAGGACGTCATCTACACCGGGCCTGATGCGGTCGAGCGCTTTCGGGAGGACTCACTCGAAAGCTGGTCGGAGCTGCGAATCGAGATGGAGGAGATCGAGCGCATCGGCGCCCGTTACCTGGCGTCCGGGACCCTGCGGGGTCGCGGGAGAGAGTCGGGCGCCGAGATCACCACGCAGCTGTGGTGGGTCGTCGACATCGACGACGGCCGCATCGCCCGGGTCGCCGTGTACTTCGACCACGGGGCGGCGATCGGCGACGCGGAGTCCTAGGCGGCGACCTGCTCGAGCAGGGCCTCGGGGATGTCGAAGTTGGCGTGCACCGACTCGACGTCGTCGTGGTCGTCGAGCGCCTCCATCAGCCGGACCAGCGCCCGCGCCTCGGACTCCGCCGCGATCTCGACGACCGCCGTGGGCTCCCGTGCCAGCTCCGCCGACTGGATGTCGACGCCGCCGCCTTCGAGCGCGGCGCGGACGGCGGCCAGGTTCGCGGGCGCGGTCGTCACCTTGAGCATGTCGTCCTCGGGGACGACGTCCTCGGCCCCGGCGTCGATCGCCGGGATCAGGTCGTCCTCGGAGAAGCGGTCGCCGTCGACCAGGACGACGCCCTTGGTCTCGAACTGCCACGCCACCGAGCCCGGCTCGCCCAGGCTCCCGCCGGCCTTGTCGAAGATGTTGCGGACCTCCGCCCCGGTCCGATTGCGGTTGTCGGTCAGGGTGTCGACGAGCACCGCCGCGCCGCCGGGCCCGTAGCCCTCGTAGACCACCCGCTCGATCTGCTCGGCGTCGCCACCGGCGCCGGTCCCGCGGTCGATCGCCCGCTGGATGTTGTCCTTGGGCATCGAGTAGCCCTTGGCCTTCTCGATCGCCGCGGCGAGGGTGAAGTTCGACTCCGGGTCCCCGCCGCCCTCACGCGCGGCGACCGAGATCGCGCGGGCGAGCTTCGTGAACAGCTGGCCGCGCCTTGCGTCGGTGGCCGCCTTCTTGTGCTTGATCGAGGACCACTTGGAATGCCCAGACATACCCGACGATTCTAGGAACCGACCCTCCACCGCGCACGCCCGGACGCGGAAGCAGAACAAGAAGTCCGCGGCGTAGCCGCGGACAATTGATTCAAGCGGGAGCGGAGGACGTGGCGCGAGTTGTTCGAGGACGTGGCGCGAGTTGTTCGAGGACGTGGCGCGAGTTGTTCGAAAACGTCGCCGGCCGCGACCGGACCCCCGGTCCGGCCGCGGCACAGCGTCGGCATCCCATCCCTGAGCGCCGCTTGTTCTCGATACCCCCTCCTTGTGCCCTGGCACAAGAGTTGGGTAGCGACGCGCCTCCGTAAGAACAGGCCCGAAGCGCCGAAGTTGCGCTCGCCGCGCCGGCCGCGATTCGAGCCGGGTTCTCTAGGGCAGGATCTGCGTTTGCGGGTTGACGACGGAGCCGAGGTCACGGACCTCCGGCTTGCCGAACCCGTCGATGGCGTACACGCCGATCCCGTGCTGCGAGGCGTGTTCGTTGGTGTAGATGCGACCGCGGTACCAGTAGCCGGACCAGATGTCCGAGTTCTCCCCCTCGACCTGCGCCAGGTAGTAACCGAGCTCGCGCGGGGCCGCCGGGTCGGTGAAGTCGACCAGCGAGAGGCCGCCGGAGTAGTACGGGGAGATCGCGACGTAACGGTTCGCATTGCGCATCGGCAGCACCATGTAGTTGTGGGTCGTGCACCGGAAGCGCTCGACCTCCGCGGCGCTGTCGACGGGAGGCACGCGCGGCAGCGAGTAGTGCCCCTCGAGCACCGGGTTGTTGCGGTCGGTGATCCGGTAGTACCACATCGCGCCGACCGGACTCAGCTGGTCGGTCGAGCAGCCGCCGCCACCAGCCGCACCCGCATGCTCGTCGCCGATCACCGCGTACTTGCCGTCCCAGGTGAGCTGCGCCGAGTGGTCGAGCTCGATCAGCGGGTTCTGGATCACCCCGCGGGTCTTCGGGGCGATCGGGTGGGAGATGTCGAGCACCGCCCAGGCGCCGAGGCAGGACGCGACCGCGAGGTCCCGATCCGGCATCACGCCGATGTCGTGGCAGCCGATCGTGTCGGGGGTGACGGTCGCCGGCAGGATGTCGGGGACGGCGACCACCTTGGCGTTCGCCGGGTTGGCGTTCGGCACCCTGACCACCGAGATCTCGCCCTCCGGGTGGTTCGCCTCCGTGCATTCGGTCTCCGCGCTGAGCGGATAGGAGGCGACGTAGATGAACGAGGCCGAGTCGCCCGGGATCAGTGACTGCGTGTGCGATCCGCACTCCGTCTCGACGAAGCCGACCTGGCGCGGCGCCCGCGGGTTCGCGATGTCGACGATCCGCAGCCCCTCCCTGCCGGTCGAGTCGTTGCCGAGCGTGGTCTGCGTGTTGTTGCAGGTCGCGGATTTCTCAAAGTTCGAGCTGCGCGAGTCGACCGAGACGAACATCGTGCTGCCGACCACCGTGATGTCGCCCTGGGCTCCGGGGCAGTCGTAGAACGAGAGCTGCTCGAGGTCGCCGCCGGTGGCGATCCTGAACAGCCCGACGCCCTCGTAGGCGCCGGCGATCAGCAGGTTGCCCTTGAAGGCGAGGTCGCTGCCCTGCGCGAGCGTGCCGTCGCCGATCTCGATGGGCGTCCGCCCGAGCTTGTGGAAGTTGGCGGAGTGGAAGTCGCCGCTGGTGTCGTCCTGCGCCCCGAGCGCGGCGCCGTCACCGGTTGCCGCGAGCCCGTCGGTGCCGCCGAGCGCGAGCGGCGACGGCGGGGCGAGGATCCCGAGGCCGGTGCTGAGGTCGGCGCTGAGCCCCAGCCCCGAGCCGGAGCCGAGCGTCGCGGAGCCGTAGGTGTCGTGATCGGCCCCGGCGACCGCCGGCCACGCGGCGAGCGCGAGCAATGTTGCGGCCAACCCGACCGACGCCTTGAACCGCAACTCCACCGACACCATGAACCTCCCAATCCCAGAACCCCAAGAACACCCCATGAACCGGCGGCCAGGGTACCCGATGATCGCCGATGGCAAACCCGGTTCTGTCAGTCCGCGGTCAGACGACGAATCGGCCGTTCTCCTGCAGGAGCTCGCCGTCGACCTCGAGCCGTCCACCGCGGCGCAGGTCGCAGACCATGTCGGTGTGGACGGCGCTCTCGTTGACGCCGCCGGACTCCGGGTAGCTGGCGCCGACCGCGAGATGCACAGTGCCGCCGATCTTCTCGTCGAGGAGGATCGACCGGGTGCCGGCCTCGATCCCGAAGTTGGTCCCGATCCCGAGCTCCCCCAGGCGCCGCGCGCCGTCGTCGGTGTCGAGCATGCTGATCAGGTACTCCTCGCCGCGGTCGGCCGACGCGTCGACGACCTTGCCGGCCTCGAACCGCAGCCGGACACCGGAGACCTCACGGCCGCCGATCGTCGCCGGAAGGTGGAAGGTGACCTCGCCCTCGACCGCGTCCTCGACCGGGCCGGTGAAGAACTCCCCGTCGGGCATGTTGTGCTCGCCGTCGCAGGCGATGAAGTGCCGGCCGGCGACCCCCAGGGTCAGGTCCGTGCCATCGGCCGTGATCCGGACCTCCTCGCGCCCCTCGATCCATTCGGCCAGCCGGTGGCACTCCGCCGAGGCGCGCTTCCAGGCCCCGAGCGGGTCGGGGTCGTCGGCGAGGCAGGCCCGGTAGTAGAAGTCCTCGAAGTCGGCGAGGCTCATCTCGGCGTCGGCCGCGTGAGCGTTGGTCGGGAACATCGTCCCGACCCAGCGGTGCTCGCCGGCGGCGCTCCGCTTCATCATCGCCTCCATCAGCTCGCGGGTCGCCGCGCGCCGCGTCGTCTGGCGCTCGGGCGCGACCCGGGAGAGCTCGCGCGTGTTGGTGTCGGCCCAGATCGCGATCCGGCAGTCGGCCTCCTCGGCACCCCAGGTGGAAATGGGCGAGATCCACCCGAGCTGCTTGTCGGAGGCGTGCTTGAAGTAGGCAGCCTGCTGGCCTTCGAAGCTCACCAAGACGACCGGCAGGCCGCCCGCGATCAGGACCTGGTTGTAGATCGACGCGATCAGCGGCTCGGCGGCGGACGGACCCTCGATCAGGCACGTGTCGCCTTCGGTGACCTCAACCGAGTAGCCGACCAGGATCTGGGCCAGGTTCTCGATTCGCGGGTCCCTCATGAGACCTCCTGATTCTCGCGCGCCTTGGTCGCCATCGCCATCAGCAGAGCATGAACGCGCGAGTCGTCGGTGAGCTCGGGGTGAAACGAGCAGAGGATCACCCTGCCCTCCCGAACCGCGACCGGGTGCCCGTCGACCTCGGCCAGCACCTCGACCTCCGGGCCGGCCCCCGGCTCGACCCACGGGGCGCGGATGAACACCGCCCGCAGCGGCTCGGGCCCGATCCCCTCGAGCGAGAGGTCGGCCTCGAAGCTCGCGATCTGGCGCCCGAACGCGTTCCGGCGACAGGTGACGTCGACCAGGCCCAGATGCTCCCGGTCGCAGACGATCATCCCGGCGCAGGTGCCGAGGATCGGCGAACCGGAGGCGAGGTGGGCGCGGATCGCGTCCTCGAGCCCGTCGCGCGCGATCGCCTTCATCATCGTCGTGGATTCGCCGCCCGGGATCACGAGCCCGTCGAGTCCGTCGAGCTCCTCGGCCGTGCGGACCTCCGTCGCCGCGGCGCCGAGTCCGCGCAGCATCTCGGCGTGAGCGGCGAAATCGCCCTGGCTGGCGAGCACGCCGATCCGCAGGCGTCCGCCGTCGTCGTGTGGGATCGAGGGCTCAGGCACCGCGGTTCTGGATCAGTGCGCCTTGAGCGGCCAGCTCGGCGATGTCGTCGCCGTGCATCGGCTCGCCGAGTCCGGTCGAGGCCGCAGCGACCCGCTCGGGGTCGTTGAAATGGGTGGTCGCCTCGACGATCGCGCGTGCGCGGCGCTCCGGGTCGGCGGACTTGAAGATCCCCGAGCCGACGAAGTTCCCCTCGGCGCCGAGCTGCATCGTCAGCGCCGCGTCGGCCGGCGTCGCGATCCCCCCGGCGCAGAAGAGCGGCACCGGGAGCCAGCCGGTCCGGGCCACCTCCTCGACGACCTCGAGCGGCGCTCGCAGGTCCTTGGCCGCCGCCGCGAGCTCGGCCGCGGTCAGCGTCCCGAGCCGCTTGATCCCGCCGACGATGTCGCGCAGGTGGCGGACCGCCTCGACGATGTTGCCGGTGCCCGCCTCGCCCTTCGAGCGGATCATCGCCGCGCCTTCGCCGATCCGCCGCAGCGCCTCGCCGAGGTCGGTCGCCCCGCACACGAACGGCGTCTGGAAGGCGTGCTTGTCGATGTGGTTCGCCTCGTCGGCCGGAGTCAGCACCTCGGACTCGTCGACGTAGTCGACCTCGAGCGCCTCGAGCACCTGGGCCTCGACGAAGTGTCCGATCCGCGCCTTCGCCATAACCGGGATCGTGACCGCCTCCTGGATCCCCTTGATCATCGAGGGGTCGCTCATCCGGGCGACGCCACCGTCGCGCCGGATGTCGGCCGGGACGCGCTCGAGCGCCATCACCGCGACCGCCCCGGCCTCCTCGGCCAGCAGCGCCTGCTCGGCGGTGACGACGTCCATGATCACGCCGCCCTTCAGCATCTCGGCGAGCCCGCGCTTGACCCGGAATGTGCCGGTTTCGGTCACGCGCGCAAGGATACGAGAGACCGATCGCCGCGGCCGGCGCGGCCCGGACAAGATTCGGGCGCCGGCTTGTCCTCCGTGTCAGCCGGTCCGCGCGAACTGGCCGTGGAACCCGAACGGGATCTGGTGCGGAGCCTCGGCCCGGGCCAGCTCGCGGAGGTCGTGTGCGTCGAGGACCAGCAGGAACGAGCGGCCTGCCTCCGAGTCGAGAACGACGGAGAGCAGCACACCCTCGTCCTCGTCGGCCCCGCCCGGCGCGGCGACGAAGACCGGCTCCCCCGGGAAGCAGCCCGGCTCGGACCAGGTGCTGGTCTCGCGATGCTCGAGGTCGGCCTTCACGATCCGCTCCAGCCAGCCGGACTCGCCGTTCCCGACGCCCCAGGCGTAGTGGTAGGGCCGCTCGTTGCAGCGGCCGTAGTTGATCCGCGGCAGATCGAAGCCCTGGGCGACCAGCCGCTCATCGCCGACCGAGCCGCTCTGCGGGTTGATCCGGAAGCGCCGCACCTGCGGTTCGGCGACCGGCTTGCCGGCCCGCAACCGCTCGAGATAGAGGTCCTCGACGATCCCGGCGTCCTCGAACACGCAGATGTCGACGACGACCTCGTCACCGTCGTCGTAGGCGTTGATGTGGTGAAAGCCGAACCACGGCGCGGCCTCGAACGGGCCGACCGACTCCCCACTCGCACGGTCGATCAGGGTGAAGCGGGTCCCCAGCTCCGGCTTCCACCGGTAGTTCTCGATGTACGGGCGGCCGCTGGCCGCGAGCCGCATCGGGTTGACGACGAACGGAAACTCGGCCAGCACGATCCAGCGCTCGGAGAGCCCGAACGAATGCATGTAGGCGGGCTCGCGGACCGGCCGCCGGGCGATCACCTCGGGCGCCTCGGCGTCCGGGGCGAGCGTGAAGAACCGGTACTCGTTGCGCGGTCCGAGCTTGGCGGCGTAGTTGAGCATCCCCTTGGTCGCGCGGTCGAGGTGCGGGTGCGCGGTGGTCAGCATCCCCGGAACCTCGTATGCGACCCCGGCCGTCTCGAGCGTGTCGGCGTCGAACTGGACCGGGATCGGGGTCTCGGTCATCGCGATGAAGCGCTCGCCGAGCTGGACCAGGTTGACGTTCGCGTTGTCGGAGAGCTTCGGCGAGAACATCGACGTCACCCGCTGAAACAGCGAGCGGCAGGGATCGGTGGCGAACTCCGAGTAGGTGATCTCCCCGGTCCGCTTCGCGGCGCGGTAGGCATTGCCCTCGAGGAAGCGGCTCGCGTAGGAGACCGACCCGTCGGCGATGCCGAACCGATGCAGCATCGCCAGGCCGTCGAACCAATGGTTCATCGAGCGCGACCCGACCTCCCACTTCGCCGGGCCGGTGCGGACCAGCGAGCCGGTCAGCCATTCGGGCAGCTCGCCGGTCAGCGGCAACGAGTCGACGCGGACCTCGTCCTCCAGGGACTCGAGTCCCTTCGCGTACGAAGCGTTGGCGGGGGCGGCGGTTACGTGCATGGCTCGTTGCTCCTCGATAGTTCTTTTCGCATGATGCCGACCGTAGCGTAGACTGACCAAGGTGTCAACCGTGCGCCTGTCACAGATCTCCTACGTGGTGCTGGGCCTCATCGATCAGCTCGGGACGGCGAGCCCGTACGACCTCAAACGCGCCGCGGCGGCCGGCGTCGGCCACTTCTGGTCGCTGCCCCACACCCAGCTCTACTCCGAGCCGGCAAGGCTGGCGGCCGCCGGCTACCTCGACGAGGAGCGTGAGCCCGCGGGTCGGCGGCGACGGCTGTACACGCTCACCGATCGAGGTCGCGAGGCGCTCGACGAGTGGCGCTCGACGCCGACCGCCGAGCTCTACGAGATCCGCGACGCCGGCCTGCTGCGACTCTTCTTCGACGCCGATCCGGCGAGGCTCGCGCCGACCCAGCTGGAGGCCCACCGCGAGAACCTGCGTCAGCTCGAGGAGCTGCACGGCGAGGTCGCGCCCCACGTCCCCGAAGGGGTCCGCCTCGCTCTCGAGGCCGGGATCGGCCACGCCCGCGAGTACGTGCGGTTCTGGACCGAGGTCTCGAAGGGGCCCTAGTAACCCGGCGGGTGTGTGGCGACGTAGCCGGCCGGGTCGCGCATCGATGCCTGCCAGCGCGGTGGTGCACCCGAGGTGTCGAAGCGAAGGCCGGCGACCACCATGTACGCGTGGCCCGGATTCGAGTAGACCGTGATCCACTGACCTGGGCCGGACTCGCCCCAGGTCATGAAGCCGGTCGAGTCAAGCGGCGTAGCCAGGAAGCCGCCGCCGTGGAGCGCGTAGCTGACCGAGCCGGAGCAGTCGTACCCCGATGCCTCGAACGAGCCGTGACCGCCCCCGTACAGGTACGGCATGTTCGTGATCTGGTTCCCGGCGGCGATCACGTCCTTGACGGCCTGCGGGGCGTCCGCCGGGGCGGTCGCCGTCCCGTCGGAGTTGACGCCGGCGGTCGGGCCGGTCGGCGCCGGAACGTTCGCGGCCGGGGCTGGCGCCGTCTCGCTGTCGGCGGCCGCCTCCGGGGTCGGCGGGGGCGTGGACAGCGCCTCGAGGAGGTCCTTCTCCTCGCCGGCCAGCTTCTGCAGCTGCTCGCGCCGGTCGGACTGGGCGGCCTGCAGGTCGGCCTCGCGCGCCTCGAGCGCCGCCCGCGACGCCACGAGCGCCTCCTGCCGCTCGGCGATCGCGGCGCGAGCCGCCTCCATGCGCGCGACCGAGGCCTCGATCGTGTCCACGGCCTCGCGCTGGGACGCGCGCAGGTCGCGCACCCGGCCCACCACCCCGCTCTGGTAGTCGCGGATGCGCTCGAAGTAGGTCTCCGTGGTGGCGAGCTCGTCGTAGCCGTCGGAGTTGAGGAAGACGGTGAGCTCGTCGGGCTCGCCGTAGCGGTAGATGCCCACGAGGAGCTTTTCGAGCTCGTCGAGCGCGCCCTTCAGCCGGTGGCGTGTTTCGACCAGGGTTTCGCGGGCGGCGACGAGCTCGCTCCTGGCCTCGGCAAGCTCGGCCTCCTGCTTGGCGAGCTCGCCGGTGACCCGGTCCTCGCGCACGCGCAGCGCCGAGACCTCGCCGAGCAGCGAGTCGATCGCGGCGTTCTGGTCGTCGAGCTGCGCGCGGATCTCGTCCTGCTCGGCCCGGACCTCGTCGAGCTGCCCCCTCTGAGCGCTGGTGGCGGGCCCGGTTGCGAGCCCGATCGCCAGGCACGCGGCGAGCACGTGCCCAGCCACGGCAAAGCGCCGTCGGGATGGGCGGGAATGGGCGGGCACGCTCGGCATGAAAACGCCGAGCGGCGGAACCGTCGGCGACAGTCACCGTATTGGGGCCCGTTGCCGAAGGTGTGGGTTCTGTGAAATTTGCAGGATCCTTTGCATGCAAGGAAACTCCCAACCGCCCCCGACGGGCCTTCGCGGCAGGACGTTGCTGGGTGGGGGTGGGGTTGGATGCCCGAGCCGCCGAGCCGCATGCTGACCGCCGTGTAGAGGGTCAGCATGCGGCTCGTCTCGCCGCGCGAGCTGGCACGGACCCGCGGTTCTGACGCCGACGGCGGCGTCCGGTTCAGATCGGAGGGTAAGAACCGCGGCCGTTTATTTGAGCTTGAAAGCGCGGATGCGGTCCTTGTAGGCGCCCTTGTCGCGGGCGTAGACGCCGTGGGCGAGCGCCTGGACGATCGCGAGCAGCGAGGTGTTCGAGCGTGTGAACGACGGCCCGTTCGACGAGTAGTAGAGCGTCAGGTCCGAGTGCTCTCCGATGTCGGAGAGGGTGGCGTCGGTGATCGCCATCGTCGACGCGCCGCGGTGCTTGGCGAGCTTCATCGCCCGGACGACGATCGGGTGCGCGCGCCCGGCGGAGAAGGCGATCACGAGCGCGTCCTCGTCGACTCGCGACAGCCGGGTGATCGAATCCTGGCGCGGGCTGGCGACAACCTCGGCGCGGATGTCGAGCAGCGCCAGCAGGTGGCGCAGATAGCTGGCGAAGAAGGCGAGCTGGTCCATGCCGACGATCATCACCCGGTTGGCGCCGGCGAGGGCGGTTACGCACGCCTCGACCTGCTCGCGGGTCAGGTTGCGGACCGTCTCCTCGATGTTGGCGTGGTCGGCGGCGAGCGAGGCCTCGAACTCGGAGTGGTCGAAATCGAACAGCGGGGCGGTCGAGTTGCCGTTCTCCGCCGGACCGCGGCTGCGGTATTCCTCGATCGCGGCCTGCTGAAGCTCCGGATAGCCCTCGAAGCCGAGCGCTTGGGAGAACCGGACCACGGTCGACGACGAGGTGTCGGCACGGCGGGCGAGCTCCTCCGCCGTCTGGAAGGCGGCCTCGTCGAGGTGGTCGACGATGTAGCGGGCGACGTCCTTCTGCGAGCGGGAGAACTCATCGAACCGCTCGGTGATGTAGGTCGAGAGGGCCTTACCGTTCGGGCGGCTCGCCTGACGACGACGCCCGTTCGGATTCGCGGGCGTCGAGCGTGTGCGGGGGGCGGGGCGAGACTTGGTCGCGGTCTTGGTCACGGCCGTTGTTTCGCCTCACCCGGCGCTTTTCCTTTTCCCCGCCCGGTCTGCAAGGGCGACCGTCAATGTGGTTGGATCGCCGCGTGAGCACCGAGGAGCTGCTGCGCCTCACCAACCGCAACATGGCCGGCTTCGACCTCCTGCTCGGCTCCGCGACCCTGCTCGCCCCCGACGCGACGCTGCGGGTGCTCGGTCACGACGAGCCCTCGCCGGACGCCCGCGAGCTGTTTCGCCGTTGCGGTCCGATCTGGCTGACCTTCGCCGCCGCCCACCTGGTCGCCGCCCGCCGCGACCGCCCCGAGGACTGGTGGGCGCTCGCCTGGCTGCGCGGAACCGAGCTCGCCACCGACATCGTCTGGTCGCGCTCCCCCGCCTTCTCGCGCCCCGGCGCGCGAGCCGGACTCTGGCTCGCCGGCGCCGCCAACGCCGCGATGGCCCTTGGGTTCGGGACACTGGCCCGTCGGCCCGCACCCCGGCGGCGGCGCTTCCGGCGCGGCTAGCCCGAGGGATTCAGCGGCCGGCTGCAGGCCGCGAAGCCGATCCCGTGGGCGATCTCGCGCTCCACTGCCTGACCCTATTGGTAGAGCAGGAGGTCGGGCGCGGGCTCCAGCGCGAGGACCGCGGGTGGCTTCATCAGCGGCGTGTCGCGCTCGTAGAACAGCGAGAAGCCGTTGAACAGCGGCGGCCGCACGAGCCCGGAGTAGCCCGCCGCCTTTGCCGCCGGCGAGCCGATCCCGTCGAAGTTGAGCACCACCTGGACGCCGGGGCGCGACTTGATCCGCCGCCGCGCCCGGATCATCTGGCGGCTGAACTGATGGACGACCAAGACCTTCGGCGGCAGGTCGTGCTGGCTCACGATCGCCCCGAGCCTGCGGACGACCGCGTTGACCTGGCGCGCGCCGACCTTGCCATGCGTCTGTCCGGGGACCCCGCGGCGGCCGACGTTCCACTCCGGATCCAGCGCCAGGTCGACGTCGGGCTGGGCGAGCCAGGCCCGGAGCGCGGCGGTTTCGGCCTTGAACGTCGAACGCCCCGGCTGGACGTCGAGCATCAGCCGGTACCCGGAGGCCCGCGCCTGCGCGAGATAGATCCCGATCACGTCGTCGGGCTGGCGGAACCGGTAGAGGCCGTCGCCGCCCGCGCCCGCGGTCGCGAAGACCGAGACGAGGTCGAACTCGCCGACCACCGGCCGGTCGCCGACCGCCGCATAGGGCGCCGCCTGCGCCGCCAGCTTGCGGGCCGCGCTCGCCGCCGAGTTCATCCCGAGGACCGTCTGGGTCATCTGCGGGGCGCCGTAGAAGCTCACCACACGACTGGCGGGAAAAACGTCGCCGGCAACCACGCCGACCCCGCCGCTACCCGCTCTCGGCGCCGGCCCGGGCCGCTCGGCGAGAAACCGGTCGGTGGCGCGCTCGAGCGCCGCCGCGGTCGGGGGCTCGGATCGCGCGCCGGCGCCCGGAGCGAGCGCCGCGAGCCCGATCCCGGCGGCGATCGCGGCCGTCGCCGCCGCTGTCACTGCACGCCTCATCACCACTTCAACAAGCTACGCCGCCGGTCGTAGCGCTCCTGCGATATCAATGGCGGGCGGGATGGAGGGATTCGAGGGACTACCGGACGTTCGCACCAGCCTCTTCGGCCACACCGACGGGGGCGACGAGGTCTGGCTGATTCGCTCGATCGCGCAGAAGCTCTACCGCTGCCCCGGCTGTCACGGGGAGCTCCCGATCGGGACCGACCACGTCGTCGTCCAGTACGTGCGCCGGCTCGGCGGCACCGAGCATCACCACTGGCACCGCCGCTGCTCGGAGGAGATCCTCCTCGGCCAGCTGTTCGGCATCCGCCGCGTCAGCGCCGACCAGTCGCAGCGCGGCAAGCTCGAGACCCGCGGGCAACACGCCGCGGGCCGGCGGCGCCGCCCGCGCTAGTCATCTAGGCCGCCGGCGCCCGCTCCTTCAAGACCCGCCGCAGGATCTTCCCCGAGGGCGACTTCGGGATCTCGTCCACCACCTCGACCAGCCGGATCCGCTTTTGCGGCGAGACCTCGGCCGCGACCCACCCGGTCAGCTCATCGGCGTCGAAGTCGTCGCCGGCCGCGACGACGAAGGCCTTCGGCAGCTCGCCCGCCTCCTCGTCGGGGACCCCGATCACGGCGACGTCGGCGACCGCGGGATGGGTGATGATCAGCGCCTCGAGCTCGGCCGGGGCGACCTGGAAGCCCTTGTACTTGATCAGCTCCTTGAGCCGGTCGACGATCGTGAAGAAGCCGTCGCCGTCGACCACCCCGATGTCGCCGGTGTGCAGCCAGCCGTCCTCGTCGACGGTCGCGGCGGTGGCCCCCGGGTTGTTCAGGTAGCCCTTCATCACCTGCGGGCCCCGGACCCAGATCTCGCCGCGTTCGCCCTCGCCGGCGTCCTCCCCGCTCTCCGGATCGACGAGGCGGCACTCGGTGTTCGCCAGCGGCGGCCCGATCGAGCCCGGCTTGTTATCGCCGGCGGGACGGATCACGTGGGTCACCGGACTGGTCTCGGTGAGTCCGTAACCCTGGATGACCTTGCAGTCGATCCGCTCGGCAACCGCACCGGCGAGCTCGGCGCCGAGTGGAGCGGCCCCGCACATCGTCACCTTCACCGATGAGAGATCGTGCTCGTCGACGGCCGGGTGCTTGGCGAGCGCGAGCGCGATCGGCGGCACGACGTAGGTGCGGGTGACCCCGTGCTCGGCGATCAGGCCGAGGAACTGGTCGAGGTCGAAGCGCGGCATGGTGACGATCGTCGCCCCGGCGCGCAGCCCCTGGTTCATGATCACGACCATCCCGTAGATGTGGAAGAACGGCAGGACGCCGATCAGGGTGTCGTCCTCGGCGATCGGGAAGCCGTCCTGGATCTGGCACATGTTGGCGACCAGGTTGTGGTGGGTGAGCATCACGCCCTTGGGCAGCCCGGTGGTGCCGCTCGAGTACGGCAGCACCGCCAGATCGGACTTCGGATCGATCTCGACCTCGGGCGCGGCCGCGGGGTCGCCGAGCAGCGCCGTGAACGGCGTCGCCCCCTCGGCCTCGCCGAGCACGTAGACCTGATCCGCGACCCTTGCGTGGGCGACGGCCTCGAGCGCCGTCTCGAGGAACGGCGGGACCGTAACCAGCATCCGGGCGCCCGAATCTTCGAGCTGGTGGGCCAGCTCCTTGGCCGTGTACAGCGGATTGACGGTCGTGCAGCTGCCGCCGGCCGATGCGGCGCCGTGGAAGGCGATCGCGTACTCGGGCACGTTCGGCATGTAGATCGCGAGCACGTCGCCGGCGCCGAAGCCACGCTCGGCGAGCCCCGCCGCCAACGCCCGGATGCCCGCGGCGAGCTCGCCGTAGGTGAGCGTGCGGCCGGTCGGGCCGTCGATCAGGGCGGGCTTGTCCGCGCGTTCGCCGGCGTGCTCGAGCACGAACGAGGTCACGTCGCGGACCGGGATCTCGACGTCTGGTTCGGCGCTGGTGTGGATCAATCTGGCCCCTCCTCGTTCACGAGCTACTGGCACATCAACCTATAGCGATCTCCTAGGGTGGGGCGTGGAGATGGCGCTCACGGGCAGACGCGTCGTGATCGCGATCGTCGCCGTCGGCGCAATCGTGACCGGCGCCGCGATCGTGATCGCCGCGAAGCCGCTCACCGGGGTGATCGGCCCCGACAACCAGATTCAGCCGAGCGGCCGCAAGCTCGACCCGGTCGGCAAGCTGACCAAGCTCGGCAACCTGCCCGCCGGCGGCGCGCTGACGGTCGACGGCCGCTTCGCCTGGACGCTGTCGGCGGGACGGGGCAAGAACGACATCCGCATCGTCCGCGTGCGTTCCTCGAATCGCAAGCAGGTCGGCAAGGTGGTGCAGAAGCTCCCGATGCCGGGCGTCAGCGGCGGGATCGCGATGTCGCGCGACGGCAAGACGGCCTATGTCTCCGGAACTCCGCAGCCCTCCTCGCAGGCAAACCGCCCGCCCGCCGGCGTGCCCGGCCTCGAAGGCGACGTGATCCATGTCTTCAAGCTGAAGCGCAACGGGAAGGCGACCCGCGACGGCGTGATCGAGGTGCCGGCGCCACCGGGCACCCCACCGCCGCAGAGCTTCCCGCCGACCAACACGACGCCGCTCTCCTGGCCGCGTGACCTCGCCGTCAGCCGGGACGGCACGACGCTGCTCGCGGCGCTCAACCTCGCGCATCGCTCGGCGATCGTCGACCTCGCAACCCGCGCGGTGACCTACGGCCCGGCGGGCCGCTATCCGTACGGCGCCGCGATCACCCGCGACGGCAGGCTGGGCCTGATCTCCAACGAGGCGGACGGCACGCTGACCGTGATCGACCTCGCCTCCGGCGAAGCGGTGAAGACGATCACGGTCGGACCGCACCTCTCGCATCCGGAGGGAATCGCGATCGACCCGAAGCGGCCGCTCGCCTACGTCGCGGTCACCCACCAGGACCTGATCGCGGTCATCAACACGAACACGCTCGAGGTCGTGCGGACGCTCTCGGTCGAGCGCCCGCAGGGGATCGGCACGGCGCCAACCCAGGTCTCGGTGACCAAGGACGGATGCCGGCTGATCTCGGCGAACTCCGGCGAGGACGCGATCGCGGTGTTCGCGCTCTCGGCCAAGCGCCGGTGCGATCCCGGCGCCGGCAAGCGCAATCCACCGAAGCCCCGGCGCACCCTGGCCGACCGGATCCTCGACCACGAGTCCCGGCGCGGGATCGAGCAGGCCGAGAGCGAGGAGGCCGAGGCGGCCGAGTTCTTCGGAGAGGAGGCGGAAGAGGAGGCCGAGGAGGAGGTGGCGGCGAACCCCGCCCGGGCGAAGTCGAAGCGCTGGCAGCTGATCGGCCGTGTCCCCGTCGCCTCCTACCCGACGGCGGCCTTTGCCACGCCGCAGAAGGCAAGCAAGCGGCGCCTGGTGTGGGTGACCGCGAAGGGCCTGGGCGTGGGGCCCAACGACCTCGAGCCGGGTGAGGAGGTCCCGGAGGACACGGGCTCGGCGACCAGCGGCTCCTCCGCCCAGTACTACTTCAAGTACCTGCCGGAGCAGGTGTTCGGGATGTCCGGCGTGCTGCGGTTCCCGTCGGACAGCCGCCTTGCGAAGCTGACCCCGCGAGCCTCGGAGCAGATCCGCCCGACCAACCGCGAGCAGGCGCCGAAGAACACGCCGATCGCCGCCGACGGGCCGATCGAGCACGTCTTCTACATCGTCCGCGAGAACCGCACCTACGACCAGATCCTCGGCGACGACCCGCGCGGCGACGGCGATCCGAAGCTGACCCTGTTCGGGGAGGAGATCACGCCCAACGCCCACGCGCTGGCGAAGCGCTTCCCACTGCTCGACCACGTGTACGCGAACTCGGAGGCCTCGATCGACGGGCACTTCTGGACCGCCGCCGGCGCGGTCTCCGATTACGTGGTCAAGAGCTGGCACCAGAACTACGCCGGCCGCAAGCGCCCCTACGACTTCGGCGTCTACTCCGTCACCTGGCCCTCGCAGGGCTTCCTCTTCGACCAGGCCGCCGAGCAGGGGATCTCGTATTTCAACTACGGCGAGGCGGTCGCCGGCACCGTGCCGCTCGCCGACGTCGACCGGACCCCGGAGGAGACCGCGCAGGTGGTCGCGAAGTTCGCGAACTCGGACCTCGGCCCGCTCTCCCCGGTCCGCAGGTGGACCCGCCCGCGCCGTGCTTCTCCAACGACGCTTCGTCCGGCGGCGAGAACGTGATCACCGGCCAGGAGGTGTTCGACTCGTCCCGCCCCGCGGGCGCCGACCCGCTGACGACCGAGAGCCGCTTCGAGTGCTTCAGCGAGCGCTTCGACATGCAGCTCGCCAACGGATCGGTGCCGGCTTTCAACTACATCGTGCTGCCGGACGACCACACGGTGGGCACGTCTCCGGGAGGCCGCACGCCGCGCGCGATGATCGCGGAGAACGACCTCGCCCTCGGTGAGTTCGTCGACAAGATCTCGCACTCGTCGATCTGGGAGAAGTCGCTCATCCTGGTGATCGAGGACGACTCCCAGGACGGTGCCGACCACGTCGACGCCCACCGGATCCCGGCCTTCGCGATCAGCCCGTACGCGAAGCGCGGGGCGGTGATCCACACGCGCTACGACTTCCTCTCCTTCATCCGCACGCTGGAGCTCGTGCTCAGGATGGAGCCCCTCAACCTCTTCGACGCCACCGCGGTGCCGATGTACGACGCCTTCGACGCCGATGCGTCCGACAACTCCGAGCCCTACGAGGCGATCACCCCGAGCGTCGACCTGCTCGAGCGCAACACGGCCGCGTCGCCCAACGCCCGCCTCTCCGCGCGCCTGCCGCTCGAGTTCACCGACCGCACGCCGCAGCGAATCCTCGACCGGATCCTCTGGCAGTCCGTGCACGGTGCCGACTCCGAGCCACCGCCGCCGGGCCCGAACGCGGCCGGCCTCGACGAGCGGGCGTGGCGGAATTCCGGCGCCACCTCCGACGAGGAGGCGCTCGAGGAGGTGATCGAGCTGCTCGGGCTCGACGAGGAGGTCGTCGAGGACCGGTACGCCGACGACGACGACTGACCGCCGCCCTCAGGCGGCGACGTCGAACGACTGGGTGCCCAGGTACCCGTCGCCCTCCTTCGACAGCGCCAGGATCAGCGCCTCGTCGAAGATCGGGTCATCGTCGTTGAACGCGTCGCGCCCGGAGTCTGTCGCGTAGGGCTCGCGCTCGTGGACGGCCGCGGTCACGTCCTCGTCGAAGTAGAGCTGGGTGGTCAGCATCGTGGTCGTGTCCATGTGCACCTTGGCGTGGATGTGGACGGTGCGGCCCGAGTACCAGCCCGGATAGATCGTGATGAACTCGACGATCCCGTCGCGGTCGGTCACCTGGGCCCCGCGCAGGTAGCGCTCGTCGTCGGTCGGCCCGCCGCCGGGCGCGGGGGCGCCACTCGAAGCCGCCTCGAAGCCCGAGTAGGTCCCCGCGGCGTCGCAGTGCCAGACGTCGACAACGGCGTTCGGGATCGGTTCGCATGAGCCCGCGTCGCGAATCCGCAGGACGAGCCGCAGGGTCGTCCCCCCTCGGTCCTCGCGGATGTCGCTGCGGATGGCGTCGGCGTCGAAGTAGTACGGGCCCTCGGTCTCCTCCGGGGTCAGCGTGCAGGCCGAGGAGTCGTCGAACAGCGCCGCGAGGTCGTGTCCGCTGCGCGGCGCGACCGTGGTCGTGCCGCCGTCGGTCGTTGCCACCTCGGCGCTGGTCGAGGTGGGCGCGGACGGGTCATCGGAGCCGCAGGCCGTGAGCAGCGCGCCGAGGCTGATGCTGCCGATTCCCGCCAGCGCCTGGCGTCGGTTGATCGTCCTGTTCATGCGGGCATTTTCGCCGCGTAGGTATTCGGGCGAACTAAGTGCCGCCTAAGAACGCCATAAGCAGGACTGAGCCGGCGCGACCGTCAACCGATTGCGTGGATGCTGATCACGCAGCTGTCGGTGCTCGGGTCCACGGTGGCCGCCGCAACACCGGTCACCGAGACGCCGTCGCGGTCGAGCAGCGCAAACGATGTCTGGGCGGCGTCGACGGCGGTGTCATCGCCGACGATGACGACGAATTGGACGTCGAACGGGGCCAGCGGCACCATGTCGGTCTCGGTGACCATGACCGGCCCCGTTTCGTCGACCGCGGGCGAGAGCGCAGCCGTAGTCGTCCCGTCCGACGTGCTGCAGCTGGTGCCCAGCCTGACGCGACCGACGTTGAACAGTGCCTCGCCGCCGCCGTCGCTGGTCAGCTCCACCGTCTTCGATCGCAGGAAGCCGACGTCCCGGATGTCCGCCGGGTTGAGCGAATCGTCGTGCCCGTGGTCGCGGATGCAACCCCGCGCCGGGCGGACTGAACTCCTGCCTCAGCCGGTCGGCCCGAACCGCTCGGTGCGGATCATCCGCGGGTCGACCCCGGCTTCGAGCGTCAGCGCCGATGCTGCTTCGACGAAGCCGTTGGAGCCGCAGATGAAGACGATCCGGGCACGCGTAGCCGGCGCAGCGATCAGCTCGGCGTCGATCCGCCCGGTGTGGCCGGACCAGCCGGCCGGGGCTTCCCGGGTCAGGGTCACGGTCACGTCACCGTCGAGCTCGTCGGCATAGATCAGCTCCTCTGCGGTGCGGGCCGAGTAGATCAGCTCCATCGCGAGTTCGGGCATCGTCCGCCGGCGGTGGCGCATCATCGCCATCAGCGGCACGACGCCGGAGCCGCCGCCGATCAGCAGCGCCGGCGCCTCGCCGCGCCAGACGAAGTACGAGGTGAACGGACCCCGGACCTCGACCTGGTCGCCCTCGACGACGACGTCGTGGAAGTAGCCGGAGACCTCGCCCTCGTCGAGGCGGTCGATCGTCAGCTCGACCTCGCCCTGGTCGAGCGGCGAGGAGGCAATCGAGTAGGAGCGCTGCGCCCGGTAGCCGTCGGGCGCGGTGAGCCGGACATCCATGTGCTGGCCCGGCAGGAACGGCATCCACATGGGCAGCGCCAGGCGGAACGTCTTCACCCGCTCCGTCTCCTCGCGGACCGCGGTCACGGTCGCAATCTGCCAGCGGCCCGGGGCCCGCTGGCTGACCTCCATCTCCGTCAATCGGTCCAGTAGCGCTCCTCCTTCCAGGGGTCGCCGCGGTTGTGGTAGCCGTTGGCCTCCCAAAAGCCGGGCTCGTCGTGGTCCATGACCCGCAGACCGGCGACCCATTTGGCGCTCTTCCAGAAGTACAGGTGCGGGACCAGCAGCCGCGCGGGGCCGCCGTGGGCGCGTTCGAGCGGCTCGCCCTCGTGCTCGGTCACGACCCAGGCCTTGCCGTCGGTGAGGTCCTCGATCGCGAGGTTCGTGGTGTAGCCGCCGTAGCTGAAGGCCATCGCGTAGGCGCCGAGCGGCTCGGCGGCATCGAGCAGCAGGTCGAGCGACACACCGCCGAAGCTCGTGCCGAGCTTCGACCAGCTGGTGACGCAGTGGATGTCGCACGGAATCTCCTCGAACTCGAGCTCGTGGAACTCGTCCCAGGTCCACTCGGCCTCCTCGGCGACCATGCCGTCGACCCGGAAGCCCCATTCGGCGGGCTCGACGTCCGGCGTCGGGCCAGCGGTCAGGACGGGGAAGTCGTGCTCCTCGTACTGGCCGGGGGGCAGGCGGTCGTCGCCGCGGTGCGCGCGACCGGTGAACCCGCGCGAGACGAAGTCGCTCATCGGTAGCAGTATCGCCTCAATAGGGTGTCGGCCGGATGATCCGCTCACCGCAGCACGACCCCTGGGGACGCGATCTCGCCGGCACCTTCCACGAGCTCGAGTTCTCGAGCGAGGCGCTGAAGGGCAACCCGCTCGGCGATCCCGCCTCGCGCCCGCTCTACGTCTACACGCCCCCGGGGTGGCCCGACGACGGGCCCTACCCGGCGGTCTGGTCGATCCAGGGGATGACCGGGCAGATCGACATGTGGCGCAACCGCTCCCCCTACAGCTCGACTTTCATCGAGGACGTCGACCGGCTGATCGTGGCCGGCGAGTGCCGGCCGGTGGTGATCGCGCTGCCGGACTGCTGGACCGCCTACGGCGGCTCGCAGTTCATCGACTCGGCCGGCACCGGCGACTATCTGACCTACCTGTGCGACGAGCTCGTTCCGTTCGTCGACGAGCGCTTCAACACGGTCGCCGAGCGCGAGGCGCGCGCCGTCCAGGGCAAGTCGTCGGGCGGCTACGGGGCGCTCGTCCTGCCGATGCTGCGACCCGACCTCTGGGGCGGGCTCGGGGACGTCTCCGGCGACTCGGCGTTCGAGTACTGCTACCTGCCCGACTTTCCGCGCGCCTGGGTGGCGCTGCGCGAGCACGACTCGATCGAGGACTTCTGGGCTTGGATGCTCGAGCAGGCCGACCCGTCGGACTCGGTCTTCGCCGCGGTCAACGCGATCGCGATGGCAGCCTGCTACTCCCCCGGCCCCGACGGCGAGCCGGAGCTTCCGTTCGACCTCACCGACTGCTCGCTGCGGGAGGACGTCTGGGAGCGGTGGCTGGCCTGGGACCCGATCCGGATGCTGCCCGCACACATCGAGGACCTGCGCTCGATGCGCGCGATCTCACTCGAGTGCGGCCTGCAGGACGAGTGGAACCTGCAGGCCGGCACCGCGATCCTCCACAGCCGGCTCGAGGCGGCAGGGATCGACCACCGCTTCGAGCTCTTCGAGGGCAAGCACGGCCACCTGACGCCGCGCTACGCGCCGTTGGTCGCCTGGCTCGCCGAGCGGCTCGGGCCCTAGGAGCCGCCGCTCTTCTTCCCGCCCTCGCGACCTGACCTTGCGAGGCCGTTCGATCCGAGGCCTGGGCACCACCGTATATCCCCGCGACGGGGGAGTCGAACGCTCACCCGGAGGTCAGAAGATGGCTTTCAGCCGAACGACATGGATCGCCCTGGCCGTGGCCGTAGCGGTCGCAATCGCGATCGTCGCGATCGTCGCCTACTCGGGGGGTGGAGGCGGCAGCGGCGGGGGCGGCTACTGAGGGCCTGGCCGCTTTTCACGCACATCGAGCCGGGTAGTCCTCGTGAGAACTGCAGATTGCGGCGCCTTGCCCACGCGGGCGCGGCGAGACACGAGGAGGAACTCGAGATGACTGTAGGTGGCGGGATATTCCTGATCGCGGTCGGGGCGATCATCCGCTACGCGATCAACCTCGAGATCGCGGGCGTCGACGAGGGCATGGTCGGGCTGATCCTGATCATCGCCGGGATCGCCGTCCTGATCCTCGGCCTGCTCACTGCGCCCTTCCGCCTCTGGGCCGAGCGCCGGCGCGCCTACGGGCCGCCGCTGGAGCGGGGATACGATCGCGATTATCGCTAGTAGCGGGAATTTGGACCCGCGCTGCTGCGGCTGCCGCGCGACCGATCACTGGACGTTCACATCTGCGCTTAAAATCGGCGGGTGCCTGGTAAGCGCCCAGAGTGGATCTCGGATTCACCGCTCCTGGTAAGGGCCTACTCGCTGGCCGAGGCCGCGCATCGCTCCCAGCGACGCGCGAGCGACGGGAGCACGTTCCTCGATCACGTGACCGAGGTCGGCGCCCTCCTCCACGAGGCGGGGTTCGACGACGAGCTTGTCGCGGCGGGACTCCTGCACGACGCGGTCGAGCGCGGAACCCTGAGCGAAGCGGAGCTCCGGCACGAGGTCGGGGATGACATCTCCGCGGTCGTCATGACGCTGACCGAGGACGCGGGGATCGACGACTTCGCCGAGCGCAAGCGCGCGCTTCGCGATCAGGTCGCAGCGGCCGGAGAGCGTGCGCTGACGGTGTTCGCCGCCGACAAGGCGTCCGACATCCTCGGCCTGCGCCGCGGCATCGAGGGCTCCGGCGACGGCCTCGCCGAGCGCATGGGCACCAGCGTCGAGAACATGGCCGGCCACTACCGCGACTCGGTCGCCGTGATCGAGGCCGGGAGCTCGGGATCGGTCTTCCTGCCGGTCCTGCGAGCCGAGCTGGAGTTCCTCGGCGAGGAGGCGCCGGCGGTCGAGACCGCCCCGCCCAGACGAGATACTGGGCGCGAATGGAAGCGGGCACAGAGGGCGCCAGTCATCGGCTGAGCACGGCGATGCGCGAGGGCGAGCGGGTGATGCCGCTCGAGCTCTTCTTCGACCTCGTCTTCGTGCTCGCACTCACGCAGTGCACCGCCCTGATGCTCGGCAATCCCACGTGGGAGGGCCTGGCGCAGGGGACCCTGGTCCTCACGCTGCTGTGGTGGACCTGGGCCGGCTACGCCTGGCTGACGAGCGTCGTCGACCCCGAGGAGGGCGCCGTTCGCATCGCCCTGCTCGGGGCGATGGCCGCGCTGCTGATCGCCGCGCTGTGCGTGCCGGACGCCTGGGGCGACCGCGCGGTCGAGTTCGCGCTGGCCTACGCGGTCGTCCGCGTCGGGCACATCGCGCTGTTCATCCTCGCGAGCCGCGAGGACCCCCAGCTTCGCCACTCGGTCCTCACGCTCACGGCGAGCACCGGCGCGGGCGTCGGGCTGCTGGTCGCCGGAGCCCTTGCCGGCGGGTCGGCGCAGGCGGTCCTCTGGGTCACCGCGCTGGTCTTCGACGCGGGCCCGCCCCTGCTGTTCGGCACCGAGGGCTGGCGCCTCTCCCCCGCCCACTTCGCCGAGCGCCATGGCCTGATCGTGATCATCGCCCTGGGCGAGACGATCGTCGCGCTCGGTGTCGGGGCCGACGTCGGGTTGACGGTCGCCGTCGCCGCGGCGGCGATCCTGGGGATCGCGCTCGTCTTCGAGCTCTGGTGGACCTACTTCGACGTGGTGGCGATCGCCAACGTCCGGCGCCTCGTCCGCGCGCCGGTCGGTCGGGTCCAGAACGCGATGGCGCGGGACGTCTACTCGTACCTGCACCTGCCGCTGGTCGTGGGGATCGAGCTGGCCGCGGTCGGGATCCACGAGGTGCTCATCCATCCGAAGGAGCATCTCGACGACGTGTTCGCGTTCGCGCTGCTCGGCGGCGTCGCGATCTATCTCCTCGGGCATGTCTGCATCCGCCTGCGCGGCGCCGGCACCCTCAGCCGGCGGCGCCTCGGCCTCGCGCTGGTGCTGTTCGTGCTGGTGCCACTCGCCACCGAGGTCTCGGCCCTCGTCGCGATCGGGGGCGCCGCCGCGCTGCTCGCGGCCCTGATCGCCTACGAAACGCGCAGCTACGGCGAGGAGCGCAGGCGCTTTCGCCACGAGTTCGCCGTGCAGGGCCCCGTCGCGGAGACCGCGCCCGGGAACGATCCGCGTCCGCGCTAGGCGAATGCAGGTAAACCTCTGAGCGGTCAGCGATCCGCGACCGGCAGCGTCAGGTAGCTCCCACCCAGGCGCACGGTGTTGGACGTCGGTCCGAAGGGCTCGACTTCGAGCTGATCGGGGTGGTCGCGGTCGACCCGGATGTGGCCCGGGAAGTGGGTCGGCAGGTCGGACGAGGTGAGGCGAAGCTGCAGGCGGTGGCCCGGGGCGAGCCGGTAGGCCGTCGGCCAGATCTCGACCTCGAAGGGGTAGAAGCGCCCGGGCTCGATCGGGGTCGGGTCGGTGTGGGTGTGGTACGGGCGGCCGGGGAGGCTTCGTTCCCGGTCGAGCCTGCGGTGGGAGGCGCGCAGGGCGCCCTCGGCGAAGATCGACTCGCTGCCGTCCGGGGCGACGTCGGCGAGCTTCGCGTACCAGTCGGTGTCGGACGCGGTCGAGGCGGCGACCAGGTGCAACGAGAGTGGCCCGCTGAGCGTCAGCGCCTTCGTCAGCGCCGAGGTCCGGAAGGTCAGCCCCTGCGGGCCCTCGAGCCGCTGGTCCAGCGGCACGTACGGTGTCGCGGCGACGGTCCCGTACTTGTCGAGCGCCATGCTCAGCCCGGCGAGCGGGTTGCTGACGTAGCTCTGGGTTCCGCTCGGGGCCGGCGCACCCGGTGCCCGCAGCTCGCCCGCACCGAGCCGGAAGCGCGTGAACCTCGCTTGCGGTGGCGGCCAGGTGTGTGCCCGCGCGAAGCGGCCGGTCGCCTGGACGTAGTACTCCACCGGCGCCCGCCGCGGGGCCGGCGCACCGCTCAGGTGCTTGGCGAGGAACTCGAACAGGTAGGCGGCCGGGTCGCCGACCTCGGGCGGACTGGTCAGCGGCGCGAACGGCGCTCCGCAGCCCTTGTGGGTGCAGGGGTCGATCCGCAGGCGGGTCTCGACGCCGTCGCGTTCGGCCAGCGCCCGGTACATCTCCGGCGCGCCGCGCAGCAGACCGTCGTTCCAGCCGCCGAAGATGAGCGCCGGGACCTCGATCCGCCGCGCCCGGTAGAGCGGCGAGCGGTCGCGGTAGAACGCGTCGTCGTCGGGGCGCGCGAGGTAGTCGAAGGCGATCGTCCCCGGCGGCGACTGGCCGAGCTTCGCGGCGATCGTCTCGGCGAGCAGCGCCGGATCGGTGTTCGCGCCGAGCGCGCCCGGAGCCCCCTGGACGCCGACGTACTGGAGATCGAAGAAGAGGTTCGGGATCCCGCCGTGGGCGTAGCCGTCGCGGTAGAGGTCGCCGAGCGCGACGGCCGGGGTGATCGCCGCCAGGTGCGGCGGGCGCAACTCGGCGGTCAGGTACTGGGTGATCCCGACGTAGGAGCCGCCCGCCATTCCGACCCTGCCGTTCGAGTAGGGCCGGGTGCCGAAATGCTCGACCAGCACGTAGCCGTCGCGGGCCTCGCGGGGCGAGAAGTAGTTCTGGTCGAGGTTGCCGCCGCTGCCGCCGGTGCCGCGGACGTCGACGACGGCGCTGATCATCCCGCGGCTCGCGAACAGGTCCGGCGGCGGGCAGCCGCAGAGCCCGTTGCGCCCGTATGGCGTCATCGAGAGGACGACCGGGAAGCGTCCCGGCGCCGGCGCCTCGCCGTCCAGCGACGGGAAGGTGACGGTCGCGGCGAGGCTGACGCCGTCGTCCATCGCGACCAGGCTCTCCTGCGAGACCGTCTCGTACGCCGGGGCGGGCAGTTGTGGCGGAGGCGGCGGGCTCGCCACCGCTGTCGCCGGCGCGGCGAGCAGCGCCCCGACGACGGCGGGCAGGGCGGAGCGCACCGATCGCATCAGCGCAGCGCCTCGCTCAGATCGCTCCCCGGCAGCACCGGGAACAACAGTCGCGAGCCGCTTCCGGCGCCGACGGTCGCCGTGTTCAGGGCCGGCGCGCCGGGCTTCGAGGCAGCCGAGCTGCCCAGCAGGTCGAGCCGCAGGCGATGGCCGGCCTCGAAGCGGTTGCCGACCGGCCACAGCTCGACCCGATAGCGGCGCGCCTCGCCCGGCGTTGCGGGATCGGGGTTGCTGTAGTCGCCGTAGGGCTGGACGATCCGCCCGCCGCGGACCAGCGAGCGCTCGCGGATCACCTTCGGGTAGTCGCTCGACAGGCGTCCCGCGGCAACCGGGTGGGCGCTGCCGTCCGGCCAGACATCGGAGAGCACCGCCCAGATCGCCGCCTCGGGCGCGGTGGTCGCGAACCGCAGCTCGAGGCTTGCCGGCCCGGCGGCCAGCACCTCGCTGGCAAAGGGCGCCGTCGTGTAGGAAAGCCCGAACGGCTCGGCGGCCCCCATCTCGGTGAGCGGCGGATACAGCGCGGCGAGCTGGTTGGGACCCATGCCGCCGACGATCGCGGTGTTGTACGGATCGCTGCTGCTCGGCAGCGAGGGAACCGCCGGGTACGACTGCGTCGCGCTCGCCGCCGGCCTGCCGAGGACGAGCGAGCCGTCGTTCAGCGAGCGCGCCGTCCCGCCGGCGGTCGGGTCGAGTGCCAGCGTCGCCCACCGCGTCCGCAGGATCGGCCATTCATCCCCGTCGAAGCGCGCGAACTCGCCGTCGAGCAGATCCTCGCGGTCGCCGTCGGCGAGCCAGAGCTGGACGCGGGGATGGCGGGTGACTCCGTTGGCGACTCCGCGCACGTAGTGGTCCAGCCAGGCCCGCGCCTCGCCGACCCCGCCGTCGGTCCCGGCCGGGGCGCCGTCGTGGGCGCCGACCACGTACAGGTGGGCGCCGTCGCCGCGGAACCGGCGGAAGGCCTCGAACGCGCCCCGGGACTCGACGTCGTAGAAGCCGTCGATGGCCAGGAGCGGCAGGTGGTTGACGTCGCCGCGGAACCCCCGCTGGCGCCACCAGCGGTCCAACGCGGAGTGCATGATCCCGTTGAGCCCGGCCTCGGCGAAGCCGGCAAGGATCTCGGCACCCGAGGCCGGGTCGCGCGCCAGCCGGTCGAGCCCCTGGACGGCCGCCGGGGCGCCGATCAGCGCCAGCACGCCGGCGCCGGGGATGAAGTTGCTCACCCCGCCCGGCCACAGCAGGTCCCGGTAGAGCTCGTACGTGCCGGACTTCATCACCGCACCACGCACGCATGGCAGCCGCCGGTGCAGGGAGTTGTAGATCGTGATCGCGCTCGCCGAGAAGCCGTTGAGCCCAAGCCTGCCGTCGCTCCACGGCTGGTCGCACGCCCAGCGCAGCACCTGGGCGACGTCGGCCTGCGTTCGCGGGCCGAGCGCGTCGAAGCGCCCGTCGCTGTCGCCCGTTCCGCGGATCTGGACGAGCAGGAAGTTGTAGGCGGGTCCCGGGTCCAGGGTCTGCGAGTCGCGCCCGTAGGGACTGAACTCGACGATCACGGGGCGCGGGGCCAGCGGCGCCTGACCGGTCAGCGTCGTCTGCAGCGAGACGCCGTCCGAGGCGGCGAAGCGCTCGTTGACCGAGGTGGTCTCGGCTCCGGCGGGCGCCGCGGCCAGCAGCCCCGCGACCGCCCCGGCCCCCAGCGCCGCGAACAGCCGCGATCGGCTCACGACTCGACCGACTGGCGCTCGGCGGCTCGCGGCTCGGCCTGATCCGGCTGGGCCGTCGTCAGCGGCGGGCGCTCCCCGCGGGCGGCGTCGAGCATCTTCGAGAGCCCGCGACGGGCCTGGCGCTCGGCGAGGCGCTGGACGAGCATCCGCACCGGGAGTGCCGCCGCCACCCAGCGCGGCGAGACGACCCGGCGTGAGCGGGCGGCGATCCCGCGCTCGAGCGCGTCGATCGCCGGCTCGACCGGCGAGACCGGCTTGCGGCCGTGCCCGCCGAGCGGGCTGTGGGCTGCCGCCTTGGTCGCGAAACCGCGCGACGTCATGTCGGTGTCGAGCTCGGCGTAGTAGGCGACGCCGACTCGGGCCCCGGTCGGCGCGAGCTCGATCCGAAGCGAGTCGCCGAGCGACTCCACCGCCGCCTTCGACGCGCAGTACGGGGCCATCAGCGGCAGGTGCACCGCCGCGGCCAGCGACGCGGTGAGCAGGAAGTAGCCGCCCGGATGGGCGACATGGAGCCCGGCGGCGCGAACCAGGTTGTAAGTGCCGTTCAGGTTCACCGCCAGCGTCCGGTCCCAGACCTCGGGGTCGCCGTCGACCAGGGTCATCTGCCCCCCGATCCCGGCGTTAGCGACCGCGACGTCGAGTCCGCCGAGGCGGTCGACCGCGGCGGCCACCGCGGCGTCGACCTGACCGCGGTCGGTGACGTCGCACTCGAACCACGGCGCGTCGCCGCAGTCGGCCGCGGTCGCCTCGAGCAGCTCCGGCTCGATCCCGAGCAGCGCGACGCGGGCGCCGCGTTGGTGCAGGCGCCTGGCGAGCAGCGAGCCGATCCCACGCGCGGCGCCGGTGATCACGATCCGCCGGCCGTCGAGCGACGCGTTGGCGCTCATCGCGGGCCCGCCCCGGTCGGCTGGCGACGACTGGCCAAAGACTGCAGCGCACGCATCGCCCGGGTCGGCTCACTCGCCGGGACCTCGTCGGGCTCGACCTGGAGTGAGTTCAGCGTCATCGCGAGCATCTCGTAGTGGCCGACGAGCATGCAGAGCTCGATCAGCTCCTCGTCGGACAGCAGCGGGCGCAGCCCGGTCCAGGTCTCGTCGGAGAGGGACCGGTCGGCGTGAAGCTCGTCGGCCGCCTGCAGCAGGACCTGCTGCCGGGCGGACCAGCCCGTCGCGGCGGGACCCTCGCGCACCCGCTCCACGTCGGCTTGGCTGAGCCCCGCCTGGCGGCCGAGGCGCTCGTGGTGACCCCACTCGTAATCGCATTCCGTGTTGTGGGCGACCCGCAGGATCAGCAGTTCGGTGTCCGCGCGCGGCAGCCGGCCGCCGGGCATCAGCGCACCCGCGAACCGCAGCCAGCGACGGAACAGACGCCGGTGGCGAGCCAGCGTCGTGAACACATTCGGCGGCGTGCCGCCGGTCGCCGCCCCGATCAGGCGCACGATCGCGGTGTTCACGAAACCGATCTCCCCCGAGCCCCCAGGCCCGATCCGCGGCGTCACGCCCGCAACCTACCACATCTACGAACACCTGTGTTCGCAAATCGGTAAGCTCGCCTGATGGAGGTCGAACAGCTCCCCCGCGGGCGCCATCGCCTCAGCCGCGAGGCGGTCGAGCGCTCGCAGCGCGACCGCCTTCTGCTCGCGATGGCGGACGCGGTGGCGGAACGCGGCTATGCGCGCACCTCGGTGGCCGACGTCCTGCGGCGGGCACGGGTCTCGCGCGAGACCTTCTACGAGCAGTTCGACAACAAGCAGGACTGCTTCCTGGCGTCGTTCGACGCGGCGGGCGCGCTGGTCGCCGGGGAGATGAGCGGCGGGCTGAGCTCGGACCCAGCGTCCCCGATCGGGGAGCGGATCGATCAGCTGCTGAGCCGGTACCTCGCAACGCTGGCCGGCGAACCGGCGCTCGCGAGGACGTTCCTGGTCGAGGTCTACGCGGCCGGCCCCGAGGCACTGGCGCGCCGCGCCGCGGTCCAGGCGCGGTTCGTCGACCTGGTCGCGGCGATCGCGGGAGCGAGCGATCAGCGCCAGCGCTTCGCCTGCGAGGCGCTCGTCGCCTCGGTCAGCGCGCTGGTCACGCAACGGATCTGCGCCGGGCGCACAGCCGAGCTGGAAGAGCTGCGCGAGCCGCTGAGCGAGCTTGCGGCAACGCTCGTCGACGCGGTCGGGCTCGGCAATGCGGCGTCGCGAAGACCGGGCTCGATCTAGAATCCGGCAATGGCCGTCGAGCGCGCCCGTGACCTGCCCCCGCTGCTGATCGCCGCCCTGTGCGGCGTGATTCCGCTGATCCATGCAGCCGGACTCCTCGCGACCCTACCGCTGCTGCTGCTCCTGCTTCCGCTGCTCGCCGGCCGGTACCCGGGCGAGCGCACCCTCGAGCGCCTGCGCAAGGTCGCCCCGCAACGGGCTCGTCCGAGGTCGACGAGCGCTCGCAAGCCGATCGCTCCGCGGCGGCAATCGCTGCTCCGCACCCGCCTGCTGATCGCGGCCTCGCTCGCCGAGCGGGCACCGCCGGCTCCGGCAGCGACCTAGACGCTCGTCCGCCGGCCGCGGACGACGTTCGTCCGCCACCGAAGGGAATGAGATGTCACGGCGCCTACGGGCCGTCGTGGTCGCCGGACTGTTGTCGGCGAGCTGCGCGGCTCCTGCCCTCGCCCACCAGGGCAACCCCAACTACAGATCGGAGATCGACGGGATCCAGCCGTCGATCCCCGGGCTCGACGTCCAGGTTCTGAACTACGACGACAGCCTGGAGCTCCAGAACGACACCGGCGAGACGGTGATCGTCGAGGGCTACGAGCACGAGCCCTACGTCCGGATCGACCCCGACGGCCAGGTCTCGGTCAACACCAACTCGCCCGCCTACTACCTGAACGACGACCGCTACGGGGAGACCGACGTCCCGGCGAGCGCCGACCCGAATGCCGAGCCGGACTGGGAAGCCGTCGACAGCACCGGCCAGTACGTCTGGCACGACCACCGCTCGCACTACATGAGCACCGAGACCCCGTCCCAGGTCACCGACGAGAACAAGCGCACCAAGATCTTCGACTACCGCGTCCCGATTCAGGTCGGCGATCGGCCCGCTGAGATCACCGGGACGCTCTACTGGGTCGGCGAGGAGGGTGGCTTCCCAATCGCACCCTTCATCGGCCTGGCCGCGCTCGTCCTGCTCGCCGGCGCCGCCGTCCTGATCCGCCGCCGGCGTAGCCGCGGCTCGGACTCCGAGCCGGATCGGGCTCCGGCGAAAGAGGCTTGGTGATCGGACGGGCCGTGATCGCGGCGGCGCTGCTGCTCGCCGGGCTGCCGGCGGCCGCGCAGGCCCACGCCGTCCTCGAGCGAACGATGCCACGCGGAGGCGTCGACCTTCGTGAGCAGCCCGCCGAAGTGGCGTTCTTCTTCAGCGAGCCGGTCGAGGCGAGCTTCGGGGCGGTGCGGGTCTTCGACTCCTCCGGAACCGAGGTTCAGAGCGGTGACGTGACCCGTCCCGGCGGGGATGGCAACGCGGTGGCCGTTGGCCTCGAGCCCGAGCTTCCCGACGGCACCTACACCGCCACCTATCGCGTGCTCTCGGTCGACTCCCACCCGGTATCGGGGGGCTTCGTATTCTCGATCGGCACCCCGAGCTCGTCCGCGGCGAGCGTCGAGTCGCTGCTCGACGCGAACTCGTCGGGCAAGGTGACGTCGGTCGGATTCTGGGCCGACCGCTGGCTCGGATACCTGGCGATCGCGCTCGCGGTCGGCGGGGCGATCTTCCTGTTCGCGGTCTGGCGCCGGGCTCTGGTCGCGGTCGCCGGCGGAGATCGCACCTGGCTCGACGCGGACGAGGCGTTCGCCGCCCGGGCGGCCCGGTTGATCGGCGGGGCGGCCTTGGTCGGTTTGCTCGCCAGCCTGGCGGCGATCCCGCTCCAGGGGGCAACGGCGGCGGGGGTCTCGTTCTGGAGCGCGCTCGAGCCCGCCAATCTCTCCGATGTCATCGACACCCGGTTCGGAACGCTGATGGTGATCCGGGCCCTCGGATGGCTCCTCTTCGGCTTCATCCTCGCCGCCGTGATGCATCGCCGGCGCCTCCCGGCGTTGGGAGTTGCTCGGGTCGGCGCCGACGGGCTGACCGCCACCCGCGTCCCGCGCGGTCTGCTCGGGCTCGGGGCAATCGCCCTCACCGCGATCGCCGTCACCCCCGCGCTCGCCGGTCACGCCAGCAGCCAGAGCCCGACCGCGGTCCTCTTTCCGGCCGACGTGATTCACGTGCTCGGGATGAGCGTCTGGGTCGGCGGGCTGGCGCTGCTCGTCTTCGCCCTGCCGGCCGCCACCGGCCGCTTGCCGACCGCCGACCGCACGCGCTTGCTCGTCGCCACACTGAGCCGGTTCTCAACCCTCGCTCTCGCCTCTGTGATCGCGCTCGCCGTCACGGGAACAGTGCAGGCCGTGATCGAGGTCGGACGGGTCGGGGCGCTCTTCGACACCGGCTTCGGGCGCGCGGTGCTGATCAAGATCGTGCTGCTGGGCGTGCTGATCGGGCTCGGGGCCGCGAACCGGCAGCGATTCATCCCGGCTCTGCGCCGCCTGGCCGAGAAGGGCGAAACGCCGGGGAGAACGGGCTTGGCAGTGCGGCGGAACCTGCGGCTCGAGGTTGCCCTGCTCGCGGTCGTGATCGGCGTCGCGGCGGCGCTCGTCACCTACCCGCCTCCCGCGGACACGGTTCCGGGTCCGGTTTCGGGCCGGACCGAGCTCGGACCCGCGGTCCTCGAGTACACCGTCGACCCGGCCAGAGTCGGCCCGAACCAGATCCACCTCTACCTCTTCGATGCCGCGGACGGCAGCCAATACACGGGCGCCCGCGACGTCAGCGCCGAGCTCACCGACGAAGCCGCGGCGATCGGGCCGCTCGGCGTCGAGCTGCGCAAGTCCGGGCCCGGCCACTACGTCGCTCAACGCGCACCGTTCGGGACTCCCGGCGAGTGGACGGTGACCGTTTCGGTGCGCAGCTCGAAATTCGATGAGGACACGGCCCGGTTCGAGGTCGAGGTCAGATGAGCGCCCGCACCCGAGCCCTGGGCCCGCCGCTGGTATGGGCCTTCGCGATCGCCCTCGCCGGCGTTGGGCCGTTCCTGATCGCGGTCGCGCCGCTGGTGTTCTTGCTGGCGCTCCTGATCGGCGGGTGGTACCCGGGCGAGGCGGCGATCGTGCGGCTGCGGATCGCGATCCGCCGGCTGCGAGTCCAGCCGCGCGCGAGCGCGGCTCCCTCCTCGCTGCTCGAGCCGAGGTGCCGGCGCGGCGGCGGGCTGATCGGCGCCTCCTTGGGCGGCCGCGCGCCGCCCGTGGGTTGGTGAGGTGCGCGCCTCACCGCTGCCGCAGGAGTTGATCCACGGCCCGTTCGCGTATGCGACCCGGCCGCTATGAAAGGACAGAAACATGAAGATCAAGCTGATCATCCTCACTGCCGTCGCGGCGACGCTCGCCGCGCCGGCGCTCGCGGACGCACACGTGACCGTGCAGCCCGAGGAGGTGCCGGCGGGCGGCTTCACCCGCCTCGACGTGCGCGTTCCCAACGAAACCGACGACTCGGCGACGACGAAGGTCGAGGTGGAGATGCCGGACGGCTTTGCCTTCGCCTCCTACGAGCCCGTGCCGGGGTGGACCGCCGACGTCCAGACCCAGAAGCTCGACCAGCCGATCGAGACCGACGACGGGACGATCGACACCCAGGTGAAGACGATCACCTGGACGGCCGACAGCTCGGCCGCGGGGATCCAGCCCGGTCAGTTCCTCGATTTTGGCCTCTCGGTCGGGCTCCCGGACAGCGCGCAGCCCGGGGACACGCTGACGTTCCCGGCGCTGCAGACCTACGACAACGGCGAGGTGGTTCGCTGGATCGGCGCGCCCGACTCGGACAAGCCGGCCGCCCAGGTCCTGATCACCGAGCCGGCCGCCGAGGAGGCGGCCGCGGCGGCGACGGATCAGGAGGCGATCGCCTCCAGCGACGACGCCGACGAGGAGGAGGATGAGGGCGCGCCGACCTGGCTCGCGATCCTCGGAGTCGTCCTCGGAGCGGCCGGTGTGCTGATGGGAACCGCGAGCCTGCGGCGAAGGGGCTAAGCCAAAGGTGACGCCGGGCCGGCCGCGGTGGCCGGCTCGGCGTCGCCGCATCCAGCCGCCCGGTCTTGGCTACCCTCGCTGTGATGCGGGGTGCGCTTGGAACTCAGGCCGCGATCGTCGTGCTTGCGTGCCTGATCGTCGGCGGGGTGCCGGGGGTCGCGAGCGCCGGCCACGGCGGCAGGGACTGCGGGGTCGTCTCGCGCGGGTCGAAGGACGATCGAATCAACGCGATGCACATGAAGTGCAAGGCGGCGCGCAAGGGCAGCGTCAAGTATCTGCGGAGCAAGGAGCCGCGATCCGGCTTCGATTGCGCGCCCACCGCCGGAAGCAGCTTCTATTGCCAGAACCCTCCGAAGGCCTACTGGGGCGTTCAGCTCTAGGGCGATGAAGCGTTTCGCCGCGGCGCTGGCGCTCACTCTCTGCTGGGTCGCACCCGCCGGCGCCCACCCCGGCCACGGGACCGAGGCGGTGACCGTGGACGGTGACGCGTTCCGCTTCGCGCCGGCCGAGGTGACGATCGGCGTCAACGCGAGCGTCTACTGGTTCTGGCAGGGCGTCGTGAGCCGCGACCATTCGGTCACCACGAATCCCGGGCAAGCGGAGTCGTTCGACTCCGACCCGGACGGACCGCCCACCAACGAGACCCATCCGGCCGGTGACTCGTTCACCCACACGTTCCGCCAGGAAGGACGGTTCACGTATCGCTGCAAGGTGCACCCCGGAATGACCGGCGTCGTCAACGTGGTCGCGCCCCCGACGTCCGATTCACTGCGGCTCAACGGCCTCCGGGTCGTCGATCGCGGCGACTCGATCCACGTCCGGTTCTTCCTCTCGAAGAAGGCCGACGTGGTCACCCGGATCACTCGGTGGCGAAAGCCCCGCTGGCGCCCGGTCGAGACCGTGAACCGCGGGGGCCGCAAGGGCCGCAACGAGCTCGACCTGCCGGCCGATTCGCTCGCGCCGGGCCGCTATCGCCTCCGGGTCACGGCGTACGACGACCTCAACCGGAGCGCCGCGGACGAGGCGCGTTGAAGAGGCCTGAGGGATCCTCCAGCGAGGCGCCCTTGAAGAAGGTCAGCTTCACGACCTCCTTGTACGTCTCGCCGGTGCGGATGATTCCGTCGTGCTCCCATACCGGTGTCCCGGGGCTTGTGGCTTTCGCCTACTTCCACTCCTCGACCACGTCAGGGTCGGCCTGCTTGACGAGGGCTCGGATCCGAGCAAGCCTAACCCCGCGGCGAGTTGATCTGAGCGGGCCCATGGAGCCGCCCTCGCAGCTGATCGATGCCCGGATCGAGGATCTGGACGATTGGCGGGGCGAGATGCACGTGTTCACGACCTCGCAGTTGCTCGCGGCCGGATCGAGGGCGGCGGAAGCAAGACCGCAGGCGCACTACTGAGCCAATGTCGCTCGCCTCGCAGCCGTGCCAACTGCGGCGAGCTGGACGCTACCTTTGGTACGTTCGCGGCACCGTGGGGTTTGGGGCTAGGAACTTTGCCGGGATCCGCTCGACCGATCCTCGAGTTCTCCTCTCCGCCGCGATCGTGGCCGCGGCGATCATCGCGACGCCGCCGTCCGCCGCGGAGGGGGACACGAGCAAGTCGGCTCGGGACGGGGGGCTTTCGGTTCGCATCAAGACCGCCACCCACGCGAAGGCCCTGAGGACGAATAAGCTGCGGGTTCGCGTGGCCGCACGTCGCGCGACCCGGGTGGGGCTCCGCGCCACGGTTCGCAAGCCGAAGACCACGCGTAGCGGGAGGCGCGCCAAGGGCAGGCTGTCCATCGCTCGGCGGAAGACCGCCATCCTTCAGCGCGGCCATCGACGAACCGTCTCGCTGCGACTCAACCGTCGCGGCCGTCGGCTGTTCAGCTCGTGCGCCGGCCGGCGAGTCACCGTTGTAGCCCGCGACCTGCGCCATCCCGGTTCGAGAGCACGGCGGAGCCGTTCGCTCCGCCTCGACAAGAGTCGCTGCCCGACCATTCGCGGCTGCGCCGCGGCCAACCCCCCCGGCGGCGAGTGGCCGTTCTACAGCGGCACGCTCGACGGTCACCGCGAGCAGCTGAAAGAGAAGTCGATCGACAGGGGCAACGTCTCCGAGCTCGGCGTCGCCTGGCGCGCGAGCATGCCGGACGGAGGCGTGATCCACTCGACTCCGGTGGTGGCCGACGGCTGTGTGTATACGGGGACCGACCTCGGCAACGTGTACGCGCTGAACGCCGACACGGGCAAGGTGGTGTGGTCCCGAGCACTGGGCGAAGGCGGCGAAGGGAGCGGCACGTTCGAGGGCGCCGGCATCGTCGGCTCGCCCGCGGTCGCCGACGGGCTCGTCTACGTCGGCGCGACAACCCCCAAAGCCTCGGCGCTGTCGGCCCTCGACCAGGCCACCGGGAAGGTCGTCTGGAAGCGCGTGGTCGACAAGGACGAGGGCGGCGGCCTCGATTCGAGCCCCGTGCCCTTCAACGGCATGGTCTTCCAGGCGTTCAAGGGCGACGAGTCGAGCGACCACTCGAACCCCGGCTTCGCGATCGTCGACGGGTCCCGCAAGAAGGCCGGCAAGATCCTGGTCAAGACCCACACCATCCCGCCAGAGGACTTCGCGGCCGGCTATCGCGGTGGCTCGATCATCAACACGCCCGCCGTCGACCTCAAGCGAGACCTCGTCTTCGCCGGGACGGGTAACCCGGTCAGCGAGAAGCAGCATCCGCGCACGAACTCGTTGCTGAAGATCGACGCCGACCCGGCCTCGCCGCGCTTCGGCACGATCCTGGCGTCGCGCCGCGGCACCTCCGATAGCTACCCGTTTCCCGAGGATGTCGATTCGCCCGCGTGTCAGACGACCGTGCAGTGGCCGATCGGCCGCTTCTCCTGCGCGCAGTTCGACTTCAACTTCCTGTCGTCACCGAACCTGTGGACGAACTCCGAAGGGCGCCGGATGTTCGGCGGCCTGCAGAAGTCGGGGGTCTACACGGCGGTCTACACCGACACGATGGAACTGGCGTGGCAGGCCACGCTCGGCGTGCCCTGCTTCGGCTGCAACCTCAGCTCGACTGCGGTGGACGAGAACGCGATCTATGTGGCCGTGACCGGCGGCAACCTCTACGCGCTCGACCGCGATACCGGGGGAGTCAAGTGGGCCACCCCGATGACCGGCACCCTCCGCTACAACGGCGTCGCCGTCGCGAACCGAATCGTCTACAGCCTCAACGACGCGACGGGCACGCTGCAGGCGTTCGACGCCTCCAACGGTGCCCAGCTGTTCGCCCACCCGTTCTCACAGGACACGGGCGAGCCCATGAACGACACGGGCAACTCCAGCGGGGTATCGGTGGCGCGAAACACGGTCTTCGCAACGTCGCAGGCCGGGGGCACGAGCACGCTGTTCGCGCTCAAACTGGGCGCGACCGGCGGCGGCTCACCACCGCCCGACGAGCAACCCCCCGGCGAGCAACCGCCGCCTCCGGACGACGGCGAGTCGGCCGAGGGCGTCATCGCCACCGGCCCCGGCGCAGCAAGCTACGGGTACCTGACGCCCGTTGTGACGATCAACAAGGGCGGGAAGGTCTCCTACGTCAACGTCGATGCGGTGAGACACAACGTCTCGTCGACGGACGGCCTCTTCCGTAGTGAGCTCGCCGGTAACGGCGAGACCGTGACGGTGGCCGGCACGGAGAAGCTGGAGCCGGGTACGTATCAGTTCTACTGCGAACCGCACCCGGGCATGAAGGGGCAGCTGGAAGTTCGCTGATCGACGGGGGCCCACCGTTTCGTCGTGGGATCGAACACCCGTCCTCGCGGACCTTGACCGGCCCCAGCAGCTGTGGTCGGCCTGTCCTGACATAGAGACTCGATGCCGAAGTCGCACTTTCGGTCGAGTCGCAAGGAGGAGACTCGACGACGGGGGTCGGGTTCCCCATAGACGGGAGGTCTCCATGTCGAACGGCATCCACGAGCACCTGCGCTCGAACGTGGTCGGCTACGTCGCGATCTTCTTGTTCGCGATCGGCGGCACGGCCTACGCCACACATCCGGGCGGCGCCAACACGATCAGCTCCGTCGACATCCTCAACGGAGAGGTGAAGGCCGCCGACATCGGGACCGGCGAGCTGACCTCCGGCGACATCCTCAACGGCACGATCGACCAGCAGGACCTCGCCAACGGCGCGGTCGGCGGCGCGAACCTGATCACCGGCTCGGTCAGCTCGCCGAAGGTCGCCAACGACAGCCTCACCAACCTCGACATCGCCAACACGAACAGCCTCGGCTCGGCGGAGATCGGCGGTTTGACCGGTGGTGACATCACCGACGGCGGCCTGACCGGGGCGGACGTCGCCGACACCGACAGCCTCGGCTCGCCAGAGGTGGGCGGCCTGAGCGGAGGCGACGTGACCGACGGCAGCCTGACCGGGGATGACATCACCGACGGGAGCGTCAAGAACGCGGACCTCGAACCCGTGGAGAGCGTGACCCATCCCATGCTCGGCGCCTGCGATGGGGCCACCAACTGGACCAGCCCGTCGGCGTTGGCCAGGCAAGTCGGATTTTGGAAGGATCGATCCGGAGTCGTCCACCTTCAGGGATCGGTGGGCTGCGCGGGCAACGCAACCGAGGGCTCGGCGATCTTCACGCTCCCAGCCGGCTATCAGCCGACCTCGGCCTTTGGTGTGGTGCGTTGGCCGGCCCTCGCCGGGGGTGCGTCGATCGCCCAGATCGCGGTGCTCGACGACTTCAGCGGGGCTGTCGTGTATGACGGCCCGGACAGCGCTGCAGCCGACGACTACATCTCGCTCGAGGGCCTTACGTTCCGACCGTGATGACCGGGCCCGGACGGTTGATCGCGCTCAGCGCGGTCTCGGGACACGGCGCCTGACCGAAAAGAGAAAACCCCGCTTCGGCGGGGTTTTCTCGTCGGCGCAACCCCAGGTCTCCGGTCCGGCTCCGGCGACGTCGTCGTTGACCACTACCGCGACGGGGGATGGGCCGGGGAGGGATCGAACCTCCGCCCGACGGATTATGAGATCTGGGAATCCGTAGTACCTGAGTTGCGCTTGGCTTGTTCAAGCGGTTTGGGGTCCGGTGAGTTGCCCCAAGAAGTGCTCAGTTCGGGACCAAGTTCGGGACCAGGTTCGCCATCGTGTTCTCCCCGCCCACGAGGCACCGCTGAGAGCTGACGCGGCGGTGCTTCTTCTAGACGCCGAGGGTCTCTTGTGAAGAGACGTCCACCGGGCGGAGGGTGTCGAGCGGAAGCGTCAAGAAATCCGACGCGTGCCCATGCTCGTTGCTGATCTCAACGAGTGCGGCTGCATCGAGCAGCTCCAGCACGGTCCCAACCGTTCCAGCGGGCCAGCGGCCTGAGGCCGCGCGAAGTTCGACTACGTCTAGCTCTTTCATGATTCCTGGTGACTCCCTGCTCCCATGGTGGCACAGCTCCCGGTCCAACCCTGGGATAGCTGCTTCATGGCGTATTCACGTAGGCCGAGACCAACCGAGGCGCCGCCTGGTGCTTGGAAACGAACCACGCGGTGATCACCTCCTCGGTCGCCCCATTCCGGCCCTCCAAGAGCATCGGAAGGTCGTACAGGAAACCGTAAGGGCTCTCCCTGACGGCAGAAACCCTCGCGGTCGGCAGCTTGCCCGCGATCTCGTCCCTGAGGTAGCGCCAGTCGTCGCGGCTGATGCCGAGTGCCGAGGCGAACACCCGCGCCTTGTGGCGGCCAGTGGGGTGCTCCGGGTTCAGCGCGTAGTCCCGAAGCTTGTCCTCCGGAATGACCGCATCTTCCGCGCGAGGTAGCGATAGCTCATCCACTGCGGCGAGCGGAGCTGCGCGGCACCCGGCGTTCTCCGGCGTCCGCGTCGACGAAGTCGCCGCTCCGAGCAACCACCCTGGAGAGTCTCTCCGCCGCGTCGTGCTGCGGGACGTGGTGCACGTAGATCATCGTCGTCTGGATGTCGGCGTGGCCCATGAATGCGTTTACATCAGTAAGGGGGGACGCCTGCACCGCGATCGTGCCGAACGTGTGACGTAGATCGTGGAAGCGGAGTTGCTTTAGCCCGGCCGAGACGAGGGCCTTCTTGAAGCGCCTGCGCAGCCGGCCATCGTCGATGTAGCCGCCGACCTCGTTGGCGAACACCAAGTCGCCGTCGGCGGTGAAGTACTCGCGCCGGGAAAGCCCGTCGAGAACCCGCATCACCTGGTCGATCATCGGAACGCTGCGGACCTTGTGCGACTTCGTATGGCCGAGCTGCCACCGGGTGAAACCGCGGGGAACGTGGATCAGGCGCTTGGCGAAGTCGACATCACCCCAGCAAAGCCCGCGCAGCTCCCCCATTCGGAGCCCGGAGAACGCCGCGGTGACGAACAGCGCCGCGTCCTGCTCGGAAGCGGCCGCCCGAGCAAGCGCCTCGACCTCACCCGGGGTGAGCACGTTGAAGTCGCCGGTGCGATGAACGGGCTGGCGTTCGACCATCGCGGCGGGGTTGGTCGGTAGCCCCCAGACGCGCTGGGCGCGGCGGAAGATCCCGTTCAGCATCACGAGCTGCTTGTTGATCGTCCGGTTCGAGAGCTTCCCCTCCCCGACCATCTGCGCTCGGTAGGCGTCGATCCTCGCCGCCGTCATCTCCTCGAGCGGACGCTCGCTGCCGAACGCCGGCAGCAACGAATGAGAGACGGCGCTGCGGTAGTCCGAGACCGTCGACGGCGCACGACCGCGGTCGTGCTCGGTGTAGCGCAGCCACTCGGCGCAGGCGTCTCCGAAGGTCGCTCCGGTCTTGTGCTGAGCTGCCAGCGTCCCTCTCTGGGCGTCAGCGAGGAGCTCGCGCAGCCGCGCCTCCGCCATCCGTCTCGTCAGGTAGCCAGCCTGCGGGCGACCGCGCTCCGTCCACTCCTTGCCGAGCCGCTCATTGATCTGACTCCCGTCCGGAAGCCTGAACTTCGCATACCAGACGCCGCCACGAGCCCCCTTCCGCAGATAGACATGCCCGCTCGCCGTGACCATGCGCCTGATCTTCGCAATCGTCCCCGACGCCTTCGCGATCCGTCTGAGCCCTTCCTTCTCTTCTCTCATGCTGACTAGACGCCCGAACCCCGATTTAGTCCACGGGTTGAACCCCCACCAGCCAGCCTGCCCCTCGCTCGCACTCACGCTTCCTGACAACCCCGCCCAGCGCAGCCGCAGCCGACCCCGTCCACAAAACATCGTGGAGGGGGCGGGGTCGGCTGCGGCGGAGCGTCGAACTCCGCATGAACACTCGTCTTTTTCGGCGCTACCCCCGGAATGGCGTTATGGGGGCGATTCCGGGGGTGGAGCTGGCCGAAGAAGGCCTACTCCGCTATGGGATCCGGTAGTTCGCTCGCACGCGAAGGCGGAAGCGAGAGCCACGCGACGCAGGCGCCCGCTCGCCGTCCGCAGCGCGCCTGGCGGGTGTCGGGCGCCGTGCTCATCGGTGGACCGGTAGATGGCCGCGCTGGTCCACCGCGGCGGTGAAGAGCTGAGTGCAGACGGCTAACGTCACGCTGGAACAGTCAGCCGGCCTCCGCGAGACAGCCGCCGAGGCTACGTGCCAGGCCGTTGGCCTTTGGGGCCCTTATTCAGGAGCGCCGACACGCGTTGCCGCGTGACACCGAAGCTCTCTGCGATCTGCTCCATCGTCAGGCCCTCGGCGTAGAGAGCCTCCGCCTCGGCTCGACGGACGTTCGCTCCAGCGGTGTCGAGCGCTGCCGAGCCCTCGGTGATGAGCTGCACGATGAGTGGCCCCTGCTCGCGCCTGACGAGCTCGGTGTAGGGCACATCCCTCGCCCGGGAGCGCCGGAGCTGAGCGATCCGCTTCTTGATCAGGCTTGCGCGCCGTGCGTTATCGGCTAGCACTTCCTCGAGCGCTGTTAGAGCTTCGAGGAATTCGTCGTCGGTCGTGTCTGTCGTTCCCGCCAGGATTTAAAAAATACAGCTTTGGTAATGCCCATTGCGGCAACTCCCATTGCGGCAAGAGTTATTGCTGCAACCCCTATTACAGCAATAACTATTGCTGCAACCCCTATTGCGCTATGCTGTCGAGGTTGCCGCAGCCGCCGCCACGCGACCCAGGAGGTCATCGAATGTCCCCTTCGCACCCGGTTCTTACGATCGAGGCGGAACGTCAGCGCGGCGCCCACGTCATCCGGATCGTCGGCGAACTAGACCTCGCGGGGTGTCCTGACCTCGAATCTGCGCTGCAAGTGGCCGAGCTGATCAAAGCGGACCGGATCATCGTCGACCTCGAGGCGCTGACATTCATCGACTCGGTCGGACTGGGAGTTCTCCTTAAGACCAGTCGTCGGTCGGCGCGGGACGGGAACCGTTTGGAGATAACCCGCGGTCAAGGTCAGCCGGCAGAGATCTTCCGGCTGACAGGACTCGAGAAGGTGCTGCCTCTCGCCGACCCCGCTCTATGTCCCTCGATCCAGGAGCCTGGCGAAGCGCCCGGCGCGCGAGCGATGCCTGACGATGCAAACCGACCGCGCACCGGCGAGCACATCCTTGTCGGTCCCACCGCATGGTGTTGAGAACTGCAACGCCCAGCCGGGCTGTCCGCCGGACGGGCTCTGAGCCGGTGGCGATCGCCGAGCAGTCCCCGGCGCCTAGCCGACCCACGCGCCATCGGGCAGCGGTAAAGCAGCGCGAGGACGATCTCTTTCGAGCCTACGCCGCTACGCGGTCGCCCGAGCTGCGAGAGGATCTCGTGCGGCGCTTCCTGCCACTGGCGAAATCGCTTGCGCTCCGTTATCGGCGGCAAACCGAGTCGCTCGACGACCTCGTGCAGGTGGCAAGCCTCGGCCTCGTGAAGTCGATCAATGGATTCGATCCCGCGCTTGGTTACCCGTTTAAGGCTTACGCGACGCCGACGATTTTGGGCGAACTGCGACGCCATTTTCGCGATCACGTCTGGAACCTTCGGCTGCCGCGAGGCCTGCAGGAGCTGACGATGAAGATCGAGGCCGAGTCTGGCCGAGGAGCTCGGGCGCCATCCGACCCCGACTGAGATCGCGAAGTCGCTTGACGTCACGGTCGAGGACGCGCTCGACGGAATCGAGGCCGGTCACGCCCGGGCCACGAAGTCGCTCGACGCACCGAGTATGGACGAGGAAGGGTCGGTGACCTTGGTCGAGACGCTCGGCCGAACGGAGGGGGGCTATGACCGGGTCGAGGCCCAGGCAGCAGCCGCCGGGGCCGAGCTCGACGACCTCGAGTGGCAAGTGCTGCGCCTGCGGTTCGTCGACGAGTTGACGCAACGCGAGATCGGCGGTCAACTCGGTGTCTCGCAAATGCAGATCTCCCGCATCAGTCGCCGCGCGCTCGGCAAGCTTCTGACCGCAGTCCGCGGCGGCAGGTCGACGGTTACACCAAGGTCGCGGCCTAAGCGGACTCGGCAGTCGCGACCCGGCGCCTAAACACCCTGTCTAGCGCGCAGAGTCGAGCGAACGCGAGCCCTGGTCGAACATTTGTTTGGGCGGCACCTCGGCGGGCATTTGATTGTTACGGCAGCTATTGCTCGCCGATTCGCGAGCAACCTGCCAATCCGACTGGGAGCACAGGGGCGAGCGTGACGCGGTCACCTCGCACGGCCCAGGCGGCACCCGCAAACACAGGAGAACGGAACTAACTGATGGAAGCAGGAACTACCGCTGCGCCTAGTCGCAGCGATTCAGGCGCACGCAGCGCCGACGCAGTTCGTCATACGGGCTTCGTCCGGCGCCTGACGACCGAGACCAAGCAGGCCTTCAGGACCACCGAGTTTTGGGCCATGGTCGGCGTCATCGTCGCCATCCTCGTCAGCGCGGCTGCGATCAAGGGCGGCGACACGAGCGGCACCGATGAGTTCATCGCCCGCCAGGCGTGGCTCTACGTGGCGATCGTCGCCGGCGCCTACCTGATCAGCCGCGGGCTAACCGAGTCCGGGTCGAGCGATCCCTACACCGACACCCGGGACGAGCGCAACGGGAGTCGTCACTAGGACTGCGAAGCGGGGTGCCGGCGGATCAGCCGGCGCACCGTCGTACGCAAACCGGCCGGGGCCTCTTTGGCGGGGTCCTCGGCCGGCTCCTCATAACGAGTCAACAACCGAAGGGATATAGACCCCATGGCCGCACAGACAAAGACCCAGCGCCAGGCAGCTGCCAAGAAGGCCGCTGCGACACGTAAGCGAAACTCCGCCAGGCAGAGCGGTGGGACCGCCAAGGCCTCCGCTCGTCGGACAAGGAGCTCCGCGCAGGACGCCGGGCGCGCCGCGCGCACGACGGCCAAGCGGGCCGCCCGCGCAACCGCACATCGCGCCGAGGCCGAGACGACCCGCCTCGGGGCCGTCGCCCACCAAGCAGAGCGCGCCGTTCTGATCCCGGTCGGCGCCGCGCTCGAGGCGCGCGACCGAGTGACGGATACGGTTCGCACCTATAGCGACACCCAGCTCACTCGCCAGGAGCTGCATCGATTCGAGCGACGGGGTGCGAAGGCGCTCGGGCGTACGCGCCGCACATCCGAGCGTCAGGCGTAACCCGAAAGACCGCCGCAAGGGAGGCTCGATGAACGCCCTACGCCGACAGCCCGGCGGCTTCGAGGGCTTCCTCGCGGACGAGGTCGATGCGCTGCTCGGCGCCAACGAGGACGGCGGGCCACCGGTATTGCCCTTTGCGGCGGAGGGCTACGTGATGGGCCGGGGAGGGATCGAACCTCCGCCCTACGGATTATGAGTCCGCTGCTCTACCAACTGAGCTACCGGCCCTCAGCGCAAGCCTAGGGCGGTGGGGCGACGAATTCCGGAGCGTTTCGCGGGTAGGGAATCCGCGAACCGATTCGACGCACGGGAAAGGAGTTCCACATGACCGCCGCGCTGATACCCGCGCTCCCGGTGGCGACCACGATCGTCCTCCCGGGGATCGTCGTCGTCATCCTGGTCATCCTGCTGTTGCTCTGGATCTTCTGATCCGGAGCCGCGGTCTGGTATTGATCGACGCCCTCGCCCACCGATTCGGAAAGGGAGCGCCGGATGACCACACTCATCGCCTTCTCGGGAACGCCCGGGGACTGCATCTACGTCGAAGAGGACCTCGAGACCGTGAAGAACGGGCTGGGCCGTGGGGCATCGGGGTTCTCCGAGTTGACCCAGGTCCCAACCCAATCGGACGCGTTCGACAAGGGCGCAACACTGATCAACGCGGAGCGGATCGCCTTCGTCCGCGAAGCCTGATTCAGCGGGCCGACGCGCTGATCCGCGGGCGCAGCTCGCGCCAGCCCGGCACGCCCTGGGCACACGACCCGCACCGGCTTCGGCACACTCAGGATCGTGGAAGCTGGATCCAACGGCGGTAGTCGCCTCAGCTTCGCGGACGACCTCCCGCTCACCCAGGCGGCGATCGAGGTCGCCGAGCTGCACCACGCCCGCCAGCAACGGCCGACCGACGGGGCGCCGTTCCTGATCCACCCGATCGAGGTCGCGGCGCTTCTCCAGCGCGAGCACTACCCCGACCATGTGGTCGCCGCCGCGGTCCTGCACGACGTGCTCGAGGACACCGACGTCCAGCGGTCCGAGCTCGAGGGGCGCTTCGGACCCGATGTCAGCGACCTGGTCGCGGCGGTCAGCGACGATCTGCGATCGCCGACGAGACGGAGCGCAAGGACGAGCTGCGGGAGAGGGTGCGGCGGACCGGCGGCGACGCGCTCGCCGTCTACGCTGCGGACAAGGTCTCGCGGGTGCGCGAGCTGCACTACATGCTCGCCGAGGACCTGACCCGCGAGCAGGCCGAGGGCAAGCTGGGCCGCCACCGCGAGGCACTCGCGATGCTCGAGGTCGAGATTCCGGACAACCGACTGGTCGAGATCCTGCGCTTCGAGCTCGAGTCGCTCGACGCGCTGCCGCCGCGGGCCGGCGGTTAGGCGGCGCCGAGCGGAACGCGGCCGCGGATCAGGTCGGCGGCGCGCTCGGCGACCATGATCGTCGGGGCGTTCGTGTTGCCACCCGGGATCAGCGGGAAGATCGACGCGTCGACGACCCGCAAGCCCTCGATTCCGTGCACGCGGAGCTGCGAGTCGACGACCGCGTCGTCGCCGTCGTCGCTCATCCGGCAGGTGCCCGCGGGGTGGTAGATCAGCTCCAGCCGCTCGCGCAGAGCCGCTTCGAGCTGCTCGGGGGTCTCGGCACCCGGGCCGGGCTTGAGCTCGCGAACAACGACGTCGGCGACCGGCGACGTCGCGGCGATCTCGCGCGCCATCCGCATCCCGGCGACCATCGAGGCGACATCGTCGGGGTCGGAGAGCGAGTTGGTGAGGATGCGGGGCTTGGCGAGCGGGTCGGCCGAGCGCAGCCAGACCTGGCCGCGGGCCTTTGGGCTGACCAGGACCGGCGCGATTGTCATCGCGTGGCCGTCGAACTCCTCCTCACCGTGCTTCTCGAAGTACAGGGCACCCATGTGGAACTGGATGTCGGCGGCCGGCAGGCCCCCTCGGGTGCGAACGAACGCGACGACCTCGGCCGCGCTCGAGGTCAGCGGACCGGTGCGGCGCAGGAGCCACTCGAGCAGGTGCTTGGGCTTGTCGGCGCCGTAGAGGGTCGGGCCCTCCGAGAGCTCCGAGAGCATCGTCAGATAGGGGTGGTCCTGGAGATTGCGGCCGACGCCGGGAAGGGCGTGACGCGGCTCGACCCCGGCGTCGCGTAGCTCGTCGGGGTGGCCGATCCCGGAGAGCATCAGGATCTGTGGCGAACCGATCGACCCGGCGCTCAGGATGATCTCCCGCTCGGCGCGCGCCGTGGTCTCGGGCCCGCGCCTCCCGCGGTAGCGGACGCCGGCGGCGCGCTCGCCGTCGAGCTCGAGGCCGAGCACCGTGGCGTTCGTGACCACCTCCAGATTCGGCCGCTTCAGCGCCGGGCGCAGGAAGGCGTCGGCGGCGCTCCACCGCCTGCCGTTCTTCTGGAACACCTGGAACATCGAGACGCCGTCCTGCTCGGAACCGTTGTAGTCGTCGACGCGGGGGATCCCGGTCGCTGCGCAGGCGTCGATCAGGCGCCGGTCGAGCGGTCGCGGCGAGCGCTGCTCGGAGATCGTCATCTCGCCGCCGGCGCCGTGGAAGTCGGATGCGCCCCTGGCGTTGTCCTCGGAGCGCATGAAGTAGGGCAACACGTCGTTCCAGCCCCAGCCGGGCGCGCCCTGCGCGACCCAAAGGTCGTAGTCGAGCGGCCGGCCGCGCACGTAGAGCATCGCGTTCATCGAGCTCGAGCCGCCCAGCGACTTGCCCCGCGGGATGAACAGCGAGCGCCCGTCGACGGCGGGCTCGGGCTCGGTCCAGTAGTCCCAGTCGAGGTCGGTGTGGAACTGGTTCGCGAACGCCGCCGGAATCTTGATGTTCGGGTGGCGGTCCTTGCCCCCGGCCTCGATCAGCAGCACGCGGGTGCCGGGGTCCTCGGTGAGCCGGTTGGCGAGCACGCAACCGGCCGAGCCGGCGCCGACGATCACGTAATCCGGATTCGCCATCCGGCTGATCCTATGCCGCGCCGACTACTGCGCCCGGTCGAGCGCCTGCTCGAGCTCGTCGACGCTGAACGCGCCCTCGATCCGAGTCGAGACGGTGCCGTCGGAGTTGATCACGAACAGCCACGGCTCGGTCCGCAGGTGGTAGTCGAGCACCTGCGACCGGGCGCCCTTGTTCGGGTCGTTGTCGTTCCAGATCTCCATGTGGATGTAGGCGGCGTCATCGGGGCGGTCGCGCTTGACCTGCTCGGCGACGTCGACGACCGGGCCGCAGACGCGGCTCTGACAGAGCGCCGGGGTCGCGAACAGGAGAACGATCGGCTGCTTGCCGACCGCGTCGGCGAAGTCGACGTCGTGCATGCTGCCCGGCGGCACCCGGGTGTCGATCTCGGTCACGTCGCCGACGTCGTCGACGGTTGGCGTGTGGATCACCGGTGCCTTCTCGCCGGGCTCCGGGACCTTGTCCTGGGCGGCGGTCTTTGCGACGACGCTCGGGATCCGGACCGCGGACGTCTCGCCGTCGCGCTCGACCAGGGCCACCAGGCGCCACTCGCCAGGCTGGTCGAGCGGCAGCTCGGAGAGGTAGACGGCCTGCGCGGCGTCGGGGTCGCCCGAGGTGGTCTGAGCCGTGAACGCGGGCTCGGTCTTGAGGCTTTCGATCTGGGCCGGGAACGGGCCCTCGGCCTTGCCGGTCGGGCCGTGGGCGGCGTAGATGGCGACGTTGGCGTCGGCGACCTGCTCGCGGTCGACGGTGAAGACGGCGAAGCCGAAGCGGTTCTCGCCGACCGTGAACGTGGTCCCGGCAGGTGAGACGACGAGGTCGTCACCGGCGTCGTAGTCCGCGATCAGGTCCTCGAGCGAGCCGCCATCGGTCGACGGGAACGAGGCTGCGTCCGCAGCCGGCTCGTCGACCGTGGCGTCGTCCTTTTCGCCACACCCGGCGGCGAGGACGGCCGCGACCGCGACCAGCGGCAGCGTGATGGTGCGAAGTCGTGTGCGCACCGTCGCCATGGTAGGGAGGCAGGCTAATCCGTGGTTAAGCGGTGCGGCGCAGGTTGCCTCGATAGGGTGGCGCCCCGCGACGGGCGAACCAGACGAAGGGAGCAGCGGTGGCGGAACGGGCGGCATTGGTCACAGGAGGGTCGAGCGGGATCGGCCTCGCGATCGCCCGGGCGCTGGGCGAGGACGGCTACGGAGTCACGGTCTCTGCCCGGCGGCCGGAGAAGCTCGAGGCCGCCGCCGACGTGTTGCGCGCGGATGGACTCGACGTGCTGTCGGTCCCGGCGATGATGGGCGAGGAGGAGCAGATCGTCACGCTCGTCGAGGCGCACAAGGAGCGCTTCGGGCGGCTCGACGTGCTCGTCAACAACGCCGGCGTCGGCATCGGCGAGGCGATGCACGAGATCACGGCGAAGAAGCTCGACATCCAGCTCGACACCAATCTGCGCGGGCTGATCCTCTGCACGCGCGAGGCGCTGCCGATGCTCAAGGAGGCCGGCGCCGAGCACGGGAAGGCGCTGATCGTCAACACGGCGTCGATCGCGGGCAAGCGCGGGAACCGGCTGGCTGTCGGTCTACTCGGCGACCAAGGGTGCGGTGGTCAGCTTCAGCCAGGCCACGCAACAGGAGCATCAGGAGGACGGCATTCAGGTGACGGCCTTCTGCCCCGCGTTCGTCGACACGCCGATGACCGAGTTCGTCAAGGGCCAGGTGGCCGCCGAGGACATGATCCGGCCCGAGGACCTCGCCGAGGCGGTGCGGTTCCTGCTGCGGACGTCGCCGGCATGCCTGGTGCCGGAGATCATGTTCGTCCGGCCGGGCGACTCGCTCTAGGGGAGCTCGTCCTAGGCGGTCGGGTCGGGCGCGGGTGCGGACAGCTCGCGCTCGGTCGCCGCGAGCACGTCGGTCTTCGGGGCGCGGCGGCGGACGCGGATCGGCGCGTCGGCGGGCTCGGGAGGGGCGATCGCCGGGACGGGCTCGACGTGGCCGGCCCGCTGGCGCCGCTCGGCGCGGATCTGGGCGGCGATCTCGGCGATCGAGAGGTGGTCGAGCGACGTGTCGAGGTCGAGGCTCCGCTCGAGCAGCGAGCGCAGCTTCGTGACCTCGCGGCGGGTGGCGCGGCGCGCGCGGCGCGGGCTCGTGTACTCGTCCCAGGCGCGCGCGAAGGCGGCGACGTCGGTGCGCCCGCCGTTGCGGTGGGCGGCGAGCATCGGGCAGATCCCGCCCGAGGTGCTGTCGACGTAGGCGCCGACGATGATCCGGTTCGAGGCGATCCCGCGCAGCATCGCCTCCTTGGTGTGCTGCGGCAGGCGCTCGACCGCCGCGCGCAGGCGGCGCTCTGGGTCACGCGAGGTGCGTCGCATCGGAACAATGGTGGGCGAGGTGCGAGCGCTGGTCAAATCGCCCGGGCGGGGCGGAAACGGATCTTGCAGGCGCGAGGCGTGGATGGGCGCCCCGCGCGGATGAGCGGCGGGCGATTTCTGGTCGCCGCCTTCGGCGACCCGGGGCACGCGTACCCGGCGATCGCGCTCGCGCGGGCGCTGGCGGCGCGGGGCAACGAGGTGCTGGTCGAGACCTGGGAGCACTGGCGCGAGGCGGTCGAGGGCGAGGGGTTGGCGTTCACGGCGGCGCAGGAGTACAAGACGTTTCCCCCTCCCCCGGCCGGCTCCGACGACGGGGCGTCGGCGGCGGACGCGGCGCTGGCGCTGCTGCCGTTGATGGAGGAGGAGCGCTTCGACGTCGTGGTCAGCGACATCCTCACCCAGGCGCCGGCGCTCGCGGCCGAGCGGGCGGGCCTGCGGAGGGCGACGTTGATCCCTCATGTGTTCCCCGTGCATGAGCCCGGCCTGCCGTTCTTCGCCTTCGGCGCGCTGCCCGCGCGGACCGCGGTCGGCCGGGCGCTATGGCGGGGCGGGCTGCCTGTGCTGACAGCTGGCCTGCGGCGCGGGCGTGACGAGTACAACGAGTCGCGGGCGGTGGTCGGGCTGGCGCCGACGGAGCGGTTGCACGGGGGAATCTCCGAGCAGCTGGCGCTGGTGGCGACGTTTCCGCAGCTCGAGTACCCGCGGCGATGGCCGGACCACGTGCACGTGACCGGGCCGATGGGCTTCGAGACGGCGTATCCCGATGTCGAGCTGCCGGAGGGCGATGGGCCCCTGGTCCTGGTCGCGCCGTCGACCGCGCAGGATCCGGAGTGCCGGCTGGTACGGGTGGCGCTGGAGGGACTTGCCGACGAACCGGTGCGGGTGCTGGCGACGACGAACCGGCACGCGCCGGAGGAGCCGCTGCCACCCGCGCCGGCGAACGCGGTGGTGGTCGAGTGGCTCAGCTACACCCAGGCGATGGCGGCGGCCGACCTGGTGATCTGCCACGGCGGCCATGGCACCGTGGCGCGGGCGCTCGGCGCCGGAGTGCCCGTCCTCTGCTGCCCGGCGGTCGGCGACATGGCCGAGAACGGCGCGCGGGTCGCGTGGGCTAGCGCCGGGCTGATGCTGCCATGGCGGCTGGTGGGTCCGGCGTCGCTGCGGTTGGCAGTCCGCAAGGCGCTGGGCGACCCGTCGCTCGCGGCTCGGGCGCACGCAATCGCGGCGTGGTCGGCGGAGCACGACGGAGCCGAGCGGGGCGCCGAACTCGTCGACGTACTGGCGTCGGCCTGAACGAAAAAGACCCGCAAATGCAGGCCTTAGAAGCTCCGGGGGTGGGACTCGAACCCACACGTCCTTTCGGACAACAGATTAACAGTCTGCCGCGGCTGCCAATTTCGCCACCCCGGATCGCGTTATTCCGATTCCGCTAAACGGCATCGGTCACCTGTCAGATCAGTCTAGGACAAGCTCACCACCCCAGCCTCGACCATCGCATGGCAGGTGGCGCAGAGCAGGACGCATTTCCTGGCCTCCACGCGCGCCTCGGCGAGCGACCTGGTGACGCCCTTGTCGCTGACGGCAAAGCGCTTCTGACTCGGGTTGAGGTGATGAAACTGAAGCCCTGACGGGTGCTCATCGAAGCCGCATCGGACGCACCTTCCGCCCGCCTCGTCAACCAACTGTTGCTTGACCTTGCGACGGCGGCGGATCACCGCCTCCGTGTTACAGCGAGCACACCGGTGCCGGCCGTTTCGAAAGACTAGGAACTCGGTCTCCCCGTGATACCGGCAACTGCTCAGGAACCTGGAGTCCCCCGCCGCGAGAGCCTCGAGCGCACGCTCACGATTGCGATGGTGGCGGGTGAGCTTCAGGCCGTACTTCCCCACCCAGTGACGAATCGTCGACTGGCTGCGGTCGAGCTCGTCGGCCATCTGCCGAACGGTCAGGCCACGCTCCACGAGCGGCTCAAGTTGATCGCGCCTCAGACCCCCGCGTGGCGCGTACTTTGCCTTGCCGTTCGCCGTCAGCCCGTATTTCTGCAGCCAGTAGCCAACCGTCGAAGGATCGCGATTAGTCAGCGCGCCGATCTCCGTCAAGGACAAGCCCCGCTCCAGCCAACCCTCCAACTGATCCCGATCCATGCCTGAATTTTCCCGCCGGGACCGGACGGAAAAGCGAACATGTGTTCGCCACCAATTTTGCCACCCGCGGCTAACCGGACGTCAGGACTGCGTGCGCGCGATGCGCTCCGTGAGCTCCGCGCGGCGGCGCTGGAGCTCGACCGGGGGCGGGCCGCCGTTGGTCTCGGCGGCGGCGATCTCGTCGTCGATCCTCGCCCGCTCGAGCTCGAGGAAGCTGAGCTCCATCGCCTCGGCGCTCGCCGGCTCCTCGTCGGCGCGCAGCTTCAGGTCGGCCACATAGGAGAACAGCTCCTCGTCCTCCCGCGACAGGCCGGCCATCGGGTCCTCCAGGTGGTCGCGCAGCCACGCCCGCGCCCGGGCCGCCGCCGGGCGCGAGAAGTGCGCGTCGGTCAGCTTCTCCAGGAACGCCTCCCCTTCGGCGGGCAGCTTCACGCACATCGCCAGCAGCCCCACCTCGCGGCGCTCGCGCGAGTTCAGCGCCCGCTGCGGGGCCGGCGTCGCTCCCTCCTGGACGGCCGGCTCCGGCGCCGCGGGCGGCGCTCCCCCCTTGGGCGCCACCGCGGTCCGCCTCGCCACCAGCCCCGGATCCGCGTCGAGCCGGTCGGCGACCTCGCGCATCAGCTCCTCCCGGGTGATCGAGTCCGGCATCGCGGCGATCACGGCGACCACCTCGTCGAGCGCCCGGTCGCGCCCCGCCGGCGTCGTCAGGTCCGCGTCGTCGAGCAGCGTGTGGACGTGGAACACCGGCAGGTCCTCGGCGCCCTCGATCGCCTCCCGGAACGAGCTCGCGCTCGCTCCGTCGCCGCCCGCCAGCAGATCCGCCGGGTCCTTGCCTTCCGGCATCCGCGCCACCCGCAACCGCAGCTTCCTGCCCCCCACCGCCTGCGCGCGCAGCATCGCCTCGCGCCCCGCCCGGTCGGCGTCCAGCGCCAGCACCGCCTCCTCCGCGTAGCCCGACAGCAGCTTCACCTGCTCCGGCGTGATCGCCGTCCCCATGATCGCGACCGCATCGCGAATCCCCGCCTGATGACACGCGATCACGTCCGTGTACCCCTCGACCACCAGCGCGCGCCCGCTCTTCACCATCTCCGCCCGCGCCCGCTCGATCCCGTACAGCGTGCGCCGCTTCGAGTACAGCGCCCCCTCGGGCGAGTTCACGTACTTCGGCCGCTGGTCGGGCAGCAGTGCCCGCGCGCCAAACCCCTGGACCCGCCCGCGCGCGTCGCGGATCGGGAACACGATCCGCGACCGGAAGCGGTCGTAGTGGCCCCTGCCCTTCTGGCTCTTCAAGATCAGCCCCGCGGCCTCGATCTCTTCGACCGAGTAACCGGCCCGCTGGCCGCGGACCAGCACCGTGTCCCAGCTCCCCGGCGCACATCCGACCCCGAACTCCTCGAGCGCCTCGGCCGACAGTCCCCGACCGGCCAGATAGTCGCGCGCCTTCCCCGCCTGCGGCGCGTCGCGCAGGAACGTCGCGTAGAAGCCGGCGGTGCGCTCGAGCAGCTCGGTCAGCCGTCCGCGCTGCTTGCGCTGCTCCTCGGCTCGCGGATCCTCTGCCTCGCGCTCGAGCTCGACCCCGTACCGATCAGCCAGTGCTTCCACCGCCTCGGGGAACGGCAGCCCCTCCTTCTCCTCGACGAACTTGATCACGTCTCCCCCCACCCCGCAGCCGAAGCAGTGGTAGAGCTTCTCGGTCGGATCGACGGAGAACGACGGCGAGCGCTCGTCGTGAAACGGACACAACCCCGTGTACCGCGTCCCCGATCGCTTCAGGTCGGTGTGCGCCGAGATCACCTCGACGATGTCCGAGGCCTCCTTCACCCGCTCGACCGACCCAGAGGTGAACAGGCTCACAGCTTGCTCTCCTCGGGCAGGGCCACTCGCCTGAAGGTCGCGATCGCAAATCGGTCGGTCATCCCCGCTATGTAGTCGGTGACCCGCTGCAGCTCTTCCCCCTCGGGCGCCGCGCCGTCCAGGTAGTGGTCGAAGAGCCCGCTCAGCGTCCGGTGCACCCGGTCGTGCTCGCTGCGCGCCTCCTCGCCCAGATAGACCTCGTCGAACATGAACTTGCGCAGCCTCAGCATCGCCCCGCCGACCTCCTCGGACTGCGCGATGTCGCCGACCTCGCGCGAGCTCTCGACGATGTCGCGCACCAAGGTGTCGATCCGCGCGGCGCCGGTCGGACCGAGCAGCTCGATCTGGTTCGCCGGCAGATCCCCCTCGGCCAGGATCCCGGCCCGCACCGCGTCGTCGATGTCGTGGTTGATGTAGGCGACCCGGTCGACCAACCGCACGATCCGGCCCTCGAGCGTCGCCGGCTTGTTCGGCCCGGTGTGGTTGAGGATCCCGTCGCGCACCTGCTCGGTCAGGTTGAGCCCGGCGCCGTCGCGCTCGAGCACGTCGACGACCCGCAGCGAGTGCACGTTGTGCTTGAACCCCTCCGCCCCACGCTCGCGCAGCGCCTGGTCGAGCGCCTCCTCGCCGATGTGCCCGAACGGCGGGTGGCCGAGGTCGTGCCCGAGACCGATCGCCTCGGTCAGGTCCTCGTTCAGCCCGAGCGCCCGCGCCACCGTCCGGGCGATGAAGCAGGTCTCGAGCGTGTGCGTGAGCCGGGTCCGATAGTGGTCGCCCTCCGGGGCGATGAACACCTGCGTCTTGTGCTTGAGGCGCCGGAACGCCTTCGAATGCGCGATCCGGTCGCGGTCGCGCTGAAACGGCGTCCGCACCGGGCTGTCCGGCTCGGGCTCACGCCTGCGTGCCGGATACGACGGCGTCGCCAGGTCCCACAGGTACTCCGCCTCCCAGGCGCGCACGCGCTCCTCGAGGGAGACGGCGGCGGGGGGCTGGGAACCGGCGTCGGACAAGTCGAATCAAGAATAGGCTCCGAGCCGTGAGCGGAACCGCGCTGGTCACCGGGGCATCGTCGGGAATCGGCGAGCAGTTCGCGCGGCAACTCGCCGACCGCGGACACGACCTCGTCCTCGTCGCCCGCCGTACCGACCGGCTCAAGGCCCTGGCCTCCGAGCTGCCGACCGAGGCCCACGTGATCGGCTGCGACCTCGGCGCCGACGCCGCCTCGCTCCCCGCGCGCGTCGCCGAGCTCGGGGTCGACGTGGAGCTCCTGGTCAACAACGCCGGCTTCGGCGGCCACGGGCCGTTCCTGGACGGGGCCGAGGGGCGCGACGCCGAGATGGTCCGGGTCAACTGCGAGGCGGTCGTCATCCTCACCCGCGCCTTTCTGCCCGCGATGGTCGAGCGCGGCAGCGGCGGCGTGATCGTCGTCGCCTCGACGGCGGGCATGCAGCCCCTCCCCTACGAGACCGTCTACTCAGCGAGCAAGGCGTTCGCGCTCAACTTCACCGACGCCCTGCACGCCGAGCTCCGCGGCACCGGGGTGCGCTGCATGTCGGTGAACCCGGGGCCCGTCTCGACCGAGTGGCAGGAGGTCGCCGGGTTCGATGAGTCGCACTCGGTGCCCGGGAAGATCGGTCCCGAGCAGGTCGTGCGCGAGTCGCTCGCCGCCTACGACCGCGGCGCCCGGTCATTCATCCCCGGAACGCTGATGCGGTGGATGATGCGCGGCGCACTCGCCCCGCGCGCTCTGAAGCTGCGGGTGATGGAACGCCAGTACCGCCCGTCCGGGTAACAGGTTCTTCACCCGTGGCCGACGGCAACCGTCAAACCTTCCGCACCGTGGGGCCGGGGCAGCTGCGTCGCCGGGAGTTCATCAGCGCCGGGGTGGCGGTCGCCGGCACGCTCGCGCTCGGGCCCGAGTTCTGGCAGTCGCTGGCCCGGCCTGCAAAGGCGGGCGACGGCCCCTACGGACCGCTCGGTCCCCCTGACGCGCTCGGGCTCAGGTTGCCCGAGGGCTTCACGGCCCGCCAGATCGCCCGCGGCGGGTCTCCGGTCGCCGGCACGGCATATGTCTGGCACATCTTCAGTGACGGTTCGGCTACCTACGCGACTCCCGACGGCGGCTGGATCCTGGTCTCCAACTCGGAGGTGCCGACCCCGTTCCACCTCCCGATCGACCCGCCGATCGGCAACCCCGGTGACGGCGGCGCGAGCTCGATCAAGTTCTCCGCCGAAGGCGAGATCGAGTCGGCGTACCGGATCCTCTCCGGGACGAGCACCAACTGCGCCGGCGGCCCGACCCCGTGGAGCACCTGGCTGTCGTGCGAGGAGACCGACGACGGGCGCGTCTGGGAGTGCGACCCGTACGGCGAAAAGGAGGCCGTCGTCCACGACGCGCTCGGCCGCTTCACCCACGAGGCGATCTGCATCGACAGGCGGACCGGGTTCGCCTACCTGAGCGAGGATGACGGGAACGGCTGCTTCTACCGCTTCCGCCCGGCGCGGAACGGCGACCTGAGCGCGGGCGTGCTCGAGGTCGCCGCGGTCGACACGCAGCACCACGTCAGATGGCTGCGGGTTCCCGATCCGAGCGCCGCCGAGGTCCCGACCCGCGACCAGGTCCCCGAGGCGACCCGCTTCAAGCGTGGCGAGGGGATCTGGTTCGACGGCGGCTACGTCTACCTCGCCACCACGAGTGACAGCCGGATCTGGTCCTACGACACCCGCAAGCGGAGGATGCGGGTGATCTACGACGGCGAGCGGGTGACCGACGCACCGCTCACCGACGTCGACAACATCACCATCCACAAGCCGTCCGGCGACCTGTTCGTCTGCGAGGACAACGGCGCCCCCGACGCCTACGACATCGCCCTCGTCACCCCCGGCGGCCGGCGCCACAAGGGCCGGCGCACCGTGGCCCGGTTCATGAAGATGACCGGACCACAGCACGGCGACCCCGACACGGAGGCCGCCTCGGAGGTCACCGGCGTCGCCTTCGACCCGGCGGGCCGGCGGATGTACTTCTCGTCGCAGCGCGCGCTCGGTGTCGGCGCGATCTACGAGGTCACGGGGCCGTTCCGGACTCGCCTGACGCGGTCCGCGGGTTGAGCACCAGGTAGGTGAGCCAGATCGCGACCGCGAAGATCGGCAATCCCATGGCGGTTTTCGCGACCCCAAGGGCGACCAGCGCTCCGGCGAGGTAGAGCGGCAGCTGAACGGCCAGGCGCAGGAGGAAGGCGCCCACCCAGATCCAGCTGGCCCGTGTGTACAGGCGCAGGCGCTCGGGGTCCTGGCGCCAGGTCTTGCCCTCGCCGAGGATCGGGGCCACGATGATCCCGAGCAGCGGCCACCGAACCAGGATCGAGACGAGGTACGCGGCAGCGTACGCGGCGTTGAGCAGCAGCCCCGGCAGGAAGAAGTCCTCAGCGCGCCCGGTGCGGTCGGCGATGAATGCCGACAGCGCCACCCCGGCGAAGCCGGCGAGGGCGAACTGCAGCGTCTCGCGCCGCGCGAGCCGGATCACCGTCATCAGCGCGCCCACGCCGACCGCAACCCAGGCGGCGAGCTCGAGATCGCTACCGCCGGCGGTGTAGGCGATCACGAAGGCGAGCGCCGGCAGGCTCGAGTCGGCGATCCCTTGGGGACCGCCGAGGGCCTCGAGCAGATCCGCGCGCTGTCGAGCCTCGGAATCGATCAACCGATCCTCGCGGATCGACGTGTGGTTCCGATTGTCGGGCAGCGGCGCAGCGCGCCGCGGCCGAGTGGCGCGAGCCCCGCGACGGCTATTCGCCGCTCAGGCCGCGGCGCGTAACTGCACGTGGGCGTGATGTTCCAGCGTCTCGGTGATCGCGCGCTCCGCCTGGCGCAGGGCGCGGTCCCCCGCGTCCGGCGTCTGCACGAGCGGACGGCCGAGCGCCTCGACCATGAACCCGTGCGCCTCGCCGGAGAGCGGGAAGCCGTCGCGCTCGCAGGCGGCGCAGACCACCCCGCCGGCGGCACCGGAGAACCCGACCAGCTCGCCGGCCTCGCCGCAGCGCGCGCAGGAGGCGAGCTCGGGCGCGAAGCCGGCCGCAAGCGCGAGCTTGAGCCGGAAGGCGAGCGCGGTCGACAGCCCCGCTGCCCCGTCGGCGCAGCCGTCGCCCTGAAGCGACTCCGACCCATCGAGGATCGACAGGTAGCGGCAGAGCAGGTTGTAGGCCGCCGGGTTGGCCTCCTCCGCATCGCAGAGGCGCAGGACCGCGTCGCACGCGCGCGCGGCCGCCCCGAGCGCCCGGCCGTCGGCGCGCAGGTTCGGATGCGCGGCGATCGTGTGCGCCGCGGTCACGGTCATCAGCTCGCCCCGTCCCTCGTGGAGGATGAGGTCGAGGCGGAAGAACGGCTCCAGGCGCCCGCCGAACCGCGAGCGCGGCTTGCGCACCCCCTTCGCGATCGCCCCGATCCGCCCCCGCGTGGAGCTGTAGAGATGCAGGATCCGATCGGCCTCGCCGTAGCGGATGCTGCGCAGGACGATCGCCTCGGTTTTGACCTTGCCCGCCACAGCCGCGCAGCTTGCCCGACGGGCCGGACGGCTCGGCTTCAATCCGCGGCGTAGGAATCGGCGCCCAGGAAGTGCAGCGAGACGTAGGGCTCGTCGCCCACCACCCAGCTGTCGTGGTCCGGGGGTACGGCGAACACGTCGCCGGGTCCCATCACCGCTTCGTACCCGGGCCCGGAGACCGCTGCGCGCCCCGAGACCACGATCCCGAGGTGCTCGACCTGGCAGCGGTCGTCGGGGGATTCGCCGACGTGGTCGCTCCAGCGCCACCCCGGCTCGTAGGTCGCCCGGCCGAGGGTCATCCCGCCGACCTCGATCAGCTCGAAGCGCCCGAGCGGGAACTCGCGCACCTCGTCGGGCTCCTCGAAACGCCGCAGCAGGAACTCGTCGATCGCCACGGGTCCAGCCTATGACCCCGCCACGTCGCGGATCGCCGCCGCGGTCACCGTCGCGGCCACCGTCCCCACCGCCAGGCCGACGAACCGGTCAACCGCGACCGGTGTCCCCGACGCGATGCAGAAGGCGACGTCGCCGTCGACGTCGGAGAACACCGGATCGATCGCGCGGGCAACCCCGGCGCTCGCCATCCGCGCGACCCGCGAGCAGGCCGGCTTGTCGAGCGGCGCGTCGGTCATCACGCAGACCAGCGTCGTGTTGCGCTCCTCGAGCTTCGTCCAGTCGGGCAGCTGGGTCATCGCCGCGATCGCCGCGGCGGTCGAGGACGGCGCCTCGGGCCCGCCCTCGATCCCGGCCAGCACCGTGCCGTCGGCCCCGATCACGTCCCCGAACGCGTTGACGACCGCGAGTGCGGCGACCCGGTGACCGAGGCCCGTGGTCGCGGCCGCGTACCCGACCCCGGTCGGGGTCGCGCTCTCGCGGCCGGCGATCTTGCCGACCGCCGCCCCGGTTCCGGCGCCGACCCGGCCACGCTCGGGGACGCCTTCCGCCGCCGCCTCGCAGGCGGCGTAACCCGCCTCGGCGTCGGGCCGGGCGCGCGGATCGCCGGTCGCGAGGTCGTAGATCACCGCGGCGGGCACGATCGGAACCAGCCCGCCCGGAGTCGCGTATCCACGCCCGTGCTGTTCGCACCAGCGCATCGCCCCGTCGGCGGCGCCGAGGCCGAAGGCGCTGCCGCCGGCCAGCATCACCCCGGTCACCTCGGCGGTTCCCGCCAGCGGCCCGATCACGTCGGTCTCCCGGGTACCCGGCCCACCGCCGCGGACGTCGACGCCTCCGCGCGCGCCCGCGGGCGCGATCACCGCGGTGCAGCCGGTGACACCCTCCGCGTCGGTCCAATGGCCGATCAAAAAGCCGTCGGGCGGAGGCGGTGGCGAGCTCACCGGGGGCGCTGCCGCCGGCGCGGGCGCGCCCGCAGCCGCCGCTGGCAGCCGGGGCAGAAGTAGGTCGACCGGCCCGCGACCACGACCCGCCGCACCGCCTCGCCGCAGCGCAGGCAGGGCTCGCCCTCCCGCGTGTGCACCAGGAACTCGTCCTGCATCGAGCCGCGCTCGCCGCGCGCGTCGCGGTAGTCGTCGATCGACGAGCCCCCGTGGGCGAGCCCGGCCTCGAGCGCGTCGACGATCCCGTCGCGCAGCTCCTCGGCGTGCTCGAGCCGGATCGAGCCGGCCGGGCGAGAGCGGGTGCAGGCGGGCGCGGAACAGCGCCTCGTCGGCATAGATGTTGCCGATCCCGGCGATCCCCGACTGGTCGAGCAGGAACGACTTCAACGGCGCGCGGCGGCCCTCGGTGAGCTCGAGCAGCGCCGTCGGCGTCAGGCCGTCGCCGAGCGGCTCGACGCCGAGCCGCGAAGCGAAGTACCCATCCAGCTCCTCCTCGCCGAGCACGACCGCGTGGCCGAAGCGGCGCGGGTCGGTGAACCAGAGCTCCGAGTCGTCGTCGAGCACCAGCCGCGCCCGCAGGTGGCGGGCGTCCGGGGGCGTCTCGTACAGCCGCGGCCCGCCGAGGCGGTCGATCGTCATCAGGTCGGCCACCTCGTCGGCGCCCGGCTCGCGGATCAGCAGGTTGCCGGTCATCCGCAGGTGCATGACCAGCGCCGAGCCGTCGTCGAGCCCGACGACCAGGTACTTGCCGCGCCTGCCGACCGACTCGATCCCGCGGCCGGTCAGCGCCTCCTCGACCCGCCGAGGGAGCTCCGGCCGCGTCCAGCGCTCGTCGAGCACCTCGGCCTCGGCGATCGTCCGCCCGACGACCTCGGGCTCGAGCTGGCGCCGGACCGTCTCGACCTCGGGTAGCTCGGGCATCGACTAATCATCGCTGCTATCACGCACTGATGCAGATCGTTCACGCCGACCGTTCGCACCTTGAGCAGATCGCGGCGATCTACAACGCGGAGATCGTCTCCTCGCCCTCGACCTTCGACCTCGAGGAGCAGCCGATCGCCCATTGGGAGCGCACGTTGGAGGCCGTCGACCACGATGCCGGTCACTTCCTCCTGGTCGCGGTTGACGGGGACGGAACCGTGCTCGGCTTCGCGAAGAGCGGGCGCTTTCGCGACCGCGCCGCCTATGACATGACCTGCGAGACCTCCCTCTACGTCGCCGGGCCCGCGCGCGGCACGGGGACCGGCCGGGCCCTCTACGGGAGGCTGCTCGAGCTGCTCGAGGCCAGCCCGGCGCGGCTCGCGGTCGGCGTCATGACGGAGCCCAATCCTGCGAGCCGCGCGCTGCACGAGTCGCTCGGGTTCACCCTGGTCGGCACGTTCGAGGGGGTCGGGGTGAAGTTCGGACGGGCCTGGGACGTCAGCTGGTATCAGCGCTCGGTGCGGCGCTGACCGTCACCGCGCACCGGCGGCAGCGCACGTCCATCGTCAGCACCCGCCCCCGGCGTCGATAGTCCCAGCCGGCGCCCGGCAGCTCCTCGCCGTCAACCCGCACCACCACCGGCCGGAAGGGGTCGCGAAGGGTGCCGAGCGCGGCCTCGACCTCATAGGTCCGGGTGTTGGCACCGCGGATCCGCAACCTCCAGCGCTCGCCGCCCAGCTCGCGCGAGCGGAGGCGCTCGCGGTCGTTCATGCGCTCGCGAGTCCGTCCGCGCGGGAAGACGAGCAGGTGCATCTCGTCCGCGCGATCGCCCAGGTGCACCAGCCCGCGCCCCCGGCCGTAGTCCGTCAGCGTGTCGACGTCGGGCGCGAGCAGCGGGATGATCGCCCCGGCGCGGATCATCATCGGCAGCCGCTCCAACGGCGCCGCCACCGTCAGCTGCCGCCTGCCGGCCAGCGGCCGCGGCCGCCGCAGCCTGTACTCGCCGTCGCGCTCTGCGAACCGCACGGCCTTCCAGAACTCGAGCCACCGGCCGCGCGGGAGGTACAGCGAGCGCGTCGTCGCGCCGGGCTCGAGTACCGGGGCCACCAGCAGCGAGCGCCCGAGCAGATACTGGTCGGCGAGCCCAGTCGCGCGGCCGTCGCGGGGGTAGGCGAGCAACATCGAGCGGACGATCGGCATCCCGGTCTTGCGGTAGGTCGAGTCGGCGCCGCGCAGGTACGGGTTCAGCTGCGTGTGCAGCTTCGCGTAGGTGCGCCAGATCCCGATCGTCTCGGGCTCCCAGATCTGGGGGCGGTCGTAGGGCGGCAGCTCGAGGCCGCTGGCCTTCGTCCGCATCACCGGCGAGGCGGCCCCGAACTCGATCCAGCGCGCGAGCAGCTCGCGGTCGAGCTCCTGGTCGGGTCCGAACGTGTGGTAGCCGCCGATGTCCGACCCCCAGCGGGAGACCCCCGAGGCGCCGATCGTCAGCGCCTGCATCACCGCGGAGGCGAGGCCGTCGTACCCCCAGACCGTGGTCGGGTCGCCGCCCCAGACGTTGTCGACACAGGCGGCGCTGCCGGTCCAGCCCGAGCGCGAGAACCGCACCAGCGGCCGGGTCACGCGGTCGTCCTGGAACCCGCGCACCGCGCAGTGATAGTCGGTTGGGTAGCGGTTGTGCATCTGGGCGCCGGGAGTGCCGTCGGCCGAGACCGCGTCCGGCGGCGTGTACTCGCCGAAGTCCTCCATCCAGCCGTCGACGCCGTCCGCCACCGCCTGCTCGAGCAGCTCCGCGTAGGCGGCCCGGCCCGCCTCGCTCGTGAAGTCGAACTGGGCGAGGGGCTTGACCGTGAACCCGGCGGCCCCGTCACCGCCGACGTACGCCGGATACGTGTACGGGCCTCCGGTCGCCGAGCGCTGCAGGCCTCCCGCCGCCGCGACCTCGGAGTAATGAGGCTCGTAGTCGGTGCAGATCAGCGGGTTGAAGTAGACGAGCCGAGCGAGGCCGTGGCGGTGGAAGTTCTTCGTCCGCTCTGACTCCGGCGCGGGTGCGCGGGTGTTGGCGCCGCAGGGCAGGTAATGGAGCTGCGTCTCGCCGACCGAGACCGGGGCGTCGGCATCCTGCAGCAGCTCGATCCAGGTCCGCTCGTCCTCGACCGGGACGTAATTGGGCTGGCCGGTCTGGAACCAGGGTCCGTAGGCCCACGGGGCCTGGGCCGCACGGGTGCGTCCGGTCGCCGCGGTGAACCGCCTCAGCGCCTGGGCGGGCCTCGGCCCCGGGAACACGCGCACCGAGACGTTCGCCGCCTGCGGCTCGGCGCTCCAAACCCCGGGCTGCTCGGTCCCCATGTGGAAGGTGCTGCGCTCGTCGTTCTCGAGCAGGACGCCGTAGCCACGGCTCGACAGCGTCCAGGGCACGGGGAAGTAGGTGGCGTCGTCGCGGTGCGTCTCGGCCCAGGGCAAGCCGATCAGCCCGACGATGTCCCTCGCCCGCTCCGGATAGGGGCCGTCGGAGACGTAGTTGTCGACGTCCTGGCCGCGCGCGTCGACGAAGTTCGAGCGCTCGCCGAAGCCGGTGAACCGCTCACCCGGCTCTGCGCCGAAGGCGATCGAGGTTGAGTCCGCGATGCGGCCGTAACGGCCGCGGCGGTGATCCGGATCGAGTCCTGTCCGGCTGGTGCGATCGAGACGTCCAGGGTCCCCCCGAGCGGGTCGTCGGTGGCGACGGTCGCCCGCAGCCCCTTCCCGACCGGCTCGACGGACGTCGCGCGCACCGCCCGGGCCCAGCCCGCAGCGGTGTGGAAGCCAAGGTTGCCCGCGGCACCGGCGTCCGCGGGCGCCGGCTGGTCGACGACGCTGCGGCCCGCGGTGTCGGTGAGCTCGACGCGCCAGGGGTCCGCGTGCACCGTCGCGCGCAGCGGCCCAGACCTGACGACGCCGTCGGCCGCCGCGCTCGCCGGCACGGCCGCGATCGCCAGACCGGCGACCAACCATCCGATTACCCGCCTTCCCCGGGACCCCACCGGGCGATCGTAGCGGCCGGGCGGCGGGCGTTCGCCGGCTCAGTCAGTCGCCCGCGGGTGCGCCTTGGGGGGGGGGGGGGGTGGGGGGGGGGGGGGGGGGGTGGCTAGCGGCGCTATTGCGCGGAGTCGGTCACGAGCAGCGGAGGGGGGCGGGTGGAGGTGATCGAGTGTGCGTGGCTGAAGACGGAGGGCTGCGTGACGGCGCGATCATCATGGAGGCGAGCATGGGCAGCTCGGGGGCGTAATGCTGAGTGGCTGCCCCCAGGCGCCGGCGGGGCGGAGCGATTCGACGCGAAGCGGTGCGCGGTGTCCGGCAAGATCGCTCAGCTCAGGCGCCGTATCGCGTCAGATCACGAGCAGGAGATGCAGCAGACAAGGCACGTGCGCGACGATCTGAAGAGCGCGATTCGAGCGATAGCGCGGCGAAGTGAATACGCGGTGCAGGTGAGTGAGGGAGGGGGAGCTCGCCGAGCGCAGCGGCATAGAAGCGGTCGCCCATTCGGGTGGGCGGTGGGCGCTGAGGCGATCAGTGCCTCGGCTGATGGTGGCGCGAAGCGCCGGCGCCCAGGTGGAGCTCGAACGTCATGCAGGGGTTCGCCGCCAGGTCGCGGGACATGCTCGAGGAAGATCGCCCGCAGGGGGAGAGTGTGTGGATGTCGAGCGCGAGGCCGTGCCAGGAGCGGTGACGAACCTGGCGTGATGAGAGCGTGGAGCGTGCGCACGGGGCAGGCGAGCGTTCGACGCTCGTAGGCCGCAAGCGATGGCGTAGACTCCGCGGGTCGGATGGCCGGGTTCGCGCCGGAGCGGTCCGGGTGGTGCACGGGTCGGCTGAGGGGCCGAGGACGCGCGATAGAGCGCGGACTGCGCAACGGCACGCCGGATCGCCCGGCTCTCGGTCGAAGCCTTGCGGACTTCGCCGCCGCGGGCCAGCGAGGCGCGAACGTGGGGTGCAGATGCAGGTGGCGCGATCGCGTGAGCGGCAGCGACGCGAGTGCCGCGAGTGATCCGGGTGCGATCAGGACCCCGCCGCGGTTGGGGGCAAGCTCTCGGCGAGTAGCTCGCGGGCGAACGCATCGAGCGCGAGCTCGACCTAAGCGAAACGCGAGGGCTGCGGACTGGATCGGTGGGCGGGGAAACGTCAAACACATCCGCAGTTGAGGCGAGTGAACGAGTCGCTGACGAGGGGTGCGAATCGTCCCGTCCCGCGGTGCGAAAAGCAGGGCGCAGCCTCGTCGAACGTCCCTGGACTGGGCGTACAGGCACAGTTGAGGGACGTTCACGGCTGGTCGGGAGGCACGCATCCCATGCAAAGCGCAAACCGCTTATCTATGCGGCTCGGTCGCCCTGGGGTGCGCTCGGAAGTAGACCTCCTTGATCTTCTCCCGCGAGAGGTGGGTGTAGAGCTGGGTCGTGGCGACGTCGGCGTGGCCGAGCATCTCCTGGACCGAGCGCAGGTCGCAGCCGCCCGAGAGCAGGTGGGTGGCGAAGGTGTGGCGGAGGGTGTGCGGGCTCATCTTCTGCTCGAGGCCGAGCGCCTTGGCGTGGCGCTGGATGATCTTGTAGAGGCCCTGACGGGTCAGCGCCCCGCCGCGGAAGTTGACGAACAGCTTGCGCTCGATCTTCGGGCCGACCAGCTTCGGGCGCCCGCCGCGCAGGTAGCGCTCGAGCGCCCGCCCGGCCTCGCGGCCCAGCGGCACGATCCGCTCCTTCGACCCCTTGCCGTGCGGGCGGACGAACCCGCGGCGGAGGTCGACGTCGCCGATCTCGAGCCCGATCGCCTCCGACGCCCGCAACCCGCAGCCGTACATGACCTCGAGCAGGGCGCGATCGCGAAGCTCGATCGGCGCCGTGCCCTTGGCGCTCTCGAGCAGCTTCGTCACCTCCGCCTGGGTGAGCACCTGCGGCAGCTTGCGGGACTTCTGCGGCGGGCTCAGGGTCGCGGTCGGGTCGTCGGCGATCAGCTCCTCGCGGCGCAGGTGACGGTAGAACGAACGCAGGCAGGCGGTCTTGCGGCTGATCGTCGCCGACGAGCAGGGGGCGCGCCCGCCGTTGCCGTCGGCGTCGGGAGCGACCCCGGTCGCGAGGTCGGCGAGGAAGTCGGCGACGTCGGCGCGCTCGACCGCGGTCGCATCCCGCCGGCGCCGGGCGAGGAAGGCGCCGAACTGCAGCAGGTCGGTGCGGTAGGCGTCGAGCGTGTTCCGGGCGAGGCCGCGCTCGAACTCCAGGTAGGCGAGGAAGTCGAGCACCAGCGCCTCGAAGTGCGCGTCGGTGCGCGCGTCGGCCTTGGGGACGGCGATCGCCATGCCGCGGGGTTTCTCGCGGGGTCCCGACGACCCTGCCGGTGCAACGCCGCGACCGCGGTGGCGAGAAGAGCAGCAGGCCGATCAGCGACAACCTAAAGGGGTCTGACCCCTTTAGAGAAGAGCAGCAGGCCGATCAGCGACTTCGCGTCGGTGCACTCGGCGATCGCGCCGTCGAGCTCCGCGAGCGGCCAGGCGATCACCTCGATCCGTTCCTCCGGGTCCGGCTCGTGGTCGGGGACCGGCTCGAGCCCGGTGGCCACGAACAGAGTCACCTCCTCCTGGGCGAAGCCGGGCGAGGTGTAGAAGCGCTTCAACTCGCTCCAGCTGCGCGCCGTCATCCCGATCTCCTCGCCGAGCTCGCGCCGCGCGCACTCGAGCGGCGTCTCGCCCTCGACGTCGAGCTTGCCGGCCGGCAGCTCGAGCAGGGCCGGCTCGCCGACGGCCTCGCGCGGCTGGCGGACCAGGTAGATCGACTCGTCGTCGGTGGCGATGATCGCTACCGCCCCCGGGTGGACGACGAGCTCACGCTCGGCGGTCGAGCCGTCGTCGTAGCCGAACTCCGCGATCCGGACGTCGATCACCCGGCCCTCGTAGACCGTCTTCGAGGAGATTCGCTCCATCTGGCCCACCTACCCGCCGACGGCCGCCGCCAACGCCCGCCCGGCGGCGAGCGGCGCGGCGAAGAACAGCGGGTCCTCGGCGATCGAGCGGCCCATGGTCGTGTCGGGGAGGCCGCTGCGGGCGTAGCCGTCGAGGTCGATCTGCTCGACCGAGAGGTCGTGACGGCCGCGCCGGCAGACGTCGATCAGCGCGTCGAGTGCCGCCTCGGCGGAGGCGCCCTCCGGGGCGCCCTCGCCGCCCAGCATCGGCCAGCCCTCGAGCTCGGCCTCGGGGACCGGCACCCGCACCGGGGCGAGCAGCAACTCGAGCACCGACGAGGTGTGATGGCTGAGCCCGCGGTGGCGGTCGCGCTCGTCGGAGCTCGACAGCCGTGGGCAGAGCATCGTCGGCAGCCCGAGCGCCAGCGCCCCGTGGGCCGCGTCGAGCGCCGCCATCCCCCCGTGTCCCAGCCGGGTCGCCGAGCCGAGGATTCCCGGGCCCGGCCCGACGATCGCCGCCTCCCAGCCGAGCCGCCGGGCCGCGGCGTCAAGGGCGCCGACGGTGCTGATCGCCTCGTGCTCTCCGCCGTATGCCGGGCCGGCGGTGATGTGGCCGCAGAGCAACCCGCGGTGGCGGAGCTCGCGGACGTCGCGCGAGAGCGAGCCCGGCAGCGCCGCGCCGGCCCCCTGGATGAACCCGAGCCGCAGGCCCCGGGGCCGCTCCTGGGCCGCCGCCCAGGCGAGCGGCGCCAGGTGGCCGTGGACCGAGATCACCGCGACCGGCGGCCGCGGGCCGAGGTTCGGGTCGCCGTGTTCGACCTCGACCGGGTCGACCGGGTGCTGGAGCGACGTGTAGTTGAGCTTGAAGACGTGGATGCCCTTCGGGTCCGGCGCCCGCAGCCCGCGGCTGAGGTTCACGTGGACGATGTCGAAGCCCCCCGATCCGAGCCCGAGGTCGCGCGACTGCGTGTTGACGATCACCTCGTCGTCGAGCTCGATCTCGCCGACCAGGGCCGTATCGGCCCACGCCCGCCGCCGCTCGCCGCCGATGTCGACCGTGAGCGGATCGAGCTCGATCACGGTGCCGCGGCGCAGCTTCAGCATCAGGCCGATCCCGCCAACTCGGCGATCGCCTCGCAGACCGCGAGCATCTCGACGATCCGGTCGGCGGCGACGCTCTCGGCCGGAGTGTGGTTGTCGGCGGTTCCGTTGGCGAGCAGCACGCACTCGAACCCGCGGGCGACGAGCGCGTTCGCGTCGCTCCCGCCGCCGGTCGCGACCTCGCGCGGCTCGATCCCGCGGCGCCCGAGCGCATCGCGCGCCAGCGCCACCGCCGGGGAGCTCGAGGGCCGGCGATAGCCGCGGAAGATCTCGGCGACGTCGACGTCGACGTCGCAGCGGCGCTCGCTCGCGGCCCACGTGCAGGCGTCGACGATCGCCGCCGTCGCCGCGGCGACCTTGGCATCGTCGAGCGAGCGGGCCTCGGCGTCGATCCGGCAGCTCCCGGCGACGACGTTCGAGGCCACCCCACCCTTGATCAAGCCGACGTTGGCGGTCGTCTCGGGATCGAGCCGGCCGAGCCGCATCGCCGCGACCGCGGCGGCCGCCGCCTCGATCGCCGAGTGGCCGTCCTCGGGGCGGATGCCGGCGTGCGCCTCGAGACCCTCGAACTCGGCGATGATCCGCTGGAAGGTCGGCGCCGCCGTGATCACCTCGCCGATCGGGCTCGCGTGATCGAGCACGAACCCGAACCGCGAGCGCAGCGAGCCGAGCTCGAGCTCCTTCGCACCCCGCAGGCCGTCCTCCTCGGCGACGGTGAACACGAGCTCGACCCCGGCGGCGGCCGGGAGCGCGGCACGACGCGCCGCGAGCTCGAGCAGGACCGTCACGGCCGCCTTGTTGTCGGCGCCGAGGATCGTCTCGCCGCGGCTGCGGAAGACGCCGTCGGCGAGCTCGACCTCGATCGCGCCGCCCTCGGGCACCGTGTCGAGATGGGCGAAGAACGAGACCCAGCCCTCCCCCGTCCCCGCCACCCGGGCGATCAGGTTGCCGGAACCAGCTCGCGCCGGCCCTGCGGCGCCGTCCTCGACCACCTCGATCCCGAGCCCGCGGAGCTCGCCGAGCACGTCGTCGGCGACGGCGCGCTCCGCTCCGGTCGGGCTCGGGATCTCGCACAGGCGCACGAAGCGGTCGAGCATCCGCTGGTCGTTCACTCGCGCCCACCGCCGGTCATCGCGGCGGGAGGCTACGCGAGTTCGCCCGCGCTCATCTAGATGGTTGATTCCACGGCCTCGCGTGCGCGGGGGCGCGGAATCAACCATCTAGCCGATGACGTTCGTCAGCCGCAGGAGGCGCCCGTCGCGCAGCTCGACGTTCCAGGTGATCGGCTGGTCGAGGTCGATCCCGCTCTGGCGTCCGCGGGCGCGAACGGACCCGCGGACCACGAACCGGTCCGGCGAGACCTCCTCCACCGCGGCGATCGAGATCTCCCACTCCTCGAACTGATCGTCGATCTCGGCGCTCCAGCGATCCGCCTCCGAGGGACCGTGGAACGTCTGCCCGGTGAGGGCCGAATGGATCTCGATCTCGGGATCCATGAAGTCTGGGTTGTAGCGGTGCTCGCCCGCGTTCCAGCGCCGCCAGATCTCGCGGATGATCGCCTCGCCGTCGCCCATCGGGCGACAGGCTATGAGGACTCGCGGGTGAAGCGGCCGCTCGAAGCCGGCGCGGGCTCGACCTCGGTCTCCTCGGTCGCCGGGCCGTCGCCGCGGGTCGCAGCGAGCTGGGCCGCGGCGCCGACGAAGTCGCGGAACAGCGGCTCGGGGCGGTTCGGGCGTGAGTTGAACTCGGGGTGGAACTGCGAGGCGACGTAGAACGGGTGCTCGGGGAGCTCGACGATCTCGACCAGGCGCTCGTCGGGCGAGGTGCCGCCGCAGATCAGGCCCTCGTCCTCGAGCCGGCGGCGGAGCTGGTTGTTGACCTCATAACGATGGCGGTGGCGCTTGTAGATCACCGCCTCGCCGAATATCTCCCGCGCGCGAGTGCCCTCGTGGAGCTTCACCGGGTCGGCGCCGAGGCGCATCGTGCCGCCCATGTCGGAGACCTCCTTCTGCTCCGGCAGCAGGTCGACCACCGGATAAGGGGTCTCCGGGTCGAACTCCGTCGAGTTGGCGCCGTCCATGCCGGCGACGTGGCGGGCGAACTCGGCGACCGCGATCTGCATCCCGAGGCAGATCCCCAGGTAGGGGATGCCGCGCTCGCGGGCGATCCTGGCCGCCTGAATCTTGCCCTCGATCCCGCGCTCGCCGAACCCGCCGGGAATCAGGATCCCGTCGGCCCACTCGGCGATCTCCTCGGCGTCGAAGTCCTCGGAGTCGACGAGCTTCACCTCGACCTTGGTGCCGTGCGCGTAGCCGCCGTGGGTGAGCGCTTCGATCACCGACTTATAGGCGTCGGCGAGCCGCACGTACTTGCCGACCAGGGCGATCCGCGTCGTCCCCTCGCAGGCGTCGGCGCGGCGGATCAGCTCCTCCCACTCCCCGAGCTCGGGAGCGGGCGCGTCGACGCCGAAGTGGTCGAGCACCAGGTCGTCGGCACCCTCGGCGCGCATCACCAGCGGGACCTTGTAGATGTTGTCCACGTCGCGGGCCGAGAGCACCGCCTCCTCGGGGACCGAGGCGAAGAGCGCGATCTTCTTGCGGATGTCGCGGTCGAGCCCCCGGTCGGAGCGGCAGATCAGCGCGTGCGGCTGGATCCCGATCCGGCGCAGCTCGTTGACCGAGTGCTGGGTCGGCTTGGTCTTCATCTCGCCGGCGTGCCCGATGTAGGGGACGAGGGTCAGGTGCAGGAACATGCAGCGCTTCGAGCCGAGCTCCGAATACAGCTGGCGGATCGCCTCCAGGAACGGGAGCGACTCGATGTCGCCGACCGTCCCCCCGATCTCCGTGATCACGAAGTCGACCGCCTGCGACTCGGCGACGATCAGGATCCGCTGCTTGATCTCGTCGGTGATGTGCGGGATCACCTGCACGGTCGCGCCGAGGTAGTCGCCGCGGCGCTCGCGGCGGATCACCGAGTTGTAGACCGCCCCCGCGGTCACGTTCGACGCCCGCGAGGTGTTGTGGTCGGTGAACCGCTCGTAATGGCCGAGGTCGAGGTCGGTCTCGGCGCCGTCCTCGGTCACGAACACCTCGCCGTGCTGGAACGGGCTCATCGTCCCCGGGTCGACGTTGATGTAGGGGTCGAACTTCTGCAGCTGGACCCGGAAGCCGCGACTGACCAGCAGGCGGCCGATCGAGGCCGCGGCGATCCCCTTGCCGAGCGAGGAGACGACGCCGCCGGTGACGAAGATGAAGCGCGTCTCGCCCGGCTTCATCGTGCTGCCTCGTCCCGACTCACTCTGCCGAGCGAGTCTATCCAGCGCAGTGGCGGAACCGACTCGATCGATTTCGAGATTGACCGAAACTCCCCGAAGATCGTGAGCGCCGCGACCACCGCGAGGGCGATCGAGCGGGCCGTGTCGCCGAGCGTGACCAGCATCGCGACGCCGGCCAGCGCCCCGACCAGATTCGAGCCGGTGTCGCCGAGCATCGCCCGCTCGCGCAGCGTGAACGCGGCGCCGACCAGGACCGGCCCGACGAACAGGCCGAGCAATTCGAGCGGCTGCGCCGTCCACGCGCCGAGGCAGAGGCCGGCGACGAGCGCGACGAAGACCTTCTCGACCCGCCCGGGGCGCAGGTCGAGCAGGTTGAAGAGGTTGGTCATCAGCAGCAGCAGGGCGAGGTCGGCGACGTAGTCGATCCCCTGCCGGCCGAGGCCGGAGGTCGCATAGGCGGCGAGCGCGAGCGCGCCGACCGCCTTGATCGCCCCGGTCGAGAAGCGGCCGGCGGCGACGGCCCGCGCGTGCCCGCGCCATCCCCGCGCCGTGTCGGCGGCGGCGCCGCGGCCGAGCGCGTCGTCGAGCAGTCCGAGCAACGCGACCCCGAGCACGTAGACCATCCACCGGCGGAGCTCAGGATCGAGCAGGTCGAGGTCGGCGCGATCGTCGAGGATCGCGAGCGGCGCCAGGGCGATCAGCGAGCAGGCGACGAGGGCCGCGCCGGCCGGAAACGCGACCCGGCGCCCGGCGTAGTTCTCCCGGGCGAGGCCGGCGCGCAGCATGTCCGCGAGCCAGGGCCCGAGCGCGACCGCGGCGACCAGCGCCGAGACGATCAATCCGGACAGCATCAGGGCCTCTGCTCGGCGCCGAAGTCGAGCCCCGAGGGGGCGAGCAGGTCCGGCAGCAGCGCGTCGGCGGTGTCCTTGACCCCGAACTCGCCCTCGGCGCCCCCGAGCGCGTAGACGAGCGCGACCTTGCCGGCCAGTTGGTCGACGTTGTCGACGCTGGCGAGGGCCCGGTCCGAGAAGAACCCGATCGAGCTCGGGTCGGTCTCGGTCGTCTCGGCGCCGACCACCGTCAGGCGGCGATCCGGCAGCGCGTCCCGGATCCCGGCGATGATCCCGTCCTCGATCTGGTCGGTGTCGGCGCTCTCGCGATCGCCGAGCCCGGCGGGTCGCTCGCGGACGACGACGACGCCGTCGATGTCACCCGGCTCGCCGCTGTAGCGGCTGAACAGCGCCGCGCGCAGGTCGGCGAACCGCGGCCCTCCGGTGACCAGCGAGCGCCCGGCCAGCCGCGAGGCGCGGGCGAGCTGCTCGGCCCGCGTCTCGTTGCGGCCCGGCCGGCTGACGGCGGCGGCGGCGCCCGCGCTGTCGGGTGGCTCTCGAACCACGGCGATCTCCTGCAGCCGCGCGCCGGCGGGCTCGAGCCCGCCCCGAATGCCGTCGGTCAGCTGATCGTCGAGCCCCCCGAGGGCGACGATCGCTACCTCGCGCCCGCGCAGCCGGTTCTCGACCACGGCCGGGGTGAGGGCGGCCCCGAAATCGCGCTCGTCGGCGAGCTGGGCCTCGAGGTCGTCGACCTCGGCCCGCGCCTCGTCGAGATCGGAGGCGAGGCTCTCCTCGAGATCGTCGGCGGTCCCGCTGACGATGTCGGAGGCGAAGCCGACGCCGATCAGGATGCCGACGGCGAGCGCCAGGAAGACGGCCGCCAGCGAGGCGGCGTGATAGCGGCCGGAGTAACCCATCAGACGGTGATGCCCCTCCGGGTCATAGATCCAAGGCGACCTTGATCTTCAACCAGAGCAGGTCGAAGAACTCGCCGAGCTCGGGCGAGCTGACCACGACGATCGCGATCACGAGCAGCGAGACCCCCAGAAACGCCCACATGTGCCACCCGCGGACTCCCGGGTTGTAGAGGCGGCTGACGCCCTTCGCGTCGACCAGCGTCTCGCCGATCCGCAGCCGGGTGAGGAAGGTCGACGACATCCCGGCGCGGTTCTTGTCGAGGAACTCGGTGAGGTTGAAGTGGGCGCCCACGGAGACGATCAGCTCGGCGCCGTTCTCGTGCGCGAGCAGCATCGCCACGTCCTGGCTGGTGCCGATCGCCGGCACGACCACCGGCTCGAGCCCGAGCGCCTCGAGCCGTTCGCGGCCCGGGGCGTGTCCGTCCGCGTAAGCGTGGACGACTACCTCGGCGCCGCAGGTGAGGACGTCGTCCGAGGCCGAGTCCATGTCGCCGAGCACCATGTCGGGCTCGAATCCCTCCTCGAGGATCGCGTCGGCTCCGCCGTCGACGCCGACCAGCACCGGACGCGTGTCCTCGATGTAGGCCCTCAGCGTCCGCAGGTCGCGCCTGTAGGTGGTGCCGCGAACGACGATCAGCGCGTGGCGGCCGCGAAACCGCGTCCTCACCGGCGGGAAGTCGAGCTTGCCGGCGAGCAGCTCGCCCTCGTTCTCGACGTGCTCGATCGTGTTCACCGCGAAGTCGGCCAGCGCCTCGGTCAGGTGTGCCTGCTGGCGGTCGATCTGCTCGCTCGCCGTCGCCAGGTCGATCACCGTGCCGGTCGCCAGCACGGTTCCGTTGCGACGCACCTCGGCGCCTTCGACGACGATCTCGTCGCCGTCCGAGAGCTCCTCGAACAGCGGCGCAGCCGGAACGTCGACCAGCGGCACCCCGGCGCGGGCGAGAATCAGCGGGCCCGGATTCGGATAGCGGCCGGTCGACGAGCGGGCGACGTTGACGACCGCCTCCACCCCGCTCGCGGCCAGGTCCTCGGCCGCGATCCGGTCGAGGTCGGCGTGGTCGATGACCGCGATGTCGCCGGGCCGCAGGCGCCCGACCAGGTTCTTGGTCTTGCGCCCGAGCCGCGCGCGGCCGGCGATCCGCGGAGCCCCGGAGGGCCGCAGCTCGATCTCGGGCCCGCGCAGGAGCTGGCGCGCCCGGCTACGGAGAGCCATGCGGCGATTATGCGGAAAAAGCAAGCGCCGGGCGGGTCGGCGCGCTCAGCCGGGTTCTCAGGCGGCCTTCAGCAGCTGCCGGGCGTGGCGGCTGGCTGCCGCGTCGCCACTCTCGGCGCCCAGCATGCGGACGATCTCGGCGACCAACTCGTCCCCGGCGACCCGGTCGACGGTCGCCAGGGTCCCGCCGGCGGCGGGCGCCTTCTCGATCACGAAGTGGGTCGCCGCAAGCGACGCGACCTGCGGCAGATGGGTGATGCAGAGCACCTGCTGGCCGGCGGCGATCGCACGGAGGCGCTCGCCGACCGCACGCGCGGTCGCGCCGCCAACCCCGGCGTCGATCTCGTCGAAGACCAGGGTGCGGTCCGCCGTCTCCCCGGCGAGGCCGGTGAGCGCGAGCATGATCCGCGAGAGCTCGCCGCCCGAGGCGGCGTCCTTGAGCGGCGAGGTCGGCATCCCGGGGTTGGTCGAGACCAGCAGCTCGACCGTCTCGGCGCCGCTCGGCCCGAATCCCTCCGGATGCGGCTCCAAGACGACCTCGAGCCGAGCGCCGTCCATCGCCAGCTCCGCGAGCTCTGCGGCAACCCGCTCGCCCAGCTTCCCGGCCGCGTCGCGCCGTGCCGCGCTCAGCTTCGCGGCGAGCTTCCCGCGCCGGGCCTCGGTCTCGCCGATCCGGGCCGCCAGCTCCCCGGCGACCTCCTCGGCGTTCTCGAGTCGCTCGATCTCGGTGCGGCAGCGCTCGGCGTGGGCGAGGACCGCCTCGATCGAGCCGCCGTGCTTGCGCTTCAGGCGGTCGAGCGCGTCGAGGCGCTCCTCGACCGCGTCCAGCCTGCCCGGCTCGGCCTCGATCCCGTCGAGGTAGGTGCGCAGGCCGGCGGCCAGGTCGTCGAGCTCGACCGCCGCCGCCCGCAGGCGCTCGGCGATCGCATCGAGCTCCGGATCGAGATCGGCGACCGCTGCGAGGCCCGAGTCGGCCTCGCCGAGCGCCGAACGCGCTCCGCCACCATCCTCGTCGGCGCCGCTGACCGCGGCCAGCGCCCGGGCGGCGCCGCCGCGCAGCCCCTCGGCGTTGCGCAGCACGGCGCTCTCGGCCTCGAGCTCGGCCTGCTCGGCGGCGTCGGGGGCCGCGCCCTCGATCTCGGAGAGCTCGAAGCGCATCAGGTCGAGGTCGCGCTCGCGCGAGCCCTCGCGCTCGCGCAGCTCGGCGCGCTCGCGGATCAAGCTCGTGACCTCGGCGTGGGCGGCCCGGTATTCGTCCCGGAGCTCGAGCTGCCGGGGCCCCGCGAAGCCGTCGAGGATCTCCAGCTGAGCCGAAGCGAGGGTCAGACGGCGGTGCTCGTGCTGGCCGTAGAAGGCCAGCAGTCGCGACCCGAGCGCCCGCAGGTCGGCGGCGGACGCCGCCCGCCCGCCGATGAAGGCGCTCGTCCGGCCGGAGGCGCCAACCCGGCGGCCGAGCACGACCTCCGCGGCGTCGTCCGGGAGCCGCGCGGCGATCTCGGCCAGCTCGGGGTCCGTGAGCACCTCGCCGGGGAGCGAGAAGACGCCCTCCAGCCACGCCTCCTCGGCGCCGGGCCTGACGATCTGCGGCCTTGCGCGCCCGCCCATCAGCAGGTCGAGCGAGTGCGCGAGCACGGTCTTCCCCGCCCCGGTCTCGCCCGTGATCGCGTTCAACCCCGGCTCGAGCCGCAACTCGGCGCGCTCGATCAGGAGCAGGTTCTCGATCCGGAGCTCGTGGAGCATGCCTAGGCGATCGATGGCCCGGCCGCGTGCGCCTGGGGGCGCGGACGACCAAGCAGGTCGAGGACGCAGGGAGCGACGCGTGCTTCATGCACGCGAGCGACCCAGGACGAAGACGTGCGCAGCGTCGTCCGTGGCATCCAGGTGTGCGCGGGTCGGGTCATCGCTCGCCAATCTTTTAGCGGCGGCCCCCGACGGATTCGTCCCGCGTCAGCCTGCCGGCGCCGCCTCAGCCTCGGCGTCGGGGCCTGCCGCGGCGGGATCGGCCGCGGCCGGCGCGCCGAACGCGACCAGGTCGCGTGCCCGGATCAGCAGCCAGGCCGCAATCCCGCCGACGATCGCGATCGCCGCGCCGACCAGGAGGATCTCGTTCAGGGCTCCGATGAACGCCTGGTCGGCGGCGTTGGCGGCCTGGTCGCGAAACGGGGCCGGAACCGCGACCAGGGCGTCCTGCGCGGCGCCCGAGGAGACCGCCTCGGAGAAGCGGTCGAGCGCCGCCGGGGGCGCCTGGGGCAAGAGCTCACCGAGTTTTGACTCGATCCGCGTCTGGAAGATCGCCCCGAGCGCCGCCGTGCCCGTCGCGATCCCGACCTGACGGAAGGTGCTGTTGATCCCCGAGGCCATCCCGGCCCGCGCCGCGTCGACGACCCCGATCGCCACCGACGCGATCCCTGGATTGGTGAGGCCGATCCCGACCCCGGCGACCAGCGAGCCGACGAGCAACGTGGTCCAGTCGTCGTCGACGTCGATCCCGTGCATCAGCATCAGGCCGACCCCGACGAGGATCATCCCGGTGCCCATGATCGCCCGCGCCGGCAGTCGCTGCAGCAGCCGGCCGGAGATCGGCGCGACGATGAACGAGAGCACCGTGAGCGGCAGGAAGCGCAGGCCCGCGGCCAGCGGCTCGTAGCCGAGCACGCCCTGCAGGTAGAGAGTCAGGTAGAGGAACATCGCGAACATCCCGGCCGAGAGGGCGAGCGCGACGATCGAGACGCCGGTGAACGAGGGCTTCCGGAACAGCGAGAGGTCGAGCATCGCGTTCTCGCGTCGCAACTCGATCGCCACGAACGCGAGCAGCAGGGCCACCGCCCCACCCAGCGAGGCGACGATCACCGGGCTTCCCCAGCCCTCCGGGTTGCCCCGGATCAGGCCGAAGATCATCAGGAAGAGCCCGGCGGAGAAGGTGAACAGCCCGGGCCAGTCGATGGGCTGGGGGTCGGTGGCCTTGACGTTGACGAGCCGGGTCTCGGTGAGCACGATCGCCCCGATCCCGATCGGGACGTTGACGAAGAAGATCCACTCCCAGCCGAGGCCCTCGGTGATCAGGCCGCCGACCAGCGGTCCGATCGCCACCGCCCCGCCAACCGTCGCACCCCAGATCCCGATCGCGTTGGCGCGCTCGCGGCCCTCGAACTCCTGGGCGATCAACGCCAGCGAGGTCGCGAACATCGCGGCGGCGCCGGCGCCCTGGAAGCCGCGGGCGAAGTTGAGGACCGTCGCGTCGCCCGAGAGGCCGCAGGCGAACGAGGCCGCCGTGAACAGGACGAAGCCAAACGTGAACACGCGCCTGCGGCCGATCCGGTCCCCGATCGAGCCGGCCACGAGCAGGAACGACGCCAGGGTCAGCGCGTAGGCGTCGACGACCCACTGCAGGCTGGAGAAGCTGGCCGACAGGTCGTCCTGGATGTCAGGCAGCGCGACGTTGACGATCGTCACGTCGATCAGCAGCATGAACGTCGCGACGCAGACGGCGAGCAGGGTCCACCACTTGCGTTCCATGGCTCCTAACTTAGTGAGCGAGGCGTCCGAACTTGTCGCGGATCCGGCGATAGAAGTTCGTCCCCGGCAGCTGGGCCAGGCGCCCCACCCCGTCCCGGAAGCGGACCTCCATCTCGGCGCCGCTGGCGAGCTCCCCGACGTGCTCGCCGTCGAGGACGACGTCGACCGGATCGCGGCCGGTCGCGTTGGTGACCGAGAGCACGTCACCGGGCGCGACCACGAGCGGCCTCGCGGTCAGGGTGTGCGGCGCGATGAAGCTGACCACGTAGCCCTTCACCCCCCAGGCGAGGATCGGCCCCTGGTTGGCGAGGTTGTAGCCGGTCGAGCCGGCCGGGGTGGCTGCGACCAGCCCGTCGCAGCGCACGTGACCGACCTCCTTGCCGCCGAGGCGGTAGGCGAGCTCGGCCACCCGCCTGTGCTGACGGCGGATCAGCGAGACGTCGTTGAGCGCCACCGGGGGTCGCGCCTCGACCGTCGCCTCGAGCCCGGGCAGCTCCATGATCTCGAACCCGCCCTCGAACGCGGCCTGGAGGCCGTCGGCGAGCTGGGTGCGCTCGACCGCCGCCAGGAATCCGATCGTCCCGAAGTTGGCCGCGAACACGGGAACCTCGGTGTTCGCGTAGGCGCGCAGCGCCTTCAGGATCGTGCCGTCGCCTCCGAGCACCAGGCAGAGATCGGGATCGCCGCCGAGGCTGGCGAGCGGCTCAAGCTGCTCGCCCACGGCGCCGAACTTGGCGCGCTCGTCGTCGGGCGCGAACAGGCGGCAGCCCGCGGTCTCGGCCGCGGCGATCGCGTCGCCGACCGCCGCCGCGGTCTGCTCGGGCTGCGTGTGCGTGAACAGGACCGCCGTCTCGATGTTCACGCGTCCACCTCGGCGATCGCAGCCTCCACATCGGCGATCGGCTCGCGCCCCGGCGCCGCGTACAGGAAGGTCTCGCGGTTTCCCTTCGGCCCCGGAAGGCCGGAGGAAGCGAACCCGAGCACGGCCAGTCCGGCGTCCGCGGCCGCGGCGGCGACCGCGCGGAGCGCCTCCCGCCGCTCCTGCGGATCGCGCACGACGCCGCCCTTCACCCGCCCGCGCCCGAGCTCGAACTGAGGTTTCACCATCGCCAGCACCCGGCCGTCGCCGGCGATGCATCGCGCGACCGCGGGCAGGACCTTGGTGAGCGAGATGAACGCGACGTCGATCGCCGCCAGGTCCGCCCGGTAGGGAAGCTCGGCCGCGTCGAGGTCGCGGGCGTTGCGGCGTTCGATCACGGTCACGCGGGGATCGTTTCGCAATCCCCAATCGAGCTGCCCGTGGGCGACGTCGAGCGCGATTACCCTCGCCGCGCCCCGCTGCAGCAGGCAATCGGCGAAGCCCCCGGTCGAGGCGCCGACGTCGAGGCAGTCGAGCCCGGCGACGTCGATCGCCAGCGCGTCGAGCGCGTTGGCGAGCTTGATCCCCCCGCGCGAGACGAAGTTCGGCGCGTCGGTGAACAGCAGCTCGGCGTCGTCGGCGACCAGCTGACTCGGCTTCAGGGCAAGCGGTCCGTCGTGGCCGATCCGCACCCGCCCGGCGCGCACCGACTCCGCGGCGCTGGACCGCGACGGCGCCAGCCCCCGCTCGGCGAGCAACGCGTCGATCCGCTGCCGGCTCATGGCGCGGACGGTAGCGACCTCGCTTCGGCAAGTCGGGCACCCATCGATCGCATTCACGACTCGCTCAGCGGCGGGGCTTGCGCTTGACCTTGAAGCTCCGGGTCGCCGGCGCGCTCTGCTTGTTGGCGGCGCTGACGGCCGTGACCGAGAACGTGTGCTTGCCGTACTTGAGCTTCTTCAGCGTGTTGGGCGAGCTGCACGGCGTGGCGGCCTTGCCGTCGACCGAGCAGCGGAAGCTCGCGCCACCATCGCTGGAGGCGAAGGTGAAGGTCGGCGTCCGGTCCTTCGTCGACCGGGTGGGACCGCCGGTGATCGCCACGTCCGGCGCGGGCGGATCAACCGGCGGATCGGGCGGCGGCGGGGGCGGCGGCGGGTCCGGCGTCGCGACCGTGAACGACCGCGTCTGCGTGGCCGAGTTCCCCACCGCGTCGGTGGCGCGCACGCGGAACGTGTAGGGCCCGTCGGCGAGATCCGCGACCGGCCGGTGGTTGCCGGCGCCCGAGCAGGCGCCGAAGTTGGCGCCGCCGGTGTCGATCGAGCACTGAACCGTCGCACCGGCGCCCGCCGTGAAGGTGAAGGTCGGGCGAGCGTCGCTGGTGGTTCCCGTCGGCCCGCCGGTGATCGCCAGCGAGGGCGCGGTGGTGTCGACGCTGAAGCCGCGCGTCTGCGTGGTCGCGTTGCCGGCCGCGTCGGTCGCCCGGACCCGGAAGGTGTAGCCGCCGTCGGCGAGGTCGGAGGTCGGCTCGTGGCTGGCGGCGCTGGAGCAGGAGCCGAAGGTTGCGGTCCCGGTGTCGATCGAGCACTGCAGCCCGGCGCCCGCCTCCGCAGTGAAGTCGAAGCTGGGGCGCGGGTTGCCGGTCGGTCCGGTCGGGCCGCCGGTGATGGACAGGGCCGGCGCCGCGGTGTCGACGGTGAAGTCCCGGGTCTGGGTCGCCGAGTTGCTCGCCGCGTCGGTCGCCCGGACCCGGAAGGTGTAGGAGCCGTCGAGGAGATCTGCGGCGGGCGCGTGGCTCGAGGCGCCCGAGCAGGGACCGAAGCCGGCGCTGCCGGTGTCGATCGAGCACTCGAGGGTCGAGCCGCCCGCGGCCGTGAAGGTGAAGCTGGGGCGCCGGTCGGTTGTGTCGCCGGTGGGACCGCCGGTGATCACGAGCGAGGGCGCGGACGTGTCGATGCTGAAGCTCTGCGTCTGGGTGGCGACGTTGACGGCCGCGTCGGTGGCGCGGACGCGGAAGACGTAGCTGCCGTTGGCGAGGTCGGAGGTCGGCTGGTGGCTGGAGGCGCCCGAGCAGGGACCGAAGCCGGCGCTGCCGGTGTCGATCGAGCACTCGAGGGTCGAGCCGGTCTCGGCGTCGAAGTCGAAGGTCGGACGGACATCGCTGGTCGTGCCCGCCGGGCCGCCGGTGATCGCCAGCGAGGGCACGACGGTGTCGACGGTGAAGGTGCGGGTCTGGGTCACCGAGTTGCCCGCCCCGTCGGTCGCCCGGACGCGGAAGGTGTAAGCGCCGTCGGCGAGGTCGGCGGCGGGCCGATGGCTGGTGGCGCCCGAGCAGGGACCGAAATTTGCGGTTCCGAGGTCGATCGAGCAGCTCAAGGTCGCTCCGGCGCCCCCCGTGAAGGTGAACGTCGGGCGCGGGTCGTTGGTATCCCCGCTGGGACCGCCGGTGATCGCCAGCGACGGGGCGGCCGAGTCGACGGTGAAGCTCCGGGTCTGGGTCGCCGAGTTGCCGGCCGCGTCGGTCGCCCGGACGCGGAACGTGTAGGACCCGTCGGCGAGATCGGAGGCCGGCTGGTGGCTGGAGGCGCCCGAGCAGGCGCCGAAGTTGGCCGTGCCGGTGTCGATCGAGCACTGGACGGTCGCGCCGGCCTCGGCGCTGAAGTCGAACGTCGGGCGGGCGTCGCCGGTGATGCCGGTCGGCCCGCCGGTGATCGAGAGGGTCGGCGGCGTGGTGTCGATGACGACCGTGAAGGCGCGCGTCTGGGTCGCCGCGTTGCCGGCCGCGTCGGTGGCGCGGACCCGGAAGGTGTACGAGCCGGCGGCGAGGTCGGAGCTCGGCTGATGGCTGGAGGCGCCTGAGCAGGAGCCGAAGCTCGCGGTCCCGGTGTCGATCGAGCACTCGACCGCCGCGCCGGACTCGGCGCTGAAATCGAAGCTCGGACGGACATCGGTGGTGGTGCCCGCCGGGCCACCCGTGATCGACAGCGACGGGGCCGCGGTGTCGACGCTGAAGGCGCGGGTCTGCGTGGTCGCATTGCCGGCTCCGTCGGCCGCCCGCACCCGGAAGGTGTAGGAGCCGTCGGCGAGGTCGGCCGCTGGCTGATGGCTCGAAGCGCCGGAGCAGGGACCGAAGCCGGGGGTGCCGGTGTCGACCGAGCAGGTGACCGTGGAGCCGGCACCCGCGTTGAAGGTGAAGCTCGGCCGCGGGTCGTTGGTCGGCCCGGTCGGGCCACCGGTGATCGAAAGCGACGGGGCGGCGGTGTCGACGCTGAAGCTCCGGGTCTGGGTCGCTGCGTTGCCGGCCCCGTCGGTCGCCCGCACCCGGAAGGTGTAGTCGCCGTCAGACAGGTCGGAGCCCGGCTGATGGCCGGCGGCGCCCGAGCAGGCGCCGAAGTTGGCCGTGCCCGCGTCGATCGAGCACTCCACCACCGAGCCCGCACCGGCGTTGAAGCTGAACGCGGGCCGCTGGTCGCTGGTCGGCCCGCTCGGGCCGCCGGTGATCGAGAGCGTCGGGGCCACCGTGTCGACGCTGAAAGCGCGCGTCTGCGTGGCCGAGTTGCCGACCCCGTCGGCCGCCCGCACCCGGAAGGTGTAGTCGCCGTCGGCCAGGTCGGAGGCGGGCCCGTGGCTCGAGGCGCCCGAGCAGGGACCGAAGCTGGCGCTGCCGGTGTCGATCGAGCACTCCACCGCCGAACCCGCGCCGGCGTTGAAGCTGAACGTTGGACGTGCGTCGCCGGTCGGCCCGGTCGGGCCGCCCGTGATCGACAGCGACGGCGCGACGGTGTCGACGCTGAAGCTCCGGGTCTGGGTCGCCGAGTTGCCGGCCCCGTCGGCCGCCCGCACCCGGAAGGTGTAGTCGCCGTCCGCCAGGTCGGTGGCCGGCTGATGGCTGGCGGCGCCCGAGCAGGAGCCGAAGCTCGCGCTGCCGGTGTCGATCGAGCAGGTGATCGTGGAGCCGCCCGAGGCCGTGAACGTGAAGGCAGGGCGAGCGTCGTTGGTCACGCCGGTGGGACCGCCGGTGATCGACAGCGACGGTGCCGCGGAGTCCACGGTGAAGCTCCGCGTCTGGGTCGCCGCGTTGCCGCCCCCGTCGGTCGCCCGGACGCGGAAGGTGTATGTGCCGTCGACGAGGTCGGCCGCGGGCTGATGGCTCGAGGCGCCCGAGCAGGAGCCGAAGCTCGCGGTGCCGGTGTCGATCGAGCACTGAACGGTCGCGCCGGCCTCGGCGTCGAAGGTGAAGGTCGGGCGATGGTCGCTCGTCGTGCCCGTGGGCCCGCCGGTGATCGAGAGCGTTGGCGGTGTGGCGTCGACGACGACCGTGAAGGCGCGCGTCCGGGTCACCGAGTTGCCGACGGCGTCGGTCGCCCTGACCCGGAAGGTGTAGCTGCCGTTCGCGAGGTCCGCGGCCGGCTGGTGGCTCGAGGCGCCCGAGCAGGAGCCGAAGCTGGGCGTTCCCGCGTCGATCGAGCACTCGACCGTCGAGCCGGCCTCGGCGTCGAAGTCGAAGCTCGGACGGGCATCGCTGGTCGTGCCCGCCGGGCCACCGGTGATCGACAGCGACGGGGCCGTCGTGTCGACGGTGAAGCTCCGGGTCTGGGTCGCCGAGTTGCCGGCCCCGTCGGTCGCCCGCACCCGGAAGGTGTAGTCGCCGTCGGTCAGGTCGGAGGCCGGCTGGTGACCGGCGGCGCCCGAGCAGGGACCGAAGCCGGCGCTGCCGGTGTCGATCGAGCACTCGACGGTCGAGCCGCCCGCGGCCGTGAACGTGAAGGCCGGGCGAGCGTCGTTGGTCACGCCGGTGGGACCGCCGGTGATCACCAGCGAGGGCGCGGATGTGTCGACGCTGAAGGTCTGAGTCCGGGTGGCCACGTTGCCGGCCGCGTCGGTGGCCCGGACGCGGAAGGTGTAGCTGCCGTTCGCGAGGTCGGCGGCCGGCTGGTGGCTCGAAGCGCCCGAGCAGGAGCCGAAGCTCGCGCTGCCGGTATCGATCGAGCACTGAACGGCGGAAGCGGCCTCGGCGTCGAAGGTGAACGTGGGCCGCGGGTCGCTGGTCGCTCCCGTCGGGCCACCGGTGATCGAGAGCGTCGGCGCGACCGTGTCGACGCTGAAGTCGCGCGTCTGCGTAGTCGAGTTGCCGGCCGCGTCGATCGCCCGGACGCGGAACGTGTAGTCGCCGTTCGCGAGGTCCGCGGCCGGCTGATGACCGGCGGCGCCCGAGCAGGGACCGAAGTTGGCGCTGCCGGCGTCGATCGAGCAGGTGACGGTGGAGCCGCCCGCGCCGGTGAAGGTGAAGCTCGGGCGAGCGTCGTTGGTCGCCGAGCTCGGGCCGCCGGTGATCGACAGCGCTGGCGCCGTGGTGTCGACGCTGAAGGCACGGGTCTGCGTGGTCGGGTTGCCTGCCCCGTCGGTCGCCCGGACCCGGAAGGTATAGGAGCCGTCGGCCAGGTCGGTGGCCGGCTGATGGCTGGAGGCGCCCGAGCAGGGGCCGAAGCCGGCGCTGCCGGTGTCGATCGAGCACTGAACGGTCGCGCCGGCCTCGGCGTCGAAGGTGAAGGTCGGGCGGGGAACGTTGGTGACGCCGGTGGGGCCGCCGGTGATCGAGAGGCTCGGCGGGACGTCATCGACGACCGTGAAGGCGCGCGTCTTGGTCGCCGAGTTGCCGGCCGCGTCGGTCGCGCGGACCCGGAAGGTGTAGCTGCCGTTCGCCAGGTCGGAGGCCGGCTGATGGCTGGACGCCCCGGAGCACGGCCCGAATCCGGCGAGCCCGGTGTCGATCGAGCACTCGACCGTCGCGCCGGCCTCGGCGCTGAAGTCGAAGGTCGGACGGGCCTCGCCGGTCGTGCCCGTCGGCCCGCCGGTGATCGACAGCGACGGCGCCGCGGTGTCGACGCTGAAGCTCCGCGTCTGGGTCGCCGCGTTGCCCGCGGCATCGGTCGCGCGGACCCGGAAGGTGAAGGAGGCGTCGGCGAGATCGGCGGCGGGCTGGTGGCTCGATGTGCCGGAGCAGGGACCGAAACTGGCGCTACCGGTGTCGACCGAGCACTCGAGGGCCGCGCCGGCGCCGGCCGTGAAGCTGAAGGTCGGGCGAGCGTCGTTGGTCACTCCGGTCGGTCCGCCGGTGATCGACAGCGACGGAGCGACGGTGTCGACGCTGAAGCCCCGCGTCTGGGTCGCCGCGTTGCCCGCGGCATCGGTCGCCCGAACCCGGAAGGTGTAGGAGCCGTCGGCCAGGTCGGAGGCCGGCTGGTGGCTGGACGCGCCCGAGCAGGGGCCGAAGGCGGCGGTACCGGTGTCGATCGAGCACTCGACGGTCGCGCCGGCGCCGGCCGTGAAGCTGAAGGTCGGACGGGCATCGTTGGTCGCCGAGCTCGGACCGCCGGTGATCGACAACGACGGCGCCGTGGTGTCGACGCTGAAGTCGCGAGTCTGCGTGGTCGAGTTGGCGGCCGCGTCGGTTGCCCGGACCCGGAAGGTGTAGTCACCGTCGGCCAGGTCGGAGGGCCGGCTGGTGGCCGGAGGCGCCCGAGCAGGGGCCGAAGCTGGCGGTACCGGTGTCGATCGAGCACTCCACCGCCGAACCCGCGCCGGCGTCGAAGGTGAACGCGGGCCGCGGGTCGCTGGTCACTCCCGTCGGGCCGCCGGTGATCGAGAGCGTCGGCGCGACGGTGTCGACGCTGAAGTCGCGGATCTGAGTGGTCGAGTTGGCGGCCGCGTCGGTCGCCCGGACCCGGAAGGTGTAGTCACCGTCGGCCAGGTCGGTAGGCCGGACTGTGTGGCCGGAGGCGCCCGAGCAGGGGCCGAACCCGGCGGTGCCCGTGTCGATCGAGCACTCGAGGGTCGCGCCGACCTCGGCGTCGAAGGTGAAGACCGGCCGCGGGTCGTCGGTCGCGCCGGCCGGTCCGCCGGTGATCGAGAGCGTCGGCGCGGTCGCGTCGAGGCTGAAGCTCTGCGTCCGGGTGGTCTGGTTACTCGCCGAGTCCGTCGCCCGCACGCGGAACGTGTAGTCGCCGTCGGCCAGGTCGGACGCCGGCTGGTGGCTGGTCGCGCCCGAGCAGGAACCGAAGCTCGCTGTGCCCGTGTCGATCGAGCACTCGACCGTCGCGCCGGCCTCGACGTCGAAGGTGAAGGTCGGGCGGGGGTCGTTCGTCAGGCCGGTGGGGCCGCCGGTGATCGAGAGCGTCGGCGGCGTGGCGTCGACGACCGTGAAGGTTTGCGTCTCGGTCACCGTATTGCCCGCGGCGTCGGTGGCCCGCACCCGGAATGTGTAGTCGCCGTGCTGCAGATCCGACGCGGGCTGGTGGCTCGCGGCGCCGGAGCAGGGCCCGAAGCTCGCGCTGCCGGTGTCGATCGAGCACTGCAGCGTGGCGCCGGCCTCGGCATCGAAGGTGAACGTCGGGCGCTGGTCGGTGGTGATCCCGGTGGGACCGCCGGTGATCGAGAGCGTCGGGACGACCGTGTCGACGGAGAAGGCGCGGGCGGCGGTCGCGAAGTTGCCGAACTCGTCAGTCGCCCGGACGCGGAACACGTAGTCGCCCTCGGCGAGGGCGGCGGGCGGCTGGTGGCTCGAGGCACCGGAGCAGGGACCGAAGCTCGGGGTGCCCGCATCGAGCGAGCAGGTGTAAGGTCGCGTTCTCGTCGTTCGACGCGAACGTGAATGTGGGCCGAACCTGGTTCGTCGGCCCGGTAGGACCGGAGTTGATCGTCGGGTCGAGGTCGATTCGCGTTCGCCACAGCTCGCTGCCACGGGTCCCGTCGTCGGCGGAGAAATGGAGCCGACCCTGAATGTCGACGAGGTTATGAGGCGTACCGGGCCCGGTCGGGTTGATGTTCGCGACCTCGCCGGTGCCCGCCACGGTGCCGTCGCTGCTCCAGAGCTCGTTGTCGGTGCCGGCGGCGAAGAACAGTCTGCCCTGGGCGGTGGCGAAGCCTGCGCCCAGGGTGATCGCCGTGTCGCTGCTGCCCGGGGTGACGTCGAGCACCTGGGTCCCCGCCGAGCTGCCGTCGCTCTTCCACAGCTCCGACCCGTGCACGGTGTCGAAGCCGACGAAGAACACGGTGCCGCCGACCCGCTTCAGCGCCTGGCTCATCGAGTCCATCGCGTGTAGCTGGCTGGTTCCGAAGGCTGTACCGTCGCTGCTCCAAAGCCCCTGGCCCCCGAGGCCGCTGTCGGCCTTGAACAGGATCCGGTTGTTGAGCACCGTGAGACCGGCGGGGAAGCTGCTCGCCGGGACGGATCCGATCATCCCGGGGTTGATGTCGCTGACCAGGTAACTCGGGCCCCCGCCCAGGTTCTTGGCCCAGAGCTCACGGCCGTCTGCCTCCGTGCTGGCCGCGAAGAAGAGCGTCCCGTTGAGCTCCCACAGCTCGCCGGGATCGCTGCTGTCCGCACCGAGGTTGATGTCGTCCAGGATGCTCGTCCCGGCCTCGGTGCCGTCGCTGATCCAGAGCTCGGTGCCGTTGCTGCCGTCGTCGGCGGCGAAGTAGAGGGCGCCGTTCGCGGCGCTGAGCTCCTGTGGATTGCTGCCGTCCGACCCGTTCGGGTTGATGTCCTCAACCACCGATGTGCCGGCCTCGGTCCCGTCGCTCATCCAGAGCTCGGTACCGGCCGTGGCGTCGTCGGCGGCGAAGAACAGCGTCCCGGCGACGTCGGTGAGGTTGGAGGGATTGCTCGAATCGGTGCCGGGGCGCAGGTCCTCGACCAGGGCCGTCCCGGCCGCGGTCCCGTCGGTCTGGTAGAGCTCGGTGCCGGTCGAGTCCTCGGTCGCCGCGAACGCGAGGTTGCCGTCGACGGCGGTCATGTCGGCCGGGTGGCTGCCGGACGGCCCGGGGTTGATGTCCGCGACCATGTTCGTGCCCTCGACCGTGCCGTCGGTCGACCACAGCTCGGTCCCGTGATCAGCGTCCGTGGCCGCGAAGAAGACCACCCCGTCGACGTTGACGAAGTTCCCCGGCTCGCTCGAATCGACCCCTGTGTTGAGGTCCTTGACGAACTCGGCGGTGACGGCTGCCGGCGCCGGAGCGGCCAACAGCAGCGCAGCCACGACGGTCGCGCAGGCGATGAGTCCCATTCGGGTCACAGGGACTACATCGGCCTCGTACATTCGTCCTTGAGCGAAATCGAACACGCGAAACGTTTCGCTCCTTCGGCGCCGCCAAGGCGAACCGGCGCGCCGGCGCGGGGAGCTTCTTACAATCGCGTTCGGATGGGGATTTGGAGGGGTCATGCGCGCGCATCGCGGGTCGCTGCGATCGGAAGCGCGCTCGCTGCGCTCGCGCTCGTCGCCGCCGTGCCCGCGACCGGCACGGCCGCTGCGGCGACACAGGGGTCCGCCGGCTACCGCGTCGGCATCGCGCAGCGCTCGATCAGCCCCGATCCGGACGGCACCTTCGCCGGCCAGCCCGTCTACCTGGGCGGTTACGGGATCGGCGGCGGCAGTCCGGCCTTTGCCGGGCGGGCGGCGACCGGCATCCTCGGCAGCGGGCCGAGCGTGCGCGCGTTCGCCGTCGCCGACCGGGATGGCAGCGCCTTCGCCATCGCCGACATCGAGACCCAGGGCTGGTTCGTCGCCACCAAGGACGGCCCCTACGGCCTGCTCGACATGCGCGAGGCCGTGGAGGACCGGACCGGCGGCAACCTCGACGCCGAGCACGTCGTCCTCCAGACCGACCACAGCCACTCGGGCGCCGACACGCTCGGCGTGTGGGGCGGCGTGCCGCCGGAGTACCGCAGCTACATGTTCGACCAGACCGTCGACGCGGTCGTCGACGCCTACACCAGCATGCGCCAGGGCAGGCTCTACTACGGCACCGCGCCCGGGCGCGATCTGCTCTCGAACCAGTTCGAGTACGACGCCGCGAACGGCAACGACGTCGTGGACTCGGACGTGCGCGTCTTGCAGGCTCGCGACAAGCGCGGACGACCGTTCGCGACGCTCCTGAACTTCTCCGCGCACTCCACCGTCCTCGGCTCGAGCAACACCAAGATCTCGGGCGACTGGGTGCAGCTGGCCAACCCGATTCTCGAGCGTCGCTTCGGCGGCGAGGCGATGACGATCGTCGGAACGCTCGGACGCACGCAGCCGGGCGACCGCGGCTGCAGCGATCCGGCGGCGACGGGCGACGACGCGCAGAACCTCTGCAAGCTGCGCGACTACGCGCGCCGGGTCGTCGACCGCGCCGCGGACGCCGCCGCCGCGGCCGAGCCGGTCGGGGGCGACCCGGTCGTGGCCGCGCGCTCGTACCTGATCGAGGACGTCGCCTCGAGCCCACTCCTGCTCGGCCTCCTCTACGGCGGCGACCCGATCGGCGTCCCGATCAACCGCACGATCACACCGCCCTGGTTGACGGGCAACGTGCTCGGCACCGTCACGGCGACCGCGCGGATCGGCGAGGTCCTGCTCTCCTCCGGCCCGGGAGAGATGTATCCGCAGATCCCGCTCAAGGTCGCGCAGACCGTGCCGGCCCGCGGCTACATGACCGCCGGCCTGGCCAACGACCAGCTCGGCTACCTGATCGCCCCGTACGAGTCCTACCCGGAGCCCATCCGCCGCTCGTTCTTCAACGAGCGGGGCGACGAGGTCAGCCCGATCGACAACGACAACTACTTCTTCAACGTCTCGCACACGATGGGCGAACGCGTGACCTGCTCGCTGCTGCGCGGCGCCGGCGAGCTGTTCGGCGAGGACCTCGCGTACCGCGACAGCTATGACCGCTGCGCGGCGTTCGCCAACGATCTGCTGTTCGCGCACGGCGCCGACACCGGCGACTGAGATGCGCCGTGCCGTCGCCGTTGTGGCACTGGTCGCCGCGACCGCCTCGGCCCCCGGCGCCGCCCGCGCGGCCGACTATCGCGACGGCTCCGTGCACGCGACGCGTCTCCCCCACACAGGTCGTGCTGGGCAACAACCTCGTCGAGCGCCGCTGGGACCGGACCGCGTTCCGGACCACCGCGCTCGTCGACCGGCGCGGGCGCGACCGCGTCTGGAGCGCGGGCCGCCGGGACTTCTCGCTCACCGTCGCCGGCGTGAAGGTCGGCAGCGAGGCCCTTCACGTCGAGTCCGTGGACGTCACCGAGCTCGACCGCGGTGGCCTCCGCGTGCGGATGGAGCTGAGCGCTCCCGCCTCGGTTCCGGGGTTGGCGATCACGCGAGTCGCAGAGGCCTATCCGGGCGTGGCCGGTTTCCGCGTCCAGACGGTGGTGGAGTCGCCGGTGCCGGTGGCGCTCGCGCGCGCGACCCTGGACGAGGCCGCCGTCGGCAAGGCGGCGCCGACGATCCACGCGTTCCGCGCCGGCGCGGACTGGCGTGAGCCCGACTGGCCGGGGCCGCCGCTCGCGGTGGGTGACCCGCACGCCGGGACCTGGCGCGAGAGCAGCCACGCCGGTTCCGGCGAGTCGCTGCGCCGGCCGGGCGAGTGGCTGTCGATGCGGGATGGGAGCCGCAGCCTGTTCATGGTCATGGAGCGAAACGACTTCCCATCCTCCCGCGTCGCCTACGACGGGAAGGTCGCGGGTGTTCAAGTGGACTGGAGCCGCGACGTGATCAGCTTCGGGCCGCTCGAGGAGTCGATCCACGTGGAGAACCCGGCCGACGGCCCCGCCCGGGTCCGGCTCGTGCGCCCCGGCGAGCCCCTCGCCCTCGGTGCGGTCTTCACCGGCGTCGGGCAGGACGGCGCCGACGAGCCGTGGCAGTTTCACCGCTACCTGACCGAGCACCGGCTCGCCCCGTACGAACATGCGGTGACGTTCAACTCGAACGGGATCGACGAGAACCGGATCTCGACCGGCGCCAAGGACGACATGGACATCGCGACCGTGCGCGAGGTCGCGTCGATCGCGCGCCGGCTCGGGCGTCGAGACCTTCATCCTCGACGACGGCTGGCAGGCCCGCTCGGGGGACTGGCAGCCGGACTCGCCGGCGTATCCGGAGCCGCGTTGGGACGGGAACGCCGGCTCGACCTTCGCGCCGCGCTTCCCGGATTCGGAGTTCCAGGCCGTGCGCGAGGCGATCGCGCCGATGCGGCTCGGCCTGTGGATGAGCCCGACGTCGTTCAACCCGTCCTCCGCGGCGTTCCAGAGCCACCCCGAGTGGGCGTGCGCACCGCTGGGCGACGGGCTCGCCGCCTACAACCTCGCCGATGCCGACGGCGGGTCCAACGAGGCCGGGATCGGGGCCTGGGGCCCGGCCGCGCTGCCCCACGTCGAGGCTCGGATCCGCGACGGGATCGAGAACTGGGGGGTCGCGTACTGGAAGTTCGACTTCCTCCTCTGGCTCGACTGCGCGGGGCCGGACGGCGTGAGCGACCTCTACGAGTTCCACGACGCGTTCCTCGCGATGCTCGACCGCCTGCAGCTCGACTACCCCGGCGTGACCTTCGAGATCGACGAGACGAACGACTACCGCCTCTTCCCGTTCGAGTCGGTCTCGCGCGGGCCGACCTGGTTCCAGAACGGCGGCCCGAGCCCCGACCGCATGCTGCACAACCTCTGGAACCTGAGCCCCTACGTCCCGGCGTTCGCGCTCGGCCAGGAGGCGCTCGCCAACCGCGACTTCGCGACCTACCCGGTCGACACGCTGATGACCGCGTCACTGCTCTCGCACATCACCTTCTTCCAGGACATCCGCCGCCTGCCGGACGCGGTCATCGACCAGGTCCGACCCTGGACCGACTTCTACGCGCGCAACCGCGACCTGCTCGACGGCGTCGTCTACCCGCTGCTCGACGATCCGCTCGAGCGCGGCTGGACCGCGCTCCAGGCGTGGGACCCGCGCCGGGGCGAGGGTGCGCTCCTCGCGTTCCGCCAGGGCTCCGCCGACGCCTCGCGGACCATCGCCCTGCGAAACGTCCCGGGCGGCCGCAGCTTCGCGCTCTACGGGGGCGCGGACGAGACGCCGTTGGGGACGACCACCTCCGCCGAGCTCCGCCGCGGCCTGCACATCGAGATCCCGGAGGCCGAGGGGTCCCGGGTGCTGCTGATCAGGGCCGCGGACTGACTGAGACCAACGCCTCGCACGTCGCGGGCCCTTGCCGCGCCACGGGGGCTGGAGTAAGGTCGCAGAACGGTGGGGCGCTCGACGGGAACCATCCCGCTTCTGACGGCGATTGGCCTCATGTTGTTCCCGGGCGCCCGGCGCGACGATCACCGTGGACAGGGACCGCCGACGAGCTCGATGCCGACGGCAGCTGCTCACTGCGGGAGGCGATCAGCGCCGCCAACGCAGACTCGACCGGGCCCGGTGGCGATTGCATCAAGGGAAGCGGCGTCGACACGGTGAGCGTGCCGAGCGGTGAACTTCACGCTGAGCATCGCCGCGGCCTGTGAGGATGCGAACGCCGGCGGTGACCTCGACGTCCTCGGCAACCTGACGATCGCCGGCGCGGGCGCCGCGGCGACGACGATCGACGCGAACGGGATCGATCGCGTGCTCGAAATCCGCCCGGGCAGGGTCGTGACGATCCGCGGCGTTGACGATCACCGGAGGGCAGGCCCCGGCGGCTTCAACGGCTTCAACGAGACGGGGACGGCCGGGGCGCCCGACGGCGGCGACGCCCGAAGCCGAGGCTGGAGACCCCGGTGCGCCCGGGGGCGGCATCTTCAACAACGGCGGCTCGCTCACCGTGATCGGCAGCGCCATCACCGACAACGTCGCGGGCACGGGCGGAACGGGCGGCAACGCGCAGGGCGGTGGCGGGGCGACGGCGGCAAACGGCGGCAGCGGCGGCGACGCGCGGCGGGCGCCGGCGGCGCCGGCGGCGACGGACGGCGGGATCCATACGACCGGCGTCCTCACGCTGACCCGGGTAAGCGTGACCGGAAACACCGCCGGCACCGGCGGCGCCGGCGGGGTCGGCACGGGCGGGCAGGGTGGCGGGGCGATCAGCGGCACCGGCGGGCGCGGGCGGCACTCGGCGTGGGCGGCCGCGGCGGCGCGGCGGTCAGGGCGGCGGGGTCGGCGAAAGCGGAGGCGGGTCCGTGACGATCGAGCAGAGCGTGATCGGCCAGAACAAGGCCGGCGCGGGCGGCCCGGGCGGGCCCGGTCAGGGCGGCGCCGGCGGCGTCTCGGGCGGCGCCGCCGGACCGGACGGCAGCGGCGGCAGGGCACAGGGGGGCATCGGCGGCATTGGCGGGAACGGTGGCGGCGTGGCCGCGACCGATCCAGCGGTCCTGAGGGAGCGACCTGATCGTCGCGGAACACGGCTGGCGCCCCCGGGCGCGGGGGAAACGGGACGGGTGGCCTCGGCGGCCGCGACGACCGGAGGGGCCGGCAGCATCTCCGGCGACGGCGGCAACGCGTTCAGCGGCCAGGCGGGATTCGCAAGCTCCGGAGGCGGCGTGTGGCTGGCCGGCACCGATCACCAACAGCACGATCACCGACAACGTCGCCGGGGCGGGCGGAGACGCCGGCAACGCAACGGGTGGCAGGGGCGGCGGCTCGATGAACGGCACGGGCGGCGACGGCGGCGGCGGCTGCGGACAGCCAGACAGGTCAGGGCACGGACGGTGGTTCGGGCGGCGGGCTGCACGCCGGGGTAACACGCGGCAACACAACGGTCCGTCACGCCACGGTGACGGGGAACAATCCGTGGCGCAGGCGGGGCCGCCGGCTTCGCCACGGCGGGGGCGGGTGGCACCGCAGACCAGGGACGCCGGGCTCGGCGGGCCCGCTCCAGCTCGGGCTCCCCGGGATGCCGGGCGACGGCGGCGCCCTCAACGCCGAGTCCGTCCTCAACGCGAACATCGGTGCTGGCCAACAGCATCGTGGCGGGCAACGGCGGCTCCGAGCCTGCGCAGGGTCATGGTGACCGACGACGACCACAACATCGTCGTTCGGCGATGCGACCTGCCCCGGGGCGCAGACGTCGACCCGGATGCTCGGCGCGCTGGCGGACAACGGCGGCCCGACCCAGACGCAGGAGCTCGGCTCCGGCAGCCCGGCGATCGATGGGGTTGCGGCCTCCGGCGCCGCCTGCCCGGCGACCGACCAGCGGGGGGTGATCCGCCCCAACGGCGCCGCTTGCGACATCGGTGCCTACGAGCAGGCGCCGCCGACGGTGACCACCGGGGCGGCCACGGGCATCTCCGTCGACGGTCGCGCGACCCTCCACGGCCAGCTCAACCCGAACGCGCGCGCGACGACCTACCGCTTCGAGCTCGGGCCGACGACCGCCTACGGCACCTCGACGCCGACCGAGACCAGGCCCGCGGGCACAGACACGGTCGCCGTTTCGGCCGCCGTCAGCGGCCTGGAGCCCGCCACCACCTACCACTACCGGCTCGTCGCCACCAACGCCGACGGCACGACCAACGGGCCGGACCGCACGTTCGATACCGCGGCTGTGCAGGCGAGCCCGCCCGACACCACGATCACCCGGGCCAAGATCAACAAGAGGAAGCACAAGGCGAAGTTCGAGTTCGACGGCTCCGGCGGCGCCGGCGCCCTGAAGTTCGAGTGCAAGCTGACTCGCCAGTCGCGGAAGCTGAGGCGCTGGCGAAGCTGCTCCTCGCCGCGAGGCCTACCAGCATCTGAAGAGCGGAAAGCACGCCTTCAAGGTCAAGAGCGATCGACGCACGCGGGACGGCCGACCCGACGCCGGCGAAGAAGCGATTCCGGATCAACTGAAAGCGACCGGCTCGTAAGTCCGCAAGCCGCGATCCGATCGCGGCGTCGCCCGGTTCATATCCGCTTACTTCCCGATCCTCGAGTGCGTCTCGGGCGGACGGCTCAGGGGAAAGCTGTTCTGGCCCGTGAGGCCCAGCTATCGCGGCCGCGTCCTGACCCGCGGCGACCGCCTCGACCGGCCCGGGCGCCCTGGCCTTCCCCGTCAGTCGCGACGCATCGCGGTGTTCACCTCCGCTCCCGAGCTCGTAAGGCCAGAAAGCGAAACGCCCCGCACTTGGCGGGGCGTCTCGGGTACAGGGAGGAGAGATATGTGATTTTTTGCGTGACTGTGGGAGGTAGGTCGGTTCTGTTAGGCGCCGCGGGGGGAGATGAACCGCGTCGATGCGGTCAGCGCCACCAATGCGACACCGATACCGACCAGAAAGATTCCGGCGATTCGCTCGTCTGCGATCAGCCCGACGGCAAGGCCGCCGACCGTCGCGACCAGCGCGAGCGCGTAGTCGAATCCTGCGTGGGCGGACACGGGGATCCCGCGTCCGGAGCCCTCGACCTGCAGCGCGAGGCCGAGCAGCAGCGCCCCGAGGCCGACCGTGATCACGGTCGCGGCGGGGCCGAAGCCGAGCAGGAAGGGCGCCGCCATGATCGCCGGCGCGGCGACCATCTCGAGCGCGCCATGGACAGGAAGTGAGATCCCTTTCGTACTCATGCTGAAGCCACAGTACGAACATATGTGCGCTTTGAGTGTGAGCGCGATCACACTCGACGCAAGTGGCAGACGACGCTAGCGGCGAACGGTTTCGCGCGCCCCGAGCGCCGCCGTCACGCGCTCCGCGACCGCCGGCCCGGTGAGCCCGACCTCCTCGCGCAGCAGCGCCGGCTTCCCGTGGGTGACGTAGCGGTCCGGCAGCCCGACCCGGATCACCCGGGCGCGCTGCGCGCCGGCGTCGCCGAAGGCGTCCTCGACGTGCTCGAGCACGGCGGAGCCGAAGCCTCCCGGGAGCACGTTCTCCTCGATCGTCACCACGAGCTCGTGCTCGCTCGCCAGCCGCTCCACCAGCCCCTCGTCGAGCGGCTTCGCGAACCGGGCGTCGGCGACCGTGACCGTCAGGTCGTGCTCGGCGAGGATCGCCGCCGCGTCGAGCGCCACCCGGACGCCGTAGCCGTAGCCGAGCAGGGCGACCCTCTCCCCCTCCTTCAGCACCTCTCCGGTCCCGATCGGGATCTCGCGGGCGTGGTCGGGCAGCGGCACGCCCTCGGCGGTCCCGCGCGGGTAGCGGAACGCGATCGGCCCGTCGTCGTGGGCGAGCGCGGTGTGCAGCATGTGGCAGAGCATCGCCTCATCGCGGGGCGCCATTACGACGACGTTCGGCAGCGCCCGGAAGTAGGAGACGTCGAACGCGCCGTGATGGGTCGGCCCGTCGTCGCCGACCAGGCCCGCCCGATCCATCGCGAAGACGACGTTCAGCTTCTGCAGGCAGACGTCGTGGACGAGCTGGTCGTAGGCCCGCTGCAGGAAGGTCGAGTAGATCGCGCAGACGGGCTTCGCGCCCTGCGTCGCCAGCCCGGCCGCGAACAAGACCGCGTCCTGCTCGGCGATCCCGACGTCGTAGTACTGCTCGGGGCACTCCTTCTCGAGCGTCGTCAGCCCGGTTCCCCCCGCCATCGCGGCGGTGATCCCGATCACCCGCCGGTCGCGCTTCGCCTCGACCACGAGCGCGTCGCCGAACACCGAGGTGTAGGCGGGCGGCGGCTTGGTGACCTCCTCGGGCCGGGCGCCCTCGCTCATCTCGCCACGGGTCAGCGGTGGCTTCGCCGGCTTCTTCGGCGCCGGCTTGCCCTCGACGATCGAGCCCGGCTTCGCCGCGTGCCACTTCTCCATCCCCTCGAGGCCGCCCTCCTCGGCGGGCTCGAAGCCCTTGCCCTTCACGGTCTGGATATGGACGACGACCGGCCGGTCCGCGGCCAGGGCCGCCTGCAGGTTGGAGCGCAGCGCGGTCACGTCGTGGCCATCGAACGGGCCCATGTAGGCGAGGTCGAGCTCCTCGAAGAACAGCCCCGGCGCCGCATACGCCTTGATCGCCGCCTTGATCTCGGGCCCGAGCTTGCCGATCTGGCGGCCGAGCCCGAGCGGCAGCTTGGTCAGCGCCTCCTCGACGTCCTCGCGAGCGTGGTAGAGGCGCGGGTTGGCGCGCAGGCGCTGGAACGAGCGCGCGATCGCGCCGACGTTCGGCGAGATCGACATCCCGTTGTCGTTGAGGACGATCACGATCGGCGTCTGCAGCCCGCCGGCGTTGTGCAGGGCCTCGAACGCGACCCCGCCGGTCAGCGCGCCGTCGCCGATCACGGCGACGACCTTGCCGTCCTCGCCGATCCCGTGGCGCATCGCCTCCTTGATCCCGACCGCGTAGCCGATCGAGGTCGAGGCGTGGCCGGCGCCCATGATGTCGTGCTCGGACTCGAACACCGAGCAGAACGGCGCCAGGCCGCCGTACTGGCGGATCGTCTCCAGCCGGCCCGCACGCCCGGTGAGCACCTTGTGGGGGTAGGCCTGGTGGCCAACGTCCCACAGGATCTTGTCGCGCGGCGAGTCGAGCAGCGAGTGCAGGACCGTGGTCAGCTCGCAGGTGCCGAGGTTGGCCCCGAAGTGCCCGCCGATCTCGCCGATCGTGTCGATGATCAGCTCGCGGACCTCCTGGGCGACGCGCGCCAGGTCGTCATCCGAGAGCCCCGTGAGGTCGTCGGGTCCGTCGATCGAATCGAGCAGGGGCTGCTCGTCGTCGGGTCTGTCAGCCGTAGTGCTCATCGGGACGGACCCGTGATTGTGGCAGGGTCGTCAGGTCTGTCTCGTGCGGATGAAGTCGGTGATCAGCGCGAGATCGACGGTCTCACCCTCCACCTCTGCGAGCGCCGCGCGCGCGCCGGCGTGCGACTGCGCAGCGAGCTCGCGAGCCTCGTCGAGCCCGAACAGGCTGACGTAGGTGAGCTTGCCGTGGCGCTCGTCGGAGCCCTGGGGCTTGCCCAGCTGCTCGTCGGAACCGGTGACGTCGAGGATGTCGTCGACGATCTGAAACAGGACCCCGAGCTCGTCGGCGAACCGCCGGTAGGGCTCCATCAGCGGTTCGGAGATGCCCGTGAGCAGCAGCGGCACGGTGACGCTGGCGGCGATCAGACGCCCGGTCTTCAGCTCGTGCAGCTGGCGCAGGTCCTCGGGCCCGAGCCCCCTTCCGCTCACGTCCACGTACTGGCCGCCCACCATCCCCCCCACCCCGGTCGCGCCCGCCAGCTCGCCCAGCGCGGCCAGCACCCGGGCCGGGTCGCCGCCCTGGCGGCTGCAGAAGAGCCGGATCGCCTCTGCGAACAGCCCGTCGCCGGCGAGGATCGCGACGTCGTCGCCGTAGACCACGTGCGAGGTCGGGCGGCCGCGGCGCAGCTCGTCGTCATCCATCGCCGGCAGGTCGTCGTGGATCAGCGAGTAGGTGTGGATGAGCTCGATCGCCGCCGCCGCCGGGAGCACCTCCTCGGGATCGCCGCCCGCGGCGCGCGCCGCCGCCAGGCAGAGCACCGGCCGGATCCGCTTGCCGCCGGCGAGCAGCGAGTAGCGCATCGCCTCCTCCAGCTGCGCGGTGGCAGCGAGGTCGGAGAACCGAAGATCGCCCAGGTAGTCCTCGACCAGCGCCCGGAGATCGTCGGGGTACTCCCCCACGCGCGCCTCAGTCCCCGTCTGAGTCCGGCTCACTGAGCGCCCGCTCGATCTCGTTACCGGCCTGACTGACGAGCTCCGCCGCCTCGCGGGCGAGCTCCGCCGCCTCGCGATCGTCGACCCCGGGGTCGCGCAGGCGCCCGGCCAGCTCGCCGAGCTGCGCCGCCAGCTCACGGACCCGTGCCGGGGCGTCGCCGCTCACGAAGGTGCCTCCTCCAGCTCGCGGGCCGCGGAGCCGAGGATCCCGTTCACGAACGCCGGCGCGTCGGCGCCGCAGTACTCCTTCGCCATCGTGACCGCCTCGTCGATCGCGATCTCGGCCGGCAGGCCGGTCCGCATCTCGTGCAGTGCAACGCGCATGATCGAGCGCTCGAGCGCCGCGATCCGGTCGAGCTCCCACCCCCGCGAGAGGCGCGCGATCTCGGCGTCGACCGAATCGAGCTCGGCGTCGGTTCCCTCGGCGAGCTCCCGAGTGAACGACTTGGCGTCCGCGAGCTGCTCGTCGAGCGGCCGCCCGGTCACGTCCCGCTGATAGAGCGCGAAGACCGCGTCGCGGCGCTGTTCGGATCGGCGCATGGCCCAGAGCCTACGGGGGCGAGGGTTGACACCACGGCCAGGGAATGAGACGGTCGGATGGACAAACCGAGGCGCGCCGGGCTCCCATGGGGGGTCGCCCGGGAGGGGACGCGCCACTCCGAAAGAGGTGAGCATGGAGAGCACAACGACGGCCGTCGACGAGGCCAAGCTGGAGCAGTTCATGGGACAGGCCGTGACCGACATCGGCGCCGCGATGAACGGCGTCCTGGTGATGATCGGGGGTGAGCTCGGCCTGTGGAAGGCGATGGCCGGTGCCGGACCGCTGACCAGCGCCGAGATCGCCGAGCGCAGCGGCATCGCCGAGCGCTATGTGCGCGAGTGGGCGTCGGCCCAGGCCGCGAGCGGCTATCTCGAATACGACCCCGAGGCCGAGGCGTTCACGCTGCCGCCCGAGCAGGCGATGGCGCTGGCCGACGAGGACAGCCCGGTCTACGTGCTCGGCGGCTACCACATCGTCAGCTCCGCCTGGAAGGACCGCGAGAAGCTCGCCGAGCGCTACCGGTCCGGCGCCGGCTTCGGCTGGCACGAGCACGACCCGGAGCTGTTCGCCGGTACCGAGCAGTTCTTCCGCCCGGGCTACCGGGCCCACCTGACCGCGGAGTGGCTGCCCGCGCTGGAGGGGATGGAGGAGAAGCTCCAAGCCGGCGCCAAGGTTGCCGACATCGGCTGCGGCCACGGGGTGTCGACGGCGATCATGGCTCAGGCATATCCGAGCTCGGAGGTCCACGGGTTCGACTACCACGATGCGTCGATCGAGCGGGCCCGCGAGCTGGCGGGCAAGGAGGGGGTCGAGAACGCCCACTTCGACACCGCGAGCGCGAAGGACTACCCGGGCGAGGAGTACGACCTCGTCTGCTTCTTCGACTGCCTGCACGACATGGGCGACCCGGTCGGGGCGATGAAGCACGTCCGCGAGACGCTCGCCGACGACGGCACGGTGATGCTGGTCGAGCCGTACGCGGCAGACACGCTAGCGGAGAACCTGAACCCGGTCGGGCGGACCTTCTACGCCGCCTCGACGCTGATCTGCACACCGGCATCGCTCGACCAGGAGGTCGGGCTCGGCCTGGGGGCGCAGGCCGGCGAGGCCAGGCTCCGAGCGGTCGCCGAAGAGGCGGGCTTCACCCGCTTCCGCCGCGCCACCGAGACGCCGTTCAACCTCGTGCTGGAGGCGCGGCCCTAGGCGCGCCGGCGCGGTCCAGATCGGCGGCGAGGCGACGCGGTCTCAGGACCGCGTCGCGCCAGTGAACGCGCAGCACGGTCTCGCCGTGCTGCTCCAGGAACGCCTGACGCTCGCGGTCGTCGGCGCGGGCGAGCGGATCGCCGTGCCACGCCGTGCTGTCGATCTCGAGGATCAGCCGCTGCACTGGCCAGCGGATGTCGGGAACGACGCGGCGGCCGTTCAGCAGCAAGGGCCGGTTGACGTCAGGGCGCTCGAACCCGGCTTCCAGGATCACGTCGAGGACGTCGCTCTCGGCGTCGCTCTTCGTCGGCGAGGCGCCCAATGCGACCGCGTCGCGGAGCACGCGGCAGCCACGGGCGCCCGGGTAGCGGTCGAGCACCTGGCCGATCTGACGGATCGTGATCTTTCCCGTGCCGAGCGCGCGCCTGACGGCGCGGCGGGTCGCCTGCGGATCGAGCGCCGAGGCGAGGTCGAGCAGCGTTCGGGCGGAGGACGTGACGGGGATCCCCTCCAGCTCGCGGCGGTCGATCGGGTCGAGGCAGGTAGAGGTGTGGACTTGGATGCGCGGGTGGCGGCGCCCGCCCTTCCCGATCACCGTCACGTGCGGGAGACCGTCCACCCGATCCACGAATCGCCAAAGCTCCGCTGCAGACCAGTGGCTAAGGAGCGCATTCGGGCCGCACGCCTTGACGGCCGCGAGCAGCCACCCCTGCCACGGCGGGTTCGGGTGCCCCACGGCCCAGACACGCGGGTACAGTTGGTGAAGGTGCCCGCGGCGCCGTCTTCGCGAGAGCGAGCTGTACGTCATGCCTCGATCGAGCAGCTCGCGCGTGGCCATCACCCCCCACTGCTCACTCGCGGCCTCCGCCACCCGCAGATCTCCGCGAAACACGTTTTTCTCGCGGGGGTCGCGAGAAAATCGTGGTTCGGCGGGCACGGCTGGACCCTGGCACCCCTTATTGCCCCGTTGGCGCGCTGAGTGTGGCGGAAGCGCCGCCGGTTACGCCCGGGAGACGTACTCGCCGCTGCGGGTGTCGACGCGGACGCGGTCGCCCTCGTTGACGAACAGGGGGACCTGGACGACGACGCCGGACTCGAGCGTCGCCGGCTTCGTGCCGCCGCCGGACGCGGTGTCGCCCTTCAGGCCCGGGTCGGTCTGCGTGACGGCCATGTCGACCGCGCTCGCGACCTGCACCCCGGCCGGGCGCTCGTCGACCAGCAGCAGCTCGACGGTGTCGTTCGGGACCACCCAGCGCATCTCGTCGGCGATCGAGTCACGCGGCAGCTCGAGCTGCTCGTAGGAACCGGTGTCCATGAACACGGCGGCGTCGCCGGAGTCGTAGAGGTACTGCATCTGCTTCGTCTCGGTGCGCACCGGCCGGAACTTCTCGCCGGCGCGGAAGGTCTTGTCGACGACGTTGCCGTCCTCGACCCGCTTCAGCTTCGTGCGCACGAAGGCGCCGCCCTTGCCCGGCTTCACGTGCTGGAACTCGACGATCCGCCAGATCTTGCCCTCGACCTCGATATGGGCGCCGTTCTTGAACTGGTTGGTTGAGATCACGGCCGGTCAGCGTAGCGGCGGCGAGTGGATAGGCTCGCGCTCAGCCCGAGGGCCTGACCGATCCGGAGGTCGTCGAGCTGGCGCGCTCCGGCGACCGGATCGGCGCCGCGAAGCTCCACAGCGAGCGCACCGGGGTCGGCTTCGTCGAGGCGCAACGGATCGTGAACTTGGTGTGAGGGAGGGCCCTTCCCGGGTAGGGTTGGCCCTTCACGGGATGTTCAGATCTGGGGGGAAGAGTGAATAAACACGGAATGGTTCCGGAGCTTCTCGACAACCTATTGCGCGCTCCTTCGCCGTCGGGCTACGAGGGCCCCGCGACCCAGGTCTGGCGCGACGCCGCGGGCTTCGCGGAGCTCTCGACCGACCGGATCGGGTCGTCGATCGCGCGGGTCGCCGGCTCGAGCGAGGAGCCCCTGGTCGCGATCGTCGGCCACATCGACGAGATCGGGCTCGCGATCACCCACGTCGACGAAAAGGGTTTCGCCTGGTTCACTCCGATCGGCGGCTGGGACCCGCAGATCCTGGTCGGCCAGCGGGTCGCGATCCAGACGCGTGACGGCGCCGTCCCCGGGGTGATCGGCCGCAAGCCGGTCCACCTGCTCAAGGAGGAGCAGAAGAAGAAGCCGGTCGAGCTCGACGGCCTTCACATCGACATCGGCGCCGCCGATCAGGACGAGGCGCTGAAGATGGTCCGGATCGGCGACCCGGTGGTGATCGACGCGGAGCCGGTCGCGCTGGCCGGGAACCGCGTCTCGTCGCGCTCGATGGACAACCGGCTCGGCTGTTACGTCGCGCTCGAGGTCGCGCGACGCTGCCACGAGCGCGGCGGCCACACCGCCAGCGTCGCCGGCGTCGCCGCCGTCCAGGAGGAGATCGGGATCAACGGCGCCCGCACCTCCGCGTACCTGCTCGAGCCGGAGATCGCGGTCGTCGTCGACGTCACCCACGCCACCGACCCGCCCGGCGTCGAGGAGAAGGAGTCCGGTAGCCATGCGCTCGGCTCGGGTCCGGTGATCGGCCGCGGGGCCACCCTGTCGCCGAAGGTCTTCGAGCTGCTCGCCGAGACCGCGGAGCGCGAGGGGATCGACCACACCATCGAGGCGTCGGGACGCTGGACCGCCACCGACGCCGACGCGTACCAGGTCTCACGGGCGGGCATCCCGACCGGGCTCGTCTCGATCCCGCTCCGCTACATGCACTCGCCGGTCGAGATGGTCGACCTCGGCGACGTCGAGGCAACGGTCGGGCTGCTCGTCGCCTTCGCGGTCTCGCTCGACACCGACGTCGACCTCTCGCGCTAGCCGCTAGTCGTCGAGCAGCGGCTCGTACAGCGTGTAGGTCGCGACCAGCTCGCCCTGGTCGAGGACATGGCCCTCGATCGCCTCGCGCGCGTCGTCGAGCTTGAACTCGCCCTCGAGCCCGAGGCTGGGAACGTCGAGCGCGTGGACGACGAAGTGGTAGTGGTGGAGCCGCTCGTCGTTGAAGGGCGGAAACGGCCCGTCGTAATGCCCGTAGGTGCCGCCCATGTCGGGGTCGCCCGCGAGGAAGTCCGTGTAGCTGTTGACGCCGCCGACCCCGTGATCGGTCGGGCCGGGGTCCTTGCCGCCGACCACGATCTCGGTCGAGCCGGCGCCCTCGGGGAGCTCGGTGACGTCGGCTGGGATGTCGACCAGCAGCCAGTGCGCGAAGTCGGCGCGCTCGGCGTCCTCCGGCAGCGTCTTGCCCTCCTGGTTGACGTCGGTGGCGTCGGCAGGGACGTCGGGGTCGAAGACGATCAGCGCGAACGACTCCGTGCCCTCGGGATGTCCGGACCAGCGCAGGTGCGGGCTGCGGTTGCCGCCCTCGGCCGCGGCGCCGCCGCTGCCGTCGGGGACGCCAAAGGAGTGCTCGTCGGGCACCCGCTCGCCGTGGGTGATGCTGTCCGACTCGACCTTGAACGCCATCTCTTCTCCTTCAGTTGACCGTACGAAGCTCTTTGCCCAGCGAGCTCAGGTTGCGATGGCCGTCATCGGTGACGACCACCAGGTCCTCGATCCGGATCCCGAACTCGCCCGGGATGTAGACGCCCGGCTCGACCGTGACCACGTCACCAGCCTCGAGCACGTCCTCGGAGGGCTTGCCGAGTCGCGGCGCCTCGTGGACCTCGAGCCCGACCCCGTGGCCGAGACCGTGGCCGAAGTGCTCCTCGTGGCCGCCGTCGCGGATCACGGCGCGCGCCGCCTCGTCCGCCTCCTCGCCGCCGACTCCCGGCCGGATCGCCTCGAGCCCGGCCGCCTGTGCGGCACGGACGAGCTCGTACGCCTCGCGCGCCTCGTCCGAGATCTCGCCTACCGCGAAGGTGCGCGTGCAGTCCGAGGCAGTAGCCGCCGACGAGCGCGCCCATGTCCCAGACGACCAGGTCGCCGGGCTCGATCTCGCGGTCGCCCGGCTCGGCGTGCGGAAGCGCGCCGTTGGGGCCGCCGGCGACGATCGCCTGGAACGACGGCTCGGCGCCGAGCTCGCGGATCCGGGCATGCGCCGCCCCGGCGATCTGGCGCTCGGTTCGGCCGGCGAGGCCGTCGGCGAGCACCGTCTCATAGGCGTCGTCGGCGATCCGGGAGGCCTCGGCGATCGCCGCCAGCTCGCCCTCGTCCTTGCGCCGGCGAAGCCGCTCGACGAGGCCGGCGGCGGCGACCAGCTCGACCCCTTCCGGAAGCTCCTCCTCGAGCTTCGCGAGGTTGGCGACGCTGGTCGCGGCGTCGTCGAACCCGACCTTGCCCTCCAGCGGGGTGACGAGCTCCGGGATCAGGCGGCTGGCGGCGATCCGGCGCTCGAAGGCGTCGTCGACCTCGCTCGCGGCGCGCTCGACGTAGCGAAAGTCGGTGATGAACGTCCGGGTCTCCGGCCCGATCACTGCCAGGCCGCTGGTCCCGGTGAAGCCGGTCAGCCAGCGGATGTTGGCGGCGGCATCCGGCCCCGAGTCCCCGGGCCGCACCAGGTCGCCGACGATCAGCTGGTCGAGTCCCTCCTCGGCAACCAGCTCGGCGAGGCGGTCGGCGCGCTCAGCGCTCATGCCCCGAGCTCCTCCTTGAGCATTTCGAGGGCATCGCGGTATCCGTCCGCGCCCTTGCCCCAGACGGCGCCGAGCACGAGCCCCTGGAGCACCGAGTGGCGCCGCCACTCCTCGCGCGCCGTGACGTCGGAGAGGTGGACCTCGACCGCCGGCAGGCCGGCGATCTCGAGCGCGTCGCGGATCGCCCAGCTGTAGTGGGTCCAGGCCCCGGGATTGAGCAGGGCGGCATCGGCAACCTCGGGCAGCCGGTGCAGGCGCTCGACGTAGTCGCCCTCGCTGTTGGTCTGGAAGAAGGCGACCTCGAGGTCGAGCTCCTGGCCGAAGCGCTTGATCTTCGTCTGCAGTTCCTGGAGGGTCATCGTCCCGTAGTGCTCGGGGTCGCGGCGGCCGAGCGCGTCGAGGTTGACCCCGTGCAGGACCTCGACCCGGTTGTGTGAGGTCGGGCTCATTCCTGCAAATTCTCCACGGCCTCTCGCACCCTATCCGGGTCGACGCGCTCCCCCGTCGTGACTTCGCCCGGCGCCGTGCAGAGGACGAAGCCGACCCCGGTTGCGGTCGCCTTCTTGTCGCGGGCGATCGCCGCGATCACCTCGTCGAGGGCGATCGACGGATCGAGCCGAACCGGCAGCTCGTGCCGCGCGAGCAGCGCCTCGACCTCGGCCCGCAACTCGATCGCGCCGGAGAGCTCCAGCGCCGCGAGGAGCCCGAGACCGACGGCCTCGCCGTGCCGGTAGCGCGAGTACCCGGAGGCCGCCTCGATCGCGTGGCCGACCGTGTGGCCGAGGTTGAGCGCCGCGCGGGCGCCCGCATCGCGCTCGTCGGCGGCGACGACCCGGAGCTTGGTCCGGATGCAGGCGAAGATCGCCTCGTCGAGGCCGGCCGGATCGAGCTCGTCGATCGCCCGCACCTGGTCCCACAGCGTCCCTCCGGCGATCAGGGCGGTCTTCAGCACCTCGACGAATCCGGCGGCGAGCTCCTGGCGCGGCAGCGTGGTCAACGTCGCCGGGTCGGCGAGCACGGCGGCCGGGAGGTGGTAGGCGCCGACGTAGTTCTTCGCCTCCGGCAGGTCGACCCCGGTCTTGCCGCCGTAGGCGGAATCGACCTGGGCGACCAGCGTCGTCGGCACCTGGACCACCGGCACTCCGCGCTGGTAGAGCGCCGCGCAGAGCCCCGCCAGGTCACCGACCACGCCGCCGCCGAGCGCCGCGATGTGATCGGAGCGGGTGGCGCCGAGCGCGGTCAGCTCGCGCAGCACCCGCTCGGCCTCGGCGAGGCTCTTCGCCTGCTCGCCCGGCGCCACCGCGACGACGCCGGCGAGCGGCTCGATCGTGTTCGCGTAGAGGCCGGCGACGACCTCGTCGGTAATCGCGAACCGCCGGCCCTCGAGCGGCCAGAAGCCCGAACCCAGAAGCCCGCGCGCGACGTACGCCGGGTACTCGCCCGACGCGCTGGAGGCCCACGCCATCCGCGCGCCCGCGGGCAGCTCATGCAGCGCGACCAGCGCCTCGATCGCGCGCGAGGGCGCGTCGTTTCGTCCCGGCACGATCGCGTCGGCGAGCGACTCGTAGATCGGCTCGCGCTCGGCGAGCAGCGAATCGAAGCGATCGCGGTCGGTCGCCAGGGGCCGTCTGCCCCCGGCCCGTTTCCAGGCGGTCTCGGCGTCGGCCTCGAGCCACACCACGGTGTGTGCGCCGAGCGCGTCGCGGACCGCATCGGAGAGGACGCTGCCGCCGCCGAGCGCGATCGCCGCGCCGGACGGAGCGCGGTCGAGCAGGTCGGCGACGAAGGCGGCCTCACGGCGGCGAAACTCGGCCTCGCCCTCGCGGGCGAAGAACGCGTCGATCGAGCTGTCGAGCTCCTGCGCGAGCAGCCTGTCGCTGTCCAGCGTCTCGAGCCCGGCCGCGGCGGCCGCGCGCACCGCCCGCGACTTGCCGGAGCCCATGAAGCCGATGAAGACGAGGGCGCCCGCGTCGAGCGGTTCGACCGTGCGCTCATGTGCGACCTGGCGAGCGAAAACCGAGCGGGGTAAGGACGCAGGGAGCCGACAATGGCAGCGCCATGGCGGCGACCGAGGACGCCACCCCGTGAAGGTTTGCAGCCGCCAGGGCGTGCATGGACGCGCGTCGGAACCGCTACTAGCGGCGCCAATCGATCCGCTCCCGGTACGCCTGCACGGCGGCGAGAGCGTCGTCGATGTGGTCGCCGCCGAACTTCTCACGAAAGCACCGGGCGAGGACCAGGGCGACCATCGCCTCGGCGACGACCCCGGCGGCGGGGACCACGGTCGAGTCGGTGCGCTCGCGCATCGCCTGCGCCGGCTCCTTCGTCTCCGTGTCGACCGAGCGCAACGGCTTGGTCAGGGTCGAGATCGGCTTCAGGGCGCCGCGGACGACAAGCGCCTCGCCGTTCGACATCCCGCCTTCGACCCCGCCGGCGCGGTTGGTCTCGCGGTGATAGCCGCGCTCCTCGGACCAGAAGATCTCGTCGTGGGATTCGGACCCCGGCGACGCGGCGACCTCCCACGCCTCCCCCACGCTGACGCCCTTGACCGCCTGGATCGAGACCACGGCGTGCGCGAGGCGGCCGTCGAGGCGCTGATCCCAGGCGACATGCGAGCCGAGCCCGGGAAGGAGGCCGAAGGCGCGAACCTCGAAGATCCCGCCGAGGCTCTCGTTCCCCTTTCGCAGCCGGTCGATCTCCGCGACCATCCGCTCCGCGGCCTCGGGGTCGAGGCAGCGCACGGGCGAGTCGTCGATGCCATCGAAGTCCTCGGGCGCGAGGTCGCCAGGCTCCGGGGCGCTCACCGAAGCGATCCGCAGCACGTGGCTGTGGACGCTGACCCCGAACGCATGCAGGAGCTCCTTCGCGAGAGCGCCGGCGGCCACCCGGGCCGCGGTCTCGCGCGCCGAGGCGCGCTCGAGCACGTTGCGAACGTCGCGGTGCCCGTACTTCTGCGCGCCGACCAGGTCGGCGTGGCCCGGACGCGGCAGGTGAGACTCCTCGACCTCGGCGTCGACCGGCCACGGGTTCATCCGCTCCTCCCAGTTGGCGTAGTCGCGGTTCGCGACCAGGAGCGCGACCGGGCTGCCCAGGGTGCGCCCGTGCCGGATCCCGGAGCGGACCTCGACCGAGTCGGTCTCGATCTTCATCCGCCCGCCGCGGCCGTGGCCGAGCTGGCGGCGGGCCATCTCGCGATCGATCCGCTCGCGGTCGAGCTGGAGGCCCGCGGGCATGCCCTCGACGATCGCGACGAGCCCGGGCCCGTGCGACTCGCCCGCGGTCGTGAAGCGGAACTGCGCCATCCTCAGGCTATTGGCGCGAGGCCGTAGAAGGCGATGGTCCGACGTGTCGGCGCGGCTGACCGGGGGCGCGCTGGGCCGAGCCGGTCGCAGTCGGCGGTGCGATAGGCCACGCCGGTCCGGGGCATGGGCGATGTGCGTGTTGCGCGACTTCACGGCGGAAGGTATCGGCGCTTGTCGCCGGGCGGCGTCGAGGACGGCATCGGCCGATCTTGGAGCGAGCCCGGCCGCAGTGGCCGCTCGCGGGACGTCGTCGGGCGCGACGGTTCAGCCGTTGCGGGGGTCGTCGACCTCGACCACGTCGGGCGTCGAGCGAGCTTGACGACGTCGGTGTCGAACAGCTTCGGCGATGGTCTCGGCGTCATCGCCGAACCCGTACTTAAGGTCGCTCGTCGCCGATCTTCATAGTCAGGAACTCGCAGCCGGCCCGGCTTCTTCGGCGCGCAGGAGCCGTCGCCGCTGCGGTCGGTGACCTCGGGGCTGACCGCGAAGAGCGCCTGGTGGGGGCCGCCGGCGAAGCCGAGGAAGGAGACGAACGGGGTCGCCTTGCCCGGCAGGAGGTCGAGGTAGCGGACGTTCTCGAGCTGCTTCGCGGTGCCCGGGCGGGCCGACCGAGACGTCGACGCGGCGGAGAAGAAGCGGACACCTAGCGCGGTGGCCTCGTCGTCCCGGTGGGGGAATCCGTCGGCCGGGGATCGCGGTCGTCGATGCGTCGTGTCGTGTCGGCGGACGATCGCCGGACGGTGACGCGACGAGGACCGTCGTGCCCGGCCGGGCTCGAGCAGCGCCGCGATCCGGGACGTCGCTCGAGCCGTCCTCGCCGCGGTCGCGGCCGTCTTCGGCTCGAACTGCCGGCGCGAACGGGTTCCGTCTCCTTCAGGTCCTCGAGCCGCTGCTTGTAGTTGCGGATCCCGCTGTGCTCGGCGAGGACGAGCGGCCTCGACCGCGGTCGCCTCGGCCGAGGTCGAGCCGGGACGCGGGCGGCGGCGGACCGCCGGCCTCGCCGCCCTGCTTGATCAGCATCGGGACGGCGACCAGCGCGACGAGCGAGGCGGCGAGCGGCAGCAGCAGCCGGCGGTCGCGGAGATCGCGGTAGAGGTTCTCGAGAAGAACTGCGGCGCTTCGACGGTTGACGCTGGTCGCTTCATCGCGCGGCTTCTTGAGGTTCGACTTCTTCATGGCGTCACCGTCGCGGCCGGGCCGGGGGGCTCGCCGGGGCCGCGGTTGGATACCGGCGTCGCCGCGGGCGCCGCCGGGGTCGCGCCGCCGGTCACGCCCTGGTCGGCCGGGCGTCACGTAGGTAGTCACGTCGACCGTCGCGGAGAGCGCGCCGGCATCGTCGACCGTGATGTCGAAGCCGTTGATCGTCACCAGCCGCCCGTCGACGGTGACGCCGCTCTTGGCAACGCCGTCGCCGCGGTCGAGACGAGCTCGTCGACGCCGTGGAAGAAGTCGGCGAAGCCGAAGAAGTCGCCGCCGAGCTCGAGGTCGTAGGGGATCACCGGGAGACCGGCGCTGCCCACCGTCGCCCCGAGCGGGAGGCCGCGAGACGGCGTCCTCGGTCGGCAGCGCGGCCGGCGTCGTCCCCTCGCCGGATCTCGACGTCGTCCGGGGACTGCCTCGCCGGCGGGCGCTCCGCCTGGCCCGCGCCGGCGGATCGGCCTGCGTCGCGCGCTGGCCGCCGCCGGCCCTCGGACGGCTCGAGGCCGACTGAAGTCGACCTTCGGCTCCCGGCGATGTCGTTGAACTGACGAACAGGCTGCCGGCGTCGTCGTCGGCGGGCACGGCCTTGCCGAGCACGACCAGGCGCTGGTACTCGGTCTCGTAGTCGCCCTTCGCGCCTCGCCGGCGTCGACGAGCGGCTGCTGCTCGGCGACGCTGGCCTCGGTGTCGGCGATCTGGGCGTCGAGCTCGCTGACCTGGCGCGCTTCGGCGTCAGGATCACGAACCAGAACGCCGCCAGCAGGCCGACGACGAGGACGCCGGCGACGATCGCGCGGTCGCTCGCTTCACGCTCGACCCCCGGGACAGGTTGGCGGCCTTCTTCGCCTTCTCCGGTCTGCTCGGCGGCCGAGTCGGTCGGCCTGCTGCTGCTCCGCGCGCCGCGTCGGCGGTCTCGGGGTCGGCGGCGGGGTCGGGCGGATCGGAGCGGCCTCGGAGCGGGATCCGGCGCGGCGACGGCGTCGTCGAAGGCGACGACGATGTCGAACTGGCTGATGAAGGTGCGCACCCGGCAGTCGGCGGTGCCCGGCGGCCCCGCTCGCGGCACCCGTCCGAGCTCTGCCCCGAGCTCGGACTTCGAGCCCGACGCGGGTGACGCCGTCGATGTCCTCGAGCGTCGCGAGGAACCCGGCCACGGCCTCGTGGCCGTCGGCGCAGCCGGAGAGCGACAGGGACGGGCCGGTGATCGCTCGGCAAGGTGTGGTCGCCGCCGCCGCCGGGCCGCCGGGCGCCGGTTGAGGTCGTCGTGAGCCAGACGTCGCTCGGCATCACGCGGGAGAGCTCGCGCATCACCCGCTCCCAGTCGAAGCGGCTCTGGGCGAGGCTGGAGACGGTGGCGGTCCGCGCCAGCGACAGCGAGGCGAACTGGGCGTACGGCGCGAGTGCCTCGGCCGGCCGCGTGTCGCCTCCTCCTCGCGCCTGGAGGTTCGCGAGCTCGCGTCTCCCGATCGTCGACTGCTTGCCGACAGCGACCAGCAGCGAGACGGCGACGACGGCGACCGCGAGGCCGACGAGGAGGTACGGGACCATGCCGGTGCGACAGCGGCGCGGTCACCGCGGCGGTCCTCGGGCGGGATCAGGTTGACGGGGCGCACGCTCTAGTTCTCCAGTGCGAGGCCGTAGGCAAGGGTCAGCCGGGCCGCGGCGACCGAGTCGAGGCGGCTGAGCCCCGCCGGCCGGCCCGACTCGAGCGGCAGCCGGAGCGCGCTGGAGGCGGTCGGCCATCCCGGGGATCGTCGTCCCGAAGCCGCAGACGATCGCCCGCTCGACCGGGACCGCGTTCTCCTGCGTCGCGTAGTAGCTCGAGCGAGAGCCGGATCTCGTCGGCGATCTTGTCGGCGCCCTCGGCGAGCGCCTCGCGCGCCGCCTTGACGATCGCCGGATCGCCGTCGATCCTCTCCAGGGGCATGTCGAGCCCGACGTGGACGAGCCACTGGCGGGCGTGCTCGAGCGTCAGGCCGCGGCGCTCGGCGAGCTTCTGGACGATCCCCTCGACGCCGAACGGGAGATCCGCGTGAACGCGCAGCTGCGGCCCTGGACGACGGCGAGGTTGGTGATGTCGCCGAGGTTGCAGAGGATCGCCGCCGGCCGTCGGGCGTCGCCAGCGCGCTCGCGTCCTCGCCCAGCGCCGCACCCATCGCCAGGCGCTCCTCGTAGCTCATCGGCGGCAGCCCGCGGTGCTGCGTCGAGCTGGCCGCCGAGCGCCCGGATCATCCCGAACGCGGAAAGGTCGATGCCGACGGCGCGCAGGCCGGCGGCGCTCATCGCGTCGAGCAGCGGCGTCAGCATGTCGCGCCGCGCCGCGACGACGACGACCTCGATCTGGCGCTCGCCGTTCGGGCCGGTGACGATGTCCGACGACCTCCCAGTCGAGCACCGCCTGCTCGAGCGGCATCGGGATGTGGTCGGCGGCCTGGAAGCGGATCGCGGTCTCGAGCTCCTCGGCGTTGTCGATCGCCGGCATCCGGATCGACCGCACGGCGACGCGCTGGTTGGCGATCCCGAGCCGGACCGTGCGGCTGAGCTTCTCGCGCGAGAACAGCTCCTTGAGCGAGGCGCCAGCGCCTCGGGGATCGGCGACCTCGCCCTCGCGGAAGACGCCGGTCGCGAGGGGCTCGATCCCGTAGCCGGCGACCTCGACCGGCCGTTGGCCCGGACCTCGGTCGCGGCGATGCTGTCGGCCTCGATCTCGAGTCCGACGACGGTCTTCGTGTTCTTGATCTGCTTGCGCTCGATGGATCCCGCATCTGGTTCGTAACCAGCGGTCGGCGTTCGGCCACATCACGGTCACAATCGGCCGCTCGGGCGGACACTTGAGCGCTGCGACACCTGAGCGGCGCGCCCGTGCGGCGTCGAGAAGAACTCGTCCAGGTACCAGTCGACGATCTCGTCGCCGAACCAGAGGCCGACGATGCCGCCGAGCGCCAGGAACGGGCCGAACGGAATCGCCTGCTTGCGCGCCGCCGCGCCGTGGCGCGCGATCATCGCGACGCCGACCACGGCCCCGACCAGGAATCCGATCAGGACGGCCGGGGCGATCGCGCGCCCGAGGTAGAGGCCCATCATCGCGACCAGCTTCGCGTCGCCCATCCCCATCCCGCGCGGATAGGCCATGACGACGAGGAACAGACCCCGCCGGCCGCCGCGGCGGCGATCGCGCGCTCGGCGAGGTCGTCGGGTCGGCACCGCGACGATCGCGACCGCGACGACGGCGCCGGCGATCACGAGCGCGTTCGGGATCACCCGCAGGTCGAGGTCGGTGAGCGTGATCGTGACGAGCAGCGCGCAGAGGACGAGCCCGAGCGCGAGCTGCCGGTCGGGCCGTCCTCGAGGATCAGGTAGGTCGCCGCAGGAAGAGCAGCCGAGGCCGAGCTCGATCAGCGGGTAGCGCGGCGAGATCGGCTCGCCGCAGGAGCGGCAGCGGCCGCGCAGCAGCAGCCAGCGAGACGACCGGGACGTTGTCGCGGGCGGCGATCTGCGCGCCCGCATCCGGGGCACCTCGACCTGCCGGTGACGAAGCCCTCGCCGCGCGGCAGCCGGTGGGCGACGACGGTGAGGAAGCTGCCGATGATCGTTCCGCCGACGAAGGCGGCGGCCGCCCAGGCGGCGCTCATGAGGGCTGGTGGTCCATCGGCAGCGGGATGATCGCAGGAGGGGCGGCGGCCGCCTCAGAACGAACGAGGGGCGGGCCCGAAGGCCCGCCCCTCAACCTGGCCGGCCCGCAGGCCGGTCAGAGCTGGTTCAGCGAATCAGCCCCAGGTACCGTTGGCCGGGCAGCCGCCGGTGCCGTCGACGTCGCACGGATAGGTGATCGCGCCGGAGGCGGCACGGTCGATCGTGAACGTCTGGGTCGCCGCGGTGGTCGACGTCACGGTGATCGTGTACGTCTTCGCAGCGATGTTGCTGAGAGCGACGCCCGTCGCCGGGATCGTCGGCTCGATCGCCTGGAGGAGAGCGACCGTCGCGCCGGTGTAGTTGCCGTTGTTGTCGGTCGCGTACGTCTCCATCGCGGTCTGCGTGGTCTTCGCCGTGGTCTTCGCCTTGGCGTCGTTGGCCTTATCGCGCTGGTTGAAGAACGCCGGAACGGCGATCGCGGCCAGCAGGCCGAGGATCAGCATCACGACCAGAAGCTCGACGAGTGTGAAACCCGACTCGCCCTGGGCCCTGACGCGGAGGTTGTTGAGCATTTGGTGCCTCCTGAGGTGACTGTTTTTCCGAGCGCCAGTCCCAGGTGGGTGCTGGCCTTTACGAAACGCGGTATCGGCCCCCTACGTCAAGTGCTTGAGACCCGCACCGCAACCCCTCGACATTCGTTGAGTTCCTCCTGCATACGAAGAGGGGCGGGTCCTTGAGACCCGCCCCTCTAAACGCGTCCGGCCTAGGGCCGGCTGGAGCTGTTGATCAGCCCCAGCTGCCGTTTGCCGGGCAGCCGCCGGTACCGTCGACGTTGCACGGATAGGTGATCGTGCCGGAGGCGGCACGGTCGATCGTGAACGTCTGGGTCGCCGCGGTGGTCGACGTCACGGTGATCGTGTACGTCTTCGCAGCGATGTTGCTGAGAGCGACGCCCGTCGCCGGGATCGTCGGCTCGATCGCCTGGAGGAGAGCGACCGTCGCGCCGGTGTAGTTGCCGTTGTTGTCGGTCGCGTACGTCTCCATCGCGGTCTGCGTGGTCTTCGCCGTGGTCTTCGCCTTGGCGTCGTTGGCCTTATCGCGCTGGTTGAAGAACGCCGGAACGGCGATCGCGGCCAGCAGGCCGAGGATCAGCATCACGACCAGAAGCTCGACGAGTGTGAAACCCGACTCGCCCTGGGCCCTGACGCGGAGGTTGTTGAGCATTTGGTGCCTCCTGAGGTACCTGTTGCTTTGCGCCGAGTCCCAGTTGGTTCTGGCCCTGTATGGGACAGCTATCGGCTCGGCGGGAAAACCCTTTAGCTGCGGTTGGGGGTCTGCTGGACGTTCATATGGGGGCCAGCCCCTAGTCGCGGGTGCGTCGAGCGTAGCCTCTCGATCCGATGGCGGCACGTCGACTGATCCTGGTGATGCTCGTTCTGCTGGTGCTCTCGAGCGCGGTCGCGGCGCTGATCCCGATCGACCGCGGAGAGCTCACCGACGAGACGACCTCGACGACCACCACGACTGCGCCCCCCGCGCCGTCCGGGAAGCTCGTGAAGGCGAGCATCCGCGCCGACGCCGCGGAGCCGCAGCGGATCCGCCTTCACAAGGGAGATCAGCTGGACCTGAAGATCTTCTCCTCGAAGCCCGGGTCGGCCGAGATCGTCGCGCTCGGCGTCTTCGAGCAGCTCGACCGCCTCGACCCCGCGGTGGTCGACCTGCTGCTCCTCGACCAAGGCACGTATCCGGTGCGATTCCTCCCGGCCCAGGCGGCGACCGGCGGCCGCGTGATCGGGCAACTCGTGGTTCGCGGAGCCGCCCGGAAGCCCGGCGGCGGCCGCGACTAGCGGATGCTGTCGTAGAGCTTGAAGATCGGCAGGTACATCGAGATCACGATGAAGCCGACGATCGCGCCGACCACCAGATCATCACCGGCTCGATCAGCGAGGTCAGCGCCTTGACCTTGGCGTCGACCTCGGCCTCGTAGAAGTCGGCGATCTTCTCGAGCATCGTCTCGAGCTGTCCCGACTCCTCGCCGACCGAGACCATGTGCGAGACCATCGGCGGGAAGAGCCCGTGCTCGGTCAGCGGCTCGCGATCGTGCCGCCCTTCTTGACCGAGGCGTAGACCTCGTCCATCGCCTCCTGCGATGACCGCGTTGCCGGCCGTCTCGCCGGAGATCTGGATCGCCTGCAGGATCGGAACGCCGGAGGAGACCGTCCCGCGAAGGTCCGCGACCAGCGCGCCAGGGCGACCTTCTGGACGATGTCGCCGATCTGGAACGGGAACTGCAGCTTCAGCGCGTCCCACTGGCACCGCGCCCCGCTCGGTCTTCTTCCAGCGCAGGAAAGGCATAGGCGAAGGATCAGTACCGCCGGGATCAGGATGTACCACTTGCCGGTGACGAGAGTCGGACGACACCGACGGTGATCTTGGTCATCAGCGGCAGCTCGGTGTCCGCGCCGGGTTGTCCGCGGAGATCTCCTCGAAGATCCCGACGAAGACCGGGACGATGAACGCGACGACGACGATCATCACGACCAGCGCGAGCGCGAAGATGACCGCCGGGTACATCATCGCCGAGCGGACCTGGCGCCGCAGCGCGTCGAGCTTCTCGAGCTGGGCGGCGACCCGGTCGAGCGACTCCTCGAGGCGGCCGGCGCCCTCGCCGGCGTGGACCATCGACCGGTAGAGCGGGTCGAAGACGCCGGGCTGCGACTCCATCGCCGCCGGAGCGAGCTCCCCGCCTCGACGTCGTCGCGAGCGCCGCCGATCGCCGGCCTTCAGCATCTCGTCCTCGGTCTGCTCCTCGAGCGTGTAGAGCGACCGCAGCATCGGCATGCCCGACGCGATCAGGGTCGCGAACTGTCGCGAGAAGACCGACAGCGCGCGCATGTTGACGCTCTTGAAGCGCTGGAAGACCGACTCGAGCTTGAACGCCTCGCGCTTCTCGGAGACGTCGAGGACGATCAGCCCGCGCTGGCGCAGCTGCTCGGTGACCTGGGCCTTGGAGCTGGCCTCGAGCTCGCCGCTGGCGGGAACTCCGGCGAGGTCGACTGCCCTGAAGGCGAAGGTCGCCATCGGCGCGCCCTAGGCGACCCGCGACGCGGGACCTGCGGCCTGCTCGGCTGCGCTCATCGTCGGCCGCGCCGCCGAGCAGCCGCTTCAGCTCCTCGGGGATCGAGGCGCGCTGCTCGGCGAGCTGCGGGTGATCTTGCCCTGGCGGACGAGCTGGGCGAGGTTGGCCGTCCATCGTCTGCATCCCGATCGAGCCCGGAGGTCTGGATCGCCGAGTAGATCTGGTGGGTCTTGCCCTCGCGGATCAGGTTGCGGATCGCCGGCGTCGGCACGAGGACCTCGGTGGCGACCACCCGCGAGGCACCGTCCGCGGTCGGCAGGAGCTGCTGGGTGACGATCCCCTGCAGCGCGATCGAGAGCTGCATCCGCACCTGCTGCTGCTGGTGCGGCGGGGAAGACGTCGATGATCGCGGTCGACCGTCTGCGCGGTCGACTGGGTGTGCAGGGTCGCGAACACCAGGTGGCCGGTCTCGGCCGCCGTCAGCGCCGTCGAGATCGTCTCCAGGTCGCGCATCTCGCCGACGAGGATCACGTCGGGGTCCTCACGCAGCGCGGCCTTCAGCGCGATGGCGAAGTCGATGCGCGTCGGCGCCGATCTCGCGCTGGTTGACGATGCACTTCTTGTGACGGTGCAGGAACTCGATCGGGTCCTCGATCGTCAGGATGTGCTCCTCGCGCTCCTCGTTGATCAGGTCGACCATCGAGGCGAGGGTCGTCGACTTGCCGGAGCCGGTCGGCCCGGTGACGAGCACGAAGCCGCGCGGCTTGCGGCAGAAGTCCTCGAGCACGGCCGGCAGGCCGAGCGACGTCGAGGCTCTCGATCTTGTTCGGGATCAGGCGGAACGCGGCGCGAGATCGAGCCGCGCTGGAAGAAGACGTTGACGCGGAAGCGGGCGACGTTCGGGATCGAGTAGGCGAAGTCGAGCTGCTGCTCGTTCTCGAACCGCTTGCGCTGCGAGTCGTTGAGCAGCGAGTAGACGATCTCGCGGGTGTCCTGCGGCGTCAGCTTCGGGTGATCGTCGAGCGGCGTGATCCGGCCGCGGACGCGCAGCGCCGGCGGCAAGCCCGGCGTCAGGTGCACGTCCGAGGCCTTCAGCCCGACCATGCGGGAGAGGACGGATGCGAAGTCGAAGCTCACGATGTTCCTTTCGTCACCGTCGCCGGGAAGCTTGAGCGCGGACGGCCGTTGTCCGCCCGCGCCCCCGGTTCACGAGCTCGAGATCACCCGGAAGCTGTTCTTGATCGTCTGCGCGGCGCCACTGCTGACCACGGCGTTCAGCGCGTTCGCATCGAAGATGACGTTCGCCTTGCTCGATCCGGTAATGAAGCCACCGCATTTGTCGACGAACGCGGCCCCGTTGATCAGCGACGTGCCGGTCAGGCTGACGACCGTGTTCTGATAGCCGGTCGTGCACGGCCCCGAGCTCGGAGCGCTGCCCTGGCCATTGGCCATGTAGACCACGCCGTTGTAGGTGAAGTTGCCGGCCAGCGAGAGGGTGCCGCTCGCGAACACCAGCACGCCGGGGCTGGCGGGCGAATTGGCCGTTCCGGTGGTGTAGCTGCAGTTCGCGTTCTCGACGTAGATCATCGCCCCGGTGAGGTTCGAAGGACAGCCGGTGGCGTAGTAGGTGCCGAGGCTGATCGCGCGCTGCTTGAGTCGCCCGAGCGCCGCCGAGCCGAGCGTGCTCCGGTTGGTCGCGTTCGGGGCCTCGGAGCCGTCGACGTAATCGAAGGTGTATGCCCCGGCCGGCGAGAGCTGGCCCTTGGCGGGGTCATAGCCGAGGCAGGGATCGCCCGACCTGGGCCCGCCGTTCGGCGGGTGACAGCGCACCGCCACCGGCCCCGCCGTGGCGGAGTTGCCCTGCGCGTCGACGATCACCTTGCGCCCGTTGTTGGTGGTCCTGAACCATCCCGCGGTGATCGTGTTGCGCGGCAGCTGCTCCTGCTGGGGCGCGCCCTGGCCGACCAGGCCGACCAGGGTGTAGGTGTGGCCGCCGACGGTCGACCTCGCACGCACCCAGACGTAGCCGTTGGGGGCACCACCGGTGCCGCCGGTGGCGTCGTAGGCCGCCGCGCCGCGCGTGAGGAGGGACTCGTCGTAGTAGTTGGGTCCGTCGAGGTCGTCGAGCACCCGGACCTCCCAGGTCGGCGCGGTCTTGAAGTCGACCCCGCCGTTCGGGGCGCCGTCGTCGACGCTCGTGTAGTTGGTCGCCAGACCCGTGCCGATGCACTTCGACGAGGGCGTGGTCGCCTGGGTGCAGGTCGGGAACGCCGCGGCGGTGGTGGTCGGGAACGTGCGCGTCACCTGCAGGGAGCTGTTGTTGAGCGCGCTCTCGGCGAGCTGGAAGGCCCCCTCGCGGGCGCGCTGGGCGCCGGTCTGGCTGCTCTCCGCGTTGACCTGCTGGAGCACGGCGGTGCCGAGCCCCAGCGCGACCACACCGGTCAGCATCGCGGCGACGATCGTGCCGCCGGTTTCATCCCGCATTCGCTTCCTGAGCGTGTTCATTGGACCACCACCGTCTGTGTTTGGGTTGCACTGAGTCCGCCCGGATCCGTCACCGTGAGCTTCACCGAGTACGTGCCCGCGCCCGGCCTCCAGTCGTAGAGGCCGGTGCTGGCGAACCCGGTGTTCGCGCCCCCGGTCACATTCGTCCAGGCATAGGTCAAGCTCGAACCGTCGGCGTCGCTGGAGCCGCCGCCGTTGAGCAGCAAGTGCCCGCCGCCGGTCGCGGTCGCCGTGAACGACGCCACCGGCGGCTGGTTCTGGTTGCGCAGGAAGGCGGCGCTGCGCAGCGACGTCTCGGCGGGCGGGAGGGCGGGATCGACGTCGACGAACAGCTGGATGCCGACGTTCGTGATCGTGGCCAGGTTGCCGGCGACGCCATAGGTGTACGTGAAGGCGGGCCGGTCGGCGCCCGCACGGCGGTTCATCACCTTGCTGGCGATCCGGTCGTTCGAGACCGCCGCGCCGCTCGGCAGCGACCCCGGCGTGAACGGGCAGGCCGGGTAGATGCCGCCCGTCGGCAACCACGGGTTCGCCGGCACCGTCGAGGTGTTCCAGGTCTCGGTCTGCACGGTCAGCACCTGGTTCGCCGAGCTGCCCGGCGTCGGGTCGGCGGGGATGCAGTAGCGGACGCGCTTGATCCCGGCGGTGTTCGAGCCACTCGCCGTGCCCACCGTCTGAAAGGTGAGGTCATAGGGGCTCGCGGTCTCGACCAGGGTCGGGTTGGTGCGCGAGCTGGCCACGTTGCGCAGCTCGCGCACGATCCGGTCGACCGCGACCCGGGCCTGTTGCTGGGCGTCGAGCTGGCGGTTGCTGCGCGCGGCGTCCTGCTGATAGTTGATCAGCACCGTGGTGATCGCGACCAGGACGACGACGCCGAGCGTCATCCCGATCAGGACCTCGACCAGGCTGAAGCCGCGCTGGGCGTTTAGAAGCTCTGCTTGCCGCTGCATTTGTCTGACTCCTGCATGTGTTCGTCGACGGCGCGGACGCAATAGGCGAGGCTCAGGCCCCCGGGCCTCGGAGAGGTGTCGGTCCAGCACGGCCACGGCTTCGTCCCCGAGCCCGCCACGCACGAGGTCACGTTCGGCGGGATCAGGTACTCGTAGCGGTCGGTCGGCGGGACCGACTCGGTGTGGCCCCCGTTGTCCCAGCGATAGACCCGGTAGCCGTAGATCGAGTCGCCCGCCGGGACGTCGGGATCGACCGGGTTGCCCGGGATGTCCCAGTCGAAGGTCACGGTGCCGTCGCTGTTCGAGGTCTTCGAAAACCCGCCGATGTTCTTCGGCTTGTGGTTGCAGGCGTTGACATCGATCTGCGGCGACGCGGTCCCCTCGCGGACCGCGGCCCCGTTCTGGTCGACCGCGACCGCCCAGTAGAAGACCGGGGTCGGGTCGGCCGGGAACGGATCGCAGTCGCCCGGCCACGAAAAGGGAGCCCCGTACGTCGGCAAGGCGGCGATCGTCAGGTCGGTCCACCCGGTCACGCTCGCGTCCTGGGTCTGGTGCTCGAGCACCGGCGTGCCGCTGGTTCCCGTCTTGCTGTAGACGCGGTAGTAGAGGATGTCCTTGTCGCTCGACGGGAGCCAGTCGAGGTCGACGCCCCCGATCGTCCCGTTGCCCTCGAGCACGACGTTTCGGCCCGCCATGAACGTGTCGGGCGCCGCCGGAGCGCGCCGGTTGACCTGCACCTGGACGGTGCCGATGTTGCCGGGATTGCCGTTCGCGTCGGAGGCGACCGCGCTGATCTCGTAGGTCCCGTCGGCGACCGCGCCGGCGGTGCCGGTCGTGCCGAGGGTCCAGGTGAAGGCGGCGCTCCCGCCGCTCGGGACGACGGTCCCCTTATAGGCGCCGTCGACCCTCCAGTCGAGCGTGACCGGGCTGCCGGCGACCGAGGCGGTGAAGTCGATCGCCGTCGTCGCCGAGTTCGTAATCAGCGGCGCGTTCGGGCAGGAGCTGCCGGTCTGGCGCAGGCAGGTCACCCCGGCCCGTTGACGCCGCTCGAGTTGATCAGGGAGATCGCCCGGATCGTGTTCGCTCCACTGGTCCCGCCCCAGTCGACCTGGATCGATACCCGCTTGTAGTCGTCGGCGTCGGAGTCGACCGAGCCGGCGCCCTGGTTGTCGACGCAGTAGCCGCCGCCGTCGTGGCCGCCGAGCCCGTCGGCCGGGTCGTCCATCGTGCAGACCGAGACCTTGACCGTGTAAGCGATATTGGCGCGGGTGATCTGCCAGGTGCCGGCCGGAGATCCTGCGTCGGGGGCGAGCCCGGGCTGGGACTGCAGCGCCGCGACGATCGAGCTCGTCGTCGCACAGGGGTTGTTGAGGCTGCCCGGCGAGGGGCAACCGTTGGTCAGCTGGCTGTACGCGACGCTCGACCCGGCGCCGCGCGCCCCCTCCTGGATCTGCCGCGCGAGGCTGACGCCGCCGGCCCGCGCCCGGTCCGAGAGCGCTGTCAGGTTGGCCGTGTTGATCAACGCCAGCGCACCGAGGACGGCCGCGGTGAAGATCATGATCGCGACCAGGACCTCGACCATCGTGTAACCGCCCTCCCCCCTCAGGCGGCGATCGGTCAGGCGTTGACCCGCGGACGTGTGCGGACAGGCGTCATCCATGCCCCCAAACATCGACCGATATACGAATTCGCTTGAGGGGCCCGGACCGTGACTAGGACGCGCGTCCGCGTGGCTAGGACGCGACGCGGGCGAGCTCGGCGATCGAGGTGACGCCGGCGCGGACCTTGGTCAGCCCGTCCTCACGCAGGGTCAGCATCCCAGCCTCGCGAGCGGCGGCGGTGATCTCGGCCTCGGGCGCGCCGGCGACCGTCAGGTCCTTGATCCGCTCGCTCATCTCCATCACCGAGAAGATCCCGATCCGGCCCCGATACCCGGTCTGGTTGCAGCGGGTGCAGCCGACCGGCTCGTAGGCCTCGAGGTCGGTGCCGACCCGGAAGCCGGCCTCCAGTAGCGCCTGCCTGCGAGATCAGCGTCCGTCCCTTGCAGTGCGTGCACAGCTTGCGGGCGAGCCGCTGGGCGACGACGCAGTCGAGCGCCGACGCGGTCAGGAAGCTCTCGATCCCCATCTTCGCCAGCCGGGTGATCGTGCCCGGCGCGTCGTTGGTGTGCAGGGTCGACAGCACCATGTGGCCGGTGAGCGCCGACTCGATCGCGATCCGCGCCGTCTCGGCGTCGCGGATCTCGCCGACCATGATGATGTCGGGGTCGGCGCGCAGGATCGAGCGCAGCCCGGCGGCGAAGGTCAGCCCGGCCTTCCGGTTGACGTTGATCTGGTTGATGCCCTCGATCCGGTACTCGACCGGGTCCTCGATCGTGATGATCTTCTTCTCGACCGCGTTCAGCTTCGCGAGCGCCGCGTAGAGCGAGGTCGACTTGCCCGAGCCGGTCGGCCCGGTGACGAGGACCGCGCCATGGGAGCGGGCGACCGACGGCCTCGAACGACTCGCGGCCCGTCCCGACCATGCCGAGGTCGTCGAGCGAGAGCAGCGCATGGTCCTTGTCGAGGATGCGGATCGTCGCGCCCTCGCCGCGCTGGGTCGGCAGGGTCGTGACCCGCAGGTCGACCTTGCGATCCTCGACGTTGACGGTGACGCGCCCGTCCTGCGGGACGCGCTTCTCGGCGATGTCGAGGTTGCTCATGATCTTCACCCGCGAGACGACGCCGGCGACCATCCGCTTCGGCACCCGCGCTGCCTCGTAGAGCACGCCGTCGACGCGGAAGCGGACCCGCATCTCCTCCTCGCCCGGCTCGAAGTGGATGTCGGAGGCGCCCTCGATCGCCGCCTGGCCGAGGATCGAGTAGACGAGCTTGATGACCGGGGCGTCGTCGGCCGACTCGCGCAGCTCGGTGACCTCGCCGAGCTCCTCCTCGGCCTCGTCCTCGTCGACGGCCTCGGTGACCGCGTGTCTCGAGCGAGTTGAGCCGCGTGATCAGCGCCTCGACGTCGTCGGCGCCGCGACCGCCATCCGGCAGTTGAGGCCGGTGATCATCTGGATGTCGTCGATCGCGAGCACGTTCGCCGGATCGACCGTCGCGAGCGAGCAGCGTGTCCTTGTCGACGTAGCCGACCGGGACCGCCTGGTAGCGGCGCGCCGAGGAGACCGAGAGCAGGTTCGCCGCGCCCATGTCGACGTGGAAGGCGCTCAGGTCGATGTGGTCGAGGCCGTAGCGCTCGGCGGTCGCGCGCGCGAGCTGCTCGGAGTTGAGCAGCCGCTCCTCGAGCATCAGCTCGTCGGCGAGCCGGCCGGCGACCCGCGCGCGCTCGATCACCGCGTCGACCTGCTCACGCGTCGCGTAGCCGAGCTCGACGACGACGTCGGTGAGGAACATCGACGAGTTCCCGAGCCCGTGCGGCGGGCGTCAGCCCGGGAGTCCCCTCCGGCTCGCCGGTGCTCGCGCTGCGGGCGGCCGTCGCCGCCGGGCCCGGGGAGGGTACGGGCCGCAGGTGTGTCGGTCGATCTTCCATCTTGGGGTCATTCGCCGCGAGCCGCCCTTCTCATGGTCTCGATCGGGGGGTCGAGCCCGGTCCAGATCCGCAGCGAGGCCGCTCCTTGGTGGACGAGCACCTCGAGCCCGTCGATCACGCGTGCGCCCCGTTCCCGTGCACAGGATGCGAGCGCCGTCTCGTGCGACCCGTAGACGAGGTCCACCACGACTTGTTGTTCGTTGATCGCATCGGCATCGAACGGATGTGCCTTTAGGTCCTCGGACACGGGCGGGCGTTCGTTAGCCTGCGCGAGGCCGAGCGTGGTGGCGTTGAGGATCAGGTCGTAGTCGTCCGCGCGCGCTGCGCCCGCGACCCGCGCGACGCCGAGCTCGACGGCCAGGGCCTCGGCCGTCGACGCGGTCCGGTTGTGGAGGGCGACCTCGGCGCCCGCCTCCCGCAGCGCCCACACCGCCGCGCGCGCCGACCCGCCCGCGCCAACGACGAGCGCTCGCCGGCCGGCGAGCGGCTCACCGATCGCTGCGGTGATCCCGGTCGCATCCGTGTTCTCGGCCGCGACCGTGCCGCGCCCGAAGCTGAGCGTGTTGGCGGCGCCGATCGCGTGCGCCGCATCGGACGCCCGGTCGGCGATCGCGAGCGCCGCGAGCTTGTGCGGGACGGTGACGTTGACGCCCGCGAAGCCGTCGCCGGGCAGCGAGGCGACGAGGGCCGCGAACCGTTCCGGCACGACCTCGATCGCCTCGTAGCTCCACCGGTCCGCGAGCCCGAGCTCGGCGAGCGCAGCGCTCTGCATCGCCGGCGAGCGCGAGTGCGAAACCGGGTAGCCGAGCACGGCGAGCCGCGGCATCAGCACTCGGTCGGTGAGCCGCCCTGCTCCTGCAGCGCCTGTTGGTAGGCCTCCTCGGCCGCGAAGAACTCCTCCTCGGTCTCGACGAAGGTGTGCTCGTTGCACGTGCCGGGCTTGATCACGAAGTAGAAGACGTCGGACTTCGCGGGCTTCGCGGCAGCCTCGATCGAGGCGAGGCCGGGATTGGAGATCGGGGTCGGCGGCAGCCCGGTGTGGATTCGGGTGTTGTACGGCTGGTCCTCCGCGAGCTCCGACTCGGTCAGCTGCTCGTCGTAGTTCTGCAGGTAGTAGCGGATCGTCGAGTCCATACCGAGCGGGTTGTTGGCGGCGAGCCGGTTGTAGACGACGGCGGCGGCGAGCTTGCGCTCCTCGGGCACCGCGATCTCCTTCTCGATGATCGAGGCGATGATCAGGACGTCGTACGGCGTCAGGTTCTTCGACTTCGCGTAGGAGAGGTCGACGCCCTTGATGCGCTGCTCGAAGTCGGCGAGCTGGCGGTCGACCAGGTCGTGGACGGTCGCCTTCTTCGGCAGGTCGTTCCAGGTGTCGGGGAACAGGAAGCCCTCCAGGTTGGGGGCGCTCTTGGCGTCGTATTTGGCCAGCTCGAACCCGGACTTCTTCGGCGGCTTCTTCGTCGCGTCCATGTAGTCGCCCTTCAGGCCGGCGTCCTTGGCAACGGCTGCGATCTGACGGCGGTCGAGGCCCTCCGGGACGGTGATCTCGGTCGTCTTCACCGGCTTTGCCGCCTTCGCCGGCGCGTCGTCGTCGCCGCCGAGCCCGTCGATCGCCTTCATGACCCCGAAGACGAGCAGCCCGAGGACGACGAGGAAGATGATCACGCCGACGATCCGCTTGATCATCAGGTGCCGCGGCGGCTGCGGTCCATGCGTCATCCGCCGCGGCGGGATCGGTGTCTCCTCCACAGGCGCTCCCCGGAAATTCGAATTTCCGGGGACGGGCTCCTCCCCATCCCCGGTGCCTGGCGGTGCCGGTGCCGGTCCGCCCGCCTGCACCTTCGCCGCCAGCGATTCCTGCTGAGCGCGGCGGCGCGCCTCGCGCTCCGCGCGCCGACGCTCACGCTCGGCGGCCTCGGGGTCGTCGGCGAACGGGTCCTGCCAGTCGAACTCGTCGTTCATCCCGAGCGTCCGCGGCTGGACAGGTAGGACTCGAGCAGGTGCGCGGCGGCCAGCGAGTCGGCCGGGGCTTCGGCGCCGGCGCGAGCGCTCTGCGCCGCCATCCGCGTGGTCAGCCGTTCGTCGTAGGTCTCGACCGGGATCTCGCCGAGCTCGGCTGCGAGCGCCTCCGCGAACCCGCGCGCCGACGCCGCCTGCTCGCGCTCGGCGCCGTCGAGCGAGACCGGGAGGCCGACGATGACCAGCTCGGCGCCCTCCTCCCTCGCCACCCGCGCGGCTTCGGTCGGATCCGGCGGGCTGATCACGCCCAGCGGCCGCACGATCGTCCCGCTCGGGTCGCAGACCGCGGTCCCCGCGCGCACGTCGCCGTGATCGATCGCCAACACCCGCATGCCGGTGCGCAACCCTAGAGGGGCCTAGGCGCTCAGGGAGCGGCGGATCGCCTCGGCCGCCGCCCGCAGCGCATCGTCGAGCCCGTCGGGGTTGCGGCCGCCGGCCTGGGCCGCGTCGTCGCGTCCCCCGCCACCGCCGCCGATCAGCCCGGCGACCTCCTTGATCACCCCGGAGGCGGAGAGCCCACGGTCGACCGCGCCCTTGGTGAAGCTTGCAACCAGCGCGACCTTGCCGTCCTGGCGGCCGCCGAGCACCACCGCCGCCTCGCCGTGGCGCTGCTTGACGCGGTCGGCGAGGTCGAGCAGCGCCCGCTGGTCGGCCTCCTGCGACTCGACCGCGATCACCCGCACGCCGGCGACGTCCTCGCCCTCGGCGCCGAGCCGCTCCGCCTCCGCCCCGGCCTCCGCGCGCCCCGACTCGGCCAGCTTCGCCTCGAGCTCGGCGATCCGCTCCGCCGCCCGCTCGGCGGCGGCGACCGGGTCGCGAGAGGAGCCGAGCAGGGTCCCGGCGCGAGCGAGGTCGTCGCTGCGCCGCCGGTAGTAGTCGATCGCCTCGGGGCCGCTGAGCGCCTCGATCCGGCGCACGTTGGCGGCGCTCGAGCCCTCAGAGACGAGCGCGACGATGCCGATCTCGGCGGTGTTGGCGACGTGCGTGCCACCGCAGAGCTCGCGCGAGACCTCGTCGACCTCGACCATCCGCACCCAGTCGCCGTACTTCTCGCCGAACAGCGCCATCGCCCCGAGCGCCTCGGCCTCGGCGCGCTCCATCTCCAGCGCCCGCACGGCGCGACTCGCCTTCACCCACTCGTTGACGCGGTCCTCGATCGCTCGCACCTCGTCGGCGCCGAGCGGCGCGCCGTGGGTGAAGTCGAAGCGCAGCTTGTCGGGCCGCACCGCCGAACCCGCCTGGCGGACGTGGGTGCCGAGCCGCTCGCGCAGCGCCGCGTGCAGGAGGTGCGTCGCGGTGTGGTTTCGCATCGTCGCGTGGCGAAGGTGGTGGTCGACGGCGGCGGTCACCTGCGCACCGCTCTCCAGACCGGTCCCGGCCACCCGCAGGGCCTGGTCGTCGCCGACGCGGTAGACGTCCTCGACCCGGGCGTCCCCCCCGCTCCACGCGAGCACGCCCGAGTCGGCGACCTGGCCGCCGCCCTCGGCGTAGAAGGGGCTCTCCTCGAGCTTGACGAGCAGCGCGCCGTCGTCGCCGAGCGGACGCGCCGCGGCGACAGCGGTCTCGGCCTCGAGCTCCCGGTAGCCGACGAAGCTCGTCGGCGGCGCCGTGGCGGTGAACTCAATCACCGCCTGATGGCGGTCGGGAGCGGCGATCGACGCACCGCTGCGAGCGCGGGTCCGCTGCTCCTCCATCAGCGCCTCGAAGCCCTCGTCGTCGACCGCAAGGCCCTCCTCGGCGAGCAGTTCCTTGGTCAGGTCGTACGGGAAGCCGTAGGTGTCGTGGAGCTGGAAGGCGTCCTCGGCGTCGATCCAGGAGGTGCTCGCTTCCTTGGCCTCGGCGACCAGCTTCGCGAGCAGCTCGGTGCCGCGGTCGAGCGTGCGGCCGAAGCTCTCCTCCTCGTCGCCGATCCAGCGCATGATCGAGTCGCGCTCGGCCTCCAGGTGCGGATAGGCGCCGCCCATCAACTCGATCACGGTCTCCGCGAAGCGGCCCAGGTACGGCGGCTCGATCCCGATCACCCGGCCCTGCTGGATCGCTCGCCGCATGATCCGGCGCAGGACGTAGCCGCGCTCCTCGTTCGACGGCACGACCCCGTCGGCGATCAGGTTGACGGCGCCGCGTGAGTGGTCGGCGATGATCCGCATCGCGCGCGTCACCTTCGGGTCGCCGGCGTACCGCTTCCCTGAGAGCTCCTCGGCGAGCGAGATCAGCGGTACGAACCCGTCGGTCTCGAAGATCGAGTCCACGCCCTGGAGGATCATCGCCATCCGCTCCAGGCCCATGCCCGTGTCGATGTTCCGCGCCGGCAGGTCGGTGAGCGACCCGTCCTCGTGCAGCTCGTAGGTCATGAAGACGTGGTTCCAGTACTCGAGGTACCGATCGGTGTCATCCCCGGGGCGCTCATCGTCGGAGCCGTACTCCGGGCCGCGGTCGATGTACATCTCCGAGCACGGCCCACACGGGCCGGTTGGCCCCGCCTGCCAGAAGTTCTCCTTGGTCGGCAGCAGCACGATCCGCTCCTCCGGGACCCCGATCGCCTTCCAGAGCTCGATCGCCTCGGTGTCGGGGCCGAGCCCGAGCTCGTCGTCACCCTCGAACACGGTCGCCCAGATCCGCTCGGGATCGAAGCCGAAGCCCTCGAGCGAGAGCTCCCAGCCCCAGGCGATCGACTCCTCCTTGAAGTAGTCGCCGAAGCTCCAGTTCCCGAGCATCTCGAAGAAGGTCAGGTGGCGGCGGGTCTTGCCGACCTCCTCGATGTCCGGGGTGCGGAAGCACCGCTGGACGTCGCAAATGCGGGGCGCCGGCGGCTTCTCGCCGCGAAAGTAGGGCTTGAACGGCTGCATCCCCGCAACTGTGAGCAGGGTCGAGGTGTCTTCAGCGGCAGGGACCAACGAGGATGAGGGCACGCGCAGGTGCCCGCGCTCCTCGAAGAAGGAGAGGTATGTCTCGCGGATCTCGTCCGATCGCATCGCCCCGCCAGTCTAGGTGGGCGTTCCCCTGCTTGATCGTGGTCGCCGCCGCCCTCGCAACACCCGGAGCCGCGTCGGCCGCCGGCCCCTGCGACGGTCAGCCGCACTATGGCTGGATGGGCGACTCGGTCTCGACGACGGTGTCGATCCCCTCGCTCACCCAGCCGAACGGCAACGCTGCCTACGAGGGGACGATCCTCAAGCCCGCCGACGACACGGCGTTCCCCGGGCCGCGCCCCGTGGTCCTCCTCCAGCACGGCCTCGGCGGCAACCAGTGCGCGCAGTTCTGGAGCGCCCGTGACCTCGCCGGGCACGGTTACATCGCGATCGTCTGGACGGCGCCGCACGGGGCCAACCAGGTGGAGGCGTTCTTCAACGCGGTCGATGCGATGCGCTCGGCGATCGCGTTCGTCCGCGGATCGCAGAACCCGTACCTCCCCAACACCGACGGCTCGCGAATCGCGCTCGCCGGCCACTCGCTCGGGTCGATCGTCGCCGGCTACGTGCAGCAGGACGCCGACCCGGGCGTCCGGGCCCTGATCGCGCTGGACACACTGCGTCGCTGGGTCAACGGCGATCCCGGCGGCGCCGTGTTCGAGTGCGCCGCGGGGCAGCAGCTCGAGATCACGCCACGGGTGCCGGCGCTGGGCTTCGCCAAGGACGCGCCGTGTGATGCGAAGCCTGACTATGCACCCGTCGACCTGAAGCTGCCCGGATTCGACTGGTGGCGCGAGCACGAGCTCCCGGCCGTCGAGCTGGTGATGGCCGGCTACAGCCACCTCGACTTCGCGACCCCGGGCAGTGAGCAGAAGCACCGCGACCTGGCCGGATTCATGGAGGCGTGGCTGGCGACGTGGCTGCTGGGGGACGCCGGCGCGACGGACGCCTGTTCGCCCGCAGCGTGGATGAGCTGCTCAGCACCCGGTTCCTGTCGGGGGCGTATCCTGCCGGGGCGGGTGGAGAGCCGGGACTTCCGGGCGTTCCTGGCGGACGACGTCCGCCCAAGACCAGGAAGAAGGACGGACCGGGCAACGAGGTGGGTAGGGACCGGGCGCGGCGTGGGATTCGGTTCCGGTTCCGCGCCGACGATGCCGCGGCGAGCTTCGAATGCCGCCTCGACACGGGCAAATGGAAGGGGTGTCGAGTCGGGCGTGCGGGTGAAGACGGGCCGCGGCCGCCACCGCTTCCGCGTCCGCGCCACCGACCCCCGCGGCAACGTGGAGCGGACTCCCGCGGTCGAGTGGCGCTTCACGGTGAACGTCCCTCGGTAGCCCCTGTGGGGCACATTGAGGGACGCTCGGCGCGTCAGGCGATGGTGGCGCGGCCGACGACGACGTCGCCGCTCAGCAGGCAGGCGGTCTGGCCGGGGGCGACCCCGTAGGCGGGCTCGCCGAGCTCGAGCTCGAGCTCCGCGTGGTCGCCGGCCTCGACCGGCGGCAGCTCGCAGGCGAGCGGGCGGGAGTGGTAGCGCAGCAGCACCCGGTCGACGCGCCCGCCGGGCCGGTGCAGGGTCGCCTCGCGGACCGCGACCCGGGTGGTCGCGAGCTCGTCGCGGCTGCCGGCGACGACCGTGTTCGTGCCGGCGTCGGTGGCGAGGACGTAGAGGGGTTCGCGCGAGCCGACCCCGAGGCCGCGGCGCTGGCCGACCGTGAACTCGTGGTGGCCGCGGTGGCTGCCGAGGCGGCGGCCGGCGGCGTCGACGATCTCCCCGGGTCGCTCGTCGAGGCCGCCGTGGCGGCGGAGGAAGGCGCGCTTGCCCTCGCCGGCGAGGAAACACAGGTCCTGGCTCTCGGCCTTCGAGGCGACCGCGAGCCCGGCCGCGGCGGCGATCCGGCGCACCGCGGGCTTCGTCAGCTCGCCGAGCGGGAAGCGCAACCGCGCCAGCGACGCGGGCGCGAGCCCGGAGAGCATGTAGGTCTGGTCCTTTGCGCGGGTCGGCGGCCGCGGTCAGCAGCGGCCCCTCCCCGTCGTCGGCGAGGCGCGCGTAGTGGCCGGTGGCGAGGCTCTGCGCGCCGACCCGGTCGGCGAGCGCGACCATCGCGTCGATCCGCAGCTCGCCGTTGCAGACCACGCACGGGTTCGGGGTGCGCCCGGCGCGGTAGCCGTCGACGAACCGGCCGACCACGGCGGCCCGGAACTGCGGCTCGAGGTCGAGCGTCAGGTGCGGGATCCGGAGCGAATGGGCGAGCTGGCGGGCGCCAACGACCGCCAGCGGCGAGCAGCAGCTCTTCGCCGCGTCGGTGCGGCGATCGGACCACAGCTTCAGGGTCACGGCGACCACCTCCGCCCCGCGCTCGCGCTCGCGCAGCGCCGCCACCGCGGAGTCGACGCCCCCGCTGACCGCGACCAGGACGCGCTCGCCGCGCGCCGGCGGGGGGGCGAGCTCGACCGCCGAACCCGCCGCCTCGCCGAGCGCCCGATGCAGGGCATCGGCGGCGAGCTCGACCGCGTGGCGCCCCTGCGAGCCGATCCCGCCGAGCGCCCCGGCGACGGCATCCGGGCCGATCAGCGCGGCGTCGAGCACCCCCGCCCCGTCGACGAGCTCGGCGACCGCCGCGGCCGCGGCGCGTGCCGCGGCACAGCCCTCGGCGTCGACGGTCACCGCGTTCACCGACCCGCGCTCGATCGCGATCGAGACCCGGATCAGGTCGCCACAGGGGGCGCCGCCGGCGGCCCCGTCGAAGCCGCCGGCAAGCGGCTCGCCGCGGTGGCGCGCATCGTTCAGGTAAGCGTCGAACGCCTCTCGATCCATGCGGACCGAGGGTAACGGCCGCGCGGGTCCCCTACGGGTGGTAGGGAAGGTCGGTCTTGCCCTCGTAGAGGGCGTCGTCGAACGCCTGCTGGACGCTCTCCGGACCGCGGAAGCCGTAGGCGATGCCGGCGCTCGGCATCGGGCCCTCGGTGAGCCGCTTCGGCCGGATCACGACCAGCGCCGGGGTGCGGTTGAGCTTCACGCCCTCCGTGATCCGCGAGTAGTCGGCGACGTCCTTGACGTCGGTGACGAAGACGGCGACATCGGCCTGGGAGCCGACCGCCTCGACGGTCCGCTGCAGGTCGCGATCGTCGATCCCGCGGTGGTTGACGATCAGCAACGCGACGGCCTGTCCGCCGTCGTAGGCATCGACGACGTTCGCCGGCAGCCCCGGTCCGGCCTTGAAGCCGGCACCCGCGTCGGGCCGGGGGCGTGGCGGCAGGGGTGGCGGACGCGCTGGTCGCGGGGTCGGCGAGCGACGCCGCAGCCGGGTCCGACGCGGTCGGCGTCAACGTGGCGGTATCGCCGGCCGCGGGCACCTCCTCGGCGGCGCCTCCACCACCCATCCGCATCAGCAGCATGACGCCGACGAGGAGGGCGAGGAGGCCGATCGCCGCGGCCTGGACGAGCGGGTTCTCGTTGAGCTTCTGCCTCATCGAGCGCTCCCGGCGCGCGGAGAGAACGAAGGCCCCAGCTTGCCGTTACCGCTCTGCCTGCGAACCTGAATAAACAGGTGGGTGCCTGCCGGCGCTACGACCAGCGCGCTACCGGACGATGGCTCCCTTGGCGATTGTGTTGGTTCACAATTTGAACGGCTGGCGAACAAGCTCGAGCCTTTCACGAGATTAGCTGACGACCTAGACCTCTAGTTCGGCCGTTCGGGCGTGACGCTTGAGCGCGACCGGCCGGATTCGTCCCGCCGGCGCTAGATGGTTGATTCCACGGCCTCGCGTGCGCGGGGGCGTGCGGGACCGAGCTGGGCGTGGCCGGCGGACGAAGCGCGTGCCGTTGGGCACGTGCGAGGACGATCGGTCGCGGTCCAGCGACGGTATCCGCGCGTCATCCGCGTGCGGGAAGGCGTGGAATCACCCATCTAGGCGGGCTTGCGCCGCAACGCCGGGACCACGCCGGCGAGAAACAGTCCGGCGCCGAGCAAGAGCAGGATCAGCGGCCAGCCCAGCACCTTCCCGGCCGGGCTCGAATCGTCGAGGTCGAAGCCGACGGAGAAGATGAACGCCGCGAGACCGATCCCGCCGACGTACGCCGGTCCGCGGGTCAACGCCGCCGTCGTCCCGAACCCGAGCAGCGCCAGCGAGGCGAGCAGCAGCTCGAGGTCCCAGAACAGGCTCGGGGCCCCGGGGAAGCTTCCCCCGTCGGTGGCGAACGAGACGGCGAGGGGGCTCTGGAAGATGAGCACGGTGAGCCCGCCGGCCAGGACCGCGGCGACCCCCGCGGCGGTCACCACGTCGCCGCCCGCCCCCTCGGTCGCCGAGCCGGCGGCGATCAGGGCCGCGAGCAGCAACAGGATCGCGGCCGCCGCCAGGAAGAGCCAGCGAATGGTTCCCAGGTCCTCCAGCCCGTCGTCGAGCAGCTCGGCCCAGAGGGCGAGCCAGGAGACGATCAACGCCAGCGCGCCGAGCAGCGCCCCGACCCGGACACGGGCGCCGACCAGGGCGAGGAAGGCGACGGCTGCGGTGACGAGGAAGATCCAGGCGGAGTTGAGCGACGCCCCGGTGTTGCCGCCCGCCCACTCGACGAAGGCGAACAGGGTGAGCGGGGTGAGCAGGACCGCAAGGACGATGAACACGGTCTGCCACGGCAGCGTTCGTCCGCCGGCGCGGGCGCCGAAGAATCCGGTCCAGAACAGAAACCCGGTCAGCGCGAACAGGATCAGGAAGACGAGGAAATCGCCCCAGGGTTCGCCGAACGAGGTGCGGCGGATGAGCAGCGCCAGGGTCCCGGCCGCCAGCAGGAGACCGCCGGTCGCCCGCATCCCGCCTCGATAGTCCTCGCCGAGCACACCACTGAGCCTGTTCACGACCGCTCCTTCCTCCGACTGCGAGCCGGGGTGAAAGTAGTCGCCGGCGCGGACGCCGGATCAGCCCGGGCGCTTGGCGCGCACGCTGAGCCCGAGCTCGCGCAGCTGGTCCTCGTCGACGGGTGTCGGGGCGCCCGTCAGCGGGTCGGCGCCCGAGGCGGCCTTCGGGAAGGCGATCACGTCGCGGATCGAGTCGGCGTGGACGAGCCGCTGGACCCAGCGGTCGAGCCCATACGCGATCCCGCCGTGCGGCGGGGCGCCGTACTTCAGCGCCTCGAGCAGGAAGCCGAACCGCTCATGAGCCTCCTCCGCCCCGATCCCGATCGCCTCCAGGGCCCGCTGCTGGAGCTCGGGGTCGGAGATTCGGATCGAGCCGCCGCCGAGCTCCTGGCCGTTCCAGACGACGTCGTAGGCGAGCGCCCGGGCGGCGCCCGGGTCGTCGAGGTCGAGCTCGCCGGCCGGGGCGGTGAACGGGTGGTGCAGGGGATCCCACCGCTGCTCGTCCTCGTTCCAGCCGAACATCGGCCACTCGACGATCCAGCACAGCTCCTCCGCCTCGGGATCGATCAGCCCGAACCGCTCACCAAGATCCAGGCGCAGCTGGCCGAGCACCGCGTTCGCGACGTCGGGCTGATCGGCGACGACGAGCAGGAGGTCCCCCTCCTCCGCGCCAAGGCGCTCGTTCAGCGCCGCCAGCTCCGCATCGGACAGGAACTTCGCGGTCGGCGAGCGCCAGCCGTCGCCCTCGCGAAACGCCCACACCAGGCCCTTCGCGCCGAGCTCCTGGGCGCGCCCGATCAGGCCGTCCAGGGCCGAACGCGGCACGTCGCGGGCGCCCGCGTTCAGGCCCTTGACGATCCCGCCCGCCTCGATCACGCCGCGAAAGACCTTGAACTCCGTCGCCTCGAGCAGATCGGTGAGCGCCGTGAGCTCGAGCCCGAAGCGCAGGTCGGGGCGGTCGGTGCCGTAGCGGGCGATCGCCTCGTCGAAGCACATCCGGCGCAGCGGCAGCTCGATCTGCGGGCCGTCGACAGCGGCGAACACCGCCGCCAGCAGCCGCTCGTTGAGGTCGAGGACGTCCTCGACGCCGACGAACGACAGCTCGATGTCGAGCTGGGTGAAGTCGGGCTGGCGGTCGGCACGCTGGTCCTCGTCGCGAAAGCAGCGCACGATCTGGAAGTAGCGCTCGAAGCCGGCGACCATCAGCAGCTGCTTGAACAGCTGCGGCGACTGCGGCAGCGCGTAGAAGGTCCCGGGCTCGCGCCGCCAGGGGACGAGGAAGTCCCGGGCCCCCTCAGGGGTGGACCGTGAGAGCATCGGCGTCTCGATCTCCAGGAATCCTTCGGCGATCAGGAAGTCGCGGATCGCGGCAGCGACCCGGTGGCGCTTGACGATCGCCGCCGCCATCCGCTCGCGGCGCAGATCGAGGTACCGGTGGCGCAGCCGCGCCTCCTCTCCCACCTCCCCGGAGAACCCCTCGATCTCGAACGGGGGCGTCTCCGCGTCGGCGAGGAGGTCGGCGCCGCTCACCTGGAGCTCGAACTCGCCGGTCGGCAGCTCGGGGTTGACGGTCTCGGGGTCGCGGCGGACAATCGTGCCCGCGGCGCTGATCACGTCCTCGGCCCGCAGCTTGTGGGCGAGCTCGAACGCCTCGCCCGAGCGGTCGGGGTGGAAGACGAGCTGGACGAGCCCCGTGCGGTCGCGCAGGTCGATGAACACGAGCCCGCCGTGGTCGCGGCGCCGGTGCACCCAGCCCGCGACCCGGGCCTCGCTGTCGACGCGGTCGCCGAGCACCTGGCCGCACCAGGCGTCCCGGTACTGGTTCGGCCGCAGGGCGGGGAACTCGGGCATCCCGCTCACGACTTGAGCACCTCAACCGCCGTCGCGAGGTCGAGCGTTTCCTGCTCGCCGCTCGACATGTCGCGAACCTCCGCCTTGCCGTCGTCGTCGAGGATCACCGTGCGGCGGGCGCCGATGCGGTCGGCCTGCTTCATCTGCCCCTTCAGCGAGCGGCCGGCGAGGTCGAGCTCGGCGTGCAGGCCGGCGCCCCGCAGCTCGCGGACGAGCGCGAAGGCGCGTTCGCTCTGGCCGTCCGGCCCGGCGACGAAGACGTCCGCCGCCGGCTCCGGGGGCGGCGCGTTCACGGCCAGCAGGATGCGCTCGATCCCCGCCGCCCAGCCGCAGCCCGCGGCCGCCGGCCCTCCAAGGGCCTCGGCGAGGCCGTCGTAGCGACCGCCGCCACCGAGCGTCGCCGCCTGGGCGTCGAGGCCCTCGGACTCGAACTCGAACACGGTGCGGGTGTAGTAGTCGAGCCCGCGGACGAGCGTCCCGTCGAGCTCGTACGCGACGCCCGCGTGGTCGAGCAGGCGACGGACCTCCGCGAAGTGGTCGGCGTCGGCATCGTCGAGGCGGTCGACCAGCTGCGGGGCGTCCGCCATCACCGCGCGCGTGCCCTCATCCTTGGAGTCGAAGGCGCGCAACGGGTTCTCGTCGATCCGCTCGCGGACGTCCGGGGCCAGGTCGCCCTCGTTCGCGCGCAGATATGCGATCAGCTCCTCGCGGTGGGCGGCGCGCGAGTCCGGTGAGCCGAGGCTCGACAGGCGCAGTCTCAGCCCCGGGACGCCCAGCTCGCCAAGTACGTCTCCCAACAGCAGGATCAGCTCGACGTCGGCGAGCGGCGAGTCGGTGCCGATCACCTCGGCGCCGATCTGGTTGAACTCGCGGAAGCGCCCCGCCTGCGGGCGCTCGTGGCGGAAGTACGGCCCCCAGTGCCAGAGCTTCACCGGCTGCGGGAGCTTGTGCATCCCGTGCTCGACGTAGGCGCGGACGATCGCCGCCGTGCCCTCGGGGCGCAGCGTGAGCGAGCGATCGCCCTGGTCCGTGAACGTGAACATCTCCTTCTGGACCACGTCGGTGCTCTCGCCGACGCCGCGCGAGAAGAGCTCGGTGTCCTCGAAGATCGGGGTCTCGATCCGCCCGTAGCCGGCCCGGGTGAACAGATCGACGCAGGCGAGGTGGACGCGGCGCCGCGCGGCCTGTTCGCCGGGCAGGATGTCGAACGTGCCCCGCGGGGCCTGGAAGCGCGCACTCATTCGGGGCCGAGCCTAACGAGCGAGCTCAGCCAGGAACGGATTGGTGGCGCGCTCGGCGCCGAGCGTCGTCAGGCCCATGTGGCCGGGATGCACCCGGGTCTCCTCGGGAAAGCCGTCGACGAGGCTGCGGATGCTCTCCAGCAGGGTCGGCCAGTCGCCGCCCGGGAGGTCGACGCGGCCCACCGAGCCCTGGAAGAGGACGTCGCCGGAGAACAACGCCGCCTCGTCGCGGATCGCGTACGTGACGTGGCCGGGGCTGTGGCCCGGCGTGAACAGGACCTCGAGCTCGAACCCCGCGAGCTCGAGCTGCTCGCCGCCGGCGACGGTCTCGTCGGCGTCGTAGCTCTCATACGGGCCGAATCCCGGCCAGGGGACGTACGACATGATGTCGGCGAGCACGGGAACCTCGATCTCGGGGCAGTAGACGGGCGCCCCGGTCGCCCGCGCCACCGGCGCGACGGCGCCGATGTGGTCGAAGTGGGTGTGGGTGACGAGGATCGCGTCGATCCCGATCCCGAGCTCGTCGACGACATGCAGAATCCGCTCGGCCTCCTCGCCCGGATCGACGATCAGGCCGCGATCGGAGCCGTCACGGCGGAGCACGAAGCAGTTCTCCGCCACCGGGCCGACGGTGAGCATGCGGACGTCCATCGGCGTCGAGAGTAGCTGAGCGCCGACTCGCGTCAGCCCTGTTGCTTCTTGGCGATCCGGGCCGCCTGCAGCTGGTGCTGTCGGCGCCGGTACATGAACCGGTCGATGTAGTAGCCCATCGGGACGTACATCCCCAGCATCACCGCCGAGAGCGCCACCGCGCCGACGACCGGGCGCTGGAAGACGAGCCAGAAGAGCAGGAAGAAGATCGCGGCGCCGAACAGGCCGCGCTTGAACGCGGCTCCCCAGGTCGGCGGGATGTCCCGGCGATCGACGACGCGGCCCTTCGCCGGCTGGCCCTTGCGCTTCGATCGCGCCCGGGCCTTGGCCTCCTCACGAGTCCGCGGGCGGCCGCGCGGACCCCGGTTGTCGATCCGGCCGGTCTGGGTGCCGCGATGCTTGCGCCGGCGTCGTTTCCTGGTCTGCGCCACGAGAGCCCTGGAGGCTAACGACCGCCGATCGCTCGTGCAGGCCTACGTGCAGGTCGTCATAACGACGCCGGGCGCGCAGGTACTCGGGGCGCGGCCGCAAAGAGCGGCCCGACAACGACACGGGAGCTTGCTTGATGCAAATGGGGTCGGGGGGCCAGACGGGACGCGCGGCTGCGCTCGCCGCCGCAGCGATGGCGTTGATGGCCGGCGCGCCGCCACCGCCCGCCGAAGGCGCGGTCGCACACGCCGTGATCGACGGGGAAACCCTCTCGGGGATCGCGGCGGCGAACGGGCTGAGCACCGAGTCGCTGGCCGCCTACAACGGGATCTCGGCTGACACCCTCGTGATCGCCGGGACCACGATCACGGTCCCGAGCGCGACCGAGGCCGGAACCAGTGCCACGTCGACCTCGACGTCCGCGGCGGGAGCGCACACGGTGCTTGCGGGGGAGACGCTGTCGGGGATCGCGGCGGCGAACGGGCTGAGCACCGAGTCGCTGGCCGCCTACAACGGGATCTCGGCCGACACCCTGGTGATCGCGGGGACCACGATCCAGGTGCCGGGCGCGACCGAGGTCGCCACGACGAGCGCCGCGACCACGTCGACCTCGACGTCCGCGGCGGGCGGACACACGGTGGTCGAGGGAGAGACGCTCTCGGGGATCGCGGCCGCCAACGGGATCAGCACCGAGTCGCTGGCGGCTCACAACGGGATCTCGGCCGACACCCTCGTGATCACCGGGCAGACTCTGCAGATCCCGAGCGCGACCGGGACGACGAGCACCGCCTCCACCGGCCAGCCCGCGACGGTCCCCGCATCGTGGACGACCGAGATCTACTCGCCCAACGGGGCCGCGTATCTCGCCTCCAACGCGGCATCCGCCTGGAGCGCGATGCGGGACGCGGCGGTGAGCCAATACGGGGTCGACATCTATCCGGGCGGCCCGCTCTCGGCCTACCGAACCTACGAGCAGCAGGCGTACCTGTACGACCTGTACCTGGCCGGTCAGGGTGCGCCGGCGAACCCGCCCGGGACCTCGTCGCACGAGTACGGGACCGCGGTCGACGTCGCGAGCCCGGAGATGCGGAGCACGATCGACCAGATCGGCTCGGCCTACGGGTGGTCGAAGGTCCACGGCCCGGACGAGTGGTGGCACGTCGACTACGTCGGCGGCTGAGCGAGCCGGCGCTCGAGCACGTGCAGCTCGGGATCGAACGCGGGCAGCGGCAGGTCTTCGGGAAGGTCGCGCAGCGCCGCCTCGGGCACGAGGCCGACGACCTCGCCGGCGACCGGCGTCGCGCCGTGCTCGGCGGCCAGCCCGCGGACGATCGCGATCACCGTCGCCAGCGGAACCGCCACCGGGTCGTGGATGTTGGTCGACACCTGTGCCCGGTCGCCGAGCTCGATCCCGACGGCGCGCACGCCGCCGATCCCGCCGCCGGATTCGCGCAGCTGGGCGGCGATCGAGCGGGCGATCTCGACGTCCGGGGTGTCGAGCTCGAGGTTGAAGGCGGCGAGCGGCGGGCGGGCCGTGACCAGCGTCGCGCCGGCGCTCGGGTGCGGCTCGGCCGGGCCGAAGTCCGGCGTCAGCTCGCCCGAGCGCATCCGCTCCGCCAGCTCGGTGAGGCCGCCGCGGCGGAAGTAGCTGCGCTCCGCCCGCCGCGGATCGGTGGCGAGCTCGCCATAGAGGAAGACCGGGACCCCGAGGTCGGCGATCGCGAGCGCCGCCTCGAGCGCCAGCTCGCGCGCGGTCGGGCGCTGGGACTCGGCGACCCAGACAAGCGGACAGACGTCGAGCGCGCCGACGCAGGGATGGGCGCCCTGGTGTGCGCCCATGTCGATTCGCTCGATACACGCCTCGGCGCCGGCGATCAGCGCGCCGTGCAGCGCCTCCCCGGGCGCGGCCAGGGTCAGCACGGTGCGGTTGTGGACCTCGTCGGTGTGGCGGTCGAGCAGCCTGGCGCGACCGAACGCGGCGCTGATCGCCGCGATCGCGTCCGGGTCACGGCCCTCGGAGAAGTTGGGGACGGCGAGCGCCACGGCGAGGGGCTCAGTCCCCGACCAGCAGCTCGCCCGCGCGCACCAGGGGTTCGCCGTCGACGCTGACGTCCGGCTTCAGGACGACGCAGTCGAGATGGATCGGGACCTGAACCGTGCCGCCGATTGCCGCCGAGGCGCCGAAGGCGACGTGGCAGCTGCCGAGAATCTTCTCGTCCTCGAGCAGCTCGCCGGTCAGCTGCGCCTTCTCGTTGGTCCCGATGCCCAGCTCGGCGACGTTGGTGCCCTCCTCCCCACCGTGCGTTCGCAGCAGCTCCAGCAATCGGTCGCCCTCCGCGCCGGTCGCCGCGACCAGGTGGCCGCCCTCGACCGTGAGCTGGACCGGCTGGGACACGCGGCCGATCGAGGCGATCGTCCCGTCGCAGACGAGCGTGCCCTCCGAGGATCCCTCGATCGGGGCGATGAAGCCCTCGCCGCAGGGCAGGTTGCCGAACGCTCCCGGCGCCGTCAGGTCGCCGGCGTCCGCGACCGCCTCGCGATCGCCGAGGCCGAGGCGCAGGTCGGAGCCGTTGGCGCACGTGATCCGCGCCTCGGTTCCGCGGGTCAGGCGGTCGGCGATCGCCGCGCCCCTGCGTCGGAGGCCCTCCATGTCGGCCGACATCACCCGGGCGAGCATCTCCTCGGTCACCCCGGGGAGGCTCGCGATCCGCACCCCGGCTTCGGTTGCGGCCTTGCGGGCGGCGGTGTGGGATAGCGACTGCACGGTCGGGCAGAGCACGACGTCCGCCCCCGCCATCGCCGCGGCCACCGAGCGCGGCGGCTCGGTCCCCGATTCGGCCCGCTCGGCGAGCAGCGCCATCACACCGTCGGCGCCAAGGCGCCCGGCCTCGGCGCGAAAGCGCTCGGCGAGGCCGATCGTCGCCGGGTTCGCGACCACGAGCAGCTCCTCGCCGGCGCGCACGCCCATGCAGTCCGCCACGACGGCGCTGACGGCTCGCTCGAGATCGCCCACCGGCGCAACCTAGCGTGCGAGAGAATCCGGGAGCGATGGACACGCTGCAGGCGCCGCTCGTCGGCAGGGACCGGAGGTGAGCGCGCTCGAGGCGGCGCTGGCCCGGATCGCCGCGGCCGAGCCGGCGCTGATCGGGGTCGCCGGCGAGCCGGGGATCGGCAAGACCCGGCTGCTCGGTGAGCTGACCGGGCGCGCCAAGCCCGCTGCGCGATATCTGGATGAGCTATCAGGGCGCCGCGCTGCTCTCGGCGGCCGAGGACCACGAGGGCGCAGTGTCCGCGCTGTACGAGGCGGGAGGCGGCGACGGGCTACCGGCGATCCCGGTCCCCGACCGCCAATCGGCGTGGGAGATCCTCACCCGCGCGGCCCTCGCCCGCGGCGACGTCGAGGGCGCCGATGCGCTCGTCGGCGAGGCGGAGGAGCTCGCGGCGGGCTTCGGGCTCGGCGGGCTGCAGGGCGTCGCGGCTCGCTGCCGAGCGCTCGTCCAGGAGGCGCAGGACGACCACGCCGGCGCCGCCGAGTCGGCCCGCCGCGCGAGCGAGCTGGCGGCCGAGAGCGGCGCGTTGCTCGATGCCGAACGGGCTCGGATGGCCCTCGCCCGCTCGCTGCTGGCCGACGGCCACCGCGGCCCGGCGGCCGACGAGCTCGCGCGGGCGGAGGCCAACCTCGGCGAGCTGGGAGCCGAGGCGCTGCGCGCTCAGGCGGCGCGCGAGATGCGCCGCCTGGGCCGGCGCGCGCGGCGACGGCCCGCGCCCTCGCGAGAAGACAGCTCCGCCGACGCCGGCGAGCTGGGCTCGCTGAGCGAGCGCGAGCGCGAGGGCGCTGACCTGGTCGCGGAGCGGCCGACCAACCGCGAGATCGCGGAGAGCCTGACGGCCGTACCGACGTGACCGTCAGCGCGAACGCCATCGCGCCGAACACCTCGGTCGCCCAGTGCACGGCGCAGGCCACAGCAGCCGCCGATCCCCAGCCCAACGGCTCGCTCGGGTTCGACACGGTGACGCTGGCGATGGGCCCGCCGGAGGCCGCCAGGGTCATCGAGGCCCAGACGCGTGGCGTCGACGAGGCCCTCAACGACTTCGACTACTACCTGCAGGTCACCTGCCCGAACGTCTGAGTCGAACACAGGGATGGAATGCCCGGAACGGCGCGGCTTCGGCCGCGCCGTTTCGCTTTCAGGAGGGGCGCGTGACCAGGGCCCGCGTAGTGGCGCGATCGTGGACGACGGCGCGATCGCGGCCGAGCGCCTTCGCCGCGTAGAGGGCCTCGTCGGCGGCGCGCAGCAGCCGCTCGACCGACTGGCCGTCGTGGGGGTACGTCGCGATCCCGAAGCTGATCGTCAACCCCGGGTAGCGGTCGGCGAGCGCCTCGCGAACCCGCTCGCGCAGCCGTTCGGCCGTGACCAGCGCCTCGGGCCCGGTGCCGGCGACGATGAGCGCGAACTCCTCGCCCCCGATCCGCGCGACCGCGTCGGTCCGGCGCGAGTAGCGACCCAACAGCGCGCCGACCTCGACCAGGACGTCGTCGCCGACCTGATGGCCGAAGCTGTCGTTGACCTGCTTGAAGTTGTCGAGGTCCCCGGTGACGAGGCTGAGCTCGGTCCCATACCGCCGGGCGCGGTCGAGCTCGAGCTGCAGGCGCTTGCCGAACCCGCGCCGGTTGAGGAGCTCGGTCAGCGGGTCGGTCTCGGCGGCCTCGTTGAGGCTCTCGACCAGCGAGGCAACCCGTTCGCGCGTGTAGACGAGCAGCGCCGCGGCAACGGCCAGCGTCCCGACCGAGACGATCCATGCCTGGACCATGCCCGGCGTCTCCGGCTTCAGCGCGAGCGCGACGGCGTACCCGACCGCGACGATCACCAACTGGATCCCGACCCGCGGACGATCGAAGAAGTAGGCCGCGCCGAGGATCACCCAGAGGTAGTAGACGGCGCCCGCGGTCGTCGCCGACCCGGAGAAGTAGATCGCGGCGCTGATCAGCAGGGTGCCGTAGGCGGCCGCGACGTCCAAGCTCCACTCGGGGAGCCGGCGGCGGACGGGGAAGATCACCGCCGCGGCGAGGTACGAGGCACCGATCACCGCGAGGATCCCGGCATCGTTGGCGTCGGCCGCGTGGGGGAGCGCGAGCCCGAGGAGGCCGAACAGAGGTCCGACCGCGAACAGGACGACCAGGTAGCGGCCGAGCATCGCGCGGTCGGCGGTCGCGGCTGGTTCTGGCTGTTCTGCGCTCAGCATCCGGGGATCCCCGTTCCTTCGGGGCATCGGCACCGACCATCTCGGGCTTGAGGTCGGTCCGCCCAGCAGCAGTTCGACGTCGGGTCCGCCACTCCCCCCGCCGCTAGCCCCGGATCACCAGGTTCAGATGAGGCGAAAGTGCCCCGTGTTGTCCTCGTCGTCGCGAACCTTCTCCAGGCGACCGGCCTTGCGGGCGTGGACGAACGCTTGCTTGAGGTCCGGCTTCTCGACGCCGAGCTTCCCGGCTACGTCCGCGCGGGTGAACTCATCCTGGTCCAGTTGCTGTGCAGCCGTGATCAGCTGCTCTTCGGTGACGGTCAATTGCATCGTTCTCCTCGGTAATCGTTTTCCAGCTTGCGTTACGAGGTGGGCTCGTCGCCGGTCGCGAGCCGTCGACGGGCGCGGGCGGCACTCATCTGCTTCCTGGTCCGTGCCGCGCGGTGGGAGAGGTCGGCCTCTTGAAGAGCCGAGGGATCAGCCGCGGAGCGGTGCTCGTCCCGTTCTCGCTCCCGATGGCGTGCGACCGCCGCAAGCAGGCGGACGTGTGAGTCGGTCATGGGGCCCAATCTCGATTCCCTCGGAGACATGCGCTGTCGGTGGACGGGAGGGAATCGGCAAAGCACCCAGGGACAGCCGACCACTGAGGATAGCCGCAGGGCTAGGCGGACTCGGGCGAGCTTTCGTCCGGGACGACCTCAAGCGACCCGAACCCCTCGATGGGGCCGTCGACGAAGAACACCTCCAGGGTCAAGTCGGGTTCCAGGTGCGCCTGACTCAGAAAGGCGACGACTGTCCGTCCAGTGAGCTCGGTGATCATCGCCTTGTAGCGCTCGGCCATGAGCTTCTGAAACTCGTGCCGCATCACAACCACCTGATCCGACTGGCCGCCTTCGACCATCGTCTGCTCGACGGCGGTAAAGCCGTTGCGCAGGACGCAGACGACGATGTCGTCGATCACGTAGGTCTTCGCCCGGTGAGGACCGCGTCCGTAGTGCTCGCGCATGATGCCGACGATGCGATTCGAGATCGCAGTCAGCAGCTCCCCCCCTCTCAAACGTTCTTGCTTATCGCCAGACACTGCTCACGGTTGTTGCTGTCACGGCCGCGGGCAGAAACAGATTTACCCGCCTTGAGAATTTTACCCGCTGAATGTGCTCCACAACCCTCGCGCAGCCAGATTGGCGGTGGTAGAGTCGTCGCGCGAGTCGGACTTGTCGCCCTCGGTGGCTTTGATGGTTTGCAGTGTCGGTCGGATGCCGTCGCGAACGTTCGCAGCGAGCGCGATAGCGGCCCTACGACGATGCCAACCGCTTCGCGAACCCGGAGGCGACCATGAGCACAGGCTCTGACGACTGGTCGGATCCATCCGACCCGACTTCGATCGATGCGGGGGACGCCCGGCGGCCTCTGCACGTGGTGTCCAGCGCGGTCCCGCTCGACCCCTCGGCGGCGGACGTGCCTGCCGGCCAGTCGGCAGCCGACGAGTCGCCTTCAGATCCCGACGAGCGCACGGCCGACCTCGACTCGGTGGTCCGGTTCGTCGCCCAGGACATGGGCGCCGACGGGGCGATGCTCGCCGTCTACGACGGCCGTCCCGGCGAACCGCATATCTACTCGTCGTGGGGGCTTTCGCTTGGTCTCAGGGTCCTCGACGGCGTCGCCGGCGGCGGCGCGATCGGACACGCGCTCGCCCGCGGCAACGCCATCGCTCGGCGGCTCAAGCCCGGAAGCGTCGGCAACGGCACACGGATCGCTGAAGCGCTCGCAGCGCCGGTGCGGGCGCCCAGCGGGCTCACGGCGGCGCTGTGCGCCGGCTTCACCCAGCCGCGGGAGGGCGCGCGCGAGCTGGAGCTCAAGCGATTGGGGTCGTATGCCGCACTGATCGGTCTGTGGCTCGACGACTCCGAGACGATGGTTCGACTGCTGCGGGCCGCCTCCGAAGACGGTCTGACCGGGTGCATCACCTATCCGACCCTTGCCAGCCAGCTCGGGACCGAGGTCCAGCGGTCAAAGCGAACGGGCCAGCCGCTCTCCTGCCTGTTCATCGACATCGACGACTTCAAGGTGGTGAACGAGACCGCGGGACAACCGGCCGGCGACGCGATTCTCGCGAAGGTCGGAGCGACCCTGCGCGAGCGAGTCCGGACCACTGACAGCGTGGGCCGCTTCGGGGGCGACGAGTTCGTCGTCCTGTTGCCCGACACCGGGGGCCTTGGAGCCGGCCAGGTCGGGGAGGTCCTGTGCGACGCCGTCCGTGAAGCGAGCGCCGGCGTGCATGGTGGTCCGGTGGAGATCTCCGTGGGTGTCAGCCAGCTCGCTGCCGGGATGACGCACACCGAGCTGATCGAGCACGCCGACCGCTCGCTGCGTGACCGCAGGGGGCATCACGACCACAGGGGGCACGACTGAGCGGGTCCCGGGCGTAACCGGGCGATGTAGCGCCCCTCAGGCGCCGGCCGCGAGCCCGACTGCGGGCGCGAGGGCCTTAGGCGGTCCGGACGTTCGCTGCGCGCGGCCCCTTGTCGCTCGGCTCGGAGTCGAACGTGACCTTGGCGCCCTCGGCCAGGTGCTGACCGTCGTCGACAGCGCTTTGATGGACGAAGAGGTCCTTCGAGCCGTCATCGGGCGTGATGAAGCCGAAGCCCTTGTCGTCGTTGAACCACTTCACGGTTCCTGTGCTTGCCATTTGACTTTCCTCCACAGTGGTGCGGGCGAACGCGGAGGATGCGGTGAGGCAACGACTGCGGGCGCGGGCACTGAGTGCGCCGCGCTGTATTGCGCGGCTGTCAGGGACGTTAGCAGCGAACCCGGAATCAACCCGAGCCGTCGCGAGCAAGCACCTCGACCGTCTGCAAGTCACGCCCGACCAGGTCGTCGAAGGTGAGCAACTCGTCGAACGGAGAGGGTCAGAAATCCGGCTCGGGACCCGTCCGATCCGCCGCTACGATTCGCCCCGCCCCGCCGGAGTAGCTCAGCTGGTTAGAGCAGCGGAATCATAATCCGCGTGTCGGGGGTTCGAGTCCCTCCTCCGGCATGAAGTACCTGCAAATCGAAGACTTCTGAATCGGCCTGATAATCGGAGT
>CAVRKA010000007.1:0-142418 GCA_963722175.1 uncultured Solirubrobacterales bacterium
GTCGGGGCGACTGGATTCGAACCAGCGACCGCCCGGCCCCCAGCCGGGTGCGCTACCAGACTGCGCCACGCCCCGTGACGAACCGCGATGTTACGCCAAGTTGCGCCAGCCTCGACGCCCATGCGACGGGGGAGTAGCCGCACGCTCTTGGCGCCCCGCACGCTAGGTTTCGACGGACGGATGCCCGCGCCGTCGCCAACCACCGCGGTCGATCAAGCCTCGCGGATGGTCCCCGCGGGCATGCCCCCGAAGCCGGCCTCGGCGATCCCCGGGCCGCGACTTCCGGGCCCGCTCCAGACCTGGCTCGGCGTCGCACGTCCATTCGCGATGAGGCGGGCGATGCGGCGGCGTCACGGCGGGGTGTTCCGGTCCAATGACTCGATCGCGGGCGAGCTCTTCCACATTGTCGATCGCGAGCTGGTCGAGCAGATGTTCAAGTGGAAGCCCAGCGCCTACACCGTCGCCGAGCCCCGGCAGGTGATGGAGCCGGTGGTCGGATCGGCCTCGCTGCTGTTGTTGGATGGGGATCGTCACCTGCGGATGCGCAAGCTGATGCTGCCGCCGTTCCACGGGGAGGCGATCGCCGGCTACGCCGAGATCATCGAGCAGGTCACCCTGGCGGAGGTCGACAGGTGGAGCCCTGGCGACAAGATCCGCACACGGGCCGTCGCACAGGCAATCACGATGGAGGTGATCATCCGAGCCGTGCTCGGGGTGACCCAGCCAAGGCGGATCGCCGAGTTCAAGCGCGAGCTGCCCCGTCTGTCCTCGATCAACCCGGCGATCCTCGTGATCCAGAAGGACCTCGGCCCGCTGAGCCCCTGGGGCCGCTTCCTCCGACACCGCGACCGCGTCGACGAGATGCTGTACGAGGAGATCAGCCGGCGCCGCGCCGATCCCGACGGCCAGGGGCGCGACGACATCCTCACCTTGCTGCTCTCGGCCCGCGACGAGAACGGTGATCCGTTGACGGATCGCGAGTTGCGCGACGAGCTGATCACGATCCTCCTCGCGGGCCACGAGACGACCGCGACCTCGATCGGGTGGGCGTTCGAGCGTCTTCTGCGCACGCCGCGCGCGCTCGAGCGACTGACGGCCGAGGTCAACGCCGCCGACGGCAGCGAGTACCTGGACGCCGTGATCAAGGAAACGCTTCGCGTGCGACCGGTCGTGACCGAGGTGTTCCGCTCTCCGGCCGAGCCGACCGAGCTCGGGGGATATCTGTTCGAGCCCGGAGCGCAGCTGGCCGCCTCGATCGCGCTCGTGCAGCAGGACCCGGCGCTCTATCCACCCGATCCGCTTGCGTTTCGGCCCGAGCGCTTCCTCGACGGAGCGCCGGAGCCATACACCTGGGTTCCGTTCGGCGGCGGCGTGCGTCGCTGCATCGGGGCTGCCTTCGCGCAGCTAGAGATGAAGGTCGTGATCGCGACGATCCTGGGCCGGACCCGACTCCGAGCGTCACGCACGAAGGACGAGAAGCCACGCTTTCGGGGCGTGACCGTCCTCCCGCACCGCGGCGGGGAGGCGATCGTCGAGAGCGTCACCTGACTGGGAGCGCATCGGTCCGGAGTGCGGTCCCAGACTGCACCACGCCCCGTGACGGTCTCGAATCTTAAGGAACCGTGCCAGCTGTGTGACAAATCTGAAACGGGAAGGACGGCTCGTGCCTGAACCCCTCCGGCATCGTCTGGTCGGCCTGCTCGACTCGAGCCATGAAGCGCTGCGGACGCTGCGGAGAGATGAAGCCGTTGAAGAACTTCGCTTGGCGACGCAAGGAGAAGGGCCAACGGCACAACTACTGCCGCCCGTGCCACGCCGACTATCACCGCGAGCACTACCTCGCGAACAAGGAGCGATACGTCGCACAAGCCCACGCCCGCAAGGAGAAGCTCTATCTCGAGCGGACCAAGTACCTGATCGAGTTCTTCGCCAGCCATCCGTGTCGCGACTGCGGCGAGGAAGATCCGGTCGTCTTGGAGTTCGACCACCTGGGAGATAAGGAGTTCAACATCGGATCGGCGCTGCCGTACCGGAGCTGGCAAAGCATCCTCGACGAAATCGAGAAATGCGACGTCGTTTGCCGTAACTGCCATCGCCGTCGTGAGTCGCGACGAATGGGGGCTCTTCGCGTACGGCTAACTGCCGCGGCGGATACCGGGTCTGCGTAAGCGGGCGACGGGGCTCGAACCCGCTTCTTTCACCTTGGAAGGGTGACGTGCAACCAATTACACCTCGCCCGCGGGAGAGCTTGATGATAGGACCCGCTCAGCCGACGCGCAGGCCGAAGTCGGTCGTGTAGATGCCGCCGGGCTCGCGACCGCCGCCAGGGGTGCCGGCCGAGAAGCCGACCCCGATCTCGCGGAACGAGGAGTTGAGGATGTTGGCCCGGTGCCCGGAGCTGTGCATCCAGGCGTCGACGATCGACTCCGGGGTCCCTTGGTCACGCATCCCCCAGGCGATGTTCTCGCCGTAGGCCCACTGGCTGAGGCCACCGGCCAGGTAACCGACGCCCTCGAGGCGCGCGTCGAGCCCCGCCTCGCCACCGCACGCGTGGTCGAAGCAGCCGGTCCCGTCCATGTGGTCGTTGTGGCGCTGAGCCGCGCGCTGCAACCGCTTGTCGCGATCGAGGTCGCGCAGGCCCGCCTGGTCGCGCTCGCGGTTGACCAGGCAGAGAATCGCGTCGCGCGCTTGGCCCGGTGTCAGCGCGGTCGGGTCCGAGTCGCCCCACTGCTTGCAGGCGCTCGCCGAGGCGGCGGACGTCGCCGGCGACGCGGCGAGCGCCGGCAGGACGAGCGCGAACGCGAGCGCGAGGAGCGCATGGGGCTTTCGAGATCCCTTTCGGAGGGCCATCGGGCTGAAAATCGACAGCCGCGTTGCATAACTTCAGTCTGCGCGCCTGGGTTCGGACAGGCGGCCAGGTTCGCGCCCGGCTAGGGCGTGCGGTCCGCGAAGACGACCGCGAAGGTCGCGAAGCCCTTCTCGCACCGCCCCGGGACCCGCTCCTGCGAGACGCCGACGCCGATGTCCTGGAAGTCCGGATCGAGGATGTTGATCCGGTGGTAGACGACGTGCAGCCAGTTGGCCACCATCGCCTCGGCGCTCTCCCCGCAGCCCGTGTTCTCCGCGTAGCGCCAGGACTCGGCGCCGTCGAAGTACCCGGCACGCTCGAGCCGGGTCTCGAGGTCGTCCTCGTCCGGGCAGCGATGAGCGAGGCACCTGGTTTCGACCATCGTCTTCACGTGGCGCTGGCTGGCCGTCTTCAACGCGGGGTTCTTGTCGAGCTTGCCGACCCCGTGGACGGCCCGCTCCACGTTGACCAGGCAGCGGATCGACCTGCGCAGGTCGCGCGGGCTCGAGTCGACCGCCAGGACCGAGGCGAGCTCGCAGTGGGTCTCGCCGCGCGCAGGCTTCGGCTCCGGCGCGGGGTTGGAGGCGACGGCGAGCGAGGCCACGGCCGCGACGCCGACGGCCATCAGGCCCCCGACAGTCGCGGCGCGACGCCGCAGTGCTGCCTTGTGCGTCTGAGTCATGGCTACAAAAGAAAGTAGCGCGCCCCTGCCGGCGCGCTACTGCTTCAAAACCCGTGTGGCGCCGCGGAGTTGCGCGTTCACACGCAGAACGGGGCAGCCAGGACTCGAACCTGGAATCGCCGGTTTTGGAGACCGGTGCCTTAGCCAGTTTGGCCACTGCCCCAGGGCGGGCGAAGTGTAGATGCGCCGCGGGCCCTGGATGTTCGAGCGAGCCGCACCGAGACCCCCCTCTACGGCGGTCAACATGCGGCTCGACGGCGGCGAGGGCTCCAGTGCGGACGAGAGGACTCGAACCTCCACGGGCCGTGAGGCCCACCAGGACCTAAACCTGGCGCGTATACCAAATTCCGCCACGTCCGCGTGGCTGCCCCGAAACGATCGCATACGGATTGTGATCAACCTTCGCGCCCTGCCGCGTGCGCGTTTATGCTTGCGGCGATGGAGGTTGCGACAGCCCGGCCGGGCTACGAGCTCTGGCGGCCGAATCGCGAGAAGGCCGAAGCGAAGACGATGAAGGCGCTGATCGCCTTCGTCCTGCTCATCAGCGCCGGCCTGCTGATCATCATCACGATCGGCGGCTGGGACCGGCTGCTCGGCCCGAGCGTCGGCGTGATGTCGCTGGCCTGGGCGGCGCTCTACATCCTCTTCGCCTTCCTCGTCATGCGCTGGAGCCGCGGCATCCTGCCGGTCGCCGCCGCGCTGGCCGTGATCCTGGCGATCTTCGCGGCGATCGCGGCGCCCGACTGGTTCGCGCGCGACAAGGACGGCCTCTCCTCCCCCGCCCTGCCCGAGGACCTGCTCGGGCTCCTGACCCTGGTCGTCGTCCCGGTGCAGCTCGTGCTGATCGCCGTCGCGATGATCGGCTTCAACCAGGAGTGGCACGTCGAGGAGGAGCGGCCGGTCGGCGGCCGTCCGCTTCACGGCGAAGGCGATGCCCACGACGCCGGCGCCGCCCCGGCCCCCGCCTGAGCCGACCGGTCAGAACAGCGCCGGCTGCTCCTCGCGGGGCTCGATCAGCGCCGGGCCGTCCTTGCGGACGTCGTTCACGAGGTCGTTGACCTCGAGCGTGCTGAGCAGATCGTCGGGCGGCGGGACGAGGAGCTCACGCAGCTCTTCGGGCCTGCGGTCGGGCTCCAGCCAGGCGCCCTCCGCGTCAACGGGGAGGATCACGGGCATCCGGTCGTGGATCGGCCGCATCAGCTCGTTCGGCGGGCAGGTAACGATCGCGCAGCTGTGCAGGACCTCGCCGCTGTCCCGCTGCGACAGCTCGGCCCAGATCCCCGCGAACGCGAACGGCTCGCGATCGGGGCGGCTGAACCACAGCGGCCGCTTCCCGCGCTCGTCGGTCAGCCACTCGTAGAAGCCGTCGGCGGGGATCAGACAGCGCCGGAGCAGAAACGACTCCTTGAACGCCGGCTGCGTCTCGAGCGTCTCGGCACGCGCGTTGATCAGCGGCCGACTCCCCTTCTTCTCCGCCCAGCGGCCCGGCACCAGACCCCAACGGAGCCGACCGAGGTCGCGCACCCCTTCCTCGAGCCGCCGGACGGCGAGCACCGGATCCGTCGGCGCGATGTTGAACCGCGGCTGCTCGGCGACCTCGACCGACTCGAGGATGTCGAAGCGCGCCCGCAGCTTCAGCGGATCCGGGTTGGTGAGCGTGTATCGACCGCACATCTGATGCGGCGGGTGGGACTCGAACCCACAAGTGCTTTCGCACAGCGGCTTTTGAGACCGCCGCCTTTGCCAGTTTGGCCACCGCCGCGTGCCAGCTCATTTTGACGGGTCCCATGGATAATCCCCCGCTCGTGGACGCGGCGGGACGCATGGAGATCATTCGCGAGCTCTGCTCGTTCGAGGGGCGCTTCGCCGGGACCGACGCCGAGCGACGGGCGGCGAACCGGCTCGCCGAGCGCCTCCGAGGGCTCGACCGGCGCGCCGAGGTCGAGTCGATCTACGTCCACCCGCAGTCGGCGCTCGTCCACGCCGCCCACTGTCTGCTCGGCTTCGCGGGCAGCCTGGTCTCGATCACCGCTCCGGCGGTCGGCTTCGGCCTCGTGCTCGCCGCGGCGACCTCGATGTACCTCGATCTCAACGGGCGGCTCTACCTGCTCCGCTCGCTGTTCTTCCGCCGGGCCTCGCAGAACGTCGTCTCGCCGGGCAAGAAACCGGGCGCCCGGGCTCGGCTGCTGATCTGCGCCCACCTCGACGCCGCCCGCACCGGCTCCGCCTTCTCCGCCGGACGCGCCCGGCGGTTCGCGCGACTCGCCCAACGGTCGCGGTTTCCGCTCGGTCCCTACCGGATCCTCTTCTGGTCGCTGGCGGCGCTGGTCCCGCTGCTCGGCCTGCGGATGGCCGGCGTCGACTCCGAGCTCATCTCCGTGCTGCAGCTCCTCCCCACTCTCATCCTCCTGATCGGGCTCTTCGCGCTCATCGAGATCCAGCTCGGCGAGGTCGTGCCCGGCGCCAACGACAACGCGAGCGGGGTCGCAACCGCGATCTCGCTCGCCGCCGAGCTCGAGGACGACGCGCCCACCAACCTCGACGTGTGGGTCGTGCTCGACGGCGGCGGTGAGTGCATGCAGGAGGGGATGCGCCGTTTTGTCCGCTCGCGCCGCAAGCGGTTCGAGAAGCCGAACACGTTCGTGATCGCGATCGACTCGGTTGGCCGCGGCGACGTCCGCTTCCAGACCAGCGCCGGCTGGGTGGTCAGCTACCGCATGGACCGCCGCCTGGTCGACCTCGGCGAGGCGATCGCAACGGCCGATGCCGAGGGCGATCAGCGCTACGGGGCCGCCGGCTTCGCCAGCGGCCTCGGCGGCGAGGCGGCGATCGCCGCCGGCGGCGGCTGGCGCTCGATCGGGATCACCTGTCTCGACGCCGAGGGCTACGTCGCCAACCGCCACCTGCCCAGCGACACGCCGAAGACGGTCAACCACGCCGCCCTCGACCGCGCCCATGACTTCGCGCTCGAGCTGATCCGCCGTCTCGACGCCGACCTCGGCAGGGGCGAGAAGCGGTGATAGAAGTCCTCGCATGAGCGAGACGGCTGCAGCCGGGCGCGGCGAGCTGCTCTGGGAGCCCTCCGCGGAGGCGATCGAGCGCTCGAACATGACCCGGTACATGCGCTGGCTCGAGGCCGAGCGCGACCTCTCCTTCGACGACGACTACGAGGCGCTGCGGCGCTGGTCGATCGACTCGCTGGACGAGTTCTGGGCCTCGATCTGGGAGTACTTCGACGTGATCGGCGACGGCGACCCGACCACCGTGCTCGCCGACCGCTCGATGCCCGGGTCCGTCTGGTTCCCGGACGTCACCCTCAACTATGCCGAGCACGTCTTCCGCGATCGCGACGACGCCGGCATCGCGATCCGCCACCGGGCCGAGGACGGCGCACTCGGCGAGCTCACCTGGGGCGAGCTTCGCCGCCGGGTCGCCGCCTTCGCCGCCGGGCTGCGCTCGCTCGGCGTCGAGCGTGGCGACCGCGTCGTCGCCTACGTCCCGAACTCGCCCCAGGCGCTGATCGGCTTCCTCGCCACCGCCTCGATCGGCGCCACCTGGTCGTCGTGCTCACCGGACTTCGGCGTCTCGACCGTGGTCGACCGGTTCGCGCAGATCGAGCCGAAGGTCCTGATCGCCGTCGACGGATACCGCTACAACGGCCGCGAGTTCGACCGCATGGACGTCGTCGCCGAGCTCGAGGAGGCGATGCCGACCCTCTCCCACACCGTCCTCGTTCCCTACCTCGATCCGGACGCCAACCCCGCGCGCCTCGCCCACGGGATCGCCTGGTCCGAGGTCGAGACCGCCGGCGAGGGCGCCGAGCTCGCCTTCGAGCGGGTGCCGTTCGACCACCCGCTCTGGGTCCTCTACTCCTCCGGCACCACGGGCCTGCCCAAGGCGATCGTCCAGGGCCACGGTGGGATCCTGCTCGAGCAGCTGAAGAAGCTCGGACTCCATCTCGACGCCCAGCCCGGCGACCGCGTCTTCTGGTTCACGACGACGGGCTGGATGATGTGGAACTTCCTCGTCGGGGTCCTGCTCACCGACGCCTCGATCGTCCTCTACGACGGCAGCCCCGGTCACCCCGACATGGGCGTGCTCTGGGACCTCGCCGAGGAGGCCGGGGTCACCTGCTTCGGAACCTCCGCCAGCTACATCGCCGCCTGCATGAAGGACGGGGTCGAGCCCGGCGCGGGACGCGACCTGACCGCCCTGCGCTCGGTCGGCTCCACGGGCTCCCCTCTCTCGCCCGAGGGCTTCCAGTGGGTCTACGACCACATCGGCGAGGACACGTGGCTGTTCTCGACCTCCGGCGGCACCGACGTCTGCACCGCCTTCGTCGGCGGCGTCCCGATCCTCCCGGTCTACCGCGGCGAGCTTCAGGGCCGCTCCCTCGGCTGCGCCGTCGAGGCCTGGGACGAGGACGGCAACGCCGTGATCGAGGAGGTCGGCGAGCTGGTCATCACCGAGCCGATGCCGTCGATGCCGGCCTTCCTCTGGGGCGACGCCGACGGCTCGCGCTACCGCGAGAGCTACTTCGACATGTTTCCGGGGATCTGGCGCCACGGCGACTGGATCGAGATCACCTCGCGCGGCACGGCGATCATCTACGGGCGCTCAGACTCGACCATCAACCGCTCCGGGATCCGGATGGGCACCTCGGAGATCTACCGCGCGGTCGCCTCGATCGACGAGATCACCGACGCCGTGGTCGTCGACGTCCCGCGCCCCGGGACCGAGGGCTGGATGCCGCTGTTCGTCGTCCTCCGCCCCGGCGCGTCCCTCGACGACGCGCTGATCGCGGAGATCGCGAGGCGGATCCGCGAGCGCTGCTCCCCCCGCCACGTCCCCGATCGGGTCTACGAGATCGCCGAGGTGCCGCGGACGCTGAGCGGCAAGGTGCTCGAGGTGCCGGTGAAGCGGATCCTGATGGGCACGCCGCCCGAGCGGGTGGCCTCGCGAGATTCGCTAGCCAACCCCGACGCGCTCGACTACTTCGTCGACCTCGCTCGCGACCTGGAAGCGACGAGCTGACTGCGGGGCGAGCTCGACCCGGTTACGGCCCCGCTCCTTGGCCTCGTAGAGGGCGCGGTCGGCGGCCTCGACCAGATCACGGAGCCCGAGCCCGCCGGGCCGGTGAACCGCGATCCCGAAGCTGGCGGTGAGCGGCGGCCGCTCGTCGGCGAACTCGGTCTCGATCGCGACCCGGAGCCGCTCGGCAAGCGCCAGCGCCCCCGCGTCATCCGTCTCCGGAGCGACGATCGCGAACTCCTCGCCGCCGGTACGCGCGGTGATCTCGATCGCGCGGGTGACCTCGCCCAGGGTCCTCGACAGACGGCGCAGCGCCCGATCGCCGGCCGGATGGCCGAACGAGTCGTTGTAGCGCTTGAAGTAATCGAGATCGAGCAGGATCAGCGCAAGCGGCCTCCCGGTCCGATCCGATCGCTCCAGCTCCTGCGCGATCCCCTCGCGCAGGGCGCGCCGGTTGTTGAGTCCGGTCAGGGGATCGGTGCGGGCATCGCTCTGAAGCTCGGCGACGAAGGCGCGCACCTGCGCCGACAGCCCCGCCAGGACGACGGCGGCGACGATCGAGGTCCCCGCCAGCATCGCCAGCGACAGGCCACTCGGCAGCGCATCGGGTCCCGCGATCCGGGTTGCGACGGCGTAGACGGCGACCGCGAACGCGCCGTGGGCCGCGGTCGCCGTGCGGCCGAGGAAGGTGGCGGCGGCGATCACCACCCAGGCGAAATAGAGCGCGTACGAGGGCGCCGCCTCGGGGCCGGCGAAGGCGATCACGACGCCGACGAGCACCGAGCCGACCGCCGGCACGAGCGTCAGCAGCCACATCGGCGTGCGTGCGAAGGAGATCACCAGTCCCACCGCGACCAGGAAGCCCGCCGCGGCGACCGCGGTCAGAACGAGCTCGTGGCGCCCGCTTGGTCCGGCGGCCGGAAGCAGGAGCGTCAGCAGCAGCAGAACGGCGCCGGCGCCGAACATGATCGCCAGCGTGCGGGCGATCGTGGCGCGCTCGGCCTCGACCCCGAATCGGGTCCGATCGAAGCGCCAATCGAGCCGGCGCCGCAGGATCCTGACGGCGGATCGCGCCGGATTATGCCCCCCGGAACCAGCAAAGCTCCGCACCCTCAACACACCTCCGATATCCCTATCGGCCGGCAGCAGGCAGACCTTTAGCCCTCTGGACACAACTTCATATGAACTTAACATTAGGTCCAGAGGGCGGCCGATCAGCCGGACGTAGGATTGGCGCGGCGAGGAGGTCGCCTCCCATGGATCGTGAGGAGTGAGATGAGCCAGCCGACCGTGGTCGAGTTCGACCTCGACCGGTATCTGCGCAACTCGAAGAAGGTCGACCTCTCGGGGATCGAGTGGGACCGGATCGCCGACCATCCCCTCTCGGACGGTGACGTCATGTGCCTGCACTACATGATGGACATCGAGACCCACACGGTGATCTACCTGCGCGACCTGCTCGCCACCCCGGCCGCCGCCGACCCGCAGGTCACCGCGTTCCTCTCCTGCTGGGTCTACGAGGAGCTCTGGCACGGTGAGGCATTCGCCGACTTCTTGCGCTCATACGGGATCGAGGAGCCGTTCGAACCGAAGCTCCCCGATGGCCGCACTCCGCTGCCCACCCACCCCAACCGCTGGCGCAACCTGCGCGTGAAGCTCGGCGTCGGCAACGGCCTGGGCATCCTGCCGACGATGCTCGGGTCGCGCCTCACCCGCCATTTCGTCGCCATTCACATGATGTGGGGAGCGGTCAACGAGCTGACGACGCTGACCGGCTACTACGCGCTGATCCGCCGCTGCGACCACCCGATCCTGCACCAGCTGCTGCGCAAGGTGATCCAGGACGAGCGCCGCCATTTCGCCTTCTACCGCGCCCAGGCGAAGGCGCGGATGGAGAGCTCGCGGACCGCGCGCGTCCTCGTCCGCTGGGTGCTGAAGCACCTCTGGACGCCGGTCGGCGCCGGGGTCAAGTCCGAGCAGGAGGTCGACGCGCTGGCGCTGTATCTGTTCGGCGACTCGGACGAGGGTCGCGAGCAGATTCGCGGCATCGACCAGACGATCGCCGCGATCCCCGGGCTCGAGGGCCTGGCGCTGCTCGAGGATTACCTCGCCGCCGCGCTCGAGCGCGCCGCCGCGCGCCCGGGCTGGGCCGGCGTCGCCCCGGCCGGACGCCGCGGCCCCGCCCCCGCCCCCGCCCACTGGCGGGACTCCGCCGACGGTCGCGCCGACGTGATGCCCGCCACCTCGGCGATCGAGCGCCGCGAGGAGGCGGCGATGGCGCGGATCCTCAGCCGCGCACGCCCGGACGCGGGGGCAGAACAGGATGTCCGCGGCGTAGCCGCGGACCATTGATTCCAGCGGGAGCGGAGGACGTGGCGCGTTGTTCAGCCGATGCCGAGGCGTGCGGCTCGCTCGCGCGCCCGGGCCACGACGTCCTCGGCCCCCTCGACCACGCCGCCCCGCATCAGGGCCCGGCCCGCGACGACGGTCGTGTCGACGACCGAGCCCGAGGCCGCGTAGACGAGCCCGGCGTCGAGCGCACCGAGCGAGAGCTGCGGCTCATCGGTGCGGACGAGCAGGAAGTCGGCCGGCGCGCCGACCGCCAGGCCGCGCCCGCCCAGGAGGCCCGAGCGCCGGCCCGTCGCGATCGCCAGGCACTCGGTCGCGGTCACCGCGGCCGGGTCCCGGGCCTCGTTCTTCTGCAGGAGCGCGAACGTCTTCGCGTCGGAGAGCAGGTCGAGCGAGTTGTTGGACCCCGGGCCGTCAGTCCCGAGGCCGACCTCGATTCCGACCTGGCGCGCGTCGATGTACGGGAAGACACGCCCGACGGCGAGCTTCAGGTTCGCGACCGGATTGGTCACCACCGTGGCGCCGCGCTCGGCGATCAGCTCGAGCTCGGCGCGGTCGAGCCAGCACCCGTGGGCGAGGACCGTGTGCGGGCCGAGCAGGCCGACGCGGTCGAGATAGGCCGCCGGGCGCTCATCGTGCTGGGCCAGGCAGCTCTCGACCTCGTCCTCGGTCTCCGAGAGGTGGATCTGGACCGGGATCCGGAGCTCCGCCGAGCGCTCCGCGACCCAGCGCAGCGAACGCTCGGAGACCGAGTAGATCGCGTGCGGGGCGAATCCGGGACGCGCCAGCTCGCCCCCGGCCTCCGTGATCTGCTCGAGGCTGCGCTCGGCGTCGGCGCACGCGCGCTCGGACTTCGCCGGATCGGAGTCGTCGATCAGCGGCGCCGCGGTCACAGCCCGGAGGCCCGCATCCTCGACGGCGCGCGCGGTTGCGTGCGCGTGCCAGTACATGTCCCAGAAGGACGTCGTCCCGGTGCGGATCATCTCGACGCAGGCCAGGCGAGTGCCCCAGTACACGTCGTCGTCGTCCATCCGCTTCTCGACCGGCCAGATGTGATCGGTCAGCCACTCCATCAGCGGCAGGTCGTCGGCGAAGCCGCGGAACAGGGTCATCGCGGCGTGGGTATGACCGTTGACCAGGCCGGGGATCAGCGCCATCCCGGCGCCGTCCAGGACCTCGTCGCCGGCCTCCGGCTCGACGCCTGGACCAAGCGCGACGATCGCACCGGCCTCGCATCGCAGCCCGACCGCGACCCGTTCGTCCGTCACGTTGGTGACCGCCAGTCCCACTCGTCCAAGCGTATGTCAGGTGCCGCCGTGGCGATACGGTGGCCACTGACGAACCATGGTCGATCGAATCGCTTCGAGGCGAGTTGTCGGTGACGCGGTCGGGCAGCTGCTCGGCCGCGCCACGATGCCCCTGTACGCCGCGGCGACGCTGGGGCGCGCCGGGGTCCTCGCCCCAGTCCGCCCCGACCACGCCCTGCGGACGCTGGCGGCGATCCGCCGCCGCGGCGCGATCGGTGGCGCCCTGGTGGGGGCGGCGCTCCGCCACGGCGAGCGGACCGCGCTCGTCGACGAGCGCGGCGCGGTCAGCTTCGCCGAGCTCCACGAGCGCTCGAACGCGCTCGCCAACCAGCTCCTCCGGCTCGGCCTGCGAGCCGGCGACGGGGTCGCGATCCTCTGCCGCAACCACCGTGGCTTCGTCGACGCGACGTTCGGCTGCGCGAAGGCCGGGCTGCGCGCCATCTACCTCAACACCGGCTTCGCCGGGCCGCAGATCGCCGACGTCTGCGAGCGCGAGGGCGCGCGGCTGCTGATCTACGACGCCGAGTTCACCGACCTCGTCGCCGGCGCCGCGGCCGGCCGCGACTCGATCCTCGCCTGGGTCGACGAGGGGACCTTGCCGAACGAGCCGACGCTCGACGAGCTGATCGCAGCCGGCGACACCGCCGACCCGCCGGCGCCCCCGGAGCCGGCGACGACGGTGATGCTGACCAGCGGAACCACGGGAACTCCGAAGGGCGCGCCGCGCCAGCCGACGAGCTCCAGCGGCGCGGTCGTCGCCCTGTTCTCGAAGGTCCCGTTCCGGGCCCGGGAGACGACCATGATCGCCGTGCCGATGTTCCACTCGCTCGGCTTCGCCCACCTCTCGGTCGCCGTGGCGCTCGGCTCGACGATCGTCACCCGCCGGCGCTTCGATCCGGCCGCGACCCTCGACGACGTCGCCGAGCACGGAGTCACCGCGCTGATCGTCGTGCCGGCGATGCTGCAGCGGATCCTCGAGCTCGGACCCGACGAGATCGCGCGCCGGGACACCTCCACCCTGCGGATCATCTTCTGCGGCGGCTCCCAGCTTCCGGGGGCCGTGGCGAGCGCGACGATGGACACCTTCGGCGAGGTCGTCTACAACCTCTACGGCTCGACCGAGGTCGCCTGGGCGACGATCGGCACGCCGGAGGACCTGCGCGCCGCTCCCGGCTGTTGCGGGCGCCCACCCCGGGGCACCGTCGTCCGCCTGTTCGACGAGCACGGCGAACCGATCGACGAGCCCGGCGTCAGCGGCCGGATCTTCGTCTCGAACGGCTACGAGTTCTCCGGCTACACCGGCGGCGAGACGAAGGAGGTGCTCGACGGGCTGATGTCGTCCGGCGACGTCGGACACTTCGACCCCGGCGGGCGTCTGCACATCGACGGCCGCGACGACGAGATGATCGTCTCGGGCGGCGAGAACGTCTTCCCGCAGGAGGTCGAGGAGCTGCTCCTGCGCCACCCCGGGATCGCCGATGTCGCGGTGATCGGGGTCGCCGACGAGGAGTTCGGCCACCGCCTGCGGGCGTTCGTCGTCGGCGCCTCCTCCGGGCCCCCCGGCGAGGAGGAGGTCCGCGACTACGTGCGCTCGAACCTCGCTCGCTACAAGGTCCCGCGCGACGTCGTCTTCGTGGACGAGCTGCCCCGCAACGCGACCGGCAAGGTGCTGAAGCGCGAGCTCGCCGCGCGCTGAGCCCACGACGGTCGTCTTCTTCATCGCCCGGGACTCAAGCCCGCCGTTTGCGGCGTCGATGGGATTCCGAGGCCTCGACCGTGGCTCGCGCTTTGAGAATCGGACTCGCCGGACTCGCGACGCTCGCCGCCGCGTGCGTCGCCGGCCCGGCGGCGGCGATTGCCGGGGGTGATCGGGCTGCGGCCGCGGTGGACGCGAAGCCGACCAAGCTCTTCGTCCAGGACGCCGCCGGCGGATCGCTGCTGCCGGCGCGCGGCGCACGCATCTACCGGCTCACGCTGCGCGGGGTGAATCCGAGGACGCTCTGGTTTCACAACCGGCCGGGCAATCGCCAGGGCACGGTCTCGAACCGTGCCCTGCTCGAGCTCCTCTTCGGCGGAGCCGGCCCCGGGCCGCGCAACGTGGCGATCGACGCCTGGGATCCGAAGCGCCGCCGGGACGTGGTCATGGGAGTAGCGCTTCTGAGCGGCGAGTGGAACGCCCGCAAGCGCGTCCTGAGCTATCGGGTCCGCGAGCTCAACGGCTCCGGCGGTGCGCACGCGGTTGATCGGAGGCTGCCTCGCCATTTCGAGGATGCCGGTGTCTTCGTCGACGAGATCTGCACCCACGACCGCTGTGCGCGCGCCGGGGAAGTCAGCACGAGGGGCGAGGTGATCACCAAGGTCTTCGTCCAGGACGCCGCGTCGGCGACCTTCGAGCCCGACGGCGCACACCCCGGCGACTACACGCTCACGTTGCATGGGGCGAACCCGCGGACCCTCTGGTTTCAGTCCCCTCCGGGACGGCTCGAGGGAACGGTCCCGAACCAGCGGGCGCTCGACCCCTTCTTCCGTGAGCCGGGCGAGGAACCGCCCAACGCCGCGATCGACGCCTGGGATCCGCGTACAAGGGACGACGTCACCCTCGGGTTCAAGGTCCTGGACGGCGAGTGGGACGCGGCGGCGGGCGTCTTGCGCTACCGCGTACATCGGCTCCGTGGAGGCGAGGGCGGTGCGCTGCCGCACCGCCTCAGGCGGATCGGCCTGTTCATCGACGATTGCGGTGCGGGGTGCCAGGACCTGATCAAGAACCTGATCGACCTCGGCATCTACCTGAACAAGTTCTTCGGCGATCGCCAGACGTGCACCGGGATCATCGAGAACCTGACCGCGCCGTATCCGATGGACACGCCCCCGCCGGGCAACACCACGGGCACGCTCAACTGGCAGAGCGACGACTACGCCAGCGCGAGCAGCTGGGACACGAACCCGCCGCGAGTGGTCCCGTACACGGACCCGTTCTACCACGAGAGCGGCGCGAGCGGGTCAACGCTCGCCGGCTGGACCACCGTCGGCTACTGGCTCCACGACTGCTGGAACGTCGTCAACTACGCGGGGGCCGCGGGCACCGTCAGCATCTACGCCTCCGATCCGTACTACGGCTCGAACAACTTCGCGTGCACGGCGACGGGAGCCTTAACGTGCTTCCTGGACGGAGACACCCTCGGCGGTGACCACCTCGTCGTCGAGTACTGCATCATGGGTCCGGGTGGCTGGAGCCCCGCCCCCTACTGCCGCAATCAGGACGAGCCCTAAGTCCGCGGCGAACAGCAGCTCGAGGCGGCCTGGTCACCAGCTCGAGCTTGGCCGGGAAGTGATGTGCGACTCTTCGGGCGTGGGAGAGGACGGCGTTCGAGACGACCTCGCCGAGGTGCTCGAGCGCCGGCGGCGGACCACCGACGAGGCTCGCCCCGAGGCGGTCGAGCGCCGCCACGCGAGCGGGGCGCGCACGGCGCGTGAGAACCTCGAGGACCTCGTCGACGCGGGCAGCTTCGTCGAGTACGGCGGGCTGACGATCGCCGCCCAGCGGATGCGGCGCGGGCAGGAGGAGCTGATCGCGCGGACTCCCGCGGACGGCCTGATCGGCGGTACCGCCCGGATCAACGGCGATCTGCACGGCGAACGAGCCGCCTGCGCGGTGGTCTCCTACGACTACACGGTGCTCGCCGGGACCCAGGGCGCCGTCGGCCACCAGAAGAAGGACCGGCTGTTCGAGCTGATCGAGCGGCTGCGGTTGCCGACCGTGATCTTCGCCGAGGGCGGCGGCGGGCGGCCCGGCGACACCGACTACGCGGTCGTCTCCGGGCTTCACGTCCGCGCGTTCGCCCTCTGGGCCCGCCTCTCCGGCGTCGTCCCGCGGGTCGCAATCGTCTCCGGGCGCTGCTTCGCCGGCAACGCCGTGCTCGCCGGCGCGTCCGACCTGATCGTCGCCACCGCGAGCACCGCGCTCGGGATGGGAGGGCCGGCGATGATCGAGGGTGGCGGGCTGGGGACCTTCGAGCCGGATGCGATCGGGCCGATCTCCGTCCAGGGACCGAACGGCGTCGTCGACGTCGAGGTCGCCGACGAGGCGGAGGCGGTCGCGGTCGCCAAGCGGCTCGTCTCCTACTTCCAGGGTCCGCTCGCCGACTGGTCCGAACCCGACCAGGCCCTGCTGCGCGACCTGGTCCCGGAGCGCCGCCGCCGCGCCTACGAGGTCCGCGCCGTCGTCGACGGGCTCGCCGACACCGGCTCGGTGAGCGTCCTGCGCGAGCGCTTCGCACCGGAGATGCTGACCGCGCTGGCCCGGATCGAGGGACGCGCGGTCGGCGTGATCGCCAACAACCCGATGCGGCTCGCCGGGGCGATCACCAGCGACGGCGCCGACAAGGCGGCTCGCCACCTGCAGCTCTGCGACGCCTTCGGGCTGCCGGTGATCTCGCTGATCGACACCCCGGGGATGATGGTCGGCCCGGAGGCCGAGGCGACCGGGCTCGTCCGCCACTGCTCGCGGCTGTTCGTCGCCGGCGCCGGCCTGCGGGTCCCGCTCTGCGCGGTGATCCTGCGCAAGGCCTACGGCCTCGGCGCCCAGGCGATGGCCGGCGGCAGCACGCACGAGCCGTTGCTCACGGTCGGTTGGCCGACCGCCGAGCTCGGCGCGATGGGCCTCGAGGGCGCGGTCAAGCTCGGCTTCCGCCGCGAGCTCGACGCGATCGAGGACGAGGCCGAGCGCGCCGAGCGGCTCGAGGCGATGGTCGCCCATGCCCACGAGCACGCGAAGGCGCTCAACGCGGCGACGATCTTCGAGCTCGACGACGTGATCGACCCGGCCGAGACCCGGCGCCTGCTGGCGAGCACGCTCGCCGCGGCGACCGCGCACACCGATCGCCCGGCGCCGGGCCGGTTCGTCGACACCTGGTGAACCACCTAAAGGGGTCTGACCCCTTTAGGTTGACGCCTGGTAGTCAGGTCAGCAGCGGCAGGATCGCGTCGAGCGTCGACCGCAGCGCGTCGCGATTGTGATCGCGGTTGCGATCGATCTCGGCCGGCGTCAGGTCCTCCCCGCCGACCCCGTTGGCGAGGTTGTCGACGACGCAGAGCGCCGCGTAGCGCAGCCCGAGCTCGCCCGCGACCACGCACTCGGACGCCACCGTCATCCCGATCACGTCGGCGTGGGCGGCGACAAAGCGGATTTCGGCCGGCGTCTCCAGCCGGGGCCCGCGCGCCTGCCAGTAGACACCCTCCCCCACGGCGTCGATCCCTGCCTCCCGTAGCGCCGCGCGCAGCTCGCCGCGCAGCGCGGCGTCGAAGCGCGGCACCCGGTGGGCGGCGACGCCCTCGAGCGCGGTCAGCGACTCGGCGTCGAGGGCGATGAAGTCGTCGGGGCAGACCAGCGTTCCCGGGCCGAGCTCGACCCGCAGCCCGCCGACCGAGCTCAGCGCGAGGACGCGGTCGCACCCGGCGTCGGCGAGCGTCCGCAGGTTGGCGATGTGGTCGATCAGATGCGGCAGCCGGTACGTCTCCCCGACCTCGTGGCGGCCCACCACGTCCCAGTCGCCGTCTGGCAGATCCCCGGCGCCGAGCGAGCTTCCCGCGATCAACCCCAAGCGTCCCACGGTCGCAGAGTAGCCTGGCCCGCTTCATGGACCCGCTCGACGCATTGGCGATCTTCGCCGCCGGGATCGCCGCCGGGGCGATCAACGCGGTCGTCGGCAGCGGCACCCTGATCACCTTCCCGGTGCTGATCGCGCTGGGTTACCAGCCGCTCATCGCGAACGTCTCCAACAACATCGGGCTCGTGCCCGGGGCGGTCGCCGGCGTATTCGGATACCGGCGCGAGCTCGAGGGCCAGCGCAGCCGCGTGATCCGGCTCGGGATCTTCTCGGTCGCCGGCGGGATCGTCGGGGCGACCCTGCTGCTCGTCCTTCCGGCCGCGGCGTTCGACGCGATCGTCCCGGTGCTGATCGCGGTCGCACTCGTGCTCGTCGTCGCCCAGCCGCGGATCGAGCGCGCCCTCGCCCATCGTCCCGAGCCAAAGGGCGAGCACGGCCTTGCCCTGCGAGGTGCGATGACCGTGAGTGGCGTGTACGGCGGCTACTTCGGCGCCGGCCAGGGAATCCTGCTGATGGGCATCCTCGGGATCGGCCTCCGTGACACCATGCAGCGCCTCAACGGGCTCAAGAACGTGCTCGCCGGGCTCGTCAACGCGGTCGCCGGTGTGATCTTCGTCTTCGCGGCCGAGGTCGACTGGGGCGTCGCCGGCCTGATCGCGGCGGGCTCGATCATCGGCGGGCTGGGCGGCTCCCACTACGGGCGCCGGCTGGAGCCGAACCTGATGCGGGCGCTGATCGTCGTCGTCGGCCTGACGGCGATCGCGCGGCTGGTCCTCGACTGAGGCTCTTAGGCCTCGGCGACGATCCAGCGGAAGGTGTTCTCGAAGCGATAGGAACCGTCGTCGCGACGGTGCGCGGCCGCGACGTCGGCGATCGTGCGATCGATCAGCGCATCGTCGACCTTGCCGCGCATCTCCATCATCGCCACGTCGAACTCCAGCGCGCCGGTGAGCTCGGCGAGGTCGGCGACCCCGAACGGGATGTCCACGTCCCCCGAGTCGACGAGCGTCAGTCCGGCCGTCGCGGCGCGCCTCTCCATCTCACCGGGCTCACCCAGCTTCGGGAGGTCCGCGTCGTCCTCGGGCTCGGGATCGGGGTCCAGCGCCTCGAGCGCCCGAAAGACGGCAGGCAGCTCGCAGCTTTCGGCCGCAGACCAGACGCAGACGGCGACCTTCCCCCCGGGGCGCGCGACGCGTGCCGCCTCGCCGAAGACGGCATCGCGATCGGTCGCGAACTGAAACGAGTTGAAGGCGGTAACCACGTCGAAGGAGTCGTCGGCCCAGGGCAACGCCTGGTTGTCGCCGCCGCGGACATCGGCCCCGTCGAGCTTGCGATGGGCCAGCTCCAGCATGCCCTCCGAGGAATCGATCCCCGCCGCGGTGGCGCCGCGCTCGGCCACGAGGCGGCAGAACTCGCCGGTGCCGCAGCCCATGTCGAGCACGCTCATTCCGGGCCCGATCTGAGCGCGATCGGCGATCAACTCGCGCGCGGGGTCGGCCAGCCGCGCCCAGTGGCGCTCCCAGATCGGGGCGGTCGTGCTCCAGTCGTCCGTCAAGCCGGCGTGATCGGGTTGCGCCGCTCGCTGAAGGAGCGGTCGCGATCCTCCGCCATCGCGAAGCGGCGGATCAGCTCGTCGCGCAGCGTGTCGGGCTCGATCACCGCGTCGACGACCATCTCCGAGGCGAGGTGCAGGATGTCGATGTCGGCCGAGTACTCCTCGCGCTTCGCCTTGATGAAGGCCTCGCGCTCCGCCTCGTCGTCGATCGCCTGGATCTGGTTGTAGAAGACGGCGTTGATCGCCGCCTCCGGCCCCATCACCGCGATCGACGCCGTCGGCAGCGCGATGCAGCAGTCGGGCTCGAACGCCGGCCCCGCCATCGCGTAGAGGCCGGCGCCGTACGCCTTGCGAACGATCACCGAGAGCTTCGGGACGGTCGCCTCGGACACGGCGCTGATCATCTTCGCCCCGTGGCGGATGATCCCCTGGCGCTCGACCTCCGTGCCGATCATGAACCCGGGCACGTCGGCGAGGAAGAGCAGCGGGATGTTGAAGGCGTTGCAGGTGGCGATGAACCGGGCCGCCTTGTCGGCTGAGTCCACGAACAGGACCCCGCCCTTGAACTTCGGCTGGTTGGCGACGATCCCGATCGCGCGGCCGTCGAGGCGCGCGTAGCCGACCACGAGCTCCTTCGCCCAACGCTGATGGACCTCGCAGAACGAGCCCGCGTCGATCAGCGCGCCGATCAGCTCCTTGATGTCGAATGACGTCTTCTCGTCGGCGGGGACGATCTGCGAGACGGCGAGGTCGTTCTCCGGCTCGGCCGGGGGCGCCGCCGGCGGGAGCTCGCGCCAGCTGGTCGGCATGTACGACAGGTAGCGCTTCGCGAGCTCGATCGCGTCCTCGTCGGTCTCGACCAGGAAGTGCCCGCAGCCCGAGACGCCGGTATGCATCTTCGCCCCGCCCATCTCCTCGAGCGAGACCTTCTCGCCGATCACCATCTCCGCCATCCGCGGCGAACCCAGGTACATGGAGGCGTTGCCCTCCCGCATGATCACGACGTCGCAGAACGCCGGGATGTAGGCGCCGCCGGCGGCCGACGGCCCGAACAGCAGACAGACCTGCGGCACGCGGCCGGAGAGCTTGACCTCGTTGTAGAAGATCCGCCCGGCACCGCGGCGGCCGGGGAACATCTGCACCTGGTCGGTGATCCGCGCCCCCGCCGAGTCGACCAGGTAGATCATCGGCAGCTCGAGGGCCAGCGCCCGCTCCTGGATCCGGAGGATCTTCTCGACCGTCTTCGGACCCCAGGAGCCGGCCTTCACCGTCGGGTCGTTGGCCATCAGGCAGACCTTGCGGCCCCCGATCAGGGCGAGGCCGGTGACGACGCCGTCGGCGCCCAGCCCCTCTGCGTCCCAGTTGGCGAGCAGCCCCTCCTCGGCAAACGACTCCGGGTCGACGAGCCGCGCGACCCGCTCGCGGACGCCGAGCTTGCCCTGCTCGGCGGTCTTTTGGTGATGGCGCTCGGGGCCGCCGGCGAGCGCCGCCTCGACCGCATGCTCAAACGACGTTCCGCCCGCCTCCTCCGCTTCGCGTCCGGGGGCGGCCGGGTCAGCCGAGGGTTCGCTCATCTCGCGTCGTTAGCGAGGACCGTGGTCTCGTCGGTGTCCTGGGCGGCCTCGACTTCTTCAACCTTGGCCTTCGCCGCCTCGGCCGCCGGCCGGTGCTCGGTCGCCGTGCCCCGGATCCCGCTCGCCAGCCGGTCGAGCTCGGCGATGACCGCGTCGCGCCGCTTCTCGAGGTCGGAGATCAGCTTCTCGATCTCGTCCTTGCGGCGCTGCGCGTCGGCGATGATCCGCTCCGCCTCCTTGCGCGCTCCGGTCCGGACCACCTCGAGCTCGGAGTCGGCCTCGGCGCGGACCTCTTCAGAATGTGTGTCGGCCTCGGCTCGAATCTTGCGCGCATAGGCGTCGGCCTCGTCACGGGCGTCGCCGGCGTACTCGCCCGCCTCGTTGCGCAGCGACTCGGCGGTCAGGTTCGCGTCGACGAGCTGCTTGCGAACCTGGTTCGCGGCATCCTCGCGGATCGACTCGGCCGCGGCGTGCGCCTCGGTGAGGATGCCCGCCGTCTGCTCCCCGATCCGCTCCAGTTCCAGGCGCACGGCCTCCGTCCCAACCGCGCCCTCGCCTCCTCCGGTCTCCAGCCAGTCGGCGAGCTCAGCCAGAAACCGGTCGACCTCGCCCCGGTCGTAACCGCGGACCGTAAGGGAGAATTCGGCCTTGCGAATTCGCTCGATCGAGTGCTCGTCCACTGCCTCTCCTTCCGTCGATCTGCCCCCGCCGCGAGGGTACCGACTGGGATTTGCCGGTTGCTAGGCGCTCGGGTCGGCGGGCACGGGCTTCTCACCCGAGTAGTCGTAGAACCCACGCCCGGTCTTGCGCCCGAAGTGGCCTGCGTCGACGAGCTTGCGCAGCGTCTCCGGCTGGGCGAAGCGGTCCTCGCCGTAGTAGTCGACCATCACGTCGGCGATGGAGGCGAGCGTGTCGAGACCGACGAAGTCGGCCAGCGTCAGCGGTCCCATCGGGTGGCTGGCGCCGGCCATCATCCCGCGGTCGATGTCCTCGACCGAGCCGACGCCCTGCTCGTGGGCGCGGATCGCGTCGAGCATGTAGGGGACCAGCAGCCGGTTGACGATGAAGCCGCGGTTGTCGTTGGCCGCGACGGTCGTCTTGCCGAGCTTCTCGCCGAGCGCGAAGCCGAGGTCGTACGCGTCGTCGCTCGTCTCCGCCGCCTTGACGACCTCGAGCAGCGGCATCACCTGCGCCGGGTTGAAGAAGTGAAGCCCGAGGAACCGCTCGGGGCGGTTGGTGACCGCGGCTTGGTCGGCGACCGCAAGCGACGAGGTGTTGGTGGCGAAGTAGGCGTCTTCCTTGGCGATCTCGCCGACCCGCTTCCAGGTGTCGAGCTTGCGCTCGAGGTCCTCGGTGATCGCCTCGATCACGAGGTCGCAATCGGCGAGCTCCTCGTAGTCGAGGGTCGGCGTGATCCGCGCCCGCACGGCATCCGCGTCCGCCTGCTCGAGCTTGCCCTTCTCGACCGCGCGGGCGAGTTGCTTCTCGATCTTCGCGATCCCCTTGTCGAGGGCGTCCTGGTCGATCTCGACCGAGACGACGTCCCATCCGGCCTGGGCGCAGATCTGGGCGATCCCATGGCCCATCAGGCCGCAGCCGAGCACTCCTACCTTCGCGATCTCCACCGGGCGCTTCCTCCTTTTTCCGCTGACAGAGCGGAGCAGACTAGACGCTAGCCGCCTACGGGAACGCGCACCCGCTCGACCGGATCCGCCGCCAGGTCGCACAGCTCGTCGATCGAGCGCTCCAGGCTCGTTGCGAGGCGACCGATCTCCGGCTCGCGACGCTGATCGCAGTAGAGCCCGAAGAAGGCTTCGTCGCCGACCGTGGTCAGGCCGATGGACAGCGTGTGCTCGTCCGTGATGGGGACGACCGGATATGCCTCGGCGAGAGCGCAGCCACGCATGTAGAGCGGCTCGCGCGGGCCCGGGATGTTGGACACCACGAGGTTGAACGCCCGCGGGCTCGCAATCAGGCCGCTCGCCAGCCGCCGGACCGGCGACGGGACGAAGCCGAGCCATTGCATGACGTCGCTGCCCCCCTCAGCCTCCCCGGCCTCCTTGCGCTCGCGCGTCGCTGCATGGACGTCGCGCAGGCGGCGGATCGGATCCGGCTCGTCGCACGGAAGGTCCACGAACATGAACGAGATCCGGTTGCCGAGCTCGTCCGCGCCCCCGGTCCGAACGTTGACCGGAACCATCGCCTTGAGCCGGATCGGCGCCTCGCGATGCTCGCGGAGCAGATCTCGAGTGGCCGCCGCGCAGACGGCCAGCACGACGTCGTTGAGCGTCACCCCGAAGGCGCGCTTGACGGCGACCAGGTCGTCGATCGGGCGCGCGACCAAGCGCAGGTGACGGCGGGGCGAGATCTCGCGGTTGAGCGGGGTTCTCGCGGGGGCCGGGCGAGCGGCGTCCGCGAGTGCCCGCGCCGCCCGGCTGAGCCTCCCCAGAGCGCGATCGGGCGCACGCACGAGTCGCTCGGGGACACGGAGGAGGTCGAGCTGGCGGCGCCCGAAGTCGAGCGTCCCGCCGGCCAGCAGGGCGACCCCGCCCGGCGCGGAACGGGGGCTCCACCGCTCCGGGGCGGGATCAGGAGCCCGCCGCTCCGGGTCGAGCAGCAGCGACGCGAGCTCGACCGCAGCGACTCCGTCGACCATGCAGTGATGCGCCTTGCCGACGATCCCGATCCGTCCGTCATCGAGCCGCGGAGCAACCGACATCTCCCACAGGGGACGGTTCCGCGGAAGCGGCTTGGAGAGCCGCTCGTCGATCAGCTCGCCGAAGTTCGAGGTTGTCGCGCACAGAACGTGACGGCGAACGTCGAAGTCGGAATCGTCGATCCACGCCGGGGCGCCGAGCCCGAACGGCAGCGGCCGCAACATCTGCCGGAACCTGGGCGCCCGCGGCAACCTTGCGGCGATGTGGTCGCGCAGTTCGTGGAACGTCGGAGCGGGCCCGCCCTCCGGCGGGTCGAAGATCGCCGCCCAGCCGACGTGCATGTGCGCGGAGGGCGATTCGACGGCGAGGAATGCCTCGTCGAGCGGCGCCAGGCGCTGCGCTGACATTGACTCTCTCCTTCCCGGAGCCTCCTAGCCCCGAAAGGGGCCAGTAGCCGACCGCGCGATGCTCAAACCAAGGTCCCGCCCGCGAGCGGGCGATCCGCGCCCAAATTGGGCGGAATAGCGCCCCGAAGGGCGTCAGGCGGCGCCGGCCCCCTCGAGCATCTTCTGCATCGCCTCGCCGAGCGCCTGGGCGCCGCTCATCGGCCGCACCATCACCGTCAGGTCGGTGATCCGGCCGTCGGCGCCGAACGTGAGGATGTCGACGCCATGGACGGTCTTCTCGCCGACCCGGGCTTCGAACACCAGCACCGCGGCGTCGCCGGTCTCGACCTGCTCGAGATAGCGGAAGTCCTCGAACACCTGGACGACCGCACCGAGGATCAGCTTGATCGCGTCGCGGCCCTCGTACGGCTTGTAGACGACCGGGCTGCGGAAGGTGGCGTCCTCGGCGAACAGCTCGTCGGCGGCGCCGAAGTCCTTCGCCTCGGCCGCGGCGCGGAAGGCGTCGCTGCGCATCTCAGGCCTCCAGGGTCGCGTCGAGGTTGATCTCTGGGACCCCCGCGAGGGCCTTCGACACCGGGCAGCCGGCCTTGGCGGCCTCGCCGATGCTCTGAAACTCCTGCTCGTCGATGCCCGGGACCCGGGCGCGGGTGGTGAGGTCGATCCGGTTGATCGCAAAGCCGCCGTCGGCCGGGCTCAGGTGGACCTCGGCGGTCGTCTCGACCGACTCGGGCGTGTGGCCCGCCTGCGCGAGCTCGTGGGCGAAGGCCATCGAGAAGCAGCCCGCGTGGGCGCCGGCGATCAGCTCCTCCGGATTCGTGCCCTCGCCCTCCTCGAAGCGGGACTTGGCCGAGTAGGGCCCGCTCCAGGCGCCCGTTCCCAGGTTCATGGTCCCGCTGCCGCCGGCCAGGTCGCCCTCCCAGCGCGCGTCCGCGGTTCGCTTCGGCATCTCGCCCTCCTGTTTGCTCGTCGTCCGCGCCGGAGCCTATGCCCCGGACCAATCCACAGGTCCCGCGGTCAGCACGTGGGCGCCGAGCGGGCGGCCGAGCAGCTCCTGGACGGCGCGCGAGGCCTCGATCAGGCGCGGCAGGTCGACGCCCGTCGAGATCGTCATCTCCTCCAGCATCGAAACGAGGTCCTCGGTGCCGACGTTGCCGGTCGAGCCCGGCGGGACCGGGCAGCCGCCCAGCTCCCCGAACGCCGACTCGAACGAGCTGATCCCCTGGCTGAGAGCCGCGTGGACGTTGGCGAGCGCCTGGCCGCGGGTGTTGTGGAAGTGCGCGGTCAGCTCTACGTCCGGCAGCCGCTCGGACGCGGCGGCGAAGAACTCGCCGACCTGGCGCGGGTTGGCCATCCCGGTCGTGTCGCCGAACGCGACCTCGGCGCAGCCCGCGGCGGCGAGCCGCTCGCCGATCTCGAGCACGCGGTCGACGGGGACCTCGCCCTCGTAGGGACAGCCGAAGCTGGTCGAGATCACGCCCTCGCAGCGCAGCCCATCGGCGACCGCACGCTCGATCACCCGCTCGAGCCCGGCGAGCGACTCGGCGATCGGGCGGTTGACGTTCTTGCGGTTGTGGGTCTCCGAGGCGGAGAGGAAGAGGTTGACCTCGTCGAAGCGCTCGCGGTGGCTGAGCGCGCGGTCGAGCCCGCGCTCGTTCGGGATCAGCACCGAGTAGGCGACCCCGTCGAGCTTGTCGTAGGAGGCCAGCACATCCTCGGCGTCGGCGAGCTGCGGGATCACGTCCGGGCGCACGAACGAGGTCAGCTCGATCCGCTTCAGCCCCGCCGCGCCGAGCAACCCGATCAGCCGGACCTTGTCGGCGGTCGGGATCACCTCGGGCTCGTTCTGGAAGCCGTCGCGGGGACCGACCTCGCGAATGCGGACGCTCTGGGGAAGCTCGCTCACGGCCTGGAGGTTATGCGGCTCCTATGCGGTGTTGACGGCGCCGACCTCGATCGTGCGGCGCTCGTGGGTGCCGACGCCGATCGTGCGATCGCCCTCGGTTACCTCGACGTCGAAGCGCAGCTTGCGGTCGTCGACGATCTCGCGCAGGGACGCGCGGACCTGGCAGACCGCCCCCTCGGCGGCGCCGGCGACGTGCTTGACGCAGACCTCGAAGCCGACCGTCGCCTTGCCCTCCGGCAGGTTCTCGAACGAGAGGATCGAGGCGCAGCGCTCCATCATCGCGATCATCCCCGGGGTCGAGAGCACGCGGACGCCGATGGTCCCGCCGACGTCGGTGACCAACCGGTCCTCGACCGTGAACTCGTCGATCCGCTCGACGCCGGGAACAAGGCGGCTCAACGGCGCCGCACCTCCGCGCCGCTTCGCGCCGCGATCGGAGGCACCTAGCCGACCATGCCCATGCCGCCGGAGACGCCGATCGTCTCGCCGGTGACGTAGGACGAGTCGTCGGAGGCGAGGAAGGCGACGACCGCGGCGACCTCCTCCGGCTGGCCGAGCCGGCGCAGCTGCGTTCCGGCCTTCATCGTCTCGACGATCTTGTTGCCGATCTCGCCGAACTCGAGCGCGCCCAACAGCAGCGGCGTCTCGATCGGGCCGGGGGCGATCGAGTTCGCGGTGATGTTGAAGCGCGCGCCCTCCCGCGCCATCACCTTCATGAACGAGATCACGCCGCCCTTGGCGGCGGAGTAGACGGCCGATCCCTTCGAGCCGATCCGGCCGGCCTCCGAGGCGAGGCTGACGATCCGCCCGTACTTTGCCGCCTGCATCCCGGGCAGGATCGCGTGCGTACAGGCGAACACGCCGAACAGGTTGACGGCGGCGACCCGCTGCCACTGGCCCGGGTCGGTGTCGGCGAAGAAGCCGAACTCGTCCATGCCGGCGTTGTTGACGAGGATCGAGAACGGTCCGTGGACGGCGACGAGGTCGATCGCGGATTGGGGGTCGGTGACGTCGAGGTGGGCCGCCTCGGCGCCGACCTCCGCCGCGACCTCGGCCGCGAGCTCGTCGTTGAGGTCGCCGATCACGACCTCCGCGCCCTCGGCGGCGAGCCTGGCCACGGTCGCGGCCCCGATTCCGCTGGCGCCCCCGGTGACCAGTGCCTTCCTGCCCTCGAGCCGCATCGCCGCGCAGCATATGCGGGCGCCACGCGCGGGGGCCGCGCGCATACACTCCCGCGCCGTGGCGAAGGGCGAAGCGATCCCGATCATCGGTGGAACCGGTGCCCTCGGCTACGGGCTCGCCCTGCGCTGGGCCCGAGCGGGGCGCGCGGTCGTGATCGGCTCGCGGAGCGCCGAGCGCGCCGCCGAGGCCGCGCGCAAGCTCTCCGAGCTGGCCCCGGACGCCGAGATCGAGGGCCTGCCGAACGAGCAGGCCGCCAAGCAGGGCACGGTCGTCTTCCTCACGGTCCCGTTCCGCGCCCAATCGGAGAACCTCACCAACCTGCGCGAGGTGCTCTCGCCCGGTCAGCTGCTGGTCGATTGCACGGTCCCGCTGGCGGCGGCGGTCAGCGGCAAGGCGACGCGCTCGATCGGCGTCTGGCAGGGCTCCGCGGCGCAGCAGGCGCAGGAGATGGTCCCCGACGGCGTCAACGTCGTCGCCGCCCTGCACACCGTCAGCGCTCCGAGCCTCGCCGACGGCGGCGCCGACCTCGACGAGGACGTGCTGCTGTGCGGCGACCGCAAGGCCGACAAGGCGAAGGTCGCCCGCCTGATCGAGGAGATCCCCGGGCTGCGGGCGGTCAACGCCGGCCCGCTGGAGATGGCGCGGATCGTCGAGCAGCTGACGCCGATGCTGATCTCGATCAACGCTCGCTACAAGACCCACGCCGGAATCCGGATCAACGGGCTCCCGGACGGCGACCACTGGGCATAGCGTGGGTGTCGTCTGCCTCGCCGGCGGGACCGGAGGGGCGAAGCTGGCCGCCGGACTGCAGGACATCGCCGGAGACCGGCTCGCGGTGATCGCCAATACCGCCGACGACACCGAGGTCCACGGGCTCCTGGTCTGTCCCGACCCTGATCTGATCACCTACTGGCTCACCGATCAGATCGACGAGCAGCGCGGCTGGGGGATCCGCGACGACACCTTCGCCGTCCACGAGCGGCTCGAGCAGCTCGGCGCGCCCGGCTGGTTCTCGCTCTCCGATCGCGACCTCGCCACCTGCCTGTACCGCACCCACTTCCTCGCGGAGGGAGGCACCCTGACCGCGGCTCAGGGCCAGATCGCCGGCGCGCTCGGGGCCCGCGCTCGGGTGCTGCCGATGGCCGAGCAGCACGTGCGCACCCGGGTCCGCACGCCCGCCGGCTGGCGCGGTCTGCAGCAGTTCCTGATCCTCGACCACGGCGCGGCGCCGATCGAGGGCATCGAGGTCGAGGGGATCGCCAACGCCGCCCCGACCCCCGAGGTCCTCGAGGCGCTTGCGAATGCCGAGGCCGTGATCCTCGGTCCGTCGAACCCGGTGATCTCGATCGGCCCGATCCTCGCCGTGCCCGGGATGCGCGAGGCGATCGCAGCCGCCCCCGGCCCGGTGGTCGCGGTCAGCCCCCTGGTCGGCGGCCACGCCATCAAGGGCCCCACGGACGCCTTCGTCGCGGCCGTCGGACGCCCGCTGACCGGCGCGGGAATCGCGTCGCTGTACGAGGGCGTGCTCGACGGGATCGTCGTCGATGCCGGCGACCCCGATCCCGGCCCCGACGGGATCGAAGTGCTCAGCTGCCCGACGCTGATGGAGGGGCGCGACGGCCGCCGGGCGCTCGCCGAGCGGGTGCTCGACTTCGCCCGCGGCCTGTAGTGGACCCACAACGGCCGGCGGCGCGATGATCTGACCGTGCGCGCGACCGCGATCATCCCGGTGAAGCGTTTCGGCCAGGCGAAGCAGCGGCTGCTGGAGCGACTCGACCGACCGCAGAGGGCCGACCTGGTCAAGGCGATGCTCACCGACGTGCTCGCCGCGATCTGTGAGACCGACTCGATCGAGCGGCTGATCGTGGTCACGGGCGAGGGTCGCGCGGAGCGGATCGCGATGGAGCGGGCGAAGCGGGCCACGACACCCATCGAGGTGCTCCAAGACCCGGCCGACAGGGGGCACTCCGAGGCGGCGACCCTCGGGATCATTCGCGCGCTGTCGCTCGGCGCTCAGTGCAGCGCTCTGCTGCCGGGTGACTGCCCGCTGCTCGACCCGGCCGAGCTCGACGCCGCGCTGGGGCGAATGGCTCCGGGCAGGGTCGCGGTGATCCCTGATCGCCACGCCACCGGGACGAACGGGCTGCTGCTCGCTCCCGCCGATGCGATCGGCCCCGCGTTCGGCCCCGACAGCGCCGAGCGCCACCGTGACCGGGCCGAGCGAGCAGGCTACGAGGCGGTCACCGAGCCGCTCGAGTCGCTCGGCCTCGACCTCGACACGCCCGAGGATCTCGCGGTGCTCGCGGCGGCCGTCGCCGAGCGGCCCGAGCGCGCGCCCGCGACCGCCGCTGCCCTGGAACGACTCGGCTCTCCGGCGTGAGTGCCGGCCTGGAGATCGCCCCGCTCCCCGGCCTGCCGGAGGTCGCCGAGGGTGACGCGGTGGGACGGCTGATCGCCGAGGCGGCGGGCGGGCTCGCCGACGGCGAGATCGTCGTCGTCTCTCAGAAGGTCGTCTCGAAGGCCGAGGGGCGGGTCCGCGATCTGGCAGCGGTCGAGCCGGGCACGGAGGCGACCGAGCTCGCCGCGCGGACCGATCGCGATCCGCGCGCTGGTGGAGCTCGTGCTCGCCGAATCGAAGCGGATCGTCCGCGCGACCGCGGCGGCGCTGATCGTCGAGACGCACGGCGGCTGGATCTGCGCCAACGCCGGAATCGACGCCTCCAACCTGCCCGACGACGAGACGGTGGCGCTGCTGCCGCTCGACGCCGACGCCTCGGCGCGCCGGATCCGCGCGGAGATCGCCGGAGCGGCCGGCGGTGCCCGCCCAGGCGTGCTGATCGCCGACAGCTTCGGTCGTCCGTGGCGGCTCGGCCAGACGGAGGTGGCGATCGGCTGCGCCGGCGTCGCCGCCGTCGACGACTGGCGCGGACGGGTCGACGCCCACGGCCGCGAGCTGGCCGCGACCGCGATCGCGGTCGCCGACCAGCTTGCCGGCGCCGCCGACCTGGCGCGGACCAAGGACGCGGGTCTGCCGGTGGTCGTGATCCGCGGCGCTGAGCGCTTCTGGACCAGCGAGGACGGCGCCGGCGCCGCTGCGGTGCTGCAACGGGCCGAGGCCGACGACCTCTTCCGTTAGTGCTCGTGCTTGTCCATCGGCGGCGCGGCGCCGCCCTCGTCGGTGAACTCGGGCGCCGCGTACGGCTCACCCGGTGAGGCACCGATCGCCAGCACGCGCGCGGGGTCGGCGCCCGTGATGATCTTGCGCTTCTCCGTCATCCCGACACGAATCCACACCCCGGGCTCGAGTTCGTGCTCCTCGCCCCCGGGCCCGCCGACCCGCAGGATCGCCCGGCCGCTGAGCAGCGTGTAGACCTCCTCCTGGTGGTCGTGGGCCTGATCGTGGTCGGGGTAGACGGTGAAGTCGGGCGGGAGGTCGATCACCGCGAGCCCGAACGAGCTCACCCCGAGGCCGGCGCGGGCGCGGCGAAAGCCACCGCCGAAGATCGCCTCGAAGTCCTCGATCCGCTTGACGGTGACGTCGGCCATCGGCGCGCCTATTCCGACGCGGCGGCGAACGGGTCGGGCTCACCCTCCTCGGTGGGCTGGAAGATCTCGAAGGCCTTCCCCGGGATCCCGCCGAGAGCCAGGATCACGGCGCCGTCCTCGCCGGTGGTCAGCTTCCGCTTCTCGTTCGGGCCCACGCGGGCGAAGATGCCCGGCTCGAGATCGTGCTCCTCGTCGCCGGCCTGGAGATGCGCGCGGCCCTCGAGCACGATGTAGACCTCTTCCTGGCCGCCCTCGGAGTGATCGTGCTCCGGGTAGCGGTCCGCGTTGGGCGGGAAGCGCAGGACCTGCATCCCGAACGACGTCACCCCGAGGCCGGAGCGCGCCTTCAGCATCGCCCCGCCGAAGGTGGCCTCGAAATCCTCCGTTCGCTTCACGGTCACGTCCGCCATCCACTCCTCCTCTCTCAGGGTTGCAGCACGGCTGCGCCCCGAACCCTACCCCCGCGCAACTCGTCGAGTGCGTGATCTGCCTCACCCAAGCCGAAGACGGTGATCTCGGCCTCGACCCGGGCCTCGGCCGCGGCGGCGAGGAACTCGACCCCGTCGCGGCGGGTGAGGTTGGCCACCGAGCGGATCTGGCGCTCGCCCCAGAGGTCCGCGTATGGGAACGACGGGATGTCGCTCATGTGGATGCCGGCGCACACGACCACGCCACCCGGTGCCAGCGCGCGTAGCGCAGTGACCACCAGCTCGCCGGCGGGGGCGAAGACGATCGCCGCGTCGAGCGGCTCAGGGACCTCCTCGGCAACGCCCACCCACTCGGCCCCGAGCCCGAGCGCGAAGTCACGCTTCTCCGCCTCCACCGCGCGACTGACCGCGAACACCCGGCGCCCCTGGTGGGCGGCGACCTGGCACACCAGGTGCGCCGACGCCCCGAATCCATACAGCCCGAGCCGCTCGGCGTCGCCGCACATCCGCAGGGCCCGATGGCCGATCATCCCCGCGCAGAGCAGCGGCGCCGTCTCGGCCCCCGCGGTGGTGTCGAGCGCCAGGCAGAAACGCTCGTCGGCGACCGCGAGCTCGGCGTAGCCGCCGTCGATGTCATAGCCGGTGAACCGCGCGCGCTCGCAGAGGTTCTCGCGCCCCGAGCGGCAGTACCGGCACTCGCCGCAGGCCCAGCCGAGCCACGGGATGCCGACCCGGTCGCCGACCTCGAAGCGATCGGCCCCCTCCCCCGCCCCGACCACCTCGCCGACGATCTGGTGGCCGAGTACGAGCGGCAGCCCGTGAGGCTCGAGCTCGCCGTCGACGATGTGCAGATCGGTCCGGCAGACCCCGCAGGCGACCACCCGGACCTGCACCTGGCCCGGGGCGGGCTCGGGGGCGGGGAGCTCGGCCGGGACCAGCGGGTGTCCCGGGCGTTCCAGAACCATGGCGCGCACCTCCTCATCATCGCGCCTCGGCGAGCGCGCTCAGAATCCGATCGAGGACGCCATCGGGATCGCGGCGCACCTGTCGGCCGGTCGCGCGCATGACCCTGAGTCCATGGGCAGTAAGGGTGGCTGCCTTGAGCCGGTCACGCTCGAACGCGACCCGGCCCGAGTGGCCGTCGTAGCCGTCGACCTCGACGACGAGGCGCTGTTCGCGCCACAGGAAGTCGACCTCGTAGCCATGGATCCGCGCATTCGTCTCGTAACCCGAAATGCCGGCGCGGCGAAGCGCGGCGAGCAGGTCGCGTTCCGCGGGTGAACGGGTGCGTCGCGGACCGCCCGGCAGGTCGAGGACCGCACGGAGGCGACGCACACCACGCTTCCCCGGGTTTCGCGTGACCTGATCCTGAAGCTCGGCGTCGGTGGCCAGCCTGCGGTAGTGAGCCTCGGCGATGAGAAATTCGAGCTGATCGAGCTCGAGGTGGCCCGCGAGCTCCAGGATCGCGCGCGGTGGGCTCGTCAGGGGGAGGCCGTGGCGGCGGCGGAGGTCCCTGGGAGCCAGCTCTGCACGGTGGATCTGGAGCTCGAGACGCTGCACCGAGCGCCCCGGCGGGATCGTGATGCGGACCGGATCAGGGGCTGGGTAAGGGGTGAGGCTCCAAAGCGCGGTTGAGGATTCGTGGCTGATCGTGGCCACGCCACCGCATGCGAGAACCGCCGCGGTTTCGTAGGCGTATTCCGGCGCGATCTCGTGACCAACGAGGTAGACGCCGCGGTGCACCTCATGGAGCCGGCCCGCCGCCAGACGCATGACGATCTGGTTGCGCGTCACGCCCGCGCCGACCAACTGCCACCGGGCGACCACCCCATGCTGCCGCCCGGCGAGCCGCGAAATCACCTCGTCTGCGAATCGAGTGGTGGATTGAACGCCTATATGCAGTCGAATCCCACACTCGATCGAAGTGCCCCCCTTATTGACCGTTGTTGTTCAGTACGTCTCGACGATCTCGTAGAGCGTCGTCCGTTGCGCCGGCGTGCGTCCCCCCTTACGGGCTGCGTCAACCAGATCGCCGGGCTCGAGCCGGACCCCGTGCTGGGAGCCGGCCATCCGCGAGATGTTCTCCTCCATCAGCGTGCCGCCGAGGTCGTTGACGCCCCAGCGCAGGCTCTCGGTCGCCGCGTCGAGGCCCATCTTCACCCAGCTCGCCTGCAGGTTGCGGATCGTCTTGCCCAGCGCGAGCCGGAAGACCGCGGTGTGCTTGAGGTTCTCCTCCCGCGAGATCTCCTCGATCCCGTGGGTGCGCCCGAGCAGGGTCTGGAAGGGGATGAAGCTCAGCGGCACGAACTCGGTGATCCCGCCGGTGCGCTCCTGAAGCTCGCGGATGACCTTCATGTGCCGGGCCAGCTCCCAGGGCTCCTCGATGTGGCCGAACATCACGGTCGAGGTCGAGCGCAGCCCGGAGCGATGGCAGGCCTCGATGATCTCGACCCAGCGCGCGACCGGCAGCTTGTTCGGCGAGATCCGCGCGCGGACCCCGTCGTCCAGCACCTCGGCCGCGGTTCCCGGGGTCGAGCCCAGCCCGCATTCGAGCAGGAAGTCGAAGACGTGGTCGGGGGTCTTGCCCGAGCGCTCGCACATGTAGTGGATCTCCATCGGCGAGTAGGCGTGCAGGTGCAGCTGGGGCGCCGTCTGCTTGGCCAGCCGCAGCCACTCGCCGTAGTGCTCGAGCGTGTAGTCGGGGTGGATGCCGCCCTGCATGCAGATCTCCGTCGCTCCGATCTCGACCGCCTCGGCGATCCGCGTCTGGAAGTCGTCGCGGGTCACGTGATAGGCGTCGGGGGAGCGCTTGCCCTGGCCGAAGCCGCAGAACGCGCAGCCGACGATGCAGACGTTGGTGAAGTTGACGTTGCGGTTGACGACGAAGGTCGCGGTGTCGCCCGCCAGCTCCGCGCGCAGCTCGTCGGCGGCGACCCGCATCGCCTCGATCACCTCCGGGCGGGTCTCTGCGAACAGCGCCGTCAGCTCCTCCTCGCTGAGCGCTTCGCCGGCCCGGCCGCGCTCGATCGCCCGCGGCGCGACCTCGGGGTCGATCGTCCGCTCCTCGCGCCGGCCGGAGCCCTTGCGGGGGATGAAGCTCCAGTACTTGACCTTCACCAGGTCGAGCACCCCCTGGTCCATCCACTCGGGGTCGAGGTACTGCGGATAGGCACACAGGCGCTCGGTCAGCGCGTACCCGCGCGGCGCCAGGCGCTTGCGCACCTGATGCGGGCTCGGGAAAGCGTGCTCAGGTGAGATGTGATCACCGTTGGCCGACAGCCCGCCGAGGTCGGTCGCGCCGGCCTCGACCAGCTCGTCCCACCAGTCGCTGAGGTTCGGCGGAATCTGGATCCCGACCGCCGGCATGAGCCGGCCGCACTCGGCGACCAACCGCTTCATCTCGTCGAGCGAGATCTCCGAGGCCCAAGGAGGAAGCGGCTCAGGGTTGCGGCCCTCGCCCGACCCCGACATCCCCGCAGGCGAAGCCGAGGAGATGGCGGGCATTTGTTCTGAATTTTGCCCCCAGCGGTCACGCGCCGCGCGATCTGCGATATCGGCAACTTCGGCCCCGTAGTACCGCGGGTGAGCGACAAAATTCTGGAGGATCACCTCCTGGATGTGCCCGAACTCGTCGTGAACGGCAGCGAGCGCCTCGAGCGCGGCGATCCGCTCCTCCTCGCTCTCGCCGATCCCGACCAGGATCCCGCTCGTGAACGGGATCCGCAGCTCGCCGGCGGCGCGGATCGTCTCCAGGCGGCGCTCGGGGTGCTTGGTCGGCGAACCCTGGTGGACGACCAGGTCGGGGTTGATCGACTCGAGCATCAACCCCTGCGAGGCGGTCACTTCGCGCAGCCTGGCGAGATCGTCGCGATCGAGGACGCCGAGGTTGGTGTGCGGGAGCAGCCCGCGCTCGATCGCCCGCTCGCAGGTCCAGACGACGTAGGAGACGAAGTCGGCGTGGCCGTAGGAGGCCAGCCGGCGCGCCACCTCGGGATTGACCTCGGGCAGCTCGCCGGTCAGCACGAGCAGCTCCTTGGCGTTGCGCCTCACCGCCTGCTCGAGGCGGTCCTCGACCTCGTCCGGCGAGTAGAGGTGGGCCCTATGTGTCGCGAACGCGCAGTACTTGCAGTAGCACCGGCACGTCCGCGACAGCGAGAGCGTGTAGTTGCGCGAGAAGGTGACCCGTCTCACGCAACAAACCTACCGTCGGCCGCTCCGCTTCGCGTCCGCCGCCGACGGGCCATGCCCTCGGCCGACGCATGCCCAAAGGCGTGCTTCGCGCTTACTTGTTCCGTTCGCGGACTTCGGCGTCCTTGACGGCCTGGGCCACCCCGCGGACGTCGGACGTCGGCGGCTCCGAGCCCTCGGCGTACTGCGGCCCCGCAATCACGAAGCGGTATACCGCGAACGCCAGCAGGCCGCCGACGATGGGGCCGACGACGTAGGGCCAGGAGTCGCTGAAGCCGTTGAAGGCATCGCCGATCAGCGCCGGGCCGAACCAGCGCGCCGGGTTGAACGAGCCGCCGGTCAGCGGGCCGAAGATCATCACCGCGAAACCCAGCGTCGAGCCGATCGCCCACGGCGCCCACTCCTGGCGGGCACGTGGGTTGAAGGCCACCGCGCATACGGCCAGCACGAGCAGGAAGGCACCGGTGCCTTCGACCACCGCGGCCGCAAATGACCCGTTTATCAACGGACTGATCGTCGCCGCGCCGTAGTCGGTCGCGCGCCCCTCGTCGAGCAGCAGCCCCTTGACGGCGAGCGCCCCGAGGACGGCTCCCGAGAGCTGGGCGAGGATGTAGACGACCGCGTCGACTCCGTCGATCCGCCGGGCCGCGGCCGCGGCGATCGTAATCGCGGGGTTGAAGTGGCCACCGCTCACCTGCCCGAAGACGATGATCAGGACGAAGAGCATGAACGCGTGGACGAGACCGATGACGGCGAAGTCCGATCCGGTCTGGGCCGCCGCGCCCGTGGACAAGTAGAGGCTGACCACGACGCCGATCACGAACACCAGGAAGAACGTTCCGATCAACTCGGTGATGTAGGCGGCGAGCCCTCGATCCTGCACTTGAAAATCCTCCTCGGGTGGGGTGCGCGCGGCAGTGTATAGATGAGCGGCGGCGGGCAACCCCGCGCGAGGCCGGCGGCAGAATCAGCTGCGCCGCGGGGCGTCGTACTCCATCTGCAGGCGTCGTCCGTCGGCGATGACCTCGAGCGCCCTCTCCCGCGACTGCCAGCCGTCGACCTGGACCTCCTTGCCCTCGAGTTGCTTGTAGACGGAGAAGAAGTGGGTGATCTCACGCTGCAGCTGCGGTGGGATGTCGTCGAGCGTCTCCGCGTGGCTCCATCCCGGGTCGTGGGTCGGGACGCAGACGACCTTGTCGTCTTCGCCCTTCTCGTCCTGCATCACGAACAGCGCGATCGGCTTCACCGGGATCACGCAGCCGGGGAAGGTCGGCTCCGAGACGCAGACCATCGCGTCGAGCGGGTCGCCATCACGGCCGCGGTGGCCCATCAGGAAGCCGTAGTCGGTTGGATAGACCATCGACGACGAGAGGAAGCGGTCGAGGACGACCTCGTTGATGCCCTCGTCGTACTCGTACTTGTTGCGACTCCCCTTCGGGATCTCGACGAAGGCGAGCAGCTCGCCCGTGATCGGATGCTCGTCGGTGAGCGGGGCCATCAGTCGCAAGGCTATCTGCGACCACTAATCTGCCGCGCTCATGCAAAGGGTCGTCGCGTCGCTGGCGGCCGTCGTGCTCGCTTTCGCCGCTTTCGGCTGCGGGGACGACGGTGCTGAACCGGGCGCCTCGGATGAGGCGACCCTGGTGCTGGACTTCCAGCCCAACGCCGTCCATGCGGGCATCTACACCGCGCTCGCCGACGGCGCCTATGACGACGTCGGCGTCGCGCTCACCGTCCGCGAGCCGTCGGCGTCGACCGACGCCCCGAAGCTGCTCGCCGCCGGCCGAACCGAGTTCGCGATCCTCGACATCCACGATCTGGCGCTCGCCCGCGAGCGCGGCCTCGACCTGGTCGGGGTCGGCGCGATCGTCCACCGCCCGCTGGCCGCGGTGATCGCGGGTGACCGCAACGAGGTGAACAGCCCGGGCGACCTGAATGGCGGGACGGTCGGGGTCACGGGCTTGCCGTCGGACGACGCGGTGCTCGACGCCGTGCTGGAGTCCAAGGACGTCATTCCCGACTCGGTGAAGCGGGTGACGATCGGCTTCGACTCGGTCGCCGCTCTCTCCGCCGAACGGGTGGACGCCGCGACGGCGTTCTGGAACGCGGAGGGCGTGATCCTGCGTCGGCTCGGCCTGCCGACCCGCGAGTTCCGCGTCGACCACTTCGGCGCGCCCTCGTACCCCGAGCTCGTCCTGACCACGACCCCCGAGACACTCGCCGACGATCCCGAGCTCGTCGACGACGTGATCGCCGCCACCGGGGACGGGTACGACGCCGTCGTCGCCGACCCGGACGCGGCGCTCGACGACCTGGTCGCCGGCGTCCCGGAGCTCGATCGCGACGATCAGCGGGCTCAGCTGCGGGCCCTGCTCGACGCGGACGCCCTTGGGCCGGGGCTCGAGCTCGACCGCGCGACGCTTGACGCCTGGGCTCGCTGGGAGGGCGAATCCGGGATCGTCGAGCGCCCACCGGCCGTGGAGCGCGCCTTCGACCTCTAGAGCGAGCGCCGGGTCCTGAACTCGCGCCGCACGGATTCCGGGCGGCCCCACATCTGCACGACCTCGGTGCGACCCTCGTGGAAGTCGCGGACGATCAGCTCGCCGGCGATCCCCTCCTCGTCGAGCAGTGCCAGCGTTCCCTTGACCGTCTCGGCGGCCGCGGCGTGGCCGAAGCTGTGGGCGACGTTGATCCGGAAGTGCCAGTCCGCATGCGAGTACGGCTGGGCGTTGATCATCGTCATCAGCACAGCGGCATCGATGTATTGGGCCTCGTCGGCGATCCGCAGGTCGCAGACGATGTCGGTCCAGTCGGCCGGCAGGCGAGTCGAGCAGCTCCTGGAAGTCCTCGGCGAGTGCCACGCCGGCAGCCTACGCCAGGCTGACGCGCATCGCCGCGGCGAGGCGATGGCCGAGCACGTGCTCGGTGCCGTCGACCTCCACGAACAGCGGGCCCTCGAACGGCTCACGCGCGCGAAGGACGAGTTCGAGCCCGGGGTGGATCCCGCGCTGGTCGAGGTAGCGCAGCATCTCGGAATCGCGGTCCGAGACGCGCTCGAACCTGCCCCGGTCGCCCGCCTCGAGCTCGGTCAGGGCGACCGTCGCCTCGTCGGTGAGGTCGAGCTCGGCGCTCGGGATCGGGTCACCATGCGGGTCGCGGCTCGGGTCGCCGAGCTTCTTCGCGATCAGCCGCTCGAGGTCCTCGGAGATGTAGTGCTCGAGCACCTCGGCCTCGTCGTGGACCCGGTCCCACGGCATCCCGAGCGCGTCGGCAAGGTAGGACTCGAGCAGCCGGTGGTGGCGAATCACCTCGAGCGCGACCCGCTCGCCCGCCACGGTCAGCCGGACGCCGTGGTACGGCTCGTACTCGACCAGGCCGCCCTCCGCCATCCGCTTCAGCATCGCGGTCACGGTCCCCGGCGAGACGCCGAGCATCTCGGCGAGCGCTGACGTCCCGACCGGGCCCGACTCGCGGCCGGCGAGCGCGTAGATCGTCTTCGCGTAGTCCTCGACCGCCTCGGTGTTGGCGGCGCCACGCTCGCGCCGGGTGTGGGCGTCGGCGCCCATCAGACGTTGACCAGCAGACCGGTCAGATAGAGGACGGCGATCCCGGCGAGCAGCCCGGCCACCGCGCCGACGTGCAGGGCGCGGCCGGTGTCGTCGCGCATCGACGGGACGAGCTGCCAGATCACCTGCGCGATCGCCCCGACCCCGGCCCCGAACAGGAACGCCGCCAGGCTCGGGTTGAAGGCGGCGGCGCCGATCCAGGCGCCCAGGATCGCGGGCGCTCCGGCGATCAGCCCCAGGGTCAGCAGACGGCCCAGCCCGGGCGCGCGGTCGGCGAGCGGCGCGACGATCGCCAGTCCCTCGGTCGTGTTGTGGATCGCGAAGCCGACGACCAGGAACGCGCCAAGGGCGAGCGCCCCCGAGCTATAGGCCGAACCGATCGCGAGGCCCTCGCCGAGGTTGTGCAGGCCGATCCCGATCGCGACCATCAGCGCCAGGTAGCCGCCGGCGGCGCCTGCCGCGGACGCCGCCTCGCGGCGGCGGCTCAGGTACGAGTCGACGCCGGCGAGGAGGAGGAAGGCGACCATCGCGCCGAGGAAGACGAGCGCCGTCCCGCCAAACGCGGTCGGCGCGGAGCCGGCGATCTCCAGCCCCTCGAGCCCGGCGTCGACGAGCAGGAATGCGAGCAGCCCGACCGTGAACGCGATCAGGATCCGCAGCCACTCGGCGCCGACCCGGCGCACGAACGGCAGCCACAGCATCCCGAGCGAGACCGGGATCACGCCGACGTAGATCCCGAGCAGCGCCATCAGGCCGAAGAAGTCGGTGTCCGTCTCGGGTGTCTCGGCGGCGACCGGGATCTCGTGCTCGATCGTGCCGCCGGTCGAGGTGAGCAGGAAGATCGAGTAGGCCTCGCCCTCGATCCACGGATAGGCGATCTCGAGCGTCGTCGATCCGAGCCGCCCGAGCGTCGTCCCGTCCGTTGCCGCGAACGAGACGTAGCCGTCATTGACGGCCACCTGGGCGATCTGCACCGGGTCGGGGCCGTCGTTGCGGATCGTGAGCTCGATCGTCCCCGGATGCAGGACCGTCTTCTCGACCGCGATCTCCTCGACCGGCGGGCCGGTCCGGTCGCCGAGGCCCGGGCCGCCGAGCAGCGCAAAGGCCCCGATCGCAGCTCCGATCAAGAGCAGCGGCACGAGCCCGAGCACCCAGGGCGAGACCCGCTCCAGGGAGCCTCCGGCGATCGCTCCGCGCGCCTCCACGGTCAGGTCACCTGGAAGAAGCCGGTCCAGCCGAGCTCGGCGAATTCCGAGATGTGGGCGTGGAACATGTAGCGGCCGGGGTGCGGGAAGCGCAGCTCGAGGATTCCGCGCTGGCCCTGGCCCTGGATGATCGTGTCGGTGAACTCGGTCGGCTGCAGCGAGGTCCCGGTCGGGTAGTAGTGGAAGAAGTTGGCGTGGACGTGGAACGAGTTCAGGAAGTCGAACTCGAGGATGTTCACGAGGTGGATGCGGACGAGCTCGTTTCGTTTCACCTGCACCGGGTCGTCGACGTAGTGGAAGCCGACCGTGTTGACGGCGTAGACCTCGTTCGCGCCGTCGAAGTTGGTGTCGAAGCCGTTCATCACCATCACCAGGTCGTCGGCCTCGGGGCGTCCCTGCTTCGGGTCGATGATGAAGGCGCCGTAGAGCCCGCGGGTGATGTGCGCGGCGAGCGGCGAGAGGTGGCAGTGGTAGAGGTGGAGGCCGAAGGGCTCGGCGTCGAACTCGTACGTGAAGCTGGCGCCCGGGGCGATCGCGCCGCCCCCGCGTCCCTCGCCGATCCCGGGCATCCCGTCCATGAACGCCGTGTGGACGCCGTGGAAGTGGATCGTGTGCGGGTGCTCGGAGCCGTTGACGAAGCGGATCCGCAGCGCGTCCCCCTCGTTGCAGCGCAGGGTCGGCCCGGGGACGCGGCCGTTGTAGGTCCAGGCGGGGTAGAACACGCCGGGCGCGACCTCGATCTCCCTGTCGGAGGCGACCAGGTCCCATTCGCGCAGCACCCGCCCGCTCGCCAGCCGGGTCGTCCGCCCGTAGTCGAAGTCGCGCAGGATCTCGGTCGGGTCGAAACCGTTGCGGAGGTGGTCGACGGCGCCCGGGACGAAGCCCGCGTGGGCGGTGTTCGCCATGTGACCGGAGTGGGCCATCCGCCCGACCTCGTCCCCGGTCGCGGCGCTGGCGCTCCCGCCGCTGAGCGCGTCGTGAACGCCCTGGTGGGGGACCGTCTCGTGCAGCAGGGCCAGGGCCGGCGCGGCGGCGACGCCTCCGGCCAGCAGCTTGCGCCGGCTGATCCCCGTGCGGGGCTTACGCTCGTCGGATGCGGCCTTCTCCGGCTGATTTTGGTCCTGATTTTGGCTCATGAGAAGCAGAAGTTTGACACGTCAAAATCACATTGCAAGCGCGGCCTTAAACTCGACTCCGATGTCCACGACCGAAGTCGAGCTCGACGGCCAGTACCGCATCCTGCGCGAGGGGGCGGGCGTGGTCGAGCGGGTCGGCCGCCGGGTCATCGAGGTCCGCGGAACGGAGGCCGGCGCGTACCTGCAGAGCCAGCTGACTCAGGACGTCGAATCGCTCGAGCCCGGGAGCGGCGCGTACTCGGCTCTGCTCGACCGCAAGGGTCACATGCAGGGCGACATGCGTGTCCTGCGCCTCGATGACGCTTTCGGCATCGGCACCGAGGAGGTGGCCGCTCCGGCTGTCATCTCGCACCTCGACCGCTACAAGATCGGGCGGGACGTGGAGGTCGATCGACCGTACGGACGAGCTCGCCGTCGTCTCGGTGGTCGGCCCAGCCGCGATCCAGCAGGTAGTCGGCGGTCCGCTCGGGCCCGAGCACGCGCACCGCGAGCACGACGTGGGCGGGCTCGACGACCGTCGCCATCGGCGACCGACCTCGGCGTCGACCTCACCTTGGCCCGCGGCGACGTCGAGGCACTCCTCGCCGCGCTCGCCGAGCGCGGGGTCGAGCCGGTCATCGAGGAGGCCGCCGAGATCGTCCGGGTCGAGGGCGGGCGGCCGCGGTTCGGGCGCGAGATGACGACCGCGACGATCCCCCAGGAGGCGGGAATCAACGAACGGGCGATCAGCTTCACGAAGGGGTGCTACATCGGCCAGGAGACGGTCGCCCGCCTCCACTACAAGGGCAAGCCGAACCGTCACCTCCGCGGCCTGCGGCTCGCCGCGCCGGCGACCGCCGGCGATCCGGTCCTTCTCGGTGAGCGCGAGCTGGGGACGATCGGGACCGCGGTCCTCTCCCCCGCCCACGGCCCGATCGCGCTCGCGGTCCTGCGCCGCGAGGCCGAGCCGGGGAGCACGGTCGAGGTCGGCGGCTCGATCGCCGCCGAGGTCGTCGAGCTCCCGTTCTAGCCGAAGCCGGCGGCGAGGCCCAACCGGCTCGGCAGGGGTCCCGTTCGGCTAGGGTTGCGCCACGATGAGCTTGCAGAGGAGGCTGATCGCCGGGCTCGCGCTGGTCGCGTGCCGCGACGGCACTCGCCGCCTGCGGCGAGGACGACTTCGTGAACAACCCGCGGCCGGCGGCACCGATCTCGCTCAGCGCTCGGATCGGCGACGACGGCGTCACCCTCGGCCCCACCGAGGTCGGAGCGGGCCTCGCCAACATCACGATCTCGAACCAGACGCCCGACCCGGCGCGGCTGGTCCTGGAGGGCCCGCACTGACGAGTCCAGCGACGAGATCATCGCCGGCGGCACCGGCTCGGTCAAGCTCGCGCTCGAGGAGGGCGAGTACCTGGTCTCGACCGGCGAAGGCACCGGCGAGACCGAGCTCATCGTCGGTCCCGAGCGCGCGAGCTCGCAGAACGAGCTGCTGCTGCCGTAGCGCGTTCGGTGCTACTCGGCGGCGCCGTGCGCTGCCGCCGCGACCAAGCCCTCGATCCGCAGCAGGCACCGCTCGACGTCGGCGACCATCTCGTCGAACTCCTCGCGGGCGGTCTCGGCGCTGTTGGTGACGCTGGTGAGCGACTTGCGCACCCGGTTGGCGCGCTTCAGCCGCGCCGCTGCCTCCTCGGCGGCGTCGCGGACGCCCGCGGCGTCGACCTCGAGCTCCTCGCTCCTGGTGGCGATGATCCGCGCGCCGCACGTAGCGGTAGACGAGCCGGAGCGCCAGCGGGTCCGGATCGTCGCGGTCGAGGACGGCGATGATCTTGTTGCCCTGGTACTCGGTCAGCTCGTCGAGCCCCGACGGCACCTTGTCCTCGCCGGCGACGACGAGGACGGCGAAGGCGGCGTCGCGCTCGCCCATGCATGCGTTGAGCTCGGTCCAGGCGTCGTTCTTCGACAGCCGCTTGTTCTTCGCCTCGAAGACGACCGTCGCCAGCGGGTTGCCGAGCTGACCGCCGATCTCGACCACCGTGTCGCCCTTCTTGCCGCCGGACTCCGTCGACGCGTCGCCGACGTGGTGGGCGGCGTCGCCCTGCGCCTGCGCGAGCTCGCTCGATCGTCGCGTGCACGAGCTCCTCGAACGTACGCCCCTTGGCGGTTCCGCGCTCGGCCTCCTCGGCGACCCGTGAGTCGGCGTCGGTCGCGCTCCTTGAGCTCGACCAGCTCGCGCTTCAGCTCGGCGATCACCTTGCGGTTCTCCTCACCCTCGGCCTGCTGGCGCGAGCCCAACTCCTTGTACACCTTGACCATCGCGTCCTTGAAGTCGAACAGCGGGTTCGAGCCCTCCTGGGCCGAGAACTGCTTCATCAGCGCCTCGCGCTGCTCGGTCAGCGCCCGCTTCAGCAGCTCGTCGATGTCCTTCTGCACCGAGCCGTCGCGCGCAGCCGTCGAAGGTCGCCGTGATCCGCTCGGCGAGCAGCTCGTCGCCGGACTCGAGCGCCCGGCCGAGCCGCTCGCGCAGCTCCGCCGCTTGACGCTCGAACTCCGCCCGCACGTAGTCGGTCTCGGCGGCGGTGCCCTCGCGCTCGAGCACCCGGGCGCCGATCTCGATCGCGTCGCGCACCGTCTGGGAGGCCGCGTGGCCGGCCTCGGCGCGCTCGCGGACGAGCTTCGCGGCGCGGGCGTCCTCGACCGTCAGCGACTCGATCACGAGCCGGTCGTCGAGCGCGCGGACGGTGCCGTCGGGCCCGTGGTCGAGGGGGAGCTGTGGTCTTTCGGATGCTTCCATGGGAACTTGTCAAGGTAGTCGCGGCCCTCGGACGCGAACCTGACCGGCAGCGGGGTTCCATCGCGGGAGGGTCGTCTAGCATCCGCCGCGCTCTTCAACCGACGAGAGGGAGAAACGTGGCCGTAGACGTAGCCGAGGTGTCGAAGCTCGACGTGGAGCCCGGGACGCTGCCCGAGACGATGGCGGCGTGGGTGATTCGCCAGGAGCGCGAGGGCGAGCCCAAGGACGCCTTCCAGGTCGAGCAGATCGAGGTGCCCGAGCCCGGCGCCTTCGAGGTGATCGTCCGGGTGATGGCCGCCGGGGTCAACTTCAACAACGTCTGGGCGGCGCTCGGCAAGCCGGTCTCGGTTTTCAACTACGGCGACCACCCTGAGTACGGGCACCACATCGGCGGCTCGGACGCCTCGGGGATCGTCTGGAAGGTGGGCGAGGGCGTCACGCGCTGGCAGCCCGGCGACGAGGTCGTGATCCACTGCAATCAGGCGTCCTACGAGGACGTCGAGGTCCACGGCCTGGACCCGATGGCGGCGCCGAGCCAGGAGATCTGGGGCTACGAGACGACCTGGGGCTCGTTCGCGCAGTTCACCAAGGTCCAGGCGCAGCAGCTGCTGCCCAAGCCGCGCAACCTCTCCTGGGTCGAATCGTCGGCGTACGGGCTCACCTACTTCACCGCTTACCGGATGCTGCTCGACCGCTGCAAGCTGCAGGCGGGCCACAACGTCCTGATCTGGGGCGCTGCGGGCGGCCTCGGCGTGTTCGCGACCCAGCTCTGCGCCGCCGCCGGGGCGAACGCGGTCGGCGTCGTCTCCTCCGACGAGAAGGGCGAGCTGGTCAAGCAGCTCGGCGCCGTCGACTACGTGAACCGCAACGAGTTCGGCGACATGATGCGCTCCGACGCGAACCACCCGGCCGCCGACGCGGCGGCCGAGAAGGAGCGCTTCAAGGCCTCGCGCGGGTTCGCGAAGCGCGTCAAGGAGATCCTCGGCGACGCGCCCGACATCGTCTTCGAGCACGTCGGCCAGGCGACCTTCCCGACCTCGGTGTTCACCGTGAAGCCGTTCGGCAAGGTCGTGATCTGCGGCGCGACCTCGGGCTACACGCTCGACTTCGACGTCCGCTACCTGTGGATGAAGCAGAAGGAGATCCTCGGCTCGCACTTCGCCAACGCCTACGAGTGCACCCGCGCCAACCAGCTGATGGCCGAGGGCAAGATCCGGCCCGTGCTGTCCCAGGTGATGGACTTCGACGGCGTCCCCGAGGCGCACCAGATGCTCCACGAGAATCGCCACTCGGGCAAGATCTCGATCCGCGTCGGCGCCACCGACGACGCCGAGGGCAAGCACGAGGACGGCGAGGGCGCGATCTGGGCCGAGGTCGGGGCCTAGCCGATTGATTTCCGCGACCGGGCGTGCGCGGGGCGCGACCGCTGTCGCGAGCGGATGAAACCAGCGTCGAGGGTCATCGAAACCACCGTGGAGGGGGTTTTCATGCCGCTCGACGCGAAATCTGAACCGAGCCGCACCCAGACCACCGCATGGGTGGGTTTCGATGCGGCTCGATCGCCACAACCCCTCCGCGGACCCGCCTGGGCCCCGGCCACACCGTAACTGCCTCGAACCGCATCTTGACCGCCGCTTCGGAGGTCACGGTGCGGCTCCCGACTGCCTTCACGGCAGCACCTCGTACCAGTCCAGATTCCGGCCGCACAGCTGCGCCGCGTCGCGCACGTCGATCCTCTCGACCGGGGCGGTCGCGGCCTCGTCCCGGGTCAGGATCACCGGCCCGAGCGGCCCCGGCGTGCCCCCACTGCCACGGTGCAGCAGATCGGCGCCGCTGTAGGCGAGCTCGAGCGAGTGCTCGCCCGCGTCCAACCCCGCCTCCCCGAGGTCGGTGAACAGGCCCGCGTTGTTGAGCAGGTGGCGAACCGAGCCAACCTCGACGCCGTCGATCAGCAGGACCATCCGGCCCCGGATCGAGCCGCCGATCCAGACCCGCCAACGGCCCGCCTCCGGGAGGTCGACCATGGCCGAGGCGGTCCCGTCGCCGGACGGCACGAACGTCCCGCCGGTGCCCGGCGTCCAGGACGGGGGCAGCGTCAGGCTCTCGGCGGATATGGGAACGGGCGGCGGGCGCTCGCTGAAGGCGACGCTGCCGAGGGCGCCGGATGAGGCGAGTTCCCGCAGCTCGCCGCACGGCGCCGCGGAGGTGGGATCGAGCCCGCCGCCGAGGGGCGTGTGCTGCGGGATCGCGAAACCCGAGTCGGGACGTTGCCAGACGTCGTAGTAGTCGCCGCTGGACACGAGCTCGTATGGCGATGGCGGGCGGCTCTGCAGCGGTGAGCGGCGCAGCACCAGCGTGCGATAGGTGAACAGCGCGTCCATCGAGATCGGGTCGGTGTCGGACCACTCCCCCTTCGAGACCGTGGCGCCATTGTTCAACGGGATGACGTGCCGGCGCAGCTCGGAGATTCCCTCCGCGTCGGCTTCGCGCAGGGCGTGGCGCGCCCCGTAGGGGAGGTACTCGGTCATCAGCGCCGGCCCCTGGCCGGCGATCCGCTCGCCGATCTGCTCCAGCTCGGCAAGCTGGTCGTAGGGCGCGACGTTGGCGTCGCGGTAGGCGAGCGCGTTCGACCACAGCACCCCGGCGGCGATCGCGATCAGCGCGATCGAGCCCTCGATGCGGCGGCCGCGTCCGATCACCGCCGCCGCGGCGACGCTCGCGAGCGTCAGCAGAGCGGGTGACGCGGTCGCCAGCGCCTTGCCGTCGACCCACGGGGATCCGACGGCGAACAGCACCAGGCATCCAGCCGGCACCCCGAGGCCGTAGAGCGCCAGCGCGAGCGCCTTCGCCCGCACCGCGAGCCAGGCGCCGAAGAGGGCCGCGCCGCAGACGATGGCGATCAACAGGCCGGTGACCACCGGGGCCACCGACTCGACGCGGAAGTCGCCGGACGGCCAGATCCCCGCGAGCCGCTCGAGCCCGAGCGGCTCGATCAGGTTCCCCCGTGCGGTCGCGCTCGTCAGCGGCGACGATGTCGGCGGCAGCAGGCGGCCGTCGAGCAGGACGGGGACCAGAAGCGGCGCGCTGAACAGCAAGACCCACGCGATCAGGATCCCGGCCCGCCTGAGCGTCACCCGCGGGCCGGACGTGCGCCACAGCAAGACCGCCAGCGCCGCGAGACCCGGCAGCAGCCAGATCGCGCCGCCGGAGCTCAGGACGGCGAGCAGCGCCGCCACGGCCAGCGCCAGCACGGCGCTCCAGCCGCCGGGAGGGCGGCGGCGGACGAGCTCGGGTCCGATCGCAAGGCACAGCGCGATCAGCCCCGCCGCGGCGACCTCCTTGACGCCGCCCCACTGGACGTAGCCGACGAGGAGCGCCGGCGCCGCCCCGATCGCCGCGACGGCGGCGCGCAGGGGGCGCGAGGCGACCAACGGCGCCGTGATCTCCCACAGGCAGAGCGCGAGGCACGCTGCGAGCACCGACATGTACGGCTGAATCAGCCAACCCACGTCGGTGCCCGTCAGGGCTGCTCCGACGCCCAGCGGGATGAAGACCCCGACCGGGTAGCCGTCGCCGAGGTTGAACGCCAGCGTCGCCTCGTACGTGGACGGCGTCAGGCCCTCGAGATTGTGGCCGTGCTCCATCACCCGGTCGGTGAGGGTGAGCCAGGTCGCGGTGTCGTCGAGCCGGATGAAGCCGGCGAAGCTCGGGTCACCGGAGAGGAGGACGGGCGCGCCGTAGATCAGGGCGACGCCGACCGCGGCCGCGACCGGCCACGGGTCCGGCCGCTCGACCCGCCACCGGCTGGAGAGCAGCAAGCCCGCCGCGGCCAGGGCGCACACGAGTGGAACGGTGAGCTCGGCCGTCGCGTCGGTGGCCGTCGTCAGCTGGCCGGCCACGATCACCGTCGCCATTCCGGCCGGCACCAGCAGGGCGCCCGGCAGGCGGATCCTCGCCAGCCACTCGAGCAGCAGGCCGCAGCCGGCCACGATGACCAGCAGCAGAGCGGGGAACAACACCCAGGCGGCGATCACATCAGCCCAAGGGTCGCCGAAGACCTTGTCAGGCGTCGAGCGCGTCGGGCGCCCACCGCGAACGATGACTAGAGTTCACCCGATGTCAGAGGTCCACTACATCGAGTGGCACATCGTTCCCTTCCGGCGCGACGCCTTCCTCGAGGTCTGGACCCCGGCGCTCGACCGGGCGCTCGCCTACGGCGCGAAGGCGTCGTTCATCAGCCGCAACGAGGACGACACCCTGCACCTGCGCCAGGTGACCATCTGGGAAGGCCGCGCCGACTGGGAGCTGTGGTGGTTCTCGGACGAGATCTCAGCCCTGCGCCAGGCAGCGCTCAAGTACTACCACAAGCCGATCGACTCCCACTGGCATGCCCGGGTCGCCGAGGCGGCGATCCCCACCAACGGCCAGCCCGCGAGCTGATCAACTCCCGCCACGTCCTCGGCTTCGCCTCCGGGCGTGCGGGTCTCAGGCAACCAAGGTGAGCTCGCCCGTGCGCTTCTCGTAGGCGGCTCCGACCTCGACCAGGATCGAGATCATCTCCTCCGTCGCCGGCGAACGGGCGCCCTCGGGACGGGTGACCGCCCAGACGCGGCGCTCGGGGGCCGGCGGGTCGGTCGCCCTGACGACGACGTCCGCACGCAGGTTCGCGAGCGCCAGGTCGGGCAGCAGGGTGACCCCGAGCCCCGCGGCGATGAAGCCCTGCATGACGTTGTAGTCATCGCTCTCGAACCCGATCCGGGGCTCGAAGCCTGCGCTTCGGCACGCGCTGAGCACGACCTCGCCGCAGGTGCTCGGCACGGAGCCGCAGAGCCACTCTGCCTCGCAGAACTCCGCCAGCGGCACGACCTGTTGCGCGGCGAGCGGATGGTTCTTGGGCAGCGCCAGGTGCATCGACTCGCTCAGCACCAGCGTCTGGGCCAGGTCACGCTCCTCGGGCTTCGGGACCGAGGGGTAGTCGAAGGTCAGCGCCAGGTCGAGCTCGCCGGCGCGCAGCCGCGGCAGCGAGTCCTCGGGCTCGGCGTCGGCGACGCTGAGGCGCACGGCGGGATAACGATGGTGAAAGGTCGAGACCGCCTCGGTGAGGATCGTCGCGCTCGCGGTCGGGAAGCTCGCGAGCCGGAGCTCGCCGCCCTCGAGCCCGGCGATCGCGGCGAGCTCGCGCTCGGCCTCGTCGAGCCGGGCGATCGCGGCCTCGGCGTGGCCGACCAGCACCCGGCCGGCGTCGGTCAGCTTCGGACCCTGGCGGGTGCGGTCGAGGAGTTGCATCCCGACCTCGCGCTCCAGGGTCGCGATCTGCTGGCTGACCGCCGACTGGGAGAGGAACAGGGCGTTGCCGGCGGCCGAGAACGAGCCTTGATTCGCCACCTCACGCAGGATCTTCAACCGCTTCACATCGAGCATTAGCTCATCTTATTAGGTCTGTCAAGAAAGCATGTTGCGCTAATGCGCCTCCCCGCCGATCATCTATCCAGAGACCAGGAATCCAGAGACCACGAAGCGAGGTGACGAGGATGACCACGAACAACATTCAGACCAGCCCGGCGATCACGATCCGGCGTATCGATGTCACCGGCGACGACCAGGCGGCGCTCGTGAGGCTCGCCGATCTCGACTCCCACAACAGGCTCGAGGGCCCGGCGCTCGGCGCCGAGGTCGACGGCCGGCTGCTGGCGGCGATGTCGATCGAGACCGGCGAGGTGATCGCCGATCCGTTCAGCCGCACCAGCGAGCTGCGCGCGATGCTGAAGCTTCGCCTCGCTCAGCTCGATCAGCGCCACGGCGGGCGGCAGCACCGCTCGCGGATCTTCGGACCCCGCTCACGTCCGGCGCTCGGCGGCTCCCCCGCGGGGCAGATCGTCACCCTGCAGCGGGTCGTCTAGATGAGCTAATGCTGTTCGAGCGGGGCCATCGTCAGCCCCGCGTCGGACAGCTGCTGCCAGTAGAGCTCCGCCGGCTCGCGCGGCCCCGCCCAGACGATCGCCTGCCCTGAGTTGTGGATCCGGTCGGCGAGCCGGTGTCCCTGCTCGAGCGACACGCCCGGGATCACGCGAGCCAGCGCGTTCGCGACGTGGTCGAAGGTGTTGTGGTCATCGTTGAGGACGATCACCTGCCAGTTGCCGCCGAGGCCTGAGTCCGGCCCGGCGCTTCGCGGTCGCTCGATCGTCTCGGTCGAGATGCGGGTCGCTCCTCGGCGCTCGCCTAGGGATCGGGGACCGAGACGGCGATCCGCTTGAAGGTCCCGACGACGACCTTCTCGGTGTCGCGCCGCGACCCGCTGCCGATCGCGAAGCGCACCTTCACGCCTCCGACCAACGCTGGATTGGTGTCGTTGAGCTTCGCGACGCGCTCGCCGTTCACCACCGCCTTGACCTCGGCTCCGGTCGCGATCACCTCGAGCCGGTTGCGTTCGTGGATCCTGTTGATCGCGTCGCTGCGGCCCTTGGCCGGGAAGCCGCCGCCCTCGGGCCCGCGGCGCAACTCGTAGCGCTGCTTCTTCGGGTAGATCCGCAGCGCGTAGCCCGAGCCCGCGCCGCCGGCGCGCACGGTCGCCTCGAGGAAGGCCTTGTTGCGCAGCGCCTTGGGCGTGTTCTTGAGGATCTTGCCGTCGACCGAGACCGCCTGGTTGGGGAGCTCGTCGTCACCCTGGACCGGCGGCCGGAAAGAGCACGTGGTCGGTGTCTTGCGCACCTTCGCGAGCAGCACATTGCTCTTCTCCCGGTACTTCTTGTCGCAGCGCTTGCCGCCGCCCGAGCGCTGGATCTCCTCGAACTCCGCTCGGCTCGAGAAATCGTTGCTGTAGACGACCACCGCGCCAAGCGCCGTCGCCGCGCCGAGCCCGAGCATGGCGGCGACGAGGGCCGCGAGCGCGCTGTGAGTGCTGAAAAGCCGTTCCTTCACGCGTGATTCCCCTTGGGCAAGGCAGCGTAGCCGTTGAACCTCCCTCAACACCCGCGCGCTTGCGATGATGCGGGCGCGGAATTTCATCCGGCTTATTCGTGCTCGCCACGCTTGGCGAGGTAGCGCTCGATCCCCAGCCACTGCTGCTCGAGCGGGGTCGCCTGGATGATCGAGGCTGCGGTCTCCGTGTCCGCCCGCTCGTGGACGTCGACCTGAAAGCCGGCCAGGAACGCCTCTCGCCCGCGCTCGCCGAGCTCGACCGAGCGCCGGAGGGCCTCCCGAACCCGGTCGAACTGCGCTCCGACCTGCTCGCAGGGACCGAAGTGGGTCAGCCGCAGCCGCTCCGGTTCGAGCGCTTCGATCCGCGCGATCGAGTCCAACCACGCCTCGACGTCGACATCCGGTGGCGGGGTCGGCGCCAGCGTCAGCTCGGCGGGCGGGACGCGAACCCCGGCCATGTCGCCGACGTATGCGTCACCGCTTTCGAGCTCGAGCCAGCAGAGATGGTGACGGGCGTGCCCGGGTACATACTCGACCCGGAAGCCCTCGACCTCCTCCCCACCCGCCAGGGCGACGATCCGGTCCTCGGCCACCGGCGCCACCTCGCCCCAGAGGCGGTCCATGTTCTCCGGCCCGTACAGGCGCCCGGCGCTCTTCAGCAGCTTGGCCGGGTCCACCAGGTGCGGCGCGCCGACCTCGCTCACGTAGACGAGCAGGTCCGGGAAGCGGCGCACGAGCACGCCGGTCGCGCCCGCGTGGTCGAGGTGGATGTGCGTGAGCAGCAGCGCCCGCGGCTCGACTTCGAGGTCGTCGATCCAGTTGTCGAGCGCCGACGCGGGCCCGGGGTCGACGATCAGCTCGCCGACGAGGTGGGCCGCGATCACCCGATCGCGGCCCAGATGCATGGTGTCGATCGTGCGGACGATCCGGGCACGCTACCTGGGACAATTGGGGCATGAGCGATCACCGCCTCGAGCAACCCGACCGGCCCTGGGTGATGCGCACCTACGCCGGGCACTCCGACGCCCGGCGCTCGAACGAGCTCTACCGGCGCAACCTCGCCAAGGGCCAGACCGGCCTCTCGGTCGCCTTCGACCTGCCGACGCAGACCGGCTACGACCCCGATCACGTCCTCTCGCGCGGCGAGGTCGGCAAGGTCGGCGTCTCGATCGTCCACAAGGGCGACATGCACACGCTCTTCGACGGCATCCCGCTCGACGAGATGAACACCTCGATGACGATCAACGCGACCGCCGCGTGGCTGCTCGGCCTCTACGTCACGGTCGCCGACGAGAACGGCGTCGACCGCGCCGCGCTCAAGGGCACGACCCAGAACGACATCATCAAGGAGTACCTCTCGCGCGGCACCTACGCCTTCCCGCCCGGTCCGTCGATGCGGCTGATCGCCGACACCGTCGCCTTCAGCGTCAACGAGATCCCCAACTGGAACCCGACCAACGTCTGCAGCTACCACCTGCAGGAGGCCGGGGCGACCCCGGTCCAGGAGATCGCATACGCGATGTCGACCGCGATCGCCGTCCTCGACGAGGTCAAGGCTCGCGGCCAGGTCGCCGACGAGGACTTCCCGAAGGTCTTCGGCCGGATCTCGTTCTTCGTCAACGCCGGGGTCCGGTTCGTCGAGGAGCACGCGAAGCTGCGCGCGATGTCGGAGATCTGGGAATCGATCGGCCGCGAGCGCTACGGGGTCGAAGACCGGAAGCTGCTGCGGATGCGCTACGGCGTCCAGGTGAACAGCCTCGGGCTGACCGAGGCCCAGCCGGAGAACAACGTTCAGCGGATCGTGCTCGAAGCGCTCGCGGTGACGCTGGGACGCAACGCCCGCGCGCGCGCGATCCAGCTCCCGGCCTGGAACGAGGCCCTCGGCCTGCCTCGGCCCTGGGACCAGCAGTGGAGCCTGCGGATCCAGCAGGTGCTCGCGTTCGAGACCGACCTGCTCGAGTACCCCGACATCTTCGAGGGCTCGAAGGTGATGGACGGCCTGGTCGCCGAGCTCGTCGAGGGCGCCCGCGAGGAGATGGCCGTGGTCGCCGAGCAGGGCGGCGCGGTCGAGGCGGTCGCCTACATGAAGGCGCGCCTGGTCGAGTCGCACCGCGAGCGGATCGCCCGGATCGAGCGCGAGGAGATCAAGGTGATCGGCCAGAACTGCTTCACCGAGACCGAGGACTCACCGCTGACCGCCGGCGCCGACGGCGGCATCCTCACCCCCGACCCCGAGGTCGAGCGGGAGCGCCGCGAGGCGCTCGAGCAGTGGAAGGCCGAGCGCGACGAGGCGGCGGTCGAGCGGGCGCTCGCCGACCTCGCCGAGGCGGCGGCCGATGAGTCGGCCAACATCATGCCGGCGACGATCGAGGCGGCGAAGGCCGGCGCGACCACCGGCGAGTGGGCTCAGACCCTGCGCGACGTGTTCGGGGACTATCGGGCCCCGACCGGCGTCTCCGGCGCCGCCGCCGCCGGGAACGCGGAGCTGCTGGATTCGATCCGCGCCCGGGTCGACGAGCTCGCGCAGCGGATCGGCCACCGGCCTCGGATCCTGGTCGGCAAGCCCGGCCTCGACGGGCACTCGAACGGCGCCGAGCAGATCGCCGTCCGCGCCCGGGACGTGGGCATGGAGGTCATCTACCAGGGCATTCGTCTGACCCCGGAGCAGATCGCCGCCTCGGCGCGCGACGAGGACGTCGACGTCGTCGGCCTCTCGATCCTCTCCGGCTCGCACCTGGAGCTGATCCCCGAGACGGTGCGGCTGCTCGCCGAGCACGGCGTCGACGCGCCGGTCGTGATCGGCGGGATCATCCCCGTCGCCGACGCGAAGAAGCTGCGCGATGCCGGTGTCGCCGCCGTGTACACGCCGAAGGACTTCGACGTCAACCGGATCATGGGCGAGATCGTCGACCTGGTCGGCGCTCGCGCCGGCTCACCCGAGCCCGCCCCGTCAGTTCCGTAGTTTCCCCGCTTGCCAGTGCAGTGGGCGGGGAATAGGCTCGCGCCGTGTTCGCTTCTGCCTGGCGGGGGAGTAGATGGATCGCCTGCGGGCTCGGCGTCGCAGCGCTGTTCGCCGCCGTGCTGATGATCGCCCCCGCGAGCGGCACCCCCGGGTCGCAGACCGCGGCCGCGGCGAAGAAGTGCACCAAGGCGACCGTCAACGGACGCCACGCCTGCCTCCGCAAGGGGGACAAGTGCAAGAAGGCCTACCAGGACGACTACGTCGCCGCCGGCTTCTCGTGCAAGAAGGGCAGGCTGCGCAAGGCCTCGATCAAGCAGCTTCGCAATGGGCAGCCGCTCTTGATCTCGGACAAGGGCGAGATCTCACTCGACACCGCCCTGGCCGCGTTCGACGACCAGATCGCCCCGCTGCCCGGCGTGGACGCGAAACCGGGCGAGGTTGGCAAGCTGACCGACGCAACGATGGCGTTCGATCGCATCGGCTCGAGCCTCGGCGAGCTCACCGCCGCCCAGCGGCAGGTCTATGAGCAGTGGACGGCCCCGGCCCCGGACGCGATCGTCATCGATCCGGCGAACCTGCGCGCGACCCCGCGGCTGGTAAACGGCCGCAAGGCGCCACCGACCTTGACGGAGTACACCACGGCGAAGGGGTATGTGGATGACGCGATCCGCGTGTTGCGCAACCACGGGTACTTCCTCGCCAAGAAGTTCACCCTGTCCCTGCTGGACGACCAGGGCACGCAGGCGTCGGACGTTTACGCCTACGTCCCCCCCGACGACATCCCGCCGGGAACGTCGTCGACCTGCGACATCTTCGTGACCCGGCTCGGGCGAAACCAGAGCGCCAGCGACCTCCGGTTCATCCTGTCCCACGAGACCGCGCACTGCGTCCAGCACGCCTTCTACTCGAACCAGGCCGACAAGAACCGGGTGCCGATCTGGGTCCGCGAGGGGAGCGCCGAATACCTGGGCGCGCGGATAATCCAGGAGCTCGGCGGCAGCACGAACCAGGTCGCGTGGGGGCTGTGGCTGCTGAAGCCGAAGGTCGACCTCTTCAAGCGCGGCTACGACGCCGTCGGCTTCTACGCGATGCTCGAGCAGGCGGGGGTCGACACCTGGGCGCGGATCAAGCAGATCATTTCGGGCGGCGTCAACTCCGGGCCGTCCGGCGCGTACTCGGCGGCGATCGCCGGGGTGCCGGACATCTTCTACCAGCGGTGGGGGCCGGGTCTGATCCGCGATCCGGCGCTCGGCCCGGAGTGGGACTACACCGGTCCGTTCATCGATCCCGTCCTGAAGGCATCGACGGTGCAGCTCGGGACCGGAGCTCCGGTCGTGTCGGCGATCGAACCGCACGCCTCGGCCGCGGGGATCCTCAAGATCAGCGCCGACATCGTCACGATCAAGGCCCCGAAGGGCCTGCGCGGGCTGATCCGCTTCGGCGGCACCCAGGCGCCGCTGAAGACGGGCGCCTACTGCGCCAAGACCGGCGGCTGCAAGTGCAAGACGAACACGAACCTGCAGCTGCCGGAGATCGGGGCGACCACCAACATCGGGTTCAGCGACCCGCAGAAGGCCCGCACGGTCACGATCCAGGGGCGCAAGCTGAAGGACTACTGCAAGAACCCGACCCCCGGCCCGGCGCCCGGCGGCGGTGGCGGCGGCGGCTCCTGCCCGACCACGCCGGGTGGCGGGACCGCAAGGCGGGGCTGCCCCGGGCCGGCGGCGGGGATCATGGTCTACGACGATCCAGAGGCGACCAGTCCGATCGCCAACTTCACGATTGGCTCCTGCACCCAGGGCGCGGGAGGGTTCACCGCCATCGCCACGTCCGGGGCCTACCGCCTCGAGATCGGAATCTCGAACTTCTCCGGCTTCGGCGACTACGAAATCCCCTATGGGGGACCGGACCCCCTGGTCGTGCTCGAGGGCCCATTCGGGGAGATGAGCAACGCGACCTGGCAGCCGGGCGGACTGTCGTTCGCGGGCGCGATCTCCTTCCAGGAGGGCGATCGCCACAACCTGGGCGTCGGGTGGATCGAGTTCCGCACCGCAGACCAGTCAGCGGCGACCACGGCCGCCGGCGGGATGACCTGCGTCTATCCCGACGACGAGCCGTGAGCGGGATCGCAGCGAGGGAATAGGCTCGCGCCGTGTTCGCTTCTGCCTGGCGGGGGAGTAGATGGATCGCCTGTGGGCTCGGCGTCGCAGCGCTGTTCGCCGCCGTGCTGATGATCGCCCCCGCGAGCGGCACCCCCGGGTCGCAGACCGCGGCCGCGGCGAAGAAGTGCACCAAGGCGATCGTCGGGGGCGAGCGCGTCTGCCTGAGGATCGGCGATCGGTGCAAGAAGCGCTATCAGGACGACTACGTCGACGCCCGCCTGTCGTGCGTGAAGCGACGCCTGCGGCGCGCCGGGATCGCCGAGCTGCGAGGTGGGGAACCGGTGCTGCTCGACAAGAACGGGGTCCTGCCGCTGAAAACGGCGCTCGCCGCCTTCGACGCCTCGATCGCCGGTCTTCCGGGAGTGAACCCGAAGAAGGGCGAGATCGGAAACGTCGCCGAGGCCGCGTTCGTGGTCGGGGCGCTCGAGGCGGACATCGACCGGCTCTCGCCGCAGCAGCGGGCCGTGGTCGAGGCGGTCACGACCCCGGCCGCGGGCGCAGCTACTCTCCCTCCCGAGGGAGAGCCACGGGTCGAGCCCGTCGCGGTCTCCCGCTCGGCGTCCGAGCCCGCCCGGGGCGGCGGGCAGGGTGGGTTCACGGTCACGAACGGCACGCTCGACGAGCAGGTCTTCGCCCTCGAGAACCTGCGGTTCGCCCGCGACGTGATGCGCGGCCACGGCTTCGCGCTGCTGCGCCCGATCACGGTCTCGTTCCTGGATACGACGAAGATCATCAAGGGAGACGTGGCGCTCGCCTACGTTTCGTCCGCGGACCTGCCGCCGGCCACTTCCCAGACCTGCAACATCTTCGTCACCAAGGACGGCCGGGAGGCCGGCGCCGATACGCAGCAGCTCGTCTACGCCCACGAGCTCGCCCACTGCGCTCAGCACGGGTTCTTCAGCTCGAAGGCGGAGTTCAGGAAGGCACCCTCGTGGGTGATCGAAGGCGGCGCCGACTGGCTCGGCGGGATGACCGTGAAGCAGCTCGGCGACGAGCCGACAGACGTCGATTGGGACCCGTGGCTCGACGAGCCCGAGACCGACCTGTTCGAGCGCAGCTACAGCGGCGTCGGGTTCTTCGCGATGATCCACCAGGCGGGCGTCGACGGCTGGCAGCGGATGCGCGACACGCTGTTCGCGGCCTCGGGCGGCGCCGCACCGGCCTTCGCCCGGGCGATCGCCGGCCTGCCCGACGTCTTCCATGACCGCTGGGGTCCGGGTCTGGTCCGCGATCCGGGACTGGGTCCCGAGTGGGAATACGAGGGACCGGGAATTCCGGAAAGCAAGCCGGAGCAGCTCAGCATCTCGGGTGGCACGACTGAGGTGATGGAGGCGGCCGCACGCGCGTCGGCGGCCGCCGCGCTGAAGATCTCGGCCGAGGTGCTGATCATCAAGGCCGACAAGAGCATCCGCGGCAAGCTGAACACCGAGGGCGCGACCCGCAAGCTCGCCAAGGGCGCCTATTGCGCGAAGCCTGGCGGCTGCAAGTGCAAGACGCAGACCAACCTGCAGTTGCCGAAGGTAGGGACCACGGCCTTCGTCGGCTTCAACGATCCGTTCACGGCGCGGAAGGTGACCATCCAGGGCCGCACGCTCAAGGACTACTGCAAGAAGCCGAGCCCGGGGCCTGGAACGGGGCCGTCGTGCACCGCGAAGCGTCGCGGTGACGGCGCGTCGTGCCCCGTCCCCTCTGCGGGCATCGCGATCTACGACGACCCGGAGAGCACGACCCCCCTGGCCAGCTTCAAGATCGGCGACTGCACCGTCGGCTCCGGCGGCTTCACCGCGATCTCGACCGACGGCCCGTGGCGCCTCGAGGTCGGGATCACGAACTTCACCGGCTTCGGCTCCTACGAGATCCCCTACGGGGGCCCGGACCCCGAGGTCGTGATCGACGGCCCCGGCGGTACTCGCGGCAACCTGCAGTGGCAACCGGGCGGCCTCCCGTTCTCGGGTGCGATCGACTTCGGCGGCGACAAGCACCACATGGGCCTCGGGTTCATCGAGTACCGCGACGCGTCCGGAAGCGAGGCGTCGGGGATCACCGGCGCCGGCGGGATGACCTGCGTCTACCCCGACGACTAGGGCGTGTCGCCGGGACGGATCGAGTTCCCGGTCGAGGGGCTGAGCGACGGGCTGGTGCGACTGCGGCCGATCGCCGACGCCGATCTGCCGGGGATCGTCGAGGCCGTCCAGGATCCCGACATCCCCCGGTTCACGACCGTGCCCGAGCCGTACCGCGAACAGGAGGCGCGCCTCTGGCAGCGGACGGCGGCAGCCGGGCTGCGCACCGGGACCGACCTCGCGCTGCTGATCGTCGACGAGGCCGACGGCGCCCTTCTGGGCTCGGTCGGCCTCCACAACCTCGATCCCGAGAGCGGGCGCTGTTCGGCCGGCTACTGGATCGCCGCCCCGGCCCGTGGCCAGGGGGTGGCACGGCGGGCGCTCGAGCTGCTCTGCGCGTTTGCCTTCGCCGAGCTCGGGGTCGAGCGGGTCGAGCTCTGGATCGAGCCGGTCAACGCCGCGTCGTTGCGGGTCGCCTCGGCAGTCGGCTTCCACCGCGAGGGCCTGCTGCGCTCGTTCATGCGGGTCGGCGGCGAGCGCCGCGACATGCTCATGTACTCGCTCTTGCCGGAGGACCTCGGGTGAGCTCCGGCTCGGCCCAGCGGCGCTACCCTCAACGGTGATGAGCGAGCTGAACGGCGATCGGACCGCCTGGCTGCGCTGCTACCGCTGCTGGTCGACCCGCCTCGAGGCGCAGGTCCACTACGACGCGATCATCCGCGTCGACCCGGACTCGGGGGAGACGGCCGAACGGGTCGAGGAGGTCCAGGAGGCCGTCGTCCAGTGCCTGGACTGCATGCACGACCAGCCCCATCTGTCGATCGAGGACGGCCGCGTGGTCCCGATCTCCGAGCGCTGGGAGCGGATGGTCGCCGGCACCCCGTGGGTCGCGTCGTGCACCGTCACCGTCGACCAGGACGCGGTCGAGACCTGCTCCGGGCCGGAGGCCGCCGACAGCCTCACCTACGCCGCCTTCGGGGATCCGGGGACGCGCGAGTTCTTCACCCACGTCCGCTTCCACAAGCACGACGAGGAGCGGATCATCGTCCACCTGCTGGTCGAGCTCTACGCGCGGTCCGCCGAGGAGGCGACCGAGGTGCTCGAGGACGCCTCGCGTGGGGTGCTCGAGCTCACCTCGCTGGCCGAGGAGTCACGCCCGCCGGCCCACGCGGCCGACGAGGCGCACTAGCCGCTCCGCCCAACCGCCCAGCCGCGTCTTGACCGTCCATACGGAGGCGAACATGAGGCTCGCTGGGCGCGGGCGCCTAGGCCAGCCCGAGGCGGGCGTGCAGCGCGGGTTCGGCCAGCGAGGTGACGACCTCGTGCGCCTCGTCCAGTTCCACGCCCGGCAGCGATGGGACGCCGATCACGGTCATCCCCGCCGCCCGGCCGGCGACGACCCCGGTCGGGGAGTCCTCGAGCACGATCACGTCGAGGCCGGCGACGATCCCGAGCCGCGCCGCCGCTTCCAGGTAGGCGTCCGGCGCCGGCTTCGGGGCCGCGACATCGTGGCCGCTGACGACGGCGTCGAACGAGTCCGAGATCCCGGCCAGCTCCAGCGCCCGGGCGATGAACCGCGCCGGCGAGTTGGAGACCACGGCCGTCGGCACGCCGCGCTCGCGGAGCCGGGCGACCAGCTCCAGCGCCCCGGGCATGGGCTCCACCCCCTGCTCGAGCTCGGCGGCGGCGAGCTCGTCGAGCTCGGCGATCAGCTCGAGCTCCCGCCCCGGCTCGTCGAGCTCCCGGGCGAGCAACCGGGCCGTGATCGGGGCCGATGTCCCGACCAGCTCCTGCTTGTGGGCGAGCGTGAACTCGCGCCCGCGCCTCGCGAACAGGTGCTCCTCCGCCCGCGTCCACGCCGACTCCGTATCGAGCAGGAGCCCGTCGTTGTCGAAGATCACCGCCGTCGGCTTCGGCACGGGCTCAGACGTCGGGGCGGGCGAGCCGCCGGTGGCGGTGGCGAAACAGGAAGCCGACCACGGCGCCCGCGACGGCGGCGGCGCCGGGAATCCAGGCGACCCCGCGCTTGAGCTCGAACCCGAGCCGGTCGGTGACCCGGCAGGCCCCCTCCCCCTCCGGCTCGACGATCCGCTCGTGCTGCCAGACGGAGAAGGTCAGCGTCCGCGAGCGCTCGAGGAAGCGGCGTCCGGGCTCGAGCTCGGCGAGGCGGAGGTCGTCGTAGTCGACCGGCAGCACGCCGCCGAGCAGGATCCAGCTGCGACCGAGCGGTACCCCGACCTCGACCGTATCGACGGTCTTGCCGGCTAGCGCCTTCGGCATCGTCATCCGCAGGATCGGCGCCAGCTCGTCGTTGATCCCCTCCTCGGTGACCGCGCGCTCCCAGACCTGGCCGGCCGGGCGCGCGATCACCGACGTCTGCTCGCGGTGATGCACGCGCGGATTCGTATATGAATCCCGCCGTGGCCGGCATCTCCGCCTTCATCTCCCCCGGCCGCTCGCTCGACAGCACGCTCGAGCGGGTGGCCCTCGCGGACCGGCTCGGCTACGACGCCGCCTACACGACGCACATCGCCGGCCGCGACTCGCTCACCGTGCTGATGGCCTACGCGGCCGCCAGCGAGCGGATCCGGCTCGGCACCGGCGTCGTCCCGATCTTCAGCCGCACGCCGGCGACGATGGCCCAGACCGCGGCGACGATCGACGAGTACTCGGGCGGGCGGATGGTCCTCGGGCTCGGCGTCTCGCACCGGGTCACGGTCGAGAACTGGCACGGCCAGCAGATCACCAAGCCGGTGACCCAGATGCGCGAGTACCTGAACGGCGTCCGGGCGATCCTGCGCGGCGAGACGCCCCCCGACTCCGAGTTCTTCCCGACCAAGTTCGCGTTCATGGGCTACGAGGCGCGCGCCGACCTGCCGGTCTACGTCGCCGCCCTGTCTCCGAACATGATCAAGCTGGCGGGCGAGCAGGCCGACGGCGTGATGCTCTGGTTGTGCTGTCCGTCCTACATCGAGTCGACGGTGATCCCGGCGGTTCGCGAGGGGGTCGAGGCGTCGGGGCGGTCGTTCGACGACTACGACATCGTCGCGGCGGTCCCGACCGCGCTCACCGACGACCCGGAGGCCGCGAGGGAGGCGCTGCGCCAGCAGCTGATCACCTACGCCTCGCTCCCCTTCTACCGGGCGATGCTCGAGGCCTCCGGATTCGGCGACGAGCTCGCCGCGTTCGACGCGGGAATGGCGGAGGGCGACGTCGAGAAGGCGAAGGCGGGACTGTCGGATCGGATGCTCGGCGAGCTCGCGGGGATCGGATCTGCCGACGACGTCAAGGCCGCGGTGCGCCGCTACCAGGACGCGGGCGTCACCTCGCCGGGGATCGGCGGCCTGCCGGGAACCGACTTCGACGCCGCGATCGAGGCGGTCGCCGAGCTGATCGAACGCTAGCGCCGGCCCCAACACGGCGAACGTCCCGGAATGTGCCCTGGAGGGGCTACTCAAGGACGTTCACCGGTGTTGCGCAACGCCGCGGTCCACTTACCGCTTTGAATCACGCCACACGTCGGGGCCGAAGCTGCGGACCTTGTCGCGCGCGGCGTAGCCGAGGTGGCCGAGGCCGAAGATGTCCTCGATCGTGCGCAGGTAGTCGTAGTGGTTGTAGGGCTTGGAGTTGACCGAGCCCGGCTTGATGAACGGCGAGATCAGCACGGTGCCGGTGCGGCCGCCGCCGGGTCCGTAGATCCCCTGGCGCTTGACGTTCGGGCCGTCCGGGACGAAGCAGCAGGCCTCGGCGCCGGACTCGGACTCGTCGAACGTGATGATCAAGAGGCCGTCGTCGCGGAAGGCCGGCGAACCCAGGATCCGCGGCACCCACTCGCGCAGAAAGCCGTCGATGCCCGCGTACCCGCCCTCCTGCGCCGGGTCGGCGCAGACCTCGTCGTGGCCGTCGGCGCAGAGGTCGGGGACGATGTAGGCGAAGTTCGGCGTCGTCTCGGCCGTCCGCAGATCGCTCTTCAACCGGCCGAGCGCAACCACGCGCTGGCCGCAGTTCGCCTCGTCGTCGATGATCGAGTGGAAGTACACGAACGGGTTGTGGCGGGTCGCGTACTGGTCGGTCGGCGAGGCCTCCTGCGCCAGGTCGGGACCGCCGATCGGCGGGTGCGCGCAGCTGGTACCACCGTCGCGGCGCGGGTCGTCACCCATGTCCTCCATGTAGCCGCGCCACGTCTTGACCGCCGTCTCGAGTTGATCGGCGACCGTGACCACCTCCGGCGGGTAGACGCATCCCTCGCCGACCGCCTGGTCGTAGGCATCGAACCGCTCCGGCCGCAGCTCGATGAACCGCTCGCAGCTCCCCTGGGTGGCGGGGTTCTCCGACTGGCCACTGATCATCGTGAGGTAGTTGCCGAGGCTGGAGTGGCCCGTGGCGTAGTACTCGGTCAGCAGCTGGCCCTTCGCCGGCAGGACCTCGGCCAGATACGGGGCCGGAGATTCCTCTCCGAAGGTGACCTCGTAGTCCTTGTTCTCGAGGACGATCGTGAACACGTGCCCGATCGGCGGCAGCGCCGAGTCCTCGGAGGGGTCGTCGCCGCCGGCGAAGATCGCGACGACGATCGCCGCCGCGATCACCACGGCCGCGATGATCACCGCCACGCGCAGGATCATCGGCGCCCGCTCGCGCCGTGGCGCCTGCTGAGCGCCTCGACCAGCTCGCCGTACACCGTGAACGCCGGCTTCGGCGTGTAATCGTCGCGGAGGATCCCGTACTGCTGCTGGAAGTTCGGCGAGCTGGTGCGATGGTCGCGGAGGTCGAACCAGCGGTAGTCGGTGACGTTATAGGTGCCGCGGAACTCGTCGACCGCACCGACCATCTCGCGCATCGCATCGGCCTGCTGGGCGTAGCTGCGCGCCGGCTCGAGCGTCGGGTAGCCGTTCTCCTCGACGTGGATCGGGACCGAGTCGGGGATGCCTGGGATCGGCAGGTAGCACTCGCGCAGCACGCTCATCGCGTTGACCATCCCGTCGCGATAGCCGCCGGCCGTCTCCGCAGGGGGGAAGATCGTCCCGGGATAGGCGTCGAGTCCGACCCAATCGAGCGCGCGCACGAAGGGCTCGCCGCCGAGCGCGCCGACCTCGGTCCAGAACGACTGCTCGCGGCCGGGGTCGGTCCGGTAGGCCCAGTTGAAGCCGATCTTGAGCTGGTCGTACCCGAGCCGCTCGGCCTCGCGCTTGGCGGCGATCACGCCCCTGACCAGGGCCTCACGCGCCCCGTCGTAGTAACTGTCGGAGGCGTCGGGGGCGATCGGGAAGAAGTTGACCTCGTTGGTGACCTGCAGCGCCCGGACGTTCGGATTGGCGCCGAACTTGCGCACCACCCGCTCGACGAACCGCACCCACCCGTCGATGTTTCCCTCCTGCTCGGGGCGCGGGTGGTAGCGCAGCTGCAGCTCGACCAGGTAGCCGCGGCGCGTATAGCGCTCGGTCAGCTTCATGAAGTGCCGGATCCCGGGCGGGCCGAGCGACCAGAAGAAGCGGTTGAGACGGATGTAGAAAGGCGCCCCCGCGCCGGGCTCGAGCCGGCGCAGCGCCTGGCGCGTCTTGCCCGGCGAGTCGGGCACCGGCTCCACCGGTGGGCCGAGCGCGCCGGCGGTCCCGGCCGGGTTGATCCCGAAGCGCAGCCGCGGACCCGGCTCGGCGACCACGCCCTCGGCCTCGGTCGCACCCAGGCAGGGGCCGTCGCCCTGGGCGGCCACCGGCGCCTCGCCCAGCGCGGCGAGCGCAAGGACGGCGATCAGGGATCCGAGCCCTGCGGCGACCCGCACGCTCACGGGGCTACTCGGTGGCACTCGCGGCCGGCTTGCGCGCGGCAAGCCTCACAACCACGGGATCGTCGTCCTGGAACACGGCGAGGCCATTCGATTCGACCACGGACTCCACCTCGAGGCCGGCCTCGGCGACGCGGGCCGTCAGCTCCTCCGCGACGATGAAGCGCCGGTAGTGCCCGTGGATCCTCTCGGTCGGACTGAGCACCTCTCCCTTGCGAGCGAGGGGATCGTGGATCGATCGCGCCTCGAGATAGAGCCGGCCACCGGGCCGGAGCAGCCTTGCTGCCGCAGGATGGAAGACCTGCTCCTCGTCGAGAGTCATCGCATGCAGCACGAAGCGCGCGTAGACAGCGTCGAACGCACCGGAAGGAAGGTCGGCCTCCTCCAACCGTCCGTGCCGAAACGCGATCTCAGCGTCATGGGTCTCCCTGCAGAACTCGATGGCGACTGGCGAGGCGTCGATCGCCGTCACCGCCAGCCCCGTCTGAGCGAAGTACACGGAGTCTCTGCCGTTCCCGCAGCCGACCTCGACCAGGTCCCGCTCGCCGCCCGACATGTGCTGCCTGACATGAACGGCGAACGGTGAAGGATCCGAGGGCGCGGCACCGGCGGCATAGCAGGAGTCCCAATGCTCAGCGCGGCCCCGATCGGAGTGTTGATCGCGAACGGATCGGTACTGGTCGATGATCCGCCGGGCCACCGCGCCCAAGTCGGCGCCGTCGGGATTCGGGACCGTCAGATGGGGCTGCTCGGGCGGCTCGTAGCGGGCCGTGTTGGCGGGCGAATCGTCGTACACCCGTTTTCCGGCCGCTGCATCCCGCCGCCGGCGCACCTCCTCCGGGACCGACGCGTACACGAGCACGGCCCGGTCGATGTTCTGCGAGAACCATTCGTAGACCTCCCGGTACATCGCCGCCGCGGCGATCACCACGACCATGCCCTGTGAGGCGATGTGACTGCACAGCCTGAAATAGACGCGTGCGAGCTCGCGACGCTCCTCGTCGGAGTACCCGCGTCCGCCCAGGATCCCCCGTAGGTCATCGCCGTCGAGGAACACGGAGGGGGTTTCGGATCGTCGAAGCTCGGCCGCCACGTGACGACCGATGCTCGTCTTACCCGCCGACGAGTATCCGGTGATCCAGATCACGCCGTGGGGAGCGGGGCCTTGCCGACCGCCGGCGCGTGCGGAATCGCTCGCGTTCATGCCGTGCTGGTCTCCGGCACCCACGATGAGGTGCCGAATCCTCGCCAGCCGGCATCCATGGACTAAGCGTAGCTGCAGAAGTGGTCCCGATAGGCTCATCGCGTGCGAACGGTTGGCGATCTGCTGTCTGAGCAGCGCGTGAGCAGCTTCGGGGCGCTGCTGCGCGCGTACCGCGACGCGGGATACGAGCTGCGAAACGGGGTCGACGGGGGAGCGGGCTCGGGAACTACGGCGAAGGCGATGGCACGCTGCCTGAGTGGAGATGTGTACGCCTTCGAGCCGTTCGCGGGTAACCATCGCTTCTTCGTCGGAGCCGATCTGCGCATTCGGCTGATGCCCTTCGCGCTGGCGGGTGAGCCGGGCCGGCGCTCGTTCGCCGTCTCATCGACCGTCAGTGCCGACTCCGAGTGGGGGCAGCGAGGGATGGAGGGCTACTCGTCGGTCGGGCGGCTCGTGGAGGATGGCGACTTCACCGTGGAGTGTGTGCGGGCGGACGACGCGGTGACGCAGCCCGTCGATTTCGTCAAGCTCGATCTGCAGGGCGGCGAGCTCGATGCGCTCAAGGGAATGCCTCGCATCCTGTCCGAAGCGGAGTTTCTGTGGATCGAGTTCTGCGGCTCCGAGGAGCTGTTCTCGTTCCTGCTCGACCAGGGCTTCGCCATCTTCGACACCCAGTACGTGCTGGTCGGCGAGCGCGACGAGGGGTTCTCGGTCGCCGAGGAAGCGGTCACGCTCTCGACGGGCAAGGCCGCCTGGAAGGGTTACCGCCGCGAGCGGTGGGAGCCCTACGACGCCGTGTTCCGCGAGAAGCGGGAGACCGGGCTCGTGCAAACCGATCTCGTGTGCGTGAGGCAGGAGCGGCTCGAGACGTTCTCGCGGATTGTCACGGGTGGCCGTGACGACAAGCGGAGACAGCGGCGGCGCCGTCGGCGTAACCGCGACCGGACCCGGCTCGGTGGCTGTAACCACGAGTGGACCCAGCTCCGGCCCGACGCCATCTCATGCAAGCTCTGCGGACTGTCCAAGCCGCTGCCACCGCGGGCTCTGTCGCCGAGCTCCTGACGTTCAAGCCTTGCTGGTTTCCGGCACGCGCGATGAGGTGCCGAAGTGCAGCGCGATCTCGTCGTGCATCACCTGCTGGTTTGCGTTCAACGTCCCGCGACCGCGTCCAGACCAGTCACCCAGGCGCTCGAGGTGTCGGTCGGCCTCGCCTTCCTCGCCGGACGGCGTCCACGGCCGGCGAGGGATCGAGAGCCAGTCGGGGTGGCTCCCGCCCCGAGCGAACACGTCCAGATGCGCGGCGAGGTACTCGGCGGCCGTGCCCGGGTTGTAGAGGTACGCGCTGGCCGCGCGGTGGATCCTCTTGCGCCAGCGCCGTGCGTCGGCGATCCCGGATCGCACCGCCTCGTTGAAGGCCGGTACGGTCCGCGCCGAGTAACCGAACGGCAATTGCGTCAGCGCGGCCCGGTCCCTCGTTGACACGTCCGGCGTGCTGTCGGATCCCAGGTCAACGAAGACCAGCGGCCGCTCTGTCGCGATCGAGAACGTGATCGCGGACGACGAACTGTCGGTTACGGCTAGCGCGCAGCGGCGCTGGTACGGGATGCCGGTCGGCGTGTCGTCGAACAGAAAGCGAGGCTCAGACGCGAACCTCGCGGCGATCGCGCGTCCGAGCTCGCGATCCTTCCGACCGGGGTACGGACGAAAGACGACCCGGTATTCCGGAAAGGCATCGAGGAGCGAGGTCAGGATGATCTCGCCGTCCTCTCGGACGCGCGTGACGCTCGACCCGGTCGAGGTGGGGCAGTAGACGATGTGGTCGTGTGGCTCTCCTTCGGAGAGCACGCGTCGGGAGTAGTCGAGCTTCGGATACCCGGCCGGGACGATGTCGAGGCTCGGGCGCCGTCCTTCCAGGAACGGCTCTGGATAGACGCCCTGAATGAATGAATAGTCCTCCTCGTTCCACTCGCGCTGGCGCACCGCGAGGACGAAATAGTCGAGCGAGCGGATGATCGTGGGAGCGGCCCGGATCAGACTCGCCCCGTCAGCCGCAAACCCGTGCTCCTTCAGGTAGGCGTCGGGCAGCGAATGGAAGATCCCGACCGTCGATGCGCCGCGAGGAGCCGCGACCTTCCGATTCTCGGACGAGAACACGAGATCGACGTCCCGAAGGTCTGCGATGCGGGCGGGCGTCAGGCGCGCGAACTCGACCTCCTCGAATCCGACCAGCTCGTCCGGCGAAGGTCTGATCTTGCGGGGGAGCAACACGACGGCGAGCTGGCCGGCGTCCTGAATCGCCTTCGCGAGGGCTATATAGGTTGTGATCCTCGCCTGGGTGCTGGCCCACAGGAGCGAGAACAGGCGGCCGTCCTTCTCGTCGATGCGCCTCTGCAGCGCGTCGCCGTTGGGGTAGGCAAGCGCGACCTCGCCGGTCATGTCGACCACACCCGTGCTACTCGACGTCGCCCTCGGCCTTCGGGGGCTCGCCGTTGGGTCGCTTCGGGATCAGGACGGTGCGCTTGAACTCGGCGACCAGCGTGTTGTCCTGCTTGTAGACGCGGGTGTGGACCTTGACGATCCCGCGGTCGGGCTTCGACTCCGACGGTCGCACCTCGAGCACCTCGGACTCGCAGTAGAGCGTGTCGCCGTGGAAGACCGGGTTCGGGTGGCTGAGCTCCTCGGTCGCGAGGTTGGCGATCGCCTTGCCGGAGACGTCGGAGACCGTCATCCCGACCGCGAGCGAGTAGACGAGCGGTCCGACCACGACGTTCTGGCCCTGCTGCGACTGCCCGGCGTACACGTCGTTGATGTGCAGCGGGTGGTGGTTCATCGTGATCAGGCAGAAGAGGTGGTCGTCGGCCTCGGTCACCGTCTTCGCCGGCCAATGCTTGTAGACGGCGCCCTCCTCGAACTCCTCGAGGTAGCGCCCGTAAGCGTGGGCGCCGGACGCTTCGCGCTCGGCCTGGTCGGTTGAAAGCTTGTGTTCGTCGTTCATTCGGCGCGGAAGGGTAGCGGTGGCCTCAGGCCATCGTCGAGGTGACGCCCTCGAAGCGGCCGATGTCTGCGACCTCATCCGCGATCGCCGTCTCGATCCCGGGGTCGAGCGGCTCGAACGGCTCGATCGTGACCGCGAGCCGCTTACCGCTGCGCTTCGAGGACCAGGTTCCCACGATGCGCCCGTCGACCGTGATCGTCGGCCGGATGATCCCGCCGCCTGGATTGACGGTCCTCGCGTGCTCCGCGTCGATCGCGAACGAGCGATCCACATAGCCCAGGTTGTAGTTGTCGTAAGCCCCCAGCAGGCGCACGACGGGCGAACGGGCCGCTCGCGTGGCACGGCGCGGTTCGGCGGCGATGCGGTCGAAGGCGAGCCGGGTGTCGCGGAGCGGCAACCCAGCCCAGCGCGCCATGTCCCGCTCATCCGCCGGGCCGTAGGCCCGCAGGTATCGCCGCGCCAGCTCGGCGAGTGACTCGTCGCGCGGCCGGCGCTCGAGCGGGCCGAGCCAGTCCTCGGTGCGCACCAGGCAGGTCTGGCCGCCGCGGTCGGGGCCGAGGCACAGGCTGCCGTCGAGCGTCGCCAGCAGCCAGAGGTGGACCTTGAACTCCTGGCCGGTCTCGAAGCCGGCGCGCTCGAGGCGTTCGCCGAGCTCCGGTCGGGTCAGCGGCCCCTCGCCGTCGACGGCGTCGTGGAGCAGCTTCAGGGCCCGGTCCTGGCCGCGGCGGTCGAGCCCGAAGTCGGCCAGCCGCTTGCGCGACCAGCGGACGATGATCGGCGCGAACAGCGGCAGGATCCAGCCCGCGTCCTCGACCGCGATCAGGTGGATGGTCTTGCGCATCATCCAGGCGCGCAGCAGCGAGCGCTCCTCGGTCCGGGCGCGGTCGACGTCGGCGGCGGTCAGCCCGCCCGCACGGGCGCGGAAGGCGAGCCTCGCCGCCCGCGGCTCCTGGGCCTGGACCGGCCCGGCGAGCCGGACGACGTCCACCGGGTGCCGCATCGCCCGCGGACGGTGAAAGAGCTGCGAGGCGGCGCGGCGCCTGGCGAGCGGCGCTGTGGAGCCCGGCACTAGGTCGAGGCGGCGATCGCCTTGCCGAGCAACCGCTTGACGCGGTCGTCGCCCCCGACGTTCAGGTGGCCGTAGTAGAAGGCGTCGCGCCAGTCGGCGAGCCCACCCTCCTCGGCGAGGAGCGCGAACATCGTCTTCGGGATCGCAAGCGTGATCCGCGCGTCATCGGCATCGCCCTCGGTCGCCTTCGGTCCCGGCACCTCGATCCGGAAGACCTCCGACTTGCCGGGCGCCGTCAGCCCACCGGAGGTGAGCTCGAGCGAGAACACCAGCTTCAGACCGGCGAGCGCCGGCACCTCCGCCTGCACGCGCTGCACGGCGACGACGATCAGCTCGCTGGTCGCGGCGGCCACGACGGCGCTCAGCGGGCCCGCCGCAGGCCGGCGCGCGCCTCGGCGTGGGCGATCACCTGGCCGACCAGCTTCTGGATGTTGGGATCGCCCTCGACCTTGACGTGGCCGAGGTCGTACGCCTCGTGCCAGTGCTTGGCCTTCCCGTCGGCGGCGAGCTCGTTGAAGTGCGAGCGCGGGATCGAGACGTGGAGGCGCTCGTCGTCGCCCATCCCCTTCGCGATCTTCGGCCCCGGGAGCTCGATCCGATAGAGCTGGACGTCGCCGCGGCCCCGCAGCTCGAGCCCGAACACGAGTTTCAGCTTCGCCAGCGCCGGGACCTCGGCCTGCAGGCCCTCGACGGCCTGCTTGATCAGCTCGGGGGTGCCGGACGCCACTGTCAGATCTTGTTGCGCTCGAGCAGCTTCTTGCCGATCACCATCTTCTGGATCTCGGAGGTGCCCTCGCCGATCAAGAGCAGCGGCGCGTCGCGGTAGATCCGCTCGATCTCGTACTCCTTCGAGTAGCCGTAGCCGCCGTGGATGCGCAGGCACTCCTCGGCGTTCTCCTTGGCGGACTCGGAGGCGAACAGCTTCGCCATCCCGGCCTCGATGTCGGACCGCTCGCCGGCGTCCTTCATCCGCGCGGCCTTCATCGTCAGCAGCCTCGCCGCCTCGACCCTGGTGCCCATCTCCGCGAGCTTGAACGTGATCGCCTGGTGCTGGGCGATCGGCTTGCCGAACGTCTTGCGCTCCTGGCTGTAGCGGAGCGCCAGCTCGAGCGAGCGCTGGGCGACGCCGACGCCGCGCGCGGCGACGTTGACGCGGCCGAGCTCGAGCGCGTCCATCATCTGGCGGAAGCCCTCGCCGATGCCGTCGCGGCCGCCGAGGATGTGATCGTCGGTGACCTTGAAGCCGTCGAAGACGAGCTCGGTCGACTCGACGCCCTTGTAGCCCATCTTCTTGATCTTCGGCGGGATCTTGAGCCCGGGAACCTCGGACTCGCCGGGCTCCTTCTCGCAGATGAAGCAGGTCATGCCCTTGTACGGTGGATCGGCCGTCGTGTCCGTCTTCACGAGGACGAAGACGAGGCCCGACAGCAGGCCGTTCGTGACCCACATCTTCTGGCCGTTGATCTCCCAGCCGCCGTCGACCTCCTTCGCGGTCGACTTGATCCCCTGCACGTCGGAGCCGACCTCGGGCTCGGAGAGCGAGAAGGCGCCCCGGAGCTCGCCGGTCGCCATCTTCGGCAGGTACTTCTCCTTCTGCTCGTCCGTCCCGAACTTCATCAACAGGTAGGAGCCGATGAAGTGGGTGTTGACCACCCCGGAGATCGAGATCCAGCCCCGCGAGAGCTCCTCGACGATCATCGCGTAGGTCGTCAGGTCGAGCCCCATCCCGCCGTACTCCTCGGGGATCGTGACCCCGAACAGGCCGAGCTCCTTCATCTGCTCGACGATCGGCTCCGGGAACTTGTCCTCGCCGTCGTACTCCTCGGCGTGAGGGATGATCTCCTTGTCGGCGAACTGGCGGACCATCTCGGTGATCGCCTGCTGTTCGTCGGTCTTCTCCTGGTAGGTCGCGGTCGCTACGGCCATGGCTCCTGTCTTCGGTCGTGTGGGTAGCGGAGAATACTGAGCGAATGTCGAACTCCGAGCGCCTCATCGCTGCCCTCGAACCGGTCTTCGGCGACGGGGAGCGCGATGTCGACCGAGCTCTGATCGAGGAGATCGGCGATTCGGTCGAAGCGATCAGCGTCGACGAGATCACGGGCGCGATGACGGGCGACTCGGCGTTCAGCACGGAATTCCGGGGGCGAGCGGGCCTCGAGGAAACCTGGGCGGATTGGCTGGACACCTTCATCCGCGTGCGGCTCGAGCTGGAGGCAGTCGAGGAGATCGGCGAGAACGTGCTCACGTTCGTCAACCAGACGGGCACGACCCGCCACGGTGTCGACCTCGAACAGCCGAGCGCGGCCGTGTGGAAGTTCCGCGATGGCCTGCTCTACCGAGTGGAGTTTCACCTCGACCGCGAGGCCGCCCGCGACTCGGCCCGGGAGCGGGGATAGGCGCCCGATCGAGTGCGGGATTGAGCCGCATATAGCGGGTCAATCCTCCAGTCGATGTGTGGCGGCCGGTTACGCCGCGCGGGTGATCCCGGCCTCGGCGCAGCCGGCCTCGAGCACGTCGAGCCCGAACGCCTCCGCGGGTCCGAGCGCGCCGGCCTTCTCGATCCCGCCGGCGGCCGCGGTTCCGGCTCCCCAGGCGAGCGCCGCGCCGGTGAACGTGTAGCCGTTGACGCCGCGCACCTCGACCCTGCTGAGCTCCTCGCCGCCGGGTCCGTAGGCGATCGCGACGACCTCGGAGCCGGTGCCGGCGCGGGCCTCGGCGCTCGGGCCGCCGGTCGAGGTGTCGACGAAGCGCTCGATCAGGGCGTTCATCCCGGTCTTGACCCCCGGGATCTTCGTGATCCCGGCGTTGACCGCCGAGAACGCCTGCATCGGTCGCGAGCGAGAGCCGAACCAGCCCAGGTACGCGTTGACTTCCCGCAGGCCGGGGTGGATCCGAGGCAGGGTGAAGTGCTCAGACGCGCCGACCGAGATCGCCGCCTTGGATCTGCCGTCGAGCTCGAACTCGCGCACCCTCGCCGCGCCGCGCTCGGTGCGGATGCCGTCGCGCCACACGAACGAGGGCTCGAGCATCGCGCCCGCCGCCGAGGCTCGGGTACCGCCGCTCATGCCGCCGAGCCCGCCGGTGGCGAAGTAGCCGACATCGACCCGGGTCGCGGCGTCGCCGGCGTCGCGCAGGGCGAGGGCGCCGGCCAGGTTGCCGGGAACCCAGTCGTAGCCGAAGGCGGTCACCAGCGCCGCCCCGGACCGCTCGGCCTGTGGGCCGAAGCGCTCGAAGACGCGGCGGATGAAGGCCGGCTCGCCGGTGGAGTCGAGGTAACGCGCTCCGGCGGCGATCGCCGCCTCGGCCGCGACGTCGCCCCAGCGCACGAACGGCCCTACGGTCGCGACGATCACGTCGCCGGGCTCGAGCAGCGCTCGCACCGAGGCGGGGTCGGAGACGTCGGCGACGGCGGTCTCGAGCCCGCCGAGCTCGGCCGCGAGCGCCTCGACCTTCTGCTTCGTCCGCGCAGCGAGCACCGGGCGGTCGCCGCGGGCCACCGAGGCTTCGGCGGTCAGGCGACCGGTGTAGCCGGTGGCGCCGAAGAGAATGATCCGGCCGGGCATCGCGGCGACCCTACAGCTCCCAGCCGAAGCAGATCGAGCGGTACTCCGCGCCCTCGCGCTCGTAGAAGCGGTGGGCGTCGATCCGGGGCTCGGCCGAGTCGAGCTCCAGGTGGGTGGCGCCGCGCTCCCGCGCCCAGGCCTTGACCGCGTCGAGCAGCGCCTTGCCGACGCCCTGCGAGCGCCGTACCGGGTCGACCGCGAGGTCCTCGACCCAGGCGCGGTAGCCGAAGCGGACCGAGTGGATGTCCTGATAGCCCGTGCAGAAGCCGATCAGCTCCCCGCCGACATCGGCGACGAGCACGCATGCGTCGTGTGACTCGATCGCCTGGCGGAGGGCGACCTCGGCACGCCGCACGTCCCACGCCCCCGGCCTCGACCCCGGCGGCGCGAACAGCCACTCGTAGAGCGCGGGCAAACGCTGGACGTCGTCGAGGGTGGCCGCGCGGATCCGGAAGCTCGCCTCGCTCACGCGCCTCACGCTAGCGTTCGCCCGCCAAGACCAACCAGGAGACGAACTTGCGCAACCCACGTGATTTCTTCAAGCCGCTGGCGATCGGCGCCCCCGAGCCGGTCACCGAGGTGCCGGTCAAGCCGTCGCGGATGATCCACTTCTTCGACGCCTCGAACGAGAAGATGGCGGCCAAGGTGCCCGACATGGCCAAGCAGGCCGACATCCTGCTCGGCAACCTCGAGGATGCGGTCTCCGTCGACAACAAGGTCGCCGCGCGCGAGGGCCTGGTCCGGGTCGCCAAGGAGGTCGACTTCGGGGACACGGCCCTGTGGACCCGGGTCAACGACCTCTCCAGCCCCTGGGTCCTCGACGACCTGACGACGCTGGTCACCGAGATCGGCGACAAGCTCGAGGTGATCATGGTGCCGAAGGTCGAGGGCGCCTGGGACATCCATTACGTCGATCGCCTCCTCGCCCAGCTCGAGGCGAAGGCCGGGGTCGAGCGGCCGATCCTCGTGCACGCGATCCTCGAGACCGCCCAGGGCGTCGTCAACCTGGAGGAGATCGCGACCGCGAGCCCGCGGATGCAGGGAATGAGCTTCGGCCCGGCCGACCTCGCCGCGTCGCGGCGGATGAAGACCACCCGTGTCGGCGGCGGCCACCCCGGCTACCAGGTGATCGAGGACCCCGATCCCGACGACCCCGAGGCGCCGCGGGCGACCGCCCAGCAGGACCCATGGCACTACTCGATCGCGCGCATGGTCGACGCCTGCACGTCGGCCGGGCTGCTGCCCTTCTACGGCCCCTACGGCGACATCAAGGACACCGAGGGCTGCGAGACGCAGTTCCGGGCGGCGTTCCTGCTCGGCTGCGTCGGCGCCTGGTCGCTGCACCCGGTGCAGATCGAGATCGCGAAGAAGGTCTTCAGCCCCGACCCCGACGAGGTCAAGTTCGCCAAGAAGGTGATCGAGGCGATCCCCGACGGGCGGGGCGTACACATGATCGACGGCAAGATGCAGGACGACGCGACGTGGAAGCAGTGCAAGGTGATGGTCGAGCTGGCCGAGATGCTGGCTCGCAAGGATCCGGAGCTGGCCGAGGCTTACCGGGACTGAGAATGACCGGTCCCGGAGGGGCGGCCGGGCCGGCCGTGCGGGTATTCGGGCTGATGGTCGTGCGGGACGTCGCCGACCTGATCCGGGTCAATCTCCTGCACCACCTCGAACTCGGTCTCGAACGCGTGCTGGTGATCGACAACGGCTCCGCCGACGGCACCCGAGAGAGGATCGAGCGGCTCTCGCGAAGGCTGCCGATCGAGCTCACCGTCTACAGCGGCCCCTACCGGATGGCCGAGCTCACCAATCGGCTCCTCGCCGAGGCCCGGCGGCAGGGCGCCGACTGGGTGCTGCCGATCGACGCCGACGAGTTCTTCGTCGCCCCGGCCCCGCTGCCGCAGGTGCTCGGCTCCTCGGATGCCGGCGCGCTCCGGATCGAGGTCGTCAACTTCGTCCAGCGCCACCGGCGCCGGCGGCCCTCCGAACGGGGACTGCTGACCATGGACCACCGGCCGGCCCGGACGATCGAGCAGGCCGAGGCTCGGTACCACGTGGCGATCGGCGAGTGGAGCCTGGTCGAGATCGCCTGGCAGTCGAAGCTCGTCGTCCGGTGCGGGGAGCGAACCTCGCTCCTGCCCGGCAACCACGAGGTCCGCGACCCCCTCGGGACGATCGAGGACAGCGCCGAGATCGTCTGCCTCCATGCGCCGCTGCGCGCCCGGTCGAGGATCGAAGCGCGGGTCGAGCACGGCAGGCGGGTCGACGAATCGGGGGCGCCGGACGGGGCCGGATGGCAGAACCGCGATCTCCACCTCGGCCCGGGCGACCTCGAGCGACTCTGGCGGGCGAACTCAAGCCGGCGCGGTTCGCTCGATGTCGGCGGGGAGCGCCGGGCGCTGATCCGCGACCCGCGCCTGCGCGAGGTCGCCGCACGCCACGTTCCCGGGCCGGTGTCGGCGACGCTCGCGCGCCTGCGGCGCCTCTAGCGGGACGGAGTCGGAGATGCGCCGGATCGTCCTGCACGCGCCGGAGTCCTCGTCGCGAGAGGTCGTCTTCCGCTGGCACGTCGAACCGCCGAGCGACCTCTACTCACGCGAGAGCTTCAACCTGCGCTTCGGCGCCGGTCTGGAGCCAAGCCGGATGCCCGCCGACCTCTGGTGGATCGTCGCCCTCCTCTGCCTCCACGGCCACTGGGCGCTGCTGCGGCCGTGCCGGGTGGAGCTCCCGGTCGCGCTCGGTCCGGGCGAGCGCGAGTTCTGGCTTCGACTCCTCGATGCCACCGTCGAGAGCGTGGAGCTGACGGGGCGCGGCGGCGAGCGCACCCGGACCATCGAGCTCCGCGACCGGGGTCCGCGACTGGAGCCCGCCACGCGGCCGGCGGGCGAGCGCGCAGCGCTCGCGTTCAGCGGGGGTAGGGACAGCCTGCTGAGCCTCGGGCTGCTGCTGGAGCTCGGTGAGCATCCGCTGGCGGTCACCACGACCGCGCCCATGCCGCTCGTGGTCGACCATGCGGCGCCCCGGCGGCGCACCGCGCTCGAGACGGTCGCCTCGCGTCCCGACGTCGACTGGGTCGAGGTGCGCTCGAACCTCCGCGAATGCTGGGACAACGACTTCGCCCGCCGGCGGGGATACGACCTCGCGGTCGCCGACCTCAGCGATCCGATGCTCTATCTCGCCGGGGCCCTGGCGATCGGCTGGAATCGCGGCGCGTCCCGGATCCTGCTCGGCTCGGCCGCCGAGCTGCAGACGACGGACGGGGCCGACGGGAACCTGATGCGGCACCCGCGCTTCGCCGGCGCCGCCATCGTGCTGGGCGCGCTGGATCACCTCCTGCGCCGGCGCGGCGTCGCGCTTGGCTCGCTCACATACCCGCTGCACACCTGGCAGATCCGCGACCTGCTCTGGTCGCGCTACCCGCAATTGGCTCGGCTTCAGTACTCATGCCGGCACCACGAGCCGGGCGAGAGCGCGTGCAGCGGCTGCCGCATCTGCCTCGGGTCGGCGCTGGCGGCGGTCGCGGCAGGGGTTGGCCCGGCGCGAGTGGGTGTCGACGTCACCGAGCTGATGGAACGCGTTTCGAAGTGGCAGCCGCAACTCGACGAGGCCGCCCTCCGCGCGGAAACCGTCCGGCGTGAGCTCCACGGCGCCGTCGTCCGCCAGCTCGCCGCGACCCGAACCCGCCGCGTCGCCGCCGTGCTGGCGCGGGCAGAGCCGGGCCGGCTGCTGGGCCGCGACGGGCCGCGGACGCTGCGGCGGTACATGGCGCTCCGCGGTCGGCTGGGCGCCCGGGCGGCCGACGTCCCCGCCCCGGGCTACCGGCACGCCTACCTGCAGCTCGTGGACGCGCGCTGGCGCCGGCGCGTCGAGCGCCTCTTCGACTCCGAGTTCGAGCGCGCGCCCACCGGCCGCGACGCCGCCGACCTGGTTCGCGCGCGGGCGCTGATCGAGCGGATCTCCGAGCCCCTGCGGTGAGCGCCGGCGACAACTGAGAGGATGCGCGGCGCCGTGGCAGAAGAGTTCCGATACACGATCCGGGTCCGCTACAACGAGTGCGATCCCCAGGGCCACGTCTTCAACGCGAACTACCTCGGCTACTTCGACCTGGCGATGACGGAGCTGTGGCGCGACCTCGGCGGCTACGTCGAGATGCGTGAGACCGGGGTCGACATGGTCGTCGCCCAGGCCGGCATCCACTACTACGCGGCGCTCGGCTTCGACGACGAGGCCGATCTGATCGTGCGCCGGGTCCAGCTCGGCAACACCTCGATGACCAGCACGCTGGCGATCGAGCGCGCCGGCGAGACCGTCGCCGAGGGCGAGCTGCGCCACGTGTTCGTGGACCTCGACAAGGGCGAGACGCGCCCGATCCCGGACCGGATCCGCGAGGGCCTTAGTAGATATAGCTGAAACGCTATATTTCAGGCATGATCCTCGCGGGAAAGGTGCTCAAGGAGGCGCGGCTGGAAGCCGGCCTCACGCAGGCTGAGCTCGCGGAGCGACTGGGTGCATCACAGCCGGTCGTCGCGCGACTCGAATCAGGTCGGGCGAATCCGCGCATCGCCACGTTCGAGCGAGCGCTTGCCGCCACCGGCCACCGGCTGGCGGTCGCCGTTGAGCCATCCGGCTACCCGCCGATCGACGAGACCCTGATCACCGGCAGCTTGCGGTTGTCTCCCGGAGAACGGCTCAAGCGTTATTGCGCCGATTACAGGGGGGCGAGAAGGTACGCGACGTCTGCTCTCAGGGACCGTGGACCCGAAGGACGAGTTCCCACCGATCTGGCCTGAGTTCGACGTCCTGTCGATGCTCGCCTCGCTCGCCGATGGTGATGTCGACTTTGTCGTAATCGGGGGCATCGCGATGATCGCGCACGGTTCCGTCCGCTTCACGCGAGATCTCGATCTGGTCTTCGCGCCCGACGAAGCGAACCTCGACAGCCTGGGGCGCGCGCTCATCGGCCTGGGCGCGCGACTGCGCGGCGTCGAGGACGAGGTTCCGTTCGTGCCCGATGCGGCGACGCTCGCCAAGGTCGACGTCTTGACGCTCGAGACCTCAGCGGGATGGCTTGACGTCCACCGGCGTCCGGCCGGGGCGCCGCCCTACAGGACCCTGAAGAAGCGCGCCGAGGTCGTCGAGCTCGACGGACACGAGATCCTCGTCGCCGCGCCGGTGGACCTGCAGGCGATGAAACGTGCCGCGGGCAGGCGGGTCGATCTTGACGACCTCGAGTACCTCGAGGCGATCGTGCGCCTGCGGCGCGAGCGCGGCGGCCCTTAGCCCAGGCGCTGCTTCAGCGCCTCGAGCTGCTCGCCGATCTCGCCGGGGAGCTTGTCGCCGAACTGGGCGAGGAACTCCTCGACCTGGGGCAGCTGGGCCTTGACCTTCTCGGCGTCGACGGTGAGCAGCTCGCGCATCGCGTCGTCTGAGACGTCCAGGCCGCTGAGGTCGAGCTCGCCCTCGGCCGGGACGAGGCCGATCGGCGTCTCGACCGTCTCGCCCTCGCCGTTGCAGCGGCGGAAGACCCACTCGAGCACGCGGCTGTTCTCGCCGAAGCCGGGCCACAGGAACTTGCCGTCGGCGTCCTTGCGGAACCAGTTGACCACGAAGATCCGCGGCATCCGGTCCGGGTTGCTCGCTGGCGACCTTGATCCAGTGCTCGAAGTAGTCGGCCATGTTGTAGCCGCAGAACGGCAGCATCGCCATCGGGTCGAAGCGCAGCTTGCCGACCTCGCCGGCCGCGGCCGCGGTCGTCTCCGACGACATCGTCGCGCCGAGGAAGACGCCGTGATCCCAGTCGAACGACTCGCTGACCAGCGGCTGCACGCGTGGCCCGGCGGCCGCCGAACAGGAAGGCGTCGATCGGCACGCCGGCGGGGTCCTCCCACTCGGGCGCGATCGACGGGCACTGCCCGGCCGGGCGTCGTGAAGCGGGCGTTGGGGTGGGCGGCGGGCTCGGTCGACTCGGGCGTCCAGTCGTTGCCCTTCCAGTCGATCGCGTGCTCGGGCGCCTCGCCGGTCATCCCCTCCCACCAGATGTCGCCGTCGTCGGTGAGCGCGCAGTTGGTGAAGATCGAGTTCCGCTCGATCGTGTCCATCGCGTTCGGGTTCGTCTTGTGGCCGTGTTCGGAGCGACGCCGAAGAAGCCGTACTCGGGGTTGACCGCGCGCAGGCGGCCGTCGTCGTCGAACTTCATCCAGGCGATGTCGTCGCCGACCGTCTCGACCGTCCAGCCCTCGAGCGTCGGGACCAGCATCGCGAGGTTGGTCTTCCCGCAGGCCGACGGGAAGGCGCCGGTGACGTACTTGACCTCGCCCTCGGGCGAGGTCAGCTTGAGGATCAGCATGTGCTCGGCCATCCAGCCCTCGTCGCGGGCCATCGCCGAGGCGATCCGCAGCGCGAAGCACTTCTTGCCGAGCAGCGCGTTGCCGCCGTAGCCCGAGCCGTAGGACCAGATCTCGCGGCTCTCGGGGTAGTGGACGATGTACTTGTTGTCCGGGTTGCACGGCCACGGGACGTCGTCCTGGCCCTCCGCGAGCGGCATCCCGACCGAGTGCACGCAGGGGACGAAGTCGCCGTCGGCGCCCATCGCCTCGAGCGCGCCCTCGCCCATCCGGGTCATGATCCGCATCGAGACCGCGACGTAGGCGGAGTCGGTGAGCTGGACGCCGATGTGGGCGATCGGCGAGCCGAGCGGGCCCATCGAGAACGGGACCACGTACATCGTCCGGCCCTTCATCGAGCCGTCGAAGAAGCCGTTCATCCGCTCGCGCATCTCGGCCGGGTCGATCCAGTTGTTGGTCGGCCCCGCGTCCTCCTCGCGCTCGGTGCAGATGAAGGTGCGGTCCTCGACCCGGGCGACGTCGCCGGGGTCGGAGCGCGACAGGTAGGAGTTCGGCCGCTTGGCGTCCGAGAGCTTCTCGAAGGTGCCGGCGTCGACCAGCTCCTGGCAGAGGCGGTCGTACTCCTCGGCCGACCCGTCGCACCAGTGGATCGAATCCGGCTGGGTCAGCTCGGCGATCTCCTCGACCCAGGCGATCAGCTTCGGGTTGTCGGTGAGCTGCTTGGTCGCGGCCGTGCTCTCGCTCAAGTTCCGGTTCAACTCCTTCTGCTCGATGGCGATGTTCGAACGCTCGTACCCGGCTGATCCCCGCAGAACCGGGGCGCCATTGTGGCGAACTGGGCGGCGATCCGGCGCCAGCAGCGATCGATGACAGCGCCTCGATCGCCGCCGCTCGCGGCGTCCTGGCCGGAGCCGATCGCGCCGTCCATGTAGCCGTTCCAGACCAGCGCCGTCTCGGCTCCGGCCCAGTGGATCGGGCCGATCGGCTCGCGGAGCGCCGGCCCGTAGTCGGTCCAGGCGCCGGGCGGCATGAAGCCGCCGTAGCAGCCGCGCGACCACTCGTCGGCGCGCCCAGGCACGGTCGACGTAGCCGATCGGCTCGGCCGCCTCGGGGCCGAAGAAGCGGGCGAAGCAATCGGCGACGATCCGCCGCCGCTCCGACTGCGGCAGATCGGCCGCCTCGCGCGCCGCCCGGCCCTCGAGGAAGCCGAGCAGGACCCCGGGGCTGCCGTCGGGCGGCGAGTTGTCGAAGCCGACCGAGACCGGCCCGGTGACCGCTGGTGACCGCCCCCGAGAGGCCGCGCTCGCGCCAGAACGGCCGCTCGTAGACCGCCATGCACTTGACGACGCTCCCCTGCGCCATCCGCTGCGAGAGGCCGTCGCGGATCGCCGGCAGCGGCGGGTCGTAGGCGATCCGGCCGGCGAGGGTCGGCGGCACGGCGACGATCGCCCGCTTCGCGTCGACCGTCGAGCCGGTCGGAGACCACGGTGACGCCGTCGTCGCGAGTGGCGGATCGCGCGCACCGGGGTCTGCGAGCTCGACCACGGCCTGGCCCGAGCTGCTCGGCCATCCGCAGCGAGATCAGCTGCGAGCCGCCGACGATCCGGTCCTGCTGGGCGCCGCCCTCGGTGTCGGTGAGGATCTCGAGCGAGCCCGCCGACGCGGATGTAGAAGAGCACGTGCAGCAGCGAGACGTCCTCGGGCTCGGCGGCCCAGACGCCGATGATCGCGAGCCGCAGGATGTCGCGGGCGACGTTCGTGCGGACGTTGCGCCGCATCCAGGTCGCGAACGTCTGCGAGTCCCAGCTCGCCGCCTTCGGGGCCCGCCACGGCGCCTCGGGCGGCACCGCGCCGGCCATCGAGTTGAGCCGCGCATCGCCACCCCGACCTCGGCGAGCCCGACCGGGTTGGCGCGGGGGATCGTGCCGGCGTAGCGGCTCAGGTTGCCGCCCCGCTCGAAGATGTTCTTGCCCGCGGTGTAGGTCGGGAACGTCTCGAGTCCGAGCTCGCGCGATCAGCGCCAGGACCCGATCCTGGGTCGGCCCGACCCACTGGGCGCCGATCTCGACCACCTTGCCGTCGCCGATCGGCTCGTTGAGCGTCCGGCCGCCGACCCGGTCGCGGGCCTCGAGCACGACCACGTCGCGGTCCGCGGCTCGCAGCTCGCGGGCCGCGGACAGGCCGGCGAGCCCGGCGCCGACGACGACGACATCAACGTGGCGCTCCTCGGTTCCAGCCATCGCAGCCGAGCCTAATGCGCTGGGCAATCGCTAGGGTTCCGCGCCGCTGATGCGCTTCTACGAGTACGAATCACGCCGGATCGTCGAGCGGGCCGGGATCCCGGTCACCAAGTACGGCTTCTGCACGACCGCCGACGAGGCCCGCAAGGCCGCCGAGGAGATCGGCGGCCCGACCGTGATCAAGTCGCAGGTGCTGACCGGCGGCCGGATGAAGGCCGGCGGGGTCAAGTTCGCCGACACCCCCGACGAGGCGGCCGAGCACGCCGCCGCGATCCTCGAGCTCGAGATCGGCGGCCACATGCCGGTCGGCGTGCTCGTCGACCCGAAGGCCGAGATCGAGCAGGAGTACTACGCGGCGGTGCTCTGGGACGGGCGCGCGAAGCGCCCGATGATGCTGTTCAGCGACATGGGCGGGATCGACATCGAGCAGGTCGCCGAGGAGCATCCCGACCACGTCGGCCGCGGCCACCTCTCCAACCTGCACCCGATCTCCGACTTCCAGGCCAAGGAGGCCGTCGCCCGCTGCGGGATGACCGGCTCGGAGCTCAACCGCGCGACCGCCGTGCTCGCCCGGCTCGCCCGCCTGCAGCGCGACTACGACATGACCCTGGCCGAGATCAACCCGCTCGCCCGCCTCGCCGACGGCTCCTTCGTCGCCCTCGACGCCCACATGGAGATGGAGGACGAGGCGGTCGGCCGCCACAAGGAGATGCTCGCAGGAGATCGGCGTCGACCTCGACGAGCCGCGTGAGCTGTACGAGCCCTCGGACGTTCGAGCGCAACGTGAAGGCGATCGACGCCGGCCGACCACCGCGGCGTGATCCAGGGCAAGGACCACGGCTTCACCGGCAACCTCGGCCTCGTGATCGGCGCCGGCGGCGGCTCGCTGACGCTCACCGACGCCGTCCGCAGCCAGGGCGGCAAGCCCGCCAACTACGCCGAGATCGGCGGCAACCCCTCGGTCGCGAAGTCGAAGGGCCTGGCGATGGAGGTGCTGAAGAAGGACGGGGTCGAGAAGATCGCGGTGATGATGTCGATCGTCTCCAACACCCGGGTCGACATCGTCGCCCGCGGCGTGATCAAGGCCTGCCTCGAGCTCGGCAAGGACCCGGCGGAGACGATCGCCGTCTTCCGCATCCCGGGTGCCTGGGAGGAGGAGGGCGCGAAGATCCTCTCCAAGTACGGGATCGAGTTCCGCGACCGCGAACACCTCGATGTGGGACGCCGCCGGCGAGGCGGTCGCGAAGATCCAGGGCCTGACGGCTCCCCGCTTCGCGTCCGGGGCCGTCAGGGTCGCCGAGGATGAGCATCCTTCTACACGAGGACTTCACCTTCATCGTCCAGGGGATCACCGGGCGCGAGGCGGTCAACCTGACCCGCGAGTGCCTCGACTACGGCTCGAAGATCGTCGGCGGGGTGACCCCGGGCCGCAAGGGCCGCGAGGTCCACGGCGTGCCCGTCTTCGACACCGTCGAGCAGGCGGTCGAGCACCACGGCTCGCCCCCCGACGGCGCCGTCGTCACCGTCCCCCCCGCCTTCACCAAGGACGCCGTCTTCGAGGCGATCGAGAACGGGATCAAGCTGATCGTCGTCGTCACCGAGCGGATCCCGCGCCGCGACGTCGCCGAGATGGTCGAGCTCGCGAACGAGCGGGGCGCCCGGATCATCGGCCCGAACTGCCTCGGCGCTGATCGTCCCCGGGGTCGCGAAGATGGGCGGGATCGGCGGCCCGGCCAAGGACGCGGCGAAGGCCTATGAGCCGGGCCGCGTCGGGCGTGATGTCGCGCTCGGGCGGGATGACGACCGAGATCTCCTCCTCGCTCACCGCCGCCGGCCTCGGCGTCTCGACCGCGGTCTCGATCGGCGGCGACGCGATCATCGGCTCCACCTACGCCGAGCTGATGCCGCTCTTCGAGGCGGACGAGCAGACCGAGGCGATCGTCATCTACACCGAGCCCGGCGGGCGGATGGAGGCCGAGCTCGTCGACTGGCGCGAGGAGAACAACTCGAGGCTGCCGATCGTCGCCTTCATGGCCGGCAAGTTCATGGACGACGAGGAGATGCAGGGGATGAGCTTCGGCCACGCGGGCACGATCGTCGAGGGCAAGGAGGACTCGGCGACCGAGAAGATCGCCCGCCTCGAGGCCGCCGGGATCCCGGTCGTCGAGCGGATCCACGAGATCCCCGACGTCGTCAAACAACGGCTCGCCGATTCCTCGGCTTCGCCTGCGGAATCGGCGAGGTCGGAGGCGGGATGAGCGACCTGGACGGCACCTTCATCGAGGTCGAGGTCTCCGGCGAGGCGGCAACCGACCCCGAGCTCGCGAAGAAGCTCGAAGAGGTCTGCCCGGTCGACATCTTCAAGGCCGCCGGCTCGGGGGTCGAGATCGTGCGTCAGAACCTCGACGAATGCGTGCTCTGCGAGCTGTGCCTGGACGCCGCGCCGGCGGGCACGGTCGTCGTCCACAAGCTCTACGACGGCACCGAGCTGCGGCGCGGCTGACGCGCCGCAACTCGGCGGGTCAGGCCCTACGGGACCGCGACGTTCCGCGACCTCGCGGGCTCACAGCTCGTGTTCCCGGTCACGCGGACGTGGTAGCGGCCCGGCGCCGCGCCGCCCTCGATGTCGATGTCCCAGGCGCCGTTGTCCTCGGAGCGGTCGGTGTCGATCAGCGGGTCCACGGCCGCCCCCGGTCGGACGAAGAACAGCCGCACGAGCCGGTTCTCCCTGCAGGCGGGGTTCGGCGAGCCGACCCGTCCGCGGAAGAGGTCGTCAGGCGCCCCGTTGACGAAGTTGATCGTCACCGAGGTCGGTGACGGCGCGGCAGCGGCTCCGGCCGGCAGTGCGACGGTGCCGGCGAGCATGGCGCATGTGGCGAGAACAGCAACTAGTGATCTACGCATGGTGTTTACCTCCGTGTCTTGATCAATCGCCCCTGTTCCCTCAACACGCCGCAGCCCACGCCATCACGGGAAATGCGTACCTTGCGAATCATGCCCCCACGACCTCACGTGGCCGCGGCGCTGATCGCGCTCGTAGTCGCGGTGCCCGTCACGGCGGCGGCGGCGAAGCCGAAGCCGCCCCCGAAGCCGCCGAAGCCGAAGCTCACCCTGCTCACCGGGAGCGAGGAGGGCGTCCTGCGCAAGGGCGCGATCAAGGTCGGCGTCGAGGCGAAGCGGGCGAAGAACGTCACCGTCACCGCCGTGTTCACGGTCGACGGGTTTCCCGAGGACTTCGTCTTCGACCTCGGGCCGGAGCGCAAGGGGATCGGCGACGGCGACGCCAAGGTTCGCTTCGGCCTCAGCGCACGCCAGAAGGAGGTGCTCGACTTCGCGATCAAGAGCTGTCGCGGCGCCGGCCTCGCGATCACCGCGAAGACCGAGAAGCGGACGGGGCGTCTGAGCGCGCAGCTACGGCTGCCCGGCGACTGCGCCGCCCGCAACTAGCCCCACGGACGATGCGGCTGGTCCTGGCGACCAACCATCTCGGACTCGGAGGCAGCGAGTCGTATCTGTTCTGCGTCGCCGAAGAGCTCGACCGTCTCGGGCATCGAGCGGTGATCTACACCCGCGAGCCGGGCGCCGGTGCGGTGGCGGCTCGAGAGCGCGGGATCGGGGTGGTCGACGACCTCGACGCCGCCGGCGAGGTCGATGCAGCGCTCACCCAGGACGCGGGAACCTCGCACGAGCTCGCCTCCCGGCGGCCGGCGCTCCCGCAGCTGTTCGTCGCCCACAGCGAGACGGTCGATCTGCAGCTGCCGCCGCAGCTCGAAGCCCAGGTGCGGTGCGTGGTCGCGCTCAACGACCGGGTTGCCCGCCGGCTCGAGGCGCTCGCGGTCGAGCCCGCGATCGTCCGCCTACGCCAGCCGATCGACGTCGAGCGCAACACCGCCCCGACCCCGCTGCCCGAGGTCGCCAGGCGGGCGTTGCTGCTCAGCAACAACCCGGTCGACGACCGCCTCGGGCTGCTGGAGCGCGCCACCGCCGACGCGGGGCTCGAGCTCGTGCGAGTCGGCGGCGACGCGGGTCAGGCTTCCGACCCGCGACCGGTGCTGGCCGCGGTCGAGATCGTGATCGGCTATGGCCGCTCGATCCTCGAGGCGATGGCGTCGGGGCGGGCGGCGTACGTCTACGACCACCACGGCGGCGACGGCTGGGTGACCGCGGAGACCTACGCCGAGCTCGAGGCCGACGGGTTCGCCGGGCGGGGGCCGACGGCTGTCATCGACGATGCCCGCCTGCGCGCCGACCTGCGCTCCTACTCGGCCTCGATGGGCCCCGTGAACCGCGACCTGGTGGTCGCCCATCACCGCGCGAACGTCCACGCCCAGGAGCTGGTCGAGCTGCTGCGGCCGCTCGCGCCCGAGCGGCGACCGCCCCAGCCGCACGAGGAGATGGCCCGCCTGGTGCGACTCGAGTGGCGGGGCCGGGTCGAGGCCCAGGAGCTGCGGCGGGTACTGGCCGAAAAGCAGCGCGAGCTCGAGACGAGGGTCCGCGAGACGCAGGCCGCGAGAGCCGGGGCCGAGCGACTCCACCGCGCCTACGAGTCGACCCTGAGCTGGCGGGTCACCAGGCCCCTCCGAGCAATGCGCGCGCTCAGCGCTCGGCTGCGGCGCCGGCGGTCTGGCTAGCTCGGGGCGCTCAGCCGCGCGCGAGCTCGGCGCCGTCGACCTCGCCGATCGAGCTCCGGTAGCGCCGCCACCAGGCATGAAGGAGGGCGATCCCCTCCATGCCCATCCTCAGATGCCCGTCGAGCTCGCCCCGCGACGGCGTCTCGAGCCAGGCGCGGAGCTCGGGCGCGACATAGGGGGCGAGCGGGCCGTCGGCGAGCAGTTCGCGGTAGGCGGCGACGGCGGGCTCCGAGCACCAGCGGCGCGGAAACCGCGGCGGGGAACGCTGCGAGTCGGTGGTCGCGGGCAGGGGGACGACCTCCGGCGCCAGCCGCTCGAGCACGGCCGGATAGAGGTGCCCGCCGCGCTTCGTCTCCGGCGGGATCGAGAGGGCAGCGGAGGCGAGCGCGTCGCGCGCTCCCGGGACGATCACCCGCGCCGAGGGGCCGAGCAGCCCGGTCGGATAGCTCGAGGTTCCGCGAAGCGTGCGGGTCCAGTAGACGCCGAGGATGCCCTGGGACGGATGTCCCTCGAAGCGCCTCATCTCGGCCAGATACTGCTCGCGGGCACGCGCGAGCAGCGGGGCACGAAGGCTGTCTGCGAGCGCCAGATGGGCGTGGCCGTAGCGGCGCACGGTCTCGAACAGCGCCTCGCTCGCGGCGCGGGGGTGGCTGGCGTCGAGGCTGGCTGCGGTGTAGAACCGATCGCCCGCCTGGAAGGTGACGTCAATCGCCCCGCCGTCGAGGACCGGCGCCCGGGCGCCGGCGACCCGATGCGCGAGCGGGACCAGCCAGGCGTGGTCGACGAACTGGTACTCGACCCGCCGCGCGCGCTCGTCCCAGTCGACCCGATAGTCCTCGGCGCGCCCGCGAAGCTCCTCGTGCGCGACCCCGAGGACGCCGGCGACCGGCGCGGCGTGGTCCTCCTCGAAGCGCCCGCCCTCGTCGTCGTCGACGGTGATCGCGGTCACCTCGCGGTCGGCGGGAACCGCGCAGAGCACGATCCGCGAGTCGCGGCCGCCGCTCAGCGGGCACAGGATCTCGCCCTCCAGCGACGCCAGCGTCTCGCGCAGGGCCGCGACCCAGGCGTCGGCCCCGGCGGCGAGGCTGAGCCGCGGTTCGATCTCCGCCCACGGCCACGCCGGCCGCTCGACCCGCGAACGCCCCAGCCGGCGGCGGAGCGCCGCGTGCGGCTCGAGGCGGCGGATCTCCGCAAACGGGGTCCGGCCGCCGACCGGATGCCGGAGGATGATCGTCGCCGCCCAGGCGTCCCAGTCGACCGAGAGCGACCGTGGCCAGGCGCCGACGAGGGGGTCGACCCTGGAGGCAAAGTAGGTCGCGCCGCGATCCTCGATCCAGTAGAGCCGCGCGTACCCGGATACCGACGAGTGCACGACGCGTCGCCGGCCGCCCAGCGCGAGCCCGCAGGCGCCGAGCCGGGAGGCCTCCTCCCAGCTCGCCGGGTCTCCCCGCCAGAGGTCCCCCTCGACCCAGGCGTAGCCGCGCTCGCTTTGGCCGCCCCAGCGGATCGGGTCGCGATCGCAGTAGAGGATCGAGCGCTCGTCGTCGTGGACGACCCGCATCGGTTCGCCCAGGCCGGCGGCGATCGCCCGCACCCGCTCCCGGTCGTAGTCGCCGAGCGCACCGCAAGCCATCGGCGCGCCGGCCACGCCCGCGCCTCCCGCGTCCCCACTCGAGCGCTCAGTCGTCGAGCGGCCCCTCCCAGATGCCGAAGAAGGCGCCCTGCGGGTCCGCGATCGCAGCGATCCGCCCCCCGTTGGGGATCTCCAGCGGTCCGGCGGCTACCCGGCCGCCGAGCTCGCCGGCCCGCGCCACGGTTGCGTCGGCCGATTCGACCGCGAAGTAGGGCATCCAGTAGGCCGGGACCTGACGTTCCTCAGGGCTGAACTCGCGGATCCCGCCGTTGCTGCGCTCGCCGAGCATGACGATCGTGTACGAGGGGCCGCCGCCCGTGTCCATCTCCTCGGTGCCCCAGCCGAACAGGTCCTCGTAGAACGCCCGCGCCGCCCCTGGGTCGGGCGTGCCGAGCTCATTCCAAGTCAGGCAGCCCGGCTCGTTGACGCGCCCGGCGCCGGTGTGCTCGCCCGGCTGCCAGAGGCAGACGTGCGCGCCGGTCGGGTCGCGGAAGACTCCGATCCGCCCCGAGTCGCCGACGTCGAACGCCCCTCCGAACAGCTCCGCCCCGGCCTCGGCGGCCCGGGCCTGCGTCGCGGCGGCGTCCTCGACGCTGACGTAGTTGTTCCAGTGCGGCGGAATGCCGCGCTCGCTCTCCGAGGTCGCCTGCGGCACGACCGCCGCCACCGGCTCGCCGCCGACCATCGCCATCGAGTAGCTGCCGTGCGGACCCGGCCGATCCTCGATCTCCCAGCCGAACAGGCCCGCGTAGAAGCCCTTGGCGGCGTCGACGTCGGGGGTCGCGAGGTCGACCCAGCAGAACGTCCCCGGTTCGTAGGTGGTCCTGGTTCCCATGATCGGCACACTATTCGCCTCGTGAACCTGATCGCAGACCTGCTGGAGCGCTTCCCCGCCTCGAAGCCCGCGCTGCTGGCACTCGACCGCGAGGGCGGGCGCCGGGTCTGGCACTTCGGCGAGCTGATCGCGATGTCGGCGGGCCTTTCGGGAGCGTTCGCGGCCCGCGGCGTCGGCCGCGGTGACGTGGTGATGACGCTGGCCGGGAACCGGGTCGAGTGGGTGCTGAGCCTGCTCGCCTGCTGGCGGATGGGCGCCGTGGCGCTGCCCTGCAACACCCAGCTGCGCCGCCGGGACCTCGAGCTGCGAACGGGCGTGGCGAACCCGGCGCTCTGCGTCGGAGACGAGGAGCTGCTCGGCGAGCTGCCCGACGGGATCGAGTACATGACCCTGGCCGACGTCCGCGCGGCGCTCGACGAGGACCGCGCTCAGGAGACGCCGGTCGAGCAGGCCGACCTCGCGCCCGAAGATCCGGCCCTGATCGTCTTCACCTCGGGGACCACCGGCGAGCCGCGGGCGGCGCTTCACGCCCAGCGCTACCTGCCCGGCCAGCGGGGGCAGGCGGTGCACTGGCTCGGAGCGCGCAAGGACGAGCTCGTCTGGTGCACGACCGCGACCGGCTGGTCGAAGTCGGCGCGCAACGTCTTCCTGGCGCCCTGGCTTTGCGGCGCCGCCGCGATGATCGTCGAGGGCCGTTTCGAGCCGCCCGAGCGGCTGGAGCTGATCGAGCGCGAGCGCGTCAACGTGGTCTGCCAGGCCCCGACCGAGTACCGGGTGCTGGCGCGGCGCTCGCACCTGCGGGCGCTGGCCTCGGTCCGGCGCATGGTCTCGGCCGGCGAGGCGCTCAACCCCGAGGTGATCGAAGCCTGGCGCGAGGCGACGGGACTGACGATCGCCGACGGCTACGGCCAGACCGAGACCGGGCATCTGGTCGGAAACCATGACTCGGACGAGATTCGCGACGGCTCGATGGGCAAGCCGCTGCCCGGGCTCGAGCTGCGGATCGTCGACGAGGTGCTCCAGGTCCGGGTCGCCAGCTGCCCGACGTTCTTCAGCCGCTACGTGGGCGCCGAGCCGTTCACCGGCGAGTGGTGGTCGACCGGCGACATCGTCCGCGAGGACGCCGACGGCTACCTCTGGCACCAGGGCCGCGACGACGACCTGATCCTCTCGGCCGGCTACCGGATCGGGCCATACGAGGTCGAGTCCGCCCTGCTCACCCATCCCGCGGTCGCCGAGGCCGCCGCCGTCGCCGCCCCCGACGCGGAGCGCGGCTCGGTCGTCCGCGCGGTGGTCGTCCTGCGAGAAGGCGAGCCGTCGGAAGAGCTCGCCCGCGAGCTGCAGGAGCACGTCAAGGCGACCACGGCCCCATACAAGTACCCGAGGATCGTCGAGTTCGCGGAGGAGCTGCCGAAGACGGCCAGCGGCAAGATCAGGCGCGCCGCACTCCGCGTCGTCTGATGCCGACGCCGCGATCGATCCAGCGCACGTACCTGATCCTGATCTGCGGCAACACGCTGGCCGCGTCGTTCATCTGGGGGATCAACACGATCTTCCTGCTCGACGCCGGCCTCTCGAACGCGGAGGCGTTCGCCGCCAACGCCTTCTTCACCGCCGGAATGGTCCTGTTCGAGGTGCCGACCGGCGTCGTCGCCGACACGATCGGGCGCCGCGTGTCCTACCTGCTCGGAACGCTCACGCTGACCGCGTCGACGGTCCTCTACGTCGCCCTCTGGCAGATCGAGGCGCCGTTCTGGGAGTGGGCCGTCGCCTCGATGCTGCTCGGCCTCGGGTTCACGTTCTTCTCCGGCGCGGTCGAGGCATGGCTCGTCGATGCACTGACGGCGACCGGGTTCGACGGCGAGCTCGAGTCGGTCTTCGGGCGCGCGCAGATCGTCAGCGGCGCGGCGATGCTCGGCGGCTCGGTGGCCGGCGGCCTGATCGCCCAGGCGACCAGCCTCGGGGTTCCGTTCGTGGTCAGGGCCGGCGTGCTGCTGGTGATGTTCGCGATCGCGTGGCGGCTGATGCACGATGTCGGCTTCACGCCCGAGAAGGGCCAGCGACCGCTCGCCGAGATGCGCAAGATCGTCGGCGACTCGGTCGAGTACGGCTGGCGCGTGCCGGCGGTCAAGTGGCTGATGGTCGCGGCGCTGTTCACGGGCGGCGTGGGCATCTACGCCTTCTACGCCCTGCAGCCCTACCTGCTCGAGCTCTACGGCGACCCGAACGCCTACTCGGTCGCCGGACTGGTGGCGGCGATCGTCGCCGGCGCCCAGATCGCAGGCGGGATGGCGGCGCCGCGGATCCGCAGGCTCTTCCGCCGGCGAACCTCCGCCCTGATCGCCGCCCTGGTCCTGAGTACGCTGGCGCTCGCCCTGATCGGGGTGATCGAGAACTTCTACGCGGTCATCGGCCTGATCGTCATCTGGGGATTGCTGTTCGCGGCGGTGACGCCGATCCGCCAGGCCTACCTGAACGGAATGATCCCCTCGCGACAGCGGGCGACGATCCTCTCCTTCGACTCGATGATCAACTCGACCGGCGGCGTCTGGGCGCAGCCGGTGCTCGGCAAGGCCGCGGACGCCTGGGGATACGCCTCCTCGTACCTGCTCAGCGCCGGAATCTCGGCACTGGCGCTGCCGTTCCTGGCGCTCTCGCGACGCCAGGACAACCCGGCCGACACCGGTGTCGGCGGCCTGCCGATCGGGGCGCCGGCGCCGCCCGAGGAGCCGGTCACCGCGCTCGAGCCCGAGCCCGCCACGCCTCCGCCATCGCGATCCGGTCGATAGTCGCCGGGTGGCCGTCGAAGGCCGCCGACCACGCCGGCGGATCGGGGTCGAGCAGGCTGCGCTCGGTGAACCCCCGGAACAGAAACGCGGCCGCGGCCGGGTCGGAGGTCGCCTCCAGCGCCTGCCAGTCGGCCTCGGCCTCCAGATGCCGCGAGAACGCAGCCTGCAGCGGCGACGCGACGACCAGCAGCCCGAGGACGATGAAGACGGCAAGCGGGATCGCCGCCGGCTCGTAGATGCCGCCCCGCGAGCGCGTCGCGCGCTCGGCGACGAAGCCGATGGCCACGAGCAGCAGCGCCGTGAACGCGAGCTGCTTCCAGATGTGCTCGCGCGCATGGTGGGCGAACTCGTGGGCGAGCACCACCCGGACCTGGCCGTCGGAGAAGCTGCCCAGCAGCGTGTCCCAGAGGATCACCCGCCTGGTCGGCCCGATGCCCACCGCCTCGGCGTTCGGAGCGTCGGTGAACTCGTGCACGCGCTGGACCCGTACGTCGGTGTCCTCCACCCCCTCGCGCGCCGCGAGCTCGTCGGCCGCCCGGGCGAGCTCGGGATCGCGCAATGGCTCCAACTGGGGGATCAGGAACGGCTGGACGACGGCGAACGCGAGCCCGACCGCCAGCAGCGCCGGCGCCGCCGCCAGCCACCAGCGGCGCCGCCAGAGGCCGGCGAGCGCCATCGCGATCAGCAGCGCGAGCGAGATGAACAGGAAGGCGCCGCCAGCGCCCAGGAAGCTCTGCACGAGCCAGTCGACGTAGTCGATGCCGGCGACGTCGTGGCGTCGCGCCCACCACAGGGCCGCCAGACCGAACGGCACCTGGGCGATCCAGACGACGCCGAGGGCCAGCATCCCGAGCATCATCCCGGTCCCGATCCGCCCCGCCGCGGACTCGCGGATGAACCCGGGCCCCTTGACCGCGAACCACGCGAGCGCCGCGACGCCGGCGACCCCGGCCAGGAGCGAGTCGATGCGCAGGAACATCTCGTAGCTGCGGGCCTCGTCGAGCAGACCGGTGCCGAAGTAGCGATTCGGGTCGAGCTCGGGCAGGGCGAGGTCGCCCGGGACGCTGGTGCGCCAGAGGGCCGCCATCGCCAGCGCCCACGCCGCGGCCAGCACCAGACCCGCCGCCGCGAGCGCCACCCGCCGCGCGGTCACTGCCCGGCCCCGCTCAACCCGGCGCGGGCTCGGGCAGGGCCGGCGGCGCCAGCAGCTCCTGCGACGGGCCGCCGTACGGATAGCGGTCGGTCAGCAGCAGCATGTAGGCCATCAGCTGGCCCGTATAGCGCAGCGAGAACACCCCGAGGCGCTGCAGCCCGCGCGGCATCTCGGCCCGGAAGACGCCGGTGAACCAGCCGAACAGGGCGACGAAGCCGAGTGCCGAGCCGAGCGCGCTACCGATCAGCCATGCGGGGATCACGAGCACGAGCCGGAAGCCGGTCTTCCACCGGTTCTGCTCGGCGGGCTCCGCGACGGTGAGCGCGACCGGGTAGGTGCCGGCCTCGCCGGTGAAGCCCGGGAACGGGTTCGCCACCAGGTAGAGGTAGGCGAACATCTGGGTCGAGTAGCGGATGTAGGCGGCGAGGAAGTCGTGCAGCCCCCGCGGCGAGCGACCGGTGAACAGGGTCGCGAACCAGTTGACGATCGCGGCGAAGAAGACGGCGACGCTCCAGAGCAGTAGCCAGACCAGGTGCGGCAGCCACAGCAGGAGGCGGAAGAAGACCGTCAGCCGCGAGCGGCGCAGGTCGTCGCTGTTCCCGATCCGGACCGGGGCGTCCGGCGGCGGCTGCGGATAGGCGACCGCGAGCGGGTCGCTGTTCGGATAGCGGTCGGTGACCAGCAGCAGGTAGGCCGCAGCCTGCGCCGAGTAGCCGATCCCGTAGACGATCAGGTCGCGCAGACCCTGGGGCATCCGCCCCCGCGCCATGATCGCGAACCACGCCAGCAGCGCCGACACCGCGATCACCCCGAGGCTGACCCGCGCGCCGCTGCCACCGAACTGGACCCCGCTGGCGCCGAAGGCCGCGGCGAGGGTCAGCGCCGGCAGCGCGAGGACGAGGCGAAACCCGGTCTTCCAGCGGTTCTGGCGGTACTGCTCGGCGACCTCGACGTCGACCGGGTAGCCGGGATCGCCGGCGAACGGCGGCCAGGGCTCGGCGGCCAGGTTGAGGTAGGCGTCGACCTGGACGAAGTAGCGGATGTAACGCACCTGCAGGTCGCCGCCGACGGTGTGGCCGGTGAACAGGATCGAGAACCAGTTGATCACCGCCATCACCACCGAAACCAGGCTCCAGATCCCGAGGATGATCAGGTGCGGGATCGCGAGGAAGAGGCGGAAGAAGGTCGTCAGCCGCGAGCGCTGCAGGTCGTCGGTGACGACGAGCCACACCTGCTCGCCCTGCGCTGGCGCGTGGGGCTCGCTCATTCGCGCCGAAACCTAGCCGCGCGTGCGGCGGCGGCGCGGGCCCGACCCCCTATTCCTCCTCGCCCTCGCTCGCGCGGCGCCTGACGATCTCGTCGAGCTCCTTGACGACGTCGGGGTCGCGCAGCGTGGTCACGTCGCCGAGCTCACGGCCCTCGGCGATGTCGCGCAACAGGCGGCGCATGATCTTCCCCGAGCGGGTCTTCGGCAGATCGTCGGCCCAGACGATGCGCTTCGGGCGCGCGAACTTGCCGATCCGGACGGCGACCTGCTCGTTGATCCCGGCGATCAGCTCCTCGCTGCCCTCGAGGTCGCCCTCCAGCGTCACGAACGCGCAGATCGACTGGCCCGTGTCCTCGTCGGCCTGGCCGATCACGGCGCACTCGGCGACCTTCGGATGCGAGACGACGGCGGACTCGACCTCGGCGGTCGACAGCCGGTGACCGGAGACGTTGATCACGTCGTCGACCCGGCCGATCACCCAGAAGTAGCCGTCCTCGTCCTCGCGCGAGGCGTCGCCGACGAAGTACGTCTCGCGACCGAACTTCGAGAAGTAGGTCTCGATGAACCGGTCGTCGTCGCGGAACAGCGTCCGGAGCATCCCGGGCCACGGCTTGCTGAGGCTGAGCAGGCCCTGCTCGCCGGTGATCCGGTCTCCCTGGTCATCGACGACCGCGGCCTCGATCCCCGGCAGCGGCTTCCCCGCCGAGCCGGGCTTCGCCGCCTGCGCCCCGGGCAGGGTCGTGATCATGATCCCGCCCGTCTCGGTCTGCCACCAGGTGTCGACGATCGGCGCCCTTCCCGAGCCGATCACCTTCCAGTACCAGAGCCACGCCTTCGGGTTGATCGGCTCGCCCACCGTCCCCAGCAGCCGGATCGACGAGAGGTCGTGGCGCTGCGGGTACTCGGCGCCCCACTTGATGCAGGCGCGGATCGCGGTCGGTGCGGTGTAGAAGATCGTCACCCCGTAGCGCTCGCACAGCGCCCACCAGATGTCCTTGTCGGGGTAATCGGGGGCGCCCTCGTACATCACCGACGTCGCCCCGTTCGCCAGCGGCCCGTAGACGATGTACGAGTGGCCGGTGACCCAGCCGACGTCGGCCGAGCACCAGAAGACGTCCTCCTCGGGCTTGAGGTCGAAGACGTGCCTGTGGGTCCACGCGACCTGGGTCAGGTAGCCGCCCGTCGTGTGGAGGATCCCCTTCGGCTTGGCGGTCGAGCCGGAGCTGTAGAGGATGAACAGCGGCTGCTCGGCGTCGAGCTCGGCCGGCGGGCACTCGGCCTCGGCCGCCTCGATCGCCTCGTCGTAGTAGAGGTCGCGACCCTCGGTCATCTCGACCTCGGCGCCGGTGTTGCGGACGACGACCACGGTTTCGATCGAGGGCACCTCGCCGAGGAAGGCGTCGACCGCGGGCTTGATCTCGGCCGTCTTGCCCTTGCGGCGGGCGGCGTCGACGGTGATCAGCGCCTTCGCGTCGGAGAACTGCATCCGCTCCTTGACGGCGTCGGGCGAGAAGCCGCCGAAGACGACGTTGTGCGGGGCGCCGATCCGCGCGCAGGCGAGCATCGCCACGGCGACCTCGGGGATCATCGGCAGGTAGATGCCGACGACGTCGCCGGCCTCCACGCCCCGGTCGAGCAGGACGTTCGCGAGCCGCTGGACGTCGCGGTGCAGGTCGGCGTACGTGACCTCGCGCTCCTCGCCCTCTTCGCCGTGCCAGTGAAAGGCGATCCGGTCCCCGTTGCCGGCCTCGACATGGCGGTCGATGCAGTTGTACGAGGCGTTCAGCTTCCCGTCGGCGAACCACCGGTAGAAGGGCGCGTTGGAGTCGTCGACGCCCTGCGTCGGCTCGGCGAACCAGTCGAGCGCGGTTGTCTGCTCCAGCCACCAGGCCTGCGGATCGCGAGCCGCCTCGGCATGGATCGACTCGTCGCGCACCAGGGCCGCCTCGCGGAACTCGGGCGGCGGCTCGAAAACCTCCTGGTCGAGCAGCTCACCGAGCTCGGCCTCGAGCCCCTGCCCGCCGCCGGTCTTCGGATCGCCGGTTGCCGCCTCCATCTGTCCTCCTTCGTCGTCGAACTGGCGGGGGACCGCGGACCCCTGGCCCGCGGTCCCCTGCAGTCTCCCTCTATCGTCGCTGGCCCGTCAGCGCGGGTTCGCGCTCCGCGGCCGCCGGCCGGCGCGGGCGGGGCGTCAGCCCGGCGCCGTCGATCGGGACCTCGGCGCCGAGACCCGTCTCCGACCGCACGTGCAGCTCGTCGAAGTCGCGCTCGGCCTTGCGCTCCTCGCGCGAGAGGATCGTGCCGAGGAAACAGGCGAGGAACCCGAGCGGAACCGAGAGGATCGCCGGCTGTGACAGCGGCACGCCGGGGATGATCTCGAGCGGATCGCTGCGCACGTCGGGCCCGACGAGCACCAGCCCGACCGAGGTGACGACACCCGTCACCACCCCGGCAACCGCCCCGGTGGTGTTGAACCGCTTCCAGGTCAACGCCAGCAGCAGGGCCGGGAAGTTGGCGCTCGCGGCGACCGCGAACGCAAGCCCGACCATGTACGAGACGTTCAGGTCGGAGCCGCCGATGATCGCGATGGCGATCGCGATCGCGCCGATCCCGACGGCCGCGATCCGGGCGACGTACACCTCCTCGTGCTCTGAGTCGCGACCCTTTCGGATCACGTTCGACCAGACGTCGTGGGCGACCGCGCCCGAGGCCGAGATCACCAGCCCCGCCACCACGGCGAGGATGGTGGCGAACGCAACCGCGGCGATGATCGCCAGGAACGCGTCGCCGCCCACGGTGCCGACACCGCCGCCGACCTCCTGCGCGAGCAAGGGCGCGGCCAGGTTCCCGGCCTCGTCGATACCGGCCGGGGCTCCGCCCAGGATCGCCCGCGCGCCGAAGCCCAGGAACGTGGTCATCACGTAGAAGGCGCCGATCAGGCCGACGGCCCAGACCACCGACGAGCGCGCTGCCTTCGCGTCAGGCACGGTGAAGAACCGCATCAGGATGTGCGGCAGCCCCGCCGTCCCCAGCAGCAGCGCGAGCCCGAGCGAGATCGTGTCGATCGGCTCCGTGAACCGCAGGCCCGGGGCCAGGTACGCGGCGCCATCGTCCGACTGGGCCTGTGCCTTGTCGAAGATGTCGATCGGGTTCCAGCCGATCTTGCCGAGCACGAAGACCGACAGGACCACCGTCGCCGTCATCAGCAACATCGCTTTGATGATCTGCACCCAGGTCGTCGCCAGCATGCCGCCGAAGACGACGTAGCAGAGCATGAACGCCCCGGTCGCGAGCACGGCGACGCTGAAATCGATCCCGACCAACGCCTGGATCAGGATCCCCGCGCCGACCATCTGCGCGATCAGGTAGAAGGCGACGACCGTGAGCGTGCCGAGCGCCGCCGCGGTTCGCGCCGGGCGCTCGTTGAGCCGGAACGAGAGCACGTCGGCGATCGTGAACTTGCCCGAGTTGCGCATCCGCTCGGCGAGCAGGTAGAGCACGATCAGGAACGCGACCAGGAAGCCGACCGAGTACAGGAACCCGTCGAAGCCGAACAGGAAGATCAGCCCGGCGATCCCCAGGAACGACGCCGCCGACATGTAGTCGCCGGCGATCGCGAACCCGTTCTGGATTCCGGTGATCCCCCGGCCGGCGGCCCAGAAGGTGGTCGCGTCCGTGGTGCGCTTCGACGCCCAGTAGGTGATCCCGAGCGTGATCGCGACGACGATTGCGAAGATCGAGACCGCCTCGACGTTGACCTCTGCGAGCGGCAGCATCAGCGGCTCACCTCCCCGAAGTTCCTCGAGCTACGGGCACCGTTGCCGGCGCCGGCACCGTTTCCGGCGCCGTTTCCGGCGGTGGACATGCCGCGGTCGAGCGCGCGCTGGGCGGCTCGCTTCGCCAGCGGGTCGAAGTCGCGGTCGGACTTGCGCAGGTACAGCCAGCCGAGGACCCAGGTCATCAGGAACTGGCTGAGCGCGAGCGCGTAGCCGACGGTGAACCCGTCGATCAGTCGCTCGCCCATGAAGTCCGGCGCGTAGCCGGCGAGCGCGATGAAACCGAAGTACCAGACGAACACGAACGCCAGCGCCGGGATCACGAACGAGCGCCGCTTGTGGACGAGCTCCTGGAACTCAGGGGACCGCGCCGCGGCGCGCCAGTCGATCTCGGGATGGTGCGTGGAACCCCCCACGGCCTGCTCAGCCATCTCTCAACTCCCTGTTCGGGGTTTCGACCCCGGGAGTCCCCCCGGTCGCCCGGAGCCCTCTCCCCAACTTCCCTTCCCGAAGGCACGCGCGCCAAACCAAAGTGCTCCGCTATTCATTCACCGGTGCGCATCGCCAGCTCCCGGATCACGCCTGCACGGACCGCGTTCCTCGGGATCTTCCTCGTCACCGGGCTCGGGCTGCTCGCGGTCGGGGCGACGCTTCCGGTGCTGCCCCGCTACGTCAAGGGCCCGATCGGCGGCAGCGATTTCGACGTCGGGATCGTCACCGGCGCCTTCGCGATCACCGGCCTCGCCTGCCGGCCGCTCGCCGGACACCTCGCCGACCTGCGCGGGCGGCGGCTGGTGGTCGTGCTCGGCTCGATCTCCACGGCGGTGGCCGGCCTGCTGTATTTCATCCCCGCGGGCGTGCCGGGTCTGATCATCGCCCGCCTCTTCCTCGGCGCCGGTGAGGGCGCCGTGTACACCGCCGGCTCGGCCTGGGTCGTCGACATGACGCCGCCCGAGCGGCGGGGGCGGATCATCGGGCTCTACGGCCTGGCGATCTGGGGCGGCCTGGCGCTCGGGCCGCCGATCGGCGAGCTGATCCTGCAGGGCACCAGCTTCGAGATGGTCTGGCTGTTCGCGGCCGCGGCACCGCTGCTCGGCGCGTTGCTGGCGCTGCGGATTCCGGAGAACTTCGTCCCCCACCCCGCCGCGTCCCGGGCGGAACGCCAGTGGATCTCGCGTGAGGCGCTGCGCCCCGGGATCGGCCTCTCGCTGGCGATCGTCGGCTACGCGGCGATGGCGGCCTTCCTCGTCCTCCACCTCGACGAGCACGGCGTCGGCCACGGCGCGACCGTGTTCACGGCCTTCGCCGCCAGCGTCGTCGGCATGAGGGTGATCGGCGGCGGGCTCCCCGACCGCTACGGCTCGATCCCGTGCATCATCGGAGCGGCCCTGACCGAGGCCGGCGGTCTGCTCGTGATCGCCGCGGCCCAGTCGATCCCGGTCGCCGTGCTCGGGGCGGTCGCGATGGGCGCCGGCTTCTCGCTGCTGTTCCCGTCGCTGGCCCTGCTGGTCGTCAACCGGGTGCCCGAGGAACGCCGCGGCGTCGCGATGGGCACGTTCACGGCCTTCTTCGACCTCGGGATGGGAATCGGCAGCCCGCTGGTCGGCGCCGCCGCGGCGATCGGCGGCTACGAGGCAGCGTTCGTGCTCGCCGCCGCCTGCGCGCTGACGACGATCGCGGTCGCGCTTTCGCTGCGAGCGATCGCCAACGCGATCCCGGCGCCGGTCCGGGCGAGCTAGCGCTAAGCTCGACGCGCTGTCGCGACTGGCGCGAGAAGGTGGAGCACCACCGGGGAACGACAGCCACCGCAGCCGCGCGCCTGGGCATCGACCGACTCCTGGAGGTGCCCGTGGCCGCGCAACTACTCACCAGCCCGACTCTCGAAGCGACCGATCCGGCGGTGGCCGAGCTGATCGAGGGCGAGGTCGCCCGCGAGTCGGAGACGATCTGCCTGATCCCGTCCGAGAACTACGTCTCCCCTGGCGTGCTCGAAGCGCTGGGGAGCGTGTTGACGAACAAGTACTCCGAGGGCTACCCGGGGCGGCGCTACTACGAGGGCCAGCAGCTCGTCGATCGGCTCGAGCCGCTCGCGATCGAGCGCGCCAAGGCGCTCTTCGGGGTCGAGCACGCGAACGTCCAGCCGTACTCGGGGTCCCCGGCCAACCTCGCCGTCTATCTCGCCTGCGCCGAGCCAGGCGACACGGTCATGGGGATGGCGCTGCCGATGGGAGGTCACCTCACCCACGGCTGGAACGTCTCGATCACCGGCAAGTGGTTTCGGCCGGTCCAGTACGGCGTCCGCCGCGATACCGGTCAGGTCGACCTCGACGAGGTCCGCGAGCTGGCGCTGAGGGAGCGGCCGCGGCTGATCTTCTGCGGTGGCACGGCGGTCCCTCGCACGATCGACTTCGGGAGCTTCGCCGCGATCGCCCGCGAGGTCGACGCCGCCCTGATCGCCGACATCGCCCATATCGCCGGTCTGATCGCCGGCGGCGTTCACCCGTCGCCGGTCGGGCACGCCGACGTGATCTCGACCACCACCCACAAGACGCTGCGCGGCCCGCGGGGCGCGATGTTGATGTGTGGCGCCGAGCGGGCCGACGCAATCGATCGCGCCGTCTTTCCCGGGCTTCAGGGTGGGCCGCACAACCACACGACGGCGGCGATCGCGGTCGCGCTCGAGGAGGCGCGCCTGCCGGCGTTCGCCGACTACGCGAGCCGGACCGTCGCCAACGCGAAGGTGCTGGCCGCGGCGCTGGCCGCGCGGGGCTTCGACCTCGTCTCCGGCGGGACCGACAACCATCTGCTGCTCGTCGATCTGACGAACAAGGACGTGTCCGGCAAGGTCGCGGCCGCGGCACTCGACCGGGCACGGATCACCACCAACTACAACACGGTCCCCTTCGATCCCCGCAAGCCCTTCGATCCCTCCGGGATCCGGCTAGGGACGCCCGCGGCCACGACTCGTGGCATGGGCGAGGCGGAGATGGAGCTGATCGCGGGCTGGATCGACGAGGGGATCGAGGCGGCGAAGCGGGCGGACGAGCCGAGCATCGCGCGGATCGCCGAGCGGGTGCGGGAGCTCACGACGGGCTTCCCGATCCCCGGCGCGGCACTAGCCTTGGACGCGTGAGCGCACCCCCGAAACCCCCCGGCGATCTCGACGCGTGGCGCGCGCTGCCCGCCGTCCAGCAGCCGGAGTGGCCGGACCCCGACCAGGTCCGGACCGTCACGGCCGAGCTGGCGGGGCAGCCACCGCTGGTCTTCGCCGGCGAATGCGACCAGCTCAGGGACCGGCTCGCCGCCGTGGCGCGGGGCGAGGCGTTCGTGCTACAGGGGGGCGACTGCGCCGAGCTGTTCTCCGGATCCACAGCCGACTCCGTGCGCAGCAAGCTCGAGACGCTGCTGCAGATGGCCCTCGTGCTCACGTACGCCGCCAGCGTGCCGGTCGTCAAGATCGGGCGGATGGCGGGGCAGTTCGCGAAGCCCCGATCGCAACCCACCGAGTCGCTCGACGGGGTCGAGCTGCCGACCTACCGCGGCGAGGCGGTCAACGGCCTCGAGTTCACTCCCGAGTCGCGGCGCCCCGACCCCGAGCGCCTGCTGCGCGCCTACCACAGCGCCGCCGCGACGCTGAACCTGGCCCGGGCCTTCGCGCATGGCGGCTACGCCGACCTGCACCAGGCGCACGCGTGGAACAAGGACTTCGTCGCCCAGAGCCCGGCCGGACAGCGGTATGAGCAGCTCGCGGGTGAGATCGACCGGGCGCTGGCGTTCATGAATGCCTGCGGCATCGACCCGGAGGAGCTCCACGGGGTCGAGTTCTACTCCAGCCACGAGGCCCTGCTGCTGGAGTACGAGCGGGCCTTGACCCGGATCGACAGCCGCACCGGGCTGCCGTACGACGTCTCCGCGCACCTGGTCTGGATCGGCGAGCGGACCCGGGACCTCGACGGCGCCCACGTCGACTTCTGCAGCCGGATCCGCAACCCGATCGGTGTCAAGCTCGGCCCGACCGCATCCGCCGATGACGCCCTGGGGCTGATCGAGCGCCTCAACCCCGACGGCGAGCCGGGCCGGCTGACGCTGATCACCCGGATGGGCGCCGAGAAGATCCGGGCCATCCTGCCGCCGCTCGTGGAGGAGGTCACGCGGAACGCCGCGCCGGTCACCTGGATCTGCGACCCGATGCACGGGAACACGTTCGAGGCGCCGAGCGGCCACAAGACCCGCCGCCTCGATCACGTGCTCGACGAGGTGGCCGGCTTCTTCGAGGTGCACCGGGCCCTCGGCACCCATCCGGGGGGCATCCACGTCGAGTTCACCGGCGACGACGTCACCGAGTGCATCGGTGGGGGCGATGAGATCTTCGAAGGCGACCTGCACCAGCGTTACGAGACGGCGTGCGACCCCCGGCTCAACCGCGGGCAGGCCCTGGACCTGGCGTTCATGGTCGCCGAGATGTACGGCGGCCGGCGCTAGCGCTTCCGGATCCGGGCCTCGTTGCTCAGTCGATCAGGCGGCGCTCCATCCGGCGGACCGCGATCCGCCAGAGGGCGAGCGAGAAGGCGACGAGCGCCAAGAAGCGCAGCGCGTCGACCGGCTCGAAGCCGAACGCGGCGCCGCGCACCAGCTCGACGAGCTGGTAGAGCGGGTTGAAGTTGGCCGCGATCTGGAAGCCCTCCGGCAGCTGGTCGATCGGGAAGAAGGTCCCGGCCACCAGGAAGAGCGGCGTGATCACCAGCGTGGTCACGTAGTTGAACTGGTCGATCTTCGCGACCGACGCCGCGACCGCGATCCCGAAGGCCGCGAAGCCGAGGGCCGTGACGAAGCAGAAGATCGGCACCAGCAGCATCTCGATCGTCGGGTCGAGGCCGAAGAAGAACGAGACGACCAGCGGGAAGCAGCCGTAGAAGCCCGCCCGCAGGCCGATCCACAGCATCTCGGCGGTGACCAGCTCCTCGACGTCGATCGGCGCGGCGAGCAGCGCGTCGTAAGTCCGCTGGAAGCGCTCCTTGACGAAGGTCCCGAACATCGCCGGCAGGGCGCTGGAGAAGATCACCGCGGTCGCGACCATGCCGGTCCCGACGAACTCGACGTAGCTGAGCCCGTCGACGCCGTCGATGAGCGTCGCTCCGAGACCGACCCCGAACGCCAGCAGGTAGATGACCGGCTCGAGCACGCTGGAGAACGTCGTCGCCTTCCAGAAGGTGCGGAAGTTGGCGAGCTCGCGGCTCATCACCGCGCCGATCGCCGCCGGATCGAGCCTGCGGATCCTCACCTCGCCCGGGGAGCTCACTCGGCCTCCTCCCCGGTCAGCAGGACGAAGACGTCCTCGAGCGAGGCCGCGCGGCGGATCGCGTCGTCGGGGACGCTGCCGTTGGTCGAGCGCTCGGAGCCGACGATCGCAATCGCGGGACCCGCCGGCCTGACCGCCAGGCCGTCGGACTCGGCCAGGGCGCGCGCCTCGGCGAGCCGGTCCGGCGGCCCGTAGACCTCCGCGGTCTCGCGCCCGGCGTGCTTGGCGATCAGCGCCGCCGGCCGGCCGCGCGCGACGATCTTGCCGTGCGCCATCACCGCGACCTCGTCGGCGAGCCGCTCGGCCTCCTCGATGTAGTGGGTCGACATCAGGATCGTCGCCCCGCGCGACCGCAGGCCGTCGATCAGCGTCCACATCTGCGTGCGGATCTGCGGGTCGAGCCCGACGGTCGGCTCGTCCAGCAGGACGAGGCGCGGCTCGTGGACGAGGCCGCGAGCGAGCAGCAGCCGCCGGCGCATCCCGCCGGACAGCTCGTCGACCGCGTCCTTGCGACGGTCCTGGAGCCGCGCCAGGTCGAGCGCCTTGTCCACCGCGGCTGCTACATCCGGCACGCGGTAGAGCCGCGCGAAGACGGCGAGGTTGTCCTCGACCGTGACGTCGACGTCGAGGTTGTCGAGCTGCGGCGTGACGCCCATCACCGCGCGCGCCGCCTTCGCCTGACGCGGGAGCTCGAACTCGAGCACCCGCAGGTCGCCCGAGTCGGCGATCGCCTGACCGGTCAGCAGCCGCATCGTCGTCGACTTCCCGGCGCCGTTCGGGCCCAGGAGGCCGAGGCAGATCCCGGCCGGCACGTCGAGATCGAGACCGTCGACGGCGGTGATCGGCCCGAAGGTCTTGACGACCCCGCGCAGCGAGATCGCGGTCTGCGGTGGCACTGCTTCGCTCATCATCTCCAGGGTAGACCGGGGCCGGCTGTCGGACTCATCGGCCCGGTCAGAACAGGCTCGCCTGGCGCGCGCGGGCGCGCGGTGCCGCGGCCCGGTCGTCGGGCTCCCGCCTGAACCGGCTGGGCCTGCGCTTGCCGCGGGCGCGCTTCGCGAGGCGCTCGCGCTCATCGCTCGGCATGTAGGCGCCCTTTCGATAGAGCCGCTCGTAACGGTCGATCAGGTCGGGGCGGTACTGGCGCAGCCAGTCGAACCAGATCTCGCGCACCTCGCCGCGCAGGTGCAGGCCGACGCCGCCGATGTTCTCGGCCCCCGCCTCGCCGCAGGCCTCGGCCAGCTCCTCGATCTGTCCCGGCGCGTCGTTGACCCCCGGGATCAGCGGGGCGATCAGCACGCCGACCGGGATCCCGGCGCGGCGCAGCTCGGCGATCGCCTCGATCCGCTTCAACGGGTGCGGGGTGTGCGGCTCGGTCTGCCGCCACGCCTTCTCCTCCAGGGTCGGGATCGAGAGGTTGGCGACGAACTCGGTCCGCTCGCAGAGCTGCTTCATCAACCCGATGTCGCGGAGCAGGAGCGGCGACTTGGTCAGCACCGAGCACGGGTTGGCGAAGTCCCGCATCGCCTCCCAGATCCCCTCCATCAGCCGGTAGCGCCCCTCGACCCACTGGTAGGGGTCCGTGTTGGTCCCCAGAGCGACGTGCTCGCCCTTCCACGACGGCCGGCGCAGCTCTGCCCGCACCAGCTCCGGCACGTTGACCTTGACGACTATCTCGCGCTCGAAGTCCTCGCGAGCGTTCAGGTCCAGGTAGGTGTGGGTCGGGCGGGCGAAGCAGTAGGCCTATAAGGAGCACGCGTGGGTGCACCCGCGGTAAGGGTTGATCGTCCACCGGAACGGCATCCGCGAGTGCTTCGGCACCCGGTTGAGGCCCGAGCGGGCCTCAACCTCGTGGAAACGGATCCCGAGCGCCTCGGGAGCGTCGAAGGTGCGGACGGTGGACTCACCCAGCCCGGGCAGCAGGCCCTGCGTGCTTGCTCCCTTCTGAAGGTTTTCCCAACGCACGAACACATGTTCGCACATGGGGAAGACGTGATGGGAGCGAGCATCGACCTCGGCCCCGCTCTCCCGGCCGCGGCCTCGAAAGTGAACTGTGACGACGACGCGGTCACCGGCGTCGGTGAACTCCTCGGGGATGGTCTCGAGCTCCTCCCACACCGCCTCCCAGCGCTGCAGATACGCCCGGACCTGGTCGATCCCCCGCATCGGGGGCTCCTCGGCAGGGCTCCAGACGACGTCGGCGTCGGTGTCGGCCAGCGCCCGTTCGAGGTCCCCCTGCGCGTAGGCCTCGAGCGCTCCGCGCACGATCTCGACGTGCTCCTGCGACATCGGCTCGCAGTATCTCGCGCCGGGCTCGGCCGTCAGAGCTCGAGCTCGGCGGGGGTGACGCGCAGCTCCCGCACCGTGCCGTCGCGGACCAGGCGGAGGCGCGCCTCGGCGCCGATCCGCTCGGCGACCATCAGCCGCTGCAGGTCGGCGGCCGACTCGATCGGGTCGCCATCGAGCTCGAAGATCACGTCACCGACCCGCAATCCGGCGGCTTCGGCGGGGCTGCCCGGGACGAGCTCGACGACCTCCACCCCGCGCTCGGTGCCGGCAGCGGTCCGCGCCCGCGGCGGCAGCGGCGCCGGCCCGCCGGCGATCCCGAGGTAGGCGCGGCGCACCCGCCCCTCGGAGATCAGCGCGGCGATGATCCGCTGGGTGACCGCACTCACCGGGACGGCGAGTCCGAGCCCGATCCCGGCCACCGCGGTGTTGACGCCGACCACCTGGCCGTGGCTGTCGGCGAGCGCGCCGCCCGAGTTGCCGGGATTAAGCGCCGCGTCGGTCTGGATCAGGTTGTCGATCACCCGCGCGGCGCGCCCGGCTCGTGCCGGCAGGGCCCGCCCGAGCGCCGAGACGACGCCCGCGGTCACCGAGCCCTCGAAACCGTGCGGGTTGCCGATCGCGACGACGAGCTGGCCGACCCGCAGGCGCTGGGCGTCCCCGAGCTCGGCGGGGACGAGATCGGAGCCGTCGGCGCGGACGACGGCGAGGTCCGAGAGCGGATCCGAGCCGGCGACCGTGAAGCGCAGCTCGCGCCCGTCGGTGAACCGGGCGGTGCCGCCGTCGTTGCCGTCGACGACGTGCGCGGAGGTGAGGATGAAGCCGTCGTGGGTCAGCACCACCCCGCTGCCGGCGCCCGCCTGGACGCGGCCGCGGCGGGTGCGGCGCTGGACCCGGAGACTGGCGACCGACGGCGCCAGCGTCTCGGCGACTCCCGAGACGGCGCGCGAGTAGGCGTCGAGCGCCTCTTCGTCGCCGGGCGGCGCCGACTCGACCGGGACGTCGAAGGCCGACGATGCGGCGGGCTTGCGATCCGGCGCCTTCCCCTCGATCAAGCGCAGCAGGGCCATGCCCCAAGCCTAATAGGCGGGCTACGCCGGCTTCGCGGGCACCGCCGCGGAGACCAGCTCGGCGGCACGGGCCACCGCCTCCGGCGGCAGCCAGTGGCCGGCATCCGTCTCCAGGTACTCGACCTCCAACGTGGCTGCGGTCAGCAGCTCGTGGGCGGTGCGGGCGAACTCGACCGAGATCACCGGATCGTTGCGACCGTGATGGATCAGGACGGGTAGCCCGGTGCGCCCGCCGAGGTCGGGGCTCCAGCCCTCGACCGTGGGGATGAAGCCACTGAAGGCGAGAATCGCGCGCGGCGACGGCCGCCCGCCGCCGAGCCCGACGGCATACGACATCACCGCGCCCATCGAGAAGCCGCCGATCACGGTCCGCTGCCAGTCGATTCCGCGCTCGGCGAGGAGCGCGTCCAGGAACCCGGTCAGCTGCGCGTAGCTGCCGGCGAAGGTGACGGGGTCGGGGTAGCCGACCCGCGGGACCAGATACCAGTGCCGGCCGCCCGGCGGGATCCCGGTCAGCGGCGCCCCCGTGGTCACCCCGAGCAGCCGCCGCTCCGGGTCGAGGACGTCGAGCAGGCCGAAGAGGTCGTTCTCGTCGGCGCCGCGGCCGTGGTTGAGGATCAGCGCCCCGTCGGGCTCGCCGGCCGGCTCGCGCAGCCTGTGAACCAGGTCGCTCACTCGCCGCCGCCCGAGGCGCCCGCGTGGGTCGCGGTCCGCGGGTTGACGACCGGGGTCAGCTCCGCCTCGATGTGCGCCCGCCGGCGCTCCAGGAACGGCGGCAGGATGAGCTCCTCGCCGAGGTGGTCGGGATCCTCGTCGATCCCGAACCCGGGACCGAGGGTCGCGATCTCGAACAGCACTCCGCTCGGCTCGCGAAAGTAGATCGAGCGGAACCAGAAGCGGTCGATCACCGGGGTCGGGCGGGCGCCGCCGATGATCGCGCGCTCGCGCCATGCCAGGTGCTCGTCCATCTCCGACGCCCAGGCGATGTGGTGCACGGTCCCGGCGCCCTCGATCCCCGGCTCGGCCGGCGCCTCGTCGTAGATCCACAGGCCGCCGCGCGCGTCGCCGCGTGCCTCCCAGCCGTCGCCGGCGCGCTCGAACTCGAGGCTCTCGAGCAGCTCGGTGCTGCGCTCGCGATCGCTCGTGTAGGCGCGGGCGGCGTGAAAGCCCTGCAATGCCAGCTCGCCCGGAACCTCCGGGTGGTCGGCGATCAGCGGCTGGTCGGGGACCTCGGCGACGAGCAGCTCGTGACCGAGGCCCTCGGGGTCGGCGAAGCGCAGTGACTCGCCGTCCCGCGATGTCTCGATCCCCGCGGCGCCGAGGCGCTCGGCCCAGAAGTCGAGCGCGGCCTCGGAGGCGACCCGCCAGACGATCCGGTGGACCATCCCGGCACCGGCGCGGCCCCGCGCGGCGCCACGGAACTCGAAGAACGTGATGTCGGAGCCCGGGCTGCCCTGTTCGTCGGCGTAGAAGAGGTGGTAGACGCTCGGCTGGTCCTGGTTCACGGTCTTCTTGACCATCCGCAAGCCGAGCGTGCCGGCGTAGAAGTCGATGTTCGCCTGCGCGTCGCCGGTGATCGCGGTGATGTGGTGGATCCCCTCGAGCTTCATGAACTCTTCCTCCCGGGCCGAAGTAGTTGACCAGTCAAATATATCAGATAGTTGAGCCCTCAAGCACTGTTACCCTCAAGCTATGCACTCATCCTCCTCCCTTCTCAGCGATCGCGAGCTTGCGGCCTGGAAGGGGATGCTGGCGACGCACAGCCGGCTGGTGCATGAGCTCGACGCGGAGCTCGAGAGCGAGCACGGCCTGCCCCTGAGCTCATATGAGGTGCTGATGAACCTCGCCGACGCCGAGGGCAACCGGCTGCGGCTGGGCGAGCTCGCCGACCGGCTGCTGCTCAGCCGGTCGGGGATCACCCGGCTCGCCGACCGGCTCGAACGGCAGGGCCTGATCGAGCGCCGGCGGTGTGACGACGACGGCCGCGGATACTTCGCCCACCTCACCGATCGCGGGCGCCGGCTGGTCGCGGCGGCGCGCCCCGATCACCTGGCCGGGGTCCGGCGCCACTTCCTCGATCGGCTCGGGCCGGACGAGATCGACGCGCTCGGAGCGATCTGGGAGCGCCTCAACGGCGACCGATAGGCTCACGCGGGTGACACTCGAAGCCACTGCCAAGACCATCGATCGCGACCGCGTCGCCGATCTGACCGAGCGCGAGCAGGCAAAGCTGGCCGACCGTACGCCGGAGTCGAGGCGGCGCTACGAGCGCGGCGTCAAGGTGATGCCGGGCGGCGTCCCCTCCTCGTTCCAGGTCAACGATCCCTGGCCGGTCTACCTCGAGCGCGGCGACGGCGCCCGGGTCTGGGATGTCGACGGCAGCGAGTACGTCGACTTCCACAACGGCTTCGGCGTGATGGCCGTCGGCCACGCCAACCCGGCGATCGGCGCCGCGGTCAAGGCGCGGATCGACCTCGGCACCCACTTCGCCGCCCCCACCGATGGCTCGATCGTCGTCGCCGAGGAGCTCGCCGACCGCTTCGGCCTGCCGCAGTGGCGCTTCACGAACTCCGGCACCGAATCGACGATGGACGCCGTCCACCTGGCGCGCGGGACCACCGGCCGCGACGTGATCCTGAAGATCGAGGGCTCCTATCACGGCCACCACGACACGGTGATGGTCAGCGTCTACCCGCCCCTCGAGGCGCTCGGGGAGCGCGACGACCCGCGCTCGGTCCCGTACGGAGCCGGCTATCCGCTGGCGCTGACCGAGCTCACCCGCGCGGTCCCGTTCAACGACGCCGACGCGCTCGCCAGCGTGCTCGACAAGCTCGACGGCCAGGTCGCCGGGCTGATCATGGAGCCGGCGATGATGAACATCAACATCATCCCGCCCGTCGAGGGTTACCTCGAGCGCGTCCGCGAGCTGTGCACGCAGCACGGCGTGAAGCTGATCTTCGACGAGGTCAAGACCGGGGCGACGATCGGGCGCGGCGGGGCGACCGAGCGCTTCGGCGTCCGGCCCGACATCGTCACCCTGGCGAAGGCGATCTGCGGCGGCTATCCCGGCGGCGCGATCGGGATGACGGACGACCTTGGCGCGGCAATCGCCGACGACACCGTGGTCCAGTACGGCACCTTCAACGGCAACCCGCTGGTGATGGCGGCTGCCGAGGCCGTGCTGACCGAGGTGCTGACCGCCGACGCCTACCGGAAGCTCGAGTCCTCGAACGACTGGCTGCTCCAGCGCTGCGACGAGATCATCGAGCGCCACGGCCTCCCCTGCTACACGAGCGGCCTCGGGGCCAAGGGCTGCGTCGTCTTCTCCGCCGAGCCGCTGCGCGAGTACCGGGACTACCTGACCAAGGTCGATGACGAGCTCTCGAAGCTGGCCTGGCTGTACCACATGAACCACGGCGTCTTCATGACCCCGGGCACGGAGGAGGAGTGGACGGTCTCGATCGCCCACTCCGAGCGCGACCTGCAGGCCTTCGCCGACGCGTTCGAGGCCTTCGCGCGCGACGTCACGACCAGCTAGGGGAGCGGCGAGCCGATGGCGGGAGGTCCGGCGGTTCGCCTGTACCGGGCCGACTGGTCGACCAACTGCGAGCGGGTCGGGCTCGCCCTCGCCCACAAGGGGATCGAGGCGCAGTCGGTGCTGATCGAGTACTCGAACCGCGGCCCGGTCGAGGCGATCAGCGGCCAGGGCCTGGTCCCAGTGATCGAGGACGGCGGCGAGGTGATCAGCGACTCGGTCGCGATCCTGCGCCACCTCGACCGGCGGACGCCGGAACCGGCGCTCTTCCCCGCGGATCCGGCGCTGCGCGCACGCGTCGATGAGTTCATCGCCTGGTTCGAACGCGACTACAAGGAGCCGCCGAACGCGATCGAGGGCGAGATCGCGGGTACCGCGCCCGATCGCCAGCTGGTCGAGCGGATGGCCACCCGGATGGCGGCCAACGTGGATGCGATCGAACGCCGCCTTGACGGCGGGCCGTATCTGTTCGGCGAGCTGAGCGCCGCCGACTTCGTCGCCTACCCGTTCCTGAAGTACGCGCTCGAACGCGATCCGGCGGACACCGAGCTGTTCCACGTCATCCTCGACGACCACCAGAGCGTCGAGGGCGCGCCCGCCCTGCGCGACTGGATCGAGCGCGTCGGAGTGCTGCCCCGCGCATACTGAAAGCGATGGCCGACGAGATCGAAGAGCTGCGGGCGCGGGTCGCGGAGCTCGAGCGGCGGGTCGCGGTCCTCTTCCAGCAGACCGGCGCCGCCGACTGGGAGGCGGACGCGAAGGCGGCGCCGGCTGTCTCCGACGGGGTCCGGCTGCTCCTCTCCCAGGGCGAGACCCGCAAGGCGGCGAAGCTCTACATGCAGGAGACCGGCGCCGGGATCGGCGAGGCGACGGCCGCGCTCGGCGAGGCGGTGAAGGAGCTTCGTGAGGGCTAGCGTGGTCGCGGTGGCGGCGGTCGCGCTGCTGGCGACCGCGCCTGGCGCGCCGGGCGCGACCGTGATCCGCGTCGGCGGCCCGAGCGCGCCGTCGGAGGCCAAGGCGGCGCTCGTCGGGAGCGACCGCAAGCTCGGGCGCACACCGTTCGCGATCATCGACAGCAGCGGCAATCGCGTCGGCGGCGGAAGGCTCATCAAGCGGGTGAGGGGAAACCCGGCTCCCTTCGAGCATGTCTACCGCGCCCCGCTGGGAGTCTCGGAGCCGGGCCGCTACCGGGTGAAGGTCGCCGGCCTCACCTCGCCTCGCTGGCGGGTCGCCGATGACGGCTCGCGTCCCGGCGTCCGCGCGATCCTCGGGTTCTTCGCGGCCAACCGCGACGGAGCCGAACCGTCCCCCATTCACGGGCCGTCACATCTCAACGACGCGGTGATCCACCCCGCCGCGCCCGCTCACGGCGGCACCCGGATCCCGATCGCGGGTGGCTGGATGGACGCCGGCGACATGCTGCACTTCACCCAGACGACCGCATTCGCCGCGATGCTCCTGCAGACGGCGGCGCGTCTGGACCCGGCCGATGCGGCTGCGCTCAACGGCGAGGCGGATGTCGGCGTGCGCTGGCTGCTCAACGCCCACCCGTTCCCCGACGCGTTCGTCGCTCAGGTCGGCGACGAGCGCGATCACGAGCTCGGCTTTCGCGATCCCGCGGACGACGACGCCTCGAGCAAGCCGGGGATCGGCCAGCGGTTCGCATACACGCTGCCGCCGGACGGGATCGGCGGCGACCTGGGCGGCAAGGCGGCCGCGGCCCTGGCCATGGCCTACGAGCGCAGCGCCGACCCGGCAATGCTGGCCGCGGCGCGCGAGTGGTACGACGCGGGCGCACTGTCGGCGGCGCCGGCGCCGGCGCTGAAGGACGCCGGATACCCGGGCTACGCCGGCGACTTCTACGTCTCCGACCGCTGGCGGGACTCGATGGCGGCCGCCGCGCTCGAGCTCTTCCGCGCCACCGGCGAGCAGCGATACCTCGACGACTACGACCGCTACATCGCCAGCCCCGAGGCGGACGCCGACGGGACGATCGGGGTGGTGGACGGTCTCGGGGAGCTCGCCGGTGCCGACGACTGCGGCGCGCTCGGGCGCCCGCCCATTCGACCGGTGCCCGGTCGGGGCTGTTCGCTGCTGATCCAGGGCGCTGAGACAGCCCAGCAGCGGGGCGCGAAAACGGCCTTCGCCATGCCGGGCTTCTTCAGCTGGGGCACCACCGCCCAAGACGCGGGCTCCGGCGCGGTCGCGGCCCTCGAGGGCAGTTGTACGGTGGCGGCCGGCGCGCGCGACTACCTCCTGGGGCGGAATCCGTTCGGACGCAGCTTCATCGTCGGCTACGGGCGCCGTCCGCCCCGCCATCCGCATCACTGGGCCTCGGTCTTCGGCCCTGGGCTGCCCGCCGGTGCCGTCGTCGGTGGCCCGGCGCCGATCGCGCAGATCCGGGCTCAGGGCTTCGACGTCAGCGGTCCGTTTCAGAGCCGCTTCGCGAGCTACGAGGACAAGCTGGCCGACTACGTCACCTCCGAGCCGGCGATCGACTACGCGGCGGCCTCGATCCTGTTGCTCGCGGCGCTCGACGCGCACTGCTGACGGCGATGTCGAAGGCCGCCGCCAGCCTCAAGCTCGAGCTCCCTCGTGAGCGGGCGCTCGCCGCCTGCCGGGCCGCGATCGTCAGCATCGACTGGGAGCTGACCGAGGATGGCTCCGATCGGCTCCGCGGACGCCAGGACCCGGCACGGCTCTGCTGTATCTCGGCGCCCGTCGCCGTCGAGATCGTCCTCACCAAGGCCGGCGAGCGGACCATGGTCGCGCTGCATGGGACGGTCCCCGGGTTCGGTCCAGTCGCCGGCCGCGATCTGCGTGCCGCGATGTGGCTGCTCGCCGCGGCGATCGGGCGGACGTCGGCCGAGTCGGGCTAATCGGTCCACCAGTCCGGGACGAGCTCGCCGTCGCTGTCGTGGCGCGGGCCAAACGCGATCAGCTCGATCCCGTCCGATCCGGCCTCGAACTGGCGGATGACCCCGGGCGAGACCCGAATCGCGTCCAGCGCCGTGAGCTCGACGATCTCGTCGTCGAGCTTCACGCGGCCCGAGCCGGAGACGACGACGTAGACCTCCTCGGCCTCATCGTGCTTGTGGGCGAAGCCCTGGCGCTTGCCCGGCTTCACACGGAGGTGGCTGACGCCGGTGTCCTCCGCCTCCAGATCCCCCGTCGCGAACCGCGCCTCCTGCACCTCCTCGTAGCCGAACCTGGGCGCCGAGTCATCGACCTCAGTGAGCTTCTTGTGCGTGTACGCGCCAGCCATGTGTGCTCCTTCCCGCGCGGGTAGCCTCAATCCGGATGCCCAACAGGCTCGCAAACGAAACCAGCCCGTACCTCCTCCAGCACAAGGACAACCCGGTCGACTGGCATCCATGGGGCGACGAGGCGCTGGCGCGGGCGCGCGAGCTCGACCGGCCGATCCTGCTCTCGATCGGCTACTCGGCGTGTCACTGGTGCCACGTGATGGAGCACGAGTCGTTCGAGGACGCCGAGACGGCGGGCTACATGAACGAGCACTTCGTCTGCATCAAGGTCGACCGGGAGGAACGCCCCGACGTCGACGCGATCTACATGGAGGCGGTGCAGGGGATGACCGGGCACGGCGGCTGGCCACTGACCGCGGTCTGCGATCCGGAGGCGATCCCGTTCTACGGCGGCACCTACTTCCCGCCCGAGCCGCGCCACGGGATGCCGAGCTTCCGGATGGTGCTCGAGGCGGTGGTCGGCTCGTGGTCGAACCAGCGCGACGAGATCCGCGCGGCTGCCGGCCGGATCCGCGAGCAGCTGGCGGCGGTCGGGCGGATCGAGCCCTCCGGCGAGCGGCCCGGGCCCGAGCTCGTCGACGCCGCGATCGCGCACCTGCGCGAGCACGCCGACATGAGCCACGGCGGCTTCGGGCCGGCGCCGAAGTTCCCGCCGGCGTCGGCGCTCGAGCTGCTGCTCGCCCGCGGCGAGATCGACGTCGTCGAGGTGACGCTCGACGCGATCGCCGCCGGCGGGATCCACGACCACATCGGCGGCGGCTTCGCCCGCTACTCGGTCGACGAGATCTGGCTCGTCCCCCACTTCGAGAAGATGCTCTACGACAACGCGCTGCTCGCCCGCGCCTACCTGCACGGCCACCAGGCCCTCGGCCACGAGCGCTGGCGGCAGACGTGCGAGCGCACCCTCGACTGGATGCTGAACGAGATGCGCGGCCCCGAGGGCGGCTTCTACTCGGCCTACGACGCCGACTCCGAGGGCGTCGAGGGCAAGTTCTACGTCTGGACGCCGACGGAGATCCGCGCCGTGCTCGGCGACGACGCCGATCGCGTGATCGACTACTACGCGGTCACCGAGGAGGGCAACTTCGAGGGCGCCAACATCCTCAACCTGATCGGGCGGCTCGACGCCGAGCCGCCGCCCGGACTCGAGGAGGCGCGCCGAGCGCTCTACGAGCACCGCGCCGAGCGCGTCTGGCCGGGCCTCGACGACAAGCGGATCCTCTCCTGGAACGCGCTCGCGATCGCGGCGCTCGCCGACGCGGGAGCCGTCCTCGGTCGCGACGACTACCTCGACGCCGCCCGCGCCGGCGCCGAGTTCGTCTGGACGACGATGCGCGACGCGAACGGCCACCTGCTCCGCACCTTCAACCATGGCGAGGCGAAGCTGAACGCCTACCTCGAGGACTACGCCTACCTGGTCGAGGCGCTGCTCGTCCTCTACGAGGCGAGCTTCGAGGTCCGCTGGTTCGACGCCGCGCGCGAGACTGCCGACGCGATGATCGAGCGCTTCGCCGACCCCGAGCGCGGCGGCTTCTTCACCACGTCGGACGACCACGAGCAGCTGATCGCCCGGCGCAAGGACATCGACGACCACCCGATCCCGGCGGGCAACTCCGCCGCCGCCTACGGGCTGCTGCGGCTCGCGGCGCTGACCGGCGAGCACCGCTACGCCGAGCAGGCCGAGGGTGTGTTCGCGCTCCACGGCCGGGTGGCCGCCACTCACCCGCAGGCGGTCGGCCACCTGCTGCGGGCGATCGACTTCCACCTCGCTCCGGTCCGCGAGGTCGCGCTCGTCGCTCCCGCGCCGACCGACGGGATCGCCCCGTTCGCAGAGGTCGTGCGTTCGAAGCTGCGGCCGTACCTCGTGCTGGCCGGCGGGCCCGAGGGCTCGGAGCGGCCCGAGCTGATGCTCGAGCGCCGCGCCGTGGACGGCCGCGCGGCGGCGTATGTCTGCGAGCGCTTCACCTGCCGGGCGCCGGTCACCGAGCCCGGCGAGCTTGCCGCCGCCCTCGAGGGATAGATTGCAGCCCATGGCGACCGAGACGAAGACCCAAACGGAGAGCAAGCCGAAGACCACCGCCCAGATCGCGAAGGCGTACTTCACCGCGATCGGCGACAAGGACCTCGATCTGGCCGCGTCGCTGTGGAAGCCCGGTGCCAAGGACTATCTGCACGGGATCGCCGAGCTGACCGCGCCCGGGGACGTCAAGACCTTCTTCAGCGGGATGTACGCCGCCTTCCCCGACTGGAACTTCGAGATCCTCGAGCTCGCGGCGAGCGGCAAGAACGCCGCCTGCCGCTGGCGCTCGACCGGCACCTTCGACGGCCCGGGCCGCTTCCAGGGGCTCGCCCCGACCGGCGACCGGGTCGTGATGGAAGGCTGCGACATGCTCCGGGTCGAGGACGGGCAGATCGTGGAGAACAACGCCTACACGAACGGCGTCCTGATCGCCCAGCAGCTCGGGCTGCTGCCGAAGCAGGGCACGACCGCCGATCGCGTGATGACCGGCGCCTTCAACGCGAAGACCGCGGCGGCCGGCGCCGTCCGCAAGTTCCGCGAGCGCTAGCGACGAGCAAATGCCGGCGGTGACCGGCGTCAGCGCCGCTTGCGCGTCCGCAGCGTCGCCTCCATGCCGAGCTGGCGGTGATCGGAGAGCGAGCACCAGAGCACGTACGTGCTGCGCTTGTGCAGCCGGAGATCGAGGTTGACGAGCCCGCCCGACGCGGTCACCCCACTGCCAACCACCCTCTGGCGCCCCAGCCGCTGGAGCATCATGTCGTGCGGATCCTCGCCGTCGTTGAAGAACTGGACGATCACGCGTCCCGGATCGACCTTGGTCTTCGAGAGCACGAGGTCGAACTCCGACCCGCGCGCCATCACCCGGTCGGGCACCTGCTCGGCCGAGTTCGCGGGCGCCGCGACCAGCAGCCCGACGCAGGCGACGATCGCGACCGCGCTCCGCCGCATCAGCGCACGACCGTCGCGCGCGCGAACGCCGCGGCGTCGGGGATCACGGCGGCGGCATCGACGCCGAACCACTGCTCGATGATCGAGCAGTAGAGGCCGCGGAAGTCCGAGGTCGCGCGCAGGTTGTCGTCGGCGTCGAGCTGGACGAGGCCCGGGAACTCGCCGATCATCTGGCCCTTGGCCTGGCTGCCGATCACGAAGGCGCTGCCGCCGGCGCCGTGGTCGGTGCCGGAGTCGTTTTCCTCCGGGCGGCGCCCGAACTCCGACCAGACCAGCGTCAGGACTCGATCCGCGAGCCCGCGCACCTCGAGGTCGGCCTGGAAGGCGGCGATCGTGTCGGCGGTGACCTTGAGGTCGGAATCGAAGCTCGACGCCTGGTCGTCGTGGGTGTCGAACGACCCCGGCGCCGAGATCGCGGCGCAGCGGATCGGCATCCCGGCGGCGAGCATGGCAGCCAGGCCGGAGAGCCCGCGACCGAACCAATCGCCGTCGCCCTCCGGATAGGGGACCGGAGGGGAGAACTCCTCGCCCGAAAACGGTTCGAGCTGCGTCTTCAGCGCGATCGCCTGGGCCGCCGTGGCGCCGGCGGCCGCCAGGCCCGGGTCCTTCGACCGCGCGCTCGCGCGCCCGAGCTCGCCGACCGCGGCGTACATCAGCTCCTCCGGCTTGCCCCAGACGCCATGCGCCCAGATGTCGTAGGAGGGACCGTCGATCGCGGCGACGGGCACCGACGCGGTGGCGAGCCCCGGCGACAGCGACCCGTCGAGCGAGAGCCCCTGCAGCGGGTTGTCCTTGGTCCCGATCCGGTCGAGCAGGCGGCCCATCCAGCCGGTGACCTCGCGCGGCAGCACGCCGCCGACCTCCCAGTAGTGGCGGGAGGTGAAGTGCGACTGGTCGGGGCTCGAGTAGCCGACCGCCGGCAGCACCGACATCTTCCCCGCCTGGTGCAGGGAGTCGAACGCCGCAGCGTTCGGGTTCCAGCGCAGGGTCGGGTCCTCGGTGAACGGCGTCCCGGCGTCGACCGGAAGCGCCAGGTTCGGGCGCAGGGCCCGGTACATCGGGTCCGCGGTCGGCGAGAGCACCGACAGCGAGTCGATCCCGCCGTCGAGGAAGATCGAGACCAGGACGCGCTCGTTGCCGCCGGCCGCCTCCGCGATCCCCGCCTCCAGCTGGCCGAGCCCGAGCTTCGAGGCGCCGTAGACGGAGAGCATCGCGGCGCTCGAGCGGAGCAGGAACGAGCGCCGGCTGAGGCCGGTGCCGGCGGGAGCCGGCATCCCGCGCTCGATCGCCGGTAGTCCCTGCCCGGCCTGTGCGACGGCGCGGCGGACGAGGTGGGAGCGGCTGAACTCCTCGCAGTGGTTGCAACCCATCGCTCGGTCTCTCCTCAGCAGGTCTGCATCTCGGGGCAGGTGGCGATCAAGGTGCGAAGCGCGTTCTGGCGCAGCAGGCGGTAGGGCTCCTGCTCCCACTCCTCGACCGCGGAGGCGGCGACCGAGTTCGCGTAGCGCTCGAACCCCTTGCGGGTCTTCGGGCTGAGCAGCGGGTTGCCCCAGAACTTCAGCGCCTTGCGAACCGCGGCGTTGGTCGTCTCCTTCGCGCTGTAGGACTGCTCGTCGTCGATCATGTCGTCGCCGACGATCTCGTTCGCGGCGATCCAGCGGCCGCGGTAGGTCGAGGTGTCGAGCCAGCGCGCGTCGTTCCACCCGGAGACGTTCGGGGGGCGGAAGAGGCGCTGGCCCGCGATGTCGCTGACCCACGACCACTCGCCGCTCACCCCCTTGCGACGTGCGCGGTGGAGCCCGGCGATGTAGACGATCGGGGGCTTCACCATCGCCGGCCCCCGGTAGAAGGCCGGGTGCATGAGGATCGCCTCGACCACCGGCCGGACGTTGTAGCCGCTCGAGACGTAGAGGTGCTCGAGCGCCTGGCGATCGGCCGTCTTCGGCGGCACGGGGATGAAGTAGCTCCAGAGCTTGTTGACGAAGAACGTCTTGTGAGCCGCGTGGCCGACGCAGAGGCGGCAGGAGTCCTCCCAACCGAAGGCGCCGAGCTGGCCGAAGACCGTCTTCAGGCCGGCGTCGTGACGGCGCGCGTCAACGCGGAAGTTGACGTAGCCGACGTCGTCCTCCCAATCGGCGGTCCAGCCGGTCAGCGCCCGCGCCTGCTCGCGGACGTCGTCCTCCGAGTACGGATAGCCGGACGCGTCGGAGGCGCCGAGCGTGAACAGCTCCATCATCTCGCGGGCGAAGTTCTCGTTCGGGGCGCGCCTCGTGTTCTCGAGCCCGGAGAGCCAGACCAGCATCGCCGGGTCGACGGTGACGTCGAGCAGCAGGTCCGAGAACGGGCCCATCCAACGGCGCTCGAACAGCTGCACCTGCTCGATCGAGTGCTGCTGGCTGTCGACGTCGCCGGTCGCGAACCAGTCGTGCCAGATCAGCGCCATCCGCTCGACCAGCGGGTGGTTGGTGCGCACCATCCGATCCAGCCACCAGAGCACGTCGTGACCCCAGGCGTCGAACGGCGCGATCGGCAGCCCGTCTTCGTCCAGCGGTGCCGGCCCCTTGAGGACCTCCGGCCCCCTCGGCCGGGTCAGCGAGCGCACCGCGCCCCTCAGGTTGAAGCGCTTGGCGAGCTTTCTGGCCTCGCCGGGCCGCGGCCCGAAACCGGCGCGCCAAAGCAGGCGAGCGGCCTGGCGCTCGCCGAACTTCCCGTGATAAACAGGGAGGTCCGCCATTGGTTAGTGCAATCGGCGCGATCTCCAGTTCCTTTAGTGGCGCGGACGGCGTCCCTGGACGCGAGACTGAGGGGGTGCGAACCTTCCTTGCCACCGTGTGCGCGACGTGCCTGCTCGGCGGCCTCGCGCTCCCGGCCGGCGCCGGCGCCGCCGCGACGCCGCTCGGGCTCACCGATTGCGGCACCGCCGGGGACGCCTACTCGTGCTCGGGCCTGGTCACGACCTGGGACGGGGTGCCGCTCGACACCACCGTCGCCCTGCCGAGCGCGACGGCCACCGGACCGCTACCGCTGATCGTCCTGGTCCACGGGTTCGGGAACTCGAAGTACGAGTATCTGAACCCCGACGAGACCGTCTACACCGGCAACGCCTTCACCTGGGCCCGCGCCGGATACGCGGTCCTCACGTTTACCGCGCGCGGGCTCTGGGGATCGTGCGGGACCCCGGACGCGCGGGCGGCCAATCCGGCCGCGTGCGCGCGCGGATACATCCACCTCGCCGACATCCGCTACGAGGTCCGCGACATCCAGGAGCTGATCGGCCAGCTGGTCGACGACGGCACCGCCGACCCGGCGGCGATCGGGGTCGCCGGCGACAGCTACGGCGGCGGCCAGTCGCTGATGCTGGCGGCGCTGCGCGACCGGGTGATGCTCCCCGACAGCTCGCTGGTGCCCTGGCGCAGCCGCGCCGGGACGCCGCTGCGAATCGCGGCCGCGGCCCCCGTGATCCCGTGGAGCGACCTGATCTCGGCGGCCGCTCCGAACGGCCGCGTCGCTGCGACGGGCGTCACCCCGAAGATCAAGGCGACCAGCCCGGTCGGGGTCGTGAAGCAGACCTTCGTCAACGCGATTTTCCTCGCGGCCCAGACCGCGACGGGGCCCGGCCAGCCGGTCGGCGAGCCGTTCATCCCCGGGCGGCCGATGGGCTTCCTCGCCCCGCCGGGGCTCGACCCGGAGGCCGACGTCGCGCACTGGGTCACCCGCACCGACCAGGGCGAGCCCTACGACGACGCTTCCGCGCGGGAGGTCGTCGAGCTGCTGACCCGCTACCACTCCGCCTACTACGTCCCCACCGGGGGCAGCGGCCCGGCGCCCGTGCTGCTCTCGGCCGGGTTCACCGACGACCTCTTCCCGGCGGACGAGTCGCTGCGGTTCGCCAACCGCACGCAGAGGAAGTTCCCGGACGTCCCCGTCTCGGTCCTGCTCGGCGACTTCGGCCACCAGCGTGCCTCGAACAAGAAGAACGAGCGCGAGCGCCTGATCCGCGCGATCCGGGCCTGGATGGACCGCTTCCTCCGGGACGCGGGGCGCAGGGCGCGCGAAGGCGTCACCGCCTTCGTCCAGAGCTGCCCGCGGACGCAGCCCACCCGGCGGCCGATGCGGGCGCCGACCTTCGCCGCGCTCTCGCGCGGCGCGATCCGGATCCGCGCGAGGGAGGCGGGGACGATCAGCTCGTCCGGGGGCGACCCGACGGTTGGCCCGATGATCGACCCGGTCGCCGGCGGCGGGGACGCCTGCGTCGAGGTCGACCCGGCCGAGTCTCCGGGCACCGTCACGCTGACGAAGACCGTGCGCCCGGGCCGGGCGGTGACCTTGATCGGCGCCGTCAAGATCCACGCCGAGCTGGCGATCGACGGCGCCGACCCGACGGGATCGCAGATCGCCGGGCGGCTCTGGGACGTCGCCCCAGACGGCGCCGGCCAGCTGCTCGTCGCCCGCGGGAGCTTCCGCCCCAAGCGCCAGGGCGCCGACGCCTGGCAGCTCCACCCCGCCGCCTGGCGCTTCCGCCCCGGCCACACGATCAAGCTCGAGCTGCTCGGCAACGACATCCCCTACTCGCGGGCGTCGAACGACTCGTTCGAGATCGCGCTCACGAATCTGAGGGCCCGGCTGCCGGTTCGGCGCCCGCCGCGCTAGCTCCGCTAGCGGTAAGCCGGGCCGGGCCGGACGTCCTCGACCTCGGGCAGGTCCATGTCGAGCCCGCAGTGCGTGCAGACCTGGACGTGGATCTTCTGCACCTTCCCGCACTGCGGGCAGCGGCGCTCGGGCTCGGCGTTCTCGTCGCGCTGCACGAATGCGGCGATCAGGCCGAACAGCGGCAGCACCGTGCCAACCGCGAACCAGATCCAGAACGAGCTCCCCTTGGCGCGGCCGACGAACCCGGTGGCGAGGCCGAAGCTGACCGCGATCAGGACGTAGAGACCGCCAGCCATGCCTGCAAGTTAGCCCAACGCCGTTCTCGCGTTGACTTGCCCCCGCGACTGCGGGAGGGTGGAGCGTCGGTCCACCCAGACACGGAGGTCAACCATGTCCGTCAAGCGCAACCCGCGCCGCCCCTCGCATCGACTCCGGAGGCGCCTGATCGCGGCGCTCGCCGTCGTTGCGACGACGAGCTGGCTCGCAGTCTTTGCGTCGCCCGGCGTCGCCGCTGCCGGCAGTGTCTATTTCGACGGGAGCAGCAACGCCGCCGCAGGGGGGACCCTCTTCAACGGGACGTTCACCGGGATCTCAAACGTCGGTCTCGGTGATGAGGTGATGCCGGATCTCGTCGGCGGCAGCCACAACGCCGGGCTCGGAGACGCGGCGCTGTTCAGCGTCACCAACGGCAGCGACGACACCGCGACCGGCTACGCCGCGCTTTTCAACAACACGACGGGTTTCGAGAACACGGCTACCGGTTCGCGCGCGCTCCAGGAGAACAACGCCAGCTACAACGTGGCCAACGGGTCTTCGGCGCTGCGCGACAACACCTCCGGACTGGGCAACACCGCGGTCGGAGCCAACTCCCTCTACAACAACACGTCCGCCAACGACAACGTCGCGGTCGGCGTCAACGCGCTGTATGCGAACACCGTCGAGAACTACAACACGGCGCTGGGCAGCGGGGCCCTCTACTCCAACACCGGTGGCAGCTCGAACGTCGGCGTCGGGCGCGAGGCCCTGCACGCCAACACCACCGGCGACGGCAACGTCGGAGAGGGCTTTCAGGCGCTGCTCGCGAACACCACCGGCGGCTTCAACGTCGCCTCGGGCTATCGGGCGTTGCTCGCCAACATCGGCGGCGAGCGAAACGTCGCGATCGGCCGCCACGCGCTCGACTCCAACACCAACGGTGACTTGAACGTCGCCCTCGGCGCCGGCGCCGGAGCGAACCTGACCACCGGCTCGAACAACATCGACATCGCCCACCCCGGCGTCGCCGGAGAGTCGGGGGCGATCCGGATCGGCAAGTCCGGGCTGCAGACCGCCGCCTACATCCAGGGAATCAGCGGCAAGACGATCGCGGGACCGAGCCAGGTGGTCCGGGTCAACGCCGCCGGCCAGCTCGGCACGGCGACCGCCGCGGCTTCGGGTGGAGGCGCGGGGCTGCGCAGCGTCGTCAAGCGGCTGAGCGCCAAGGTCAAGCGCCAGCAGCGCGTGATCGACCAGCTCGGTACCAAGCTCCGGGGGCTCGGTGACTAGGGCCTGAGCGACAGGCCGAGTCCTAGAGGATCGGGAGGAAGCGCTCGAGCTCCCAGGGAGTCACCTGGACGCGGTACTCCTCCCACTCCTCGCGCTTGACCTCGATGAAGCGCTTGAAGGTGTGCTCGCCGAGGATCCGCAGGACGAGCTCGGACTCGGCGGCGATCTCGATCGCCTCGCCGAGCGTCTCGGGAAGCTGCTCGATCCCGCGCTGGTGGCGCTCCTCGGGGGTCAGGTGGTAGAGGTTCTGCTCCATCGGCTCGGGCAGCTCGTAGCCGTGCTCGACCCCCTCGAGGCCGGCGTGCAGCATGCCGGCGAAGCACAGGTACGGGTTGCAGGCCGGGTCGGGGCAGCGCAGCTCGGCGCGCGTCGCCCCCTCCTTTCCCGGGTGATACAGCGGCACCCGGATCAGCGCCGAGCGGTTGCGGCGTGACCAGGCGGCGTAGACCGGCGCCTCGTAGCCCGGGACGAGCCGCTTGTAGGAGTTCACCCACTGCGCGAACAGGCACGAGATCTCGCGCGCATGACGGAGCTGGCCGGCGATGAACGCCTTCGCCGTGTCGGAGAGGAAGTACTGGTCGTCGGCGTCGTAGAAGGCGTTGCGCCCGTCCTTGGCAAGCGACTGGTGGACGTGCATCCCGGAGCCGTTCTCGCCGAACAGCGGCTTCGGCATGAAGGTGGCGTGCCAGCCGTACTTCATCGCGTACTCCTTGACCGTGATCCGGTAGGTCATGCAGTCGTCGGACATCGCGAGCGCGTCCTTGTAGCGCATGTCGACCTCGTGCTGCGAGGGCCCGACCTCGTGATGGGCGTACTCGACGTGGATGCCGAGCTGCTCGAGCGCGAGGATCGTCTCGCGGCGGACGTCGGAGCCGGCGTCGAGCGTGGTCAGGTCGAAGTAGCCGCCCTCGTCGAGGACCTCGGGGGTCCCGTCCTCCGGCCGCGCGTCCTTGAAGTAGAAGTACTCGAGCTCGGGGCCGATGTTGTACGTGTCGAAGCCCATCTCCTCGGCGCGCTTCAGCGCCCGGCGCATGATCCAGCGCGGATCGCCCTCGTATGGCTCGCCGCCGGGGACCTGGACGTCGGCGAACATGCGGCCGGTCGCCTTCTCCTCCGGGCGCCACGGCAGGATCGCGAACGTCGACGGATCGGGCATCGCGATCATGTCCGACTCCTCGATCGGGTTGAAGCCGGTGATCGAGGAGCCGTCGAAGCCCATCCCGCCCTCGAACGCGTCCTCGAGCTCCGAGGAGTTGATCGAGAACGACTTCAGCTGACCGAGGACGTCGGTGAACCAGAGGCGGATGAAGCGGACGTCGTGCTCGCGCACGGCTTTGATGACGTCCTCGGCGCTCTCCGGGCGCTTGACCTCGTCTGCCATGGCGCAACACTAATCCGTGACGGATCCGCCTGCGTACTAGTAGTTGGTCCAGAGATTTGCTTTTTGGACCGCCCCGATGTACGGTGCTTACTGCAGGTAAGTAACAGGCTAAAAGTAAAGTAAAGGCGGGTTAACGGCGGGCTAAAGGCCCGGCCGACGGAGGACCGACGATGACCATCAAGACAGACGTCAGCCGTTTCCACATCCACGACGAGCTCACCGCCCCCGAGGGGAGCGTGAAGATCCTGAAGAGCGTGCAGGGCGCCGCGGGTGGGATCTCGAAGTTCATCGGCGTCCTCGCCGGCGCGCCGGCCGCGCTCCGCGCCTACGCACGGATGCGCCACGAGCTGCGGGCCGGCGCCCTCCCCCAGGCGACTCGCGAGCGGATCGCGCTCGGGGTCGCCGAGCGGCGCGGCGACCCCTATTCGATCGCCCAGCACGCGCGCACGGCGCGCGCCGCCGGCCTCGGGATCGACGAGGTCACCCGGGCCCGGCGCTTCCAGTCCAGCGATCCCAAGCACCAGGCGCTGCTCACCTTCCTCGAGGCGCTGCTCAACAGCGACAGCCGTCCGGACCAGCACCTCGGCGAGGAGGCGCGCGAGGTCGGCTGGACCGACGAGGAGCTGCTCGAGGCCGTCGCGCAGCTGGCGATGAACGAGTTCCAGAGCCTGATCGCGAACGCCGCCGCGCTACCCCAGGACAAGGCCGACTCCTCGGTGCTTCCGGCGGCCGCCTGAGCGCGGTCGCCGGGCAGGCCGCGCGCTACTGGAGCTTGCCCTCCCACTCGAGCTTCCGGTTGGTTCCAAACGGCTTACCTCAGCGACAACCAGTCCCCGAGCAGTCCTGCAATGCCTGCAGGCGCCTCGTCAGGTCCTCGCGCTCCGCGAGGTAGCTCGGATCGTCGGCTCGGTTTTCCAGTTCGTAGGGATCCGTCTCCAGGTCGTACAGCTCGACTCCGCCCTCCTCGTGACGCACGAGCACCCAGCGCTGGGTCCGCAGGGCCCGGTATGGCTGGCCCGCCGGACGGTCGCGCTCGATGACGAGGGCCCGGTCGGCCCCGGCATCGCCGTCGCGCGCCAGCGGTCGCAGGGAGACGCCGTCGGTGTGGCGGCGCGGGTCCTGTCCGGCCGCATCGAGCACCGTCGGGGCGAGGTCGATGTTGCCGACGGGCTGGTCGCGGACGATTCCAGCCGGAAAGCCGGGCCCTCGCACCAGCAGCGGTACGCCGGCGGACTCCTCGTAGGCAAGCTCCTTGCCGTCCAACCGGTGCTCGCCGAGGAGGTAGCCGTTGTCCGAAGTGAACACGACCAGGGTGCGCCGCAGCTCGTGACTGCGGCGAAGCTCGTCGATGAGTCGCTCGACCGCATCGTCGACCGCAAGCAGGCTCTCGAGCCTGCTGCGATACAGGCGCTCCAGCGCGCGGATCTCGGCGCGGCCGAGGGAGGGCCGGCGGAGGAAATCCGGCTTGTCGGTGACGTCGGACTCGTTGAACGACGGCGGCCTCGGGAGCTCTCTCGCCTGGAAGTCGTCGAGGTGGCGCGGCGCCGGCCGCGGATTGCGGTGCGGCGTCCCGCCGAACAGCTCGTCGAACTCCGCGTGCGGGGCGAGCGTGGCGAGGGTGAGGAAGAACGGTCGACGACCGGGCGCGGCCGCTCGGATGAACCGGGCCGCGTGGCGACCGAGAACGTCCGTCTGGTAGTCGCTCGGGGCCGAGCCGTAGCGGCGCAGCTCGCCGTCCACGTTCAACTCGTAGCCGTACATCCGCTTGTCGGTGCCGGCGGTGAGCGTCGCCCACTGACTCCAGCCCGGCGGAATCGCGCGCGGATTCGCGTGGCCGTAGTCGTTCAGATACTCGCCGACGTAGGCGGTCCGGTAACCCGCACGCTGCATTCGCACCGGCAGGGTCAAGCGGGGAGGAACCTCGCGGCGAAAGGCCGGATACCCGCCGCCGGGCGCATCGTTCGAGGTGATGCCGTGGTTGTGCGCGTACACGCCCGTGAGGAAGGTCGCGCGCGACGGACAGCAGAGGGGATAGGTCGCGATCGCGTTCGCGAACTTCACCCCGTGTCGCGCGAGCAGGCGCCGCGTGTCGTGCATCACCCGCAGCGAGCGATCGTCCTGATCGTCGGTGAGGATCACAACGACGTTGGGCAGCGGCGTCGCCTTCGTCGACGGCGCGCGTGCCGCCTGCGGGGCGGCCGCGATCACGGCAGCTGCCAATGCCCCCACGCCGGCGGTCGCGGCCATCGCGAGCTGCCTGCCCCGCTCCCTGGTCATGCGATGGCCGAAGGGTACTCCGTCGCTTGACCGCCCAACCGCGCCCGCACAGCTGCACGCCGTGTTTCACCACATCCGGCACGCGCATCCTTCACGGCCGCGCCGTGTTGAGATCCTTGTCGTGGTCGAACCGTCGCACCGGCTCGGATCGCCCCGCGCGATCGCCGTGCTCGGCGCGTTCGCGGCGCTGACGCTGCCGACCGCCGGGTCGGCGGCGCCGAAGTCGGACGCGCCCGGCCGGATGACGACGAGCGGCAACGACTCCGAGTTGGTGAGAGCCATACCGATCGCCAACCAGGCGTACGCCAGGGAGCGCGTGGTGATGTCGATCGGCCCGGAGAAGCTGCCGGATCTGGTGCTCGGCGACCGCCTGTGGACAAGCGCGGAGGTCCAGGTCTCGACCACATGCGTCTACCCCGGCCCCCGCTGCGTCGGGCGCCGCTACGACGTCAACCCCTGGATCACCGCGCGTCTGGTCCTCGCCGGAGCGCCGAACGCAGCTGCCCCCGGGCTGGCGCTGTCCGAGGACGTGACGGTGCACTGCAAGCAACTGCGCCCGAATCGGAACCACCACTGCACGCTCGTGATGCCGAACTCGGAAACGGCCATCACGAACCCGGCGGCGCTGCCCTGCCCCGCGACCGATTGCTACGTGAACCTGCTCGTCGGCGCGTGGGCCCCTAAGGCGGAGCCCGGCAACCGAGTGGTCGTCGGCGACGACCTCCCGGATGGCGACGTGCGACAGGACAAGGGTCGCATCAACGTGGTCGTCGAGCCGTTCGGGCGCCCGGCGCCCGCCGAGCTCGCATCGGCGGTGCTCGTGAACGACGCGCTGCCCCTGGCCGAGCCGAAGCCGACGAAGAGCCGGGTCGTCTACTCGGTCGAGATCCCGGCGGCGCGCAAGGGCGAGGTGCTGGCCTTCGACGCGAGCTACGTGGCCACCATCGATCACCTTCGGTTCAACACCTACGTCGGCAGCCGCGTAATCCTCGCCGACACCCCGGATTCGACCAAGTCGTCCGGAATCGCCAAGGCGGTCGCGCTGCTCGGCGGCAGTGCCACCGAGCACAACGGGTTCAATTGCACCCTCGGAAAGAGCGGTTACTCGACTCCCTGTGTCGTCGCGAAGGCCGGTGCAACCCGGATCACCGAGGATGCCGTCGACGATCTGGGCCAGCCGGTCCCGCTCTACCTCAACCTGGTCGGGGCGGCGGCGCCGAAGCTCACGGAGAGCCTGGAGCCGGATGATGCGGTGAGCCTCAGTCCCGGTGACGGCCTGCGCGTTCTGCGCTTCCCACCGGACTAGCGGATCGCGCGGACCCGGCCTCACCCTCCGGAGATCCGCGTGATGCGCAGGCCGCCGCCGGGCAGGACGTGCGCCGCGCCGCCGCCCTTCGGCTGCGCCTCCTTCAGGAATCCGCGCGAGATCAGGTTCACGTAGAGGGGGATGGGTCTTCCCCGCCGGTCCACGGGCGTCCGCGCGACGGTGGTCAGCCCGGCCTTCCGGGACACGCACGGCGTGCGGTACGCGCTGGGCCCATGTGTGCAGTTGAAGCCGTTGGCCTCGGTGAACGTTCGCGGAGCTCCGGCGGACCTGGCGAGCGGGCCGGACGTGACCTTGTGCCGACCCTGGGCGAGGATGATCCGGCTCGAGTCGAAGACGGCGTTGTCGAGGTGACCGACGTCGAGGATCTGCCTTGCGCGCGCGATGAGGACGTCGCCTCGCTGGAGATTGGACAGCCTCACCGAGTACACGGACGTCCAACCGCCGCTGCGGTCCATCGGGATCCTGCGGCTCACGCGCCGCGCGCTTGCGGCCTTCCGGACCCGGGGCCGCACGCCGGCGCGGATCACCGCCGCGCTGACCCTACCCTTCCCTCTCCTGACGCCACCGCTCGGCGTATCCGCCCCGATCACCAGCCGGTTCCCGGCCCTCGCGCTCGGATGGTGGGCGGAGACGACGAGATTGATGTGGCAGCGTGCTCGCGGGCACGGAAGGCGACGGGGGGAGCGCACCGTCATCCCGCCGTTCGGGATCACCAGGACGCAGTGGTGGTTTCGGTTGGGGCGCCGCTGACCGCACTCCAGGGATTCGCGGCGGGAGATCCGCCTTGCCGACGGGCCGTGGGTCGCCCTCGACGATGCTCCCGCCACGAGCCACGCCTTGACCCGCGGGTCGAACGAATAGAGGCGTCCGATGCAGCGGCGCTCGATGAGCGCGCACGTGTTCGTGACCTGCACCTCGCCCAACGCGCGCAACCGGTCGCCCCGGCGGAGCGTCGGCAGCTCGTGCGCAGCGAGGCTGAGCGCCACCCGCGGCCCGGCGCCCGGGTGTCGCGTGATCGGGATCGTGTCCACGCGCTCCGCGTCGCCGGTCGTCGTCGCGGTCTCGATCCCGGCGGCCGCTTCCCCGCCCGCCGGCGGCGGCGTGGATCCTGCCGCGATAAGTACCGCGGCGGCAATCAGGCCCGCTAGCCCAACCTGCCGCATCCCTGCGGAGCCTTACCGCAAAGCCGGTCGGATGCAACCCCGCGCGCCCGATACGGGCGGCTTGACTCTCGATCGAAGCGGGGTACGTTTCCCGTCACACGGAAGGCGCGGCATGCGACGGATCGCTCCCAGCTCCAGTTCACGCGCGGTCACCGGATCGCTCATTAGGCGACCCGCGCGGCGCGGGCGGGTGGCCCTCTGCTTCGCGGGCGCCCTCCTTGCCCTGGTCGTGCTCGTCCTCCCAGCCGCCGTCGGCGCGAAGCCGAAGTCGAAGTACTCACGGCTGCTGGACACGATCTTCGTCCCACCGACCCCTCCGCAGGGCGACGACTACCGGCCGAGCCGGATCAAGCTCGAGGAGGGCGAGCGCTACCGCGTCGTCGTCGAGGGCGAGGTGGAGTACCGCGACACGCTCAAGCCCTACGGCGAGATCACGACCAGGGCCGATCCCCTCTATTGCTTCTTCGGCACGCCGCCGTTCACGTGCGACACCTCGACCTGGGACGGCTACGCGTACCTCCTGCTCAAGTTTCCGGAGATCGACCCGGAGGCTCAGGGAGACCTCGGCCAGCCGCTGCACAAGTTCGCGGGGGTCCCGCTGCCCCCGTACGCGGAAAGCCACCGCTATGAGGCCGTCTTCCGCGCGCACCAGCGCTCGCTTGACGACCGCAACGAGCGGCGCGGCGACGCTGCGGGCAAGAAGCTTCCGCTGCTGGCGCAGTGCAATTGCAACCCCGGGTCCGCCGGCAGCGGGTTCCTGGTCGACATCTTCGGCGCCGAGACCCGCCCGAACGCGTGCCCCGAGATGCGGACCGACGACGGCGAGCCCGCGGGGGCCCAGCGCCGCTGCGAGTGGGCCGTTCCGTTCACCGTCAAGCAGAGCGGCATCCAGACTCGGCCCTCCCTGCCGCCCGAGTCGGACCTGATCTCCACGACGACTGTCGGGCAGGGCGAGATCTACTTCAGCGACAAGCCCGACCCGAAGCCGCGGGAGCCGGACAAGGGAGCCGTCAAGAGCTTCGAGCTCCGCCAGGTCGACGAGTACCTCCGTCCGACCGGCGTCATCGACGTGGTTGAGTCCGTCTTCGTTTTCAACCGCGGTTTTCGCCCGGCGCTTCGCGAGGACAAGGGAACCGAGCTGGTGATCACTCCGTTCCTCACCTCGTCGAGCGACGTGAGCTGCCGGCCGGGGATCGGTTTGGTCAGGCTGCGCGACGGTTCCACGGACGAGCTGGCGCTCGACCAGTACAGCTGCAACCTCCGGCGCACGTTCGTCGAGGGCCCGGCCGAGAACCAGGCGGTGAGGATCGAGATCAAGGGGCCGAGGGAGCTCTAGCCGCGGGGGGTGATCTTCGCGACCCGGACGTCGTCGGTGTACTCGAACCGCAGCGCCTCGGCGGTTGCCTGGGTCAGGTCCCACTTGGCGCCGTTCGCGAACGGGCCCCGGTCGATCACCGTCGTGCGGACGAAGCGGCCGTTGTAGCTGAGCACCACCCTCGTCCCGCAGGGGAGGGTCCGATGGGCGACGCCGGGCGTGCGGGTGGTCAGCGTCTCGCCGCAGGCGGTCTCGTTGCCGAAGAACCCGGGTCCGTACCAGGTCGCCAGCTGCGAGGGCATCGCATTGATCAGGGCGTCGGAGGTGTCCGGATCGAGGATGCCGTCGACCCGGAGGTCGGCGTCGTGCTGGAACGCCTCGACGGCGACCTCGGTCGCCTCCTCGAACCGGCCGACGAGGGCCGGCCGGCCGTAGTCCTTGGCGTTCAGGATCCAGTTCAGGGTCGCCACGTCCCGCCCACAGTCGCCGAGCTCCAGGGTGCGACGGCCGAGCTGCTTGCGCGGGCAGTCGGGGGTGGTCACCGATGCCCCGTCGCCCACGCCTCCCGAGCCCGTCGCGCTGGTACCGCCGCTGGACGCCTGCGCCCCGGCGACGCCGGCGAGCGCGGCGGCGATCGTGGCGAGCGCGACTACGGCGTTGCGACAGCGGGCCTGGTGCATCCCCTCTTCGATCGACCGGGACTCGGCCGGCTGCAGGCGTGCAACGGCGCTCGCGCCGGCGGCCCTAGGATCGGGCCATGAGCTGGCGCGTCGCGCGGGCGATCCTGGCGCTGCCGTTCGTGGCCACGGTGGTCGTCCCGGCGATCATCCTCGCCGCCGGCGGCGGCTCGGCCCGGGACCTCTCTGGCGCCGCCCGTGCGGCGACGATCGTCGTCGGCGCCCTGCTGATCTGTGCCGGCCTCGCCCTCTTCGTCTCGACCGTGAGGCTGTTCGCGACCGAGGGTCGCGGGACGCTGGCGCCCTGGGACCCGCCCGAGCGGCTCGTCGTCCGTGGCCCCTATCGCCACCTGCGCCACCCGATGATCACCGGGGTCTCGCTGACCCTGGCCGGCGAGGTCCTGGTCTTCGCCTCGACCGCGATCGCGATCGAGCTCGCGATCTTCGTCACCGTCAACCTCGCCTACCTGCCGCTGGTCGAGGAGCCGGCGCTGGTCCGCCGCTTCGGCGCGGACTACGAGCGCTACATGGCCGAGGTCGGGCGCTGGCTACCGCGCCTGCGGCGCTAGCCGTCGGCGTCCGAGCCAGGCGATCAGCGCCGAGAGGGCGGCGAACCCGAAGGCGAGCAGGAAGACGGTCTTGGTCCCGGTGTCGTCAACGATCGCTCCGGCCAAGGCGGTGCCGATGCCCAGCCCACCCTGGTAGGCCGCGCCGACCCACGAGGTCGCCTCGGCCGCCGTTCCCACTGGAGCGACGTCGTCGATCAGCGCCAGCCCGACGCTGTTCATCGGCGCGACCATCAGGCCCGCCACCCCGGCCAGCACCGCGAGCACGGCGATCGTCTCGGCGGCCGCGAGCGGCGCTGTGAACGCCGCCATGACCGCGAGGAGGAGCGCGTAGCGCCGCGCGGTCGCGCGACGCGCCCGCGCCCCGTACACAACCCCGCCGATCATGCTGCCGAGCGCGAGAGCCGCCAGCACCGCGCCGGCGGCGGCCGCGGCGCCGTGGGCCTTGGCGAACGCGGGCACCGCGACGTCTAGCGCCCCGAACATCACCCCTACCGGGACGTCCGTGGCGACCAGTGCGCGCATCCCGGGGCTGGCCATGGCCCCCGCGCGGCCGACGGTGCGGGGCTTGGGCCGCCACGCCCGGGACGCCGGCGTCGCCGCGAGCGCCAGCACGCCGAGCAGCTCCGCGGTGGCGATCGCGATCACCGCCGCGGCCGGTGAGCCGAGCGCGATCAGAGCAGCGGCGATCAACGGGCCCGTGATGAAGAAGACCTCCAGGATGACCGCCTGCAGCGCGTACGCGCTGGTCAGCTGGTCCGGATGGTCGACCAGGTCGGCCCACAGTGGCCGGGTCGAGGACAGCATCGGCGCGTGCAGGCAGCCCGCAATCACCGCGCATGCGATCGGGATCGCGAGCGGCGCGCCCGCGAGCGTCGTCGCGACCAGCGCCCAGAACCCGGCCGCCGACCCAAGCGCCAGCCACGGCAGCGTCCGCGACTGGCCGTGGCGGTCGACCAGCCGGCCGCGCATCGGGTTGGAAACAGCGCTCGAGATCGCCAGCGCCGCGGTCACTGCGCCGGCCGACGCGAACGAGCCCGTCTCGTCCTGCACCAGCAACACGAGCGGCAGCGCGATCCCGACGCTAACGCCGGCGAGGATGCTCGAGCCGACGACGACCTGGACCTGGCGCTTTCGCAGCAGCGCGGTGTACGCGGTGTACGGCATCCGATGAGGGTGCCAAATGGAAGAGGCCCCCTTGCGGGGGCCTCTTCGTCAGCTGGTCTGTAATCCGGATTCTGTCTAGTACAGCCATCCATCTCGCCGGGTCCTAGGTCCCAGCGGGGCTTTCGCCCTGCGGCCCACCTGGATCTCGCCGGGCCGGGTCGACGATCCTGCTTGGCCTTGCACCGGGCGGGGTTTGCCTGGCCGCCGCGTCACCGCGACGCCGGTGCGCTCTTACCGCACCATTTCACCCTTGCCTGTGCGCGCCTTAGCTATTGGCGCGCCATCGGCGGTGTATTTCTGTGGCACTTTCCCGCGGGTTTCCCCGGGTGGGCGTTACCCACCGTCCTTGCCCTGTGGTGTCCGGACTTTCCTCGAGAGATTCACACCTCCCGCGACTGCACAACCAGCTCCTCGATTGTACGGGGCGCAAGCGGTTCGGGGAACCGCCCGTGCGCCTACGAAAGCTCGGACCCGCAGCGCTCGCAACCGGACGCGACCTGGATCCGCCCGCCGCAGACGGGGCACCCGGCTTCACCCTGGTGAGTGAGGTCCTCCCACACCGCGAGGAGCCGCTCCTCGAGTGAGACCCCACCATCGGGTAGCTGCGGCTCGAACAGCCGCGCTGCCGGGCGCACCGCCGCGGGCGGATCCGTGACGAGCGCCGAGCGCCTGCGTGTCGCGACCGCGCTCATCAGACTTTCCTGAAGACTCCGACCACCCGGCCGAGCAGCTGTGCCTCGGCAGTGCGGATCGGCTTGTAGGCCTTGTTCGCCGGCTCGAGCCGGACCTTGTCCTTCTCGCGATAGAAGCTCTTCACGGTCGCCTCGTCGCCGATCAGCGCGACGACGATCTCGCCGTCGTCGGCGACCTCGGTCGGGCGGACGACGACGAAGTCGTCCTCGAGAATGCCGGCGCCGATCATCGAGTCGCCCTTGACCCGGAGGATGTAGTCGCCGGTCTCGCCGCCGATCACGTCCGGAACCTCGAGGTAGTCCTCGATGTTCTCCTCGGCGAGGATCGGCTCGCCGGCGGCGACCTGGCCGACCAGCGGCAGCCCGGCCGGCTGCATGACCTTCTTCGCCTTGTCGACCAGGAGCTCGATCGCCCGAGGCTTGGTCGGGTCGCGGCGCAGGAGGCCGATCTTCTCGAGGTTGGCGAGGTGGGCGTGCACGGTCGACGAGGAGTGCAGGCCGACGGCCTTGCCGATCTCACGGACGGTGGGCGGGTATCCGGTCTTCTGGGCGTACTTGCCGATGAAGTCGAAGATCTCCTTCTGACGCTTGGTCAGGTCCACTGGCGGCTCGCTCCTTCGATCGTTGAACAGAACATATGTTCGGATAGTAGATACCCCTCCGGACAGATGCAACCTCCGTCTAGAATCGCCTCTCCCTCAAGCGGCTGTGGCGGAACTGGTAGACGCGCAAGGTTGAGGGCCTTGTGGCCCGCAAGGGCCGTGGAGGTTCGACTCCTCTCAGCCGCATCGGCAAGCAAGCGTTCGGGACATGTCGCTCACGCCGGATCGGCGGATCCGCGCTTCTGCTTGTCGCGGAGGCTGTCGCATGAACGCTGACCAGGCGCGAATCGGCTCGATCTGAAAACGGCAGGGCCTTCCGGCCCTCGCCTCAGGCGGTCGCGGCCGCCAAGGTGTGTCGGTGGAGCTTCAGCAGGTTGTGGGTGGCCGCGATCAGGCGCCATTCCGAGCGGACCGCCGCCCGGCCCCGACGTTTGAACCGCCCCGCGCGCCGGTTCTGCTTGATGTCGGCGAAGACGGGCTCGACCATCCACTGTCGCCGCGAATAAAGGTCGGCGCCCTTGTCGGTCTGGAGGGCCCTGCGCATGAAGTCGTAGGGCCCGCCGAGTCGTGTCTTTCGCGGCCCCTTGCGTTTGTCGGCGTCGGCGGCGGGGAGCGGTGTGATCCCGCGCTCACGCAGGCGATCGATGTGCTCGTTTGACCAGTAGCCGGCGTCGGCGAGCACGACCCCGGGGCGCTCCTTCACGCCCGCCTCGGCGAGCTCTCGCTCGGCCGCGCAGATCATCGGGTCGAGCTGGGCGAAGTCGAGCCCGTCGGGGGCGATCTCGGCGGCGACGATGATCTGGCGTTCGGTGGTCACGGTCTGCGCGTTGTAGCCCTGCACGTAGCCGCGGTAGGCCTTCATGTTGCGGGAGTCGGGGTCGGTCGTGTTGATCTTGCCCTCGGGCTCGGCGGGCGGCGTGTGGGGATCCGGGGGGCGGCCGAAGCGCCGGCCATCCTTCATCACCCCACGGGCGCGATAGGCCTCGTAGTCGCGGTTGGCCTGATGCTCGGCTCGCCAGTCTGAGACCAGGCGCCGGTGGCAGATCTCAAGCCGTTTCTCGCGCTCCTTCGGCACCGGCTCGGGGCTTGCTTGGCGCTCTTGTTCGAGGCGCTCCTTGGCCTCGCGAAGCCAGGCGCGCCGGCCCTCGCGGGTGGTCAGCTGCTCGGGGAGCTCATCGCCGCGGGCGGAGCCGTAAAGCTCGTCCTCGGCGGCGTCGATGCGCCCGGCCTCGGCAAGGATCTCCTGGGCGATCTGCTCGTAGGTTCGGGTGGCGTGGTTTGAGGCTGAGGCCTCGAGCTTCGAGCCGTCGACGGCGAGCACCGCGACCTCGACGATTCCGGCGTCGGCGCAGAGGCCGAGCACCTGGCCGAAGAGGTCGGCCAGGGCCTGCTGGTGGCGCACCCGAAAGCGGGCGATCGTCGCGTGGTCGGGGATCTGGTTGGCGCAGATCACCCGGAAGGCGACGTCCTCGCGGCAGCGGCGCTCGATCGCCCTCGCGGAGCGCTCGCCGACCGCGTAGGCGTAGGCGAGCAGGGTGAGCATCATCTTCGGCTCGTGCGCGGCGGCGCCGTGGCCGTCGGAGCGGTAGGCGGCGTAGAAGGGGTCGAGGTCGAGCTCGTCGATCGCCTCGATCACGAACCAGGCGAGGTGATCGTCGTCGAGCCAATCGCGGAGGTCCGGCGGCAGGAGCATCGGTCGGTCTCGGTCGCATGCGAGGAAGTTCTGAGCCATGGCCGCAGTTTCTTCCTGCAAACGGACGGAAAACGAAAAGATCTGTGTGACAGCTCCACGCCAAAGTGAGAGCAGGATTAGCGAGCCCGCCGCGCCTCGCGTCCAGACGGTTCCCCCGGAGAGGGGAGCCGATCACTCCTGAGCCCAGTCGAGGAACACCCTGAGTGCCTTCAACCCGCATTCGGTCGAAATCTCGCTCGGTCAGGCTCGTGAACTCGAGATGGATCTCGACCGACCATCCGGGATTGTCGAGGGTCGTGATGTGGATGCCATCGCCGTGTTCCCAGTCGCCGTTGCATTGCGACAGAAACCAGTCCTGGAGCTCTTCAAGTTCGCCGGCCATTTGAAGCTCCAGGCTACCCCTGGAAAGTTCCGCTCCCCCTGCAGGGGACGACTCCTCGAACCGGGCCGCTTGTCACCGCCTCGCTCGGTGCGGTCGCGGGCACCCTTTGTGCGACAGCCTCCGCGCAAAGGAGGAGCGCCGCGAGTCGGCACGCCCTCGGGGTGGGCCACGTGATTTCCAACTCGCTTGGCTGTAAAGTCACTCACGCCAGCACGACGGCACGAGTAAGCCGGTGAGAGTCCGGCACGGTCGCGCCACTGTGACCGGGGGACATCCAGCGAGGAGGTCACCCCGGAAGTCAGGACACTGAATCTCCCGTCGTGGCCACTCCTATTCGAAGGGACGCGCCATTCCTTCTGGAGGTCACTATGAACAGCAGTGTCTTGCCGCCCGTCCCGTCGAGGGAGTTGGGCTCGCCGCTTCTCCTCTCCTCCGCGCTCTGCTCCAGGTCGAGCCGAGCATCGGTGCGCAGCGACCAGGATTGCGGTCCCGCTGACGAGCGCGGGTCCGGGACCCTCGCCGAAACTCCGCGCTGCGCGCCACCAGCTTCGTCGGAAAGCTCGTAGCCATGCGATATGTGATCGCAGGCGGCGGCGCGTACGGCGCTCACTACGTGACGAAGCTGCTTCAGGCGATCGACGCCGAGCGCATCGAGCTGGACGAGATCGTCGTCGTCGACCGCGACCCCGGCTGTCCGGTGGCAAAGGTTGCGGCTGTCGAGCCGGCCGTGCGTCTCGAGGTCAGCGACTGGCGAGGCTTCGCGGACCTGGTGTGGGCTGATCCCGACGGCTGGGCCGAGGACATCTGGATCCCCGCGCCGATTGCTCCCCACATCCTTGCGGATTGGGTGATCGACCGGGTCGAGGGTCTGACCGGGCTGGAAGCGGATGTCGAATGCTCGCCTACCGATCTGCCGGACCTTCCGTTTTCACAGCAGAGTCTGGACGGCCGGATCCTGCTCAGCCACGCGCCTGGCCGGTGTCCTCTCGATTGCATCGAGCCCGCGACGTGCGCGATTACGAAGGACACCCGCTGGTGGGAGATGCGAGACACGCTCGCTGAGCTGATCGCACAAGCCGACTTGGGACTCGATATCGGACGAGTGGCAATGTTCTTCTGTCGGCACCACTGCGATCCCTCCCAGCATGACGTCGGGGGCATTCCCTTCTCGACCATCTATGCCGAGACTGAACGAATCTGTCGCCACGCCAGGGATGGCGTGGACCAGGTGGGGGTCGCGACGTTCTCGTCGTGCCACGGCGTCTTGACGCGACTCAGGATCAGACAGGCGGCCCTGCAGTGACACAGGCGGACTCGCTTACCGTCGAGCTAGAGGCCTGGACGGGGCCGTGGGAGCCCGACGACCCCGACGCCAATCTCAAGGCAGACGTCGCGACTCACTCGCTTCTCGATCCGCTCGAAACCATCAGAGGGCTCTCGCGCTCTACCGGGATTCCGGTGGGGGCGCTTGTCCGCTACGTCCTATCGCGTTGGGCTACCGCCGGCAGCGGCGGTTTGCTCGAGCTAGGACCCATGATGACCGAGCGGCTTTGGGCCCCGGTCGCGACCGCGGAATCGACTGACGACGACGCTCAGCGGCTAGCGGCCTACCACCAGCTGCGCCAGATGCTCTCCTGGCTGCGCTTCCCACTCGAGCACCAAGACGCGTACCCCGAGCAGAGCTAGGTAGGTCTGCGCTCGGCGGCGTTGCTTTCGCGTGAGCACGACACTGCTCCTCGTCGCGCGAAGCGGCAGCCTGCATCAGGTCCGGCGCTTCGGGGGCGGCTGGAGGTCGGGATCCTCGGCGATGGCACGGCGTAGCGCCTCGTCGAAGCCAACCGGCTGCACGTCCTCGAACAGTTCTGCGCCGGACCGGTCCGTGACGACCGTCGGCGCGGCGAGCCCTTCGATCAGCGGCCTGGCGATCCCCGCGTCGACCGGGGTGACCAAGCCGATCCACAACGACGATAACCACGGCGTGAGCAGCGGGACGGGCACCCGTGGGCGACGGCGGAGACCGAGCACGGCCGCCATGCGATCGAGCATCGCGCCGTAGCTCAGCACGTCCAGACCGCCGATCTGGATTTCCCGCCCGCTCGAGGCCGCGACCGATGGCGCCTGCGCGAGGTAGTCCAGCGTGTCGTCGATCGCGATCGGCTGTGTCTCGTTCTTCAGCCAGGCGGGAGCGATCATCGCCGGTAGTCGCTGCACCAGGTAGCGCAGCGTCCGGTAGGACTCGCTCTGCGCACCAACCACCATCCCGGCGCGGAAGTAAGTGAGCGGCGGTCCGTGCTCCGCGAGAGCGAGCGCCGTCTCGTGGCGGCTCCGGAGATGCTTGGACTGGGGGCGATCGCCGAGCCCGCCGAGATAGATGACTCGCTCGATTCCCTCCGCTCGAGCCATCTGCGCGAACGATGCCGCGGCCGCGCGCTCGTTCGCGACGAAGTCCCGGCCTCCGCCTCGCCCCATCGAGTGAATCAAGTAATAGGCGACGCTGACACCTTCTCCGGCCCCCCGCAGACTCTCGGGACGCAGGACGTCTCCCTCGTGCAGCGCGACGCCGGTCCGTTCCAACTGGCGCGCGCGGGAGCCAGCACGGTCCCGGACCATGCCACGCACCTCCCAGCCCGCTCGAACCAACGCCGACGCGAGCCGACCCCCCACGAAGCCGGTCGCGCCCGTCACGAGCGCCCGGCTGGCCATCAAGGGCGGCCGGGAGTCAGCGCCGATCGCATGTGCCGAAAGTAGCCGATTGTGGAAGCGGACGCGACCGGACGATCAGGTCGCGAGGCGCACGCTCTCCACGATTCGTGCGTCGTAGCGAGAAACGAATCGGGCCAAATATCGGATTTAGGTGCGACGCACGGAGCTAGGCACGGCGCTGCTGCATCTCGCGCATTGCGACAGCGACTTACCGACAGCGCCGCACGCCAAGGTGGATTACCGCACGGCGTGCCGCGTTGGCTCCGTTTACGAAGATACGAAGCGGCACACAGCCAGGCGAGCTCGCCAGTACGCCCCCGGACCAAAACGTAACTGGCCGACCATCAGCGCTGCTTCCGGATGACTCGCCACGCCCACAGGCGACGAATTTCACGACGCGATGGGCGTCAGCCAGGCCAACCTGTCCACCGCCAAGCGGACCGTAGGCGAGTCCGGCGTCCTGTCGGGTTCGCCGAGACAGCTCCACCGTTACCCGGTGCCCGTTCCGGACCAGAAGCTGGAACTTCTGTCCGCCGGCATCGTGTCCGAACTCGGGAAAGAAGTACACCCTGCCCTTGCCTGCACCCATCATCGCCAATGGGCCGACTACAAGGTTGCGGCGATCGGTGAACGCGCCGGGGAAGCTGGCCTCCGACCGCGTCGAACACTTCTCGACCGCGACCTTCCGGCTCTCCTTGACCTCGACGTGGGCTGTCGTCGACGGTGCGCCGTCGGAGCGCACCGCGGTCTCTGAGCCGCCTGCGGTTGCGAGCGCCAGGGCAACGGCGGTTACCGCCGCGCTGCTGCCGACGATCGTGGCGCGACGAGCAGTCACTCATCCATCGTACGTCTGCACGCCGCCGTCGCGTCCGTGATTGCGGCCGAAGACGTCAGGTAGTACTCGGCCAGTTCCGAGCGGCTGCCCGCGAGCGGCTTGTTCGCTGCCTCCCTACGCATGAGCCGAGGCGCTGCTCGTGGTCGCGCAAGGGAGCAGCGGCGATACCTTCGCGAAGCGATAGAAAGGGTGGACGGGATGACCACTACTGACTTTCTGCTCTACGGCGACACCGAGCGCCACGCGGCGCTTCGCCACGAGTTGCCGATCGCGATCATGGACCCGTTCCTACTCGGGGTGATCGACGGCCGCATCCACATCATGGCCAGCACCCTGGAGCGCGACCGGATCGCTACAGCCGCGCCCGACGCGGTCCTGCACGACGTGCGCGACCTCGGCTTCCAGAAGCTGATGGACAGCGACATGTCGCCCGACGAGATGTGGCTCGAGTTGACGAGCCGGGTTGCCGCGGCGATGGGGATCCGCGAGGCGCTCGCCGACCCGGAGATGCCGCTGGCCGTGGCCGACCGGCTGCGCGCCGACGGGATCGAGCTGACCCCGGATCGAGCAGCAGTCGCGGCGCGGCGGCGGGTAAAGACCGAGGCCGAGCTTGCCGGGATCCGCAGGGCGCAGCGCGCCGCCGAGGCGGGGATGCGCGCCGCCGCCGGGCTGCTGCGTCGCGCCGAGGCCGACGGCAACCAGCTGCGCCTCGACGGCGAGCCGCTCACGGCGGAGGCGATCCGCGCCGCGCTTCGCGACGCCTGCACCGCGCGAGGCGCGCCGGCGCCGCCGGACGTCATGGTCTGCTCGGGCTGGGATGGGTTCGGCCACGACCCGGGGTCGGGGCCGCGTCCCGCGGGGCTCCCGATCACGATCGATCTCTGGCCGCGCGACGAGGAGTCTGGATGCTGGGCCGACATGACCCGCACCTTCGTCGTCGGCGAGGTGCCGGACGAGGTACGCGAGCTCGAGCGCGTCGTCACTGAAGGATTCGCGGCGGCCCGCGACGCCGTGCGCCCCGGGATCACGGGCAGGGAGCTACACGGGATCACCTGCGATGTGTTCGAGGGCGCGGGGTATCGCACCCAGCGCACCGGCCCGGCGGATGACGATCCGAACGGCGGCTTCCAGTTCGGTCTCGGCCACGGGGTTGGCCTCGAGGTCCACGAGGCTCCAAGCCTCGGCAGGCTCGGGCGGGAGCCGCTCGTCGCAGGCGACGTGGTCGCGATCGAGCCGGGGCTGTGGAAGGCGGGGCTGGGCGAGGTTCGCTTCGAGGACCTGCTGCTGGTCACCGATGATGGCTCGACGACGCTGACCGAGTATCCCTACGACCTTGCGCCGTAAGCGGGCCCGGCAGGCTTCGAACGGAGTGCGCTTCCCGGATTCGCGCGAAGGAGGAGCGGGTGCGCCCCCCGAAAACACACGAAAAGCATGGCGGATTCAAACCACCGCCGCACCACCCAAGAGAGTCAGCGACCCGCTGACGAACGAAGGAGGTGCGGCGATGCCAAAGGGCCATCCGCTGAGCGAGACCGCGAAGGACCGGATCTGGGAGCTGCGAGCACAAGGGCTGAGCGAGCGCGAGATCGCTCGTCAACTGAAGCTCGGCCAGAACACGGTGAGCATCTATCTGCGAGCGGTTGGCGGCATCCGGCCGCGGGCTCGCCGGCGCGCCGAGAGATCTCTGAGCCTCGCAGAGCGCGAGGAGATCTCGCGGGCGATCGCCGGCGGTCAGTCGGCTCGCGCGATCGCCGGCGCGCTGGGCCGTCGCACACAACGATCGCCCGTGAGATCGAACGCTGCGGCGGGCGGCAGCGCTACCGCGCCCACGCCGCCGAGCGCGAGGCCTGGCGTCGGGCCCGGCGGCCGCGCCCGACCAAGCTCGAGCTCTGCGCCGAGCTTCGCCGACGTCGGTCGAAGAGCGCCTTCGACGACGACAACTCCCCCGAGCAGATCGCGGGCTGGCTGCGAATCGAATACCCCGACAATGAGGCGATGCAGGTCTCCCACGAGACGATCTACCGAGCGCTCTACGTCCAGGCCAGAGGGACGTTCAAACGCGAGCTCACCCAGCACCTGCGAAGGGGCCGCTCCAAACGATATGCCCGCTCGCAGTCGTCAAAGCGCTCCGGCCAGGGCAAGATCTCAGAGATGGTGATGATCTCCGAGCGCCCGCCCGAGGTCGAAGACCGAGCGGTCCCCGGCCATTGGGAGGGCGACCTGCTGATGGGCACCAAAAACAACGCGATCGCCACGCTGGTCGAGCGCTCGACCCGTTACTGCCAGTTGGTCGCGCTGCCCGAGGGAGCCACCGCAGAGCGCGTCTGCGAGGCGCTCAAGGCCAGCATCACCACCCTGCCCGCCCAGCTTCGCCGCTCGCTGACCTGGGATCAGGGCTCGGAGATGTCAGAGCACCGGCGCTTCAGCGTCGAGACCGGCGTCGACGTCTACTTCTGCGATCCCCAAAGCCCCTGGCAGCGGGGCTCGAACGAGAACACCAACGGATTGCTTCGCCAGTACTTCCCGAAGGGCAAGAGCCTCGAGGGGATCGGCCAGGGGCACCTCGACGAGGTCGCCGCCAAGCTCAACCGCCGGCCGCGAAAGACACTCGGGTTTCGGACCCCTGCCGAGAAGCTCACCGAGCTGATCGACGGGCTCGCCGAGCGCTGATCTCGCTACGGCCTTCGGCCTTCGCTCGACAGCGCTCGGACCAGATGAGACGATGCGAAACGTCAGGGGTGGTGCATTGACCGGTTGAGGTCAAGATGGAAAGTGCAACTTTCGAGGGATACTGGCGAGCACGATGTCGCGTGAGAACGTGGCGCTGTTTCGGGAGGCGATCGACGCGTACAACCGGCGCGACCGTGCACCCTGGCTGGGCATTACGACGCGCACATTCCGCAACCCGGGGAACTCGAACAGGGTCGGCGCGATCTTCGACGGCGTTCCCGACCTCGAGACCTTCGAGCAGGGCCTGCAGAGCGACGGAGCGGCGGAGGCAATGAAGCACGACGGTGTGCGCCCCGAGACGATCGTGACTCTGGTCGAGGTGTAGCCCCCTGCGCGCGACGATGCCCGGCTCCTGGCCGGGTCGATCACTCGTGGGTGGATACGCGGGTAGTAACAGTGGTACCGGCTGAACGACGCTTACCCCCGGCGCCGACAAGAAGGTGAGATGATGAGGCGGCAGTGGGAAAGCATGTGGCGATAGCTCTCGGCACCCTGGCGCTCACCGCTGGGATCGCGGCGAGCGGCTGCAGCGGAGGCTCGGACACCGACGCGGAAAGCCCGGCCGCCGACGCGGAAAGCCCGGTCGCCGACGCGGAAAGCCCGGTCGCCGACGCGGAACGCCCGGTCGACAGCTCGGGGTTCCGTGCCGAGTTCAAGGAACGCTTCGGTGTCCCACCCAACGAGGAATCACCGTCGTGGTACCGACACATCACCGCGATCAACATGGGTAACCGGTACCTCGAAATCACGACGGATCTCGGCCCGAAGCAGGGCGAGAAGACGGCCCTCGCGATCTGTCGGGAGGCTACCGGGATCGCTTTCGACTTCGGAATCCAGGGTGCCAAAGTGAAGGGTTCGGACGGCGTGCTGCTGGTGGGATGCGCGTGACACGCCTACAGAAGATCGCCTAAGCCGTCCGCCCCCTTAACGCGGGTGGACGCTCGGAAGTAGCGCGTTGGA
>CAVRKA010000008.1:0-69460 GCA_963722175.1 uncultured Solirubrobacterales bacterium
GTAAGACGACGTATAGGGGCTGACGCCTGCCCGGTGCCGGAAGGTTACGCGGAGTTGTTAGCTCTTCGGAGCGAAGCAGCGAAGCTAAGCCCCGGTAAACGGCGGCCGTAACTATAACGGTCCTAAGGTAGCGAAATTCCTTGTCGGGTAAGTTCCGACCTGCACGAATGGCGTAACGAGTTGGACGCTGTCTCAACGAGGGGCTCGGTGAAATTAAAGTCTCGGTGAAGATGCCGAGTACGCGCGGCAAGACGGAAAGACCCCGTGAACCTTTACTGCAACTTGATATTGGAGTTCGGTACACCTCGCTCAGGATAGGTGGGAGGCTACGAACCGACGGCTTCGGCTGTCGGGGAGCCGCCCTTGAGATACCACCCTTGGTGTGCTGGGCTTCTAACACAGCGCCGTAATCCGGGCTGTGAACAGTGTCAGGCGGGCAGTTTGACTGGGGCGGTCGCCTCCTAAAATGTAACGGAGGCGCCCAAAGGTTCCCTCAGCACGGTCGGAAATCGTGCGAAGAGTGTAAAGGCAATAAGGGAGCTTGACTGTGACACCGACGGGTGGAGCAGGAACGAAAGTTGGGCTTAGTGATCCGGCGGTGGCAAGTGGAAGTGCCGTCGGTCAACGGATAAAAGGTACTCCGGGGATAACAGGCTTATCGCTTCCAAGAGTCCATATCGACGAAGCGGTTTGGCACCTCGATGTCGGCTCGTCGCATCCTGGGGCTGGAGTAGGTCCCAAGGGTTGGGCTGTTCGCCCATTAAAGCGGCACGCGAGCTGGGTTCAGAACGTCGTGAGACAGTTCGGTCCCTATCTGCCGTGCGCGTTGGAGAGTTGAGAGGAGTCATCCTTAGTACGAGAGGACCGGGATGAACGCACCTCTGGTGTACCAGTTGTCCTGCCAAGGGCATTGCTGGTTAGCTACGTGCGGATCGGATAACCGCTGAAAGCATCTAAGCGGGAAGCCGACCTCGAGATGAGCTCTCCCATCCCCTTGAGGGAGTAAGACCCCTGGTAGACCACCAGGTTGATAGGCCGGCTGTGCAAGCGAGGTGACTCGCTCAGCAGACCGGTACTAATGGGTCGAGGTCTTGACGGATTATTTTGAATGCGCTTTTGCTTTCGGCTTGCGGTGCAGTTTTCAAGCCCCACCGGGGCCCGGGCGTCTCCTTCGGGAGGCGCGCGGTCTCGACCGATTTCGGTGGTCATAGCGAGGGGGAAACACCTCTTCCCATTCCGAACAGAGCAGTTAAGCCCCTCAGCGCCGATGGTACTTGGGACTCGCGTCCCTGGGAGAGTAGGTCGCCGCCGTTTCTTCTCAGAGAGCCGCCTTCGGGCGGCTCTCTGTCGTTGCCGCCGTAGGATCGGCGCGTGATGAGCCCTGACGCGACCGCGACCGGCGCGCCCGCCGCCGCGCCGGCGCTCGAGCTGATCTCGACCCTCGCCGACGAGATCGGACCGCGCCGCCCGACCTCGCGCGCCGAGGGCCTGGCGGCGGAGGTCGTCCGCGAGGCTCTCTCCTCAGCGGGCGCCGCCGCGGAGATCGAGCCGTTCGACGGCTACGACAGCTTCGCGTGGCCGTATGGCGCGATCGGGGCGCTGGCCGTCGTCCCGGCGCTGCTTCCGCGCGATGCCGTCGGAGCACGCGCCGGGTTGGCGGCACTCGGGCTCGGCCTGCTCGCTGCGGAGGGTGGCCTTCGGTGGACACCGGTCTCGGGCCTGCTCGCCCGCCGTCCGAGCCGCAACGTGGTCGCAACCGTGGAGCCCGCGGGCTCGGTCGAGCGCACCCTGTGCCTCGTCGCGCACCTCGACACCTCGCGCAGCGGCCTGCTCTTCGACCCGCGCCTCGGACCTGCGGTCAGGCGGCTGTTCGTCGCCCAGTCCGCGGCCACCGCGGTGCTGGCGGGCGAGCCGTTGCTCCGACGCGCCCGGCTCGGCCGGGTCGCGCTCAGCGTGGCGCGAGCGATCTGCGCGACCGGGCTCGGATTGCTTGCCGAGCGCGAGCTGCGTGGCGTCGACGTCCCCGGCGCCAACGACAACGCCTCGGGCGCGGGGGCGGTCGTCCAGCTCGCGTCCGAGCACGCGCGGGCGCCGCTCGCCACCACGCGTCTCGTGGTCCTCGTGTGCGGCTGCGAGGAATCGGGTCTACTCGGCGCCCGTGCGTTCCTGGAGGCGCACGACACGTCCGGTTGGCTGTTCCTGAACTTCGACGGCGTCGCCGCCCCCGCGACGCTGCGGTACCTGCCGGAGGAGGGGGTCGGGCGCACCTGGCCCGCCGACCCGGGCCTGATCGCGATCGCGGAGCGGGTCCGCGCCGAGCGTCCCGACCTCGGCCTCGAGTGCGCCGACGCTCCACTCGGCCTCACCTACGACTCGACGCCCGTGCTCGCGCGCGGCGGCCGGGCGCTCACCCTGGTCGCCGGCGACGGGGGCCGGATCCCGAACTATCACCAGCCGAGCGATACGGTCGCGAACCTCGACCCCGACCGGCTTGCGAGGGCGATCGACGTCGGGCGCGAGCTGATCGCGCTCGTCGACCGCGGCGAGGCGGACGCGGGCTAACCGAACTCGTGCAGGCGGCGGACGCGACCGTCCGCCGAGCGCTGCACACGGACGCAACCCCCGCGGCGAGCCTTCGCGAACGCCTCCCACCCGGTCAGATGACCGGGCCGTTCGCGACAGGGCCCGTCCGCGAGGCCGCCCGCGCCGCGCGCGGGGATGGGCTCGAGTCCGTATTCGCCGAGCGTGGCGAAATCGATCGCCAGGTCGACGGCGCCGAGGATCCGGTGCCGAAGGCAGCTCTTGTCTTCTCTCAATCTCACGCGGGCCAGACTAGGAACGGGCCCGGACAGAACATATGTTCTGCAACCGATCTTGCACCTGGGCGTAAATCCCTGCAAGTCAGCCCCTTCTACCGAAGCTGTGCGGGCGGGGCGCGACCGCGGCGATCTCGCGCGCACGACCGCCTGTGGCCGCGGCCACTTGCTCACCGGGCACCGCGTCGGCGTGATCGGGGTCGCGGCCCGTCTCGCGGTGGGCCGGAGGCTCGATCTGGCGCACCTGGCCGCCGACCGCGTCGGCGGGGACCGCCAGGCGCTCGACCGAGTCGGCGACCACGTTGAGCACGTTCTCGCGCCGCTCCAGCCGCCCGGCGACGAGCGCGAAGCCCGCCGTCCGCACCGCCAGCCGGCAGCGCTCGTACACCGGCGGGGGCACGATCACGTTCGCGACCCCGACCTCGTCCTCGAGCAGCATGAACACGACCCCCTTCGCCGTCGCCGGGCGCTGGCGGGCGACGACCATCCCGGCGATCCTGACCGCGCTGCGGTCCGGCGCCACCTGCAGGTCGTCGCTGCGGGCCAGGCCTTCCTCGAGCTCCGGGCGCAGGACCTCGATCGGGTGCTCGCCCAGGGTGACCCCGGTCGAGGTGTAGTCGGCGACGATCCGCTCCCACGAGTCGAGCGCCCGCAGGCCCGGCGGAGCGGGGAGGGGGAGCGGCAGCGCCAGCTGCGCCCACGGACGGCCTCGGGCCCGGTCGCTGCCACGCGCTACGCCCAGCCGCCAGAGCTCGGCCCGGCGTGGCGCCTCACCGGCGGCGAGGCCGAGCGACTCGCAGGCGCCGGCCCAGGCGAGCCGCTCGAGCCCATCGCGCCCGATTCCCGAGCGCGAGGCGAGGTCGGCGAGGTCGCCATACGGCCCGCCCCGCTCGCGCTCGCCGACCAGCGCGCCGGACTCGTCCTCGCCGATCCCCTTGATGTAGCCGAGGCCAAGGCGTACCGCCGGCTCCGCCTCGCCCGCGGCCGCCTCGCCCGCCTCGACCGTGCACTCGACCGCGCTCGCGTTCACGTCCACGCCCCGCACCTCGATCCCGCGCCGCTGTGCCTCGTGGGTGAGCGAGTCGGGCGGATAGAAGCCCATCGGCTGCTCGTTGAACAGCGCGCAGAGCAGCTCCGGGCCGTAGTGGACCCGCAGCCAGGTCGACTGGTAGGCGAGCAGGCCGAACGCGGCCGCATGCGACTTCGGAAACCCGAAGCCGGAGAAGCCGCGCACCTGTTCGAACACCCGCTCGGCGAGCCCGCGCTCGACCCCGCGCTCGATCGCGCCGGCGACGAACCTCTCCCCATACGCGTTCAGCGCCGCCTCGGAGCGCTTGCGGCTCATCGCCCGCCGCAGTCCCTCGGCCTCGCCGGCGGTGAAGCCGGCCATCGCCATCGCCACCTGGATCACCTGGTCCTGGAAGACGATCGCGCCGAGCGTGTCGGCGAGGATCGGCTCGAGGCTCGGGTGCTCATAGGGCACCTCGTAGTCGGGATTCTCGCGCAGCAGCCGCCGCCGCTCCAGGTACGGATGGACGGCGCCGCCCTGGATCGGCCCCGGCCGGACCAGCGCCACCTGGACGACGAGGTCGTCGAGCGTCTCCGGCAGGCTGCGGGGCAGCATCTGCATCTGGGCGCGGCTCTCGATCTGGAACACGCCGGTCGTCTCCGCCGCCCGGATCGCCTCGAACGTCGGCTCGTCGTCGAGCGGGATCCGCGACAGGTCGATGTGCTCGTTGCGAGCCTCGGCGATCGACTCGACGCAGCGCTCGACCGCCGACAGCATCCCGAGCCCGAGCAGGTCGATCTTCAAAAAGCCCGCGTCCGCGCACGAGTCCTTGTCCCACTGGACGATCTGCCGGCCCTCCATCGCCGCCGGCTGCACCGGGCAGATGTCGATCAGCGGCCGCGTGGAGAGCACCATCCCGCCGGGGTGCTGCGAGAGGTGGCGCGGCAGCCCCCAGGCCTCGCGCGCCAGCCGCGCCAGGCAGCGCCAGCGCGGCGAGCTCGCCCGTCCGGATCCCAGCACCTCGGCGATGTCCGCCTCGACCTGCTCGCCGCGCGCGTACATGTCCGCCATCCCCGCCACCCGCTCGATCTCGCCCGGCGGCAGTCCGAGCGTCTTGCCCAGGTCGCGAACGGCCCCACGCGAGCGGTAGCAGGCAAACGCCGAGACCAGCGCCGCGCGCTCGCGCCCGTAGCGGTCGTGGACGCGCGGGATCAACCGCTCGCGGATGTCGCGGGGAAAGTCGAGGTCGATGTCGGGCATCTCGGTGACGTCGTCGTTGAGAAACCGCCCCAGGAACAGCCCCGCCCGGACCGGGTCGACGTGCGAGAGGCCGGTCAGGTAGCAGACGACCGAGCTGACGCTCGAGCCGCGCCCCCGCCCCGGCGGCAGCAGGTTGCGGGCGGTGTCGGGGCCGCGAACCTCGGCTGCGACCTCGCGCGCCAGCTCGAGCAGGTCGAAGTGCAGGAGGAAGAACCCCGGCAGCCCCAGGCCCCGGATCACCCGCAGCTCCTCCTCCAGCCGCCGTTCGGCCTCGGGCAGCTCTGGCAGGCCCGCGTAGCGCAGCTCGAGCCTTCCCCGGCAGATCTCGGCCAGCGTCCGGTCGGCGTCGGGGTCCTCGGAGCCGGGATAGCGGTAGCCGAGCTCCGCGGTGAGGTCGAAGCGCAGCCGCTCGGCCAGCCGGGCCGTTTCGGCGACCGCATCCGGGTGATCGGCAAAGCGGGCGGCGACCGCCGCCGGCGGCACGAGCACCGAGCTCGTGTTGCCGCGCCGATCGGGCTCCGACCCCTCAAGGGGTAAGTGAGTGCGCACGGCAACCAGCGCGTCCTGAAGCTCGGCGCGGCAGCGGTCGTGGACATGGACGTTCCCGGTCGCCACGCAGGCCACCCCGAGCCGCTCCGCCACCCCCGCCAGCCAGCGGTTGCGGGCCCGGTCGCGCCGCCACAGCGGCCGCTGCAGCTCGATCCGGAAGCGCTCGCACCCGAAGGCCGCGAGCAGCCGGCGCGCCGCCTCCTCGGCTCGCCGCGGCTCGCCGCGCTCCCAGGCGCCGGCGATCACCCCGTCGCGCGCGCAGCCAGAAAGGCAGACGAGCCCCTCGTTGCGCTCACACAATGAGTCGAGCGGCAGCACGGGGGGGAGGGGGTCACGGTCGGGCTTGGGCCGCGTGCCCGCGTGCGCTTCGCTCAGCAGCCGGCAGAGGTTGTGCCAGCCGGTTGCATTTTCGACCAGGACAGTTAGGTGAAAAGTGCGAGCTTCGGCAGACCCGGCGAAAGCGGACGCGGAGTTGCCGGCTGTGACTGTCAGCTCGGCGCCGTGGATCGCGCGCACGCCGAGCCCCTTGCAGGCCTGGGCCATCTCCATCGCCCCGCAGACGTTGTCGTGGTCGGTGAGCGCGAAGGCCTCGTAGCCGTACTCCGCCGCCCGGGTCGCGAGCTCCTCCGGCAGTGAGGCGCCGTCGAGGAACGAGTAGGACGAATGCGCGTGCAGCTCGACATAACTGCGCGCCAGCTGCCCGGCTTCGCCTCCGCGCTGTCGCGGTTTGTTCATGCTCTTTGCTCGTACCAGCGCACGCCGTCGGGCGGCTCGCGGAAGACGACCAGGTTGCGGCCGTCGGCGAGCACGACCTCGAAATACATCCTCTGCAGGGGCTTCGGCGTCCACCAGCGGTCTTCCACCAGCCACTGCTCGCGCACCGCCTCGACCCTCACCCCGGCGACCCGCAGCGGGACGCCGTCGTCGCCCGCCTCGACCTCGATCGGTCCCGGCCAGTAGATCTGGGGGCGGATCATTGACCACCCGCCGGCCCCGGACGCGAAGCGGAGGAGCCGGCGGATTCGTTATTGAACGGCGCGAGCATCGCCCGTCGCTCCGGCACCCGCGAGCGGGGATCGATCTCCAGCACCCGCAGGACGGCGTCGCGGCCGGCGGCCGAGCGCACCTGCCGCACCGCCTCGGTCAACCGCCCGCGCCGCTCTTCGGCCGGCGAGCGCCCGAGCTGTCCCTGCTCGCCGGCCTCGGGGCCGAGCTCGAGCGCCCGCAGCCCCAGCCACGAAGCAGGGCCGGGAAGCTCGCCGAGGCGAGGACCGAGCGCCAGCAGCAGCCGCTCGGCGTCGGCGCTGGCGCTGCGCAGGACGACCTCGCAGCGCCACCCCCCGCCGGCGCCGGCGAGCCGGGCCTCGATCCGCAGCCTGCGGATCGTCCGCTCAGCCCGCGCCGGGTGGGCCAGCAGCCGCTCGACCAGGAGCCCGAGCGCGTGCTCGAGCTGCTGGCCCGAGGCCGCCTCGGGCAGCCCCAGCCTGCAATCGATCTCGTCGTGGGGACTGCGGGGGCGAAGCGGCTCGTCGGCGCCGCGCGCCAGCCGCAGCGCTCGCAGCCCCGGCTCGCCGAAGCGATCGGCGATCGCCTCGGCGGGCAGCTCGGCGAGCTCGCCCAGGGTCCGCACCCCGAGTCGGCGCAGGGTGTCGGGGATCCCGGCCCCTGCCCACTCGTCGCCGAACCGCTCCCGCAGCGCGTCGACCGGGAGCTCGGCGAGCAGCCGCCGCGCCACACTCCCGGTGACCGCGATCGCTGGACGCCGGGCCCGCATCCGAGTCGCCGCTGCCCGCGCGCAGAGCCGGTTCGGCCCGGCGCCCACGCGGGCGGGAGGCCGAAGGGCCCGCCGCGCCCTGGCGAGCACCTGCTCGACCTCGCCGTAGAGCCCGCGCAGCGCCGCGGCGGCGAAGAACGCCTCCCCGGGGTGCGAGGGCTCGACCCGGGCGCCGATCGACTCCAGGGCTCGCAGCGAGTGCTCCCAGACCGCCTCGGCCCGCACCGGGTCGGGCGCCACGAGGGTGAGGGCGGGGCAGCGCGAGAGCGCCTCGCCCAGCCGCATCCCGGCGCGGACGCCGAACGCCTCGGCCGCCCCCGACGGCTCGCCGATCACCTGCGGGCCGCCGGGCTCGGGGGCGAGGGCGACCGGCCGCCCGAGGAGCTCTCGCCGGTCTCCCAACGCGCTCGTCAGCATGAGGCGGGGGATCAGGGCGCAGACGATCATGAATCGAACACATGTTCGTATACCGTGCTGAACTTGTCAAGCGTTGGTGGCGGGACGGGGCAATAAAGGGGGCTGGTCCCGTGACCGTCCCGGAATGTGCCCTGGAGGGGACACTGAGGGACGTTCACGGTACGGGGGCACCCTTTATTGCCCGTTCTGCCACTGCGTGTCGCGTCAGAATCAAGGTATGAAGCGGGTTGCGCTCCTTCTGGCGATGGCATCGGTCGCGCTGATTGCATGCGGCGGTGATGACGCCACAACCACCGCGATCCCCGGCGGGGCCGATCCGGGCGACGTCGCCGTGATCGACGACTGGGCGCGGACCCTGAACGAGGGCGACGTGGAGGGCGCCGCCGGGTTCTTCGCCCTGCCGAGCATCGCCCAGAACGGACCCACGCTGCGGATCGAGAGCGTCGAGGACGCGAGGCTGTTCAACTCCTCGCTTCCCTGCGGCGCGATCCTCGTCGAGGCGGCCCCCGAGGGCGAGCTCACGGTCGCGACCTTCGAGCTCACCGAGCGCCCGGGGCCCGGCAGTTGCGGACCGGGCACCGGCGGTACGGCCCGAACCGCGTTCGAGATCGAGGACGGAAAGATCGTCGAGTGGCGTCGCGTGGTGGAAGCGGGCGATGACGGGAGCGCTCCGCAGGCGCCGAGCAGCTCAACTTGAGTAAGAGGCAAGCAAGAGGCGGTACTTCGTGGGTCGGGGGGGTTGCGGCGCCCACGCCGATCCTGATAGGAATGCACCGCACGGGACAATTGTCCCTGCAGTTGTTCCCCAGAGAGGAGAGTTCATGACAAGGCTCAGGCTGGTCCTCGTCCCCCTTGTGGTGGCCGGCATGGCATTCGGAATCGCCGCTTGCGGCGACGACGATTCGACCACCAGTGGTGGTGGCGGCACAGACGTTTCAGATGCAAGCTTCGACCTCAAGATCGGCGGGCTGCTTCCGCTTACCGGCGATCTGAGCGCGTTCGGCCCAGCCGGCGAGAAGGCGGCAAACCTCGCGATCGACGAGGCGAGCAAGGCGCTCGAGGGCACCGACATCACGGTGAGCCTCGACGTGGCCGACTCGCAGACCGAGCCCACGGCCGCGCAGTCGGCGGCCAAGCAGCTGATCTCGGGCGGCGCGAGCTGTCTGATCGGTCCGTGGTCCTCGAGCGAAACGGTCCCGGTCGGCCGTTCGGTCGCGGCGCGCGAGCAGGTCCCGCTGATCTCGCCGTCCGCCACGAGCCCGGAGCTCACCGACCTGCCGGATGACGGCTACGTCTTCCGGACGGCTCCCTCGGACGCACTCCAGGGCCAGGTGCTCGCGGACGCGATCGAGAAGGCCGTTGGCACGGACGCCGTCGTCTCGATCGGTGGTCGTAACGACCCGTACGGCGAGGGCATCGTCGACGAGTTCCAGCTGGCCTGGGAGGCCAAGGGCGGCACCGTCACCGGCCCCGTCCTCTGGGACCCGGAGCTCTCCTCGTACAACTCGGAGGCCGATGAGATCGTGTCGGGGAACCCCGACCAGTTCATGCTCATCGACTTCGAGGAGCCCTGGAACCGCATCGGTCCGGCGCTGACGCGCACGGGCGACTACGACGCGGCGAACCTGTGGACCGCGGACGGCCTCGCGTTCGAGGACGGGATCCCGGATTCGATCCCGGTCGACACGCTTGCCGGTGGTAGCGGCACGCGCCCGTCGACCCCCGCCGATTCGGACACCGCGAAGTCCTTCGACGAGCTGTACGCGTCGTCGTCGGAGAGTCCGAAGGGCCGCAACTCATTCGACTCGCAGAACTTCGACGCGGCGATGCTCTGCACGCTCGCGGCGGTGGCTGCCGGCTCGAGTGAGGCGACGGATATCCAGGCGCAGATCCAGGCGGTCTCCGGCCCGCCCGGCGACCAGTACGACTACACCCAGCTGAGCGATGCGATCGCGGCCCTGCAGGCCGGCGAGGACATCGACTATCAGGGTGTCTCCGGTCCTGGCGACCTCGACGACAACGGGGACCCGACGCTCGGGTTCTACGAGACGTACGAGTACGACGACCAGGGCAAGTTCTCGGTCACCGGTACGGTCGAGAAGGAGGTCGAGTAGCAGCTCGGTGAGCTGCTGACGCGACTCGCCTAAGTATCAGCGGGCCCCGGCCACCAGCCGGGGCCCGCTTTTTAGTTCTCAGACCGCGACGTCGGAGTCCAGGCGCCCGGCGCCGCCACCCAGATACAGGTCGGCGACCTTGGGGTCGGCGATCAGCTCGGGGCCCGGACCGGTGAACTTGTTCTGACCGAGGTCGAGGACGTACCCGCGGTGTGAGAGCGCGAGCGCGCGGCGCGCGTTCTGCTCGACCATCAGGATCGTCACGCCGGCGCGGTTGACCTCGATCACCTTCTCGAAGATCGCGTCGACGAACGCCGGCGCCAGCCCGGCCGAGGGCTCGTCGAGCAGCAGGATCTGCGGCGCGGGCATCAGCGCTCGGCCCATCGCCACCATCTGGCGCTCACCTCCCGACATCGTCCCGGCGGCCTGGGTGCGGCGCTCCGCGAGTCGCGGGAAGAGGCCGAAGATGCGCTCCATCGCCTCGTCGACGTCCTCGGCGCCGGCGAGCGCGCCGAGCTCGAGGTTCTCACGCACCGTGAGGCTGGGGAAGACGTTGTCGAGCTGCGGTACGTAGCTGACCCCGCTGCGGGTGACGGTATGCGGCGCCAGGCCGATGATCTCCTCGCCACGCAGCTTGATCGAGCCGGTCCGCGGCGGGACGAGCCCGAAGATCGCCTTCATCAGGGTCGACTTGCCCGCCCCGTTGGGCCCGACGATCGTGACGATCTCGTGCTCGTGGACGTCGATCTCGACGTCGGTGAGGATGTCGACCTCGGGCGTGTAGCCGGCGGTCAGCTCGGTGACCCTGAGGACGGGCTCAGCCATCGGTGGTCTCCTCGCCGCCGGGGAGCTTGACGGCGGCCTCGGCCTCGGCGGCGGAGGGACCACCGCCCAGGTAGGCGTCGATCACGGCCTCGTCGTTACGAACCTCCTCGGGCTTGCCCTGGGCGATCACCGCCCCGAGGGCCATCACGACGACCTCGTCGGAGTGGTTCATGACCACCTCCATGTCGTGCTCGACGAACAGGAACGAGACCCCGTGCTCGGAGCGCAGCCGCTGCATGTGGTCGAGCAGGCGGCGTCCCAGGGTCGGGTTGATCCCGGCCATCGGCTCGTCGAGCAGGACCATCTGCGGCTCGGTCATCAGGGCGCGGGCGAGCTCCAGCAACTTGCGCTGACCGCCGGAGAGCGTGCCCGCGTAGTCGTCGGCCTTGGCGTCGAGGTTGAACGTCTTCAGCAGCTCGTAGGCGTGCTCCGTGATCTCGGCCTCCCGGCGCCGCGACGCGCCGGGACGGCCGAACAGGGTCGGCAGCTGCTCGCCCGGCTGGTGCGGCCCGGCCAGCAGCATGTTGTCGATCACCGGCATCGCGGCCAGGGCCTTGGTGATCTGGAACGTCCGCACCATCCCGCGGCGCGCGATCGTGTACGGCGGCTTGCCGTAGATCGACTCGCCGCGGTAGACGATCCTCCCGGCGTCGGGGCCGTAAAAGCCGGTGACGACGTTGAACAGGGTCGTCTTGCCGGCGCCGTTGGGGCCGATCAGCGCCGTGATCGAGCCGTCGGCGACCGAGAAGGTCGCCCCGTTGACGGCGCGGATGCCGCCGAAGTGCTTGTAGACGCCCTCGATCTCGAGCACCGGCTGAGCGGGCGCACCGGTCCCCGGGGTCGCCTGTTCGACGGCCTCACTCACCGAGCACCATCTCATCCTTGTTGCCGAACACGCCCTGCGGGCGGAACGCCATCAGCAGGATCAGGACCAGGCCGACGAGGATGAAGCGCAGCGCGGCGACCTTGTCGCCGGAGAGCGGCAGGTCGATGAACCGCATCCCCTCGAGCAGGGTCCAGAAGATCACCGACCCGACCATCACGCCCCAGAAGCTCGCCAACCCGCCGAGGATCAGGATCGCGTAGCCGAGGAAGGTGTAGAGCGGCTCGAACGTGTCCTGGCTCACCGACTCGAGGTTGATCGCCAGGAACCAGCCCGACAGCGCTCCCAGGCCGGCCGCGATCGCCAGCGACTGCAGCTTGTAGGAGAACGCGTTCTTGCCGAGCGCGCGCGCCGCGTCCTCGTCCTCGCGGATCGCCCGCAACACCCGTCCCCAGGGCGAGCGGATCAGCCGCGAGAGCGCGAAGGCGAGCACCGCGAGCGTGATCCAGACAACGAGGAACAGGGGTAACGCGTTGAAGTCCTGCCCGCCCAGCCCGATCGGGTCGAGGATGTTGGCGGTGATCCAGTCGGATGCGTCGAACCAGGCGTCGGTGAAGAAGATCCCCGAGTCCGAGTCGAGCTCGATCGAGATCGTGCCCTGGTTGCCGCCCGTGATGTCGCGGGCGTTCTGGGCGACGTCGCGAATGATCTCCGAGAAGGCGATCGTCGCGATCGCGAAGTAGTCGGCGCGCAAGCGCAGCGAGGGCAGGCCGATGAGCAGGCTGGCGAGCATCGTGACGACGATCGCGATCAGCAGGGAGAGCAGGAACGGCAGCTCGAAGTCGACCGTGCAGATGATCGAGACGTACGCGCCGATCGCCATGAACCCCGCCTGGCCGAAGTTGACGATCCCGGTGTAGCCGACGTTGAGCTGGAGGCCGAGGGTGAAGATCCCGTAGATCCCGGCGAGGATCCCGACCCCGATCCAGAAGTCCCAGGCAGTCAGGAAGTCGAACGTGATCGCGAGCGGAAGGGCGCCTTCCATCAGAGCGTGCGCTCCTTGCCGAAGATCCCCTGCGGCCTGATCAGCAGCACGAGGATCAGGACGATGAAGCTGACCGCGACCTTCCACTCCGAGGAGATCACCAGCGTCGACCACTCCTGGGTGAGGCCGATCACCATGCCGCCGGCGAGAGCGCCGAAGGCGTTACCGATTCCGCCGAGAACGACGGCCGCGAACAGCGGCAGCAGGATGTAGAAGCCGGTGTTGGGGGAGAGGCCTCCGGAGGCCGAGACGAGCAGGACGCCCGCCAGGCCGGCGAGCCCGCCGGCCAGCACCCAGGTGAACAGGACCACCCGGCCGGTGTCGATCCCCGTGGTCTCGGCGAGGTCGAAGTTGTCGGCGAGCGCCCGCATCTGGCGGCCGACGGAGGTCGCGCGCAGGATGTAGGCGACCGCGGAAAGGACGACGATGGAGGTGATCAGTACGTAGAGCTCGGTGCGCCCGATCGTCAGGTCGAGGAAGGAAATCGAGTCCGTGGTGTTGACGTCGAGCGTCTTCGGCCGGGTTCCGGCGACGAACTGGATCGCGTTACGCAGGACGAACGCGAGCCCGAGCGACATCAGCAGCAGCTGCAGCAACCCGGCCTTCTTCTTCCGCATCGGCCGCCACATGATCAGCTCGAGGAAGACGCCGAGCAGCGCGGTCGCCGCTACCGCTATCAGCAGCGCCGCGATCAGCGGCATGCCGATCGACACGTTGAATGCGAACGCAACGTAGGCGCCGAAGGTGAGGAAGTCGCCCTGGGCGAAGTTGACGAGCTTGAGGATCCCGTAGACCAGCGTGAGGCCGATCGCGCCGAGGGCGAAGATCCCCCCCGAGACGAAGCCGTTGACCGTTCGCTGTGCCCACGGCTGCAGGCCCTCCGCCGCGATCAGGGCGAGCGCGACGATGACCATGATCCCGAGGGCAACCCATGCCGGGTTGTCCGACATCCAGTCCTTCAGCGCGCGCCAGGGACTCCGAGGGGCTACGCCCGTGAGCTGGCCTGCCTCCATCAGCGGGATCCTATCCCGGCGCGCCCGGCCGTAAACGGCTGGTAACGCGGTGAATCACCGCGTCGGTGAACTCCGTCGTCCCTGCATGCCCTCCGAGGTCGGGCGTCGAGATCCCGGCGGCCACCGTTTCGAACACGCCGTCGTAGATCGCCCGAGAGGGATCGTCGGCGCCGGCATAGTGCAGGACGGCCGCGCCGGCGAGGATCATCCCCATCGGATTCGCGACGTCCTTGCCCTCGAGCGCCGGCGCCGTCCCGTGCGGCGCCTCGGCCATCGTCACCTTCGGCCGCAGCTCGTCGTCGAGCGCCAGCAGCACCGACTCGGCGCCGGCGATCGACCCGAACAGCGGCAGGACGAGGTCGGAGAGCAGGTCGCCGTCGCGGTTCAGGCACGGGATCACCAGCGGCTCCGAGGCGGCTCCGGAGACCAAACCGGCGAGCGTCGCGTCGATCAGCACCGGCTGGTACTCGACCTCGGGATGGCGCCCCGCGGCGGCGTCCATCTCCTCCTTCAGCATCCCCTCGTAGACCGGGCTCACGGTCCACTTCGGGCCGCCGTAGACGCGCCCGGCGTAGCGCTCGGCCTCGCGGAAGGCGTACTCGGCGACCGCGCGGCAGTCCGAGCGGCGGATGGTCTCGACCCGGTGAGCGAGCTCGTCGTCGCCGGCCAGCTCGCGCGACTCGGCGGCCCCGTAGGCGTCGCCGACCGCCATCCGGCAGATCGAGATCGGGTGGTGGACGCCGGCGACCGGGGTGACACCGGGGAGCCGGCGGCCGGTGCGGACGATCACCTTGCCGCCGATCGCCTCGCGGATGATCCGGTTCGGGCTGCCGACATCGTCGGCGCCCTCCGGGGTGATCGTCGCCGCCTTGATCCCGAGCCCGGTCTCGAGCATCGCCTTCGCCGCGTCCATGCAGACCGTGTTCCTGGTGGTCCGCCGGGTGGCGAGCGAGAGGTCGACGTGGACGATCTCGAGCTCGATCCCGAGCACCTCGGGGTCGAGCACCCGCAGCGCCTGCTCGAGCAGCTCCTGCCCCGTCTGGTCGCCGTCGAGCGCGACTATTCTCAGCCCCATGACGCCGGAATCTATGGCTTCGTGCTCATGGTGCGGCGCAGGTGTCGAAGCGGACGACGGCTTTCGCGCCTACGAGCCGGCCGGCGAGCGGACGGCGACCTTCTGCCGGCTCGAGCACGTCGTCCCCTGGGCCATCCAGGGCGGCCACTGGGCGGCAGGCGCACCGCCCGATCCGCGCCAGATCGAGCCCGGGCCGCAGCGCTGCTCGAGCTGCGACGCCGCGCTCGGCGACGTCCAGGTCCTGCTCGTCCGCCACCGCGGCCGGCACCGGATCGCCGACGGCTTCTGCTCGGTCGACCACCTCCGCGAGTGGGCGACCGCGGGCGGGCGGTGGCAGTAGGCCCGCCTTGCGGTCCCCCTCGGCCCGGGTTAGGGTCGGACCGTCAACGAGGAAAGGAGCCGAAATGGCTGAGGCCGGGCTGTTCATCGGTTGGGGGCAGGTGGTTCGGGGGCGCGAGAAGCTCGCGCTGGAGGTCTTCAACGAGAGCGTCGAGTACTGGGGCGGGCTCCAGGGCGATGGCAAGATCGAGGACTTCGAGGTCGTCCTGCTGACCCCGCACGGCGGTGACCTCGCCGGGTTCGCGCTGCTGCGCGGCAGCGTCGAGCAGATCAACGCGCTGCGCTCCGACGAGGAGTTCGAGCGGCGGATCACCCGCGCCGACCTGATCGTCGAGAACCAGGGCGTCGTCGACGCCGCGCTGGGCGAGCGGCTCGGCACCTCGCTCGGGATCTACCAGGGGGAGATCGCGAAGCTCGACTGAGGCGCCGCCGCCTACTTGCCCCCGCCGCCGCCGGACCGCGGCTTTTCGGGCTTCGGCACGCTGTCGGTCGGCGGCGGGGCGACCGTCGCCCCGGCCGCGAACTCCTCGATCAGCGCCGCTGTCTCGTCGGGCTTCTCGACGTTGGGGGAGTGGCCGGCGCCCTTGATCAGCTCCGTCCTCGCGCCCGGGAGCGCTGCGTAGGCGGCCTGTGAGCTCTCTGGATCGCAGATCTGGTCCTCGCTGCCGAAGATCGACAGCAGCGGGACGGGGATCTGGCGCAGCCGCTGATCGAGCGAGGCGTCGTCCTCGTAGTCGCCGGCCTCGTCCGGGACGTCCTCGTAGGAGGTGTAGGTCATCGCATGGAAGTCGTCGACGACCTGATCGGGGTTCGGGAAGCCGTCGGCGAGGTCGTAGCCGGGCGCGAACGCGTCGGAGTACCCGTCCTTGATCGCGAAGCTCGGGGTCAGGCGCCAGAGCGCCTCGCCGACCACCGGTGTGTAGGTGAGCTTGGCGAGGAACGGAAGCGAGCAGTCGTCCTCGCTCGGGCCCTCGTCGATGTTCACCAGGCGGTCGACGAGCTGGCTGGCGCGGGCAGCGAGCGCCGTCGCGACGTCGAAGCCGAGCGAATGGCCGACGACGACCGCCCCCTGGACGTCGAGCCGGTCGAGCGCCCCCGCGACCAGTCCCGCCTGATCGTCGATCGAGTAACCGCTGGACGGCTTCTGCGAGCCCCCGAAGCCGAGCAGGTCGATGCGGATCACCCGGTGGTCCTCGGCCAGGATCGGCGCCAGGGAGTCCCACCAGTGCAGCGAGCACGAGTAGCAGTGGATGAGCACGATCGGCGCGCCGGCCCCGTCGCCCTCCTCGAACACCTGGACGTCGCCGCCGGGCAGGGTGATGATCTGACCGCCGTCGATGGTCACCTCGGCGTCCTTGGTCTCGCTGTCGACGACCAGGGTGTTGACGACGAGCAGGATCGCAATCCCGATCAGGATCGCGGTCAGGATCTTGAGGCCCCGGCTCAAGCTTGATCTGGCGCGGCGAGGCCGAGCTCGCCGGCGCGCGCCTCCATCGCCGCGATCACGAAGGCGATGTGCTCGTCGAAGTCGACCCCGAGCTCCTCGGCTCCCTCGCGAACCTCATCGCGGTTGACGCCGGCCGCGAACGATGGCTGCTTGAGCTTCTTCTTCACGGACTTCGGCGCCATCCCCTCGATCCCGGTGGGGCGGACGAGCGCGCAGGCCGCGATGAACCCGGAGAGCTCGTCGACCGCGTACAGCGTCTTCGCCATCTCCGTCTCCCGGGGCACCCCGAGGAACGTCGCGTGGCCGGCCACCGCGTCGATCAGCTCCTGCGGCCAGCCGAGCTCCTCGAAGAGCCGCAGGGCGGTGCGCGGATGGCCGTTCTCGGTGTCGTCGAGGTCTGGGAAGCGCTCGTAGTCGAGGTCGTGAACCAGGCCGGTCACGGCCCACAGCTCCTCGTCGCCGCCGCGTTCACGCGCGTAGGCGACCATCGCCGCCTCGACGCCGAGCAGATGCTTGCGCAGGGAGTCGGACTGCACCCAGTCGCAGACCAGTTCCCACGCCTCGTCACGTGTCGGTTGGCTCATGGGGGCATTGTTACCCTCCGCGCCGATGGAGAAGTTCGTGATCAAGGGGGGCCCGCCCCTCTCGGGTGAGATCACCGCCGCCGGCAACAAGAACGCCGCTCTGCCGATCCTCGCCGCCTGCCTGCTCAGCGATGAGGAAGTCGTGCTCACCAACGTCCCGCGGATCCGCGACACGGAGACCCAGGTCGCGGTGCTCGAGCAGCTCGGGGTGAAGGCCGAGTGGACCGACGAGGCGCTCCGGCTGCAGGCCGACGCGGTCTCCGAGACCAGCCCGGATGAGTCGCTGTCGGCGCGGATCCGGGCCTCGTTCCTGCTCGCCGGACCGCTTCTGGCCCGCTTCGGCGAGGCCTCGATGCCGCCGCCCGGCGGCGACTTCATCGGTCGCCGGCGCCTCGATCCGCACCTCGACGCGTTCACAGACCTCGGCGCCACGGTCGAGGGCGACCGGGCGATCGAGATCCGCGCCCCCGACGGCGGCCTGAAGCCGTGCGCGATCTTCATGGACGAGCCGTCGGTGATGGGGACGGAGAACGCGCTGATGGCCGCCGCTTTGACTCCCGGCCCAACGACGATCGCCAACGCCGCGTCGGAGCCCCACGTCCAGGACCTCGCCCGCCTCCTGGTCAAGATGGGGGCCCAGATCGACGGGATCGGCTCCAACGTCATGACCGTGCACGGCCGCGACAAGCTCGGCGGCGCCGAGCACCGCGTCTGCGCCGACCACATCGAGGTCGCGAGCTTCATGGCGCTCGCCGCGGTGACCGGCGGTGAGCTGCGGATCCGGGACGCCGAGCCGCAGGACCTGATCACGATCCGCCGCCAATTCCGCCGCCTCGGCCTGCAATCGATGATCGAGGGCAACGATGTGCTCGTGCCGCCTGACCAGACGCTCGAGGTCCGCGACGACCTCGGCGACGCGATCCCGAAGATCGACGACGGCCCGTGGCCCGCGTTCCCGGCCGACCTGACCTCGATCGCCCTGGCGCTGGCCACGCAGGCGCGGGGTACCATCCTGATCTTCGAGAAGATGTTCGAGAACCGCCTCTTCTTCGTCGACAAGCTCGTCGCCATGGGCGCTCGGATCACGCTGTGCGATCCCCACCGGGCGATCGTCAGCGGTCCGAGCCGGCTTCACGGTGAGCGCGTCGAAAGCCCCGACATCCGCGCCGGGATGGCGATGCTCATCGCGGCGCTGTGCGCCGACGGCACCTCGGAGATCGGCAACATCGTTCAGATCGACCGCGGCTACGAGCGCATCGACGAGCGGTTGCGCAACCTCGGAGCGCGGATCGAACGTGTTGCCGTGGAACCGGTGCCCGCCTAAAGGCGGGGCACCTCCAATGCCCGCGGGATGCTCCGCTTCGCGTCCGCTCCCGCGGGGTCTGCGAGGGTCTGACACATGACGCACCCGATCCCGCCCGGGACCCGGGACATCCTGCCCGACGAGATGCGCGAGTTGCGGCGACTCAGCCTCGCCCTGGTCGAGGCGTTCGAGCGCTTCGGCTACGGCGAGGTGGCAACGCCGACGATCGAGTACGAGGAGGTGCTGGCGCGGGGCGAGTCCGAGCGTGGCGCCCCGGTCGCCTACCGCTTCTTCGACGAGTCCGGCGAGCTGCTGGCGATGCGCTCGGACATGACGGTCCCGATCGCCCGCCTGGTCGCCAACCACTACGCGGCCGCCAAGCCGCCGTTCCGGCTCTGTTACCTGGCGCACGCCTACCGGGCGATTCGTCCGCAGCGCGGGCAGATGCGCGAGTTCACGCAGGCCGGCGTCGAGCTGGTCGGCGCCCCCGCTCCCGACGGCACCGCCGAGGTGGTCGAGGTGCTGGCGGCGGCCCTCGACGCCGCCGGCCTGCGCCGGGCGGTGATCGGGCTCGGCGACGCCGACCTGTATCGCCAGCTGCTCGAGGAGCTCGGCGTCGCCGAGGAGGCGCGCGCCCGGATCCTCGAGTTCCTCTCGACCCACGACCACGTCGGGCTCGAGGCCGAGATCGGCACGCTCGGGCTCGCCGAAGCCGAGCGCCGGCTGCTGACCGAGGTGCCCATGCTGCGCGGCGGTCCCGAGGTGCTGGAGCAAGCCCGCGACCTGTTCGGTGAGGTCACCGTGCGGGCGACGGCGAGGCTGGCGGCGACCGTCGAGGCGCTGCGTGAGCGCGGCGTCGCCGACCGGGTCCGGCTCGACCTCGGCCTGCTGCGCGACCTCGGCTACTACACCGGGGCGATCCTCGAGGTCTACGACCCGGCGCTCGGCCACATCCTCGGGGGCGGGGGACGCTACGACGAGCTCATGGGACGGTTCGGCCGGCCACTGCCGGCGGCGGGCTTCTCGCTCTACCTCGAGCGTCTGCACCTCGCGCAGGCCGAGGAGGAACGCCTACAACCGAGGGAAGGTGAGCGATGAGCGGCCCAGCGCGCGCTTTCAGCACGCCCTCGGACGGCAAGCTCAGCGTCGCGCTGCCGCGGGGGTCCCTGTTCACCGGCACGCTCGACCTGCTCGACCGGGTCGGGGTCGAGACCGCCGAGCTGCGCGGCGACTCGCGCGCGCTGGTCTTCGAGACGCCGGAGCTGCGCCTGGTGACGATGCGCCCCTCCGACGTCCCGACCTACGTCGAGGCCGGCGCAGCCGACCTCGGGATCACCGGCAAGGACGTGCTGACCGAGCAGGCGGACCGCGCCGTCTACGAGCTCGTCGACCTCGGCTACGGCTCCTGCCGGATGGTGCTGGCGGCGCGACGCGGCGACGACAGCCTCGAGCGCGCCGAGCGCCGCCTCGGCGCGATGCGAATCGCGACCAAGTACCCGCGCACTGCCGAGCGCCACTTCGAGCAGAGCGGGCGCCAGGCGGAGGTGATCGAGGTCAAGGGCTCGGTCGAGCTCGCGCCGCTGGTCGGCCTCGCAGACGGGATCGTCGATCTGGTCGACACCGGCCGCACCCTGGCGGAGAACGAGCTCGAGATCCGCGAGGAGATCACCACCTGCACGGCGCGGCTGATCGCCAACCGGGTCGCCCACAAGCTGCGCGCGCCGGAGATCGACGCGCTCGCCGGCCGGTTGCGGGAGGCGTCGCGATGAAGATCGAGCGGATCGAGTGGGACGGGGCCGACGCCGAGGCGCTTGCCGGGCGCGTCCGCGACCTCGCGCCGCCGCTGGAGGAGGTGACCGAGGAGGTGGCTGAGGTCATCGCCGCGGTCCGCAAGCGCGGCGACGCGGCGGTGCGCGACCTCGGCCTGCGATTCGGCGAGCCGCCGGTCGAGAGCGTGCGCGTCGATCCGGGCCTGATCGCCGCCGCCCCGGCGCTCGTTCCCCGCGAGGTGCGCGAGGCGCTTCGCGTCGCCGCCGCCAACATCAGCCTGGTCGCGGCCGAGCAGGCGAAGGCGGAGCTGCGCCCGGTGTCGGTCGAGCCCGGAGCGGGCCAGCGGGTCGAAGTCGGCGCCTCCCCGGTCGCTTCGGCCGGGGCGTATGCCCCCGGAGGCCGCGGCTCGTACCCATCCTCGGTGCTGATGGCGGCGCTCCCGGCGCGCGCCGCGGGCGTCCCGCGCTTCGTCGTCGTTTCGCCGGCGTCGACGGCCGGCCGCCCCGATGACGCCGTGCTCGCGGCCTGCGCGGTCGCCGGCGTCGAGGAGGTCTACTCGGTCGGCGGCGCGCAGGCGATTGCAGCGCTCGCGCTGGGCACGAAGACGATCGCCGCCGTCGACGTGATCGTCGGCCCCGGCAACCGCTACGTGACCGAGGCCAAGCGACAGCTCGCCGGCCGGGTCGGGATCGACGGCATCGCCGGCCCGAGCGAGCTCGCGGTGGTCGCCGACGGGGGGGCGAGCCCGGAGCTGATCGCACTCGACCTGTGCGCCCAGGCCGAGCACGGCGCGGACGGGATGCTGGCGGTGATCTCGCCCGACCCGGCGCTGCTCGACGCGGTCACGCAGCTGGTCGCAGAGCTGGTCGCAGAGCGCCCGAGCGTCGCCGACGCACCCCTGGCGTCGATCACCGCGCCGGGGCTGCAGCGGGCGCTCGAGCTCGCCGACGCCCTTGCCCCGGAGCACCTCGAGCTCGCCTTCCAGGGCGCCGACGAGGCGAGCGCCCGGGGGCGGGTCGCCGGCTGCGTGTTCGTCGGCGCGGGCGGCGCGACCGCGTTCGGCGACTACGCCGCCGGCTCCAACCACGTGCTGCCGACCGGGGGCGCGGCGCGGTACGGCCGGCCGCTGGGCCCGGGCGCATTCATGCGGCGAACCGCGGTCGTCCACATCGGATCGGCGGCGGCAGCAGAATTGGCCCCCCACGTGGCGGCGATCGCGCGCGCCGAGGGCTTTCCGGTTCACGGCGAGTCGGCGCTTGCGAGGGTGAAGAAATGACGAGAACAGCGAAGGTCGAGCGCAAGACGGGCGAGACCGAGGTCCGGGTCGGGCTGGCGCTCGAGGGCGGCGAGGTCAAGGTCTCGACCGGGGTCGGCTTCTTCGACCACATGCTCGAGCTGCTCGGGCGCCACGGCCGGCTCGGCCTCGCGGTTGAGGCGACCGGGGACCTGCAGACCGGCGCCCACCACACGGTCGAGGACGTCGGGATCGCGATCGGACAGGCGCTCGACGAAGCCCTCGGGGACCGAGCGGGGATTCGGCGATACGGCTACACCGCCGTGCCGATGGACGAGGCGCTCGGGATGTGCGCGATCGATATCTCGGGCCGTCCGCTGTGCCTGTTCGGCTCCGATCTGCCCCCGGTGTCGATCGCCGGCTTCGACGCCGAGCTCGCCGAGGAGTTCTTTCGCGCCGTCGCCTCGAACGCGAAGCTGACCCTTCACATCGGCACCCGCTACGGGTCGAACACCCATCACCTGATCGAGTCGATGTTCAAGGCGTTCGCCCGCGCCCTGCGGGAGGCGGTCGCGATCGACCCGGACGAGGACGGCGTGCCGTCGACGAAGGGGACCCTGACGTAGTGGCGGCTGACCGCGATACGCCCGCAGGCGAAGCCGAGGACGTGGCGCGTATTTGTGTCCTCGACTACGGGATGGGCAACCTACGGTCGGTCGAGAAGGCGATCGAGCGGGTCGGCTCGGAGGCGGTCATCACGAACGACCACGCGGTCGCGCGGGCGGCCGACGGCCTCGTGCTGCCCGGGGTCGGCGCGTTCGCGCGGGCGATGGAACGCATCGACGAGCTCGAGCTCGACCGGCTGGTCGCCGAGCGCGTCGAGGCCGGCACGCCGGTCCTCGGCATCTGCCTCGGCTTCCAGCTCCTGTTCGAGTCGTCGACCGAGCTCGGCGGGGCGCGGGGGCTCGGCCTGATCGACGGCAGCGTCGACGGCCTCGAGGCGCCCGGGCTCAAGGTCCCGCACATCGGCTGGGAGCCGATCGATTGGGCGAAGGACTCCGAGCTCACTGCCGGGATCGCCGAGGGGACCCCGTTCTACTTCGTCCACAGCTTCACGCCGCGGCCCGCCGACGAGGCGGACGTGCTCGGGTGGGCGACCCACGGCGAGCGCTTCGCCTGCGCGATCGCCCGCCCGCCGATCTACGGGGTCCAGTTCCACCCGGAGAAGTCGAGCGCCGCGGGACTCGCTCTGCTGGCGAACTTCGCCTCGATCTGCGCTTCCGTCCCCGCTTGATTCTCTATCCCGCGATCGACATCCGCGACGGGCACGCGGTGCGGCTCGTCCAGGGCGACTACGACCGCGAAACGGCGTTCGACGCCGACCCGCTGGACGCCGCGCGGCGCTGGGTCGACCAGGGGGCTCGCGCGTTGCACGTCGTCGACCTCGACGGCGCGCGGGCGGGCGCCCCGGTCAACATCGAGCACGTCGGGCGGATCTGCGACGCCGTCGACGTCCCGGTCCAGGTCGGGGGCGGGCTGCGCGAGGCCGGGGACGTCGAGGCGGTGCTCGATGCGGGCGCTACGCGCGCGATCCTCGGGACCGCGGCGCTCTCCGACCCTGCCCTGGTCGAGTCGCTCGCCGCCGAGCACGGCGAGGCGATCGTCGTCTCCGCCGACGCCCGCGCCGGCCGGGTCGCGGTCGAGGGCTGGGAGCGCCCGACCGAGCTCGGCTCGGCGGCTCTGGTCGCCGACCTCGCCGGCCGCGGGGTTCGGACCTTCGTCTTCACCCCGGTCGAGGTGGACGGCACGCTCGAGGGCCCCGGCCTCGAGCAGCTCGGGCCGGTCGCCGAGGCCGCGGCGGAGGCGGGCGCGGAGCTGCTCTACTCGGGTGGGATCGGCACCCTCGACCACCTGCGCGCCCTCGCCGCGGCGGACCTGCCGTCGGTCGGCGGCGTGATCGTCGGCCGGGCCCTCTACGAGGGCCGGTTCACGGTCGCCGAGGGCCAGGCGGCGCTCGGCGGCTAACAACAATCGTCCGAGTCATCGGACTACGAGTAACTCGCGCTACAGACGAGTTGCTCGTATCTCGTCGTCGATAACGCCCTTCGCCCAGGGTGTCGGTGAGGCGGGTTCGTGGCCGAGGCGGGCTCCGCAGGCGGCCTTCAGACCAGCGAACCGCGGCTTGACCCTCGTATACGCGGTGAACATGCGGTTCGCCTGTCGAGTGCGTCGTCGAGGCGATCGCGAAGTGGGTGGCGTGCTCGGCCGGCGCAGGATGGTGAGGGTGAGCTCGCGGGCGATTGTCGCGCGCGGATAGGATCGCGGCACCGTGAAGCTGCCGCCGCTGCTGAACGAGCATCCCCGCTCCGTGCAGGTGACCCTGGCGATCGTGCTCCCGGCGGTCTACGGGGCGGTGACCGGCTACTTCCTCGGGATCTCCGAGGGCACCTACCTGGTGCTCTCGATCCTCGGCGTGCTCGGCGGAATCGGAGCCGGCTTCGACCATCTCGGCGCCGCCGAGGGGGCAAAGCGGGGTGTCCTCGCGGGACTGATCTTCGGCTCCTCGATCCTGATCGCCCACGAGATCCACGGGGCGGAGGCGGAGGCCCACCTGCCCGAGCCGGCGATCCTGCTCGTCGTCCTGACGACCTTGCTGGGGGCCGCGTTCGGCGCGCTGGGCGGCTACCTCCGCGAGCGGTCGATGAACAGGGCCGCGGCGTAGCCTGAGCGGCATGGGGGAGACGCTCGGAGAGCGATTCGTCGAGGCGTTCGCCGCCAAGGACTTCGCGCGGGCGGGCGAGTTGCTCGACCCAGAGGTGGACTTTCGCGCCCTGACCCCGAACCGGGCCTGGGAGGCGTCGAGCGCCGACGCGGTCGCCGCCTCCATCCTGCCGCAGTGGCTCGAGGACTCCGATCACGTCGACGAGCTGCTCGAGGTCGAGACCGGCGCCGTCGCGGACCGCGAGCGGGTCGCGTATCGCGTCCGTGGCCACAACGACGACGGGCCGTTCGTCTTCGAGCAGCAGGCGTACTACACCGAGAGCGACGGGCGGATCGACTGGCTGCGGATGCTCTGCTCGGGCTTCCGACCCGTCTGAGTCGCCCCGGTAGCCTCAGATCCATGTTCTGGCTCCGTGTCCTGGCGATCGCGCAGGTGGCGATTCTGGTTCGCCATCACGCCTCGCTGCTCGAGCGCGACGAGCGCAACCGCCTCGCCGGGCTGGTAGCGAAGTCGAAGGGACGTCCGCGCCACAACCTGACCGCGAACGAGCGCGGCGAGCTGTTGCGCCTGGCGCAGAAGCTCGAGCCGGGCGCCTTCGCCCACGGCGTCTGGGGCGCGGCGCGCGGCAAGCTGCGCAACAAGGCCGGCATGGCGAAGTAGGAGGGTCGCGAATGGCGCTCAAGCGCGTGATCCCGTGCCTCGACGTCGATGCTGGACGGGTCGTCAAGGGCACCAACTTCGTCGACATCCGCGACGCCGGCGACCCGGTCGAGCTCGCCGAGCGCTACGACGCCGAGGGCGCCGACGAGCTCGTCTTCCTCGACATCACCGCCTCGCACGAGCGGCGCGACACGATCACCGAGCTCGCGCGCCGGACGGCCGACAACGTCTTCATCCCGTTCACGATCGGCGGCGGGATCCGCTCGGTCGCCGACGCCCAGGCGGTCCTGGATGCCGGCGCCGACAAGGTCGCCGTCAACTCGTCGGCGCTTGCCGACCCCGACCTGATCTCCGAGCTCGCGACCGTGTTCGGCTCGCAGTGCGTGGTCGTCGCAGTCGATGCAAAGGCACGTGGTGGCGGCTGGGACGTCTATGTGAACGGCGGCCGCACCCTGGTCGAGGACCGCGACGCGGTCGCCTGGGCGCGCGAGGCGACCGAGCGCGGGGCGGGGGAGGTGCTGTTGACCAGCATGGACCGCGACGGGACCACCGACGGCTACGACCTCGCGCTCACCCGCGCGGTCTCCGACGCCGTCGCCGTCCCGGTGATCGCCTCCGGCGGGGTCGGCGAGCTCGACCACCTGGTCGAGGGGATCACGGAGGGCGGCGCGGACGCGGTCCTGGCGGCCTCGATCTTCCACTACGGCAAGTTCTCGATCGCCGAGGCCAAGGACTCGCTGCGCGCTGCCGGGATCGAGGTGCGCTAGGGACCTCGAGACGCGCGGACCCGGTCGTGTCCGGCGGCGTCCGGGCGGATCCAGGCGGCGAGCGCGCTGTCGGCGCTGGGATTCATGGCGAGCGCCGGCACGGTGGCGCCGGAGCTCGACAGCGTCTGCACCGGTTTCGGCGTCGAGAACGCCGTCCACGGTCGCACCTCCACACGCTGCGCCGAACCTTCGGTGCGCTGCCAGATCAGCTGCGAGTTCGCGCTCCCGTCGGTCGCTACCCCCGGGTTGGTCGCGTCGCCGGGAGGCGAGACGGTCTGCGGCGTCCCGGTGCCGCCGGTGGGCGACAGCTCGACCGCCTGGATCCGCCCGACGCCGCCGACCGCACGGCGCCAGACGGCCACGCCGTTGCCAGCGTTGGTCGCGATCGAGATCGCCGGCAGGGTCGAATCCGCGCCGGCGGGGGACAGCGTCTTCACCGAGCCCGGCTCCCCGGAGCCCGGCACCGGTCGTCCCTGCACGCGTGTGTCGGCGCCAACGTCCCGGGTCCAGAGCACGAACGCGCTGCCGAGGAAGTCGACGTCCACCCGCGCCTGGCTCGAGTCGGTGCCGGGCGGCGAGAGAGTGTTGATTGGGCCGCGACTGCCGGTCGTGGTGACCGTGCGCCCCTGGGCGCGGGTGTTCGACCCTTCGGACCCCAGCCAGACCGCGTAGCCGACACCGTCCGCGTTCACCGCCAGGCGCGGCTGCGAGGCGTTCGCGGCCGGCTCCGAGAATCCGAGCAACGGTCCGAGCGGGCCGGTTTTCGGGATCGCCCGGCCGAGCACCCGGCGGTTGCCGGCGTTGGCGCGGAACCAGACCGCGAGCGCGTCGCCGTCGGAGTCGATCGCCACCTGCGCCCCCGATGCGTCCTCGCCGGCGGGGGACAGGTCGAGGACGGGCCCGAGCGCCCCGGCGGCCGAGATCCGCCGCGCCTGGGCGATCACGCTGCCGTCGAGCCTGGTCCAGACGACGATCGCGTCGCCGTCCGCGTCGACCGCGGCCTGCGGCGCGAACGCGTTGCTGCCGTCGGCCGACAGCGTCTGCACCGGGCCGAAGTCTCCGCCGGCGGACATGGTCGTCGCCTGGACGCGGGAGACGAGGCCGTCGAAGCGTGTCCAGACTGCCACGCCGGCGCCGTTGTCGCCGACCGCGACCGCGGGCGATGCCCCGCCGCGTCCCGAGAGCGTGGACGGCGAGGAGAAGACCCCGAGCGCCGCCGGCGCCAGCGTCAGCGCCAGCACCGCAAGCCCTGCCGGGATCCCGACCCTGATCAGAGGTCCCATGGGAGGAAGCTACACGGGCAGCCCCGCTAGTTGCCTCCCGAATTGCCGCCCTGATCGCCGTTCTTGCCCTGCTGCTTGGCGTCATGCGCGGCCTGCTGGCGCTTGCGCTTCGCGCGATGCGCCGCCTCCTGACGCTTGCGCTTCTTGCGGTGGGCGGCCTCCTGGTTGTGGCGCTTCTCCTGACGCTTGTGGGCCTCCTTGCGCTGCTCGGCGGCGGTCTCGTGCTCGAAGGCGCGGATGTTCGAGGCACCGGTCAGGTACATGTAGTGGCCGTCCGAGATCACCGGGTTGTACTCGCCGAGCTCCGACTCGAAGGTGCGCCTCCCGGTCTTGACGTTGAAGCCGTAGGTGCCGAGGTTCGGACCGAGGGCGGCGACGTAGACGTTCTCGCCGAGCACGCTGGCGGCGCCGAGGATCACGCCGCCGATCCGCTCCTGCCAGCGCACCTCGCCGGTCTTCGCGTCGAGCGCGTAGAAGTTCTGGTCCTTGGAGCCGACGTAGACGGTCGGGTCGGTCTTCGGCGTGTCGGCGACCGCCGGCGCCGCGTAGACCCAGTCGCCGGTCGAGTGGCTCCAGAGCAGCTCGCCGCTGTCCTGGTCGAACGAGTAGACGCGGGTGTCGATCGACCCCAGGTAGATGCGGCCGAAGGCCACTGCCACGGTCGAGTACACCGGCCCGCCGCGACCGAAGCTCAGTCCCTGGGTCGACGACTGCCAGACGAACTGCCCGTTCGAGGCGTCGATCGCGAACACCTGGCCCGCGTAGTTGGCGCCATAGAGGACGCCGCCGTCGTACGCCAGCCCGCCCTTCACCGCACCGGCGGTGGACACGTGCCAGCGCACGTTTCCGGTCTGGCGGTCGAGCGCGTAGATGTCGCCGGACTCGCTGCCGACGATCACCCGGCTGCCGATCACGATCGGGGACGTCTCGCTGCGCCCGGGGAGCCCGAAGCGCCACAGCAGCTTGCCGTCCTTGGCCCGCAGCGCGAGCGCCTCGCCCTGGTCGACCCCGGGCGCCTTCTGCAGGGTGACGGCGTAGACGACGCCGTGCGAGTAGGCGGGTGACGCGGCGCCGAGGCCGCCGATGTCCTTCTTCCACTCGACCTTGCCCTCGTCGGCGGTGATCGCGTACAGGAGCGCGTCCTTGTCCTGGAAGTAGAGCGTCCCCTTGGCGACGATCGGCGAGAACTCGAGCAGCTTGCCGGCCTGAAAGCTCCATTTCGAGGCGTCGTATGGCGGGCGCACCCGCTTGGTCGGCAGGTAGCGGGTACGGGCGAGGTCGTAGCCGTAGAGCGGCCAGTTGACCGTCTTCACCTGCTCGGCGTGGCTGGCCGGCTTCTCGTCCTTCTCGAGCGTGCACGGCGGCGGGCAGCTGCGGTCGGCATCGCGCTTGAAGGCGATGTAGAGGCCGAGCGCGCCACCGATCACGATCAGGCTGATCACGGCGATGATCGCGATGTGGCTCGGCTGGCTCCAGTCGAGCGGGATCTTGGGGAGCGCGGGCATCCGCTAGCGGGCCTCCTGGTGACGGACGGGCGGAAATGACGAGACCCAGGCGCCACCAGGCACGGACGCAGGGAGCCCGAATAGCATCGCTATTCGGGCGACTTGAGGACGCCGCATGGTGGTGGTCTGGGGCCGTCATTTCCGGGCGGACGTCATGAGGAGGTCCGCAAGGGGCGTCATGGTAGGGAAGCGGGCTCACGGCGCCCGCACGATCCATCCGTGGCACCGACGCAGCGAGAGATCTCCACCGCCGGCCTCGGCGCGAGGATCGCCGCCCTGCCCGGGTTCGCCGCCGTGCGCGACGCCGCGGCGCGCGCCGGGGTCGAGGCGCACCTGGTCGGCGGCGCCGTGCGCGACGCGCTGCTCGGCCGCGAGACCGCCAACCTCGACCTGGTCGTCGACGGCGACCAGGGGGCGTTGATCGAGGCCATCGGGGGCGAGGCGGTCGTCTACGACCGCTTCGAGACGGCGACGATCGTCCTCGGCGGCGCCCCGGTTGACGTCGCCCGCGCCCGCACCGAGACCTACGGGCGCCCCGGCGCCCTGCCGGAGGTCAGCCCGGCGACGCTGGCCGAGGACCTGGTGCGCCGCGACTTCACCGTCAACGCGATGGCCGCCCCGGTGGCGACCCGAACACCCTGATCGACCTCCACGGAGGCCTGGACGACCTGCGCGCGGGGCTGCTGCGGGTGATGCACGAGCGCTCGTTCGGCGACGACCCGACCAGGGCGCTGCGCGCGGCCCGCTACGCCGCCCGGCTCGAGCTCGAGCCAGAGCCGCGCACGCTCGAGCTGCTGCGAGGGACCGACCTGAACACGGTTTCGGGCGACCGGGTCGCCGCCGAGCTCGGCAAGCTCGCCGCCGAGCCGAGCGCCCGGCGCGGCTTCGAGCTGCTCTCGGAGTGGGGACTGATCGAGCTCGACCCTGGAGCCGGCGAGTTGATCGAGCAGGTGGCGGCGCTGCTCGCCGGCCCGCCGTGGGAGAGCGAGGCGCCAAGGCCCGCGGCGCTGCTCGCCGCGATCCGGGGACCCGGGGCCGCCGTGCACGAGCTCGCCGCGCTCGAGCCCGGGGCGCCGTCCGAGGCGGTGCTGGCGGCGCGCGGTCGCAGCGGCGTCGAGCTCGTCCTCGCCCGGGCGCTCGGCGCCGAGTGGCTCGACCGCTACCTCACCGAGTGGCGAAACGTGAAGCTCGAGATCGGCGGCGAGGACCTGATCGCGGCCGGCGTCGCCGAGGGCCCGGCGGTCGGCCGCGGCCTCGCCGCGGCGCTGCGGGCGAAGCTCGATGGTGAGGCGCCGACCCGCGATGACGAGCTGCGAATCGCTTCCGAGGCGGCGTCCTCCTAGCCTTCGGGCGGATGGAATGGCGTAACGACGACGGTGTCCGCTGGCTCGAGGCCGAGCTGCCGGGCGCCCGGGCGGCGTTCTCGACCCGGCTGGGCGGGGCGAGCGCCGGCGCGTTCGAATCGCTCAACCTCGGCCTCTACACCGATGACGAGCCGGCGGCGGTGCGCTCGAACCGGCTGCGGCTGACGGGCGCCCTCGGCCGCGATCCCGAGGGGGTGCTGTTCGGCTTCCAGGTCCACGGTCCGCAGATCGCCCGCCGCGAGAGCGCTCCGTCACCGAACCCGTTCACGGTGGATGGGAGGCCCGACGACGGCGATGGGCAGGTGACGCGGAACCCGGCGCTGACGCCCCTGGTCCAGGTCGCCGACTGCCTTCCGGTCGCGCTGGCCGGCGAGCGCGGGGTCGCGATGCTCCATTGCGGCTGGCGCGGGCTGGCCGCCGGGATCGTCGGGCGCGGGGTGGATGAGGTCGAAGCGACCGCGGCGGCGATCGGGCCCGGCATCGGTCCCTGCTGCTACGAGGTCGGCGACGAGGTGCTGGCGGCGTTCTCCGGGCTCGGCGCGGGCGTCGCCGACGGCCGGATGCTCGACCTGCCCGAGGTCGCGCGTCGCCTGCTCGCCGCCGGCGGCGTCGACGCCGTGGAGTCGAGCGGCCACTGCACGAGCTGCGAGCCGGAGCTGTTCTTCTCCCACCGCCGCGACGCCGGCCGCACCGGTCGCCAGGCCGGGCTGGTCTGGGGCGATGGCTGAGCCGATCCGCGGCATCGACGCCGCGGTCGTGCGCCGCAACCTCGACGAGGTGCGCCGGGTCTGCGGCCCGGACGTCGAGGTGCTCGCGGCGACCAAGTACGTCGTCGGCGAGGAGATGGGGCGGCTCGCCGAGGCCGGGGTCGAGCTGGTCGGCGAGAACCGGCTCCAGGACCTCGAGGCGAAGCAGGCGCTGGTCGGCGATCGCTTCACCTGGGACTTCATCGGCAACATCCAGAGCCGCAAGCTGCGCCGGATCCTGCCCCTGGCCCGGCTGATCCACTCGGTGGCGACGGACTCGGTGCTCGAGCAGCTCGGCCGCCACGGGACCGACGACACCGAGGTCCTGGTCGAGGTCAACGTCTCCGGCGAGCCCGGCAAGGGCGGGGTGGAGCCCGTGGCGCTGGGGGAGTTCATCGGCCGCTGCCCGGTGCAGGTGTCCGGGCTGATGACGATGCCGCCGTTCACGACCGAACCCGAGTCGTCGCGACCGTACTTCGCGCGGCTCGCCGGGCTTGCCGCGGAGCGCGGGCTTACGCGGCTGTCGATGGGCACCAGCCAGGACTGGCGCGTCGCGGTCGAGGAGGGGGCGACGATCATCCGCCTCGGCACCTCGCTCTACAGCTGACCGGGCCGTTCGTTGCTCCATAATGCGGGTAAAGGAATCCCGTCTCAGGACGCGAACACCGCAGCCGTATGGCACTTCGAGATACATGGCACCGCGCGCTCGTCTATTTCGGCCTCGCCGAGGACCCGGAGTACGGCGAGCACGACCTCTACGAGCCCGACACGGCGCCGCACGGCCAGGTCTACGAGGGCGGCTCCGCGCCGCGCTCGGCGACCGTGAGCCGGATCTCCGAGCGCCGTCGCGGGCGCGACGAGATCGACGACATCTTCGCCGACGACGCGCCGCCGCGCCGCCGTCCGGCGCTGCAGCCCGTCGGTGGCAACGGCGCCGACGTCCAGGTCCATCTGGTCACTCCCGGGAGCTTCAACGACGCCCAGGAGGTCGCCGACCGCTTCAAGCACTCGGTCCCGGTGATCCTCAACCTGCAGACCACCGACAGTGAGCTCGCCAAGCGCCTGATCGACTTCGCCTCCGGCCTGACCTACGCGCTCGACGGCGGGATGCAGAAGATCGCCGAGAAGACCTTCCTCCTCACCCCGCGCAACGTCGAGGTCTCGGCTGAGGAGAAGGCGCGGCTCGTCGAAAAAGGGTTCTTCAACCAGAGCTAGGACGCGCTCCCGCGGCCACTAGGCTGCGTGTATGAAGATTGGGTTCGCGGGAGCGGGCAACATGGCGTCGGCGCTCGCCCGCGGCTGGGCCGGGGCCGAGCACGGGCCCGAGGCAATGCTGTTCAGCGACGCGGGCTCGGGCCGCGCTTCAGAGCTCGCCGACCAGCTCGGCGGCGAGGCGGTCGATTCGCTGGCCGAGCTCGCGCTGCGCACGGACGCGGTCGTCCTTGCGATCAAGCCCGCCGGGCTGGAGGCGGCGGCCGAGCAGCTCGGCGGCGCCGGCGACGCGATCGCCTCGGTGCTCGCCGCGACGCCGGTCTCGCTGCTGCGCGAACTGTTCCCGGACACCCCTGTCGTCCGGGCGATGCCGACGATCACGACCGAGGTCCAGCGAGGCGTGATCTGCCACGCGCCGCTCGAGCCGTCGATCGACGGCGAAGCCGGGGCCCGACTGCTGAACCTGTTCGGCGAGCTCAGCCACCTGGTCGAGGTGCCCGACGCGCTGATGGACGAGGCGACGGCGGTGATGGGCTGCACGCCGGCCTACCTGGCGGTGATCGTCCAGAACATCGCCGAGGCGGGCGCCGCCGAGGGGCTCGACCATGAGCTTGCCTACGACCTGGTGCTGGAGTCGTTCGCGGGAACGATCGAGCTGCTGCGCCGCTACGACCCGATCGAGGTCCGCGCGTCCGTCGCCTCGCGCGGCGGCGCGACCGAGGCCGGGCTGGAGGCGCTCGCCGACGCCGGCGTCGGCGACGGCGTTCAGGCGGCGGTGCGGGCCTCGCTCGAGCGGATGCGCGGTTGATCCTCGTCGCGCTCACACGGGGGGACATCGCCGACTACGTCTCGGCGCTGCTCTTCGTCTACTTCGTCCTGATCATCGCCAACGTCGTGCTCAGCTGGGTGCAGCAGTTCCGGCCGATCCCCTACAACATGCCGCTGCGCGCGGTGCTCGGCTTCATCGAGGACACCACGAACCCGTTCCTGAACCTGTTTCGCTCCTTCATCCCGCGGATCGGCCCGCTCGACATCAGCCCGATCGTCGCGATCCTCGTGCTCTCGATCGGCGGCGGGCTCGTCGTCGACCTGATCCGCGGGTGAGCTCCTCTCGCGGTCGCGCCTGGCTCGGGATGTTCGCGGTCGCGGCGCTGGTCGTCGCGGTCGATCAGGCGGCGAAGGCAGCGGTCGTCGGCTCGCTGGAGCTCGGCGAGCGAAACGACCTGGTGCTCGGCCTCGAGCTCACCAGGGTGATGAACAGCGGCGTCGCCTTCGGCCTCTTCAACGACGGCAGCGACGCCGCGGTGATCGCCTTCACCGCGGCGTCGCTGGCGCTGATCGTCGGCTGGTTCGTGTTCGACACCACCCGCCCCGGGTTGTGGCTGGGGGTCGGACTGCTGACCGGCGGCGCGCTCGGCAACCTCGCCGACCGGATCTTCGACGGCGCGGTCACCGACTTCATCGACCCGCCGGTCTGGCCGGCGTTCAACGTCGCCGACATCGCGATCACCTTTGGCGTGATCGTGATCGCGTTTTCCGCCCTCGCCCCGTCGGCGGCCCGGGCGACCGAGCCGTGAGCTCGCGGCCGCTGCTCGTCCACGTCGACGATCGCCTCGCCGTGGTGGACAAGCCCGCGGGCCTCGTCGTCCACCCGGCTCCGGGGCACCGCGGCGAGACGCTCGTCAGCGTGCTCGGCGAGCTGCTCGGCGGGGGCGAGGAAGGGCGCGCCGGGATCGTCCACCGCCTCGACAAGGACACCAGCGGCCTGATGCTCGTCGCCCGCGACGAGGAGGCCCATCGCCGCCTCGCGGCGCAGATCAAGAGCCGCCAGGTCGCGCGGACCTACCTGGCGCTGATCGAGGGTCGGCCGCGCTCGCGCTCGGGGACGATCGATGCGCCGCTCGGCCGCGACCACCGCGCCCCGGAGAAGCGCGCCGTCCGTGGCCGCGGCGCCCGGGAGGCGCGCACCCACTTCGAGGTCATCGAGCCCCTGCCCGCCGACACCCTGGTCGAGGCACGGCTGGAGACCGGGCGCACCCACCAGATCCGCGCCCACTTCGCCGCGATCGGACACCCGGTAGCCGGCGACCCGCGCTACGGAAACGCCGGCCGCCACGGCCTCGAGCGCCAGTTCCTCCACAGCGCCCGGCTCGGGTTCGAGCATCCGTTCACGGCGAAGCGGCTCCGGTTCGAGAGCGAGCTGCCCGAGGATCTGGCTCAGGCGTTGGAGCTGGCGCGGGGCAGGTAGAGGTGGGTTATGGCGACTTATGGGTCGTATGGACCCGAAAGTCGCCAATCCCCGTACGCGTCGCCCCTTATTGCCTGTCCCTACACTCTGTCGCGTCCAGTAACCGACCCCCAGGCGAGAACAAGGGGCCCTGCCCGGCACGCACGACATAGCCGGGTCCCCGGAAGCGGCCTGGGAGACCAAGATCCATTCCAAGGGAGCATCGATGTCCGATTCAGGACTGCAAACCGAGCCTGGGCTCAAGGAACTGCTGCAGGCGGGCCTCCATTTCGGCCACCAGACGAGGCGCTGGAACCCGCGCATGCGCCGCTACATCCACGGCGAGCGCGACGGCATCCACATCATCGACCTGCTGCAGACCGAGCAGCTGCTCAACCGGGCGCGCGAGTTCGCCACCGAGGTCGCCGGCAAGGGCGGCACGGTGCTGTTCGTGGGGACCAAGAAGCAGGCCCGCGACTCGGTCAAGAACTGGGCCGAGCGCTGCGGGATGCCCTTCGTCAACCAGCGCTGGCTCGGCGGCCTGCTGACCAACTTCCAGACGATGTCGGCGCGGATCGACCGCCTCCACGAGCTCAACGGGCTCAAGGACGGTGGGCGCCTCGACCTGCTGCCGACCAAGGAGCGGATGTCGATGGAGGCCGAGCTCGAGAAGCTCGAGTACAACCTCGGCGGCGTCCGCGACATGAAGCGGCTGCCGCAGGCGGCGCTGATCATCGACCTGAAGACCGAGACGATCGCGGTCGCCGAGGCGACCCGGCTCGGGATCCCGATCCTCGGGCTCGTCGACTCGAACGTCGACCCGCTCGGAATCGACTTCCCCATCCCCGGCAACGACGACTCGATGCGGTCCTGCGAGCTGGTGGTCGGGACGATCGGCCAGGCGGTCGAGAACGCCGCCACCAACTATCGCGAGGCGGAGGCCAAGCGTCGCGCCGAGGAGGAGGCCAAGCGCCAGGCCGAGGAGGAGGCCAAGCGCAAGCGCGATGAGGAGGAGCGCGCCCGCAAGGAGGCAGAGGAGGCCGCGAAGGCCGCCGCGGCGCAGGCCGCCGAGCAGGCACCGCCCCCACAGCAGCAGGCGCCCCCGCCGCAGCAGCCGCAGCAGCCGGCTCATCCACAGGCCGTGCCCGCCGACCCGCCCGTGCCACCCGCCGAGCAGGCGGAGGGATCGTGATGGCGGTCGGCGCGAAGGATGTCAAGGCGCTGCGCGACCGCACCGGCGCGGCGATGATGGACTGCAAGGCGGCGCTCGAGGAGGCCGGCGGCGACATCGACAAGGCGATCGAGGTGCTGCGGGTCAAGGGCCAGGCGTCGGCGTCGAAGCGCGCCGGGCGCGCGACGAGCGAGGGGACGGTCGCCTCCTACATCCATGCCGGCGGCAGCCCAGGGGTGCTGGTCGAGGTCCAGTGCGAGACCGACTTCGTCGCCCGCAACGAGGACTTCCAGGGGTTCGCGCGCGAGGTCGCGATCCACATCGCCGCGGCGGCGCCGCTCTACGTCTCGGTCGACGACATCCCCGAGGACCAGCGCGAGTCCGAGCGGCGGGTCTTCGAGGAGAAGGCGAAGCAGGAGGGCAAGCCCGAGAACGTGGTCGAGAAGATCGTCGAGGGCCAGCTCAAGAAGTGGGCCTCCGACATCGTCCTGCTCGAGCAGGAGCACGTGCGCTCCGACCGCTACGAGGGCAAGACGATCGAGCAGCTGCGCGCGGACCTCGCCGCGAAGACCGGCGAGAACATCCGGATCGCGCGCTTTGCGCGCTACGTGGTCGGCGAGGAGTAAGCCCCGGTCTCGGGGTAGGGTTGCCGCCGATGGCGGAGCCGGTGTTCAAACGCGTCCTGCTGAAGATCTCGGGCGAGGCGCTGATGGGCTCGCTCGAGTACGGGACGGACCCCGAGCGGATCGAGCGGATCACCGGGCAGATCCACCGGGTCAGCGGCGGAGGGGTGGAGATGGCGGTCGTCGTCGGCGCCGGCAACATCTACCGCGGCCTGGCCGGCGCCGCGGCGGGCATGGATCGCGCCACCGCCGACTACATGGGGATGCTGGCCACGGTGCTCAACGCGCTCACGCTCCAGGACGCGCTCGAGCGGCTCGGCACCTACACCCGGGTGATGTCCGCGATCGCGGTCACCGAGGTCGCCGAGCCCTACATCCGCCGGCGGGCGATGCGCCACCTCGAGAAGGGCAGGGTCGTGATCTTCGCCGCGGGCACCGGCAACCCGTTCTTCACCACCGACACCGCCGCCGCGCTGCGGGCGCTCGAGATCCACGCCGAGGCGATCCTGATGGCAAAGCACGGGGTGGAGGGCGTGTACGACGCCGACCCGTCGGAGGTCCCGGACGCCAAGTTCCTGCCGGAGATCACCCACATGGAGGCGATCGAGAAGGGCCTGCGGGTGATGGACTCGACCGCCCTCTCGCTGTGCATGGACAACGGCCTGCCGATCCACGTCTTCAACATGGCCGACCCGGAGAACATAGATAGGATCGTCCGCGGCGAGCGGGTCGGCACGATCGTCCGCACCCAGACGTAGAGAGGAGACGACGACCGTTGTCCGAGATCACCGATGAGTTCATCGTCGACGCGCGCGAGCGGATGGCGAAGTCGGTCGAGTCCTGCAAGCACGAGCTCGCCACCGTGCGCACGGGCCGCGCCTCGCCTCACCTGCTCGACCGGGTCGTGGTCGACTACTACGGAGCCGAGACGCCGATCAAGCAGCTCGCCCAGGTCTCCGCCACCGACGCCCGCCTGCTCACCCTGACGCCGTTCGACAAGAGCTCGATCTCGATGATCGAGAAGGCGATCATGGAGTCCGACCTGGGGTTGACCCCGTCCAACGACGGCAACGTGATCCGGCTGCAGATCCCCGAGCTCAACGAGGAGCGGCGCAAGGAGTTGGTCAAGGTCGTCCACGGCGTCGGCGAGGACGGCAAGATCGCGGTCCGCAATATCCGCCGCGACGTCATGCACGACCTGCGGGAGCTGAAGAAGGAGGGCGAGGTCGGCGAGGACGACGAGCGCCGCGCCGAGGCCGACCTGCAGAAGCGCACCGACGCCGCAACGCAGGAGATCGATGGCCTGCTGAAGGCCAAGGAAGAAGAGATCCTGGAGGTGTGAACGCTCCTCGTTTCGTTGCCATCATCACCGACGGCAACGGCAGATGGGCGGCGGAGCGGGGACTGCCGGCGGTCGACGGCCATCAGGCGGGCGCGGATCGCGTCAAGGAGCGCCTCCGCGACGCGGCGGAGTTCGGGATCGAGGAGCTGACGGTGTTCTCGTTCTCGACCGAGAACTGGCAGCGCCCCCGAGCCGAGGTCGACGGCCTGATGGCGATGTTCGCCCAGCGGATCGACGTGGAGACACCGGAGCTCGATCAGGAGGGCGTGCGGATGCGATTCGTCGGCAGGCGCGAGGGGGTCCCGGCCGAGCTGGTCGAGCGCATGGACTGGGCCGAGCGGGAGACCGCCGCCAACGACCGGATCACCCTGTTCGTCGCCTTCAACTACGGCGGCAGGGCGGAGATCGTCGACGCGGCGCGAAACTTCGGAGGGGGAACCGAGGAAGAGTTCCGCAGTCAGCTCTACGCGCCCGAGATGCACGATCCAGACCTCCTGATCCGCACCAGTGGCGAGCAGCGGATCTCGAACTTCCTGCTCTGGCAGTGCGCGTACTCCGAGCTCGTCTTCAGTGACGAGCTCTGGCCCGACTTCGACCGCTCCGCCTTCGAGGCCGCGCTGGCCGAGTACGAGCGGCGCTCGCGGCGCTTCGGGGGTCGCTGATGGAGGGCTCGCGCCCGTTCGACTCGGAGCTCGACTTCGATCAGCCGCGGCGCAACCGGCCCCCGGAGCCGCCGCCGTTGCCGCGCCGCGGGCGGCGTCGGCCCGGCGGCAAGCCGCCGCGACGCGTCCCGTCCGAGACCCTAGCCCGGATCGCCTGGGCGATCCCCTGGATCGCGATCGCGATCACGATCGTGATCGTCGGCGGGGAGCTGTTCGCGGCGGCGATGATCGGCCTCGCGGGCGTCGGGATTGCCGAGTTCTTCCGGATGGCCGGCGACGCGCGGCCGTTCCTCCTCGTCGCCCTCGCCGCCGCGGTGGGGCTCGTGGTCGCCGCCTTCTACGGCGACCAGTACCAGATGATGATCGTCCTCGCCGCGAGCGTGCCGGTGATCTTCGCCGCCGCGATCGCCCGCCCGGACCGCGCCGGAATCACGCTCTCGATCGCGGTGACCGTACTCGGGATCGTCTGGATCGCGATCCCGTTCGCCCACGCCGTGCTGCTTCGCGAGCTCCCGGACCACGGCGCGGGACTGCTGGTCGACGTCCTCGTCGCCACCTTCGTCTTCGACACCGCCGCGTACGCAGGCGGGCGGATGTTCGGCCGCCATCGCCTCGCTCCGGCGCTGTCCCCGAACAAGACCCTGGAGGGCCTCGCCTTCGGCTTCGTCGGCGGCACGCTCGGCTTCTGGTTCGCGGGTCTCTACCAGGACTGGCTGCCGGGGCTCGACGCCCTGCTGATCGGGATGTGCATCGCCGCCCTGGCCCCGGTGGGCGATCTGTTCGAGTCGATGATCAAGCGCGACCTCCAGATCAAGGACTCGGGGACGATCTTCGGCCCCCACGGAGGCCTGCTCGACCGCCTCGACGCCGTCATGTTCACGGTCGTCGCCGGCTATTACCTGTCGGTCGCGTTCCTCTACTAGCCGGAGAGCCCGGCGGCCGCCAGGGCCCCGATACTCGTCAGCGGCCGATGAACTCGACGTAGAGGTGACGGTTGGCCGGCTCGTCCAGCGGCTGGGACACCGGGCTCCCGGTGCGCAGCGCTCGGGTCGACGTGGCCGCGTCGGTGTAGGGAGCCGCGCACCCCGGGAACGCGCCGAGGAGCAGCTCCGCCGTCGCCCCGGGACGGCTCGCGACGCTCCCGTCCTCGACCACCGTCGCCGAGCCGGAGATCGGCGTGAACGCGAGGTCGTAGCAGGTGATGCCGGCGTCGCCCGGGGCGACGCCCGTGATCCCGACCGAGCTGCTGGTCGCCGCCGCGGTGCTCCCGTGTCGGTTGATGCGGCCGTAGGCCTGGCTGGGCACGGTCGGGACGACGCCCGGTGCGAGATCCTTGGCCTTGACCTTGCCGTCGACGATCTTTCCGCTCTTGATCGAGTTCTTGGCGAGCTTCGGCCCGGTGACCGCATGCTTGGCGATCTCCGCGGTGGTCACGGTGCCCTTGGCCGCCACCGCGGCTCCGGAGAGCGCGAAGACGAGCGCGATGGTGCCGATGAGGGTGCCCGGCGTGGGGCGCAGACGCTTGATCCGAGTCATTTCCTGTCCCACCTCCTGATGGGTCGCTTCGCGCCCAAGGCCCAGCCCCCGCCGTCGGGCTCCGTCTCACTCCATTCAACACCCCGCGCGGCGATCGGCTGCGCTACCCGCGCACCGGCCGGAGGGTCGTCGCCGCTCCGGCCGGTCGCGGTTCGGTCCTCAGCCGCCGATGAACTGGACGTAGAGGTCGCGGTTGGCATGGTCGTCGAGCGGCTGGGCGACCGGGCTCGCGGTGCTCAGCGCTCGAGTCGATGTCGCCGCATCGGTGTACGGAGCCGCACACCCGGGGTGAGCGCCGATCTGCAGCTCGACGGTCGCGCCCGGGCGGTCGGCGGGTCCTTCCTCGGTGATCGTCGCCGAGCCTGAGACGGGGGCGACCGCGAGGTCATAGCAGGTGATCCCGGTGTCGCCCGCGGCGACGCCCGTGATCCCGACCGAGCCGCTGGCTGCCGCCGCGCTGGTCGCAGTCCTGTTGATCCGGCCGTAGGCCTGGTTCAGCACGGCCGGGATCACGCCCTCGGCGAGGTCCTTGGCCTTGACCTTGCCGTCGACGATCTTTCCGCTCTTGACCGCGTCCTTGGCGATCTTCGGCCCGGTGACCGCGCGCTTGGCGATCTCCGTCGTGGTCACGGTGCCGTTGGCCGCCACCGCCGCTCCGGACAGCGCGAAGACCAGCGCGATGGTGCCGATCAGCGTGCCCGGCGTCGGGCGCAGACGTTTGATTCGAGTCATTCCTGTCCCACCTCCTGATGGGTCGCTTTCGCGCCCAAGGCCCAGCCCCCCGCCGTTGGGCATCTTGCCTCACCCCCTTCAACACCCGGCGTGACAACCGGCTGCGGGATGGCGTGAAAGTCCTCGTCGCGCCCGCCCCGCGACCCGCATCGCAATGGGCGATCCGGGGCCTGCAAAATGCCGGGCTACTTGCCCCCGATCGCCGCGCGCACGTAATCGAGGTCGGCGCGCAGGCCGGAGCGTGGGCCGGGCGTCTCGACGACGACCGGGGCGCCGCTCTGCGCCGCCGCGGCGATCATGTGCTTGAGGGCGGCAGGGTCCACGTGCCCCTCGCCGAGGCGCGAGTGGCGGTCGGCGCCGGTCCCGGGCGGGTCGCGGGAGTCGTTGGCGTGCAGCAGGTCGATCGTGCCGGTGATCGCGAGCACCCGCTCGACCGCGTCGGAGAGCTCCTCGCCGGCGGCGTGCGCGTGACAGGTGTCGAAGCAGAAGCCGAGGTCGACGCCGGTCTCGGCCTCACCGATCGCGTCCCAGAGCCGCGCCAGCGCGTCGAAGCGCCGGCCGACGGCGTTCTCGCCGCCGGCGGTGTTCTCGACCAGCACCGGGACGTCGGCATCGAGCATCTCGAGCGAGCGCAGCCAGCGTCCGGGTCCCTCGTGGATGTCGTCCTCCGCGTGCCCGGCGTGGACGATCACCGCCGCGGCGCCGACCTCCGAGGCCGCGTCGCAGGTCTGCTGGAGGATCTTGCGCGAGCCGTAGCGCACGTTGGACTTCGGCGAGCAGACGTTGATCAGGTAGGGCGCGTGCACGTAGACGTCGACCTCGCTCTCGCGGATCGCGTCGGCGTCGGGGTGGGGAGGGGGCTTGCGCCACGAGCCCGGGTTGGAGAGGAAGATCTGCGCGCAGTCGGCGCCGAGCTCCGCGGCGGCCTCGAGCGGCTTCTCGCGTGCGACGTGGGCGCCGATCTTCGTCCGCTTGCTGGGCATGAATCGAGCATATGGCCCCGGCGCTTAGGGACGGCTAAGGCCCGGCGCTACCCTGCGTCGGTGGCCAAACGGGTCCTGATCTGCGGCTCGACGGGGTCGATCGGCGAGCAGGCGCTCGACGTCGTCGCCGGCTCGGCGGAGCTCGAGCTCGCCGGCCTCTCGGCGGCCACGAACTGGGAGCGGCTCGCGGCCCAGGCGCGTGAGTGCGGCGTCTCCACGGTCGCGCTCAGCGACCCCGAGGCCGCCGACCGCGCCCGGGCCGAGCTCGACGGCACCCGCGTGCTGGCGGGCGACGAGGGCGTCCGCGAGCTGATCGCGACCAGCGGCGCGGACCTGGTCCTGAACGCGATCGTCGGCACCGCCGGGCTCGGGCCGACGATCGTCGCGCTCAGCGAGGGCATCGACCTGGCGCTCGCCAACAAGGAGAGCCTCGTCATCGGCGGCGAGCTCGTCACCGCGCTCGCCGAGGGGACGCGGGCGCGGATCCTCCCGGTCGACTCAGAGCACTCGGCGCTCTTCCAGCTCCTGCGCGGCGAGGGGCCGGGGACGGTCGAGCGGCTGATCCTGACCGCCTCCGGAGGGCCGTTTCGCGGCCGCACGGACCTCGACGGGGTGACCGTCGACCAGGCGCTCGCACATCCGACCTGGGAGATGGGCGGCCGGATCACGATCGACTCGGCGACCCTGTTCAACAAGGGACTCGAGGTGATCGAGGCCCACCACCTGTTCGGCGTCCCCTACGAGCGGATCGACGTCGTCGTCCATCCGCAGTCGATCGTCCACTCGCTGATCGAGTTCAACGACGGCGCTCAGCTCGCCCACCTCGGCCTGCCCGACATGCGGGTGCCGATCTCCTACGCGCTGCACTTCCCCGAGCGCGCCGACGTCACCGTGCCGCGCCTCGACCTCGCCGCGGTCGGCAAGCTCGAGTTCGAGCCGCCGGACCTCGAGACCTTCGCCTGCCTACGACTGGCGCGCGAGGCGGGCGAGGCCGGGGGGACGGCGCCCTGCGCCCTGAACGCCGCCGACGAGGTCGCGGTCGCCGCCTTCCTCGAGGGCCGGATCCCGTTCACGGGGATCGCCGAGGTGATCGAGGGGGTGCTCGACCGCACCGAGCCGGCGCCGATCGTCCACTTCGAGCAGTTGTTCGAGTGCGACGCCGGCGCCCGCCGCCTGGCGGAGCAGTTCGTCGCCCAGGGAGCGGTGACTTCGTGAGCTGGCTGCTCGCCTTCGCGGGCTTCGCGTTCCTGATCATCGCTCACGAGGCCGGGCACTTCACGGCCGCGAAGGCGGTCGGGATGCGGGTCGAGCGCTTCTTCCTCTTCTTCCCGCCGAAGCTCTGGAGCGTCAAGCGCGGCGAGACCGAGTACGGGATCGGGGCGATCCCGCTGGGCGGCTTCGTGAAGATCACCGGCATGAACCCCGAGGAGGAGGTCGATCCCGAGGTCGCTCCGCGCGCCTACTGCAACCAGCCGGTCTGGAAGCGGATCGTGGTGATCTCGGCGGGGCCGTTCGTCAACCTGCTCATCGCCTTCCTGATCCTGTTCGTGCTCGGGTTCACGCTCGAGAAGGCGACCGCGGTGGCCGTCGACAACGTCGAGACCGCCACCCCGGCGGCGGCGCACCTGGAGGCGGGCGACCAGGTGCTGTCGATCAACGGCGTCTCATCCGGCGCCGGAACGCCCAGCGAGCAGGCGGACCGGCTGGTCGCCGCGCTCGCCGACGTCCGCTGCGCCGACGGCGTCGAGGTCGACGGCTGCCGGGCGACGAAGGCGGTCCCGATCGTCGTCCGCCGCGACGGCGAGACGGAGACGATCGCCGTGCGCCCGTTCTACGACGCCGAGGCCGAGCGGTTCCGGTTCGGCTTTTCGTTCGTCGGGGCCGGCCTGGTCCCGGCCGACCGGTCGGTCTCGAGCTCAGCGGACTTCGCCGTCGACCGGATGTGGGAGGTGACCTCCTCGACGATCGGGATCGTCGGCCGGGTCTTCGACGCCGAGCAGCGCAAGGAGATCTCCGGGATCGTCGGCGGCTACGAGGTCACCCGGCAGTCGATCGAGTTCGACACCCGCCAGGCGTTCTACGTGCTCGCCCTGATCAGCCTCTCGCTGGCGGTGATCAACCTGTTCCCGTTCCTGCCGCTCGATGGCGGCCACATCTTCTGGGCGCTGGTCGAGAAGCTCCGCGGCCGCCCGGTTTCGCTGCGGGTCATGGAGCGGGCCTCGGTGGTCGGCTTCGCGCTCGTCCTGATGCTGTTCGCGATCGGGCTCTCGAACGACATCGGCCGCCTCTCGGGCGAGGGCTTCGAAGTTCGCTGAGTCGCTCCGCAGCGACCCGGCCGCCCGAGTCGCTGGAAAACGCCCGGCTCACGATAGGTTTCCCGGTGTAGTCGGGAACCTGCCGAGGAGGAGAGATGGAGGCGACGACCACGGAGCGCTACGCGAGTGGCGGGCCGGCACGGGACCTGTACGCGCAGAACCTGGCGCTCGCGTTCGAGGCGACGGTCGATCGCCTTCCCGACGACCCGGCAATCCGCATGGGCGAGGGCGACGACGAGGTCGTGCTGACCTGGAGCGAGGTTCGCGCCAAGGTCGCCCGGATCGCCGGCGGGCTGGCGGCGCTCGGTGTCGGCAAGGGCGACACGGTGGCGATCATGCTCAACAACCGCCCCGAGTTCATCCCGATCGACCTCGCCGCGGTCTCGCTGGGCGCGATCCCCTTCTCGATCTACCAAACGTCGTCCCCCGAGCAGATCCAATACGTCGTCTCCGACGCCGAGGCGAAGGTGGCGATCATCGAGGAGGGATTCCTCGACGTCTTCGGCAAGGCGCGCCAGGACCTCCCGACGGTCGAGACCCTGGTCGTCATCGACGGCGAGGGTGGCGACCACACGCTCGAGTCGCTGGAGGCGCTCGACCCGGACTTCGACACTTCGGAGGCGGTCGCGGCGATCGGTCCGGACGACTTCCTGACGCTGATCTACACCTCCGGCACCACCGGCCCGCCGAAGGGCGTGCAGTTGACCCACCGCAACCTGATGATGCTGACCGGCGCCGTCGAGGACATCGTCGACTTCCCCGACCGGGGCGCGAAGGTGATCTCGTGGCTGCCGGCCGCCCACATCGCCGAGCGCGGGGCGAACTACTACCTGCCGGTGATCCGCGGCTGCACCGTGTACATCTGCCCGAACCCGCGCGAGATCATCGCCTATCTGCCGCAGGTGCGCCCCACGTGGTTCTTCGCGGTCCCGCGGATCTGGGAGAAGCTGAAGGCGGCGATGGAGGCAAGCATCGCCGGTCTGCCGGGTGAGCAGGGCGACCAGGCGCGCCAGGCGCTCGAGGCCGGGTTCAAGAAGGTCCGGCTCGAGCAGGCCGGGGAGGACGTCCCCGCCGAGCTCGCGGCCGCTGTCGAGGCTGCGGACGGGGCGATGTTCTCGCAGCTGCGCAAGCAGCTCGGGCTCGACGAGGTCATCGCCGTCAACGTGGGCGCCGCGCCGACCCCGCTCGAGGTGCTCGAGTTCTTCCACGCGATCGGGATCCCGCTCGGCGAGCTGTGGGGCATGTCGGAGACCTGCGGCACGGCCACCATCAACCCGCCGGACAAGATCAAGCTCGGCACCGTCGGACCGCCCGTCCCGGGGGTCGAGATCAAGCTCGCCGAGGACGGCGAGATCCTCGTCAAGGGCGACGTGAACATGGCCGGCTACCGCAACATGCCGGACAAGACCGCCGAGACGATCGACGACGAGGGCTGGCTCTCGACCGGCGACATCGGCCAGCTGGACTCCGACGGCTATCTGAAGATCGTCGACCGCAAGAAGGAGCTGATCATCAACGCGGCCGGCAAGAACATGTCGCCGGCGAACATCGAGTCGCACCTGAAGGCGGCGAGCCCGCTGATCGGACAGGCGGTGGCGATCGGGGACGCGCGTCCCTACAACGTCGCCCTGATCACCCTCGACCCGGACTTCGCCCCGGTGTGGGCGAAGCAGAACGGCCTGGAGGGCACGCCGATCGAGGAGCTCGCCTCCGAGGAGACGCTGATCGCCGCGATCCAGGAGGGCGTCGACGCGGCGAACGCGAAGATCTCGCGGGTCGAGCAGATCAAGAAGTTCACCGTCCTGCCGACCGACTGGCAGCCCGGCGGCGACGAGCTGACGCCGACGATGAAGCTGAAGCGAAGGCCGATCTCCGACAAGTACGGCGAGGAGATCGAGGCGCTGTACGCGGGCTGAGCGGCGACGGATGAGGGGGTTGGCGCCGAAGCTCGTCGCCGGCGCGGTCGCGGCGGCGCTGCTCGGGGCGCCGGCCGGCGCGCTCGCGGTGCCGGACTGCGAGCGCCAGCCGGCCCAGCGGGTGCTCCTCAGCGGGCTGGGGACGCTCGAGTCGGTGATCGCCGACGACCGCGGACACCTGTTCTTCACCGACGCCGACGCCGGGCAGCTGCTGCGCATGGGTCGCCGCCACGCCGAGCCGCGGGTCCTGGTCGACGGGATCCGCGCTCCGGGCGGCCTGACCTTCCTCCCGGACGGCTCGCTGCTGGTCGGCTACGGCGACGCGATCGCGACCGCCGCCAACGGCGAGCAGGACCCGCAGGCGGGACTCATCCACGTCGACCCGCGAACCGGGCAGAATCGCCCCTACGCCGAGGGCCTGGCGATGGCCAATGGCGTCGTCCTCGCGCCCGACGGCGCGATCTATGCGTCCGCCGACGTGGGCACGGCCGGGATCGACCGCGTCCTCGGCGGAGACGTGACGGTCGGCTGGGCGAAGCTCGAATCGCCGAACGGGCTGGTCGTCGACACGAGCGGCAAATGGCTGTACGCAGCGCAGACATTCGTGCCCGCCGCCATCTCCCGGATCGAGCTCGCGGACCCCACCCACGTCGAGGCATGGTTTCGGGCGCCTCCGGCCGACTTCGCCGCCGGCCTCGACGGCCTCACCCGCGACGACCACGACCGCCTCTACGTCGCGGCGAACGGCGGTGGCGCGATCTGGCGGGTCGATCCCGCGGGCGCGGCGTGCGCGCTCGCTCACCTGCCGCCGCTGGGGCCGAGCGCGGTCGCCTTCGGCAGCGCCACGCAGGGCCGGAACGGGGCGCCGATCGGGTTCGGGCGCCGCAACCTGTACGTGACCACGTTCCAGGGCGAGCTGATCCAGCTCAAGAACGTGCGCGGACGCCGGCGCTAAGTCGGCACATCCGCGCCTCACATCCGACCCACCGACGCGCACCCTGTGCGCCGGATTCGCCGACGCTCCTCCCATGCCGCACGACTGGCGCCTTTCGCTGGACTACCCAACGCCCGGGACCACTCGCGGCTGGGCGGCGGCGTCCGAGCTCGCCGCCCGGCAGCATGGGGTGGTGGCCTTGGGACAACTGGTCGCGCTCGGCACCCCGCCGGCGACGGTCCGCACCTGGGTAGCGACGCACCGACTGATTCGCCTCTACCGCGGTGTCTTTGCGGTCGGCCATCGGCACCTCCGCGCGGAGGGGCATTACCTGGCCGGAGTTCTCGCGTGTGGCCCACGTGCGGTGCTCTCGCACCTTGCCGCGGCCGCGCTGTGGGAAATCAGGCGATCGGCGGCCGTGCTGCTCGATGTCACGGTGGGCGGCCGGACGGGGCGCAAGCAACGAGGGCTGAGGGTGCATGACGCGTCGCACCTGCGCGCCGACGAGATCACGAAGAAGGACGCCGTCCCCTGCACCACGGTCGGCCGCACGCTGCTCGATCTTGCAGCGGTGCTCCCTCAGCGTGGGATCCAAGCGGCTGTGGAGACCTCCGAGCGGCTCGACCTCCTCGACCTGCGCTCGGTCACGATCCTGCTGGCGCGTCATCGCGGGCGCCGCGGCACGGCGAAGTTGCGGCGCGCGCTCGCAGCATTCGACCCGGAGGTCCTCCGCGCGCGCAGCGAGACCGAGGCCCGCTTCTTTCACCTCTGCGTAGACAGCGGGATGCCACGCCCGCTCGTCAACCGGCTCGTGGAGGCAGGCGGGCGACGGTACGAGGTTGACTTCCACTGGCCCGCCGCCCGGTCGATCGTCGAGACCGACAGCCCGTACCACGACACCACCGCCGCCGGCCCTCGCGATTCCGTACGCGACGCGGCTCTCCGCGCCGCCGGCTGGACGGTCATCCGCTGCCGCTGGCACGACGTCGTAGTCGATCCCGCACCCCTGGTCGAGAGGGTGCGACGCGCGCTCGTCTAGTCCTCGACGACCTTGAAGGCGACCTTCGCCGGCGTCCGGTCGGTGTTGCCGGCGGCATCGGTCGCCCTGACCTTGAACTTGTGCTTGCCGGGGTCGAGGTTCTTGTACTTCTTCGGCGACCTGCAGCGCTTGAACGGCTTCTTGTCGAGCTTGCACTGGAAGGTCGAGCCGGCCTCGTCGGAGCCGAACCTGAACTTCGCCGTCGTCTTCTCCGTCCTCGCGTCCGGCTTCTTGGTGATCTTTGTCTGCGGCGCGGTGGCGTCGTTGCCGCCTCCACCACCGCCGCCTCCGCCGCCTCCTCCTCCACCGCCACCACCGCAGGCCGTCTCGGTCGGCGTGGCCGCGTTGTTGCGCGGGGCTGGGGTCGTGACGGCGAAGTCGGCGGCGCTGTTCCCGGTGTCGTCGCCGGCTTCGAGCAGCGTCGCGCAGCCCGGGGCGATCGAGCGCTGCAACGCTTGGCCGGGCGGGATCGCAGCGGCCGGCGTGCCGGCCGACGAGGGCAGCATCGCGTTCCCGGTGAAGTTCCCCCATGAGGCGCAGTCGATCCCGCCGAAACCGCCGGGATCGTCGAAGCACACGGCGCCGCCGGGTCCGGTGGGGTTGATCGCATCGGCGAGCTGGTCGTAGATGAAGTCCGCGCCGGGTGTCGCGGTATCGCCGATCAGGATCGTTCGCTGGCTGGCGTCGTTGGCGACGTCGGAGGTCAGGGTGAACTCCGCCTGGACCGACCCGGTGGCAGTGTAGAACCGGATCTTCTTGTTGTTGACGAGGCCCTGGCCCGCCGCGTACATCTGCAGCTCGACGTACGAGTTGTTTGCCCCGAGGTTCGTCGCCACCTCGCGGATCTTCATCAAGTGGTAGCTGGCCGAGGCGCTGGGCGCGCAGACCAGCGCCACCAGCCCTGCAATCGCGAGTGCGAGTCCCCTGCGCACGCGTGCAAGCCTCTCACACACGGCTCTCCTCGGCAAGGGGCGCGCCCTCGGCGACGGTGAACCGCATCCGTGCGCGCTCGAAGCGGTCGAGCGCGCCCGTCCCGACCGCGAGCGCAGGGGTGATGCAGCCGGCGCGGTCCGGGGTTACCCCGTGGGCGGCCATCATGAGCCCGGCCTCGCCCAGCATCCGCGCCGTCGCCAGGTAGCCGGGATGCCCCTCGGCCTCGACGGTGACGCGGACCGGTTGCGAACCGGTGGTTCGGGCGTCGACGTCGAAGCGCCAGCGCCAGGGCTCGAGCCGGTCGGGCGCGGGCCCGAAGCCCGACGACGGCAGCGCGGAGCGGAGGGTCTTCGCCGCCCGGGAGCGCACCGCGGGCCGGGCGCGGGTCAGCGCCCGGACCCCGACCTGGGTTCCGGCGAGCGCCCCGGCGGCGCCGAGCCGCAGCGGCAGGGTGAGCGGCGAGCCGTCGAGCGCCACCCCCTCGCGGTAGCGGAACGGCTCGATCGCGACCCCGCGCTCGGCGGCGGAGAGCGCCGCGGTGCGATGGATCACGGCCGGGTTGATGAACGGGGCCGGGGCCATCGGCCCGACGACCGCTCCTCGCGCGTCGCGGCGCGGGCGAAGGACGATCGGGCTCCGCCGCCGGATTGCGCCGGCGAGCTGCGGGTCGCTGACCAGCGCCGCCGGATCGTTGAGCGAGTCCGGGTCGCGGTGGCCGACCATCTCGGCAATGCTCTGGAAGGTGCCGCCGGAGATCATGTCCGAGGGCCGGGGCAGTCCGGGCGGCGTGGCGGTGATCGCGACCGAGACGTCGACCTCGGCGAGCTCCTCGTTCCAGCGCTCGCGCGCGGTCTCGGCGGCGAGCAGGACGGCGAGGTCGGGCGGCAGCGCCTCGAAGCCGCAGACCTGGACGATCTTGACGCCGGCCTCGGCGGCGGCCTGGTCGAACTCCTCGACGATCTCGCGCACGAACGGGATCTCGCCGGTGAGGTCGGCGTAGTGGGCGCCGCCGGCGATGCAGGCCTCGATCACCGGCCGGCCACGGGTGCTGTAGGGGCCGACGAGGTTGAGCACGACCGCCGCGCGAGCGGCCATCGACGCCAGCGACTCGGGGTCGCCGAGCTCCGCGGCGATCGTCTCGGTCGGCTCCGCGCGGACCTCGGCCAGGGTGCGCTCGAGCTTTGCCGGATCGCGCCCGGCGGCGCCCCACCGCGCCCCGGTCCCGCTCAGGTATCCGGCGACCTGGCGCCCGGTGACGCCGGTGGCGCCGAAGACGACGACGTCGAGGTCTCGTGCTTTCTCAGTCACGTAGGGGCACATTAGTGCCCCGCCCGAGGCTCAGCCGCTGAGCCGGAAGGCGACGATGCGCGCGGCGACGATGCTCATGGCGCCGTTGTTTTCCTCGCAGACGAGCGAGTACGTCACCGTTCCGGCCGGCGGAGTCGTGTCGAGTGCGATCAGGGATGCGTTTGCGCTCGTGTTGTTCGAGTTGTGCTCGTTTCCGTTCTGCCCGTACAGGGTCCCTTGGAGCTCCGACGCCGCCCGACTGATATTGCACCTTCCGAAGTCCGACCCGGCGGCGTCTCCGTGCCAGCGCCACCACGCGCTCAGGTAGACGTCGTCTCCGGCCGTCAGCCCGGCGAGTGCCGCCGAAGCGCAGGTCGTGGCGCCTCCGAGGTTGTTGCACTGGCCGGGCCCGGTGTTCGCGGTGTTCTTGTAGCGTGCGGAGTCCAGCCCGTCGAGCGTGTCCGCATTGGGCACGATGCCCAGCGTCGCCTCGTTGATGTCGGTGCCGAACAGCGAGTTGTCCCCGACGTCGGCGCCGAGCAGCGAACCGTTTTCGACGTCGACGCCGGTCAGCGAGCCGTCTCCGACGTCGGCGGCGGCCAGCGAGCCGTCCGTGACATCGGTGCCGGCCAGCGAACCGGTTGCGACATCGGCGCCGGTCAGCGAGTCATCTTCGACGTCGACGCCGGTCAGCGAGCCGTCTTCGACGTCCGCCGCGGCCAGCGAGCCGTCCGTGACATCGGCGCCGGTCAGCGAGCCATCTTCTACGTCGGCGCCGAGCAGCGAGCCGTCCGTGACGTCGTTGCCCGTGAGCGAGCCGTCAACCTCGCTGGTGCCCACGGAATCCGGGTTCAGGTCCACGGCGTTGAGCCCGCCGTCGCTGAGCCCCTCGTTGCGGACGTCAATGGAGCGCACCTGGTTGTTGGTGATCTCTTCGGTTCGCACCGAGTCGGTCCGCAAATCGGCGGCGCCGAGCCCGCCGTTGGCGAGCGTGTCGTCGCGGACGTCCGCCGAGAACACCTCGTTGTCGATGATGTCCGAGCTGCCGATCGTGTCGGCGGCGTAGGCGACTCCTCCCCCGAGCGCCAAAACGACGGCCAGCGTCGACATCGTGTTCGCGTAGGTGAGTTGCATGCGTAGGGCTTGCATCGGTACCTCCCGGGTCAGGTCCGGACGCTAAGTGCGACTTGTGCTGAGCGCCATAGGTGAAAACACCTGAAAGGGCTAGGCGCGCCCGCATCGGCAAGCCGCTGGCGACAGCAGGCCCGCTGTCACAATGTGCCCCGTATGGCATCCAAGCGCCAGATCTTCGTCGGCGGCGTGCCGATCGGCGGCGGGGCCCCCGTCGCCGTGCAGACGATGACCAAGACCGAGACCGCCAATCTCGAGGCGACCATGGACCAGATCCACAAGGTCGCCGAGGCGGGGGCGGACCTGGTCCGGGTCGCCGTGCCGCGCGACGAGGACGCGGTCGCCCTGCGGACGATCGTCAAGCAGTCGCCGATCCCGGTGATCGCCGACATCCACTTCAACCACACCCTGGCGCTGAAGGCGATCGACGCCGGCGCCCACTGCATCCGGCTCAACCCGGGCAACATCGGCGGACGCGAGAAGGTCGCCGAGGTCGCCGTCCGGGCCACCGAGGCCGGGGTGCCGATGAGGATCGGGGTGAACTCCGGCTCGCTGCCCAAGCACCTCCACGAGCTCGAGCGCGAGAACCCGGTCGAGGCGCTGGTGACTGCGGCTGCGGAGTTCGTGGCGATGATGGAGTCGCTCGACTTCGAGGACTTCAAGGTCTCGATCAAGTCGACCAACGTCCCGAACACGATCGCCGCCAACCGCCTGCTCTCCGAGCGGATCCCGTATCCGATCCACCTGGGGATCACCGAAGCGGGGACGAAATGGTCCGGCTCGCTGAAGTCGGCGGTCGGCCTCGGAACGCTGCTGGCTGACGGCGTCGGGGACACCATCCGGATCAGCCTCTCGACTTTCCACGCCGAGGAGGAGGTCAAGGTCGCCTGGGAGATCCTCAAGGCGCTGCAGCTGCGCGAGCGTGGCCCGGTGCTCATCGCCTGTCCGACCTGCGGGCGGCTTCAGTTCGACATGGACTCGGTCGTCGCCGAGATCGAGCGGCGCCTCGAGGCGTACGCCGAGCCGATCGAGGTCGCCGTGCTCGGCTGTGCGGTGAACGGGATCGGCGAGGCGTCGCACGCGGACTTCGGGATCACCGGGGCCAAGAACGAGGGCCTGATCTTCGCCCACGGCAAGCCGCTCAAGAAGGTGCCGCAGGACGACCTCGTCGACGCGCTCTTCCGCGAGATCGACAAGTCACTGGACCGCGGCTCGGTCGAGGTCGAGGCCGACAAGGCGGCGGAGGGCGCCGAGTGGCTGGCGAAGATCGAGGAGGAGAACGCCGGCGAGCTGACGCCCGAGCGGATCGCGGCGATGGAGGCCGAGAAGGCCCGCGAGGAGGGGAGCGACGTCACCGCCGAGCCGTTCCTGAAACCGGTGAAGGGACGCAAGGTCGAGCTGGACGAGGACGCTTCGCCGACGGCGGGCCGGCGCTTCACCCGCGCCTAGATGCGATCAGCCTCATCGCAGCGGAGCCTCCAGCGTCGTCCACGTATCGACGTCGGGAAGCCCGAACTCGTGGAGCTTGCGCACCTCGCCGACCTTGCGGTATCCGAAGTGGCGCTCGTACCAGGCGATCGTCTCCGGGCGATCCGCATTCGTGATCACGCGCGTGGCTCCGGCCTCCCGCATCCGCTCCATGCGCAGGCGCTGTAGCGCCCCGCCGATCCCGTGCCCGCGCGCGGCGGGATCCACCGCCAGGAGGGTCGTCTTGCCGACCGGCTCAGCCGCGTCGTCGAGCAGCCGGTAGCCGGCGACACCCACAACCGCGCCACCGAGCTCGGCGACGTACCAGTGCCCGACGTCGAAGTCGTCCATCTCGGGCGAGGGGACGCGGTGCATGTTCGCGGTCTCCAGGACGCGCAACATCTCCGTCCGATCGGCGGGCAGGTCCGCGGCCCGAATCCGGGGTGCGGGGTCCATCTACCCAGCCACTCTACGTCGGTAGGCTGGCCGCTCGATGAGCCGCCTGTCGACCTACTTCCTTCCCACGCTGCGCGAGGACCCGGCCGACGCGGAGTCGCTTTCGCACCGGCTGATGGTCCGAGCCGGTCTGGTGCGCCAACTCGGCGCCGGCCTGTGGACGTGGCTGCCGGCCGGCTATCGGGTGATCAAGCGGGTCGAGGCGATCGTCCGCGAGGAGATCGACGGGATCGGCGGCCAGGAGATGCTGATGCCGGTGCTCCAGCCGGCGGAGCTCTGGCAGCGCACCGGTCGCCACGGGATCACCGAGCTCTTCAAGCTCGACGACCGCAAGGGCTCGCCGCACGTGCTGGCGCTGACGCACGAGGAGGCGCTGACGTTCCACGTCGCCCGCGAGATCCGCTCCTACCGCGAGCTGCCGAAGATCCTCTACCACCTCCAGGTCAAGGAGCGCGATGAGGCGCGGCCGCGCGCCGGGGTGCTGCGCACGCGCGAGTTCACGATGAAGGACTCCTACTCGTTCGACCGCGACACGGACGGACTGGACGCCAGCTACGAGCTGCACCGGCGCGCCTACGCGCGGATCCTCGACCGCTGCGAGCTGCGCTGGTACGAGGTCGAGTCCGACGTCGGGATGATGGGCGGGACCGGCGCCCACGAGTACATGGCCCCGTGCGAGGCGGGCGAGGATGAGGTCGCCCTGGCGCCGGGCTACGCCGCCAACGTCGAGGTCGCATCGGCGACCGCGCAGCCCGTCGAGCTGCCGCCGGCGCTCGACAGCCCGCGCGAGGTCCCGACCCCGGGTCTGACCACGGTGGACGGGGTCTCCGAAGCGCTCGGCGTGCCGGCGGGGGCGGCGCTGAAGGCGATCCCGGTGATCGTCGAGGGTCGCGGCATGGTCCTGACGCTGGTCCGCGGCGACCACCGCCTGAACGAGATCAAGCTCCGCAACGCGCTCGGCACCGACTTCCGCCAGGCGACCGCCGAGGAGATCGAGGCCGAGCTCGGACCGCCGGGCTTCATCGGGCCCGTTGGCGCCGAGGTGCCGGTGATCAAGGACGCGGCGATCCAGGGCGAGGGCTTTTTCGGCGGCGCCAACAAGGCCGACACGCACATGATCGGGATCGCCCCCGTACGCGACTTCAACTTCGAGGAGCTCGACATCCGCGCGGTCGAAGCCGGCGACCTCTCGCCGTCCGGCGACCCGATCGAGATCGAGACCGCAATCGAGGTCGGCAACATCTTCAAGCTCGGGACCCGCTACTCCGAGCCCCTCGGCGCGACCTACCTCGACGCCGACGGCAAGGAGCGGCCGATCGTGATGGGCAGCTACGGGTTTGGCCCGGCGCGGACGGTCGCCGCCTCCATCGAGCAGAACGCCGACGAGAAGGGGATCGTCTGGCCGCGCCCGCTGGCGCCCTGGCAGGTCCACCTGGTCGCGCTCGGCAAGGCGGGTGAGGAGACCCTCGAGGCGGCCGACAAGCTCTACGAGCAGCTCACCGAGGCGGGGCTGGAGCCGATCTACGACGACCGCGACGCCGGCCCGGGCGAGAAGTTCACCGACGCCGAGCTGCTCGGCTGCCCGCTGCGGGTCGTGGTCGGCAAGCGCGCCCTCGCGGAGGGCGAGGTCGAGGCTCAGGAGCGGCGCTCGGGCGCCGACCACCGGCTCGCGCTCGCCGATGCGGCCCGGCGGGCCGGCGAGATCCTCGACGCCCTCGACTGAGGCCTCGCGGGTGCCCTCGAAGCGCCGCCTGTTCGGGATCGATCGTTCCGGCCCGTCGCCGAGCGCAACCAGGCGCGGGGCTCCCCTGCACCCGTGGACGATCCCGAACCTGGTCGGCTACCTGCGCCTGGCGCTGATCCCGGTCTTCCTGGTCACGGCTTTCAACTCCGGCGACGGACGTGAGGCCCTGCCCGCGTTCCTCTATCTGGTGATCACGGCCGGCGACTACGTCGACGGCTTCCTCGCCCGCGCCACCGGCCAGTACTCGCGCATGGGGGCGCTGCTCGATCCGGTGGTCGACCGCCTCGCGGTGCTCTCCGGGGCGGTCGTCTGCTGGCACTTCGAGCTCCTGCCACGCTGGGCGCTGGCGATCCTCGCGGTCCGCGAGGTCGTCACCTTGGTGCTCGCGGAGCTCGCCCTGCGCCGCGGGATCGACCTCGAGATCAACTGGACCGGGCGGATCGGGGTCTTTCTGGTCTTCGGGGGGATCTTCTGGAGCATGGTCGTCGACTGGTGGATCATCCGCGCGGGCTTCGTGGTGGGGGTCGCGATGGGGATCGCGGCTACCTACGTCTACGTCCGCGTCGCGCTCGGTCCCCACCCGCAGGCGGACGTGCAACCATCAAGCTCTACTTGAAGTTTGCGGATCGGCCCTATAATCGCGCCGAAGCCGGCGACGACCGGGCAACACTGATTTCGGGGATGAGATGAGCACGGACTACGAAGACACGTTTCCCGACCTCGGGTCGATGAGCGACGAGGAGCTCAAGGACCTGATCGACGAGCTCACCGAGGACGAGCGCGAGGTCTCCTACAAGCGCCGGGTGCTGCACGGGAAGATCGACATCCTCCGCGCCGAGCTGGTCAATCGGCTCAAGGTGAGGCGCGAGGAGGGCGAGTCGGCGCTCACCGGGGCCGACGTCCAGCAGCTCACCGACATCCTGCTCGGCAAGGTGCCGTCGCCCGAGAGGGACGAGGCGTAGGTGAGGCGGGCCGGGGGAGAGAACTAGGGAATGGCGGTCCACTGCCCCGAATGCGGCTTCGTCAACCCCGAAGGCGCCAACTACTGCCAGAAGTGCGGCGCCTACCTGGGGCGGCCCGAGGGCGCCAACGAGCCGACCACGATGACCTACAAGGTCGACGAGACCGGCGAGTTCACGCCGATCGACATCGACGAGGAGGTCGACAAGTCGGGCGCCGCGCTGGTGATCCGCTCCGGCGGCGGCAGGGCGGGGGAGAGCTTCACCGTCGACCAGGACCGGATCAGCATCGGGCGGACCCCCGACGCCGCGGTCTTCCTCGATGACGTCACCGTCTCGCGCAACCACGCGCTGCTCGTGCACCGCCAGGACGGCTACTACATCGACGACCTCGGCTCGCTGAACGGCACCTACGTCAATCGGCGCCGGATCGAGTCGCACCGGCTCAGCGACGGCGACGAGATTCAGATCGGCAAGTACAAGCTCAGTTATTTGGAGAAGTGATGGCTGTGATGGCGAGCAAGGAAGCGGTCGGCCAGGAGCGCGACGGCGCCCGCGGGGACTCGCGTCCCCGCAAGGCGCTGACGATCGGCGCGGTGGCCAAGATCCTGGGCCAGGAGTTCGACGACATCTCGATCTCGAAGATCCGCTACCTCGAGGACCAGAAGCTGCTCGCTCCGCGGCGGACCGCGGGCGGCTACCGCCTCTACAGCCAGGCCGACGTCGAGCGCCTGCGGGCGATCCTGCGGATGCAGCGCGACGAGTTCCTGCCGCTGCGGGTGATCCGCCAGGAGCTCGCCACCGGGGACTTCACCGGACGGCGGCCGAGCGACGAGAGCCAGAAGCGCCGCGCCGCGTCGGTCGGCGAGCCGGTGACCACCTTCTCGCGCGAGGACCTGCTCGCCGAGGCCGGGGTCGGGGACCAGTTCCTGCGCGAGCTCCAGGACTTCGGGATCGTCTCCGCCAAGCGCCGCGACGGCCGCGACGCCTACGACGAGACCGACCTCGAGATCGTCCGCGCGGCCAACGAGCTCTCGAAGTTCGGGGTCGGTGGACGCAACCTGCGCGTCTTCAAGACCTCGGCCGATCGCGAGGCGGCACTGCTCGAGCAGCTCCTCAGCGCCCAGCTGCGGTCGCGGAGCCAGGCGCGGCGCAAGGAGGCGGTCGAGAACCTCGAGAGCCTCGCGGCGGTCTGCGGCCACCTGAAGCACCTGCTCCTGGTCCGCGACCTGCGGCGCCTCAAGTCAACCGCGGAATAGGGCCGGCCGATCCCGATGCCGCGCGTGTCGCGAACGCGGGTGATCCCGGCCGATCAGGGCAGGGTCTGGGACCTGATCTCCGACCCTCACAACCTGCCACGCTGGTGGCCGCGGACGAAGCGGGTCGAGGACGTCCGCGGCCCGACCGGCGCGCGGGCCCACTGGACCGCGGTGCTGGAGACCGAGCGGGGCAGCGGCGTGCGGGCCGACTACCGCTGCACGAGCGCGACCGCGAACAAGCGCTACGAGTGGGAACAGCAGATCGAGGGGACGCCGTTCGCGCGCGTCCTGCGCGCGGCGCGGCTCGAGATCGGGCTCACCCCGGCCGACGACGGGACCGCGGTGACGCTGACCAGCCAGGAGTCGCTGCGCGGGCTCTCGAAGCTCGGGGGGACGATGATGCGCCGTGCCGCCCGCTCGCGCCTCGACGAGGCGCTCGCGGGGATCGAGCGGGTGCTGGTCGGATGAGCGCCGCCGGCCCCGGTAGGTGGTGGGGCTGGGGCGACCCGCAGAAGCGCACGCCGCTCTCCGCCTCCGGCCTGCGGATGCTGCGCGACGAGCTCGGCGAGGGCGAGCCGACGCCGTCCGTCGAGCTCGAGGCGGTGGCGATGCCCGAGGCGCGCGAGCTCCCGGCGGCGGTCGCCGGCGCGGTCGGCGAGACCGCGATCTTGACCGGGCACGAGCACCGCCTGCGACGGGCGGCGGGAAAGAGCTACCCGGACCTGATCCGCCAGCGCGGCGGCGCCCTCGAGCGCGCCCCCGACGCGGTCGTGATGCCGGCGAGCGCCGAGGAGGTGACCGCGCTGCTCGCGGTCTGCGCGCGCGAGGGGGTCGCCGTCGTTCCGTTCGGCGGCGGCACCAGCGTCGTCGGCGGGGTCGACCCCTACGGCGGCGCCTTCGAGCGCGTGATCGCGCTCGACCTGCGCCGCCTGCGCTCGGTCGACGTCGATCCGGTCTCGATGACCGCCACCCTGGGACCGGGGCTGCGGGGGCCCGAGGCCGAGGAGGCGCTCGCCGCGCAGGGCTTCACCACCGGGCACTTCCCGCAGTCGTTCGAGTACGCGACGATCGGCGGCTTCGCCGCCACGCGCTCGGCCGGCCAGGCGTCGGCGGGCTACGGGCGCTTCGACGAGATCGTCACCGCGGTGCGGATGATCACCCCCGCCGGCGAGCTGCACACGCTGGCGACGCCGCACACGGCGGCGGGCCCGGCGCTGCGCGAGCTCGTGCTCGGCTCCGAGGGGGTCCTGGGCGTGATCACCGAGGTCAGCCTGCGGGTGCGCCCGGTGCCGCCCGAACGCCGTTACGAGGCCTGGATGGCCGCCGACTTCGCCTCCGGGCGGGAGCTCATTCGCACGCTCGCCCAGGCCGGCGCGCTGCCCGACGTCACCAGGCTCTCGGACGAGGCCGAGACCAGGGTGACGCTCGCGCTCGCCGGCACCGCGGGCTCGCGACGCGCGATGCTCGACGCGTACCTGCGGCTGCGCCGGCGCCGCGGCGGCTGCCTGGTGATCTGCGGCTGGGAGGGCGAGCGCGAGTCGGTCGAGCGCCGGCGGGCGGTGTCGGCACGGCTGTTGCGCCGCGGCGGCGGCGCGGCGCTCGGCGGGGCGCCGGGGCGGGCGTGGGAGCGGGGCCGCTTCGAGGGGCCGTACCTGCGCGACGAGCTGATCGACCTCGGGTACCTGATCGAGACGCTCGAGACCTCGCACACCTGGTCGCGTCTCGACGATCTCTACCGAGCCGTCCGCGCGGCGCTGAACGCCGCCCTGCACGCCCAGGGGACGCCGCCGATCGTCATGTGCCACCTCTCCCACGCCTACCGCGACGGCGCCTCGCTGTACTTCACCTTCGCCTCGCGCGCTCGCCCGGGAGCGGAGCTCGAGCAGTGGCGGGCGGCGAAGACGGCGGCCTGCGAGGCGATCGTCGAGACCGGCGGCACGATCACCCACCACCACGCCGTCGGCCGCGACCACGCCCCCTACATGGGCGCCGAGGTCGGCGCGACGGGGCTCGCGGCGCTGCGGGCGCTGAAGGAGCGCCTCGATCCGGCCGGGATCATGAACCCGGGTAAGTTGCTGCCGGAGTAAGCGATGGCATCGACGAAGCCGAACGAGGCAGCGAAGCGGTTGATCGAGGCGTTCTCGGCCGCCGACCTCGAGGCGATGCGCGCACTGCTCGACGAGCGCGTCACCGCGGAGATCACCAACGCCGAGGGTGGCTCCGACCGCGTCGTCGGGCGCGAGAACCTGCTGGGCCGGATCGAGGCGATGGACCTCGCCGCGGCGCGCTTTACGGTCGAGTTGACCCAGGAGCCGGTCGCGGTCGGCGACGACCGCAGCCTGGCGATGGTCGAGATCCACGCCGAGCGCGGCGACGCCACCCTGCACAACTTCGCCGCCCACCTGCTGCGAATCACGGGTGGCGCGGTCGTCGAGTGGCAGATGGTCGACGCCAAGCCGGCCGAGAGCGACCGCTTCTGGGCCGCCTGAGCCCGCAGGACAGCTGAAGCGCGCTCAGCCGATCGCGTAGCGCAGCTCGACCATGCCGGTCGCGAACGTGCGCGTGCCCAGCAGCCGCATCGGTCCGCCGGGCAGTCGCTCGTCGAACAGCGGCTTGCCGGCGCCGAGGACGACGGGGACCACCGTGACGAGGACCTCGTCCAGGAGGCCGGCGGCCGCGAACTGCGAAGCGACGTTGCCGCCGCCGACGACCCACAGGTTGCGCTCGCCGGCGGCGGCGATCAGCTCGTCGTAGAGCTCGGCGACCTCGGCGTTGGCGATCCGGACGTCGATGCCGTCGCCCTCGAGCACCCGCAGGTCGCGCGAGCTCAGCGCCCAGTACGGCTTGCCCTTGTACGGCCACTCGCTCGGGTCCGAGATGTGGTCGAGGACGAACTCGTAGGTGGTCGAGCCGCTGACCATGGCTCCGACGCCGTCGTAGAAGCCCTCGTAGCTGCCGCCCTCGCTCATCGGGCCGGGTTCGGCCCCCTCGCCCTCGAAGCTCCCTTCGTACCCCATCAGCCAGCCGAGGGTGTCGTCGGACTCGGCGATGTAGCCATCGAGGGTCGCCGCGCAGTAGTACTGGGTGAGGCTCATCCTGCGATCAGCCGCCGTCCTGGCCGCCGGAGCCCGCGCCGCCGGCATCGGCCGCCTTCGGGATCTCGCCGCGGAGGACGACCTCGCCCGGCTCCTCGAGCACGAGGGCGGTGCTCTCGATCGCGTCGCGCACCAGCTTCTGAATCGTCTTCACCGGGGCGATCGAGACGTCGACGAACTGGACCCGGGCGATCACCGGGAGGACGGCGGCGGGGATCGAGAAGCGGTTCTGGAAGCTGCCGTTCTCCCCGACCGTGATCGGCGACAACGGGTAGCCCTGGTCGTTGGTGAGCATCAGCCAGATGACGTACGTCTTGTCCGACGGGGCCGGATCGAGGCCCTCGATCGAGACGTCGACGAAGGCCTGATCGCCGGTGGCGAGCCCGAACACCGCCTCGCCCGTCGCGTCGCCGCCGCCGACCGGCTGCAGGGCGACGCGCTGGACCTGCTCGTCGGCGGCCGCGGTCGTCGAGGTCCCCGTCGTCGCGGCGCTCGTGTCCTCGTCGCCGCCGCCGAAGGCGCCGGAGATCGCGAGCACGACCGCAAGCAGCAGCACCCCGGAGACCCCGACGATCACGATCAGCCGCGTCTGCGACTCGGTCAGGCCGGCGAACGGCGCCCGGCGGGGCTTGGCCTCGGCGCCGGGCTTGGATGCGCGCGCCGCGCGGCGCCGCGACCCTGCCGGGCGGGGCTCGCCGGGAAGCCGGGGCAACTCGGCGGCCGGGTACATCGCCCGCAGCGTCTCGCTGAGCCCGGCGGCCAGTTCATAGTCGGCGGGGTCCTCGCGCAGGTGCCGGGAGGCGTCGGCGCGGCCGATCGGGTCGGCCTGGCCGAGCAGATAGTCGGTGAGGCCGACGTTGCGATCCGGGTCGGCGCCCGCGAGCTCGGTCAGCGCCGCCCGCGCCCGCGCCCGGACCTCGTCGGTGCCCTGGCCGAGCAGCTTCGCCAGGTCGTCGTAGCTCTGGCCGCGCTCGAGCAGCAGCTGCAGCGTCGCCTGTTGATCGGGGCTGATCGCCATGCGGACGCGAAAGCCTACGGGTTGGGCTTCGCCGGCCACGCAGCTCGCCGCCGGGTGGCGGGTACGCTGCAGCCGTGCCGGACGAGCCCAGCCCAAATCCCAGTCATCTGGCGGAGCTGCTCGGGATCGAGATCCTCGATCCGGGGCCCGATCCGGCGCGCGCGCGGCTGGCGGTCTCCCCGGCCGTCTGCCAGCCGTTCGGGATCGTCCACGGCGGCACCTTCGCATCGCTGGCCGAGACGCTCTGCTCCCTGGCGACCTACGAGGCGGTCAAGGACGACGGCATGCTGGCGATGGGGATGTCGAACCAGGCGACCTTCCTGCGCCCGATCAGCGAGGGCACGATCCACGCCGAGGCCCGTCCCCGCCACCGCGGCCGCACGACCTGGGTCTGGGACACGGAGATCACCGACGACCAGGGGCGCGAGTGCTGCCTGGTGCGGATGACGGTCGCCGTCCGCCCGCCGCCGCAGCGCTAGGCCCTAGCCCCCGAATCGGTTCGTGATCGGCATCCGCCGGTCGCGGCCGAACGCCTTCGACGTGACCCGGATCCCCGGCGCCGCCTGGCGGCGCTTGTACTCGGCCAGGTCGACCATGCGGATCACCTCGTCGACGATCTCCGCCGGGAGGCCGTCGGCGATCAGCTCCTCCCGCGAGCGGTCGGCGACGACGTAGCCCTCGAGCGCCCGGTCCAGGACCTCGTAGTCCGGCAACGAGTCGGAGTCGAGCTGGTCCGGGCGCAGCTCGGCCGAGGGAGCGCGCTCGATCACCGACGCCGGGACGAGCTCGCCGGCGGCCCGCGTGTTGCGGTGCTCGACGAGGCTGTAGACGAGCTGCTTGGGGACGTCCTTGATCACCGCCAGCGCGCCGGCCATGTCGCCGTAGAGGGTCGCGTAGCCGACCGCCATCTCGCTCTTGTTGCCGGTCGTCAGCACCAGCGCCCCGCGGTCGTTGGAGAGCGCCATCAGCAGGTTCCCCCGGATCCGCGCCTGCACGTTCTCGGCCGGCAGCCCGTCGCCCGACCAGTGGTCGCCGAGGACCGAGTGGTACGCATCCATCGCCGGCTCGATCGCGAGCTCGATCAGCTCGGCGCCGAGGTTGGTCGCGATCGCCCGCGCGTCGGCCTGCGTCTCGGGGCTGGAGTGGGGGGAGGGCATGACGACGCAGGTCAGGTTCTCGGGCCCGAGCGCGTCAGCGGCAATCAGGGCGACGAGGGCGGAGTCGATCCCGCCCGAGAGCCCGACCAGGGCCCGGCGGAAACCGTTCTTGCGCACGTAGTCGCGCACGCCGAGGGTCAGCGCGCCGTAGACCTCGTCGAGGTCGCCGAGCGGCGCTTCGATCCGCCCCGGCTCGCCGCCGAGCTCCCAGAGCAGCAGATCGGGCTCGAACTGCCGCGCCCGGGCGACCACGGCGCCCGAGGCGTCGACGACGAAGCTGTGGCCGTCGAAGACGAGCTCGTCCTGGCCGCCGACCAGGTTGCAGAAGGCGATCGGGACGCCGTAGGCGCGGGCGCGCTCGGCGAACATCCGCTCGCGGTCGGCCCCCTTGCCGCGCAGGTAGGGCGAACCCGACGGGTTGACGATCAGCTGCGCTCCCTGCTCGGCCTCGAGCGAGGCCGGCGGCCCCGGCTCCCAGAGGTCCTCGCAAATCGTCAGGCCGACCCGGACACCGCCGACGTCGATCACCTCCGGCCCCGAGCCGGGCTCGAAGTAGCGGACCTCGTCGAAGACGCCGTAATTGGGGAGCCGGTTCTTGCGATAGACGACCTCGACCCGGCCGTCGCGAAGGACGGCGAGCGCGTTGTGAACCGGGCGCGGCGCCGGTGCGTCGGGACGCCGCTCGACCCCCGTTGCGACCGGCTCGGCGAACCCGACCAGCGCGGTGATGCCCTCGACTTCGGCCGCGAGCCCCTCGAGCGCCGCGACGTTCGCCTCCGCGAAGTGACGCTTCAGGTAGAGGTCCTCCGCGGGATATCCCGGCAGGCAGAGCTCTGGGAGGACGACGAGCCAAGCTCCCGATTCGCGGGCCCGGGCGATCGCCGCGGCGATCAGGGCGGCGTTGCCCTCGAGGTCGCCGACCGTGGGATCGATCTGGGCGAGCGCAACGACCGGGCTCGGCGCGGGTTCGTGCATGAGCACAGTATGTTCAAGCGCTTGAGGGTTACGAGGAGGAGCCGCCCGGGTCTGGGTGGGCTGGTGACGGCGGTCGCCTGCTTGGCATGCGTGGCGCCGGCGGCGGCTCAGGAGGCCCCTGGCGAGCTCTCGGCCGAGGACGCCGGCGAGATCCTGGCGACGGCGGAGGCGACGGTCGCTCCCGAAACCGCGCCGGAGGATGCCGAGCCGGCGGTCGACGCGACGGTCGCGCTCCACGACCTCGCGGTCGCCTATCCCGAGCTTCCCGATGCCGAGCGCGAGCGGGCCGAGGGTTTGCTCGCGCGCCCGACCGACGGTCCCGGCGGCCCGTTCGACGAGGGCTATCCGCCCGCGGCGCCGATCGCCAGCGCCGAGAGCACGCACTTCTGCGTCTTCTGGGTCAACGCGCCGGGCTTCCCCGACGCGCCGAACCTGACCGATGCGAACGGGGTCGATGACATCGACGGCGTCCCCGACTACGTCGAGTCCCTGCTCGGGATCGCGGAATACTCCTACGGCATCGAGGTCGCGCCAGGGCCGATGGGGTGGAAGGCACCGAAGCCGGATCGCGCCGGCTGCGGCAGCGATCCGAGCCTGCGCGCCGACATCTACCTGAAACAGCTCGGAAACCAGGGCCTGTTCGGTTATCAGACGGTGGATCCCGGCCAGGGCCAGGCTCGCAGCCAGTACGGGTACCTGGTGCTCGACAACGACTACTCGAAGACGGAGTACGGCTACGCCGACCCGGCCATCCCGGCGAGCGTCACCCTCGCGCACGAGTACAACCACCTGCTGCAGGTGAACTACGACGCGTTCCAGGACACCTGGTTCCTCGAGGCGACCGCAGTCTGGTCGGAGGAGCAGGTCTACCCCGACGTCAACGACTGGCTCGGTTACGTGAACAGCTTCGCCAGGTACCCCGGCGAGCCGATCACCACGATCTACCCGCCCGACGACGACCGGTCGCTGCGGATCTACGGCGCGGGCACCTGGAACCACTGGCTCGACAGCGGCGGGGGCGGGCACGGCGTCGGCGTCATCCGCCGGGCGTGGGAGTTCTCCGACGCCACCCAGCCCGGCCGACTTCGCGCTCGCGGCCTACGACAAGGCGATCTCGAAGAGCGGCGGCAAGAGCTTCAGCCGCGAGTTCACCCGCTTCACCGCCGCGACCGCCGAGTGGCGCGCCGGGGCCGGCAACCTGCCCGATCACGCCTCGTATCCGGACGTGCAGCGCAAGGGCTCGCTGGCGAACGGGGGCAGCAAGAAGTTCCACCTCGACCACACGGCCTATCGGCTGCTGAACGTCAGGCCGCCGGGCGGCGGCGAGCTGACGCTGCGAGCGGACGTCGAGGGCGGCGTCCGGGCGGGGCTGGCCCTGGTCGGCCGCGACGGCGACCCGCTCGCCGGCGCGGTGACGAGCAAGGTCAAGTACCTCGGCAAGGGCGGCAAGGGGTCGGTGACGCTCGACGATCCGCGCCGCTTCGACCGGATCACGGCAGTGCTCGTCAACGCCGACGACCGGGTCAAGGGCTTCGCCCGCGGCGACTGGGTCTACAGCAGGGACGGCGCCGGCTTCAAGGCCCGGCTGCAGGGCTAAGCCGCGAGCGCAGCGCCGTCGTCCGCGCGCAGGAGGCGAGCACGGCACCTCGATCGAGCTCTCGGCTCGCGATCGCGTCGCGCACGGCGTCGTACGCCGCGGCGCCGTCCGTGAGCGCGACGAGCAGCAGATCGGCCCCGGCCCGAGCGGCGCCCACCGCCGCAGCGCCCTCGTCGAGCCCGGCCCCGGTCAGGGCGCCGGCGCCGAGGTCGTCGGTGATCACGACGCCGTCGTAGCCGAGCCGGTCGCGCAGGAGCCCGTCGACGATCGGCCGCGACTGCGACGCCGGACGCTCGGGGTCCAGGCTCGGGTAGGTGGCGTTCGAGACCATGACCAGATCGAGGCCCGCCTCGGCCGCGGCGCGGAACGGCTCCAGGCCGGGGCCGAGCTGCGTCCGCGATCCGGAGACGGCGCTCGGGCCCAGATCGGTGTTCTCTGTCGCGAGCCCGAGGCCCGGGAAGTGCTTCGCGGTCGCGGCGACGCCCTCGCCCTGTAGCGCGATGCCGAACGCGACCCCGAGCTCGGCGACCTCGTCCGGGTCGTCGGAGAAGGCGCGCGAAGCCATGAAGGCCCCCGCGACCGCGGGGACATCGAGCACCGGCGCCAGGTCGATGTCGATCCCCAGCTCGCGCAGTGCGCGACCGGTCGCGGCACCCTCGGCGGTGGCCGCCTCGGCGCCCGCGCCCGCGATCTCGGCCGGCGAGCGATCGGGCGGCAGGGTGGGGAGGCGCTTCACCTCGCCGCCCTCCTGGTCGATCGCGATCAGCGGCGCCGGCATCCCGGCGCGCTCGGCGACGCGGCGCAGGATCGCGACCTGCTCCCCGAGCGCCGCCGGGTCGGCGCCCTCGGGCGGGAAGAGGATCACGCCGCCGATCCTGCCCGTGCGCACCCGGTCGCGGAGCTGCTCCGTTGCCGTCGCCTCCATCCGCACGATCAGCATCTGCCCTGCGAGCAGGCGCGGGTCGGAGGCGATCTCCGGCGGACAGGCGGGGGCGGGGGCGCCCTGCTCCGCGGGTGCGGCGGAGTCGTCTTCGTCCCCGGCCCCGACGACGATCCCCGTGACCAGCGCTGCCGCCGCGACGGCGGCGAGGGCGGCCCGGCGGCGGCGGGCTGCCGCACTCATCTAGTGCCCGGGGCGGGCGCGGCCGAGGTTGCCGACGATCAATGCCACGAGGGTGACGAGGTAGACCTGACCGATCAGCGCCTCCATCACCGCAAGCGAACGGCCGAAATCATGCGCCGCGGTCAGGTCTCCATAGCCGACCGTCGTCATCGTCGCGAAGCTGAAGTAGAGGAAGTCGGACTGGTCGCCACCGAAGATCTCGGCGAAGAAGGTCCCGTCGTCGGCCACCGAGATGATCCCGTAGGCGTAGGCGAACGCGGACCCGATCAACAGGTAGACGCAGAGGACGCCGAAGATCGTCCGGAAGGTGATCATCTGCGCGCGCCGGGCCTGAAGCAGGACGCCGTACGCGATGGCCAGAGGTGCGACCGCGACGAACATCAGACCGAGGGCGCGGCCCCCGCCCGCGTCGAGGTCGCCCGAGCCGATCAGGATGCCCGTTGCCGTGAGCAGCGCGATCGCGGTGACAACGGCGGCGATGTGGACCAGCCAGCGCCGCACGCCGGAGACCCTGAGGGCGGCGAGCAGCGTGAAGCCCTGCAGTCCGATGGTCACGATCCGCGCACCGTCGCTCTCGGGTGCGGCCATCTGAAACCCGATCGTGAACAGGATCAGCCCCAGCAACCAGCCGTAGCCGTAGCCGTCGCCGTGGAAGTGACGCCGCCAGGCAGGGGCGTCGTCCGGCAGCATCACGCTGGGCGCCATCCACACCTTGATAAGGGCGGGGTCGGACGTCTAGTGGGCGGTGGCGACCGGGAGGCCGCGCAGAACCCGGCTCAGGCTCCAAAGCGAGACGCCGGCCCAGACGCCCTCCAGCAGGACGAAGCCCCACTGGCGCTCCTCGAAGGCGAGCACCGCGAGGACGGCAGATCCGACCAGGTTGAGGACCAGGTAGGTGCGCGAGTCGGCCCGCAGACGCCCGGCCTGTGTGCCCGCGAACCCGGCCAAGATCATCAGCGCGCCGACCACCTGGATCACCTGGTCCATCGGGCCCAGGTTAGAGCGCGGGTGCTGGTAGCCTCGCGCCGCGATGGCCAGCGACGAATACAGGGTCGAGATCGACATCCACGAATCGGTGCACGGCAAGCTCTCGGAGCGCCTGCGCACGCTGGACCTCGACGACGAGGTCCAGGAGCGGCTCGGTGACCGGGTGATCGTCACCCGCGACGGCGACCACCTCTACGTCTACACCCAGACCGCCGAGGCAGCGGCCGGGGCGGAGGGCGCCGTCCGCGATGTGCTCGCCGACGAGGGGCTCGAGGCCGACGTCCGCCGCCGGCGCTGGAACCCGGAGGAGCGCTTCTGGCAGGACGCCGACGAGCAGCTCGCGCACGCCGACGAGTCGACACCGCCGGATCCCGCCGAGCGCGCGACCAACAAGGACCTCCCGCACCCGCTGTTCGTCTACATCGAGGGCCACGAGCCCGAGTTCCTGCGCGACCTCGGCGTCTAGCTCGGCGCCGTCAGGCGCCGCTCGTCACGCTTGCGGTCGAGGCGGAACTCCTGCGGGCGTCCTCATAACCGGTCTTCGAGGCGATCACCCGAACGCGGATCCGAGTGCCGACCTGATCGACGGTCGGCACGAACGACGAATCCGTAGCGCCGGACACCTGAACACCGTCCGCAGACCAGCGATAGGAGAAGGTGACGTCCGCCGGCGACCAGCTGCCGGGATCGGCGCTCAGCGGCTGTCCGACCCGCGCTTCTCCCGTGATCGAGGGAGGCGCCAGATTGCGGAGCTGGGTGACGACGAGATCCCCGGGCACCGCCGTCGGCGCCCCCAGCACCACGGCGAGCGGATCGGCGAGCGACGCGTCCTCCGTCAGCCGCGACACCGCGCCGGTGTCGTAATGGAGGTCGGCGGGGCCGATTCCGCATGTGCCGCCGCTGACCAGGAGCCGGTACGAGCCGGTGGTGAGCCCGCCGACGTCGAACGAGCCGTCGCCGGCCGTCTCGCTCCAGCGCGTCACGAGGGCGCCGTCCGGCGTGTGAGCACGCACCTGGCAGCCTGGTATGCCCGCGCCGTCAGGGTCGACGACGCGGCCGGTGATCGAGCCGCCGTTGACGAGCGTGCTCGAGATCCCGGAGAGGAATTCGCCGCTCCCGAGATCGAACGCTGTCGCCCTGCCGACACCGGCGTGCTCGAATTTGTTCCGGTAGAAGCGCGCCGCGAGGCGGGTCTCGCCGGGGACGCGGTTGAAGGCGACCTTGTAGGAGCCGTCCGGCAGCTCGCCGAAGCGAAACGCCCCGGTGGGCCTTGTCAGATACTCGAAGATCGGCTCGCCCGACGCGGTCAGGAGCTGGACCGGGACCGCCGCGTCGATCCCCGAGACCTTGCCCCGGATCGTGCTCGCCAAGCCGAGCTCGACGTCGGCGTCCGCGGTCGTTTCGCCGGTGATGGCCTCGACGTCGCTCCCGGTCGCCGGCGTCGGGTAGCCGCCGACGCATTCATGGGGGAACACAGGGAAGAACTCGTAGTTCTGGGAGCTGAAGCAGACCCGGTAGGTGCCGGCCGGGAGGCTGGCGATCTCGTATGGCAGCGGGCTCGTATACGGCGAGATCAGAGTCGATCCCGCCGCCCACCACTCGCCGCCGTCGTTGCGATAGGCCACGATCTCGATCTCGCCCTGGGTGCCGGTCGGGTATCCGGTGATCAGGCCCTCGATCTTGGCGGCGGGATCGAGCTGCGCGTCGATCCCGTCGACCGTCCGGTTCGGCAGCGCGCCTCGGATCCCGGTCGAGCTAGGGAGCGACGGCGCGTCGTTCCAGCACTCGGACGCGAGCCCCTCGCCGTCGAACGGGAAAAAGCAGACGTGGTAGACGGGCGCGCCGTCGACGCGCAGGTCGTAGCCGCCCTCGCCGTCGAAGCCCGCGTACGACTCGTGAACCCATCGACCCGAGTCATTCCGCCAGACGTGGGCGTAGCCGCCGGTCACCGGATCGCCTTCGGGGTCCGTCACGTGGCCGCGGATCCGCGCGCGCAGCGGCAGGCGGAGCGTCACCCCTCCGACCATCTCACCCGGGTCGAGGACGACGTCGTCGGCCGAGTCGGGCGCCGGGGCGTCGCGCCAGCAGCGCCGCACGTACAGGCCTTCGGCCGGATTCGAGTCAGCGCAGACCGCGTAACGATCCGCGGCGAGCCCCGTGAAGCCGTACCGACCCTCGGCGTTCGTGCTCGTCGCCGCGACGGGCTGGAAGGTCCCGGTGCCGGGGATGAAGCGGTGCAGCCAGACCCTCGAGTCTGGAAGCACGACCCCGCCGGGCTGCGTGAGGACGCGACCGCCGATGCGGCCCGTCTCGTCGCCCAGCGCGGGCGGAGCGGCCGCCAGCAGCCCGACGATGCCCAGGAGCGCACATGCTGCTCCGGCGAGTGGAGAGCGGTGAGAGAGGGAGAATCCGTTCTGCCGTCTGACGGAGAGGATTCTAGCGTGGCTAACCCTCGACGACCTCGAACTGCGCCATCAGGCCATGGTCCTCGTGATCGAGCATGTGGCAGTGGATCGCGTACTTGCCGGTGAAGTCCGAGAAGTGACCGGCGACCCGGACCCTCTCGTTCGGCTCGAGCAGGAAGGTGTCCTTCAGGCAGCGCTCATGGGCCGGGGGGAGCCTGCCGTTGCGGGTCAGCATGTACCAGTCGGTGTGGTGCATGTGCATCAGGTGAGCGACCTTGGTCCGGTTGTGAAGCTCCCAGGTCTCGGTCGTGCCGAGCTTCGGGAAGGCGTCGGAGCGGGAGGGGTCGAAGGTCTTGCCGTTGATCAGCCAGCTCGGCAGCAGGCCCTTGCCGACCGTGATCTCCCACGTGCGATCGGGGTTCGGCGAGGCCTGCTCGGCCCACGCCGGTAGCGCTCGCAGCTGGGCCGGGACGCTGGTCGCATCGTCGACGCGCTGACCGACCCGGAACTCCATCAACGGGCCGATGTGAGTCTTCGAAACCACCCCGTCGCTGCCCCTGTATTTCGCGCTCTGCAGGACGACGCGCTGGCCCGCCAGCCCGGTGAAGTCGAGGATCAGCTCGACCCGCTCGGCGGGGCCGATCAGCGCCTGGCGGCGGCGGACGGGCTCTGGCATCAGGCCGCTCTCGGTCGCGATCTGGGTCAGGGGATCGCCGTTCGAGAGCTCGAGG